>NZ_JBNHGO010000001.1:0-2234717 GCF_059091365.1 Arthrobacter sp. MDT2-34-1
GCGCGTCTGGTGGTGCGGGTGGTTTCCGTTCGCGGGATGATCGGCCGCGTCAGGATCGTGGCAGCGCGTCTGGTGGTGCGGGTGGTTTCCGTTCGCGGGATGATCGGCCGCGTCAGGATCGTGGCAGCGCGTCTGGTGGTGCGGGTGGTTTCCGTTCGCGCGATGATCGGCCGCGTCAGGATCGTGGTGAGCGTCGGGACTTTGGTGTTCGTCCTCGTCAGGACCGTGGCGGCAGCTCGTCCGGCGGCGGTTTCCGTTCGCGCGATGATCGTCCCCGCCAAGATCGTGAGCGTCGGGACTTTGGTGATCGGCCGCGTCAGGATCGTGGTGAGCGTCGGGACTTTGGTGACAGGCCGCGTCAGGATCGTGGCAGCGCGTCTGGTGGTGCCGGTGGTTTCCGTTCGCGCGATGACAGGCCGCGTCAGGATCGTGGCAGCGCGTCTGGCGGTGCCGGTGGTTTCCGCTCGCGCGATGATCGGCCGCGTCAGGATCGTGGTGAGCGTCGGGACTTCGGTGACCGCCCCCGCCAGGACCGCGGTGACCGTTCCCGCAACGATGGCGGTGGCAGGTCGTTCGACCGCGCCGGCGGAGCGCCTGATCACAATGCCGGAGACCTGCGCAGTTCCAACCGGGTCGACCGCCCGCGTTCACCGGAGATTGACCCCGACGTCACGGGTGCCGAGCTGGACCGCGTCACGCGCGCGCAGCTGCGGACCTTGGAGTCCAAGAACGCTGAGTGGGTTGCCAAGCACCTGGTGATGGCCGGGCGACTGCTGGACGAGGAACCGGAACTTGCCTTCCAGCACGCCCTGGCGGCCAGCCGCAGGGGTGGGCGCATGGCTCCGGTGCGAGAGGCCGTCGGCCTGACCGCATACGCGGCCGGTCACTACGGTGAAGCCCTCAGGGAGTTCCGCACCTTCCGTCGCATCAGCGGTTCCAATGAGCACCTGCCGATCATGGCCGACTGCGAACGTGGCCTCGGGCGGCCGGACAGGGCGCTGGAGCTGACGCGGTCAGAAGACGCCGCAACACTGGATACGGCGGGCAAAGTGGAACTGGCGATTGTGGCCTCCGGCGCCCGTTCCGACCTGGAGCAGTACGACGCGGCGGTTGCGGCCTTGGAGATTCCGCAACTGGACCGAAACAGGGCCTTCTCCTACAGCCCGCGGCTGTTCCGGGCGTATGCGGACGCCTTGGATGCCGCTAACCGTGGTGAGGAAGCACAGCAATGGAGGCGCCAGGCGATGGTGGCCGAAAACGCCCTGGGCGTGGGAGATTTTGCCGAGCCTGAGATTGTCGACCTGGTCGGCGATGAGATGGAACCGGATGACGGCCGCCGCGAAGCTGGCCCCGTTACCGATGTGCGGGGTTTCATCAACGAGGCCGACACGGCCGGCCCGGCCGAATCTGAAGAGTCAGCGCCGGACGACGGCGAAAGTGAACCTGCGGCTGGTTCTCCGACCGCCTCCGATGAAGCGGCTGCTCCAGCTGCGACGGACGTCGAAGACGCCGGCGCTCCCGGCACCGCGTCCGCCCAGGCCAGCAGGGACGATGACGGGTAAGCCCCTGATCTCCGGTTACGACGCCGTGCTGTCCGATCTGGACGGCGTCGTGTACGCCGGGCACCAGGCTATCCCCGGAGCCGTAGAGGCACTGAGGGGCCTCGCGGAGACCCGGACGGCGCTGGGCTACATCACCAACAATGCGTCGCGGTCAGCGGCGCAGGTGGCCGCTCATTTGCGCGAGCTCGGTGCCCCGGCCACCGCCGACCAGGTCTTCGGGTCGGCGCGGGCCGGTGCGCTGATGCTTGCCCGACATGTTCCGGCGGGCTCAAAGGTCTTGGTCACGGGTAGCCGGACCCTGGCGGACGAAACAGCCGCCCAGGGCTTCGTACCGGTCCGTTCCGCCCTCGATGCCCCGGTCGCCGTGATCCAGGGGTTCGACCCGGGGCTGGGCTGGAAAGACCTGGCGGAGGCATCATTCGCCGTCGCCGCGGGCGCCCTCTGGATCGCCACCAACACCGACCTGACCATTCCCCGAGAGCGTGGCATCGCCCCCGGAAACGGGTCGTTGGTGGCGGCCGTACAGGCAGCCACCGGCGCGGTGCCCCTGGTTGCAGGAAAGCCGGAAGCGGGCATTTTTACGACGGCGGCTGCGGCGTTGGGGGCTCGCCGGCCGCTGGTAGTGGGGGACCGGCTCGATACGGACATCCTGGGCGGCAACAACGCGGGCATGGACACGGCAGTCGTCTTGACCGGCATCGACGGGGTCGAAACGATCCTCGCCGCGCGCACGGCGGAACGGCCACGGTATCTGCTGGGCAGCCTGACCGAACTGTACCGGCCCTATCCTGCCGTTACCCCTGACGGCTCGGGGTTCCGCTGCGGTGCTGCGGTGGCCGCCGTCGAAAACGGGAAGCTGAATGTCTCCGGCAGCCGGGAGGATGTGGACACCTGGCGCGCTGCCTGCGCGGCCTGGTGGGATGCCCATCCGCACCAGGCGTCCGCGGCCGCGCCTGACCTTGCCGGTTGAAGGCCGATATTAGACTGGCTCATGCGGTTGGGTACAGCCGCCGACGCGAGGGAGGATAGCTTGGACCTGCCAGAATCAGGGGAAAGCGGCGGCCGGATGCAGCCGCAGTGGCCGGTTCCCGGCGACTCCACGGCCGACGAGCCGGTCGACGCGATCATCTCCGGCCTCGCCGGGATTCCAAACCTTCCGGTACGCGGGCACCAACAGGTGTACCAGCAGATCCACGACGATTTGTTGGCCGAGCTGGAGACCGAGGCTGATTGAGCCCTATGCCCAGACTGGACCAGGAGCTCGTATCCCGCGGATTGGCACGGTCCCGTACCCACGCAGCCAAGCTCATAGCGGCCGGGCGGGTCAGCCGTGCCGGAACTGTTCTGACCAAGGCGGCGGCCGCCGTCGGCCCGGACGACCAGCTGGCCGTGGCCGCAGACGGAGGCCCCGACTACGTCAGCAGGGCCGGACACAAACTTGCCGGTGCACTGGCGGCCTTCCCCGCAGTCGATCCGGCGGGCCTGCGCTGCCTCGATGCCGGAGCTTCTACCGGCGGCTTCACCGATGTACTGCTGCGTGCTGGCGCGCAGGAGGTCGTCGCCGTGGACGTCGGACACGGCCAGCTCGTCGACGCGATTCGTACGGACAGCAGGGTCCGGGTATTCGAAGGCCTGAACGTCCGGTATCTCGACCCGGCAGCGATCGGCGGCCCGGTGGACCTGACCGTCGCGGATCTGTCGTTCATCTCCCTCACCCTGGTCATAGGACCGTTGGCCGATGCGACCCGTCCGGCCGGGAATCTGCTGCTGATGGTCAAGCCGCAGTTCGAGGTTGGCCGCGAGCGGCTGGCGCGCAGCGGCGTCGTCAGTTCCGACACGGAACGGTACCGGGCGGTTCGCAACGTTGTCGCCGCAGCGTTGGAACGGGGGCTGGACATACGCGGATTGGCGGCCAGCCCGCTTCCCGGCCAGGACGGGAACGTCGAATATTTCCTGTGGATAAGTGTTCCCCCGGGGGCCACTGAGCGCAGAACGGGTAGTGTGCTGCAGGAGGCAGTGGACGCGGCCATGGCCGGTTTTCCGCGGGAGCGGGAAGCGAGGCCGGACCAGTTGGATGAACCGAGAGGGCAGGAACCGGGAGTGGAGCGATGAGCCGGCGGATATTGGTGCTCGCGCACACCGGGCGCGCAGACGCCCTGGCGGCCGCCCAGGAAACCTGCGCCCAACTCCACTCGTCCGGCCTGGTGCCGGTCATGCGACGGGAAGAGGTCGGACACCTCCAGGAGACCTACGGCGAGCTGGCCGTTCCCACCGAAATACTGGACGAGGACATCGGCCTGGACGGCGTTGATCTGGGCATGGTCCTCGGCGGCGACGGTACCATCCTGCGCTCGGCCGAACTGGTCCGGGAATCGGACGTCCCGCTGCTGGGTGTTAACCTCGGACACGTCGGCTTTTTGGCCGAGAGCGAGCGGGCGGATCTGGCCCAGACGGTTCACTGGGTGGTAAACCGCGAATACACGGTTGAGGAGCGCCTGACCATTGACGTCCAGGTGTGGCTGGACAAGCGCAAGATCGGCCATACCTGGGCGCTGAACGAGGCGGCGGTGGAAAAAGGCGACCGGCAGCGGATGCTGGAAGTAGTGGTCGAGGTCGACGCCCTGCCCATCAGCTCGTTCGGCTGCGACGGCGTGGTCATGGCCACCCCCACGGGGTCCACTGCCTACGCCTTCTCCGCGGGCGGCCCGGTGGTTTGGCCCCAGGTGGAAGCCCTGCTGATGACCCCGATCAGCGCCCACGCGCTGTTCGCCAAACCGCTGGTGGTTGCCCCGGATTCGATCATGGCGGTGGAAGTGCTCAGCCGCAGCGATGCCAACGGCGTACTCTGGTGCGACGGCCGCCGAAGCCTGGAGCTGCCGCCCGGTTCCCGGATCGAAGTGACGCGCTCCAACAAACCCGTGCGGCTGGCCCGGACCAGGAGGACGCCGTTCTCGGAGCGTTTGGTCCGCAAATTCGAACTGCCGACGTCGGGATGGCGCGGGCCCGTCAGCCCCTCGGAAGAACAGCCGCCGACTTCGTCCCTGCCTACGGTGCGGACAGTGGAACCACGATACGCCCAGCCAAGCCAGGAGGCGCCGAAGTGATCGAAGAAATCCGGATCCGCAACCTCGGTGTGATCACCGAGGCTACGCTTCCGCTGGGGCCCGGCCTGTCGGTGGTGACGGGCGAGACGGGTGCGGGCAAGACCATGGTGGTCACCGCGCTCGGCCTGCTGCTGGGAGCCCGCGCGGACGCCGGGGCGGTGCGGACCGGGGCACGCAACGCAGTGACCGAGGCCGTGGTTCGGCTTGCCGCGGGAAGTCCTGCCCTGGCCCGCGCGGGTGAGGCGGGCGCTGACATCGACGAGTTCGACGGCGGAGCTGAACTGATGCTGGCCCGGACGGTGAACGCCGATGGCCGCAGCCGCGCGCACGTCGGCGGCCGGGGAGCGCCGGTGGGAACGCTGGCCGAGATCGGCGGCCACCTGGTGGCGGTCCACGGCCAAACAGACCAGCTGCGGCTCAAGAGCCAGCAGGCGCAGCGGGAAGCGCTGGACAAGTTTGCCGGTGAAGCCCTCACCACGGCGCTGTCCGGTTATGCAGCGTCATTCGCCCGTTGGAGGGAAGCCAGCACCGAACTGGAGACCCTGCGGACCGAGGCCCGCGAACGCCTGCGCGAAGCCGAGGCGCTGCAGCAGGCCCTGGAGGAAATCGACGGGCTGGACCCCCAGCCCGGTGAAGACGACGCCTTGAAGGCCGAGGCCGTGAAGCTGGCCAACGTCGAGGAACTGCGCGCTGCTGCCACCTTGGCGCACCAGGCGCTCGTGGCCGAGGAGTACACCGACTCCCCGGACGCGACGGCCCTGGTCGACGCGGCGAAACGGTCGTTGGAGCAAGTCCAGGACGAAGACGCCGAATTGGGCCGCGCCGCGGCCCGGCTCGCCGAGGTCGGCATCATCCTCGCCGACGTAGCCGCGGAGCTGGCGAGCTACGGCGCATCGCTGGACAGCGAGGGGCCGGGCCGGCTGGAGGAGGTTGAAGCGCGCCGGGCCGACCTGGCACGGCTCGTGCGCAAATACGCGCCGAGCATCGACGAAGTGCTGGAGTGGGCCGTTCAGGCCCGCACCCGCTTGGAAGACCTGACCGACGACTCCAGCCGGATCGAGCGGTTGGAGGCGGAAATCGCCGAACTGGACTCCGCCCTGGCCGTCCAGTCAGCCGCGGTGACGGCGCTGCGGCGCGACGCCGCAGCCGAACTCGGCCGCCGGGTCGGCGCAGAACTGTCGGCGCTGGCCATGGCCGAGGCCGAACTGTTGATCGATATCGAACCGGCGCCCGCCCTGACGGTGCACGGCGCCGACGTCATCACGTTCTTGCTGAAGCCGCACCGGGGAGCCCCGCCGCGTCCGCTGGGCAAGGGGGCCTCCGGCGGTGAACTGTCCCGCGTGATGCTTGCCATCGAAGTGGTGCTGGCGGAAGTCGATCCCGTGCCCACCTTCGTCTTTGACGAGGTGGATGCCGGCGTCGGCGGCAAGGCGGCCGTCGAGATCGGCCGCCGCCTGGCCATGCTGGGGCGCTACGTGCAGGTCATAGTGGTGACCCACCTGCCGCAGGTGGCGGCCTTCGCGGACCAGCACATCCGGGTGATCAAGACGGCCGGCGGGGACGACGGCGGGATGACCGCCAGTGACGTCCGGTTGCTCGACGACGAAGAGCGGGTGACCGAACTGGCCCGCATGCTCGCAGGCCAGGAAGAATCCCATTCCGCCCGCGCCCACGCCCAGGAACTGATCGACGGAGCGAGGGCGCTGTAGCATCGGCTACAGGCACGACCAGCCCCGCCGCCGGCGGGGGAGCAGTTGACCGGCGGGTGTGTGTTCGCACACCCGGCAGCGGTCGGAACGGCCTTGAGATCCGAGGGCGTCCAGAAAGGTGATAGGCTCGAATTCCGTGGTGCAGCGAACTAATTCCCGGTTTTCCAAGTCGTCCAAGACGACCAAACATATCTTTGTCACCGGCGGCGTGGCGTCCTCGCTCGGGAAGGGACTGACGGCTTCAAGCCTCGGCCACCTGCTCCGTGCCCGCGGCCTCTCCGTGACGATGCAAAAGCTCGATCCCTACCTGAACGTGGATCCGGGCACGATGAATCCCTTCCAGCACGGTGAAGTCTTCGTCACGGACGACGGCGCGGAGACCGATCTGGATATCGGACACTACGAGCGGTTCCTGGACGAGAATCTGGACGGGTCGGCAAACGTGACCACCGGCCAGGTGTACTCCACCGTGATCGCGAAGGAACGCCGCGGCGAATACCTCGGCGACACAGTTCAGGTCATCCCGCACATCACCGACGAGATCAAGCGCCGCATGCGCCTGCCCGCCGAGCCTGTCGCGGGCAAGAAGGTTCCGGACGTGATCATCACCGAGATCGGCGGCACCGTCGGCGATATCGAATCGCAGCCGTTCCTCGAATCCGCCCGCCAGGTCCGGCAGGATGTCGGGCGCAACAACGTGTTCTTCCTGCATGTGTCGCTCGTGCCGTACATTGGCCCGTCGCATGAGCTGAAGACCAAACCGACACAGCATTCCGTCGCCGCGCTTCGCTCCATCGGCATCCAGCCGGACGCCATCGTGATCCGGTCCGACCGGGAAGTCCCTGCGGCGATGCGGGAGAAGATCGGCCGCATGTGCGACGTGGACATCGACGCAGTGATTGGCTGCCCGGATGCGCCGAGCATCTACGACATCCCCAAGACCCTGCACTCGCAGAACCTGGACGCGTACATCGTGCAGCACCTTGACCTGAAGTTCAAGGATGTCAATTGGACCAAGTGGGACCGGCTGCTGTCGGCGGTCCACAACCCGAAGCACCACGTCGAGGTGGCGCTGGTCGGCAAATACATCGACCTGCCCGACGCCTACCTGTCGGTGACCGAAGCGCTCCGCGCCGGCGGCTTCGCCAACCAGACCAAGGTAAAGATCCGTTGGGTTCCCTCCGACGACTGCGCCACCGAAGAAGGCGCAGCCGCCGCCCTCCACGGCGTGCACGCCATCTGCGTGCCCGGCGGCTTCGGCATCCGCGGACTGGAGGGCAAACTCGGCGCACTCAGGTTCGCCCGCGAACACAAGCTGCCCACCCTTGGCCTGTGCCTCGGCCTGCAGTCGATGGTGATGGAGTACGCCCGCAACATCGTGGGACTGGAAGACGCTTCGTCCACCGAGTTTGATCCGGACACCAAGCACCCGGTGATCGCCACCATGGCCGAGCAGTTGGACATCGTCGACGGCAAGGGTGATCTGGGCGGCACCATGCGCCTTGGCCTGTACGAGGCAGCCCTGCAGTCCGGCTCCGTCGTCGCGGAGACCTACGGCAGCACCAAGGTCAGCGAACGTCACCGCCACCGTTACGAGGTCAACAACGAATACCGCGACCAGTTGGCCGCGGCGGGCCTGGTCTTCTCCGGCACCTCCCCGGACGGCAAGCTGGTGGAGTTCGTGGAACTGCCCCGCGACGTGCACCCGTACTACGTCTCCACCCAGGCGCATCCGGAACTCAGTTCGCGCCCCACGCGGCCGCACCCGCTGTTCGCCGGCCTCGTCGCCGCCGCACTGGGGCATGGCAAGGCCAAGGCCACGGCAAAGTCCGGAGCCTGAGTGTCGGCGCACTCCGCGGCCTTTGCCGACATCCCCGACCCGCGTCCGCTGGTCGACAGCCGAACCGTTTACCGCGGACGCATTTGGGACGTGGTCAGCGACACCTTCACGCTGGGCCCGGACACGGGCGAGACGTTGGTGCGCGACTACATCGCACATCCGGGCGCGGTGGCCATCCTGGCGATGGACACGGAGGGACGGGTCCTGCTGCTGAGGCAGTACCGGCAGCCCACCAGGATGTCGCTGTGGGAAATCCCGGCGGGCCTGCTGGACGTGGACGGCGAGGACTTCGTCGATGCCGCGGTGCGGGAACTGGCCGAGGAAGCCGACCTGGTGGCCGGGCGCTGGAACGTGCTGGTGGATTTTTTCAATTCGCCCGGCTCTTCCAGTGAGGCGATCCGGATCTACCTGGCCCGTGACCTCTCGGAGGTGCCGGAGGCGCAGCGGCACCAGCGCACCGACGAGGAGGCCGAAATCGAGCATCTCTGGGTAGATCTGGACGATGCGGTGGACGCGGTCATGGCCGGGCGGCTGCACAATCCGTCGGCCGTGACCGGGGTGCTTGCCGCCGCGCGCGCGGCCGCCACCGGCTTCGAGGACCTGCGCCCGGCCGACGCGCCGTGGCCGGAGCATCCCAGCCAGCGCCCGGACGGTGCCGCCGGAACCGGCCGGGACTGATCCGCCATCGCGCCCCTGCAGGCCCCGTCCGCCAAGGGAGACGAATTCACCGCGACACCGCTGGGCCGCGCCGCGGGCGACTACCTGCAGCACATGGCGGTGGAACGCGGTCTGGCCGCCAACACCGTAGCGGCCTACCGCAGGGACCTGGGCCGTTACCTGCGGTTCCTGCAGGCGCGCGCGGTCGATGAGCCGGCCACGGTGACCCGGCACGATGTCACGGCCTTCGCCCAGGCCATCACCGAGGGGTCCGACGGCGCCGCCGCCCTGAGCGTCAGGTCCGCGGCGCGTACCATCGTGGCCGTTCGGGGGCTGCATAAGTTCTGGACGCTCGAAGGGGTCACGGAGACCGACCCCGCTACTGACGTGCATCCGCCGATGCCCGGCAAACGCCTGCCGAAGGCGATTTCCGTCGCCGCTGTGACGGCAATCCTGGAGTCTGCGGGTGCAGACACCCCCACCGGCCTGCGCGACCGGGCGCTTTTGGAGTTCCTGTACGCGACCGGCGCCCGGATCAGTGAAGCCGTCGGCCTGGACGTCGATGATGTCAGCGTCGAACCGCAGAGCGACGGCCCCGCCGTCGTCCGTCTGTTCGGCAAGGGATCCAAGGAGCGGCTGGTGCCGCTGGGCTCCTTCGCCGCGCAGGCGGCGGACGCGTACCTGGTCCGTGGACGTCCGGCTCTGGCCGCGAAGGGGCACGGCACACCGGCCTTGTTCCTGAACGCCCGCGGCGGCCGGCTGAGCCGCCAAAGCGCCTGGACTATTTTGAAGACCGCCGCGGAGAAGGCCGGGATCACCCAGCCCGTGTCCCCGCACACCCTGCGGCACTCCTTCGCCACCCACCTGCTGGAGGGCGGCGCGGACGTCCGGGTGGTGCAGGAGCTGCTGGGCCACGCGTCCGTCACCACGACGCAGATCTACACCCTGGTCACCGCCGATACCCTCCGCGAAGTTTACGCGGCGGCGCATCCGCGGGCCCGGGGCTGACGCGTCTCCCGGGGGCCCGGAGCTAAGGCGGCTCCGCGCGCGCCCGGGCCCGCTGGCGTCTCTCTCGGGCACCGGCCGGTTGCACCGGAACGCACCGTCGGCGCCGTCGCGCCGGGCTAGACTCGCTGCCATGACTGTCGCCGTTGCCCTGTGTTTCCTGCTCCGGGAGGAAGCCGGGCGCCGTTACGTGCTGCTCGGCCGGAAGAAGACCGGGTTCGGCACCGGGAAGGTCGTGGGGGTCGGCGGCAAAGTGGAGCCGGGGGAGGGCGACGACGACGCGGCCTGCCGTGAGATGCAGGAAGAGACCGGAGTCCGCGTGGGGCCGGAGGCGCTGGAGCAGGCCGGACGGATCTTCTTCGATTTTCCGGCCCTTCCCGCGTGGAACATGGACACCGCGCTCTTCGTGGCCCGGCGGTGGGAGGGCGTCCCGGTAGAGTCCGCGGAAATCGCGCCGGCCTGGTACCGGGTGGACCGGCTGCCGCTGGCGCAGATGTGGCAGGACGCCGGCCACTGGCTGCCGCTGGCGTTGTCGGGGCAGCGGCCGCGGCTGCGGGTGCTGATGCAGCCGGATAACGAAACGGTGGCCGATGTCGAAAATCTCGACACCGGCCACCGCGTGGCCTGGCAGCTTTAGCGGCCCAGCTCCCGCTGGGCGGGCCCGTTGTATTCACTGAGCGGCCGGATCAGCGAGTTCGACTCCAACTGCTCCATGATGTGCGCGGTCCAGCCGGTGATGCGGCTGGCCACGAACAGCGGGGTGAACATCTCGGTGTCGAACCCCATCAGGTGGTAGGTGGGGCCGGCGGGGTAATCCAGGTTCGGCTTGATGTCCTTCGCCTCGGCCATCGCGTGCTCCAGGCCGTCATAGAGGCCGAGTATTTCGGGCCGCCCATAGTGTTCGATCATCTTGTCCAGCGCGGCCTTCATGGTCGGCACCCGGGAATCGCCGTGCTTGTAGACCCGGTGGCCGAAGCCCATCACCTTCTGCTTCCGGGCCAGCGCCTGTTCCATCCAGGTCCGGGCGCGTGCGGCGGCTTCCTCGCGGGGCTCGTCAGGGCGGATCCCGATCTGCTCGAAGGTGTGCATGACCGCCTCATTGGCTCCGCCGTGCAGCGGGCCCTTCAGCGCGCCGATCGCACCGGTCACGGCCGAGTGCAGGTCGGAGAGCGTGGAGGTGATCACCCGCGCCGCGAACGTGGACGCGTTGAACGAGTGCTCCGCGTACAGGATCATCGACACGTTGAAGGCGTCCACGACTTCCGGCGCGGCCTCTTCGCCGAAGGACATCCACAGGAAGTTCGCCGCGTAGCCCAGGTCCGCGCGCGGTTCCACCAGGTCCTGGCCGCGGCGCCGGCGCTGGTCGTAGGCGACGACCGCCGGGAAGGCCGCCAGCAACTCCACGGCCTTGGACATGTTCGCCGCCGGAGAGGAATCCCCGGCCAGCGGGTGCCGGGCCCCGATCACGCTGGCGGCGGTCCGGCAGACATCCATCGGGTGGGCCTCGGCCGGCAGAGCATCGATGACCGATTTCACCACCGGGTCCAGCGCGCGTCCGCCGCGTTCGGCCGCGGTGAACTCCCGCAACTGGTCGCCGTTCGGCAGCTCCGAGTTCCACAGCAGGTAGGCCACTTCTTCGAAGCTGCAGTGCGCGGCCAGGTCCTGGACCGGGTAGCCGCGGTACAGCAGCGAGTTCGTCTCCGCGTTGACCTTGGAAATCTTCGTGGTGTCGACGACGACGCCGGCCAGCCCCTTGCGGATCTGCGGTGCTTCGGTTGATGCATCGGTGCTCATGGCGACTCCTATGTCTTGTGGTCAGTGCCGGCCGGGCACGTGGAAATTGAATACAGAGGTGTCGAATTGGTTATACGCCTCATAATCCACCAATTCGTACAAACGCGCACGGGTGAGCATGTCGCCTACCTGTGCCTGCTGGGTCCCGTCGGCCTTGATGGCGTCGAGGGTCCGCTCGGCCGCGCCCATCGCGCTGCGCAGCAGGGTCACCGGATAGATCACCATGTTCACACCCACGGAGGACAGCTGGTCCGCGGTGAACAGGTCGCTCTTGCCGAACTCGGTCATGTTGGCCAGCACCGGCACGTCGACGGCGTCGCGGATGGCTGCGAATTCGTCCAGGGTCCGCATGGCTTCGGGGAAGATGGCGTCCGCGCCGGCGTCGACCAGGGCGCGGGCACGGTCCTGGGCGGCGGCCAGGCCGTCCACGGCCCGAATGTCGGTGCGCGCCATGATCAGGAAGTTCTGGTCCCGGCGGGCGTCGGCGGCGGCGCGGATCCGCTTGCTGGCGGTCTCCAGGTCCACCACGTTCTTGCCGTCCAGGTGGCCGCAGCGCTTGGGGTTGAACTGGTCCTCGATGTGGCAGCCGGCCAGGCCGGCGTTCTCCAGTTCCTGCACCGTGCGGGCCACGTTCATCGGCTCGCCGAAGCCGGTGTCGGCGTCCACCAGGGCCGGCAGGTCGGTCATCCGCGCGACCTGCCCGGCCCGGACAGCGACCTCGGTCAGCGTGGTCAGCCCGATGTCCGGCAGCCCCAGGTCGTTGGCCAGCACGGCGCCGGAGATGTACACGCCGTCGAACCCTTTCTCCTGGATCAGCCGCGCCGAGAGGGGATTGAACGCGCCCGGGAACTGCTGCAGCTTCCCGGAGGCCAGCCCCTCGCGCAGCGTCCGGCGCTTCTGCTCGGGTGTTGTCGCGGAGTAGAGCATTTAGAACAGCCCCTTCGGCCCGGCGGAGAGGTCGATGACGCCGTCGGCCGCCCGGATGTTCAGCTGGTCCAGCTCGCCGGCGGCCAGTTCGGGCAACCGCTCGACGGCGGCGAGGAACCGGTCGATTTCGGCATCGTCGACGATGCCCTTGGCCAGGGTGCGCAGCTTGTTCACATACTGTGCCCGGGCGAACGGGCGGGCGCCCAGCGGGTGGGCGTCGGCCACGGCGATCTCGTCGGCGATGACGGTCCCGTCGGTGAGCGTGATCTCCACCGAGCCGCCGAACGCCTTCTCGGCGATGTCCAGCGAATGGTAGCGGCGGGTCCACTCCGGGTCTTCCTCGGTGCTGACCTTCTGCCACAGCGCCACGGTGTCCGGCCGGGCCGCCCGTTCGGGGGCGTACGAATCAACGTGGTGCCAGGCGCCGTCCTGCAGGGCCACGGCGAAGATATACGGGATCGAGTGGTCCAGCGTCTCGCGGGACGCCGTGGGGCTGTACTTCTGCGGATCGTTCGCGCCGGAGCCGATCACGTAGTGCGTGTGGTGGCTGGTCCTGATCAGGACGGACTTCACGTTCTCCGCGTCGGTGGCTTCCGGATGCTCACGGTGCAGCTTGCGGGCCAGGTCGATCCAGGCCTGGGCCTGGTACTCGGCGGAGTGTTCCTTGGTGTAGGTGTCCAGGATGGCGCGCTTGGGCTCGCCCGGGGCCGGCAGCGGCACGTCGTAGGAGGCGTCCGGCCCGTCCAGCAGCCAGGCGATGACGCCGTCCTCGCCCTCGTAGATCGGCACGGGTGAGGTCTGGCCGCGCATCGCCCGGTCCACTGCCTCCACCGCCATCTTGCCCGCGAAGGCCGGTGCGTGCGCCTTCCAGGTGGAGATCTCGCCCTTGCGCGACTGGCGCGTCGCCGTCGTCGTATGCAGCGCCTGGCCCACGGCCTGGAAGATGGTCTCCGTATCCAGGCCCAGCAGCGTGCCGATGCCCGCCGCGGCCGACGGGCCCAAATGGGCCACGTGATCGATCTTGTGCTTGTGCAGGCAGATGGCCTTGACCAGGTCCACCTGGATTTCGTAGCCGGTGGCGATGCCGCGGAGCAGGTCGCGGCCATTCGCGCCCACGTGCTGGGCCACCGCGAGGATGGGCGGGATGTTGTCGCCCGGGTGCGAGTAGTCGGCGGCCAGGAACGTGTCGTGGTAATCCAGTTCGCGCACGGCCACGCCGTTGGCCCAGGCCGCCCACTCCGGGGAGGTCTTCTGCGTGATGCCGAAGATGCCGGCGCCTTGACCGCCGCCGGAGACCGGGTGGCTCAGCGCCTGCGCACGCGCGGCGACGATGGGGGAGCGGTTCAGCGACGCAATGGCCACCGAAGCGTTGTCGATGATCCGGTTGATCACCATCTCGGCCACGTCGGCGGAAACCTCCACCGGGTCGGTGGCCACGCGGGCGATCTTGTAGGCGAGCTGGTCCTCGCGGGGCAGGTTCTCTTCGCTGCGGTAGACGCGCACATGATGGTTGACGGTCATTCAGAATGTCCTCTCGGCTGGCAGGTCGGTGCGGTGTTTCGGATCGGTGGTCTTGAAGTGTTCAAGGCTCTGGTGAAGATGGATGCGGGTGGCTGCCGCTGCCACCTGGCTGTCGCCGTCGGCGATGGCGCCGGCGATGTTGGCGTGTTCGGCCGCCGAGGCCAGCAGGCGGGCCGGGTTGTCCCGTGCAAGCCGCCGGATCCTCACCAAATGGACGCGCAGGTTGGCCATCGCCTGGCGGAGGTAGGTATTGGCGGCGGCGTGATCCACCGCGGCGTCCAGGCGGCCGACCAGCCGGTAGTAGGCCTGCGGGTCCGGGACGGCGCCGCGCATGGCCTCGGCAGCCGCGAGGAATTCCTGCTGCAGCCGCCGGAATTCGGCCGGTTCGCCGCGCCTGGCGGCCAAGGCCGTCGCCTGGCACTCCAGTGCCGTGCGCAGTTCGAAGAGCTCGGTGACGTTCTCCAGTGAAACGTCGGCGACGACGACGCCGCGTCCGGTGTGGGGCGTGGCCAGCCCTTCGGCGGTCAGCCGGCCCAGCGCCTCGCGGAGCGGCGTGCGGGAGATGCCCAGCCGGGCGGCCTGCTCAACCTCGGCCAGGACCGTGCCCGGGGGCAACCGCCATTCCACAATGTCCTCGCGCAGCGTCCAGTACGCCCGTTCGCCGGCACGCAAGTTCTGCTTCATGGCGCTAGTGTATACACAGCTGCGGGAAAAGCGGGACACATCGCGGAAAATGCTCGCTTCTGTATACATGCCGATTCCTCGCCGTCGTCGGCCGTGCCCTTATTCCCCGACGGCGAAGCGTAAACCTTAGACCTCTACTTGAAGCTAAAGGCTCGCCGATCATCAGCGGCCTGTCGATCGATAACGGGACGGTCACTGTAACCTTGTCAGGAAGAAGAACGGCAGCGAAACGATGGAAGCTGGGTTAGATACGTGAGCAGCGAACAAGGTTCGACAACCACTCTGCGGCAAGCGGACGAGGATGTCCTGGGCCCGACCGGGCGGCCGCTGACCGAGTTCCCTGAACCGCCCGTCCTGACGTCCCATGGCCCCGCGCGCATCGTGGCAATGGTCAACCAAAAGGGCGGCGTCGGCAAGACCACGTCCACCATCAACCTCGGCGCCGCCTTGGCCGAGGTCGGCCGCAAGGTCCTCCTGGTCGACTTCGACCCGCAGGGCGCCCTGTCGGCGGGGCTTGGCACCAATCCGCATGAGCTGGACCTGACCGTCTACAACGTGCTGATGGACCGCAAGACCGATATCCGCGAGGCGATCCAGCCCACGGACGTGGAAAACATCGACCTGCTGCCGGCCAACATCGACCTCTCGGCCGCGGAAGTGCAGCTGGTCAACGAGGTGGCGCGCGAGCAGGTCCTGGCCCACGCGCTGCGCAAGGTCGAGGACGACTACGACGTCATCCTGATTGACTGCCAGCCCTCGCTGGGCCTGCTGACCGTCAACGCGCTTACCGCGGCCCACGGCGTGATCATTCCGCTCATCTGCGAGTTCTTCGCGCTGCGCGCGGTGGCGCTGTTGGTGGAGACCATCGAGAAGGTCCAGGACCGGCTGAACCCGCGCCTGCAGATCGACGGCGTGTTGGCCACCATGTACGACGCCCGCACCCTGCACAGCCGCGAGGTCATCGGCCGGTTGCTGGAAGCCTTCGGCGACAAGGTCTTCGAAACCGTGATCAAACGCACCATCAAGTTCGCCGACGCCACCGTCGCCGCGGAACCGATCACCAGCTACGCGGGCAACCACGCCGGCGCGACCGCCTACCGCGACTTGGCCAAGGAGCTCATCGCCCGCGGCGGCGCCCCCTGATGACGCCGGCGCCGGCGCCGGCGGGGACGGTGCCGGCAGGCGGCCTCCCGGCAGGGCAGGACACCGTGCCCGGCGTCCCGGACCAGGAGGGCGACCGGAAGCCGGCAGGCTTCGCCGTCACGCTGGACAACTTCAGCGGACCGTTCGATTTGTTGCTGGGACTGATCTCCAAGCACGAACTGGACATCACCGAAGTGGCGCTTGCCCGCGTCACGGACGAGTTCATCTCCTACATCCGCCGCCTCCAGGCCGATGGCAACGACAAGGCCCTGGACGAAGCCAGCGAGTTCCTCGTCATCGCGGCGACCCTGCTGGACCTCAAGGCCGCCCGGCTGCTGCCCACCGGCGAGGTGGAGGACGACGAGGACATCGCCCTGCTCGAGGCCCGGGACCTGCTCTTCGCCCGGCTGCTGCAGTACAAGGCCTTCAAGGAAATCGCGGCCCTGCTCGGCCAGCGCCTGGCCCGGGAGGCCGAACGATTCCCGCGGCAGGTCGCGCTGGAGCCGCAGTTCGCCGCGCTGCTGCCCGAGCTCGTCTGGCGCACGCCCCTGGCGGACTTTGCCGCCCTTGCGGCCAAAGCCCTGGAGCCCAAGGAGCCCGCGCCGACCCAAGTCGGGCTCTCGCACCTGCACGCGCCGCCGGTCAGCGTGAAGGAGCAGGCGGCGATCCTTGGGGCGCGACTGCAGGCAGGCCCGCCCCTGACGTTCCGGGCGCTCACCGACGACGCGGACGGCGCGCTGGTGGTGGTTGCCCGCTTCCTGGCGCTGTTGGAGATGTTCCGCGACGGCGTCATCGCCTTCAACCAGGTTGCGCCGCTCGGCGAGTTGACGGTCCATTGGACCGGGCCGGACGCGGAATGGACCGGCGCCAACCTCAGCGAGGAATATGACAACGCCCCGGCCGCGGACACGGCCGCGGACACAACGGAGGGACGCGATGACTGATCCGCAGGAGGAGACGGCGGGGCCCGAGGTCGATGTGGAACGGTTGCCGGGCGGTGCCCGGGCCGCGTTGGAAGCGGTCCTGATGGTTATCGACGAACCGGCCACCGATGTGGAATTGGCCACAGCGCTGGCCCTTCCGGTGGGCACCGTCCAGGCCCTGCTGCTGGACCTGCAGCGCGATTACGACGGCGGCGTCCCCTCCGAAGGGCGGCCCGCCGCGGAGCCGCGGGGCTTTGAGCTGCGCCACATCGCCGGCGGCTGGCGGATCTTCTCGCGCAGCGATTTCGCGCCGCTGGTGTCCCGTTTCGTGCTGGAAGGCCAGACGGCCCGGTTGACCCAGGCCGCCTTGGAGACGCTGGCCGTCATCGCCTACCGGCAGCCGGTCTCGCGGGCCCGGGTTTCGGCGATCCGAGGGGTCAATGTCGATTCCGTGGTGCGCACGCTCACCCAGCGCGGCCTCATCGAGGATTCCGGCACCGATCCGGAGACCGGAGCGGTCCTGTACCGGACCACCTCTTATTTTCTGGAAAGATTGGGGATAGGAAGCATCGGCGAACTGCCGGAGATCGCCCCGCATCTGCCGGGACTGGAAAACCTGTCCGAGTACGACGACGCTTCGCTCTAGGCTGCCGGCCTCCGGCAGCAGCAGACCATTGCAGTAGTTTCCACGGGTAAGGATCCACCATGACACAACCGCCTCGTTCCGGCTCCGGACGGAACAACCCCCGCGGCGGAAAACGTCCCGGCGACGGCCGCCGTGCGGACGATGCCGAGCGCCGTCCGCAGGGCGGTTCCGCCCAGGGACGTGGCCGGCCCGGTCAGGGGACCGGCGGCGCCGGCCGGACCGGTGCCGGCAAGCCGGGCGGCGGCCGCTCCGGGTCGGCCGGACGGGACCAGGGCCGCAACGAGTTCGGCACGGGCACCGGTCAGCCCGGTGCCCGCCGCGGCCCGGCGGAGCCCGGTGCGGCCAAGCACGGGAGCCGCAAGCCGTCGACGGCCGGCCCGGGCCAAGGAAAGCCGGCCAAACCGGCCGGCGGCAAGACCGGCGGCAAGGCTGCGGGCAAGGCCGGCGCCGGCAAGTCACGCGGCGGGCAGCCGCAGCGTCCCGCCGGGCCGCGGCCCTTCGGACGGGAGCGGTTCGGCCAGAACCTCGGACCGGTCAGGCGCCCGGACCGTCCCTCGCGGGCGGGAGCGGGGGCGGCCTCCGAGCTGCACGATCCCGAGGGCGTGCGCCTGCAGAAGGTGCTCGCCGGTGCGGGCGTGGCCTCCCGGCGGGTGTGCGAGGAATTGATCCAGGCCGGCCGGGTCGAGGTGGACGGCGTGACCGTGCGCGAACTTGGCGTGCGCGTCGACCCGTCCCGCGCGGTCATCCATGTGGACGGCATCCGCGTCCAAATGGATGAAACGCTGACTTACCTGGTCTTCAACAAGCCAAAGGGTGTTGTCTCCACCATGGAGGATCCGGAGGGACGCCCCTGCATCAGCGACTACCTCAAGCCGCAGCAGGGCCAGCGGCTGTTCCATGTGGGGCGGCTGGACCAGGCCACCGAAGGCCTGCTGCTGTTGACCAACGACGGCGAACTCGCCAACCGCCTCACCCATCCGTCCTACGAGGTCCCCAAGACGTATCTGGTGCAGGTCCGCGGGCCGATGCCGCACGGCGTCGGGGCGCGGATGAAATCCGGGATCGAGCTGGAAGACGGCGTGTCCTCGGTCGATTCGTTCAAGCTGGTCGACTCGACGCCGGGACACGTCCTGGTGGAAGTCGTGCTGCATTCGGGCAAGAACCGCGTCGTGCGGCGGCTGTTTGACGCCGTCGGCCACCCCGTGGAACGGCTCGTCCGGATCCAGTTCGGCCCCATCCGGCTGGGCGACCAGCGACAGGGCAGCATCCGCGCCCTCGGCCGCCAGGAAGCAGGGCACCTGCTGGCCCTGGTGGGGATGTAGCCGGTGAACCCGGCACACGCGCAGGCAACCCACCTGTCCGGGCCGGTCCTGGTGATGGGAACCGGCCTGCTCGGAGCCAGCATCGGGCTCGGCCTGCGTGCCCGCGGCATCGACGTGCTGCTCTCGGACCCCTCGCCGTCGGCCCAGGCCGTGGCGCAGGATATCGGTGCCGGCCGGATCCTGCCTGCCGGCGAGAGGGTGGAGCCCCAGTTGGTCGTCGTCGCGGCGCCCCCGGACGTCACCGCCGCCGTCGTGTCGCGCGCGCTGCGCGACTACCCGGACGCCGTCGTCGTGGATATTGCGAGCGTCAAGACGGCCGTCTTCGAGGCGCTGGCCAAGGACCCGGACCTGGCGGAGGCGGACCTGGGCCGCTACGTGGGTACCCACCCGATGGCGGGGCGGGAAAAATCCGGCCCCGTCGCCGCCCGCGGCGAGCTCTTCACGTCGATGCCGTGGGTCCTGTGCCCGTCGGAGTTGTCCTCGCCGGGGGCGGTGAAGACCGCGCACGCGCTGGCGATCGACCTGGGCGCGGTGGTCTCCCACATGTCGGCCGACGAACATGACGCCGCCGTGGCGTTGATCTCGCACCTGCCGCAAGTGATGTCCTCGCTGCTGGCCAGCCGGCTGCAGGACACGCCGGCGCATGCCTTGTCCCTTTCCGGCCAGGGCCTGCGCGACGTCACCCGGATTGCGGCCAGCGACCCGGCGTTGTGGGTGCAGATCCTCGGCGCGAACGCGTCCCGGCTCGTGGACATCCTGCACGGTGTCCGCGAAGACCTGGAACGGCTGATCAGGACGCTTGAGCACCCCGAGGCCGACGGCTCCCGGTTGGACATGGCCAAGCTGATCAGCGAAGGCAACGCCGGCCAGGCGCGGATTCCCGGCAAGCACGGCGCTCCGCCGCAGGCGTTCGCGTGGCTGACCGTCCTGGTCGACGATACGCCGGGCCAAATCGCCCGCCTGCTGACCGAGATCGGCGAGGTGGGCATCAACCTGGAAGACCTGCGCCTGGAGCACTCGGCGGGCCAGCCGGTGGGGCTGGCGGAGCTTGCCGTGCTGCCCAGCAAGCGGCACGAATTAATTGATTACTTGACCTCACGTGGATGGAAGGTTGTGCAATGAGCGCGGCGGAAGTGGATATGGCTCGTTACCGGCAGGGCAAGGCGCTGGTGGTTGCCATCGACGGGCCGTCCGGCTCCGGCAAGTCGTCCGTCAGCAAGGAAACCGCACGGCGGCTGCACGCGTCCTACCTCGACACCGGCGCAATGTACCGTGCCGTGACCTGGTACTGCGTCAACACCGGTGTGGACCTGGCGGATGCGGCGGCCGTCGAACAGGCCAGCAAGGACGTCGACCTGCAGATCAGCACCCACCCGGACGACGAATACGTGCGCATCGGCTCCACAGACATCACCGACGAAATCCGCAAGCCGTCAATCTCCGCCTCCGTGAGCGCCGTGGCCACGACGCTGGGGGCACGGGCCGAGCTGGTCCGGCGCCAGCAGCAGATCATCGCCGACTCCGGCCGTCGGATCGTTGCCGAGGGCCGCGACATCACCACGGTCGTCGCTCCCGACGCCGAGGTGCGGCTGCTGCTGACCGCCAGCGAAGAAGCAAGGCTGCGCCGGCGCGGCCTCCAGCTGGGCGGAACGCAGAGCGACGCCGACCTGCACGAGCAGGTGCTGGCCCGCGACGCCAAGGATTCGACCGTGGTGAACTTTTCCGAGGCCGCCGACGGCGTCTTCACGGTGGATTCGTCCGATCTGGATTTCGAACAAACCGTCGAAGCGGTGCTCGCCGTCGTCCGGCATGCCGCACACTGAACCCGCCGTCGAACGGCGGATCCACCGGTCCGGTGCGTTGGGGGCCGCGGTGGGGCAGGCCGGCCAGCAAGGTGCCGCACCAGTCGGCGTTCGGCTCCCCGCAGACCTGCCGGAGGCGGTCCTCGGCGTCCGGGCGTGTTTCAATTGACACTGCAGCCGAAGAGATCCGCCGGCAGTTGTCCGGCCATGTCCGGCACAGCGTGGCGTTCACCGGGCAGCCGCTTCCGGCCAACCACGCCCCCCGACGACAACCGGCTTGCTGCCTACCCAGAAGGAACAGACGATGAGTGACACCCAGCCCGGATCCTCCCCGGCGGATCGGCCGGCCGACGAGGAATACCGTCCGGCGGGCGAGGACCAGATCGCCGAGCACATGCTTGAGCTCGATGACGACGAAGCCGAGTTGCGCGCCGCGTCGCTGCGCGCTGGCCTGGCCGATTACGACCTTGACGACGAGGACGCCGCGCTGCTGGCGGCTGCAGGAGAACCCGTCCCCGACGACGAACCGCTCCGGGTGGCCCCGGTGCTGGCCATCGTCGGCCGGCCCAATGTGGGCAAGTCGACGCTGGTGAACAGGATCATTGGCCGGCGCGAGGCAGTCGTCGAAGACACCCCCGGCGTCACCCGCGACCGGGTCTCCTACTCGGCCCACTGGAACGGGCGCCCGTTCACCCTGGTGGACACCGGCGGCTGGGAGCATGACGCCCGCGGCATCCACGCCCGCGTCGCCGACCAGGCCGAAATCGCGGTGGACATGGCCGACGCCGTCCTGCTGGTCGTCGACGCCAACGTCGGGGCCACGGCCACGGATGAGGCCGTGGTAAAGATGCTGCGCCGCAAGAAGAAACCGGTCATCCTGGTGGCCAACAAGGTGGACGACCTGGCCCAGGAAGCCGAAGCCGCGGCCCTGTGGGGCCTCGGCTTCGGCGAGCCCTATCCCGTGTCAGCACTGCACGGCCGGGGAACGGCCGACATGCTCGATGCGGCCCTGGAGGTGCTGCCCGAATTCTCTGCCTACGGGGGACTCGAGCGCACGGGAGGCCCCCGGCGGGTCGCCCTGATCGGCCGCCCGAACGTCGGCAAATCGTCGCTGCTGAACAAGCTGGCCGGGAGCGAGCGGGTAGTGGTCGACACGATCGCCGGCACCACCCGCGATCCGGTCGACGAAATGATCGAACTGGGCGGACGGACGTGGCGCTTCGTTGACACGGCCGGGATCCGCCGCCGCGTGCACATGCAGCAAGGCGCGGACTTCTACGCTTCGCTCCGCACGCAGGCCGCGCTCGAAAAGGCGGAGGTCGCCGTCGTGCTGCTGGCCGTGGACGAGGTGCTCAGCGAGCAGGACGTGCGCATCCTGCAATTGGCCATCGATTCCGGCCGGGCCCTGGTGCTCGCCTTCAACAAGTGGGACCTGCTGGACGACGACCGCCGCCGGTACCTCGAACGCGAGATCGAGCAGGACCTGGCCCACGTGGACTGGGCGCCCCGGGTGAACATCTCGGCCAAGACCGGCTGGCACAAGGACAGGCTGGTCCCGGCGCTGGACCGTGCCCTCGAGTCCTGGGACAAACGCATCCCCACCGGCCGCCTGAACGCCTTCCTGGGCGAACTGGTCGCGGCCCACCCGCACCCGGTACGCGGCGGCAAGCAGCCGCGCATCCTGTTCGGCACGCAGGCTTCCTCACGGCCGCCGAAGTTCGTGCTGTTCACCACCGGTTTCCTGGACCCCGGCTACCGCCGCTTCATCACCCGCCGGCTGCGTGAAACATTCGGCTTCGAAGGCACCCCGATCGAGGTCAGCATGCGGGTGCGCGAGAAGCGGTCCCGCAAGCACTGACCCGGCCCCGCCGCCCGCGGTGGCGCCCGATGGTCATGACGCAGGGAAAAATGCTGTACAGTATTTGAGGTGGTTCCGCCGGTTGCATGAAGGCGGAACTTCGGGTTGTGGCGCAGCTTGGTAGCGCACTTGACTGGGGGTCAAGGGGTCGCAGGTTCAAATCCTGTCAACCCGACAGCAAGGGATCCGGTCCGCGAGGACCGGGTCCCTTTTCCATTGGCTTGTGCAAGGCCCTGTATGCCTATACTTTCAGCGATGGCGGGGAACGGATCCTTGCCGGAGCAACTGGCCGTCCATGGTGCGAGAAAGGCAACCGATGAGCAATATTCCTGCCGACCTGAAGTACACAGCCGAGCATGAGTGGGTGGCTGCCGCCGAGGCCGAAGGCACGGTGCGCCTGGGTATCACCGACTTTGCGCAGGACGCCCTCGGCGATGTGGTCTACGTGCAGATGCCGGAAGCCGGCTCCTCCATCACCGCCAACGAGGTCATCGGCGAGGTGGAATCGACCAAGAGCGTCAGCGACATCTACGCTCCCGTCAGCGGTGAGGTCGCGGCCGTCAACGACGCCCTGGAAACCGACCCGGCCCTGATCAACTCCGATCCGTACGGGGAGGGGTGGCTGCTGGAGGTCAAGCTGTCGGATCCGGCGGCGCTGGAGACCTTGCTCAGTGCCCCGGAGTATGAACAGCAGGTAGGCTAGGAGCTACCGGAGCCACTCGACGGCCAACCGGTCCTGAACCGGTTGGCCGCTACATTTTTACGGGAGGAACTATTGATGGTGGGCGAAGCTCGCAACGCCACGGATAACGGGAACGGCGACAGCCGGAACCCGGAGGCGCACGCGGAAACCACATCCATCTTTTTGCCGCCGCAGACCCTGGCCCACGTCGCCAAACCGAGGCTCTCCCGCGAAGAGGAAGCATCGGTGATCGCGCTGCCGGCCGGGTCGGCGCTGCTGATAGCCCACGACGGCCCGAACGCCGGGGCCCGGTTCCTGCTGGACCAGGACGTCACCACCGCCGGCCGGCACCCGGAAGCGGACATCTTCCTTGACGACGTCACGGTGTCGCGGAAGCACGCGGAATTCCGCCGCTCCGGCGACGGCTTCATGGTGGTGGACTCCGGCAGCCTCAACGGCACCTACGTGAACAACGACCGTGTGGACAGCCTGCAGCTGCGGACAGGCAATGAGGTGCAGATTGGCAAGTTCCGCCTGACCTACTACGCAGGCACGGCGGCAAAGGGGCAGGGCTAACCCGTGCCCGGGTCCCAGCCAGCGCGGCGCACCCTCGGGCCGTCCCGGGAGGGGTACCGCAGCAGCGTCCTCAATATCGGCGAGGTGCTGCAACAGCTGACGGAGGATTTCCCGCAGATCACGGCCTCCAAGATCCGGTTTCTGGAGGAAAAGGGGCTGATCAGCCCCCAGCGGACGCCGGCCGGCTACCGGAAGTACACCGGCCAGGACGTAGAACGCCTCCGTTTCGTGCTGGCCCTGCAACGCGACCAGTACCTGCCGCTCAAGGTCATCAAGGATTATCTGGACGCGATCGATCGCGGTGAGCGGCCGGAGGCCCTGCCCGGCGGTATGACTCTGGCCCCCCGGATGGTCTCGGAGCCGCTGGCGGCAGAACTTAACGGACGCGGCCGGGCGCTCACCCGGGCCGAGCTCCTGCAGGCCAGCGGAGCGTCCACGGAACTCGTGGACGACCTTCTGGCCTACGGCCTGATCCACGCCCACGACGCCTGTTTCGACGAACACGCACTCAAGGTCGTGCGCGCCTGCAGGCAGCTGGGCAGCCATGGCATCGAACCTCGGCACCTCCGCCCGTTCCGGGCCGCCGCAGACCGCGAGGTCGGGCTGGTGGAGCGTGCGGTGGCCCCGCTGGCGTCCCGGCGCGACGTCGCCTCCCGGGCGCGCGCCGCCGAGGCGGCCAAGGAAATCAGCGATCTGTGCCTGAACCTGCATACGGCGCTGGTTCACGGGCACCTGGCCCAGATGGACCGCTGAACGGAGAAGCCATGCTCGAACTCGAGGTTGTCGGAGTCCGCATTGAACTCCCGTCGAACCAGCCGCTGGTGCTGCTCAAGGAAACCGAAGGCGAACGGCACATACCCATCTGGATCGGCGCGCCGGAAGCCAGCGCGATTGCGTTCGCCCAGCAGGGCATCAAACCGCCGCGCCCCATGACCCACGACCTGCTCCGCGACGTCGTGGACGTGCTCGGCCGGCGGATCACCGAAGTCCGCCTGGTGACGGTCCAGGACACCGTCTTCTTTGCCGAGCTGGTGTTTGACGGCGGGGTGACAGTCAGCTCCCGCGCCTCGGACGCCATCGCGGTGGCACTGCGCGTGCCCTGCCCGATCTATTGTGCGGACGAAGTAATGGACGAGGCCGGGGTTAAGATCGCCGAAGCGGCCGACGACGAGGAATCCGACGGCCCGGCGCAGGAGAACGCGGAAAGCCAGTTGCGCGAGTTCAGGGAATTCCTCGCCGACGTTGAGCCCGAGGACTTCGAGAAATAGCCGTCGCCGGCATCTGGTTCCGGCACCCGAAACGCCCGGCCCGGCTCCGGGGCATCCGACACGCCGCAGCAAAAAGGCCAGCGTCTTTGACCGGCGGCCCCCGCCGTTCTAACGTCGAAGCATACAGTTCCCATTGCACCGCAGGCCATCTCAAGGCAGACTTAGACCAGACCTCTGGGCTGACTGCGAAGCTCATTCCCCACAGGGAACTTCGACAAGGAGGGTTCACGTGAGTCCTAAAGGTGATGCAGGCGAGATGCCGCACGCTCTGCAGACCGGCGCTGCCATACCCGCAAGTGCCCAGGGCTTGCTGTTCACCGAAGACCT
Source organism: Arthrobacter sp. MDT2-34-1 (assembly GCF_059091365.1). Taxonomy (NCBI): domain Bacteria; kingdom Bacillati; phylum Actinomycetota; class Actinomycetes; order Micrococcales; family Micrococcaceae; genus Arthrobacter; species Arthrobacter sp. MDT2-34-1. The sequence goes on from NZ_JBNHGO010000001.1 coordinate 25,351, forward strand.
GCCCGTGCTGGACGAGGACGCCGGTTACCGCGGTCCCACAGCATGCAAGGCAGCCGGCATCACCTACCGGCAGTTGGACTACTGGGCACGCACCGGACTGGTGGAACCTGCAGTCCGCGGCGCGTCCGGCTCCGGCTCGCAGCGCCTCTACAGCTTCCGCGACATCCTGGTCCTGAAGGTGGTCAAGCGACTGCTCGACACCGGCGTCTCGCTGCAGCAGATCCGCTCCGCCGTTGGCCACCTGCGTGAACGCGGCGTGGAAGATCTGGCCCAGATTACCCTCATGAGCGACGGCGCCAGCGTGTACGAGTGCACCTCCGCCGACGAAGTCATCGACCTGGTCCAGGGCGGACAGGGAGTCTTCGGCATCGCCGTCGGCCGGGTGTGGCGAGAGGTCGAAGGCAGCCTCGCGGAGCTCCCCAGCGAACATGCCGCAGAGGAACAGGATTTTCCCGACGACGAGCTGAGCCGCCGGCGCGCCGCGCGCAAGATCAGCTGACCGCACACAGGACATAACAGCGGGAGGGGCTCCGGGAAACCGGGGCCCCTCCCGCTGATTAAAGGCGCGATCCCGTGTATCGCGATCCCGTGTGTAAGGTGCGGCCCGGGCGGACCCGCCGCCCGGGCCGGGACCTGTTGTCAGATGGGCTGGCGGCGGAGCGCGCGGCTGCGCATCCGGCCGGAATCGGTCAGGTTCTTGAGCAGCTCGTCGAAAAGCGCGGCCGCCTGCCGTGCCGATTCACCCGGCCACTGGTGGACGGAATGCGCTGCCCCCTGGATCTGCTGCCAGTTCGCCTGCTCGGCGATGGTGGGGGAGAGCAGCAGGTCGCCGAACATGGTTTTCATTTCGGCCAGCCGGTAACCGTGTTCGTTGGAGCTGGGCCGGACACGGTTGGCCACCACCCCGGCCGTCTTCAGGTCCGGCGCGAATTCCTCCCGGAACAAATCGATGGCGCGCATGGTGCGCTCGGTGCCCGCCACCGAGAAGAGGCTCGGCTCGGCCACGAGCAGCACCCGCGTGCTCGCCGTCCACGCCATGCGCGTCAGCCCGTTGAGCGACGGCGGGCAGTCGATGAGCACCAGCGAGTAGTCATTCACGCGGGAGAGCACGGTCGAAAGCCTGCGCAGGTCCCGGCGGCTCAAATCGGGCCGGTCGTAGATGCCGGAGTAGGCGGAGCCGATGGCGACGTCGAGAACCTTCCGGCCGGAAGCCGGCGCGCTGCCGGGATCCGCCGAGGCCACCCAGCCGCTCGGGGCGACGTTGGCCCGCAGGTCGGCCTTGCGCGCGTTCTTGAGGAGCCGGCCGACGTCGGTCTGGCGGGACGGCTTGACGCCTAATCCCGTGGTCGCGTCAGCATGCGGATCCAAGTCGATGACCAGGGTGGGGATTCCCGCTGCCAGCGCCGCAGAGGCCAGGCCCAGCGTGACCGAGGTCTTGCCGACCCCGCCCTTGAGGCTGCTGATGCTCACTACTTGCACGTAAAAACCAAAACCTAACGTATCGAGTCGTGGGGCTTCTGCGCCGGATAAGTCTTCACGGCACCCTATTCATCATAAGTGGAGCGCCGCAGCACACCGTGCCACCCGCCCCGCCGGGGCGTTTCGCAGCTTGCGCCGTAACATGCGGCCCGTGAGGACCGCCGCGGCGCGTGATCTGTGCAACACTGGCTTGCCAGCCCGGCTCGCAGTCCGTGAGACTTGGCTCACTGAGTCCGCCGGCGCCGGCGCCGGACGGTCGGTGCTTCACCCCCAAAGTCCGGACCCGGCAACGATGCAGGAGTGAAATGTTCGAAAAGATCTTGGTAGCCAACCGTGGCGAAATCGCCATCAGGGCCTTCCGTGCGGCCTACGAACTGGGCGCCAAAACGGTGGCTGTCTTCCCGTATGAAGACCGCAACTCGATCCACCGGCAGAAGGCCGACGAAGCGTATCTGATCGGCGAGCAGGGGCATCCCGTCCGGGCTTACCTCGACGTCAACGAAATCATTCGGGTCGCCAAGGAGTCGGGCGCGGACGCCATCTACCCGGGTTACGGATTCCTGTCCGAGAATCCCGAGCTGGCCCGCGCCGCTGCCGGTGCCGGCATCGCCTTCGTCGGCCCCAAGGCCGATGTGCTGGAGCTCGCGGGTCATAAGGTCCATGCCCTGCAGGCGGCCCGCCGGGCCGGGATCCCGGTGCTGAAGTCCACCGAGCCCAGTGCCGATCCGGAGAAGTTGCTGGCCGAAGCCGAGGAGATAGGCTTCCCGATCTTCGTCAAGGCGGTTGCCGGCGGTGGCGGGCGCGGCATGCGCCGGGTCGACAACCGCAAGGATCTCCCGGACGCCCTCGCGGCTGCCATGCGGGAAGCCGACACGGCCTTCGGCGATCCGACCGTTTTCCTTGAACAGGCCGTATTGCGGCCGCGCCACATCGAGGTGCAGATTCTGGCCGACGGGCAGGGCAACGTCATGCACCTCTTCGAACGCGACTGCTCGCTCCAGCGCCGGCACCAGAAGGTCATCGAAATCGCCCCCGCACCCAACCTGGACGAGGGCATCCGGCAGGCACTGTACCGGGACGCGGTCACGTTCGCACAGGCGCTCGGATACACCAATGCCGGCACGGTCGAGTTCTTGGTAGACACGGTCGGTGAACGGGCCGGGCAGCATGTCTTCATTGAGATGAACCCGCGCATCCAGGTGGAGCATACGGTGACCGAGGAGATCACCGACGTCGACCTGGTACAGTCCCAGCTGCGCATCGCCGCGGGCGAGACCCTGGCCGACCTGGGCCTGTCCCAGCAGGCCGTGTCCGTCAACGGCACGGCCATGCAGTCCCGTATTACCACCGAGGACCCGGCCAACGGCTTCCGTCCCGACGTCGGCAAGGTCACCGCCTACCGGTCGGCCGGCGGCGCCGGTGTCCGGCTGGACGGCGGCACCATCTACACCGGGGCCGAAATCAGCCCGCACTTTGACTCGATGCTGGTCAAGCTCACCTGCCGCGGCCGCGACTTCGCGACGGCGGCCGCCCGCGCGCGGCGTGCGCTGGCCGAGTTCCGCATCCGCGGCGTCTCCACCAACATCGCGTTCCTGCAGGCGGTGCTGGAGGACCCGGACTTCCTGGCCGGCAACGTCGCCACCTCGTTCATCGACGAGCGGCCGGAACTGCTCAAGGCCCGGGTCTCGGCGGACCGCGGGACCAAGCTGCTGACCTGGCTGGCGGACGTCACCGTCAACAAACCGCACGGCGAGCTGCCGGTGTCCACGGCACCGGTGGAGAAGCTGCCCGAACCTGCCAGGCAGGCGCTGGAGGCCACCGGTGCCCTGACGGCCGTTCCGGCGTCCGGCTCCCGGCAGCGGCTGCAGCAACTGGGCCCGGAGAAGTTTGCGGCCGAGCTGCGGGCCCAGACAGCCGTGGCGGTCACGGACACGACCTTCCGTGACGCCCACCAGTCGCTGCTGGCCACCCGGGTACGCACCAAGGACCTGCTCAACGCCGCACCCGCCGTCTCGGCCCTCACCCCGCAGCTGCTCTCGGTCGAGGCGTGGGGCGGTGCAACCTACGATGTCGCGCTGCGGTTCCTGGGCGAGGACCCGTGGGAGCGCCTGGCGGCGCTGCGCCAGGCGATGCCGAACATCTGCCTGCAAATGCTGCTGCGCGGACGGAACACCGTCGGCTATACCCCGTACCCGGAGGAAGTCACCACGGCGTTCGTCCGGGAAGCTGCCGCCACCGGCATCGACATCTTCAGGATCTTCGATGCGCTCAACGACGTCTCCCAGATGGAGCCGGCAATCCGGGCGGTGCGGGAGACGGGAACCGCCGTGGCAGAAGTAGCGCTCTGCTACACCGGAGACCTGCTGGATCCGGCGGAGGACCTGTACACGCTGGACTACTACCTGGAGCTGGCCGGGCGGATCGTCGAGGCCGGGGCGCACATCCTGGCGATCAAGGACATGGCCGGCTTGTTGCGTCCGGCGGCCGCGGCGAAGCTGGTCACGGCGCTGCGCGAGCGCTTCGATTTGCCGGTGCACGTGCATACCCACGACACGGCCGGCGGCCAGCTGGCGACGCTGCTGGCCGCCGTGGATGCCGGCGCAGACGCGGTGGACGTCGCCAGCGCGGCCATGGCCGGCACCACCAGCCAGCCGCCCATGTCGGCGCTCGTCGCGGCGCTGGCGCACACCGAACGCGACACCGGCCTGGACCTGGCCGCCGTCGGCTCGCTGGAGCCCTACTGGGAGGCGGTCCGCCGCGTCTATGCCCCGTTCGAGTCGGGGCTGCCGGGACCGACCGGCCGCGTGTACGCGCACGAGATTCCGGGCGGCCAGCTCTCCAACCTGAGGCAGCAGGCCATCGCGCTGGGACTCGGGGAGCGGTTCGAGGCGATCGAGGACATGTACACCGCCGCGGACAAGATCCTGGGCCGCTTGGTGAAGGTGACCCCGTCGTCCAAGGTGGTGGGCGACCTGGCCCTCCAGCTGGTCGGCGCAAACGTCGATCCGGAGGAGTTCGCGTCCGATCCGGGGAAGTACGATATCCCCGATTCCGTCATTGGCTTCCTCTCCGGCGAGCTGGGCGATCCTCCCGGCGGCTGGCCCGAGCCGTTCCGCACCAAGGCCCTGGCTGGCCGCACCATCAAGCGGCGCGACGAGGAGCTGACGGCCGAGGACTCGGCGGCGCTGGCCGCGGATTCGGCGACCCGGCGCGCGGCCCTGAACCGGCTGCTGTTTGCCGGCCCGGCGAAGGAGTTTGAGAAGATCCGGGACATGTACGGCGATGTGTCCGTGCTGGACACGCTGGACTACCTGTACGGGCTGCAGCCGGGAACCGAACACGTGATCGAGCTTGAGAAGGGCGTCCGCCTGATCGCCATGCTCGGGGCCATCTCCGAGCCGGATGAGAAGGGCATGCGCACCGTGCACTGCACGCTCAACGGTCAGCAGCGCAATGTGATGGTGCGCGACGCCAGCGTGGAATCCGAAGTCAAGGTCGCCGAGAAGGCCGATCCCGCGCAGCCGGGGCACGTGGCGGCTCCGTTCGCCGGCGCCGTCACCGTCCTCGCCGAGGTCGGCGACACCATTAAGGCGGGCGACACGGTGGCCACCATCGAGGCCATGAAGATGGAAGCCGGCATCACCGCTCCCGCCGGAGGCACCGTCACGCGGCTGGCGGTCTCCGCCGTCGAACAGGTCCAGGGCGGGGACCTGCTCCTGGTCATCGACCCGGCGTAGGCCCGAGGCAACCTTCGGGAGGAGACAGGCAGGGCCGCGGCGTGGAAGCCGCGGCCCTGCCTGTTTCGTCGAGGCTACTGACGCACGCCGGCGTAAATCTGCTCCACGTAGTCGTCGAAATCGGCCAGCACCTGCGCCCGCTTGATCTTCAGCGACGGGGTCAGGTGCCCCGATGCTTCCGTGAAGTCGGACGGGATGATCCGGAAGGACTTGATCCCTTCCGCCTGCGAGACGGTCTGGTTGGCGCGGTCGATGAGCGACTGGACCGCCTCCTTCACCACTTCGTGGTCGGCTGCCTGGTCCATGGTGGTGTCGGCCGGCAGGTTGTGGCGGTCCAGCCAGCCGGGCAGGGCCTCCTCGTCCAACGTGATGAGCGCGGAGATAAACGGCCGGTTGTCGCCGATCACCACGCACTGGGAGACCAGCGCATCGGCGCGGATCTGGTCTTCAAGCAGGGCCGGGACGACGTTCTTGCCGCTGGCGGTGACGATGATTTCCTTCTTCCGGCCGGTGATGCGCAGGAAACCGTCAGCGTCCAGTTCGCCGATGTCTCCGGTGCGGAACCAGCCGTCTTCGAAGGCCTCGGAGGTGAGGTCGGGACGGTTGTAGTAGCCGCGCAGCACGCAGACGCCCTTGGCGAGGATCTCGCCGTCGTCGGCGATCTTGACCGCGTTTCCGGGCAGCGGAGCCCCGACCGAACCGATCTTGACCAGTTTGGGGGTGTTGACGGACACCGGGGCCGTGGTTTCGGTCAGGCCGTAGCCCTCCAGCACCAGAAGGCCGATGCCGTGGAAGAAATGCCCCAGCCGTTCGCCCAGCGGGCCGCCGCCGGAGACCGCGTGCTCGACCCGACCGCCCATCGCTTCGCGGATCTTGTGGTACACCAGCTTGTCGAAGAGCTTGTGCTTGAGCTTGAGCATCAGCGGCACCTTGCCGGCCTCGTCGGCCCGGGACCAGGCGACGGCCGTGTCCGCGGCGGCGTGGAAGATCTTGCCCTTGCCGGCATCCTCGGCCTTGAGCATGGAGTTGTTGTAGACCTTTTCGAACACCCGCGGGACAGCCAGGATGAACGTCGGGCGGTAGCTTTGCAGATCCGGCAGCAGGTTCTTGATGTCCGGCGTATGCGCCACGGTGGCACCCGCGGCGACGCACAGGACGGAGATAAACCGGGCGAAGACGTGGGCCAGCGGCAGGAACATGATGGTCTGCGCGCCCTCGTGGGCGACGTCCGGCAGCGCCGCCGCGGCGTTCTTGGACAGCTCCACGAAATTTCCGTGGGTGAGTTCGCAGCCCTTGGGCCGGCCGGTGGTGCCGGAGGTGTAGATGATCGTGGCCAGATCGTCCAGATTCGCCGCCGTGCGGCGTTCCTCCACCGTGGCGTCGGGCACCTCCCGGCCGGCGGCGCGGAGCGCGTCCAGCGACTCCTCGCCCAATTGCCACACGTGTTTCAGGTCCTCCAAGCCTTCGTTGAGGGCGGCCTGGCGGACCTTCGCCTCATGGGAGGCGCTTTCCGCGAAGACTGCCACAGCCCCGGAGTCGCCGAGGATCCAGGCGATCTGGCTGGGGGAGGAGGTCTCATAAATCGGCACCGACACGGCGCCGGCGAACCAGATGGCGAAGTCCACCAGGGACCATTCGTAGCGGGTGCGGGCCATGATGCCCACCCGGTCGCCCGGCTGAACACCGCTGGAGACCAGCCCCTTGGCCAGCCGGGTCACATCCGCGAGGAACTCAGTGGCACGGATGTCCTGCCACGTCCCGGACGGGTCCTTGCGGGAAAACAGGGCCGGATTCGATGCCTTCTGCGCCTGTTCAACCACCAGACCGGCGATATTGGCCTCCCGCGGAACGTCAACCAGGACGGGCACGCTGTATTCGCGCACGATAGCTCCTCACTTCCTCAGCTGTGGCCAGCTCTGTATAGCCTCCCTGACGGAGGGTGCTTTTAGCCTATAACCTAAATCACAACGGATACCGGCAGGTAACCTACGAAACGGTAACGGTCGGGCCCTCCCTGGCCCGGCAGGCCCGCCGCGAGCGGCTGCCTAAGATGGTGGGGTGGAGAACAGCGCCCTGGCGGTGGGCATAGACATCGGCGGCACCAAGGTGGCGGCCGGGGCCGTCGACCGGGCCGGGCGCGTAGTGGCGGAGCTGGTCCGTCCCACGCCGGGACACGATCCGCGGCACGTGGAACACCTTATCTCGGCGATGGTGCGGGAGTTGGCTTCCGAGCACGACGTTGCCGCAGTGGGCGTCGGAGCGGCGGGGTGGATGGACCTTGCCGGGGGAACGGTTCTGTTCAGCCCGCACCTGGCGTGGCGGAATGAACCGCTGCGGGACAACCTGGAGCGGCTGCTGGCCCGGCCCGTCAAAGTGGTCAACGACGCCGACGCCGCCGCGTGGGGGGAGTTCCGCTTTGGCGCCGGGACGGGGGAGCTGCGCCTGGTCTGCATCACCTTGGGCACCGGCATCGGCGGGGCGATGGTGATGGATGGCCGGCTGGAGCGGGGCCGGTGGGGTGTTGCCGGGGAATTCGGGCACCAGGTCATTATGCCCGGCGGGCACCGCTGCGCGTGTGGAAACCGCGGCTGCTGGGAGCAATACGCCTCGGGCAACGCCCTGGGCAGGGAGGCCCGGGAGTTGGCCGCGGCGAACTCGCCCGTGGCGCAGCGTTGGCTGGAGGCCGTGGGCGGAACGGTGGCAGACATCACCGGCGCGGTGGTCACGGATCAGGCGAAACGCGCCGACCCCGCCAGCGTCCGGCTGCTGGAAGAGGCCGGCGAGTGGCTGGGGCTGGGGCTGGCCAATCTTGCCGCGGCGCTGGATCCCGGGCTGTTCGTGATCGGCGGCGGCCTGTGCGAAGCCGGGGACCTGCTGTTGGAGCCGGCCCGCCATGCGCTGCAGCGGAACCTGACCGGTCGCGGGTTCCGGCCGGTGGCTGAGGTTCGGGCGGCCGGCCTGGGACCGAAGGCGGGGATGATCGGCGCCGCGGACCTCGCCCGCGGGGCCTCCGTCTGATTCCACGGCCGGCGCTAGACGCGCGCCCCGTCGTCGTGCCCGTCGCGTTCCGTGGGCAGGCGGAAGAGCAGGTAGGCCGCAGAGGCCACGAAGAGGGCCACCAGCGCCAGCACCGCGGTGAAGGGGGCGCCCGGCCAGAACATGGCGGTCAGCAGCAGGCCCAGCGGGGCCCCCACGGCACCGATCCACGCCAGCACCAGCAGCGGCTCGCCGGCGCCCAGCGGGGCAGGTTCCGGCGGGACGTAGCCCTCGTCGTCGTCCGGTTCGGCGACGGTGTAATCGCGCGGCCCGGGCGGCGCTTCATCCGCCGGGACCTCCGGCAGGCGGTTCTCGAAGATCTCGCGCAGGCGCTGGGCATCGCCGCCGTTGCCGGCCGCGGGCCGCTCCGGGGGCATGCCGTCCGCGTTGCCGGAGTCTGTCTCTTCCAGCCGGGCGACCAGATCCTGCCAGGCGGCGTCGTCCCGGTCCTGGTCATGCCCGGGCATGGGTTGCTCCCGTCTGCCCCGGAGACGCGGCCGCAGTGGCGTGAATGAATTCGGCGGACCGGCGGTAGATCAGCTCGGCGTCGTGGTCCATGGTGGCCACGTGATAGCTGTCCGCCAGCGGCACCACCTCCAGCCGGTCCGTGCCAATCCGCCGCCGGAGCACATCCATGGAAGATTCCGGGACTATGTGGTCCACCGCGGAGCGGAAGACGAGCGTAGGAGCAGTGACGCGGGGCAGGTCGGCCACGACAGTCTTGAAGAGCTGGCCCAGCTGGTGCGCGGCGGCCACCGGGGTGCGTTCATAGGCACCCTCATCCATGCCCGGCTTGTTGATGTCGTTGCCAATGGCCGGCACCGACCGCAGGACGTACTTCAACAGGCCCGACAGCGGAGCGCGCCGGTCCGCGATGGTCAGACCCGGGTTGACCAGCAGCACGCCGGAGACCGGACGGTGCGCGGCCAGCCGCAACGCCAACGCTCCGCCCATGGACAGACCGGCCACGAAGACGTGGCTGCGCTCGCGGGCGAGCTCCGAAAAGGCCTGCTCGGCCGCCCCGTACCAGCTTTGCCAACGGGATGTGGCCAAGTCCTGCCACGTGGTGCCGTGGCCGGGCAGCAGCGGCAACCGTACTCCGAAGCCGGCATCGGCCAGGCTTTCCGCCCACCCCCGCATACTGCGCGGGGAACCGGTGAAACCATGCAGCAGGACGACGCCGACGCGGGAATTCGGGCCGTGCCCGGGGCTGGAAAAGACGCCGTCGGCAACAGAAGTCATGGCACTATCGTGTCATTACGGGAGCCGTTCGGCCATCAATAGCCGACCGGTTCCTTTCTCCGGCACCCCCATCCCGCGCAGCCACGCAAAGCCAAAGCTGGAGTAGAGTCTCAAGCGGTATTGGTAAAGCGGCCGGCGGCGGCGGAACGGAAAGGCACACGTGTTCTACTGGTTCATGAAGACCATCGTCGTAGGACCGGTGGTCCGGCTACTCTTCCGGCCATGGGTCAAGGGGCTGGACAACATTCCCGACAGCGGCCCCGCGGTGCTGGCCAGCAACCACCTTTCCTTCTCCGATTCGATTTTCCTGCCCCTCGCGGTGCCCCGGCCCGTGGTGTTCCTGGCCAAGAGCGAGTACTTCACCGGCAAAGGCGCCAAGGGCAAGCTCACCGCGGCTTTCTTCAGGATGACCAACCAGCTTCCAATGGACCGATCCGGCGGAGCGGCCTCGGCCACGTCCTTGCTGGCGGGACGGGACGCGCTGCAGGATGGCGGCCTGCTGGGCATCTACCCGGAGGGCACCCGGTCACCGGACGGAAAGCTATACCGCGGCAAGACCGGCGTGGCCAAGTTGGTGCTGCACACCGGGGTGCCGGTGATCCCGGTGGCGATGATCGGCACGGACAAGGTCCAGCCCATCGGCCGGCGCATCCCCAACATCCGCCGGGTGGGCATCATCATCGGCAAGCCGTTGGACTTCTCCCGCTACAAGGGGCTGGAAGACGACCGGTTCATCCAGCGTTCGGTCACCGACGAGATCATGTACGAGATCATGCGGCTCTCCGGCCAGGAATACGTCGATTCGTACGCCAGTACGGTCAAGGCCAAGCTGACCGCCCGCAAACCGGCCAAGGCCGAAAACCAGCGCCACGCCGCCGTCGGCCTGCCGCCGGAGCAACCGGAACCTCCGAAGGCCAAAGCGCCCGGCGCCATCACGGTCATCGGCGGAGCGGACCCCGCCGCGGGACGGGAGCCGGCCGCCGCCGCAGGGCCTGAGCCTGCCGCCGCCTGGTTGGGGCAGGAACAGCCCGAGGCGGACGGGCAGGCTGCCGGCCACGCCGCAGCGGCCACGCCCTCCGGCGCCCTGCCCGACAGCCTGTCCGGCAGCGCGTCCGGCAGCGCGTCCGACAGCGCTGCCGGGCACACCGGTGGAGCTGGCGCGGCCGCTGCGGAAGGACCGAAGGCCGCCGGCCTCCCGGACGCCGGGGGAGCAGTCCCGCGATCCGGCCGGAAGGGCCGGCGCTGACGCCCGTCGGAATGTGACGCCCGTGTGGCGGCCCATGACCCCTGCACGTGAAGCCAGCGAAGCCGCAGGTCTACGATTGAAGGGTGACCGATACAACCTTCATTTCTTCCGTTCCCGACCAGCTGCCGACGGCAGCAGACTATCCCGGTCTGGATGACTGGCGAGAGCTGCCGGTGGTGCAGCAGCCCACCTGGCACGATCCCTCGGTCTACGCGTCCTCCGTTGCCGAGCTAAACTCCCTGCCGCCGCTGGTCTTTGCCGGGGAAGTCGACGTCCTGCGGGAGCGTCTGGCCCTGGCCGCCGACGGCAAGGCGTTCCTGCTCCAGGGCGGGGACTGCGCCGAAACCTTCGGCGCGGCCACCGCCGACAAGATCAGTGCCCGCGTCAAGACCATCCTGCAGATGGCCGTGGTGCTCACCTACGGCGCCTCGCTGCCCGTGATCAAGATGGGCCGGATGGCCGGGCAGTTCGCGAAGCCCCGCTCGTCCAACGACGAAACCCGTGAAGGCGTGACCCTGCCGGCCTACCGCGGCGACATGGTCAATGGCTTCGAATTCACCCCCGAGTCCCGGGCCCACGATGCCAGCCGGATGGTGCAGGCCTACCACACGTCCGCTTCCACCCTGAACCTGATTCGGGCTTTCACCCAGGGCGGTTTCGCCGACCTGCGCCTGGTGCACCACTGGAACAAGGGCTTCACGGCCAACCCGGCGCATTCGCGCTACGAGTCACTGGCACGCGAAATCGACCGCGCCGTGAAGTTCATGGATGCCTGCGGCGCCGACTTCGACGCCCTCAAGCGGGTCGAGTTCTTCGCCAGCCACGAGGCGCTGGTGCTGGACTACGAGCGCGCGCTGACCCGCATCGATTCGCGGACGGGACTGCCCTACAACACCTCGGGGCATTTCCTCTGGATCGGTGAACGCACCCGCCAGCTGGACGGCGCCCACGTGGACTTCCTGTCCCGGGTGCGGAACCCCATCGGCGTCAAGCTGGGCCCGACCACGTCCGCCGACGACGCCCTGCGGCTGATCGACAAACTGGATCCCGAGCGCGAGCCGGGCAGGCTGACCTTCATCACGCGGATGGGTGCCGGCAACATCCGCCACAAGCTGCCGGAGCTCGTAAAGCGGGTCACCGAGAGCGGCGCCAAGGTGCTCTGGGTGACCGACCCCATGCACGGCAACACGGTCACCTCGCCCAACGGCTACAAGACCCGGAACTTCGACGACGTCATCGAGGAGGTGCGCGGCTTCTTCGACGTGCACCACGAACTGGGCACCTTCCCGGGCGGCCTGCACGTGGAAATGACCGGCGACGACGTGGCGGAGTGCCTGGGCGGCGCCGATCCCATCGATCAGAACGCCTTCCTGGACCGCTACGAGTCCGTCTGCGACCCGCGGCTGAACCACATGCAGTCCCTGGAGATGGCGTTCCTGGTGGCGGGAGCGCTCTCCCGCCAGCGGTAGCCCGCCGCACGCCCGCCGTCCCGCGCTGCTCAGGACCGGGACGAGATGGAAGGCCCGGAACCAGGTGAACAGGTTCCGGGCCTTCCGGCCGTCAGCGGACGCGGGCGGCGTGAGCGTCCGTCCGCCGGCTCAGGCTCTTGCTCGCGCCCGGGACGGCATCACACCACGGTCAGGGTGATGACCGATCCCTCCGGCAGCGACCCGCTGTCCGGGTCCTGCGTCCGCACGGTGCCGAAGAAGCCGCCGAGGAACTCCTTGACCTTCACCTCGAAGCCCAGGTCCTCCAGCGCGCGCTTCGCGTCGTCGACCTGCCGGCCCACGGTGTCCGGGACCTCGACCATCCGCGGGCCCTTGGAGAGCGTCAGCGTCACGGTGTCGCCGCGGATGACCTGTCCTTCGGCCGGCGTCTGCGCCGCGACCGAGCCGGCCGGGACGTTGCGGTCGAACACGGCCTCCGGGGCCACCGCCACCTTCAGGCCGGCGCCTTCCAGGGCTGCGGCGGCGTCGGACTGCGGCTGGCCCACCACCTGCGGCACGCTGAACGGCTTCGGCCCCTTGGAGACCGTGAGCCCGACGGCGGTGCCGCGCCGCAGTTGTTCGCCCTCGCCGGGTTTGTGGCCGAGAACGGTACCCGCCGCTGCTTCTTCGTCGTACTTCTCCTTGACATCACCGGCGGCCAGCCCGGCCTCCTCCAGCGCGGCGGTGGCCTCTTCCACGCTCATGCCCGCCAACGCGGGCACGCCGAAGAGCTCCGGGCCCTTCGAGACCACGAGGGCCACCTGCTCGAAGCGGCGGACTTCGACGGGCGCATCGGGTTCCGTGCCGACGGCTACCCCCGCGGCCAGCTTCTCGTCGAAGACTTCCTTGAGCGTGTACTCCAACCCCTGTTCCCGGAGCATGCCCTCGGCTTCGGCCACCGGCTTGCCGGCGACGTCGGGCACGGAAACAATGGCGCCGGGCCCCATGCCGAAGAACCACCCTGCGGCTGCGACCAAGGCGGCCAGGATGGCCAGCACGACAATCCAGATGATGCCCTGGCGCCGGGGATTTCCGCGGCGCAGGTTCTGTTCGGGACGCCGCGATTGGCGGGCGAGTTCCCGCTGGCGCTTCTTGGATTCGCGGGCGGAGAGCGGGCGCTGCTGGCCGACCGGTGCCGCCGCGGCGGCCTCGCCGGCGCTGAAAACCTGCGTGTGGTTTGCGGAGCGGGAAATGACGGTGGTGCGGTGCGGATCGGACGGGATGACCTGGGTGGATGATGTTCCCGCAGGCTCGGCCCGGGGTGGCCGTGCATCCAGCTGGGCGTCGCTGAGGGATTTGTGCACGTGCCGCAGTTCACCCAGCAGCGCTGCGGCGTCCACCGGCCGCTGGTCCGGATCGGACCCGGTGCACCAGAGCACCAGTTCGTCGAGATCGGGAGCCAGCCCGGGAACCAGGGTCGACGGCGCAGGGACGGTGGAATTGACGTGCTGGAATGCCACCTGGATCGGCACGTCGCCGGTGAACGGCTGACGACCGGTCAGCATCTCGAACAGCATGATGCCGACCGAGTAGACATCGCTGCGTTCGTCGGACGCGGTGCCGGTGACCAATTCGGGCGGCAGGTACGCCACCGTCCCGATCAGGGACCCGGTGTTGGTGCTGGTGGTCACGGCGCGTGCCAGGCCGAAGTCTCCGAGCTTGACCCGGCCGTCGTCGGACATCAGCACGTTCTCCGGCTTGATGTCGCGGTGCACCAGACCGGCGGCGTGCGCTGCGGCGAGCCCCTCGATCACAGGATCAAGGACAGCCAGGGCATGCCGCGGCGTCAGCGGAGCGGACTCGTCGAGCAGGTCCCGCAGCGTGTGTCCGGGCACGTATTCCATCGCGAGGTAGGCGACGTTGCCGTCGATGCCCTGGTCGTAGACGCCCACCACGTGGGGGTGTGAGAGCCTGGCCGCGGACTTGGCCTCGCGTTCAAACCGTTCCAGGAAGCCGGCGTCTTCGGCCAGGTAGGGATAGAGGACCTTGAGCGCCACATCGCGGTCCAGCCGGGTGTCGGACGCCAGGTAAACGGTGGACATCCCGCCGCGCGCCAGGCGCGAGGCAACCCGGTAGCGCCCGTCGATCAGGGCGCCGACCAGTGAATCAGTTGCCGGTTGCACTCTATGATCCTAAGTCCGATGAGCGAAAGGACCCGAATCCACACCGGGGTTCGGGTCCTTTTGCCACGGGGGCGGTGGCCGCTAGAACTTCTTCATGTGCGATTTCACCGCGGCCACGTAGGCCTTCGTGTCGTTGTACATGCCGTACGTCATCACGCCGTACTGGCCCTGGTAGTAGGACGCAATGGCGATGTCCAGGGACGGGCTGGTGCTCACCAGGGACCGGATGATCGCTACGCCGGCGGTTGCGTTGTCGTAGGGGTCCAGCAGGTTGAGCTTGCGGCCCACCAGGGTCGAGGCCCACTCGCCCGAGGACGGAATGACCTGCATGGCGCCGATCGCGTTGGCCGGCGACACGGCGTCCTGCTGGAAGCCGGATTCCTGGTAGGCGTGCGCCAGGGCGAGCCGCGGGTCCACCCCCATCTTGACGGCCGTCTCGGCGATGATGTCTTTCATCTGCGCCTGGGTGGGCTGCGGGGTGGAGAGCAGCAGGCGCTTGTTCTCGTTCGCCTTGCCCACCACGGCGGCCGGGTAGGTGTAGTGCAGGAAGGTACTGGGAACCAGCGGCTGGGCCGACGCGGTCCCCACAGTCGACGTCGTGGTTTGCGCACCGCCGGGGACACTGATCTTCTGGCCCGGGTGGATGATCGACGTCGACTTCAGGCCGCTGGACTGCAGCAGGCTGGACAGGGTCACGTTCAGCTTGGCGGCAATGCCGGAAAGCGTATCGCCGGACTTGACCGTATAGCTGCCCGCGCCGGTGGCTGCGCCGTTGTTGGCCGGGGCCTTGGACGACGCCGACGCGCTGGTAACCGACGAACCGCTCACCTTAATTTTCTGGCCCGGGTAAATGACCGAGGTGACCTTGAGGTTGTTGGCGGAGAGGACGGCGCCCAGGCTCATGCCGTGGCGGGCGGCGATGCCGGAGAGGGTATCGCCCGGCCTGACCGTGTAGCTGCCGGTGCCGGAGGGCGCGACCGACGTGGTGGAAGGTTTCGCCTGCGCGGCCGGGGCGGAGGCGCTGGAGGCCTTGGCCGCGCCGTTGACCGAGATCTTCTGGCCCGGGTAGATGATCGAGCTGATCTTGAGGTTGTTGGCGGAGAGGAGGGCGCCCAAACCCATGCCGTGCTTGGCGGCAATCCCGGAGAGGGTATCGCCCGACTTGACCGTGTAGCTGCCGGTACCGGCGACGGTTTTGGTGGAAGGTTTCGCACGGGTAACGGTTGAGGCGGCCGAGACCTGGGCGGCGCCGCCGTTGACCGAGATCTTCTGGCCCGGGTAGATGATCGAGCTGATCTTGAGGTTGTTGGCCGAGAGCACGGCGCCCAGGCTCATGCCGTGCTTGGCGGCGATGCCGGAGAGGGTATCGCCGGACCTGACGGTGTAGCTGCCGGAACCCGACGAGGACTGCTTCGCGGCGTTGCCGGAGGACTTGGCGGCCGAGCCGCCCAGCTTGATCTTCTGCCCCGGGTGAATGATGGTGCTGGCACTGAGGCCGTTCAGCGACAGTACCTTCTGCGTGGAGAGGCCGTACCGGGCCGCGATGCCGCTGATCGTCTCGCCGGCCCTCACCGTATGGACGGCGGGAGTGTTCTGCGCCCGCAGGGAAGCGGGCAATCGGGCGGCAACCTGGGAAGCGGGAATGAAAGCGGTCGCCGGAACCGTAACGCCCGGAATCGCCGCCTTGGGCTGCAGCGCAGAGCGCGGCGGCAGCTCGGCTGCCTGGGCCGGCATGGCCAAGGCAGCGGAGGACAGCACGACGGCGGGAATCGCCGCGGTTGCTGCCGCGGACAGTAGTACCCGGCGGGGCTGGCTGCGGTCGTTGCGCGTGATCGGGCGCTGATCGGTCATTGGTGTCCCTCATCCTTGTTCTGCGGCCTGGCGAGCGTCCCCCAACGGGCCGCACAGTGGTACTGGTGTGCCGTTTGTTATCGATGTGAAAGCTGTTACTCAAGTGAATTTACACTATTGACGCATAACACAAAAGCCATCGGCGGAGAATGAAGAATGAAGGCGGCGTGTCGAAAAGGAAATGGCTCCCCGGGGGCCGCCATGGCACCCTTATACGGTGAGTGAACTTGAAGAACTGATTACCGACTGGCTGCCCCTTCCCGACGTCGCCGAACAACTGGACGTCTCCATTAAAAAGGTGCACGCCCTGCTCGAAGAACGCGCCTTGGTGGAGGCGCGCGTGGGGGAGCGCAGGATCCGCTCGGTGCCGGCGGCGTTCCTGGTCGGCGGGACCGTGCTCGAAAGCCTCAAGGGGACCCTGGCGGTGCTGTCCGACGCCGGCTACAGCGATGAGGAAGCCCTGGTCTGGCTCTTCACCGCCGATGACTCGCTGCCCGGCCGGCCCATCGACGCGCTGCGCGAGGGCCGCAAAACCGAGATCCGCCGCCGCGCCCAGGCGCTCGGCTGGTAGGGACCCGGTAGCCGGCGCAATTGCTCAACCCGCGGGGGTCGGGCCCCGGGCTGCCGGCTCAGGCGCTGCGGCGCACCGCTGCGTCGGCCAGCATGCCCAGGGCCTGCCGCACACCGTCGGCCACCGGCAGGGCCGCCAGGGCCGCCTCGACCGCGGCGGTCCGGTCGGCAATCATTTGCTCGGCGGCAGCCAGGGCGCCGCTTCCGGTGATCAGGTCCCGCAGTTCTTCCACCGCCGCGTCCGAGAGTTCCGGTGAACCGAGCCGCGTCTCCAGCAGGGCGCGTTCGGCCGGCGTGCAGTGGTTGAGCGTGTGCGCAATCAGGACCGTGCGTTTGCCTTCCCGCAGGTCGTCCCCGGCCGGCTTGCCGGTGGTGGCCGGATCGCCGAACACGCCCAGCACGTCGTCGCGGATTTGGAAGGCCTCGCCCAAGGGCAGCGAGAATGCCTCGTAGGCCTCCAGCAGGCCGGTAGAAGCGCCGGCCAGCGCACCGCCCACGCTCAGGGGATGCACGGTGGAGTACTTGGCCGACTTGTAGCGGAGGATCTGCAGCGCGCGGTCCACGGCGGCTTCGGCCGGGCGCCCCGGTCCGGCAGCTTCCTCCAGCAGGTCCAGATACTGCCCGGCCATGACCTCCGCGCGCATGCGGTTGAAAATTGCGCGGGCCGGCGTTCCTGACGCGGACTCCGCCCCGATGCCGGCAAAGACTTCTTCGCTGAGGGACAGGCAGAGGTCGCCGGCCAGCAGGGCGGCGGCCTGCCCGTAGCGCTCGGCGTCCAGCGCCCAGCCGTTGAGCCGGTGCTGCTGCTCGAACCGCCGGTGCACGCTCGGGCTGCCCCGCCGGGTGTCCGAGCGGTCGATGATGTCGTCGTGGATCAGTGCCGCGGCCTGGAAGAGCTCCAGCGCGACTCCCGCCTGAACGGCCTGGCCGGCGAGCACGGACCCCCCTGCCCCGCGCCAGCCCCAGTAGGCCAACAGCGCCCGAAGGCGCTTGCCGCCCGCGGTGAGGTCGGTGATGGCCTCCACCAGCGGTGCCGCGTCCGGAGCCGCATCCTGCAGCAGGTCCTTCTGTCCGGCCAGGAACTCCCGGAGCAATCCGGCCACGGCCTGCCGGAAGTCTTCCTGTTCCGCCGCGCTCGTTGTGGTCGCAGAGGGTTCCATGCCGTTACCTCCGGTCTGCCCGTGCGGGGAGGGATTCGTCAGGGCGGTACAGCATGCGGCGGAGCTCCTCGCGGTGGTACTGATGTCTGCAGCCAGTCTAGACAATCCGGCCGGGCCGCCGGGCCGCCCGCCCGCAGCATCGGCGGCACCGCAGGCGGCAGCCAGCCTACGATAGTGCTGTGACCTCCCCGGACCAGAACAACTGCACCATTCTCCACGTGGACATGGACGCCTTTTTCGTGGGTGTGGAGTTGCTGGAGCGGCCGGAGCTGGTCGGGCAGCCGGTCATCGTGGGATCCGCCTCGGGCCGGGCGGTGGTGCTCTCGGCGTCGTACGAGGCCCGCAAATACGGTGTCCGCTCGGCGATGCCGATGGCCCGGGCCCGCATGCTGTGCCCGCAGGCGCTCATCATTGAACCCAGCCACGGCAAGTACCAGCAGGCCTCGACCCGGATCATGGCGATCTTCCGGGAAATCACGCCGTACGTGGAACCGCTCAGCGTCGACGAAGCCTTCCTCGATGTGGCCGGTGCCCGCCGGCGGCTGGGCGAACCGCTGGAGATCGGCGCGCTGATCCGCCGTAGGATCTCGTCCGAGCTGGGACTGACCGCGACGGTGGGCATCGCCACGACCAAGTTCGTGGCCAAGATAGCCTCCACGCACGCCAAGCCGGACGGCCTGCTGCTCATACCCGAGGCCGAGACGGTCGACTTCCTGCATTCCCTGCCGGTGGGGGCCCTCTGGGGAGTCGGCGCCAAGACGCGGGAGGTCCTGGCCCGCGTTGGGATCCGTACCGTTGCCGACGTGGCGCACACGCCGCCCGCGGCGCTGCACCGCGTCCTGGGCGCCACCGGCGACCACGTCCATCGGCTGGCCTGGGGAATGGACGACCGGGCGGTCACCCCTGAACGGGTGGAGAAAAGCGTAGGTGCCGAAGAAACCTTCGAAAAGGACGTCGACGACGACGAGGTGCTCGAGCGCGAGCTCCTGCGGCTGGCCTACCGGACGGCCGCCAGGCTCCGCGCCGGGAACATGCGCGCCGGAACCATAGCGTTGAAACTCAGATATTCCGACTTCACCACCTTGAACCGGTCACGGAAGCTGCCGGCGCCCTCGAACAGTGCCCAGCAGTTGCAGGCCGCCGCTGCGGCGCTTTTGTCGGCCCTCGGCGAGCGGCCGCAGGCGGTCCGGCTCATCGGGTTGCGGGCGGAGCAGTTGGAGGACGCCGGCCGGGGCGGCCAGCAGTTGAGCTTCGACGGCCACGAAGACACGTGGCACAGCGCCGAACAGGCCCTGGACGAGGTGAACCGGAAGTTCGGCGGCGCGGGGATTGTGCCTGCCTCGCTGCTGAAGTCCGGGCCCCGCAAGCCGGCGGAGCAGGGCCCGGAATCCCGCCGCCGGCCGGGCCGGGGCCAGGGTGCGTGAAATCGGGGCGGGTGGGATCACAGGTGGGTCATCGTGGCTTTTGATTGCAGGCTTTGCGCTCTATTCTTAGTAGCAGAGGTCAATTCGGTTCCGGTTGGTTTCAGGAACTCTTGTCCCGCGGAGTTCGTTGTACGCTATGCACCCTTGGGGGACTGGAACAAAGGAGGCTCAGATGCCACTCTCAGAGCATGAACAGCGGCTGCTGGAACAACTGGAGCAGCAGTTGCATGCTGATGACCCGAAGTTTGCCAGCCACATGGAATCGGCCAGCGGCCGATCGTTGTCGACGCGCCACATCGTCGTGGGCTCACTCGTCGCGATTGCCGGAATCCTGGTCCTGCTCACCGGCATCCTCAGCCAGATCATCGCCGTCGGAGTCCTGGGATTCGTCATCATGGGTGCCGGCGTCTACTGGGCCACCACGCGTCGCGCCGGGGCAGGGTCGCCGCGGGCGACCGGCACCAGGCAGACTTCTTCATCGAAGGGCGGCTTCATGGCCAGCCTCGAGGAGCGGTGGGACGAGCGGCATCACGGCGAAGACCGCTGACATAAGACCCTGCCGCCGGAGCAGCCGTTGAGGCTCCTCCACTTCGCCCCACCCGGCGGCTAGCGGCCGAAAGGCACGAAGGCAAGACCCGTCAAACGTCGGGTCTTTTCGTGTTTAAAGGCCCCGTGTGGGCCGGATCCGGCCCGTTTCCCGGCGCAACGGCCGCTTCGGCCGGCCTGGACGCGATCCAACAGGAAACTTCTACTGCCGGGGTTCCCCCGGCCCTCCACTTTCCCTCCACTCTGCTCCACCCGCCTGCTTCCGCGCCCCCACGCGGAGGGCGCCGAACATTTCCAGCTACAAAAGGGGCCGGAAGTAGTTGACTGTGGCGTGATGTGGAGTAAAGTGGAGGACATAAGAGGGTAGTGGTGACGCAGGGGGCGACGGTCTCCTCCAATCGGCAGGGCGGTGGCGATGTTCCTCGGGACACACTCGCCGCGGCTCGACGAGAAGGGGCGCCTGATACTTCCCGCAAAGTTCCGCGAGGAGCTTGCCGATGGACTCGTCCTGACGAGAGGCCAGGAGCGTTGCGTCTACGTCTTCAGCCAGAAGGAATTCGAGCGGGTTCACGAGGAGATGCGGAAGGCTCCGATATCTTCCCGCCACGCCCGTGACTACATTCGCGTCTTTCTGTCAGGAGCCTCTGACGAAGTTCCGGATAAGCAGGGCCGGGTCACCATCCCGCCGGCACTGCGGACCTATGCAGGGCTGGACCGGGAGCTGGCGGTCATCGGTGCGGGAACCCGCGCTGAGATCTGGGATGCCCGGGCCTGGGACGACTACCTCCAGGAGCAGGAAACCGCCTTCTCCGAAACAGACGAAGACGTATTGCCCGGAGTCTTTTGACCCCGGGACGACAAACAGCACACGCGGCACGGACGTTCTTGGATGAGATCTCCAGCCGCCCGGCAGGTCCAACCTGGCTCACCTTCCCCGGAGCCAGGCGGGACAGGCCAGGCGCGGATGGGGATCTGGTTCAAGGACTTTCGGACTTAAAGACTCCAGCGACCAACCGGTCCCGGGCACCAGCAGGAAAGAAGGCTTCAGGATGAACAGCGAGCGGCCGGCAGGGGAGCGCCACATTCCGGTGCTCCGCGACCGCTGCATCAACCTGCTCGCCCCGGCCGTCGAACGTGCGGTGGCCGAACGCGGCCGCGCCGTCGTCGTCGATGCGACGCTCGGCATGGGCGGGCATTCGGAGGCCTTGCTGCAGCGTTTTCCGCAGCTGCATCTGATCGGGATCGACCGGGACGAACAGGCGCTGGCGTTGGCCGGAGAGCGGCTGCGCCGCTTCGCGGAGCGCACCGATCTGGTTCACGCGGTGTACGACGAGATCGCCGACGCGGTTGACGACCTCGGCGTCGGCCAGATCGACGGCGCGCTGTTCGACCTGGGCGTCTCCTCGCTCCAGCTGGACGAGCGGGACCGCGGCTTCGCCTATTCCTACGACGCGCCCCTGGACATGCGGATGGACACCAGCCGGGGCATGACTGCCGCGGACATTGTCAACACGTATGCCGAGGCGGACCTGGTGCGCATCATCCGGCGCTGGGGCGAAGAGAAGTTCGCCGGACGCATCGCCTCCAGCATTGTGGCAGCCCGCGACGAGGCGCCGCTGACCACCACGGGCCAACTCGTGGACGCGATCCGCAAGGTCGTGCCGGCTGCTGCGGCGCGGACCGGCGGCCATCCGGCGAAACGCACCTTCCAGGCACTGCGGATCGAGGTCAACGAGGAGCTGGACGTGCTCGAGCGGGCCTTGCCGGCCGCCATCGACGTGCTGGCGCTGGGCGGCCGGATCGTCGTGATGTCCTACCACTCGCTGGAGGACAAGATCACCAAGGCCGTTTTCGGACAGCTCTCGAAGTCATCCGCACCCCGCGGGTTCCCCGTCGAGCTGGAAGAACACAAGCCGCAGCTGAAGACCCTGACCAAGGGCACCGAAGTGCCGACGGCGGCAGAGATTGCAGAAAACCCGCGGGCGGCGTCGGCCAAGCTGCGGGCGGTAGAACGGATCCGGAACAGGAGCGCAAAATGAGTGCCAGTGCCCACGCGGCCCGTCCCGACCAGCATCAGTACGTGCACGGCAGTGCCGTGCCGGCCCGGGGTCCCGCAGCGGCGCCCCGGCAGGCCCCCCGCCGCACCCCGCTCTCCGTCGTACCCAACAGCCCGACGCGCAAGCGCGTGCCGTTCGCCCTGTTCTGCTTCACGGTTCTGGTGCTCGCGCTCGGCAGCGTCCTGATGCTGAACATCTCGGTCTCCAGCGGGCAGTACAAACTGGTGGAGCTGCGCAACGAGCAGGTCTCCCTGGCCCAGGCGAACGAAAAACTGACACAGCAACTCGAAAACCACCAGGCTCCCCAGAATCTTGCCGCGAAGGCGGCAGAATTGGGGATGGTAACGTCTCCGTCGGTCGGCTCCATCAATCTGGAGAGCCAGAAGGTCACCGGGAAGCCGAAGGCGGCGGAACCAGGCGCAGCCCCGGAGCTGTTGGTGGCCCAGCCGGAAAATCCGGTCCAGAAGCCGGCCGCGAAGGATGAAGCCGGGAAGAAGGACGGCGCCCCCGCGGCGGCGAAGGAACCGGCGAAACCTGCTGCCGCTGCTGAAGCCGGTGCAGAAGGAAGCGCGGCACCGAAACCCGCCGAAAAGCAGCTGAACGGCGGCAGCATCCCGGCGCCGAAGCAACAGACAGGCCAGTAATCGCCCGGCAACGCAAACGAGGTACCTGTGGCAGCACCAACAGCCGACCGGCAGCACCCCAACCGCACGGCGAGGGCTACCAGGAGGCTCCGGGCCGGGCTGGCGATGGTGCTGATCCTGCTGGTCATTCTCGGGGCCCGTCTGTTCCAGCTGCAGGGGCTGGACACCGCCGGCATGGCCCAGGCGGCGGTGGACAAGCGCCTGCGCACCGTCGACCTGCCCGCGCTCCGCGGCGAGATCCTGGACGCCAACAACAACGTGCTCGCCCGCAGCGTGCAGCGGTTCGACGTGGTGGTGGACCAGCGGCTGGTCGAGGACTACACCCGGTTCGATCCGATCAGCCAAAAGTCCGAGGACGTCAAGATCGCCGACGCCATCGCCGAGCTGGCCGGCATCCTGGGCCAGGACGTGGAGACCGTCACCAAAGCGGTCACCGGCGACAAGCCCTTTAATTACGTGGCCAAGTCGGTCACCCCGGAAGTCCAGCAGAAGATCGAGGAGCTGGCCTTTCCCGGGCTGTCCGCGCGCGCGACCACCATCCGCAACTACCCGGCAGGGGCGGTGGCCGGCTCGGTGGTCGGATTCATGCGGTCGGATGGCGTGCCGCTCGAAGGCATCGAGGCCTCGCAGAACGACGTCCTCTCCGGGACGCCGGGCACGAAGACCTACGAAATCGGCGCCGACGGCATCCGCATACCGGTCGGCACCTACGAAGAAGTCCCGGCCGTGGATGGCCAAAGCGTGCGACTGACCCTCAATACCGACATCCAGTGGTACGCCCAGGAAGTCATCGCCGAGACCGTGCGGGATTACGGCGCCGAATACGGTACCGTCGTCGTCCTCAATGCCAAGACCGGCGACCTGATCGCACTGGCGGACTCCACGACGGTGGACCCCAATGACCCGGGCGCCACTCCGGACAGCGAACGGCAGTCGATGGCTGTGACACGCGCCTTTGAGCCGGGGTCCACTACCAAGATGATCACCATGGCGGCCGCGATCGAAGAGGGCATCACGACCCCGGCATCGCGATACACCATCCCGCCCAAATACACGGTCAACGGCCAGACCTTTCAGGACGCGACACCGCACGGCACCCTGACGCGCACCACGGCGGGCATCTTCGCGCAGTCGCTCAATACCGGCACCACCATGATCGGCCAGCAGTTGACGCGGCAGCAGCGCTACGACTACTTGCGGAAGTTCGGCATCGGCCAGCGCTTCGACATCGGCATCAACGGCGCCACCGCCGGCCTGCTGGCCGAGCCGGAGACGTGGGACGGGCGGCAGGAGTTCACCGTCCTCTTCGGCCAGGGCCTCGCTCAGACGGCCCTCCACACCGCCGTGGCCTTCGGGACCATCGCCAACAACGGCGTGCTGATGCAGCCGCGGCTGATCGACGCCTATATCGATCCGAACGGCACCGAGCACGAGGTGCCGGTCGAGAAGGGCAGCCGGGCGGTATCCAAGAAGACCGCCAACCTGGTGCAGGACATGCTGGAAACCAACTCGAAGTACCACAGCGGCAAGCCCGGTAACATTAAGGAGTATCGGATCGGGGTCAAGACCGGTACAGCCGAAGCACCGGCCGCCGACGGGGGATTCAGCGGCTACACCATTTCGATGGCCGGCATCGCCCCGATGGAGGATCCGCAGTTCGTCGTCGTGGCGACCATCCAGCGGCCGCAGGGCGGGGTGCTGACGCTGTCGGCCGGACCGACGTTCAAGAAGGTCATGACGCAGGTCCTCAACGCCTACGACGTGCCGCCGTCCACCAGCAAACGGGTCGACCTGCCGCTGGAATGAGCCAACCTGGAGAATATGTGAGTTCCACTGCCGAGCAGCCCCACCGGTCCGCCTCGCCCTTGCGGCCCCAAACGGTCAGGCCGGTCCGGCTGGCGGCGCTGAGCAGCATGCTGCAGCACCGCGGGCTTCCCGTACCCGAGGGCGGCCCGGGGTCGGAGGACCTGACCTTTACCGGCATCACCATAGATTCGCGTTCCGTCGAGCCGGGGGACCTGTATGTCGGCCTGCCCGGAGCCCGCCGGCACGGCGCCGACTTCGCCGCCCAGGCCGAAGCGGCCGGAGCGGCGGCCATCCTGACCGACGACGACGGCGCCCGGCGGGCAGCCGGCCTGGCTCCGGGCCTGCCCGTGCTGCGGTCGCGGGACCTGCGCGCACTCGTGGGGCCGCTGGCGGCCGCCGTCTACCGCAGCCAGCCGGCGGGCGGACAGGCGCCGGCGCTGTTTGGCGTCACCGGAACCAACGGCAAGACCACCACCACCTACTTCATCAAGTCCCTGCTGGAGGCGCTGGGCCTCAGCACCGGACTGATCGGAACCATCGAGATCACGGCCGGTTCCGAACCGATTCCCAGCGCCCTGACCACGCCGGAATCGCCCGAGGTGCACGGGTTGCTGGCCCTGATGCGCGAACGCGGGCTGGACGCGGCGGCCATGGAGGTCTCCTCGCATGCCATTTCCTTCCGGCGGGTCGATGCCGTCCGGTTCGACGTGGCCGGCTTCACCAATCTCACCCAGGACCACCTGGACCTGCACGGGAGCATGGACGAGTACTTCGAGACCAAGGCCCGCCTGTTCAGCCCGGAGCGGTCCGGCCGGGCGGTCGTCTGCGTCGACGACGACTGGGGCCGCCGGCTCGCCGGCCAGGCCCGGTCCGCCGGAGTCCCGGTGGCCACCCTGGCCACCCAGGGCGGCAGCGCCGACTGGTCCGTCCGCAACCCGGTCCGTGAGGGCCTGGGGCACCGGTTTGAACTGCACGGGCCCGACGGCGTGGTGCTGCGGCTGCACACCGGGTTGCCCGGCTCGTTCAACATCTCCAACGCCGCGCTGGCCGTGGTGATGGTGGCGGCCTCCGGCACCCCTTCGGCGCGGCTCCAGCAGGCGCTCGACACGGCGGATCCGCTGACCGTGGAGGTTCCCGGCCGGATGCAGGTCCTCAGCGGCAACCCGGCGGCGATCGTTGACTTCGCTCACAATCCCGACGCGCTCGAGCGGACCCTGGCCTCGGTGCGCCGCCCCGAACCCGGGGCACGCGTGATCGTGGTGTTCGGAGCCACCGGGGAACGCGATCAAACCAAGCGCCCGCTGATGGGGGCGATCGCCGCCCGGCTCGCCGACGTCGTCATCGTCAGCGACGACGACCCGCACGGCGAGGACGCCGCCCGCATCCGCGCGGATGTGCTGTCCGGCGCACGCGCCGCGGCCGAACGGGAGCAACTGCCGGCCGACATTATCGAAGTCTTCCCCCGTGCGGAGGCCATCGAGCGGGCCGTGGCCCTGGCGGCGCCCCGGGACACGGTCCTCGTCGCCGGCCGCGGCCATGAGGTCTGGCAGGAGGTCAACGGCCAGAACCTGGCCCTCGACGACCGGGAGGAACTGCGCGCGGCCCTGCACCGGCACGGATTCGAAGTGCTCTCCCCGAACGCGGTAGAGTCCTAGATCGTCATGATTGAACTAACTGCAGCCGATATAGCGGCGATTACCGGCGGACGGATCGTTGGGGAACCCGTCGGTGCCACGGGGGACACCGGCGGCATCACCGTGAGTTCCGCCACCACAGACTCCCGCGAAATTGAGCCCGGCGGCCTGTTCGTGGCCAAGCCGGGCGAGACCGCAGACGGGCATTTCTACGTCGCCGCGGCCTTCGAAGCCGGTGCCGTGCTGGCGCTGACCGAACGCGAGGTCTCCGACCCGACCGGCCGCCTCCTGCCGCAGATCGTGGTGGCGGACGCCGTGCTGGCTATGGGCGCCGTCGCCGCGGCCATCGTGGCACGGCTGCGCGCCGCCGCGGGACTCGAGGTCGTGGGCATCACCGGCAGCGCCGGCAAGACCACCACCAAGGACCTGCTCGCGGGGATCCTGCGCCGAACCGCGCCCACCGTGGCCCCGATCGGCTCCTACAACGGCGAGGTCGGCGTCCCGCTGACGGTGTTCGCCGCGGACTTCGACACCCGCTATCTGGTCGTGGAAATGGGCGCCACCGGCATTGGCCACATCCGGTACCTGACGGACATGGTCAACCCCGGCGTCGGCGTGGTGCTGGGAGTCGGGACCGCCCACGCAGGGGAATTCGGCGGCGTGGACAACATCGCGATCGCGAAGGGCGAGCTGGCCGAGGCCGTGCCGGCCGGCGGTACCGTCGTGCTCAATGCCGACGATCCCCGCGTCCGGGCCATGGCCGCCCGCACCCGGGCCCGCATTCTGTACTTCAGCTCCGACGACGACTTCACCCTGCCCGACGGGAGCACCGCGCCGTTGCTGCGGGCCCGCGGCGCCCGCGTCAACGACGACGGGCACCCCGAATTCACGCTCCGCTTCCCGGACGGCTCCGAGCACCCGGTAACCTCCGGGCTGATCGGCATCCATCACGTGACCAACCTGCTGGCCGCCGCCGGCGCCGCCTGGGCGCTGGGCGTGCCGGCGGAAACCATCGCCGCCGGCCTGAACGGGGCCGGCCCCGCCAGCCGCTGGCGGATGGAACGCACCGAGCGCGCCGACGGCGTCACGGTGATCAACGACGCCTACAACGCCAACCCCGAATCCATGCGGGCAGCGCTGCGCACGCTGGCTGAACTCGGCCGCGGCCGCCGCACCTGGGCGGTGCTGGGCGAAATGCTGGAACTGGGCGAAGACTCCGTGCAGGCCCACGACGCGATCGGGCGGATTGTGGTCCGGCTGAACATTTCCCACCTGATCGTGGTGGGAGAGGGAGCCAAGGCCATGCACAACGCCGCCGTGCTGGAAGGCTCCTGGGGCGACGAATCGCTCTGGGTCGCCACGCCCGAGGAGGCCCGCCGGGTGCTCGAGGAGAAACTGGAACCGGGCGACCTGGTGCTGTTCAAGTCCTCCAACTCGTCCGGGCTGCGGTTCCTGGGCGACCGGATAGCATCAGGAAATCCGTCGACGGACGGCTCGGCGGCGGCTGCAGCGCGCAGACCCGAAACCCAACAGGAAGGCCAGGCGCAGTGATAGCCCTGCTGATCGGCTCTGCCCTGGCGCTGGTCCTGTCCCTGCTCGGCACGCCCTTGTTCATCAAGCTCTTGGTACGGAGAGGCTACGGCCAGTTCATCCGCGACGACGGCCCGACGGCGCACCACACCAAGCGCGGAACGCCCACCATGGGCGGCGTGGTCATCGTGGCCGCGGTGATGCTCTCCTACTTTGCCACGCACCTGATGATGTGGATGATGAACGGGGAAGCGCATTCCGGGCCCACCGTCTCCGCCGGCGTCCTCATGCTGCTGATGGCCGGCATGGGGCTGGTCGGTTTCCTGGACGACTTCATCAAGATCTCCAAGCAGCGCAGCCTCGGGCTGCGGGCCTGGGCCAAGATCGTGCTGCAGGGCATCGTCGGCATCCTCTTCGCCGTCCTGGCCCTGAACTTCCCGGACAACGCGGGCCGCACCCCGGCGTCGATGAACATCTCCTTCGCCCGTGACATCCCGTGGCTGGACCTCGCCTTCGGCGGCACCGTACTCGGCACTATCCTGTTCATCATCTGGTCGAACGTCATTGTCACCGCAGCCACCAACGGCGTGAACCTGACCGACGGGCTGGACGGGCTCGCGGCGGGCGCATCGGTGATGGTCTGCGGCGCCTACATGCTGATGGGGATCTGGCAGTTCAACCAGAGCTGCGGCTCGGTCAAGGTCCCCGGGGAGGTCTGCTACGAGGTACGCGACCCGCTGGACCTTGCGCTGCTGGCAGGAACCATGGCCGGCGCGCTGATCGGTTTCCTGTGGTGGAACACCGCGCCCGCCAAGATCTTCATGGGCGATACCGGATCGCTGGCGATCGGCGGCGCCATCGCCGGATTCGCCATCCTGTCCCGCAGCCAACTGCTGCTGGTGGTCATGGCGGGCCTGTTCGTGATCATCTCGCTGTCCGTGATCATCCAAGTGGTCTACTTCAAGCTCAGCGGCGGCAAACGCGTCTTCAAGATGGCCCCGCTGCAGCACCACTTCGAGCTCAAGGGGTGGGCCGAAGTCACCGTCGTCGTGCGCTTCTGGATCATCGCCGGGCTGTGCGTGGCGGCCGCGCTGGGCATCTTCTACGCCGAATGGGTGCTGGGCTCATGAGCCGGCTGGACGCACTCACCTCCTGGGACGCGGACTGGTCCGGGCTGCGCGTGGTGGTCGCCGGGATCGGGCTGTCGGGATTCTCCGCGGCCGACACGCTGATCGAACTGGGCGCCGCCGTCGTCGTCGTGGACGGCAGCGACACGGCGGAAAACCGGGCCAAGGCCGACACGTTGAAGATCGTCGGGGCCCGGCAGGTCCTGCTGGGTGAAGAGCACACCGGCGCACTGCCCGACGTCGGCGGGGAGCCGGCCGAACTGGTGGTCACCTCGCCGGGCTGGCAGCCGCGGACACCGCTGCTGGCCGCCGCGGCGGACGCGGGGATTCCCATCTGGGGCGACGTTGAACTGGCGTGGCGGGTGCGCGAACGCGCCGGCCGGCGCACCGCCGAATGGCTGGCCATCACCGGTACGAACGGCAAGACCACGACGGTGGGGATGGCCGAATCCATGCTGCAGGCGGCCGGGCTGCGCGCCATCGCCGCCGGCAACGTCGGCACGCCCATCCTGGACGCGGTGCGTGATCCCATCGGCTACGACGTCATCGCCGTCGAGCTGTCGAGCTTCCAGCTGCACTGGACCCACACCATGTCCCCGCTGGCCTCCGTGGTACTCAACGTGGCCGAAGACCACGTGGACTGGCACGGGACCTATGAGGCATACCTGGCCGACAAGGCCAGGATTTACGAGCGGACCAGGATCGCGTGCGTCTACAACGCCGAGCAGCGCGAGACCGAGGAGATGGTCGAGGAGGCCGACGTCGTCGAGGGCTGCCGGGCAATCGGCTTCACGACCGGAATGCCGGCGGTCAGCATGGTCGGCGTCGTGGAGAACCTGCTCGTGGACCGGGCCTACATCGAAGAACGCCGGGACTCCGCAACCGAACTGGCCGGCCTCGGCGACCTGGGTGACCCGGCGCCCCGGCACCAGGTGGCCAACGCCCTGGCCGCCGCCGCCCTGGTCCGGGCGTACGGCGTGGAACCGGCCGCGGTCCGCGAAGGACTGCGGCGGTTCGATCCCGGGGCACACCGGATCCAAAAGGTGCTGGAGCACGCCGGCGTGCTCTGGGTCAATGACTCCAAGGCGACGAACCCGCACGCGGCTTCGGCGTCGCTGGCGTCGTTCTCCTCGGTCGTGTGGATCGCCGGGGGACTGTCCAAGGGCGTCAGCTACGACGAGCTGATCGCCGACCACGCGCGCAGGCTGAAAGCGGTGGTGCTGATCGGCAGGGACAACACCGCCCTCCTGGCCTCGCTGCAGCGACACGCACCGGATGTCCCGGTCGTCCACGCGCACCCGGGAGACACTGGAAACAGCGCCCCGGAGGCGGAGGACACTGACGGCGAAACCGTGATGGCGGCGGCCGTGGAAGCGGCAGCGGGCATCGCCGCCGGCGGGGACACCGTGCTGATGGCGCCGGCAGCCGCCTCGATGGACCGGTTCACGTCCTACGCCCACCGGGGCAATGCGTACATGGAAGCAGTCCGCCGGTACGGAGAGGGACAGGCACCGTCGACTAAGGAGCAGTAATGGCCACCACCCGCAGCGGAAGCCGGACACCGGCCCCCGCCGCTGCCCGCGGACACGCCGCTCCCGGCACGAAGCCCGCCCCCGAAGGCCGGTTGCGCGAGCTCCGGCAGCGAGGCACCGACCTGCTGGACCGCATCCAGGGCACCGGCACGCGGTCCAGCGGGGCCAGCTACTACCTGATCCTGGGCTCCGCGCTGGCCCTGACGGCCATCGGCCTGCTGATGGTGCTGTCGTCGTCCGCGGTGGAATCGATCGCCGATGAAACCTCGCCGTTCAGCCTGTTCATCCGGCAGGCCGTGTTCGCCGGCCTGGGGGTCACCGCGATGCTGGTCCTCTCGCGGTGGAAGGTCTCCACCTACCGGAAGCTCGCCTGGCCCGGCCTCGCGGTGTCGGTGCTCCTGCTGCTGCTGGTGTTTACCCCGCTGGGCGAATCCGTCGGCGGCAACCGCAACTGGATCCATTTCCCCGGCAACGTTTCCCTGCAGCCGTCGGAAGTGGCCAAGCTGGGCATGTCCCTGTGGATGGCAACGGTGCTGGCGGCCAAGGAGCGGCTGCTGGGCCAATGGAAGCACCTGCTGATCCCGGTGGTCGTGCCCGGTGCCCTCCTCGTGGTCGGCCCGGTGCTGCTCGGCAACGACCTGGGCACCGCGATGATCCTGATGCTCATCATCGCCGGCGGACTGTTTTTCGCCGGCGCACCGCTGAAGCTGTTCGGCGTGGCCGGACTGGGGGCCGGCGCGCTGGTGCTGCTGCTCGTGGTGGTCAGCCCCAACCGCATGGGCCGCATCCTCATGTGGACGGACCAGAGCTGTGAAGCGACGACCGGGCTGAACATGCAGTCATGCAACGGGCTCTTCGCACTCGCCTCCGGCGGCTGGTGGGGCGTGGGACTGGGACAGAGCCGGCAAAAATACAACTGGATTCCGGAAGCCCACAACGACTACATTTTCGCCATCATCGGCGAAGAGCTGGGCCTGCTCGGCACCACCGTCATCCTGGCGCTGTTCGGCGTCCTGGCCATTGCCCTGGTGCGCACCGTGATGCGCCAGGATTCCCTCTTCGTGCGCATCCTCGCCGGTTCCATCATGGTGTGGATCATCGGCCAGGCGTTCGTGAACATCGCGGTGGTCACCGGCCTGCTTCCGGTGATCGGAGTGCCCCTGCCGTTCATCTCCTACGGCGGCTCCGCGCTGACGGTCACCCTGGCCGCCGTCGGTGTACTCTTGTCCTTTGCCCGGACCGATGTGCCCGGCCGGAAGAAGTCCGGGGGACTCCTGGGCCGGTGGCGGCAGCAAGCGCCGGCCGGGAACCGCTGACCCCAACCCAGACCACCAGCAGCCGAGCAGAAGGTACTTCCGCAACACCATGAACACTTCCGATCCCTCTGTGGTCCTGGCCGGCGGCGGCACGGCGGGGCATGTCAGCCCGCTGCTGGCCATCGCCGGCGCCGTCCTCCGGGCCGCCCCCGCGGCCCGCATCCTCGCCGTCGGCACCGCCGTCGGCATGGAGACCCGGCTGGTCCCCGCGGCGGGCCACCGGCTCGCCACGATCGGGCGGGTTCCGCTGCCGCGCCGCCCCTCCCTCGACCTGCTGAAGCTGCCGTTCAAGTTCGCCGCGGCCGTGCGCCAGGCCGCGGGCATCATCGACGGCGCGAAGGCCGACGTCGTGGTGGGCGTCGGCGGGTACGTGTGCACCCCGGTCTACATCGCAGCCAGGCTGCGCCGGGTCCCGATCGTGATCCATGAGGCCAACGCCCGGCCGGGGCTGGCGAACCGGGTCGGGGCACGGCTGACCAGCCGGGTCGCGGTCGCGTTCAAAGACACGAAACTGCCCGGCGCCCGCTGGGTCGGCATGCCGATGCGGCCCGAAATCGCCACCCTGGACCGGGAAGCCTCCCGCGAGGCCGCGCGCCGGCGGCTGGGACTGGCGGCGGACCGGCCGACCCTCATCGTCACCGGCGGCTCCTCGGGCGCGCTGAGCATCAACCGCACCATCGGCGCTTCCCTGCAGGAGCTCGCCGCGGCAGGCATCCAGGTGCTGCACATCACCGGGCGGAACAAGGCGCTGCGGGACGCCGACGGGCAACTGCTCGCCGCTCCCGGCTACCACCAGGTGGAATTTGTGGACGGCATGCAGGATGTCTACGCGGCGGCCGACCTGCTGCTGGCCCGCGCCGGCGCGGCCACGGTGTGCGAGATAGCCGCCGTGGGCCTGCCGTCCGTGCTGGTGCCGCTGCCGCACGGCAACGGCGAACAGGCCCTGAACGCGGCCTCCCTCGTGGCCGCCGGCGGGGCCGTGCTGGTCCGCGACGGCGGGTTCACACCCCGCTGGGTCACGGACGAACTAATCCCGTTGCTGCGAAACGCGGAGCGGCTGCAGCAGATGTCCGCCGCGGCACACACCCTGGGAATCCGCGACGCAGACACCCGAATGGCACAATTGGTGCTCGAGGCAGCAGGGAGGAACACAGATGAAAGCCGTTGATTTCCACACCACCGCCCGGCTGCCGTTCGGCGACCTCGGCGCCGTGCACTTCATCGGATTGGGCGGCGCCGGAATGTCCGCCATCGCCCGGATCCTGCTGGCCCGCGGCGTGCCGGTCTCCGGTTCGGACGCGCGCGACTCGGCGGTCCTGCGCCAGCTGGAGGCCCTCGGTGCGACCGTCTTCGTGGGCCACAAGGCCGCCCATGTCGCCGGCGCGGACACGGTGGTTGTCTCCACCGCCATCCGGCCGGAGAACTCCGAACTGCAGGCCGCTGCCGCCGCCGGCCTGAACATCGTGCACCGCTCGGTGGCCCTTGCCGCCGCGATGGAGGGGAAGCGGCTGATCGCCGTCGGCGGCACCCACGGCAAGACCACCACCACGGCCATGGCGACCGTGATGCTGCAGGCGGCCGGCTGCGAACCCTCGTTCGCCATCGGCGGCGACGTGGCGGCGCTCGGCGTCAACGCCGCCCACGGGCAGGGCGAACTGTTCGTCGCCGAAGCCGACGAATCCGACGGGTCGTTCCTCAACTACAATCCGCAGGTCATCGTGGTGACCAACGTGGAGGCCGACCACCTGGACCACTACGGGTCGGCCGAAGCCGTGTACGCCTCCTTCGACCGGTTCACCGCACTGCTTCCGGCCGACGGCACCCTGGTGGCCTGCCTCGACGACGACGGCGCCCGCGCCTTGGCGGAACGGACGACGGCGTCCGGCACAGCAGGCCGCGTGCTGGGCTACGGCTACGCGGCCGACGCCCAGGTGCGCGTCGAAGACACCGTCTTCGCCGGCTCGGGGAGCACCAGCAGGATCGAATACCCCGGCGGCAGCTGCACGCTGCGGCTGCAGGTGCCCGGCGAGCACAACATCCGCAACGCCGCCGCCGCCCTCGCCGTGGCCATCACCCAGGGCATCGATCCGGCCTCCGCGGCCGAGGGACTGGCCGGGTTCACCGGAGCAGCCAGGCGGTTCGAGGCCAAGGGCACGGCGGCAGGGGTACGCGTGTTCGACGACTACGCACACCACCCCACCGAGGTCCACGCGGCCCTCACGGCCGCCCGCGAGGTGGCCGGCGGGCATGCGGTGCACGTCCTGTTCCAGCCGCACCTGTTTTCCCGCACCCGGGAATTCGCCGCCGAGTTCGCCCGGGCCCTGCAACTGGCCGATTCGGCGGCCGTTCTCGACATCTACGCCTCCCGCGAAGACCCCATCCCGGGCGTCACCAGCGAACTGATCACCAACCGGCTCGCTCCCGGCAGCTACGCACCGGATCCGGGGCGGGCGGTGAGGGACATTGTTGCCCGTTCCCGGCCCGGGGACATCGTGCTGACCGTCGGCGCCGGTGACGTGACCCAATACGGGCCCGTGCTGGTCGAGGCCCTGGGGCAGGCCGCAGCGGCGGCGCGATGAGTCCGCGCAAGCCCCGCACTCCCGCCGCGCGTCCCGCCGCCGCCCGGCAGCCGGAGGCCCCGCGGCCGCCGGAAGCCGCCGGGCAGCAGCCAAACCCCGGAGCCGCGACGGAGGCGCCCCGGGACACCGGCGTGCGGATCAACACCGGCAGGGTGTCGGCCATGCCCGCCGCGGAGTCCACCGCGGCTGCCGGGCCCGCCGCCGCTGCCCGGCCCGCCGCCGCTGCCCGGCCCGCCCCCGCTGCCCGGCCCGCCCCGCGCGCCCCTCAGCGCGGATCGGGCAAGCCTTCCGGTCGGGGCGGTGCCCCCGCCGGGAGGACGGCCGGGACGGCCGCGCCCTCCCGCACCCCCAAAGCCGGGGGAGCGGCACGGCCCACGCGTGCGCCCAGGCCCGGCGCCGGCCCCCCGTCCGTCCCGGCAGCATCCGGCGCGCCCGGCAAGGCGGCAGGCAAGGCCGCGCGCGCGTCCGGCGCCAAGCGGGCCGGGGCGGCAGCGCTGCTGTCGCGGTGGCGGGGCCACAAGGGACCGGACCGCGCGGACGGGGCGGACACCTCCGAATCCACCGTTGTCAGTTTCCCCGAACCGGCGGCGCGCAAGACGCGGCGCCGGCTGTTGATCGCCGCCGGCATTGTGGCCGTGCTCTTCGCCGTCTTGATGTCGGTCATCTTCCTGTCGCCGGCGCTGGCCGTGAAGACAATCACCGTCGAGGGCGGCGAACTCACCGAAAAAGCAACGCTCACCGAGGCGCTGCGACCGCTCATGGGAACACCGCTGGCCCGCATCGGAGAACGCGACGTCCATGCCCGGGTGGACCACCTGCCGGCGGTGGAGTCGGTGGAAGTGATCGCCAGGCCGCCGTCGGAACTGCACGTTCGGATCATCGAGCACACGCCCGTCGCCGTGCTGAAGGACGGCAAGAAATTCGTGCTGATCGACGAGTCGGGGACGGAGCTTGCGTCGGTCGCCAAGCGCAGCGAGGCAAAACTGCCCTTGATCGACGGAGCGAAGGCCGCCGAAAACCCGGATGTCTTCGCGTCCATCACCGGGGTGCTCGCCGCGCTGCCGCCGGACGTCCTGAGGCAGCTCAAGCACGCCTCAGCGCAGTCGGTGGACTCGGTGGAACTCCAGCTGGCCGGCGGCCAAAAAGTGCTGTGGGGCAACGCGCAGGAGCAGGAACTCAAGGCCACCGTCCTGCAGGCGATGCTGCGGGCAAAAGACGTGAAAGACAAGGCGAGCGTCATCGATGTGAGCACGCCCACACGCCCGGTGACCCGTTGAGCAGGAGACGGGAAATGCGCAACATCCGGGGAACGCGCGACACGCGGAGCAAGGTCGTTGTGTGGGCCGGGGCTTGCGTCTAGCGTCTCGAATAGAAACTACTTGACATAACTCTAACCTTCAAGCTGAAGGTTAAGGTTAGGTGAAACTACCGGACAGGGTACCCGCCCGCTCCGGCAGAACTGATCAGTGCACAGACTCGAGCAAGGGACACAGGACGTGGCAGCACCGCAGAATTACTTGGCCGTCATCAAGGTCGTCGGCATCGGCGGCGGTGGCGTGAATGCCGTCAACCGGATGATCGAGGTGGGACTCCGTGGCGTGGAGTTCATCGCCATCAATACCGACGCTCAGGCACTGCTTATGAGTGACGCCGACGTCAAGCTCGACGTCGGGCGCGAACTCACCCGGGGTCTTGGCGCCGGCGCCGACCCGGAGGTGGGCCGGAAGGCCGCCGAGGACCATGCCGAAGAGATCGAGGAAGTGCTGCGCGGGGCGGACATGGTCTTCGTGACCGCCGGCGAAGGCGGCGGCACCGGCACCGGCGGCGCACCCGTGGTGGCCCGGATCGCGCGCTCGCTCGGCGCCCTGACCATCGGCGTTGTCACCCGCCCGTTCACGTTCGAGGGCCGCCGCCGCTCGAACCAGGCCGAAAGCGGCATCGAGACGCTGCGCGACGAAGTCGACACCCTCATCGTGATCCCCAACGACCGCCTGCTGTCCATCAGCGACCGCAACGTCTCCATGCTCGATGCCTTCCGGTCCGCCGACCAGGTGCTGCTCTCCGGCGTGCAGGGCATCACCGACCTGATCACCACCCCGGGCCTGATCAACCTCGACTTCGCCGACGTGAAGTCCGTCATGCAGGGCGCCGGCTCGGCGCTGATGGGCATCGGCTCCGCCCGCGGCGAGGACCGGGCCGTCAAGGCCGCCGAGCTGGCCATCGCGTCTCCGCTGCTGGAAGCTTCGATCGACGGTGCGCACGGCGTGCTGCTGTCGATCCAGGGCGGATCGGACCTGGGCCTGTTCGAGATCAACGAGGCCGCCCGGCTGGTGCAGGAGGTCGCACACCCCGAGGCGAACATCATCTTCGGCGCCGTCATCGACGATGCACTCGGCGACGAAGCCCGGGTGACCGTCATCGCCGCCGGCTTTGACCAGGTGGACGTCACCTCCGCTCCGACCCAGAAGCCGGCCGCCGCCCCCGCCGGGACGCCCGCCGTTCCGGCCGCCCAGCCGTCCGTGCCGGTCTCGGAGCCCATGGAGCACAGCTTCAGCGGTGCCATGCCGCAGCACCACGTTCCCGCCGACGCGGGCTTCGACATGGACCTGCCGGCCATCGTCGAGCCGGACCTGAGCGCAGGCCGCGTCGACGACCTGGACGTTCCGGACTTCCTGAAGTAAACCCTCAGGCAGGTCCGGCAGTGTTTTGGTGGAAGCAGCGGGTCCACACCGGCGTGTGGGCCGCTTTTACCGACCGCTCGGCCGGGAACCTTGGCCTGCATGTCGGGGACGACCCCGACACGGTGCTCCGGCGGCGCGCGGCGCTGGAAGACGCCATGGCTGTACCGGCCGGTTCGCTGCGGTTCATGAACCAGGTGCATTCGTCCGTCGCCGCGGTCATCCCCGCCGGCTGCGGGGAGGCCGACGCCACTGAAAGAGCCGCGCCGGCCGACGCGCTGGTCAGCGCCGACGGCGCGGCGCCGCTGGCGGTGATGGTCGCGGACTGCCTGCCGGTCGTGCTGGTGGGAACACGGGCCGACGGCGGGCCCGCCACCGCCGTGGCCCATGCCGGCCGCCGCGGACTGCTCGACGGGGTGCTGGCCAACACCGTCGCCCGGCTCCGCGAGGCCGGTTCGGGCGAACTGCGGGCCTGGATCGGTCCCTCCATCTGCGGGGCCTGCTATGAGGTTCCCGAGCATATGCAGGCCGAGGCGGTTGCCCGGATTCCCCAACTGGCGGCGAGGACAGCCTGGGGGACGCCGGCTTTGGACCTTGCCGCCGGAGCCAGGGCAGAGCTGGCCGGGCTCGATGTGGACGTGCACCAGGTGGCCGGCTGCACCCGGGAGGACGAAAGGCTCTACTCCTACCGGCGCGATCAACAAACCGGCCGGTTCGCCGGCCTTGTCTGGAAGGACGCATGAGTACCGACGCCCGCAAGTCCGAACTCGCAGCGAACCTGGAACGTGTCCGGGCACGGATTGCCCGGGCCGCCGCGGGGCGATCCACGGAGCCGGAACTGATCGTCGTGACGAAGTTCTTCCCGGCCTCCGACGTCGCGCTGCTGCATGACCTGGGCGTCACCGACGTCGGCGAAAACCGGGACCAGGAAGCGGCCGCGAAGGCCGCCGAGCTTGCCGGTGCCGGGCTCCGCTGGCACTTCATCGGGCAACTGCAGACGAACAAGGCAAAGTCCGTGGTGCGGTACGCGGATGTGGTCCATTCGGTGGACCGGCGGCAACTCGTCACCGCCCTCGGCAAGGCCGTGGTGGCCGAGCGGGAACGGCGGGAGGCGGCCGGGCTCGGACCACGGGCGCACCTGGACTGCCTGATCCAGGTGAACCTTGACGAGAGCGGCGCCGGGCAGGGCGCGGGCACGGCGGCCCGCGGCGGTGCCCGGCCCGAGGACATCCCGGCGCTGGCCGATGCCCTCGGCGACACCGAGGGACTGAACCCCGCCGGGCTGATGGCCGTCGCACCGCTGGGCGCAGACCCTGCCCGCGCATTCGGCCGGCTGGTCGAACTGTCGCAGCGGCTTCGGGAACAGCATCCCGGCGCCGGCCTGGTGTCGGCGGGCATGAGCCAGGACCTCGAAGCGGCGGTCGCCGCGGGCGCGACACACCTCCGCGTCGGTTCCGATGTCCTCGGCCCGCGACCAGCCGTGGGGTAGCGTTTTGGCTAGGCAGACTCCTTGCCGGGCCGGCCGATCCGGGACCTGGCAAGGCGCGACAGCAGCGCTGAAGACAGGATGGGAGCGACCATGGCAGGCACACTGCGCAAGACAATGATTTATCTTGGGCTCGCCGATGGTGACGAGCACTACGAAGCCGAGCAGGCAGACACGCCCGCTCGAGATGAGGAGCAGCCTGTGGACCAGCCCCGTCAGGAGCGCCGCCCCGAGCCCGCCCCGCCGGTGAAGCAGGTTGCCGAGGAATACCGGGCGCCGGTGACGCCGATCAAGCGCGCTCCGTCGGCCCGCGAGGACGCTACCGTGCTGCACCAGATCACCACCGTGCATCCGCGGTCGTACAATGATGCCAAGATCATTGGCGAAAGTTTCCGCGACGGCATTCCGGTGATCATGAACGTCACGGACATGGGCGAAGCGGAAGCCAAGCGTTTGGTCGACTTTTCCGCCGGCTTGGTCTTCGGACTGCACGGCAGCATCGAGCGGGTCACGAACAAGGTCTTCCTGCTCTCGCCGTCGAGCGTTGAAGTGCTGGGCGAGGACCGGAAGTCCAGCGACCAGCAGGCCAGCTTCTTTAACCAGAGCTAGCCCGCAGCTACGTCCGGCAGGCGTGCCGCCAGCCTTACTCCTTCTAGCGCTAGGAATCGTGGAACCGGCGTGTCCCTCATTTTCGTCCTGCTCTACCTGATCTTGATGCTGTTCCAGCTGTCCCTGATCGTGCGGATCGTCTTTGAAATCGTGCAGGCCTTCGCCCGGCGCTGGCGGCCGCGCGGCATCGCGCTCGTCGCGGCGTCGGCGGTCTACTCCGTGACCGACCCTCCCATGAAGGCCCTCCGGCGGCTCATTCCGCCGCTGCGAATCGGAGGATTCGCGCTCGATCTTGCGTTCCTGGTCCTGTTCCTTGCCGTCACGATCGCCATGGCGATCGTGGCCGGTCTGGCCTGACCCGAGGCGCGTTAGTGTTCGTCTCCGAAACGATATATTCTGATTCAGATATAGCTGGCGGATGCCCGTTGCACGGCGGATATTCGCTACCGTTGTTATGAATCCAGCACGTAGCATTCATGACCCACGAACCAGTATGAGGTGACCAGATGGCTTTGACGCCAGAAGACGTTGTCAACAAGCGGTTCCAGCCGACCAAGTTTCGCGAAGGCTATGACCAGGACGAGGTCGACGATTTCCTAGATGAGATCGTCGTCGAACTCCGCCGGCTGAACCAGGAGAACGACGAACTTCGCAAGAAGCTGGCCGAAGCCACGTCGAACCAGGGTCCGGAGGCCTCCGTGCCGGCTCCGGTCTCCGCCGCCCCGAAGACCGAGCAGGTCCGGGAACCGGTCAAGGAAGAGCCCAAGGAAGAGCCCAAGCCGAAGGAAGAGCCGAAGCCGGCCCCCGCGGCCGTTCCGGCATCCGGGACCGGGCACACCGCGGCCGCCGAGTCCGCCGCAGGCGTGCTGGCCATGGCCCAGAAGCTCCACGACGAGTACGTCACCGCCGGTGTGGAGCAGCGGGACAAGATCATTGCCGAGGCACAGCTGGAAGCCAGCAGCCTGGTCAACGACGCCGAAGAGAAGAGCCGCAAGACCCTGGGCAACCTCGAGCAGCAGAAGGCCGTGCTGGAGCGCAAACTGGAGCAGCTGCGTGGATTCGAACGCGACTACCGGGCCCGCCTGAAGGCGTACATCGAAGGCCAGCTGCGGGATTTGGAAGCCCGCGGATCCTTCGCTGCCCCCGAGGTCAAGGACAGCGCGGACGCGTAAGCGCGGAAGATAACCGCCAGCCCCGTGCCACGGGGCTCCCAATGGCCGGCGCCGGGATTACCCTGCCGCCGGCCATTGGCTTTGGGCGCCCCGCCCCGGCGCCCGACCGGCACTGAAGACGAGAGAGACATGTCAGAAACTTCACCGGCAGCCGATCGACCCGACGATGGGGCCGCGGCCGCACCGGAACAGCGGAAGGGCGCCGGCCGGTTCATCCTGCTGCTGGCCGGCTGCGCGGCGTTCGCCTATGCCTTCGACCAGCTGACCAAGTGGTGGGTGGTGTCCACCATGACCGAGGGCCAGATCACCCCGGTGCTGCCGCCGCTGCTGCACTGGCACTTCATCCGCAATTCCGGGGCCGCGTTCTCGATCGGCGAGGACTACACGTGGGTGTTCACCATCGTCATGACGGCCGTTTCCGCGGCGATCGTGGTCTACGCGCGCAAGGTCCGGTCCCTGTGGTGGTCCGTGGCGCTCGGCTTCCTGCTCGGCGGCGCGCTGGGCAACCTGACCGACCGACTGTTCCGCGAACCCGGCTTCGGGGTGGGCCACGTGGTGGACTTCATCGCCTTCCCCAACTTCGCCATCTTCAACATTGCCGACTCCGCCGTGGTGGGAGCGGTCATCCTGTGGTGCGTGTTGACCTTCATGGGCATCGGAATGGACGGTACCCGGGAGGCCCCCAAGGCCGTGGACAAGCCGGCCGGCGACGGCAAGGCGGCGGGGGAGAGCGGTGACTGACGACGTCAGGGTCGTGGAGCTGGACGCCCGGACAGCCGGCGCGCGGGCCGATACCGCGGTGGCCGCGCTGCTGGGAGTATCCCGCTCGGCGGCCGCAGCACTCCTCGGCGACGGACGCGTGGAATTGGACGGCCGGGTTATCGCCAAGTCGGAGAAGCTCCCGCAGCAGGGAAGCCTGCGCATTGCCGTACCCGAACAGCGGGATCCACTCGCCGTAGTGGTGGAAGAGGTAGAGGATTTGAAGATTCTCGGAGACGAGGACGATTTCGTCGTCATCGACAAGCCGGTGGGCGTTGCCGCCCACCCGTCGCCGGGCTGGGTCGGCCCGACCGTCGTCGGCGCCCTGGCCGCCCGGGGCTACCGGATTTCGACGTCAGGCGCCGCCGAGCGGGCCGGCATCGTCCACCGCCTCGACGTGGGAACCTCCGGCGTCATGGTGGTCGCCAAGACCGAACACGGCTACACCCTGCTGAAGCGCGCGTTCAAGGAACGCACGGTGGACAAGGTCTACCACGCGCTGGTCCAGGGACTGCCGGACCCGCTGGAGGGCACCATCGATGCGCCGATCGGCCGGCATCCCGGCTACGACTGGCGGTTCGCCGTGGTCGAAGACGGCCGCAACTCGATCACCCACTACGAGGTACTCGAGGCCTTCGGCAGGGCTTCGCTGGTCGAGGTGCACTTGGAGACCGGCCGCACGCACCAGATCCGCGTGCACTTTTCCGCGCTGCGGCATCCGTGTGCCGGCGACCTGACATATGGCGCGGACCCCAAACTCGCCGCCGCACTGGGACTGACCCGGCAGTGGCTGCACGCCAAGAAACTTGGTTTCCACCACCCCGGCAGCGGGGAGTGGGTCGAATACGAGAGCGAGTACCCGCGGGACCTGGCCTACGCGCTGCAGGCGCTGGCCGAACACCGCGTGTAAGCCGGTACCGGCCGACTCCGGCACCTAGAATGAAACGGTGGCAGCAGTGACTTCATCCAAGATCGGCAACGATTCCTTCGTCCACCTTCACAACCACACCGAGTACTCGATGCTCGACGGTGCCGCGCGGCTGACCGACTTGTTCAGCCACGCCGATGAACTGGGCATGAACGCGGTGGCGACGACCGACCACGGGTTCGTTTTCGGCGCCTTCGATTTCTGGAACAAGGCCCGCAACGCCGGCATCAAGCCGATCGTCGGGGTGGAGGCGTATCTGACCCCGGGCACCGCCCGGGCGGACAAGACCCGCGTGCGCTGGGGAGACGGCGGACGCAACGACGTCTCCGGCGCTGGCGCCTACACCCACATGACCATGTGGGCCGAGACCACCGAAGGCATGCACAACCTGTTCCGCGCCTCGTCGCTGGCCTCGCTGGAGGGCTACCTCTACAAGCCCCGGATGGACCGCGACCTGCTGCAGACCTACGGCAAGGGGCTGATCGCCACCACCGGCTGCCCGTCCGGCGAGGTCCAGACCAAGCTGCGGCTGGGACTCTACGACGAGGCCAAGCAGGCCGCCTCCGATCTCCGGGACATCTTCGGCAAAGAAAACTTTTACTGCGAGTTGATGGACCACGGCCTGGACATCGAACGCAACGTGCAGGCCGACCTGCGGAAACTGGCCCGCGAACTCGGGCTGCCGTTCGTCGCCACCAACGACCTCCACTACACCCATGCCGAAGACGCCAAGTCCCACGCGGCGCTGCTGTGCGTGCAGTCCGGCTCGACGCTGGCCGACCCGAAGCGCTTCAAGTTCGATGCGGACGAGTTCTACCTGAAGTCCCCGGCGGAAATGCGGGCCATCTTCCGCGACGTCCCGGAGGCCTGCGACAACACGCTCCTGATCGCCGAGCGGTGCAACGTGGAGTTCAATACCAAGGCCTCCTACATGCCGCGCTTCCCGGTGCCGGACGGGGAGAACGAGGAGTCCTGGTTCGTCAAGGAAGTCGAGAAGGGCCTGCACTACCGGTTCCCCCACGGCATTCCCGACGACGTGCGGAAGCAGGCCGAATATGAGATCGGCATCATCCTCCAGATGGGCTTCCCCGGCTACTTCCTGGTGGTCGCCGACTTCATCAACTGGTCGAAGGACCACGGCATCCGCGTGGGGCCCGGCCGTGGTTCCGGCGCCGGCTCCATGGTCGCGTACGCGATGCGCATCACCGACCTGAACCCGCTCAAGCACGGGCTGATCTTCGAGCGCTTCCTGAACCCGGACCGCGTCTCGATGCCCGACTTCGACGTCGACTTCGACGACCGGCGCCGCCCCGAGGTGATCAAGTACGTCACCGAGAAGTACGGCGACGACCGCGTCGCCATGATCGTCACCTACGGCACCATCAAGGCCAAGCAGGCGCTGAAGGACTCGTCCCGCGTCATGGGCTATCCGTTCTCCACCGGCGAGCGGCTGTCCAAGGCGATGCCGCCGGACGTCATGGGCAAGGGCCTGACGCTGAAGGAAGTCCACGATCCCAACGCCAAGCGCTACGGCGAGGCCGAGGAGATGCGCGAGCTGCTCAAGTC
Source organism: Arthrobacter sp. MDT2-34-1 (assembly GCF_059091365.1). Classification (NCBI taxonomy): domain Bacteria; kingdom Bacillati; phylum Actinomycetota; class Actinomycetes; order Micrococcales; family Micrococcaceae; genus Arthrobacter; species Arthrobacter sp. MDT2-34-1. The sequence continues at coordinate 68,675 of NZ_JBNHGO010000001.1, forward strand.
CGACCAGGAGTCCGCGAAGGTCTTCGAAACCGCGCTGGGCCTGGAGGGGCTGAAGCGCCAATGGGGCGTGCACGCGGCCGGCGTGATCATGTCCTCGGAACCGCTGATCGACATCATCCCGATCATGCGCCGGGAGCAGGACGGCCAGGTCATTACGCAGTTCGACTACCCCACCTGCGAAGGCCTCGGCCTGATCAAGATGGACTTCCTCGGCCTGCGCAACCTGACGATCATCACGGACGCCATCGAGAACATCAAGATGAACCAGGACATCGACCTGGACCTTGAAACGCTCGACCTGGACGACCGGCCGTCCTACGAACTGCTGGCCCGCGGCGATACCCTCGGCGTGTTCCAGCTCGACGGCGGCCCCATGCGGTCCCTGCTGAAGATGATGCGCCCGGACAACTTCGAAGACATCTCCGCCGTCATCGCCTTGTACCGGCCGGGCCCGATGGGCGCGAACTCCCACACCAACTACGCCCTGCGCAAGACCGGCGTCCAGGAGATCACCCCGATCCATCCGGAGCTGGAAGAGCCGCTGCGGGAAATCCTGGATACCACCTACGGCCTGATCGTGTACCAGGAGCAGGTGATGGCGATCGCGCAGAAGGTGGCCGGCTTCTCGCTGGGCCAGGCGGACATCCTGCGCCGCGCCATGGGCAAGAAGAAGAAGTCCGAACTGGACAAGCAGTATGCGGGCTTCCACCAGGGCATGGTGGACCGCGGCTACTCCGAGGCGGCGGTCAAGGCGCTGTGGGACATCCTGCTGCCCTTCTCCGACTACGCGTTCAACAAGGCGCACTCGGCGGCCTACGGCCTGGTGTCCTACTGGACGGCCTACCTGAAGGCGCACTATCCGGCCGAATACATGGCCGCCCTGCTCACCTCGGTGGGCGACGACAAGGACAAGCTGGCGCTGTACCTGAATGAATGCCGGCACATGGGCATCACCGTGCTGCCACCGGATGTGAACGAGTCGGCGCTGAACTTCACCCCGGTCGGCACGGACATCCGTTTCGGCATGGGCGCCATCCGCAACGTCGGCGCCAACGTGGTGCACGCCATGGTGGCCGCACGCGACGAGAAGGGCAACTTCGCCAGCTTCAGCGACTTCCTGCAGAAGGTCCCGGCCGTGGTGTGCAACAAGCGCACCATCGAGTCGCTGGTCAAGGCCGGCGCGTTCGACTCGCTGGGCCATCCGCGCCGCGCCCTCGCCATGATCCACGAAGAAGCGGTGGACTCGGTCATCGTGCTCAAGCGCAACGAGGCGGCCAACCAGTTCGACCTCTTCAGCGCGTTCGACGACGGCGGCGAAACCGCCGGGGGTCTGTCGGTCGACGTGCCGGACCTGCCCGAGTGGGACAAGAAGGACAAGCTCGCGTTCGAGCGGGACATGCTCGGCCTGTATGTCTCGGACCACCCGCTGCAGGGGCTGGACGGGATCCTGAGCCAGCACGCGGACCTGTCCATCACGTCCGTGATCGGCGAGGACGGCCCGCCGGACGGGCAGATCATCACCATCGCGGGCATGATCACGTCGCTGCAGCGCCGGATCGCCAAGAACAGCGGCAACGCCTACGCCCGTGCCGAGGTCGAGGACCTGGGCGGTTCCATGGAAGTGATGTTCTTCGGGCAGGCCTACGCGCCGATCGCCACCGTGCTCGCGGAAGACCTGATCGTGGTGGTCCGCGGCCGGCTGCAGCGCCGCGACGACGGTGCCGTCACCCTGAATGCCCAGGAACTCACCGTTCCGGACCTGAGCGACGGGCACTCCGGGCCCGTCGTGATCTCGATGGCCAGCTTCAAGGCCACCGAGTCGGTGGTCACCGCGCTGGGCGACGTGCTGCGCACCCACCCGGGCACCACCGAGGTGCAGGTGCGGCTGAACGGCTCGCGCAAGGTCGAGGTGATGAAGCTCGGGGTGGACCTGCGGGTCAACCCGAACCCCTCGCTGTTCGGCGACCTCAAGGTCCTGCTCGGGCCGGCCTGCCTCGATGCCTGACCGGGCGGCGGCGCCGGGTCAGTAGAATGGGTGGGTGACTTCTGCAGCCTCGGCCAACACCTTCACCGATTTCCCCACCCTTGACCTGCGCGGCCGCCGGCTGGGCACCGCCGAACTCAAGGCGGCCATGCCGCGGGCGGAGACCACCTTCGACGCCGCCACCGGCGCCGTAGAGGAAATCATCGGCAAGGTCCGGGCGGGCGGGTTCGCCGCGTTGGCGGAGCTTGCCCGCCGGTTCGACGGGGTGGAGCAACTGCATCCCCGGGTGCCGGCGGCCGCGCTGGAGGAAGCCCTGGAACAGCTCGATCCGCAGGTCCGCGCCGGTCTGGAGGAATCGATCGCGCGGGCCCGGCGGTTCGCCGCGGCGCAAAAGCCGGGGGACACCGACGTCGAGATCGGTGACGGAGCGGTGGTGACGCACAAGTGGATCCCGGTGAACCGGGTGGGCCTCTACGTCCCGGGCGGGCTGGCGGTGTACCCGTCATCCGTCGTCATGAACGTGGTGCCCGCCCAGGCCGCCGGCGTGGCGTCCATCGCCCTTGCGTCGCCGCCGCAGAAGGACTTCGGCTCGCTCCCGCACCCGACAATCCTGGCCGCCGCCAGGCTGCTGGGAATCGACGAGGTGTACGCCATCGGCGGCGCGCAGGCGGTGGCGGCGTTCGCCTACGGCGCGCCCGCGAACGGGCACGGCCCGGCGCTGGAGCCGGTGGACGTCGTGACCGGCCCCGGCAACGTCTATGTGGCCACGGCCAAGAGGCTGGTCAAGAGCGTGGTGGGGATCGACGCCGAGGCCGGCACCACCGAGATCGCCATCCTGGCCGACGAGACTGCCAATCCGGCGTTCGTGGCCGCCGACCTCATCAGCCAGGCCGAGCACGACCCGCACGCCGCCTCCGTCCTGATCACGGCTTCTGAGGAACTGGCGGCGGCAGTGCGCCGGGAACTCGGCGAGCAGGTCGCCCGAACCAAACACGCCGCCCGCGTCCGCGAGGCGCTGTCCGGCCCGCAGTCGGGGACCATCTTGGTGGACGGGCTGGAACAGGGCATCGCCGTCTGCGACGCCTACGCCGCCGAACACCTGGAGATCCAGACCGCCGACGCGGCCGGGGTAGCCGCCCGCATCCGCAACGCCGGAGCGATCTTCGTGGGCGACTACAGCCCGGTGAGCCTGGGCGACTACTGCGCCGGCTCCAACCACGTGCTGCCCACCAGCGGCACCGCCACCTTCGCCAGCGGCCTGAACGTGACGACCTTCCTGCGCGCCGTCCAGGTGGTCAATTACGGCGACGCGGCGCTGCGGGAAGTCAGCGGGCACATCGCCGCGCTGGCCCGCGCCGAGGACCTCCCGGCCCACGGCGACGCCGTCGCCATCCGGTTCGCCTGAACGGGCCCAAACCCCAACATGTAGTAATCACAGTCTTGTAATTCACCTAGATATGGTTCTAGGATGAATAAGTTGGCTGTCCCGAGGGAAGGAGTGTGGCGTGTACTGTCCGTTCTGCCGTAACTCCGATTCCCGGGTGGTGGACAGCCGGCTGACCGATGACGGTTCCGCGATCCGGCGGCGCCGCCAGTGTCCGGCCTGCGGGCGGCGCTTCACCACAGTGGAGACCACCAGCCTCAGCGTGATCAAGCGCTCCGGGGTCAGCGAGCCGTTCAGCCGGACCAAGGTCGTCAACGGCGTGCGCAAGGCCTGCCAGGGCCGTCCCGTGACGGAAGACGACCTGGCCATGCTGGCCCAGGAAGTCGAAGAGTCGGTCCGCGCCAGCGGTGCCGCGGAAATCGACGCGCATGAGGTGGGCCTGGCCATCCTGGGGCCGCTGAAGAAGCTGGACCTGATCGCCTACCTGCGGTTCGCCAGCGTCTACCAGGGCTACGAATCGCTGGAGGATTTTGAATCCGCGATCGACCAGCTGCGCCACGATGCGCAGAGGAACGGCCAGCAGGGGCCCGAAGGCCGGCAACGGCCGTTGACAGCGCAGTAGCGCGACCAAGACTCCGGTGGCGGCTGCGGAGGGGAAGCCGAGGCCGCCACCGGCACCAACCTCCCGGTCGCCGGCCTATTTGGCGAAGCCGAAGTGCAGGGCCGCCTGCAGGGCCGCCCCCACGATGCCGGCGTTGTTGCGCAGCTGGGCCGGGATGATCGGCGTGGCCAGCTGAAGCCGGGGCAGGAAGTCCTCGCTGCGTTTCGAGATGCCGCCGCCGATGATGAACAGCTCCGGCGAGAACAGGAACTCGACGTGCGAAAAGTACCGCTGCAGGCGCTGCGAGTACTCCGCCCAGTCCAAGCCGTCGCGTTCGCGGGCCACGGCGGAAGCCTTCGACTCCGCGTCGTGCCCGTCCAGCTCCAGGTGGCCCAGCTCGGCGTTCGGGACCAGCTTGCCGTCGAAGATGAACGCGGAGCCGATGCCCGTGCCCAGGGTGATGACCAGCACGGTTCCCTTCACCCCCGCACCCGCCCCGTAGCGGACCTCCGCCAGGCCGGCCGCGTCGGCGTCGTTCATCACCTGGACGGGGCGGGACATCCGGTGCGTGAGCAGCGCGTCCACGTCGGTCCCGATCCAGCGCTCGTCCACGTTGGCCGCCGACCGTGCAATGCCGTGGCGGATGATGGCGGGGAATGTCACGCCCACCGGCCGGTCGGATTCCGGTCCCTCCGGGCGGGCGCTGAGTTCTTTGACGATGCGCGCGACGACGTCGGCCACGGCCTCCGGACTGGACGGACGGGGCGTGTCATAGCGGATGCGGTCGCCGACCAGGATGCCCTTTTTGAGGTCGACGATGCCGCCCTTGATGCCGGTTCCGCCGATATCGATGCCGATCGCCGACCGGGCCGCCCGCTTGGCTGCCTTCTTGGCCACGATGTCCTCGGTCGCCATGCCACCTCCGTGCGCGTTGAGACCCGGCGTGCCTCGCCGGACTACCGGAAGCCTACCCGCTGTGTCCGGCGGTGTCAGGCTGCGAAAAGCTAGGGGAGGGTAAGGATTTCCGCCCCGGTCTCGGTGACCACCAGCGTGTGCTCGAACTGGGCGGTCCGCCTGCGGTCCTTCGTGACGACCGTCCAGTTGTCATCCCACATCTCCCACTCGATCGTGCCCAGGGTCAGCATGGGCTCGATGGTGAAAACCATGCCCGGCTCGATCGCCCGGCTGTAGGCCGGGGCGGCATCGTAGTGCGGGATGATCAGGCCGGTGTGGAAGGCCTCGCCGACGCCGTGGCCGGTGAAATCGCGGACCACGCCGTAGCCGAAACGCCTGGCATAGGACTCGATGCTCCGGCCGATCACGTTGATCTCCCGTCCCGGGGCCACGGCCTTGATGCCGCGGCGCAGCGACTCCTGGGTGCGCTCGACCAGCAGGCGGGACTCTTCATCGACGTCGCCGACCAAAAAGGTGTAGTTCGTGTCCCCGTGGACGCCGTCCAGGTACGCGGTGATATCGATGTTGACGATGTCCCCGTCCTGCAGCACGGTGGTATCCGGAATGCCGTGGCAGATCACTTCATTCACCGAGGAACAGATCGATTTGGGGAAGCCGCGATAGCCCAGGCAGGAGGGATACGCGCCGTGGTCCAGCAGGAATTCATGCCCGATGCGGTCCAACTCGTCGGTGGTCACGCCCGGCTCGATGTGCTTGCCCACCTCCACGATGGCCTGTGCGGCGATCCGTCCGGCGACGCGGATTTTCTCGATGGTCTCCGGCGTCTTGACCTCCGAGCCGGTGAATTTGGCCGGCGCCGGCTTCCACGCGTACTCGGGCCGGACGATCGAAGGGGGAACGGGCAACGGGGGGCTGACGGTGCCTTGAACGAGGGTTCCGACGGGTGCTGTTGCTGCGTTGTGGGGCATAGTATCGATCATATAGGTGCTGCAGAGGTGCCCGACAGCGGAGGGGCAACAGCCTTCGCACGCTGCCGGGCGCCGTCAACGTAAGGAGGCCGGCATGGCGGATTTCTGGTACAACGTGGTCACCCATCAGGTGGAAGTGGGCGCCCAGTCCGACTGGACGCAGCTGATCGGCCCCTACGAGACCCGCGAAGAGGCCGAGCACGCACTGGAAAAGGTGCAGCGGCGCAACGAGGAGTGGGACGCGGAGGACGACTGACCCGCCGGCGCCTGCTCCGGGCGCGGGGTTTACGGACCCAAAGGACGGGGTGCCTAGAAGGAGTGCTCCGGGCCGGGGAACACGCCGTCCTGGACGTCCGAGCGGAAGGCGGCGGCGGCGTCGGAAATGATGGTGCGCACGTCCGCATACTGTTTGACGAACTTCGCCATCTTGCCGCCGCGCAGGCCGACCATGTCCTGCCAGACCAGGACCTGGCCGGTGGTCGACGGCCCCGCCCCGATCCCGATCGTGGGGACACGCAGGGCCTGGTCCACCTTGGCGGCCGCCTCGGCCGGAACCATCTCCATGAGCACGGCGAAGGCTCCGGCCGCTTCCAGGGCCAGGGCGTCGTCGATGAGCCGTTCGGCGTCGTCGCCGCGGCCCTGCACCCGGTAGCCGCCCAGCGCATGTTCGCTCTGCGGAGTGAAGCCGATATGCGCCAGTACCGGAACTCCGGCCTGCACCATGGCCCGGACGGTGTCCGCATAGTAGGCGCCGCCCTCCATTTTCACCGCGTGGACGCCGGTCTCCTTCAGGAAGCGCACGGCCGTTTCCACCGCCTGCGCCGGCGACACCTCGTAGCTGCCGAAGGGCAGGTCGGCAACGACGAACGCGCTGCGGGCCGAGCGGGCGACCGCCCGGCAGAGCGGCAGCATCTCGTCCACGGTGATCGGCAGGGAGGTCTCGTTGCCCAGGACGTTGTTGGACGCCGAGTCCCCGATCAGCAGCACCTCGATGCCGGCGGCGTCGAAAATCTCCGCGGTGTACTGGTCATACGCCGTCAACATCGCGAAGCGCCGGCCCTCGTCCTTGGCCTGCTGCAGGTGGTGGATGCGGGTGCGGCGGGCCGGGCGGGAAGCCGATGCCGCCGCCGGCGTGCCGTAAGGAGCCGGCTGCTCGGCGCCGGAAGACTGTGAAGTGGGCATGTGGTAGAGCCTAATCCTCAGGCGTCCGCTTCCTCCACTCTGGCGCGGACGCGTTACCGGGGCGCCAACTTCGGGTGTGCTGCCAGTAGGCTAAAGGGAAGCAGACCACCGCAGGCTTTGGCATGCAGTTTTTGGATGCCGTGGCCCGGACACAGCGAAAGGCAGCACATGGACCGTCAGCAGGAATTCGTCCTCCGTACCATCGAGGAACGCGACGTGCGCTTTGTCCGGCTCTGGTTCACCGACATCGTCGGGTCGCTGAAATCCGTGGCGCTGGCCCCTGCGGAGGTCGAAGGCGCCTTCGAGGAGGGGCTCGGCTTCGACGGCTCCTCTATTGAAGGACTGGCCCGGGTCTTCGAGTCCGACATGCTGGTCCAGCCGGATCCCACCACGTTCCAGATTTTGCCGTGGCGGGGCGAAGCGGAGCAAACGTCGCGGATGTTCTGCGACGTGCTCACCCCCGACGGCGAACCGTCCACCGCCGACCCGCGCAATGTCCTCAAGCGGACGCTGGGCAAGGCCGCGGAGATGGGCTTCACTTGCTACACGCACCCCGAAATCGAGTTCTACCTGCTCAAGTCCGACCAGCTGGGTCCGGACGGCGTCCCGGTACCCGTGGACCACGCCGGGTATTTTGACCACGTGCCCGGCGGTGTTGCCCAGGACTTCCGCCGCACCGCGGTGACCATGCTGGAAAACGTGGGCATCTCGGTGGAGTTCAGCCACCACGAGGACGGCCCCGGCCAAAACGAAATCGACCTCCGGTACGCCGATGCCCTGCAGACGGCGGACAACATCATGACCTTCCGCACGGTGGTCAAGGAAGTGGCGTTGATGGAGGGCATCTACGCAACCTTCATGCCCAAGCCGTTCTCCGACCACCCGGGTTCCGGCATGCACACGCACTTTTCGCTGTTCGAGGGAGACTCGAACGCCTTCTTCGAAGCCGGCGCCGAATTCCAGCTCTCCAAGACGGCGCGCCAGTTCATGGCCGGGATCCTGCGCCATGCGCCCGAATTCACCGCCGTCACCAACCAGTTCGTTAACTCCTACAAGCGCCTGTGGGGCGGGGGAGAGGCCCCCAGTTACGTGTCCTGGGGCCACAACAACCGGTCGGCGCTGCTGCGGGTGCCGCTGTACAAGCCGAGCAAGGGCCAGTCCGCCCGGGTGGAATACCGGGGCATCGACTCGGCGGCCAATCCCTACCTGTCCTACGCGGTGCTCCTGGGCGCCGGGCTCAAGGGCATCGAGGAGGGCTACGAGTTGCCGCCGGCCGCCGAGGACGACGTGTGGAGCCTGAGCACCGCCGAGCGGCGGGCCATGGGCCTTGACCCGTTGCCGTCCAGCCTGCATGACGCCATCCGCACCATGGAGGAGTCGGAGTTGGTGGCCGGGATCCTGGGCGAACAGGTGTACGAGATTTTCCTGCGCAACAAGCGGGCCGAGTGGCACGACTACCGCCTGCAGGTCACCCCGCACGAGCTGAAGCGCAACATCGGAATCCTCTAGGGCGGGCACGTGCTGACGAACCGGCGCTTGATCGCCCGAGGATTCCACGATCTGGAGCGCAGCACCCGGTTCCTGCAGGCCAGGGAATTGTCCGGCATCAGCCAGGAGCGGCTGGAGGCCGGGTTCGCGGTGAGCGCCGACCCGGACCAGGCGCTGGTGTCGCTGGTGCGACTGCTGGAGAAAAACCCGTCCCTGGCGGACGTCATCAACATGGGCGGCGACGGCAGCGAAGCCCTGTTCCGGCTGCTCGGGGCTTCCGAGGCCCTGGCGGACTTCCTGCTCCGCCGGCCGGAGCATCTGGACGTCCTCGACACGGACATCGGACCGGAACCCGGCCGGGTGCCGGCCTCCCGGCTGCGCAGCTCGCTGCTGCGCTCCGTCGGGGCGGACCCCTTGTCGGGACAGCCGGTCGCCTCGTTTTCGGGCAAGGACGCCTACGTCGCGCTGCGGAGCACGTACCGCCGGCACCTGTCCGAACTGGCGATCCGGGACCTCTCCGCGGCCTCGCCGGTCGACTTCCTGCCGGACGCCGCCCGGGAACTGGCGGACCTGGCCGCGGCCGCGCTGGACGCCGGGCTTGCGGTGGCCCGGGCCGAAGCAGCGGAACGTTACGGCGCCGGCGACGTCGCGGCGGTGCGGCTGGCCATCATCGGCATGGGCAAGTGCGGGGCCGGGGAGCTGAACTATATTTCCGACGTCGACGTGGTGTACGTCGTCGAGGCCGACGGGCTCGCCGACACCGAGGCCGGGGTGATCGGCGCGGCGCTGGCCAGCGGAACGGCCCGGGCCATCTCCTCACCCGGCCCGGAACCCGGGCTCTGGGAAGTAGACGCCAACCTGCGCCCGGAGGGCAAGGACGGGCCGCTGGTCCGGACGCTGGACTCGCACCTGACGTATTACCGGCGCTGGGCGCAGAGCTGGGAGTTCCAGGCACTCCTGAAGGCCCGGGCCGTGGCCGGGGACGCCGAGCTGGGCCGCCGGTACGAGGAAGCGGTGTCGCCGCTGGTGTGGTCCTCGTCGGAACGGGAAGGGTTCGTCGAGTCGGTGCAGTCGATGCGCCGCCGGGTCACCGAAAACATCCCGGCCCATGAGCGCGGCCGCCAGATCAAGCTGGGCCGCGGCGGGCTTCGCGACGTCGAATTCACGGTCCAACTGCTGCAGCTGGTGCATGCCCGGGTAGACGAATCCATCCGCCAGCGCGACACGACGTCGGCCATCGCGGCGCTGAGCACCGCGGGCTACATCTCGCGCGCCGACGCGCAGGAATTCGATGAGGCCTACCGGTACCTGCGCGTCCTGGAACACCGGATCCAGTTGGTGCACCTGCGCCGGACCCACTTGATGCCCGACGACGAGCAGGCACAGCGCGTGCTGGCCAAAGCCGCGCAGGGAGCGCTGCTCGAGAGGCGGCCGGCGCCGGCCGAGCTGCTGGAGAAATGGCAGCAGACCAAGCGCAGGGTGCGGGCGCTGCACGAACGCATCTTCTACCGGCCGCTGCTGGCCGCAGCCTCCAACCTGAGCCTGGACGAGGTGCGGCTGACCCCGGAGGCGGCGCAGGGCCGGCTGGCCGCGCTGGGCTACCAGGATCCGCGGGGTGCGATGCGTCATATCGAGGCCCTGACCGGCGGAGTCAGCAGGAAGGCGTCGCTGCAGCGCCAGCTGCTCCCGGTCTTGCTGGAATGGATCGCTTCCGGCGTGGACCCGGACGCGGGCCTGCTGGGCTTCCGCCGGCTGAGCGAACGGCTGGGAGACTCGCACTGGTACCTGGGCATGCTGCGGGACTCGAGCTCGGCCGCCGAACGCCTGTGCCACATTCTTTCCAGCAGCCGCTTCATCACGGACCTGCTGGAGGTCTCGCCGGAGTCCACGGCCTGGCTGGGCACCGACAAGGACCTCGTACCGCTCAGCTTCGACGCCCAGTGGCAGGAAATCCGGTCCAAGATGTCCCGCCACCCGGTGCCCGAGGAGGCCATCCGGCTGATCCGGCTGATCCGGCGCCGGGAAACGCTGCGCATCGCGCTCGCCGACTCCTCCGGGCTGCTGGAGCAGTCCCAGGTCGGCGCCGCACTGGCGGACGCCGACCGTGCCGCCGTGCTCGGCGCGCTCCACGTCGCGGAAACCTCCGTGCTGGAGTCCGAGGAACGGCTGACGGCCCTGCTGGTGGTGGCCATGGGCCGGCAGGGCGGACGGGAGATCAGCTACGGCTCGGATGCCGACGTCATGTACGTGCACCGGCCCTTGCCGGGGGCCGACCCCGGCCTGGCCCAGCAACAGGCGGAGCGCATCGTCACGCGGATCTCTTCCCTCCTGAAGCAGCCCTGCACACCCCCGGTGCTGGCCGAACGGGTGCTCGAAGTGGATGCGGCGCTGCGGCCGGAAGGCAAGAACGGGCCCATGGTGCGCTCGCTGGACTCCTACCGCGAGTATTACCAACGCTGGTCCCTGGTCTGGGAGGCGCAGGCCTTGCTGCGCGCCCGCCCGATGGCCGGCGACGACAACCTGGCGGACGAGTTCATCGCGCTCGTGGATCCGATCCGCTACCCGGAGGGGCTGGGAAGCGATCAGGTGCGCGAAATCCGCCGGATCAAGGCGCGGGTGGAATCGGAGCGGCTCCCGCGCGGCGCCGATCCGGCCCGCCATCTGAAGCTGGGCCGCGGGGGACTCAGCGACGTGGAGTGGCTGGTCCAGCTGCTGCAGCTGGGGCACGCCCGGAAGCTCCCGGAGCTGCGCACCACCAACACGCTCGAAGCGCTCTCCGCCATCGCAGCCGCCGGGCTGCTGCCCGGCGAGGACGCCGCCGCCCTCGGGCGAAGCTGGAGCCTTGCCACCCGGATCCGGTCGGCCAATGTGATCTGGGCGGGCAAGAACTCGGACGTGCTGCCGGCCTCGCGCCGGGACCTCGAAGCGGTGGCACGTTGGTGCGGTTACGAGCCCGGGAACGCTGCGGCGATCGAGGAAGACTACCTGCGCCTGACCCGCCGCGCCCGGGCCATCTTCGAGCGCTACTTCTACGGTTACGGCACCTAGCCTCCCCGACGCCAAGTGGTGCTGCCGGTCACCGGTCTGTACCCTCAATGAGGATCTTTTGCGCCTTGCACAGGCTGTACAGGCGTGCCCTGAGAACAAATCTAGGAGCTGTTTAGTTTGCACACCCTCCAACGCACCGGGCTGGGACGGCGCCTGCTGGCCCTGACCGGACTGCTGGCGGTGCTCTCGCTGGTCTTCGGCGGCAACGCGGCCGCGGCCGCGGCCCAGGCGCCGCAGAGCGCCAGCGGCAAGAGCTACGTCATCGGTACCGACACGACGTTCGCCCCCTTCGAGTTCCGCCAGGGCGGCGAACTGGTCGGCATCGACATGGACCTGCTGCGGGCGATCGCCGAGAACCAGGGTTTCGAGGTGGAAATCCGGTCGCTCGGGTTCGACGCCGCGCTGCAGGCGCTGCAGTCCAACCAGGTGGATGGAGTCATCGCCGGCATGTCCATCACGGACGAGCGCCGGCAGGTCTTCGACTTCTCCGACCCGTACTTCGACTCGGGTGTGCAGATGGCCGTGGCGCAGAGCAACAACGAGATCACCTCTTACGAGGACCTCGCGGGCGAGACGGTCGCGGTCAAGCGCGGCAGCGAGGGTGAAGCCTTCGCCGACTCCATTGCCGAAGAGTACGGTTTCACGGTCAAGCCGCTGGACCAGTCGGCCACCATGTACGACGACGTCAAGGCGGGCAACTCCGTGGCAGTCTTCGACGACTACCCGGTGCTGGCCTACGGCATCGCCCAAAACAACGGGCTGAAGGCCGTCACGGAGAAGGAACGCGGAAGTTCCTACGGCTTCGCGGTCAACAAGGACCAGAACCCCGAACTGATCGCGGCCTTCAACGCCGGCCTGGCCGAGCTCAAGGCCAGCGGCGAATACCAGCAGATCCTGGACAAGTACCTCGCCTCGCCGGAGACCGCCGGGAAGAGCAGCTTCTGGCAGCTGCTGACCGACAGCCTCCCCGCCCTGATGAAGGGCCTGGGACTCACGCTGTTCGCCACGGCGCTGTCCATCCTCATCGCCCTGGTCCTGGGCGTCGCCTTCGGATTCCTGAAGGTATCCCACCGGATCGTGCTGCGCGGGATCGCGACCACCTACGTGGGCATCTTCCGCGGCACGCCGTTGCTGGTCCAGGCGTTCTTCTTCTACTTCGGCCTGCCGCAGCTGACCGGGGCGCCGATCGACGTCCTCACCGCCGGCGTGCTGACGCTGAGCCTGAACGCCGGCGCCTACATGACGGAGATCGTCCGCGGCGGCATCCAGTCCGTGGATCCCGGCCAGATGGAAGCCAGCCGCAGCCTGGGCCTGGGCTACGTCAAGTCCATGCAGAAGGTCGTGATCCCGCAGGCGGTCAAGATCATGACTCCCAGCTTCATCAACCAGTTCGTCATCACGCTCAAGGACAGCTCCCTGCTCGCGGTCATCGGTTTCGCCGAACTGACCTACCAGGGCCAGCAGATCTACGCGTCCAACTTCCGCACCGGCGAAACCCTGCTGATCGTGGCGGCGCTGTACTTCGTGGTGATCACCGCGCTGATCAAGCTTTCCAACATCCTGGATAAGAGGTTTAACAAGTGAGCAAGATTCACGTCGCCGGACTCAGAAAAAGCTTTGGCAGCAACGAGGTCCTCAAGGGCCTCGACGTCGAGGTGGCCGAAGGCGAAGTCGTCTGCGTGATCGGGCCGTCCGGCTCCGGCAAGTCGACCTTCCTGCGCTGCCTGAACAAGCTGGAGGACATCAGCGGGGGAACCGTGGTGGTCGACGGTTTCGACCTGACCGACCCGAAGGTCGACCTGGACAAGGTACGCCAGCACATCGGCATGGTCTTCCAGCACTTCAACCTGTTCCCGCACAAGTCCGTGTTGGAGAACATCATGCTGGCCCCGGTGGAGCTCAAGAAGCTCGGCAAGGCCGAAGCACGCAGCAAGGCTTTGGAGCTGCTGGAGAGGGTCGGGCTGTCCGAGAAGGCCGACGCCCGCCCGGCCCAGCTCTCCGGCGGACAGAAGCAGCGCGTGGCCATCGCGCGGGCACTGGCCATGAACCCCGACATCATGCTCTTCGACGAGGCCACCAGCGCCCTGGACCCGGAGATGGTGGGGGAGGTGCTGCAGGTCATCAAGGATCTGGCGGCGGAAGGCATGACCATGGTGGTGGTCACCCACGAGATGGGCTTCGCCCGCGAAGTCTCGGACCGCGTCATCTTCATGGCCGACGGCAACATCGTGGAGGAAGGCAGCCCGGAGGCACTCTTCGGCGCCCCGCAGCAGGCACGTACCCAGGACTTCCTGGCCAAGGTCCTCTGAGGTCCTCTGACCGGCCGACGGCGGTGCCCTCCGATCCGCGGGGGCGCGCCGCCGTCGGGCCCCGCCCTGTAGGTGTGTGGCCGGGAACAGGGCGCCGGGCTAGGCTGAGGCCGGAACCCAACCGAAGGAGGCGCCGGACATGACCGACATCGATGTGCTTGGACGCGAACACCTGGCCGTGGCCGTCGGAGCGCCGCACGGCCGCAGTGCCGCCTTGGTGGCCCAGGACGGTCCGCTGCGCCAGACGGTGTTGGCCTTGAAGGCCGGGGCGGAGCTGGGGGAGCACAACGCCCCGCTGGCCGGCACGCTGCTGGTCCTGGAAGGGGCGGTCACCGTGGTGTCCGCGTCCGGCCGCATGGCCGTCAACCAGAACCAGCTCGCCGTGATCCCGCAGGAGCGGCACTCGGTGGAGGCGTCCGAGGACTCGGTGTTCCTGCTGACAGCCGTCACCGAGACACGCCGGGACAGCTGAACGGCGCCGCCGGGACCCACCGGGACAGTTGAGCGGCGCCTCGGGCCTTGCCCGCACAGCGCGTCGCGCGTTACCTGCGCAGCGCGCTGCGGATGATTGCCACCACTCCCGCGAACAGCAGCGCGGTGGCCGTCAGCACCAGCGAATAGGCGACTCCGACGCGCAGGATGACCAGGAACACCAGGAAGGTTACGGCAGCGCCGATGAGCGCGGCCCTGACCGGTCGCGGCGTGCGGCCCTGAGGTGCGGGCTCCCCGCTTTCGCCCATGGGCTTCATTTTGCCACGCCTCGCGGTCACAGCCGAGGCTCTCAGCTGCCATCAGAAAGTAGTGGGGCGAAGAGGCTATCGACCTGTGGTCGACACTTTTAGAAGCGCGGGCCGAGATGGCGCGGCTCAATGATCTGCTGAACAGTGCAATCGAGCGCCCTGAGCATTACGGTTGCACTCGGCGTCAGCGAGTACGGTCCGGCGCCACCGAGATAAAAGGCGACTGCACTGGACCGCAGTTTCGTGCCGAGCGCCTCGTGTTAGTGTCGGCCGCCCTAAAGACGCCATGTATCCTGCTGAGGTATCGAAGGAAATCAGCGAGGGCACGAGGTAAGCGGGCACATGTTGGGACCCACACTAATGCTGCGTCCCCTATTGATCTCGCGGATAGCCCTTTTCGCGGGTACGTTGCTGTTTCTGATAGTGCTCTTCTTCGAGACCAAAGCCGGTCCTGACTCATCATCTGGACGCGTGGGGGATCACCCCTTCGGGTCGGTACCAGATGTCATGTTGTTTGTGCTGCTTATGTGCGCCCTGCTGTTCGCTGGTTGGCGAAACTGGCGGTTGGGTGTGCAAGTATCCGCCGCAGATCTAACGGTGTTCGGAGTCTTTCGGGATCGGACGGTCCCGCGGTCCGCAGTCCGGGACATCACCATGAGCTCTCTGCTCGTGTGGGAAGGGGCAGATGGGAAGATCCGGACCACGCCGATCGCGGCGTTTTTAAATCCGGGTGGCTTGCTTGGCTTTGTAGCCCGACACAACGAGCGGAGTCTCAGGCAATTGCGGGACGAGATCCGACCGAAAAATTGATGACCCGAGCGACCATGCGGGCACGTGCTGGTGGATCCCCTGAGCATGGAAGCTTGGTCATGTTTGGCGCTTCATCGCAACCGAGATTGACGCATACGCAATTTCGCAGAAAACGGCAGCATTAACCAGGCCTGCGGCACGACTACGCCTCACTGTTGATCGCCTCCGGGGTCGGCGTAAAGGTCATCAGCGGTGCAAAGCCAAGACGACGCGCGACACGCCTATGCGCAGATGTTTCCGGACAAAGAAGAGTCCGCACGTGCTGCTGTCACCGAAGTGTTGGCAGCTCGTGCGGACTCTGTGCGGACTAGCCCGCGTTTAACCGCGGAATCTAGCTAGCAGCCGTAGTAGAGCTCGAATTCGTACGGGTTCGGGCGGGCGGCCAGCGGCGCAATTTCCTCTTCGCGCTTGTAGGCGATCCAGGTGTCGATCAGGTCCTGGGTGAAGACACCGCCGGCCTGCAGGAACTCGTTGTCCGCCTCCAGTGCCTCGAGCGCTTCCTCCAGCGAACCCGGAGCCTTCTGAATGTCCTTGGCTTCCTCGGCGGGCAGCTCGTACAGGTCCTTGTCGATCGGGTCGGCCGGCTCGATTCGGTTCTTGATGCCGTCCAGGCCCGCCATCAGCTGCGCGGCGAAGGCCAGGTAGGGGTTGGAGCTGGGGTCCGGAGCGCGGAACTCGATGCGCTTGGCCTTCGGGTTGGAGCCGGTGATCGGGATGCGGATGCCGGCCGACCGGTTGCCCTGCGAGTAAACCATGTTCACCGGGGCCTCGAAGCCCTTGACCAGTCGGCGGTAGGAGTTGACCGTCGGGTTGGTGAACGCCAGCACAGCGGAAGCATGCTTGAGCAGGCCGCCGATGTACCAGCGGGCGGTGTCGGAGAGGCCGGCGTAGCCCTTCTCGTCGTAGAACAGCGGCTGCCCGCCGGTCCAGAGCGACTGGTGGCAGTGCATGCCGGAGCCGTTGTCGCCGAACACGGGCTTGGGCATGAACGTGGCGGACTTGCCCCAGGCGTCGGCGACGTTTTTGACGATGTACTTGAACTTCAGCAAATCGTCGGCCGCGTGCGTCAGCGTGCTGAACTTGTAGTTGATCTCGGCCTGGCCGGCGGCGCCGACCTCGTGGTGGGAGCGCTCGACCTCGAGGCCGACGGCGTCCAGCTCCACGCAGATCGCGTCGCGCAGGTCCGCCTGCTTGTCGGTGGGGGCCACCGGGAAGTAGCCGCCCTTGACCGGGGTCTTGTACCCCTGGTTCCCGCCTTCTTCCCGCTTCCCGGAGTTCCAGTACGCCTCGACCGAGTCCACCCTGTAGAAGGAATGCTCGGGGCTGGACTGGTAGCGGACGTCGTCGAAAATAAAGAATTCGGCTTCCGGGGCGAAGAACGCGGTGTCGGCGATGCCGGTGGAGGCCAGGTACGCCTCGGCGCGCTCGGCCACGCCGCGGGGGTCGCGGTGGTAGGGGTCACCGGTGCGCGGGTTCACGATGGAGAAGTTCAGCGCCAGCGTCTTCTCGACGCGGAACGGATCGATGAAGGCGGTCGAAACATCCGGGATCAGCTGCATGTCGGACTCGGCGATGCCTTGGAAGCCGCGGATCGAGGAGCCGTCGAAGAGTTGGCCGTTCACGAAGAAGTCCGCGTCAACGGTCTTGGCCGGCACGTTGAAGTGCTGCTGGACGCCGGGCAGATCGGTGAAACGGATATCGACGAACTTAACGTCTTCGTCGGCGATGTACTTGAGGACCTCGTCCGCATTCTTGAACATCGGGTCATGCTCCTTACGCATTCTGGGGGAACCTGCCTCCGCTGTACGGGGCCGGCAACAGTTACAACAATAGGAGCAGGGAATTTCCCGACAGTGTCGCAAGTGTTTCGGGCAGGTTACGAAATCGATGTGCACTGCAAGTTTACCGTCAGTGGCCTTCACGCTTTACCGGCGGGAACTCCGGCCGCCCCCGGGGAAACCCCGTTACAGGCGGGACCGGTAAACTTGAGGGGTGGTAAGCAGACGCGATCTTGGTTCCTGGCTTGAAGGCCCCCCGCAGTCCAACATCCAGAAATGGCCCGGGCAGCGGCTCGGGCTCCCGCAATCCGGGCCCGGCTCGATCGCGCGTCCGGGGCGCCGGTTCGTGGCGCTGCTCATTGACTGGCTCCTGTGCTACGCGATCGCGAACGCCTTCCTGGGCGGCAGCCAGCTGGCCATCCTGGGTGTGTTCGCCGTCGAGCAGCTGCTGCTGGTGGGCACGCTCGGCTACAGTTTCGGCCACCGACTGCTCGGCATCCACGTGCGCAAACTCGACGGCTCCGCCCCAGGCCTGCTGGCCGCCGTCGTGCGCACCGTCCTCCTGTGCCTGGTGATTCCGGCGGTTATTTTCGACCCCGACCAGCGCGGGTTCCACGATCGTGCCATGGGCACCGTCCTGGTGCGCCGCTGAGACGGCGTTCCTCGATCGTGCCGTGAGCACCACCGTCCTGGCGCCCCGCTGAGCCGGCGCCTCACTGCAGGCCTCAAGCCTGCTGTCTGGCGCGATGCGTTAAACCCGAAAGGCTGCCGGTGAAACCGGCAGCCTTTCGGGTTTAACGGGCGGGACGCTCAGCGGCCGCGCATGGCCTTGCGGTCCGGGCGGGCCTTGAACGGATCCACGCCCTTGGGGATGGGGAGCTTGTTGCTGCCCAGGGCCGACAGGCGCTTGTCCACGGCGCTGACTTCCTGTTTGGTCAGTTCCTTCTTGAGCTTCTGCACGGTCTTGGCAACCTTGCTCAGCTCCACCTGGCCTTCGCCGCGGCCGGTCTCGATCACATGGATCGTGACATTGGGCAGAATGCGGCGAAGCCTGCGCCGCTCCGACTCGACCAGCTGCCGCACGCGGTGCGAGGGGCCCTCGGTGACCAGCACAATGCCGGGGCGGCCCACGGCGCGGAAGACGGCGTCCTGGGTGCGCGGGTTCACGGCCACCGGCTGGTCCTGCAGGATCCAGCCGCGGCGCAGCACGCTGAGGGCCGCGCCGGAAGCACCGGGCTGGCCCTCGATCTGCGAGAACGCCGCACGTTCGGCGCGCCGCGACAGGATGAAGGTGGCGGCCAGCAGGCCCAGCGGGATGGAGATGATCAGCAGCGTGACCCAGTTGTTGATCAGCAGGCCGATGATCAGGCCGACGGCGACGATGCCGAGGAAGGCCAGCAGCATGAACCAGACAACGTTCGGGTCGTTGCGCCGGGTCATCCGGAAGACCTGGCCGATCTGCTTCAGCCGGCCGGGCTGCTTGTTGGCTTTGGACGGTTTCCCAGCCTTGGGCTTGCGTGAGAAGAGACCCCGCTTCGGGGCGTCGGAATCGGTGCTATGGGCCATAATGTCCAATTCTATCGTGACGGAGGAGGCACTCGTGCCGGACGCGGACACGGCAGCGGCCCGGCAGCCGGCAGGCTCCCGGACCGCGGTTCCGGCGGTTCAGCTACCGGGCTGCAATCAGCGTGGCGGCTTCCTGGCGGGTGCTGCCGGACTCGCCGATATGGGCGAGCTGGGGCGGAAGCTCCAGGCCCTTCTTGCGCATCGCGGTGGCCCAGAGGCGGCTGGCGCGGTAGGACGAGCGCACCAGCGGCCCGCTCATCACGCCCAGGAAGCCGATCTCCTCGGCCTCCTGGCTCAGTTCCACGAATTCCTCCGGCTTCACCCAGCGCTCCACCGGGTGGTGGCGTTCGGTCGGGCGCAGGTACTGGGTGATGGTCACCAGGTCGCAGCCGGCGGCGTGCAGATCGCGCAGCGCCTCGGAGATTTCTTCGCGCGTTTCGCCCATGCCCAGGATCAGGTTGGACTTGGTCACCATGCCCTGGTCGCGGCCCTGCGTGATGACATCGAGCGAACGCTCATAGCGGAAGGCCGGCCGGATGCGCTTGAAGATCCGGGGCACGGTTTCCACGTTGTGCGCGAACACCTCCGGTTTGGCGTCGCAGATGGCCGTGATGTGTTCGGGCTTTCCGGAGAAGTCCGGAATCAGGATTTCGACGCCGGTGCCGGGGTTGAGTTCGTGGATCTTCCGGATGGTCTCGGCGTAGAGCCACACGCCCTCGTCGGCCAGGTCGTCGCGGGCCACGCCGGTGACGGTGGCATAGCGCAGGTTCATCTGCTGGACCGACTGGGCCACCTTGGTGGGTTCCAGGATGTCAACGGGCGAGGGCTTTCCCGTGTGGATCTGGCAAAAGTCGCAGCGGCGCGTGCACTCGGAGCCGCCGATCAGGAACGTCGCCTCGCGGTCTTCCCAGCATTCGAAAATATTGGGGCAGCCTGCCTCTTCGCAGACGGTGTGCAGCCCCTCCTTCTTGACCAGGTTCTTCATGCCCACGTACTCGGGGCCCATGTTGACCTTGGCTTTGATCCAGTCCGGCTTGCGCTCCACGGGGGTGGCTGCATTGCGGGCCTCGACGCGCAGCAGGCGGCGTCCTTCAGGGGCGAGCGTCACAACAGGGCTCCTTCGGTCTGGCGGTGGCCAGTGTCGGTGTCGGTGGCCGCGGGGCCGGGAGTGCCGGCCTTGACCAGGGATGTCTCGAACGAGCGGAGTTCTTCCTCCACCCGGTCTGCGATGTCGGCCGGAGCCACGTCCAGCCCGGTCTCGGCCTGGATGGTGGTGGTGCCGGCGTCGGTAATGCCGCAGGCAATGATCTGGCTGTAGGGTGCCAGGTCGTTCCGGCAATTGAGCGCGAAGCCGTGCATGGTTACCCGGCGGTTCACGCGGATGCCGATGGCGGCGATCTTGCGGGCCGGACCGCGCTCGTCGGCCTCGATCCAGACGCCGGAGCGGCCCTCCATCCTGGTGCCGGCCACGCCGTAACCGGCGAGCACGTTAATCAGGACCTGCTCGAGGATGTCAACGTAGTCGGCCACCCGGGTGGGATCCGGGAGAGCCACGATGGGGTAACCCACCAGCTGGCCGGGGCCGTGCCAGGTCAGTTTGCCGCCACGATCCACGCTGACCACGGGGGTGCCGTCCAGCGGCCGCTCATGGTCTTCGGTCCGCTTGCCGGCGGTGTAGACGGCGCTGTGCTCCAGCAACAGCACGGTGCTGGGCGCCGTGCCCGCCACGACTTCGGCGTGCAGCTTGCGCTGCAGCGCCCAGCCTTCTTCATAATCGACGTAGTCAGGGGCGAAGCCCAGCCGAGAAAACTCAAGAGCCATTCAGCAAGACTACGCTCCGGGGGCCGGGCACTGCTATTTGTGTAACGCCGCAATTGCTGTGGATAACTCCTGCACCCCGCGGCCAAACGGAGTACAAGTGGTCCATGGAAGATGGGCAGACACCCGGGGCGGCCTCCGTGGAGCAGGAACCGCCGCGCCCGGCGGCGCCGGGGCTGCACGTGCAGCGGTGGCTGGGCAGCGGCGCCTCGGCCTCGGTATGGCTGGTCCGCGAGGCGCTGACCGGAACGGAGTATGCCCTGAAGGTGCTGTCTGCGCCGCCTGCTTCCTCCTCCGACGACGGCGGAGGCCCGCCGCCGGGGCGGCGCCCTGCCCGGCACGTATCCGCCGCCGATGAGGGCGAGCCCGCTCCCTGGGCGGTTGCCGCGGAGGGGCAACCGGGGGCCGCGGCCGCCGCTGCCGCCGACCATGAACTTGCCCTGTTGGCGGGGGCGCGGCATGAGCACCTGCTGCCCGCTCACGGTCACGTGGCGACCGACCGCGGGCCCGGGCTGCTGCTGGAATATGCTGCCGGCGGCTCGCTCGCGGCACTCGTCGCCGCCCGCGGCCCGCTGGCCGTGGGCGAGGCCGTGACGATTCTGACTCCGGTAGCACAGGCCCTGGATTACCTGCACGGGACCGGGACCGTGCACGGGGACGTATCGCCCGGCAACGTGTTGTTCACCGCGGTGGGCAAGCCGATGCTGGCCGACCTGGGGGTCGCCCGCGCGCTGGGCAGTAACCGCCCGCCGGCGGCGGGCACGCCGGGGTTCGGGGCACCGCGCAGCGGGTCCGGCGGCGGCCGGCTGGATCCCGAAGCGGACATTTATGCGCTGGCAGCCATCGGCTGGTTCGCGCTCACCGGCCGGGTGCCCGGTGCCACCGCGCAGCGGCCGCCACTGGCGGCATTGGTGCCCGAGGTGCCCGATGACCTGGTGGCCCTCCTGGAAGACGGACTGGCCGAGCGTGCAGGGGAGCGCCCCTCGGCGGCGGAGTTCGCCCGCCGGGCGATTCGGGCCGCAAAGCCGGAGGCCCTGGATTTGACGGCGTCGGCGCATCCTTCCGTTGCCAGCCAGTTGCTGACCCGGCGGCAGGCGGCGGGTAAGGCCGCCGGCTGCCGGAACAGGGGACTGCTGCCACCGTTTCCGCGGCCGCAGGTTGGGGCCGGCCGCGGAGGCGGTGCCCGGCCCACCCCCGGCCGGCGGGCCAGGGCCGGGCTGGCGGTCGCCGCGGCTGCGGCGGCAGCGGGCATCCTGTTCGCCCTGGCCGGCAACGTAACGCCTGCTCCGCCGAGCGTTCCGGATGCGGTCTCATCGCCCGGCCGTGACCGGTCCGTGCAACAGGTGTCCACGGCGCAGCGCGAAGGGCAGCCCCCGGCTCCTCCCGAAGCCCGGGTACTGCCGGCGGAACTGGAACGGGCGCTGCGGGGCGGCGATGCCGCGGCGGCCCTGCCCGCCCTGGCCTGGTTGCGCACCGAGGCCGTCAGGACCCGCGACGCAACGCTGCTCAACCGGGTCAATGTGCCCGGCACGGCCGTCATGGACACGGACCGGGGCATCATCGCGGCACTGGCAGGCTCCGGCAGCTGGCTCGACGGGCTGGAAACCACGGTGGAGGCGGTAACCGTGGATCCAACGCCACCAAGCGGAGGGCCACAGGAATGGGTGGCCGCGACCGTCAGCACGTCGGCGTACCGGCAGGTGGCCGCCGACGGCAGCGTGCTGGGACGACGCGCCGAACCCAGCGTGCAACGGGTCCAACTTGAGATGGTGAGGCGGGACGCCGGCTGGCTGATCCAGTCAGTCCGCGAGGCGCCCCGCCGCTCGGATGACCCCGGGGCCCGCACAGGCCGTGACTAAGATCGAGGCATGACTTCATCGAGCTACTTCCGCTACCCGCACGTGCACGGCGATCTGGTCACGTTCGTCGCTGAGGACGATGTGTGGGTCGCACCCCTTGCCGGCGGCCGGGCGTGGCGTGTTTCGTCGCTGCAACTGCCGGCCCGGAACCCGAGGTTCTCGCCCGACGGGCAGCACCTGGCCTGGAGCGTGGTGCAGGCCAGCGCCCCCGAGGCTGTCACGGCGTCGGTCGACGGCGGGGGATTCCGCCAACTGACCTACTGGGGGCACGCCAGCACGAAGGTAAAAGGATTCACGACAGCGGGCCACGCCCTGGTGACGAGTTCCTTCGAACGGGAAGAATCACGTCACACCTGGGCCTACGCCGTGCCGCTGGACGGCTCGGACGCCCGGGTCCTGCCCTATGGCCCCGTGGACTCGATCGCGTTCGGGCCGGAACTCGGCGACGAGCGTCCGGTCGTGGTCGGCAGCGTGCTCTCGCGCGAACCGGCGTGGTGGAAGCGTTACCGCGGCGGAACGGCCGGAAAACTGTGGATCGACCGGGACGGCGGCGGCGAGTTCGGGCGCCTGGCGGCCGAACTCGACGGCAACCTGGCAGACCCGATGTGGATCGGCAACCGGATCGCGTTCCTGAGCGACCACGAAGGTTACGGCAACCTGTATTCGGTGCGGCCGGATGGAAAAGGCCTGCGCCGGCACACCGACCACGACGGTTTCTACGTCCGCCATGCCGCGACGGACGGCACGCGCGTGGTCTTCGAATCCGCCGGAGAACTCTGGGTCCTGGACTCCCTCGACTCCCCGGACGCGCCGCGCCGGCTTGAGATCACGCTGGGCTCGGCATCAACGAGCCGCCGCGGCCGCCCGCTCGACGTGGCAAAGCACCTGGCCTCCGCCGTGCCGAATCCCAAGGGAACCGCCTCCGTCATCGAAACGCACGGCACGGTGCACTGGCTGACCCACCGGGACGGCCCGTCGCGCGCGGTGGAATCGACGCCCGGCGTCCGCGCCCGGCTCGCGCGGCCCCTCGGCGACACGCGGGTGGTCTACGTCGCCGACCATGACGGCGAAGAAGCCCTCTACATCCGCCAGGTCTTCGAACAGCTGTCCCGGGCCGACCAGCCTGCTCCCGCCGCAGCCGCGCCGGCCCCCGCCGAACCGGAGCCCGACGGCTTGCCGCGCCCGGTGTCGGCCTCCGCCGTCGTCCATCCGACCCAGTCCCAGCCCATCGTGGAGGTGCGGTCCGGCGGACGGCAAGGCGGCGGAAGCGGCGGCGGGGAACCGGACGCCCGTTCCGCCGAGGCGCTCGAGCCGCAGCAATTGCGCCGCGTCGAGCTGCCCGGCCCGGACCGGGTGAGCGCGCTTGCCGCCAGTCCGGACGGCAGGCTGGCGGCAGTGGCCACCGAATACGGCCAAGTACTGGTCCTGGACGCCGCCAGCGCTCAGCTCCGCCGGCTCTCCGGCACCGATCACGGGGCGATCAGCGAGCTGGTCTTCTCACCGGATTCCCGCTGGATCCTGTGGACCGAGCCCGTGACCGCGGAGGGCACCCGCACGCGTCTCCGGCTGGCCCGGGCCGACGGCACCGGCGGCATCGTCGACGTGACCGACGGGCGCTTCCGCGACCATGGGCCGGCGTTCACCCCGGACGGCAAGTTCGCCGCGTTCCTCTCCGAACGGAGCTTCGATCCGGTCTATTCCACCCACAGCTTCGACCTGGGTTTTCCCGAATCGACCAAGCCGTTCCTGGTGGCCCTGGCCGCAGCCACGTCTTCGCCGTTCGGTCCGTCGGTGCACGGCACGCTGCCGGACGCGCCGCCGTCGGCCGGGAAGGATCACGACGGATCCCCGAACGGGGAGGACCAGGCCACGCCCGCCGTCGCCGACATGGTGGTGGACGCCGAACGGCTGGGCGAGCGGATCATCCCGGTCCCGGTCCGGCAGGGCCGCTACACCGACCTCAGCGCGGTAGACGGAGCCCTGCTGTGGCTGGCCAGTGACCCCGCCGGTGTCACCGGAGAAGGCCGTGCGTCGGCGGAGGAGCCGGAGCAGTCCCAGCGGCTGGAGCGGTTCGACCTCTCCCGCCGGGAGGTTTCCGTGCTGGTGCCGGCGCTGGATTCCTACGAGGTGTCCCAGGACCGCAAGCGGATCGTGTACGTGCACAAGGCACAGGTGAAGGCCGTGCCGGCCGCCGGGAAGGTCGACGACGACTCGCCCGAGAGCGTGCAGGTCGACCTGGGCCGGATCCGGGTCACGCTCGAACCGCTCAAGGTCTGGGGCCAGGCGTTCGACGAGGCCTGGCGGCTGCAGCGCGACTTCTACTGGGCCGAGGACCTGGCCGGGCTGGACTGGCAAGGCGTCTACGACCGTTACCGGCCCCTGGTCGAGCGGCTTGGATCGCACGACGACCTGGTGGACCTGCTCTGGGAGCTGCACGGCGAACTCGGCACCTCGCACGCCTACGTTTCGCCCCCGCCGGTCGCCGAGCCCGGCTCCGGGAAACAGGGACGGCTCGGCGCCGACCTGGCGCGGACCGAGGCGGGCTGGACCGTGCAGAGGATCCTCGCCGGCGAATCGTCGGACCCGCTGGCGATGTCTCCGCTGACAGCTCCGGGCGCAGCCGTCGACCCGGGGGACGTGATCGCGGCGGTGGACGGCATCCCCGTGGACCCGCTGGCAGGCCCGGCGCCGCTGCTGGCCGGCGCGGCCGGCAAGACGGTCGAGCTCACCATCGTCAACGGGGCGGGCAGCCCGGAAGCCGGCCTGCAGCGGCGGATCGCGGTGATCCCCATCCGCGACGAAGAGCGGCTCCGGTACCAGAACTGGGTCTCCGGGAACCGCCGCAATGTCCGCGAGGCATCGAACGGACGCTTCGGTTACCTCCACATTCCTGACATGGTGGCGCGCGGCTGGGCACAACTACACCGCGACCTGGACGTGGAGACCGCCAAGGACGCGCTCGTCATCGACGTACGGCGCAACCGCGGCGGCCATACCTCCCAGCTGGTTGCCGAGTTGATCGGCCGGAAGGTCACCGCCTGGAACCTCGCCCGCGGCGAGCAGCCGGGCACGTACCCGGCCCACGCGCCGCGGGGCCCCGTCGTCGTCCTCACGGATGAATACGCCGGGTCCGACGGCGACATCATCACCCAGGTGAGCAAGCTGCGCGGAATCGGCCCCGTGGTCGGGACGCGGACCTGGGGCGGGGTGGTCGGCATCGACGCGAAGTTCTCGCTGGCCGACGGCACCGGTGTCACGCAGCCGCGGTACGCGTTCTGGTTCACCCAGGGCGTGGGCTGGGGCGTGGAGAACTACGGGGTGGATCCGGACATCGAGGTGCCGTTCCCGCCGCACGCGTACGGGGCGGGGGAGGACCCGCAGCTGGAGCACAGCGTCGGCATCCTCAAGGAGATGCTGGGCGAACTGCCCACCGACCAGCCGCCGGCGCGGGCCGGTTATCCCGTGCTGCGTCCCGGACCGCTGCCGCCGCGTCCGCAAGAGGCCGGCTGAGCGCCGGGCTGAACATTGAAGAACCCCGGGCACATCGAAAGGTGCCCGGGGTTCTTCGACGAAGATTTGTGCGCTAGCCGGCCAGGGTGGCATCAATCGTGATGCTCGGGACGGAGGCCAGGGCGCCGGAAACAGGACAGGTGTCCTTGGCACCGGAGGCCAGGCGCTGGAAATCGTCCTCGCTGATCCCGGGCACGGTCGCGTTCACGGTCAGGCGAATCTCGGTAATTCCGGTGCCCGGCACGAAATCCACGGCCGCCGAGGTCCTAATGCTCTCGGCGGTGGTCCCGTTCTCCTTGAGCATGTTGCTGAACTGCATCGAGTAGCAGGTGGCGTGGGCGGCAGCCAGCAGTTCTTCGGGGCTGGTCTTTCCTTCGGACTGGTCCGCACGTGCCTTCCAGGTGACATCGTAGGTGCCGATCCCGGACGTTTCGAACGTAGTCTGGCCGCTGCCGCTAAACAGGTCGCCATTCCACTCGGTGCTGGCAGAACGTGTTGAAGCCATATGGTCCTCCTTGGTCGATGTACGGATGCGTTTTCCGCCGGTCCCGGCCAAAGGCGGCCGGTGCCGTCATCCTCATCCTAGGGGAGTTGCGCCGGACTGTCCGGCGGCACGGGTTTAAGCCACTGCGGCCGGCCCCGGGTCGGGGCCGGCCGCAGCACGGAAAATCGTAGGGTCAGTTCCAGAGGGTGGCGATGGCGACGTTCAGCAGCGCCAGGCCGCCCACGGAGTGGGCCAGGCCGGTGGAAATCGGCTCGCCGGCCTTGTACTTGCGGCGGCCGATGAAAGCGAGGACGGCCACGACGAGGCCGATGACAAGCTTGATGGTCAGCTTCACATAGTTCGGATCTTCAAAGTCCTCGGGCATGGCCGGAATCAGGCCCATCATGATGACGCCGGTGATGACCTGCAAGGCGGCGCCGTCGAACTGGCGCGGGTGGACCGTGGGCTTCTTCATGTTGCCGATCCAGATGCCGACGATCATGGCAGCACCGACGATGTGCAGGAAGACGAAAACGCTGTAAAGGATGTCCATAGGCCCAGCTTATCGGCCGGGGAGGCACGCAGATCCGCGCCATGCCGCGACGGCACGGGGTTTTTCTACCTAGCGTAGTACGGCGGGGCGGGCCGAGGGGGCAAAGCACAGCGGCGGGCTGCGTCCACTGGAACGCAGCCCGCCGCTCATCCGTGCGTCGCGCGGGGCAGGCCGGCTAGAGGCCCAGATCCGCCTCGAACTGTCCGGCTTCCAGACGCGCCCGCAGTGTCTGCAGGAAACGGCCGGCATCCGCGCCGTCGACCAAACGGTGGTCGTAGGTCAGGGACAGGTACATCATCGAGCGGATCGCGATCGAATCGTCGCCGTTCTCATCCTGGACAACCATGGGCCGCTTGACGATGGCGCCGGTACCGAGGATTCCCACCTGCGGCTGGTTGATGATCGGCGTGTCGAACAGGGCGCCGACGCTGCCGATGTTGGTGATCGAGAAGGTGCCGCCGGAGAGCTCGTCGGGAGCGATCTTGTTGCTGCGGGTACGTGCGGCAACATCGGCGATCTTGCCCGCCAGGCCGGCCAGGTTCAGGCTGCCGGCGTCGTTGATCACCGGGACCAGCAGGCCCTTGTCGGTATCCACCGCAATCGCCAGGTGCTCTGCGTTGTGGTAGGTGATCTCCTGCTTTTCCTCGTCGTACTCGGCGTTCAGCTTCGGATGCTGCTTCAGCGCCTCCGCGACGGCCTTGGCGATGAAGGGCAGGTACGTCAGCTTGACGCCGTTCTGCTCCTGGAAGGACTTCTTGGCACGCTCGCGCAGCTTGGCCACCTTGGTCATGTCGACCTCGTGGACCTGGGTGAGCTGGGTGGAGGCGTCCAGCGATTCGCGCATCCGGCGGGCGATCACCTGGCGGATCCGCGGTGCCTTCTCGACGGTGCCGCGCTTGGCCGAGGCCGCGGCGTCCGCCGGAGCCTTCGCGGTGGCTGCCGGTGCTGCGGCCGGCTTGGCGGTTTCGGCCGCCTCCAGCACATCCTGCTTGCGGATGCGTCCGCCCACGCCGGTGCCCTTGACGTTGGACAGGTCCACGCCGTGCTGGTTGGCCAGCTTGCGGACCAGCGGGGTGACATAACCGGCGTCCGGGCCCGCGGCGGGCTCGGCGGCGGCCGGGGCTGCCTGGGGGGCTGCCGCCTCCGGAACCTCGGCCTTGGGAGCCTCGGCCTTGGGGGCTTCTGCGGCAGGCTGTTCGGCGGACGGTTCAGCCACCGGGGCTTCGCGTTCCTCGGCAGGCGCTGCGGCCACCGGCTCGGCTTCCTTCGGCTCCGCCTTGGCGGGGCCGGCACCGGTGCCGATGATGGCGAGCACCGAACCGACCTCTGCGGTCTCGTCCTCGGCGACCTTGATTTCCTGGATCGTGCCGGCCACCGGGGACGGGATCTCCGTGTCTACCTTGTCGGTGGAGACCTCGAGCAGCGGCTCGTCGACCTCGACGGTGTCGCCCACCTGCTTCAGCCAGCGGGTGACCGTTCCCTCGGTCACGCTTTCGCCCAAGGCCGGGAGGGTGACTTCGGTGCCTTCGCCGGAACCGGCGGCGGGGGCCTCCTCGGCGGGGGCTTCCTGCCGGGGCTCCTCCTGCTTCGGGGCCTCCTCGGCGGGGGCTTCCTGGGCGGGGGCTTCCGCCTCCTCCTGAGCCGCCGGCGCTTCCTCGGCTGCCTCGCCGGAGCCGGAACCGTCGCCAATGCGCACCAGCGGGGCTCCGACGTCGGCGGTTTCGTCCTCGGCGACCAGGATCTCTTCGATCACACCGGCTACCGGAGAGGGGATCTCGGTGTCGACCTTGTCGGTGGAAACCTCGAGCAGGGGTTCGTCGACTTCGACCCGGTCGCCGACCTGTTTCAGCCAGCGGGTCACAGTGCCTTCGGTGACGCTTTCACCGAGGGCGGGCAAGTTCACGGTTTCAGACATGTGGTGCCCGTTCTCCTTTGAGTCTATTTTCCGGCCTGGCCGGTACATCGAGTCTTGTCTTGAGCCTAGTGCACCCGCCCGGCGGGGACGGGTGCACCAGGGGAGGGCTTGTTAGCCGTGCAGCGGGCGGCCGGCCAGCGCCATGGCGGCCTCGCCGAGGGCCTCGTTCTGCGTGGGGTGCGCGTGGATGAGCGCCGCGACGTCCTCCGGGTAGGCTTCCCAGCTGACGATCAGCTGCGCCTCGCCGATCTGCTCGCCGATGCGGCCGCCGATCATGTGCATGCCCACAATGGGGCCGTCCTTTTCGCGGACCATCTTGATCATGCCGCTGGTGCCCAGGATCGAGCTCTTGCCGTTGCCGGCCAGGTTGTACTCGACGGTCTCCACGTTGTCCTTGCCGAACTTCTCCTCGGCCTGCGGCTGGCTGAGGCCGACGGAGGCAATCTCCGGATCGCAGTAGGTGACCTTCGGAATGTTGATGTCTTCGATGAGGGCCGGCTTGTTGCCGGCAATCTCCTCGGCCACGAAGATGCCCTGCTGGAATCCACGGTGGGCCAGCTGGACGCCCGGGACAATGTCGCCGACGGCGTAGATGTTGCCGACGCCGGTGTGCAGACGCTCGTTGGTGATCACGAAGCCGCGGTCAACCGTCAGGCCGGCTTCCTCGAAGCCCAGGCCTGCGGTGCTCGGTCCGCGCCCGACGGCAACAAGCATCAGGTCGGCCTGGAACGTCTTGCCGTCGGCGAGGGTGACCACCACGCCGTCGTCGTTCTGTTCCACCTTGTCGAAGAAAACGCCGGTGTTGAACTTGATGCCGCGCTTCTTGAACGCGCGCTCGAGCTGCTTGATGATGGCCGGGTCCTCGTTGGGCACCAGCGAGGGCAGGCCCTCGACGATGGTGACGTCAACGCCGAACGAGTTCCATACCGAGGCGAACTCGACGCCGATGACGCCGCCGCCGAGCACCACGGCGCTCTTGGGCAGGGTGTCCATCTTCAGGGCATGGTCGGACGTGATGACCTTGCCGCCGATTTCCAGGCCGGGGAGGGTCTTGGAGTAGGAGCCGGTGGCCAGGACGATGTTCTTGCCCTTGTAGGCGGTGCCGCCGACCTCGATGGTGTCCTTGCCGACGAGCTTGCCTTCGCCTTCGATGACGGTGATGCCCTTGGACTTGACCAGGCCGGTCAGGCCCTTGAACTTCCCGGCGATGACACCGTCCTTGTAGGCATTGACGGCGGCCATGTCGATGGAATCGAGGCTCACGTTCACGCCGTACTTCGCGGCGTCCTTGGCGTGGTCGGCCAGCTCGGCCGAATGCAACAGCGCCTTGGTGGGGATGCAGCCGTTGTGCAGGCAGGTGCCGCCGAGCTTGCCCTTTTCCACCAGACCGACGCTGAAGCCCAGCTGCACGGCGCGGAGGGCAGCGGCATAACCGCCGCTGCCGCCGCCGAGGATCAGGATGTCGAATTCTTGCGCTGTTGCCGAATCGGCCACGTGAACGCTCCCTCGCGTGTTCGCAACGTGTGGTGACACGTCGATGAGTTGATTGGGGTTGACGAACGAAGTTGGTTGGGTCTCACCTTAGCCCTCCCGCATACCATCATCTAGTTGGTGACGGCCCCAACGGGCCGGATTGTGTGCGGATTCACGCGGGCGTGCCGTGGGGCGCGGGCCTTTAGGAGCTGCGGGCCACTACATCCTCGGCGTAGGCCACCAGCGTGCGGACGGCGACGCCGGTGCCCTCCTTCGGGGTGTAGCCGTGCGGGGATCCTTCGTTAAAGGCCGGGCCGGCGATGTCCAGGTGGGCCCACGGGATGCGCACGCCGCCGGATTCGCCCACGAACTCGCGCAGGAAGATCGCGGCCGTCAGCATGCCGCCGTACTTGTCGCCCATGTTGGACAGGTCTGCCACCTGCGAGTCCAGGCTGGGACGGAGTTCCTCCGGCAGCGGCATCGGCCAGAACAGTTCCCCCGCCCGGTCGGCGGCGGCCTTGACGGCATCACGCACGGGTTCTTCGCCCATGACCGCGGCCACCCGGCTTCCCAGCGCGACCATCTGCGCACCCGTCAGGGTGGCGACGTCCAACAGGACGTCGGGATGTTCCTCGCTGGCGGCGGCCAGTCCGTCGGCCATGACCAGCCGGCCTTCCGCGTCGGTGTTCAGCACTTCCACCGTCTTGCCGCCGTACATGGTTAAGACGTCGGAGGGCCGGGACGCGGTGCCGGACGGCATGTTCTCCGCCAGGCAAAGCCACGCCGTGGCCTTCACCGGCAGTCCCAGTTCGGCGATCGCCAGGACGGCGTTCAGCACCACGGCCGCGCCTGCCATGTCGCACTTCATGGTCATCATGCCCGTGGCGGGCTTAAGCGAGAGGCCGCCGGAGTCGAAGGTGATGCCCTTGCCCACGAAGGCGAGCTTCGCCTTGGCCCGGACCGGCGCGTATTCCACCTTGACCAGGCGGGGCGGGCGGCTGGATCCCTTGCCGACACCGGTCAGGCCCCCGTAACCGTCTTTCGCCAGCCGGCCCTCGTCCAGGACGGTGACCTTGACAGGCAGGTTCCGGGCCATCCGGGTGGCCGCCTCGGCGAACGACTCCGGGTACAGGTGGCTCGGCGGCTGGTTGACCAAGGAGCGCGTAGCGTTGACCGCCCGTCCCAGCACCGAGGCCCGCTTGAGTGCCTTCGCCAGTTCCTTGTCGCCGGCAACCGGCGTGATGACGGTGGCTTCCGCCACCGGGCCGCGGGCCCCGGCCGCCCGGGTGCGGTGATCGCTGAAGTCATAGGCGCCCAGGGCGGCGCCTTCGGCGACGGCCGCCGCTTCGGCGACTGTTCCGGCCGGCAGGCCGAGGGCCACCGAGCGGACCCCTGCCAGTTGGCGCACCGCCGAGCCGGCGGTGCGGCGCAGGGTTTCTTCCGTCAACGCCTGCCCGGGGAGCAGCTTCCCGACGCCGGCCAGCACCACCACGTCCGCCCCGGCCCCGGGCAGCCCCGGCAGCCGGTGTACCTCGTCGGCCGCGCCGGTGACGCCGAGCAGCGGAAGGGAGTCCTGCAGCGTTTTCGACGCCTTGGCCGGCAGCGGATTCTCCAGCAGGACCGGACCGTCTCCGTCCTGCCCGACCGCAATGACGAGGGCGGCTGACTTGGCCTTTTTGACATCTTTGGCAATGGCGCTGAGCTTGAGCTCGGTCGTGGGGATCACGCAGATCTGTCCTAACTTCTCCTACAGCCGGCCGGCCGGACGGGTAGTGCCCGCCGCCGTTCACCGGTTGCTTACCGTTGTGTCTACAGTAGTTCCAGCAGGAATGAGCCTTTGAAAGGTTGGCCGGAACAGGGCCTGCACCTGTCGATCGTAGTCTCTCCGGCTCCGGATGCGGTGCCGCGCACGCGCTGTCCCGGTCCGCGGGCAGGAATTTTTCCGCCCGCCGGGGCGCTGAACATTGCGAGAGAGCCATGCACGGCAGGGAAAGACGATGCCGGAACGGAGGGCACATTGCTGGATCCACGGTCGCTGATGTCGACCAACGCGGAGTTATTCGACTCGCCTGCGCTGCGCGGGCTTGATCTCGTCATGGGATTCACCGGTGCTGCCGAAGCCGGCCACGTGGTGGAACAGATCGGCGACGAGTTGCTCGACGAGCTCGACGCACAGCTGGTCGTCTCCTTCGACGCCGACCAACTGGTGGACTACCGCAGCAGGCGGCCCCGCATCACCTTCGCCGGCGACCGTTTCACCGACTACGAAGCCCCCGCCATCGAGCTGTACCGGCTGGTCGACGGGCTCGGCACGCCGTTCCTGCTGTTGACCGGCCCTGAACCGGACTACCAGTGGGAGCGGTTCTCCCGGGCGGTCGTCTGGGTGGCGAACCGGCTCCAGACGCGGCTGGTCGCGTGGGTCCAGTCGCTTCCCATGCCGGTGCCCCACACCCGCCCGATCGGCGTCACCGTCCACGGCTCGCGGCAGGACCTGATCGACGGGATCACCAGTTGGAAACCCCAGGCGGAGCTGCAGGCCGGCATCGGCCCGCTGCTGGAAATGCGCCTCGCGGAGGCCGGGCGTGACGTCGTCGGCTATTCCATCCATGTGCCCCACTACCTGTCCGACGCCCAGTACCCGCCGGCCGCCGTCGCGGCGCTGGAGTACATCGGCGCCGCCACCTCGCTGACGTTGCCCACAGACCGGCTGCGCGAGACCGGACGCGAGGTTGAGAGCCAAATCGACCGGCAGGTACAGGATTCTGCGGACGTCCAGCGGGTGGTCGGCCGGCTGGAAGAGCGGTACGACGAGTACGCGGGGCACGAAGAGCGCCGCTCGCTGCTGGTCAAGGACAACGAAGAGCTGCCCGACGCCGACGAGATCGGCGCGGCAGTGGAGGCCTTCCTGGCCACCCAGCCCGCCACCGACGACGACGGCGCCGAAGGAGCCTCCGCGGGGCCCGGCGACGCCGATTAGTCCCGCGCGCCGGGCCGTGGGCAAGATGGAGCAATGGATTCGCGGCGTGCTTGGTGGGTGTGGGGGAGCGGGATATTCGCCTATTTGGTGGCGATCACCCAGCGGACGACCTTCGGCGTAGCAGGCCTGCAGGCCACCGAGCGCTTTGACGCCACCGCCGCCGCGTTGTCGACGTTCACCGTGGTTCAACTGGTGGTGTACGCGGGGCTGCAGATCCCCGTCGGCCTCATGGTGGACAAATACGGGCCCCGGATGATGGTGGCCGGAGGGGCCGTGCTGATGCTGGCCGGGCAAACCGCCCTGGCCTTCGCGTCCTCCGTCCCCGAAGGGCTGGCCGGACGCGTCCTCGTCGGTGCCGGCGACGCGATGACCTTCGTGTCCGTGCTGCGGCTGCTGCCCAGTTGGTTCAGCGGCAAGCACATCCCGTTGCTGACCCAGTTGACCGGCCAGCTGGGCCAGATCGGCCAACTGATCAGCGTCATCCCGTTCGTGGCCATCCTTAACCTTGCGGGTTGGACGCCGGCTTTCCTCTCTGTTGCCGCGCTCTCCGCGGTGGCCTTTGTCCTTGCCCTCGCGGTGGTCCGCAACGAGCCCGGCCCCCGGCGGACGGCCCCGCAGCCGACGCTGCGCCAGACCGGCGCGTCGCTGGCCGAAGCGTGGCGGGAACCGGGTACGCGACTGGGACTGTGGACCCATTTCACGGTCCAGTTCCCCGCGAACGTGTTCATGCTCATGTGGGGCTACCCGTTCCTGGTGTCGGCCCAGGGCCTGACGCCGACGGAAGCCTCAGTGCTGATGACGGCAGCGGTCATGACCTCCTTCGTCGCCGGCCCGTTGCTGGGCCGCTGGGTGGGCCGGCATCCCCTGCGGCGCTCCACGATGGTCCTGCTGATCGTCGGGGCCATGTCGGCCGCCTGGCTGTGCGTGCTGGTTTACCCGGGTCCGGCACCGTTCTGGCTGCTTCTGCTGCTGGTCATGGCCGTGGCGGTCGGCGGCCCGGGTTCCATGATCGGCTTCGACTTCGCCCGGACCTTTAATCCGCTCAGCCGCGCCGGAACGGCCACCGGAATTGTCAACGTGGGCGGCTTCATCTCGGCGCTGCTGGTGATGCTCGGCATGGGCGTGGTGCTCGATGCCCTGCTGGCCAGCGGGTTCTCGCAGGGCGACCTGTACGCGCTGGACTCGTTCAAGCTGGCCTTCAGCCTCCAGTTCCTCTTCCTGATTGCGGGCACGCTGGCGATGCTGGCCGTGCGCAAGCGCGTGCGTACCCGGATGTCGCACGGCGGGATCACCGTGCCGCCGCTGCGTGACGCGCTGGCACGGGAGCGCCGCCGGCGGCGCCAACGGATCCGGGAACGCAGGGGGAACGGCGGAACCCGGGGCGGGTAAGCACCCTCCCTCCAGGGTTGAGCACCTTCCCTCCACCTGGGCTTCTGCAGGGCACTTGTCCACAGGGGAGCGCCCTCGGCTGGCCGCCGGGCAGGCAGCGGCGGAAGGCTCCTGTCATGGAGAAGAAGAAGTTCACCGCCCGCCGCTCCGTCGACATTCTCGGTTTCGTGCCGCATGCGCTGGGATTCCTTCCCGCCGACAGCGTGGTGCTGCTGGCCGTGTCCCAAGGCCGTTTGGGCGCGACCCTCCGCCTGGACCTCCCCGCCAGCGGGGACGGCTGCCACCTCGAACTGTTTGCCGAAACAGCGGCGGACTATCTGCGCTCCGATGAGGACGCCGACTCCGCGCTGCTCATCCTGTACACGGACCACCCCTGGCGTTCGCCGGAGCGGCCGCCCCATGCCCGGCTCGTGGCCGCCCTCGGCCGTTCCCTGTCCGCCGCCGGGCTGCCGGTCCGCGCGGGCTGGACGGTTGGCCCACGGCATTGGCGCGAGCTGTATTGCGGCGACACCGAATGCTGTCCGCTGCCCGGGCGTCCGGTGTCACAGATCCGGGACAGTGCCCTGAACGCCGAACTTGTCTACAGCGGCAGCACCTATGCGGCATCCGCAGCGGAGGCCGTGGCCGTCCCACGGGCCGCAACCTCCGGCGCACCCTACGCGGCCGCCGCGTCCGGCCGGAAGGCGGGGGCTGCCGCCGCACCGCCGCCGGCAGCGTCCGCGGCTGACGTGGCACCGGACGTGGCGGCCGGGATACAGCTGGAGGCGGACCGGCTGGCCGCGGAAACCGCGGGAGGGTGGACCCATGCGGCCTTCTACTTCCACACCCTCCGCCGCTGGGAGCATTCCCTGGCAGCGCACCAAGCCGGAACCCTCACGGCCGAAGCGCAGGCCTTCCTGCTGGCGAGCCTGACCGACAACGCGGTACGGGACGGTGTCGCCATCTTCGCCTGCAGCAGTCCCGAGACGGCGTTCCTCTGGGCCGAGGCGTCCGGTCTCCTCGATGACACGGACCCTGCGGCGGGCGCCGTGCCGCCCGCCGTTCCGTTGCCCGGGTCCGGCGATCCTGCGGCAGCCCGGGGCTGGTCCAAAATCCTGATCGGCGAGTCGCCCCACGCTCCGGACTGGGATCGCGTGGACGC
Organism: Arthrobacter sp. MDT2-34-1; assembly: GCF_059091365.1. Lineage (NCBI taxonomy): Bacteria > Bacillati > Actinomycetota > Actinomycetes > Micrococcales > Micrococcaceae > Arthrobacter > Arthrobacter sp. MDT2-34-1. The sequence continues at coordinate 104,567 of NZ_JBNHGO010000001.1, forward strand.
CACGGCACACCTGCTCTCCCGCCTGCACGCGGTCGGAACGGGGCGCTCCCGCGCTGCCGCCGGCACGCTGCATGCCTGGATCGAATGGGCCCGGGGGCGCGGTACGCATGCGCATCAACGCGCCGAAGCATGCCTTCGCGAATGGCCCGGCTACCGGCTGGCGGAACTGGTGCGGGAACTGGCGGACAGCGGAATGCTGCCGATGTGGGCGCGCCGGCGGGAGACGGCCTGGCCGGGCCGGAGGCACCTGACGGCCTGACCGCGGCGTCCGCGGGGGTCGAAAATCAGTTCATCCGGCGGTCTGAATCGTGAGACAATGGGAACCGAGACCCGGTTGGGTTCGTGTTTCAAACAGCGGTAGTTCCTGCGGGAATATCGCCGCCGCGGATCAGGTTATGCCATGCAGACCCTGCGTCCGTGGCTTGGTTTGAATTCATTCACGGACTTGACAGGGTCATAGTGGTGTTACCCGCAGGTAGCGTCACAGACCGCCGTACGAAAGGTTCTCTGTGTCACCGGACAAGAAGACTGCTGCAGCTCCCGATGAGGAGACTGCTGCCTCCGCTCCGAAAAAGTCCGCGACGACCAAGCGCGCGGGCGCCCAGTCAGCGGCAGCGGCGGAAGCTGCTCCCAAACGGCGCGGCCGCAAGCCCGGTGCCGCCGCCAAGAAGGATGCGGCGAACACCGCCGAGCTGGCTACAGAAGAAGTCGACGAGGATCCCGAGGTTGAGCCGGAGCCGACGGAGGAAGATGTAGAAGCCACCGAGGAAGCCGGCGCCAAGAAGGGCAAGGAAGGCGAGACCGGGTCCGGGTTTGTATACTCCGACGCCGACGACGACGACGCCCCCGCCCAGCAGGTGGTCTCGGCCGGCGCCACCGCCGACCCCGTCAAGGACTACCTGAAGCAGATCGGCAAGGTCGCCCTGCTGAACGCCGAGCAGGAAGTCGACCTCGCGCTGCGGATCGAGGCCGGTCTCTTCGCCGAAGAGAAGCTGGCCAAGGACGACGGCACCATGGAGACGCGCCTGCGGCGCGACCTGGAGCAGATTGTCCACGACGGCAAGCGCGCCAAGAACCACCTGCTCGAAGCCAACCTCCGCCTGGTGGTCTCGCTGGCCAAGCGCTACACCGGCCGCGGCATGCTGTTCCTGGATCTGATTCAGGAGGGCAACCTGGGCCTCATCCGTGCCGTCGAGAAATTCGACTACACCAAGGGCTTCAAGTTCTCCACCTACGCGACCTGGTGGATCCGGCAGGCCATCACCCGCGCCATGGCGGACCAGGCCCGCACCATCCGCATCCCGGTGCACATGGTGGAAGTCATTAACAAGCTGGCCCGCGTGCAGCGCCAGATGCTCCAGGACCTGGGCCGCGAGCCTACTCCCGAGGAGCTGGCCAAGGAACTGGACATGACGCCGGAAAAGGTCGTCGAGGTCCAGAAGTACGGCCGGGAGCCGATCTCGCTGCACACGCCGCTGGGCGAAGACGGCGACTCGGAGTTCGGCGACCTGATCGAAGACTCCGAAGCCGTGGTTCCCGCCGACGCGGTCAGCTTCACCCTGCTGCAGGAACAGCTCCACTCGGTGCTGGACACGCTGTCCGAGCGCGAAGCCGGCGTGGTGGCCATGCGCTTCGGACTCACCGACGGCCAGCCGAAGACTTTAGACGAAATCGGCAAGGTCTACGGCGTCACGCGGGAACGCATCCGCCAGATCGAATCCAAGACCATGTCCAAGCTGCGGCACCCGTCGAGGTCGCAGGTACTCCGCGACTACCTGGACTAATCCGACTGCGCAGCAGGGCCGGCACCCGCAAGGGGCCGGCCCTGCTGCGTTAACCGGCCACCGGCAAGGGGCCGGCCCTGCTGCGTTAGCCGGCGGGAGCAGGGGAGGGGAAGGGGTCCCGCGTTGCGGCGTCAGGTACGCGGGTGCCCGACGGAAAGGGTTCCGGAGACGCAAAGGGCGCCGTTCCCCCTGCGGGGAACGGCGCCCTTTGACCGGGAACCGGGCGGACCTGACGGACCGCACCGGGAACGGGCTGCCGCTGCAGCCGTTCCCGGGGAAACCTATTCGGCGGCGGCGCCGGCCTTTTCGGTCAACCGGCTGGTTTCGTCCTGCCATTCCGAGGCCTTGGAGCGAAGCTGCGGCTCATGCTGACGGGCATGGTGCCCGCAGAAGAGGAGTTCGCCGCCGGAGGAGGCCAGGACAACCCGTACATAGGCTTGGGCACCACACCGGTCGCATCGATCCAATGCGGTCAGTTCACGGGGGGCTACTGCTGTCGTCATGATGACCTCCTTACGAGTGCGTCTATCCATAGAACCATCCGAAGCGCGGAAATCTTCGCAAGATGGGGTCACTTTCGCTCACCGCGTATCACGTGTGGGTAACAGCCGGGAGCTCCGTCACATGCCGGCGTGCGCCCCGGCGCGGTGCACAAGCCCGCCCGCAAAGGGGATTAGCCTAGTAACGGTCCGTTATTCGCGGCGGACCGCGGCCAAGGACCGCAGTTCTGTCTGCCAAGGAGCACTCGTACACGTGGCGCCAACGAAGTCTGAGTACACAGCACGCCATCTTTCCGTCCTGGAAGGGCTGGAAGCCGTCCGCAAGAGGCCGGGCATGTACATCGGGTCCACGGATTCCCGCGGGTTGATGCACTGCCTCTGGGAAATCATCGACAACTCCGTCGACGAGGCGCTGGCCGGGTACGGGCAGAGCATCAAAATCACGCTGCACCCGGACGGCTCGGTGGAGATCCACGACGACGGCCGCGGCATCCCGGTGGACATTGAACCAAAGACCGGCTTGAGCGGCGTCGAAGTGGTGTTCACCAAGCTGCACGCCGGCGGCAAGTTCGGCGGTGGCTCCTACACGGCCTCCGGCGGCCTGCACGGCGTCGGCGCCAGCGTGGTCAACGCCCTGTCGTCCCGCCTGGATGTCCAGGTGGACCGCGGCGGCAAGACGTACCAAATGTCCTTCCGCCGCGGCGAGCCGGGCAAGTTCATCGACACGGGCAGGGGGCCGGGCCCGGAGTCCGCGTTCGAGCCGTTCGTCACGGGCTCCAAACTGGAAGTGGTCGGTACCGCCAAGCGCGGCGTGACCGGAACGCGCATCAGGTACTGGGGCGACCGGCAGATTTTCACCCCGGACGCCAAGTTTTCCTACGAAGAGCTGCAGAACCGGGCGCGGCAGACCTCGTTCCTGGTTCCGGGGCTGAAGATCACGCTGCGCGACGAGCGCAGGTTGGCCGGCACCGCCGGCGAGAACGGCCCGATCGAGGAAGTGTTCCACCACGACGGCGGCATTGCCGAATTCGTCGAATACCTGGCCAACGACAGCGCCGTCACGGATGTCTGGCGATTCCACGGCTCCGGCAAGTTCAAGGAAACCGTTCCGGTACTCGACGAAAACGGGCACAGCAAGATCGCCGAGGTCGACCGCGACTGCCACGTGGACGTCGCCCTGCGCTGGGGCATTGGCTACGACACCACGGTCCGTTCCTACGTGAACATCATTGCCACCCCCAAGGGCGGCACGCACCAGGCCGGCTTCGAACAGGCGCTGTTGAAAACCTTCCGGAAGGTGATCGAGGCGAACGCCCGCAAGCTGAAGGCCGGCAGCGACAAGATTGAGAAGGACGACGTCTTCGCGGGACTCACCGCGGTGCTCACCGTGCGCCTGGCCGAGCCGCAGTTCGAAGGCCAGACCAAGGAGATCCTGGGCACCTCCGCCGTCCGCGCCATCGTGTCCCGCGTGGTGGAAAAGGAGCTGGCCGCCAAGCTGGGGTCCTCGAACCGCGGGGACAAGGCCCAATCCGCGCTGCTGCTGGAAAAGGTCGTCAGCGAGATGAAGTCCCGCATCTCGGCCCGCGTCCACAAGGAGACGCAGCGGCGCAAGAATGCGCTGGAGACGTCCTCCATGCCGGCAAAGCTGATCGACTGCCGCACCAGCGAAGTCGAACGCTCCGAGCTGTTCATCGTCGAGGGCGACAGCGCGTTGGGCACGGCACGGCTGGCCCGCTCATCCGACCACCAGGCGCTGCTGCCGATCCGCGGCAAGATCCTCAACGTGCAGAAGGCGTCGGTGGGCGACATGCTCTCCAACGCCGAATGCGCGGCCATCATCCAGGTGGTGGGGGCCGGGTCAGGGCGCAGCTTCCAGTTGGACGCGGCCCGCTACGGCAAGGTCGTCCTCATGACGGACGCCGACGTCGACGGCGCGCACATCCGCACGCTGCTGCTCACGCTCTTCTTCCGCTACATGCGCCCCCTGGTCGACGCCGGCCGCGTGTACGCCGCGGTGCCCCCGCTGCACCGGGTGGAGATCATCAATCCGGGCTCCAAGGCCAACGAGGTGGTGTACACCTACTCGGAAAACGAGCTTCACAAACTGCTCGCCACCCTGGAGAAGGACGGCCGGAAGTACAAGGAGCCGATCCAGCGCTACAAGGGCCTGGGCGAGATGGACGCCGACCAGCTGGCCGAGACCACCATGGAGCCCCGCCACCGCACGCTGCGCAGGGTGCGGATCGAGGATGCCGAAGCGGCCGAGCGTTCCTTCGACCTGCTGATGGGCTCCGACGTGGCACCGCGCAAGGAGTTCATCGTGGCCGGCGCCTCCATGCTGGACCGGGAACGGATCGACGCCTAGGCCGCCAGCCCGGGTGCCACCAGCAGGACGGTCGGCACTGCCAGCAGCAATGCCGCGGCCAGCAGCACCGCGGACCGGGCCGCCCCGCCGAGGGCCGGAACGGGGGAGAGCAGCCGCCGGAGCCGGTGCGCGGTGACAAAGGACTCCGCCTCGGCGGCGCCGAGCAAACCCTTCGCCGGGTCGCCCAGGCCGGCGGCCGGGCCTGCCGTCGCCGGCCGCTCACCGGCGGCGACGACGGCGATCGCCCGCACCAGCGTCTCGCGGGCCGACGTCTTCAGGGCATGGTCGTCCGCGAGCATCTCGATCAGCTCGTTCACCGCCGTCCGGGCCAGCTTGGAGGTGGGGAGCCAGGGCAGGGCCGCCCGCCAGGCGGCGAAGGCCCACAGCAGCAGGTCGTGGCGCTGTTCCAGGTGCGCCTTTTCGTGCGTCATGACGGCGTGCAGTTCGTCGGGCGAGAGCAACTCGAGCAGCCCGTTCGAGAGCACCGTGACGGATCCGCCGCCGCCGGGCAGACAGTAGGCCACCGGCGCCGGATGGTTGATCACCAAAGTGCGCGGGGAGTCTTCGGACGGGGAGCTGAGCAGATTTAGCAGGTCGCGGTGCCGGCCGCGCTGTTTGCGGATCTTGTAGTAGGTCAGCAGCAGCGTGAAGACCAGGTGCACGGTCAGCAGCAGGGCGGCGCTGAGCGCGAACACGTGCACCAGGTCCAGGCCGGTGTCCGGACTGTCGTCCAGCAGAAGGCCGGTCAGGCCACGGAGGCCGGCCAGCAGGTGGTCTCCCAGCGGTTCCAAGCCCCACGTGAGCATGGCGCCGATCATGGACAGGCCGCCGGCCAGGGCGATGGCCTGCCAGAGCACCAGCGCCGTCCCGGGACTGCGGGCCGTCCAACGTGCCCGCGAGAGCAGGATGGGAGCAGGCCACGCCAAAATGACCGCCATGGCGGCCAGCAGGTAGGAGGCCAGGAACATTCAGGTCAGTTGGAGGAGAGGATCTTGCGCAGGGTTTCCGCTTCCTCGTCGGTGACCGTGCCGATAAAGCGGGCCAGGACGGCCTCGCGGTCCGGGGCCGAGCCCAGGACCTCGTGCATCAGCTCCACGGTGTGCTCTTCACGGCTTGTCACCGCCCGGTAGCGGTGCGGGCGGATGTCGCGGCCGCGCTGGACCAGCCCCTTCTTCTCGAGCCGGGACAGGACCGTCAGCACCGTCGTGACGGCCAGTTCCTTGCCGTCCGCCCCGTCCGCGGAGACCTGCGCCAACGTGTCGCGCAGCTCATTGGCGGTCAGTCCGCCTTCTGCTGGATCGGCGGCGTTCTGGGACCACAGCACGTCCATGACCGCCCGTTCCAAATCTCCGAGAGTAGCCATCTGGTTCCTTTTCGTCTCTTAACGTCGCATCTACGGCGCGCAAAACCTTTCCGCGACCGTGCTCTTGGTCTCTAATTTACCGTCTTTCGTGCAAATGTTCTACAGTTCGTAGAAGATTAAGTTCTACGGCTTGTAGAAATGAGTTTCGGCGCAGTCCGGAACCCAGGTCAGTCCGGGAGGCAGCGGCAATGGAAGCACTTGAAATCGCGCGGTGGCAGTTCGGTATCACCACTGTCTACCACTTCCTCATGGTGCCGCTGACCATCGGCCTCGGACTGCTCGTCGCAATCATGCACACGGCCTGGTACCGGACCGGCAAGGACCAGTACCTGCGGATGACCAAGTTCTGGGGCAAGCTGTTCCTGATCAACTTCATCATGGGCGTGGCCACCGGCCTGGTCCAGGAATTCCAGTTCGGCATGGCCTGGAGCGAGTACAGCCGCTTCGTCGGCGACGTCTTCGGCGCGCCGCTGGCCATGGAGGCGCTGCTCGCGTTCTTCGTCGAGTCCATCTTCCTGGGGCTGTGGATTTTCGGCTGGGGCCGGCTGCCCAAAGCGGTGCACCTGCTCAGCATCTGGGGTGCCTCGCTGGCCACTGTCTGCTCGGCCTACTTCATCCTGGCCGCGAACTCCTGGATGCAGCATCCGGTCGGCGTCGAAATGATCGACGGGCGGCCGGTGATGGTGGACGTCTGGGCGGTGCTGACCAACAACACGCTGCTGGTGGCCTTCCCGCACACCATCTTCGGCGCCACCTCGGTGGCCGGCGGTTTCCTGCTGGGCATCAGCTGGTACCACCTGTGGAAGCGCCGCCGCGACGGGATCGACACCGTCGGCCCGGACGGCACGGTGGTCGTCGGATCCGACCCGGCGCGCGGCAGGGATGCGGCCGACCACAAGGTCTGGCTCCGCTCGCTGCGGATCGGCGCCGTCGTCGCCGTCGTCTCCTTCGCCGGGGTGTCCCTCACCGGGGACCTGCAGGCCAAACTGATGTTCGAGCAACAGCCCATGAAGATGGCCGCGGCGGAGGCCGCCTGCCACGACGGTACGGGCTTCTCCATCCTGACGGTCGGCGACCTCGGCTCCAACGACTGCGACGACATGGTCGCCGTGGTGGAGCTGCCCGGACTGCTCTCCTTCATGGCCAACGGCGACTTCGACACCGAGATCCGGGGCATCAACAGCCTGCTGCCGGAGTACCAGGAGCGCTTCGGAACGCACCTGCCCGACAACCCGATCTACGGCGAGCGCGCCGGCAGCGAAATCGACTACGTGCCGGTCATGGAAGTCACTTACTGGGGCTTTCGGATGATGATCACCTTCGGCATGCTGGCCGCCGCGGCCGCCGCCGCCGCCCTGTGGGTGGTGCGCAAGGGCACGGTGCCCGAATCGAAGTGGCTGATGCGGCTGGCCGTGTTCGGAATCCTGGCCCCGTTCGGCGCCAACTCGGCGGGCTGGATCTTCACCGAAATGGGCCGCCAGCCGTTCGTCGTGGCACCCAACCCGGATCCCGACGGCATCGACAACGTCTTTATGTTCACGGCCGCGGCCGTGTCGCCGGGCGTCTCGCTGGGGGAGCTGATTTTCTCGCTCAGCGCCTTCACCTTGGTCTACGGCTCGCTGCTGGTGGTGGAAGTGAAGCTGCTCGCCGCCTACTGCCGCGGCGGTGTGCCGGCGGCGATGCCCGAGCTGCTGCCCGCGGCGTCCGCGGATGGCACGGGCAAGGACGACGACGGCGGCACCGGCGGCCGCGGCAAGGACGGAGACGGAACGGACGGGAACGGAAAAGACCCTGATGACGTGCTCGCGTTCGCGTACTGAACCGGCTCCTACGGATCGATAAGGACGACTCATGGAAACCCTGCCCACCATCTGGTTCATTGTCATCGCCTTCTTCTGGACCGGGTACCTGTTCCTGGAAGGATTCGACCTCGGCGTCGGCATGATGATGCGCGGCTTCGCCCGGAACAACACGGAACGCCGCGTGCTGCTCAACACCATCGGCCCGGTCTGGGACGGCAACGAAGTCTGGCTGGTCACCGCGGGGGCCGCCACGTTTGCGGCCTTCCCCGAGTGGTACGCCGCCCTGTTCTCCGGCCTGTACCTCCCGCTGGTGCTCGTGCTGCTGGCTTTGATCTTCCGCGCCGTCGGCATCGAATACCGCGGCAAGGTGGACACGGACCGGTGGCGGGCGCGCTGGGACTGGGCGATCGCGCTGGGCTCGTTGGTCGCGGCCTTCGGCGTCGGGGCCATGCTCGGCCTGACCACCACGGGCCTGCCGCTCAACGCCAACGGCGACCGGGTGGGCGGACCGTTCGCCTGGTTCAACGGCTATGCCGTGCTCGGCGGGCTGGCGGTGGTCGGCTTCAGCCTGGTCCACGCGGCGGCGTTCCTGGCGCTGAAGACCGACGGCGAAGTCCGGTTGCGGGCCAAGGCGCTGGTCCTGCGCTGGCTGCCGGTGGCGCTGCTGCCGATGGCCGCGTGGGCCGCCGTGTTGGTGCTGCGCCACGGCAAGGCCGTCACGGTGGCGACGCTGTTGCTGGCCGCCCTCGGCGCGGCGGCGGCCTGGCTGCTGGCCAGGGCCGGACGGGACGGACTCTCCTTCGCCGGACTCGGCACCTTCGTGGTCGCCGGGTCGGCAACCATCTTCACCGCGGTGTTCCCCACGGTACTGCCCTCGACCATCGACGAGGCCTTCAGCCTGACGGTGGACTCGGCGTCGTCGTCGGACTACACGCTGGGCGTGATGAGCGTGGTGGCGCTGTTCGGCATCCCGGCCGTGCTGGTCTATCAGGGCTACACGTACTGGGTGTTCCGCAAGCGCGTGAGCGCCTCCGCCATCCCCGCAGCACACGCCGTCACCGCACAGTGAAGCCGGTGCTTCCGGTGGGCGCCGCCGGCAAACGGGCGCTCTACCTGCTGGGACTGGCTGCGGCCGTCAAGGCGGGCGGCTTGGTCTTGCTCGCTTCGGCGGTGGCCGCCGGGGTGGCGGGCGTGGCGGCCGGGACGTTCAGCTGGGATGCGGTCCTGCTGCCCGGCGCCCTCGGCGCCGTCCTGCGCGCGGCCGCGGCCTGGGGCCAGGACGTGGCCGCACAACGGGCTGCGGCCGCCATCAAGGAGGACCTGCGGGCCCGCCTCGCCGCCCGTATCCTGCACGACGGCGGTGCCTCCCCGGCCGGGCGCAACGGCTCCGCCCCGGGCGAGGGCGCCCTGAGTGTGCTGGCCACCCGGGGACTGGACAACCTGGATGACTACTACGCCAAGTACCTGCCGGCCCTGGTGACCTGCGCCACCGTACCCCTGCTGGTGGGGCTGCGGATCCTGGCCGCGGACTGGGTGAGCGCGCTGATCGTGGTGCTCACGCTGCCGCTGGTGCCGGTCTTCATGATCCTGATCGGCAAGCACACCGAAGACCGGACGAAACAGGCGGCCGCCGCCTTGGACCGCCTGTCCGACCACCTGCTGGAACTGGCCCGGGGACTGCCGGTCCTGGTCGGCCTGGGGCGGGCCGCCGCGCAGACCAGGGCCCTGGCCGATGTCGCCCGCGCCTACCGGGAACGGACCCTGGCCACGCTGCGGGTCGCCTTCCTGTCCTCGCTGGCACTGGAACTGATCGCTACCATTTCCGTGGCCGTGGTGGCGGTGTTCGTGGGCATCCGGCTGGTTTACGGCGGAATGGAACTGGAAGCCGGGCTGCTGGCCCTGATCCTGGCTCCGGAGTGTTTCCAACCGCTGCGCGACCTCGGCTCGGCGCACCACGCGAGCGAAGACGGACTGGAAGCCCTCGAGCGCAGCAAGGCCGTGTTGGACGCGCCGGCGGGCCGGCCGCTGGTCGCCGCTCCGGACGCCGGGCACCGGCCCGGGGAGCGCCGCGGGGAAGCGCCGGAGCTGCGGGTTGCCGGGCTGACCGCCGCTTACCCGGGCCGCGGGCAGGTGCTGGAAGGGCTAAACTTCACGGCTCCGGCCGGCCGCATCACCGCCTTGTCCGGGCCGAGCGGCGGCGGCAAGACCACGGTGCTGGAGATCCTGGCGGGCCTGCGCCGGGACGGGGCCGGCATCCGGCTGGCCGGCCGGGTGTCCGGCCTCGACCGCGGCCGGATCGCGTGGATCCCGCAGCATCCGGTTCCCTCCGAGGCCACGGCGGCCGAGGAGGTGGCGCTGTATGCCGGGCTGGCCGGGCCGGCCGGGCGTGCAGCGGCGGAGGAAGCGCTGGCGCAGGTCAATGCCGCCGGCCTGGCGGACGCGGACACCGGCGACCTCAGCCCGGGAGAGCTGCGCCGCGTGGCCGTGGCACGGGCCTTGGCCCGGATTGACCATGTCCCCGGGGTGGACGTGCTGCTGGCCGATGAACCTACCGCGCACGTGGATGAGCGCAGTGCCCGGGCCATCGAGGCCGCGCTGGACGGTCTCCGCGGCAGGGTGACCACCGTGCTGGTGGCCCACGACCCGGACACCGCGGCGCTCGCCGACCACGTGGTGCCGGTGGTGCCGGCGTCCGGGGAACCCGTTGCTGCCGCCCCGTCGGGTACGGATGGTGTGCGGTCCCGGGCACCGGGCACCGAACGCGGCGGGCAGGCGCCCGGAGCAAGGGCGGGCTCCGGCACGGAAGCGGCGGGGGAGGACGGCGGCACCGAAGCGGCGGGGATGGACGCCGCCGGCGCCGGACCCGGCCTGTGGCGGCAGGCGGCGCTGCTGCGGCCGTGGAGCGGCAGGTTCCTGGCCGCACTGTGCTTTGGCCTCGGCGCGGCGCTCTTCGCCGTCGCGCTGGCGGGCCTGTCGGGCTGGCTGATCGTCTATGCCAGCGAACAGCCGCCGATCCTGTACCTGATGACCTCCATCGTCGGTGTCCGGTTCTTCGGGATCGGGCGTTCGGTCCTGCGTTACCAGGAGCGGCTGAAGCTGCACGACGCCGTCTTCGAAAGCACCGACCGGCTGCGGATCAGGTTGTGGAACGGGCTGCTGCAGCGGCCGGCAGCGTGGCGGCGGCTGGCACGCGGCGGCGGCGCCCTGGAGCGGCTGGTCGGAGACGTGGACGAACTGCGGGACATCGCCCCTCGGGCGGTCTTCGCCCCGCTGGTCGGCCTGCTGGTGGCCGCCGCGTCCTGCGTGGCCACCGCGCTGCTGATGCCCGCGGCCCTTGGCTGGCAGCTGCTGCTCTCCGGGATCTGCATAGTGGGAGCCCCCGCGCTGACGCGCTGGGCGGACCGCCACGCCCAGGCAACCACCGTGCGGCTCAAGGGCAGGTCGCTGAACGCGTTCACGCGGCTGCTGGCGGCCGCGCGGGACCTGGCCGCAAACACGGCTGCCGGGCCGCTGCTGCTGCGTGCCCGCCGCCTTGACCGGGAAGCGACCGCCGCCGTGCAGCGCAGCGCCTGGGCGCAGGGCCTGGGACACGCGCTGACGGTGCTGGCCTGTTCCCTCTCAGCCGTCGTGATGCTCGGCTCGGCGGGAGGCACGGTGCCGGGGGTGGTGGCCGTCGTCGTCCTGATGCAGTTGGCGCTGGCCGAACCTTTCATGGCGGTGAACACCGCGGTGCAGCAATGGGGCGCCTGGCGCGCCGCCGGGGCACGCGTCATTCCGGAGCTGGGCAGCGGCGGCGCGGCCCCGGCCCGCCAAGCACGGCGGGAAGCTCCGGTCGAGGCGCTGGAACTGCGCAACGCGTCCTACCGGTACCCGGGCGCGGACCACGACGCCTTCACCGGCGTGGACCTGCGGGTGGAGCGCGGTCAATGGCTGGCGGTCACCGGCCCGTCGGGGAGCGGGAAGTCCACGCTGCTCGGCGTACTGCTGGGGTTCCTGCCACTGGCCTCCGGCCGCTACCTGGTCAACGGGAGGTCCGGCGGGGCTCCGCGGTCGGCCATCGCTTGGATGCCCCAGGAAGCGCACCTGTTCAACTCGACGCTCCGCGCCAATCTGCTGCTGGCCCGGCCTGCCACGGACCCGCCGGCCGAAGAGGAGATGCGCTCGGCGCTCGCCGCCGTGGGGTTGGGCGGATTCCTGGCCGAACTGCCGCACGGGCTGGGCACCCGGATCGGCCCGGGCGGGCACTTCCTCTCCGGCGGCCAGCGGCAGCGGCTCGCCGTGGCCCGGGCGCTGCTGGCCGACTCCGATGTGGTGCTGCTCGACGAACCTGCCGCGCACCTGGACCGCGACGCCGGGGACGCGTTGCTGGCCGACCTGCGCCGCGGGCTCGCCGGCAAGGCAGTGGTCATGGTGACGCACGACGAACGGCAAGCCGCATGGTGCGGGCTTCGGCTGCAGCTGCCTACCGGCACGTATGCCGCTGCCCTAAGCTGAGGCAATGACCAATTCCGACCTGCCGGTCGTTCCCGGCGGAGCCCTGCGCTGGCGTCCCATGTCCGCCTCGGACATCGAGGGCTGGCACCGGTTGATCCAGCGGATGGCCGCGGTGGACAAACCGGTCTGGACCGAGACGACGGCGGACCTGGCGGAGGCGTTCGACGACCCTGCCAACGACCCCGCTGAGTGCACCGCCCTCGGGCTGGATGCCGGCGGGACGGTGCGTGCCGTGGGCCGGGTCTACGCGAACGCCGGCTCACCGGTCGCCCACACTTGGGGCGGGGTGGATCCGGACTGGCGCCGCCGCGGCATCGGCAGGGCGCTCTACGAGTGGCAGGCCGACCGCCAGCGGCGCCGGTTCTGCGCGGCCGGCATCAGCGGCGGCGTCCTGCGGAGCAGCACCGAGGAACAAGATCCGGCGCACAACGCGCTGATGGAAGCGGTGGGCGCCAGGGTGGTCCGCTACTTCACCGAAATGACCCGGCCGCTGGTGGAGATTCCGGACGCGCCGCTGCCGCAGGGCTTCGTCTTTGTGGACCTGGACCCGGGCGACAGCGACGCCGTGCGGCTCGCCCACAACGAGGCGTTCGCGGACCACTGGGGCAGCGAGCCGAGGGACGAGCGCCGGTGGAAGAACCTGGTGCAGCACCCTGAGACCAGGCCGGAGTGGAGCATGTCGCTGGTGGAGGCCGCCTCCGGCGAGACGGTGGCGTACCAGGTGGCCAGCTTTGATCCTCAGTACAAGCTGCAGTCAGGGTATGACGAAGGGTTCACGAACCTCCTCGGCGTCCGCAGGCCGTGGCGCGGCCGCGGGCTTGCCCAGTCGCTGCTGGCCGAAGCGATGCGCCGGTTCCGGGCCGACGGGATGGCACACGCCGGGCTGGGCGTTGACACCGAGAACCCCAGCGGGGCGCTGGCCCTCTACACCCGGATGGGCTACGTGCCGACCAAGCGCTACCTGGACTATGAACTGCCCCTGACCTGAGCGGGCAAGGCAGCCCCGACGTCGTGCACCTACGACGTCGTGCACCGCGGCCGGGCGGCGGCTACGCCCCGACGTCGTGCAGGTGATGCGTGACGTCGTGCAGGAAGTAGCTGCCGAGCGTGACGACCGTGAAAGCCGAACCGTTGCTGCGCCTGCCGCGCCGGTCCCACTCTGCCGGGGTCACCGCATTGAAGCCGGCCGCGACCTCCGCGGCTGCTGCCGCCAGCTCCTCGGCGACGGCGCGCGGGTCCTGGCCGGCGTAACGTCCCTCAACGGCCGCGGCGTTCTGGTCCCAGTCGGCAAACTCCGGGTTGTCCTGGCCGAGCATCAGCTGCAGCCGGGCATCGAACACGCGGCAGACATCCCGGACGTGGGCGGCGTACTCCAGCACCGACCACGTCGAGTCGTCGGGGCGGACGTGGGCGCCGGGCTCCGCCAGGGCCGCCTGCCAGCGGGGCACCGTGGCCAGCACCTCAGGGCCGATCCGGTCCGGCGTGACGCCGGCCGGGTCGAAGCCGCATTCGGGGCAGGGCCGCCCGGTGACCCACGTCCAGTCCTTGGTATCGGGGATGATCGCCATGCGCCCAGCTTAGGAGTCTTGTGACCCCTGCTGCGATAGGGCGGGGCCGACGGCGTCCACGGGCTGGGACAACGGTATGCCGGAACCGTCGCGGCGGCCGTGTTCGGTAGGCAGCGCCCGGGAGGCGCCGTTGGACGAGCTGGCCTTCGCCGGCCCGTGCCCGGCCCACGCCAGCGAGAGCATGTCCTCGCCCTTCAGGAAGCGGTGGGCGCGCACTCCGCCGGTGGCGCGGCCCTTGGCCGGGTACTCCGTGAACGGGGTGACCTTGACCGAGCCGGGGGAGGTGCCCGGCAGGGCCTCCTGCGAGGAGGCGACGGTGACGACGACGGCGTCCGCATCCCCCGCGGCGACCGCACCAAAGAACGTCACGGTGTCTTCCGCGCCCAGTTTGATGCCCGTGACGCCGCCGGCCGTGCGGCCCTGGGCGCGCACCGTCGAGGCCGGGTAGTGAAGCAGTTGCGCCTGGCGGGTGATGAAGACCAGTTCATCGTCGTCGGCCGGGACGCTCAGGCCCACGATGTAGTCCTTGGGCTTGAGCGCGATGATCTCCCAGTCCTCCCGGTTGAGCGGGTAGTCCGGGGTCACGCGCTTGACGATGCCCTGCGCCGTGCCGAGGGCGAGGACCTTGTCCAGCGGCGCCAAGGCCACCAGCGATTCGCCTTTCGCCAGGGTCACGAACTCCTTGACCGGGACGCCCCCGGCCAGGTTGGGCGACCCGGCAGCGGCGGCGAGCACCGGCATGTCCAGGACCGGGAGCCGCAGCATCCGGCCCAGCGAGGTCACCGCTCCGATCTCGGCCCGTGCCGTGGTCCTGACGACGGACGCCAGGACATCGTGCCGGATCCGCTGGCCGTCCGACAGGGGCTCCTGGTCCACCGTGCGGGCGAGCTGGCCGGAGGCCGAGAGCAGGACCCAGCACGGGTCGTCCGCGATCTGCAGCGGCAGGGCGGCCTTGGCGTTCTTGCCGACGGCGGGAGCCGGCAGGGCGGTGCCGCGGAGCGGGGCGGCGGCCTCCGATTCGAGCAGCACGGTCCGCCGCGGCGTGGCGTAGAGCGCGGAAACCTCGCCCAGCTCGTCGGACACCAGCTGGCGCAGCATGGCCTCGTTGGCCAGGATTTCCTCCAGTGCCGCGATCTCGCGGCGCAGCTCGTCCTGTTCCTTCTCGAGCTCAATCCGCGAGTATTTGGTCAGCTGGCGCAGCCGCAGTTCGAGGATGTGATTGGCCTGGATTTCGGACAGGTCGTAGATGGCCATCAGCCGCTCGCGGGCGGCCGCGGCCTCGTCCGAGGAACGGATGATCTGGATGACCTCGTCAATGTCCACGATGGCGATCAGCAGACCTTCGACCAGATGCAGCCGGTCCTTCTTCTTGCCCAACCGGAACGCGGTGCGCCGCCGGACGACGCCGATGCGGTGGCTGATGTAGACCTGCAGCAGTTCCATCAGGCCCAGCGTGCGCGGCTGCCCGTCGACCAGCGTCACGTTGTTGATGCCGAAGGAATCCTCCATCGGCGAATAGCGGTACAGCTGCGCCAGCACGGCGTTCGGATTGAAGCCGTTCTTCAGCTCGATGACCAGGCGCAGGCCGTGCTGCCGGTCGGTCAGGTCCACGATGTCGCTGATGCCCTGCAGCTTCTTGGACGTCACCGCGTCCTTGATCTTCTCGATCACCTTCTCCGGGCCCACGCCGTAGGGCAGCTCGGTGACCACCAAACCGGTGCGGCGGGCGGTGAGCTTCTCCACCTCCACCTTGGCGCGGGTCTTGAAGGAGCCGCGGCCGGTGGCGTACGCGTCGCGGATGCCGTCCAGGCCCACGATCTTGCCGCCGGACGGCAGGTCCGGTCCGGGGACGAACCGCATGATGTCCTCGAGCGTGGCGTCCGGGTTGGCGATCAGGTGCTGGGCCGCGGCGATCACCTCGCCGAGGTTGTGCGGCGCCATGTTCGTGGCCATGCCCACCGCGATGCCGGAAGACCCGTTGACCAGCAGGTTGGGGAAAGCGGCCGGGAGTACCGCCGGCTGCATCAGCTGGTTGTCGTAGTTGGGCACGAAGTCCACAACGTCTTCGTCCAGGTGGTCGGTCAGCGCCAGGGCCGGCGGTGCGAGGCGGGCCTCGGTGTAGCGCGGTGCCGCGGGACCGTCGTCGAGCGATCCGAAGTTGCCGTGGCCGTCAATCAGCGGCATGCGCAGCGAGAAGGACTGCGCCATCCGCACCATCGCGTCGTAGATGGCGGCGTCGCCGTGCGGGTGCAGCTTGCCCATCACCTCGCCGACCACGCGGGCGGACTTCACGTGCCCCTTGTCCGGCCGCAGCCCCATCTGGGACATCATGTAGAGGATGCGGCGCTGCACCGGCTTCAACCCGTCGCGGGCATCGGGCAGTGCGCGCGAGTAGATGACCGAATAGGCGTATTCGAGGAAGGAGCCTTCCATCTCGGAGGTCACGTCGATATCGACGATGTTCTCCGTGTAGTCCTCTTCGGGGGCGGGAGTCTGGCGGCGGGGCATGGGTAGAGCTTCGGTCCTTAGCTAAAAGTTGCGGATACAGTGAGTTTATGGCGCAAGAGGCTGATTCCCCGGATTATCCGGATTATTGGGAGGCGGATGTCGTGCTGCGCGACGGCGGGACGGCGCACCTGCGCCCCATCGTCCCGGCCGATGCCGAGGCCCTGCAGGCCTTCCACGTGGGGCAATCGGAAAGCTCCATCTACCTTCGCTTCTTCACCTTCAAGTCCAAGCTCAGCCCGCGCGAACTGGCCCGCTTCACCAAGGTCGACTATGTCAGCCGGGTTGCCTTCGTCATCACCATCGGCGATGAAATCATCGGGATCGGCCGCTACGACCGGCTGGACGATCCCGCCGAAGCCGAGGTCGCCTTCAATATCGCCGATGCCCACCAGGGCCGGGGGCTGGGCTCCATCCTGCTGGAGCATCTGGCGGCGGCCGCCCGGGAGAACGGCATCAGCAAGTTCTCCGCCGAGGTGCTGCCGGAGAACCGGAAAATGATCACCGTCTTCAACGACGCGGGGTACGAGGTGCGGCGCCATTTCGACGACGGGGTGGTCGCCCTCGAGTTCGACATCGACCCGACCGAGCGCTCCCGCGCCGTCATGGCCTCCCGGGAACACCGGGCCGAGGCCAAGAGCGTGGCCGCCCTGCTGGCCCCAGGATCCGTGGCCGTGATCGGCGCCAGCCGGGACTGGGGCAGCGTGGGCTACTCGCTGCTGGAGAACATCATCGAAGCCGGCTTTACCGGTCCCGTCTACGCCATCAACCCGCAGGCCTTCGAACTGAACGGCATGATCTCCCATGCCGCCATCGCCGACGTCCCGGACCCCGTGGAACTCGCCGTCGTCGCCGTCCCTTACGGGGAAGTACCCAAGGTGGCCCGCGAATGCGCCGCCGCCGGCGTCAAGGGCATCCTGGTGGCCAGCGACGGTTTCTCCCAGGCCGGGACCGAAGGGTTGCAGCGGCAGCGCGAGCTGGTGCGCCAGGCCCGCGCCCACGGGATGCGGGTGATCGGCCCGGGCTCGCTCGGACTCCTGAACACCGACCCGGCGGTGTCGCTGAACGCCTCCATGGCGCCCGCTATGCCCCCGCGCGGAGCGCTCGGGCTGTTCAGCCAGTCCGCGGCCATCGGCGTCCTGCTCTACACCGCCGCCAGCCGGCGCGGGCTGGGCCTGTCCTCCACGGTGTCGGCGGGGAACCGGGCCGACGTCTCCGGCAACGATGTCATGCAGTACTGGGAAGACGACCCGGCCACCCTGGCGGTGGGGCTCTACCTGGAGTCCATCGGCAACCCCCGGAAATTTTCCCGCATCGCGCGCCGGCTCTCGCGCAGCAAGCCGGTGATCGTCGCCAAGTCCGATGTGATGGGGCTGCAGTTGCCGCCCGGCCATGCGGTACGCACCACCCAGGCGCCGCCGGGCGCCCTCGACGCCATGTTCCGCCAATCCGGGGTGATCCGCGTGGAGACCAATGAAGAGCTGATGGACGTGGCGCAGGTCCTGGTCAGCCAGCCGCTTCCGGCCGGCGCCAACCTGGCCGTGTTCAGCAACTCCCTGGCGCTGGGCAACGTGGTGGCCGACGCCGCCAGGGCCCACCAGCTGGACGTGGTCCGGCGGGAGGTGGCGCTGGACCTGGATACCGGGCAGTCCACCGCGCTCCCGATGCTTCGCCGGCAGGTGCGGCAGGCACTGTCCGCACCCGAGGTGCACGCCGCCGTCGTCACCCTCCTTCCCGCCACCGGTATCCCGACCTCCCGGCTGGCGGAAGTGCTGCGGGACTGCGCCGAAGAGGCGGGCAAGCCGGTGGTCGCCTCCTTCACCGGCGTGCTCGACCTGGCCGAACGGACCGACGGCCTGCTCGCCGCCGGAGGCCCGGATTCCGGCGGCGGCCTGCAGCGCGGCCTGCCCGCTTTTGCCAGCCCCGCCAGCGCCGTGAACGCGCTGGCGGCCGCGGTCCGCTACGCCGAATGGAAGGCCCGCGACCAGGGCGAGTTCCCCGAGCCGGCGGGAACGGATCCCGCCGAGGCGCAACGGCAGATCGACGCCCTGCTCGGCGGGGTCACCGGGACCGAGCTGCTGACGCCGACCCCTGCGCAGACCGCCCGGCTGCTGGGCTGCTACGGCATCACGGTTCAGGAGTCCGCCGGCTTCACGCACGACGACGAGGCCGTGGCCGCCGCCGAACGGCTCGGCTGGCCCGTGGCCGTCAAAACCACCGACGCGCGGCTGCGGCAACGGCTGGACCTCGGCGGGGTCCGGCTGAACATCACGGACGAGGCGACCCTGCGCGCCAACATCGCGCACATGCGGGCCAGCCTGGCCCCGTTCGGCGACATCCCGTTGGAAGTCCAGTCGATGGTGCCCGCCGGCCAGGCCTGCACCATCCGCTCCATCGAGGATCCGCTCCTGGGCCCGGTGGTCTCCTTCGGGCTGGCCGGCGACGCCGTCAACCTGCTGGGGGACTGGTCCCACCGGATCCCCCCGCTGAGCACCGTGGATGTGGCGGACCTGGTCCGCGGGCCCCGCGCGGCGGAGAAGCTCTTCGGCTACCAAGGCCTGCCGGCCGTGGACGTTCCGGCGCTCGAAGACCTGATCGCCCGCGTGGCGCAGCTCAAGGACGAACATCCCGAAGTGGCCCTGCTGGAGCTCAACCCGGTCCAGCTCTCGGACCGCGGCCTGGCCGTGCTGAACGCCGAAGTCCGGCTCGGAAACCACGCGCACCGCACGGACAGTGCGCGGCGCGCCATGCGGGACTGAACCTGCCGGGTTGGCCATCCGGCGGCAGGGTAGGGGATTATGGAACCATGAGCCCCCTATCGACGGCCGAACGCCGCAGTCTCGACGACGCCCTCAACCGGGCCGGCTTTTATCCGCTGCTGGTTTCCGACGTGGTCCACGACGCCCTGGACGAGCGCGAGCCGCTGTCCCACCTGGTGCACCTGGAGACACACTTCGACCGCAACGAGGTGCACCGGCACATCACCGTGCTGGTGCTCACCGAGGACATGCTGGTGATCACGCACGTGGACGACCAGCAGCTGGACGACGAGGGCGAGCAGATGGTGGCGCAGATTTCCACCGAGTCGGTCCCGGTCAGCCAGATCCGCTCCGTGGTGCTCAGCTACGTCTACGCCCAGCCGCAGAACTACACCTCCGCCGACCAGGCCCGCGAACTGACTTTGGCCATCGCCTGGTCCGGCGGCCAGCGGCTGGACATGGGCCCGGCCGGTTGCGGCGATCCGCAGTGCGACGCCGACCACGGCTACACGGGCAATATCGTCCAGGAAGACATCGTGCTGCGGGTCAGCGCGGAGGCCGACGGGCTGCAGGCGGTCCAGAACGCCAAGGACTTTGCCCGCGCGCTGCGCAAGGTCAGCACCAGCCACCCGGAGCCCGCCGCCGCGCCGGGCCCGGTGCAGCAGCGCCCGCGCATCGGTAACCGCCTGGTCCGCGGCCACCACGGCCGCTGATCTGCGGGATCGACGCTGCGTGACGCTGATACAGGAACCGCTTCCGGCTGCCCCCGGCTACGGCCGCAACTCGCTCGCGGAGGTCATGACCAGTGCCGCGGCCGCGCTGGGCGCCGAGGGCTTCGATAATGAGCTGCAGTTGCCGCAGGCGCGGCGTGTGTGCGTGGTCATGGTGGACGGACTGGGCAAGGCGCTGCTGAAGCAGCGCGGCGGACATGCCCCCTTCCTGCGCCAGGCGATGGACAACTCGCGGACCCTCGGCAGCGCCCTTCCCTCGACGACGGCGGCGTCCCTTGCCAGCCTGGGGACCGGGCTGGCGCCCGGCCTGCACGGCATGGTCGGCTATGACGTCCTGGACCCTGGGCAGGACAAGGTGGTCAACCAACTCGGAGGCTGGGACCCCGGGGTGGACCCGCAGGTGTGGCAGCCGCATGCCACGGTGTTCGAACGTGTAGCCGGGCAGCTGCCGGTGACCACCGTCAGCCTGCCCCGGTTCGCGGAGTCGGGCATGACCCGGGCGGCGCTGCGCGGCAGCAGGTTCGTGCCCGGCGCCACCGGCCATGCCCGGACCCAGGCCACCGCGGAAGCCTTGGCGGCTACGGACCGGGCGTTGGTGTACCTCTATTTCAACGAACTGGACAAGGCGGGCCACCGGTTCGGCGCGGCCTCGGCCCAGTGGGGGCATGCACTGGAGGAACTTGACTCGGACATGCGCCGCCTGGCCCGGCAGCTTCCGGCCGATACGCTGCTGCTGCTGACCGCGGACCACGGCATGCTCGATGTGGCCGAGGAGTTCCGTTTCGACTACTCGGCGGACCCGGCCCTGGTGGCCGGGGTGCGGCACACCGGCGGCGAACCGCGGCTGGTCCACCTCTATTTCGAACCGGACGCCACGGCCGGGCAGCGCGAGCAGGTGGCCCGTGCCTGGCTGGAGCGGTATGGGAAGCAGGCCTGGGTGTTCACCCGGGAAGAGGCGGTCAGCCGCGGGTTCTTCGGTCGGGTGGACCCGCGGGTGTTGCCGCGCATCGGAGACCTGATGGTGGCTGCCCGGGAACCCGTGGCGTTCTACGACACCCGGCGCGTGCCGGAGACCGCGATGTCCGTGGTCGGCCAGCACGGCTCGCTGACGAAGGCGGAGCGGGAAGTGCCCCTGCTGACCCTGGTGGCTCCGGGCAAACGGCGCTAGTCCGCGCCCGCAGGCAGCGAGAGGTTGACGGGCCAGGCAGCCTGGCAGGCCGGACGCCCAGCCCGGGTCTTGGCTGCCGCCGGCGGCAGGTCAGTCGTGCTTGGTGCCGAAGACGATCTCGTCCCAACTGGGCACGCTGGAGCGCTTCGGCTTGATGGAGCGCTTGGGCGGTTCCGGGGCCGGATCCTCCCGCACCGTGTCTTTGGCCCCGGGTTCGGGATCGGCGGCGGTCTCCGCGCCGGCCTGCGCCGTCCGGGCCTTTTCCGCGGCCGCTCCGCTGCTGTTTTCCACGGTTTTCAGCGCTGCGGTGGAAGGACTGACAAACTCAATCCGGTCGTACGACGGGGCGCCCGTTTCCTGCGCGCCGCCGCCGGTCGCCGGCTCTGCGTCGGCCTCTTCCCCGGTGAGCTCGCCGTCCTGGTCGCGCACGCCGCTGCCGGTTGCCGCGGCCGGCTCGTCCCGCAGGAAACCGGGCGCGCCGGAGAGCGTGATTTCGTGCGTGTGGGTGCTGATCCCGTGCCCCAATTCCAGTGAAGAGACCGCGCCGTCGTCGTAGGCCGGGGCCAGCGTCAGCGGGAAGCCGGCGCGCGGCCGCGCGCCGGGATCGTCGCCGGAATCATCCGCGTCCTCGAACGAGTCGCGCGGGTGGGCCGCCGGAATCGGACCGTGGGTGAGCATCAAGGCCAGCGCGTCGTCGGCATCTTCGTCGACGCCCAGCCGCTGCCCCCGCCGGGAGCGCAGCACGTCCAGCAGCTCTTCCGACTCGGCGGACTGCCCGTCGTCCTGCCCGTCGTCCTGCCCGCCGTCCTCGTGCCCTGCCGGCTCGAGGTCCGGGTCCGCGCCGGTGTCGGCTTCGAAGTCGAAGACATGGTCGGTGACGGCCTTCAGCCGGCGCCCGGGGACCGGGCCGTCCACGGTTTCGAGCTCGCTCAGCTGCTGCGCCCACCGGTTGGCGTTCTGGATGGTGCGGCGGGCCGCATGGAAGACCCAGCGGGCGGGCGGTTCTTCCCCGATGGAGTCGGTGGCGGGAGCCGCCGGCGCGGTGAAGGACGCCACAACTTCCCACGTGCCGTCGCTGCGCCGCCAGGAATCCCAGTTCATCGACTCCGGGTCGATGCCGAAGGCGTGGATCCGGTGGTCCACCATTTCTCCCAGGGTGGCGGGCTCGTCGCCGAAGGCCGACCGGTAGCCGTCGTGGCCGGGCAGCGGGCCGGCGACTTCCACCTTGCGGGCCTGCTCGACGATGTAGTGGCGCTCGGCGAGGACCGGGCTTTCATAGCGCCGGATCCGCTGCAGGTCGAGGCCGGATTCGGCTGCGACCTCCTCGGCCGTGGCGCCCGCTCGGATGCGCGCCTGGATTTCGCGGGGGGACATACCGGCGTCCGACGGTTCGCCGGCACCGGGAGCGCGCGTTGTTGTCGGTCGGAAGACCGCTGTGCGCAGGGCTTCGTCTATGGCCAGACGGTAGTCGTCCCCACCTGCGCTCAACAGCAGATGTTCGCCATCCTCATGGACACCCACCAGCCGTAGATCCTGCATGAAAACCCTCCACCAGACGACACTTTATGCCTGAAACTCTGCCACCCATACCGGGCTTTTCCTATTGTTTTCGCGGGTGTGGCGCGGAGTTTGTGGCCAAGGTCGCCCCGGCCGGGCGCCGCGTCCGAAGGCGGCCGTGAACGCCCTGCGGCCCCCGGGTTTGGCAGGCGCACCGAAATCGGCAAGAATCTTCGCGTCACGGGCACAAAATCGACGGCGAACGCGTTGAGCCTGTGCACAGATCGTCAGGCACGGGCACGTGTCCCGGAACCGGGGGCCTGACGTGAAACTGGACCGGACCACCGGAGTGGGAGCAAAACAACAATGGCCACTGACTACGACGCCCCGCGGAAGCCTGACGAAGAGACCCACGAGGAGTCCATTGAAGAGCTGAAGTCGCACCGGCGGACCGACACGCAGTCGGCCGTCGTCGACGAGGACGAGGCCGAGGCCGCCGAGGGGTTCGAGTTGCCCGGCGCCGACCTCTCCGGCGAGGAACTGCTGGTCCGCGTACTCCCGGCCCAGCAGGACGAGTTCACCTGTGCTTCCTGCTTCCTGGTCCGCCACCGGTCGCAGGTGGCCAAGGAGAAAGACGGGCTGCTCTACTGCCGGGACTGCGAGGGGTAGCCGCCGGCAACCACGGGACCGGCCCCGCCGGGGGCCCGCCCCCCGGGGCCGCTAGGACGCGTCCGCGGCGGGGCGGTTCAGGGCCGCGGCGAGCTGCTGCGGCCGGCGCGTGGAGGCGATCCAGTAAGGGGTCAGATCCGTCTCGTCGGTGATTTCGATGGTGACCACCGGATCGATCCAGCCGCGCATGCACATGTACGCGGTGCCGTTCAGCTTGGGGCCGCGCTGCTCGGTGGCGGCCTCGCCGGTGAACGCTTCCACCCGCCCCACGTAGCGCCGCTCGATCTGGGCGCGGCCCACCTGCAGCATGGTGTCGGTGACCAGGATCCGCGGCGTGGAAGCGATCAGCAGGACGGCCAGCAGGATGGCCGCGACGACGGCGCCGATGATGCCCGCGGTCATGCTGATCGGTGCCAGCATGACGATGACCGCCGCGGCGGTGCCGGCGGCGATGAGCCAAACCCAGAAATTGGGCCACAGCCGCTCATCGAAGTGGGTCACGGAGGAAGGACCGCCGGCGGGACCGGAGCCGCCTGCAGGGGTCGCGGGTTGTGTCATGGACTCAGCTTTTCACCTTTTGACAGGCATTTCACCTTGCTCCCGGCGGGCCCCCGGATGCCCGCCCGCCCGCGGGCGCCACGGTTGAAAACGCGCTAGAGTGATGTGCGGAATATCTCAGCGGGCCCGGCCCTTGGCGGCCGCAGTCTTCCCGCCGCCACATCCGCAATCGCAAGGACAAACGATCACGAGTGCAGCAGACAACTGAAACGCTGACGGTCCAGCTGAAAATGCTCGACGACGGACTGGAACCGCCCGCCTACGCCCACCCGGGGGACGCCGGGGCCGACCTGCGGAGCCGAATCGATTTCCGGATCGCCCCGGGGGAGCGTGTCCTGGTGCCGACGGGCGTGGCGCTGGCGCTGCCGCACGGGTATGTTGCCCTGGTCCACCCACGCTCCGGGCTGGCCGCCAAGCACGGACTGACCATCGTCAACGCCCCCGGCACCGTGGACGCCGGTTACCGGGGCGAGATAGCGGTCACCTTGCTGAATACCGATGCCAGTGAAACGCTCACATTCAAGCGGGGGGACCGGATCGCGCAGCTGGTCATCCAGAAGGTGGAGACGGCCGCGTTCGAACGCGTCGCCGAGCTCCCGGATTCGACGCGGGGGGCCGGCGGATTCGGATCCACCGGAGGGTTCGGCGCCGGTTAGTTCCGCACGCGCGGTGCGGCGGGCACGCACCTGCGCGCCTGCCCGCCGCAGGCGGCATCCCCTCGGCGCAGACATTGAGCAACCCGGTGCAGGACCGGAGGAAGAGGAATCTCACGTTATGGCATTTGGGCGTTCCAAGAAGAGGAACCAGAACGACGGCGAAGGGCCGGAAGCCGCCGCGGCCGCACCTGGCGAGGATGCCACGCGGCCGGCGCCGGACAGCGGTCCCCGCCGGAACGGCCCCTACGACGACTCCGAGCAGGACACCGGTAACGGCTACCTGGATTTGGGCGCGCTGAAGGTCCGTCCCCGGGAGGGCCTGCAGCTGCGGCTGGAGGTCGAGGAAAAGTCCAAGCGGGTCGTTGCGGTGACCCTGGACCTGGCCGGTTCCAACTTGCAGCTCCAGGCATTTGCCGCGCCGAAATCCGAGGGGCTGTGGAAGGAAATCCGCACCCAGATCGCGAGTTCCGTGGGGTCACAGGGCGGCACGGTCCAAGAGATCGACGGACCGATGGGCACCGAGGTGGTGGCCAAGCTGCCGGCACAGACCGCCGACGGGAAGCAGGGCTTCCGGGTGGCCCGCTTCCTCGGCGTCGACGGGCCGCGCTGGTTCCTGCGCGGCGTGATCGGGGGACCCGCCGCGCTGGACCGGGCCAAGGCCGCGGACCTCGAGGAACTCTTCCGTTCCACCGTGGTGGTCCGGGGCTCGCAGCCGCTGCCGCCCAAGGACCTGCTGCAGCTCAAGATGCCCAAGGGCGTCCCGGGCCCGCCGCAACCCGAGGCGCCGCGCAACCCCGGACTGACCGCGCCCGAGCGGGGCCCGGAGATCACCGAGATTGGCTGACCGCTCCCGCGTCCATCGCGGCCCTGCGGACAGCCCCATCGCCCGGCTGCCAGAGCGCGGCCACGTCGCCGGAACCGGGTTGGTTGAGGCGATCACCATCGCGCCGCCGGGGCAGCCGCCGCGGTTTGCCGCCGTCGTCACCGACGCGGGCCAGCAGGAGCCGGGCAAGTCCCGTGACGGCGGGCACCCGCGGGTCCGGCTGGTCTGGCTGGGGCAGCGCCGCGTGCCCGGCATCGCGGCGGGCATCCGGTTGGCCTTCGAGGGAATGCTGTTCAGGGTGGAAGGAACCGCCACCATCTACAATCCGCGCTACGAGATCCTCAGCCCGTTGGAGAATTAACCCATGACAGATCAGCAGCCGGACTCCGGTCCGCACAGCGTGCCGCCGGCCGGGGACGGGCAGCCCTCCGGCGCGCGTCCGGAACCCGCGGGAGAACCGGGCAACAGGCGCCCGGACGCGGCCGAGGCGCTTGCCGGCGCCTACGCGGCGAGCGCCGCGGTCCACCGCACCGACGACGGACAGATCGACGTGCTGAAGACCGTGGGCGGCGTCCGCGGGCTGGCCGAGAGCATCCTGCCGGGCGTGATCTTCCTGGTGGTGTTCACCATCGGCCGGGAGCTCGGCCCGGCGCTGATCGGAGCGCTGGCGGCCGCCGCCGTCTTCACCGTGCTGCGCCTGGTGCAGCGGGGCACCGTGACGCAGGCCTTCTCCGGCCTCGTGGGGGTCGCCATCTGCGCCTTCGTCGCCAACAGCACGGGCCGGGCCGAGGACTTCTATGTCTGGGGCTTCATCACGAATGCCGCCTACATTCTGGTCATGCTGGTTTCGGTGGCCGTCAAGTGGCCGGTGCTGGGCCTGATCTTCGGGCTGATCCGCAGCGAGGGAACGGCATGGCGGCAGCAGCCGCAACGGCTGAAGGCGTACACCATGGCCACCTGGATCGTGATGGCGGTGCTCCTGCTGCGGCTTGTGGTGCAGCTTCCCCTCTACCTGATGGGCGAGGACGGCCTGGTGGCGCTGGGCACCACCCGCTTGCTCATGGGCGTGCCGCTGTACGCGCTGGGGCTGTGGCTGGCGTGGCTGGTCTCTCGCCCGGCGTCCGTCGAGGCCGCCCGGGCCGAGTGAGCCGGCCCGCCGCCGCCGCGGCCGGCCGGGCCGAGTGAGCTGGCCCGCCGCCGCCGCTGCCGGCCGGGCCGCGTGACCTAGTCGGCCGCCGCCGCGGCGGCGGGCCGGCCGGTCAGGACCGCACGCAGTTCGTCCTCGGCGGCGATGGTCGTGATGAAGAAGAGCTCGTCGCTGCCTTCCACCACGTCGTCAGGGCTCGGCGTGATCGGCGCGTCGTCGCGCAGGATGGCCACCACCGTGGCATCCTGCGGCCAGGCGATGGAGCCGAGCCGCTGACCGATCAGCGCCGAGTCCGCGGGAACCGTGAACTCGACCATGGACGCGACGCCGCTCTGCAAGGTCAGCAGCCGGACCAGGTCCCCGATCTCCACGGCTTCCTCCACCAGGGCGGTCATCAGGCGCGGGGTGTTCACGGCAACATCCACGCCCCAGGAGTCGTCGAACATCCAGTCGTTCTTGGGGTTGTTCACGCGTCCCACCGTGCGGCCGACGCCGAACTCGCTCTTGGCCAGCAGCGAGACCACCAGGTTGACCTTGTCGTCGCCGGTGGCCGAGACCACCACGTCGGCTTCTTCCAGCCGGGCTTCACGCAGGGTGGTGATCTCGCAGGCGTCGCCGATCAGCCAGCGCGCGCCCTTCAGCCCGCTGCGGCCGATCACCTCGGGCTTCGGATCGATCAGCAGGATGTCGTGGTTGTTCGAGAGCAACTCCCGAGCAATCGACGATCCGACGCTGCCGGCGCCGGCAATGACCACCCTCATTCGGACTCCTCCACGGGGGGCTTGGACAGGATCCTGTCGATTTCGAAGGTCGAATCCACCGCCATCATGGCGTGGACGATGTCGCCCTTTTGGTAGCGGGTGCCGCGGGCGGGCAGGATTCCCTCGCCGAAACGGGTCAGGTAGGCCACCCGGGCGCCGGAGGCGGCTTCAATCTCGGCCAGTTCCCGGCCCACCCAGCCGTCGTCCAGTTGCACCTCACCCAGGATCAGGCGGCCGGAGGCCTCACGGAAGTCGCCCTTGATGCCCTGTTCGGGCAGGATCCGCCGCAGCACCTGATCGGCGCTCCAGCGCACCGCGGCCACCGTGGGGATGCCGAGCCGCTGGTAGATCTCGGCGCGGCCGGGATCGTAGATGCGGGCCACCACATGCGGCACGTGGAAGGTTTCGCGGGCCACCCGGGTGGCGAGGATGTTGGAGTTATCGCCGCTGGAAACGGCAGCGAAGGCGTAGGCGTTCTCGATGTCTGCGTGCCGCAGGGTGTCGCGGTCGAATCCGACGCCGGTGACCTTGCGGCCGGTGAACCCCGAGCGCAGCCGGCGGAATGCCCGGTCGTCCTGGTCGATAATGGCCACGCTGTGCCCCGAGTCCTCCAGGGTGTGGGCCAGCGTCACGCCTACGCGCCCGCAGCCCATGATCACAAAGTGCGCCATCCACGTCCTTCCGGCACCCGCTGCAACGCGGGAATCAAATGTACTGCAACCATAACGCTGAACCGGTCCATCGATGCCATGAGCCCGGGGTTCGAAACGGCGCCGGCGCCAGCGCGCCGGTCGGGACCGCCTACCCGGCCGCGGGCTCCTGCAGGGCGGCGAGCACGTGCATGTGCTCCCGGTTCGACGGGTACAGGTGGCTGTAGGTGGCGTAGAGCTTTTCATACAGCGGAGCCGTCGCTAAATCGGGACTCACGGTCGCCGCCGTGCGCGCCCAGTTCGTCCCGGCGGGCACGGCCCCGGTGCCGATGGCGGCGAGCAGCGCGTCCCCGTAGCTGGCGCCGATGGCCTGTTCCGGGACCAGCTGTTCGCGCCCGCTGATGTTGCTGACGATTTCCGTCCAGAGCCTGGCCTTGGTGCCGCCGCCGACGGCCACGACGCGCCGGATCGGTTCGCCCGCGTGCTCGAGGTACTCCAGGATCTGCCGGATGCCGAAGCCGATGCCCTCATAGGCGGCACGAAACAGATGGCCGCGCCCGTGGCGCAGCGACAGGCCGGTGATCAGCCCGCGGGCGTCCGGGTCGAAGACAGGGGTCCGTTCGCCGGCGAAGTAGGGCAGCAGCAGCAGACCGTCGGATCCCGGCGGCACCGCGGCGGCCTCAGTGACGAGCTGCTCGAACGGGACGTCGCCGAACAGCCGCTGCAACCACGTGGTCAGGCTCCCGGACGTGGACATCCCCGCGGCCAAGGTCAGCGACCCCGGCTCCACGCCGGCCGTCGTCCAGAGCTTGGGTTCGGACCGGAACTCCCCGAGGACCTGGACGAAGAACATCGTGGAGCCGTACATCAGCATGAGGTCGCCCGGCTGCCGCACGCCCGCGCTGAACGCCTCGGCCCAGGCGTCGACGGTGCCCGCGCAGACCGGCACGCCCTCCGGCAGCCCCGTGGCATCGGCCGCCCGGCGGTGGACCCGGCCGCCGACGTCCGACGGCCACGCCAGCCGGGGCTCCGGCAGGTGGCCGGCGACGGCGCCGTACCGGTCCGGATGCCACCGGTTGCCGCGAAGGTCGTAGAGCGGATCGCATTGGCTGGCGGTGTGGTGGTCCAACACCAGCTCGCCGGTCAGCTTGGCCAGGATGAAGGAGTTCAGGCTGTGCCAGTTCCGGGCGCGGGCGAAGACCTCCGGCTCCCGGTTGCGGAGCCAGCGGAGCTTCGGTCCCACGGCCTGGGAGGACAGGACCTTGCCCGCCTCGCGAAAGATTTCCTCGGCACCGAACTCCTCCGTCAATTCGCGGATTTCGACGACGGCGCGCGCGTCGATTCCGTACAGGATCGCCGGCCGCAACGGGACCAGGTTCTCGTCCGTGACCACCAGGGACGGACCCATCGCGCTGACACACACGCCGGCGACGGCCCCGGCGTCGTTCCGCGACAAGAGCTCCCGGCACAGCCGGACCACTTCCGCCCACGCCCCGCCCTCGGCGTCGAACTCGGCCCAGCCGGGCCGCGGGTAGCTGACCTCGTGCGCGACCGCGGCGCTGTCCAGCACCCCGCCCCCGGCGTCCGCCAGCACGGCCTTGCTGCTGCCCGTGCCGATGTCGATGCCCAGGAACATGTCGCTCCGGCGGCCGGCCACTAGGCGCGGCCGTGCGAGGTGCGGGACTTGCGGGAGACGGCGTCGAGGATCACGGCCAGCAGCAGCACCAGGCCGGTGATCATGTACCGGAAAGAGGACTCAAGGTTCAGCAGGGTGAGGCCGCTGGAGATGGACTGGATGACCAGGATGCCCAGGAGGGCCGAGAAGGCCGAGCCGCGGCCGCCGAACAGGCTGGTCCCGCCGATCACCGCGGCGGCGATGGCGTTCAGGTTCACGTCCCCGGTGCCGCTGCTCTGCGCCGAGGCGGCCAACCGGCCGGCCGCCAGCATGCCGCCGACGGCCGCGAACGTCGAGCACAGGACGAAGATGGACACGTAGACGCGGTTGACGGCGATGCCGGCCCGCCGCGCCGCTTCCCGGTTGCCGCCGACGGCGTAGACGGAGCGGCCCCACTGGGTCCGGGTGAAGGCGTAGTGCATCACCAGCACCAGGGCGGCGAAGAAGACGAACATCCAGCCGACGCCGCGGGCCTGGTTCAGGTACCAGACCGCGAACAGCAGGATCACGGCCAGCAGGATGGTCTGCATCACGACCAGCCGCATCGGGCGCCCGGACAGGCCCGCCTTGACCCGCTGGCGGGAGAGCGTGAGCTGGCTGAGGAAGAAGCCGGCCACGCCGACGACCGCCAGCACGTACGACAGCCAGCCCGGCACGAAGGCCTGCTGGCCGAACCAGACGAGGAAGGAATCGAACGGCAGGTTGATGGTGCCCTCGACCCCGAGCACGAACAGTTGCAGTCCGAGGAAACCGAGCAGGCCGGCCAGCGTGATCACGAAGGACGGGACCCCGAACCTGGTGTAGACCAGCGAATAGACCAGCCCGATCACGGCGCCGGCCGCCATCGCGGTCAGGATCGCCAGCCCGATGGGCCAGTCCTGCTTGATGAAGGTGACTCCCACGATCGCGGCCGACAGGCCGCTGACGGAGCCGACGGACAAATCGATTTCGCCGACCAGCAGGACGCAGACGATGCCCAGCGCGATGACCCCGACGGCGGCGCTTTCCAGCAGCAGGTTGACCAGGTTGGCGCTGGAGAGGAAGAACGGGTTGAGCACCTGGAAGATGGACCAGATGACCAGCAGCCCGACGACGATGGGCAGCACGCCCAGGTCGCCGCCGCGGACCCGGTTGATCCCGACCTTGACGGCGCCCTTGAAGCCCTCGGTCCGGATCAGCCGTTCGTCCTGCAGGTCGGTGGCCACCGGGATGACCGGGGCGGCTGGATTCGTTGTCATGGTACGGTCCCTTCTTCCGGTGCTCCTGCCCCCGACCCCTGTCGGCCCGCGCTTCCGGCGGCCTGGCCGGGCGGGAGCGAGCCTCCGCCCGGTCCGCCCAGCCCGGCCCCCTCGGCCCCGCCGTTCGTTCCTGCCGCGCCGCCCGCCGCCGCTGCCCCGGTCTGGGCGGCGCGCTGGGTCACGACGTTGTCCGTGGCTCCGGTGATGGCGGCGATCAGGTCGTCGGTCGAGACGTCCTTCATCCGGAACGTGCCGTTGTTCTTCCCCAGCCGCAGCACCGCGACACGGTCGGAGACGGCTTTGACGTCCTGCATGCTGTGGCTGATCATGATCACCGCGAGGCCGTTTTCGCGCAGCCGCTCCACCAGGTTCAGCACCTCGGCCGTCTGCGCCACGCCGAGGGCTGCGGTGGGCTCGTCGAGGATGATGAGCTTGGGGCTGCCGAGCAGCGACCGGGCGATGGCGACGGTCTGGCGCTGGCCGCCGGAGAGGGAGGCAACCGCGATGCGGACCGAGGGGATCTTCGCCGAGAGCTGGCGCAGCAGCTTCCACGACTGGACCTCCATCTCCACTTCGTTCAGCCGCCAGGCGCCCAGCTCCCGGCCGAGGAAGAGGTTGTCTACCACGCTGAGGTTGTCGCAGAGGGCGAGGTCCTGGAATACCGTGGCGATGCCCAGCTGAATGGAATCCACCGGCGTGTGGATCGTCACGTCCTGGCCGTCGAAGTTCACGGTACCGGCGTCCTGGGGATGCACGCCCGCGAGGATCTTGACCAGCGTCGACTTCCCGGCGCCGTTGTCGCCGACGAGGGCGACCACTTCGCCGGCGTGGACGTCCAGGTCGATGTCGGTCAAGGCGGCCACGGCACCGAAGTGCTTGCTCACGCCCCGCATGGACAGTACCGGGGCGGTAGCCTCCGGCCGTTCCGCTGACACAGTGGACACTGCTTCCCCTTCCCTTACGACGGCAGTGCCGCGGTGGGCGCGGCACCGCCGTTCGCGGCTGCGCTACTTGATGCCGAGTTCGTCGCAGCCCGCCTTGTACTCGCCGGTGCAGATTTCTTCAGGCTTGTAGATGCCGCCGTCGAAAATCACTTCCTTGACGTTCTCCTTGGTGACCACCGTCGGCACGAACAGCGCTGACGGGGTGTTAAAGAGCGTCGCGTCGGGTTCGGGGGTCTCGCCGTTGAGCAGCTGGACCGCCACCTCTGCCGACTTTTCGGCGACTATCTTGATGGGCTTGGAGATCGTGTTGTACTGGTCGCCCTTGATGATCCGCTGGATCGCGGCGACCTCCGCGTCGTTGCCGGTGACCGGCGGGAAGGGCGAGACACCGGCGGCCTTCAGGGCGGCGATGGAGCCGCCGGCCGTGCCGTCGTTGGCGGCCACGATGCCGGTGATGTCTTCACCGAACTGGGTGATCTGGCCGGCCACCCAGTCCTGGGCCTTCGACGGCTGCCACTCCGGGGTGTCATACGAGGCCAGGATTTTATGCTCGCTGGCCTCGACCGCTTCCGTCGCGCCCTCCTTGATCAGCTGCGCGGCCCGGTCCGTGGGGGAGCCGTTGACCATCAGCACCCCTCCGGTCTCTTCGCCGTCGGCGTCCAGCTTCTTGACCAGGTCCTCGGCGATGAGGCTGCCGATCTTCTTGTTGTCGAAGGAGACGTAGAAGTCCGCCGGCGTGTCCGGGACCGGCCGGTCGTAGGTGACAACCTTGATGCCCTGGCCCTTCGCGGTGTTGACCAGCGAGGCGGCAGCGGTGCTGTCCACCGGGTCCAGGACCAGGACCTCGACGCCCTGGGTGATCATGGCGTTGGCCTGCTGCTGCTGCTTGTTCGCGTCGCCGTCGGCGTTCTGGTACAGCACCTCGCAGCCGCCGCACAGTTCTTCGACCTTGGCCTTGAACAGCGGGCTGTCCTGCTGCTCGTAGCGGGTCGAAGCACGGTCCGGCATCAGGAACGCGATCTTGCCCTCGGCCTGGCCGCCGCCACCGCCTGCTGTCCCGCCGCCGCCGCCTCCGGCACCGCCGCCTTCACCGCCGCCGCCACCACCGCAAGCAGTCATGCCGGCTGCAAGAACGAGGGCCGTGGTGAGGCCCATGATTCCCCGTGTGTTCTTCTTGTTCATCGGAACTCCTCTTACTGGGGGCGTGCCGCGTTGCCGTTCGTGCGTTCCGGCGTCCGCGGTCAGAGCCGCTGGGGGTAGATCATCGCCTTGAGCGATTCGGGTTCGGTGGAGGTGTTTTCCAGGGCGGCCGCGGTCTGCGGCAGGGCAAAGCTGTGTGTTACCAGTCCCTCCAGGTTGATCCGGCCGGAGGACACCAGGTCAATGCCCAGCGGCCAGGTGTTGTTGTACCGGTTCACCATCGAGATGGTGATCTCCTTCCAATTGAGCGTGGACAGGGGCAGCGGCACCTCGTCGGCCTTGGCCAGGCCGATGACGGCTGCCCGCCCGGCCTCGCGCAACCGGCCGAGCCCGGAGGCGAGGACGCCGCCGGCGCCCGAGCATTCCAGCAGCACGTCAAAGGTTTGCGCCGCGGGCGCGTCGCTCTTCTCCACCGCGAAGCCGTGGTCGCGGGCCACGCCGAGCCGGTACTCGGAGATGTCCGTGACCGTGACGCTTCCCGCGCCGAG
This sequence comes from Arthrobacter sp. MDT2-34-1, assembly GCF_059091365.1. Classification (NCBI taxonomy): domain Bacteria; kingdom Bacillati; phylum Actinomycetota; class Actinomycetes; order Micrococcales; family Micrococcaceae; genus Arthrobacter; species Arthrobacter sp. MDT2-34-1. Next base: position 137,912 of record NZ_JBNHGO010000001.1, read on the forward strand.
GGCCCGCGCCGCCTCGGCGGCAAGCAGGCCCACCGGTCCGGCGCCGGTGATCAGCACGTCGTCGCCGGCCTGGAGGTTCGCCCGCCGGCAGCCCCACAACCCCACGGACAGCGGCTCGAGCAGCGCGCCGTCTTCGTAGCTCATCGAATCCGGGATCGGGAAGTAGCAGCGGGCGTCCATGGCCAGGTACTGCAGCAGTGCGCCGTCGTAGGGCGGGGTGGCCAAAAATTCGAGGTTCGGGCAGAGGTGGTAGCGCCCCGCCCGGCACTCTTCGCAGCTGCGGTCCGGCGTGCCCGGCTCGACGGCCACCCGGTCGCCGACGCGCACGTTGCCGACGCCTTCGCCGACGGCGACCACCTCGCCGGAGACCTCGTGCCCCAGGATGAACGGGCCGTCAACGACGAAGGGGCCGATCTTCCCGTAGCGGTAATAGGCGACGTCGGAGCCGCAGACCCCCACGGCTTCCACCCGGATCACGGCCTGGCCCCGGCCCGGCTCGGGCATCGGGCGCTCCTGCATCTCGATGCTGCTCAGGCCGGTCATCACGGCGGCGGCATTGCCCATCTAAGACTCCTTAGCGAGCAGTCACTGGGTCAAACGGCCCCGGACCCCCGAATGTGATACAACGCACATTCATACGCATATGCTAACCCCGGCGGACGTGCCGCCGCTATGAAAGTGCGGGTCGGAGGCCCCCTGGCCCCGTAAATTCCGGCCGGCAGTCTAGACTCTAAGCCGTGAAGATCCGGACCCACTGGCTGCATGTGCCACCGAGGGAAACGTGCTGACATTCCTCGATGCCCTCAAGCGGGTCCTGGTGGGCAAGCCGTTCCGCAGCGAGCGGCTGAAGCAGGATGCGCTGCCGCGGCGCCTGGCGGTTCCGGTCTTCTCAGCGAACGCGCTCTCCTCGGTGGCCTACGCCCCGGACGAGATCCTGCTCACGCTGGCACTGGCGGGCGTCGCGGCGATCGCCCTGTCGCCCTGGGTCGGACTGGCGGTCATGGTGGTGCTGCTGGTCCTGGTGGCTTCCTACCGGCAAAGCATCCACGCGTATCCATCCGGCGGCGACTACGCGATCGCCACCAGGAACCTGGGCAAGCCGGCGGGCATCACGGTGGGCTCCGCGCTGATGTTGGACTACGTGCTCACCGTCGCGGTGTCCATGTCTTCGGCGGCCCACTACCTCGTGTCCGCCGTTCCGGCGCTCAAGGGCTGGCAGCCCGGAGCGGCCGTCGCCGGCATCGCGATCCTCGCCCTGCTCCATCTGCGCGGGCTGGGACGCGGGCGCCTGACCGTGGCGATCGCCACCTATGTCTTTGTGGGCACCGTGCTGCTGATGTGCCTGGCCGGATTTGTCCTTGACCTCACCGGAAACCTGGGCGAGGCACCCAGCGCTGCGTTCGACGTCGTGCCGGAACCCGGCCTGGAGGCGGGCCTGACCGGGCTGGCCGGCGCACTGCTGGTACTGCGGGCCTTCTCCACGGGCGCCGCGGCACTCACCGGCTTGGAGACACCGGCCAGCAATGTGCCGGCCTTCGAGAAGCCGCGCGCCAGGAACGCCGGCTTTGCGCTGCTGATGCTGGGCATCTCCGCAACCGTGATCACCATGGCGGTGATGTACCTGGCCCGGGCCACGGAGGTGCGGGTGGTGCAGGTCCCGGCCGACCAGCTGCGGCTGGACGGAGGGCCGCTGCCGGCGGGCTATTTCCAGTCCCCGGTGCTCAGCCAGCTGGCGGAGACGGTTTTCGGCGGCGGCGCCCCGCTCTTCTACCTGACGGTCGCGGCCACCGCAGCAATCCTGGTGCTGGCCAGCCATTCGGCGTTCAACGCCTTCCCGCAGCTGGCATCGATCCTCGCCACCGACGGCTTCCTGCCCCGCCAGCTGCGAACCCGCGGGGACCGGCTCAGCTACAGCAACGGTGTGCTCGCACTGGCGGCCGCGGCCGTGGTGCTGGTGCTGATGTTCAACGCGGACGTCACCCGGCTGATCCCGCTCTACGTCATCGGCGTGATCGTTTCCTTCACCTGCAGCCAGCTGGGCATGATCCGGCACTGGTCCCGCGAAATACGGGCCACGCCGCACCGCCCGGTGCGGCGCCGGATGCTGCGCTCGCGGTTCATTAACATGGTCGGTTTCATCCTGACCGTGACCGTGCTGGTGGTGGTACTGGTCAGCAAGTTCGTTTTCGGAGCCTGGCTGGCCGTGCTCGGCATCATCCTGCTCGGGCTGGTCATGCACAGCATCAACCGCCATTACGTCCAGGTCGCCCGCGAGCTCGCGATCGACCCGGACCAACCGACCACCGCGCTGCCGTCCCGGGTACACGCAGTCATCCTGGTCTCGCACGTACGCAAACCGACGCTCCGGGCGCTTGCCTTCGCCCGGGCCTCGCGGCCGTCCCGGCTCGACGCCGTGGTGGTGGACCTGGACCGGGAACAGACCGAGCAGACCCTGCGCGACTGGGAGAAGCTCAACATCCCGGTTCCGATCACGGTGCTCGCTTCCCCGTACCGCGAGACCACCACGCCGATCATCGACTACATCAAGAGCATCCGCCGGGACTCGCCCCGCGAACTGGTGGTGGTCTACATCCCCGAATACGTGGTGGGACGCTGGTGGGAGCAGCTGGTGCACAACCAGACCGCGCTGCGCATCAAGACCCGCCTGCACTTCGAGCCCGGCGTCATGGTGGCCAGCGTGCCGTGGCAACTGGCCTCCTCCGATTCCGTCCGCCGCTACCAGGAGCTTTCATGACCGACCCCGCACCGCAACTGATCGAGCTGACCGTCGGCGCTCCGGCGCACGGAGGCCACTTCGTCGCGCGGCACGACGGCCGGGTGGTGTTCGTCCGGCACGCTCTGCCCGGGGAGCGGGTCCTGGCACGCGTCACCGAGGGCGGACCGGACGCGGGATTCTGGCGGGCGGACACCGTCCAGGTGCTGGAAGCGTCTCCGGACCGGGTGGAGCATCCCTGGGCGCCGGCGGACGCGTTGGCCGCGGCCGAAGCCGGCCGGCCGGCCGTGGGCGGCGCCGAGTTCGGCCACATCGGGCTGGACGCCCAGCGCCGGCTGAAGGGCCTGATCTTCGCCGAACAGCTGCAACGTCTGGCCAAGCTGGAACGGCAGGTCACCGTGGAAGCCCCCGCGGGGGAGTACGACGACGGGCTCGGCTGGCGCACGCGCGCCGCGTTCGGCGTGGGGTCCGACGGGCGCCTCGCCATGCACGCGCACCGGTCCGATGAGCTGATACCCGTCGAGGCGATGCCGCTGGCCGCGGACGGGGTCAACGACCTGCGGTTGTGGGAGTTGGATCTTTCGGGGCTGGAGCGGGTGGAGGTGGCCGCGCCCGCCGACGGGAGCACGCCGCTGGTGCTGTTGGTGCCCGGCGCGGGGACAACGCCCAAACGGTTGGCGAAGATCGCCGACCGGATCGAACCCGGCGTGTCGGTTGCCGCGTGGGAGCCCGTGCCCGGGCGGCTCACCCGGTTGCGGGGACGCATTTGGGTTTCCGAAACCAACGGGCGGCACCAGTACCGCGTGACGGGAGACGGCTTCTGGCAGATTCACCGGCTGGCGCCGGCCACGTTGACTGCCGCCGTCCTGGACGGTGTTGCGCCCCGGGCGGGGGAGAGGGTGGCCGACCTCTATGCGGGTGCCGGACTTTTCACGGCGCCCTTGGCGGATGCCGTCGGGGTGACCGGCAACGTTCTCTCCGTCGAGGGCTCGCCGGCCGCCAGCAAAGACGCCCGCAAGAACCTGCACGGTTTCGGGCAGGTCGAGATCCTCCAGGGCAAGGTCGAGCGGGTGCTGCGCTCGCAGCCCGAAGAGATGGACGCCGTCGTCCTTGACCCGCCCCGCGCGGGCGCCGGAAAAGCCGTGGTGCAGGCGGTGGCCGCCCGAAACCCGCGGGCGGTCGGCTACGTGTCCTGTGACCCGGCGTCCTTCGCCCGGGACCTGGGCTACTTCCTGCAGCTGGGCTGGAACCTCGACTCGCTGCACGTGTTCGACCTGTACCCGCATACCCACCACATGGAGTCCTTTGCCGTGCTCACACCGGGGCGCCGCTGAGCGGGAGTGCGCGAATCCCGGCTGTGAGGCAGGCCACGGGCGCCGCTCCGGTTCCTGCCAACCGGCTACCCGATAGGATGGGGGCAGCGGTTCCGGACGAAGCATATTGTCTCTGGCTTGTAAATTCTGCGGGCTGCGGCGCGTCAAAAAGGCCAGAGGCCGAGCCCACAGCTGTCCCTTCACACTTAGGGATGCCTAACTAGCGGGTGGTTGCCGCCCGGACAAAGATAAAGTGTGGCGAGAGGAGTCCTGTCATGAGTAATGTGGACAGCTTCGGTTCCAAAGGCGTCTTGAACGTCGCCGGGACCGAGTATGAGATATTCCGGCTGAGTGCCGTTGAAGGTGCCGAGAGCCTTCCGTTCAGCCTCAAGGTCCTGCTGGAGAACCTGCTTCGCACCGAAGATGGTGCGAACATCACGGCGGACCACGTCCGCGCCCTGGCCGGCTGGAACCCCGACGCGCAGCCGGACACCGAGATCCAGTTCACCCCCGCCCGCGTCATCATGCAGGACTTCACCGGTGTTCCGTGTGTCGTCGACCTGGCCACCATGCGCGAGGCCGTCAAGGAGCTCGGCGGCGACCCGAAGCGCGTGAACCCGCTGGCCCCGGCCGAACTGGTGATCGACCACTCGGTCCAGATCGATGTCTTCGGCAACGCCGGCGCGCTCGAGCGCAACATGGAGATCGAGTACCAGCGCAACGGCGAACGCTACCAGTTCCTGCGCTGGGGACAGACCGCCTTCGAAGACTTCAAGGTGGTCCCGCCGGGAACCGGCATCGTGCACCAGGTCAACATCGAATACCTGGCCCGCACCGTGATGACCCGCGAGGTCGACGGCAAGCTGCGCGCCTACCCGGACACCCTGGTCGGCACCGACTCGCACACCACCATGGTCAACGGCCTGGGCGTGCTCGGCTGGGGCGTCGGCGGCATCGAGGCCGAGGCCGCCATGCTCGGCCAGCCCGTCTCGATGCTGATTCCGCGCGTCGTCGGCTTCAAGCTCACCGGCTCCATCCCCGCCGGCGCCACCGCCACCGACGTCGTGCTGACGATCACCGAGATGCTGCGCAAGCACGGCGTGGTGGGCAAGTTCGTGGAGTTCTACGGCGAAGGCGTGGCAGCGGTGCCGCTGGCCAACCGCGCCACCATCGGCAACATGAGCCCGGAGTTCGGCTCGACCGCCGCCATGTTCCCGATCGACGACGTCACCCTGGACTACCTGCGCCTGACCGGCCGCTCCGAGGAGAACATCGCCCTGGTCGAGGCGTACACCAAGGAACAGGGCCTCTGGCACGATCCGTCGCACGAACTGAAGTTCTCCGAATACCTTGAGCTGGACCTGTCCACCGTTGTTCCGTCCATCGCCGGTCCCAAGCGGCCGCAGGACCGCATCGCCCTGACGTCCGCCAAGAACCAGTTCCGCAAGGACCTGCAGAGCTACGTCGGCACCGGCAACGAGGACGCCCTGGACGAGGCCCTGGAAGAGTCCTTCCCGGCGTCGGATGCCCCGGCCATGACCTCCACGGTCCGTCACGCTGCCGCTGCGGAGGCCGGCGGCGTGAAGTCCGGCACCGCGCAGGCCGACGATCGTCCCTCCGGCGGTTCGGCCGCCCAGGGACGCCACGTCGCCCTGCCCGGCGACGGCCGCGCCTCCAAGCGCGTCCACGTCACCATGGAAGACGGGCGCGAGTTCGAACTGGACCACGGTGCGGTGTCCATCGCCTCGATCACCTCCTGCACCAACACGTCGAACCCGTCGGTCATGCTGGCCGCGGCCGTGCTGGCCCGCAATGCGGTGGAGAAGGGCCTGGCGTCCAAGCCGTGGGTCAAGACCTCCATCGCCCCGGGCTCCAAGGTCGTCACCGATTACTACGAAGAGTCCGGCCTGATCCCGTACCTGGAGAAGCTCGGCTTCTTCGTGGTCGGTTATGGCTGTGCCACCTGCATCGGAAACTCCGGCCCGCTGGAGCCCGAAATCTCGCAGGCGGTCCAGGACAACGACCTGTCGATCACGTCGGTGCTGTCGGGTAACCGCAACTTCGAAGGCCGCATCAACCCGGACGTCAAGATGAACTACCTGGCGTCCCCGCCGCTGGTCGTCGCCTACGCCCTGGCCGGCACCATGGACTTCGACTTCGAGAAGCAGCCGCTGGGCCAGGACCCGGAGGGCAACGACGTGTTCCTGAAGGACATCTGGCCGAACCCGGTCGAGGTCCAGCAGGTGATCGACTCCTCGATCAACAAGGAGATGTTCGCCAAGGGCTACGAGGGCGTGTTCGAGGGCGACGACCGTTGGAAGGCGCTCGAGACCCCGGCAGGCGATACCTTCGCCTGGGATCCGAACTCCACGTACGTGCGGAAGCCACCGTACTTCGAAGGCATGAGCGCCACGCCGGAGCCGGTGCAGGACATCAGCGGCGCGCGGGTGCTCGCCAAGCTGGGCGACTCGGTCACCACCGACCACATCTCCCCGGCCGGTTCGTTCAAGTCCGACAGCCCCGCCGGCCGTTACCTGCTGGAAAACGGCGTGGAGCGCAAGGACTTCAACTCCTACGGTTCCCGCCGCGGCAACCATGAGGTGATGATCCGCGGCACCTTCGCCAACATCCGGCTGCGCAACCAGCTGCTGGACAACGTGGAGGGCGGCTTCACCCGCGACTTCACCCAGCCCGGCGGTCCGCAGGCCTACATCTACGACGCCGCCATGAACTACCAGGCCGCCGGCACCCCGCTGGTGGTGCTGGCCGGCAAGGAGTACGGCTCCGGCTCGTCCCGCGACTGGGCTGCCAAGGGCACCGCGCTGCTGGGTGTCAAGGCCGTCATCGCCGAAAGCTTCGAGCGGATCCACCGTTCGAACCTGATCGGCATGGGTGTGCTGCCGCTGCAGTTCCCGGCCGGCGAGTCCGCTGCGTCGCTGGGCCTGTCCGGCACGGAGACCTTCTCCATCGAGGGCGTGACCGCGCTGAACGAGGGCACCACCCCGAAGACGCTGAAGGTCACCGCCACCGGCGAGGACGGCGGCACCAAGAGCTTCGACGCGGTGGTGCGGATCGACACCCCGGGTGAAGCCGACTACTACCGCAACGGCGGCATCCTGCAGTACGTGCTGCGCCAGATCTCGGCGAACTAGCCCCCGGTCCGGCACACACCGCACAGCGGCCCAACGCAGGGCGGGCGTCCGATGGACGTCCGCCCTGCGGCGTCTGGCCAGGGCACCAGCGTGCTGTAGGGCTCGGTCCCCGGCCACGCGTCGGCCGCGTTGTGTGCACCCTCGCACCAGGGGAACGCAGAGTGGCGGAGGGATGGCGGTAGGATTAACCGACGCTTTGTGAAGGAAAGGACCTGCTCTGTGGGATTGCTCGAGACCATCCGCGAGCCGCGCGACCTGCGCCGGATCGACATGGTCCAGTTGCAGGACCTGGCCCGGGAAATCCGCCAGTTCCTGATCACGAACGTCGCACAGACCGGCGGACATCTCGGCCCGAACCTTGGGGTCGTCGAGCTGACCCTCGGCATCCACCGCGTGTTCGACTCCCCGCACGACAGCATCGTCTTTGACACCGGCCACCAGTCCTACGTGCACAAACTGGTCACCGGGCGGCAGGACTTCGGCACGCTGCGGCAGCAGGGCGGGCTGGCCGGCTATCCGGACCGCGCCGAATCGGTGCACGACATCGTCGAAAGCTCGCACGCGTCGTCGTCGTTGTCCTGGGCCGACGGCATCTCCCGCGCCCGCCGGCTGACCGGCGAAGGCGACCGCTACGTCGTCGCGGTGGTGGGCGACGGCGCCCTCACCGGCGGCATGGCATGGGAAGCCGTGAACAACATCGCCGCGGACCGAGCACGGCGCGTGGTGATCGTGGTCAACGACAACGGGCGCTCCTACGCCCCGACGATCGGCGGGCTGGCCGACCAGCTGGCCGCGCTGCGCCGGACCACCATCGACAAGGTCCGCACCCACCAGGCCTACGAAGGCACCCTGGACTGGTGGAAAAGGAAGCTGCAGTCGGGCGGGTCGCTGGGCCAGTTCGCCTACCGGAGCCTGCACGCGACCAAGAAGGGCATCAAGGACTGGTGGGCGCCGCAGGGCCTGTTCGAGGACCTGGGCATGAAGTACATCGGCCCGATCGACGGGCACGACCTGGAGGCCGTCGAGGCCGCGCTGACGCAGGCCAAGAACTACCGGGGCCCGGTCATTGTCCACACCATGACCGAAAAGGGCCGCGGCTACGCGCCCGCCCGCGCCCACGAGGCGGACCAGTTCCACGCCGTGGGCGTCATCGACCCGGAGACCGGCGAACCCGTAGAGTCCGGCGGCCGGCAGTCCTGGACCTCCGTGTTCGCCGACGAGATCGCCGAGATCGCCGACGAGCGCCAGGACATCGTCGGTATCACCGGCGCCATGCTGATCCCGGTGGGCCTGCAAAAATTCGCCAGTAAGCATCCGGACCGTGTCTTCGACGTCGGCATTGCGGAGCAGCACGCGCTGGCCAGCGCCGCCGGCATGGCCTACGGCGGACTCCACCCGGTGGTGGCCCTCTACGCAACGTTCCTGAACCGCGCGTTCGACCAGCTCCTGATGGACGTCGCGCTGCACAAGGCCGGCGTCACCGTTGTACTCGACCGGGCGGGGGTGACCGGCCCGGACGGGCCCAGCCACCACGGCATGTGGGACATGTCGCTGCTGCAGATCGTGCCGGGGCTACACCTGGCCGCCCCCCGCGACGCCACCCGGTTGAGGGAAGAGCTGCGCGAGGCGGTGTCCGTCGACGATGCCCCCACCGTGGTCCGTTTCTCGAAGGGCTCGGTGGGGCCAGAGGTTGAGGCCCTGGAACGGCTTAAGGACGGCGTCGACGTGCTGGCGCGCCGGCCGTCCGGCTCCACCGAAAACGACGTGCTGATCGTCAGCATCGGCGCCATGAGCGAACTGGCGCTGGATGTCTCGAACCGGCTCGGCGCCCAGGGCATCAGCTCCACCGTTGTCGACCCGCGCTGGGTGCTGCCGGTGCCCCGCTCGATCATCGGCCTTGCGGCCCGGCACCGGATCGTCGTCGTGATCGAAGACGGCGTGCGCGCCGGCGGCGTCGGATCCCGGATCCGCCAGGAGATGCGTGCCGCCGGTGTGGACACGGCGCTGAACGAGGTCGGCCTCCCGGTCGAGTTCCTGGTCCACGGCACCCGCGCCGAGGTCCTGGAGCGCGTGGGCCTCACCGCGCAGCAGGTGGCCCAGGACACCGTCGCGCAGGTGCTGGGCACCAAGGTCCCGTTCGCGCGCCCGCTGCCCGGCCAGGAACTGCCGACCGGCCAGATTCCCAAGATCCAGTGACCGGCCGCATCCCCGCCGAGGCCCGGCCCGGCGAGATGGTGGTGTTCCGCAACTGGAAGTACGACGGCGCTGCCCACTGGCTGGTGCCCGGCACCTACCTCGGCTCCGACGGTTTCGGCGACTGGATCTTCCAGCCGGCCGGCTCGCTGGTCGCCCGGCCCGGCATCGCCTTCTTCGCGGCCTCCGACGCGGTGCAGTTACTGCCACGGGAAGGCGACTACGTGGCGACGTTCTACGACGACACCTACCCGGGCGACTTTCGCATCTACATCGACCTGGCCACCGGCATCCGGGTGGACCCGCTGCTTCCGGCCGGCTGGGAAGTCCAGCTCACGGACATGGACCTGGACGTGGTCCGCTCCGTCAGCGGCGGCGTGTACATCGACGACGAGGACGAATTCGCCGAACACCGGGTCACCATGGACTATCCGCCGGCGCTGGCCGAACGGATCCAGGCCAGCTGCCGGGCGCTCTACGGGCAGGTGGCGGCTGAGGCCGCGCCGTTCGACGGAACGGCCCTGACATGGTTGAACAAAGGACGGACATGAGTTTCCTTCGGGTGTACAAGAAGAACGACGACGGCGGGCTGGTGTTCCGCGAGGCGTGGTTCGACGAAGACTACGGCCAGTTCGTGGTCAACCACGGAACGGTGGGCCACCAGAGCACCACGCAGGAGAGCCGGGACGTCAACGCCGAGGCCGCCGAGTCGCTGATGGACGCGTTCGCTGCCCAGTGCGCCGAAGACGGCTACGCGGAGCTCGCGCCGGGGGAGCAGCACTGGGTGATTGCCCAGTATGCGCTGAAGACGGCGGACGGCAGCGACCGGGACCGTTACCTCGAGGACAAAGCCAAACGCACCATCACCGAGTACTTCGCCTGGCGCGGGCTCGGGACCGTGGAGAAGACCGAATTCGTCCCGCACAAGCTCAACATCTATGTTCTGGCGCCGGATGCGGCCAGGGCGGTGGCCGGCCTGAAGGTCTGCCTCCGCGAAGCCAAACTCGACTTCACCAAGCTGAGCATCGGCGTCGCGCCGCACGGGGACCTCGCCGCGGTCAAGCAAAAGCATCCGCTGCCGGCCAAGACGGCGTTCAGCCTGTAGGCCCGGCGGCCGTCGGGGACGGCGCTAGCCGCCCTCGGGCACGTCCAGGCCCGCGGCGCGCGCCGCCTCCCGGTAGGCGGCCGCCAGCGTGGCAACGCTGTGGTGGGCGTTGAGGCCGCTGGGATTCGGCACCACCCAGACCTCGGCGCCGCCGAGCGTCTCCGGTTGCCGGCCCAGCTGCGCCTTCGGCCGCTCAAAACCCACCCGGTAGGCGGTCACTCCCGCGACCGCCACCACCCGGGCCCCCAGGGTCTCGACCCGGGCCGCCAGGCGCCGGGCACCGGTCCGCAGTTCCTCGGCACCCAGCTCGTCCGCCCTGGCGGTAGCCCGCGGGACAATGTTGGTGATGCCCACGCCGCGGTCGATCAGGTGGTTGCGGTCGGCAGCCGCCATGCCGTTCCCGGCGTAGATCTGATGGTCGGTGATGCCGGCCGCCGCCAGGGCCGGATAGAACCGGTTGCCGGGCCGGGCGAAGTGCGAGCCGGTGGCAGCCGACCAGAGGCCGGGATTGATGCCGACGAACAGGAGGCGCAGGCCCGGGCCCAGCAGATCGGGGACCAGCGCGTCCCGGTAGGCGAGCAGTTCAGCACGGGTAAAGGCCACAAAACCACTCTTTCACACGGCGTGCCGTCCCGGCCGCGAAACCGGCCGCATGCTCAGCCTCACGGCCCCAGCTCCGGACAGAAGAAGGCACGGCGCCCCCGAAGGGGCGCCGTGCCCGTGCAGCGGCCCGCCAAGGCGGGCCGGCGAATCAGTCGGTGCCGGCGTCGAACGCCGCGCGGTCCAGCGCCTCGTCGGCCGCGCGGTCGGCCGGGTCGAGCTGGGCGGTGTCGGCGATTTCGCTCGCGCCGCCGGCTTCCAGCGCGCCCACGAGCTCGGCGGTGGGACCGCCCACCAGGCCCTGGGCCGCGTACTGCTCCAAGCGGGCGCGGGAGTCGGCGATGTCCAGGTTGCGCATGGTCAGCTGGCCGATGCGGTCCAGCGGACCGAAGGCAGCATCGCCCACGCGCTCCATGGACAACTTGTCCGGGTGGTAGCTGAGCGACGGGCCGGTGGTGTCCAGGATGGTGTAGTCCTCGCCGCGGCGCAGCCGCAGGGTGACCTCGCCGGTGACAGCGGAGCCAACCCACTTCTGCAGCGATTCGCGCAGCATGAGCGCCTGCGGGTCCAGCCAGCGGCCTTCGTACATCAGGCGGCCCAGGCGGCGGCCCTCGGCGTGGTAGCTGGCCACGGTGTCTTCATTATGGATCGCGTTGAGCAGCCGCTCGTAGGCGATGTGCAGCAGGGCCATGCCCGGGGCCTCGTAGATCCCGCGCGACTTGGCCTCGATGATGCGGTTCTCGATCTGGTCGGACATGCCCAGCCCGTGGCGGCCGCCAATGGCATTGGCCTCCTGCACCAAAGCGACGGCGTCGGCAAACTCCGTGCCGTTGATCGCCACCGGGCGGCCCGCCTCGAAGCGCACCGACACGTCCTCGGTGGGAATGTCCACGTCCTCGCGCCAGAAGGCCACGCCCATGATCGGCTCGACGGCCTCCAGGCTGGTGCCCAAATGCTCCAGCGTCTTGGCCTCATGCGTGGCGCCCCAGATGTTGGCGTCGGTGCTGTACGCCTTCTCCGCGGAGTCGCGGTAGGGGAAGTTGTGCGCGGTCAGCCATTCGGACATCTCCTGGCGGCCGCCGAGCTCGGAGACGAAGCGCGGGTCGAGCCACGGCTTGTAGATGCGCAGCCGGGGGTGGGCCAGCAGCCCGTAGCGGTAGAACCGCTCGATGTCGTTGCCCTTGTAGGTGGAACCGTCGCCCCAGATGTCCACGCCGTCTTCCCGCATGGCGCGCACCAGCAAGGTGCCGGTCACGGCGCGGCCCAACGGGGTTGTGTTGTAGTAGGAACGGCCGCCGCTGCGGATATGGAAGGCGCCGCAGGCCAGCGCGGCCAGGCCTTCCTCCACGAGCGCGGGCTTGCAGTCCACCAGGCGGGAGATATCCGCGCCGTACTCGGTGGCGCGGCCGGGCACCGCGTCGATGTCCGGCTCGTCGTACTGGCCGAGGTCGGCGGTGTAGGTGCAGGGCACGGCTCCGCCGTCGCGCATCCATGCAACGGCAACGGACGTATCGAGTCCACCGGAGAAGGCGATGCCGACGCGTTCGCCGACGGGAAGGGAAGTCAGAACTTTGGCCATGGTTTCGATCATATGTGCAGCGGCACCCAAAGACAGAAGCGGCAACGCCGCGGCCGCCTGCGTGACGTGTCCGAACTCACTTGCGCGTCCGGGACGGGGGCCGGAGCCGGGATAGGATGCGAGGCGAACGGCAAAACCCCCAGTGACAAGGATGTAGCGATGGAATACCGGCGTCTCGGCAAATCCGGCCTCACCGTCTCGACGGTGGGACTCGGCTGCAACAATCTTGGCCGGTCCAACACCCCGACGGAAACGCAGGAAGGCACGGACGCGGTGGTCAAGGCCGCACTCGACGCCGGCGTGACCTTTTTCGACGTCGCCGACAGCTACGGGAAGACTCCGGGGCTGAGCGAGGAGTTCCTGGGCAGGGCGCTGGGATCGCGGCGCGACGACGTGGTGGTGGCTACGAAGTTCGGCATGGACATGCGGGGCGCCAACGGCGAAGACTTCGGCGCCCGCGGCTCGCGGCGGTACATTGTCAGGGCGGCCGAGGCGTCGTTGCGGCGGCTGGGCACCGATTGGATTGACCTCTACCAGTTCCACACGCCCGACCCGCTGACTCCGGTCGAGGAAACCCTGTCCGCGCTGGACGACCTGGTCCGCGCCGGCAAGGTCCGCTACATCGGCCACTCCAACCGGGCCGGCTGGCAGATTGCCGAGGCGGAATTCACGGCGCGGATGGGCGGCTACACCCCGTTCATTTCCAGCCAGAACCACTACAACCTGCTGGACCGCCGGGCGGAGCTGGAAGTCGCCCCTGCTGCCGAGGCCTACGGGCTGGGCCTGCTGCCGTACTTCCCGCTGGCCAACGGCCTGCTCACGGGCAAGTACAAGAACGGCAAGGCGCCGGAAGGCAGCCGGCTGACACACTCGCGCACCAACTTGCTCAAGGACGCCGACTGGGAGCAGTTGGGCGCCTTCTCCCGCTTCGCCGCCGACCGCGGACTAACGGAAATCGAGGTGGCCTTTTCCTGGCTTGCCACCCGTCCCGCAGTCGCGTCGGTCATCGCCGGTGCCACGAAGCCGGAACAGATCCGGCAGAACGCCCAGTCAGCGGGCTGGCACCCGACTGCCGAGGACCTGGCCGAGCTGGAAGGCATCTTCCCCGCGGTGCCGAAAGTGGCCCTGTTCTGAGACCTCCGAGGGGGCCGCGGCGGGAGCCGATGGAACGTTGGGAAGCCTTTTACGTTGAGGGCGCCAAGCAAGGCTGCCTCTACCGCCGGTGGGCGGATCACGTCCTCACCACGCGAATGGCCTTCCGGAGCGGGCCGGACGGGTACCGCGCGGAATCCGTCATCCGGTTCGAGCCCGGGACGCGGCGGTGGGAGTCCTCTTCTTACCGGCAGGGGCCGGGCCGCACCGAGGCATTGGCCCGTCGGGAAGACTTCGGGCTGCCCGGGACGAGCCTGCCCAGCTACGGGGAGTACCTGCTGTTGGTGGACATGCTCGACTCCGGCGCCCAGGCCGTGGAGTTTTTCCGGCTGGACGACGCCGCGCCGGCCGAACCCGACAGCGGCGCATGGACGAAGATGTCGCTGTCCGGCGCCGAGGACGTCCTGCTGACGGACGGCCGCCGGACGCTGTGCGACCGCTATGAAGTGGTGCAGAGTGCGCGAATGAGGGAAACAGTCGCCGGCCTCCCCGGCCGGAAGGACTATGCATTGGACGCCGGGGCCGAACTGGTCGGCGTTCACTGGGCGTCGGGCGGCCGTGTGGTCAAGAGCGACTGGCGAGGAGCCGAGTCCTTCCTCGCTCCGGATCGTGCAACGGCAACCGCGGGCCTCGACCGGGCACTGATTGACTTCCTGGACACCGGATATGGTGACCGGCCGGCTGGGGCCGATTAGGACGCCTGCCCCGAGGGCTTCCCGCCGCCGGGAACGGGAAGCCCCGCGCTCTACTCGTAGTTCTTCACCGTCCGGCGCAGCGTGTCTGCGTAGTCGTAGATCTCATCCAGTGAATCGATGGGGTGCCGAGTCTCCTGCTTTCCGTCGTCGAAGACCCCCAGGTATTTTTGCGACCTGTTGAAATGGAGTCTGGCAATCGGCTTCCTGTTGTTGTCATCCAGGAGTACGGCGAAGTAGGACTTTGCGTCCCGGTGGGTAACGCGTGTCGGTTTGACCTCGCTGCACACAATCGCCCGAACGATCTGGAAGCCCTCCACTTCCTCAAGAGTTGTTTCGATGCCGTCATCCCGGTTCAGATCTTGCTCGACGATCTCTTCGCTGGTGACGGAGTCGGCCAAGGACGCCTGGGCAGCCTGAATGACAGGTGACTCGCCCAAGGCAGCCTTCAGTCTCTCGTTGACTTGGTCGTTGAGGAATTGCCGGGTTGCTTTGGCTACCAGACCCGTAAACTGCTCGCGGACCTTCTGCGTGAATGCGCCGTCGTAGACCTTAGCCGTCAAAAACTTTACCCAGTCATCTTCAGGGGACTGGAAGAGAGTGGAAATAGTGCGTTTGATTTGCCCGATGTACTTGAGCTCTTCAGCTGCACTGATGATCGAATCCAGATCGAAGACATCCTTGGAAAGCTTTACGAGTTCCGGGATTAAGGTCTCGTCGATGTCGTTCATGTCAAGAATAAGGAACGGCTTGGCGTCCATGCGGTTCGGAGCATCAAGGTCCGTGTAGAACTGGTAGACCTCGCCATTCGTCAAAATCGCGATCCGCGCATTAGTAACGGCAAAGTAGCGGTAAAGCTGCGAGGCATGTTCGACGCGGAGGTCGCCGAGCGACTTCTTGCATTCGATCAGCATTTGCACTTCGCCATCACGAACGATGGCGTAGTCGATTTTCTCGCCCTTCTTGATGCCGACATCGGCAGTAAACTCGGGGACCACTTCCAACGGGTTGAAAACGTCATATCCGAGGATCGTTGATATGAACGGCATGACGAACGCGTTTTTAGTGGCTTCTTCCGTCTCGATGATCTCGCGCTGCTGCTGTATTTTTGCGGCCAGTGCGGCCAGTCTTTCTGCAAACTGCAATGCTTCCCCCTGCTCGATTCGGACCGTTTCGCTAAACCTAGAGGACGGTACTGACATTGTTAACTATCGTCCAAGGCGGGGGGTTTGTGAGGGATATAGGTGCTGTGAGTTCAAACCACGGAAAAGCTTTTTAGCGGGCTGCCTGGGTGGATGGCAGGATCGGTCCAATTCAGACGGTGACGGTGATCCACTCGCCGTCGATAGCCGCCGCGAAACGCGGAAGCGGGGCGGGCGCCGGACCCCCGGTCACCGTGCCGTCGGCGAGCGCGAAGGTCGAATTGTGGCAAGGGCACACGAATTCGGCCTTCGTCGGGGTCACCCCACACCCTTGGTGCGTACAAACGGCGCTGTAGGCCAAGACGGTGGTTTCGTCGGGGCGGTGGATGAGAATCTTCTCCCCGCCTGCCTCGCCGCTAGCGCTGCCACCAACCGGCACGTCGCTGAGCTTCCCGACCCGGACCGGCGTGCCGTCGCTGGCAATCGGGGAAGCGGAGGCACCTTGTGCTCCTGTGTAGTCCTGCAGCGGGGAACATGCGGTGAGCGCGCCCATCGAACCGACGGCGGTGGTGGCGGTCAGGATGGCGCGGCGCGAAGGCAGAGACGAACTCATGTCCGCTATTCTCCCGGACGGTGCCGGTTAATTTCCAAACGGAGCGGCGATCGCTCATCGCCCAGCGTGTCAGCGATCAAGCCACTACGGTGATCCATTCGCCGTCAATGACCGCGGCAAAGCGCTGCAGCGGTTCCAACGCCGGCCCGTCGAGCACCGAGCCGTCTGCAGCGCTGAAGACGGAGCCGTGGCACGGGCAACGGAACTCCGCGCCCGCCGGCGCCACGGTGCATCCCTGGTGCGTGCAAACTGCGCTGTAGGCCCGGACCGTAGTCTCGTCGGCGCGGTGGAGGAGGATTTCCTGCCCGCCGGCTTCGCCGGTGGCGCTGCCGCCCACCGGCACGTCGGCGAGCTTCAGGACCTGTGCGGCAGCGCCTCCGGAGGTGGCCGGGGCAGGTTTTCCGCCGGCCTCGCCGCCGCCGTTCCCCGCCGGCGCACAGGCGGCCAGTACACACGCCGAGCAGGCCGTTGCGGAGGCGGCCATGACCGAGCGTCGCGAGGGACCGGCATCGGGATTCATCCGCTGACCTTCCCCGTGGGCAGTATGGGTGCTTCGCAAAGGTAGACGTCCGGGCCCATGGGTTGGTTCAGCCGGCTCGTGAAAGGGTTTTCGCGCAGGAACCTGCAGTAAATGGCCACCGTTGCCAAAGCCTGGCCGGATGCAATCCGGTTGGCTGTGTCCGGCGTTTGTCCTAGGACGGAACAGGAGGATCGGATGAGCGTGTGGAGGGATGGTGGAGTCTTGTCGATTCAGGAAAGCGAACGCGTTCAGCGGGCGTCGCTGAAGCCTGCAAAGGGTTCTGCTGGGATTCCTTGACGTCGGAACGAACCGCGAGGGGTGCAGGGCTTCATTCTGCGGTTGTCCCCATTCCGGCAACCACCCATAATGACGGTGTGGCTATGTCGCTGCTGTTCGGCGTCGTGACTTCCAGCGCCCTGATGCTGGGTGGATTTATCGGTGTGCGTTTCGAACTGCCGAAACGCGTCCTGGCGATCATCCTGTCCTTCGCAGCGGGCGCCCTGGTCACCGCCCTGACTTTCGAACTCTTCGAGGACGCCTACCAGCGCGGCGGCATCTGGCGCGCAGCGGTCGGCCTGTTTGTCGGCGCGGTGGTGTTCACGACCTTGAGCGCGCTGCTCGACCGCTGGGCGCAGGCCGGGTCGAACCCGGTTGCGGCGGACGAGTACCGGGGCAGCCCCAAGCTCGATACCGACGCCGCCGCCACCGGGCGTGCGCCGGGGCCGGCATCCACCCGGGGTGCGGCCGGTCTGGCCCTGCTGGCCGCCGCCACGCTCGACGGCATACCGGAGAACCTGGCGCTGGGCGTCTCCCTGGGGGAGGGGACCGGCGGGCTGGCGCTCCTGGCCGCGATCTTCGTCTCCAACCTGCCCGAGGCCCTGGTCGGGGCAGCCTCGATGCGCAGCCAGGGCATGTCCAGGCCCGCCATCATCGGACTGTGGGGTGTGTGCTCAGTGCTGCTGGTCATCGCCGTCGTGGTCGGTGCCGGGCCGCTGTCCGGTACCGACCCCGAGACGATCTCGCTGCCATTGGCCTTCGCGGCCGGCGCGGTGATCGCCGCACTGGCCGACACCCTGATGCCGGAGGCATACGAACACGGCGGACCGGCGGTCGCCCTGAGCACCGCGGCCGGGTTCGTGCTCTCGTTCCTGCTGTCCCTCGCGTGAGATCCGGCGCCGCTAACGACCCTCCGTGCCCCCGCATCGACCCGCGCCGTTATCTGGGGTTCCGAGTTAGTCCGCAAGGTTTGTTCGATCTGGAGATGGGCACCGGCGGCTCGTTCAACAACTGCGCCCGGTTCACGCCCAGCGCGAACGATATTCCGGAACGGTCGCTGGCCTCGCTCGCGGCCACCAACCGTGACTTCCCCACCGGCGGTTCCCCCTGGCAGACCGCTGGCGAGCCGGGCGAAAACCGCACCTACCGCGGAACCTGGCGCTTCGATACCACCGGCATGTCGCAGGTCGAGATCAACGCCCTGCAGGGCGCCCGGGTCCATGTCGACCTGGTCTGGGAGCTGCAGTCGGATGAATCGCCCACGCAGCCGTAAGCCGGTTCCGTCAGTTCCGTGACCCGCCGGCTGCCCGGCAGCGCCTTGCGTCCTCTCTTCTCCCGCGACGGCTGGCTGCTGTACATCGCGTCCACGCTCTCGCGGTTGTATCTGGGCATCGCCCTGAGCCTGGTGCTGATCGGCCTGCTGCCTGCGCTGTTCGGCTGGCATACCAGCGTGATCCAGAGCGGTTCCATGGAACCGCACGTCGGCGCAGGGGACGCGGTGGTGTCCGCGCCCTTAGGCAGTGGTGACCCGGTTTCGCCGCTTCCACTGATTTTCGCGCGGCAAGGCCCCTAGCTGAGCAAGTGGGATAGGGCGGTTACGACGCCATGTTCCTCATTCGTTGGCGCGGTGTAACGGGCGCGGGAACGCAGGATCGGGTGGGCGTTGTCCATGGCGAACGACAGGTCGGCGCGGTCGAACATTTCGAGGTCGTTCAGGAAGTCGCCGAACACGACGGTTTGAGCGGCATTCACGCCCAAGGTCCGTTGCAGTTCCTGCACGGCTCGTCCTTTATTGGTGCCCGGGGCCATGATGTCGATCCACTGCTTACCGGAGACGGCCATCTGGTGGCTGGATGCCAGTGGAGCGACGATGCTTCTCGCGCTGGACTCAACGTCGGTGGAGTCGTAGATCGCGAGCTTGAGGATGTCATCGGTGACAGTGGTGAGATCCTCGACCGTGGTGAGTTCGGCGTAGTAGGTTTCCGCCTCCCGGATGAATCCAGCATCGCGTCGCTCGATGTAGGCACTGCGGCGGCCGCATACGACCAGGCCGAGGCTGTTCGCGGTTTCCGTTGCGTGGCGAACCGCGTGAATGACGTGCGTGACAGTGGGCTCGTCCATGTAGGTGGCGCAGAGTACTGCGCCGTCACGGACAACAAGGGAGCCGTTCTCGGCGATGAAGGTGGCACCTGCTGGTGCACTGGGGAACATGCGGGCCAAAGTGGCGTATTGCCTGCCGCTGGCGGGTACAAATGTGATGCCACGGGCACGCATCCGCTCCAGCAACGGCCAGAACCCGGCAGGAACGTTACCGTCCCCGTCCAGCAGGGTGCCATCCATATCGGAGACCACCAGACGCACGTCGTGAAACCCGCTCGGGATCGAGGACCAAGGCTCAGCGCTTCGAGCAACACCACTCATCGTGCCTCGTTGTCTTGACCATGATCGCCGCTGCCGCGGAATCCTAAGCTAAACATGGTTCTTAACGCTACAGACAGGGGATTGGTAAAGCGACTTCAGAACGACTTCCCGGAGGGTAGGACTCGCGGGGGCGCTTTCTGTGGACGAGTTGTTCACTCTCAGGCGTGCCGTTGCATCTATACCAGGCAGTCGGTGTGGACTCCCTGTGGAGGGGTGGCGAAGTGCGGGAGCATCCGCGGCGCCCCTCGCCTTGGCAAGCCTTGGATTGGTCTTCCCCAACGAGAGGAGACGTTCATGTCCTTGGACCAAGACCGCCGCAACAAGTCATACCGACTGCAGGTCGCCGGAGTCTTGGATCGGCGCTGCCGGGCTTGTCGTTGCACTGTTCCGAGCCGTCTTTGACGACCTTTGGAACGTCGCTGGACGTTGAACATGGATGCCTTTCCCTGATAAACCTCAGACGTAAGCGCTGTTATCGGCTCAACGGGTGGAGGCCCGACAGCTGAATGTAGTCCAGCTGATTGAACTCAGCGCCTCTTTCGATCACTTCGCGGGAATTGCTTGCGCTCCGTCCCTGCATGCCTGACGGGGTTCATTGGCCGGGTGCACGCCCTGAAGTGCGGCGTTGACTACTTGGTGCGTAACCCTGCATTCAGCGGAAACTGGCGCAGTACGGCCCCGGTCCAGAGGCCGCCCGCGATCATGTCCATGAGCAGCATGGAGATCGGCCTCGGGATTGAGCTCTCCGCGGGCCTTTGCCTTGTCGAAGACCTGTGCCTCGTTAACCAGCCGATCCGTGAAGAAGCCCTAAATCCGGGCGGCCAGGTCCTCGTTCACGACGGCCGCGGACAGGACGGCGACCACGACGTTGGAGGCGGGAGGCACGGTCAGCAGTGCCGCAATCCGGTCGGCCAAAACCTGCAGGTCGACTCGGAGGGTCCCGGTTTCAGGGACGGCGAGGGTCAGCATCGGGGGCATCAATGAAGGCGGCGCCCAGGAGTTCTGCCTTGGACTTCCACCACCGGTAGATCGTCGTCTTGTTAACGCCGGCGGCCTCGGCCACCCCTTTAATGCTGAACCGCTCGTATCCCCGCTTCTGGAATGAAGCTCTGTACTGCCCTGAGCGCTGATCAAACCAAGGTGCTGAAGGCCTCAGCCTTGTCTTTTGTCCCTTGGACTATTATTTGATCGTCGTCGTAGAGCACAGTTTGTTGGGTGGTGTGCTCCCACTGCCCACCCTTGCGCTTGACAGCGACTACTGTGATGTCGAACTTTGAGCGCAGCTGCAGCAGGCCCAGCGGACGGTCCTGGGCTAGCCCGGGCGGGATGGTTCGGATCATGACGAAGTTATCTTCGAATTCGACGTAGTCCAGCATTGCCCCGCGGACCAAGTGCGCCACCCGGCGGCCCATGTCGTGCTCGGGCCGGATCACGTGGTGCACGCCCAACTGTTCGAGGATCTCGGCGTGCGGCTCACTGATGGCTTTGGCCCAAATCGCGGGCCTGGCGAACTTGAGGAGCCGCGAGGTGGTGAGAATGCTAGCTTCCACGTCTGTTCCGATGCCCACCACAGCGCGGTCGAACTCGTGTACAGAGAGCTGTCGCAGCACCTCGTCTTTGGTGGAGTCGGCACGGACTACGTGGGTCAGCAGCCCGTTGAAGGACTGAACGGTCTCTTCGTCGGCGTCGATGCCCAGGACCTGGGTGCCCAGGGACTCGAGCTCCAGCGCCAATGCTCCGCCAAAACGGCCGAGGCCGATAACAACGACGGACCCCGCCTCGGCGATCCGGTCGAAGGAGCGTGAGGGGAAGGGGATTCTAGCCAATGAGCGGCCTTTCTTTCGGGAACTCGTACAGGATCGGTCGCGCGCGAAGCGCCAGCGCGGAGGCCAGCGTGACCGGTCCCAGACGGCCGACGAACATGAGGATGATCAAAATCGACTGTCCGGCAGGTGGCAGCGAGGCAGTGATGCCGGTGGAAAGGCCGACGGTGGCGAAGGCGGAGATAGCTTCGAAGAGCAGTTTTTCCATGCCCGCGTCGGAGAGGAACATCAGGGCCATGGTGGCTGTGACTACCAAGGCGATGGCCAGCAGCACAACGGTCATGGCTTGGCGGTGTACAGAACGGGACAGTCGCTTGCCGAAGATGTTTACGGCGGCGCCGCCGCGGATTTCTGTGTAGAGGATGAAGTAGAGCACTGCGAAAGTAGTGATCTTCAGGCCACCGGCGGTGCCTGCAGGGCCGCCGCCGATGAACATCAGTATGTCCATGCCTAGCCAAGACACCGGGTTCATCTGGCCGATGTCGATACTGTTGAATCCAGCGGTGCGGGTGATGACGGACTGGAAGAACCCGGCCAGCACCCGTGCGGCGGGGTCCAGCGAGCCGAGCGTCGCCCGGTTGGTCCACTCCACCGCGGTGATGAAGACGGTACCTGCCCCCAGCAGCACGGCCGTGCCGGCCAGCACGAGTTTGGTGTTCATGGACCAGTGGATCGGACGCCGGTAGTGCCGGCCGAGCTCGAACAGCACCGGGAAGCCAAGCCCGCCGATGATCACCGCGCTGGCGATCGGCAGGCAGATCCATGGGTCCGCGACGAAGCCCATCAGGTTGTCTGAGAACAGGGCGAAGCCGGCGTTGTTGAAGGAGGAAACGGAGTGGAAGACTCCCAGCCAGAGGGCTTCCCCGGCAGAGTGTCCGTATCCGGTCATGAAGCGTGCCGTAAGGGCCAACGCCAGCACGGCTTCGGTAATGAGGCTGATCCTCAGGACGCCGAACAGCACGCGCCGCACGTCGCCAAACCCGGTGCTTTTGGTTTCGGCGGCCGCGGAGATGCGGGAGCGAAGTCCAAGCCGTCCTGCCAACAGCACACCCAGCAGAGCTCCGAAGGACATTACGCCGAACCCGCCGAGCTGGATGAGGACCATGATCACCGCTTGCCCGAATGGGCTCCAGTAGACGGAAGTATCAACGATGATCAGCCCGGTCACGCACACCGAGGACGTCGCCGTGAACAGCGCCTCCAGGAAGGTGGCACCGCCAGGGCCCTGCTTCGACATCGGCAGCATCAGAATGGCCGTGCCGGCCAAGATCGCTGCGATAAAGCCAAGGACTATCACCTGGGACGGATGCCGCGGGCGTACTCGTTGCAGGAGGACGGCACCCGTGGGAGCCTGAAACTTTCGTAGGTCGCTGGTCCGGCGGAAGGCTGCGCCGATGCGACGGGCGGAGGATGCCTTCTCGGGCCAGGGACGTCGCGGTTCAGCCAACGTGAATCCGGGGACGGCGCTGCGGGTCGGGTTCGTTCTGGCGGATGATTTCCCGGACCACGGGGGCAGTGTCACCTTGGCCGAGGAGCAGGTAGCGCATCAGATGGGTCAGCGGATTGCCCTCGGACCATTCAAAGTAGGCCTGCGGCATGACACCGGTCGCATCGCGTAGTGCCAGCAGGACGGCGGCCAGCGCGTTGGGCGCGGCGGGGCTCTGAGCGCGCAGAATCCTGTACCCGCCGATCTCAACTCCGTGGACGTGGAGGGTGTCGCTGAAGCCGGAGGGGTCTTTGATTTCTACTTCGAGGAAGATGACGTCGGCGCTGCCGGGGACTGGGTTTATGCCGCGTTGAAGGACTTCCTTGCTGGAGTATTCCGCGATACCGGTGGCCGGGGGTTTGTGCGCAATCAGGTCCAGCCGTCCATCGAATTCCAGGGACTCGCGGATGAAGCGGCGGGCTTCGTCGTCGAACACTATGCGGTCTGCGCGCAACTCGGTGGTTCGGGAGACCCGGGAAACCAGGGAGATGACCACGATGCCGGCGATGAACAAGAGCGAAATTGCCAACCCTTCGGGTTTTGCGAGGATGTTGGCTGTCAGGGCGTAGACCAGCACCAGCGTCAGCCCGGTGAACGCGGCGGCAGCGGACCGGCGCCGATTCCGGTACGTGGCAATTGCGACGGCCACCGAGGCAGAGACCATCATGGCCAGGATGCCGGTGGCATAGGCCCCGGCCTGGGCGTTGACATCGGCCCTGAACGCGATGGTGATCATGATACTTACGCCGGTGTAGACCAGGACCACCGGGCGGACAGCGCGGCTCCATTCCGGAGCCATACCGTACGAGGGCAGGTAGCGGGGCACGATGTTGATCAGCCCGGCCATGGCCGAGGCGCCGGCGAACCACAGGATGAGGATGCTGGCCAGGTCGTAGGCGGTGCCGAATCCTTCGCCGAAGCGCTCGTGCGCAAGGTAGGCCAGCGCACGGCCGTTGGCCTCGCCGCCCTCGGCGAAGGCATCGGCAGGGATCAGCAAGGTCGTGACGAAACTGCTGCCCAGCAAATACACGCTCATGATCACGGCCGCGGCGGTGAGCAGCTTGCGGGTATTGCGGATCCGGCACGCGAGCCGCTCCTTGGGAGTCCGGCCTTGCGCTGCGACGAGAGGCATCATGCTGACGCCGGTTTCAAAACCGGAGAGCCCTAAGACAAGCAGCGGAAAGGCCAGCAGTGCCGGAAGAACCATCCCGCCTAAGCCCCCCGACGTGGTGGTGAGGAGATCTGTCCAGTCCGCGACGATGCCTGGCCTGCTTAGGATGTCGAGCAGACTGGTGCCGATGACGACTGCATTGAGGACGAGGAAGATTGCCACCAGCGGGACCGCGACTGCGACCGCCTCGGTGAAGCCGAGCAGGAAGACTCCGCCGAGGATGAGCAGCAGCACGATGGTCACCGGTACGGCGTGGCCGTGGAGGAACGCGGGAGTGTGGGGGTTCTCCAGCAGATGTACCGTGGCGTCCGCCGAGGAGAGCGTGATCGTGATGATCCAGGAGGTTGCCACGAAGCCCAAAAGGATGAGGACAAAAACTTTCCCACGCCAGAAGGGCAGCAGATGCTCCAGCATGGCCACCGACCCCTGGCCATGCGGGCTGGTCTGCGCCACCCGGCGGTACATGGGCAGCATTCCGCCCAAGGTCAGAATGACGATCAGCAGTGTCGCGAGCGGCGAGAAGGCGCCGGCGGCCAGCGCCGCGATGGCCGGCAGGTATGACAGGGTGGAGAAGTAGTCCACACCCGTCAGGCACATGACCTTCCACCAGGGCTGCTGAATGTCATTGGTTCCCGGGCTTGCCGGTCCGACGGGTTGAACAACGTGGGCGGTAAGCCAACGGGCCACGCCATGGGACGGCTTTTGACGGCCGGTAGGGCGGGGCACGCTCTCCGGAATGAAGTACTGGGTAGACGCACCCACAGTCGTCTTCTCTCTTATACGGTTCCTGACGCGATTGATCACACTACTCCGGCAGAGGCGGCCAGAGAGCGAAAAACAGCAGCCGACGGCGTTAAGAAATCATCAAAATGTCCGGGTAGCTGGGCGGGGCAGGTGAGCGGGGCGGGGAGGGCCCTCGGCTTGCAGTGGCGGTGAGAATGGTCTTTATGGGCAGAGGAATACTGCGGATTTTTCTTGGCGCGGCGCCGGGCGCCGGGACCACTTACGCGATGCTGACCGAAGGGCTGCGGCTGACCGGAGATGGCGCCGATGTGGTCATCGGCGCGGCCCTGCACCGGGGCCGGCCGGAAACGGCTGCCCTGTTCGCGGACATGGAAGCAGTTTCGGATGCCGGCCCGGAGGGCGTTCAGGAGCTGGACCTGCAGGCCGTTTTGTCCCGTGCTCCGGAAACGGTGCTTGTGGATGACCTGGCTCAGGCCCACGGAGTGAACGGTGGGCGCAGGCTGGTATGGGAGGACGTCGATGGCCTGCTCGACGCAGGAATCAATGTCATGGCGACCCTTGAGATTGCGCGACTGGAGTCGTTGGGTGACGTGGTTGAAGCCATTACCGGCGTCCGGCCTGACGAGACGGTGCCGGACGCCTTTGTCCGTGGTGCCGGACAGATTGAACTTGTGGATGTGGATCCCGGACTGCTCCTTGAACGGGTGGCAGCAGGCAAGGTGGTTCCGGCGGAAAACGTGGATGCGGCCCTGGCGGGATATTTCCGCTTGGGGAACCTGACGGCATTGCGGGAGCTGGCCCTGCTGTGGCTGGCGGACCGCGTGGAGGAGGGCCTGAGTGATTACCGGGCGCGCAAGGGGATCGAGGCGGTCTGGAACACTCGGGAGCGGATCGTCGTCGGCCTTTCCGGCGGGCCGGGAGGGCAGTTGCTCGTGCGACGGGCGTTCCGAATGCTCGCCGGCAAGCTTGGCGCCGAGTTGCACGCCGTGCATGTGCGCTCCTCGGTAAGCTCCCGGGAATCACCGGGGGAACTGGACGCCCAGCGTGTTCTTGTGTTGGGGCTGGGGGGAACGTACCACTCGATCGGAGGCGATGATCCTGCCCAGGCGCTCGTTGCTTTCGCGCGCAGGACCGATGCAACACAGATCGTCGTCGGCGCCCCCGGACGGAAGCTGCGGTTGCGCCGCAGCGTCGGCCAGCGCCTTCTGCGCCTTGCAGGGGACGTCGACGTTCATCTGGTCGGTCACGGACGCAAAGGTGCGGCCAGTTCCGTCAGGACGGGCCCGTCATCGCTGGGCAGAGGCCGGATGATGGCCGGCGCCGCTATGGCGTTGCTGCTGCCGTTCATCCTCCAGGCGGGACTTAGTCTCTGGCCGCACAGCCACTTCGCCACCGATATGCTCGTGCAGCTGACCGGGACCATCGCCGTAGCGCTGGTCGGCGGGCTCTGGCCGGCCGTGGCGGCGGCAGTGCTCAGCAGTGCGATCGTGAATTTTTCCGCTCTGCACCCCATCGGCACCATGGGCATCAGCGATCCTGAGAATGTTCTGGCCCTGCTGATCTTCCTGGCCGTCGCGATCGCGGTTTCGCTCGTCGTTGGGCTCTCGGCAAAACGCAGCCGGGCGGCAGCCGCAGCCGGGGCCGAAGCTGCGGCTCTGGCGGAGCTGAGCCGCAGCACCCTTGCCGTCCACTACACCATCGGCGAATTTTTGGACCGGATCCGCGAACACTTCCGCAGCAGCGGTGCCGCGTTGTATGCGCGGGATGAACGCCAAGGCAAAATCCGGGCATGGCAGCTGGTGGCCAGCACCGGCAGAGTCGATGAAGACCTGAACGGCAATGAGAACGTCGAGCAACTTGACCCATCGCATGCCCTGGCGCTCTCCGGCCGCCCCCTCAGCCAGCAGGAACGGCACCTGCTCACTGCCTTCGGCGCCCACCTCATGGCCCTCCTGCAACGGGACCAGCTCCGGGCCAGCCGCCGCGACATCCTGCGGCTATCCGAAGGCAACCAGATGCGCACCTCGATCCTGCGTGCGGTCTCGCACGACCTGCGCACGCCGCTGGCAGGGATCAAACTGGCCGTCAGCAGCTTGCGCCAAGACGCCGTGGAATTCGACCCGGAGGACGAGGCCGAGCTACTGGCTACCATCGAGGACTACGCCGACCGCCTGGGCCTGCTGGTAGGAAATTTATTGGACATGTCGAGACTGACGGCGGACTCGGTCACGCCTTTGATCCGGCCCGTCTACTGGGCCGACGCCGTCGCAGACGCCCTACGCGGAATTCCCGAGGAAGCCGTGCGGGTGGACTTGCCGGACAGCCTGCCCCCGGTTAACGCTGATCCGGGCATGCTGGAACGCGTGATTGCCAATGTCGTTGAAAACGCCGTGAAGTACGCCGGCGGGTCCGATATCTTCATCACTGCGGTCACCGGTACGGGCAAAACCTCGGTGAACGGGAAACCTGCCGGCCAACTGCGCATCATCGACCATGGCCGCGGCATCCCGGCCACTGAGCTGATCAATATGTTCCAGCCATTCCAGCGCCTCGACGACACGCCGGCGGGGACCGGGGTCGGCTTGGGACTGGCTGTCGCGAAGGGCTTTACCGAAGTTATGGACGGGCATCTGGACGCCGAGGAAACCCCAGGTGGAGGGCTAACCATCGTCATCACGATGCCGCTCTCAGCGCGGGCCTGAAGTACATTCGCGGAAGGCCGCTGTCCGGCGTAGGAGACGCGTTAAGATTTGGGCCGTCCGCGTGAAGAAACCGTTAAGAACGGCGCCCGGGGTCCGGTCTTGGGTTTTGCTGGGCGTTGGGAGGGCCAGCCGGGCCTTCTACACCGAAAGTTGGAATACGCATGGACGTGGACCTTTGGTGGGAGATTCTGCCGGTTCTGGCCGCCGGCGGCACCGTGCTGGTGCTGCTGATCCGTTCTCTGGTGCGCATGAAGAAGGGCAGCAATTGGTGGTGAGGAGGTGCCTGTCCGCGGACCCAGGAGACACAATAGAGCTCAACCGACGGGCGACGGTCGGCTTCCGGTGGCGTGCGAGGAGGAGACGGGACAGGCATGACCAACGTCTTGATCGTCGACGACGAGCCACAGATCCTGCGTGCGATGCAGATTAACCTCCGGGCGAGAGGCTACCGTACCTACATTGCAGCTACCGGAAGCGAAGCGCTGACGGAAGCAGCCAAAGAGCCTATCGACTTGGTGATCCTGGATCTGGGGTTGCCTGACATGGATGGGGTGGACGTGATCCGCGGCCTACGCGGGTGGACGGATATACCCATCATCGTGCTGTCCGCCCGGCATGCCTCAGACGACAAGGTTGAGGCCCTGGATGCGGGTGCTGACGACTACGTCACCAAGCCCTTCGACCTGAATGAACTCTTAGCCCGGCTTCGTGCCGCAGACCGGCGGAACGACAGCAGTCTCCAAGGCGCGTCGATTGGCACCGCTGACTTTGAGATCAACCTTAGCGACAAGCGGGTTGTTCGGGACGGACAGGCGGTCCGGCTGACCCCGAACGAGTGGAACATCCTGGAAATTTTGGCCAGAAACCCCGGCCGGCTCGTATCGCAGCAGCAGATCCTGACCCACGTGTGGGGGCCCGCTTATCTAAAGGAAACCCAGTATCTGCGCGTCTACATCGCTCAGCTCAGACGCAAGCTTGAACCTGACGCGTCCAGACCGCGCTATCTCCTCACCGAAGCAGGGATGGGCTACCGCTTTGAACCAGGGGCGCCCCCTTGAAACGGCTGTGCCGTCTCGAGACCGTCCGCCCCTCTTAGGTTTTATGACCGGAGGCCCTTTGCCCCCTGATCGGGCAGCCCTATTTGTCGAACCGTGAACGTGAAGGATGCCGCCGGAACCCGCGCTCAACCCTGTTTTATGCTCAGCGGTGCGGCCACTCCGACCGAGCCGCAACCAGAGTGGCGTCGAGCGAAATTTTGTCCCGGCTAGTCTCCGCGTCCCTCTTCGGTACTGATGCACAGCCGGTTCCCTTGGGCATCAGTGGCCACTACCCACACGGGCGCATGTTCATCATCGAGTGTTGCACCAACGGATACCAGAGCATCCAGATTCGAGGCGCTTTCGCTGAAGGGGACAGTGATGTCCAGGTGAAAACGATTCACATTCGGGCTCTGGGACTCCTGAAACCAGATGGCCGGGCCCCTGCCATAGGGATCGGTCAGGGTTCCGTCTTCCTGCATCTTGTAGCCCAGTGCAGTTCGCCAAACTTCCGAAATGGCTTCCGGGGTTCTCAATGTCTTCGTGCCCAAGGGCACGCCGCCGGCCATCCTCGGGCTGGGGCGGACGGGTCGCGGCGGTGATTACCATTCCCCATAGATCCGGATCAGCGCACGTTTTGCCGCGGTGTACGGCTCAGCCGAACCGGTGAGGAGCGAACGCGCATTGGCCGCCTCAAGAAATGCCGTCGTCTCGAACACCAGTTGATTCACGTCTACTTCAAGGAGTTCCCCGATGTCGGCCGCAGCCTGGATTTCCGAGGCCAGCAAGGAGCGCCATTCACGAACCGCCTCCGCCACCGCTTCCCTCACCGGACCAGATTTGGAATCGAACTCCGTGCTGGCGGCCGCAAAGAAACATCCGCCGACAAAGACCCTATTGCGGCTGTAGGAAAGCCAAGCGTCAAGAAGCGCGCGAAGTCTTTCGAGCCCGGGTGCGGCGTTGAGGGAGGGAGCTACGACCGCCGCGATGAAAACTTGTCTCGCTGCCTCAACCGTCGCGATTTGCAGCTGCTCTTTAGAACCGAAGAGGGCAGCTACTCCACTCTTGCTCAGAGTCGAACGAGATGCCAGGCCGCCGATCGAAAGGCCCGCAAGCCCCTCAACCGAGGCCATGTTCACAGCTTCCTCTAAAACAGTTTGTCGCGATTTCAGACCTCTGGCCGCTCTGCCATCCATATTTACCTCTCTTCTCCCAAGAAAATCATAGTGTACGATCGTTCGTATTGTTACCGGCTCGCGTATAGCCCCCCGGATTTCCGCCATTGGTAGACCTGCGCGGGGCTGCCAAAAGTCGGCCCGTTGATACTCAAGATTCGAAGGACGACCCCATGCAGACAACCCTGACGCATATCGGCACCGCAACGATGCTTGTCGAATTCGGCGGCCTCACGTTCCTCACAGATCCGGTGTTCAACCCCGCCCCTACTGAGTACAAGTTCGGGCCCCTAATCCTGCGGAGCACTAACAAACCGGCCATGTCCGCTAGCGAACTTCCACCAATTGATGCCGTGCTGCTCAGTCACGACGAACACCCGGACAATCTAGATGACGCCGGCAGGAGGTTGCTGGAGGGGAAACCCGTCTTGACCACCCAGAGCGGGGCGGGACGGCTGGGTGGCCAAGCAGTTGGTGTGGCGCCTTGGGCCAGTCACACGGTCGCCGTGGGAGAGAAATCCGTGATCATTACAGCGACGCCTGCCCATCATGGCCCCGTTGGTGACGTCATTGGATTCATCCTCCGGGTTCCGGGGGAAGAAAAGGTCCTTTACATCTCCGGCGATACCACCTATGAAAGCGACCTTGACCAAATCGGCGACCTATTCTCGATCGGAGTAGCAGTGCTGCACCTTGGCGCGGCGAAGTTCGCCATACTTGGGGACCAGATGGTCAGTATGGACAGTTCGAGCGCAGCCAAGTTTACTGCCGTCCTCGCCGCCGACGCCGTAGTGCCGATCCATTTCTCCTCTTGGGAACACTTTACTGAAACGGAAGATGAGATCGCGGCTTCATTTGCGGAAGCAGGCCTGACTGACCGCCTTGAATGGCTCACCCCCGGGGTGCTACGGATCCTTGAGGTCTGATTCCGCGAGGCAGCCCCTTCCGGCCAAACAGAGACTATAGCCACCGGTGAACTCCAAGTCGCTGGAATGAAGCACTGCGATCTTGACTCCGCCAACTTTGGGCGGCGACATAGGGAGTCAAGATGCAGGAAGCCTCTGAAAACCTTCAAACGACGGCGTGCCGGGCCTGTCAATAGCGCAGTTATTCGAGTCTGCGGCAAGCCAAGATTTCAAGGCTTCCCAGCTCAGCAACCGCGATGCCGGAAAATGGAAACGGATCATGATCGCTTCGGCAATAGGAGCCGCGCTTTTCAGCCTGCAAGCTGTCATCTCCGCACTGCTCGGCGGTTTCTACGTGACGGTAGTTGTGGTTCCGCTTGCCGTTTTCTTTCTTGCCATGAGTGCTGCAATTTGGTTGATGCTGAGGGCGCGGACGAAGTCACTGGGGAAAGACCGCTAGCCGAACTCAGCCACGAGGCCCCCGTTACTCCGAGTGGAGCCTAAATAATCGCTTCTGACTCACCACGCGCGTGCATAAGCTCTAGCTCATTTTTGTTGCAATGGGTGACCGGCTGATGCGACTGGCGGGCGGGCAACTCCCGACCTTGAGAAGCGAAGGTCTTGTTGCCTCCGGAACGAACGCCACTAACCCCGTTAAGCCAACGGCCCCGCCTCAGCGGCGGGTGGGGAGGACCGTCGTCGTGACGGCCACGGCCTGCGGGGTGCGGGGGAAGGGACTGAATCCGAAGCGCACGGGCGGATCCACCGGCGCGAGGGGCCCGAGGCCGGCCCCGTTCCAGCTCGCCACGGCGCGCTCAACGCTACGGATGGAGCGCACGCCATAGTACTCCCGACGTCCGCCTCCGGCGGAGCCGGCGGTGGCCACCCCCGGGAGCAGGATCCCCGCGGCGCGGTTCACGGCTGTCAGCCACGCCGGGTGGACGGCGATTCGGACGGGGACCAGTTGCAGCATCCAGCCCAGCGCTGTCACGGGGCCCAGGTCGGCGCGCAGTTCCAGCGGGCCGCCGGAAACGCGGAGGACCAGTACGGCGGTCCCGGGTTCGTTCCCCGGTTCCGCGCTCCGCTCCCCGGCGGGGCTCAGGCTGGCGTCCAGCGGCGCCACCACCACCTCATCGAAGCGGTAGGTCGCGGACACATAGTCGGCGACCGCCCGGTTGGGGGCCAGCAGCGTCCGCAGCCCGTCGCGGTCCTCGGTCATGACGTCCGTGAAGGCGCCGAGCGGCGAGTCCATCCAGTGCCCGACCACCAGCCGGCGTCCCGCGCTGGTGCCCAGACCCGCGATGAACCCTGTAAAGCGTTCCATCCGGCTACCGTACGGCTCCGGCCGGCCCCGCCGCACGCCGTTGCGTAAAATCGACGTCGCCACCGGCACTCACCTGACGTCAGGTTGGGTGTACCCTAACTGGCAAACACGCGGAACGCGAGCCAGTCTCCCAATCAGGACCACTCACGATACCCGAGGACCAAAGCAAGGAGCCGTGTGTCAGCTTGGAGTTGCCGCTGTGAAAGGCTGCAGTTATGGACAACTCATCCCGGGAACATGACCTCGTTCTCTACGGAGCGACGGGTTTCGTTGGCCGACTGATCGCCGGCTACGTCGCGGAGCATGCACCGGCCGGCATGCGAGTCGGACTCGCGGGCCGGTCGAGGTCCAAACTCGAGGCGGTTCGGTCGCAGTTGCCGGTCGCGGCGCACGGATGGGCCCTCATCGAAGCCGACTCGGAGGACGCGGACTCGATCGCTGCCCTGGCCGCGGGCACGCGCGTGCTCCTCACAACCGTCGGTCCATACACGAAACACGGATTACCTGTCGTCGACGCCTGCGCAGGGGCCGGTACCCACTACGCCGACCTCGCGGGTGAGGTGTCCTTCGTCCGGGAGGCGATCGATCGCTACGACGCTCTGGCCATGACGAGCGGGGCCCGGATCGTGCACTCCTGCGGCTACGACTCCGTGCCGTCCGACCTCGCTGTATTGCTGCTTCATCAGGCAGCAGAAGCCGATGGCGCTGGCGGTTTGGTCGAGGTTCAACTCGTCGCTACGGCCAAGGGTGGCATCAGCGGAGGCACGCTCGAGTCGATGCGCGGGCAGCTCGACACGATGCGATCGAGCACCGCCCTGCGGTCATTAGCCGCGGACCCCTACGCTCTGAGCCCCGACCGCACAGGGGAGCCGACGACACAACAGCCTCCTGACGCCGGTCCTGTTCGCCGTTCCGATGACGGCACCTGGACCGCGCCTTTCATCATGGCCGCGGTCAACACTCGGATAGTGCGCCGCAGCAACGCATTGCAGGGTTGGGCCTACGGCCGCTCCCTTCAGTACGGCGAGGTGATGGGGGTAGCCCGCGGACCGGCAGGAGCGGTCATCGTCAGGGCAATGGCACTCGGGCTCCGGGCATTCACGGGCGCGATGGCGTTTCCGCCGACCCGGGGAGTGCTCGACCGCTGTCTTCCGGCACCAGGTTCGGGTCCGAGCACCCGCACGCAGCGCGCGGGCTGGTTCCACTCCCAGGTAACCGCCCGCACCGAGAACGGGCACCGATACCAGGCGATTGCCGCTGGCCCCGGCGATCCCGGCTATGCCGCCACGGCCGTGATGGCAGGGGAGACTGCACTCGCTCTTGCCCTCGACGGTGACCGGCTGCCGACTGCGAAAGGGTCGCTAACACCGGCCACTGCACTCGGCAACGTGCTCATGCAGCGACTCCGTGCGGCCGGCCACACTTACCAGGTAACCAAACTCGCCTGAACCCAGATCCTAGCTGCGGCCCCGGAATACACAATTGAACACTTCGGTGATACGCAGCGGTTAGCTGATGAACTTCTCGCTCATGTCCTCAGCGGAAACAAACGCGCGACGGCGGAGCCCGTTGCGGACTTCATAGCGCGAGGTGACCAGGTGCCCCGGATCGGGGTCACACTGGATTGCCTGTGACGGGAACGGCACTCCGAGCATCATCATTCGCACTATTGAACGGCGCATTCGTTCTTTCAAAAGTGCTGATGCTGCTTTCGCCCGCGACGAAGGCGAGGACGATTTGAGCCTAGACAGTTGGCAGCGTGAGCACCGCCGCTACTGGACTCGCGTATCAGCAGCCCAAGGGCGTCAATGGGCAGAAACCGACGAGATCGTCTTCGAACGATTCAAGGTGGTTTGGCCACCTCAATATGCAGATTCGGCACAATAAGTCAGCCGCACGTTGGCTCGTAGGGGATTCCCCAAATGGGACAGTAATGAGCCCTGATAGAACGGGATCGCGGCCGGCGTTTCAGCTGTCTTTTTCGGCTTCTTTGCCAGACGCGAGATCCAGAAGCTTCGTCATGAGTATCCGACGTCATAACATCCGGTTGGCGTTCTACCTGCCGCCTTCCCCGAGGCAGATCTGGTACTTTGCCTGGCAGTACGCGCAGCGGCGGCCCCGAAGAAAGGCGAACTCATGCACCCGGAACTTCAACGCTACTCGAGGTCAGCAGACCACCTAGACAGGGTGAGCGCCGAAACATCGCTGTCTTTACGTGAGGGCATCAGCAACATCCTGTCGTGGCAACCGATCTGGCTAAAGGCGCTGTTCGTGGCTCGTGGTGTGCTGGCCCGCCTCATGCGGCTCGAACACCCATCCGGCCGTACGAACCGCGCACCTCGCCCGGCAGAGATTAGCCTCCGCCCCGGTGGCAGACTCGCCTTCTTCACGGTTTCCGCAAGCAAGGAAGACACCTACCTGGTGCTCACCGCCGAGGACACTCATCTAATCGCGCACCTCATCGTCGAGGTCGAGCCGACCGGAACCGAACCCAAGAACAATTTCCAGATCACTACCGTCGTCCATTACCGCCGTTGGACGGGGCGGCTCTACTTCAACTTGATTTGGCCTTTTCACAACTTCATCATGCGCCGCATGATCACTGCAGCACTGGTGCATCCCCCGGGTTTTCTGAAGAACTTCCCAAGCCGATGACCGTCTAAATGCCAGGCAGGTGTATCGATACAGAATTCTCAACCGGAACATTCACGAGCGCACAACTGCATTTAGGCAATTGTTCTGCTATCGGCGTTCGCGGAGGCAGGGACGTAGGGTTGTAAACCCTGTTTGGGGTTCCCAACCTCGACCATTTAGCCTCCAGTCCACAGGGGAATCATGAGCGCAAGCAGCAAGAGCAGCAGCAATGCGCCGAGGGTAGACGGGATCCAGTACCACTTGGACATCTGTAGTCCGAATAGTGAGAACACCACGGCACCGGCTACGGCGACAACCACCAGCGCGCGTTGTCGGTGACGAAAAAGAGGACCAGCGAAACCAAAAGCACAACCGTCGCCGCTATTGGTCCGGCAGTAGGTCGCCGCTCTGGGGTAACGACTGCCGCCATGGCCTCACCTTTCATTTACTGGCATTATGCCTGTTCACTTGCGCCTAGCGCTTCCGCCATTCAGTCCACGTCGGTGATGATTGCCCTATGATCAGCCAGCGAGCCACACCCTTCCGCATCATCCTCGGAGCCCGTGCTGTTGGGGCACTGCTGGCTCAGCTGCTGATTGTTCCGCAGGTCGCCGCAGAGTACGCCGGCGCCTACCCCGAGGTTGCGTACCTGGCGCCCCCGTACGTCACGGCAATCGTGATTGCCATCGGCGGTTTCGAGGTGGCCTTGCTGGCGTCCTGGCAGCTGCTTGCGGCCGCGGTGGCGGGCAACGTGTCGACCAGTCGGTCAAAGCGATGGGCCGCCGTCATGGCGGCTTCGCTATGCTTCATGTCGCTGATCTTTGCAGGCGTTTTTGTCCAGCTGGAAGCGTCGCAAACGTCGGCGGACCACCGATGTTGTTCGGACTGCTGGTCTCTCTCGCCCTTGTGCCCGTTGCGTTCAGTGTGAGAGCCAAGGCACTGAGGTTTCTAATGGGAAACGACGTCCACGAACGTGCTGTCGCGTGACTGGAATGCCCCGGGCCTGCGCTCCCGGGTAACGACGTCTTTTCCTCCGGTGAGCCGGCACCGCCGTCGTCCTGAAGGCGCGGTACGACGGCGGTGCGCGGCTTCGGCGGCTGCGGTTACCGCTCCGGGTGGAACTTTCGGCCGTTGACCCGTTCGGAGGCGCCGACCCGGTCCAGGTACGGGGTGATGCCGCCCAACTGCAGCGGCCACCCCGCACCCATGATCATGCACAGGTCGATGTCTTCCGGCGCGGCCACCACGCCCTCTTCCAGCATGAGTCCGATCTCCTCGGCCAGTGCGTCCTGGGTGCGCCGCAGCAGCTGCTCGGAGCTGCTGGGGGAGTCTCCGAACTCCAGCAGCGCCAGGGTCGACTCGGGAATCACCTGCCGGCCGTCGTCGTCGGTGATCCAGAGGGAGGTGATGCCGTTGTCGATGAGACGCTGCTGGTTGGCGGAGACCCGGAAGCGGTCGCCGAAGGCCGCATTCAGCGACTCGGTGACATGTTGGGCTACCGGGATGCCGACCATGGCCAGCAGGGTGAACGGGGTCATCGGCAGGCCCATGGGTTTGAGCGCGTTGTCGGCGATGTCGGCGGGCGTGCCCTCGTCGAAGGCGTTGGACACTTCCCCCATCAGCCGCAGCAGCACGCGGTTCACGACGAAGGCGGCGGCGTCCTGGACCAGCACGGTGGTCTTCTTGAGGGCCTTGCCCAGGACAAAGGCGGTGGAAAGCACTTCGTCGCTGGTCTTCGGCGCCCGGACGATTTCCAGCAGGGGCATGACGGCCACGGGGTTGAAGAAGTGAAAGCCGACCACGCGTTCGGGATGCAGCAGGTCCGCTGCCATCTCCGTGACCGACAGCGATGAGGTGTTGGTGGCGAGGATGCAGTCCTCGGAGACCACCGCCTCGACCTCGGCGAAGACCTGCTTCTTGACGGCCAGTTCTTCGAACACGGCCTCAATCACAAAGTCGGCGTCCGAGAACGCTTCCTTGGAGGCCGAGCCGGTGACCAGGGCCTTGGTGCGGTTGGCAGCGTCGGCCGAGATGCGCTGCTTGGCCAGCAGCTTGTCCACTTCGGCGTGGACGTACCCCACGCCCTTGTCCACCCGGGCCTGGTCGATGTCCGTCATGACCACCGGAACCTTCAGCTGGCGGGCGAACAGCAAGGCCAGTTGGCTGGCCATCAGGCCGGCGCCGACCACGCCCACCTTGGTGACAGGCCGGGTGAGCTTGGGGTCCGGTGCGCCGGCCGGCCGCTTGGAACGCTTCTGCACCAGCTCCAGGAAGGCGTATACCGTGTCGCGGAAATGCGGGGTCTGCATCAATTCCGCCAGCGCCTCGACTTCAAGGTCGGCTGATTCCTGCTGGCTCTTGCCCCGGCCGGCGTCCAGGACGTCCAGCACCTTGGCCGGTGCCGGCGCGGCGTTGGACGTCTTGGCCTCCACGAACTTCCGACCGGCCGCGATGGCCTTGTCCCAGTCCGCGTCGGTGGCCGCGGAGGTCTCGGCGCGGCGGTCCGCGACCAGCCGGCGGGCGTCGTCGTCGGTGAGGATTCGCGTGGCCCAGGCCAGCGACTGCTCCAGGAAATCGGCCGGTTCGAAGAGGACGTCAGCGATGCCCAGCCGGTAGGCGGCCGCGCCGTCGAGCGCCTTGTTGTTGCTCAACGGGTTCTCGACCATGACCTTGACGGCATTCGCCGGGCCGATCAGGCGCGGGAGCCGGTAGACCCCGCCCCAGCCGGGGATCAGGCCCAAGAAGGCTTCCGGCAGCGAGATGGCGCCGGCGCCGGTGGAGATGGTGCGGTAGTCGGCGGCGAGCGCGATCTCCAGCCCGCCGCCCATCGCTGCTCCGTTGATGAAGGCGAACGTCGGGACGCCCAGGGAGGCGAGCGTGGCATAGGCATCGTGGCCCAGCCTGGCCATGGTCCGTCCGTCTTCGGGGCCGGTGAGCCTGCCCACGGCGCTCAAGTCGGCCCCGGCCACCAGGTAGTACGGCTTGCCGGTGATGGCGACGGCGGAGATCCTGCCCGCCGCGGCCCGCGCCTTGAGCCCTTCGAGTGCCGTGCCGAGTTCCACCAGGCTGTTGGGGCCCAGGGTGGTGGGCTTACGGTGGTCCAGGTCGTTGTCCAGGGTCAGCAGCGCCAGGGTGCCGGCACCGGGCAGTTCCACATCCTGCACGTAGGAATGGGTGACGGTCTCGTCCGGGAACTTCGCGGCCAGGGCCGTGTACTCGGCGTTCATGCGTGGTCCTCTCGTGCCTGTGCTGCCGCGGGGGCGGCGGTTCCGACAATTGCGGCGGCCGCATCGGCGGTGCTGCCCGAATAATCTGCATGGTGCGGGTTTTCCCAGATCACCGTTCCCCCCATGCCCAGTCCGATGCACATCGTGGTCAGTCCGTAGCGCACCGACGGGTCGTCCGCGAACTGGCGGGCCAGCTGAGTCATGAGGCGCACGCCGGAGGCGGCCAGGGGATGGCCGACGGCGATGGCCCCGCCGTAGCGGTTGACGCGGGGATCGTCATCGGCGATCCCGTAGTAGTCCAGGAAGGACAGCACCTGCACGGCGAAGGCCTCGTTGATCTCGAACAAGCCGATGTCCGCGATGTCCAGGCCCGCCATCTTCAGGGCCTTTTCGGTGGCAGGGACGGGCCCGATGCCCATGACCTCGGGCTCGACTCCGGCGAAGGCGTAGGAGACCAGGCGCATCTTCACCGGCAGGCCAAGCTCGCCGGCTGCCTCCGCAGAGGCCAGCAGCGAGACGGTGGCGCCGTCGTTGAGGCCGGCGGCATTGCCGGCGGTGACCCGGCCGTGCGGGCGGAACGGGGTCCGCAGCCCGGCCAGGTCTTCCACGGTGGTGTCCGGCCGCGGGGGTTCGTCCGCACTGTGCAACGACCAGCCTTCGCCCGGTTTGCGGCCGGTCACCGGCACCAGGTCGGGCTGGATGCTGCCGATCCGGTAGGCCGCGGCTAACTTGGCCTGGCTGGCCGCGGCATAGGCGTCCGCGCGTTCCCTGGTGATTGCGGGGAAGCGGTCATGCAGGTTTTCGGCGGTGTTGCCCATGTTCAGCGCCGCAGGGTCCACCAGGCGCTCGCTGGCGAACCGCGGATTCGGATCCGCCCCCTGGCCCATCGGATGGTTGCCCATGTGTTCCACGCCGCCGGCCACCACCACGTCGTACGCGCCGAAGGCGATGCCGCCGGCCGTCGTCGTCACGGCGGTCATGGCGCCGGCGCACATCCGGTCAATGGCGAAGCCGGGGACGGAACGGGGCAAGCCGGCAAGAAGCGCGGCGGTGCGGCCGATGGTCAGGCCCTGGTCGCCGGTTTGCGTGGTGGCGGCAATGGCCACGTCGTCGATGCGGCCGGGCGGCAGCGTCGGATTGCGGCGCAGGAGTTCCCGGATGCACTTGACCACCAGGTCGTCGGCCCGGGTGCCGGCGTGGATTCCCTTCTCACCCGCCTTCCCGAACGGGGTGCGCACGCCGTCGACGAAGACGACATCGCGCAGGGCGCGGGGCGGGGACGTGGCGCTCACCTGATACCTCCATGAGATGCGGAACACAGTGCTGACCATGATGTTACCCGCCGGTAACTTAAGCAGCAAGCACGCCGTAGTAGTGCCCCGGAACAATGCAGCGGGTGCGGTCCGGCGGCTACGCTGGGCGGCAGGCAAGCGGCGAGGAGACATGAAAGCGGAAGAACAGCGGTATCGTCCGGCGGAGGCCTCTGCCGGCGCCTTCCTGGTGCTGGCGGCGTCGGTGCTGTGGGGAACCACCGGAACGGCCGCCACCTTCGCGCCCGGCGTCGGACCGCTTGCCATCGGCGCGGTGGCCATGGGAGTGGGCGGGCTTTTTCAGGCGCTGACCGCGCTGCGGCCGATGAATCGTGCCCGGCCGCAACTGCGGGTGCGGTGGAAGCTGGTACTTCTGGGGGCGGTGGCCGTTGCCGTGTACCCGTTGGCCTTTTACAGTTCCATGCGCCTGGCCGGCGTTGCCGTCGGCACGGTGGTGAGCATCGGCTCCGCTCCCTTGGCCTCCGCGCTCATCGAACGGGCTGCCGACCGGCACATCCTGGGGGCTCGCTGGGCGGGCGCCGCCGTGCTGGGGCTCTCCGGAACCGCACTGCTGTGTTTCGCGGCCGCGGGCGGCGGCGGCAACGGTGCCGCGGACGGCGACGCTGCCGGGGGTGCGGGCGGCACGATTGCGGGCATTGCCCTGGGCCTGCTGGCGGGACTGACCTACGCCCTCTACTCCTGGGCGGCGCATCGCATCATCGGCGGCGGTGTGTCCGCCCGCGCCGCCATGGGCGCCATGTTCGGCCTGGGCGGACTGTTGCTGATGCCGGTGCTGCTGGCCACCGGCGCTCCGCTGCTGGCCTCGTGGGGCAACGCGGTCGTGGGGGCCTACATGGCACTAATCCCGATGTTCGCCGGCTACGTGTTGTTCGGCCTCGGCCTCGCGCGGGTCCGCGCGAGCACCGCCACAACGCTTTCGCTGGCGGAGCCTGTCGTGGCCGCCGTGCTGGCCGTGCTGGTGGTGGGCGAGCGGCTGCCGCCCGCGGGCTGGATCGGCGTCGCCCTGGTCATCGCGAGCCTCGCCGTCCTGACGGTGCCCGGCCGCCGCCCGGCTCCCGCGCCGGCGCGGCAAGGGCGGTCAGGCAGGGGAATGCCGTTCACGCCGGCGCCGCCGGATGGAGCCGGACACCGCCCCCGCTGAAGAATCGGCGGGCCCTGCAACAGTTGCCGTGGAAGTCCGCCGGCGCGCGGAGGTGCCGACGGCGCCGCCGCCGGTGGCCGCCTGGGGCTCAGGGTTCTCCTTGAGTGCCAGCGGCTCCGGGTTGGCGTACGCTTCGGCAAGCAGCCCGGCCGTCAGTTTCCGCTGCCAGGGGCGGGCGCCGAGTTCGGCCAGGGCGGCGTCTACCGACTGTTCCGTGGCGGGCTCCGGCGGACGCCATGCGGTGCGGCGCAGGTAGTCGGGGGTGAGCAGGTTCTCCACCGGCATGTCCAACTGCTCGGCGAGCGATGCCAGCCGGGGACGTGCGGTCTGCAGCCGAGCCGCGGCGGCCGGGTCCTTGTCCGCCCAGGAGCGCGGCGGCGGGGGAGCGTTGGTGGGCAGGTGCAGGGGAGGCAGGTCCGTCTCGCCCCGGGCCGTGGCGACGCAACGCAGCCAGCGCGGTGCCTCACGCTGCGCGGCCCGGCCGTGGAACCCGTGCGTCTCCAGCAACTGCGGGACGGTGGCGGGCATTGCCTTGGCCGCGGCGACGATGGCCGAGTCCGGGATCAGCCGGCCCGGTGCAACATCGCGCTTGGCGGCCAAAGCTTCGCGTTCGTTCCAGAGTTCGCGCACGGCGGCCAGCTGCCGCCGGTCGCGGATCTGGTGCAGTCCGGAGGTGCGGCGCCAGGGGTCGACGCGCGGCGGCGACGGCGGGGCGGCGCGCACCGCCTCGAATTCCTCCAGCGCGTACTCGAGCTTGCCCGCGTCGCGCAGCCTGTCGATCAGGGCCTCGCGGAGCTCGATGAGCACCTCGACGTCCAGTGCGGCGTAGCGCAGCCACGGCTCGGGCAGGGGACGCGTGGACCAGTCCGCCGCGGAGTGCTCCTTGGCCAGCGTGAAGCCGAGCAGGGACTCGATCACGGCTGCCAGGCCCACCCGGGGCAGGCCGGCCAGCCGGGCCGCGAGTTCGGTATCGAACAATTTGTCGGGCCACATGCCCAGCTCGGACAGGCAGGGCAAATCCTGGCTGGCGGCGTGCAGGATCCACTCGACGCCGCGCACGGAGTCATTGAGCAGCTTCAGGTCCTCAAACGGCTCGGGGTCGATCAGCCAGGTGCCGGCACCCTCGCGCCGCAACTGGACCAGGAAGGCGCGCTGCCCGTAGCGGAAGCCCGAGGCCCGCTCGGCGTCGATGGCGACCGGACCGGTGCCGGCCGCCAGCGCAGCGGCGGCCCGCTGCAACCCCGACTCGCTGGCGACGACCGGCGGAACGCCGTCGCGAGGCGCGTCGAGGTGGATCAGCTGGGGGGTCTGCTCCCGGTGTTCTGCGGCGTCGTTGGAAGTGCTCTGGTCAGGGCTGTTCTGCCCGGACGTGTCCGAAGTCAAGGAGCTCATGATCCGTTCAGTTTAGGCCAGCAGCATGCGCCCGGCCGAATGGGGGGACGCGCCATGCCGTAATCGGAGGCGATGAAGCGCCGCACGCCGACTTCCTGGCAGCCCACAGCCATTTCTGATGCATCCGCAGCTCCCGGGTGATTACAAACTTGCAATTGACTTCGCTAGCGGATGGGTTCCTGCGGATGAGCCCTCATCTGGGTTGCGCCAGGACGACGGCGGGCAGGATGTGTTCGCACATTTCTCGGCCAGCGCCTCCAGCGGCGTCGTCGCAGGGATCTTGGTACTTGTTGCATCCTTGCCGGCCCGATGGACTTTCGGTCAGGCTATGTTCAGCCCGGCGCAGGAACGGTTACTTTCGGTTGAAAGGGCCCGCTCTGCGTTATTGAGTGCTGGCCGGGTTCTGTTGCGCTGCACGGCACAACTGCTCTTCACGTTCTTCCGGGGAAAGCTCGTTCCATTTCGCTGTCTGGGCTTGGATCTGGGCTTCGGAGAAACCCAGAACCTTCATTTCTTCGGGGGAAATGATGACACTGTTCTCCGCGCCGATCATATTCTTCCGGTCCAGTTCTGCGCCTGCACCGTCCGCGTAGTCAGCTGAGCATTCGACGAAGGGCTGGTGGGCATCCGGCGTGTCAATTGCAGGGCTCTGGCTGGGAAGGGTGCTGATGCCAAGGATTAGGCCGGCAGTCAGAAAGAAGACTGTAGTCAACAGGATGGACGGTTTCTTAGCCATTTGTTCCCCCTCGCATCAACCCCGGTTTGTGCGAGCGGGGACGAATCGATTTTCGCCCAGCCTACCCGGTGCGGACGGTGTTGCCGGACACTTGGCCTAGGAGCGGTGTGCCCCAGTAGTAAGGTTCCCCAGCCATTAGCCTTGCATCAAAGTAATGGCGGGGAAGTTTGGCTAGGAAAAGCTTCCAAAGAGTGCGCAAGACAAGCGGCTAAGCCCTACCGGCTCCGCTGGCGCGGGCCGGAGGGTGGACCACTCCGAGCCTGTCGTTGCCTCATCTGGAACCGGAAATGATTTCGGTTACTAGTAGCAGGGTGGCCGCAAAGAAGGGGGCCGCGCCGAGTGTAAACCCGATCCACGGCCATCGTCCGTGTTCAGGTTCGGCTGTCATCCGTTGTGCCAGTGCAGTGCAAGTGACGATAAGTGTCACCGGGGCGTACATGTGAGGCACGTTGAAAACTCCTATGCCCAGGAGCGTCACGAGCCAAATGTCAGCCAGCATAATCAGCACCAAGAT
Source organism: Arthrobacter sp. MDT2-34-1 (assembly GCF_059091365.1). Lineage (NCBI taxonomy): Bacteria > Bacillati > Actinomycetota > Actinomycetes > Micrococcales > Micrococcaceae > Arthrobacter > Arthrobacter sp. MDT2-34-1. The sequence goes on from NZ_JBNHGO010000001.1 coordinate 180,746, forward strand.
TCCGAGTGACCAGGCAGGGACGACGAGACGTTTGTTGGGGAAGTAGATCGTGACGAGGATCCCGAGCAATCCGAAACCTGCCAATGCAACCGCGCCCCATAGAACAGCGTCACCCACCTCGGCCCCAATTTCTTGGGAGGGGGTCTGGACAGCGTCCGAGGAGAGGTAGACAAAATGATGCAGGATGTGCACATACGCGGGAGGCAGGGCCAAGCCGATTAGCGTTCTCGCCCAGATGGATGACCACCAGGGAGAGTTGCCCCTTGAAATATCTGCTGCGGATGATTGCACGGTTTGGAAACCTACTTCTTTACCTGAGACTGAACCCACTTTGTGCGAGCACGCCAATGGCTCCGTCCATCTGTTCCTCGAAACACTACGGCCACCAGACTTCTGTACATAAAGGGTTCCCTTATGCTGGCTCTACGCTCCGGGAAGCGTTTGCATGCTTTCTGTGCAGACCGAGGATCATCATCGGGCTGTGCGGGTCGATCGGGGGGGTCTGACCAGACCAGAAGTGCGGTGCGGACCAAATCTGGCTCAAAGAATGATTCATTTGGCTAATAGGTTGATTTGCAGCATTTCGGCGGGTTCTGTGTGATTGCCGTGGATATGGTGACTGGCATGGAACCGGTTTTGAAATTTGTGCGGAATTGGGGCGCCCCTGTGGCGGCCGTCCTTTTCTTTACACTGTGGTGTATTGCGGAGGCAGGAAGGATGGGAGGATCCTGGCAGTCATGGCCAGGGAACTGGCCGCTGGTGCTGATGACACTGGCGGTTGCCACTGCCGCTTGGAAGCCTTTGGTCTCTCTTGGGTTCACGGTTGCACTTCTTACCGGACAGATAAGTCATATTTTGCCGCCGATGGAAGCCAATCACTGGGCCATTTACCTTGGCTCGTTTGTCGCTCTGGGCTTTATCGTGTGGATTGCCCCGGCCCGGCAGCGGTACATGGCTGTGGGCGTGAACGTGGCCGCCGCTGCCGTCATGGCGTTCCTGATGCTTTCGTGGCGATACGGCGACGGTGTCGGCTGGTTCCCCCCGGCGCAGGCCGGCGACCGGTGGATGCTGCAGGACTATGGCTGGCAGTTGTTCGCGCTCCTCCTGTTGATAGCCGGGGCGTGCGCCGCCGTCGGCGGACTGGCGGCGCTGTATCAGGAACGGGGAGGTTTGTTCCGGGCCCGCGAACTGGCGCAAAACAGTCTGCAGGAGACCGAGATCGACCTGATCGTGGAGCAGGAACGGACACGCATCGCCAGGGATTTGCACGACGTCCTCGCTCATTCGCTGGCAGTCGTCGCCGCGCAGGCCGATGGAACCCGCTACCTGAGCAAGGACCAGCCCCAAGCCGTCCTAAGCGCCCTGGACACGATCGCCCGATCCGCCCGGAGCGCCTTGGTGGATGCGCAACGCGTGATCGAGGGCGTCCACGATAACGGTATGGTGGCGCCCCAGCCGCTGCTGAGTGACATCCCGGAACTCATCGAAGGCATGCAGCGCGGAAGTTTGAAGATTCACCCGACCGAGTCCGGGACACCGGTGGAACTGTCTGCCGGGCAGGAGATGGCCGTCTTCCGAATCGTTCAGGAGTGCCTGACCAACGCCCTCAAACATGGCGGGCGCGGCACCGATGTGCAGCTCCACTTTGACTGGAGCGGGCCGGGCCTGACTCTGCACGTGGCCTCGTCCGGCGCCGCAACCGGCCAAGAAGATGCCGCGAATCCGGCCACGTCCCGGGTGGGGAGGGGACTTCCCGGTATGCGCGAACGCGCCCATCTGGCCGGTGGCTGGCTGACGGCCGGGCCGGACGGCGAACACTTCCGGGTGACGGCCTTTATCCCCTACGGAACCATGGAAGCGACGACGGGGGACGATGCAGTCGGCGCCGAAGCCAGGGACACCTTCGGTGACGTTTCGAGTGCGGAAGTCCAGCCGGCTCTCGCCGCAGCGGGCCTTCCCGGGCAGGCAGGGGCCGCACGGGAAGCGGACCACCGTGGTTGAGGAGGGGACATGTATCACCGTGGCCCTGGTGGACGACCAGCCCTTGTTCCGGGCGGGTATCCGCATGCTGATAGAGAGCCAGGAGGATCTGGAATTCTTGGGAGAGGCCGGTGACGGGGAAGCATCGGTGGCCCTTGCAATCGAACGGCGTCCGGACGTGATGCTGATGGACCTGCGTATGCCGGTAATGGATGGCGTCGAAGCCACCCGGCGGATCGTGCAGCACGCCGCGGCGGCCGGCATCGATAAGCCGAAGATCATTGCGTTGACCACGTTCAACAGGGATCAGGCAGTGGTTCAGGTTGTGCAGGCCGGGGCGAGCGGGTATCTGCTCAAGAGCGCGGAACCGGAATTTCTACTGGCGGCGATCCGGACCGTTCATTCCGGCTACTCCGTCATCGCCCCGGGATCCATTCACTCTCTCTTCGAGCATGCAGCCCGCACCGTTCCCGCTATCGGCCCGGACTTGTCCGTACTTAATGTGTTGTCGGTGCGGGAGCGGGACGTCTTCCTGCTCGCGGCAAAAGGCCTGAGCAACGGTGAAATGGCGGAGAGTCTGTTCGTTTCTGAAGCCACCATCAAAACCCACCTGCGCAGCGTGCTGGACAAGCTCGAACTGCGCACCCGCCTCCAGTTGGTCGCCTTCGCCCACGAACGCCGCCTACTGGGCACCTGAACAGGCGACAGTTGCTCGATAACTGTTGCGGGCGCTGATTTGGTGCGTGCATCTCGGTTACCGGGCACTCTCGCGCACCGTTTACGCCGGCTGTCATGTCTCGAGTTTTGATCACCGGCATGCCAGGCGTGGGAAAGACAACGGTGCTGCACGAGTTGTCCCGGCGGGGCTACCGAACGATCGACACCGACTACGACGCCTGGGTGCTTCCTGACGGAACGTGGGATGAACCGCGGATGACGGCACTTCTGGCATCTCATTCGTCTCTGGTTGTCTCGGGGACTGTCGAGAATCAAGGTCGCTTCTATGACCGTTTCGCCGCTGTTGTTCTCCTGAGCGCACCCGTAGAAGTCCTCATCGAGCGAGTCTCGGTTCGTAAGAACAATCCCTACGGCAGCTCAGAGGCAGACCAGTCCGTGATCCGCCAATACGTTCTCGACGTCGAACCGTTGCTTCGGAAAGGGGCGTCCCACGAACTGGATGGTCGTCGACCGGTTCCGGAACTGGCGGATGAGGTTGAGCGTCTCATCTCGACGTGTGATGAGGCCTGACGCCCGATAAACGAACGGCTAGCAGGCACCTGGGAGTCATGTGGCGGGACGCAAAGAGTAAGGGGCCCGGCACGGCGTCCTTGACGCTAGCCGCCATGCTGGCCAAGTGCCCGGTTAAAGAGCGGCATAGAGGCGCAGGCCCATGTATCGTTCGGTGCTGTTCCCTGACCGCTACGCTCGTCAGCATGGGGAGTGAATCTATCCGAGCCGCATATAGGGCACGTGCCGCCGAGTACACGCGCATTCTTGGTTCCGTTGAGGACATGCACGAGCTGGATCGGCAACGCATCGGACGTTGGGCGACAAGTATTGACGGCTGCGTGATTGATGCCGGGTGTGGACCCGGCCATTGGACCGACTTCCTCTACCAATGCGGTGCCAATGTGCAAGGGATCGACCTTGTTCCCGAATTCATTGAAAGTGCCCGCGTACGCTTTCCCGATGTGCCTTTTCGCGTTGCCTCCTTACGTAATCTAGACGTACCAGATGGATCACTGGATGGTGTGCTGGCCTGGTACTCCCTCATCCACATGCCACCAGACGAGTTGTCCTTCGTGCTCAAGGAGATCGCTCGTGCCCTTGCCCAGGGCGGGCAACTACTCGTCGGATTCTTCGAGGGTTTTTCGGGCAAGCCTTTCCCACACGCTGTTACAACGGCGTACTACTGCTCCATCGAGCAGATGGGGCACTTGCTCAGCGAAGCAGGTTTCGATGTGCTCGACGTCGAGACGCGCCAAGACCCCGGGAAGCGAGCCCATGCCGCCATAACGGCTTCCGTCCGGTAAAAAGATTGAGCAGGCCACTGTCAGCTACCTCATCGTGTACTCCTACGAGACCGCCGCCTGGGCAGGTCTACCCCTACGCCGCGCACGTTGCCGCGCTGACCCGGGAACTCGCCACGGCCCGGTGCCGGTCCGTAACGTGTGGCTCGTGCCCGGCCGAATGGCGGGACGCGCCGGCACACGGGCTGCCCTGCAGGCGGGCGTCGGCTGGTCAGTTGCGGCGGCGGTGCGGCAGGGCGGCAACACCTTCCGGCAGTGGCGGCAACCCGGCATAGGTGCACACCATGTCGCTCCACGCCTCCAGATGGGAGCGGATGTCGGCGGAGGCAGGCGTCCAGGAGGCGCGAAGTTCGATGTCGATCGAGTCCTGCCGCCCGCTCAGCGTGCCGTAGCTTTCGGACAGGATGCGGGTCGCGGTGCCCCCGGCGTTGCGGTAAGGGGCGCCGTGGTTCTCCAAGGCTTCCACCAGCCAGTCCCACGCGACGGAGCCGAGCATGGTGTCGTTGCCCATGTCGGCGTCGAGCTCGGCGCGGATGTAGGTGACGATCCGGAAGGTTCCGTCCCAGACCGCCGAACCTTCCGGGTCGTGCAGCAGGATGAAGCGGCCGGTGGCCAGTTCCGGGCCGTCGGCGGTCTGCAGGGCGGTGACCACCGGGCCGTGGAGCGGCCGGGGGCCCGGTTCGGCGATGACTTCCGCGCCGAGGGCCACGGCGAAGGGGGCCAGCCGGGAGGGCGCGGGAATTTCCTCCAGCCGCAGTTCATTCCGGCACTGCGCTTGGCGCAGGTCCGACAGCGCGCGCATGAACTCAGGCGGCACTGCAGAGAGATCAATCGCACTCACACAGCCAGATTAGGCCCTGATGCCGCAGGACGTCAGGCAGGCGCGCCGGGGAGCGGAGGGCATCCCGGCGCGGGACTAGGAGAGTTCGCTGCGGATGGCCGCGGCGAAGGCGTCGATGTCGTCTTCGGTGGTGTCGAAGGAGCACATCCAGCGGACCTCTCCGCGCGACGAATCCCAGTCGTAGAAGCGGAACTTTTGCCGCAGCCGGTCCGCCACCCCGGGCGGCAGCGCGGCGAACACGGCGTTGGACTGGGTCGGCTGGGTCAGGGACAGCCCCTCGACGCCCTCGACGGCGGCGCGCAGCCGCGCGGCCATCGCGTTGGCGTGGGAAGCGGAGCGCAGCCACAGGTCGCCGTCGTACAGGGCGATGAGCTGGGCGGAGATGAACCGCATCTTCGAGGCCAGCTGCATGTTCATCTTGCGCAGGTACTGCAGCCCGTGGGCTGCATCCGGGTTCAGCACCACCACGCATTCGCCGTAGAGCAGGCCGTTCTTGGTGCCGCCGAGCGACAGGATGTCCACCCCGGCGTCGGTGGTGAAGCTGCGCAGGTCGGTGCCCAGGGAGGCGGCCGCGTTGGACAGCCGGGCCCCGTCCATGTGCAGCTTCATGCCGCGTTCGTGCACGTGGTCGGCGATGGCGCGGACTTCCTCGATGCTGTACAGCGTGCCCAGCTCCGTGCTTTGCGTGATGGACACGGCCAGCGGCTGCGCGCGGTGTTCGTCCCCCCAGCCCCAGGCTTCCCGGTCGATCAGCTCCGGAGTGAGCTTGCCGTCGTCGGCCGGCACCGCCAGGAGCTTGATCCCGCCCACGCGTTCGGGCGCACCGTTTTCATCCACGTTGATGTGCGCGGTGGAGGTGCAGATGACGGCGCCCCACCGCGGCAACAGCGACTGCAGCGACAGCACGTTGGCGCCGGTCCCGTTGAACACCGGGAAAGCCTGGGCGGCGTCGCCGAAGTGTCCGGCGATCACCTGTTGCAGCCGCGCCGTGTAGGCGTCCTCGCCGTAGGCAACCTGGTGCCCGGTATTGGCGTGGGCCAGCGCGGTCAGGACCTCCGGATGGACGCCGGAGTAATTGTCCGAGGCGAAGCCGCGCAGGTCGGTGTCGTGCAGGGAACCGGAAAGCAGGGGGGAGTCAGTCACGTGTTTCAGTATTCCTTAATCAGTGGGTGCCGTCACAGCCGGACCCGGGTCAGGCCAGCCGGATGCGTTCCCCGTTGAGGCGGGCGGCGTCCAGCGTGAACAGGGAGGCGGCGGCGCGGCTCAGGTCTGCCACATCGGTAAAACCGGCGAATGCCTTCTCCGGATCGGCCCGGCGCATGGCGTCGTCAAGCAGGGCCTTGACGGCCAGGACGACGGCGGCGGAGCGCTGGGGGGCGGGATCCTCCTTGCGTCCGGACTGGGCCCGGCGGAAGGCGTCGGCGACCGAGAACATCCAGCTCTCGGCGGCGGCTTTGGCGGCAGCGTAGTTGGCGCCGGACGCGGTGGGGGAATCCGTTGCCGTGCTCGAGACGATGACCACCCGGCCGGACGCCGAGGCCTCCAGCTGGGAAAAGAACGCGCGGGTGGTGTTCCGCAGCGTGCTGATCAGCTGCCGGTGCAGGAAGTCCCAGTCCTCGTCCGACTGCCCCGTCAGGCCCTGGCCGCCGCGCCAGCCGCCCACCAGGTGGATCAGTCCGTCGGCCCCGCCGTGCTCGGCGGCAACGGCGCCGGCCAACTCTTCCACGGCCCGGCGGTCGGCGAGGTCGCACTGGTAGGAGGCCACGGCATCGTTCTCCGCATAGGCGGCGTCGAGCCGGTCCTTGCTGCTGCCGACCGCCAGCACGGTGGCACCCGCGCCGGTCAGGGCAGCGGTGACGGCCTGGCCGGAGGCGCCGGATGCGCCGGCGACGACCACTGTGAGGCCGGCGAGGCGGCCGGGGCCGGGCGCGGCGGCCAGCAGCCGTTCGGCATCGGGCGGCCCGTCGCCGTTGCGCTGGTGTTCGGCGGCGGCCATGTCAGGCCGACTCTCCGGTGATCCCCGAGGTGGATTCGATCACCGGCTTCATCTTCCGCGCGAGGGCCTCGTAGAACATGGACAGCGGGAACTCGTCGTCCATGACCTGGTCGGTGACCTCGCGCGGCAGCCCCGTCAGCGGCAGCGCATCGGGGCCCTTGGCCCAGACCGAGGCCGGGTGCGGGGTCAGCGTCTTGGTCAGCATCTCGTAGGCGGCCAGCCAGTGGGCCACCTTGGGCCGGTCGATGGAGCGCCAGTACAGCTCCTCGATTTCCCCGCCCAGGGCGACGACGGCGTCCGCGACGTTGTCCCAGTCGATGGAAAGCTTGCCGTCCGTCCAGTGCAGCACACGGTGCTGGTGCAGCCAGGCGAACAGGAGCTGGCCGCCCAGGCCGTCGTAGTTGCGCACCCGGTTGCCGGTGATGGCGAAGCGGAAGATCCGGTCGAAGATCACCGCGTACTGCACCAGCCGGGCGTGCCTGCGGACCTCATCGGACGCGGTGGCGTCGTGGGCCAGGCGCACCGACTCGCGGAAGGCGGTCAGGTCACAGCGCAGTTCCTCCAGCGAGTACAGGAAGTACGGCATCCGCTGCTTGATCATGAACGGGTCGAAGGGCAGGTCGCCGCGCATGTGCGTGCGGTCGTGGATCAGGTCCCACATGACAAAAGTTTCCTGCGTCAACTGCTGGTCATCGAGCAGGGCCGCAGCTTCTTCCGGCAGGTCCAGCGAGGTGATGTCGGCCGCGGCGCGGACCACTTTGCGGAACCGGGCCGCCTCGCGGTCGGCGAAGATGGCGCCCCAGGTGAAGGCGGGGGTTTCCCGCACGGCCACGGTCTCCGGGAAGAGTACGGCCGAGTTGGTGTCGTAGCCGGCCGTGAAGTCCAGGAAGCGGATGGGCACGAACAGCTTGTTGGAGTAGGAGCCCGATTCCAGTTCGCCGATGAAGTCCGGCCAGATGACTTCGATCAGCACGGCTTCGACCAACCGGTCGCTGCTGCCGTTCTGCGTGTACATCGGGAAAACCACCAAATGCCGCAGGCCATTGATCCGGTGCTGCTGCGGCTGGAACGCCAGGAGCGAGTCCAGGAAGTCCGGGACGCCGAATCCGCCGTCGCGCCAGCGGCGGAAATCCACCACCAGTTTCTCCAGGTAGTCGGCGTCGTGTTCGAACAGCGGGGCCAGCTGGCCAATGGCGTCGATGATCACGTCGGTGTGCCCGGCGGCAGCGGGTTTGTTGCCGTGGTCCGGTACTGAGCCGTCGTGGACCTGGAGTCCGCGCAGTGCGGTGGCCGCCTCTTTCAGGCGCCGCCATGCCGGGTGCTGCGCCGGGTTGCCGTGCACGGCGGCACTGGAGTTGCTGCGGGTGGGGGTGATGGTCATCGTCGCCTCGCCTTTCCGTCGGGCCGGGTCTCCCGGCGCCTCACGTCGAATATGCAGCGAGCGTAGCAAGGCAACAGCACTACTTATGTCAAAAGCGGCCGGAGGTTAGGAACTGTAATGCTCAGCCCCTCGGTGGGCGGGAATGATTAAGCCCGGCTCGTGCTGGCCGGGCTTGAATCAGATGAAACGTGGAAGCGCCGAAGGCGGCAGGGGAGGCGCGGTACGAAAAGCTACTGCGTGTCCTTCAGCGTCAGGGACACCGAGTTGATGCAGTAGCGCTGGTCCGTGGGGGTCCCGTAGCCCTCGCCCTCGAACACGTGCCCGAGGTGCGAGTCGCAGCTGGCGCAGCGGACTTCGATCCGCTCCATGCCCAGCGTCGAATCCCGCAGGTAGCGCACGGTGCCCTCGGCCAGCGGCGCCCAGAAGGACGGCCAGCCGCAGTGGGAATCGAACTTCTCCTTGCTGGTAAACAACTCGGCTCCGCAGGCGCGGCAGCTGTAGACCCCCTCGGTATGGGTATCCCAGTATTCGCCGGTGTAGGGCCGCTCCGTGCCGGCCTCGCGGAGCACATGGTATTCCTCCGGGCTCAGCTCCTGCCGCCATTCATCGTCGGTCTTGGTCACCGGGAACTGTCCGGCCTCTGTGTTGCTCATAGTCTCTCCAACGTTCACGAGTCGCCAATGTATCCCGAGCCCGAGTACAGGTGCAGGACCGGAATGCCCAGCTTGTCCTGCGCCCGGTTGGCCCAGTCGGTGTGGAAGGTATCGGAAATGGAATGTGGCCGGGTAATGACAACGGCCCGGTCTGCGGGATGTTCCCCGACGTACTTGACCAGGGCGGACACGCCGTCGTCCTCGACGATGTCCACCGTGGCGTTAAAGCCCGCTTCCGCCAGCAGCCTGGCGGAGATGCGCCTGGCTTCGTCGGCCTCGTGCCGGGCCTCTTCCGGAGTCGGCTGGCCGTGCGCCAGCTCGCGGAACGCGGTGCCGACCTCCAGCAGGCTCAGCCGCTCGACGAAATCGAGCAGCAGGTTCCGCTTGGTGTCCTCGGGAATCAGCACCCGGAAGGTGGTCTGCCCGGCGGCGGTCTGCTCGCCGGCCAGCCAGCCGAAATTCTGCAGGTCGGCGTCGTTGAGCGGTTCCTCGGTCAGCACGACGATGGTTTCGGTCATGCGCCCAGCCTAATCAGCAGCACAAGCGGGGGACAACAACGCGGCGCGCCGACGGCCGCGCCGGTTAGCGGTCGGCACTTGCACCGGCAAGAATGGACCCATGGCTGTGTTCGAACGCTCAGACCGGTCCGGCCGGAACACCTCCGCCGGCGACGGCCAGCTGCCCCGTGCCCGCTGGCTGCTGCTCGGTGCCTTGGCGGGAGCGGGCGCCGGATCGGTCCTGGCCGGAGCTACGTCGGGACTGGCCTCCTATTTCGCCCGCCAGGTTCTCACTCCGGTCCGCGAGCACGTCCAGAACCTGGAAATCCTGGCCGTCGTCGGAACCGGCCCGCAGCAGGAAATCATCCTGCCGGCCACCCCGGACACCACGGCGCCGGGCGTCTACAGCGTCTATTACGACGGCGGACGATCCGTGGCGCGGGTGGGCGAGGTGACGTCCTACTCGCCGCGGGAAGGCACGGTCCAGCGCAGGGTCGAGCAGGTGTATGCCGGCGACCTCGCCGCCGCCACGCGCGGCTGGTGGGGCGGTGCGGCCTACCCGGACCCGGCCGCCGTCGGGCTGGCCAATGAGGAAGTCGACATCGAGGTGGAAGGCGGCATTGCGCCGGCCTGGCTGGTCCGCGCCGAGGCGGAGGCGAAGACCTGGGCCATCATGGTGCACGGCCGGGGTGCGTCCCGGGCCGAGGGCATCCGCGCCGTCCGGTCGGTCCGCGGGCTGGGAATGGCGTCGCTGCTGATCTCCTACCGGAACGACGGCGAAGCCCCCTCCGCCCCGGACCGCCGCTACGGGCTGGGCATGACCGAATGGCGCGACGTCGAGGCGGCGATCGGGTTCGCCCTGGCGAACGGGGCGGAGGATGTAGTGCTGTTCGGCTGGTCGATGGGCGGGGCAATCAGCCTGCAGGCAGCCGACCAGTCCCGCTACCGGAGCCGGATCCGTGCGTTGGTGCTGGACGCCCCGGTGATTGACTGGACCGACGTGCTGGCCCACCAGGCGAAGCTGAACCGGATACCGGATGCCGTGGGGCAGTTCTCGCAGTGGCTGATCTCGAACAAGGCCGGACGGCTGCTGACCGGCCTCGCCGCCCCGCTGGACCTGAAGATGATGAACTGGGTGGCCCGGGCCGACGAGCTGCAGGTGCCGACGCTGATCGTGCACAGCGAGGACGACGACTTCGTGCCGCACGGCCCGTCCGCGGCGCTGGCCGAAAAGAACCCGCTGGTCACGTTCGAGCCCTTCAGCGGGGCCGGTCACACCCGCGAATGGAACGTGGACCCGGAACGCTGGGAGCGCGTCGTCACGTCCTGGTTGACCCGGGTGCTCCGTCCGGTGGGCTAGGGCCCTATCCCGCCTTCAGCGGGGCGAAGGACGCGCCCGTCAGCGCGGCCAGGGCTAACCCGCCTTCAGCGGGGCGAAGGACGCGCCCGTCAGCGCGGCCAGGTCCGCCGGGGCGATCTCGATATCCAGCCCGCGGCGACCGCCCGAGACCAGGATGGCGACGAAGTCCCGGGCGGTGGAATCCAGCACCGTGGGGCTGGCGTGTTTCTGCCCCAGCGGCGATATCCCGCCCAGCACATACCCGGTGCGCCGCCGGGCTACCTGCGGGTCTGCCATGGCTGCGCGCTTCCCGCCCAACGCTGCGGCCAGTTTCTTCAGGTCCAGGCTGGAACTGACCGGCACGACGGCGACCGTCAGCGATTCGTCCACGATGGCCATCAGGGTCTTGAATACGCGGGCGGGATCCATCCCCAGCGCCTCCGCGGCCTCAAGGCCGAAGCTGGGCGCCGCGGGGTCGTGGGCATAGGTGTGCAGCACGTGCGGAACCCCCGCCCGCTGCAGCAGCGTGGTGGCGGGGGTTCCGGCGGATGGTTTGTGCCTGGCCACCGTCAGGCCGAGGCGGCGCGCAGTTGCCGTGCCTCGGTGATCAGGCGCTTGATGCGGTACAGCATGGCGGACATGCCGCGGATCCGCAGCGGGGTGATGGCACGGGTCAGGCCCAGGTGCTCGGCGATATCGTCGGGAACGGCCAGGATCTGCTCTGCCGGCAGCCCGTTGAGCCCCTCGTGCAGCACGGAGGCGAAGCCGCGCGTGGTGGGGGCTTCCGGCGGAGCCGAAAAGTAGATTTGCACGTCCTGGTCCGGGTCGTCGCCCAGCTCCAGGGTCAGGAAGAGAGGAGACTGGCATTCCACCACTTGCTCCAGCAGTTCCGGATGCCCGGCGAAGCGTTCCGGCAGCTCGGGCAGCTCCCGGGAGAACTCCAGCAGCAGCTGCAGCCGCTCGGCCTCGCTGACCGCCTGGAAGTCGTCGATGATTTCTGCCAGCGGTTCGGGAATGGTCTGCTCGGTCACGGTCATACTTGCGCTCTCTCTTGCAGTTTCGGGCTCGTTACGTCAACGTTGCGTGCCCGCCGGCTATTCCTTAGCGGGCCGAGGCGGGGATCCCGCCGGGCTCGGCGCCCCTGACGATCGGCACGCGCACGGCATTGCCCCATTCCGTCCACGAGCCGTCGTAGTTGCGGACCGTGTCGAAGCCCAGCAGGTACTTGAGCACGAACCACGTGTGGCTGGACCGTTCGCCGATGCGGCAGTATGCCACCACGTCGTCGCCCGGCTTCAGCCCGGCCTCGTCCAGGTAGATGGCCTCAAGCTCTTCGCGCGATCGGAACGTCCCGTCCTCGGCCGCCGCCCGCGCCCACGGCACGGACGCCGCCGTCGGAATGTGGCCCCCGCGCAGGGCCCCTTCCTCGGGGTAGGCGGGCATGGTGGTGCGCACGCCGGTGTATTCCTCCGGAGAGCGGACGTCCACCAGCGGCTTGCCGAAGTGGTCCAGCACGTCGGTGAGGAAGGCTCGGATGGGCGCGTCGTTGCGCTCGACGACGGGGTAGTCAACCGCCTCGGGCCGCGGCACCTCGGTGGTCAGTTCCCTGCCCTCCGCGATCCACTTGTCACGGCCGCCGTCCAACAACCGCACGTCTTCGTGGCCAAACAGGGTAAAGACCCAGAGCGCGTAGGCCGCCCACCAGTTGCTCTTGTCCCCGTAGAGCACCACGGTAGTGTCCCGGCTGATGCCCTTGGAACCGAGCAGCGCGGCGAAGCCCTCGCCGTCCACGTAGTCGCGGGTGTCCGGATCATTCAGGTCGGTGTGCCAGTCGATCTTCACCGCGCCCGGAATGTGGCCGGTCTCGTATAGCAGGATGTCTTCGTCGGACTCCACGACCACCAGCCCGTCCGCGCCCAGGTTCTCAGCCAGCCACTGCGTGGAGACCAGGCGGTCGGGGTTGGCATAGGCGGCAAACTTCTCGTTGTGCTCGGCGGCAATGGGCATGGCAAACCTTTCCTTGACGTGCAGCTTTCCATAGCGTGCAGACGGCCGTGCAAAACGGCCGGGGGACTTCTGTTTAGCCTAACCACCGGAGCAGGCAAAAGCTTCCGGGGCCGCACCCCGCGTCACATCGTGGCCGGGCGGAGCGCCTGGGTCGGCCGGCCGGAGCCCCTGGGCCCGTCGGGCCGGAGCGCCTGGGCTTCCCCGGCGGAGCTCTTGGTCCCGCCGGCCGGAGCGCCGGGGCCCGCCGGACCCGCTGTGGCCTGGCTTACACCGGCTGCCGCCGGCGGGCGGGGTAGCGTATCGTTTTGCTGGCGGCATTCCGGCCGCTGTGCATTCTCCGAGCCCATGTCAGGAAGGCAGCGGTTAGCCTACGTGCCCCAGATTGAACAGCTTTCACGCCGGACGCCGAAGGTGTCCGTGGACGAACTGCTGGCGGGCCTGCACCCGTCGCCGCGCTTCGGCGAAGTATCCTTCGCCAGCTACCGCCCGGACCCGGCCCAGCCGTCCCAGAGCGAGGCCGTGACTGCGCTGCAGCGTTTTGCGGTTGTGGTCGACCGGCCCAAGCCCAAGGGCTTGAAGAAGCTGTTTGGCGGCGGCAAGCCGGAGGGCCACTCCGGCATTTACCTCGACGGCGGGTTCGGCGTGGGCAAGACCCACCTGCTCGCCTCGCTGTGGCACGCCGTCGACGGCCCGAAGGCCTTCGGCACCTTTGTGGAGTACACCAACCTGGTCGGCGCGTTGTCGTTCCGCAAAACCGTGGAAGCGCTCAGCAGCTACCGCCTCGTGTGCATCGACGAGTTTGAACTGGATGATCCCGGTGACACCGTGCTGATGTCGCGGCTGATGCGCGAGCTCGCCGACGCCGGGGTCAAGCTTGCGGCAACCTCCAACACCCTGCCGGGTTCGCTGGGGGAGGGACGCTTTGCCGCCGTCGATTTCCAACGCGAAATCCAGGTGCTGTCCGACCAGTTCGAGGTCATCCGGGTGGACGGCGAGGATTACCGGCACCGGGGGCTTCCGGCCGCCCCCGAGCCGCTCAGCGACCACGAACTCAAGCGGCGGCTGCATGATTTCGATGGCAAGGTGGTGGCCGCCGACGAATTCTCCGATCTCGTCAACCACCTGGCCGGGGTGCATCCCAGCCGGTACAAGCAGTTTCTCGACGGCGTGGACGCGGTGGCCTGGCATAACGTGCACACGATCACCGAGCAGGCCGTGGCCCTGCGGTTCGTGGTGCTGGCCGACCGGCTCTACGACAAGGACGTGCCGATCATCGCCAGCGGCGTGCCGTTCGATGAGCTTTTCACCCCGGAAATGATGTCCGGCGGCTACATGAAGAAGTATTTCCGGGCGGTATCCCGCCTGACCGCGCTGGCCCGCGAGGGCCAGGCCGGCGAACCAGCGGCCTAGCTCCCGCAGCCGGGCGCGCACATGCCGCCACTGTGCAGGAGTAATGCCCTGCGCCTGATGACGATACGACCGGGCTACCGACGCGACCGACGCGGTGTTCAACTACGCGACCCCGCCGAATGGCCGAGACCGGGCGCCCCTACTCCGTGATGCCAAGCATGGTGCAGATGTTCGGCATGCTGTTGGCCGTGCACAGCCGGTACGTTCCGGGGCGAATGCTGTCCGGAATGATGAGGGTGTCTGGGCCAAGTCCCTCGACGCCAATATCCTTCCAGGTTTGGCCCTTGGGGTCGTTCGCAGGCCACCATGTTGGGGAACCAGAGCCGCCGTCGTCATCGGTCGTGGCAATGAGGTAGTAGCGGACAAGCCAGCTGTTGCCGTCCTGTTCTTCCAAAACCCAGGGGATTCCCCGGGAAGTTTCCTCGGGGAATCGGACCTTGATGGTCTGCCCCGGTTTGGCAGGCGAAGGCGAGACTTTGAGCAGTTCGGGATGCATCTGCGCGTCTGGATCGTTCACCCCTGCCGTGCCTGTTGGTTCTTGGACGGCGGTTCCTCCGGATGTTGAACTTCCACAGCCGGACAACGCCAGCAGTACGACAACCCCAGCCGTCAGTTTGGCTATCGCATGCATGACCGCCCCTTGTTGTGATGTACAACGGTCTGCGTCACGGTAGCGGCGGAACAGCATGGAGAGGAAGGGTGGGACGCTGCGAAGCATAACTTCTTGTTGATGCGGCCAGATGACCAGGGCCTGAGCCGAGGCAGTGGATTTCTTGGAGACAGAGGATGTGGAGTATCTGGGGCTTGGTGAGAAGTAGGTGCAGGAGGCACTGTGCGGTTCTGTGCCGGTCCTATGGTGGGACACTTGCCTGACCGAGCTGGAGCGGACGAGGAATCAAAATCTCGAAAGGGAATTCATGAGATCCAATCAGCCCCGGCCAGATAACCCCTGGCCGCAGGACATGGTCATCTCTGTGAAAGTCGCGCCGAACCACCTATCGCTCCTGCTCTTCATCCGTAGCGTTTGGAACATTGCCCCGGATGTCGCCATTCACGAGTTGAACCCGGCACCGAAGCCCGGTGCCTCGCGACTGCCTGCCACTGCAGACAGGACTGAGTGGGGCGCCCGTTGGCAGCAGGCTTGGGAACGAGCTTGGGCCTGGTACGACACGGGGGACCAGAAGAACCAGCATCCAACGCCGGAAATCCGCTCCGATCAGGAGAGGCACGTGGCCTTCCCGCCGGGCTGGACTACCGAATACGGCTGGGATGGCGTGGACATCGACGGCTTCAACCATTGGCAAATCCAGCTGCAGCCCAACCACATGCTCCCTCTTGAACTACACCCCGAACGCCGCTGTCTGCCGGCTCTGATTGCCGCTTGGAAAACAGGCTTGGACACCGTCCTGGTCATGCCTTATCAGGGGGACTACGCCAAGCGCATCAGCCCAAGGCATCTCGTCGTCTCGGCGCAGACTCATGACGATCCCGAGAGCTACACTCGCGCCTTGGCCTCCAGGCTCCCACCCGGTTAGCTATCAGTTGCCGAGCAGCGGCGCAGGAATGGGACGGTCTGGCGGGTCCGCCGGACCGCAAAGCACGCGCGGGCGAATAAGCGGCCTCACGACAAAGGGTGCCGGCTCGCCTCCCGGCGGTCCGGCACCCTCCTTGGCGTGCCCAGGACTAGGCGGACGGAGTGGTCCCCTCGGACGGTGCCTGGCCATCCCTGTCACCGAACGTGTCGACGAAACCGGATGCCTTGGCCTGCAGGCCGCCTACCTGCTTGGAATACTTACCGCCGGTCTTGGCGTCGATGTAGTCACCGGTGCTGCCGACGGCACCCTTGATCTTGCCAGAGTGTTCTCCCACGAGACCGGCTGCCTTGTCCTTGAGTCCTCCGGCCTTGCCCTTGAGCTCGTCAAATACAGACACAGCCACCTCCTTTCCGACGGGGGGCCGTTCGCCCCTGCACATCCATCGTAGGCACCGCGCCGCGGGCGCTCAACGGAGTAGACGGCTTAAACAAGGAGGGCTCCCGCCGGGGGAGCCGTGGAGTGGTGGGCGATACTGGGATCGAACCAGTGACCTCTTCCGTGTCAGGGAAGCGCGCTACCGCTGCGCCAATCGCCCCGGTGTGCCCGAGGCGGGCCGCTGGAGAAAACGCTGAAAAAGAGAGCGGACGACGGGATTCGAACCCGCGACATCCACCTTGGCAAGGTGGTGCTCTAGCCAGCTGAGCTACGTCCGCGCGAAACGGTTTCCGGATCACTCCGGACTGCGTTCCAGTGGGCGATACTGGGATCGAACCAGTGACCTCTTCCGTGTCAGGGAAGCGCGCTACCGCTGCGCCAATCGCCCGTGATCTCTCACGAGATGTTTGCTGTGTCGCCGCAAACGAGGTGGGGACGGGATTCGAACCCGCGTATACGGCTTTGCAGGCCGCTGCCTCGCCTCTCGGCCACCCCACCGTGCCTATTCGCAGTTGCGCTAGGACCGGCCAGCGACGCTGGCACGTTACAGTGACTTGCGAGCGGACGACGGGATTCGAACCCGCGACATCCACCTTGGCAAGGTGGTGCTCTAGCCAGCTGAGCTACGTCCGCAAAAGTTTTCCATCACTTTTTCCGCGATCCTTCATCGAACGGCTCGCGGCGTCGCTGTGATTTCCAACGAGTAAAAACTCTATAGGACGATTCCCGCTTCGTCCAATCGACGCTGTGGCGGGTGAAACGACGCGGGCCGGTCGGCCCGGAGGCTATCGACGCGGCGGCGGGCCCGCCGGCCCGTTCCGTGGCCCACCCGCATCCCGTTCCTCGCCCGCCCCAAAGACCACACCCGTAACAACTGCCCAGGCGCAGTGGCCGGGCGATTTTTGTTTCAGCGCCTCGGTGGGCTAGCATTTCTAGACGTTGCAGGAAGCGCCCGGCGCATCCGGCAGCAAGCCCGGGCGATTGGCGCAGTGGTAGCGCGCTTCGTTCACACCGAAGAGGTCACTGGTTCGAACCCAGTATCGCCCACCACGGAAAACATCCCCGGCCAGGCAGCATCGCCTGGCCGGGGATGTTTCGTTAACGGGCGCGGGGCCGGCCGCCGTCGCGCCGGCCCTGTGCCTTGCGGACCGGAACGGTCAGTGGAACCTGAGAAGATTTCCTTATGACTGCACCACTTCTTGCGCATGCCACCGCCAACGGCCGCATGTACGCGCGCTCCACCTCGGAGCCGCCGTCGGTTCCCTCCATCACCACCGTGATCGCGCAGGAGCCGACCACGCTGGACGGTTGGTTCGCCCACATGGCAGCCACCTCCCTGGCCTCCGATGCCAGGCTGGCCGAGGCCGCCGGAGACCCGGGGCGGCTGCGGTCGCTGGCGAAGGAAGCGACCCTGGCTGCCGACCGCTACCGGGACGCCGCCGCGCTGCGCGGGGACCGCGTCCACGCTTACTGCGAACAAGTGGCACTCCGGGCGCTGGACAGGGAGCACGACGTTGCGGGTGCCCGGGAGGCGCTCAAGGCCAACGGCGAAGAGGCTTTCGCCGCCAGGTTCGACGAATGGTGGCAGCTCTACGGGGTGGAGCCGATAGCCCCGGAGATCACCGTCTGGAACCAGGAAGTCGGATACGCCGGCACCCTGGATCTCGTGGCCCGGATTGCGGGGCGCACCTGCCTGATTGACTTCAAGACCAAGGGCACGGACCGCAACGGTCAGGTCAAGGCGCTCAACGACAAGGTGGTCATGCAGTTGGTGGCCGGCATGAAGGCACAGGAGTCGCTGGTCGACGCCGCGACGGGGAGCTGGGAACCGTGGGCGCACGGTGACGATCCGCTGCTGCTGGGCGTGGCGATCGGTGAGACGGAAGTCCGGCCGATGCGCGCCAACCCCGAGGTGCTTCGATGGCACTGGTACCGCTTCTGCTCGCTGCGTCGGGCGTGGGAAACGCATCTGCAGGTAGCCGAGGCGGGCCGGGCGCTGCTGCCGATCGCGCCGCCCCCTGCGGCGGCCCTGCAGGCGGTCCAGCAGGCCCACTAAACTGGACCGGAACCCAACGGCAGCGTACTGAAGCGGCAACAGTGAGGACAAGAACTACATGGCGATCCTGAGCATCCGGATTATCGGCGACCCCGTGCTGCGGACCAAGGCGGAAACGGTCACCGCGTTCGGGCCGGAGCTGGCCAAGCTGGTGGCGGACATGGACGAAACCATGGAGGACGTCGACGGCGCCGGGCTGGCCGCCCCGCAGGTTGGCGTGAGCCTGCGCGTCTTCACCTTCCGCGTGGACGGCCGGCGCGGCCACGTGGTCAACCCGGTGCTCGAGCTCAGCGACGACTTCCAGGACGACGTCGCCGAAGGATGCCTGTCGATCCCGGCGCTGGGCTACCCGGTGCGCCGGCGCCGCTGGACACGGGTCACCGGCCAGGACCTGCACGGCAACCCGGTCGAGTATGAGGGCGAAGGGATGCTGGCCCGCTGTTTCCAGCATGAGGCCGACCACCTGGACGGAATCCTTTACATCGACCACCTCACCGGCGAGAACCGGAAGAACGCGCTGCGCTCCATCCGCAACGCCGGATACAACGGTGTGGCCGGCGAAACCCAGGCCCAGCGCGCGGCGCACGTCGGCTCCGGCTTCAGCCGCGGGCCGGCCGCGGCGGGCACCGGTTCCTTCGGGCAGCCGCTGGCATGACGGACGGCGGCAGGCGCTTGCGGGTCCTCTTCGCCGGCACTCCCGGCGTGGCCGTGCCCTCCCTCGACCAGCTCGTCGAGGACGGCTTCGAGATTGTGGCCGTGCTCACCCGGGAGGACGCGCCGGTAGGGCGTAAACGGGTCCTGACCGCCTCGCCGGTGGCGGCCCGCGCCGCGGAGCTCGGCGTGCCGGTGATCCGGGCCAACCGGATCGGATCGGCCGCGGCCGATGCCATCCGGGCAGCCGCCCCGGATGTGGCGGCCATCGTGGCCTACGGCGGCCTCGTCCCGGAAGCCGCGCTCGGCATCCCCGAACACGGCTGGATCAACCTGCACTTCTCACTCCTGCCCGCGTGGCGCGGCGCCGCGCCGGTGCAGCACGCCATCATCAACGGCGACGACGTCGTCGGCGCCTCCACCTTCCAACTGGAGAAGGGGCTGGATACGGGCCCGGTGTACGGCACCCTGACCGAGGCGTTGCGCCCCGCGGACACCAGCGGCGAGGTGCTGGAGCGGCTCTCCCACAGCGGCGCCGTGCTGCTGTCGCAAACCCTGGCGGCCGTTGGCGCGGGCACAGCAGTGGCGGTGGCGCAGTCCGGCGACGTCAGCCTCGCGCCCAAGCTGTCCCTGGCGGACGGTCACATTGATTGGCGGCAGCCGGCGCTGGCCATCCGCCGCCGCATCAACGGCGTCACTCCCGAACCCGGTGCCTGGACCATGCTCGACGGGCAGCGCTTCAAGCTGGGCCCGGTACGCCTGCGGCCGGAGCACCGCGGGCTGCCGCCCGGGGCCGTGAGGCTGTCCGGCGGCTCGTCGGCCTCGGCGCTCGTGGGCACCGGTTCCCATGCCGTGGAGCTGGACAGGGTCCAGCCGGCGGGCAAGAAAATGATGGATGCAGCAGATTGGGCCCGCGGGCTCGGACAGCGTGAGGACGTGCACTTCGAATGAGCGGCCGGAATGAAGGCAGCCGGAACAGCGGACGCCAAGGCGGCGGCGGCCAGGGGGCCGGCCGCCGTGATGCTGCGGGGCGGGAGCGCAACCGCGGCGGCGCCAGGCAGTACTCCCGGTCGGCTCCGTCGCAGCGGACGCGGGCGGCCGACCCGGCCCGGCTGGCGGCCTTCGAGGTGCTCCGCGCCGTGGAACGGGACGACGCGTACGCGAACCTGGTGCTGCCGGCGAGCATCCGCAAACACCGGCTGGACAAGCGCGACGCCGGCTTCGCCACCGAGCTGGCCTACGGCGCCCTCCGCGGTTTGGGCACGTACGATGCCATCCTGGCCCGCTGCGTGGACCGGCCGCTGGACCAGCTGGACCCCGCGATCCTCGATGCGCTCCGCCTCGGCGCCCACCAGCTGCTGGCCATGCGGGTGCCGGCCCACGCCGCCCTGGACCAGACCGTCGGCCTGGCCCGCGCGGTGATCGGCGCTGGCCCCGGCTCGCTGATCAATGCCGTCCTGCGCAAGGTCACCGCCCGCGACCTGCACGGCTGGACCGCCGAGCTGACCGCCGGTGAGACCGACCCGGTCAAGGCGGCGGCTCTGGAACACAGCCATCCGGAATGGGTGGTGCGGGCCCTGCGGCAGTCCCTGGCGGGGCACGGACGCCGCGTGGACGAATTGGAAGACCTGCTGGCGGCCGACAACGCCGCGCCGGTCGTAAATCTGGTGGCGTTGCCCGGGCTGGGTTCGCTGGACGAGGCGATCGACGCCGGCGCGGAGCCCGGGGAACTGGTCGCGGGCTCCGCCCTGTATGCGGGCGGCGACCTCGGCCGGCTGGCCAGCGTGCGGGCCGGAACCACCCGTGTCCAGGACGCCGGCTCCCAACTCGTGGCGCTGGCCTTGGCCGCCGCCGCGCCGGTGACGCCGGGCGAGCGCTGGCTGGATCTGTGCGCCGGTCCCGGCGGCAAGGCCGCCCTGCTGGGCGCGCTGGCCGCCGAGCGGGGGGCCACGCTGCTGGCCAACGAGGTGGCCGAACACCGTGCCGAGCTGGTTCGGAAGGCCCTGGCGCCGGTACCGGCCGGGGTGTGGGAGATCCGCACCGGCGACGGCCGCGACGTGGGCGAGCTGTATGCCGGACAGTTCGACCGGATCATGGTGGACGCGCCCTGCACCGGGTTGGGGGCCCTGCGCCGACGCCCGGAGTCGCGGTGGCGCCGGAAGCCCTCCGACGTGGCGCAGTTGGGGCCGCTGCAGCGCGAACTGCTCGGCGCGGCCGTGGCCGCCGCAAAGCCGGGCGGCCTGATCGCCTACGTGACGTGCTCCCCGCACCCCGCGGAGACGACGGCGGTGGTCGCCGACTTGCTGCGCCGGAACCCCGGGGTGGAACTGCTGGACACCTCCTCCGTCCTCGACGGGGTCAGCCTCCCGGGGCACTTGGAAGCAGGGCAACCCGGCGGCGACGCCGTGGGCCGGGCCGGTGGGACGACGGCGCAACTGTGGCCGCACCGGCACGGCACCGATGCCATGTTCATGGCGCTGCTCCGCCGAACCAATTAGGTCAACACCGGTTCCGACATCCCTCGACACACAGACAGGCAGGCAAGCATCCGATGGCACAGTGCTGCATCAACCCCAGCATCCTCTCGGCCGATTTCGTCAACCTCGAAGCCGAACTGCGGCGCATCAGTACTGCCGATGCCGTGCACGTGGACGTGATGGACAACCATTTCGTGCCGAACCTGACCATCGGGCTGCCGGTGGTGCAGCGGATCCGGGAGGTCAGCACCCTGCCCCTGGACGCGCACCTGATGATCGCCGACCCGGACCGCTGGGCGCCGGCATATGCCGAGTCGGGGATCGAATCGGTGACTTTCCATGTGGAAGCGGCGGCGGCCCCGGTCCGGCTGGCCAGGGAGCTGAGGTCCCGCGGGGCCAAGGCGGGCATGGCGCTGAAGCCGGCCACCGCCGTCGAGCCCTATCTGGATTTGCTCCCGGAGATGGACCTCCTGCTGATCATGACGGTCGAGCCGGGCTTTGGCGGGCAGTCTTTCCTGGACGTCACGCTGCCCAAGATCCGCAAGGCCGCCCGCGCCGTGGCGGGTTCGGGGCTGCCCGTGGCGATCCAGGTGGACGGGGGCGTCACCGAAGACACCATCGTGCGGGCCGCCGAGGCCGGCGCCACCGTCTTCGTGGCCGGATCCGCCGTGTACGGCAAGGCCGATCCGGAGCAGGCCATCGCCTCGCTGCGGGCCGCGGCCGGCCGGCAGCCCGATTCCTGAGGCCCCTGTGACCGGTGTTACAGGTTGTGACGGGAATGGAACGTGTCACAAGGCAGTTGTGAGAGCATAGTTACGCAAACACAAACGTGCTCCGGGGTCGGTGTAAGTCCGAACCGGCGGTTATAGTCCGCGACCCGCTGCCGAGAGTTCCGCCCGGAACTTCACGCAGCGGTTGAACCGGTGGAATTCCGGTACC
This sequence comes from Arthrobacter sp. MDT2-34-1, assembly GCF_059091365.1. Classification (NCBI taxonomy): domain Bacteria; kingdom Bacillati; phylum Actinomycetota; class Actinomycetes; order Micrococcales; family Micrococcaceae; genus Arthrobacter; species Arthrobacter sp. MDT2-34-1. The sequence continues at coordinate 202,973 of NZ_JBNHGO010000001.1, forward strand.
GACAGTTAAAGTCTGGATGGGAGAAGCACGTACAGGTGGCAGCCATGGGGCCACCGGGTACGGTCGATGACCGCGGCCCGGAGACCCCGGACCTTCCGCTCTGTCGTTCCCCGGAGCCGCCGCGGCTCGAAAGGAACGGCATGGATTTTCTGCGGTGGCTCTTTGAAGCCCAGATTCCCGTAGCCGGCAGCGCCCTGCTGCTGCGCGAAGTTCTGGGAAACGTCTTCGGCCTGCTCAGCGCGCTCGGCGGAATGCGCCGGAAGGTGTGGGCCTGGCCCGTCGGCATCATCGGCAACGTGCTGCTGCTGACCGTTTTCCTCGGGTCGCTCTTCGGCTCCGCCAATACCGCCAACCTCCTGGGCCAGGCCGGCCGGCAGGTCATGTTCATCGCCGTGGCCGTCTACGGCTGGAGGCGTTGGCGCTCCGCACGCAGCGGCGACGGCCATGCCATCACCCCGCAGTGGGCCGGCGGCAAGGCGCGCCTGGGCCTGGTCGCCGCCTTGCTCCTGGGAACCGTCGCCCTGACCCCGGTCTTCGCGGCCCTCGGCTCCTACGAGCCGGTCTGGGCCGATGCCTGGACCTTCGTCGGTTCATTGCTGGCCACCTACGGCATGGCACGCGGCTGGGTCGAGTTCTGGCTGATCTGGGTGGCGGTCGACATTGTGGGCGTGCCGCTGCTGTTTAGCGCCGGCTACTACGCCAGCGCCTTTATGTACCTCTTCTACGGAGGCTTCACGCTGGTTGGATTCTTCGTCTGGTGGCGGGCCAACGCGCAGGCCAAGCCCGGCGTCGAAACCCTGCATCCCGATCCGCGCATCGGGCGCCCGGCCGGCGAGCAGGTGCAGGCGTGATGGGCCAGGCGGCAGTCGGCACGGCCAGGGATTTCGCGCCGGCCGAGCAGTGCGCCATGGAGCTTGCGCTGGATGCCGCGCGGCAGGGCGTGCGCGGAGCAAACCCCCTCGTGGGCGCCGCCATCATCGACCCGCGGGGCGAGGTGGTCAGCATCGGTTACCACCGGGGCGCCGGCACACCCCACGCCGAAGTCGATGCGCTGGCGAACGTGTCCCCGGAGCGCGCCGCGGACCTGGCGGACTGCACCATGCTGGTGACCCTGGAGCCGTGCAACCACCGCGGCCGCACCGGCCCCTGTTCCGGCGCCATCCTGGACGCGGGCATCGGCTCGCTGGTCTACGCCACGGCCGACCCCACCGAGGCGGCCGCCGGCGGGGCGCAGCGGCTGGCCGAGTCCGGCGTCGCCGTGCGCACGGGACTGCTGCGGGAGCAGGCGCTGGACCTGAACCATCGCTGGTTCGAGGCCCGGCGGGAAGCGCGGCCGTTCACCACCCTGCACGTCGCGCAGACCGTGGACGGCCTGATTGCCGCGGCAGACGGCACCAGCCAATGGATCACCGGGGAAGAGGCGCGGGCGGACAGCCACGGCATCCGCGCCCGCGCGGACGCCATCATCGCCGGCAACGGAACCATCGCGGCCGACAACCCGAGGCTCACCGCCCGCGACCGCGCCGGACACGAAACTCCGGGCCAGCCGCTGCGCGTGGTGATGGGGCGCCGAAAGGTCGCGGCAGACGCCGCGGTCCGCGGCACCGATGGCCGCTTCCTGCAACTGGCGACCCACGACCCGGCCGAAGTCCTGGCCGAACTGGCACGGCGCGGCATCGGCCACGCGATGATCGAGGGCGGAGCGACCGTCGCCTCGGCTTTCCTTCGCGCCGACCTGGTCGACGAACTCGTGCTCTACCTGGCACCCCTGATGCTCGGCGCCGGCACCCGTGCCGTGGCCGACCTCGGCATCGGGACGCTGTCCGAGGCCGGCCGCTGGCGTTGGGACACGGCCGGCGGCAGCACCCGAATCCTGGGCGCGGACCTGCGCCTGCACCTGGAACCCCTGCCGTCCCACGGCACTCAGAAAGGCAAATGAATGTTTACCGGAATCATCGCGGAACAAGGGCGCGTTGAATCGCTGGACCTGAGTCCGGCCACTGACAGCGCAGTGCTGACCTTCACCGCACCCGAAACGGCTGCCGGGCTCGGGCTCGGCGGATCGATCGCCGTCAACGGCGTGTGCCTGACCGCAGTCGCGCTGGACGGCAGCCGGGTCAGCGTGGACGTGATGGGGGAGACCCTCACACGCACCACCACCGGTTCGCTCCGTCCGGGGCAGCCGGTCAACCTGGAACGCTGCGTCCCGGCCGGCGGACGGCTGGACGGACATGTGGTTCAGGGGCACGTGGACGGTGTCGGCACGCTGGCCGAACGCGAGGACCTGGGCGACTGGGAGCGGCTGCGCTTCACCGTTCCCGTGGAGCTGGCCCGTTACATCGCGGAGAAGGGCTCCATCGCCGTCGACGGCGTCTCGCTGACGGTCACGAACGTCAGCGATGCCGGTGCCGCGACGCAGTTCTTCGAAGTCGGCCTGATTCCCACCACGCTGGCCGACACCGGCCTGGGCGCGAAACAACCCGGCGACAGCGTCAACCTGGAAGTGGACGTCCTCGCCAAGTACGCCGAACGGCTCCTGGCCTTCACCACCGGAGCCAGGGCATGAGCGCCGCGGTGGAGCCGCGGATCGCGCTCGACACGATCGAAGCCGCTGTGGCGGCGGTCGCCGCCGGCCGCCCCGTCGTCGTCGTTGATGACGAGGACCGGGAAAACGAAGGCGACATCATCTTCGCCGCCGACGCCGCGACCCCCGAACTGATGGGCTGGACCATCCGCTATACCTCGGGCGTCATCTGCGTGCCACTGCCGGCGGCGCGGGCCGACGAACTGGGGCTGCCGCCTATGGTCGAAGTCAACCAGGATGCCAAGGGAACGGCCTACACGGTTTCCTGCGACGCGGCCGACGGCGTGACCACCGGCATCAGTTCCGCCGACCGTGCGCGCACCGCCGTGGTGCTGGCGGCGGCGGACAGCACTGCCGCCGACCTGACCCGGCCCGGGCATGTCTTCCCGCTGCGGGCGGTCGACGGCGGCGTGCTCGCGCGGCGCGGACACACCGAAGCCGCCGTGGACCTGTGCCGGCTGGGCGGGCGTGCGCCGGTGGGCGTCATCGCGGAACTGGTGCACGATGAAGGGGACATGATGCGCCTGCCGGCGCTGCGCGCCTTTGCCGACGAGCACGGCTGCCCGCTGGTTTCGATCGAGGACCTCGCGAACCACCTGGCCGGGAACGCGGACACCGCCGGCCTGCCGAAGGCGGCGAACCATGGACGGTAAGGACATCCGCGAAAAGACTCCGGCCGCCACGGTCGAGGGCGGGCCCGCGGTCCAGCTGCCCACGGCCTTCGGCAGCTTCACCGCCCAGGCGTGGACCGATGCCGCCACCGGCGTGGAGCACCTGAGCATCACCTCGCAGGTCAGCCCGGCGGCCGAACCTCTGGTCCGGCTGCACTCCGAATGCCTGACCGGCGACGTGTTCGCCTCCTACCGCTGCGACTGCGGCGAGCAATTGGAGCAGGCGCTGGCCATGATCGGAGAGCACGGCGGGACGGTCCTGTACCTGCGCGGGCAGGAGGGGCGCGGCATCGGGCTGGCCAACAAGATGCGGGCCTACGCCCTGCAGGAAGCCGGCGCCGATACGGTGGAGGCCAACGAGCAGCTGGGCCTGCCCGTGGACGCGCGGGACTACTCCGCCGCCGCCGCCATCCTGCGGGCGATGGGCATCGGCGCCATCCGGCTGCTGAGCAACAATCCTGCCAAGAGCAGCATGCTGGCGGCGCTGGGCATCGATGTGGTCGAGATGGTGGCCGCGGAGGTTCCCTTCCGGGAGCAGAACCGCCGCTACCTGGAGACCAAGCGGGACCGGATGGACCACCGGCTGGCCGTCCTGCAGACAACACCGGTGCAGCAGAGCTGACGCCGGCGCCGGGCACGGCAACCACAGTCAACCACCGACGAGAGTTTCACGAAGGAAGAACATGAGCGGACACGGAGCACCCACCATCGACATCACCGGCCTGCAGGCGGAGACGGGCGCGCTAAAGCTCGCCATAGTCGCCGCCAGTTGGCACACCGAGATCATGGACGGGCTGGTCGACGGCGCGCTGCGGGCGGCAACCGAGGCGGGCATCGGGGAACCGGCCCTGGTCCGGGTGCCCGGGGCTTTCGAGCTGCCCGTCGCCGCAGCCCGGCTGGCACCCCACTATGACGCCGTGGTGGCGCTCGGCGTCGTAATCCGCGGCGGGACGCCGCACTTTGAGTACGTCTGCCAGGCCGCCACCGAGGGCCTGACCAGCGTCAGCGTGCAGACCGGCACGCCGGTGGGATTCGGGGTGCTTACCTGCGACACCGAGCAGCAAGGCCTGGACCGCGCCGGCCTGGCGGGCTCCAGCGAGGACAAGGGCCACGAAGCGGTGACCGCCGCCCTGGCGACCGCGGCCACGCTCCGAGGCCTCGGCGTCTAAGGCGGGCCGCGGCGCGGCGCGGCGTCCGAAGCGGACCGTCGCGCGGCGCCGCATCTGAAACGGACCACCGCGCGGCGCCGGAGGCATTCGTCACAATGGGAACGGCGGTTTGCCGCCCCCACGCGCTCCTGACGTAGTCTAAAGGGCGTGAAATCCTTCGAATCCCTGTTTGCGGAACTGAGCGAAAAGGCGCAGCAGCGCCCGGAGGGCTCCCGTACGGTAGCCGAGCTGGATTCCGGCATCCACGGAATCGGGAAGAAGGTCGTCGAAGAGGCCGCCGAAGTCTGGATGGCAGCCGAACACGAATCCGACGAAGCCGCCGCCGAGGAAATCTCCCAGCTCCTCTACCACCTGCAGGTCCTGATGATCGCCAAGGGCCTGCGGCTGGAAGACGTCTACAAGCATCTGTAGCGGGACGCCGCCCCTGCGCGGCGCCCCGCCCAGACCCAGGCCTATTCCACACTTGCGAGGCCCTGCTGCGGCCGAGACGATCCCAGAAAGACCCCCACATGCTGCGTGTAGCTGTTCCCAACAAAGGTTCCCTGTCCGAAGCCGCCTCCGCCATGCTGGGCGAGGCCGGCTACCTCCAGCGCCGCGACAGCCGCGAACTGGTCATGACCGATGCCGACAACGACATTGAGTTTTTCTTCCTCCGCCCGCGCGACATCGCCGTCTACGTAGGCTCCGGCACCCTTGACGTCGGCATCACCGGACGTGACCTGTTTTTGGACGCACAGGTGGACGCCGTCGAGCTGATGAACCTCGGCTTCGCGGCGTCCACGTTCCGGTTCGCCGGTCCGCTCGGCGAGTTCACCAGTGCCGCGCAACTGAACGGCAAGCGCCTGGCCACGAGCTATGACGGGCTGCTGCGCAGCTACCTGGCCGAGCACGGGATCGACGCCTCCGTCGTCCGGCTGGACGGCGCGGTGGAGTCCTCCGTGCGCCTCGGCGTTGCCGACGCGATTGCAGACGTCGTGGAGACCGGCAACACGCTCCGGGCCGCCGGGATGGAAATCTTCGGGGACCCCATCCTGAAGTCCGAGGCCGTGCTGATCGGCCGCGCGGGGGAGACCCCGGCCAATGGGCTGGACGTGCTGATGCGCCGGCTGCGCGGCGTGATTGTTGCCCGCGAGTACGTCATGATGGACTACGACATCCGCAAGGACCTCGTGGACGCCGCCGCGGCGCTGACCCCGGGGCTGGAGTCACCGACCATCTCGCCGCTGCGCGATACCGGCTGGGTGGCCGTGCGCTCGATGGTCCGCCGCACGCAGACCAACCGCATCATGGACGAGCTCTACGATCTCGGTGCCCGGGCCATCCTGGTCAGCACCATCCACGCCTGCCGCATCTGACTGCCCCGGAGTAAGCCATGACTGTTGCCATCCGTGTGATCCCCTGCCTGGACGTCGACGCCGGACGCGTAGTCAAGGGAATTAATTTCGAAGGCCTGCGCGACGCCGGTGACCCGGTGGAACTGGCGCACCGGTACGACCGTGCCGGAGCCGACGAGTTGACCTTTCTGGACGTCACCGCCTCCTCCGGCAACCGCGAAACGACGTTCGACGTCGTGGCCCGCACCGCGGAGGAAGTCTTCATCCCGCTGACCGTGGGCGGCGGCGTGCGCGAGGTCGCCGACGTCGACAAACTGCTGCGCTTCGGGGCGGACAAGGCCGCCATCAACACCGCCGCGGTCGCCCGGCCCGATGTGATCGACGAAATCACCCGCCATTTCGGTTCCCAGGTGCTGGTGCTCTCGCTGGATGCCCGCCGGACCGATGACCCCTCGGTGGCCTCCGGATTCGAAGTCACCACGCACGGCGGCCGCAAGGGCACGGGGATCGACGCGGTGCAGTGGGCCCGCGAGGCGGCCGACCGGGGAGTGGGGGAGTTGTTGCTCAACTCCATCGATGCCGACGGAACGAAGGACGGGTTCGACCTGGAGATGATCCGGGCCGTACGGGCGGCGGTGAAGGTCCCGCTGATTGCTTCCGGCGGTGCCGGGAAGCCCGCGCATTTCCCGCCGGCCGTCGCCGCGGGGGCGGACGCGGTGCTGGCCGCCTCGGTCTTCCATTTCGGGCCCGACGACGCCATCGCGCAGGTCAAGCAGGCGATCCGGGACGCGGGCTACCCGGTCCGGTGAGTCCCGGAGCCGGGGAAGCGGAAGGGTCAGAGGCCGATTTCGGCGCTGTCCAGCAGGGCCACGGCATCGGCCTGGCCCTCGAAGGTGACCAGCGCATGCCTGGTCCGGCCGGACGCATGCATCAGCAGTTCGCCCGGTTCTCCGCCGATGGCCACCGAGACGGGTGCCCGCTTGGCCACGTGCCGCGGGCCGTCCGGACGCACGAGCACGATGCCCAGGTCCACTCCCCGGTACAGCAAGGCCGCCCGCTTAACCAGTTCGTCCCACAGTGCCGCCGAATAGTCCTCGTCCAGCGCCCGCGGCGCCCAGCGGTCGGTGGCCCGGCGGATGTCTTCGGTGTGGACGAAGAACTCCACCAGGTTGGCCACCGTGTCCACGGCCGGCACCCTGAACGGGGACCAGGCCGGCGGGCCGGCGCGGAAGGCTTCCACCAGCTTGGCGTAGCCGGCCGGTTCCCGGGCTGTGTCCGCCACCTTGCGGGTGGCCTCGTCCGAAACCCTGGCCAGCGGCTTAAAGGCCAGGCCGAGGGCGGCACCCACACGGTGTTCACGGATGTACAGGTGCGCGGCCAGTTCGGCGGTCTTCCACCCCTCGCACAGGGTGGGTGAATCCGGCCCGGCAGCCAGCAAGGTCTCGGCCAGGACTTCACGGGACGGATTTACGTAATGCATCACTCTGAACCTAGCACGAAGGAGGCGCTTGCGGGCCGATAAATGTGTACGTGCGCCCGCGCCGGCGCGGGCGGGAGCCTCCGGTACTTGGCACTAGACTTGTAGGGATGCCTTCCGAGTCTGATTACCCCACAACAGTGCCGTCCGGGGCCGGCGCAACGGCCCTCGACCCAGCCGTCGCCGGCCGGCTCAAGCGCGACTCCGCCGGCCTGGTCGCCGCGATCGTCCAGCAGTTCGATTCCGGTGAGGTGCTGATGCTGGGCTGGATGGATGACGAGGCGCTGCACCGCACCTTGACCAGCGGCCGCGTGACCTTCTACTCGCGCTCGCGCCGGGAGTACTGGCGCAAGGGCGACACCTCCGGCCACGTGCAGTTCGTCAAGTCGGTGGCCCTGGACTGCGACGGCGACGCCCTGTTGGTCCGGGTAGACCAGGTCGGCGCCGCCTGCCACACCGGCACCCGCACCTGCTTTGATGGCCGGGGGCTCGACGCCGTCGCCGGCCACAGCGCCGAACCGGACGGCAACCAAGGAGCATCCGGCGCCTGAACGGGCCCCTGACCACCGCAGTATCAGCCACTGAAGCGAAAGACAGATAACGCATGCAGGACCTTGGCGTCATCAGCCCCAGCCTGGAGGAATTCCGCGCGCTTGCCCGCGACCGCAGGGTCATCCCGGTCTCCATCAAGGTGCTCGCCGATGACCAGACTCCCATTTCCATCTACCGCAGGCTGGCCGATTCCCGGCCGGGAACCTTCCTGTTGGAGTCGGCCGCCGTCGGCGGAGTCTGGTCCCGCTATTCCTTCATCGGTGCCAACTCGCGCGCCACGCTCACGACCAGGGACGGGCAGGCGCACTGGCTGGGGGAGCCGCCGGTGGGCGTGCCGCGCACCGGCAACCCGGTGGAGGCCCTGCGCGGCACGGTGGAGGCGCTGCGGACCGAACGGTTCGACTCGCTCCCGCCGCTGACGTCCGGGCTGGTGGGATTCGTCGGCTGGGAGGCCGTGCGGCACTGGGAGAAGCTGACGTCCCCGCCGGAAGACGACCTGAACCTGCCGGAACTGGCCATGAACCTTGTCACCGACCTCGCCGTGCACGACAACGCCGAAGGTACGGTCACGCTGATCGCCAACGCCATCAACTTCGACAACCGCGACGAGCGCGTGGACGAGGCATGGCTGGACGCCGTGAAACGCGCCAAACACCTGCTGGCGCAGCTCGCTGAACCGCTCGCGCAGCAGGTGTCGGTGCTGGAAGACGCCGCCCTGGAAACAGCCGACCTGATGAACAGCGTGACCCACCGCTGGGCCCGGGAGAAGTATTTGGCGGCCGTGGACCGCGGCAAGGAAGCAATCGTCGACGGCGAAGTGTTCCAGGTGGTGATCTCGCGCCGGTTCGAGGCCGAATGTTCGGCCGAGGCCCTCGACGTCTACCGCGTGCTGCGGAACCTGAACCCCAGCCCCTACATGTACCTGTTCAGCCTGGAAGACGCCGACGGCGTGGGCTACTCGATCGTGGGGTCCTCCCCGGAGGCACTGGTCACGCTGACCGGCGACGAGGTCATCACCCACCCGATCGCCGGATCCAGGCCCCGCGGGCACAGCGTAGAGCATGACAAGGAACTGGCGGAGGAGCTGCTGGCCGACCAGAAGGAACGCGCGGAGCACCTGATGCTCGTGGACCTGGCCCGCAACGACATCTCCAAGGTCTGCACGCCCGGCAGCGTCGACGTCACGCAGTTCATGGAGGTGGAGAAATTCAGCCACATCATGCATCTGGTCTCCACCGTGGTCGGCCGGCTCTCGCCGGACAAGACGGCCTACGACGTGCTGGCCGCGACGTTCCCGGCGGGCACGCTCTCCGGTGCGCCCAAACCCCGCGCCCTGAGGCTGTTGGACGAACTGGAACCGCACCGCCGCGGCATCTACGGCGGCGTGGTGGGCTACCTGGACTTTGCCGGGGACATGGACATGGCCATCGCCATCCGCTCGGCGCTGCTGCGCGGCGGCGTCGCCTACGTCCAGTCCGGCGGCGGGATCGTGGCCGACTCCCAGCCGGAGGCCGAGGCGCTGGAGACCGTGAACAAGGCGGCGGCGCCGCTGCGGGCAGTGACCCTGGCATCGCGGCTCCACCCGGCCAACCCGGCACACGTACCGGTCAAGGGGAAGCAATGAGCGAAGAGAACACCTCCCCGGCCCGGGAGGCGGCACCGGCGCCACGGCCTGCCGCCGCGCGCTGGCGGCGCAAGGGCACGGTGGTGCTCGCCGCCGTCGTGATGTCGCTGGCCGCCTTTGGCACCACGACGCAAACCTGGCTCACGGCCCGGTTCCCGGGGACCCGGGTGCAGACCCCCGACGTGAGCGTGCCCGGCAGCGACGCCGCTACCGCGGTGACGGCCCTGGCGCTGGTGGCACTGGCCGCCGCCTTGGCCGCTTCCATCGCCGGCCGGATCGCCCGCATCGTGATCGCCGTGCTGCTGGCCGCGGCCGGCATCGGCATCTGTGCCGCAAGTCTTACGGTGATCGCCAACCCGGCCGGGGCCGCTTCGGCGGCCATCGGGGAGGCGACCGGGCAGATCGGGGGAGAGGCCGCCGTCGGCATCACGGTCTTCCCTTACCTGGGCGCCGCCGCCGGTGTCCTGCTGTTGCTGACGGCCGTCTGGCTGCTGGCGGCCGGGCGTTCCTGGGCCGCGTCGAAGAAGTACGTGCCGGCAACCGAGCGGCAGGCCGACGGCATGCCGTCTGACCGGGCCGGCAGCGTGGATGAAATCGACAGCTGGGACCAGCTCAGCCGGGGCAACGACCCGACCGACTGAACCGCCGGCCGCCCGGCACCGGGCAGCGGGGCCGCCAGCGGCCGTGTCACACTGGCCTGTCGGGCCCGCAAACAATGGCAGAATGAAGTAGCAGAACCGTTTTTAGAGGGAGATACACCATGGGCAACCAGGCCACCGCCACCGAAACCGCGATGAAGACGGATCCGGCAGGCAGCATCCACGACGAGGTCATCGGCCACGGCAACAGCCCCGCCGCCTGGACCTGCGTGCTCATCATGATCTTGGGCTCCATCGTGGGAGGCATCGGCTTCGCCATGGCCTCGTCCCCGGTCTTCTGGGCCGGCGTGGCAATCATGTTCATTGGCCTGATCGTCGGCTGGATCATGAAGAAGGTCGGCTACGGCGTGGACGGCAGCAAGATCCAGGGCAGCGGACACTGAACGTGACCGTTCTCGACGACATCATCGTTGGAGTCCGCGAAGACCTCGAGTCCCGGCGCGCCCAGGTTCCGTTGGCGCAGATCCAGCGGCTGGCCGCGGCCGCGCCGGCCCCGCGTGATGCTTACGCGGCCCTGGGCGGCAACGATTCGCCGCGAACCGCTCTCAAGGTGATCGCCGAGGTCAAGCGCAAGAGCCCCTCCAAAGGCGACCTGGCGTCCATCGCCGATCCCGCCGAACTGGCCGCCGGTTACGAACGCGGCGGTGCCGCCGTAATCAGCGTGTTGACGGAGCAGCGCCGGTTCAACGGCTCGCTGGCCGACTTCGACGCGGTGCGCGCCGCGGTGGACGTTCCGCTGCTGCGCAAGGACTTCAACGTCGACGAATACCAGATCTTCGAGGCACGCGCCCACGGCGCCGACCTGGTGCTGCTGATCGTCGCCGCACTGGACGACGAGCGGCTGAAGGCCCTGCTGGCGCTGACCCACGAACTGGGCATGGAGGCCCTGGTGGAGACGCATACCGCCGAAGAAATCGACCGCGCCGTCGCCGTGGACTCACGCATTATCGGCGTGAACGTCCGCAACCTGAAGACCCTGGACGTGGACCGCTCGGTGTTCACCGGATTGGCGGGCCGCATCCCCTCCGGCGCCGTGGTGGTGGCCGAATCCGGAGTCCGCGGAGTGGACGACGTGCGTGACTACGCCACGCAGGGCGCCGACGCCGTCCTGGTGGGCGAGGCGTTGGTCATCACGGGCGATCCAGAAGCCGCCGTGGCCGAATTCGGCGCGGCGGGCGCCGAGGCCATTGCAGCGCGCGGCTGAACCCAAGCGCCACACAACTTAAGAATCCCCAGGGGCAGGCAGGGCCGGTTGCGGCTGGCCGTCCTGCCTCCAGTAACAGACAGGACGGCCATGACGCAGAGCCCCGATACCCCGGCGGAGCCCGGAAACACCCAGGAACCGGCCGATGCCTTCCTGGCCGGCGGCAGCCTCCGCCATGCCCCCGGCCCGTATTTCGGTGTTTTCGGCGGGCGCTGGATGCCGGAATCCTTGATTGCTGCGCTGGACGAGCTGGAAGACACCTTCGAAAAGGCCAAGGCAGACCCGGAGTTCATCGCCCAGGTCGCCGAGCTGAACAAGAACTATTCGGGCCGGCCCTCGCTGCTGACCGAAGCCAAGCGCTTTTCCCGGCATGCCGGCGGCGCCCGGATCTTCCTCAAGCGCGAGGACCTGAACCATACCGGCTCGCACAAGATCAACAACGTGCTGGGCCAGGCCCTGCTGGCCCAGCGGATGGGCAAGACCCGGATCATTGCGGAGACCGGTGCCGGCCAGCACGGCGTCGCCAGCGCCACCGCCGCCGCGCTGCTCGGCATGGAGTGCGTGGTCTACATGGGCGCCGAAGACACCCGCCGGCAGGCCCTCAATGTGGCCCGGATGGAGCTGCTCGGAGCCACCGTCGTGCCCGTCACCGCCGGGTCGCAGACGCTCAAGGACGCCATCAACGAGGCCCTGCGCGACTGGGTGGCCAATGTGCACAACACCCACTACCTGCTGGGCACCGCCGCCGGCGCCCACCCCTTCCCGGCGCTCGTCCGCTATTTCCACGAAGTCATCGGCGAGGAAGCCCGCGCGCAGATCCTGGACCAGACCGGCCGGCTGCCGGACGCCGTCTGCGCCTGCATCGGGGGCGGCTCGAACGCCATCGGCATCTTCCACGGCTTCCTCGACGACCGGAACGTCGCGCTGTACGGCTTTGAGGCCGGCGGCGACGGCGTCGACACCGGCCGCCATGCCGCAACCATCACGCTGGGCCGGCCCGGCGTGCTGCACGGCGCGCGCTCCTACCTCATGCAGGACGAAGACGGCCAGACCATCGAGTCGCATTCGATCTCGGCCGGGCTGGACTATCCCGGTGTCGGGCCCGAGCACTCCTACCTGTCGGACATCGGCCGGGCCAGCTACGAGCCGGTCACCGACAGCGAGGCGATGGACGCTTTCCGGCTGCTCTGCCGCACCGAGGGCATCATCCCGGCCATCGAGTCGTCGCACGCCCTGGCCGGGGCGCTGCGGGTGGGCAAGCGCCTGACCGAGGGCAAGGATCATCCGCAGGACGTCATCATCGTCGTGAATCTTTCCGGCCGGGGCGACAAGGACGTCGCCACCGCGGCGGAGTGGTTCGGCCTGCTGCCGGACGAATCGCCCGAGGCCGAAATCGGCTCCGAAGGAGAGCAGCTGTGAACAATACCGCCACCGCCAGCAAATCGGCCGCGGCCATCGACCGGGCCCTGGCCGACGGCCGGACCGCCCTGATCGGCTATCTGCCCGCCGGCTACCCCGACGTCCAGACCACCATCGACGCCGCCGTCGCGCTGGCGGAGAACGGCGTCGACGTCATTGAGATCGGCATCCCGTACTCCGACCCGGTGATGGACGGCGCCGTCATCCAGGCCGCCACCGTGCAGGCGTTGAAGGACGGCTTCCGGGTCAGCCAGGTGTTCGACATCGTCGCCGGCATCACCGCCCGCTGCGACGCCGCCGTGCTGGTGATGACCTACTGGAATCCGGTCCTGCGGATGGGCGTAGACGAGTTCTCCCGCCGGTTGGCCGAGGCCGGCGGCGCCGGGCTGATCACCCCGGACCTGATTCCGGACGAGGCGGCCGAATGGTTCGAGGCTTCGGACAAGTACGGGCTGGACCGCGTGTTCCTGGTCGCCCCGTCGTCCTCCCCGGAGCGGATGGCGATGACGGTCAAGGCCAGCCGCGGTTTTGTCTACGCGGTGTCGATCATGGGCGTCACCGGCGCCCGCGAGAGCGTTTCAGGCGCCGCCGAGCGCGTGGTCCGGTCGGCGCACGAGGCCGGGGCCGAACGGGTCTGCGTTGGCCTGGGCGTCTCCAGTCCCGAGCACGTGCGCGAGATCGGCGCGTATGCCGAGGGCGCCATCGTGGGCACCGCGCTGGTGGCCGAACTCGGCAACTCCGGCGTGCCGGCACTGGGCAAGCTCGCGGCGCGGCTAAGCGAAGGCACAGCCCGGGCCTGACAGAATAACCGGTGGCCAGCGGTTTGCCGCGGGCCGCGCCCGACCCGCAACTTTCGGCCAAGAGGACTCACCTGGTGTACAGCACGACTATTGCAACGGCCGTACCGGCCTCCATCCCCAGCCCCGGCTGGTCCGGATTCAGCATCGGCCCGCTCACCATCCACGCGTACGCGCTGTGCATCCTGCTGGGCATCGTCGCGGCCATCTGGCTCACCCACCGCCGTTGGAAGGCCCGCGGCGGGCCGGAAGAATTCATCTGGGACGTGGCCATCTGGGCCATCCCGTTCGGCATCGTCGGCGGCCGTCTCTACCACGTGTTCTCCTCGCCCGACGCCTACTTCGGGCCGAACGGCGACCTCGGCCTGATCCCGCAGATCTGGCGCGGCGGGCTCGGAATCTGGGGAGCGGTGGCACTGGGCCTGGTCGGCGCCTGGATCGGCTGCCGCCGGGCCGGCTTCAAGCTGCCGGCCTTCATGGATGCCGCCGCACCCGGCGTGCTGCTGGCACAGGCGATCGGCCGCTGGGGCAACTGGTTTAACCAGGAACTCTTCGGCGCCCCCACCACGCTGCCCTGGGGCCTGGAGATCGACGCCGACAACCCCAACTTCCCGGCCGACGCGGAACCGGGCACGCTGTTCCACCCCACCTTCCTCTATGAGTCCCTGTGGAACCTGGCGGGCGTGGCGCTGCTGCTGCTCCTGGACCGGCGCTTCAAGTTCCGCCGCGGAATGCTGTTCTGGCTGTACGTCGCGTTCTATACCCTCGGTCGGGTCTGGATCGAAATGCTGCGCATCGACGATGCCGAAATGATCACGATCTTCGGCATCACCCAGCGGCTGAACGTCTGGACGTCACTGCTGCTGCTGGTCGCGGCCGTCGTGATCTTCATCGTGCTGGCGCGCCGTCCGCGGACCGCGGAGACCGACTCCCTGTACCTGCCGGGCCGCGAGCCCTCGGCAGTCGCGGAAGGGGCCGAATCCGGGCAGGCCGCGGCTCGGCAGGAGAACGCCTCCAAGCACGACGGCGGACCCCGCGCCGGCGGGGCAGGATCCTCCGTGATCGCGGGGGAGAAGGCCGAAACCGCTGCCGGGAGGCCCGACGAGAAGGCCGGGGAGCCTGCCGCGGACGAAGCTCCTTCAGCCGAGGCCGCCGTCAAGCCCGCGGATGCGGCCAAGCCTGCAGCCGAGACCGCCGCCAAGCCCGCGGATGCTGCCAACCCCGCGGATGCTGCCAAGCCCGCCGATGCGGCCAATGCCCCCAAAGCCGCCGATGCCGCGGCCGGGAACGACCCGCTCAGGGCGGACAACAACCGCAGCCAGAACTAGTTTCTTCCCCGCGCAGCCGCCGGAACGCACCAATCTGACGTTCCGGCGGCTTCGTGCGCTCCGGACTGCCGCCGGCAATCCGAAAAGCGGTCGGTAAAAAACCGGAAAAGCCTGTGTTGCGGGGTCCCCGCCGTGCTATCGTCGCTCTACCGCAGAACAGACTCGCTCCGCGGCCGGTCCGCCCTCACCGTCGGTCCGAACCATCAGTACGCACCTCCCGGACCACCAACCGGGCGCAGGCATGCGGCGTACCGACCACACTGACGTGGATTCTCCGCCGGACAGGCGCACCACCCAGTGCGGTCCCGGCGGCCGTGGCCGATCGACCGCACAGTTCATCCTGGCGGCCCCCATCCGACCCCTGGACACCGAATGCGCTGTGCGGGGTGAGCTGGCCACAGAATCCATGGATCACCGGCCTGCTTGCTCGAGCGGGCCCGGGCGGGGCCAGCGCCGTCCCCTTCTCACCTACATCCAGGAGAAGGAAGTTCAGATGACTCCTCCGTTCAAGGGGTCGAGTACCCCGCGCAGCCTCGGCGGCGGACACGAACGCCGGCACACCACGGTGCCCTCGCCGTTCAGTCGTTTCGCCGCCTACCCGGCAAAAACCGGGCTGTACGACCCCGCCCACGAAAAGGACGCCTGCGGCTTGGCGGTGATTGCCACCCTGCGGGGCGGGCCGGGCCACCACATCGTCGACGCGGCGCTGACGGCGCTGCGCAATCTGGAACACCGCGGCGCGGTCGGCGCCGACGAAGGAACCGGCGACGGCGCCGGGTTGCTCACCCAGATCCCCGATGAATTCTTCCGCGCGGTGGTGGGCTTCGAACTGCCGGCGGCCGGCCGGTATGCCGCCGGAACCGCGTTCCTGCCCAGCGACGAGTCCGAGGCGGCGGTAGCGCGGGACGGCGTGGAGGCCATCGCCGCCTCCGAAGGCCTCACAGTCCTCGGCTGGCGCGACGTCCCGGTGGTGGCCGAACTGGTCGGCGCCATGGCGCGGTCCTGCATGCCCCACTTTGCTCAGGTGTTCCTGGGCCTCGACCCGGCCGCTGCCGGCAGCAGCGATGTGGATGCCCGCGTTTTCCGCGTCCGCAAGCGCGCCCAAAACAAGTTCGGCGTGTATTTCCCGTCGCTGTCGTCCAAGACCATCGTCTACAAGGGAATGCTGACCACCGCGCAGCTGGAACCCTTCTACCCGGACCTCTCCGACCCTCGCTTCAAGACGAAACTGGGTATCGTCCACTCCCGCTTCTCCACCAACACGTTCCCCTCGTGGCCGCTGGCCCAGCCGTTCCGCACCATCGCGCACAACGGCGAGATCAATACGGTCAAGGGCAACCGCAATTGGATGCGGGCCCGCCAGTCGCAGCTGAAGGGCCCCCTGCTGGGCGACACGCCGGAAGAGCTGTTCCCCATCTGCACGCCCGGCGCCTCCGACTCCGCCTCCTTTGACGAAGTCGCCGAATTGCTGATGCTCGCGGGCCGCCCGATTACGCAAGCGATCATGATGATGATTCCGGAGGCGTGGGAGAACCACGCCACGATGGACCCTGAGCGCCGCGCCTTCTACCAATACCACTCGATGCTCATGGAGCCGTGGGACGGCCCCGCGGCCGTTTCCTTCACCGACGGCCGGCTCGTTGGGGCCGTGCTCGACCGCAACGGCCTGCGCCCGGCCCGCTACTGGGTTACCGAGGACGGGTTGGTCGTGCTGGCCTCGGAGGTCGGCGTCGTCAACATCGATCCCGCCACGGTGGTCAGGAAGGGCCGGGTCTCACCGGGGAAGATGTTCCTGGTGGATACCGAGGCCGGCCGGCTGGTCGAGGACGAGGAGATCAAGGCCGACGTCGCGGCCGCCAACCCGTGGGGCGAATGGCTCAAGGACAACATGATCCGGCTGGAGGACCTGCCGGAACGCGAGCACGTGGTGCACACCGCCGCGTCGGTCAACCTCCGCCAGCGGACCTTCGGCTACACGCAGGAAGAACTGCGGATCCTGCTGGGCCCGATGGCCCGCACCGGCGCCGAACCGCTGGGGGCCATGGGCACCGACACCCCGATCGCGGTGTTGTCCAAGCGCCCTCGGCTGCTGTTCGACTACTTCGTGCAGTCCTTCGCCCAGGTGACCAACCCTCCGCTGGACGCCATCCGCGAAGAACTCGTGACCTCGCTGCGTTCGTCGATCGGCCCCGACGGCAACCTGCTGGCGACCGGCCAGGTGCGCACCACCCAGGTGGCGCTGAACTTCCCCGTGATCAACAACGACGAACTGGCCAAGATCGCCGCGATGGAAGACGAGGAGGGCAGCCGCCTCGCGCTGAAGGTGAGTGGCCTCTACCGGCCCGACGGCGGCGCCGCCGAGTTGGCCGCCCGGCTGCAGGAGATCTGCGAAAAGGTCTCCGGCGCCGTCAACCGCGGCGTGAAGTTCATCGTGCTCTCGGACCGGGACTCGAATGCCCAATGGGCGCCCATCCCGTCGCTGCTGCTGACGAGCGCCGTGCACCACCACCTGCTCAAGAGCGCCAACCGGACCAAGATCTCGCTGCTGGTGGAAGCCGGCGACGTGCGTGAGGTCCACCACGTGGCCGCCCTCATCGGGTACGGCGCTTCCGCCGTCAATCCTTATCTGGCGATGGAAAGCTGCGAGGAACTGGTGCGCAACGGCGACCTCCAGGGCGTCACCGCGTCCCAGGCCGTGCAGAACCTGATCAAGGGCCTGGGCAAGGGCGTCCTGAAGATTATGTCCAAGATGGGCATTTCCACCGTCCCCTCCTACTGCGGTGCCCAGACGTTCGAAGCGATCGGGCTCGCCCAATCCCTGGTCGACCAGTACTTTGCCGGCACCCAGTCGCAGCTCGGCGGCGTCGGCCTGGACGTCATCGCCGCCGAGGCGGCGGCGCGGCACGCCCAGGCCTACCCCGCCGATGGGATCGAAGACCCTCACCGGTCGCTTGAGAACGGCGGCGAGTATCAGTGGCGCCGTGAAGGACCGCCGCACCTGTTCAACCCGGAAACGGTGTTCCGGCTGCAGCATGCCACGCGTGAACGGCGCTACGACGTGTTCAAGGCGTATACCCGCGGCGTGGACGACCAGGCGAAGGACCTGATGACGCTCCGCGGCCTGTTGAAGTTCAAGGCCGGCGCCCGCCCGCCCGTGCCGCTGGAGGAGGTCGAACCGGTCTCCAGCATCGTCAAGCGTTTCTCCACGGGGGCCATGAGCTACGGCTCCATCTCACAGGAGGCGCACGAAACGCTCGCCATCGCCATGAACCGGCTGGGCGGGAAATCGAACACCGGCGAGGGCGGCGAGGACGTGGCCCGGCTGCTGGACCCGGAGCGCCGTTCGGCGATCAAGCAGGTGGCCTCCGGCCGGTTCGGCGTCACCAGCCTGTACCTGACCAACGCGGAGGACCTCCAGATCAAAATGGCCCAGGGAGCCAAGCCCGGCGAGGGCGGCCAACTGATGAGCCAGAAGGTCTACCCGTGGGTGGCCCGGACCAGGCATTCGACACCGGGCGTGGGCCTGATCTCCCCGCCGCCACACCACGACATCTACTCGATCGAGGACCTGGCGCAGCTGATCTACGACCTGAAGCGTTCCAACCCCTCGGCGCGCGTGCATGTGAAGCTGGTGTCCGAAGTCGGGATCGGCACGGTGGCGGCCGGCGTGACCAAGGCGAAGGCCGACGTCGTCCTCGTCTCGGGGCACGACGGCGGCACCGGGGCGAGCCCGCTGAACTCGCTCAAACATGCCGGAGCGCCCTGGGAACTGGGGCTGGCCGAGACGCAGCAGACGCTGATGCTCAACGGCCTGCGGGACCGGGTGGTCGTGCAGGTGGACGGGCAACTGAAGAGCGGCCGCGACGTGGTGATCGCGGCGCTGCTGGGCGGCGAGGAGTTCGGATTCGCGACGGCGCCGCTGGTGGTCTCCGGCTGCATCATGATGCGCGTCTGCCACCTGGACACCTGCCCCGTGGGGGTTGCCACGCAGAACCCGGAACTCCGCCGGCGGTTCACCGGCAAGCCCGAGTTCGTGGTGAACTTCTTCGAGTTCATTGCGGAGGAAGTGCGCGAACTGCTGGCCGGACTGGGCTTCCGCAGCCTGGCCGAGGCCATCGGCCACGCGGAGCTGCTGGACACCCGCGAAGCACTCGACCACTGGAAGGCCGACGGCCTGGACCTGTCACCGATCCTGCGCGGCTACGGCACCGACTCCGACATTCCGCTGCGCAACACGACCACGCAGAACCACGAAGTGGACAAGCACTTCGACAACCAGCTGATCGCCATGAGCTCCGACGCGCTGACCAACCGCGAACCGGTGCGGATCAGCCTGGACGTGATCAACACCGACCGGGCCGTGGGCACGATGCTCGGCCACGAAGTGACCAAGCGTTTCGGCATCGAGACCCTGGCGGACGACACCATCGACGTGACGCTGACCGGACAGGCCGGGCAGTCGCTGGGCGCCTTCCTGCCCGCCGGCATCACCCTGCGGCTGCTCGGCGACTCGAACGACTACGTCGGCAAGGGGCTCTCCGGCGGACGGATTATCGTCCGGCCGGACCGGGCCAACACGTTCGCGTCCGAACGCAACGTGATTGCGGGCAACGTCATCGGTTACGGCGCCACCAGCGGCGAGATGTTCCTGCGCGGCCAGGTGGGCGAGCGGTTCCTGGTCCGGAACTCGGGCGCCACCGCCGTCGTCGAAGGAATCGGCGACCACGGCTGCGAGTACATGACCGGGGGACTGGCCCTGGTCCTGGGCCGGACCGGCCGCAACTTCGGCGCCGGCATGTCCGGCGGCGTGGCCTACGTGCTGGACCTGGACCCCGGCATGCTGAACACGCAGAGCACCGGCACCGGCGAATTGCAGCTGCTGCGGCCGGACCCGGCGGACGAAGGGACCATCGCCACCCTGCTGAAGAAACATGCGGAGGAGACCGGTTCCCGGCTCGCCGGGCGCCTGCTCGAGGACCTCGACGGGACCCTGGCCCGCATCACCAAGGTGCTGCCGCGCGACTACGCGGCGGTGCTGCAAGCCCGGGCGAACGCCGAAGCCGAAGGGCTCGACCCCGACGGCGACGTTGTCTGGACCCGAATCCTGGAGGTAACCGGTGGCTGACCCACGCGGATTTATGAAAGTTCGAGAACGCCAGACCCAGCCCCGCCGTCCTGTTCCCGTGCGGATCATGGACTGGAAGGAAGTCTACGAGGCGCAGGAAAAGGGCGTGCTCCGCAGCCAGGCCGGCCGCTGCATGGACTGCGGCATCCCGTTCTGCCACCAGGGCTGCCCGCTGGCGAACCTGATCCCGGAGTGGAACGACCTGACCTGGCGCGGCAAGGACCAGGAAGCGATCGAGCGGCTGCACGCCACCAACAACTTCCCCGAATTCACCGGCCGGCTGTGCCCGGCGCCGTGCGAGGCGGCCTGCGTGCTGGGCATCAACCAACCGGCGGTGACCATCAAGCAGGTGGAAGTCTCCGTCATCGAGGAAGCCTTCGACCAGGGCTGGGTGACTCCGCACGCGCCGGAGCGGCTGACCGGTCACACGATCGCCATCGTCGGATCCGGCCCCGCGGGGCTGGCCACGGCGCAGCAGTTAACGCGGGCCGGCCACACCGTGGCGGTGTACGAGCGCGACGACAAGGTGGGCGGTTTGCTGCGTTACGGCATTCCCGACTTCAAGATGGAGAAGCACTACCTGGACCGCCGGCTGGAGCAGATGCGGGCCGAGGGCACGCGGTTCCGCACCGGCATCGAGGCGGGCAAGGACATCAGCTGGGACCAGCTGCGCCGCCGCTACGACGCCGTGGTGATCGCGACCGGTGCCACCGTGCCACGGGACCTGCCGATCCCCGGGCGCGGGCTGTCCGGCGTGCACTTCGCCATGGACTACTTGGTGCAGGCCAACCGGGCGGTGGCCGGCGAATCGGTCCCGGACCAGATCGACGCCCGGGGCAAGCACGTGGTGATCCTGGGCGGCGGCGACACCGGCGCGGACTGCCTCGGCACCGCGCACCGGCAGCAGGCGGCCTCGGTCACCACCCTGGCCATCGGCAAGCAGCCGCCGGCCCAGCGTGCTTCGCACCAGCCGTGGCCGACATTCCCCACGCTGTTCGAAGTGGCCAGCGCCCACGAGGAAGGCGGCGAGCGGACCTACCTCGCCTCCACTGTGGAGTTCGTGGGCGAGAACGGCGTGCTCACCGCGCTGAAGGTCGCCGAGACCGAGTTCGTGGACGGCAGGCGGGTGCCCAAGCCGGGAACGGAGCGGGAGATCCCGGCGGACCTGGTGTTCCTGTCCCTGGGCTTCACCGGTCCGGAGCCTGCCGGGATCGACGCGCAGGTCAACGCGTCCTTCGACGAGCGCGGGAACGTCGCCCGCGACGGCGGCTACATGACCGGCGCCGAGGGCATCTTCGCGGCCGGCGACGCCGGGCGCGGACAGTCCTTGATCGTGTGGGCGATCGCCGAGGGGCGCGCCTGCGCCGCCGCCGTCGACCGGTGGTTGACCGGTACCACGCGGCTGCCGGCACCGGTGGCCCCGGAAGACCGTGCGATCGCGGTGCTGCCCTAGCGGCGGCCCGCCTGCGCGATGGCCGCATTCTGATTAGGGTAGGTATATGAGACGCGCAAAAATCGTTGCAACCTTCGGCCCAGCCATCGCCAGTTACGAGAGCACCTTGGCCGTCCTCCAGGCGGGCGTGGACGTGGCCCGGATGAACATGAGCCACGGCGACTACCGCGTGCATCAGCAGACCTACGACAACGTCCGCAAGGCGTCGGCCGAACTGTCCAAGCCGGTGGGCATTTTCGCCGACCTGCAGGGACCCAAGATCCGCCTGGGGCGCTTCGTGAACGGCCCCCACCACCTCGCGGTGGGGGACCGCTTCACGATCACCACCGAGGACGTGGAGGGAACCGCCGAGCAATGCTCGACCACGCACAAGGGCCTGCCGGGCGACGTCAACGTGGGCGACTCCCTGCTGATCGACGACGGCAAGGTGGCGCTGAAGGCCATCGAGGTCGACGACGTCAAGGTGGTCACCGAAGTCACCGTGGCGGGTGCGGTGTCCAATAACAAGGGCATCAACCTGCCCGGCGTCGCGGTCAACGTCCCCGCCCTGAGCGAGAAGGACGAGGAAGACCTGCGCTGGGCGCTCAAGACCGGCGTCGACATGGTGGCCCTGTCCTTCGTGCGCAACGCCGGCGACGTCCGGCGGGTCCACGAGATCATGGACGAGGAGGGACGCCGCGCCCCGGTCATCGCCAAGATCGAGAAGCCGCAGGCCGTGGACGCCATCGAAGAGATCATCGACGCGTTCGACGCCATCATGATCGCCCGCGGCGACCTGGGCGTGGAGTTGCCGCTGGAGGACGTGCCGCTGGTGCAGAAGCGCGCCGTCGAACTCGCCCGCCGCTGGGCGAAACCGGTGATCGTGGCCACCCAGGTGCTCGAATCGATGATCGACAACCCCCGGCCCACCCGGGCCGAGGCATCGGACTGCGCCAACGCCGTGCTGGACGGTGCGGACGCGGTCATGCTCTCGGGCGAAACCAGCGTGGGCAAGTACCCGCTGGAGACGGTCCGGACCATGGCCCGGATCATCGAGTCCACCGAGCAGCACGGGCTGGACCGCATCCAGCCGCTGGGCAGCCAGCCGAGGACCCGCGGCGGCGCCATCACGCGGGCGGCCGTGCAGATCGCCGACCAGCTCGACGCCAAGTACATCTGTACGTTCACCCAGTCGGGCGACTCGGCCCGCCGGCTCAGCCGGCTGCGCCCGGGGCGGCCGGTCTTCGCGTTCACCCCGCTCCAGTCCACCCTGAACGTGCTGTCGCTGACCTGGGGCATCCAGCCGCTGGTCGTGGAGTTCGTCGAGCACACGGATCAGATGACCGCCCAGGTGGACCGGATCCTCTACGAGCGCGGGCTGGTGGAGATTGATGACCTGGTCGTCATCGCCGCCGGTTCGCCCCCGGGCAAGGCCGGTTCCACCAACTCCCTGAAGGTGCACCGGGTGGGCGACCTGGCGGATGCCGGCGAACTGCTGGACGGCCAGCCGCACCCCCGGCCCGAGCGGGTCGGCCCCTGGCCGACGTCGTAGGCGAAGGGCCGGCGCAGGCCGCGGACAACAGAACGGCCTCCGGATCATTCCGGAGGCCGTTCCCGTAGTCTGGGTTCGCCAACCTTGGTTGGCCGTTCGCGTTGCCTTAGTTCACCTGGTTGATGATGGTCTCGGCGACTTCGCGCATGCTCAGCCGGCGGTCCATCGACGTCTTCTGGATCCAGCGGAACGCTTCCGGCTCGGTCAGGCCCATCTTGGTGATGAGCAGGCTCTTGGCCCGCTCCACCAGCTTCCGGGTCTCGAACTGCTCCTGCAGGTCGGACACCTCGGACTCCAGGGCGGCGATCTCTTCGTGGCGGGAGAGCGCGATCTCGATGGCCGGGATCAGGTCCGCCGGCGTGAAGGGCTTCACCACGTACGCCATGGCACCGGCGTCGCGGGCGCGCTCCACCAGCTCTTTCTGGCTGAACGCGGTCAGCAGCACCACCGGGGCGATGCGTGCCTTGACGATCTGCTCCGCGGCCGAGATGCCGTCCATCACGGGCATCTTCACATCCATGAGGACCAGGTCCGGCTTTAGTTCCTGGGCGAGTTCCACGGCCTTTTCGCCGTTGTCGGCTTCGCCAACGACGTCATAGCCCTCGCCCCTCAAAATTTCGACGATATCCAGGCGGATCAGTGTCTCGTCCTCCGCGACGACGACGCGGCGAGCGGGGACAGACTCGGTTTGTTCAGACACTGGCGCTCCTAGAGTGTTGCGTTGCCATTGGCATGGCGTCGGTTCCGTGAAATAGCCTATCGGCATGTAGAGTAGATTCGCGCACCGGGCAGCATGACGGTTTTCACAGTTTGGAAGCCGGCTTTGCAACCGGTGCCGGCCCGAGTGGCGGAACGGCAGACGCACCGCACTCAAAATGCGGCGGGGAAACTCGTGTGGGTTCGAATCCCACCTCGGGCACGTTTTTACTGTGCGGAGGCGTGTAGGCCTCTGGTAGTGGACAAATGTTGACTTGTGGGTCCCTTCGGGGGTCTTTCATTTGTCGGCCGTTGCCGGGGCAGCCGGCTCCTCGCTTGGTTTTGGCGCAGTGGCGCTGCAGATTGGTCATGGCGGAGCTGTTCCGCGTCGGAACTGCAAGACGTGACATTGGCTGGGGGACAAGCTGCACCTTGCAGACACCGGCTGTTCCGTTGGCTTTGTGCGCTTCCGGTTTTTGGTCGGTGGGTTAGGACCCCGGGCGCCCCGGCCAGTCCTTGCCGGCCCATGGGTCGTAGTCGCTGATGAGCTCCTCCTGCGGCGGCCGCTTCGTTACGGGGACGTGCTGCAAGTTCACTCGCACCCTGTACCAGAGCGAGCTTGATCCGCGCATTCCGTCGACGAGCACATCAGCCGGTTGCAGGGCCGGGACGACGTCCGCATGCCGAGTCTTCCACTCATCGAGCGCCGCGTACGCCTCGGGCTTGGTCTTGGTTCGGGCCACTTCAATGAGCGGCATCATCGACTTCCGGCGGCCGGAGCCGTCGCCGCCGCCCGGCGGTTTCTCGGCGGGGCCGAGCTCGGCCGCCAAGGCGAGGAGCCCGTCGAGGGTGCCGACCGCGTCATCGATGCCGGCGTGAGGGTCGCCCACGTCGGCGAAGCGCTCGAGCACCGAGCGCACAGTGAACTGTTCCGGTCGGGCGGAGGTGACCTCGTCCCATGTGAGCGGCGTCGAAACCCGGGCGTCGGGCAGGGGCCGGATCGAGTACGCGGAAGCCACGGTGCGGTCTTTGGCGTTCTGGTTGAAGTCGACGAACACACTCTCGCCGCGCTCCTCCTTCCACCACCGTGCGGTGGCGAGGCCGGGAGCGCGGTTCTCGACCTCGCGAGCGAGGGTCTCTGCGGCGAGCCGCACGTGGCGGTACGACCATTGAGGCGCGATGCGCACAAGGATGTGGAGTCCCCGCGACCCACTCGTCTTCGGCCAACCCACCAGTCCCACGTCGTTGAGCACTTCCCGTGCGACGCAGGCGACGTCGACGAGCTGCGACCAGTCGACTCCCGGCATCGGATCGAGGTCGACCCGCAGCTCGTCGGGGTGCTCGAGGTCCTCGGCGCGCACGGGGTGCGGGTTGAGGTCCAGGCATCCAAGATTCACGACCCACGCTAAGCCCGCAGCATCCCTAAGGACGGCCTCTTCGGCTGATGTCCCCGACGCATAGTGCAGCGTTGTCGTGTGGATGAAGTCAGGGTGGTTTTCAGGCACGCGCTTCTGAAAGAATGGCTCAGCATCGATGCCCTTCGGGAAGCGCTTGAGCACCATTGGGCGGCCGCCGGCGCCGCGCAGTGCACCATCCGCGACGGCAAGGTAGTAGCGAACCAGGTCGAGCTTCGTCAGCCCGGGTTGTGGGAACACCACCTTGTCCGGACTCGAGATGCGAACCTCGCTGCCGGCAATGTTAAGGATCTCGGCTGGGGCCTTCGACGGGTTCATTCCGCCACGCTAGCAACGATCGGATGTCCCAACCAGACCAGCTGCGCGGCAGCCCGGCCTGGTCTTGTTTGCGCAGGGATACGGCCACGCCCTTGCCGCTGCGCCCCTTCCGGGTGTCGAATCTGTTAAGAGCAGGTGAGTGCGCAGGACGACGATGCCTACGACGCCAGGAGGCGCTCATGTCGGGGAAATCGGCCAACGGGTTGGCGAAGGGTTCTGGACGGAGCGCGGATCCGCGCCGGGCGGAGGTCTCCGCCGCGGCAACGGTGTCCCGGCCGGAGCAGATCCGCAACGTGGTGCTGGTGGGCCACTCCGGTGCCGGGAAGACGATGCTCGCGGAGGCCCTGTTGCTGGCGGCGGGGGCCACGAACCGGATGGGTTCGATCGTCGACGGCACCACCGTCAGCGACTCGGATCCTTCCGAGATCCGCCAGCAGCGTTCCGTCGTGCTCTCCGTCCTCCCCGTGATGTTCGACGACGTCAAAATCAACCTCTTGGACACTCCGGGCTATTCGGACTTCACTGGCGAGCTGCGGGCCGGTCTTCGTGCCGCCGACGCCGCCCTGTTCGTCGTGTCCGCCGTGGACGGGATCGATGCCGCGACCACCGCGCTGTGGGGCGAATGCGAGAGCGTCGGGATGCCGAGGGCGGTGGCCATCAGCCGGCTGGACCACCCGCGGGCCGACTTCGAAGCGGCGCTGGCCGGCTGCCGCCGCGCCTTCGGCGAGTCCGTGCAGCCGCTGTACCTGCCGGTGCGGAGCGGGGCGGACCTGACGGGGCTGCACGCACTGCTGTCCGGCACCGTATCGGACTACAGTGCCGGGGAACGAAAGCCCGATGTCCGTCCCGCGGGCGCCGGGGAGCTCGCGGGAGCCGAGGAGGCCCGCAGCGCCCTGATCGAAGGCATCATCGCCGAGAGCGAGGACGAGTCCCTGATGGACCGTTATCTCGGCGGCGAGGAAATCGGCCTCGATGTGCTGTTCTCCGACCTGGAGACCGCCGTCGCGCGCGGATCCTTCTACCCGGTGCTGGCCACCTCCTCGGAAACCGGGCTGGGCATCCCGGAGCTGCTGGACATGCTCCAGCGGGCATTCCCGTCCCCGCTCGAGCGCCCGATGCCGGCGGCGACGGGACTCTACGGTTCGCGCAGCACCCCGCTGCGCTGCGACCCCGGCGGACCGCTCGCCGGCGAAGTGATCCGCACGACCACGGACCCGTTTTTGGGCCGGGTCTCCCTGGTCCGGATCTTTTCGGGCACCCTGCGGGACGACTCCGCCATCCACGTGTCCGGGCACGGGCTCGCCGACCGGGGCCACGCCGACCACGACAGCGACGAACGGGTCACGCATCTGCACGCCCCGCTCGCCTCGACCCTGCGGTCGGTGTCCCTGTGCATCGCCGGCGACATCTGCGCGTTGACGAAGATCGGCACGGCCGAGACCGGCGACACGGTGTCGTCGCGGGAGCTGCCGATGCTCATCCAACCCTGGGAGATGCCGGAACCGCTGTTGCCTGTCGCGGTGGAGGCGGCCACGCGCAACGACGAGGCCGCCCTGGCGAAAAGCCTGGCCAAGGTGGCCGCGGGCGACCCGACCCTGCGGGTGGAGCGGCACACTGAGACCCACCAACTCATCCTGTGGTGCATGGGCGAATCGCACGCCGAGGTGGTGCTCGACCGGCTGCGCGGGCAGGGCGTGAATGTGCAAACCGTCGACGTCGTCACGCCCCTGCGCGAAACGTTCGCGACAGGGGCCACCGGACGCGGACGCTACGTCAAGCAGTCCGGCGGGCACGGCCAATTCGCCATCTGCGAGATCGAGGTGGAACCGCTCGCGCGGGGCGCCGGGTTTGAATTCGTGGACAAGATCGTCGGCGGCATCATCCCGGGGCCGTACATCGCGTCCGTCGAAAAGGGTGTCCGGGCGCAGATGGAAAAAGGCGTCTCCGCCGGATTCCCCGTCGTCGACATCCGCGTGACACTGGTCGGCGGCAAGACCCACAGCGTCGACTCCTCCGACGCGGCCTTCCAATCCGCGGGTGCCCTGGCCTTGCGGGAAGCCGCTGCGGCGGCGCGGATCCAGTTGCTGGAGCCAATCTCCTCCGTGACGATCACGGTGCCCGACGACTACGTAGGGTCGGTAATGAGCGACTTGTCCGCCCGACGCGGACGCCTGACCGGGTCGGATTCGGCCGGCGGGGACCTCACCGAAATCAGCGCCGAAGTCCCGGACCACGAATTGCTGCGCTACGCCGTCGATCTTCGTGCGCTGACCGGCGGCACCGGGCGTTTCCGGCGGGCCTACCTGAGGCACGACCCGGTGCCTTCGACAGCGGCGACGGGGGTCGGGCAGCGGTAAGGCTATCGGCCGGGACGGGTCCGGTCACCCGCCGGAGCGGAGGACGCGGGCGAGTTTCCCCAGGGCGTCCGTCCAGCCGGCCCGGTGCAGGCCGAGACGTTCCTCGGTGGCGAACCCGCCCTGCCGGAGGGCGAGGCGGGTGCCGTCCTCCGAGGGTTTGAGGGAGAGCATGACGACGGTTTCGCGGTCATCGGGCGCGGGCTCCTCCCACCGGAAGGTGTAGGCGAGGCGGCGCGGAGGGAAGAATTCGAGAAACTCACCGGCGAGGTGGAAGGGCGGGCCGTCGGGCGGTTTCATCGTCAGCCGGTAGGTGCCGCCCGGCCTGGCGTCGAGCACGGCGTCGGGTGTTGTGAAACCTTCGGGACCCCACCATGTGGCCAACTCATCCGCCTCCGTCAGCATGCGAAAAACCTGGTCGCACGGCGCGGCCAAGACCACCTTCAGCTCCAGCACGAAACCGCCGGGTTGCTCGTTCATCGGACGCGGCCCCTTCCGGCACCGACCCCGCAGCTGAAGGCGTGGGGGCCCCTTGTCCGACCATCGTAGTCCCGGCGTGCGGTCGCCGGCCCGGCCATCGTAGTCCCGCCGGCCGGCCCCGTGAAGGAGCCTGGCCCTGGGCCGACACCGGTCATGGACATCCCCGGATGCCGGTGGGAGCATGGCTGTATTCGCGCCCGGCCGCACGGCCCCGGCGGGAGGCAGCGGCTGGAGGAATCATGCCAGGGCCCGATCTCGAACTTGTTGCCGAGCGGTATCACCGAGCGCTGGACGCGTTCGTCCAGGGAAACCCCGCTTTGGCGAAGGACCTGTTTTCACGGCAGGAGGAGGTCACGCTCGCCAATCCGTTGGGGCCGCCTGCCCGTGGCTGGGCGGAGGTCGAGGCGGCCATGGACCGGGCGGTATCGCATTTCAGGGAGGGCGAGCCGATCCGGTTTGAACGGATTTCGACCTACGTCGCGACCGATCTGGCCTACATCGTCGAAATCGAGCGGACCCGGGTGAAGGTCAGCGTGTCCGATGCGGCGTCCCCGATCTCGCTGCGGGTCACGACGATATTCCGGCTGGAGGACAGCACCTGGAAGATCATCCACCGTCACGCCGATCCCATCACCTCCCCGCGGACCATCGACTCGATCGTCGAGCAGTAGCCGGCAGCCGGCCGGCGGCAGGCGCCGCGGGCCCTCGACTCCATCGTCGGGCACTGGCCGGCAGCCGGCCGGCGGTCAGGCGCCGCTGACCCTCGAGCGGAGGAATTCGGCAGCAGGGCCGGCGAGCGATGCCCCAATCTCCGCCGCCCCTCTTCTCCCGCCCTTGACGTCGAAGGAATGGTCGCCGCCTTCCTGCCAGGCGAGCACGGCATTCGGGCCGATGCGTGCGACGACGGACTCGAGCAGTTCCGGGGTTGCGAAGGTATCGCGGGTGCCCTGCAGGAACAGCATGGGCAGCGTGAGGCCATACAGGTGCTCGTCGCGCAGCCTGTCCGGTTTCCCCGGCGGGTGCAACGGATAGCCGAGGTACACCAGGCCGGCGGCCGGCATTCCCTCCGCCACGGCCATCGACGCCATGCGGCCGCCGAAGGATTTGCCGGCCGCCCACAGCGGTTCACCTTCGGACCGCGCTGCCGCTTCCCGCATGGCCGAACGCCACGCCACGATGGCAGCCGGCGGGCGGTCCGGAAACTTTCTGCCGGCCTCCCGGTAGGGGAAGTTGAAGCGCAAGGTGGCTACGCCGTCGTCGTTCAAGGCGCGGGTGAAACCGGACAGGAACGGGTGGTCCATGCCCGCGCCGGCCCCGTGGGCCACCACCAGCGAAGCGAAGGGGGACTCGGGGCGGGCGTAGACACCGGAGACAGTGGTGTCGCCGACGTCGATGGTCACGGGGGACTCGGTGATAGGCATGCTCCCATCATGCCCTCGCCAGAAGCGAGTGTGTGTGTTTAGGTGTTCCCATGGCCAGCGAACAGACAACGCTGACGGTCGACGGACCGCACGGCGAGCGCGAGGTGCGCATTTCCAGCCCGAGCCGGGTGATGTGGCCCGAACTCGGGATCACCAAACTGGATCTGGCGCGCTACATCGCGGAGGTTGGCGAGGCCTTCGTCCGCGCCAACGGCGACCGGCCGGTGTCCTTGCAACGGTTCTCGAACGGGGTCGACGGCGAGCAGTTCTTCTCGAAGAATCCGCCCAAGGGTGCGCCTGACTTCGTGCGGTCGGTGATGGTGGTGTATCCGAGCGCCCGGTCGCACCCGCAACTGGTCCTCGACGAGCCCGCCGCGGCGGTGTGGGCGGTGCAGATGAACACCGTGGTGTTCCACCCGTGGCCCTCGCGCGCGGGGAACTCCGACAACCCGGACCAGCTTCGCATCGACCTGGACCCGCAGCCGGGGACCTCGTTCGACGACGCCATCCCGGTGGCGATCGAACTGCGGTCGGTGCTGGCGGCGGCCGGACTCAACGCGTTCATCAAGACCTCCGGAAACCGCGGGCTGCACATGTTCGCGCCGATCGAGCCGACGCACGAATTCCTGGACGTGCGCCACGCCGTCATCGCCGCGGCGCGGGAGATCGAGCGGCGGATGCCGAAACAAGTGACGACGTCGTGGTGGAAGGAGGAGCGCGGGGAGCGGATCTTCGTGGACTTCAACCAGGCCAACCGCGACCGGACCATGGCGGGTGCCTACAGCCCGCGGGCCCTGCCGAACGCGGCGGTGTCCTGCCCCATCGCATGGGACGAACTCGAAACGGCCGACCCGAAGAACTTCACGATCGCCACGGTTCCGGACAGGCTGAAGACTACCGGCGACCCGTGGTCCCGCATGCATGATGAGCCGGGCAAGATCGACGTCCTGCTCCAGTGGTGGGAACGCGACCTCGCCGCCGGCCTGGGGGAGATGCCCTTCCCGCCCGACTATCCGAAGATGCCGGGCGAGCCGCCGCGGGTGCAGCCCAGCCGGGCGCGCAAGAAGGACTAGCGGCCCGCCAACCTGACGGATACCGCCCTGGGCGACCGCCGCCCCTGGCCCCTATTCGAACCGGGACGGGTCCCCGGCCCCGTAACGGACCACTTCGGCAGTGCCGCCGGAAAAGTCGACGACCGTGGAGGGCTCGGACCCGCAGTCGCCGCCATCCACCACGGCGTCCACCACATGGTCGAGCCGGTCCTTGATTTCCCAGCCCTGGGTCAGCGGTTCCTCCTCGTCCGGCAGCAGCAGTGTGCTGGAGAGCAGCGGCTCGCCCAGTTCCGCCAGGATTGCCTGCGCGACGTTGTTCGCCGGAATGCGGACGCCCACGGTCTTCTTCTTCGGATGCATTAGCCGGCGGGGAACCTCCGCGGTGGCCGGCAGAATGAAGGTGTAGCTTCCCGGCGTCACGGCCTTGATGCTGCGGAAAACCTTGTTGTCGACGTGCACGAACTGGCCCAGCTGGGCAAAGTCCTTGCAGACCAAGGTGAAGTGGTGCTTGTTGTCGAGCCGGCGAATGGTCCGGATCCGTTCCAGGGCGTCCTTGTTGCCCAGCTGCGCACCGAAGGCATAACAAGAGTCGGTCGGGTACACGATCAGCGCGTCCGACCGGACAAGGTCAACGATCTGGCCGATCGACCGCGGCTGGGGATCCTGGGGGTGTACGTCGAAGTATCTCGCCATTCCCCGAGCTTACGGCCACGGGCGCGGTTGATGCATGAGCGGAGCATCCTGTCCGGGCCTCGGTCTCAGGAAGGGACCGACTGGTCCATCCACCACTCGGTGAAGTGGGTTGCCCGGCCTTCGCCGTTCAACCGGATCACCCACAGATTGCTGTAGGTGCGTCCGTCCCGGTAGGCAGTCGTTCCCTCCACCACGGAGACGTCGTCGGTCACGGCGACTTCGTGCCACTCGAAGGTCGCCGCGCCGGGCTCATCCTTGCGGGCCAGCCACTGCTGGACAATGCTGTCCCGACCGCGCCACGGGTCCGTCCACGGCTCCGGCCGGTACTCGGCGTCGTCGGTAAACAGGGCTCCGATCTGATCCGGGTCATTGGTCTCCCACGCCTGCCGGTAAGCGGTGATCCACGCCGCCGTCTTCCCCTCCATCCCACCGTTGTACAGTGGCGGCCGCAGGCCGACAACCCCGGAGTACCCGCGGGCCGCTGCCTCCGACAACCCAGCATTTCCCGCGGGCCGCATGCCACGCTTCCGCTGGTTGAACCCGCTGGCTAGCATGGGGCCCATGGCCCGGACTATCTACTACGTCGGCAGCTCGGTGGATGGGTATATCGCCGACCGCAGCAACAAGCTCGACTGGCTCACGCAATTCAACGACGCCGCCGGCGTCCAGGACAGCTTCGAAACCTTCATGCAGCGCATAGGGTCCATCGTCATGGGCTCCGAGACGTACAAGTTCGTGCTGGAGCAGGCACCGGAGGCATGGCCCTACGGCTCAACACCCACCTGGGTTTTCACGCATCACGAACTGCCAGGCATCCCCGGAGCAGACATCACGTTTGTGCGAGGTGACGTGGGTATCTTCCACCATGACATCTGCGCCGATGCCGGCGAGAAAGACGTGTGGCTGGTCGGCGGAGGACAACTTGCCGCCCAGTACGCGTCGGCGGGCCTGCTGGACGAACTCATCCTGACGTTGGTGCCGGTAATGCTGGGCGGAGGACAACCGCTGCTACCGGTTACCAGCACGACGGCGCCGGCCCGGCTTCGCGGCAGCCGCACCTTGGGCGACTTGGTAGAGATGCACTACGACCTCAATCCGGTGGCGGTCTAGCCTCGCGCCTGCGCGGGCCCCCGCGCGGTCCTGCTGCAACCATAACTACGGCCCTCCAGCCCAGCGGCGCGCCTTGCGCCCGGACGCTCGGGCCTCCGCCTTCCCCCATGTCGTCCTCCGGCGTCCCTGCACCGCCTGTGTCCCTGCTCGACGATCCAAATTCACGGCCCGATACCACTCATCCGCGGCTTTCGGCGGGGAATTTCTGCATCGCCCGAAACTGTCAGTGGCGGCGGATAGCCTGTTTTCAGTAGCAGTTGAGCACCATCGTTGGCCGCCGGGTAGTGGGTTTGCCGGCGGCGTCTGCGGATCCGTGCAGGGTTCGTGACCGCTTTTAGTCGAAGCCATGCAGTAAGCATGCTGAAGATTGAGACGCTGAGATGTTTGATCCGGCCGTACCCGATCCTCCCGCCGCAGCAGCGCCTGCCGCAGGACCTGTCGGAGACCCGTCTGCCCCAGCCCGGTCTGCCGTAACGTCGTCTGCCGCAACCGGGGACGCCGCAGCATCTCCCGCCGCAGCAGTGCTTGCGCCGGTGTCACCTGCCGGCAGCGGTTTGTTGCGGGGCGCCGGGCCGGTGGCGGCTCCGC
Source organism: Arthrobacter sp. MDT2-34-1 (assembly GCF_059091365.1). Taxonomy (NCBI): domain Bacteria; kingdom Bacillati; phylum Actinomycetota; class Actinomycetes; order Micrococcales; family Micrococcaceae; genus Arthrobacter; species Arthrobacter sp. MDT2-34-1. The sequence goes on from NZ_JBNHGO010000001.1 coordinate 236,027, forward strand.
TGGATTCTGCCGGTGTTCGGGCTGCGGCCGTTGCCCTCGAGGGCATCGACGTGGGCGGGCCGGAGCGGGAGTTGGTGGAGGAGCTTACGGCGCTGGAGGGTTTGAAGGCTGCCGCGGCGGCCGCGCAGGCCAGGGTGCAGGTCGCGTTGGAGAAGTCGGTGCGTGCCCGCCGTGCCTGCGCCGGGATCCCGAAAGACCGGCAGGGCGCCGGGGTGGCCGCCCAGATCGGGTTGGCCCGGCGCGAGTCCCCGCACCGTGCCGCGGTCCTGCTGAACCTGTCCCGGACCCTGGTCACACAGATGCCGCACACCCTGGCCGCCCTGGCCGCGGGGGACCTGAACGAATACCGGGCCGAGATCCTGGCCCAGAAGACCGGCTGCCTGTCCCGGGAGCACCGCGCCCGGGTGGACCGGGAACTGGCCGGGAACCGGGAGCGGTTGCACGGGTTGGGGAACCGGGCGGTGCGGGCCGAAGCCAAGCGCCTGGCCTACCGGCTCGATCCCCGCTCGGTGGTGGGCCGGGCGGCGAAGGCCGAAGCGGACCGGCATGTGTCCTCCCGGCCCGAGCCGGACACGATGGTCTCGGTCCGGACCCTGCTGCCGGTGGTCCAGGGGGTGGCGGTGATGGCTGCCCTGCACCGGGAAGCGGACCGGCTGCGCAGCACGGGCGACCCCCGGTCGCGGGGCCAGCTGATGGCCGATACCGTGTTCGAACGGGTCACCGGCCGCAGCACCGCTGACCCGGCCCGGCTGGAAATCCAGTTGGTGATGACCGACCGCGCCCTGCTGCGGGGTGAGGCCGAACCGGCCTGGCTGACCGGGCACGGCATCGTCCCGGCCGGTTACGCCCGCAACCTCACCCGCCCGCCGCAACCGCAGGCACCACCGGCAACCATCGGCGGGGACAGCCCGCCCGGGCAGAAGGCGCCGCCGGCCGGGACCGAGCCGGGGTGGAAGACCGCCCGCGAGCAGGCCCCACGCACCAAGGTATTGCAACAGGTTAGCGTGGAGGACGTCTGGGTCCGCCGCCTCTACACCGCCCCGGGAACCGGGCAGCTGTTGGGGATGGACTCGGCCGCACGGAGATTCCCCGACGGGATGCGCCGGATGATCCACGCCCGCGACGCGGTCTGCGCAAGGCCCTGGTGCGACGCCCCGATCCGGCACATCGACCACATCGTGCCCTGGACGCAGGGCGGTAAAACGACGATGGCCAACGGCCAGGGACTGTGCGAACAATGCAACCAGTCAAAGGAAGCCGAAGGCTGGTCCAGCCGCCCTGTTGATGGACCCCACCACACGGTGGAAACCATCACCCCCACCGGACACACCTACACCTCCACCCCGCCACCACTACCAGGCACCCCGCCAACCGGAGCGTCAGAGACCGATAAGGCCAGAACCGAGACGGTGCCGCCGGGCACAGTGATGTCGGCCGCAGGGACCGCCCAGCCATCCTTGGCATCGAGCGCAGAAATCATTCACGGCGCGTTGGCCGCTGCCGCGGCGAACAGCGATGACGACGCCGACGACGGTGCCCGGCGGAGCGCCTGCACTGCGGGCGGTTGGGCAGTAGTGAAAATTCCGAGGGACAAGCTCGCCCCGTCGGCCGCCTAAATTGCCAGCACAAGAGGGAGTGGCGCTGACCAGCGCAAGGGGGAGTGGCGCTGACGCCGATCCCAGCAGTGCGCCGATCTGGCCTCCGGGCTTGCGGGCCAGGGTTTCGAAGAGTGCCTACCCGTTGTCGCGGATCAAATTGGTGATCCGCGCGGTGGAGAGGCGCCGCCCGTCCTCATCGGTCATCACGACTTCGTGCACGGTCAGCGAACGCCCCAGCTGGATGGCCGTCGCAGTGCCGGTGACCAGTCCCGAGGAGACGGAGCGGTGATGGCTGGCGCCGACTTCGATGCCGACCGCGTGTCGGCCGGCGCCCGCGTGCAAAGACGCCGCGAAGGACCCCAGCGTTTCGGCCAGCACCACATGCGCGCCGCCATGCAGGATGCCCGCCACTTGGGTATTTCCTTCCACCGGCATCGTTGCCACCATGCGCTGCGGGGTCATCTCGCTGAAAACGATGCCCATCTTCACCACGAGCGATCCCACCCCGGTGTGTATCAGCCACCGGTGCAAGTGTTCCGGGACACCGGCGTCGACCAGTTCGGCGATCGTGGCCGCGGCCGTGGCCGGAAGCGCGCCCTGCGAGTGTCCCGCAGCACTGTCGCCGGGTGTGAATTTGTCGCTCATGGGAACTAGGCTGGCAGGTGTGAGTGAAACTAACAAACCGGCAGCAGCGACCGCGACAGTAGAGGCGGAGGGAGCCCCCGTTTCCGGCCCGGAGAGCGAAGCATCGGGGCCAAAGCGCCTGCTGCTGATCGATGGCCACTCGATGGCGTTCCGCGCGTTCTACGCCCTGCCGGTGGAAAACTTCTCCACGGATACCGGCCAGCACACGAATGCCGTCTACGGTTTCACCTCCATGCTGATCAAGATGATCGAGCAGCGCGAACCGACCCACATCGCCGTGGCGTTTGACCTGGACACTCCCACCTTCCGCACCGAGGAGTATTCCGAGTACAAGGGCGGCCGTAACAAAACGCCCGAGGAATTCCACGGCCAGGTGGACCTGATCGTCAAGGTGATGGAGGCGATGCAGATCCCCACCGTCACCTTGGACGGATACGAGGCCGACGACGTCATCGCCACCCTGAGCGAGCGGGCGGAGAAGTCCGGCTGGGAGGTTCTGGTGGTGTCCGGGGACCGGGACGCGTTCCAGCTCATCACGGACAAAGTCACCGTGCTGTACCCGAAGAAGGGCATCAGCGACATCCCGCCGATGGACGCCGACGCGGTCGAAGCCAAGTACTTCGTCCGGCCGGAGCGGTATGCCGATCTCGCCGCGCTCGTCGGTGAGACCGCCGACAACCTTCCCGGCGTCCCCGGCGTGGGCCCAAAGACCGCGGCCAAGTGGATCAACCTCTACGGCGGCGTCGAAGGCATCCTGGAGAACCTGGATTCGATCGGCGGCAAGGTCGGCGAGGCGCTCCGGGCCAATGTCGATTCGGTCAAGCGCAACCGCCGGCTGAACCACCTGCTCCGGGACCTGGACCTGCCCGTGAAGCTGGAGCACATGGTGCTGCAGCACCCCGACCGGACCGCCATCGAGGAACTCTTCGATGCGCTCCAGTTCAACACCCTGCGCAAGCGGCTCTTCGACCTTTTCGGCGAGGAGGACGCCGTCCGCGAGACGGAGGTCAATGCCCCCTCCCACACGGTGGTCACCGATGCGGCCGCCCTGAAGGAATGGCTGGAGGAGACCAACCAGCACAACGTTGCCCTGCAGTTGGTGGCCGAAACCGCGGAAGGCGGGGACGACGCCGTCGGGCTGGCCCTGGTGGCCCACGCCCAGGCCGCCTACGTGCCGCTGACTTCGCTGGACGCCGACGCCGAGCAGTTGCTGGCACACTGGCTGTCCGACCTTGACGCACCGAAGGTCGTCCACGACTTCAAGTACGCCTACAAGGTTCTCTCGCGGCGCGGGTTCGAGCTGTTGGGCGTCGTCGACGACACCGCGATTTCGGCGTATCTCATCCAGCCGGACCGGCGCAGCTACGAACTGGCGGACCTGGCCCAGTACCACCTGAAGATGTCCGTGGCGGCCCCCGAAGCAGCGGCGAACGGGCAGTTGGAGCTCGGCCTGTCCGAGGATGACAAGGCCGGACCGGCCGTCGTGCAGGCCTTCGCCGCGCTGCAGCTGAGCGAACACTTCGCCGGACAACTGGTGGATCGCGGCGCCAACCAGCTGTTGGGCGGGCTTGACCTGCCCCTGTCGCTGGTATTGGCGCGGATGGAACTGGACGGCATTGCCGTGGATGCCGGCGCGCTGGACCGGCTGGTGGACGACTTCACCGTGACCATCGACGCTGCCAGCTCGGCGGCCTTCGGCATCATCGGCAAGGAAATCAACCTGGGCTCGCCCAAGCAGTTGCAGACGGTGTTGTTCGAGGAGCTGGGGCTGCCGAAGACCAAGAAGATCAAGACTGGTTATTCGACCGACGCCGATGCGCTCAACGACCTGTTCGCCAAGACGGGCAACGAATTCCTGGTCCAGCTGCTGGCCTATCGCGATGCTTCAAAGCTGCGGCAGACGGTGGAAGGCCTCCGCAAGACCGTGGCGGAGGATGGGCGGATCCATACCACCTACGCGCAGACGGTGGCCGCCACCGGCAGGCTCTCCTCCATCAACCCGAACCTGCAGAACATCCCGGTCCGGTCGGAGGCCGGCCGGCGCATCCGGGAAGCGTTCGTCGTCGGCGAGGGCTACGAGCTGCTTCTGACCGCCGACTATTCGCAGATCGAAATGCGCATCATGGCCCACCTGTCCGGAGACGAAGGCCTGATCGAGGCATTCCGCTCGGGCGAGGACCTGCACCGGTTTGTCGGCGCGCACATCTTCGGGGTCGCGCCCGAGGACGTCACCAGCGAGATGCGCGCCAAGGTCAAGGCCATGTCCTACGGCCTGGTGTACGGGCTGAGTTCGTTCGGGCTGTCCAAGCAGCTGAACATCTCCGTGGACGAGGCGCGGACGCTGATGAAGGAATACTTCTCGCGGTTCGGCGCCGTCCGCGATTATCTGCGGGGAGTGGTGGACAAGGCCAGGGTGGACGGGTTCACCTCGACGATCGAAGGCCGCCGCCGCTACCTGCCGGACCTGGCCAGCGACAACCGCCAGCTGCGCGAGATGTCGGAGCGGGCCGCGCTGAACGCGCCCATCCAGGGATCGGCGGCGGACATCATCAAGAAGGCCATGCTTGGCGTCTCGGAGGAGCTGCGCCACCAGGGACTGAAGTCCCGGATGCTGCTGCAGGTCCACGACGAACTCGTGCTCGAAGTAGCGGCGGGGGAGCGGGAACAGGTGGAGAAGTTGGTGCGCGCCCAAATGGGCGGCGCCGCGGAACTGACCGTGCCGTTGGACGTGTCCGTCGGCGTCGGCGCCAACTGGCAGGAAGCCGGACACTAGACACGTCCAGCCTCCAGTGTCCCCGGCACGCGGAGACGGTGACGGTTCTGTGCGATGGCTGCGGCTCCCTCTGGTGGACCGGGGGAGGTGCCGCTAGGCTCGTAGATCGTGACCACGCGCACCCAGGAAACCCGCCAGGACATCCGCATCGACCGGTTTGCCGCCGGGCTCGACGGCGACCGGCCCGACGCCAGGACCCTCGGCTGGTTCGAAGCGGTCAGGTTCGGGTTCCACGACGGCAAGCCCGATGCCTCCGACATCGCCGCCTACGCCCGGGTCTACGGGATGGACCAGCGAATCCTGTGGGGTGCCTACGACGACACGCAGCGCCCTGGCGTGTGGGACCCCCAAGTACCTGTCGCTACCTACGCCACCATGGTCAACACCCTGAACGTGGGCGGCGGGCAGCTGCTGGACACCCACCTGATCACCGCGGTGACGGTCCGGGCGACGCATCGGCGCCGCGGCCTGCTGCGACGGATGATCACCGACGACCTGAAGCAGGCGGCCGGCCGGGGACTCGCGATGGCGGCGCTCACCGCTTCCGAGGCCACCATCTACGGACGCTTCGGGTTTGGCGCGGCGACGTTCATCCGCGAAGTGGAAATCGATGCCCGCGAACGGTTCGGGCTGCGCGCCGCGGCGACGGGGACGATGGAGTTGGCCGACCCGGCTTCGCTCCAGGACCTGGCGCCGGAAATATTTAACGGGTTCCATACCCGGACCCCTGGCTCGGTCGGACGCCAGGCCAGTTACCCCTTCCGCGTCTCGGGCCGCTGGAGCGAGGACAAGGCGTCGGAAGACAAGTTGCTGCGAGCGGCCGTCCATTACGACGGCGAGGGCCGGCCGGACGGCTATGTCAGCTACCGCTTTGCCGGCTGGGACAGCAAGCCCTACACCGTGAAAGTGGCTGATTTGGTTGCCGCCGGACAGGATGCGTACGTTGAGTTGTGGCGTTACCTCGGGTCGCTGGACCTGGTGGAACGGATCAAGTTCCCGCTCGGGCCGGTGGAAGATCCGCTGGCGTGGGGACTGGCGGACAGCCGCGGCTACGAGGTGGCGGCGGTCGAAGATGTGTTGTGGCTGCGCGTGCTGGACCCGGTAGCGGCCCTCCAAGCCAGGCCGTACCTGCACGACGGCTCGTGCACACTGCGGATCACCGATCCGCTGGACATCTGCGGCGGCGCCTACCGGCTGACCGTCAAGGATGGCCGGGGAGTGGTCGACGTGCTGCCGGAGGACGCGGACGTCGACGCCACAGTGCCCGTGGATTCCCTGGGGTCGCTCTATCTGGGCGGAGTCCGGGCGCGGACCCTGGCGGCGGGCGGCCACTTCTCCGGTACGTCAGCGGAGGCAGTGTCCAGGATGGACCGACTCTTCGCAACGGACACCGCTCCGTATTGCATCACGCATTTTTGACCCTTCCGGGAGAGGGGCCGCGGGCACATTTTCGGCGTGCACCTGCGCCTTGACGGGGCGAGTCGCTTTGCCGGGATTGGCGCGACCAGTTAGACTTATTGGGCGCGTAATGCGTATGGAGAGCCCTTCGGTGAAGGGCAGGCTCCATGAGCTTCACCAAAACACATCAGTCCGTTTCCGTAAACGGCAATGCATCCCTTGTGCTGCAGCGGTTCAATGCTGCTGCGCGCCGGGAAGCAGGGCAGCAGCGGAACTCAGAAAACTATCCACATCGGAGCCCCTACTACATGACCATCACCTCCACCGAGAAGCCCGGTACCCCGCAGGTCGCCATCAACGACATCGGTACCGCTGAAGACTTCCTCGCAGCCGTCGACGCGACCATCAAGTACTTCAATGATGGCGATCTGGTCGAAGGCACTGTCGTCAAGGTTGACCGCGACGAAGTCCTGCTCGACATCGGTTACAAGACCGAAGGTGTCATCCCCTCCCGCGAGCTTTCCATCAAGCACGACGTCGACCCGGGCGAAGTTGTCTCCGTCGGCGACGAGGTCGAAGCCCTGGTGCTGACCAAGGAAGACAAGGAAGGCCGCCTGATCCTGTCCAAGAAGCGTGCTCAGTACGAGCGCGCCTGGGGCGACATCGAGAAGGTCAAGGAAGAGGACGGCGTTGTTACCGGCACCGTCATCGAGGTTGTTAAGGGTGGCCTGATCCTCGACATCGGCCTGCGCGGCTTCCTGCCCGCGTCCCTCGTCGAGATGCGCCGCGTGCGCGACCTGGCTCCGTACATCGGCCAGCAGATCGAAGCGAAGATCATCGAGCTGGACAAGAACCGCAACAACGTTGTGCTGTCCCGCCGTGCATGGCTCGAGCAGACCCAGTCCGAGGTCCGCTCCACCTTCCTCAACAAGCTCGAGAAGGGCCAGGTCCGTCCGGGCGTCGTCTCCTCGATCGTCAACTTCGGTGCCTTCGTGGACCTGGGCGGCGTCGACGGCCTGGTGCACGTCTCCGAGCTGTCCTGGAAGCACATCGACCACCCGTCCGAGGTCGTCGAGGTTGGCCAGGAAGTCACCGTCGAGGTGCTCGAGGTGGACCTGGACCGCGAGCGCGTGTCCCTGTCCCTGAAGGCCACCCAGGAAGACCCGTGGCAGACCTTCGCCCGCACCCATGCCCTGGGCCAGATCGTCCCGGGCAAGGTCACCAAGCTGGTTCCGTTCGGTGCGTTCGTCCGCGTCGAAGACGGCATCGAGGGCCTGGTCCACATCTCCGAGCTGGCCGTGCGCCACGTGGAGCTGGCCGAGCAGGTCGTCTCCGTCAACGACGAGGTCTTCGTCAAGGTCATCGACATCGACCTGGAACGCCGCCGCATCTCGCTGTCCCTGAAGCAGGCCAACGAGGGCGTCGATCCGGAGGGCTCCGAGTTCGACCCGGCCCTGTACGGCATGGCTGCCGAGTACGACGAGCAGGGCAACTACAAGTACCCGGAGGGCTTCGACCCGGAGACCAACGAGTGGCTCGAAGGCTACGAGGCGCAGCGCGCCGCGTGGGAGCAGCAGTACGCCGACGCCCAGGCGCGCTGGGAAGCCCACAAGAAGCAGGTTGCTGCCTCCATGGCAGAGGAAGCCGAGGCTCCGAGCGAGTCCGAGGCCGCACCGACCAGCTACTCCTCCGACGCCCCGGCGGCTCCGGCCTCCAGCGGCGGCACCCTGGCTTCCGACGAAGCCCTGGCTGCACTGCGTGAGAAGCTGACCGGCCAGTAACAACGGCCCTCGACGCCGGGGCAACCGGGCATCGCTGACTGAGGAACCCCCGCACCCCAGGGTGCGGGGGTTCCGCCGTCTCCGGCGCCTTTCCCTAAGCGCCGGAAGACCGTCGCTGCGCGGCCGGTGCCCGCCCCGGGGTTGCTGCGGTCCTTGCCCGGTGCTGGCGTGGGATTTAGGGTGAGGAAAGTACGCACACCCACGCAGGCCGTTGGCCGGAATGGAGAAAACATGGCAGAAAAAGTCGACATTCACGCCTTGCAGCGATCCACAGTGTGGGACAGCGAGCAGCAAAAACTGGGCGTAGTGGGGCAGGTCCACCAGGATCCGGCGACCGGAACCATCACCTGGCTCACGGTTGGCCTGGGCCTGGCCGACACCCGCGAAAAGTTCGTGCCGGTCGCCGGAGCCCGCATCGAGTCGCGCGACGTGTATGTCGCCTACAGCCATGACACCATCAAGGACTCGCCCTCGCCGGACGCGTCCGACAGCCTCACCCCGGAGGAAGAGGCCGAGTTACGCAGGTACTACGGGACCTAGGGCTGCTCGGCCGGCGAAACGGCAGCAGACGCCCAGGCACGCGGGAGCCGCTCCTCAGCGCCGTGTGCTGACGGTGACCGTGAACTTGGAGTTCCTCGCCACCTGCCGGGTGGGACCCACGAGCCGGTTCAGCGCCGGCTTGTAGGCCAGGTGGCTGTTCCAGACAGTCCAGAGTTCCCCGGCCGGCCCCAGCACCCGCCCGGCGTCGGCGAAGAGCTTCAGCGCGATGCCCGCGTGCACGGCGTTGCCAATGTGGAACGGCGGGTTGAGCACCACCAGCTGCTCGGAGGCCGCCGGCAGGGTGGACAGCGCATCGTCCCGGCAAACCTGCACGCGGTCCGCCACGGCGTTTGCTTCCGCCGTTGCACGTGCCGACGCGACGGCGGAGGCCGACTGGTCGGTTGCAAGCACCCGCATGCCCGGGCGTGAGAGGGCCAGATAGGCGGCGATGGATCCGTTGCCGCAACCGAGATCGACGGCGCGGTCCGCCTGCCGGGCGCCCGCCAACAAGGGCAGCAGGAACCGTGTACCGGGATCCAGCTTGGGCCCGCCGAAGGTGCCGCCGAAGGCAAGCAGCCGCAGCGGAACCGGCAGCCCGACGTCGTGCTCTTCCGCGAGGGGAAAGCGCCCGCCCGTCGCCGGCAGCGGACCCGTGGCCGTGAGCACGCGTGCCTTCTGCCGCGCCAGCCCCGCGGTCACGGAAGAGAAGGAGGCGCCGAGCACGGAATTCATCGCGGTGGTCATGTGCTTGACGCGCCCGCCCGCCAGTACGGTGACGCCCGGCGAGGCGGCCGCCGCGATACAGCCGGCGATCTCCTCCAGCGCATCCAGCGCGCGGGGCAACTGCAGCAGCACGAGCAGTGCGTCGTCGAACGCCGCCGGTTCCAGCAGGACATTCCGGTAGCCTGCCAGTCCCATCCGCGCGGCGTTGTTGGCCAGGGCCCGCTCGGAGCTGAGCGGGTCCTGAATCACGCGCATGCCCTGCTTGCCGGCTGCCGCGAGGGCCAGCGTCAGCGCCCCGTAGTGGTCGTTGACGACCGTGATCCGGCTGCCGTCCACGCCGTCCAACAGGGGCGCGGCGGTGTCCAGGAGCAACCTGTCCGCCGCGTCGTAGGCGAAGAGGTTGTCAGCCTCCACATCCGGCCAGCGCCGGAGGTCGGAAAAATCGAACGCGGGCCGCTCAGTCAAGGTCCACCCATTTCGTGCCCAGCGGCTCCGCGCCCGGACCACCCGAGGTCAGCGCGGCAAGCTGCTCCTCGAACCGGGAAATGACCGCCGGCTCGTCGTCGATCGCCAGGCTGATCCGGACCCCGTCGGCACCGTACTCGCTGCCAAGCACCACGGTGCCCGCCGCGCGCAGGTCATTTTCCAAACGCCCGGCGTGGGCATGCGCCGCCGGCACCGCGAACAGGCGCATCCGGCGCCGCCGGACCAGCGGCGCGGCCGCCACGGCCTGCGACACCGACTCCGAATAGGCCCGCACCAGTCCTCCGGCTCCTAGCAGGATGCCCCCGAAATAGCGGACGACGACGGCCGCGACGTCGCTGAGGTCCGTCACCCCCGGCGCCGTCTCGCGTTTGAGCAGGGCCTCCAGCATGGGCGCCCCGGCCGTGCCGGCGGGCTCGCCGTCGTCGTTGGAGCGCTGGACGCCCCGGTCCGGGCCCAGCAGGAAGGCACTGCAGTGGTGCCGGGCGTCGTGGAATTCGCGGCGCAGCTCCGCGACCAGGCCGCGGGCCTCTTGCTCAGTTTCCACCCGCCGCAGCACCGTGATGAACCTCGAGCGTTTGATTTCGATCTCGTGCCGGTGCTCGCCGGCTACCGTGGTGTAGCTGCTGCCGGGGGACGGGGGAACCATAGGATCCAGCCTAGTGCGCCCGCCCGGTCCCTTGTCCGGGGGGCTCACGCGTGCCTAGTGTGGGTGTACAGGGCCGCGCCCGCGGTGCGGCCGGAAAGCGCAACGAACGGCGGAACCATGGCGAAAAACCAACCGGAATTCGACCCCCGTGTTTCAGGCGGAAAGGGCCACGGCCCGGCCGCGCCTGAGGGCGTCAACGAAGGCCGGGTCTCGGCCGACCAAGGCGACTCGGCCAACCCCGATCCCGAGAGCCAGAACATCACCGGACTGGAACCCGGCGGTGGCGTTCCGCCCGGAGAAACGCCGCCCGCCGAAGACCAGATGAGCGCAGACCAAGGGCACGAGGAGTAGCGGGCCCGGGCACCAAAGCCCGGGGAGGCAGGGCACCGAGGCCCCGGAGGCAGGGCATCGAGGCCCGCGGAGGCAGGACGCGGGCGGGCCGGTGCCCGGGGCAGGACGCGGGCGGGCCGGTGCCCGGGGCAGGACGCGGGCGGGCCGGTGCCCGGGCAGGACGCGGGCGGGCCGGTGCCCGGGCAGGACGCAGCACGTTGGGCCCGCGGTGGCGCGGCGCCTGTCCGCGTGCTGGCTAGACTAAGGCCGTGCTCAGAATCGGACTCACCGGAGGCATCGCCGCCGGAAAATCGCTGGCTGCCCGGCGGCTGGCCGAGCTCGGCGCCACCCTCATCGACGCCGATGCCATCGCCCGGGAAGTGGTAGAGCCCGGCACCGACGGCCTGCGCGCCGTCGTCGACGCGTTCGGCCCCGGGATCCTCACGGCCGACGGCCGGCTTGACCGTCCGGCGCTCGGTGCCCTGGTCTTCAACGATCCCGAACACCGCGAGCGCCTGAACGGGATCGTGCACCCGCTGGTCCGCGCCACCGCTGCCGCGCGGGCGGCGGCGGCGGGCGAGGGCGCCATCCTGGTGCAGGACATCCCGCTGCTGGTGGAAACCGGACAGAGCCCCTCCTTCCACCTGGTGCTGGTGATCGATGCGCCCGAAGCCGAGCGGCTGCGGCGCATGGTGGAGGACCGCGGCATGAGCGAAACCGACGCCCGCTCCCGCATCGCCGCCCAGGCCTCCCCGGCCGAACGCCGGGCCGCCGCCGACGTCGTGCTGGAAAACAACGGCAGCCGGGAGGAATTGTCAGCGGCGCTGGACGCGCTCTGGGCGGAACGCCTGATGCCCTTCAACCGCAACCTCTTGGCCGGGCGGCTGGCTCCGCGCACAGGCCCGCCGGTCTTGCTCGACCCCCAGCCACACTGGCCCACGCAGGCAGCCCTGCTCGCGGCGCGGATCAGCCGCACCGACCCGCGCATCCTTGCCGTCGACCATGTTGGTTCGACCGCCGTTCCGGGGCTGCCGGCCAAGGACGTGCTGGACCTGCAGGTGACCGTGGGCAGCCTGGACGACGCCGACACCGCCGCGGACGCACTCGCGGCCGCCGGCTTCCCGCGCTGGCCCGGCACCTGGCGCGACACCCCGAGACCACAGCACCCGGAGCCCGGGGACTGGCAGAAAAGACTGCACGGCAACGCCGACCCGGGCCGCGCCGTCAACGTCCACATCCGGGCAGCAGGTTCCCCGGGGTGGCGCTACGCCCTGCTGTTCCGGGACTGGCTGCGGGCCAACCCCCGCGCGGCTGCGGCCTATCTGGCCGAGAAGCGTCGGCTCGCCGGCCTGCATGCGTCCGACCCCTCCACCGGCGCCTACGCACGTGCGAAGGACGACTGGTTCAGCCGGACGGCCGATCCGCAGATGAACGAATGGGCCCGGGACACCGGGTGGAAACCGCCCGCCGTCGGCAGCTAGCGGCGCCGGCCTCACCCCGTGGACGGGGCGAACTGGCTGGCGGTGAACACGGCGCCCTGCGGGTCCCGGATCAGGGCATCCCGGGTCCAGTCGGACGTGGTTTGGCCAAGCACCGTCCCGCCCCGGCGTTCAGCCTCGGCGGCGGTCTCGTCGCGGTCGGCGACCGTGAACGCCACGTGCCAGTGTGCCGTCTCGCCGGGCTGCAGGCCCGTGAGCCACCCGATGGCATCGGCGAATCCCGGCGGGACGTTGATGCCCGACTGGCGCTCGCGGATGCCGGGATCACTGGTCGCCTGCAGGTGGTCGCCATAGCCGGGGACGCGAATCATGCTGCCGAAACCGACGTCGTCGAAGCGCCAGCCGAAGACCTCTCCGTAGAAGGCCGACGCTGCGGCGGGATCGGCGGCGTGCAGGTCGCTGAAGTTCCAGGCGCCCGGCATATTGACCGCCTGGGCACCCGGCCGGTTCCGCGCCTGCCAGAGCCGGAACGGGACGCCGGCCGGATCCGCACACAGCGTCGCCCGGCCGCCGTCACCTGCGTCGGCCGGGCCGGAGAGCACCTGACCGCCCGCGGAGCGGATCCTCTCCGCCGCCGCCTCCGAGTCCAGGACGGCGACGTACGTGTTCCACGCGGGGGTGGCGCCCGCCGTGCCCTCGCCGAGGCCGGCAACGTCCCGGCCGTCGAGCCTGGCGATCACATAGCGCGGAGATACACCCGGCGGAGTGGCATCGGCGAAGGTCCAGCCGAAGATCCCGCCATAGAAGTCCTTGGCCGCCTCAAGATCGCGGTGTTCGACGTCGATCCACGACGTCACACCCTCGGGATAGGTCCGGACGAGGTCCATGGCGTGCCTTCCGTTCGTCGTCGGCTGCACCCACAGATTTACCGCACGCGGCGGGTACCGGGCAATGGTCAGGGGCAAGGCGCGGGCCGATCCGCTGCCCGGGTTAGGCCCAGAGCGATTCCGGACCCACCCTGACCGCAATCGGGTCTACCGTTAACCTCATGAGTCTTGCGCAGGACATCAAACGCGTTGTGGCGCCCTTCGAAGTGGTCAGCGAATTCCAGCCGGCCGGCGACCAGCCGGCCGCCATCGCGGAACTGACCCAACGGATCCAGGCGGGCGAGAAGGACATCGTGCTGCTCGGCGCCACCGGCACCGGCAAGTCCGCCACCACCGCCTGGCTGGTGGAAAAGGTCCAGCGGCCCACGCTGGTGCTGGTGCAGAACAAGACCCTCGCCGCCCAGCTCGCCAACGAGTTCCGCGAGCTGCTGCCGAACAACGCCGTGGAGTACTTCGTTTCCTACTACGACTACTACCAGCCGGAAGCCTACGTGGCACAGACGGATACCTTCATCGAGAAGGACTCCTCCATCAACGAGGAAGTCGAACGTTTGCGCCACTCGGCGACGAACGCGCTGCTGACCCGGCGCGACGTCATCGTGGTGGCCACCGTGTCCTGCATCTACGGTCTGGGCACGCCGGAAGAATACATCTCGGGCATGGTCACGCTCCGTAAAGGCGCGGAAATGAACCGGGACGACATGCTGCGCCGGTTCGTCGCCATGCAATATGCCCGCAACGACATCGACTTCCACCGGGGCACGTTCCGGGTCCGGGGCGACACCGTGGAGATTATTCCGATGTACGAGGAACTGGCCGTGCGGATCGAGTTCTTCGGGGACGAAATCGAGAACATCCAGACGCTGCATCCCGTTACCGGGGAGATCATCCGCGAGGAGACTGAAATGTACGTCTTCCCGGCGTCGCACTATGTGGCCGGTGAGGACCGGATGAGCCGGGCGATCAGGGACATCGAGGACGAACTGCGCGACCGGCTGCAGGTCCTCGAGTCGCAGAACAAGCTGGTGGAGGCGCAGCGGCTGCGGATGCGCACCACCTATGACCTCGAAATGATGCAGCAGATGGGGTTCTGCAACGGCATCGAGAACTACTCGCGGCATATCGACGGCCGCGGTTCGGGCACCGCGCCGCACTGCCTGCTGGATTACTTCCCGGACGACTTCCTGCTGGTAATCGACGAATCGCACGTTACTGTGCCGCAGATCGGCGCGATGTACGAGGGCGACATGTCCCGCAAGCGCAATCTGGTGGACTACGGTTTCCGCCTGCCGTCCGCGATGGACAACCGGCCGCTGAAGTGGGACGAGTTCCTGGAACGGATCGGCCAGACCGTCTACCTCTCCGCCACGCCGGGCAAGTACGAGCTGTCCAAGTCCGACGGCTATGTCCAGCAGATCATCCGGCCCACGGGCCTGGTGGACCCCGAGGTCATCGTCAAGCCGACCAAGGGCCAGATCGACGACCTGCTGGGCGAGATCAATGCGCGCGTGGAGCGCAACGAACGCGTCCTGGTCACCACGTTGACCAAGCGGATGGCCGAGGACCTCACCGACTACCTGAACGAGCACGGCGTGAAGGTCCAGTACCTGCACTCCGACGTGGACACCCTCCGCCGGGTCGAACTGCTCCGCGAGCTGCGGATGGGCACGTTCGACGTGCTGGTGGGCATCAACCTGCTGCGCGAGGGCCTGGACCTGCCGGAGGTCTCGCTGGTCGCCATCCTGGACGCGGACAAGGAAGGCTTCCTGCGCAGCAGCACCTCGCTGATCCAGACCATCGGCCGTGCCGCCCGCAACGTGTCGGGGCAGGTGCACATGTACGCGGACAAGATCACCGACTCGATGGCCAAGGCGATCGAGGAGACGAACCGCCGCCGGGAGATCCAGGTCGCGCACAACAAGAAACACGGAGTGGACCCGCAGCCCCTGCGGAAGCGGATCGCCGACATCACCGACCAGTTGGCCCGCGAGGACGCCGACACCCAGCAACTTCTCAAGGAGTTCGACTACGGCAAGGGCAAGCGGGGGTTGTCCGCCGCCGTGCCCAAGGACAAGATCCGCCGCGACGTCCTGGCTGCGGCACCGGCCGAGGATTTGGGCGAGCTGATCGCCCAGATGACTGAGCAGATGCACGCCGCCGCGGCGGAGCTGCAGTTTGAGCTGGCTGCCCGGCTGCGCGACGAGGTCTCCGACCTGAAGAAGGACCTCCGGCAGATGCGCGCCGCGGGCCACGCCTAGGCCCTCAACAGCTGCCGCTCGGACTTCCGGCGGTGAAACGACGACGGCGGTGCGCACCCGCCGTCGTGTCGCGCACCTGCGCTACACTTGACCGAGCGTAGGGGAGTATCCCGAACACTGTGGACGTCAACACGCGGGGCATCGACGCCCCGCCGGGCGCAGTGGCCTGGCCGCAGAGCGGCAGGCGGAGAGACTTGCGGCGAACACTCGCACCCGCGCACCGCACCCGCGCGGCATCTTCTGTGAAAGGCAAGGTTCCGTGTCGGACCAATTATCGCTGTCCTTTGAGATCACGTCCTTCGTGGTCCTGGGCGCCATCCTGCTGTTCGACCTGCTGTACGTGGTCAAGCGGCCGCACGAGCCGTCCATGAAGGAAGCCGGCCTCTGGGTCGGTTTCTACGTCACCCTGGCGCTGATCTTCGCGGGCATGCTGTTCTGGCAGGCCGGCCCCGACTATGGCCAGGAATTCGTGGCGGGCTGGATCACCGAATACAGCCTCAGCGTGGACAACCTGTTTGTCTTCATCATCATCATGGCCAGGTTCTCCGTGCCGAGGAAGTACCAGCAGGAAGTGCTGATGTTCGGCATCATCATCGCGCTGATCCTGCGGGGCATCTTCATCTTGCTGGGCGCGACGCTGATCGCCCAGTTCAGCTGGGTCTTCTACATCTTCGGGGCGTTCCTGCTCTGGACCGCCTGGAAGCAGGCAACAGACTCGGGCGAGGACGAGGAAGAGGGCTCCGAGTCCGGGCTGATTTCCCGGCTGACCAAGAAGTTGCCGGTCAGCGAGCACTACGACGGCAACAAGCTGCGGACCACGGTCGACGGCAAGCGCCTGTTCACCCCCATGGTCATGGTCTTCATCACCATCGGCATGACCGACCTGTTGTTCGCGGTTGACTCCATTCCGGCGATCTTCGGCCTCACCCAGAGCGCGTTCATCGTCTTCACGGCGAACATCTTCGCGCTGATGGGTCTGCGCCAGCTTTACTTCCTATTGGGCGGCCTGATGGACCGCCTGGTCTACCTCAAGCACGGGCTGTCGGTCATCCTGGCCTTTATCGGCGTGAAGCTGATCTTCCACGCGCTGCACGAGAACGAGTTGCCGTTCATCAACGGCGGCCAGCACGTCGAGTGGGTCCCGGAGATCAGCACCCAGCTGTCGCTCGGAGTGATCATCGGCACCCTGGTGGTCGCCACGGTGGCCAGCCTGCTCAGCCCGGCCGGCCGTCAGGCAGCCATCGATGCGCGGCTGGCGAAGGACGCCGAGCGCGCAAGGGCCGACAGCGAGGCCGCAAGGGCCGACAGCGAGGCCGCCCGGGCCGACGCCGAGCCGGCCCGGTCCAACGCTGAGCGCGTCCAGTCGGAGGCTGAGCGCGCCAAGTCCGACACCGAGTAACGGCGGTTTAACCGGTTGCAGGTCGACTAGGATCGGCGTGTGACCCAGCAACCAGACGCGGCGCTGAACGCAGACCCTCGCACGAGGGCCGTTCAGCGCCGCGTCGTTGTTTCCCTGTCCCTGGCCCAGCTGTTCAGCGGCTTGGGCCACGGCGCCGGGCTGGCCATCGGCTCGCTGCTGGCCGTGGAGCTCACCGGCAGCGAGGCCCTGGCGGGAACGTCCACGATGGCGATAGCACTGGCGGGCGCCCTGCTGGGTTCGGCGTTGATGGCGCTGGCACCGGTCACCGGATCCTTTGCGGTGCTGCTGGCCGGCTCCGCCCTCTTGGGGGTCGGCAACGCGGCCAACCTGCAGGCCCGTTTCGCGGCGGTGGACCTGGCCGTGCCACAGCATCGCGGCCGGGACCTGGCCTTCGTGGTCTGGTCCATCACGGTCGGTGCCGTGGCCGGCCCCAACCTGATCCGCCCGGGCGCCGAATTGGGCGCTGCGCTCGGGTTGCCCGAATCCTCCGGACCATTCCTGTTCTCGATGGCGGGCATGGCCATCGGCGCGGCGCTGCTGCTGGTGGGCCTGCGGCCGGACCCGTTGGGCTATGCGCGCGCACGCGGCGGCGGGGAAGCCCTACCGGTCAACCGCCGCGGAACCCTGCGGACGGGCGTGGCGGCGATCCGGCACCATCCCATGGCCGCGCTCGGATTGGCGTGCGTGGTGGGCGCCCAGCTGGTGATGGTAGCGGTGATGTCCATGACGCCCGTGCACCTGCAGGCGCTGGACCATGCCGGCGGGCACCAGCACAGCCAGACAGACACGTTCGCCATCATCGGCTTCACGATCTCGCTGCACCTGGCCGGCATGTACGCACTCTCGCCGCTGATGGGCTGGCTGACCGACCGGCTGGGACGAACCCGCACCATAGCGGCCGGGCAACTGGTCCTCCTGGCCGCGACGGCGCTGGCCGGGTTGGGACAGCAGGACACGTGGCTGGTGGGTGCCGGTCTGGTGTTGCTGGGCCTGGGGTGGTCGGCCTCGGTGATTGCCGGCTCCACGCTGTTGGCCGAGTCGGTGCCGGAGTCCGGCCGCGTGCCGGCCCAAGGCCTGTCCGACACGCTGATGGGCGCCGCCGGGGCCATGGGGGCAGCCCTGTCCGGCCCGCTGCTGGCCGCCCTGGGGTTCGGCGGCCTGAACGCGGCGGCCGCCGTCGTTGCCTGCGTCTTGCTGGCGATGGCTTTCGCCGCCCGCAGCCGGGGCATCCCGGCAGGCGTGGGTGTCGGCGACAGGAGCCCATCGTGAGCCATCGGGTAAAAGCGCATTCGGGCACGTTTGCCGGGCCGTGAGGGACGGCAGTCAGCCCCGGACCATGCCGAGCAGGCGCCGGAAGACGGCCTCGCCGTCGTCCGCAATGCCGTCGTGATGGAACTCACCGGTTTCCCAGACCTGCAGCCCCTTCACCCGCGCGGCCGTTTCCAGGGACAGGCCGCGCTCCACGTAAATGTCGTCGCGATAGACGGCCGCGGCGGCGGGGACGTCGTTCCCGGCCAGCCGGTCGGCGTCGTAGAGCGCCGGCCAGTCCGACTTCGCCGCCAGCAGCTCGGCCACCTCCCGCAGCGGCACCAGGGCCGGGTCCTGCTCGAAGTACCAGGGATAGACCATCTCGCCGGTGAGCAGCGGCTCGTCCGCCTCCGGGGCGAACTGCGGGAACTCCCGGAGCACGCGCCACGCCGCCCACCCGGTCGCTTCGCCCTGAGCATAGATGGATTCGTGCATCAGGGCATAGAGGGGGTTGGAAGCACGGCCCGCCAGCGCGGAGACCTGCTCAAGGAAGGTATCCGAGAGCCGCCGGCCGGACGGCGTCGGGACAAAGGCGTCCTCCAGCAGGTAGTGCAGGGCGTCGATCCGGGTGTTGCCGCCCAAAAACGACCCGGCCATCTGAAACCGGCCGGTGGTCAGTCGCTCGCCGGACGGCAGGTACTCGGGCACCGATTCCAGGTGTCGTGCGACGGCGGTGACCCGGGCCCGGTCTTCCGGGTAGCGGGCGAAGTATTCCCGGTTGCGTGCTTCCACCCGGGGAAACGTGGCCCGGTAGACCTGCTCGGCTCCTCCCGCCAGCGGGGCCAGGCCGCCGGTGATCAGCACTTCCCGCAGCCCCTCGGGTGCGAGGGAGAGGTAGGTCAGCGCACAGAAGCCGCCGTAGCTCTGCCCGAAGATGCTCCACGGTCCGCTGCCGAGCTCCTGCCGGATCAGCTCGGCGTCACGCACGATCGAGTCCGCACGGAAATGGCACAGGAAGGCCGCCTGCGCCGCCGCGTCGCCGCGCAACGGCAGCGTCTGCCGGTTCACGGGGGAGGAGAGGCCGGTGCCGCGCTGGTCCAGCATGAGGATGCGGAAGGTCTTGGCCGCCTCCTTCATCCAGCCGGACAACGACGTCACCCGGTTGCCTCGGCCGCCGGGCCCGCCCTGCAGGAACAGCAGCCACGGCAGACGCGCCGCGGCGCCGTCGTCGTGTTCCAGGGATGAATACTCGCGGGCGAAGATCTCGAGGGTTTCGCCGTCCGGATCCGCATGGTCGAGCGGCACGTCAAAGAAATACCCGGCCGTCCGCATGCCGCGGATGCGGTGCGTTCCGGTCACTCGGTGTCCGGTCACGGGTGCACCCGGCCGGCGCCCGAGCCGAACGAGGCGAGGGCGTCGCCGGCCAGCCGGAACGTCGACCATTCCTCCTGCATCCGGGCGCCGAGGCTGCGGTAGAAGTCGATGGACGGGCGGTTCCAGTTCAGTACCGCCCACTCCACCCGGGCGTACCCCGACGCCACCGCGTGGCTGGCCAACGTCTGCAGCAGGGCCTTGCCGTAGCCGCGTCCGCGGGCCTCGGGCCGTACATACAGGTCCTCCAAATAGATGCCGTGCACACCCTCCCACGTGGAAAAGTTCCGGAACCAGAGGGCGAAACCCTGCACACCGCCGTCGTCTTCCGCCACGTGCGCGAAGACCGACGGCCGGGCCGAAAACAGGGCGTGCCGCAGCTGTTCGGGCGTGGTTTTGACCGCGTCCGGTTCCTTCTCGTACACGGCCAGGTCGCGGATCAGGTCGAGGATAACGGGGACATCGGCTTCGTCGGCCGGGCGGATCACAGACATGACAAAAGCCTAGCGTCCCGGAGCGGGCGCTACGGCTTGAGCACCACCTTGATGCAGCCGTCGTCCTTCTTCTGGAATTTCTCGTACATTTCCGGGGCCTGAGCCAGCGGGGCCGTGTGCGTGACCAGGTCGCCGACGCCGAGCGGATCCGCCGGATCAGCCGCCAGCGGCAGCACATCGTCGATCCAGCGCCGGACGTTGCACTGGCCCATCCGCAGCGTGACCTGCTTGTCGAAGAGCGTCAGCATCGGCATGGGGTCGGCCTGGCCGGCGTAGACGCCGGACAGCGAGATGGTGCCGCCGCGGGCCACGGCGTCGATCGCGGCGTGCAGGACGGAGAGGCGGTCCAGCCCTGCCGTCGACATCAGCTTCCTGGCCACGGGGTCGGGGAGGAGTCCGACGGCGAATTGCGCGGTGGCCGCCGCGGTCGCGCCGTGCGCCTCCATGCCGACGGCGTCGACCACCGACTCCGGACCGCGGCCCCGGGTCGCGTCGCGCAGTTCGTCGGCGATCTTTGGTCCCCACATCAGGGTCTCGATGCCGTGCCTGCGGGCCATTTCCAGCCGCTCCGGAACAAGGTCGATCCCGATCACGCGGTGGCCCAGATGGCGGCCGATGCGGGCGGCGAACTGGCCGACCGGCCCGAGCCCGAAAACCGCCAGCGTGCCGCCGTCGGGAACCTGGGCGTAGGCCACCGCCTGCCACGCGGTCGGGAGGATGTCGGAGAGGAACAGGTATTGCTCGTCCGGCGCCTGGCTGTCCTCGATCTTGATGGGGCCGTAGTCCGCGTGCGGGACGCGCAGGAACTCGGCCTGCCCGCCCGGAACCGAGCCGTAGAGCTCGGTGTAGCCGAACAGTGCGGCACCTGAACCCTTGTCCTTGACCTGCGTGGTTTCGCACTGCGACTGCAACCCCCGGCTGCACATGTGGCAGCGCCCGCACGCGATGTTGAAGGGAACCACCACCCGGTCGCCGGGCTTGAGCCCCGGCACGGCGCTTCCGGTCTCCTCGACGATCCCCATGGGTTCATGGCCCAGGACGTCGCCGGGCGACAGGAACGGGCCAAACAGCTCGTAGAGGTGCAGATCGGATCCGCAGATGGCGGTGGAGGTCACCCTGATGATGGCGTCCGTGGGTTCCCGCAGCACCGGGTCCGGAACCTGCTCGACGCTCAGCTTCCGTTTGCCTTGCCAGGTCAGTGCTTTCACGCTTGTCCCCCTGTCGCGCCGCCCGGGGGAGCGCAGGCCGCGCCCCCCGGAAGGTAAGTGTGCTTACCACCCTAGGGTCGCCGCCAACCGCCTGCAAGCGGAAGCCGCCGGCCGGCCCGGGCCGACCCGCCGACCTCAGCCGCCGGCCGGTCCGACGTCGAGAATCCGGATCGCGGCCGCTCCCGTCTCGTTGCTGGCGGCAAGGTCCACCTCGGCGCTGATGCCCCAGTCCCGGTTGCCGGCCGGGTCATCAAAGATCTGCCGCACCTTCCAGACGGCCGGCTGCTCCTCGATGATCAGCAGCGCCGGTCCGCGCGCATCCGGCCCGATGCCGAGGTCGTCGTACTCCTCGTAGTAGGCGTCCATCGCGTCCGCCCAGCGGTCGGCGTCCCAGCCCGCATCGGCATCCAGGGCACCGAGCTCCTCTTCCTGCTCCTTGGCGAACAGTTCCACCCGGCGGAACAACTCGTTGCGCACCATCACGCGGAAGGCCCGGATGTTATCCGTCAGCTTCGGCGGCTCCTGCGTGAACACCGACTCGGCGGCGTGCTCGGCCGCCAGATCTGCGGCGCCCTTGCCCGCGGCGAGTTCTTCCCACTCGTCCAGCAGGCTGGAGTCGACCTGCCGCACCAGCTCGCCCAGCCAGGCGATGATGTCGGCCAGGTCCTCGCGCAGGGCCTCGGCCGGCACGGTCTGCCGCAGTGCCTTGTAGCCGTCGGTCAGGTAGCGGAGCACTATGCCCTCGCTGCGGGCCAGCCCGTAGAACTGCACGAACTCGCCGAAATTCATCGCCCGTTCGTACATGTCACGGATCACCGACTTCGGCGCCAGTTCAAAATCGCCCAGCCAGGGCGCACCGTGGCGGTAGGTCTCGAAGGCGGCCTCGAGCAGCTCGGCCAGCGGCTGCGGGTAGGTGACCTCGTCCAGCAGGGCCATCCGCTGGTCGTATTCGATGCCGTCGGCCTTCATCGCAGCCACGGCTTCGCCGCGTGCCTTCTTCTCCTGCGCGGACAGGATCTGGCGGGGCTTCTCCAGCGTGGCCTCGATGATGGAGACCACGTCCAGTGCATAGCCGCCGTCCTCGGGGTCCAGCAGGTCCAGGCTGGCCACGGCGAACGGGGAAAGCGGTTGGTTCAGCGCGAAATTCGGCTGCAGCTCCACCTTCAGCCGGACGAGGTGCCCGTGCTCGTCCGGCGCGTCGAGGCGTTCCACCAGGCCGGAAACCACCAGCTCCCGGTAAATGCCCAGTGCCTTCTTGATCAGCTTCAGCTGGGACGCGCGTGTTTCGTGGTTGCGTGTCAGCAGCCGTTTGGCGGCGGCGAACGGGTCCCCGGGGCGCTCGAGAATGTTCAGCAGCATCGCGTGGCTGATGGAAAAGCTGGACGTCAGCGGTTCGGGGTCGCTCTCCACCAGCTTGTGGAAGGTCGGTTCGCCCCAGCTCACGAAGCCGGTCGGCGGCTTCTTCTTCACCACCTGGCGAAGTTTTTTCTGGTCGTCGCCGAACTTGGCCACCGCCTTGGCCATCGCCTTGGTGTTCTCCACCACGTGTTCCGGGGCCTGCACGACGACGGTGCCCGCCGTGTCATAGCCGGCCCGGCCCGCCCGCCCGGCGATCTGATGGAATTCGCGCGCGTTGAGCAGGCGGGTGCGCACGCCGTCGTACTTGCTCAAGGCGGTCAGCAGCACGGTGCGGATGGGCACGTTGATGCCCACCCCCAGGGTGTCGGTGCCGCAGATGACCTTCAGCAGCCCGGCCTGCGCCAACTGCTCCACGAGCCGGCGGTACTTGGGCAGCATGCCCGCGTGATGGACGCCAATGCCGTGCCGGACCAGGCGGTTGAGGGTCTTGCCGAAGCCGGCCGCGAACCGGAAACCGGAGATCAGTTCCGCGATGCGGTCCTTCTCCTCCCGGGTGCAGACGTTGATGCTCATGAGGTTCTGTGCGCGCTCAATGGCTTCCAGCTGGCTGAAGTGCACCACGTAGACGGGTACCTGCCTGGTGGAGAGCAGTTCCTCCAGCGACTCCTGCACGCTGGTCTGCACATAGTAGTAATGCAGCGGAATGGGGCGTTCGGCCGAACTGACGGTGACCGTCGCCCTGCCGGTGAGGTCGGTGAGTTCCTTCTCGAATCGGGTCACGTCGCCCAGCGTCGCGGACATCAGCAGGAACTGCGCCTGCGGCAGTTCCAGCAGCGGCACCTGCCAGGCCCAGCCGCGCTGCGGGTCGGAGTAGTAGTGGAACTCGTCCATGACCACCGTGCCAAGGTCCGCGGCGGAGCCCTCACGCAACGCGATGTTGGCCAGTATCTCGGCGGTGCAGCAGATGATCGGGGCGTCCTGGTTGACCGACGAGTCGCCGGTGACCATGCCGACGTTCTCCGGGCCGAAGATGTCGCACAGGGCGAAGAACTTCTCCGACACGAGCGCCTTGATGGGTGCCGTGTAATAGCTGACGGTCCCGGCGGACATGGCGTGGAAGTGGGCCGCGATCGCGACCAACGACTTCCCCGACCCGGTGGGGGTAGCCAGGATGACGTTGTTGCCGGTGACCAGCTCCATGACGGCCTCGTCCTGGGCAGGGTAGAGCGACATTCCACGGGATTCGACCCACTCGGTGAACCAGGTGTAGACGTCGTCGGGATCTGAGGCAGTGCCGGTACCCGGCAGGAGCTGGAGAAGATTCATGTTGTTTCCAGCTTATGCGGTGGTCGCGCCGCGCCATGCGGGCACCCGGCGGTGCGCCGCCCCGGCGGGGGCGTGGCGTAACGTACTGCCCATGCACTGGGACCCGCAGAAGTATGTGGAATTCGCCGGCCACCGCGACCGGCCGTTTTTTGACCTGACCGGAAGGATCGCCGCCGACGACCCCGCAGTGGTGGTGGATCTGGGCTGCGGCCCGGGCGGCCTGACGGCGGCGCTCGCCGACCGCTGGCCCGCCGCCAGCATCACCGGAGTGGATTCCTCGCCCGAGATGATCCGGCAGGCGCAGCAGCGGCACACCTCGGCCAGGTTATCGTTCGCGGCCGGGGATATCCGGACCTGGACCCCTCCGGCGGAGCTGGACGTGCTGGTGTCCAACGCCGCGCTGCAGTGGGTGCCCGGGCACCAGGACCTCATGCGTTCCTGGCTGCGCGCCATGAAGCCCGGCAGTTGGCTCGCCGTGCAGGTACCCGGCAACTTCGCCGCGCCGTCGCACGCGCTCATGCGGGCGCTCGCCGGCTCGCCGCGGTGGCATCGCCGGCTGGACGGGGTGCTTCGCCACGAGGACGCGGTCTCCGAACCCGAGGACTACCTCATGCTGCTACGGGACGAAGGCTGTGACGCCGACGTCTGGGAAACGACCTACCAGCAGTTGCTCCAGGGGCCGGATCCGGTGCTGGAGTGGGTCAGGGGGACCGGCTTGCGCCCCGTCCTGGCCGCCCTGCCGGCGGCAGAAGCGGCCAAGTTCGAATCAGAGTACGCCACGCTGCTGCGCGACGCCTACCCGGCCGGCGAGCACGGAACCGTGTTCGGATTCCGCCGGATCTTCGCGGTGGGGCGCAAGCTCGGCTGAGTCTTCTGTTCTCCGCTTTCCTCCGGACGACCGCCCCGCGACCCGGTGTGCGGCGCAGGGGCGGTCCTCGAAGGCCGGGCGTTTCGCTTCTACGGCGTGGGCGTTCCGCCGTTGACGTTCAGCGTCTCGCCGGAAACGTAGCTCGACTCCGGCGAGGCCAGATAGACGTAGGCCGGCGCCAGTTCGGTGGGCTGCCCGGCACGGCCGAGGGGAACGTTTTTGCCAAACTCCGGCAGCTTTTCCTTCGGCTGTCCCGCGCTGACCTGCAACGGGGTCCAGAAGGGGCCGGGGGCCACGGCGTTGACCCGGATCCCGCGGCTTGCCAGCTGCTGCGCAAGACCCTTGGTGAAGTTGTTGATGGCCGCCTTGGTGGAGGCGTAGTCCAGCAGGACCGGCGAGGGATTGTAGGCCTGGACCGAGGTCGTGTTGATGATCGTCGAGCCCGGCGGCATGTGCGGCACGGCGGCCTTGGTGATCCAAAACATGGCAAAAACATTTGTGCGGAACGTGTCCTCGAACTGTTCGTCGCTGATGTCTTCGATTTTCTCGACGGCGATTTGGCGCCCTGCGTTGTTGACCAGGATGTCCAGCCCGCCCAACTGTTCCACCGCCTTGGCGACCAGCTCGCGGGACGCCTCGGCATCGGAAATATCGCCCGGAAGCAGCACCGCCTTCCGGCCATCCTGCTCGATGACCGAAGCGACGTGCCGGGCATCGGATTCCTCCGCCGGAAGGTAGGAGAGGGCGACGTCGGCTCCCTCGCGGGCGAACCCGATGGCGACGGCGGCGCCGATGCCGGAGTCAGCTCCCGTGATCAGGGCCTTGCGGCCGGTCAGCCGGCCGGTGCCGCGGTACGACTCTTCGCCGCGGTCGGTCTCGGGCTCCAGCTCTTTGTCCAGCCCGGGCTCCGGCTGGCTCTGTTTGGGCGGCGAGATGCTGGGAAAACGGTCTACCGGATTCTGGAAGGTGTACTGATCCGTCATGTCTGGCTCCCTTCTAACGGCCGCTGCGAAGGCTCCGCCGGCACCGTTGGTGCTCCACTGGAGTGGAAGGCGTGGCCGGGGAGCGGCCGGTATGGTCAGTATGCTGATCGTGATGCCACCCTACGCTGTCGTGCATCGGGTCGTACAGCCGGGTAGCGGCCTGCCCTCCCGTAAGGATCCGGAAGCGCGAAGGGTCGGCCCCGGGCGAACCGGCCCGAAGGTCAGCAAGCTTTCTACTTGGCCCGCGGCGCGATACTCTGGCTAAACCTGTAGGAAAACCTGAACCGAAAGAGGTGCTGATATGGGTATGGGCGACAAGTTCGATGCTGCGAAGGACAAGGTGACCGGCAAGGTCAACGAAGCCGTCGGCGAGGCGAGGGATGACAAGTCCCAGCAGCTGAAGGGCAAGGGCCAGCAGGTCGAGGGCGAGGCCAAGGACAAGATCGCCGACGCCAAGGCCCACCTGAACGAGGACGCCGACCGTGTTGCCGACGACACCGAAGGCGGCGCCAGGCGCTGATCCGGTTCCTTTGTCACTGAGCCCCCGTGAGCCGCTGGTTCACGGGGGCTCCGTGGCTTAAGGCGCGGGCCGCCCTTCAATTCCCCCGCGCCCTGTGGTAATTGTAAGTAACCTTATAAATCAGCTTGGCGTGCTCGTCCCCGCTGGCCGGACGGTGCGCGAAGCGGCTCGAACTACCTGAAGGGACTGATATCCGTGACAACCGCAAGGGAAATCATGACCGGTGGTGTTGAATGCATTGGCGAGAACGAGACGCTGGAGCTGGCCGCGCAAAAAATGCGGGACCTCGACGTGGGGTCGTTGCCCATTTGCGGTGAGGACAACAGGCTCAAGGGCATGGTCACCGACCGCGACATTGTGGTCAAGTGCCTGGCCGACGGGCGGGACCCGCGCGAGGTGAAAGCGGGCGAACTGGGCCAAGGCAAGCCGGTGACCATCGGCGCGGACGACAGCATCGAAGAGGCCATCAGAACCATGCAGGACCATCAGGTGCGCCGGCTGCCGGTCATCGATGGACACGACCTGGTCGGAATACTCAGCCAGGCTGACGTCGCCCGCAACTATCCGGAGGACCGGGTGGGTGAACTGGTCGAGTTCATCTCCTACTGATCCCGGCGGCCATGATGTCGGAGCAGTTGCCGGAGGCGTATGCCAGGTACCTGGCCGGATGTGAGCCGACCCAGGCCGACGCGATCCTGCCGGTGCTGAAGCAATCGGCCGCCGAAGGCGATCGCGGCGTGCTGGTCCGCTTCCTCCCCAACGAAGTGCAAGCCATGGCGGCCGAGGAGGTCCCGTTCGGAACCATCCGGGAAGAACGCTACGACGAATGATCATCCCGCCGTCCCCGGCGGACGGGTGCCCGGGATGCCCACGGCATCCCGGGCTGCCGCCTGTCAAGACCAAGGCGTAAAATTAACCGCGCCGGCGCGATAATACAGTCATTCGTTGCCGGAGGGGGGAAGCGCTTGTAAGCTCGCAGCAGTTGGAGCCGAATCGGCTCCCGGGCTATCTGGAGGCTGCGCATGGACAGGTCCGATGCCGGTCGGTATGCAGGGGGTTTCATCGGTTTGGGGCGGGACTGATGCGGCACCGCCATCTGTCACCCGCCGACGAATTTCCCATGGATCTGGCCCCCCTCGGGGACCCCGAACTGCTGGCACTGTACGGCAGGGCCATGCGCCAGCTCGAGCGGGAAAGCATCCAGTTCGGCGCGGCCGACCCCGAGACCGAGTTTCGCTTGGAGGAACTGCGCGTTGAACTGGACCGGCGCGACAGCAGGGACGCGCTGCAGGCCAGCAAGCGGCGGGTCCGTGGCCTGTACGGCAAACCAGGGGGCGAACCGCCGGACTCGCTGTATGACGGCACCAGCTAGGTCCGCCCGGGGCTGCTTTCGTGGCGGCTGATCCAAGCGGCCCGTGCCGCGGGCGGCCGTACACCCTTTCGGGGGCGCCGCCGCGGCGCCTATGCTGCTTTTCCAACCTCAGTATGATGGGTTACAAACAGTATACTTATCATTAGTTGGATTGCAGATTGGAAGGGCAGAAGATCATGATTGCCAATGACAGTTCAAGTGCCCATGCCGGCCAGGACCGGGAACCGGGAAGCGCGTTGCCCGATCCCTCGTGCTCTGCCTGCAGCACCGACGAGTACCTGGTCTTCGATGCCGTAACGCTGCTGCCGCCGCAGGCCGGGGCGCCCGCACTGCCGCGATGGGACGTCAGCTATTGGTGCAGCCGCTGCGACGCTTACTACGGGCACGAAACCTTCAAGGTGCCGGCCACGGAATCCGAGAGCGTCGGTATCGATTTCGGCGCCGAGGGCTACATGCACTGCGGGGAGCCCATGCAGCCGGTGGAACGCATCGACCACTCCATCGTTGATCCCGTGGATGCAGGCTCCCCGGAAACCGGGCCGCTACCTACCGTGCGGGTCGACGTCGAAATCCTTCGCTGCAGCTGCGGATTTAAGATGGAGGTGCCCGTCTGAGGCTAAGGCGCAGCAACGTCCGTGCACCCGGCATCACCCGCCGGCGCCACGGGACGGGGTTCTCCTACCGCAACCCCGACGGTTCGAGGCCTGCCGGGGACGAGCTCCGAAGGATCAAGGCGTTGGCGGTCCCGCCGGCGTGGTCGGATGTGTGGATCTGCCCGGCACCCAACGGGCACATCCAGGCCGCGGGAACCGACGATGCCGGGCGGCGGCAATACATCTACCATGCCCGTTGGCGGGAACTGAGGGATCGCGAAAAGTTTGACCGCTCCCTGGCGTTCGGAGCCACCCTGACCACCGCGCGCCGCAAGGTGACGAGGCTGCTGAGGTCCGGCGAACGAACCCGCCCGGTGGCCTGTGCCGTTGCCTTCCGCCTGCTGGACAGCGCGTCGTTGCGGATCGGTTCGGAAGTCTACGCCGAAGACAACGGATCCTACGGGGTTACGACGTTGTTGGTTCGCCACGTGCAGGTGCGGGAAGATACCGTCCGGCTGCATTTTCCCGGGAAGAGCGGACTGCAGTGGGACGTGGAACTGAAGGATCCGGATATCGCCGTCCAGCTGGCGGCGGTGCGGACCCTGAAGGCCGACGATCCGGCCATCGGTTACCGCAACGGCACCGGAGACTGGTCGGGGCTCGCCGCGTCGGAGTTGAACGAGTTTATCCACGAACTCTGCGGGCCGGAGTTCAGTGCCAAGGATTTCCGGACGTGGCAGGGAACGGTAACGGCCGCCGTGGCACTGGCCGGCTACACCGGCAAGCCGAATCTCACCGGACGGCGCAAGGCCGTGGTCGCAGCCATGCACGCCGTCTCGGAGCGGCTGGGCAATACGCCCGCCGTCGCCCGCAAGTCGTACGTGGATCCGCGGCTCGTGGACCGCTTTATGGCGGGACAGATCCCGGACGCCGCCACGTACTCCGCGGCGGAACGCAGCCTGCCGTCCTTCCTGGCCTGACAGGGGCAGCCTGCCATCCTTCCTCGGGTGGCAAGGGAGCGAAAGCAGCCCGCGGCGCTAGAATTAGAGAGCCCCGGCAGGCGGGATTCCCCCCAACGTCCACGTCTGTCGGGGTTGAATGCGCCCTACCAGCCGCGCGATTTCCACTCGTCCAGATGAGGCCGTTCTGCCCCGAGGGTGGTGCCGGCGCCATGGCCCGGATGGACCACCGTGTCGTCGGGCAGGTAGTTGAACACCCGTTCGGCCACATCGTTGAAGAGGGTTGAAAACCGTTCCGGGTCCTGCTGCGTGTTGCCCAGCCCGCCCGGAAACAGGGAATCTCCGGTGAACAGGTGCGGCGGACCCTCGGGTGCGCGGTAGAGCAGCGCCACGGAACCCGGCGTGTGCCCGCGCAGCTTGATGGCTTCCAACGAGAATCCGTCGAAGCGGCCGACGTCCTGATGCTCGAGCGCAACATCGGTCCGCACCTCGATCTGCGGAATATCCTCCACCCCGGCCGCCGTTTTGGCGCCGGTAGCGGCCACCGCCTCCGGCAGGGCCCGGACATGGTCCCAGTGGCTGTGCGTGGTCACGATCAGGGCAACCTCGGCCGGCCGCCCGGCATCCGCGGCGCCCTCGCGCAGCAGTTGCTGGATGGCCGGAAAGTCATCGGCGGCGTCGATCAACACCTGGGTGCCGGAAGCCTTGGCCGTCAGCAGATAGACGTTGTTGTCCATCTCGGAAACGGAAATACCGCGGATGGTGACTGCAGGATCTTCGTGAAGCAACATGCTTCCCAGCCTACCGACAGTCGACCCGGACGGCTCAGGATGTCATTCTGGTTGTAGCAGCGGACAGGCAGCGCGATGCTGGGGACACGACGAGGAGCGGGCGCAGACGATGGAAGCGAGCGAGTTTGACTGGCGGATGAACCGCGACAGCGCCGTGCCGCTCTTCGAGCAGTTGAGGCTGCGGATCATCGAAGCGGCCGATGCCGGCGAACTCCCGGTAGGCACGAAGCTGCCGCCCGTCAGGCGGTTGGCCGACCATCTGGGTGTGGTCCCGAATACCGTGGCACGCGCCTACCGGGAGCTTGAAACTGCCGGGCGGGTGGAAACCCACGGCCGGGCCGGCACCGTGGTCAGCGCCGGAGCCGGCAAGGCCCGGCAACAACTGGGCGATGCCGCCGAAGCATTCGCCCGCGCCGTTCACGGCCAAGGGATCGGCGGCAAGGAAGCACTCGCCGCCGCCAAGGCCGCGTTGGAGCGCCACGGCATCAAGTAGGCGGCATCAGGCGTCGTCTGGCGCCGGCCGGGGAGCCGACGATTGCGGACGCTCTCTGTCCGCAGGTGCCGTCCGCCGTGACCGATGTAATACAAGTTCGAACGAATTTTCGATTAGAGTAGATACCGTGCTAAAAGCAAGCGAAGCGTCCGTCCCGGCGACCGATTCCGAGTCTGCCACCTCCGTTTCCCGCTCCGCGGATATGTCCCGGCTGGTCGTCAAGGGCGCCCGCGAGCATAATCTGCAGAACGTCAGCGTGGACCTGCCCCGCGACGCCATGATCGTCTTCACGGGCCTGTCCGGCTCGGGCAAGTCGTCGTTGGCCTTCGATACGATCTTCGCCGAGGGCCAGCGCCGGTACGTGGAATCGCTCTCTTCCTATGCGCGGATGTTCTTGGGGCAGGTGGACAAGCCGGATGTGGACTTCATCGAGGGCCTGTCGCCGGCGGTCTCGATCGACCAGAAATCGACCAGCCGCAACCCGCGCTCCACCGTGGGAACAATCACCGAGATCTACGACTACCTGCGCCTGCTGTGGGCCCGCGTCGGCCGCCCCTTTTGCCCGCAGTGCGGTGAACCGGTGGAAAAGCAGACCCCGCAGCAAATCGTGGACCAGCTGCAAGAGCTTCCCGAAGGGACCCGGTTCCAGATCCTGGCCCCGGTAGTGCGCGGGCGCAAGGGCGAGTTCGTCGACCTGTTCAAGGAACTGAGCACCAAGGGCTTTTCCCGCGCAAAGGTGGACGGCAAGCAGGTGCAGCTAAGCGAACCGCCGAAGCTGGGGAAGCAGTACAAGCACACCATTGAGGTGGTGGTGGACCGGCTGGTGGCCAAGGAAGGCATCCACCAGCGCCTGACCGACTCGGTGGAAACCGCCCTGGCCCTCGCGGAGGGCCGCGTGCTGGCCGATTTCGTCGACATTGACGAGGACGACCCGGGCCGTACGCGTAGCTTCTCCGAGCACCTGGCCTGCCCGAACGAACACCCGCTCGCCATCGACGAGATCGAGCCGCGCTCGTTCTCGTTCAACAATCCGTTCGGCGCCTGTCCGGCCTGTACCGGTATCGGCAGCAAGCTCGAAGTAGATGTGGACCTGGTGGTCCCGGATCCCGACCGGAGCCTGTCCGAGGGCGCCATTGCCCCGTGGTCCTTGGGCAAAGCCACCCAGGAGTACTGGACGCGGTTGCTCGAAGGGCTCTCGCATGAGCTGGGGTTCTCCATGGACGAGCCATGGAAGAACCTGCCGAAGAAGGTCCGGGAGGCCGTACTGCACGGCAAGGACTTCAAGGTCGTGGTGCAGTACCGCAACCGCTTCGGCCGGGAACGGAAATACAGCACCGGATTCGAGGGCGCGTTCCAGTACATCCACCGAAAGCACGAGGAAACCGAGTCCGAGTGGGCGAGGGACCGTTACAAGGAGTACATGCGCGAGGTCCCGTGCCCGGAGTGCAACGGCGCGCGGCTGAACCCCGCGTCGCTGTCCGTGCTGATCAACGGCAAGTCCATCGCGGATGTGTCTGCCCTGCCGCTGCGCGAGGCGAGTTCGTTCCTCGCGGGCCTGGAGCTCTCGGCCCGCGAAACCCAGATCGCCCACCAGGTACTCATCGAGATCCAGGCGCGGCTGCGGTTCCTCCTGGACGTGGGCCTGGAATACCTGAACCTGGAGCGCGCCGCCGGCACGTTGTCCGGCGGGGAGGCCCAGCGCATCCGGCTGGCCACGCAGATCGGCTCCGGCCTGGTCGGCGTGCTCTACGTGCTCGACGAGCCCTCCATCGGCCTGCACCAGCGGGACAACCGCCGTTTGATCGAGACCCTCACACGGCTGCGCGACCTCGGCAACACCCTGATAGTGGTGGAACACGACGAGGACACCATCGCCGAGGCCGACTGGATAGTGGACATCGGACCGGGCGCCGGCGAGCACGGCGGCGAAGTGGTGCACTCCGGCTCGCTGCAGGAACTGCTGGACAACACGCGTTCCATCACCGGTGACTACCTGTCCGGCCGGCGCCGCATCGAACTGCCGGCCAAGCGCCGGAAGATGGACAAGAAGCGCCAGATCAAGGTGGTGGGTGCCCGGGAAAACAATCTCCGCGGCATCGATGCCTCGTTCCCGCTGGGAATCTTCACCGCGGTCACCGGCGTCAGCGGCTCCGGAAAATCGACCCTGGTCAACGACATTCTCTACAAGGTGCTGGCGAACAAGCTCAACGGAGCCAAGCATGTCGCCGGCCGGCACACCAGGGTGGAAGGCGTGGACCAGCTGGACAAGGTCATCCACGTCGACCAGAGCCCGATCGGCCGCACGCCACGCTCCAACCCCGCCACCTACACCGGAGTCTTCGACAACATCCGCAAACTGTTCGCCGAGACCAACGAGGCGAAGCTCCGGGGCTACCTGCCCGGCCGGTTCTCGTTCAACGTCAAGGGCGGGCGCTGCGAGGCCTGCTCCGGCGACGGCACGCTGAAGATCGAGATGAACTTCCTGCCGGACGTCTACGTTCCGTGCGAGGTCTGCCACGGCGCGCGGTACAACCGCGAGACGCTGGAAGTCCACTACAAGGGCAAGACGATTGCCGAAGTCCTGGACATGCCGATCGAGGAAGCAGCGGAATTCTTTGCCGCGTTCACCCCGATCGCCCGCCACTTGCGGACCCTGGTGGACGTCGGGCTGGGGTACGTCCGGCTCGGACAGCCCGCCACCACGCTGTCGGGCGGGGAAGCCCAGCGCGTCAAGCTCGCCAGCGAACTGCAGCGCCGCTCGAACGGGCGAAGCATCTACGTGCTGGATGAGCCGACCACCGGCCTGCACTTTGAAGACATCCGCAAGCTCCTGCAGGTGCTGCAGGGGCTGGTGGACAAGGGCAACACGGTGATCACCATCGAGCACAACCTCGACGTGATCAAGAGCGCCGACTGGGTTGTGGACATGGGGCCCGAGGGCGGTTCCGGCGGCGGCCAGATCATCGCCAGCGGCACTCCCGAGCAGGTGGCGGCAGTCGAGGGCAGCCACACCGGGCGCTTCCTGGCGGAGGCGCTCGGCCAGCAGTGAGCCTGCCGGAGGGAAGAAGGTATTCCCGAGCAGGAATGGATTCCGGCGGATCCGCGGATCTGTGGGAAAATGCCCGGGTGACTCAATTGCCTGCGCTGGTACTTTTCGACCTCGACGGAACCCTGGTTGACCCCGCAGGTGCCATCACCACCGGAATAGCCGGCGCCCTCGCGGCGGCCGGCCTGCCGGTCCCGCCGCAGGAAGAACTCGAATCCCTGGTCGGGCCGCCGCTGGGTGAATCTCTGCGCGGCGCCGGCGTCCCGGAGCACCGGCTCGGCGAGGTGATCGCCTTGTACAGGGCGGGCTACCGCCGGTCCGGCATGGCGGCCAGCCGCGTGTACCCGGGCATCACCGGCCTGCTGGAGCGGCTCCTCTCCACCGGCGCTATCCTCGCCGTCGCCACGCAGAAGCCGACCGGGTTGGCGCGGGAGCTGCTGCGGCTGCAGGGCCTGGAGCAGTACTTTGCGGGAATTTACGGAGCCGAGGGTGACGATCCCGCCCCGGCGGAACCCGGGCTGGGCAAGGTGCCGATCCTGCAGGCCGCGCTGGACGCTTTCAGCGACGCGTGCGGCCCGGTGGTCATGGTGGGCGACCGGCTCTACGACGCGGCCGCTGCGCTCCGGCTCGGCATCCCCGCCGTCGGGGTCGGCTGGGGCTTCGCAGCCCCCGGGGAGCTGGAAGCCGCCGGCGCCGTCGTCGTCGTGGATACCGCCGAAGAACTTGAGGCCGCTATTGGGCGGCTGACCGCCGCCGAGCCCGAGGGCGCCCTGGCCGGACGCCCCGGACCGGCCGCATGAGGACGTTCGAAGCGACCCGCGCCTCGTTCCGGGCCGGGTTGCGGCTCAGCTGCCGGCCGACGATTGAAGGCATCGCGAACTTTCCCGCGACCGGCCCGGTGATTGTGGCACCGAACCACCTGTCCTTCCTCGACAGCGTCATCATCCAGGCGATGATGCCGCGGAAGGTGGCCTTTTTCGCCAAAGCCGAATACTTCACCACCCGCGGTCCCAAGGGTGCTGCGATGCGGTGGTTTTTTCACAGCGTCGGCTCGATACCGGTGGAGCGGGGCGAACAGGCCGCCAGCGTGGCCGCGCTGCAGAGCGCCCTGGACGTACTGGACCGCAACGAGGCTTTCGGGATTTATCCTGAAGGAACACGGTCCCGTGACGGCAAGCTCTACCGGGGCCGCACCGGCGTGGGGTGGCTGGCCCTCACGACCGGGGCGCCGGTGCTGCCGGTCGGGCTGATCGGCACCGAACAGCTGCAGCCCGCCGGGAGGATGATGATCCGGCCGAGCCATTTCACGGTCCGGATCGGCAAGCCGCTGTACTTCAAGCGGACCGGGCCGGAGCACTCGTTGCCGGCGCGCCGGTCGGCCACCGACCAGATCATGGACGCGATCGCCGACCTGACCGGCCAGGAACGCTCGAACAGCTACAACAAGACGCCGTCGGCTTGACCGGCCGGACGGCACCCAGGGCCCAGGCGAGGAAGGGAGTGACCGGCCATGGCTAATCCTGCTTCCTACCGTCCGCGGACGGGGGAGATCCCGACCAATCCCGGCGTCTACCGCTTCCGGGACGAGCACCGGCGGGTGATCTACGTCGGCAAGGCGAAGAACCTGCGGTCCCGGCTCAACAGTTACTTCGCCAGCCCCAAGAACCTGCCGCCCAAGACCCATGCGATGGTGCACACGGCGGCTTCGGTGGAGTGGACGATCGTGGGCAGCGAACTGGAGGCCATCCAGCTCGAGTACACGTGGATCAAAGAGTTCACACCGCGCTTCAACATCATGTTCCGGGACGACAAGTCCTATCCCTACCTGGCCGTGACCATGGGGGAGAAGTTCCCGCGCGTGCAGGTGATGCGCGGCGAGCGGCGCAAGGGCGTGAAGTACTTCGGTCCGTACTACCCGGCCAAAGCGATCCGCGAGACCGTGGACACCCTGCTGCGGGTTTTCCCGGTCCGCACCTGCAGCACCGGCGTCTTCAACCGGGCCCAGCGCACCGGCCGGCCGTGCCTGCTGGGCTACATCGACAAGTGCTCGGCGCCTTGTGTGGGACGGATTTCGCCCGAGGACCACAAGGCCCTGGCCGCCGAGTTTTGCGCGTTCATGGGCGGGGAAGCCGACCGGTTTATCCGGGACCTCGAAAAGAAGATGGCCGCGGCGGTGGCCGAACTCGACTACGAGACGGCGGCGCGTCACCGGGACGACATCGCCGCGCTGCGCCGGGTCTTCGAACGCAATGCCGTGGTGCTCACTGAAGACACCGACGCCGACGTGTTCGCCCTGGCCCAGGACGAACTGGAGGCGGCCGTCCAGGTGTTCCACGTCCGCGGCGGCAGGATCCGCGGCCAGCGCGGCTGGGTGGTGGAAAAGGTCGAGGACCAGAGCGACGCCGACCTGGCCGAACACCTGTTGCAGCAGGTTTACGGGGACGCCGACGGGCCGGACCGGATCCCGCGCCAGGTCATGCTGCCGCAGGAACCGGAGAATGCCGCCGAACTGCAGGCCTGGCTCAGCGCACTCCGCGGCAGCAGGGTGCAGATCCACGTGCCGAAACGCGGTGACAAGGCTGCCCTGCTGGCCACCGTGAGGGAGAACGCCGAGCAGGCCCTGGCCCTGCACAAGAGCCGGCGCGCCGGCGACATTACCACGCGCTCGGCCGGCCTCCAGCAGTTGCAGGAGGCACTGGATCTGCCCGTGGCGCTGCTGCGGATCGAATGCTACGACATCTCCCACGTACAGGGCACCAACGTGGTGGCCTCCATGGTGGTGGTGGAAGACGGGCTGCCCAAGAAGTCCGACTACCGCCGCTTCGCGATCACCGGCGAGGCCGCCCGGGACGACACCTCGGCGATGTATGACGTGATCAGCCGGCGCTTCCGGAACTATCTGGCGGAACAAGGCCACCAGGGCATCCCGGCGGCCGCCGATGCAGGCGAAACCCCTGCCGGGGACGGCGCGGACACCGCCGTCGTGCTTGAAGAGACGCTCACGCCGGCGCCCAAAACCAAGTTCGCCTATCCGCCCAACCTGGTGGTGGTGGACGGCGGGCCGCCCCAGGTGGCCGCCGCTTCCCGCGCGCTGTCGGACCTGGGTATTACCGACGTGTTCGTGGTCGGCCTGGCCAAGCGGCTGGAGGAAGTTTGGCTGCCCGACGACGATTTCCCCGTGATCCTGCCGCGTTCGTCCGAGGGCCTGTTCCTGCTGCAGCGGATCCGCGACGAGGCCCACCGTTTCGCGATTGCCTACCACCGGCAGAAGCGCGGCAAGGCCATGACCGTCTCGGTGCTGGACGGCATCCAGGGCCTCGGGCCGGCGAAACGCAAGGCGCTGCTGAAACATTTCGGCTCGGCCAAGAAACTCAAGGCGGCCAGCGCCGAAGAGCTGCAGCAGGTTCCGGGCATCGGCCCGGCGCTGGCGGCTTCCTTGAAGCGCCAGCTGGCTGCCGGTGCCGCGGAGGAGCCCGCGCCGGCGGTAAATATGGCGACCGGCGAAATCATCGAATCTTAGTTAGGCTAGAGCTTGAATCGAGGAGCGGGGGTCGGGATGGATGGAATGACGATGACGGTGGATGAGGACTTGACGCCGGAAAAGCCGGTGGAATCCGAACTCCTGGTGGTCACGGGGATGTCCGGGGCCGGCCGGACCACGGCGGCGCATGCCCTCGAAGACCACGGCTGGTACGTGGTGGACAACCTGCCGCCGCAGATGCTGGGCACGCTGGCCGAACTGGTTTCGCGGATGCCGCAGTCGCTGCCCAAGCTTGCCGTGGTCGTGGACGTGCGCAGCCAGAGCCTCTTCCGCGACATCCGTGAGGCGCTGCATGCCCTGGCGGCCAGCGGCATCCACTACCGGGTGCTGTTCCTGGACGCCTCCGGGGACGTCCTGGTCCGCCGCTTCGAACAGGGCCGCCGGCCGCACCCGCTGCAGGGTGACGGCCGCATATCCGACGGCATCACCGCCGAACGGGAACTGTTGAGCAGCCTCAAGGACTCGGCCGACCTGGTGGTGGATACCACCGAGATGAACGTCCACGCCCTGGCCACTGCCATCACGGAACTCTTCACCGAATCCGGTCCGATCGTGCTGCGCATCAACGTGGTCAGCTTCGGCTTCAAATACGGGCTGCCGGTGGACGCCAACTTCGTCGCCGACGCCCGCTTCATTCCCAACCCGCACTGGGTCCCCGCGCTGCGCCCGCACACAGGGCTGGACGAGAAGGTCCGCGACTACGTGCTGGTGGACTCCGGGGCCGATGAATTCGTCAACCGCTATGTGGACGCGCTGGAGCCGGTGCTGGAGGGCTACCGCCGCGAGAACAAGCACTACGGCACCATCGCCATCGGGTGTACCGGCGGCAAGCACCGTTCCGTGGCGGTCGCCGAGGAAATCGGGAAGCGGCTGGCCCAGCTGCCGAGCGTCAAAGTCACCGTCCAGCACCGGGACCTGGGGCGCGAATAGTGGCGATCCTGACCGGACCGATGCCGCTGGTTCCCGCCCCGGGGACCTCCCGCAGCCGGACCGGGAAGAGCGGTGCGCCTCCCTCCGTGGTGGCTTTGGGCGGCGGGCACGGGCTCTCTGCCTCGCTGGGCGCGCTGCGGCTGCTCACCACGGAACTGACGGCCATCGTCACGGTGGCCGACGACGGCGGATCCTCCGGCCGCCTGCGCAAGGAGTTCGGCGTCCTCCCGCCGGGAGATCTGCGGATGGCCCTCGCGGCGCTGTGCGATGACACCGACTGGGGGCGGACCTGGCGCGATGTGATGCAGCATCGCTTCAAGTCATCCCCGGGCGCCGAGCCGTCGCTGGACAACCATGCCCTCGGAAACCTGCTGATTGTGACCCTGTGGGAGCTGCTGGGCGACCCCGTTGCCGGCCTGAAGTGGGCCGGCGCCCTGTTGGGGGCCCGCGGGGAGGTGCTGCCGATGGCCACCGTGCCGCTGACCATCGAGGGCGACGTGCTGGTGGAGGGCGAGGACGGGCGGCTGCGCACCGCGCTGATCTCCGGCCAGTCCCGGCTGGCGGCGGCCGGACGCAACAGCCACGTCCACGACGTGCGCCTGCTGCCCGACGACGCCCCGGCCTGCGTCGAGGCACTGAACGCCGTCGAATATGCCGACTGGGTGATCCTCGGGCCCGGCTCCTGGTACACCTCGGTGTTGCCGCACCTGATGCTGAAGGAGATGCGCGAGGCGCTCTGCGACACCCCGGCGCGCCGCTGCCTGACCATGAACCTGTCGGTGGACACCAAGGAAACGTCCGGGATGACGGCCTCGGACCACCTGGCCGCGGTGAGGCGCTGCGCCCCCGGGATGCGTTTCGACGTGGTCTTGGCCGATCCGGCCGTGATTGACGACAAGGGGCGTTTCGAGGATGCCGCGGCCGCGCTGGGAGCACGCGTGGTCTTCGGTAGAGTAGGAAGTTCAGGCGGACGCCCCGTACACGATCCGTTGAGACTGGCGAGTGCCTACCACGACATTTTCGAAGGCCACAAGGATTAGGTAAGGACAAGGTGCATGGCGCTGACCGCAGCAGTCAAGGATGAGCTCGCTCGCCTTG
The DNA here is from genome assembly GCF_059091365.1 of Arthrobacter sp. MDT2-34-1. Lineage (NCBI taxonomy): Bacteria > Bacillati > Actinomycetota > Actinomycetes > Micrococcales > Micrococcaceae > Arthrobacter > Arthrobacter sp. MDT2-34-1. The sequence goes on from NZ_JBNHGO010000001.1 coordinate 275,151, forward strand.
ACATCAAGAAGTCCCAGGTCCGGAAGGCGGAGGTCTCGTCGACGCTCCGTTTCGCCGGCGGACTCCACATCATTTCCGGCCGCATCGTCATCGAGGCCGAAGTTGATCTGGCTGCGACCGCCCGGCGGCTGCGCACCGCCATCTCGGAAGTGTACGGCCACAGCGGCGACATCATCGTGGTCTCCGGCGGTGCGCTGCGCCGCGGGAACCGCTACGTCGTGCGCGTGGTGAAGGACGGGGAGTCCCTCGCCCGGCAGACCGGCCTGCTGGACGGCCGCGGCCGGCCGGTCCGCGGCCTGCCCTCCGTGGTCGTCAACGGTTCGGCGGCCGATGCCGAGGCGGTCTGGCGCGGAGCCTTCCTGGCGCACGGTTCGCTGACCGAACCCGGCCGCTCTTCCGCACTGGAGGTCACCTGTCCCGGCCCGGAAGCGGCGCTGGCGCTGGTGGGCGCGGCCCGCCGGCTCGGGATCGCGGCCAAGGCCCGGGAGGTGCGCGGCGTGGATCGGGTTGTCATCCGCGACGGCGACAGCATCGCGGCGCTCTTGACCCGGATGGGTGCCCATGATGCGCTGATGGTGTGGGAAGAACGCCGGATGCGCAAGGAAGTACGCGCTACCGCGAACCGGCTGGCCAATTTCGACGACGCCAACCTGCGGCGCTCGGCCCAGGCCGCCGTCGCGGCGGGCGCGCGCGTGGAGCGTGCCCTCGAGATCCTCGACGACGAGGTGCCGGAGCACCTGCGTTACGCCGGTGAACTCCGGGTGGCGCACAAGCAGGCCTCCCTGGACGAGCTCGGGCGCTTGGCGGACCCGCCGATGACCAAGGACGCCATCGCCGGCCGGATCCGCCGCCTGCTGGCCATGGCGGACAAGCGGGCGCTGGAGCTGCGCATCCCGGGGACCGAAGCCAACGTGACGCCGGAGATGCTGGACGACTAGGCACGGCACGTCAGTTTGGAGGGAACCATGGGCACGCACGAACTGCACCCCGGCCACGGTTGCGCGGCCTTGGAACGGCGCGTCCGGGCGAGGATCATGGAACTGAACGACTTCATGCATGCCAGCCACGGGGCCGGGGCGGCGGACACCGCGCCGGTACCGTCCACCGGGCCGACGTCGCCGCCCGCTTCGCCGCCGCCCGCACCGGCGCTTCCGCGCTGACCACCCGGCCAGCAGGCCGACAACAAGGGCACGGACCGGGGGAGCCCTTCCGGTCACGGCCCATCCACGAGGTAGAGGCTCATGACTACTCGAGTTGGAATCAACGGATTTGGCCGGATCGGCCGCAGCTACTTCCGCGCCGTCCTGGCGCAAGACACAAATCTGGAGGTCGTGGCGGTTAACGACCTGACCGATGCGCATACCCTGGCCCACCTGCTCAAATACGACAGCGTGCTCGGCGTGTTGGCAGAAACGGTCGAGGTGGATGCCGGCAACCTGATCGTCGGCGGCCGGAAGGTCAGCGTCCTGTCCGAAAAGGAACCCGCCGCGCTGCCGTGGAGCGACCTAGGCGTCGACATCGTGATCGAATCCACCGGCCGGTTCAACAAGGGCGGCGGCGCCCGGAAGCACCTCGACGCCGGGGCGAAGAAAGTCCTGATCTCGGCTCCGGCCAAGGACGAGGACATCACCATCGTGATGGGCGTCAACGACGGCGAGTACGACGCCGGTTCCCACCACCTGATTTCGAACGCCTCCTGCACCACGAACTGCCTCGCGCCCATGGCGAAGGTGCTGCACGAGAAGTTCGGCATCGAGCACGGCCTCATGACCACCATCCACGCCTACACCGCCGACCAGAACCTGCAGGACGGGCCGCACCGGGACTTGCGGCGCGCCCGGGCGGCGGCCATCAACCTGGTGCCGACATCGACCGGCGCGGCGAAGGCCATCGGGCAGGTCCTGCCGGAACTGCAGGGCAAGTTGGACGGTTTCGCGGTCCGTGTGCCGGTGCCGACGGGCTCGATGACCGACCTGACCGTCACCGTGTCCCGCGAAACCGACGTGGAAGAGGTCAACGCTGCGTTCAAGGAGGCCGCCGGCGACCCGCACTGGGCCGGGATCATCACGTATACGGAGGACCCCATCGTGTCCTCCGATATCGTCACAGACCCGGCGTCTTCGATCTTCGACTCGGGACTGACTAAGGTAATGGGTAATCAGGTGAAAGTTGTTGGCTGGTACGACAACGAGTGGGGCTACTCCAACCGCCTGGTGGACCTGACGGCTCTGATTGCTTCAAAGCTGGCCTAGGTCCCGCCCGTCCCGTCCTCCGCACGAAGGAAGAAATGACTGCACATTCTCTTGATGCCCTGCTGGCCGCCGGGGTCCGCGGACGCCACGTGTTGGTCCGCTCAGACCTGAATGTCCCCCTGGAGGGCGAACTCCCGGACCTGGCGGTCTCCGACGACGGGCGGATCCGGGCGTCCCTGCCGGTCATTGTCAAGCTCGCGGAAGCCGGGGCGCGGGTGGTCGTGACGGCCCATCTAGGCCGCCCCAAGGGCGCACCCGAAGAGAAGTTCTCGCTGCGCCCCGCCGTCGCCCGGCTGAAGGAACTGGCACCGGTCACGGTCAAGTTCGCCGCGGACACGGTGGGCCCGGCCGCCCGGGAGGCGGCCGCGGGGCTGCAGGACGGGGAAGTGCTGGTGGTGGAGAACGTGAGGTTCGACCCCCGGGAAACCAGCAAGGACGACGCCGACCGGGAGGCCTTCGCCGCCGAACTCGCCGCCCTGACCGGCGCCGACGGAGCCTACGTGGACGACGCCTTCGGTGCCGTCCACCGCAAGCATGCTTCGGTCTTCGACATTGCCCGCCGGCTTCCGGCCTACCAGGGCGACCTCGTGCGGACGGAGCTCCAGGTCCTGAACAAGCTCACCGAGGCGCCGCAGCGGCCGTATGTGGTGGTCCTGGGCGGTTCCAAGGTCTCGGACAAGCTGGCCGTGATCGAGAATCTGTTGGGCAAGGCCGACTACCTGCTGGTCGGCGGCGGCATGGTCTTCACCTTCCTGGCGGCCCAGGGCTACAAGGTCGGCTCCAGCCTGCTGGAGCAGGACCAACTGGACACCGTGCGCGGCTATCTGGCACGCGCCAAGGAACTGGGTTGCACGTTCATCCTGCCGACCGACATCGTGGTCGCCGAGAAGTTTGCCGCCGATGCGGCCTGGGAAGTAGTTCCAGCGGACAGCATCGAGTCGGCATCCTTTGGCTCCGCCGGCATCGGCCTGGACATCGGCCCGGAGTCGGCCGAGGCCTTCGCCCACCAGATCCACTCGGCGAACACCGTTTTCTGGAACGGACCGATGGGCGTGTTCGAGTTCGCCGCCTTCGCCAACGGCACCCGCACGGTCGCCAAGGCCCTCACCGGCAGCGACGGCTTCACCGTCGTCGGCGGAGGCGATTCCGCCGCCGCTGTGCGTGCCCTCGGCTTCGACGACGGCGCCTTCGGACACATTTCCACCGGCGGCGGCGCCAGCCTCGAATACCTCGAGGGCAAGACCCTGCCCGGCCTGGCGGCACTGGAGAACTGATCGAGCGGCATCTCCTGCCCCCGGCGGCAGGAGATGCCGGCATCGCCCAGGCCCGCGGCGCGCGCGGCGCCTCCGGATTGCCCCGCCACACCGCTCAGCACGGCGTCCACCGCGGCGCCCCCGACAGATGGAGACCTCAGTGACCAGCTCGACCAACGGAAAGTTCGACCGCACCCCGCTGATCGCCGGCAACTGGAAGATGAACATGGACCATGTCCAGGGCATCACCCTCTTGCAGAAACTGGCGTGGACGCTCAGCGATGCCCGGCACGACTATGCCCGGGTCGAGGTCGCCGTGTTCCCGCCGTTCACCGATCTGCGCGGCGTGCAGACGCTGGTCAATGGCGACGACCTGAAGCTGGTTTACGGCGCCCAGGACCTCTCGCCGCACGATGCCGGCGCCTACACCGGTGACATCTCCGGGCAGTTCCTGGCCAAGCTGGGCTGCCGGTACGTGCTGGTCGGGCATTCCGAGCGGCGCGAGATCCACGGCGAGGACGACACGTTGCTGAACGGGAAGCTGAAGGCGGCCTACCGGCACAAGCTGACCCCGGTGCTGTGCGTCGGGGAAGGCCTCGCGGTGCGCCAGGCCGGGAACCATGTGGAGCACACGCTGGGTCAGTTGCGGGCGGATGTGGCAGGCCTGGACGCCGGTCAGGCCGCCCGGTTGGTCATCGCCTACGAACCGGTGTGGGCGATCGGCACCGGGGAAGTGGCCGGTCCGGAGGACGCCCAGGAGATGTGCGCCGCCATCCGCGCGGAGATGGCCGTCCTCTTCGATGACAGCGTGGCGGCGGGGGTGCGGTTGCTCTACGGCGGCTCCGTGAAGGCGGCGAACGCGGCCGCGATCCTGAACGAGCGCGACGTGGACGGCGTGTTGGTCGGTGGCGCCAGCCTGGATGCAGGCGAATTTGCTAATATTGTCAGGTTCGAACAACACCTGCTGACAAAGTGATGTCTGCCCGCCACTGGGATATCCCGACAGCTGACGAAAGGCCACTGTGGAAGCTCTGAAGATCACGCTGCAAATCCTGCTCGGCATCACGAGCCTGCTGCTGACCCTGCTCATCCTGCTCCACAAGGGGCGCGGCGGCGGCATGTCCGACATGTTCGGCGGCGGCATGACCACCAGCCTGGGATCGTCCGGCGTCGCGGAGCGCAACCTCAACCGGTTCACGGTGGTCCTGGGGCTGGTCTGGGGCACGGTCATCGTGGCCCTGGGCCTCATGATGCGTTTCAGCGCGGAATCCTGACCGACGCTTCCGGGGCCCGGCTCCGCTGTCCGGGACCGGCGGGCCGACGACTTGGCCCAACCCCTTAACCCTTCGCTGTTCGACCCGTAGACTGGTGCCCGATGCAGGGGGCATCGATTCTTCTCAGCGGGGGAGCAAACATGGTTGATCCGTCGAATTCTTTCCGCGCGGTCCGGGTGGGCTCCGAATCGGGTGCCGGGCTCGCAGGCTGGCAGGCCGTGACCGGGCGGACGGTAGTTCCGGTGACCAAGGTTCCCGTCACGTATTGGTGTCCGAAGGGACACGAGACCACTCCGGTCTTCGCCAATCTGAGCGAAGCCGACATCCCGCCGTCCTGGGACTGCCCGCACTGCGGCCAGACGGCGGCCAGGGAACCGGGCGCGTACGTCACCGACGCCCGCAGCAGCGACGAGCCCTACAAGAGCCATCTGGAATACGCGAAGGAACGGCGCAGCCCTGACGAGGCGGAGGCCGTGGTGGAACAGGCGCTCGAGAAGTTGCGGCGCCGGCGTCGGGAGGCGCGCTAGCGGTCGAACCCGCCGGCCCGGCCGCCGCCCGGAGCAACTGCTGTCAGCCGTCGCCTCTCTCGGCCGCGGACAGCAGTGCGTCGGGCAGCTTGGACGCGGCGTCCCGGTCCAGCAGCCACGCGGTGCGTTTGCGCCCGCGGGCACCGGCGGCGGGAACCTGCACCGGGTTGGCGCCGGCGAGGGCGAGTCCCACGGCGCCGGCCTTGTCCTGGCCGCCCACCACCAGCCAGACCTCGTCCGCGGAGTTGATCGTCGGGAGCGTCAGGGACACGCGCTCCGGAGGTGGTTTCGGCGCATCGGTCTCGCCGATCACGGACCGCTCTTCCTCGCGGATGCCGCCCATCTCGGGGAACAACGAGGCGATGTGCGCATCCGGCCCGACGCCCAGCAGCAGCACGTCGAACCTCGGCACCGGGCCGCTGGTGCCCTCCTCGGCCGCGGCCTGGCGCAGCGCCGCGGAATAGGCCACGGCGGCCGCGTGGGGGTCGGCGTGTTCTCCGGCGGCCCCGAAGGGGTGCACCCGGGCCGGGTCCAGGGGGAGCGCGTCCAGCAGCGCTTCGCGTGCCTGCCGTTCGTTGCGGTCGCGGCTGTCCTTGGGGACGAACCGCTCGTCGCCCCACCAGATGTTCACCTTGGACCAATCGAAGCCGGCGGGGGTATCGACGGCGGCTACCGCCTTCAAGGTGTTGATGCCCAGGCTGCCGCCGGTGAGCACCACCGTGGCGTCGCCGCGGGCGGCTTGGGCCGCCGCCAGGCGCTCCACCAGCCTCCGGGCCACCGAGCCGGCGACGGCGGCGGTGTCGGGGTGGACGATGACGTGTGGTTCAGCGGTCACTGCGGCGCACGCTCCTCAAATTGGTTCGGGGCAATCCGTGTATCAGCACCTCGCCGAACACTTCGTCCGGGTCCAGCCGGCGCAGTTCCTCGGCCAGGCATTCCTCCAGCGGGCGGCGCGGCAGCGTAATACGCTGCACCGGCAGGCCGGGCATGATCAGTTCGGCCACGGACGGGCCGGGACGCAGGATCCGGATGTCGCCGGTCGTCCGTGAAATGCGCACGCCCCTGATGCCGGTCCCCGCCGTGTCCTCCACGATGGTCACCGGCGCGTTCAGTGCCAGCGTCAGCCACGCCGCCAAGAGGACGGTGCTGGGGGAGTCCGAGGCGCCCTCCACGGCAACCGAGGTGACCGGGGCAGGTTCCAGCTGGTCAAAGACGGCGGCCAGCTGCACGCGCCAACTGGTCAGCCGCGTCCAGGCCAGGTCCGTGTCGCCGGCGGTATAAGTCTCGCGCAGGCTGAACAGCGCCTGCTGCGGGTCCGGCTCCTTGTCTGAATCCGTGATGCGGCGGTGCGCAATCCGGCCAATCGACGTGCGCGAAGCATCCTTCGGCATGCCGTGCGGCCACCAGGCGACGATCGGGGCGTCGGGCAGCAGCAGCGCGGCCACGAGGGACTCGCTCTCGGCTGCCAGCTGGCCGTAGCCGTACAGCACCACCACCTCGGCCGCTCCGGCGTCGCCGCCGACCCGGATCTGGGCATCCAGCTTGGTCTCCGCCTCCGACCCGGCGTCGACCAGGGCGATGATCCGGCAGGGATGTTCCCGGCTCGCGGCGTTGGCGGCGAAGATGGCCTCTTCTTCGTACCCGAGCGAGGTCACGACCACCAGGGTCAGCACGCGCCCCAGGGCCACAACGCCGCCTTGTTCCCGCATGGCCACGATTTCCTTGGAGACCTTCGATGTGGTGGTGTCCTTGAGCTCTTTGATCACGGCCTTCTCCAAGTGCGTCCGTCGCGGGCCAGCAGCTCATCGGCCGACGCCGGTCCCCAGCTGCCAGGGGAGTAGGGTTCCGGCCGGGTACGGCTGTTGGCCCAGTACTCCTCGAACGGGTCCAGGATCTTCCAGGACAGCTCGACCTCCTGGTGGCGGGGGAACAGCGGCGGCTCGCCGAGCAGTACGTCCAGGATCAGCCGTTCGTAGGCCTCGGGACTGGACTCGGTGAACGCGTGCCCGTAGCCGAAGTCCATGGTGACGTCCCGGACCTCCATTTGCGTGCCGGGCACCTTGGACCCGAAGCGCATGGTGACTCCTTCATCGGGCTGGACACGGATCACCACCGCGTTCTGGCCGAAGTCGTCCTCGTGGTGGTTGGGGAACAGCAGATTCGGCGCGCGTTTGAACACCACCGCAATCTCCGTGACCCGGCGGCCAAGGCGCTTGCCGGCACGCAGGTAGAACGGCACACCGGCCCAGCGCCGGGTGTGGATGTCCAGCCGCAGCGCGGCATAGGTCTCGGTGACCGAATCCGGGTTGAAACCTTCTTCCTCCAGGTAGCCGGCCACCCTCTCACCGCCCTGCCACCCGCCGGTGTACTGGCCGCGGGCCGAATGGGCCGACAGGTCCTCGGGGAGCTTGACGGCGGCCAGCACCTTTTCCTTTTCCGTCCGCAGGTCCTCGGCGTTGAAGGAAATGGGTTCCTCCATGGCGGTCAGGGCGAGCAACTGCAGCAGGTGGTTCTGGATGACGTCGCGCGCCGCCCCGACGCCGTCGTAATAGCCTGCGCGGCCACCGATGCCGATGTCTTCCGCCATGGTGATCTGCACGTGGTCCACGTAGTTCGCGTTCCAGAGCGGCTCGAACAGCTGGTTGGCGAAGCGCAGGGCCAGGATGTTCTGGACCGTCTCCTTGCCCAGATAGTGGTCGATCCTGAACACCGCGTCCGGCGGGAAGACCGATTCGACGATGTTGTTCAGTTCGCGTGCGGACTGAAGGTCATGCCCGAAGGGCTTCTCGATGACAACCCGCCGCCAGGGCATGCCGTCAACTTCCTCGGGCGCCTGGGCCAGGCCGTGCGAGGAGAGCATCTTGCACACCTGCTCGAAGGCCTTGGGCGGAATCGAGAGGTAGAACGCGTGGTTGCCCTGCGTCCCGCGCTGCTCGTCCAGCTCTTCCAAGGTGCCGCGGAGCTGCTCAAAGGCATCCTCGTCGTCGAAGGCGCCCTGGACGAACCGGATGCCCGCCGCCAGGTGCGTCCAGATGTCCTCGCGGAACGGGGTGCGGGCATGCCGCTGCACGGATTCCTTCACCTGGGCCGCGAACTCGTCGTCGTCCCACGGCCTGCGGGCAAAACCGACCAGCGCGAAGCTCGGCGGCAGCAGCCCGCGGTTGGCCAGGTCGTACACCGCCGGCATGAGCTTCTTGCGGGCAAGGTCTCCGGTGACCCCGAACAGCACCAGGGAACAGGGGCCGGCAATGCGGTCGAGCCGGCGGTCGCGCGGGTCCCGGAGCGGGTTGACCTGACGCCGCCGTCGTTCGGAAGGGGCCATTACTGCTTTCCACCCAGTCGGGACACCGCGTCCATCACCTGGCGCACACCGGCGGCCCGGTCGGCCAAATGCAGGCGCAGGACGGGGCGGCCGCCCTCTCGCAGCACGTTGGCGTCGCCGGCGGCCTGGGCATCGATCAGTTCGCCGAAGCTGAACTCGCGTCCCGGAATGGGGATGTCCGTCGCGGCCTCGCCGGTCAGCTGCAGGTAGACCCCGATGCCCGGCCCGCCCTTGTGGAACTGCCCGGTGGAGTGCAGGAACCGCGGGCCCCAGCCGAAGGTGACGGGCCGTCCGGTCGCCTCGGCCAGCAGGGGCCGGATGCGTTCCAACTCGGCCTGGCCGAAGCGGTCAAGGTAGGCCTGCACGCTCACGTAGCCGTCCGGCCCCAGTTGGCTCAGCAGGCCGCGCAGCGCGTCGTCCAGCGACGCACCCATGGCCAGGCCGCTGCCGCGCACCTGGACGGAGCCGTCGGTGAAGTCGGGCAGCGCCGCGGCCGGGCGTTCGTCCAGCAGTCCGCGTGCCGCGGCCTTCGCCGCCTCGACGTCCGGCTGGTCGAAGGGGTTGATGCCCAGCAGGCGGCCGGCCACCGCCGTGGCGTATTCCCACAGCAGCAGTTGGCTGCCCAGGCTCCCGCCGACGGCAACCTCGTCGGCTCCGACCGTCACCTCGTGATCGGGGGAGACCAGCCGGACCACCAGCACATCCTTGGCTCCCGAGACGGTCTCCGGGTCGCCGGCGTTGACCACCACCGGCAGCAGTCCGGTTCCCAGCTTGCCGGTGGACTCGGCGATCAACTGCTCGGCCCAGTCCGCGAAGCCGACGATTCCGGAACCGTCGTCGGCGATGGCTACCTTGTTGCGCAGCGGCTCCGTGCCGGCCAGCGCGGCGCCCAGGGCCAGGGCCATGTTGTCGGCGGAATCCTCGGAGAGCACCTCGGCGGCCTCTTCGGCGTCGTCGAGCAGCCTCTCGATGTCCACGCCGGCCAGTCCGGCAGGGACCAGCCCGAACGCGGTCAGTGCGGAGTACCGTCCGCCGACGTTGGGGTCGGCGTTGAACACCGCACGGTACCCGGCTTCCCGCGCCGCCTCATCCAGCGGGGAGCCGGGATCGGTGACCACGATGATGCGTGAGGCGGCGTCCAGCCCGGCGTCGGCGAAAGCCTGCTCGAAGACACGGCGCTGGGAATCGGTTTCCAGCGTGGAACCGGACTTGGAGGACACGATGATGGCGCTGTCGGCCAGCCGTTCGGCCAGCGCGGCACCCACCTGCTGGGGATCCGTGCTGTCGAGCACGGTGAGCTCCACGCCGGCGGTATTGGCGATCACTTCGGGCGCCAGCGAGGAGCCGCCCATCCCGGCCAGCACAAAGCGCGTCACGCCCTCGGCCGCAAGCTCCTTGCGCAGCTCCAGGATCTCCGGAACCAGCGGCCGGGACAGCGCCGCTGCATCGACCCAGCCGAGGCGGACGGCCGCCTCGGCTTCTGCCTCCGGGCCCCACAGGGTGTTGTCCTGCGTCGCGATGCGGGACGCGACGCGGTCCTCCACCAGGGTGCCGATATGACGGCGGACGGCGGCCAGTGCGGCTCCCGACGCTTCGAAAGCCAGCGAACTCATGACTGCCGGGCTCCGTGCACCGAGTCGAGGGCGTTCTGGACGGTCTCCCGCAACTGCTGCCAGCTGGCCACAAACTTCTCCAGGCCCTCCTCCTCGAGCAGTTCCACCACCTCGTTGTAGGAAATTCCGGCCTGCGCGATGTCGTCGAGCACCTTGTTCGCTTCCGCGTAGGTGCCGGTGACCCGGTCTCCCTCGACCTTCCCGTGGTCGGCGAGGGCTTCCAGCGTCGGCTCCGGCATGGTGTTGACCACGTTCGGGGCCACCAGTTCGGTGACGTACAGGGTGTCCGGGTACTCCGGGTTCTTCACGCCGGTGGAGGCCCACAGCGGCCGCTGCGGCCGGCCGCCGGCGGCGGCCAGCACCTGCCAGCGCTCGGTCGCGAATTGCTCCTCGTAGATCTGGTACGCCAGGCGGGCGTTGGCGACGCCGGCCTTGCCCTTCAACGCGGCCGCCTCCGCGGACCCGGCGGCGTCCAGGCGCTTGTCGATCTCGGTATCGACGCGGGAGACGAAGAACGAAGCCACCGAGTGGATGGTCGACAGGTCCTTGCCGTTTTCCTTGGCCTGCTCCAGACCCAGCATGAAGGCGTTAATCACTTCGCGGTAGCGCTGCAGCGAGAAGATCAGCGTCACGTTGACGCTGATGCCGAGCGCGAGGGTCTCGGTGATGGCCTCCAGGCCTTCGCTGGTCGCCGGGATCTTAATGAAGGCATTGGTGCGGCCCACGGCCTTGTGCAGATGCTGCGCCTCGGCGGCCGTGCCGTGCGCGTCACGGGCCAGCCGCGGATCCACCTCAATCGACACGCGGCCGTCCACGCCTTCCGTATCGGCGGCGAGCGGGGAGAACAGGTCGCAGGCCTCGGCCACGTCTGACGTGGTGATGGCGAAGACCGCCGTATCCACGTCCGCGCCGTCGGCGGCCAGTTGCTGGACCTGCGCCTCGTAGCTGCGGCCGTCCTGCAGGGCGGCGGCGAAGATGGAGGGGTTGGTGGTGACGCCCACCACGTTCCGTTCGTCGATCAGGGCCTTCAGGGTCCCGGAGTTGATCCGCTCCCGCGAAAGGTCGTCGAGCCAGATGGAAACGCCCGCGTCGGAGAGTGCCTGGGTGTTCGGGTTGGACATTGCGTCCTCCTTAGGAATCGGTGGTCTGGGAGAGCGAGTCGCGGGCGGCCTCGACAACAGCCTCGGCCGTGAGTCCGAACTCGCGGAACAGGGTCTTGTAGTCGGCCGAGGCGCCGTAGTGCTCCAGGGACACGCTGCGGCCGGCATCGCCGACCAGGCCGTCCCAGCACTGCGCGATGCCGGCTTCCACCGACACACGGGCCTTGATGCCGGCCGGGAGCACGGACTCGCGGTAGGCGGGGTCCTGCCGGTTGAACCACTCGAGGCAGGGAACGGAGACCACGCGGGTGGCGATGCCGTCGGCCTGCAGCGTTTCGCGGGCCTGGACGGCCAGTTGCACCTCGGAACCGGTGGCGAGCAGGATCACCTGCGGCGTCGTGTCCGTGCCGTCGGACTGCGCCTCGGCCAGCACGTAGGCGCCCTTCGCCACGTTCTCGGCGGAGGCGAAGCCGTTCCCGCCGCGCTCGTAGACGGGCAGGTTCTGCCGCGTGAGCACGATGCCGGCCGGGTTGCTGTGGTTCTCCAGCACCGCCTTCCAGGCCTGGGCCACCTCGTTGGCATCGGCCGGACGGACGACGTCGAGGCCCGGAATGGCACGCAGGCTCGCCAGCTGCTCCACCGGCTGGTGGGTCGGTCCGTCTTCACCGAGCCCGATGGAATCGTGCGTCCACACGTAGATGGAGGGAACGCCCATCAGGGCGCCCAGCCGGATGGCCGGCCGCTGGTAGTCGCTGAAGATCAGGAACGTGCCCGAGAAGGCGCGGGTGTTGGAGCTGAGCACAATGCCGTTCACGATGGAGGCGGCCGCATGCTCGCGGATGCCGAAGTGCAGCACCCTGCCGTACGGCCCGCCGGACCACATGTCGGTCTGCCGCGACTCGGGAACGAACGACGGGGAGCCTTCGATCGTGGTGTTGTTGGACTCGGCCAGGTCCGCCGAACCGCCCCACAGCTCCGGCAGCACCGGGCCGATGGCGTTGAGCACCTTGCCGGAGGCGGCCCGGGTCGAGACGTCCTTGCCGGCCGGGAATTCGGGCAGCGCCGCCTCCCAGCCTTCCGGCAACTCGGACGCCTGCACACGGTCCAGCAGCGCGGCGTTCTCCGGGTTGGCCTCGCGCCAGGCCTGGTAGCCGGTCTCCCAGTCCGCGCGGGCCTGCTTGCCGCGCGCGGCCACCTGCCGGGCGTGATCCAAGACCTCCGGCTCGACCGCGAAATGCTGCTCCGGATCGAAGCCGAGCACCTCCTTGACGGCGGCGACCTCCTCGGCACCCAGGGCGGAGCCGTGGATCTTGCCGGTGTTCTGCTTCTTGGGGGCGGGCCAGCCGATGATGGTGCGCAGCGAGATGATCGAGGGCCGGGACGTCTCGGCCTTCGCGGCCTTCAAAGCCTCGGACAGGGCCGGGACGTCTTCGACGTATTCGCCGGTCTCGGTCCAGTCGACCCGCTGGGTGTGCCAGCCGTACGCCTCGTACCGCTTGAGCACGTCTTCGCTGAAGGCGATGTCGGTGTCGTCTTCGATCGAGATCTTGTTGTCGTCGTAGAGCACCACCAGGTTGCCCAGCTCCTGGTGGCCGGCCAGGGAGGATGCCTCCGACGTGACGCCCTCCTGCAGGTCGCCGTCGGACGCGATCACCCAGACCGTGTGGTCGAACGGGCTCTCGCCGGCGGCAGCATCGGCGTCGTACAAGCCGCGGGTGCGGCGCTGCGCATAGGCGAAGCCGACGGCGGAGGCGAGCCCCTGGCCCAGCGGGCCGGTGGTGATTTCGACACCTGGGGTGTGCTTGTACTCCGGGTGGCCCGGCGTGAGCGATCCCCAGGTCCGCAGCGCCTTCAGGTCCTCCAGTTCCAGGCCGTAGCCGGAGAGGAACAGCTGGATGTACAGCGTCAGCGAGGTGTGGCCGGGGGAGAGGACGAACCGGTCGCGGCCCACCCAGTGCGGATCGGTGGGGTCGTGGCGCATGAACTTCTGGAAGATCAGGTACGCGGCCGGGGCCAGGCTCATGGCGGTGCCGGGGTGGCCGTTGCCGACCTTCTCGACTGCATCCGCAGCGAGGACACGCACCGTGTCCACCGCCCGCTGGTCCAGCGATGTCCAGGACAATTCCTGATCTTCCATGTGTGGCACCGGGTGGGCCCCTTTCTGATCTACGTCTAAGCGGCAGCCGACGGTCCGGAAAACAGCCGTGGCCGCGGACCGATTGGGCCATTCGCCGTTGTTGCTGCCTCAAGCTTGTTGCGCCCATAACCGCGGATTGGCGCTCCTTCCCCACTCTATCCGTTGCATCTGCAATGCGCAGGACGTGGTGCAGTGCCAGCAGTCACAGCGGTCACTGTTTGACGCCGGCGGCCGCCCCCGGCCCGCGCGGGTTTCGGCGAGGGCAGGCGACACCGGTTTCCACGGGCAGGAAACCGGTTTCTACGAGACATAGAAGGAGTATGATGTAGGTGCACCTTGGCCCGTCCTTAACGGCTGGGCGCTTTCGTGTGTCAGACGAACTCCAGCAGAACTGAGTGGTTTTTCCTTGAATATCCAGACCGTTCCGGACCAGGCGTTGGCCGTTCCGGCCAAGCCCGGCTTCTCGCGCAAGGCCAAGGCCTACCTGTCGCTCACGAAGCCCCGCGTGATGGAACTTCTGCTGGTGACCACCCTGCCCACCATGATCTTCGCCCAGGGGGGTTTCCCCGACCTCTGGCTGATGGCTGCCACGATGGTCGGCGGTGCCCTCGCCGCCGGTGCGGCCGGGTCCTTTAACTGCTACATCGACCGGGACATGGATAAGCTCATGCACCGGACCGAAAACCGCCCGCTCGTGACCGGGGAACTGACTCCGCGCGAGGCGCTGGTGTTCTCCTGGGCGCTCGCCGTCGTGGCCGTGGCGCTCCTCTGGTTCGGGGCTAATCCGCTGGCCGGCATGCTGGGCGTCGGCGCGATCTTCTTCTACGTCGTGATCTACACGCTGATCCTCAAGCGCCGCACCTCGCAGAACATCGTCTGGGGCGGCGCCGCCGGGTGTTTCCCCGTGCTCATCGCCTGGGCCGCGGTGACCAACACGGTGGCGTGGCCGGCGGTGATCCTGTTCATGGTCATCTTCCTGTGGACGCCTCCGCACTACTGGCCGCTGTCCATGAAATACAGCGACGACTACAACGCGGCCAACGTGCCGATGCTCGGCGCGATCGCCAGCGCACGGCAGGTCTCCGTGCAGGTTGTCCTCTACGCCTGGGCCACCCTGGTCTGCTCGCTGCTGCTGGCTCCGGTCGGCGGCGCCGGCTGGGTCTACACCATCGTGGCACTGGTCAGCGGTTCCTGGTTCGTCTACGAATCGCACCGGCTCTACGCGCTGACCAAGCGCGGAACCGAAAGCACCGCCGTCACGAACAAGAGCGCCATGCGTGTGTTCCATGGTTCCATCAGCTACCTCACGGTGCTGTTCCTGGCCCTGGCCCTGGATCCCTTTATCGGCGGTCCCGTCTTCGGCTAGGCGCAACCCGCCCGACGCCAGCCTGCTGCCTCCCGGCGGTGCGCCGGGGGCCCTGCTGCCCGTGCCGGGCCCTGCGGGGGCGGCCCTGCTGCCCGTGCCGGGCCCTGCGGGGGCGGCCCTGCTGCCCTAAGATTGCGGCATGAATCCCTTCCGCGGCCTGATTGCCTATCCGGTGACCCCCTTCCATCACGACGGCGGCGTCAACCTTCCGGAGCTGATCCGCCATATCGCGGCCGTGAGCGAGGCGCCCGTCGACGCGATCACGGTGCTGGGCAGTTCGGGCAACTTCGCGTATCTGGACCGCGCGGAACGACGGGATGTCGTCACGGCGGCGGTGGAGGCGGTTAAGGCGGTCCGGCCTGGGCTGCCGGTGTGCGTCGGCGTGAGCGCGGTGGGCACCCGTGAACTCCTGCAGAACATCGACGACGCCAACGCGGCCGGTGCCGACGGCCTCCTGGTCTCCACAGTGTCCTACTATCCCCTGACGGACGAGGAAGTGGCGGCCCAGTGTGTTGCGGCTGCCCGCCGGTCCGGTCTCCCCGTTTGCCTGTACAGCAATCCCCGCACCACGCAGTTCAGCTTCAGCCTGGAGCTCGTGGCCGAGCTGGCCGCGGAACCCAACATCGTGGCCGTGAAAGAATCGGCACCCTCCGCCGAAGTATTCCGCGGCCGATATGAAGAACTCCGCGGCCTGCTGCCGGTCGGGGCCGGCGACTTCAGCCACGGCATGAGCGGCGACGCGCTGATCGCCGACGCCGGCTTCGCGGCCGACGCCTGGCACGGCGGGCCGATCGCCGTGTTGCCGGCGCATTACCGGGTGTTGCGCGACGCCGTGGTGGCCGGCGATAAGGAAACCGCCGCCGCGGCACGGGCCGCGTTGGCTCCCCTCATGGCCTATTTCGCGTCGTTGCGCCCGCTCAGCAATCTCTACTCGCTGGCGAGGGCCGCCGGGATCGATGCGGGCGATCCGCGGCTGCCGCTGCACCCATTGCCCGGGAGCAGCCGCCGCGAACTCGCGCGCCTCCTGGAGGATATCGAGGCGTTCCGCCCGGCTGACCGGGCGCCGGCAGGACAGTAGCGCCGGCCCCGCCGAACCGGGCGGATTGGGGCGGTAACTTGCCCGCCGGAACGGCCGGACTAGAGCGGGAACTTGCCCGTCGAACGGTCCCAGACGTTCGTGGCCGCGACGGTCAGCAGGGCCGACCCGAGCATGTGCAGCAGCACGAGGCCGACGGGCAGGCCGGTGAAGTGCTGGAGGTAACCGATGCCGCCTTGCAGCACGACCACGGCGGCCAGCCACCAAAGGGCGGTGCGCAGTTGCGGGGAGGTGGCGCGGCGGTAGGCGAGCACCAGCGCCAGCACTATCGCCGCGACCAGCAGGTAGACCGGCACCACGTGGATCCGCGTGACCAGGTCGGCGCTGAAGTCGTGCCGCGGGGCACTGGCGTCGCCGGCATGCGGGCCGGTGCCGGTCACGATCGTGCCCAGCACGATGGAGGCAGCGGAGGTAGCGGCGATGGTCCAGCCCAGGGTTGCCTGGATGCGCGGGACCGGAGCGACGGCCACGGCGGAGCGGCCGCGCAGGTACATGCCGGTGCGGTTCACCAGCAGCGTGGCCACGGCCACGAGTGCCGCCGAGGCCAGGAAGTGCAGGCTCACCACCCACGGGTTAAGGTCGGTCCACACGGTGATGCCGCCGATCAGGGCCTGCACCGGAATGACGCACAGCAGGGCCACCGCCAGGCCGAACAGGGTGCGGTGCGAACGGCGCATCCGCCACAGCGACACGAGCATGGCCACGGCGATAATGACCAGGATGAACGTCAGCGTGCGGTTGCCGAATTCGATCAGCCCGTGGATGCCCATCTCCGGCGTCGGCGTCATCGAACCGGGCACGCAGTTGGGCCACTCGGAGCAGCCCAGGCCGGACTTGGTCAGCCGCACGGCGCCGCCGGTGATGATGATGCCCATCTGCGATGCCAGCGAGGCGATGGCCAGCCCGTGCACGGTTCGAGTGACCGAGACGGGCAGCCGATCCTTGAGGTCGCGGTACTTCGGGGTGGCGGTGGTCATTGACTTAGCTCCATTTGAACCAGCGGATGGCGGCAAGGCTGGCCACTACGGTCCAGGCCAGCAGCACGATTGAGGCGGTGAGATTGAACTGCGCGTCGATCAGGGCGCTGCGCAGGGCGTCGCCCAAGGCCGTCGAGGGCAGCACGTGGGCGGCCGGCTCGAAAACGTCGGGCCAACTGGCCACCGGAAAGAGGATACCCCCGGCCGCCGCCAACAGCACCCACAGCAGGTTGGTGATCGCCAGCGTGGCTTCCGGCCGGACAGTACCGGCGATCAAAAGGCCCAGCGAGGTGAAAGCCGCGGCACCGAGCACCAGTTGCGCGGCCGCCGGCAGGAGGCCGCCGAGCGCGGGCTGCCATCCGAGGAAGACGAGGGCTGTCCCGCCCACCACCACCACCTGGATGACCATGATGGCCAGCACGGCGAGGATCTTTCCCAGGATCAGGCCGCTCTGTCCCAACGGCGTGGTGGACAGAAAGCGGAGAACCCCGTAGCGGCGGTCGAAGCCGGTGGCGATTCCCTGGCCGGTCAGGGCCGTGGATACCGTGCACAAGGCCAGGACGCCCGGGGCGGCCATGGCGATCCTGTCGTCCGTAAAGGTGTCCAGCAGCGGCGTGACGGTCAGGCCGATGAGCGCCAGGAGCGGCAGGATGATGGCGATCAGCAACTGCTCGCCGTTGCGCAGCATGCCCAACGTCTCGTAGCGGCCCTGCAGGGCGATCCGGCGGATCAAGGCGGCGGGCGCGCTCATCGCAGGTCCTTCCCGGAAATATCGAGGAAGACATCTTCCAGTGAGCGCGGTGCCATGTGGATGGAGGCCGGCATGACATTGTGGGCCGCCCACTCCGCCGCCAGGGCGGCCAGCAGCGCGGGGGTTATGTGGCCGGCCACCATGTAACGGCCGGGAACGTTTTCGACGGCGGCGAACGGCTCGGGCAGGGCGAAGGACAGGCCCGGGGCGGCATCGAACGTCAGCAGGCGTTCGACGCCGGCGCTCTCGTCCGTGGCCGCCGTGAGTTCGGCCACCGTGCCGTGCACCACGGTCCTGCCGGCATCGATGATGAAGACGTAGTCGGCCAGCCGCTGGGCGTCGTCCATGAGGTGCGTGGTGAGGATGATGCCCAGCCCCTCGGCCCGCAGTTCCTGGATCAGGTCGAACACCACGGCCCGGGACTGCGGATCCAGGCCCGCGCTCGGTTCGTCCAGGAAGAGGACCTCCGGATCGCCGACCAGGGCGGCGGCCAGCGCGACCCGCTGCTTTTGACCGCCGGAGAGCCTGCGGATGGGTGTGTTGGCGAAGCCGTTGATGCCCAGCCGCTCCGCCAGCTCGTCCACGCTGCGGGGGTCCCGGTACATCCCGGCAACATGCTGAAGCAGGGCCAGCGGCCGGATGGCCTGCGGCAGGCCGCCTTCCTGCAGCATGACGCCCACCCGGCTGCGCAGCTCCGCTCCCGCCTGGTAGGGATCCTGGCCGAGCAGCCGAACGGTGCCGCCGTTGGGGCGCATGAGGCCCTGCGCGCAGGCTAAGGTGGTGGTCTTGCCCGCGCCGTTGGGCCCGAGCAAGGCCGTGACCTGCCCGGGGTAGGCGCGCAGGTGGACCCCGTCGATCACGCGGATCATCTTGTTGTCCAGGGCCTCCACCGGTCCCAGATCTTTCACGAGTCCCTGGATATCCAGGCAGGGTTCGGAGGTAGGCACCCGAACATTCTACGGGACGTAGAGCGGTCGACGCAGAGCACGCTCCGCTAAGGCCTGCCTTACTGGTAGCGCGGAATAGAATACGTCATGATTGTGTTGTGTATTCCATGACCAGTAGTGCTTCTTTGCGTGCCCAGGCACCGGAGTCCGAGGAGCGGACCCGGGACCGGGTGTTGAATGCCGTTTTGGAACACGGACCCGTCAGTGCCGCCGGGCTCGGCGAGATACTGGGCTTCACCCCCGCGGCCGTGCGGCGCCATCTGGATGCCCTGTCCCGCAAGGGCCTGATCGAGGTCAAGCTCACCGCGAATTCTGCCACCGGTGCCGGTCGCCCGGCCCGCAAGTACGTGCTGAGCCGGCAGGGCCAGACGCGCCTCGGCAACGACTACCTGGATATTGCGCGAACCGCATTGGCGGCCCTGGGCGAGGCTGCCGGCCGCGAGGCGGTCGCCGAGTTCGCGCGGAACCGCTACCGGGACATGGAAGAACGCTACCGCCCGGTGGTGGAGGCGGCAGGGCCCGGAATTGAAGAGCGGGCCAAGGCGCTGGCGGAGGCGCTGAGCGCCGACGGCTTTGTCGGGTCCACCAACGTGGTGGGAACCCAGGCGCCGCACAGCACCATGCTGGCCGTTCAGCTGTGCCAGGGGCACTGCCCGGTGCAGCAGCTGGCAGCAGATTTCCCGGACTTCTGCGACAGCGAAACCGAAGTTTTCTCCCGGCTGCTCGGGGTGGATGTCAGGCGACTGTCCACGCTGGCCAGCGGGGGACATGTGTGTACGACCCACATCCCGGTGGGTCGAACAAGGTCTGCGGTTCGACCCGTCGAACCGGCGACAGGCACGAGACGAGTATCCATCAATCTGCAAGAGAGGCCGTGATGACGGACCAAGTGGATCAGAGCATGAGGAACGCGGTCGGGACGACCGATGTAGCCGACACCACCATTTCCGAAATCCTGGAAAAGAACCCCGAGCTGCATGGCATCGGGACCTACGAATACGGCTGGGCCGACGCCGACACCGCCGGCGCCAACGCCCGCCGCGGTCTGAATGAAGAAGTGGTCCGCGACATCTCCGCCAAGAAGGGCGAGCCGCAGTGGATGCTGGACCTGCGTTTGAAGGGCCTGAAGTACTTCGACCGCAAGCCGATGCCCACCTGGGGCGCCGACCTGTCCGGCATCGACTTCGACAACATCAAGTACTTTGTCCGGTCCACGGAGAAGCAGGCCAAGACGTGGGAGGACCTGCCCGAGGACATCCGGGTCACCTACGAAAAGCTGGGCATCCCCGAGGCCGAGCGTGAGCGCCTGGTTTCCGGCGTCGCGGCCCAGTACGAGTCCGAGGTCGTCTACCACCAGCTGCGCGAAGACCTGGAAGCCCAGGGCGTCATCTTCCTGGACACCGACACCGGCCTGAAGGAACACCCGGAGATCTTCCAGGAGTACTTCGGCTCGGTCATCCCGGTGGGCGACAACAAGTTCGCCTCGCTGAACACCGCCGTCTGGTCCGGCGGCTCCTTCGTCTACGTCCCCAAGGGCGTCCACGTCGATATCCCGCTGCAGGCCTACTTCCGGATCAACACCGAGAACATGGGCCAGTTCGAGCGCACGCTGATCATCGCCGACGAAGACTCCTACGTACATTACATCGAGGGCTGCACGGCGCCGATCTACAGCTCGGACTCGCTGCACTCCGCCGTCGTCGAGATCATCGTGAAGAAGGGCGCGCGCGTCCGGTACACGACGATTCAGAACTGGTCGAACAACGTGTACAACCTGGTGACCAAGCGGGCCATCGCCCACGAGGGCGCCACCATGGAGTGGGTCGACGGCAACATCGGCTCCAAGGTCACCATGAAGTACCCGGCGGTCTACCTCACCGGTGAGCACGCCAAGGGCGAAACGCTGTCCATCGCCTTCGCCGGTGCGGGCCAGCACCAGGACACCGGCTCGAAAATGGTCCACATTGCGCCGAACACGTCCAGCGCGATCGTGGCCAAGTCCGTGGCCCGCGGCGGCGGCCGCTCGGCCTACCGCGGCCTGGTCCAGGTGCGCGAGGGCGCGAAGAACACCAAGAACAGCGTGGTCTGCGACGCCCTGCTGGTGGATACCATCTCGCGCTCGGACACGTACCCGTACATCGACGTCCGCGAGGACGACGTCACCATGGGCCACGAGGCGACCGTGTCCCGGGTCAGCGAAGAGCAGCTGTTCTACCTGATGACGCGCGGCCTGGCCGAAGACGAAGCAATGGCCATGATCGTGCGCGGTTTCATCGAACCGATCGCCCGCGAGCTGCCGATGGAATACGCCCTCGAGCTGAACCGCTTGATTGAACTGCAGATGGAAGGATCCGTAGGTTAATGACTGAGATCACTGAGAAGGCACGCATCGGTGCTCCGGCCATCGACGGATTCACGGAGGAAGGCGAAAATCTCTCCCCGGCCAACGCTGCCGCAGGCCCGCTGGCCGGCGACAGCGCCAAGAGCCACAGCCACGGAGGCGGCGTCGGTGTTCCGGACAGCTCCCGCGCCGGCCGCCTGACCTCATACAAGGCGGAAGACTTCGGCCCGCTCACCGGACGCGAAGAAGACTGGCGGTTTACCCCGCTCAAGCGCCTGCGCGGCCTGCAGAGCGACGCGCTGACCGGTACCGGCCCGGCGGTCACCGTCACCGGCCCCGAAGGCGCCGAGCTGCCGGCCGGCGTCCTGGTCGAGACCGTGGGCCGCGCCGATGCCCGCATCGGCGTCGCCGGCATCCCCGAGGACCGCGTCTCGGCCGCCGCCTGGGAGGCCTTCCGCGAAGCGACAGTGGTGACCATCCCGGCCGAGGCCCAACTGGACTCCGGCGTCGCCGTGGTGGTGGAAGGCAACAGCACCGAGCTGTCCGCGCAGCACCTGGTCATCGTGGCCGAAAAGTTCTCCAAGGCCGTCGTCGTGCTGGATCACAAGGGCAGCGCCACGGTCTCGCAGAACGTGGAGATCGACGTGCAGGACGGCGCCGACCTCACCGTCGTCTCGGTGCAGGAATGGGCCGACGACGCCGTTCACGCCTCCTCGCAGCAGGCCCGCGTGGGCCGCGACGCGAAGTTCAAGCACGTGACCGTCAGCCTGGGCGGCGACCTCGTCCGCGTCACGCCGTCCACCCGGTTCACCGCCACCGGCGGCGATGTGGAAATGTACGGCCTCTACTTCGCCGACGCCGGACAGCACCTTGAACACCGCCTGTTCGTGGACCACGCGGTGCCGAACTGCAAGTCGCGGGTGCTGTACAAGGGCGCCCTGCAGGGCAAGAACGCGCACACCGTCTGGGTGGGCGACGTGCTGATCCGCAAGGAAGCCGAGGGCACCGACAGCTACGAGGCAAACCGGAACCTGGTGCTGACCGACGGCGCGCGCGCCGACTCGGTGCCGAACCTCGAAATCGAGACCGGCCTGATCGAAGGCGCCGGCCACGCCAGCACCACCGGCCGCTTCGACGACGAGCACCTGTTCTACCTGATGGCGCGCGGCATCCCGCAGGACGTCGCCCGCCGCCTGGTGGTCCGCGGGTTCCTCAACGAGGTCATTCAGCAGATCCGGGTGCCCGCCCTCGAAGAGCGCCTCAATGCGGCGCTCGAGCGGGAACTCGAGGCGGGCAACCTCTGATGAGCGGGACGCCGCGCGGCGAACTGGTGTGCCAGGCCTCCGACATACAGGTCAACCAGGCAGTGCGCATCCTGATCGATGACTACCCGGTAGCCATCGTCAGGGACTCCGAGGGCGAGCTCCACGCCATCGGGGACACCTGTTCGCACGCGGACGTCTCCCTCTCCGAAGGCGACGTCGAAGGCTGCGCGATCGAATGCTGGGGCCACGGTTCCCAGTTCGATTTGCGCACCGGCGAGCCGCTGAGCCTGCCGGCGTTCGAACCCGTCCCGGTGTTCGCGCTGGCGCTCGATGGCGACAGTGTCTACGTAGACGTCACGAACGTCCTCAACGGGGCGCCTGCCCCGGACCTCAACTAAAAACTTCCATCACGTGAACGGCGCCCGCCCGCACCGGGCGCAAAGGAGAAAGCAGACAGATGTCTACTCTTGAAATCAAGGACCTGCACGTCAGCATCGACACCGAGCAGGGCAGCAAGCAGATCCTCAAGGGCGTGTCCCTGACGATCAACACCGGCGAGATCCACGCCATCATGGGCCCGAACGGTTCCGGCAAGTCCACCCTGGCGGCCACCATCGCCGGACACCCGCGCTACAACGTCGACTCCGGCTCCATCACCATGGACGGCGAAGATGTGCTGGCCATGAGCGTTGACGAGCGCGCCCGCGCCGGCCTTTTCCTGGCCATGCAGTACCCGGTCGAGGTGCCCGGCGTGACCATGACCAACTTCCTGCGGACCGCCAAGACCGCCCTCGACGGCGAGGCCCCGAAGCTGCGTACCTGGACCAAGGACGTCAAGGAAGCGATGAGCCAGCTGCGCATCGACGCAGACTTCGCCCAGCGCAACGTGAACGAGGGCTTCTCCGGCGGCGAGAAGAAGCGCGTGGAGATCCTCCAGCTCGAACTGTTCAAGCCCAAGTTCGCCATCATGGACGAAACCGACTCCGGCCTGGACGTGGATGCGCTCAAGGTGGTCTCCGAAGGCCACAACCGCGTGCATGCCGGCGGCGCGATGGGCACCCTGCTCATCACCCACTACACGCGTATCCTGCGCTACATCAAGCCCGACTTCGTGCACGTCTTCGTGGATGGCCACATCGCTGAAGAGGGCGGCCCCGAACTGGCCGACCGTCTCGAAGAAGAGGGCTACGACCGCTACCTGACAGCAGCGAAGGCCTGATCATGACAGAAGCCAATGCCCCGCAGACGTCCCTGGAGGACGTCGAGGAAGCGCTCAAGGACGTCATCGACCCTGAGCTGGGCGTCAACATCGTGGACCTCGGCCTGCTGTACGGGCTGAAGTACGCCGACGACGGTGCCCTGCTCATCGACATGACGCTGACCACCGCCGCCTGCCCGCTCACCGACGTCCTCGAGGAGCAGACCGGCCAGGCGCTGGACGGCGTGGTGGACGAGTGGCGCCTCAACTGGGTATGGATGCCGCCGTGGGGTCCGGAGCGGATCACCGACGACGGCCGCGACCAGATGCGCGCCCTCGGCTTCAATATCTGATTCGACGAATCGACAGCGGGCCGGTCACCTTCGGGTGGCCGGTCCGCTCCTGTCTTGACGCCGTCCCGCGGGCTAGGATCGGGTCATGAGTGCGTCGAGTGCGGCAACGAAGCGGCGGCGGGGACGCTATGACGAGGTCCACGTCGCCGCCGCCTACCACGGCCTGACCGCCCTGCTGGCCGTCGTGGGCCTCGCCGTCGGCATCACAGCCGTGCCGGCGGCGCCCGGCTATGGCGCCGACGCCGCGCATGCCTGGTGGAACTACGCCAGCGCCCCGGGGGTGCAGGCCGCGCTGCTCGTTTTTGTGGTGAGCCTGACGCTGCTGATGGATTCGACCACGGCCGGGGGACGGCTCTGGCGGGCAGCCCGGGCCGCCACCCTGGCGGCCATGCTGCTGGTCTTCCTGGCCCAGTTCACCCCGTTCCGAGGCTTTCCCGAAGCCGCCGGGCTGACCGCTGCCTGGGTGATGGCGGACCGGCTCCTGCATTACGTGCTGCCCGTCGTCGTCGTGACCGGCTGGCTCATCTTTGGTCCGCGGCCCCGCATCGGCGCCGGCGCCGTGACGGTCGGGCTGGCCTTCCCCGGTTTCTGGCTGCTCTGGACGGGCATCAGGGGTGCCGCGACGGGTTGGCTGCCGTACAGCCCCGGGACGGCGGGGCCGGGGGAGTTGCTGATGACGGGCATCGGCCTGATCCTGGTCTGGCTGGGGGCGGGCATGGTGTTCCTGCTGCTGGACACGACGATGGGCCGCGAGCCCGACGGATATCTTCCGGGATTCGGGCCCGGGGATCCCGCCGAGGGCAGGGCCGGGACCTCCGGGGGCACCCCGCCGGCCGGGGTCTCCGGGGGTGCACCGCCGTTTGCCGCGGGCATCCGGGAGGCGGACCCCGTGGATCCACGGGACCTGTAGCCTTCGCGGGCTGCGTCCGGGACCTGCAGCCTTCGCACCTGCGTCAGGCGGGTCGGTCGAGGTCCGGGGCCGAGAACGTATCGCACCGGCCGGCGTCGCCGGTCCGGTAGCCGTGCAGGAACCAGCGCTGCCGCTGCTCGCTGGAGCCGTGCGTCCAGGTGTGGGGGTTGACCTGCCCCGCGGCGGCTTGCTGGATGCGGTCGTCGCCGACGGCGGCCGCGGCGGAGAGGGCGTCCTGCAGGTCCCGCTGGGTCAGCGGCTGCATGAAGGGTTCCCCGGTCCGTTCGTCGATCTGCTCGGTGGCGTTGCCGGCCCACACCCCGGCATAGCAGTCCGCCTGAGGTTCCACCCGGACTGCGCCGGATTCGGGTCCCTGGGGATCCTGTCGGGCGTAGTCGATGGCACCGGTGAGGTTCTGGATGTGGTGCCCGAACTCGTGCGCCACCACGTATTCCTCGGCCAGCGGCCCGCCGCTGGCGCCGAAGCGGGTGGTCAGTTCGGTGAAGAAGGAGGTGTCGAAATACGCGGTCTGGTCGGATGGACAGTAGAACGGGCCCACCGCGCTGCTGGCCCTGCCGCAGCCGGTGCTGACGCCGCCGTCGAACAGGACGGTCTGCGGGGCCGGGTACCGCATGTTGTAGCGGGGGAGATAGCCGGCCCAGAAATCGTTGAGGCTGTTGACGGCCCCCACGATGCGGCAGTCGGTGCGCTCGTTGGCGTCGGCGCCGGTGCGGCATTCTTCCTGCAGGGCCGAACCACCCGGCTGCTGCTGTTCCTGGCCGGCGCCCAGGCCGAAGCCTTCCAGCACTTCGGGCGAAACGCCCAGGAGGCTGGCAATGAGGACGAGGAGGCCGCCGCCGCCGATGGCGATCTTGCCGCCCAGGCCGCCGCGGCGGTCCTGAACCTGTGACGTATCCAACTGGGAGCCGCGGGAGAAACTCATTCGCCAAGGATAACCGTCCGATCAGAGCGGGGCGGAGGGGTGGGGACGGCTTGGGTTGCCGGTAGACTGGAAAGGTTGATTTCCGCCCGTCCCGTCTGGACGGCGCCCGGGCATCCCTCCCGCACCCCTTCGAAAGGCTTCCACTGTGATTACCGTCAACGATCTTGAGCTGCGTGCCGGGGCCCGTCTGCTCATGGAGGCGGTGTCCTTCCGTGTGGACAAGGGCGACAAGGTGGGGCTGGTGGGCCGCAACGGCGCCGGCAAGACCACGCTGACCCGCGTCCTCGCCGGAGAAGGCATGCCTGCCGCCGGGACCGTGGTGCGCACTGGTGAAATCGGTTACCTGCCCCAGGACCCGCGCACCCCCGACATGGAACAGCTGGCCCGCGACCGGATCCTCTCGGTGCGGGGCCTCGACGTGGTGACCCGCAAGCTGCGGGAAACGCAGTCGGACATGGCCAGCACCGACGCCGACGTCCAGGCCAAGGCGATGCGCCGCTACGACCGGCTGGAGGCCGAGTTCATCTCCGGCGGCGGTTACGCCGCCGAGGCCGAGGCGGCCGCCATCTCCTCCAACCTGGCCCTGCCGGAGCGGATCCTGAACCAGCCCCTGCGGACGCTGTCCGGCGGCCAGCGCCGCCGCGTCGAGCTGGCCCGGATTCTGTATTCGGGTGCCGACACCATGCTCCTCGACGAGCCGACCAACCACCTCGACGCCGACTCGATCAGCTGGCTGCGCGAGTTCCTGAAAAACCACCAGGGCGGCCTCATCGTGATCAGCCACGACACCGGGCTGCTGGAAGCGACCGTCAACAAGGTCTTCCACCTGGACGCCAACCGCGCCACCATCGACATCTACAACATGAACTGGAAGCGCTACCTGTCCCAGCGCGAGACCGACGAGCGGGCCCGCAAGCGTGAGCGCGCCAACGCCGAAAAAAAGGCCCAGGTCCTCATGGACCAGGCGAACAAGATGCGCGCCAAGGCCACCAAGGCGGTGGCGGCCCAAAACATGGCCAAGCGCGCCGAACGCCTGCTCAGCGGCCTGGACGAGGTGCGCGCACAGGACAAGGTGGCGGCGCTGCGCTTCCCCGATCCCGCACCCTGCGGCAAGACTCCGCTCACCGCCGAAGGCCTGAGCAAGTCCTACGGCTCGTTGGAGATCTTCACGGATGTGGACCTGGCCATCGACCGCGGCTCCCGCGTGGTGATTTTGGGCCTGAACGGCGCCGGCAAGACCACGCTGCTGCGCATGCTGGCCGGGGTGGACACCCCCGACACCGGCGATGTGCTGCCCGGCCACGGACTGAAGATCGGCTACTACGCCCAGGAACACGAAACCCTGGACGTGGACCGGACCGTGCTGGAGAACATGCGCTCGGCCGCCCCCGACCTGCAGGATGCCGAGGTGCGGAACATCCTCGGTTCCTTCTTGTTCTCCGGGGACGACGTGAACAAGCCCGCGGGCGTGTTGTCCGGCGGCGAAAAGACCAGGCTCGCCCTGGCCACCATCGTGGCGTCGTCGGCCAATGTGCTGCTGCTGGATGAGCCGACCAACAACCTGGACCCCGCCAGCCGGGCGGAAATCCTGGGCGCACTGCGCAACTACAGCGGCGCCGTCGTTATGGTGAGCCACGACGAAGGGGCGGTGGCGGCACTGAACCCGGAGCGCGTCGTGTTGCTGCCGGACGGCGTCGAGGACCTCTGGAATGAGGACTACCTGGACCTGGTGACGCTGGCCTGATGCCGGGCACAGCGCCGTCGCAATCGAAATTGCCTAGGCGCGCATCGCCGAGCGAGGAACGAGCGAGGTGTCTAAGCGCCGTGCAATTTCGGTTATAGACGGCGCTGCAGTTCAGTCGTCGCGGCTGAGCAGGGTGCCGTCGGTGCGGAACCCCTGGGCGTCCAGCAGGGCGTCTTCCTCTTCTTCGGCCGTCGGCCGCTTGCTCCGGCGTTTCGGGGCAGCGGCGCGCGGCGCCGGATTGGCCTGGTGGTATCCGCTCAGCGCCTCCTCTTCCTCCGCGTACCGGCTGTGGTGCGCCTGCTGG
Organism: Arthrobacter sp. MDT2-34-1; assembly: GCF_059091365.1. Lineage (NCBI taxonomy): Bacteria > Bacillati > Actinomycetota > Actinomycetes > Micrococcales > Micrococcaceae > Arthrobacter > Arthrobacter sp. MDT2-34-1. The sequence continues at coordinate 302,824 of NZ_JBNHGO010000001.1, forward strand.
CGGGCGGCATAGCCGTAGCCGACAAACAAGAGCACACCGAAGGCGTACCACTGCATCGAGTACGACAGGTGCGGTCCTTCGTCGATGGCCGGTTTGGGGATCTGCACGGGCTGTACGGCCGCGGCGGGGGATTCCGCCGCCATCAGGCCGTAGCTGCCCGTATGCACCGGGTACCCCAGCTCGGCCGCATAGGCGTCCAGGTTAATGGACGCGAGCTGGCCGTCCGGGGCCCCGCGGCTGACCGGGCCTTCGCCTGGCTTGACCCGCGCGACGACGGTGACGTCGCCTTCCGGGGCGGCGGGAATGGTGTCCGGATGGCCGGCCTGGTGGTTGCCGATCGGGAGCCAGCCCCGGTTGATCACCACGGCGCTGCCGTCCTCGAGGCGCAGCGGGACAAGTACCTCGTAGCCAGGCCGGCCGTTCAGCGGGCGGTTGCGCACGATCCGCTGCCCGGCGTCGTCGTACTCGCCGGCGAGGACCACCGGCGTCCATTCCACCGCGTCATCGGCGCTGGCGAAGATGTCCGGCACCTCGCTGAACGGCACCGGATCGGCGTCGTAATTGTTCTCCACCGCTGCGATGACGTTGCGGGCCTGGTCCCGGCGGTCCATCTGCCAGTTGCCCAGCAGCACGCACACCGCGGCCAGCAGGGCAACGATCAGCAGCCAGCCCAGCCACTTGCCGCTGAGCAGGAATCGGTAGGACATTCAGGCACCTTCCAAGGGGAGCGTTTCGCGCCAGAGGCTGCGCTGGATGAGATAGTCCTGCAGCCACTCCCGGTGTCCGCCGCACGCCAGCCAGATCTTGCGGCGCTCGGGGGTATGGATTTTCGGGTTGTTCCACAGCAGCTGCCACTGCGCGGCCTGACGGCAGCCCTTGCGCGAGCAGACGGGGGAGTCGGCCGCCAGCCCGCCGCCGAGTTGGTCTAGGAGGTTCACGCGGCCGCCTTCCGCCGGCGCCGCTTGGTGACGGGGCTCAGGTTTCCGAGAAACGCGGATGGCTGGTCGTCAACCTGGTTGCCGTCGGGCGCAGGAACGTTCTCTGGGGCGGGAGCGTCGGCCGCCGTCGCGGCCGGGCCCTGCGGCTCCGACCAGTCGGAGGCGGGGCGGACGGGCGGGGAGGACGGGCCGGGGCTGCCGTCCGGTCCCTGCCCGGCGTCGTCGATCAGTTCGCCGGTGAGGACTTCGTCCGGGTCGGCCCCTGCGTCTCCCGCCCGGGCGGAGGGGGCCTCCAACTCCGGCTGCGGCGCCTGGTCCAGCAGGGCGGTGCTGTGCTGCAGGTTCGATTTGTCGCTGCCGCCATTGGCGATGATCACGGCGATCCACGGCAGGAAAACGGCGCCGCCCACGAAGAACCAGCGGAACCAGCTGTCGATGAAGAAGAAGAGCAGCAAACAGGCCAGCCGGATACCCATGGCGAGCGTGTACTGGACCATGCGCCGGTGCATCTCATCGGTATGGCTTTCGGGGACGTCCGTAATGCTCAGGACTTCCGGCTTCTCGTCAGGCTGCTTGCTCATCACACTCCATCAGGGCTGTATCAATTCTCCCACGATGGCCGGAATGTCTAAAGCCGCGCGACGATGACCGGGCGGCGGATATCCCGGGCTAGGATTCCATAGGAAAACAGCAGCGTGATGGAGGTAAGAGTGAGCAACGAACAGCAGCCCGGCCGCAGCGTGCTGGTCACCGGCGGCAACAGGGGAATCGGGCTGGCGATTGCCCGGGCCTTCGAAGCGAACGGGGACAAGGTGGCGATCACCTACCGCAGCGGCGAGGTTCCCGACGGACTCCTGGGTGTGAAGGCCGATGTGACCGATGCCGGGTCCGTGGACGCTGCCTTCACCGAGGTCGAGGCTGCCCACGGTCCCGTGGAGGTCCTGGTCGCGAATGCGGGCGTCACGCGCGACATGCTGCTGCTGCGGATGAGCGAAGAAGACTTCACCAGCGTGGTGGATACCAACCTGTCCGGTGCGTTCCGGGTGATCAAGCGGGCCTCCAAGGGCATGATCAGGCTGCGGAAGGGCCGCGTGGTGCTGATCTCCTCGGTGGTGGGCCTCTACGGGTCGCCCGGCCAGATCAACTATGCCGCGTCCAAGGCCGGCCTGGTGGGCATCGCCCGGTCGCTGACCCGCGAGCTCGGATCGCGCAACATCACCGCCAACGTGGTGGCCCCGGGCTTCGTCAACACGGAAATGACGGCCGTCCTGCCGGAAGACACCCAGAAGAACTACCTGGCGTCCATCCCGGCCGGCCGCTTCGCCGAACCCGAAGAAGTTGCGAACGTGGTCCGCTGGATTGCCAGCGACGAAGCCGCCTACATCTCCGGCGCGGTCATCCCGGTGGACGGCGGATTGGGAATGGGCCACTAGGCAACCCAGGCAGGTGTTCGGGCCGCGTTTTGTCGGCTCTCGACAACGGATAAGGCTTCGGGGACTGGCAAGATGGAACCCGAAGCCTTTTCCGGTTGGGCGTTTCCTACAACGCGCCGGCCGGACCACCACTGAGAACCTCGAGGAGCAGCCATGGGCGCACTGGACGGCAAAGCAGCAATCGTAACGGGATCATCGCGCGGCATCGGCGCGGAGGTGGCCAAGCTCCTGGCCGCCGAGGGAGCGTCGGTGGTGGTCAACTACCGCCAGAAGGCACCCCGCGCGAACAAGGTAGTGGCGCAGATCGAGGAAGCCGGCGGCCGCGCCGTCGCCGTTGCCGCCGACCTCACCGCGGCAGAGGGGGCCGAGGCGCTGGTCGAGGCCGCCAGGCAGAACTTCGGCGGCGTCGATGTGCTGGTGCTCAACGCGTCGGGCGGCATGGAGTCCAGCATGGGCGAGGACTATGCCCTGCGCCTGAACCGCGACGCGCAGGTGAACATGCTCAAGGCCGCGGCCGAGGCGATGCCGGCCGGCTCCCGGGTGGTGTTCGTCACCAGCCATCAGGCCCACTTCATCCGTACCGTGCCGACCATGCCGGAGTATGAGCCGGTGGCCCTGAGCAAGCGCGCCGGCGAAGACGCGCTGCGCGAACTGCTGCCGGAGCTGGAGGCCAAGGGCATCTCGCTGGTGGTCGTGTCCGGCGACATGATCGAAGGCACGGTGACCGCGACGCTGCTGGACCGTGCCCGCCCCGGCGCGATCGAGGCCCGCCGCGCAGAGGCCGGCAAGCTCTACTCGGTGGAAGAGTTCGGCGCGGAAGTGGCCAAGATGGTTACCGCCGATGTCCCCTCCGGTCACACGGAATACGTGGGCGGGGCCGAGTCCTTCCTGCAGGCGCAGGGCTAAGGGCCCGCAGGATCCCGACTACTCCCGGACCAGTCGGCGCGCCGCGGCGGCTATGTGCCGCGCCGAGATGCCCGCCCGGTCCAGCAGGTCCTGTGGCGCACCGGACGTCGGCAAGCCGTCGACGGCCAGCCGGACCAGTTTGAGGTCCGGTACCCGCGCCTGGGTCAGGGAATCGGCCACGGCCGAACCGAGCCCGCCTTCGGGATAGTGGTCCTCCACCGTGATGATCCGGCCGCCCGTGGCCCGGCACGCCGCCAGCAGCGTCTGGTGGTCGATGGGCTTGATCGAATAGAGATCGACCACCCGCGCGCCGATGCCGTCGTCGGCGAGCCGGGCGGCCGCGGCCAGGCATTCGTGCAGGGTGACGCCCGCTCCGACGAGGGTGACGTCGTCGTGGTCCGTAGCCCGGTGCACCTTCGCCCCGCCGATGGGGAATTCTTCGCCCTCCCCGTACAGCACGGGGTAGTCGCCCCGCGTGGCCCGGAGGTAGCAGATGCCGGAAGTGTCCGCCATGACGCGGACCAGACCGGCGGTCGAGGGCGCGTCGGCGGGGTAGAGGACGGTCGAGGTGTGGATCGCCCGCATCGCGGCCAGGTCCTCGAGCGCCATCTGCGACGGCCCGTCCTGGCCGATTTCGACGCCGGCATGGGTGCCGACCAGGCGGATGTCCACCTCGGATACCCCGGCCATCCGGATGAAGTCGTAACCGCGGGAGACGAGGAACGCTGCAAAACTGGCGGCAAACGGCACATACCCGCGCACGGAGAGTCCGGCCGCCGCCGCCACCATCTGCTGTTCGGAGATGAACATCTCGAAGAAACGCTCGGGCGCCGCTTTGCTGAACTCCCCGGCCTTGGTGGAGTTGCCCACCTCGCCGTCCAGGACCACCACCTCGGGCCGGGCGGCGAGGGCAGCCAGAGCCTCGCCGAAGGCGGTCCGGGTGGCGACGGAATCGCCCGCCGTGTAGGCGGGCAGCGCGACGGCGGCCGCGGGGTTGGGTGTGATGGCCGGGTCACCGGGTTCCGGCGGCAGCGGGGCGATCCGCAGCCTGGTCGGGCCGCCCAGTGCCTCGATGGCGGTCGCGGCGACGTCCTCCGGCAGCGCCTTGCCGTGCCAGCCGTCCCTGTCCTCCACCGCGGGAACGCCCTTGCCCTTGACAGTGCGGGCCAGGATGACGCTGGGCCGGTCGGTGGTCTCGCGCGCGGTGGCGAAGGCTTCGTCGATAGCGGCCAGGTCATGGCCGTCGATCGGCAGCGGCTGCGCGCCGAAAGCCCTGATCCTTGCGGAGTACCGGTCCAGGTCCCAGCCCAGTGCGGTCGGCCCGTTCTGGCCCAGCCGGTTCACATCCACGATCGCCGTCAGGTTTCCCAGCCGGTAGTAGGCGGCCTTGTCCAGCGCCTCCCACATGGATCCTTCGGTCATCTCGCTGTCCCCGCAGAGGACCCATGTCCGGTAGGGAAGCCGGTCCAGGTACTTGCCGGCCAGGGCGATGCCGACGGCCACGGGCAGCCCCTGGCCGAGTGAGCCGGTTGCCACATCCACCCAGGGCAGGGCCGGCGTGGGATGTCCCTGCAGCCGGCCGCCGAACTGTCGGTAGGAATCGAGCAGCTCCGTTTCATCGATCACTCCGGCGGCCCGGAACATGGCATAGAGCAGCGGCGAGGCATGCCCCTTGGAGAACACCAAGTGGTCGTTCGCGGCGAGCTCCGGCCGCTGCCAGTCATAGCGCAGGTGGTTCGCCAGGAGCACCGCCATGAGGTCGGCCGCCGAGAGCGACGAGGTGGCGTGGCCGGAGCCGGCGCGGGTGGTGGCCCGGATGGAGTCGACCCGCAGCTGCGCCGCCAGACGCCGGCACGTCTCGGCCGCGTCCGGATCCAGGGTGGCGGTTGGTGTGGAATGCGTGACCATCGCTGGTTCTCCTTCACGGCAGGTTCCGGGAACCCCCGCCCGGAGGCCGGCAGCACGGGCGCGGTCCGGGAAGGTTCAACCGACCCTACTCCGGCACGTGGCCCTGCGGTAGGGTCCGCGTCCCACGGAAACCGGCCGGCACGGGATGGCGGGTCCGCCCGTCGCGGGCGGTTGTCAGACTCCGCGGGCGGTGTCAGACGCCGGCGAAGTAGCGGGCCACATCCAGGTAGGGAATGTTGATGGCGGCGTCGGCGGCCGCCCGGACCGCCGGCTTGGCGTTGAACGCCACGCCGAGACCGGCGGCCGCGAGCATGTCCAGGTCATTGGCGCCGTCGCCGATGGCAATGGTCTGGGCCAGGTCGATCGCCTCAGCCGCGGCCCATTCGCGCAGCACTGCCTCTTTCACCGCCCGGTCCACCACGTCACCGTCCACCGTGCCGGTCAGCAGCTCCGCGTCGATGCCCAGCAGGTTGGCCCGGTGGTAGGTCAGCTTGAGCTCGGCGGCCAGCGGATCCAGGATCTGGCTGAAGCCGCCGGAGACCACGGCCACCGCGTGGCCGGCGGCCAGGAAGGCCTCCACGAGTTCCCGGGCGCCGTCCGTCAGCCGCACCGCGGCACGGACACGGTCGATCACGTCGAGCGGTAGGTCCTTCAGGGTGGCCACCCGGGCGTGCAGGCTCTGGGCGAAGTCCAGTTCACCGCGCATCGCCGCCTCGGTCACGGCGGCCACCTCCTCGCGCTTGCCCGCATGCTCGGCCAGCAGTTCGATGACCTCCTGCTGGATGAGCGTGGAGTCCACGTCCATGAGCAGCAGCTTGCGCTGCGGCCCGGCCAGCGACGCGTCCATCACGGCCGTGCCCAGCTCGTCTGTGAGGACGGGGGCCAGCGCCGCCCGCAAGGCTGCGACGCCGTCGGAGGCACCGCCGTCGTACTCCACCGTCAGGACGGTGACCTGGAAACGGTCGTTGGCCGCGTTCTCCAGCTCCCTGATGCTCCCGCCGGCTCCGGTGACCGCTGCCTGCACGGCAGCGAGGTAGGCGTCGGGGAGTTCCCGGCCGTAGGAGACGACACGGAGGAGCGAGGGCATGATGATTCCGTTCTACGCAAAGCTTGGGGGAGGGCCGGGTCCATCATGGCAGGCTCCGGCGCCGCGTTTGGCGAATACTACGCGTTTTAGCCTACTGTCTACTGATATGAGCGATGTACTTGAATTTGCCGGGGTCACTGTTGTCCGCGGGCGGAAAACCCTGCTCGACGGCATTGACTGGCAGGTCAAGGAGGGGGAGCGCTGGGTAGTGCTCGGCCCCAACGGGGCGGGCAAGACCACGCTGCTGCAGATCGCCGGCGCACGCCTGCATCCCACCCGCGGGATCGCCGGGATCCTGGACGAGACCATGGGCAAGGTCGACGTGTTCGAGCTGCGGCCGCGGATCGGCCTGGCCTCCGCCGCGCTGGCGGGCCAGATCCCCGAGCACGAGCAGGTGCTCAATGTGGTGGTCACCGCCGCCTACGGGGTGACCGGCCGCTGGCGCGAACAGTACGACAAGATGGACGAGCGCCGGGCCTTCCGGCTGCTGGACGCCTGGGGCATGTCCACCTTCATGAACCGCACCTTCGCCACCCTGAGCGAGGGCGAACGCAAGCGCGTGCAGATTGCCCGGGCCCTGATGTCCGATCCCGAACTGCTGCTGCTGGACGAGCCGGGTGCCGGCCTGGACCTGGCCGGCCGCGAGGATCTGGTGCGGCGGCTGAGCGAACTGGCCCGGGACGAGGACGCGCCGGCGCTGGTGCTGGTCACCCACCACCTGGAGGAAGTGCCGCCGGGCTTCACCCACGCCATGCTGCTGCGCGAGGGCGGGGTGGTGGCCCAGGGGCCCATCGCGGAGGTGCTGACCGAAGAGAACCTGAGCACCGCCTTCGACATGCCGCTGAGCGTGAAGCACGACGGCGGCCGCTACACTGCCGTAGCCAAGCGCGCCTAGGCGGCGCCCGCCTCATGGATGTGCTGAACGCTGCCCTGATCGGGCTGGGCGGGCTGTGGGCCGGCACCATCAACAGCATTGTCGGCTCCGGCACGCTGGTCACGTTCCCCATTCTCGTGGCGCTGGGCTATGCGCCGGTGACCGCGACCATTTCGAACGCGATGGGCCTGATCGCCGGCAATGTGGGCGGCGTCTACGGCTACCGGAGGGAACTGGCCGGGCTGCGCCGCACCCTGGCCATCCTGCTTCCGGCCTCACTGCTGGGCGGGATCACCGGCGCTTGGCTGCTGCTGCACCTGCCGGAGGAAGTCTTCGGCGTGGCGGCCCCGTTCCTGATCGTGGTGGCGCTGCTGTTCGTGGTGTTCCAACCGAAGCTCCAGGCCTGGGTGCGGGACCGCCAGGCCGCGCAGGCCCGGACCCGGCCGCGGCCGTGGCTGCTGCTGGGGCTGGTCTATTTCGCCGGTGTCTACGGCGGCTACTTCGTGGCCGCGCAGGGCGTGCTGCTGGTGGGAATCCTCGGGGTCTTCCTGCACGGCACCCTGCAGCAGGCCAACGCGGTGAAGAACGTGCTGGTGCTGGGCGTGAACATCATCGCCGCCATCTCCTACATGCTCTTCGCGTTCGACCGGATCGACTGGCCGGTGGTGCTGGTCATCGCCATCAGTTCGCTGATCGGTGCGCTGATTGGCTCCGCCGTGGGACGCCGGCTGAAGCCGGTGGTGTTGCGCAGCATCATTGTCACCCTTGGCCTGGTGGCGCTGTTCGTGCTGGTCAGGAACCTCTTCGCATGAACCTGGTGCGCCTGGACTCCGCCGCCGATCCGCGGGTGGCCGACTACGCGCAGCTGACGGACACCGCGCTGCGCCGCCGCCGCGAGCCCGCCGAGGGGATGTACATCGCCGAAAGCTCCAAGGTGCTGCGCCGCGCCATCGCCGCCGGCCACGCCCCGCGGTCTTTCTTCCTGACCGACAAGTGGCTGGACGACCTGCGCGATGTGATCGACAGGTTCCCCGAGGTGCCCGTGTTCGTCGGGACGCCCGAGGTGCTGGAGGCGATCACCGGATTCCACCTGCACCGCGGCGCGATGGCCGCCATGCACCGGCCCGCGCCGCTGCCCGTCGAGGACGTGCTGGCCGGTGCCCGCCGGGTGGCAGTGCTGGAGGACATCGTGGACCACACCAACGTGGGCGCGATCTTCCGATCCGCCGCCGCCATGGGCATGGACGCGGTGCTGCTCAGTCCACAGTGCGCCGACCCGTTGTACCGGCGCAGCATCCGGGTCTCCATGGGCACGGTCTTCCAGATTCCGTGGGCCCGGCTGCCGGAGTGGCCGGAGGGTGTTGCCGCGCTCCGCGACGCCGGGTTCATAACGGCGGCGTTGGAGCTGACCGAGGACGCCATCGCCCTGGATGAGCTGGAACGGCGCAGCTACGACAAGCTGGCGCTGGTGCTGGGCACCGAGGGCGCCGGCGTGAGGGAGCAAACGCTCGACCGGGTGGATCTGACCGTGATGATCCCCATGCGTGCGGGAGTGGACTCCCTGAACGTTGCGGCCGCCAGCGCGGTCGCGTTCTGGGCCTGCCGTGTCACTTCGACGTGAGCCCGCAGAATGCGGTAGAGTTGTGTGCTGGCCCTGATGGGGCTGCCATCTTTCCATCCTTCTAGCCGCTGGCAAAATCCAGGGGCGCGTAGAAAAGGTACAACTATGAAGTCTGATATCCATCCGGCATACGCCCCGGTCGTGTTCCGCGACCTGGCCTCCGGCGTTTCCTTCCTGACCAAGTCCACCGCGACGTCCAAGCGGACGGTGGAGTGGGAAGACGGCAACAGCTACCCGCTGATCGAGGTTGAAATCTCCTCGGAGTCCCACCCGTTCTACACCGGCAAGCAGCGCATCATGGACAGCGCCGGCCGCGTGGAGCGCTTCAACGCACGCTTCAAGGGCTTCGGCGGCAAGAAGTAACCACTTCGCCCCGCCAGGCTTTCAGCGAAGCCCGCACCGCCCGGTGCGGGCTTCGCCGTTTAACGCGCCGGCGAATTGGATCGGCGGGAGGGGGCCCGGCGCGCCTGTCCCTGGCGTTCCCGAGCCGGCCGCGAGGTTAGGCTGCTCGCATGGCATCAACACCACACCATGAAGTGGTCCGCCCGGGGCGGCGGCGCGACCATGGGCGCTCTGGGGCGGCATGGGCTCCGACCGCGCTGGCCGTTTCCGCCCTGCTGCTCACGGGATGTGCAGCGGGGCCCCAGCAGTTGCCACCCGAGATCACCTGCACCACGCAGTACCGTCCGGACTATGGCAACAGCCTCGGACAGGAGGCCGGCCAGTTGGTCCTGCCCAGGGTCGACGGCACGACGGGGGACCGGCAGGAGCTGACGGCCGGCTCGTTCCGGCTGTCCGGAAGCTACACAGGGGAGGCCCCGGACGGACGCGCAGTCTCGCTGGCCATCACCGACGAGGCCGGCAAAGCGCTGGCGATCATGCTGTACCAGCTGGAGGACGGCGCCTCCCTACAGTCCCGCTTCGCCGGGGGACACGGGTTCACAGGTCTGCACTACATCCGCGACGGAGAAGCCGAACTGCAGCTGTTCTGCGCCGCCGACGGGTAGGTTGCCGGGCGGGAGCTGATCGCGTGACCAAAGAGGCGCAGCTCAGTCCGTGCTGCGCCAGCTGGTTCATGGCTCGGTCTGCGGTGACCCCGGAGACCAGCAGCCGCCCTGCGGCGTACGATGCCACGTTTGCCGGGGCCCTTCCCATTCGCGTGCGACGTCGGTGAGCCAGATCGTGGTATCGGGGTTCCACCCGGCGACGACACTTGCCGTGGCTGAATCAATCCGGAGCGGGCGCGTGGCGCCGTTGAGATATGCGACAACAGTCAGGTGGACGGCATCCCATTCCTGCGCAACTTGTGCCCAGTCGGGAATCACCCATCGGCCGGTCCGTCCGGTAGTGCGGTACCAGTCGTGCCGGCGGGAGGCGGTAACCTCCAGGGGGAAGGCGCGGCACAGGCGGATCCAGTCATCCCCCGTGCGGATCTCATAGGTTCGCCCCACTCCACGGACCGGGATGGTGGTGGCATCTTCCCCGCCAAGGCTGTCTTCGACGAGGTCCAACCCTGACGGAATCTGCCCGACGGTCTGGAGCAACCCCTGCGGGATAGACCACCACGTGCCGGACCAAGGTGCCCCGGGGTCATCGGGCCGGTCTTTCGCAGCCCGAGCTTCTTCGGCTCGCTCTCCACGTCCCCACTCAGCCAAGGTTCGCTGGGGGTCTTTGGGCAGCGGCGACGGATCCTCCGCCGATCGCCAGTCAATTGCCCACTGCTCGATCCGGCGAGGCAGACCCCATTGCCGCCCCGTCGACGAATCCATGACCTGTTCGGCCACGGGGTAGAGGGCGCCGACGACGTCGGGCTGCCCGGCGAGCACGTCTTCACCCTCCGGCTCCTGCCAGTACCTGGCCGACGCCACGGCTAGTTGCAGCGCCGATTGAATGAGTACACCCTTCAGGGCACCCGGATCCAGGGAAGCAATCGCTGCCGCAAACTCTTTCGGTGATGCAGGAGGGAGAGCAACACCTTGACCGGCGGTCAGCAGGACTGTTGAGGAGCCCCTTCCAGAATCGAGTTCGTATGCCAGCCTGGATGCGGCCGTTCTGACGTCCGGGCTGAGCGCCTTCGCCAGCTCGAGGCATAGGCGTCGCCCGCGCGGTCCCTCAAGGAGCAAGTCGGCCCTGTTCTGCATTCGATCATCGTCGCACCTGGAGAGGCCGTGCGGGTTAATTTCAGACGGCGGCGCGGCTAGCCAGAGTCTCTGGATGCTCGCACCGGTGATAGGCCCTGGTCGCATGCTCGACATCGGAATCGACTCTTGCCCGGAGACATCGGAATCGACTCTTGCCCGGATAGGCCAACACCCAGACGGTGGCTCCAAAAGTTTGGTGTTTGCGCTGGGGCGGTCAGAGGGAGTTCGTCGGTCCTCTGCACTGGCCATACGTCGCGTGGGGGAACTTTCCTATGCTGGGGGCTATGACATCGATCGTGTTTGCCCCAGCCGACCTCGTCATTGCCACCAGCGACGGTATTGATGTGCGCTTTGGAGGCATCGAACTCGACACCGATGTGCCACCCGGCCCTCAGCACCCGGAGGGTGGCAAGGGTATACGGCTCAGGCTGGCGGGCGTCCGGGGCGAAGAGACACAGCGGCGTGATGTGCTCTTCCTAGACACACGGGACGCGTGGATCAGGCGAATGAAGGCTCAGGGCATGGAAGCTGCGGGCCCTTCTCCCACAATGCCTGGAGTACCGGTCTTGGAACGGGTGAATGCGCTCTTGGATGACGGCCGCGGCACCGAGTATCGGTGCGTACAGGGGCAGGTGGCCGGGGACGGAACCGAATGGGATGCCTCCTGGGTTTATCTCCCCAACCCCCCGGAAGCAGCACGAAGCCTCAGGATACGGTTCACCTTGGACGGAATACCGACGGGCAGGGAGTGCGAGCTACAGCTTCGCTAGGACAGGGCTTCAAGCTCGCGCCAGCCTCACAGCCGAAGGGTAGGAAGTTGTTCCGGGATACCGGTGCACGGGCTGGCCATCGAGCCTGACCCCGAACGGCTTCACTGACTGCGTCTGGCCGATTGGGAGGCCCTTCAGCACAGCCCACGCAGTGATGTTCATCGGCATCTCAGGAATTAGCAAGAGCACTCGGGCGATGTCGTCCGTCGCGTTCCTTCCGAGTGTTCGCTCAACAGTGTCATTGGCATGAGGTGGTCCGGTCGGACGCACAGCATGCATGGTTTGGCCGCATAGCTCCAGCGGAGTGGCCATGGCTAAGCCATGTGATGCCTAGCGCAGCGCCCCCGAGTAGGGGCGACTTGTGCCACGCGGGTCGAGCCTGTGACGCCATCCTCCAACGGCTGCAGGCCCGGCAGCATAGGCTCTCGACCATGAGGACTACGACAACATCTTCACCGTGATGTACATCGGCTTGGGCGTCGTTATTGCCCTGGATCTTGCGGCGGTCATCATCGGGCCATGTGCTTGCGGCAGCGCAACGGGCCGGCACTGTCGGGTGCCGCTGTCGGCATCGGCGCCACCGGCTTCGTCGGCCTCCTGGTGAACCTTGTCCTACCCCTCTATGTCATGCCTCTCATCACCCCGCACATCAACTAAGCGGCTCCGCCGGGAACCCGCTTGTCCTCGGCCTCTAACTTCTGCTGGGGTTGCGCAGCGCCAGCGGAACAACCTTCCAAAATCATCTACGCATTTGCCAGCCCCTGCCGTCGTGGTCCCCTGTCTGGGGTACTGCCCGTAGGGTTTGTCTGTCTCTCCATGAGCGCCTGGGCTTAGGAACGTTTCTGGAGAATCGGACACCGCATTAGAAGGCTCGGGAGGTGGAGGGCAGAGCTGTGCCTGTAGGCCCCGAAACAGGTCGGGACGGTACAGGGACAGAGTCAATAACCGCACCCGTTAGGACGGTATGGGCGTATGGTTGGCAGCTTTCGCCGCAATGTGTGGGTGGTTCGTTAGCACCACCAACAGCGGCATGTGCACACGACTCTGGCGAGTGATCTGCTGTAGGCCGCGGCGTTCCTTCGAATCCGGGGATTGTAATGCCCCGAGAGGTGTCGCCATCTGCCGGCTGCAACATACGCTGGATGCATGGCCACGTCTGGGCGAGCTCTTCCGGGATGAACATGAAGGACACCATGGAACTCGAAGATCTCCTTGAAGCCCTGAACGCCCGCCAAACCATCACGGGGGGCTCGCCGTTCCATGCCGTCATGCACCGGGTCAGCCAGGATGCGCTGCGTATTACCGGCGAGCTTAATGGCGCCTACCAGGAACCTGCGCGGGTGAGGGAGCTGTTGACTCAGCTGACCGGCAAGCCGATTGACGAATCCGTGACGGTTTTCCCGCCTTTCTACGCCGACTTTGGGAAGAACATCACGCTCGGGAAGAGGATTTTCATCAACTCAGGCTGCAAATTTCAGGACCAGGGCGGCGTGGTGATTGGTGACGACTGTCTTATCGGGCACAACTCCGTTTTGGCCACACTCAACCACGACCTTGCGCCGAGCCGCCGCGGGGACATGCACCCGGCTCCCATCGTCATCAACCGCAATGTCTGGATCGGATCGAACGCCACCATCCTGCCCGGCGTGACCATTGGCGAAAATGCTGTCGTGGCGGCTGCCTCCGTAGTTACGAAGGACGTGCCCAAAAATTCCATCGTTGTAGGTTCACCCGCACGCGTCGTGCGCTTCCTTTCCTCCTGAACCCCGTTCAGGCCCGCCACCGGAGGCGGCTGTCCGTGGAGGACGCCTTGCAGGTGTAGGTCTTGCCATTGGTCTTGCCGATGCCCCGCTTGCCCTTCATAGACGAGGCGCAGAAAGCACCGGGGGAGACCTCCAATGCAGTGGAGGGCTTGGCGGCCTTCGTCGGCGTTGCCTTGCTGGCCGGCTTGATGGCGGTGACCTTCACCGTCTTCTGCCCGGGGCAGGAGGTGAGGACCCGCTTCATAGCGGCCTTCTCTGCGGGAGTGACCGACAGGGCGTACTTCTTCTTGACCGCGATTTGGGTGGCGACGAGGGGACAACGGAAGGACTTGTTCTTGGGCAGCCACGCACTGGCCTCGCGGTCGCCCTTGGCCCGATTCGCGGAGGAATCCACGGCCAGCAGGTTCAGCGGGTCGTTGGCCAGCGCGGTGCGCTGGGCGCTGGAGAGCTTCTGGGCACCGGACACCCAGGCCTGGCCCAGAGCCACGACGTGGTCGATGTCGACCTTGTTGCCGCCGCGGACGTAGCTGATGGTCTTGCCGGTGTAGGGATCCTTCAGGGTCCCGGAAGCGATGACGCAGTTATTCGTGCCGGGCTTAAACCTGTCCCTGGTGAGGTCGCGCTTGAGGATATCGTTCCGGGTATCACAGCCGTTGCGATCGGTGTCCTTCCATGAGGGTCCGAACTTGTCCCGGGAATAGCCGGTCTTGGCGGCCTTGCCCTTGACCGGCAGGGTGTTCAGCACCGAGGAGGCGTTCGGCCCCGTGGCTTTCGGCCCGAGGGCCTCAGCCGGGGCTGCGGACGTGAACCCGCCAAGCAGCAGGGCTCCGGCGGTAAGGATGGAGGCCAGCATTCGGCCCGGAGTCTTGCGCAAGTATTCCCCCAAATATGTCCGGCAACAGTCACGCACGGATTCAGTGCGATTGCCTGGGAATTATCCTGCCATACAAAAGGCCTGCCTTTGTGCGGCAGGCCTTCGTTTCCCACGTCGAAGATCCGGAGCTCATCGACTACGCAGACGGAATGGTGGAGTGATGCAGGCCCAAATCCAACTATCGATAAAACGAGGCAGGGCGAGTAGGAAAGTGGTTTCGCTTGGCTGAGCGCTGGTTATTGGAATTCCCGGGAACGCGCTGCGGGAAAGCCTAGGGGCGGTGCGGTTCCCCAGGGACGTCACGTGGTGAGCGTTCGTCTGCGTTCTTGACAGCCTCAAGGAACTGCAACCGCTCATCATCATCGATGACCAACTCTGCAGGCGTTCCTCGGGGAGGGGCGAGGAGTCTTGGGCCTGTGTAGGTGGCGCCCAGGTATAGATCGTTGAGCGTCTCTCCGGGCTCCGCCATCGGTTGAGACATGCTCTTTTTACCTCCAAGCGCAAGCCGGGCTACAAATACCACCACGGCGATGAGCATCAAACCCTCGATGGCATATCCTCCCCATTTCGGATATCCAATGAAGAATAACCCGGCGCTGACCAGGATCATGCCGATTACTAAGGCAACCGCGATCTTGAATGTTCTACGCATTGCCCTCTTCCAATTTCGGCCTTCCAGCGCCCAGGCTTTTCTGATCAGGGTATCCCCACAGGACGTATCATTCGATAGTTCGAGGAGTGGCCGTCCGTTCAATGTCCCAAGGAGTCCGCAGCATGCACCTAAAACGCAGCGAAAGGGGCGGGCAGTTCATGAAAAAAATCCCCGTTGCGGCAGCCTTCGCATCCGGCATCTCCATGGTGTTCCTTGGCCTCGTGTTGGCCTTGTTTACGTGGATTGGTTTCGGGGGAATCAGCGAGGCCGATCAAGGACTGGCTCCTGCCCCTCTCAGGATCGGTTTCGTTCTGGTTTTCCTCGGGCTAGGCGCGCTCGGCTTCGTGATGGCAGTTGTATCGGCCCTTCGAGCTGCGTGGCACCTGGCGAAACGCAGGAAAGCAACAAACGATTAGAGGGCCATCAACGACCGGGGCCAGGCCACAGGCTGGTGAGGTTGGCCACCAAAGCTGCGCACCGGCGTCGTACTTTGCTATTTTCAAGTCCAAGACCTGTTCCTTGGGTCTCCGGACGACGGTTCAGTACCCGGTGTGCGACAAGACTGGCCAAAGGAATCACACATGGAATGGCTGATACTTGTTCTGTCCGGCGTCCTGGAAGCCGTCTGGGCCACGGCGCTGGGCGCATCAAAGAATTTCCGCCGGCTCTGGCCCACCGTCATTTTCGTAGTATCCATGGCCCTGAGCATGGCCGGCCTGGCCTACGCCATGACTGCCATACCGGTGGGGACCGCCTATGCGGTCTGGGTCGGCATCGGTGCGGTGCTGACCGCGGCGGTTGCCATGGTCACCGGCGCCGAGAAGGCGACCTTGATACGCGTACTCCTGCTGCTGGGCATCATCGGCTGCGTCGTCGGCCTCAAGGCGATCGGTTAAGGGGGCTGGCATGCATTGGACTGTTTTGTTGATCAGTGCCGTCCTGGAAGCCGTGTGGGCAACAGCGCTGGGGATGTCGGACGGACTGAGCCGCACGGGGCCCGCCGTGGTGTTCTTCGTGGCCCTGACCCTGAGCATGGTGGGTCTGGGCTATGCCATGCGCGGCATCCCCATTGGTACGGCGTATGCAGTGTGGACCGGCGCCGGGGCAGCATTGACCGTCGGCTACGCCATGCTGTTCGGCGGAGAACCCGCGAGCGTGCTCAAACTGCTCTTCGTTGCCGGGATCATCGGCTGCGTGATCGGGCTGAAGCTTGCCGATACGGGCGACGGGAAGAAGGCATGAAAAAGCGCCGGCGGGTAGTGGAGAGGTTGGGGGAGTTACTCCAATACCCGCCGGCGCTTGGACCGGGCACGTCCGGCCCCTCTTTCACTCGCACCGTGATGAGGTGTCTATGACA
Organism: Arthrobacter sp. MDT2-34-1; assembly: GCF_059091365.1. Taxonomy (NCBI): domain Bacteria; kingdom Bacillati; phylum Actinomycetota; class Actinomycetes; order Micrococcales; family Micrococcaceae; genus Arthrobacter; species Arthrobacter sp. MDT2-34-1. Next base: position 319,148 of record NZ_JBNHGO010000001.1, read on the forward strand.
CTACGAGGGGGTTCTGGGCACAGCCCCGGCAGCAGCTGGGAGGAACCTGAGTCCCGCGCGGACGGGCTGTCCGCGGGCCTTGATTAGACTGGGAAAACCGTCGACCGCAGCCGCCTGGCTGCCGGTACCGTCCCCGCCACGATAGCCCGAAGACTGCCAAGGAGCGCACATGACCGACCACCGCCATGGAGAGTACAAGGTCCAGGGCGGCAAGCTCGTGGTCGTGGACTTCGAGGTGGCGGACGGACAGATCACCCGGCCGTCCGTCAGCGGCGACTTCTTTTTGGAACCGGATGAAGCACTGGCGGACATCAACGCAGCGCTTGACGGGATGAGCATCGAAAGCCCCCACGGCCACTATGCCAGCGCGATTAACGCCGCGCTGCGGCCGGACGCGCAAATGTTTGGCTTCTCGGCCGATGCGGTTGCCGTGGCCGTGCGCCGCGCGCTCAACAAGGCCACCGGTTGGCTTGACCATCACTGGCAGGTTATTCCACCCACCCCGCTGCCGACGCACCTGCACGTCGCGATGGACGAGGTCCTGACCCGCCAGGTGGGGGCCGGGAAGCGCCCGCCGACGCTGAGGTTCTGGGAATGGGAGGCGCCGTCGGTGGTGATCGGCAGCTTCCAATCGGTCCGCAACGAAGTGGACCCGGACGGGGTGGAACGCCACGGCATCACCGTGGTGCGCCGGATCAGCGGCGGCGGCGCCATGTTCATGGAACGCGGTAACGCGATTACCTACTCGCTGTACCTGCCGCAGACGCTGGTGGACGGGCAGAGCTTTGAAGCGTCCTACGCGTACCTCGACGCCTGGGTCATGGCGTCGCTGGAGAAGGTGGGCATCAAGGCGTTCTACCAGCCGCTCAACGACATCGCCACGCCGGAGGGCAAGATCGGCGGCGCGGCGCAGAAGCGGTTGGCCAATGGCGGGATGCTGCACCACGTGACCATGTCCTACGACATCGACGCGGACAAGATGACCGATGTCCTTCGGATCGGCAAGGAAAAAATTTCCGACAAGGGCATCGCCAGCGCCAAGAAGCGGGTGGATCCGCTGCGCCGGCAGACCGGCCTGACCCGCGAGGAAATCATCGACGTGATGATCCGAACCTTCAAGGACCGCTATGCCGCCGAGGACAGCGGTTTTTCCGAGGAAGAGCTGGCCATGGCCCGGGAACTCGTGGAGACCAAGTTCGGCACGGAAGAATGGCTGCACCGCGTACCGTAGCGTGAGCGGCGGTAGCCAAAGCGGCCGGGCTACCGGTCCCTGCTCCTGACCAGGCGGGCGTGAGCCGCGGCCGGCGAGGCGGCGAATTCGACGCATTCGTAGCCGAGAGCCGCGGCGTCCAGATCCTCGAACACGCGCTCGCCGGAGCCGAGCAGAACGGGCACCATGGCCAGGTGCAGTTCGTCCACGAGCCGCGCTCGCACGTATTGACGGACTGCAGATGCGCCGCCGCCGAGCCGGACGTCCTGCCCGGCGGCGGAGTCGAAGGCCTGGTGCAGGGCGGACTCGATCCCGTCGTCGACAAAGTGGAAGACGGTTCCGCCGGCCATGGTGATGGGCGGCCGCGGGTAGTTCGTCAGCACGAAGACCGGATGATGGAACGGCGGGTCTTCGCCCCACCAGCCCCGCCACTCCACGGAGGGCCACTCACCGCGCACCGGCCCGAACATGTTCCGGCCCATGATGGTGGCCCCGATGCCCTCCTGCCCGGCCTCGACAAAGTCGTTGTCCAGCCCGGTGGAACCCCCGCCCTCGCCGCCCATCCGCTTGCCGGCCGCGGTCCGGAACACCCACTCGTGCAGCTGTTCGCCGCCCACTCCCAACGGGTCCTCAACGCTCTGGTTCGGGCCGGCTGCGTAGCCGTCGAGCGATACGGAAAAATTGTGCACTCGCAGTCTCGGCACGAATCCTCCTGCTCCTGAACCCCGGCGTCCAAGGGGCCGGGTCCCTGGAAGACGACAGCCTATTCCACGGAGGCTGCGCAGGGAACCGTGCAGCGGCTACCGGCGCGCCAAAGGCCGCCGATACACCTGCAGCCGCTCGCCCGCCGTCCGCAGCCGTCGTCCGCTCGGCCGCCCTGCGCTCAGCCCCGGGCGCCGGCCTGCTGCGCGCGCAGTGCCCGGAGCAGATGGTCGCGCTGTTCAATGACGATGCGGCGCAGCGCGGCCGGCACCCCGGCGTGGCTGTCGAGCCAGACATCGGTGCGTACGACGACGGGGTGTTCAGCAGGTGCCTGTCCGGAGACCAGGTCCTGTGTGATGGGGTAGAGCCCCCGAACCAGCCTGCCCGCTATCTCGATGCTCTTCACCGACCAGATTCGATCGAGTTCCTCAAAGTACGGTTCCACATACCCGGCGTGAAGCCCGGGCGGGCCCTGGCAGAAACCATCGATGGTGGCGTCCAGCAGCTCGTTGGACAGCGAATCGGTATGCACCGCGGTGTGCCAGGCCTCGGCCTTCACCTCCGGAACGGGCCGTGCCGTCATCGCGGCCAGGTGGCCGGCACGAGCCGCCGCGTTGCGGTCGGCTTCCAGGGCCGCATCCAGCTCCGCCGCCGAGGCGTGGCCGGTGGCCGCCAGCGCCTGCCAGAAACGCCAGCGTAAATCGGTGTCCAGCTTCAGCCCCTCCAGCACCGTGGTCTTGTCCAGCAGGCCGCGCAGGAAAGGCGCCTGGCCGTCATCGGCGCGCGCGACCGCCGCCAGCGACCGCGCCCAGGTCAGCTGCCGGTCGCTGCCCGGCTCCGCCGCTTCCGCCTCCCGGCGGGCGGCGGCCAGAAAGGCTTCCCGCAGGCCTGTCCGGAGTTCCGCCGGCGCGTAGCGGTCCATCGCCGTCTTGGCGCAGTCCAGGACCACCTGCAGCACGCTGTTCTCGGTTTCTGCCGGCGCGAACCGCTGCACAGCCTCCACGTAGTCGGCGGCGGGGAGGCGCCCGTCGCGGGCCATGTCCCACAGGGTCGACCAGCACAGGGCGCGAGCCAGCGGATCGGTGACCTTGTCCAGGCCGGAAAGCACCGTCTCCAGGGAGCGGGCGTCGAAGACGACCTTGGCGTAGCTCAAGTCCTCGTCGTTGAGCAGCAGCAGGGCGGGAACCTCGCGGCCCGCCAGTTCCGGAACCTCGGTCCGCGGGCCCGCCACGTCCAGCTCCAGCTGGTCCGTGCGGACCAACCGGCCGGAGGCGTCCGGGTTGTACAGGCCCAGCCGCAACCGGTGCGGCCGGAAGGACGGCTCCTGCGTCACCGGATCCACCGCCTCCTGGACGACGGCCGCGGAGGCGATCGCACCGCCGTCGTACTCGAGGTCCACGCCCAGGGTGGAGATGCCGGCGGTCTGCAGCCACTGCCGCGCCCACTGCTCCATGTCCCGGCCGGAAGCCGCGCTGAGAGCGGTGAGGAAATCGGCCAGCGAGGTATTGCCGTAGGCATGTTCGCGGAAATACCGGCGCGAGGCGCCGACGAAGGAGTCGAAACCGGCATAGGCCACCAGCTGTTTGAGCACCGAGGCGCCCTTGGCATACGTGATGCCGTCGAAGTTCTGCTTGGCCGCTTCCAGGTCAGGGATGTCGGCGACGATGGGGTGGGTGGTGGGCAGCTGGTCCTGCACGTACGCCCACCCCTTGCGCCGGTTGGCGAAGGTGATCCAGGCGTTGGTCCATTGCGTAGCCTCGGCGGACGCCAGGGACCCCATGTAGTCGGCGAACGATTCCTTCAGCCAGAGGTCGTCCCACCACTTCATGGTGACCAGGTCGCCGAACCACATGTGCGCCATCTCGTGCAGGATGGTGTTGGCGCGGGCCTGGTACTGGGCGTCGGTGGCCCGGGAGGAGAACACGTAGGCCTCGGTGAAGGTGACCAGGCCGGGGTTCTCCATGGCGCCCAGGTTGTATTCGGGCACGAACGCCTGCTCGTACTTGCCGAACGGGTAGGGGTAGTCGAAGAGTTCGTGGAAAAAATCCAGGCCGGCCTTGGTGACGGCGAAGATCTGCTCCGGATCGAAGGAGTCGGCCAGCGAGGCCCGGCAGTAGGCGCCAAGCGGCACACTCAGTTGTCCGCCGTCGGGCAGGGTGCCCTGCCAGGTGTCCGTGGCCGCGTGGTAGGGCCCGGCCAGGACGGTGGTGATGTAGGTGGAGATGCGTGGCGTCGGCTCGAAGCGGCGCACGGAGTAGCCGGGCGTGGAGCCCATCGGCTCGGTCACGGCCACCGCGGCGTTCGAGGCCACCAGCCAGTGGGCGGGGGCGGCGACGTGGAAGCTGAAGCTGGCCTTCAGGTCCGGCTGCTCGAAATTGGCGAAGACGCGGCGCGCGTCGGCCGGTTCGTATTGGGTGTAGAGGTACGTTCGCGCGTCCACCGGATCAACGAACCGGTGGAGCCCTTCGCCGCTGCTGCTGTACAGAGCGGTGCCCGTGATCGTGGCCTGGTTCTCGGCCTCGAGGCCGGGCAGCGTGATCCGGGAACCGTCCACCACGTCGTCGAGGTCCAGGGGCCGGCCGTTGAGCGTGACGGAGTGGACGCCGCCGTGGATGAAGTCGGCAAACACCGTGGCGCCCGGTTCGCTGCAACTGAAGGTGATGACGGTGCTGGAGACGAAACCCGGCGCGTCGGGGTCCTCGGCGTTGCGCAGGTCCAGCGAGACCTCATAGCTCTCCACCTGCAGGATGTTTGACCGCTGGGCCGCTTCGTCGCGGCTGAGGTTCTGGTTCGTCATCCGGCCCATTTAACCATGGACCGGTTGCGGCGCCTCAGCGTCAACCCATCGCCAGCCAGGCGGCGCCGATCCCCAGTCCGGCAATCAGCAGCCAGGAGAGCAGGGCCGTGGAGACGGCCGGCAGCGAGGAGCGGAGCAGTTCCCGCAGGCGGACGGCAGCGCCCAGCCCGAACAGTGCTGCGGCCAGCAATAGTTCCTGCACGGACGCCATGCCGTCCAGGACCGGCTGCGGCAACCACCCCGCGCTGCGCAGCATCATCAGGGCGAGGAAACCGAGCACGAAGAGCGGCACCAGCGGCGGCTGCTTGCCGGGCCCGGCGGTCCCGTCCGCGTAGACGGCTCCGGCCTTGGCCCTCCGCCGGCTGTGCAAGGCCGCGGCGGCCGTGACGGGTCCCAGCATCACCACGCGGGCGAGCTTGACGACGACGGCGATGGTCAGGGCCGCCGTGCCGGCGCTCTGGGCGGTGGCGACCACCTGTCCGACGTCGTGCACGGAGGCCCCGGCCCAGAAGCCGAACACTTCCGGGGTCATGCCGGTGACCGCCATGACGGCCGGCAGGACGCCGATGGCCAGCGTGCCGCACAGCGTCACCAGGGCGACGGGCATCAGCGTGTCCTGGCTCCGGCTGCCCCGGGCCGCGGCGACGGCGCCGATGGCCGAGGCCCCGCAGATGGAGAATCCGGCGGCCAGCAGCACGGGCTGGTCGCCGGGCAAACGATGCCAGCGCGCCAACAGGTAGGTTCCGCCGAACGCCAGCAACAGCACCAGGACCACCAGCACCAGGGCGAACCAGCCCAGTTCGGCCAGGTCCGAGAGCGCCAGCCGGGCGCCCAGCAGCACAATCCCAGCCCGCATCAACGTCCGTCCGCAGAAGGCCAGCCCGGGAAGCGCCGTTCCACGCGTCCACGAAGCAGTAGGCGGCAGGTTCGCCGCCAGGATACCCAGGACCACGGCGAAGCTCATCACCGGGACGGCCGGCGCGAGCCAGTGCAGTCCGTGGGCGGCAACTACGGCGGCCGCCGCAAAGAGCAGCCCCGGTCCGAAGCGGAGCAGCCAAGGTGTGGCGCGCGGCCCCGGATCCTGCGGCCCGGCCGGCGAACCGGGCCGGGCGGGGCGGGACTCCGGTGACTGAGGTTGAGGCACTTCGCTACCGTACCGCCTGCAGTCCGCGGTCCCGGCGCAATCGGCACCCTCCCTTTACCAGAATGGGTGGGCGACGGGACAAAGACATGAACTTGTGCCCGCTGTTACAAAGAAGCTGCCTTGTGCTCGGCGCTCGCCGTGGGGCCGAGGATGACCTTCTGGTCCTTGCTCAGGACGGTCAGCCCGGACTCGGTGACCGTGAAGCCCCGCGCGCGGTCCAGTTCCGGATCGACGCCGATGGTGGCACCGGCCGGGATGCGGACGTTCTTGTCCACTATCGCCCTCCGGACCACGGCTCCCTCACCCACCGTCACCTTGTCCAACAGCACGCTCCCGTGGATCTGGGCGCCTTCGGCGACGAAGACGTCGGTGGAGAGCACCGACTCGGTGACTTCTGCTCCCGAAACCACCACGCCCTGGGACAGGAGGGAGTCGTGCGCCGTGCCGGCGGTGCCGCTGACTCCGCGCACCAGCTTGGCCGGGGGAGACACCGACTGGCGCGTATAGATCGGCCACCGCAGGTTGTAGAGGTTGAAGGCGGGCAGCGGGCTGATCAGGTCCATGTGGGCCTCGTAGTAGGAATCCAGCGTGCCGACGTCGCGCCAGTACTGCTGGTCGGCCCCGGTGGAGCCGGGAATGTCATTCGCGGTGAAATCGTAGACGGCTGCTTCGCCGCGTTCCACGAAATAGGGGATGATGTCCCCGCCCATGTCGTGGTTGGTGTCCAGGCGCTCGGCGTCGGCTTCCAGGGCCTGCAGCAGGGCGTCCGTGTTGAAGACGTAGTTTCCCATGGACGCCAGGAAACTGTCCGGGTCATCCGCCAGGCCGGGAGTGGTCGCGGGCTTCTCCACGAAGGCGCGGATCTTGGTGGGCGCATCGGGCTCGGACTCGATCACGCCAAACTGATTGGCCAGCGCGAGCGGCTGGCGCACCGCGGCCACGCTGGCGGCCGCACCGGACGCTATGTGCTCCTCCACCATCTGGGAGAAGTCCATCCGGTAGACGTGGTCCGCGCCGACCACCACCACGATGTCCGGCCGGGCGTCATGGATCAGGTTCAGGGACTGGTAGATGGCATTGGCGCTGCCCAGGAACCAGCTTTTGCCCCGCCGTTGCTGCGCCGGTACCGAGGCAACGTAGTTGCCCAGCTGCGCGGCCATGCGCCAGGTTTCGGAAATGTGCCGGTCCAGACTGTGCGATTTGTACTGCGTCAGCACCACGATCTCCCGGTATCCGGAATTGACCAGGTTGGACAACGCGAAATCGATCAGCCGGTAGCTGCCCGCAAAGGGCACGGCCGGTTTGGCCCGGTCGGCTGTGAGCGGCATCAGGCGCTTTCCCTCGCCGCCGGCTAGCACAACGGCCAAAACCTTCTTCTGTGGCATCGTCCATCCCATCGCATTCGCGGTCCAGTGCCGGACCGACACACGTCCCCCTTGTCAACACACAGTAGAGGAAGGGCCGGGCGTGCACTACGTTAGGTGTCGTGCGTGTAGACATTGTGACAAAAGAATTCCCGCCGGAAATCTACGGCGGAGCCGGCGTACACGTGGCCGAACTCAGCCGGGTGCTGGCCGGCAGGGTGGATCTGCACGTGCATGCCTTCGGGGCCGACCGGCCGTCCGACTTCCATGGCGCGACGGTGCGCAGCTACGGGGTCCCGGCCGGACTGCGGAAAGCCAATGCCGCGGTGCAGACCCTCGGCGTCGACCTTGAGATGCTTGACGGCTTCGCCGGCGCGGACCTGATTCATTCCCACACCTGGTATGCCAATATGGCCGGGCATTTGGGGTCGCTGCTGCACGATGTGCCGCACGTGCTCAGCGCGCATTCGCTGGAGCCGTTGCGGCCGTGGAAGGCGGAGCAGTTGGGTGGGGGCTATCGGCTCTCGTCCTGGGCGGAGCGCACCGCCTACGAGGCGGCCGCCGCCGTCGTGGCCGTTTCCGCCGGGATGCGCAGGGACATTCTGCGCAGCTACCCCGACGTGAATCCGGACCGGGTGCACGTGGTCCACAACGGCGTGGACGTGCAGGAATGGAAACCGGATTACGACGACGACGCGGTGCGCGCCTTGGGAATCGACCCGGACCGGCCCAGCGTGGTCTTCGTGGGACGGATTACCCGGCAGAAGGGCGTGCCGTACCTGCTGCGTGCAGCGTCGTTGCTGCCGCCGGAAGTGCAGCTGGTGCTGTGTGCCGGAGCCGCCGACACCCCTGAACTGGCGGCCGCGGTGAATGCCCTGGTGGCCGGGCTGCGCGGGACGCGCGACGGCGTCGTGGTGATCGAGCGGATGCTTCCGCGGCCGGAACTGATCCAGGTGCTCAGCCATGCCACCGTCTTCGCGTGCCCGTCGATCTACGAACCGCTGGGCATCGTGAACCTTGAAGCCATGGCCTGCGGTGCCCCGGTGGTGGCCAGCGCCACCGGCGGCATTCCGGAGGTGGTCGAGGACGGCGTCACCGGCACTTTGGTGCCGTTGGAGCAGGCGAGCGACGGGACGGGAACCCCGCTGGACGAGGAACAGTTCGTCCGCGACTTCGCCGCCGCGCTCAACAAGACGCTGGATGACCCCGCCGCCGCCCGCCGCCAGGGCGAGGCGGGCCGCCGGCGGGCGGAGGAACACTTCTCCTGGGACTCCATCGCCGACAAGACCCTGGGCGTCTACCGCAGCGTGCTGGCATAAGACCTGCACGACCGGGACTGCTACGGGTATCCGGGGAACCGACGCACAAACCGTCGCTGCCACGGGGTTTCGACGGCGCCGGGGTGGTAGTGCTCACGGACATAGCCGGTGGCGTCGGCGGCGGGAACGCCGTCGAGAATCGCAATGCAGGCCAGCGCCGTGCCGGTCCGCCCCCGGCCTCCGTAGCAGGCGACCTCCACCCGTTCGTCCCCGGCGCGCAGCCAGGCTTCGCGGAAGGCCGCCTCGGCGTCCGACAGGTCTTCCGGCAGCCGGAGATCCCGCCAGCGCACCCACCGCTGCTCCCACAGGGTGGAGGCCGGCGGGCGGTGCTTCAGGTACAGCGCGAATTCCGGCGCGGGACCCGGCGGCAGCGGAAAACGCAGCGCCCGCCCGCGCAGCAGCCTCCCAGACGGCAGCCGCAGCACACCCGGCAGCCCGGGATCCCACGCTGATCCCATGGCAGCGAGGATAGCCCCGGCGCGCTTCGTCTCAACGCATTGAATGCCTGGGTCCACGCGAACAGTGCATACGAAGGGGCAGCGCTGGGGCGTCGGTGCCACAGCATGGAACGGGCGGCGACAGGACGTGTTCCCTGCCGCCGCCCACATAGTGATGGATCTATTCTGCAACGACCTGCGGTGCGCCGAGCTGTTTGAGGCCTTCGATGCCAAATTCCAGGCCGTAGCCGGACTGCTTGGCGCCGCCGCAGGGTAAGCGCGGGTCGATGGCACCGTGTTCCGGCCGGGAAGACGGCCTGGCCACGGATGGGAGCTGGACAGCTTTGTGCAGACCGCGGGGATACAGAAAAAGGGGTCCCTTGCCGAGTAGGTCACCAGAAAGTCGGACTTTTCACTACCGCCGGACTAACAAGAGGACAGAGGAACCGACAATGAGGCAGGCCATGCCAAGGGCGCTTAGGCCGAGAAGTCCTGTCCGCTGTGAGCCTAGAGGTTCACCTTCCCGCCGCGGATTTCTGTAGGCATATATGGCCGTGGGCATGCCAAGCAAGACGCCAAAGCTTATGAGTATCAAAGCCGTCTGCACGGGCTCATGATAGTGGCCGTGGGAGAGATGGAGAATGGGCTTTCAAGCTACCCGCACAGCCCTGGAAACACTACGCTTTGCCCTACCTAACCCATCGCGGTTGGCGGCTAAAGAGTCCAGACCGTAAGCAGCTACGGTAAAGGAGGAATTCTTGGGTGGAGACTACGGCCTTCCGATCTGGTTGCTTCCGGCGTGGCTCCTGGGTTCTGTCGTACTGATCGCGGCAGTTGCAGTCCGCGGCCGGAGATCCAGGGCGACTGCTGCGTCCCAGGAAGTCCTCGTAGAAGGCGTGAGGGCATCTAAAGAGTTCACGGTGCCTATCGGGCTGGAGGCGTTGCACGAAGAACTGCGTTCTATAGTGCGCAGCCATAAGAGATTCTCACGGATCAAGGCAATCCCCGGCGGAATGATCATCCACACACGGATCAATTTCTGGAGCTGGGGCGAGATCATCGAAATCAAGAACTATGAGACAAGCGCAGGCACCAGAGTCTACGCATCTTGCCGGCCGCGGCTGCAAACCACGGTGCTCGACTATGGGCAGGGCGCCCGCGACTTGAGCCTACTGACCGATCTTCTGGGGGAACGAGTCGGGTCAGGTGATCTTGACCCCGGCCGCTAAATTCCTCCACGAGATCCCGATGTCCTTCCAGGCCTGCCGAGTGCATCCCGTGTATTTAGTTGACCGCTGGACACTGAACTGGTCACGTGCGATCCGCTTACGGTGGAGCGTCAAGAATGCTGAATGCGGAAGCGGTCCCACTTCTCATGAGTGGGACCGCTTCTGGAGGAGCCGATGCGCGGGGTAGGGCTGCGATTTGGCCGGGAAACAGGTTACCCCGCGGGGATAAGTCAGGCGGTGGGATCGGCATCGCGTCCCGGCGGCCGATGGCCGGCTGTGGCGGCGCGGGCGTCGCCCTCTTCGTGCCCGTCCTTCTTCTTGCCGAACGGCAGCACCTTGAGCAGCGGGTGCAGGATTGCCATGACAACCAGGCCCCAGGCGAGTCCGAGGACGGCCGAGCACAGGGTGTTCACGAGCCAGGCCAGGAAGCCGCCGGCCACCGGGATCCCGGCGAACGGGCCCTCGAGGACGTGGACCAGGTCATAGGGAGCGTGCCAGCCGAGGTCGTATGCCCCCTGGAGCATGATGTGGCCGCCGACCCAGAGCATCGCGATCGTGCCGACGAAGGTGATCGCGGCCAGCACGGCGGGCATGCCCTTGACGAGCAGCGCGCCGAAGCGCTGCGAGCCCGCGGAGTCCTTGGTGGTCAGGTGCAGGCCGATGTCGTCCATCTTGACGATGAGTCCGACGGCGCCGTACACGAGCACCGTGATCGCAATCGCCACGACAACCAGGATGAGCGCCCGGACCCACAGGGAGGCGTCGCCCACCTCGTTCATCGAGATCACCATGATCTCGCAGGACAGGATGAAGTCGGTGGTGATGGCGCCCTTGACGACCTTGGACTCCGCCTCCGGACCCCGCTCGACCGCCGGCGCCTTGTCGGCCTCGTGGTGGCCGCGAACCTTGTGCCAGACCTTCTCGGCGCCCTCGTAGCAGAGGTAGGTGCCGCCCAACATGAGGATGAACGGGATCGCGCCCGGGATGAAGGCGCTGACCAGCAGCAGCGCCGGCAGGATGATCAGCAGCTTGTTCCGGAGCGAGCCCCAGAAGATGCGCTTAATCATCGGCAGTTCGCGGGAAGGATCCGCCCCGGACACGTACTGCGGGGTGACGGCGGCGTCGTCGATCACCACGCCGGCGGCCTTGGCCCCGGCCTTGGCGGCGCCTGCCGCGACGTCGTCCACTGAGGCGGCCGCGATGCGGGCCAGGGCTGCGACGTCGTCGAGCAGGGCGACGAGACCGCCGCTCACAGATCGCCTCCGCATTGCTCGACGGCGGACTGCTGGACGTAGAGGCCACGGTTGAGGTGCGTGATCGGCATGCTCAAAAGTATACGGCGGCGCGACGCCCGGCGGCCCGGGGGAGTGCGTTGATGGAGGCCAGACGGGAGGCGTTCATCGAGGTCGGCCGGGGACAACCCATCAGCGCAACACGATGTCCACCGGCCGCGCCAGGGAGTGGCCCCGTTCCAGAATGCCCGACCGGTTGGCGGATTCATCGCGCAGGACTTCGGTGACCGAACCGAGGAAACGGGCCAGGTCCACCTTGTCCTCGGGGGCGGCCAACAGCAGCTGGAAACCGAATTCGTGCAGAGCGTTGATGCTGGCCTCGGCGAACGCCAGCGATGATTTCACGAAGGCCTCGTCCATCATCACCGTGCCGAAGGTGCTGAAGCCCTGCCCGGCGATGCCCAGTTGGTAGGCCAGCGCCGACGCCATGATGAATGCGGTGAAGCGCTGGCCCTCGCCGCCGGACATCAGGCTGGCCTGCAGGTTGGTGTAGGCGCGGCCGTCCGCCAGGAGATTGGTGCAGGTGATGTCCACGTGCGACCGCACGTCCAGGACCTCGGCGCGCCAGCGGCGCTCGTCCTCGGAGGCCAGCCTCTCCACAATCCGCTCCAGGGCGAGGTAGCGGGCGTCCATGTCCTCGGCGGTCTGCCGCCTGCCCATGACCGGCAGCGCGTTCTTCAGGTCGGTGCGGAACTTGTGCGACGCGTCCGGCACCGCGTTGGCGATCTCAATCTGCAGGTGGCTGTCCTCGTGGTACTTCACGCGCCGTAGGATTTGGTTCAGCGGCTGCAGGCGGGACGCAATGCTGCGGCGTTCTTCGTCCAGCAACTGGAGCAGGTCGCTGAAGCGTTCGTAGGTGCGGTTGTTGAAGTACTCGCGGAATTCCGCCTCCCGCTGCGGCAGCCCTTCGCCCACGATGTCGTGGTAGCGCGCCTCGTAGTCGGCGGCGGCCTCCAGCGACGTGCCGTGGTCTGAGCCCCACTGCCTGCCGTAGGACTCGAAGATCTTCACCAGCTGGTTGCCGGCCTCCAGCCTGGTCCGCTCCAGCAGGCCGCGGGATTCCAGCAGCGCGCGCTCGATCCGGGTGCAGACGTCCCCCAGGAAGGCCAGGTCGGTGATCTCCCCGTGCGGGGCAAAGAGGGCATCCAGCTCGGAGGCCAGTTCGTCCGTCAGTTGCCCGGCGGTCTCACCGGTGGCGGCCAGGGTGTCCCGGCGACTGCGCGCGGCGTCCAGTTCGGCGGTCAACCGGGCGGCGTCGCCCTTGAGCACACCGATCTTCTCCGTGGCGGCCGTGAGGTCCAGTTCCGCCGTTTCCAGCTCGAACCGCAGCTGCTCCAGGTCCGCGTTGGCATCCCGGGCCTGCTCCAGGCGTTCCGCCGCCGCTTCCACGGCGGCGGCGTGTGCTTCGGCGGAAACCTCCTCCCAGTCGCGCGTGTCGGCCGCCACGGCCTTCGCTGCGGCCAGCCGGCGGCCCAGATCCTGCTGCTCGCGGGCGCGTTCGGCGGATTCGGCATCCGCAGTGCCGTACGTCTCGCGCAGTTCCAACAACCGCGCGGCGAGGGCGGCAATCTTGTCCTGGTTGTCGAAGCCGAGCAGATAATCGGACGCCCCGGTGTGCCGGTCGTCCTTTTCCGTGGTGCTGCTGCTGCGCTTTACCGCGCCGCCCAGGGTGACGCCGCGGGCGACGTGTGCCAGTTCGTCCGGGTCGTCGACGCAGACGTAGTCGTAGTGCGCCGTGATCTTGCGCCGGACCCAGTGCCCCATGGCGGTGTCCTTGGTGACCAGTTTGGTGACCAAGTCATCGTCGCCGGCGTCGGCCTTTCCGTCCAGCGGGGCGCTGACGTCGATGATCCGCAGGAAGCCACGGATATTGTGCTCGTTCAGGTAGCGGGTGACGGCCTTCATCCGGTCGCCCGGGACCAGCATTGCGGCGGCCAGCGACCGCAGTGCGCGTTCGGCGGCCGGGCGCCAGCGGGCCTCGGCGGCGGCCATGTCGATCAGCTCGCCGGCGAACGGAAGTTCCTCTTCCGCGATGCCGGTGGCGGCACAGATCTGCCGGCGGCGCTCCAGGCTGTCGGGACGGATGTTGCTGGTGCGGCGCCGGAAGGACTCGATTTCTTCCTCCAGCGCACGGATCCGGCCCTTGAGGGTCCAAGCCTCGCCCTGGGCATCGTTGCTCCGTTCGCGGGCCGACTCGGCCTCCTTGGCCAGGTCCTTGGCCAGCACGGCGGCACGGCTGCGCGCGGCAGCGAGGCCGGCGGGACTGAAATCTGCTTCAATCCCGGCGGCCGCCAGCTCGCCCCGGAGGGCATCTTCGACGGACTGGCGGCCCCGCAGCTCGGCCTGGGCCGCCGCCAGCTCCCGTTCCAGGGTGGCGACGGCGGAGCCTCCTTCGCTGCCGTAGCGCGCCCTGAGCGACGCCGCCTTCTCCCGGAGCCCGTCGCGTGCCGCTTCGGCGGTTGCCAGCGCGGCCGTCGCCGCCGTTGCTTCCGCTTCCAGCCGGTCGATCTGCCGGCTATGGCAGTCCAGCGCCAAACGTCGCCGGTAGAGCGGCAGGGCCTCGTCCGCCAACACCTGGTTGCGCTCCAGCCCGGCCTGCGCCTGCTGCAGCTCCCGATGCAGTCGGGGCACGGGGGCCAGCAGGTCCCGCTGCTGCCGGGCGCGTTCCAGCTGCCGCCTGATGCTGCTGAGGTGGCTGAAGTCTTCCACGGCCTCCTCCGCGGCGGCCAGCGTCCGGGGCGTGTCCAGCACATGGTTGCGGAAGAAGTCGTTCACGGTGCCGCCCAGGCCCCTGCCCGTCTGCAGCGTCCGCAGCAGGCCGAAGGCCTTTTCCTGGTCGATGCCCAGCGCTTGCCGGAATCGCTCGGCAAAAGCCTTGTGCGAATCGAAGACCTGGCTGCCCGGCAACAGGGCCTCCAGCGAGGTCTTGCTGAACCGGCCCAGCATGCGGGCCTCCAGGGCGGGAATGTCCAGGGCCTTGTTGTGCAGCACATAGAAACGGCCCACATTATGTTCGGTCCCGTTGGCCGGCAGGTCTAGCAGCACGGACAGGCTGGTGGTCTGCCCCAGGGCGTTGTCGAAGGTCAGGCAGACCGCCGACCAGGTGGCACCGGGACGCTGGTAGAACGTGGCGTTCCGGGAACCGTCGCCGTCCGCCGGGGTGGCGCCCAGCCGTCCGCGCATGTAGCTGAACGCGGTGCGCCGTTCCTCGGCGGCGCTGCCGGCGCTGGTTTGGGCGGCCTCGTTCATCTTCGGCCGCGCGTCCAGCACCTGCAGCATGCCGTCGAAGATGGTGGACTTGCCCACCCCAGAGCCGCCGGTCAGCAACGTTCCGGCGCGGTCCACGCGGATGGTGTGGGAGCCGTCGAAGGTGCCCCAATTGACCAGCTGCACGCGGCTGAGGCGGTGCTGGCCGGGATTGAGCAGCCCGTCCAGGGGCAGGATCGTCTCGATGCTCATGTCAGGCCTCCTCGCCGTCGACAGCCAACTGGTCGGTCTCCGGTGCCTCGCCGGCCGGCGGGAGAGTACCGGCCAGCGAGCCGATCACCGCCGGAATGTCGCCGATGTTCTCGAAGGGCAAGGCCAGCGGCAGGGCCGGGGAAATGACCCACACGTCCGAAAGTTCGGTGGCTTCCAGCAGCCGGCGCTCGTTGGACAGCTTGCGGATGGAGGCATCGGCCAGGTCCTCGACGTGTTTGGCGTCGTGCTGTTCGGGGTCCACGTAGTCCTGCAGCACGTCGATCACGTCCGCCCGGCTGATCAGCGGCTCCGTCCCGGTGCCGGCGTGGCGATCCTGGATGAGCCGCATGCGCAGGAGCAGCAGCGTCTCCTCACGCGTCATCTCCCGTTGCCGCTGCAGGGCGTTGGTGTGCGGTTCGGCCATGGGGACCGGCCGCAGCATGGCGACCTTGCGGTCTTCATCGATGACCAGTTGCAGGAACAGCTCGCTGAGCCGGGAGGCGAGGACGCGGCGGTGTTCCACCACGGTGTCGTAGACCCGGTCCGTGGAGCCGGCGTGCAGGTAGGGGCCGCGCAGCAGCCGGACCAGGGCCTGGCGCAGCTTCAGGGGCAGCTTGCCGGTATCGCCGTCGAAGAGTTCGGGCCCGTCCACAATCTCGTTGCGGGCGGGCGCCTCTACAGCCTCGGCGGAATCCGCCTCCTCCGGCCCGGCAGCCTGGGCGGGATCCGCCTCCTCCGGCCCGGCAGCCTGGGCGGGATCCGCTTCCTCCGGTGCGGCCGCGTCCTCGGGCCCTGCGGACGGATGGGCGGAAACCCCGGTCAACTCGTCCTCGGTCAACTCGTTCATTAGTCTGCAGCTTTCGTGAAAGTGACGGCGGGCAGCACCGCGGTTCGTTCGCTGCCGTCGATTTGGATCAGGGTCACGCTGTCGGTCGCGTCCGGATCGAGCACGCCGCCGGTATTCAAGGCCCGGTGCAGCAGCCAGCGCAGGCTGTTCAGGTGCCGGTGTTCCGGTTCCAGCTGGTCGTAGACCGCCGACAACGGCGCCGGCCCGCGTGCTTCGACGGCGGTGCGCACCGCCCGGGAGAGCACCTCGGCGTCAGCCTGCGGCGTGCGTACCGCGCGGCGGATGTCCGCTTCGGTGAACTCGGGCGGCGGCGGCAACTTCGCCGGCGCCTGGTGATCCTGCGGGTCGTAGAGCCGGATCATGCTCACCGATTCGAAGCCGGAGCCGTACAACTGCGGCGCCGGTACCACCGCACGCCGGCCCGGCAGGCTGTGCCGCGACTTGAAGATCGCGGCCTCGGCAGCCCGAATCGCCTGGCGCAGCTGGACCGATTCGCGGTAGTCGTCCGACTGCACGAAGGTGTGCATGCTCTCCGAGAGCCGCCCGTAGATGCGGTGGATCTCGGCCGCCTGCGCCCGCAACTGGGGCATGAGCTGCTGCAGGGCCCTCCGGTCCTCCGGCTCCAGGCCGTCGGCGAAGTCCCGCTCGAGCACGTCGGCGATGGCCTGTCGGAAGCGCTGCTGCTGGTCCTCGTCGTTCAGGAACGCCGTGAAGCTCTCGTACGTCCGGCCTTCGCTGGTGCCACGCAGCCGTTTGTCAGCGTCGAGCACCTCGCCCATGGTGATGCCCTTGGTGGCATTCGACTCGACGATTTCGGCGCGCAGCGTGTGCAGCATGCGCTCCAAGCCGTCGCGCATCCGCTTGAAGTCGGCCGGCAACCCGGCCGCCAGCGCCAGGATGTCGCGTGCTGCCTCCGCCGCCGCGGCTGCGGGCACCGCCGCCGGCGCGTCGCCTGCTTCCAGCGCGCGAATCTTTTCCTGCCGTTCGGCGATTTCGGCCCGGAGCACGGCAATGCGCGCCTCGGGGTCGGGATCGGTCTCATGGGCCAGGGCCTCGACCCGGGTAAGCAGCGTGGCCAGGCGGGAGCTGTTCAGGGAGGAGGAAGCCCCGGTCAGGCCGTCCAGATACTCCAAAAAGCGCACTGTCGCTTCGGTGGGCTCGTAAACGAACCGCCCGCCCTCGCGCAGGCGGGAGAGGAACCTGCGGGCCACCCAGTCGTCGGCGTACTGGCGGGCGGACCAATCCTCCCGCAGCGGCACCCCGGCGCGCCGCAGCTCGGCCAGGATGGCGTCGGTGTTGCGGTGGAACTCCTCCAGCGGCAGCTGCGGCCGGGAGCGCGTGAAAGCGGTCCGGAACAGCGCGGGCACCCACGGGCTGGCGGCGGCGAGCTTGAGGCCCGGCGACGCGGACAAGGCCTGCAGCTCCTGCCAGCGGGCAAGGGCGTTCTGGGTGAAGGACATGCTGTGCTTTCCGCCCGCGGAAGGGAAAAGCGGGCCCAGAAGATCTTAGCCGCTCCAACTGGGCTGACGACGGCGGCAGCCGCCACGGGTGGGCCGTGTCGCCCGGACTTAACCCGCTGACGACGGCGGTGTGCCCGCCGTGGCGAAACGGATCGCCTCCGGCCTGGGCCCCGCCGTCGTTCGCTCAGCTGCTTGCCGGCAGCTTCTGGCGTCGCGCGGCGAGCTTTTCGGCGGCCTTCCGGCGGGCGACGAGCACCTTCTCGTCCACCGGGGCGTCGCCGCTGGCCCGCCGCGAGCGGGCATAGGCCATGGCTTCGTCCTGGCGTTCCTGCTCGGCGCCGGTGGCAATCTTCGCGCGCAGATGCTCCGGCCCGTAGCCAAAGGCGTCCACGAGGTCGCGGGCATGCGGGCGGAGCCGGGACAGCAGACGGTTGATGTACCCCCCAAGGATGCGGGCGCGCTGGGCGGAGAGCCGCCCGTGCATGAGGTACCAGCCCAGGTTTTTCTCCACCAGCGACAGGCCGAACAGGTCCCGCAACCACGTCAGCACTTGGCGGGTACCGTCGTCGTCGATCTGCCCGAGTGCGGCGGTAAAGGCCTCCCACTGCAGCAGTTCCGCGTGTGCGCGGGCGGCCTCAATCAGCTCGTGCTGGTGTTCGTTGAACAGCGCCGCGGCCTCCGCTTGCGGCAGCCTCGTGGCATTGCGGAGCGCGCCGCCGATGCCGGCGATCATGGTGGAGACCCGGTCGGTGAGCAGCTGGCGCTGCGACTCCGGATCCTTCAGGTAGTTGGCGCTCTTGCGCTCCGAACCGCTGTCCGCGAACGTCTGGGCCACCTGGCGCAGGCCGGTGCGGTGGAAGGTGGCGTCGGCCGCCTGGTGGGCAACCCACCGGGCCATCACGCCGAAGTCTGCGTGGCGGAACTCCTTGGCGTAGTCCGCGAGCAGCCGCTTGGCGACCAGCTGCAGCAGCACCGTGTTGTCGCCCTCGAAGGTCGCGTAGATGTCCAGGTCGGCGCGCAGCGCGGCGAAGCGGTTTTCGGCCAGGAAACCTGCCCCGCCGGTGGCCTCCCGGCACTCCTGCAGGGTGTCCAGCGCGTGCCACGTGCTGAGCGACTTCAGGGCGGCGGCCAGGGTTTCCAGGTCCTGCCGGTCCTCGTCGGTGTCGTGGGCGCCGGAGAACACGTCGTCGAACTTCTCCAGCAGTTGTTCGTGCGCGAAGGACGCCGCGTAGGTGGTGGCCAGCCGCGGCAGCAGGCGCCGCTGGTGGCGCTGGTAGTCCAGCAGGACCTCTTCGGAGGTGTCCGAGGACGCATTGAACTGCCGGCGCTCGGTGCCGTAGCGCACCGCGATGGCCAGGGCTACCTTGCTGGCGGCCACCGCGGCGCCGTCGAGCGAAACGCGGCCCTGCACCAGGGTTCCCAGCATGGTGAAGAAGCGGCGGCCCGGGCTGGCGATGGGGGAGGTGTAGGTGCCGTCCTCGGCCACGTCGCCGTACCTGTTCAACAGGTTGGTCCGCGGGATGCGGACATGGTCGAAGTGCAGGCGGCCGTTGTCGATGCCGTTGAGCCCGCCCTTGTAACCGTCGTCTTCGCCGCCGATGCCGGGCACGAAGTTGTGCTGTTCGTCCCGGATGGGCACATAGAAGGCGTGGACGCCGTGGTCGACGCCCCGGGTGATGAGATGCGCGAACACCACCGCGGCCAGGCCGTCGTTGGCGGCGTTTCCCAGGTAGTCCTTCCACGCGGCCCGGAAGGGTGTGTGGATGACGAATTCCCGCGTGGCCGGTTCGTAGGTGGCGGTGGTGGCGATGCTGGCCACGTCGGATCCGTGACCGGTTTCGGTCATGGCGAAGGCGCCCGGCGTCTTGAGGCTCATGATGTCCGGCAGCCACTGGTCATGGTGTTCCCGGGTGCCCAGGTGCAGCACCGCCGCGCCGAACAGGCCCCACTGCACACCGGCCTTGATCTGCAGCGAGGGGTCGGCGGTGACGAGTTCCTCGAAACCGGCCACGTTGCCGCCGTGATTGTCTTCGCCGCCGAGCCGTGCGGGGAAGGCACGGTGCACGGCGCCGGTGTCCACCAGGTACTTCAGCTGCCCGAAGACTCGCTGCCGGTGCTCCTCCATCGTCAGCCCGTCGATGCGGTGGAGTTCCGGGCGGCCGGCCAGGTCGCGTGCCGCCTGGCGGATGTCGGCCCAGCGGCCCAGCAGGAGCCGGCCGAGTTCGGCCACATCCACGGTGGCTCCGTTGTCTTCAACCGGTTCCGGGGTTTCCAGGGCGGGCGTATACGTCATCGGATGTTCCTTCGGTCGTCAGGTGTGTGTCGGTGGGGCCGGGGAAGGCGGCGGGGCGGGGCGGCCGGGTGCGGGCGGTCAGTCCATGCCCGGAGTGTTGTGGGAACGGCCGGGTGGCCCGGAGCCCGCTGCGGGAGCTCCGTTGTCCGGTGCGACGCCACCCAGCAGCCATTGGGTGAGCAGGCCCGTCATGACTTCCCGGCTCGGCTTGGTTTCATCGGCGGGAGCCGCCAACCAGCATTCACCGGCCGCACGCACCATGCCGATGGCGGCCCGGGGCCAGTAGGATGCGGCCGCCAATTCCGCGGCATTCCCCGCTGCCGCGGCCAGGTGGTCGCGCAGCGGGGCCTCGATCATGGCGGTGACGTTGGCGAAAAAGTCCTGCAGGACGGCGGAACTGCCGTCCTCCGGTGCGGCGGCCGGTGCACCGGCCGGCCGGGCCTCCTCCGCGCCGGGTTGCGGTGCGGCCGGCGGCTCGGACGGCGCGGCGCGGGTGACGAACGCGTACACGTGCGGCGAGGATTCGGCCATTTGCAGGTAGACCGACACCATTGCGTGCAGGCCCTCCCGGGCCGTGGTCGCGGTGGCGGCGGCCTCCTGGAGCCGGGCCTGCATCCGGCCGATCACCACCTCGCCCATGGCCCGCTGCAGGCCGGCCTTGTCGCCGAAGTAGCGGTAGAAGACGGGCTTGGACGTCCCGGCCGCCGCCGCGATCTCCTCCATCGATGCATCGGGGCCAAGCCGGTGCACCGCGTGCCGCGCAGCCCGGATCAGCTCCCGGCGGCGTTCCGTCCGGTGACGGTCCCAGCGGGCCGAGCGGCCGTCCGCGGGCGTCGCCGGATTCGAGGCGGCCTGGCGGCCTGTGGCGGTGTTCACGTAACTCAGCGTATCAGGTACGCTTGGTAACGGTAACTGTCGTTTGTTCCGCTCCGCACCCAATCCCCGAGGAGAGCCCACATGGCCACTTCACCTGACGCCACCGGCACCCGCTCCGCCAACGGACTGCGCAGGGCAGTAGTCGTCGGCGGCAATCGCATCCCCTTCGCCCGCGCGAACGGAGCCTACACCCAGGCCAGCAACCAGGACATGCTCACCGCGGCCCTGGACGGGCTGGTGGCACGGTTCGGGCTGCAGGACGAACGCATCGGCGAGGTGGCCGCCGGCGCTGTCCTCAAGCACTCGCGCGACTTCAACCTCACCCGCGAGGCGGTGCTGGGCTCGGCGCTTTCACCGCAAACACCTGCGTACGACCTGCAGCAGGCGTGCGCCACCGGGTTGGAAACCGTGATGGGCCTGGCGAACAAGATCAAACTGGGGCAGATCGACTCCGCCATCGCCGGCGGCGTGGACTCCGCCTCGGACGCACCGATCGCCGTCAGCGAGGGCCTCCGGGCCGTCCTCCTGGAACTGAACCGCGCCAAGAGCATGCAGCAGAAGCTGACCGCCATCGCCAAGCTGCGCCCCAAGGACCTGGCACCCAACGCGCCGGGCACGGCCGAGCCGCGGACAGGGCTGTCGATGGGCGAGCACCAGGCGCTGACCACCGCGGCCTGGAACATCAGCCGCGACGCGCAGGACGAACTTGCCCTGGCCAGCCACCACAACCTGGCGGCAGCTTACGAGCGCGGGTTTTTCGATGACCTCATGACGCCCTACCGGGGCCTGGCCAAGGACTCCAACCTGCGCGCCGACACCACCCTGGAGAAGCTGGGCAAGCTGCAGCCGGTGTTCGGCAAGAACCTCGGCGCCGAGGCAACCATGACGGCCGGCAACTCCACGCCGCTGACCGACGGGGCCTCCACCGTGCTGCTCAGTTCGGAAGAGTACGCCCGGAGCAACGACCTGCCGGTGCTGGCGGAGGTGGTGGACTCCGAGGCCGCCGCCGTTGATTTTGTGCACGGCAAGGAAGGACTGCTGATGGCGCCGGCCTATGCCGTGCCCCGGCTGCTGGCCCGGCAGGCCCTGACGTTCGCCGACTTCGATTTCTTCGAGATCCACGAGGCCTTCGCCGCGACGGTGCTGTGCCACCTGGCCGCGTGGGAAAGCGAGGAGTTCTGCCGCAACAAGCTGGGCCTCGAGAAGCCCCTGGGCGCCATCGACCGGACCCGCCTCAACATCAATGGCTCCTCCCTGGCCACCGGCCATCCCTTCGCGGCCACCGGCGGACGCCTGGTGGCCAGCCTGGCCAAGATGCTGCGCGAGAAGGCCGACGCCGAGTCCCGCACCACCCGCGGCCTGATTTCCGTCTGCGCCGCAGGCGGCATGGGCGTCGTCGCCATCCTGGAGGCGAACTGATGACCGACCGGTACGTGGATTTGGTCAACGCCGGACCGGTTAAAAGCCTGGCCAAGAAGCTGGGGCTGCCGCAGCCCGCCGTGCTGCGGCGCTACCGGCCCGGCGCACCGCTGCTGCCCGGACCTGTCCTGGTGCTCGGCGCGGGCGCCGGCGCCGACACGGTGGCCAAGGAAATGCTCGGGTGGGACCTCGACGTTCGCCGGCATGCGGCACCAAAGGAACCCCTCGGCGGCATCGTGCTGGTGCTCGACGAGCTGGAATTGCCCGAGGACCTGTCAGAGCCCATGCTCAGCGCCGGCGCCAGCCTCAGGGACCTGGCCCCCGGCGGCCGCGTGATCACCGTATCCCGTCCCGCCGACGGTGCCGCCCGGCCCGCGCAGGCCGCCGCGCGCCAGGCGGTGGACGGGTCGCTGCGGTCACTGGCCCACGAGCTGCGCGGGGGTGCCACCGCCAACGGCATCCTGCTCGGCGAAGGCGTGGACGCCGGAGCACCGGCCGTCCTGGGACCCCTGCGCTTCCTGCTCTCGGCCCGGAGCGCCTACGTCAGCGGGCAGTTCCTGCTGGTCGGCTCCGACGACGGCTCGCTCCCCGGGGATCCGGACCGTCCGCTAGCCGGCAAGGTCGCCGTCGTCACCGGCGCCGCGCGCGGCATTGGCGCTGCCATCGCCGAGACCCTGCACCGCGACGGCGCACAGCTCGTTGTCGTCGATGTCCCCGCGGCGGGGGAGCAGCTGGCGCAGGTCGCGAACCGGGTGGGCGGCACCGCCCTGCAGTTGGACATCACCGCGGCCGATGCCGGCGCGAAGATCGCCGCCCATGCCGTGGGGCGGCACCACGGACTGGACATCGTGATCCACAACGCCGGCATCACCCGCGACAAACTGTTGGCCAACATGGACCAGGCCAAATGGGACTCCGTGATCGCCGTCAACCTCACCTCGCAGCTGACGATGAACGGGCAGCTGCTGGCCTCGGGCGCGTTCCGTGGGCGGCCGCGCGTGGTTTCGCTGGCCTCAACCAGCGGCATTGCGGGCAACCGCGGGCAAACCAATTACGCCGCGTCGAAGGCGGGAATCATCGGCATGGTCCGGGCCTCGGCTGCCGGGTTCGCCGACGCCGGCGGCAGCATCAACGCCGTGGCACCGGGCTTCATCGAGACGGACATGACCGCCCGGATGCCGTTCCTGACCCGGGAAGTGGCACGCCGGCTCTCCTCGCTGCAACAAGGCGGACAGCCGCGCGATGTCGCCGAGGCCGTCTCCTTCCTGGCCAGCGATGCTGCGGGCGGCATCAACGGCCAAACCCTGCGGGTCTGCGGGCAGAGCATGGTCGGCGCATGAACGAAGTCATCCTGGGGGAGATGCCCACGCTCTCGCGCCTCTACCTGACGGCGGCGTCGACTGCCGCGCGGCACAAGCTGGGCGTGGGCCAGCACGCCGAGCAGGTCCCGGCGGCGCGGCATACCCTGCACGGAGTGCAGATCACCCCCGAGCGGATCAGCGGGTTCCAGCAGTTGGTCCACGGCACCGTGCGGGACACCCTGCCCTCCGTGTTCCTGCACTCGGTCGCGTTCCCCGTGGCGATGAGCGTGATGACGCGGCCGGACTTTCCGCTGCCGCTGCTCGGTATGGTCCATCTGGCCAACCGGGTGCGGCACTTGCGGCCGGTCCACTTCACCGAGCCCCTGGCCGTCACGGCCTGGGCCGAGGGCCTCCGTGGCCACCACGCGGGCACGCAGGTCGAACTGCACACCCGGATCGAGGCCGGCGGCGAGGCCGTGTGGGAAGGTGTCTCGGACTACCTGGCCAAGGCGGTCTACCTGCCCGGCCTGGACAAGGCAGCCCGCCCCGAGCGCGCCGATTTCACGCCGCCGCAGCCGACGGCCCGCTGGCGGCTCGGTCCGGAGGCCGGGCGCGAGTACGCCGGGGTCTCCGGCGACTTCAACCCCATCCACCTGAGCGCGGTGTCCGCGAAGATGCTGGGGCTCAAGCGGTCCATCGCCCACGGGATGTACCTGGCCTCCCGGGTCCTGACCAGCGTGGAAGCCACGGCCAGCGAACCCTTCAGCTGGCGCATCGACTTTGCCGCTCCGGTCTTCCTGCCCGCCACCGTGGCCGTCAGGATCCATGACACGGAACGCGACGGGTCTTGGGAAGCTTCCGAGTTCACCGGCTGGGGGGAGCGCAGCCACCGGCTGCACTTCACGGGCAGCGTCCACACGCTCGCCGGCTGAGCGGCGTGGCCGGACCGGGTCAGCCGGTGACGGCCCGGCGTTCGAGGACCTCCCGTTCGCGATCATTCTTCGCCAGTGCGGCGGCGGCGGCGAACTCGGAGCGGGCCTCGTCCGCCCGGCCGAGCCGGGCCAGCAGCTCGCCGCGGACGCTCGGGAGCAGGTGGGAGCCGCTCAGGGCGCCTTCCGAGGCCAGCCGGTCCACGATCGCCAGGGCGGTGGCGGGGCCGGTGGCCATGGACACTGCCACAGCACGGTTGAGCTCCACCACCGGGCTCGGCGCCACCCGGCCAAGCGCTTCGTAGAGCAGCACGATCTGCGCCCAGTCGGTGCCGGCGACGCTGGGGGCGGCCGCATGGCATGCGGCGATGGCCGCCTGCAGGGCGTAGCTGCCCCGGCCGCGGCCCAGCGCGTCGGCCCTGGCCAGGGCGGCTCGGCCGCGTTCAATCTGGGCGCGGTCCCAACGCGTCCGGTCCTGGTCGGCGAGCAGGACCGCGCTGCCGTCGGGCCGGGTGCGGGCGCCGAAACGCGACGCCTGGAACTCCATCAGGGCCACCAGTGCGTGCGCTTCAGGCTCCCGGGGCACCAGTGACACCAGGACGCGTCCGATCCGCAGGGCTTCGCCGGCCAGGTCAGACCGGATCCAACGGTTCCCGGAGGTCGCCGCGTACCCTTCCGTGAACAGGAGGTAGACCACCCGCAGGACGGCGCCCAGCCGCGGGCCCCAGTCGTTCGGTTCGGGGACTTCGAAGGGGACCTTCGCCGCGGCCAGGGTTTTCTTGGCCCGGACGATGCGCTGCTGCACCGTGGCCACCGGAATCACGAAGAGCCGGCCGATCTCCTCGGCGGACAGGCCGGCGACGACCCGCAGCGTCAGGCACACCTGCGCTTCCCGCGAGAGCACCGGGTGGCAGGCGGTAAAGACGAGCCGGAGCACGTCGTCGGGTACCGGGTCCCACCCCAGGTCTTCCTCGTCCCGCAGCCCGCGGGCCAGCACCTGGTAACGGTCCTCCAGGCGTTCGGCCCGGCGCCAGGAGTCGATGGCCCGGCGCTTGGCCACGGTGGTCAGCCACGCCGCCGGGTTGCTGGGGACGCCGGCGTGCGGCCACCGGGCCAGCGCATCGGCCACGGCTTCCTGCGCGACGTCCTCGGCGAAACCGACATCCCCGGTGGCACGGGCCAGGGCGGCGACAATCCGGGCGCCCTCGATCCGCCACAACGCATCGATCCGGCGCCGGATTGCCGCCTGGGCCTCAACCCCCGCCTCCCCGGGCGCCTGGGCCTCGGCTCCCGCCGCCCCGGGCTCCCGGGCCTCGGCTCCGGGGGTCAGGCGTTCTCCGAGCGGAGCCTCGCCTCTTCCTCGCGCCATCCTTCTTCCTTCCGGATGTACTCGTTGTCGGCGAAGTCCGCGAAATCGGCGGCCTCGGTCACGCGGCGGACCTCCAGCTTTGAGCCCGGTCCCAGCGGGCAGCGGCTGGCCCACTCCGCGGCTTCCTCCTTGGAGGCCACCTGGACGATCCAAAAACCGTTGAACAGTTCGTGCGTTTCGCCGTACGGGCCGTCGGTCACAATCGGCGGCTCCTCCGAGAAGTCCACGACGAATCCGCTGCCGTCGGAAAGATCCGCCAGGCCTTCTCCCGCCAGCATGACGCCGGCGTTGATCATCGCCTCGTTGTAGGCGCCCATCTTGTTGATCATTTCTTCGAACGGCATGGATTTGGACGCCTCAAGGGCTTCATCCGTGGACCGCATGATGAACATGTACTTCATGGCTTTTCTCCTTCTTGGAACGAGACGCAGGCATGCGCCTTCTACTATGCCGTCGAACGGGGGCCGTGGATATCGACATGCCCGGAAACTATTTTCGGAATCTTCGCGCCGCGGTTCGGCGGCCCCGCGGCAGCCGCCTCTATGCTTGCCGTATGACCAACGACGATCAGTTGCGTGACCGCGCCCGGATGCTTGACGCCGCAGACCCGCTGGCCGGATACCGGACCCGGTTCGCGGGCCACGACGACGACGCCGTCGTGGCCTACCTCGACGGCAATTCGCTGGGCCGGCCGCTGGCCGCCAGCATCGAGCGCGTCCGGGACGTCATGGCGCAGCAGTGGGGCGGCCGGCTGATCCGGGCCTGGGACGAGGTCTGGCTCCAGCTGCCGGAGCAGATCGGCGACGAGCTGGGCCGGGTCGTGCTGGGAGCCGCGCCGGGCCAATGCGTGGTGGCCGACTCCACCACGGTGCTGCTGTACAAGCTGGCCCGCGCCGCGATCGATGCGCGGCCAGGGCGACGGCGCATCCTGGTGGACCGGGACAATTTTCCGTCCGACCGCTTTATCGTGGAAGGCATCGCCGCCGAGTGCGGCCTGGAGCTGGACTGGCTCGAGCCCCCGCACGCCGGGGGAGTGACGGCAGAAGCGGTCCGGGCCGCCGTGGGGCCCGACACAGCGCTCGTGCTGCTCAGCCACGTGGCCTACCGCTCCGGCTATGTTGCGGACATCCCGGCCATCACCGCCGCCGCGCACGATGCCGGTGCCCTGGTTTTGTGGGACCTGTGCCATTCCGCCGGGGTGCTGCCCGTGGAACTGGACGGCTGGGGCGTCGACCTGGCCGCAGGCTGCAGCTACAAGTACCTTAACGGCGGTCCGGGCGCCCCGGCCTGGGCCTACGTGCGGACCGAGCACCAGCACCTGAGCCAGCCGATCCAGGGCTGGTTGGGCAGCGCCAAACCCTTCGAGATGGGTCAGGGGTATCAGCCGGCCGGCGGGATCCGCCGGTTCACGTCCGGAACTCCGCCGATCATCGGCATGACCGCCCTCCAGGACATGGTCGCCCTCATCGACGAGGCCGGGCTGGCGGCGGTCCGGGAAAAGTCGATCGCCCTGACCAGGTTTGCCGTCGAGGCCGTGCAGGAGGCGCTGGCCGGTTTCGGCGTAGCCATCGCCTCGCCGCTTGATCCGGCGGAACGCGGCGGCCACGTCACCATCGACCACCCGGACTTCAAGCAAATCACCGGCAGGCTCTGGGAGCAGGGAGTGATACCAGACTTCCGCGAGCCCGACGGCCTCCGGCTGGGGCTCTCGCCGCTGTCCACCAGCTTCCAGGAGGTGTGGCGCGGCATCGCCGCCATTCGCGCCGAGCTCGAACGGGTTTAGCCGCCCCGCCGGACCATCCGGATCTCGTGCAGGCCCTCCCACAGGCCGGTCAGGGGCTCGCGGCGTCCGTCCGGGCCGAATCCGTGCTTGCGGTAGAACGCCTGGGCGCGCGGGTTGTCCTCGAGGACCCAGAGCAGCGCGGGCCCGCCACCGATCGCCGCCTCCAGCAGTTGCCGCCCGAGCCCGGTCCCGTAGGCCTCCGCCAGCACGTAGAGCATCTGCAGTTCGTGCGGCACGCCGGCGTCGGCGTCGTCGTCCTGCACGGGGCCGCCGCCCGAGCAGCCGATGATCCGTCCGGCGGGGTCTTCGGCGACCCACAGCTCCGCCCCCGCCGCCAGCCCGCGCGACCACCAGTCGATCTGCTGGTCCCGCCGGGCCGCTTCGGCGGCGAAGAAGCTCTCCGGCCGCTGGGACGAGTATGTTTCCCGCCAGGCGGCGAGCTTCATGTCGAGTGTGGCCGGGATGTCGTCTGGGGTGGCGCGGCGGATGCGGAAATCGGGGGTTGGCACCCATGAATCCTAGCCGTGCGGCTGCCCGGATCCCAGATCATGCCGACACCGCAAGGCTCAGCGGCGGAAGTGGTCGACCGCGAGCTGGTAGCTGTGCGCCGTCAGCGCGGCGGTCTGCTCCCAGCCAAAGGACGAGGCGTGCACCGCGGCATTGGCGCCCAGCCGCCGGCGGAACTCCGGGTAGTCGTGGAGCTCGCGGAGGGCCCCCGCCCACCGGACCGGGTCGTGCCCGTCCACCAGCAGCCCGGTGAGCCCGTGGCTGACCGCCACCGGCAGCCCGCCCACGTTGGTGGCAACGACGGGCGTACCGCACGCCTGCGCTTCCAGGGCGACCAAGCCGAAGGATTCGCTGAAGGACGGGACCGCCACCACATCGGCGCTGCGGAAGGTGGCCGCCAAGGCCCGCGGCTCCACGGGGGGCGAGAGCGTCACGGTGTCCGCCAGCCCCAGCTTCCCGGCCAGCGCCGGCAGGTCAAGCCCGGCGGACCCGCTGATCTCGCCGATGATGGACACGCGCAGCCGGATGTCGGGCCGTTGGCGGCGCAGTTCGGCCGCGGCGGCCAGCAGGACCTGCGGCCCTTTCAGTACCTGGATGCGGCCGGCAAACACCAGGTGGAAGGTATCCGGGCCGATGCCCGCCGCCTCCCGGTCCGCGCGGCGGCCGTCGGGGCGGAAGGTGTGCAGGTCCACCCCGGGCGGGATCACGTCCACCGTCCCCTCGTCCGCGCCGTAGAGATCGACCAACTCGGCCGCCTCGGTCAGGGTATTGGCAATCAGCCGGCCGGCTCCGGACGCTATGGCTTGCTCCCCGTCGATCCGGGAGGCCGGCTCGGGCGGTTCGCCGGGCTGCAGGTGCAGGTTTTTGACCAGCCCCATCGTGTGCATCGAGTGCACCAGCGGAATGTGCCAGTCGTGCTGCAGCCGCAGCCCCACGGCACCCGAAAGCCAGTAGTGCGAGTGCAGCACGTCGTACCGTGCCCCGTCCTGCTGCGTGAACTGCCGCAGCGAAGCCTCCAGCGCGGCCAACCGCTGCGGCAGGTCTTCCTTGGTTACCGTGTCGGCGGGGGCTCCGTCCAGATGGATCACGCGGACGCCGGCCCGGGGATGTTCCACGGGTTCCTGCCCGTCATGCAGGGAGCGGGTGAAAACGTCGACGGCGGTGCCCAGCGCCGCCTGTTCCCGCGCCAGGGCGCGCACGTAAACGTTCATCCCGCCGGCATCGCCCCCGCCGGGGAGGGCCAGCGGCGAGGTGTGCAGCGACAGCACGGCGATGCGCTCCGCGCCGACCATGCCCACCTCCAGACCGTGTCAGCCGGGACGTCTCCGGCTCGGGAAAATCGACGTGCCGCCGAATTTGTCTAGCAGCCACTTTAGCCGCCCGGGTAGGCCCCGGCCGCTTGATGACGGATCAGTGCATGGTGAAGCGGCTGGCCACCGTGTCCTGCACTCCGGGGAAGCGGGTGAGCGTGCTGAACAGGCGGTTGCGGGCCGCGAGCACCGGCGGCGGCAACGGCCTGCCCAGGGCCATGTTGAGGTGCGCCTGCCAGACGGCGGTGTTGGCCGCCCGCCGCCGGTCCGCCTCGAATCTCCGCAACGCCATGCCCGTCGGCTCGCCCGCCAGGGCCGCGGCCACGATCGGAGCCAGGGCTGCGGCATCCAGCCAGCCCAAATTCATGCCCTGCCCGCCGATCGGACTCACCTGGTGTGCTGCGTCGCCGACCAGCGCGACGCGTCCGGCTACCAGCCGCCGCGGCGTCCGGGAGCTGACGGCGAAGGCGCTGAGCATGGAGCAGCTGCCGGGGTCCGGCCCCGTCCCGGTGCGCCGCGCGACCAGGGAGGCGAGGCCGTCCGGCGTCGGATGGCTGACCACGCCGGGCATCCTGGCCACCCAGCGCCGGGTACCCCCGGGGAGCGGGAAGGATTCGACGATGCCGCCGGCCTCCAAATAGAGCACGGCGGTGCTGCCGTCGCCGGTGGTGTCGGCGAAGTCTCCCATCAGGTAGGCGTCCGGATACACCCGCGTCCGCACCGGGACGCCGAGTTGGCGGCGCAGGGCGGAATAGGCGCCGTCGGCCGCCACCACCAGCCTGGCCCGCACCGTCTCCGCAGCGGCAGCCGGTGCCACGCCGGCAGCCGGTGCCGGAGCCCTGCCCGTGCCTTTGCCCGCCGCCGCCGGTTCCGGTCCCGCGCCCCGGCGACAGGACAACGTCACGGTCGCGCCGTCGTCGTACGCCCCCTGCACCGCCACCGCGCGGCGCACCGCCCCGGGACGCAGCGCCTCCAGCCGTTCTTCCAGCAGCCGTTCGGTGATGACCTGCGGCACGGCCAGCACGTAGGGATGCGCGCCGGGAATGCCGTCAAACGAGAGCGACGCGACGTCCCGGCCGCGGCTGCGGGCCACGCCCCGACGGATGCGGACGCCGGCCGCCAACAGCTCCGGACCCACGCCCGCGTCGTCGAGCACGGCCAACGCCGGCGGATGGATCCCGATCGCCCGGGAGTGGCTGCTGCGGGCGCTGCGCCGTTCCAGGACCGCGACGTCCACCCCGCGCCGGGCCAGCAGGATGGCCATCAGCAAACCCACCGGGCCGCCGCCCACCACGGCGACATCGAGCAGGCGGCCGCCGGGCGCTGCATCAGGCCGGCCCCGGGGGAGCGCCGCCTCAGGCATCGGGCTCATGGATCACCAGCTGGCGGAAACGCGAATCGGGCAGCACCCGCCACTCCGGCGGGACGGCGGCGCGCAATTCCTCCGGGGTGTAGCTGCGGCGGATGGAGGTCAGCCCGTCCCGGCGGATGAAGGAGCGGTGGAAAAACGGCAGCGTCCCGGCGGCGAACAGCACATATGCCGTGCGGCTGCGGATGATGTCGCTGTGGACTGCCAGGGCGCGCGACAACCGCTGCGAGTCCGCCAGCAGGCCTGCCAGCTCGGGGGCGGTCAGGTGGTGCAGCAAGTGGTTGGACACGACGGCGTCGAAGCTGCGTCCTTCGGCCACCAGCTCCGAACTGAACGCCTGCCGGAACTCGAGGCCCGGCGACCGCGGCCGGGACACGGCGAAGGCATGCGCGCGCGGATCGGGATCGATCGCCGTGATCCGCAGGTCCAGGCCGTCCCGGGCGGCCAGGCGGGCGAGCAGCCGGGGAACGTCGCCGCCGCCGGAGCCGATATCGAGCAGGGAGGGGGCCTCGAGGCCGGCCAGGCGCGGGCGGAGCAGGCGCCGGTAGATGCCGTGCCAACCCGACACCGCCCGGTTGATCAGCGGAAACTGAGCGTAGGTGCGCCGAAGCATCGCGGGGTCGCAGTCCGGCTTGTCCATTTCCTCCACGGCGTCCGTGGCGCGGAGGGCCAGGAACGTCGACGCCTTGCGATCCGGCAGGCGGGCGGCCACGGCGGTCCGTTCCCGCCCTACACCGCCGCTGCCGCGGAAACCTGGCGGGCCTCGAGGGTGGCGGCGGGCACGGTCTTGGTGAACAGGCCGGTTTCCACCGTCAGGCCCGGGCCGAAGGCCATCGAGCAGATCCGCTCCTCCCCGGACCCTGCCGGTTGCTCCAGGATGTGCTTCAGCACAAACATCACGGTGGCGCTGGACATGTTCCCGTACCGCCGCAGCGTTTCCCGGGCTGGCACGAGCTGTTCCCCGGTCAGCTCCAGCTTGGCCTCGACCTTGTCCAAGATGCTGCGGCCGCCCGGATGGATCGCCCAGTGCTCAATATCGCGGTATGGTCTTGCCGCCACGTCCGGTTCACGGGCCAGCAACGGCTCCAGCGCACCAACGATGTGTTCGTCGAT
This sequence comes from Arthrobacter sp. MDT2-34-1, assembly GCF_059091365.1. Lineage (NCBI taxonomy): Bacteria > Bacillati > Actinomycetota > Actinomycetes > Micrococcales > Micrococcaceae > Arthrobacter > Arthrobacter sp. MDT2-34-1. Next base: position 350,677 of record NZ_JBNHGO010000001.1, read on the forward strand.
AATGTGCGGAACATAGGTCCCCAGGACCATCTCGAAGCCCTCGTCACCGATGTTCCAGGCCATGGATTCCTCGCCGACCGGGGTGAGGACGGATTCGAAGTGATCCAGCCGGATGGCAGGCCCGGTCTCGTCCAGGCCGCGCCCGGTGATGACCGCTGCCGCCGCACCGTCCGCGAACAGGGAGGACCCGACAATGGTGTCCGGGTCGTTGGAGGTGCGCACGTGCAGCGTGCAGAGTTCTGCCGATACGACCATCACCACCGCCTGCGGATCTGCGTCGCAGAACGACTTGGCCGCCCGCAGGGCCGGGAACGCCGCGTAGCAGCCCATGAAGCCGAGATGGTAGCGCTGGACGGCGGGATTGAGCCCCAGCGCACGCACGATCTTGTAGTCGGGTCCCGGGTTGAAGAACCCGGTGCAGGAGACGGTGATGAGGTGTGTGATGTCCGCCGGGCCGATCCCCTCGCAGGAGGCAAGCGCCTTGCCGGCCGCCTCGATGAACAGCGGGGTTGCCTTGTCCGCGAAGATGTCGTTGCGCACCTTCGTGCTGGGAGAGAGCAGCTGCCGGGATTCGGCGTCGAAGAACACCGGGTTGTCCGCCCGCTTGGCCGTCGTGAGTTCCTCGACGGCGGTGTACCGGGTGTCGATGCCGGACTGGTCGAACGATGTGGTCACCAGGCGCTGTCCCAGGCGCGTCAGGCCCGGTTGCGTGGAGAACACGTCCCGCGCCTCCGACTGGATCAGGATGGTATCCGGAACAGCGGTTTCCAGGGCTCGCAGCGTGGCCGTCATAGTCCATTCATAGAGCAGGCAGCCGGGTAAGACAATGGACCGCCCGCCCGGCTCCCGGCTGAACCGCTACGTAATACGCGGTCGTCTTACCGGTTGACGGGCCAAGCCGGTACACAAGGAGCGGATCCGGTGGAGTACGAAATTAATTCCCTGCCGCTGCACGTGCTCCTGGTCCACGCCACCGTGGTGTTCGTTCCGCTGGCGGCGCTGTGCGTTGCGCTCACCCTGCTCTGGCCGGCGGTGAGGCGGCGCCTGGGGATTGCCACCCCGCTGATCGCCCTGCTGGCCCTGGTGCTGGTGCCGGTCACCCAACAGGCCGGCCACTGGCTGTTCCTCAGGATCGACCAGACGCCGCTGGCCGTCGAACACATGCGGTTGGGCGACATGCTGCTGCCGTGGGTGGCCGGTCTTTTCGCCGCGGCGCTGGGACTGTGGCTGTGGTTCCGCTACGGAACGACGGCGGACGCCTCCTCCCGGCGCAGGCTTGGCGCCGGATACCGCGTCATCGCGGCGGTGGTCGCCGCCGCCGTGCTGGCCGTGTGTGCCGGTGCCACGGTGGCAGTGGTGCTGACCGGCGAATCCGGAACACGGGCGGTCTGGGAAGGCGCCTACTCCGGGCCGCCGGCGCTGCCCTGACCAACTCCGGCCTCGCCGGCTCGGGCCGTGGCCCGGCGCTCCTAGCGGCCCAAACGCCGGTAGGAGGAGCCGAAGTGGATGAGCGGGTCGGCGCTTTCCGAACCGGCAGCGTCCCGGCCCATGGCCAGCACCTCGCCGACGATCAGCAGGTGGGTGGCCGCCGGATGCACCGCTGTCGTCCTCAACTCGAACCATGCCGGGGCGCCGCCGATCACGGCGGCACCGGTGGCCGGGCCGCGCCGGTACGCCACCTGGTTGAGCAGGCCTTCCATCGGATTGCCCGGGCTCGCCAGCCAGTTCGCCGTGCCCTGGTGCTGCGAGGCCAGCAGGCTCAAGGCCCAGGTCCCCGAGTCGGCCACGGCGTCGCAAATCCTCGACTCCTCGAAGAGGCTGACCAGCATGGTGGGCGGATCGTAGGACACCGAGAGATAGCCGCTGACGGTCGCCGCATAGTCCCGGTTCCGCCACCGCGTCGACACCACCGCGACGCCGGCGGCAATGTCGGCGCTGAGCGTGCGGTACAGGTCGATGTCCCGCTGATCCGCCGCGCCCTGCCTGACGGGATGGGCCGCCAGTTCTCCGTCCAGTTCCATGCCGCCATCTTTGCATGCCGGCCGCGGGGCGGCTCAGGGACGGTTCAAAACGGAGGCAGCGGATGATAGGGATGTTAAACAGTAAGCACCCTGAGAATTGCGAGTGGAGTGGATATGGCCCAGCGGCTCGTTGCAGACCTTATTGTCGATCGGCTTCGCGCGTGGCAGGTCTCGCGGATTTTTGGCTACAGCGGGGACGGCATCAACACGTTCATGGGCGCGCTGCGGCGCGCGGGGACGGTCGAATTCGTCCAGGCCCGGCACGAGGAAAATGCCGCCTTCATGGCGGTGGGGCACGCCAAGTACACGGGCGGGGTGGGGGTGGTCACGGCCACCCAGGGTCCCGGAGCCGTGCACCTGCTCAACGGCCTGTACGACGCCAAACTCGACAGCGTCCCGGTAGTGGCCATCGTCGGGCAGCAGTCGCGCACCGCGCTCGGCTCCGGGTACATGCAGGAAGTGGACCTGGCCAACCTGACGAAGGACGTGGCCACCTTCCGGCAGCAGGTGAGCACCCCTGAGCAGGTTCCGCTGGTGCTGGACCGCGCCTTCAAGGCGGCCCTGAGCGGCCGCGGCCCGGCCGTGGTGATCATTCCGCACGACATCCAGAAACTTCCCGCCCCCGAACTTGAGCACACCCATGGCGTGGTGACCACCGCGCCGATCTGGCGTGCCCCGCACGTGGTCCCGGACCCGGACGACCTGCGCGCGGCCGCGGACGTGCTCAACGCCGGGCAGCGGGTTGCCCTGCTGGTAGGACAGGGAGCGCGGGATGCCCGCGGGCAGGTGGTCGCGGTGGCGGAGAAGCTCGGGGCCGGCATTGCCACCAGCCTGCTGGGCAAACCCTATGTGGACGAGTCGCTGCCCTTCGCGGCCGGAACCATGGGGCATCTGGGTACCGCCGCCAGCGGCCAACTGCTGGGACACTGCGACACCTTGCTGATCGTGGGCTCCAATGACCCCTGGACTGAGTTCTACCCGCCGCCCGGTGCTGCCCGAGCGGTGCAGATCGACAATGACGCCAGTGCCATCGGCAACCGCTATCCGGTCGAGGCGGCGCTCACCGGCGACGCCGCCACCACCCTGGCGGCGCTGCTGCCGCTGCTTGAGGACCGCGCAGGCGGCGGGTGGCGCGAGCAGGTGGAAGGCTGGGTGCGGCAGTCTCGCGAGCTGTCGCGGCAGCGGGCCATGACGCCGGCGCAACCGGTCAACCCCGAACGGGTGGCCTTTGAGCTGAGCGAACGATTCCCGCCGGACGGCCTGCTCGCCGTCGATGTCGGCAGTTCCGTCTACTGGTATGCCCGGCAGCTGCGGCTGCCGGCAGGGGCCCAGGCGCACCTCTCCAGCACCTTGGCAAGCATGGGCTGTTCGATACCGTACGGCATCGCCGCCAAGCTGGCCGCCCCGGAACGGGTGGTTGTCGCCCTCACGGGAGACGGAGCCATGCAGATGAGCGGCCTGGCCGAACTGATTACCGTCGGCCGACTCTGGCAGCGGTGGATGGACCCTCGTTTTGTGGTGTGCGTCCTGAACAACCGGGAACTCGCCGAAGTGACCTGGGAACAGCGGGAGATGGAGGCCGAGCCGCGGTTTGCCGACAGCCAGGCCCTGCCCGATGTCGACTACGCGGGCTACGCACGGTTGCTCGGACTGCACGGGAAACGGGTCGAGGACCCCGAGCAGCTCGGGGCCGTATGGGACGAGGCACTGGCCGCCGACCGGCCGTATCTTATCGAGGTGCTCACCGATCCCGACGTTCCGCTGCTCCCGCCGTTCCCGGCCGGCCGGGAGAACGCGGAAACCATGCAGCGGACGCTGGATCAGGAAGGGCAGGCGGCCGAGGGCGCGAAAGACCTGCTGCGCACCTACACCGGCCAGGAAGAAGCCGGTCACGAACCGGCGCCCGGCCAGTAAGAAGCCGGCAACGATCGGGCATCCGGATAGGAGGGTAGCTGCCGGGACGGTGAGTGAATGAAAGAATTGCTGGATGAGCGAGGCGGCAGAATTCATCGACCGCACGTTGCGGCGGGAAGCCTCCTGGGCACGGGCGGAAGCGCAGAACGAGGCGGGCGACGGATTGCGCTACTACGGTGCGTCGGTCGGTGCGGTCCGGGGTACGGTCCGGGACGCCGGGCGGAAGTTCCGGCTGCTCTCGCACGACGAGGTGACCGCCCTCAGCTCCGAACTGTGGGCCCGGCCGGTCTTCGAGCGGCGCCTGGCCGCCGTCGTGCTGCTGCAGTCGAACCAACGCCTGTTGCGAAGCTCGGACCTCACCCGGCTGGAAGGCTTCCTGCGCGACGCGCGCCTGGCGGCCTTGGCGGACCCGCTCGCCATTGACGTCGTCGGTCCCTTGATCCAGGGGCTGACCGGCCGGTCCCGCATGCGTGCGGAAGCAATCCTCGATCGGTGGGCGGAAGACGAGGACCCGTGGCTGCGCCGGGCCGCCTGTACTCTTCGCGCGCTGCGGGCACAAAAAAGCCCCGGAAGTCCGGGGCTTTCTCTGTGCGCAGGAAGGGACTCGAACCCTCACCCTCAATAAGAGGACTAGCACCTCAAGCTAGCGCGTCTACCATTCCGCCACCCGCGCAGGTGGACTTTCGCCGGTTCTCCAGAGGCCCTCAGGCGCACCGATTCCGTCGAAAGCAGCGAGAAAAACTCTAACATGTTTTGCCCGAACTGTTGAATCGGGCCCTCCGTGCGCGCGACGGAGCCGGCACCGGGGCCCGACTCCGGCTGTACCAACTGCGGCGCCACCTGCGGCGCCTCCTGCGGACAGCTGCTGCCTTCGACCGCTCCCGCTCGTTAGGCTGGGGACAGACATCGATTCCGAGGAGCCTTCATGACTGTACCGAGCCCGCACGAAGAAGTGGCCCAGATCTGCCAGGAACTGATCCGGATCGACACCTCCAACTACGGCGGCAACGAGGGGCCGGGGGAGCGGCTGGCCGCCGAGTACGCGGCCGGTCTGCTGGAAGAAGCCGGACTGGCCACCGATGTGTTCGAGTCCGCGCCCGGCCGGACGTCGGTGGTCACGAGGATGGCCGGCACGGACCCCTCGGCGCCGGCGCTGGTCGTGCACGGCCACCTGGACGTGGTGCCGGCGCAAGCCGATGACTGGCAGGTGGACCCGTTCAGCGGCGAGGAGCGGGACGGCCTCATCTGGGGCCGGGGCGCCGTGGACATGAAGGACATGGACGCGATGATCCTCTCGGTGGCGCGGCACATGGCACGCAGCGGCACCCGCCCGCGCCGGGACATCGTCTTCGCGTTCTTCGCCGACGAAGAGGCCGGCGGCACCTACGGGGCGCGCTGGGCGGTAGAGAACCGTCCCGAGCTTTTCGACGGCGCCACCGAGGCCATATCGGAGGTGGGCGGCTTCTCGGCCACCATTGGCGGCCGCCGCGCCTACCTGCTCCAGACCGCGGAGAAGGGGATCGCGTGGCTGCGGCTGGCAGTCGCCGGCCGGGCCGGGCACGGTTCCCAGATCAACACGGACAACGCGGTAACCACGCTGGCGGCGGCGGTGGCCCGGATCGGGGCCCACCAGTGGCCAATCGAGCTGACGGACACCACCCGCCGGTTCCTCGACGGGGTGACCGAGCTGACCGGCGTCGAATTCGACCCGGACAACCCGGACATCCTGCTCAAGGAACTGGGCACCCTGGCCCGCTTCGTCGGCGCCACCCTGCAGAACACGTCCAACCCCACGGTGTTGAAGGCCGGCTACAAGGAAAACGTGATCCCCGGGCTGGCCGAGGCGCGGATCGACGCCCGGACACTGCCCGGACAGGAAGAGCTCGTGCTGGCCACCATCCGCGAACTGGCGGGCCCCGACGTGCAGGTCAGCTACGTGCACCAGGACAGGTCGCTGGAGGTGCCGTTCGCCGGGAACCTGGTGGACGCCATGATCGATTCGCTGGCGCACGAGGATCCGGACGCCGTGGTGCTCCCGTACACGCTCTCCGGCGGCACGGACAACAAGGCGCTGGCCCGGCTGGGCATCACCGGCTACGGCTTCGCTCCGCTGCGGTTGCCCGACGACCTGGACTTCACCGGGATGTTCCACGGCGTGGACGAACGGGTGCCGGTTGACTCGCTGAAGTTCGGCACCCGCGTCCTGCAGCGCCTGCTCACCACCTACTGACCACTTGGAACGACGACGAAAGGACCACCGGCATGCCCGCCAGTGTTGAAGAACTGCTCCCGGACGACCTGCTTGAGACCATCAGGGGCCGGGCCGCAGGTTACGACGAAGCGAACAGCTTCTTCCACGAAGACTTCGCCGACCTCGTCGAGGCGGGCTACCTGAAAATGTTCGTCCCGGAGGAAGACGGCGGCCTGGGCTACACCTTGGAGGAGGCAACCCGGGCACAGATGCGGCTGGCCACCGCGGCGCCCGCCACGGCGCTGGCCGTCAACATGCATCTGGTGTGGACCGGCGTCGCGCGGGTCCTCCAGGCCCGTGGCGACGACAGCATGGACTACGTCCTCGCCGAGGCCGGCCGCGGCGAAGTCTTCGGGTTCGGGGTCTCCGAGGCCGGAAACGACCAGGTCCTCTTCGATTCGCGCACCGTCGCCGCACCCCGCGGGGACGGCGGGTACGGGTTCACCGGCACGAAAGTGTTCACCAGCCTCTCGCCCGCCTGGACGCGGCTCGGTGTCTTCGGCCGCGACGATTCCGGCACCGAACCGCAGCTGGTGTGGGGGTTCATCGACCGGGACAAGCCCGGCTACCGGATCAAGGACGACTGGAACACACTGGGCATGCGCGCCAGCCAGTCCAACACCACGGTGCTGGAAGGCGCGGTCGCCGCGCCGGAGCGGATCTTCCGGAAACTGCCGGTGGGACCCAACCCGGATCCGTTGATCTTCGGCATCTTCGCGTGCTTCGAAATCCTGCTCTCGTCCGTCTATGCGGGGATCGGCACCCGGGCCCTGGACCTCGCGGTGGAAGCCGTGCACCGCCGTCGTTCGCTGAAAACGGGCAAAAGCTACGCGCAGGATCCGGACATCCGCTGGCGGGTGGCCGACGCCGCCCTGGCCATGGACGGGCTGTACCCGCAGCTGGCGTCCATTGCCCGCGACGTGGATACGCTGGCCGACCACGGCAGGTTCTGGTTCGCCAAACTGTCCGGCATCAAGATCAGGGCCACCGAAACCGCCAAGGACGTGGTGGAGAAGGCCGTACGCGTCTCCGGCGGCGGCGGGTACTTCCGCGGCGGTGAACTGGAGCGGCTGTACCGCGACGTGCTGGCCGGGCTCTACCACCCCTCGGACGACGAGTCCGCGCACAGCACTGTTGCAACGGCCTGGCTGGGGCCGCTGGAAGACTGACGCGGGCCGCGCACCGCCTGCCGGGGGTCAGGCGGTGCGTTCGACCTTCAGCACCCTGCGGCGGAGCCAGTACTTGCGGCCGCCGCCCAGGTACAACCGGGTCCGGACCAGATCCCACTTGCCGTACTCGGCGTGCTCGGTCAGCGCGCGGCGGGCCTCGCCGACGGATTCGTCTTTGTTCACGGTCAGGACCAGGTATTCGTACTGCCGGGCGTAGTCGCGTTCGCGGGTGACGGCGGCACCCAGAAATTGTTCTCTCATTGCCCTCCTGTTCTCTTCACTTATTCTCCACAATGCGGCTAACGTCTACAGCATGAGCATTGATCCGCGCGTCGCACTCGAGTCACTGGTTTCCGCCCTGCAAGAGCACCTGGCCGCCGCATCCAGCCGCCGGGGTGATGACGATCCTGCCGTGGAAGCGGCCTTCTCGTCCATTATGGAATCGTTCGAAACCTACGAGGACGCGCTCTACGATGCTTACGGCGAAGTTACCCCGCTGGTCATTTACGACGAGTCGGACGACGAGGGCATGGACGAGCCCGACGACGTGGTGGACCCCTTCGACGACGATCTGGAGATCGAAGAAAAGTAGCACGCCCCCGAGGCCGCCCGGACCCGATCAAGCGTTGACGGGCCGGCGCCGCCGCGCCCGGGACGGAACGTTACGGCGTGGAAATCTCGTCCAGCGCCTGGCCAATCGCGGCGGGCAGGGCGTCCAAGGGCGCCTTCAAGATTTCTGCCAGCTGGGCGGGGGTGCGGGGACCCACCACGGCCGTGCCGACGGCGGGCCGCTGCAGCACCCAGCTCAACGCCAGGTCCAGCGGCCGGACGTCCAGGCCGCGCGCCGCCGTGGCCAGCGCATCCACAATCCGGGCCGGCCGGCCGCTTAGGTACGGTTCCACGTACCCGGCGCGCTGCTCGGAGGCGGCCCGGGAATCGGCCGGAATGCCGGTGCGGTACTTGCCGGTCAGGACGCCGCGTCCCAGCGGCGACCAGGCCATCAGGCCCGGCCCGAGGGCCCGCGCCGCCGGAATGACTTCGTGTTCGGCCCGGCGGTGCAGCAGCGAATATTCGTTCTGCACCGCGACCAGCGGAACCGGGCTGATCGAGGCAGCCCGGGCCAGCTGCCAGCCGGAGTAGTTGGAGACTCCCACATAGCGGGCGCGGCCCGACGACACCGCGTGCTCGAGGGCGGACAGGGTCTCTTCCAGCGGCGCGCCGCCGTCGTCCCAGAGATGGACCAGCCACAGGTCCAGGTAGTCCGTGCCCAGCCGGGCCAGGCTGGCGTCCAGGCTGCGCAACATGGCGCCGCGGGACGTGTCCACCTCGCGCCGGCCCTCGCTGCGCGTCACGCCCGCCTTGGAGACCACCAGCACCTCCTGCCGGGGAACGAGTTCGCCCAGGAACGCCCCGAGCATGGCCTCGCTGCGGCCTTCGGCGTACGGCGCGGCGGTGTCCAGGAGGGTGCCGCCGGCGTCCAGGTAGGCGCGCAGCATGGTGCCCGCGGCCTCCTCGTCCGTTTCCTCTCCCCACGTCATCGTCCCCAGCGACAGCTGCGGGACCTTCAGCCCGCTGTGACCCAAGCGATTGTGCTCCATAAAGCCAGCTTATGGCCTGCGCTGCCGCGCCCTTGGCAGCGGCCCGCCGACGCAGGCGCGTGCCTCGTCCTCCCGCACGGGCAGCCCATCCGCCCCGGTCCCGCGCCGGGCACCCGGCGTCGTGCCGTGGGCGGATCTTCGCCGCCGCGGCTGTGTCCCTTTCCGTTCCGCGGGCCTTGGTGCCATAAGGTCGAGGATGTGAATTGGCTAGAAGCAATCATCCTGGGGCTCGTGCAGGGCCTGACCGAGTTCCTCCCGATCTCATCCAGTGCGCACCTGCGCATCATCGGAGAGGTTCTGCCCGGTGCCGCCGATCCCGGGGCCGCCTTCACCGCCATCACCCAGCTGGGCACGGAAACCGCCGTCGTCGTCTATTTCTGGCGCGATATCGTCAACATCCTCAAGGCCTGGTTCGGCTCGCTCACCGGCAAGGTGCCGCGGAACGACCCGGACGCCCGGATGGGCTGGCTGGTCATCATCGGCTCGATCCCCATCGGTGTGCTCGGGCTGCTGTTCCAGGACCAGATCGAATCCACCTTCCGCAGCCTGTGGATCGTGGCCACCATGCTGATTGTCTTCGGCGTGTTCCTGGCCATCGCCGACTCCATCGGCCGCCAGGTGCGCACGCTGGACAAGCTCACCTACAAGCACGGCATCCTGTACGGGCTGGCCCAGGCGCTGGCCCTGGTCCCGGGCGTCTCCCGCTCGGGCGGCACCATCACGGCCGGCCTATTGATGGGCTACACCCGCGAGGCCGCCGCCCGGTATTCGTTCCTGCTGGCGATTCCGGCGGTCTTCGCCTCGGGCCTGTACCAGCTGGCCAAGAGCTTCGGCGAGCCCGGGCCGTACGGGCTGGGGGAGACGGCGCTGGCCACGGTGGTGGCCTTCGGCGTCGGCTTCGTGATCATCGGGTGGTTCTTGAAGTATGTGTCCACCCGCAGCTACCGGCTCTTCGTCTGGTACCGGATCGCCCTCGGCGCGCTGTTGTTCGTGCTGCTGGGCGCCGGAGTCATCAACGCCTGACCTGCGGGAATTTATCCGGCTCCTGCATCCTTGAATGTTAGGAGCGTCATTTACGACGGCGGTCCCGCCCGCCATCCGCGTCCGTTCACCTCATCGGAAGGAAACCCAAGAGTGCTTGGTTGGAATGCCCGTGCCGTACCCGAAATTCCGGGCGGCAAAGACGAACTGACCATCCACGACACCTCCGTGGGGTCGCTGGTACGGCTTGAGCCGTCCTCGACGGGAAGCCTGTACGTCTGCGGCATCACCCCGTACGACGCCACGCACATGGGCCATGCCGCCACCTACGTGGCCTTCGACCTGCTCAACCGCTATTGGCGCGACGCCGGGCGCACCGTCAACTATGTGCAGAATGTCACGGACATTGACGATCCGCTGCTGGAACGCGCCGCGGCCACCGGCATGGACTGGCAGCTGCTGGCGAAGGACCAGACCGAGCTTTTCCGCACGGACATGGAAGAACTCAACGTCATCCCGCCCGGCGAGTACATCGGAGCGGTGGAATCGATTGAGTGGATCGTTCCGGTGGTGGAGGACCTGCTGGCCCGCGGCCTCGCGTACCGCGTACCGGGCACCGGCGGCGAGCCCCACGGCGACGTGTACTTCGATTCCGTTGCCGCAGCGGGACCGGGCTGGCACAACGGCGCCACCTCCAGGCTGACCGAAGATCAAATGCTGCCGCTCTTTGCCGAGCGCGGCGGCGATCCGGAGCGCCCGGGCAAGAAGCACCCGCTGGACGCACTGTTGTGGCGCGTTGCCCGTGACGGCGAACCCGAGTGGCCGGGCGCCTCGCTCGGCCCCGGCCGCCCCGGCTGGCACATCGAGTGTTCGGTGATCGCGCGCAAATTCCTGCCGGAAACCTTCGACGTCCAGGCCGGCGGCTCGGACCTGAGCTTTCCGCATCACGAAATGAGCGCCGGGCACGCCTATGCGATGACCGGTAAGCCGCTGGCCAAGCACTTCATGCACGCTGGCATGGTCGGCCTCGACGGCGAAAAGATGAGCAAGTCCAAGGGCAACCTCGTGCTGGTCTCGGCCCTGCGCGAAGAAGGCGTGGAGCCGGCTGCGATCCGCACCGTGCTGCTGGGCCAGCACTACCGCAGCGACTGGTTCTGGACCGGCGATCTGCTCCGCCAGGCGCAGGCGCGGCTTTCTGCGTGGCGCGGCGCGGCCCCCTATGTGCAGGCCGAACAGGTACCCGAGCTGGCACAGCAAATCCGCCAGGCGCTCTCGAACGACCTCAACGCACCCGCGGCCCTGGCCGAAATCGACGGCTTCGCCGAGCACTCCCGGCAGCAGGCCGGAGGGCAGGCCGGTGACGGCGCCGGGCAGTTCGCGGCGCTGCTCGACGCGCTGCTGGGCATCCGGCTCTAAGCCAAGAGTTAGGGCCGGAGGCGGGAACCACTAAGCCGCGCATCGCCGAGCGAGAAGGGCGGGGCGGGCAGGGACCCGGCGTGGCGACGAAGTCGACACGACTGGGCCCGCCCCAACCGGCTAAGCGGCGTGTGGTTCCCGTGGAGGCCCCTACTCTTTACCGCGCTTTTTGAGGTAGCGCTCGAATTCGCGGGCGATGGATTCCCCGGTTGCCTCCGGCAGCTCGGCCGTGTCCTTGGCCTCCTCCAACTGCCGCACGTAGGCGGCGACTTCCGGATCCTCGGTGGCAAGTTCGTCCACGCCGCGCTCCCACGCTTCGGCTTCTTCGCTCAGGACGGACACTTCCAGCGGGACCTGCAGGATGTCCTCCAGCCGGTGCAGCAAAGCAAGCTCGGCCTTGGGGGAGGGCGACTGTCCCACGTAGTGCGGCACCGCGGCCCAGACGGACATCGTGGGAATGCCGGCCAGCGAGGCGACATCGGACAACACTCCGACGATTCCGGTGGGGCCTTCGTACTGGCTGGACTCGGTATTCAGGGCGCGGCGGACGTCGTCGTCGTCGCTGGTGACCGTGACGGGAATGGGACGCGTGTGCGGCACGTCGGCCAAGAGGGCGCCTACCAGGATGATGCAGTCCACGCCCAGCTCTTCGGCGTGGGCCAACAGTTCCGCGGTGTACGCCCGCCAGCGGTAGGACGGCTCCACCCCGTGGACAAAGATAATGTCCAGCCGGCTGCCCGGGATGCTGCTGCGCGTCAGTTTCGTCGTCGGCCATTTGATCCGGCGTTCCCCGGAGGCGGTGCGGTGCACCACCGGCCGGGTGAACTGGAAGTCGTAATAAAGATCCGGGTCCACCGTGGCCACCTTGTGGCTGTCCCAGAGCCGGCTCAGGTACTTGACGGCGTCCGTGGCGGCTTCGCCGGCATCGTTCCAGCCTTCGAATGCAGCCAGCATCACGGTATAACGCCGCGGTGTCTCGCCGGGCTTCGTCTGCGGGAACAGCAAGTGCAAACCGCGCTGCTCGCCGTCGCCTTCCGTGGGCAGGTCGCCACTGTCCTGAGTACTCACGGTTTCACCCTAATCCTCCCGGCACGGCTTGTCAGTGAGCCGACATTCGATTCGCGCCCAGCATAGCCCCCGATTCCGGTGCCGTAGCCCCGTGCCGGAGCCCGTGATGGGGCCGATGCCGGGGCCGGGCAGGAAGGGCCCGTAGACTGGATGCATGCCCGAAATTTCCCCTTCCCCCGCTGCGTCCAGCCATCCGTCGTCCGGCCTGCAGGCCGTTTTCTGGGACATGGACGGAACGCTCGTCGACACCGAGCCGTACTGGATCGAAGCCGAAACCGAATTGGTTGCTTCGTTCGGCGGGGTGTGGGACGACGAACTGGGCAAAAAGCTGGTGGGCAATGCGCTGGAGACATCCGCCGCCGTGCTGCAGCAGGCCGGCGTCGAACTGGGCATCCGCGAGATTGTCGACCGGCTGATCGACGCCGTGACCGAACGCGTCCGCGGGCGCATCCCGTGGCGCCCCGGCGCACGGGAGTTGCTCGCGGAGCTGGCCGGGGCAGGCATTCCGTCGGTCCTGGTGACCATGAGCGAGACCAAGCTCGCCGCCGAAGTGGTCAGGGCGCTGCCCGAGGGCAGCTTCCGCCACGTCGTCACCGGTGACATGGTCACGCGCGGCAAGCCGGACCCGGAACCGTACCAGCAGGCCTTCGACTGGCTTAGCGGCCACCTGCCCGGCGCCGACAAGCAGTACGTCGTGGCGCTGGAAGACTCGGTTCCCGGGGTTGCCTCCGCCGAAGCCGCCGGCCTCGTGACCGTGGCCATCCCACACGTCGTGCCCGTTCCGCCGGCACCGGGGCGCCCGCACTGGGACAGCCTGGCCGGAAAGGGCCTGGCGGACGTGGAGGGCGTCCTGGTGGGCGCCGCCCAGGAAGCAGGAGTATGAGCACGCAAACCCCCCGGCCGGCCGAGGAAAAGGAACGCAGCGAAGGCATTCCCCTGGGCCGCATGTTCGGCGTCCCGGTGGTCCTGGCCTGGTCCTGGTTCGTGATCGCCGCCTTCATCGTGCTGATCTTCGGCCCCCAGGTGCAGCGCCTGATGCCGGAGATCGGCGTGGGAGCGTACGCCGTGGCGTTCGGTTACGCGCTGCTGCTGCTGTTCTCGGTGCTGGTGCACGAACTCGCCCACGCCCTGACGGCCCGGACCTTCCGGTGGCCGTCGGCCAAGATCGTGCTCAATCTCTGGGGCGGCCACACACAGTTCGACAACTTCAACGCCACGCCGGGCAAGTCCCTGCTGGTGGCCTTGTCCGGGCCCGTGGCCAACTTCGCGCTGGCCGGCGCCGGCATGCTCGTTCTGCCGCTGTTCCGCGGCGAACCGATTCCGTTCCTGCTGACCGACATCTTCATCTGGGCCAACTTCCTGGTGGCCGTCTTCAATATCCTTCCGGGGCTCCCGTTGGACGGCGGGCGTCTGGTGGAGACCGCCGTCTGGAAGGCGACCGGCAGCCAGGAAAAGGGGACCGTGGCAGCGGGCTGGGCCGGCCGCGCCATCGTGGTGCTGCTGGTGATCGGCGTGATCGGCGTCCCGTTGCTGCGTGGCGGCACGCCGGACCTCCAGCTGGTGGTGCTCATGGTGCTGGTGTGCGGTTTCCTCTGGATGGGCGCCAGCTCGGCCATCTCGCACGCCCGGATGCGCTTGCGGCTGCCGTCCGTCAGCGCCGGGCAGCTCAAGCTTCCGGCCGCGTCGCTGCCGTCCACCGCCACGGTGGATCAGGTGCGGCAGCTGATCCAGGGGCACCCCGGGCTCTCCGTGGTGCTCACCGCCGCGACCGGCCAGCCCGAAGCAGTCGTGGACCGCACGGCGCTGGACCAGGTGCCGCCGCCGGCCGCCCCCCGGACTCCCGCCGCGGCCGTCTCCCGGGCTCTGGCGCCGGGGGCCTACGTGCCGGAGGCGGCTGCCGGCCAGGAGCTGGTGCAGTACCTGGCCCGGCTGGCCGGCAGCGAGTACGCCGTGATCGACGGCGAGGGCCGCGTCACCGGGGTGCTCCAGCAAAGCACGGTGGTCCGCGCCATCACCGGCAAGGCCGGCAGGCTCTGATCCCGCCGGTCGGCGCCGGGAACCCGGCCGCCGGCCGGAATACAATCGACGAACCGGCCCGGCACACACCGCCGCGGCCGCACACACAACGACCGGAAGTGATCCCACGCATGAGCTCCACCACCAGCGCGCACGGCGCCGACCAGCGACGCGGGCCGTTCCGGCCCGGGGAACGGGTCCAGCTCACGGACGAAAAGGGCCGGATGAACACCATCACCCTGACGCCCGGTGGCGCGTTCCATACGCACAAGGGCTTCCTGCCGCATGACGAGGTGATCGGACGGCAAGAGGGCACGGTCGTGGCAAACACGGTGGGCCACCGGTACCAGGCCCTGCGCCCGCTGCTTTCGGACTTCGTGCTCTCCATGCCGCGCGGCGCCGCCGTGGTCTACCCCAAGGACGCCGCCCAGATCGTGACCATGGCGGACATCTTCCCGGGCGCCCGGGTGGTGGAGGCCGGGGTCGGCTCGGGTGCCCTGAGCATCTCGCTGCTGCGCGCCGTGGGCGACGGCGGACGGCTGCACTCGTTCGAGCGGCGCGAGGAATTTGCCGACGTTGCCCGCGGCAACGTGGAAACGTTCTTCGGCGGGCCGCACCCCGCCTGGCAGATCTCGCTGGGAGATTTCCAGGACGAAGTTGTCAAAGCCGAGGAGCCCGGCAGCGTGGACCGGGTGGTGCTGGACATGCTGGCGCCGTGGGAGTGCCTGGACGCGGTGGCGACGGTGCTGGCGCCCGGCGGCGTCTGGATCAGCTACGTCGCGACCGTTACGCAATTGTCACGTACTGCCGAGGCGATCCGGGCCGACGGCCGGTTCACCGAGCCCGACGGCTGGGAGTCGATGGTCCGCGGCTGGCACCTGGAGGGCCTGGCCGTCCGGCCCGACCACCGCATGGTGGCGCACACCGGTTTCCTGCTCACGGCCCGCCGGCTGGCCGGCGGCGAGACGGGCCTGACGCCCAAGCGCCGTCCGTCCAAGACCGGCTTCGCCGCCGAGGACGTGCAGGCGTGGACCGGCAACGAGGAGGATTGGAATGCCGAGGCACTGGGGGAGCGGACCGTGTCCGACCGCCGGCTGCGCCGCGCTGCCAAGGATGCCGCCTCCACCGTGCAACGCGGAGCGTTCAAGGACATCAACCCCGAAACCGACTGAGGGCGGGGCGCGGGCCGCTTCCGTGGGGGCATCGGAACAAGATGTCTCGGTTTGGCGTTTTCTTTCGTAGACAGGTGCAGCCGGGGCGGGGGCCGGTTAGTGTCTAGGGAAGGAACCGATCACGGAAGCAGGTCGCGGTGATGAACGACCAGAACCAGAACAACCAACCGGCACCGGCTGAACGGCAGGACGACCAGCGTGACGCGTTGACGGTCGCCCAGCGCCAGATCAACGTCCTGCGCGACAAACTCCGCCACCTGGACAAGCAGTTGGCCGCGGCCACCCAAAACAATTCCCGCCTCGTGTCCACGCTCGAGACCGCGAAGAGCGAAATCGTCCGGCTTAAGTCCGCCCTCGAACGCGACGGCGAAACCCCCTTCAGCTTCGCGACCATCACCCAGGTCAACAAGGCGCAGCGGCCGCGGCCCGGCACGAGCAACGCTGCCGTGGTGCAGGAGAGCGTCGACATCGTGCAGTCCGGGCGCAAGCTGCGCGTCGCGGTCAGCCCCCTGGTGAAGATGGACCACCTCGCCCCCGGCCAGGAAGTCCTGCTCAACGAGTCGCTCACAGTGATCGCCGCGCTCGGCTTCGAGCGCTCCGGCGAGCTGGTCACCATCAAGGAAATGCTCGACGGCGACCGCGTCCTGGTGGTCGGACGGGCCGACGAGGAACGGGTTGTCAAGCTGTCCGGCGCCCTGCGGACCGAACGGCTCCGGGTCGGCGACGCCGTGTCCATCGACGCCCGCAGCGGTTACGCGCTGGAGAAGATTCCGCGCAGCGAGGTGGAGAACCTCATCCTCGAGGAGGTGCCGGACATCTCCTACGAGGACATCGGCGGCCTGGGCCCGCAGATCGACCAGATCCGCGACGCCGTCGAGCTTCCCTTCCTGCATCCCGACCTGTACCGCGAGCACGGCCTGAAGGCCCCCAAGGGCATCCTGCTCTACGGCCCTCCCGGCTGCGGCAAGACGCTGATCGCCAAGGCCGTGGCCAACTCCCTGGCCGCCAAGGCCATCGAGCGCAGCGGCACGGACACCCGCAGCTACTTCCTGAACATCAAGGGACCGGAACTGCTGGACAAGTACGTGGGCGAGACCGAGCGGCACATCCGGCTGATTTTCGCCCGGGCACGCGAGAAGGCATCCGACGGCAGCCCGGTGGTGGTCTTCTTCGACGAAATGGATTCGCTGTTCCGCACCCGCGGCACCGGCGTCTCGTCCGACGTCGAAACGACCATCGTGCCGCAGCTGCTGTCCGAAATCGACGGCGTCGAGAAGCTGGAGAACGTGATCGTCATCGGCGCCTCCAACCGCGAGGACATGATCGACCCGGCCATCCTGCGCCCCGGCCGGCTGGACGTGAAGATCAAGATCCACCGGCCCGACGCCGAGGCGGCCGCGGACATCTTCGCCAAGTACCTCACCACCAACCTCCCCATCCATGCCGAGGACCTCGCCGAGCACGGGCAGGACCGCAAGGCGACCATCGACGCGATGATCCAGCGCACGGTCGAGGAAATGTACTCCACCGACAAGTCGAACGAGTACCTGGAAGTCACCTACGCCAGCGGCGACACGGAAATGCTCTACTTCAAGGACTTCAATTCCGGCGCCGTCATCCAGAACGTGGTGGACCGGGCCAAGAAGAACGCCATCAAGGACCTGCTGACCAACCAGCAGAAGGGCCTGCGGATCGAGCATCTGCTCAGCGCCGTGGTGGACGAATTCCGCGAGCACGAGGACCTCCCCAACACCACCAATCCGGACGACTGGGCCCGGATTTCCGGCAAGAAGGGCGAACGGATCACCTACATCCGCACGATCGTGCAGGGCAAGGCCGGGCAGGAGGCCGGCAAGGCCATCGAAACGATGTCCAACACCGGGCAGTACCTGTGAGCGTCTATCGCGTGATGGGTTCGGAGACGGAGTATGGCATCCATGCTCCCGGCGAACCCCTGGCCAACTCCACGGTGCTCTCCTCGCAGGTGATCAACGCGTACGCGGCGACCATGCGGAAGGGCCTGGGGAACCTGGCCGGCACCCGGTGGGATTACACCGACGAGGAGCCGCTGCACGATGCCCGCGGATTCGACCTGTCGCGTGACCAGGCGGACCCATCCCAGCTCACCGATGTCCCGCCGATCCTCGACGCCGAGCAGATAGCGCTGGCCGGCGGCCGCGCGGCCGGCAACGAGTTCTACACGGACGAATCCTCCGGCGTGCTCATGAACATGGTGCTCAGCAACGGGGCCCGGCTGTACGTGGACCACGCCCATCCGGAATATTCCTCGCCCGAGGTGACCAACCCGCTGGATGCGGTGCGCTGGGACAAGGCGGGCGACGCCGTCGTGCTCGCCGCGATGCGCAGGATCGCCGCCACGCCGGGATTCCCGCCGGTGAACCTGTACAAGAACAACACCGACAACAAGTCGGTCTCCTACGGCGCGCACGAAAACTACCTGATGCCGCGCAGCGTGCCGTTCAACCGGATTGTCACCGGCTTGATTCCGTTTTTCGTGTCCCGGCAGGTCGTGTGCGGTGCCGGGCGGGTGGGGCTGGGCAGCAACGGCCGCACCCCTGGCTACCAGGTCAGCCAGCGCGCGGACTTCTTCGAGGCCGAAGTGGGGTTGGAGACCACCATCCGGCGGCCCATCATCAACACCCGGGACGAACCGCACGCGGTCGCGGACAAGTACCGGCGGCTGCACGTGATCATCGGCGACGCGAACCTGAGCGAGGTGTCGATTTTTTTGAAGATGGGCACCACCTCCGTCGTGCTGTCCATGATCGAACACGGCGAGGTACCGGACGTCCAGCTGGCCGACCCGGTGCAGGCGCTGCAGGCGATCAGCCACGACCCCTCCCTGCAGCAGAAGGTCGCGCTCAAGGACGGCAGCATGGTCACCGGCCTGGACCTGCAGGAGATCTACCTGCAGGCAGCGGTGGAGCATTGCCGCCGGCACGGGACCGACAGCGGCCAGACCGCGGACGTGCTGCGGCGCTGGGCTGCGGTGCTGGACACGCTCCGCCGGGACCCGATGGACGCCGCCGACCAACTGGATTGGGTGGCCAAGCTCAAACTGCTGCAGGCCTACCGGGACCGGGACGGCATGGAGTGGGGCGACCCGCGCCTGGGCCTGATCGACCTGCAATATGCCGATGTGCGGCCCGAGAAGGGCCTCTACCACCGCCTGGCCGCACGCGGCCGGATCCGCCGGCTGCTCTCGGACGCCCAGATCGACGCCGCCGTGGGCGAGCCACCCGAGGACACCAGGGCCTACTTCCGCGGCAAGTGCATTCAACACTTCCCCCGCGAGGTCGTCGGGGCCAGCTGGGACTCGGTGATTTTCGATCTTCCAGACCGGCGCCGGCTGCAGCGCATCCCCACCCGCGAGCCGTTGCGCGGCAACCGCGCGCTGACCGGCAGGCTCTTCGAGGAAGCTTCGTCGGCAGAGGAGTTCATCACGGCGTTGCTGGGCCCCGCGGACGAGCCCCACGTGGCAACATAAGCACTAGGACAGAGTCGATCGTCCCACCAGAAGGAGGCCATCATGGCAACCCAGGACCGCAAGAACGTGGACTCGCGCCGCGACGACGAAGAGTACGACGACGAGCCCACGCCCGAGCCTGCCGCCGCACCCGCCGCGCAGGCCGAGACCGAAGGCACGGACGATCTGCTGGACGAGATCGACGGCGTGCTGGAACAGAACGCGGAAGAATTCGTGCGCGGTTTCGTGCAGAAGGGCGGCCAGTAATTGATGGACATGCCGGCCGGCGGTCCGGGCTCGGTTTTCGCCCACATTTCCCATTCAGCCACCGCCTCCTTCAGCGAGTATCTGGCGCGCACCGCCCCGGATCTGCTGCCGGGCGCCCGGGGGGCCCAGCAACTGCCGGCGGGGGCGGCACCGATGGTGCCCCACGGCACCACCATCGTGTCGATGACGTTCGCCGGCGGCGTGCTCATGGCCGGCGACCGGCGGGCAACCATGGGCAACCTGATTGCCAGCCGGCACATTGAAAAGGTCTTTCCGGCCGATTCCCATTCGCTGCTGGGCATCGCCGGCACCGCCGGCATCGCCCTGGACATCACGCGGCTCTTCCAGGTGGAACTCGAGCACTACGAGAAGATCGAAGGCACACTGCTCAGCCTCGACGGCAAGGCCAACCGACTGGGCGCGATGATCCGGTCGAACCTGCCCATGGCGATGCAGGGCCTCGCGGTCATTCCGCTCTTCGCCGGTTTCGATGCCGAGCGGCGGGTTGGCCGGCTGTTCTCCTACGATGTCACGGGCGGACGCTACGAGGAGCAGGAGCACCACAGCGTAGGGTCCGGATCGGTCTTTGCCCGCGGGGCGCTGAAGAAGCTCTGGCAGCCGAACCTGGAGGAAGCGGCGGCGGTCCGGGTGGCCGTCGAAGCCCTGTACGACGCCGCCGACGACGACTCGGCGACCGGGGGACCGGATGCCGTCCGGCAGGTGTGGCCCGTGATCTACACCGTCAACGCCGCCGGCGCCCGCCGGATCCCGGACCGGGAACTCGCCTCCACGTCCGAGGCCGTCATCGGCGCGCGCGCCGTGGCCGGACGGGAGGCGTGAGCATGACGCAGCAGTTCTACGTCTCGCCCGAACAGCTGATGAAGGACCGGGCGGACTTCGCCCGGAAAGGCATCGCCCGGGGCCGTTCCGTGGTGGTGCTCAGCTGCTCCGAGGGAATCGCGCTGGTCGCCGAAAACCCCTCGCCGGCGCTGCACAAGATCGGGGAAATCTACGACCGGATCGCGTTCGCCGCGGTCGGCAAATACAACGAGTTCGAAAGCCTGCGCCAGGCCGGGGTCCGCTACGCCGACGTGCGCGGCTACTCCTACGACCGGGACGACGTTACCGGCCGTGGCCTCGCCAGCGTGTACGCGCAAAGCCTGGGCGCCGTGTTCACCGCCGACAGCAAGCCGTTCGAAGTGGAGCTTGCCGTCGCCGAGGTCGGCGATACGCCGGGCGACGACCGGCTGTTCCGGCTGACCTTCGACGGGTCCATCGCCGACGAACGCGGCTTCGTGGTGATGGGCGGTTCGGCCGAGGCGGTGGGCGAGAGGCTGCGCGGCAACCCGGCCGCGGACCGGGACTTTTCGGACGCGGTCCGCGCGGCGGTGGCCGCCCTGTCCGGCGGGACCGGCGAGCAGGACGCGGGGCAGGGCAGGGAACTGCGTCCCGAGGGCCTGGAAGTCGCCGTCCTGGACCGCGACCCGCTGTCCACCCGGGGGAGCCGGCGCGCCTTCCGCCGGTTGCCGACCGCTGAACTGCACCGGATATTAGGCGAGGGAATGGACGGCTAGCCATGGACCGACGCATCTTCGGGATCGAGACCGAATTCGGCATTTCCTATTCGGCGCCGGATTCGCGCCCGCTCTCGCCCGAAGAGGTGGCCCGCTACCTCTTCCGCAAGGTGGTCACGTGGGGCAGGTCGTCCAACGTGTTCCTGACCAACGGGTCCCGGCTGTACCTGGACGTCGGGTCCCATCCCGAGTACGCGACCGCGGAATGCGACGACGTCGCCCAACTGGTGGCGCAGGACCGAGCGGGGGAACTGATCCTCGAAGACCTGATGAACGAAGCCCAGGAGCGCCTGGCGCGGGAGGGCTTCGGCGGCAGCGTCTACCTGTTCAAGAACAACACCGATTCTGCCGGGAATTCCTACGGCAGCCACGAAAACTACCTGATCCCGCGCAAACTGGAATTCTCCCGGCTGGCCGACATCATGATCCCGTTCCTGGTCACGCGGCAGATCCTGGTCGGCGCCGGCAAGGTGCTCAAGACGCAGAACGGCTCCATCTTCGCCTTCTCCCAGCGCGCCGACCACATTTGGGAGGGCGTCTCGTCCGCCACCACCCGGTCGCGGCCGATCATCAACACGAGGGACGAACCGCACGCAGACGCCGAGTACTACCGGCGGCTGCATGTCATCAACGGCGACTCAAACATGTCCGAGTCCACCACCATGCTCAAGGTCGGGACGGTGGACCTGCTCCTGCGGATGATCGAAGCAGGGGTCATCATGCGTGACCTCCGGCTGGAAAACCCGATCCGCAGCATCCGGGACATCTCGCACGACCTGACCGGCCGCAGGCCGCTGAAGCTGGCCAGCGGGCGGGAGATGTCCGCACTGGCCATGCAGCAGGAATACCTGGCCAAGGCGCGCGGGTTCGTCCAGGCCAACGGGGCGCACAGCCCGCACGTGGAACGCATCCTCGATTTGTGGGAACGGACCCTGGCGGCCGTCGCATCGGGCGACCACCGCGGCATCGAGCGGGAGATCGACTGGGCCATCAAGAAGCGGCTGATCAACCGGATCATGGACCGCCAGGCCATCGACCTGGATCACCCGCGTATCGCGCAGGTGGATCTGACCTACCACGACATCTCCAGCCGGCGCGGCCTCTACCACCTGCTGCAGGCACGTGGGGAGGTGGCCCGGGTGGTGGAGGAACAGGACGTCAAGGACGCCGTGGACCGGCCGCCGCAGACCACCCGCGCCAAGCTGCGCGGCGACTTCGTCCGCGCGGCCCGGGAAAACGGCCGCGACTTCACGGTCGACTGGGTCCACCTGAAGCTCAACGACCGCTCCCAGCAGACCATCCTCTGCAAGGATCCGTTCAAAAGCGAGGACCCCAGGGTCGAGGCGCTGCTCGCCACCTTGTGACCTCCGCCCCGTATTCCAAGCGGATCACCAGATTTCTCTGCGAGAATGTCCCGTGCCCGCAAGTTCCGCGATAAGAAAGTCGATTGTGCGCAAAATACTCTCCATCCTCCTGCCGGCCGCCCTGCTGCTCACCGCGTGCGGCGGCAACGGCGATTCGGGTTCGGACAGCCTGGATGACATCTCCGTGACCTCCGGCGCCGAGGGCGCCGCCCCCGCCGTCGAATTCGCCGCGCCGCTGGAACTGCCCGAATCCCGGGCCGAAGTCATCACCGAAGGCGAGGGGGACGGTGCTGCCGCGGGCCAGTGGATCCGCTACCGGCTGCTGGCCAAGGACGCCGTCACCGGGGAACAGCTCGGCGAGACCTACTCCGGGCTGGCCGACCAGACGGTGGAACTGAGCGAGGGCTTCGAGACCGCCGACCCCGCCCTGTACGAGGCGCTGCTCGGTTCCAACCCGGGCAGCGAAATCGCCTACTACGTCCAGCCGCCGGCGGATGCCGGTGCTTCCGCGCCCGCCCAGAACCCGCAACTGCTGTTCCTGACCGTGCAGGATGTCAAGGACAAGGGCGTCAAGGCCGACGCCGCCGAGGTCGCCGAGCTGGAGAAGGCCGGCAAACTGCCCGAGATCACGCTCGACGACGAGGGCGTCCCCTCGGTCAAGATCCCGGAAGGCAACGACGCCCCGGACAACCTCATCGTGAAGGTCATCGAAGAAGGCGACGGCAAGGAAGCCACCGAAACCAGCACAGTGAAGGCGAACTACGCCGGGTGGAACTGGGCCGAGGGCACCGAATTTGATTCCAGCTTCTCCCGCGGGGAGGCGACCGAATTCCCGCTGGACGGCGTCATCGAAGGCTGGACCAAGGGTTTGACCGGCCTGAAGGAAGGCTCGAAGGTCATGCTGTCCATTCCCACCGAACTGGCCTACGTCCAGGGCCAGGGAGATGCCGTGGGTGACCTCATCTTCTATGTGGAGCTGACGGACGTCCGGTAAGGGATGCCGCCGCACCGTGCGGTAACGTAGCCGACGCAGCAACAGATACACGTCAAGCAAGAGAGGTTCAGCATGTCTTTTGGCAAGCGCGAATACGCCCGCACCAAACCCGAGATCGACTTCCCGGGGACCGAAACCCCGCAGGACCTGGTGATCGAAGACATCATCGTGGGAGACGGTGCCGAGGCCAAGGCCGGCGACACCGTGTCCACCCACTACGTGGGCGTCGCCTGGTCCACCGGTGAAGAGTTCGACGCATCGTGGAACCGCGGCGCACCGCTGGACTTCCGCGTTGGCGTCGGCCAGGTCATCCAGGGCTGGGACCAGGGCCTGCTGGGCATGAAGGTGGGCGGCCGCCGCCGGCTGGAGATCCCGGCGCACCTCGCGTACGGCGACCGCGGCGCCGGGTCCGCGATCGCGCCGGGCGAATCGCTGATCTTCGTGGTGGACCTGCTCGGCGTCCGCTGAGCCCGACCGGCAGCAGGGGGCGGAGCGACGGAGAACGTTAGTTCATCGTTACTCCGCCCCTTCGGCGTTGACTTCACCCCGAAACCCTCCAGCCAGTAACGTTTCAACTATGTCCGCCTCCAAGACCGAACGACTCCTCAACCTGCTGATCGCGCTGCTGGAACGCCGCCGGGGCTACAGCAAGGAGGAGCTGCGCGCGCTGATCCCGCCGTATCGCGAGGCGACCAGCGACGACGCCTTCAACCGGCTGTTCGAGCGGGACAAAGAGGACCTGCGGGAAATGGGCATCCCGGTGGAGACGTTCCCGGACGACACGCTCTACGAAAACGACAACAGCGGGCTGCGGTACCGGATCGACCGGCACAAGTACCGGTTGCCGGAACTCCACTTCACCGCCCGGGAGAGCGCGGTGCTCTCGCTGGCCTCCCGCTTGTGGCAGCAGGCCTCGCTGGGGTCGGCAGCCGCCCGGGCCGTCCGCCGGCTCGACGTGCACGGAGCCCTGGCCGACGGCGATCCACTGATCGGGGTTGAACCGCGGATCCGCACCGCGGAGCCGGCCTTCGAACCGCTGCTCAAGGCGGTGTTGGACCACACCCCGGTCTCCTTCGACTACCGGTCGCCCAAAGACGGCCGGCCGCAGCCGCGGCGGGTGGAGCCCTGGGGGCTGGGCAACCGCTACGGCCACTGGTACCTGGCCGGCCGCGACCTGGACCGGGACGCCCAGCGCACCTTCCGGCTGTCCAGGATCACCTCCACCATCAAGAAGCTGAACGGGACCTACAGCATCCCGGAAGGCTTCGCCATGCGCACGGTGCTGGACGGGCTGCAGGCGCCGGAGGACAACGGGACCGCCGTCCTCCTGCTCCGGCAGGACAAGGCCAACTCGCTGCGTGCGGCCGCCGCACCCGCCGAGGACGTCCGGCCGCCGGCGGGCTGGGACGCCGTCACGCTTGGCTACGGCGACGCGGAGGTGCTGGCGGAGGAAATTGCCTCGCACGGCGCCAACGCCCTGGTCCAGGGTCCGGACGAGCTGCGCGGCGCCGTGGTGCGCCGGCTGGAAGGCGCCCTGGCCGCCGCCACCCAGGCACCGCCGTCGTACACCCTGCTGGAGGACAGCTCACGGCCGGCACGGAAGACGGGGTCCCTGGACCATCTGCCGCGGCTGCTGGACCTGGTCTCCTACGTCACGGCGAATCCGGGGGTGCCGCTGGACGCCACCGCCGAGAAGTTCAAGATCGGCAAGAACCAGCTGATCAAGGACCTGAACCTGCTGTTCGTCTGCGGGACTCCCGGCTACGGCCCGGACCAGCTCATCGAAGCCTTCTGGGAAGACGGCACCATCTCCATCAACAATGCCGACGAGATCGACAAGCCGGTGCGCCTGAGCCTGGACGAGGCGCTCTCGCTGGTGGTCGGCCTGCAGGCCCTCGAGACCGTGCCCGGGGTGGGGGAGCAGCCCGCCCTGCGCAGCGCGCTCAGCAAGCTGCTGGCGGCGGCCGGCGGAGTTGCCGCCCGCCACACGGCCATCGCCGCGGATCTGGCGGCCGAGGACAGCACGCCCGAGGTGCTCGCGCTGCAGGAAGCCGCGGCCGCCCGGCGCAGCGTGGACATCGACTACCTCGTGCCGTCCCGGGATGAGATGACGAACCGCCGGATCGATCCGCTCCGGGTCTTCGCCGTGGACGGCCACTGGTACACCGAGGCCTGGTGCCACCGCCAGCAGGCCGTGCGGCAGTTCCGGGTAGACCGCATGCGCTCCCTGGCCGCCACCGCCGAGCACTTTGAGCCGCCGGCCGAACGGAGCAGCGAATTCCCCGACAGCCTGTTCACCCCGCAGGAGACGGACCAGGTGGTGGTGCTGCGGATCTCCGAGCGCCTGGCCGAACTGGCCGACCAATACAACGCCCGGCGCCGCGCGGTCCTTGCCGACGGTTCGCTCGCAGCCGAAATCCGGCTGTCCAGCACGGCGGTGCTGCCCGGCCTGGCGGCACGCCACGGCGGCGAAGTGGCCGTGCTGGAACCGGCGGAGGCGGCCGGCCAGACCCGGGAATGGCTGCGGCAGGCGCTGGAGGCCTACAGCGCGGCCCCGGCTTCGGCCGGAAGCTAGAGTGGACAGCATGCCCCTTTGGTTCTGGATCCTGCTCTGGGTTGCCCTCTGTGCGCTGGCCCTCGTGTTCATCGCCCTGCTCGGCTGGCGCATTTTCCGCCAGTTCATGCGAACTTTGCGTGAATTCGAGGCGGCGGCCGACCGGCTGGCCGGCGGACTCCAAACGGAACGGCAGCCCGCCGACCCGCACCGCCCCCGGCTGGCACTCTTCGCCGACTCCGCGGTACTCAAGGAGGAATACGTCCAGGGCAAGGAGCGGCGGCGCGAGGAGCGGAGGCAGCGCAGATTCGCCCGGCGCGCCGCCCGCGGCCAGCGGCAGTCCCTCCGAGATCTGCGGCTGTCCTGACCCGCCGATGGCATAGGATGGACTAGACGAAAGGAACCACGCATGGGACGACTCTTCGATAACCCCTGGACCATCATTATTCTGGTGATCATTGTGCTGCTGCTCTTTGGCGCACCGAAGCTGCCGGGCCTTGCCCGGAGCCTGGGCCAGTCCATGCGGATCTTCAAGTCCGAGGTGAAGCAGATGAAGGACGACGACGCGTCCACCGCCGCCCCGGACTCGGAACCCGTCGAGGGCCGCGTGGTCAACCCGCCGCGGAACAACACTGACAACCGCGGACAGCAGCCGAATGCGAACGGCGGATCCCCATCGCCGCACCAGCAGTAAGGGCCGTGGCCGGTAAGAAAGGCCGGAAGGCCAACCCTGAGGGGCGGATGCCGCTCAAGGCCCATCTGAAAGAACTCCGCAACCGGCTCATCGTTTCCGGCATTGCCGTCCTGCTCGGCGCGGTCGCCGGCTGGTTCCTGTACGACCCCGTGATGGTCGCCGTCCAGGCACCGCTGATGGAAATCTCGGCGGAAGAGGGCCGGCGCGCGGAAATCAACTACGGCAGTGTCGGATCTCCGTTCGACCTGAAAATCCAGGTCTCCATCTTCCTGGGGCTGCTGGTCAGCTCCCCGGTGTGGATCTACCAGGTGTGGGCCTTCATCACGCCCGGCCTGAAGACCAAGGAACGCCGCTACACGCTCGGCTTCATGGTCGCCGCCGTGCCGCTGTTCCTGCTGGGGATCTACTTCGGCTGGATCGTGCTCCCGGAGATCGTCAAGGTGCTGACCATGTTCACGCCGGAAGGCGGCGTGAACCAGATCCTGGCCACCGACTACCTGACGTTCGTGATGCGGATGTTCCTCTCCCTCGGCATCGCGTTCCTGCTCCCCGTGGTGTTGGTGGGGCTGAATTTCGCCGGCCTGCTGTCCGGCCGCCGCGTGATCAAGAGCTGGCGGATCGTGGTGTTCGTGGTCTGCCTGGTGGCGGCGATGGCCGCCCCCGGCCCGGATGCCATGTCCATGTTCCTGCTGGCGGCCCCCTTGCTGGCGTTGTTCTTCGTGGCAACCGGCATCAGCCTGCTCAACGACAAGCGCCGGGACAAGCGGCGCAAGGTCCGTGAAGCGGAAGTAGCCGCCGGCGTCGACCAGGCCACGCCGCTCGATCAGCTGAAGGCCGACAACCCGGAGCAGGACGGAGCCAAATAGGCTGCGGCCCGGCCAGGGGCCGGCGGCACCCATCGGGCCGGCGGATTTAAGCGGATAGGCTTTTGCTATGAGTTCCCCCTCCGAACGCTACCTTGCGGCCGCCGAACGGGTGGCCTTCTCCAAGACCCGGCTGTACTCGTTCAGCCAGAGGCTCGGATTCGAACTCGACCCCTTCCAGCGCGAGGCGTGCGAGGCCCTGGAGCGCGGCCGCGGCGTCCTGGTTGCGGCCCCTACCGGCGCCGGCAAGACCGTCGTCGGCGAGTTTGCCGTCTACATGGCCCTGCAGCGGGGACTCAAGGCGTTCTATACGACGCCGATCAAGGCCCTGAGCAACCAGAAGTACAACGAATTGGTGGCTACCTACGGCGCGGAGCGGGTGGGGCTGCTCACCGGGGACACCTCGGTCAATCCGCACGCGGACGTGGTGGTGATGACCACCGAGGTATTGCGGAACATGCTGTACGCCAATTCCGACACCCTCCTGGACCTGGCCTATGTGGTGATGGACGAAGTCCACTACCTGGCCGACCGGTTCCGCGGCGCCGTGTGGGAAGAGGTCATCATCCATCTGCCCGACGACGTGCAGTTGGTCTCACTGTCCGCGACCGTCTCGAACGCGGAGGAGTTCGGCGCCTGGTTGGACACCGTCCGCGGCGACACCGACGTGGTGGTGTCCGAGCACCGCCCGGTGCCGCTGTGGCAGCACGTCATGGTCGGCTCGGACCTGTTCGATCTTTTCGCCGGCGACGTCGCCTTCGACGAAACCGCGCAGGAATCCGGCACCGGCAGCGGCCGCGCCTACGAGGTGAACCCCGAACTCTTGAAACTGGCGTCGGCCGAGCACCGGCTCAACCGCAGCGCCAACTGGGGCCGTTCCGGCGGCCGGCGCGGGCGGCGCGCGCCCGAACCCCCGCGGCAGGCGCTGACCCGGATTCGGCGCGCCAGCCGGCCGCAGGTCATCGCCAAGCTCGACAGCGAGGGACTGCTGCCGGCCATCACGTTCATTTTCTCCCGCAACGGCTGCGACGCCGCCGTGAAGCAGTGCCTGGAATCCGGGTTGCTGCTCACCACGGAAAAGGAACGCGCCGTCATCGTCCGCCGCGTGGACGAGGCCGTGCAGGACATAGCCGAAGAGGACCTGGACGTGCTGGGCTTTTGGACCTGGCGCGAAGGACTGTCCCGCGGCTTTTCCGCCCACCACGCCGGCATGCTGCCGACGTTCAAGGAAGTGGTCGAGAAGCTCTTCGCCGACAACCTGGTCCGCGCCGTTTTCGCCACGGAGACGCTGGCGCTGGGCGTCAACATGCCGGCGCGGACGGTGGTGCTGGAGAAACTGGACAAGTTCAACGGCGAGGCGCACGTCGACATCACGGCAGGGGAGTACACGCAACTCACCGGCCGCGCCGGCAGGCGGGGCATCGACGTCGAAGGCCATGCCGTGGTGCTCTGGCAGCCCGGCACGGATCCGGGAGCCGTAGCCGGCCTGGCGTCGCGGCGGACGTATCCGCTGAACTCCAGTTTCCGGCCCACCTACAACATGAGCATCAACCTGATCGCGCAGTTTGGCCGCGGCCCGGCCCGGGAGATCCTGGAAACCTCGTTCGCGCAGTTCCAGGCCGACCGCTCCGTGGTGGGCCTGGCCAAGCAGGTGCGCAGCCGGGAAGAGTCGCTGGCCGGCTACGAGAAGGCCATGAGCTGCCACCTGGGCGACTTCAACGAATACGCCCGCCTGCGCCGGGACCTGAACGAGGTCGAGAAACGCGCCTCCCGCACCCAGTCCCGGCACCTGCGCTCGGCGGCGGCATCGTCCCTGGACCGCCTGCGCCGCGGCGATATCATCGATATTTCGGCGGGCCGGAACCTCGGCTATGCCGTGGTGCTGGACCGGGACGAAGCCGCCCGCGAGCCCCGCCCCACGGTGCTGACCCAGGAAAAGCACATCCGCCGCATTTCCGTCGACGACTTCCAGGGCCCGGTGGAGGTACTCTCCACCATCCGGATCCCCAAGACATTCAACGCGCGCAGCCCCAAGGAACGCCGCGATCTGGCGTCCTCGCTGCGCAATGCCCTGCACGACAAGCGCCCGCCGCGGCGGGGGAGCGAGCACCGTGACTTCATCGTCCCCGGCGGGACACAGGCCGAGCGGCAGATCAACGACCTGCGCCGCAAGCTCAAGGCCCACCCCTGCCACGGCTGCAGCGACCGGGAAGACCATGCCCGCTGGGCGGAGCGCTGGTGGAACCTCCGCAAGGAAACCGACCAGCTGGTGACGCAGATCCAGGGCCGCACCAACACCATCGCCAAGACCTTCGACCGGGTCTGCCAGGTGCTGGACAGCTATGGCTACTTGGAGACCGGCGGCGACGGTGTTGCCATCAGCCCCGCCGGGGAACGGCTGCGGCGCATCTACGGCGACCGTGACCTGCTGGTGGCGCTGTGCCTGGAGCAGGACGCCTTCGCCGGGCTCACTGCCGCGGAACTTGCGGCCTTCGTGTCCTGCCTCGTGTACCAGGCCAAGCGGGAAGAGGCTGGCATCCGGCCCAAGATGCCCTCGGCCGCCATGGAAGCGTCGGTCATGATCGCCGTCCGTGAATGGTCGCAGCTGACCGATCTTGAGGAACAGCACCGGCTGCCGCTCACCGGCGAGCCGGAGCTGGGACTCGCCTGGCCGATGTACAAGTGGGCCAGCGGCCGGTCCCTGCAGACCGCGCTCAAGGGCACGGACCTCGCCGCCGGCGACTTTGTCCGGTGGGCCAAGCAGGTGATCGACCTGCTGGACCAGCTGATCAAAGTGCCCGCCCTCGATCCTCAGCTCGCGGCCCGCGGCAGGCAAGCCATTGGCTTGGTCCGCCGGGGCGTCGTCGCCTACGCCGCCGTGGCCGAATAGCCCGGCTACCGCGCGCACACCACCTTCTGAAAGGATTTCCATGAGCGAATCTGTCCTGCCCGCTGCCACGGGCCTTACGCTGTACCGCAACGGCAGCGTCTACAGCGCCGCCGACCCGTATGCCACGGCGATGCTCGTCGACGGCGGCACCGTGGCCTGGATCGGGTCGGAGCACGCCGCGACGTCCATCGCGGACGGCAGCATGCGCGTGGTCGACCTCGATGGACGCCTGGTGGCGCCCGGTTTCGTGGACGCGCACGCCCACGTGACGCAGACGGGGCTCGCCCTGTCCTCGCTCGACCTGACCGGCTGCGCGTCGCTGGTGGAACTGCTCGACGCCGTCGCCGCCGCTTCCCGGCAGGACGGCGGCCCCGTCCTGGGCCACGGTTGGGACGAAACCCGCTGGCCCGAGAACCGCGCCCCCTCCGCCGCCGAACTGGATCGCGCGTCGGGCGGGGCGGATGTCTTCCTGACGCGGGTGGATGTCCATTCCGCGGCCGTCTCGGCCGCGCTGGCGACCCGCCTGTCGCTCTCGGAGTTGCCCGGCTGGTCGGAGACCGGGACGGCCAGCGGGCCGGCCCTTGCACGGGCCCGGGCCGCGGTCCAGATCCCTGCATCCGGCCGGCGCGAAGAGCTCCAGCGGCTGGCCCTGCGGCACGCTGCGTCCCGCGGGTACGTCGCCGTCACGGAAATGGCCGCCCCGCAGCTGGGTCCCGCCGAGGACCTGCTGGCGCTGCTCGAACTCGGCGATGCCGAGCCCGGGCCGAGGATCTTGCCGTATTGGGGGGAGCTGATGACCTCCGCCGAACAGGTCAAGGAAACGGTGCACTACTTCTCCGGCCGCCTGCGGGGGCTGGGCGGGGACCTGACCATGGACGGGTCCGTCGGATCGCATTCGGCGGCCGTCAGTGCGGGCTACGCCGACCTCCCGGGGGAGCACGGGACGCTCTATCTCGACACCGAGGCTGCGGCGCGGCATGTGGAACTGACGGCGAAGCAGGGCATCCAGGCGGGTTTCCACGTGATTGGCGATGCCGGGTTGCTGCGGGTGCTTGACGCCCTGGACCTGGCCGCCGAACGCGTCGGGGACGCTGCGGTACGTTCGGCCCGCCCGCGCCTTGAACATGTGGAAATGGTGCCCGAGGGTGCCCTGGAGCGGATGCTCCGGCACGGGGTGACCGCCAGCATGCAGCCGCTCTTCGACGCCTATTGGGGCGGGGCGGAAGGCATGTATGCCACGCGGCTGGGCGCCGAGTCTGCACTCGCCATGAACGCCGTGGGAACGTTGCAGACTGCGGGCGTTCCGGTCGCGATCGGGTCCGACGCCCCGGTCACGGAACAAAGCCCGTGGGCCGCCGTGAAGGCGTGCCTGGAGCACCATAACCGGTCCGAGCAGATCTCCGCCCGGGCGGCGTTCCTGGCGCACACCAGGGCCGGTTGGCGGGCTGCGGGCGAACGGAACCCCATGGAGGGCCAGCTGGCTCCGGGTACTCCCGCGACGTTCGCCGTCTGGGACGCGGACGAACTCTCCATCCAGACTCCCGACTCGCGGGTGTCCGCTTGGAGCACCGATGCGCGTGCGGGCACGCCGATGCTGCCCTCTCTGGACAGCGGCAGGTTGCCGGTGTGTGTCCGCACGGTGATGAATGGAGTAACCATTTATGACGGCTCCTGAGGTAGTTCCGTTTTCGGCGGTCGCGGAAAAATCTGAACGATTTGTTTGATTTCGAGAACTTTCGACCGCCGGGAGCCCCGCTCTGACGTGCAGGTATGGACAAAACCGCAGGTCAGAGCGGTATTGACACATCCCGCACAACCAGTAGGCTGAACTCTCAATGGGCCGGTATTTCTTCGCGGATACCGGTCCGTGCCGGGGAGAGAGGCTGCTGGCGGCACCTGCCTGCGGGCGGTTGCGCCCGACGTCCCTTGACGAACCGGCACTTCCGGGGTAGGTCCGCACGTCAGTAGAAAACATGTCTGCGTTCCCCCACAGGTTTGCTTTCGTGGCCCGAAGGCGTGTGGACCTACCCTTCCTTTCACCTTCAGGCCGCGCGGCCGGGCGTGCCCGCCGGCCTCCGGTACAAACTCATGGCCTATACTGGACCGTCGATGCGGAAGCCTCCGGGTATCTCCGGCACGAGGAAATCTGCGGTTTGCAGCACAACGTTCGAAAGGCCACTGAGTGCGGGTCGTCACCATCATCCCGACGTACAACGAGATCGAGTCCCTCCCGAAGACAGTAGCCCGCCTCCGCACCGCCGTACCCGGCTCGGACATCCTGGTGGTCGACGACAATTCCCCGGATGGCACCGGAACCTTGGCCGATCGGCTGGCGGCCGATGACTCCGCCATCCATGTCCTCCACCGCGAAGGGAAAGCGGGGCTGGGCGCCGCCTACATCGCCGGCTTTCGCTGGGGGCTTGACGCCGGGTACGACGTCCTGGTGGAGATGGACGCCGACGGCTCACACCAGCCCGAGGAGCTGACCAGGTTACTGGGCGCACTCGATGGCGGCGCGGACATGGTCAAGGGCTCGCGGTGGATTCCGGGCGGGAAGGTCGTCAACTGGCCACTCCACCGCAAGGCCATCTCGTTGGCCGGCAGCCTGTACTCCCGGCTCATGCTCGGCGTGGCTATCCGCGACATCACCGGCGGCTTCAACGCTTTCAAGGCCGGGACCCTGCGCGCCATCGATCTCGACAGCGTGGAATCGGTTGGTTACTGCTTCCAGATCGACCTCACCTGGCAGACGCTGAAGGCAGGACTGGCGGTCCGTGAAGTGCCGATCACCTTCGTCGAACGCGAATACGGCGACTCGAAAATGAGCGGCGGCATCGTGCTGGAGTCCATACTGCTGGTCACCAAGTGGGGGATCGCGGACAAGTGGCGGAGACTCCGCGCCCGCAAAGGCTGACCGCGACCGTACACAACCCCACGGCACAAAGAGAGGGAGCGCGCCCCGGCGGGCGCGCTCCCTCTCTTTAAGGACGGGGCGGTCAGGCCTTAAGCCGTGCGCCGTTCCCCGCGGCGTTCGCGCAGCTTGGTCAGGCGGTCCTCGAGGATCTGTTCGAGCTCCTCAACGCTGCGGCGTTCCAGCAGCATGTCCCAGTGGGTGCGCACCGGCTTGGCATTCGGGTCGACGGGCTTTTCTCCGTTGACCAGGAGTGCTTCCTTCCCCGACTTGGAAACCCATACCGGGGGGATCTCGGCTTCTGCGGCAAAGGTCACGAACACCTGCTCGCCGTCCTCGCAACGGTACTCAACGCGCTGGCGCGGAGCCGGTTCAACACCGGATTCAGTCTCCATGCTCTGCGCTCCGAGGCGCATACCCCGCAGGCTACGATCGCTCATGATCTCTCCCTCTTGTCTTGTGGCGGACCGGCGGCTGGACCGCGTCCGCGATGGCTCGCTAACACTCTCAACGTCGGCGGGCGGCCGTCTGTTCCCGGCCGCGATGATAACGCGAATCCCGCCTGCGTCAAGGATGGTTGTAGGCGGCAACTTCCCGGCAAACCACCCATTATAGTCCGGGCGGCGGTCCCGGGTAAACCGAAGCAGGGGCGCGGAGCATCCGACCGGCTGACGCTCCGGGCTCCCGGCCCCGTGCCTGTTTTCTGCTGTGTCAGCCGCGCAGCTCGCTGCCGATTGTTGAGCCGGCCGGGGCCGTCTCGCTGTCCGGGGTGGCCGTTCCCAGCAGGCTGCCGATGCCCTTGAGCGCCTCGCCCACCTCGCTGGGGATGATCCAGAGCTTGTTCGACTCGCCTTCGGCGATCTTGGGCAGCGTCTGCAGGTACTGGTAGGCCAGCAGCTTCTGCGTGGGGTTGCCCTTGTGGATGGCGTCGAACACCTTCTGGATTGCCTGGGCCTCGCCGTCGGCACGCAGGATCGCTGCCTTGGCGTCGCCTTCGGCGGCGAGGATGGCCGCCTGGCGCTGGCCTTCGGCCGTCAGGATCTGGGACTGTTTGGTGCCTTCGGCCGTCAGGATGGCCGCCCGGCGGTCGCGCTCGGCCCGCATCTGCTTTTCCATGGAGTCCTGGATGGAGTGGGGCGGGTCAATCGCCTTGAGTTCCACGCGGGAGACGCGGATGCCCCAGCGCCCGGTCGCCTCGTCCAGGACGCCGCGGAGCTGGCCGTTGATCTGGTCGCGTGAGGTGAGCGCCTCTTCCAGGTTCAGGCCGCCCACCACGTTGCGGAGCGTGGTGGTGGTCAATTGCTCCACTGCCTGGATGTAGTTGGCGATCTCATAGGTCGCGGCGCGGGCATCGGTCACCTGGAAGTAGACGACGGTGTCGATGGAGACCACCAGGTTGTCTTCGGTGATGACCGGCTGCGGGGGAAAGGACACGACCTGTTCGCGCAGATCCAGCAGCGGCAGCAGCCGGTCCACGAAGGGGATCAGGATGGTCAACCCGGGGTTCAGCGTGCGCTGGTACTTGCCCAGCCGTTCCACGACGCCCGCCCGTGCCTGCGGGATGATCCGCACGGCGCGGACGAGCACGATCACGACGAAGACGATCAGGACCAGCAGCACGATCCAGATTCCGATATTGCTATCCATAGTTCCCCTCTAAGAGTGGTTTCAGTGGGTCACGGTGCCGGCACGATGCCCGCCCGGGTCTTACTGGGCCGGCAGCGGCCCGTCCGCGCGCTGCGGAGTCACGACGGCGGTCGCCCCCTCGATCCGGGCGACCGAAACGCGCTGGCCGGCCGGGATGGGCGAGCCGTCCGCCGACCGGGCCGACCACGTATCGCCGCCGATCTTCACGACGCCGGAATGATCGGTGACGGATTCGAGGGTCATCGCCGATTCGCCGATCAGCCGGTCAACGTTGGTAGCCAGGTCCCGCGGTCCGCTGCGCAGATGCCGCAGCGCTACCGGTCGGACGAAAAGGACCATCAGCAACGCGACCACGCAGAAGATGACCACCTGCATCCAGAAGGGCAGGCCGAGCAGCGCCGCGAACAGGGCCACGAGCGCCCCGGAGGACATCATGATGAAGAACAGGTCCAGCGTCATCATTTCGACGATGGCCAGGATCAGGAACACGGCCAGCCAGAGGACCCAGCTGTTGGCGACGAGCCATTCGATCATCAGTACCCCCTGATGTTGGAGCAGCCGCCGTCTCCCGAGCCTGCCTCTTGCACGCATGCATGAAACCGCGGGCTGCCGGTGCCCTTAGTACCTCCATCATGCCCGACGACGACGCGCGGCGGAGTGAAATCCGTCACTTCCGGACGCTCCGAGGCGTTTCGTGGCCAAGTTGTGACCAGATAGGCCGTCCCGCGGGCCTGGGCGCGTTGCCGGATAGGATGATCCAGTGCTGAACACCGCGCCCTGCCGCGCACCCCGGAACCGGCCATGCGAACCCTGCTGACCAGCAATCGGCTGTCCCTGCGGACGCTGCGGCTGCTGGCCGGCCTCTTCGCCTACGGGATCGCCATCGCGCTGATGATCAGGGCCAATCTTGGCTCGGCCCCCTGGGATGTGCTCAGCCAGGGCGTCGCCAAGGCCACGGGCATCAGTTTCGGCTGGGCCACGGTGGCGATCAGCGCAGCCGTGCTGCTGTTGTGGATCCCGCTGCGGCAAAAGCCGGGCGCGGGAACGGTCGCGAACGCCATCCTCGTGGGGTTTTTCGCCGACTTCGGGCTGCTGCTCATCCCGGTTTGGGATCACCTGGCCGCGCAGGTCCTCTCGTTCACGGCCGGACTGGTCCTGCTGGCGGCGGCCAGCGCGCTGTATATCGGGGCAGGCCTCGGACCCGGACCCAGGGACGGCTTGATGACCGGCCTGCACGCCGCGACCGGTTGGCAGGTCTGGATAGTCCGCACCGGCATCGAAGCAGCGGCAACCCTCGCCGGGTGGCTGCTCGGCGGCGTCGTGGGCCTCGGCACCCTGGTGTTCGTCCTGGCCATCGGACCCTTGATCCAGCTGTTCCTGAAGTGGATGTTCGTCGACCTGAATCCGGGCGTGCGGAAAAAATCCCCCGCCAGGCCCGGCCGCGGCTAGGGGGCGCTCGGACACCGGCGGCGGCTAACCGGCGGGGCGGACGGGCTCCCCGCCGCGGCCGCGGCGCCGGTACGTGCTCACGGTGAAACGCGCGGTGACCTGCAGCGGCCGTCCGGCATCCCCGACGGCCGCACGCACCGCGTCGGCGTCGGTGTGGTGGGCGTTGGGCCCCATCATGACCAGCCGCACGATGTCCTCGGCGCCCAACTGAAGCGGCACCTGCAGCGGATCGGCGGCCAGTTCTTCGAAGTCGCCGCCCAGGGCCGCCCCCAGCCGGTCGGCCTTGTCGGTGTCGACGGCCAGCAGCGGGACCACGTCACGCAGCTCGTCCAGGTGCCCCGGCGCAGCGGTGGCGACCACCAGGTGCCCGTTCGGTTTCAGCACCCGGGCGAATTCGGCCGGGTTACGGGGCGCAAAAACGTTGAGGATCAGGTCCACGGTCCCGGCCGCCAGCGGCAGCGGCTTCCAGAGGTCCCAGACCAGGCACAAGGCGTCCGGCAGCATCCGGGCCGCGCGCCGGAGGGCGAACTTGGACAGGTCCAGCGCCACGGCCCGCCCGTCGCCCAGCCCCATGAGGACGGCCGCGAGGTAGTAGCCGGTACCGGCGCCGGCATCCAGCACCACGGGAGCGGGGGAGCCGGGCTGGAGGGCGCGGACCGTCCGGGACAGCTGGTCCGCCAGGGGTGCGTAGTGGCCGGCGCCCAGGAACGCCTCCCGGGCGGACACCATTTCGGCCGTGTCCGGGGTGAACCGGGTGCCGCGCCCGGTGAGCATATTGACGTAACCCTGCCGGGCGCCGTCGTACTGGTGGCCCTCCGCGCAGCGCAGCCCCTGGGCCGGGGTGGGCCCGGCGGCCAGCAGTCCTTCCCCGCAGACCGGACAGAGCAGCAGCGGGATCAGGTCCTGGAAGTGCGGGGCGGAGGGCATGCTCCATCCTAGGCAAAGCCGGACCACGATCCGCCGATTGGCTCCGGCCCACTGGTGAGACTAGGCTCACAGGCGTGCGATCTGAAGACATTGCTTTATTAAATTCCGTGTCCGCCCCGACGCTCCATCCGGACGGCGGCCGGGCCGCGGTTTCGGCCACGCATCCCGACTTCGCGTCGGACAGCTACGTGGGGCAACTGTGGGAAGTCCCGCTGGACGACGGCGGCGGTGCGCCCCGCCGCCTCACGCGCGGCTTTAGGGACACCGCACCCGCCTACTCGCCCGACGGGCTCTGCCTGGCGTTCCTCCGCGCGGCCGGACCGGGGGAACGGGCGCAACTGATGGTGGTGGACAGCCGGGGCGGGGAGCCGGTCGCGGTCACGGACGAGAAACTGGGGGTCTCCTCGTTCGTCTGGTCCCCGGACTCACGCCGCCTGGTCTTCGCGGCCCGGGTCCCCGCGGACGGGCGCTACGGTACGATGGACGGCGTTGGCCCCGGCGCCGAGGATGCCCGGCTGGTCACCGGCTACAAGTACCGCCTGAACGGGGTCGGCTACACCGGCGACAAGCGGGCCCAGCTGTTCGCGGTGGACGCACCGGATCTGCAGGCCGAACCGCCGGTCGCCCCGGTGGGCCGCGCCGCCCGGCGGGCGGGCCGGGACGGCGAAGCCGCTTTCACCGCCGTGCCCGAAGCGCGCCGGCTGACGTTCGCGGACGCCGACCATGACTGCCCGGCTTTCAGCCCGGACGGCCGCACGCTCTACTTCACCGCCGCCCTCCACGAGGGAGCCGACGAGGACCTGCGCCGGGACGTGTACGCGCTGGAGCCCGACGCTGCCGGCGGCAGCCCGTGGCTGATGTCCAACCTTTCCGGCCCGCTCCTGGCCGCCGCGTCGCCGCAGCCCAGCGCCGACGGCCGCTGGCTGTTCTACCTCGGCAGCCTCATCGGCGGCGGGAGGGACTTCGTCGCGCAGAATGCCGCGCTGTACGCGGCTCCGGTCTCCGCCCCCCACGAGGTGCGCCGCCTGACCGATCCGGAGGGGACGGACCTGGGCGAAGGCATGCTGGTGGCGGCCGGCCCGGATGCGGTGCTGGCCCTGAACCGGCAGCGCGGCGCCGTGCAACTGGTGGAGGTCTCGGCAACCGGCGGCATGGCGGTCCTGGTCGACGGGCCGCTGAACGCAGCGGCGGCCGACCGGGTGGCGGGCCGCACCGTCGTCAGTTTCTCCGACGCGTCGACCGCCGGTGACTTGGGGCTCGTGGCCGGCGGCGGACTCGTCCGGCTGACCGACTTCTCCGCGGAGCTGCGGGACTCGGGCCTCATTGCGCCGCGGGAAGAGACTTTTGCTTCGGCCGACGGATACCCGGTGCACGGCTGGGTGCTGCTGCCCGGGGGCCGGGGGCCGCATCCCGTGCTGCTGAATATCCACGGCGGGCCGTTCGCGCAGTACGGCTGGGAGGTTTTTGACGAGGCACAGGTCTACGCCCGGGCCGGCTACGCCGTCGTCATGTGCAACCCGCGCGGATCCGCGGGCTACGGGCAGGCGCACGGGCGCGCCGTCAAGGGAGCGATGGGAACCCTCGCCATGGCCGATGTCCTGGCGTTCCTGGAGGGTTCCATCGCCAAATACCCGCAGCTGGACGGTACGCGGCAGGGCATCATGGGCGGATCATACGGCGGCTACCTGACCGCCTGGACGGTGTCCCGGGACCACCGGTTCACCGCCGCGATCGTGGAGCGGGGCTACCTGGATCCGCCGTCATTCGTCGGCTCCTCGGACATCGGCTGGTTCTTCTCCGACGAATACACCGGCACGGATCCCGAGCAGGTGCGCAGCCAGAACCCGTTCGCCCGGCTGGATTCGGTCCGGACGCCGGTGTTCGTCATCCACTCCGAAGACGACCTGCGCTGCCCGCTGGAACAGGCCCAGCGCTACTACGTGGGCCTCAAGCAGCGCGGCGTGCCCACGCAATTGCTGATCTTCCCCGGGGAGAACCATGAGCTGTCCCGGACCGGTACGCCGTGGCACCGGAAGCAGCGCTTCGACGAAATCCTGCGCTGGTGGGCGGCCCACCTTCCCACGGCGCAGAACAACGACGGCGGACGCGCGGCAGCCGCCGAACCGGATCCCGCAGCCCGGGCGTAGCACGGCGGCCGGGCCGTAGCGGGCCTAAAAGGCCAGGCCGGCGCGTGCCAGGTCAATCGTCGGCTGTGCCCAGTGCCGGGTGTACTCGTCATTGCCGCTCAAAGACCGGGGCTGCATCTTGTCCACGTAGATCGTGCCCGAGAGGTGGTCCGTTTCGTGCTGCACGATTCGGGCCTGCCAGCCCGAGAAGGTCTCGCGCACGCGGACGCCGTCGGGCCGCTCGAAGTCGAGGTCGACGCTGCGGGGGCGCTCCACCACCGCCTGGTAGCCCGCGAAGGACAGGCACCCCTCGTAGAACGCGGCTGTCTCGTCGCCGCGGGCGCGGTAGGACGGATTGATGATGGCGAAGTAGGGTAGCGGGATCCGTTCCCGGGTCGCGGCCACCTCGGG
Source organism: Arthrobacter sp. MDT2-34-1 (assembly GCF_059091365.1). Taxonomy (NCBI): domain Bacteria; kingdom Bacillati; phylum Actinomycetota; class Actinomycetes; order Micrococcales; family Micrococcaceae; genus Arthrobacter; species Arthrobacter sp. MDT2-34-1. The sequence goes on from NZ_JBNHGO010000001.1 coordinate 390,441, forward strand.
CGTCGTTGGGAAGGCATCCTCGAGGACCGCGATGCGCAGCGGGATGCCGATCTGCGGTGCCGCCAGCCCGACGCCGGGCGCCGCGTGCATGGTCCGGCGCAGGAGTGCGAGCAGGGCGTTCAGTTCCGCGTCGTCCAATTGCCCGTCGAACGTCGCGGCAGGCTGCCTCAGCACGGGCTCGCCGACCTGCAGGATGGGCGCAAGGTCGCCGGAGGCGGTCAGCGAATGGACGAGATCGCGCAGGCGTTCCGCAGGGTAGTCAGTCACAGCTGTCAGTGTAGGGGCGCCGGCCCTTGCTGCGCTGCTGGCCGCTCCGTCCCATCCTGCCCCCGCTAGCCGCTTCGGTCCGCGGAGGAGCAGGCGTCGGCGATAAACCGGTATACCTCGCGGGTGAAATCCCGTCCGCCGTCCAACCGCAGCACGCCGGCTCCGCCCGCCGTCCTGATCGTTACCGGAATCTTGGTGCCCAGCTTGTCTTCGGCCAGCGCATGGGGATCGCAGCGGGTCGGCACGACATGCAGGGCCAGCCGCGACGCCGGATCCGTCCCGGCCACCCGGATGTTTTTGGGCCACGGGTGTTCGGCGTCTTCGCTGAGCAAGGTGGTGGTCCCGAAGGATTCGATCACCAGCGAGCCCTTCCCGCCGGACGGCCGGACCTCGACTTCGACGACGGCAGCGCGGCTCCCGGCCAGCACCTGAAGCCCGGGGTTGACCCGAAGCCCGGCCACCGAAGCCGCCGCCTGGGCCAGGCAGTCCCCGGTGTGGTTGCGCGCGAGGACACCGTGCGGATCCCCGGCAGGGACCTCCACCGTGCCCGGCGCGGGGCCCTCGCCGTCAAGGGTCACGGTTATCCGATACTCCGCCGCAGTCGGGGACGGACCGGCGGAGCACCGGGCGGCCGGCAGGTCGGCCGGCAGGCTCACCGTCGCACCGGGGGCCACCTTGGTCCCGCCGGTGCGCGTTGGCTTCCAGTCGGCGGCGTCGTCGTAAAGCGGGGAATGCAGCGCCGCGGAGGTGACGAGCAGGGGCTGCGCGGAGGTGTTGGTGATCATGAGGCTGACCACCCGGTCCGTGTAGTCCGCCCGGCTCTGGTCCACGGCAGCAGTGATCACGTTCCGGGCGCTCGGGGAAGCAGGGGAGAGGCTCCCGGGAGCGCCCGAACATGCGGCCAGCAGGGCCGCCGTCATCGGCAGCACCACCAAGCCGCTGCGGTACCGCAGGGGACCGGGAGCCATGCCACTAAGGTAGTACCAACTCCCGTGGACGTGCTCCTCACCGGCAGCGAAAGGGCAACCTGTGGCCGAACGATTGATGCTCCTCGACACCGCGTCGCTGTACTTCCGGGCCTTCCACGCCCTGCCGGACACGATCAAGGCCAAGGACGGCACCCCCGTGAACGCCGTGCGCGGGCTGCTCGACATCATGGCCCGGCTGATCACCGACTACCGGCCCACCCGGCTGGTGGCCTGCTGGGACAACGACTGGCGCCCCGCCTGGCGGGTTGAGCTGCTCCCCACCTACAAGGGCCACCGCGTGGCCCGGCGCGTGCCCGACGGTCTCGATATCGAGGAGACACCGGCGGGCCTGGTCGAGCAACTGCCCCTGATCCGCGAGGTGCTCGACGCGCTCAATGTCGCCGTCGTTGGCGCGGACCATCATGAGGCGGACGACGTCATCGGCAGTCTCGCGGCCCAGGCCGATGTGCCGGTGGATATCGTCACAGGGGACCGGGACCTCTTCCAGCTGGTGGACGACGACCGCGATGTGCGGGTGATCTACACGGCGCGGGGCATGAGCAACCTCGAGGTGATGACCGATGTGTCGGTGGTGCGCAAGTACAGCGTGCTGCCCAGTCAGTACGCGGACTTCGCCACGTTGCGCGGGGACACGTCCGACGGCCTGCCCGGAGTTGCGGGCATCGGCGACAAGACGGCGGCCGGGCTGCTGAAGGACTACGGCAGCCTCGGCGGGATCGTTGCGGCGGCAGCGGATCCCACGGCTGTCATGGCGGCACGGATGCGGGCCAGGATCACGGAGGCCTCCGATTACCTCGACGTCGCACCGACCGTTGTCGGCGTGGTCCGCGACCTGGAGCTCGGGACGTTCGATGCCACCCTCCGGCCGCTGCGCCCCGAAGAGGCAGAGCGGCTTGAGCAGCTCGCGAAGGACCTGAACCTGGGCGGACCGTTCCGCCGCATCCGCCAAGCGCTCGAAGCGGTCGGCGAGGCGGCGGAGTAACGACCGGCCGCGCGGCGGACCAAAAATCCGGAGCGGGTTCCGGGCTAGTCCATTAAGGTAAAGAGACGTAATCGTTGCCGCGTCGGGCGGAGGGCGCCCGCAGGCAAGGCACCCCGAACCGAGCGGACAGCGGTCTCGCCGGCGCAGGGTCGGGCCGTGCGGGCGAGGCACCCAAGGGATGGAGACAGCAATGAGCACGGCCACGACGAGGGACCTGCAGCAGCCGTCGCTGCATTCGGCGGACAGCCACGACCTGATCCGGGTGCAGGGCGCGCGGGTGAACAACCTCAGGGACATCAATATCGAGATCCCCAAGCGGCGGCTCACGGTGTTTACCGGGGTCTCGGGATCGGGCAAGAGTTCGCTGGTGTTCGGCACCATTGCCGCGGAGTCGCAGCGCCTGATCAACGAGACCTACAGCGCGTTCGTGCAGGGCTTCATGCCGACATTGTCGCGTCCCGAGGTCGACTTCCTCGCCGGCCTGACCACCGCAATCATCGTGGACCAGGAACGCATGGGCGCCAACCCGCGTTCCACCGTGGGCACGGCCACCGACGCCAACGCCATGCTGCGGATCCTCTTCAGCCGGCTGGGAGACCCGTATATCGGGTCGCCCAACGCCTTCTCCTTCAACGTCCCGTCGGTCAAGGCCAGCGGGGCCATCACGGTCGAGCGCGGCGGCAAGACCAAGGCGGAGAAGGCCACCTTCAACCGCCTCGGCGGGATGTGCCCGCGTTGCGAAGGCATGGGCTCGGTCAGCGATTTCGACCTGTCCGCGCTCTACGACGACACGAAGTCGCTCTCCGAAGGCGCGCTGACGGTACCCGGCTACAGCATGGACGGGTGGTACGGCCGCATCTTCAGCGGTGCAGGACTGCCCATGGACAAGCCGATTGCGAAGTACACGAAGAAGGAGCTCCACCAGCTGCTTTATTCGGAGCCGACCAAGATCAAGGTGGAGGGGATCAACCTCACCTATGAGGGCTTGATTCCCAAGATCCAGAAATCGATGCTCTCCAAGGACCGTGAGGCGATGCAGCCTCACATCCGGGCCTTCGTGGACCGCGCAATCACCTTCGCCACCTGCCCCGAGTGCAACGGGACCCGGCTCGCGCAGGAGGCGCTGTCGTCGAAAATCCGCGGCAAGAACATCGCGGATCTTTGCCAGATGCAGATCAGCGACCTGGCCGACTGGATCCGCGCTCTGGACGAGCCGTCGGTCGCGCCGTTGCTCACCGGGCTGCAGCACCTGCTCGATTCGTTTGCGGAGATCGGATTGGGGTACCTGTCGCTCGACCGGCCGGCGGGGACGCTGTCCGGGGGAGAGGCACAGCGAACGAAGATGATCCGCCACCTGGGCTCGTCGCTCACCGACGTCACCTACGTGTTTGACGAACCCACCATCGGATTGCACCCCCATGACATCGAGCGGATGAACCAGTTGCTGCTCCAGTTGCGGGACAAGGGCAACACCGTGCTGGTGGTGGAGCACAAGCCCGAGACCATAGCGATTGCCGACCACGTCGTGGATCTCGGGCCGGGCGCGGGCACGTCGGGCGGGACGATCTGCTTCGAAGGCAGCGTTGAGGAACTGCGGGGGAGCGACACCACCACCGGCCGCCACTTCGACGACCGGGCGTCCCTGAAGGAGTCGGTCCGCCCGTTCACCGGTGCCTTGGAGGTCCGGGGCGCCTCGACGCACAACCTGCAGGACGTGGACGTTGACGTCCCGCTCGGAGTACTCGCGGTGATTACCGGGGTCGCCGGCTCGGGCAAGAGTTCGCTGATCCACGGCTCGGTCGCCCGCCGCCCCGGCGTCGTGGTGATTGACCAGGGAGCGATCAAAGGGTCCCGGCGCAGCAATCCGGCCACCTACACCGGGTTGCTCGAACCGATCCGCAAGGCATTCGCCAAGGCCAACGGCGTCAAGCCGGCTTTGTTCAGCTCCAATTCCGAGGGCGCGTGCCCCGTCTGCAACGGCGCCGGCGTCATCTACACCGAACTGGGCATCATGGAAACCGTCGAGTCCACCTGCGAGGAATGCGAGGGGAAGCGGTTCCAGGCGGCGGTGCTGGAATACAGGCTCGGCGGCCGGAACATCGCGGAGGTGCTCGCCATGCCGGTAACCGAGGCGGAGGAGTTCTTCGGCACGGGCGACGCGCGCACGCCGGCCGCCCACAAGATCCTGGAGCGGCTCGCCGACGTGGGACTCGGCTACATGACGTTGGGCCAACCGCTCACCACGCTGTCCGGCGGCGAGCGGCAACGCCTCAAGCTGGCGACCCAAATGGCCGAAAAGGGCGACATCTACGTGCTCGATGAGCCAACGACGGGACTCCACCTGGCCGACGTCGAGCAGCTGCTCGGCCTGCTGGACCGTCTCGTCGACTCCGGCAAGTCGGTCATCGTAATCGAGCACCACCAGGCCGTCATGGCCCACGCCGACTGGATTATCGACATCGGACCCGGGGCCGGGCACGCCGGCGGCCGCATTGTCTTCGAGGGGACGCCTGCCGATCTCGTCGCCGATCGTTCCACGCTGACCGGCAAGCACCTGGCGGCCTACGTCGGCGCCTGATGACCAAGCTTGCAGCCGGAGTCCGGAGCGCCGACGGCAGCAGGCGGGTGCAGAGTTATGTCAACCTAATGATGGTTTGAGGGGAGTGCCGAGTTGTTAGAGGGGATCCCGATTGCACACGCGGTTGCGGTAAAACAGCCTTTCCAGCCCACTATCGGGCCTCGCCTCGAATTCGCCGCACAGATAGCGTGACATTGAGTCCTGGCTGCCTGCGGCCAACGTTCGGCGAGCTCGCGTGACTGTGAACGTCATGCATCATTGGACCGACCAGCGGCACATAGTCGGCCTGCCACGAGATGTTCCGGTCAGTAGGTGCGTGCCGGGACATCGCAATACTGTGAAGAACAGGCAGCCAACGACCGGGTCAGCATGCGCCGCAGCAGGAGGCGAGCCGCCACGGATTGGGTCCCCGCTTAGGCCTTTCCGTAACGCCGATAATCCACATTATGTCAAGTAACGGCTCGGCTGGGGCATCCATCCTGTCCCCTGACGGCCGGGACTTCAGAGACGTGCTGCCCAGGGCCAGTTTGCGCTGAAGCGCGTGCGGCGGCGTCTTGAAGAGCACAGCGCCGTCGGTATTTGGACGGTCGCACGTCTGCGGAACCGGGCGAAGACGCGGACGGGACCTGATTCGAAATCCGATCCCTCGGTCAGTCCCATGGATTGGTAGAAGGCGCGTTGCCGAGGTTCATCATCGGTGATGAGCACCGTTTGCCGAACGTGCTGGTACCGCTGCCTCACATGATCAAAAAGGGCGCGCCCGACGCCTGTTCCCTGAAACGCCGGGTGCACCAGGATGTCTTGCACATAACAGATTGTTGCGTCGTCCGAAACGGTCCGTGCGAGGCCTATTAGCTTGCCGTGTTCAGTCCGAGCCGCTGCTACGAAGGACGAGTTCCTTATCGCACGATAGAGCAGATCCGGGTTGTTGGTATAAGCCGCCCAACCAACAGACTCATAGAGCGAAAGCAGTTCTGCATCGGATACTGGCAAGGCGGTCGATATCGTGAAAGCAGCCACTGACCCAGTGTCGCACTGCGATTTCCCTTGGCGTTCGATGCCGGTGAAGTCCCGCGTGCCCCGGCTTCCGATTGCCAAGCGGGATGCCACGATGTTCCGCAGTCCCCTGCCTCCTGACAGTTGGTGACAGTTTGCTTCATGTGGGGCCTTCACCTCGGTTCGGGGCCCGGTTTCGGCAGGCCCTTACCGTCCGCTCGAGGCACCCATGCGTCGCTGAAGCGGGCCAGAAGAGGACCTGCGACCGCCAGAATCATCACATATGCTGCGGCGATGGGCCCCACCACTGTGTAGCCTGCCGCAACCGCCAGACCGGCAATGACGACGGAAAACTCACCCCGGGTGACCAGGGCGGCCCCAGCCCGGAGCCGTCCACGCTGCCGCACGCCTTCCTTTCCTGCTGCCCACCAGCCTGTACCCAGTTTCGTAGCAGCGGTCACGACGGACAACAGCAGGGCTGCCGGCAGGATGGGCCACATGTCCGCAGGATCGATGGCCAGGCCGAAGGTCACAAAGAAGATCGCAGCAAAGAGGTCGCGCAGCGGGCTCAAAACGTGCCGGGCACGGTCGGCAAAGTGCTGAGGAATCGCTATGCCCACCAGGAACGCGCCGACTGCTGCGCTGGCGCCCATACCCTCGGCCACTCCGGCAACGGCCAATGTAATGCCCAGGAGGCGCAACATGACCTGTTCATTCTGGGGATGAGACAACAGACGTCCCATCCGATACCCGGCCTTGCGTGCCGCGACAAGGGCCAGTGTCACAGCGCTTGCGGCCAGGGCGACTCCCCCGGCTGCCTGCCAGGCTCCGCCGCCGGCAAGGACCACCACCAGGATGGGCAGGAACAGTGCCATGGCCATGTCTTCCAGGACCAGTATCGACAGCACCGCCGGCGTCTCCCGATTTCCCAAGCGGCCCAGGTCATCAAGCAACCTGGCGATAATGCCGGACGAGGATATCCAGGTGACTCCCCCAAGCGCCAAAGCCGCCTGCCACGGCAGCTGCAGCACCAGTCCCAGCAGGAATCCGGGTACCGCGTTCAGCAGGAAATCGATCAAACCCGAGACACGATGCCGCTTGAGGCTGTACATCAGCTCGGCCGCGGAGAACTCGAGTCCCAGCAGAAGCAGCAAAAGGACAATGCCGATCTCCCCCGCGGTTTCCACGAAGGGCCCCGCGGCATGCACCGGCAGCAGTCCGTCCTCTCCGAACGGCAAGCCGGAAAGGAGGTAAAACGGGACCGGTGAAAGGCCAAGCCTGTGGGCCAGAAGCCCGAGCCCGGATAGGACGGTGAACAGCACTCCCAGTTCGATCAGGAGGAGCGACAGGTGTGTCACGTTCAGGTGGCGGTCGGCGCATTGATGAGGGCCTCAAGTGCGGCGAGCCCGTCGGCCGACCCCAGGGCTATCAGGTCATCGTTGGCCAGGAGTTGCTCTTGCGGGGTCGGGCCCGTGATCACGCGCTCTCCACGTATGATCGCCACGATTGAGCACCCCGTCCGGCTGCGGGCCTTGCTGTCACCCAGAGCCCGGCCCGCATACGGTGAGTCGGGCCGAACGGTGAAGCGGCTGGTTTCCAATCCCGGGACCTCCCTGGAAAGATCCGCAAAGCGCTGCGTGATCCGGGGCGCGCCCAAGAGCTCGGCCAGCTGTAACGCTTCTTCCGGTTCCAATTGGAGCTTGCTGATTGCCCGGTCCGGATCGGCCTCGTCAAAGGTCAGGATGTCGGCCCCGCCATTCCGGTCTATCACCAGGGAAAAATTGACGTTGGTCCTCGTCTTGAGGTCATAACGCATGCCGACGCCGGGGAGCATGGTTTCGACGATTTCCACAGCACGATCCTAGGGTGAGGGCCGATATACGCCGGCTCGCAACGGCACAGACCCCGGGGCTGCAAAGCGGCCTTGCGAAGATCAGGCCGTGGGGATTCTGATCGGTTGCGGGCCCTGCCGGAGGTGCATGCGCTCCTCCGTGACGGCTACGGTATCCCGTTTTGCGGCCCGGCGGGACCCCTGAATGCGGTCATGACCGCGGGCGAACCTGATCAACCGGCGTGAACGTGCCGCGTCCGGCCCCCAAGGAATGTCCGGCGGGCCGCGACGGTCTTTCGCCAAGCCCGCCTGTGGTGAACACTAAACAGCATGCGAACCTTTGGCGTGGAGGAAGAGCTGCTCCTGGTGGACGCCAAGACCGGCGCCCTGGCCTCCGTCTCGGAACAACTGCTCCGGGGGCAGGGAGAGCCTGCGACGTTGGATACACCTCGGGATACGGCGTCCCGCGGAGGCTACAAGGGCAGCCTGATGTCGGAGGTCAAGCAGGAACAGCTCGAAGCGGTGTCCGCTCCGTACAAGGATCTGCAGGAGCTGGCAGCGGGTATCAGGGCCGGGCGCGCCGAGGCTGACCGACAGGCGCGGCGTTTTGGCGCCAGGGCTGCAGCATTGGGCACCTATCCCCTGCCCGCCACTACCAGCCTCGTGCCGCGCCCGCGATACCAGGCCATGGAAGCCCGGTTCGGTCTGACCCTGCACGAACAGCTGACGTGCGGTTTCCACGTGCACGTTTCGGTTGCCTCCGATGAGGAAGCCGTTGCCGTGCTTGACCGGATCCGCGTCTGGCTGCCGGTCCTGCTAGCGCTGAGCACCAACTCCCCCTTTTGGCAGGGCGTGGACAGTGGCTACGCCAGCTTCCGCTACCAGGTCTGGAAACGGTGGCCCACCGCCGGGCCGACCGGCATCTTCGGCTCCCCCGCTGCCTACCACCAACTGTTGGGGATGCTGCTCGAGTGCGACGTGCTGCTGGACAAGGGCATGATCTATTTCGACGCGCGGCTCGGTCAACGGCATCCCACGGTTGAAATACGCGTGGCCGATGTCTGCCTGCAAGCGGAACAAGCTGCCGCCGTGGCCGCCTTGTGCCGGGCGCTGGTCGAGACGGCTGCCCGCCAATGGAGCGACGGCAGCCCGCCGCCTCCGGTACCGGCAGAGCTGCTGCGTCTTGCGTCCTGGCGGGCCAGCAGGTCAGGACTGGAAGACGAACTGCTCCACCCGTTGAAGAGCGACCGCACCCCGGCCCGAAACGTGGTCAGCGCCCTGCTCGAACACGTCGGCCCCGTGCTGGCGGAAACGGACGATCTGGAACCCATACAGGTCGTCGTCGACGGAATCCTTCGCGACGGCACCGGCGCGGCAAGGCAGCGGAGAGTCCTCGCGCGCCAGCACAGACTCACCGACGTCGTCTTCGACGCAGTCAGGAACACGCACCTGCCGGCCGGCATCTTGTGAGCACCCGGCCGGCGGCAGCGGACAGAATGGGCTCGCTGCGCACAAGGCGCTAGCCGGCGTCGTAGGCGCGCTGCAGTTCGGCGATGTCGATCTTCCGCATCTGCAGCATGGCTTCCATGGCACGTTGAGCCTTCTGCGCATCCGGCCCCCCGATCAGCCGCGGCAGCACCGAGGGAATGATTTGCCAGGACAATCCGTACTTGTCCTTGAGCCATCCGCATTGGCTCTCGGCACCGCCGTCGGCGGTCAGGGCGTCCCAGAGCCGGTCGACCTCCGCCTGGTCCTCGCAATCCACCTGCAGGGACACGGCCTCATTAAACGTGAACTGGGCTCCCCCGTTCAGGGCCGTGAAGGACTGGCCGTCCAACGCGAACTCTACGGTCAGCACCTGGCCTTCCATCCCGGGACCGCTCTCGCCGTAATGCGTTACGTCCAGGATCTTAGAGTTCTTGAACAGCTGGACATAGAACTGTGCCGCCTCTTCGGCTTCGCTGTCGAACCACAGGCATGGCGTGATCTTCTGCATGATGGGCTCCTCCCCTGCGTCAGGCGTACCAGAACCGCCCCTCGAACGTCCATGAATCGGGTGTTCAACGTGAACCGGGCACCCACCGGCAGCCAACATCATGCCCCCGGCTCAGCCCGGGGCACCGGCCAGCACCGGGGCCGTGGCGTCCCTGCCACCCGGGTCTATCACCTGCAGGCGGCACCCCTCCCCTTCGGGCGCCGCATAACCGGGAAGCTGCTTGCTTTCACTGCAGCGGTGAAGCTCTTCCAGCGCGACAGCTTCAATCCGGGCATGCTGAAGGTTGATGGTGACGCCCCGACCGGGCGCAAGGGCGCTGGTGCGGCGAACCAACGAATACAGCGCCACGATGTTTCGGGTTGTCACGTGCCCGCGCACTTCGATATTGGCGGATTCCCGATCGATATCCAGCCGGACGACCACTCGCAGTTTGGGATCCATGCTTTGTCCCCTCAAGAGTTCCCCATGGCCGCTCCTTGACCGGTGATCATCATAAGAGGCCGAATGTGGCGTGGGCAACAGACCGCTGGCAATATTTCGTGGGGACGGAACACGGGCCCAGCAGGGGCGGCGGCAGCACCGGGCGGGACCGTGGTTTTTGTTACGGACTGCGCGCCGCTGGCCTGGCGCCGCCGCCTTGGCCCGGGAATGCCGAGCCCGCCTGCGCTCAGCGCAGGAGAACCGCGACGCCGGTAGCGGCCGCGGCCCACAGCACGCTCGCGAAGGTGCCCAGGATAAATCGCTCGGCCGCTCCGGACTGACCGAGTTCGGAATACCGACCCAGGCCTTTCACCGCGAGGACGACTGCCAATCCTTCCGGCCACTCGGCCAGCAGGGTGGCCGCGATGGCCGTCCGCTCGAGCACCCCGATCCAGGCCCCTCCGCGGAGCACCGGGGATGCTTCGGGGTCGGTGTGGTTGTCAGGGTGCGAGGCATTGAACGACAACCGCAGGATGGTCACGGTGGCCGGGCCACCGCCGATCGCGGCGGCCGCCACGCCCAACGCATAGGCTGCCGGGCCTAGACCGCCTGACCCCAGGACCGCCAACAATGCCGCAATGCCCAGGAGCAACAGCGATACGGCACTGGCGGCGTACAGCCAGCGGTTGCCCCGGCCCTGGAACCGCTCGAAGTACATGGGCGCCGCCACGGCCGTGGCCACGCAGAGCGTGAGCAGTGCGATGACGCTCATCGGTCGGCCCCTTCCAGCAACGCTTGGGCCGCCAACCGTGCGCGTCGCCACTCGGGCCAGAGCCCACTGTGCAGCCTGCTGGAGACGGCCTGCTGGGTGATCCCCAGCCGGTCGGCAATTTGCTGTTGGGTCAGTCCTTCATCACTGAGCAACCCGGCTTCCGTCGCCTGCCTGCTGCGCTTCCGTGCCACTGATACCAGCAACTGCAGCACCGCTTCGGCATGGCCGGCCTCCTCGCGGGCACCGGAGACGGCGACGTTGCCGGGCGATGTCTTGGCCGCGGTCACCGCTTCGCGCGCGCGCTCGAAGGCCTCGCCGGAACCCGCGCGGGTAGACTCCGGGAGCGGGGTGACGACCCCGCCCACGCCTATTCCCACGCTCCAGTGGTTGCTGACCGCCAGGTCCAGGGCAAGATCAGCCGCGACGGCCGGGTCGGCGACCACCGCCTGCATCTCGTCGCCGGCGGTGCGTTCGAAGCCGCGCACCAGCGGACGGGACGGGTCGCCATTCAGGGCGCCGAGCGCGCCCTCTACGAGGTCCACGTGGCGCCGGGAGCGCCGCTGATCGACCGTCAACACATACATACAAATCTGCTTCCTTGTGGCTCAAGGAACAAGTATGCAGGGTTGTGGGCTGGGGCGCAACCTTAATGCTCCGCCTGCTCGTGGCTGACCAGCCCCACGAGATTGCCTTCCGAGTCGCGGATGAAGCCCATCCATTCATCCATGCCGGCAGGTCCCAGGGCACCATCGGCATGCCGGAAAATGACGTGTGGTTCTTCGGCAACCGGTATTCCCCGGGCGCGCAGTTCCTCGACCCGGTCGCGCACCGAGTCGACCTTCAGATACAACAGGGCGGCCGGCGCGCCCACCTCCAGCAGCAGCCGCACGCCGTCGAGATCGAAGAACACCAGGCCCGGAGGGTTGAAGACCCCGGCCGGCGGATAACCGAGCAGGTCGGTGTAGAAAGCGGTGGCCCGCTCGAGCTCGTGCACACCGAGCGCAACCTGTGCCAACTTCATGGCTTCGGCTCCTCCCCATCCGCCGCGGGCTTCGGCCCCTGACCAGCCGACCGGCTTCGGCCCCTGACCCGTCGCCAGGGACCCGACCGGCTCGTCCTCGAATCGTACGCCCGTGCCTGCCCGATAGTGTGGAGGGGTGACTGAAACATCGCCCCGGCTCCGCGCGGGCATCCCGTTGGTGGCAGCATCGCTCGCCCTGGACCTGGCCGCCGTCGTCATTTTTGCGGCGGCGGGCCGAAACACGCACGAACACGGAATGGCGCTGGCCGGAATCCTGATCACCGCGAGCCCGTTCCTGGCCGGGGCCCTCGTAGGCTGGCTGGCCTCGCGCGCCTGGCGCCGGCCGGCCGCCCTCTGGCCGACCGGAGTCGCGGTCTGGCTGGCCGCAGTGGCCCTGGGGCTCGCCCTTCGCGGCCTCGCGGGCGGCGGGCTCGCGCCGTCCTTCCAGATCGTGGCCTTCCTGGTGCTCGGCGCCCTGCTGTTGGGGTGGCGCGCGGCCGCCGCACTGTTCATCAAACTACGTTTCGCCCGACGGGTGGAATAACCTCGGACATAGGGAAGAACACCCAGTTCCAGCAGAAAGGCAGTGCAGTGGCTACAGCATTCGTTCTCATCCGCACCGATGCGACCCGGATTCCGGAGTGCGCCCAGGAGATCTCCGAGATAGAGGGCATCAGCGAGGTCTATTCGGTCACCGGGGAATGGGATTTGATCGCCGTCGCACGGGTCGCCAAGCACGACGAGCTGGCCGATGTCATCGCCGACCGGCTCTCGAAGGTCCAGGGCGTTCAGGCAACGACCACTCACATCGCCTTCCGCGCCTATTCCAAGCACGACCTGGATGCAGCCTTCTCGCTCGGGTTCGAGCACTAGGCTCCGCGGACAGGCGCAGTGCCCCGGACATTTTGTCCGGGGCACTCCTTGTTAATTGTTAAGCTGTTGCGCCCCACGCGCGGGCCGGAAGGTCAGCGGGTAGCGTCGATCCAGCGCTGCAGCGCCTCGGCCGCGGCACCGCTGTCGATGGCTTCCTCGGCCCGTTCCAAACCGGCGGCCAGCCGCTCCAGCAGCGGAGCGTCGGCTGTTGCCTCGTTGGCCACCAGGGCGGCGGCTGCGTTGAGGACGACGGCGTCGCGCACCGGCCCCTTGTCCCCCGCGAGCACGCGGCGCACCACTTCGGCATTCGCGGCGGCGTCCCCGCCACGCAGGTCGTCCAGCGTGGCCCGGGGGATGCCGAGGTCCAGCGGGTCCAGGTCGTGTTCCGTCACGGCGCCGCCGCGCACCTCCCATACCGACGAGGGGCCCGTGGTGGTCAGCTCGTCCAGGCCGTCCCCGCCGCGGAAGACGAGTGCGCGGATGCCCCGGGCGGCCAGCACGCCGGCGATGAGCGGCGCGAGCCGGGCATCGGCAACGCCGATGGCGGCCGCCGTGGGATTCGCCGGGTTGGTCATCGGACCCATGAAATTGAAGGCGGTGGCCACCCCGAGTTCCGCGCGCACCGCGCCCGCATAACGCATGGAGGGGTGGAACACCTGCGCGAAGCAAAACGTGATCCCCGCTTCGACGGCAGTTTGCGCCACGCGGTCCACCGGGAGGTCCAGGCGCACGCCCAGGGCTTCGATCACATCGGCCGAACCAGACGACGACGACGCGGCGCGGTTTCCGTGCTTGACGATCCGGGCCCCGGCCCCCGCGCACACCAGGGCGGCCATGGACGAGATGTTGACGGTGTTCTGCCGGTCCCCGCCGGTACCGACGATGTCCAGCTTCTCCCCCGGGATGTCAATCGGCCGGGCGTTGCCGACCATGGCCTCCACCAGGCCGGTCAGCTCGTCGACCGTCTCCCCCTTCGCCCGCAGCGCGACCAGGAAGCCGGCCATCTGCGCGTCGGAGGCCCCGCCGGACATGATTGTGTTCATCGCCCACTGGGTTTGGGCCGCTGTGAGGTCCTGCCGGGAGATCAGGGCAGAGATCAGTTCAGGCCAGGTGGGTGTGTTCTGAGCGTTGGGTTCGGTCGTCACTTCACTAGGTTATCTACGTTTTGTAGAAACTTCCGGATTGTTAACTTCCGCGCCGTTCCGCGGAATCCGGCGCTTCAGGAACCGGAACGCGGCGCCACGCGTTCAAATGCATTGGTGAAGTGGGCAGATTTATAGACATAATGGCCTTGTGACAACTGCAACCCATGCCCCCAGTACCCCGGCGCATCCAACGCTGAATCGCCCCAACCTGGTTTCCGTCGGAACCGTTGTGTGGCTCTCCAGCGAGCTGATGTTCTTCGCCGGCCTTTTCGCTATGTACTTCACCCTCCGCGCCACCTCCGGCGAGATGTGGGCGATGGAAACCGAGAAGTTGAATGTTCCGTTTGCGCTGGCCAACACCATCGTTCTGGTGTCCAGTTCCTTCACCTGCCAGTACGGCGTCTTCGCCGCAGAGCGCTTGCAGGCCCGCCGCTCCGGCGGGCTCTTCAATGTCGCCAAGTGGGGCATGGTCGAATGGTTCCTGCTGACATTCATCCTCGGCGCCATCTTCGTCTCCGTCCAGGCCTACGAATACGCGATGCTCGTCTCCGAAGGCGTCTCGATGTCCTCGAACTCCTACGGTTCGGCGTTCTACATCACCACCGGCTTCCACGGCCTCCACGTCACAGGCGGCCTCATCGCTTTCCTGCTGATCATCGGCCGCGCCTACGTCGCCAAGAAGTTCGGCCATTTCGAAGCCACATCGGCCATCGTCACGTCGTACTACTGGCACTTCGTTGACGTCGTGTGGATCGCTCTCTTCATCATCATCTACTTCCTTAAGTAGACGGCCGAAAGGTCCGCGCCTCGCTGCGAACCGAGCCAGCCGAACATCTACGCACACGCACCGCAAAGTTAGGAACCAACAAGTGAAGGCACTCTCCCAGAGGCGACGACATCCCCTGGCGGCCGTTGCCCTGCTGCTCATGGGATTGCTCGTCACCGGCGGACTGTACGCCGTTGCCGGGAACGTCAACGAGGCCAAGGCCCAAACCACCACCTTTTCCGCGCAGGACATCGAAGAGGGCGAGAAGCTCTTCGTGGCCAACTGCGCAACTTGTCACGGAATCGGTGCTGTCGGGGCCCCGGAGGGTGCGCACGGCAACCAGGCCGGTCCGTCGCTGATCGGCGTCGGCGCCGCAGCCGTGGACTTCCAGGTAGGAACCGGCCGCATGCCCATGCAGATGTCCGGCCCCCAGGCACTGGAAAAGCCGAACCAGTTCAACGAAGAGCAGACCATGCAGCTGGCGGCCTACGTAGCCTCCCTCGGCGCCGGTCCCGCAATTCCGGCGGATGAATTCCTCGACGTCTCCCAGGGTGATCCTGCGGCCGGCGGTGAGATCTTCCGGGTCAACTGCGCCATGTGCCACAACGCTGCCGCAGCAGGTGGTGCCCTGACGCGCGGCAAGTTCGCGCCAGCGCTTAGCGGCGTCAGCGAAGCGCACATCTACGAAGCCATGGCCACCGGTCCGCAGAACATGCCGGTGTTCAGCGACGCGAACATCTCCCCGGAGGAGAAGCGCGACGTAATCGCCTTCCTGAAGACCATCGAAGAGCAGCCCTCCCCCGGCGGGATCTCGCTTGGCGGGCTCGGCCCCGTGTCCGAGGGCCTGCTGATGTGGACGCTTGGATTGGGCGTGGTCATCGCGTTCACCATTTGGCTGACCCAGCGGTCTTCCTAACCTTCGCTTCCGGCGGCCCAACGGGCCGCCGGAGAAGCGCCAACAGTCATTAATGAGTTTTGAACTATTTAGAGAAGGATGAGAGGGATCATGGGCGACCATAGTCACGGCAGTCCGAACACCTCGGGCACCGTTGCTACGGCTGGTCAGAGCGACGTGGAGAAGTTTCAGGATCCTGGACTCCCCCCGCACCGCCCGCGCCGTGCCGACAAAGATCCCCGGGCGGAAAAGCGAGCCGAACGCCAGGTTGCGATACTCTTCGTAATCTCCATCATCGGCACCGTACTTTTCTTCGTCGGGTACTTTGGCATCCGCTTGGATGACACCACCGCAACGCTGCGACTGCAGAACTTCACCCTCGGCATGGGCACCGCTTTTGCCATGCTGGGCATTGGCGTGGGCATTGTCCACTGGGCCAAGACCCTCATGCCGGACCACGAGATCGTCGAAGAGCGCCACGAGGTCCGCACCGAGGAAGACCGCAAGGACGCCGAGCAGATCATCGGCCAGGTCCTGGACGAGTCCGGCATCTCCCGCCGCCCGCTGATCCGCAACACCCTGATCGGCGCCGGCGTGCTGGCGATCCTGCCGGCCATCGGCATCTTCCGCGACCTGTCCAAGGACCTGAACCCTGAGGTGCTGCGGCATACCATGTGGGACGCAGGCGTCCGGTTGACCCGCGACCCCAGCGGCACCCCGATCAAGGCCTCGGATGTCACCATTGGTTCCGCGTTCCACGTCATCCCCGAGGGGCTCAACGAGGCCGAGCACAAGCTCGAGGAGAAGGCCAAGGCCGTCGTCCTCCTGATGCGCCTGAATCCCGACGTCCTCCAGGTCTCCCCAGGCCGCGAAGACTGGAACTACAATGGCATCGTTGCGTACTCAAAGATCTGTACCCACGTTGGCTGCCCGGTGGCGCTGTACGAACAGCACACGCACCACCTGCTCTGCCCTTGTCACCAGTCGACCTTCGATGCCGCTCAGGAATGCAAGGTAGTGTTCGGCCCGGCCGCGCACGCCCTTCCCCAGCTGCCGATCAGCGTCGACGACGAGGGCTACCTGATCGCCACGAGCGATTTCCATGAACCTGTTGGACCGAGCTACTGGGAGCGTGGCTAAGCATGAGCGCTTCAACTGATACCTACGTACCCAAGACGCGGGTCGGGCGGATCACCAACTTCGTCGATACCCGCGTCGGCGGTTCGGGGATCGTCAAGGAATTCGGTCGGAAGATCTTCCCCGACCACTGGTCCTTCATGTTCGGCGAAGTGGCGCTGTACTCCTTCGTCATCCTGCTGCTCACCGGAACGTTCCTGACGTTCTTCTTCGATCCTTCGATGGCCGAGACGCACTACGACGGACCGTACGTGCCGCTCAAGGGCGTCGAAATGTCCGTCGCCTACCAGTCCACCCTGGAGATCTCGTTCGAGGTCCGCGGCGGCCTGTTCATGCGTCAGCTGCATCACTGGTCTGCGTTGCTGTTCGTTGCCTCGGTCTCGTTCCACATGCTGCGCGTGTTCTTCACCGGCGCGTTCCGCCGCCCGCGTGAGCTGAACTGGGTTGTCGGCTGCGTCCTGTTGATCCTGGCCCTGGCAGCCGGCTTCACCGGCTACTCCCTGCCGGACGACCTGCTCTCCGGTAACGGCCTGCGCATCATCGACGGCGTGATCAAGGCAATCCCCTTGGTTGGTACCTACATATCGCTGTTGCTGTTCGGCGGCGAGTTCCCGGGTACGGACATCGTGGGCCGCCTGTACGTGCTCCACATCCTGCTGGTCCCGGCCTTGATCCTCCTGATGATCGCCGTCCACCTGTTCATGGTTGTCGTGCACAAGCACACCCAGTACCCCGGCCCCGGCCGTTCCGAGACCAACGTCGTCGGCTTCCCGATCGGCCCGGTCTACGCGGCCAAGGCAGGCGGCTTCTTCTTCGTTGTCTTCGGCATCCTGGCCGTCATTGCCGCGAACTTCCAGATTCTGGCGATCTGGGACTACGGCCCTTACGACCCCTCCCCCGTCTCGGCCGGTACCCAGCCTGACTGGTACATCGGCTGGGTGGACGGCGCGCTGCGCCTGATGCCCGGTGTGGGCGAGTTCGTGATCTTCGGCCGGACCATTTCGCTGAACGTGCTCATCCCGGCCCTCGGCCCGGCGGCCCTGCTGTTCACCGTGATGTTCGCCTGGCCGTGGATCGAAAGCTGGGTGACCAAGGACACCCGCGAGCACCACATCCTGGACCGCCCGCGCAACGTCCCGTTCCGCACCGCCACCGGCGTCGCCGGCATCGTCTTCTACTCGGTGATGTGGGCAGCTGCCAGCTCCGACTTGATCGCCACGCACTTCCACGTGTCGCTCAACGACGTGACCTACTGGCTGCGCGCCCTGTTCTTCCTGGGCCCGATCCTCGGCTTTATCGTCACGCGCCGCATTTGCCTGGCGCTGCAGCGCAAGGACCGCGAGATCGCCCTCCATGGCCGGGAGACCGGACGCATTGTCCGCCTGCCGCATGGCGAGTTCATCGAGGTCCACGAGCCGCTGAACGAGTACAAGCAGTACCGGCTGGTCAGCTACGAGTCGCCCGAGGTAATCCCGGCGCAGCCGAACAGGGCCGGGCACATCAAGCGCTCCGAGAAGCTGCGCGGTGCCCTGTCCCGGTTCTTCTTCGAAGACCGTGTGGCACCGGTTACCCCGGCCGAGCTGGAGGCTGCACATAGCCACCACGCCGAGGTCGAGGCACCCGCCGAGAAGGCGGAAGTTACCGCCCGCTAAGGCAAAATCCAGATAGAGAAATGGCCCCGGACCTGGTCCGGGGCCATTTCTCTATGTCTCACCCCTTTGCTTCACCGCGGTGGGGCACCCTGCGTATACCGGGCGGGACGGGGGCTCTCACGGCGACCACGGGCGGCACGCGGCCGCACGGCTAAAGCGCTCCCCCGGCGCAGCAGTAGCTCTGGGCCCGGCCGGCGGCGCCATTTGCGGCCGAGACGGCCTTCAGCAGCGCCGTACAGCCGTTAGAAGCGCTTGACGTTGTAGGAACGCGGCGCACGTCCCCCGGGCCGTTGCAGCGGCACCCACAGCTTGTACCGGTCCGCGCGGTAATACGAGATCGAGAAGTCGACCATGGTTTTGGAGACGTAGGCATGCCGCTGGATCTTCAGCAGCGGCGATCCGATGTCCACGCTCAAGAGCCGCGCGATGGAGGGCTGGGCCGCGGTCGCCTCAATCGTGTCCTCGCCCCACTCCATGATGAGTCCGTATCGTTCGCTCAAGACGTTGTACAGCGACGACGGCGGGCCCTCGTCGAGGATCCCCGGCACGCGCTGCGCAGGAATAAAGTTTTCGTCCACGCTCATCGGTTCGGCGTCGGCCAGCAGCAGGCGGCGGAAGCGCACCACCGGCTGCCCCTCCTCGATCTGCAGCTCGCGGGCCACCAGCGGGGTGGCGCCGATCTGCTCGAAGCTGAGGACACGGGCATCGGGAACCATGCCGCGGCGTTGCATCTCTTCGCTGTAGGAGGTGAGCTTGACCTGCAGGTCCAGCTTCGGCTGCCGCACAAACGTTCCCAGGCCGACAATGCGTTCGAGCACCTGTTCGGCGACCAGTGAATCGATCGCCTGGCGCACGGTCATCCTCGCCACGCCGAAGCGTTCGGCCAGTTCCCTCTCCGAGGGAAAAGCGGCCCCGGGTTCGCAGCGCTCCTGGGCATGCCTGCGCAAAATGTCCCTGAGCTGGACGTGCTTTGCGGTACGGGAGGAGCCATCGAGCCCACCCTCGATCGCGGCGGCGTTCACGGACATGCGGCCTCCTGCTCAGCCGGTTGGATTCCCTTTCATCCTATCCGGTCTAGACCAGCGTCGCCGCGCACGGCCGCCCGGCGGGGACGACGAAAGGGTCCGGAACCCTGACGGTTCCGGACCCTTTCGTCGTGTAGCTGCGGGAATCAGTGCGCGTGGTCCCCGCGGCTGTATTCGTAGACCCAGCCGATGATGGCCACCGTGGTCAGGCCAACGGCGATGTAGACGATCCACCAGCCGACCGCCAGGCCCATGAACCCAGTGGCGGCACCGAGACCGAGCACGATCGGCCACCAGCTCCACGGGCTGAACATGCCCTGCTCGCCGGCACCCTCATGGATTTCGGCGTCGACCCGGTCCTCCGGACGGGCACCGATGCGCCGCGCCGTAAACCAGAGGTAGCCGCCGATCATCAAGGACAATCCGGCCGTCAGGTACAGCGCCAGCCAGCCGACGGGCTCTTCCCAGTTCCCCATGTAGCCGTAGACGGTGGCAACGAGGGCGAAGAACGGCGCAAGCGCAATGAATAGCCAGGCTTCAATCTTCACAGTTATGCGTCCTTCTGGTCAGCGGGACCGGCCATCTGGGCCACCGGTGCCGGAGTCGTCGGGGTGTGCCGCGGTGCCAGCTCCGGGTGGTGCAGGTCCAGGGCGGGGCGCTCCGACCGGATGCGGGGCAGCGAGGTGAAGTTGTGCCGCGGCGGCGGGCAGGAGGTCGCCCACTCAAGCGAACCACCGAAGCCCCAGGGGTCGTCGACCTCGACCTTCTTGCCGTTGCGCCAGGTGATGTAGACGTTCCAGAAGAACGGGATCATCGAGGCGCCCAACACGAAGGATGCAACCGTGGAGAACTGGTTCATCGCTGTGAACCCGTCTTCCGGCATGTAGTCGGCGTAGCGACGGGGCATGCCCTCGACGCCGAGCCAGTGCTGGATGAGGAAGGTGCCGTGGAAGCCCAGGAACAGCATCCAGAAGTGGATCTTGCCGAGGCGCTCGTTGAGCATCTTGCCGGTCCACTTGGGCCACCAGAAGTAGAAGCCCGCGAACATTGCGAACACGACGGTGCCGAAGACCACGTAGTGGAAGTGCGCCACCACGAAGTAGGTGTCGGAGACGTGGAAGTCCAGCGGCGGGGAAGCCAGGATGATGCCGGTCAGGCCGCCGAACAGGAAGGTCGCCAGGAAGCCCAGGCTCCACAGCATGGGCGTCTCGAAGGTGATCGATCCGCGCCACATGGTGCCGATCCAGTTGAAGAACTTCACCCCGGTTGGCACCGCGATGAGCATCGTCATGAAGGCGAAGAACGGCAGCAGCACCGAGCCGGTGACGTACATGTGGTGGGCCCACACCGTCACGGACAGCGCGGCGATGGCGATCGTGGCGTAGACCAGGCCCTTGTATCCGAAGATCGGCTTGCGGCTGAACACCGGGAAGATCTCGGAAACGATGCCGAAGAACGGCAGGGCGATGATGTAAACCTCAGGGTGGCCGAAGAACCAGAACAGGTGCTGCCAGAGGATGGCACCGCCGTTCTCCGGGTTGAAGATGTGCGCACCCAAGCGCCGGTCGGCGCCGAGGGCGAACAGCGCCGAGGCCAGGGGCGGGAATGCCATCATGACGAGGATGGCGGTGACCAGCGTGTTCCAGGTGAAGATCGGCATCCGCCACATGGTCAGGCCCGGGGCGCGCATGGTGATGATCGTGGTGATGAAGTTGACCGAACCGAGGATGGTGCCGAAGCCGGACAGCGCCAGGCCAAAGACCCACAAGTCCCCGCCGACTCCCGGGGAGAAGGTGGTGTTGGACAACGGTGCATAGGCAAACCAGCCGAAGGAAGCGGCGCCCTGCGGGGTAATGAAACCGGCCACCGCAATGATGCTGCCGAACAGGAAGAACCAGAAAGCCAGCGCGTTCAGGCGCGGGAACGCTACGTCGGGGGCACCGATCTGCAGCGGCATGATGACGTTGGCGAAGCCGGCAAACAGCGGCGTGGCGAACATCAGCAGCATCACCGTGCCGTGCATGGTGAACAGCTGGTTGTACTGTTCCTTGGTCTGCAGGATCTGCATGCCGGGCTCGAACAGTTCGGCGCGGATGACCAGGGCCATCACGCCGCCGAGGCAGAAGAAGATGAACGACGCGATCAGGTACATGTACCCGATGGTCTTGTGGTCCGTGGAGGTGATCCAGTTGACGACGATGCGCCCCTTGGACACCGGCACGACGCGCGGAGCTACCGTGGTAGCCCGGTCGTCAGCTGTGTATTCGTACGTTGACACTTGTGGCCCTCGCTCCTTTACTCAGACGCTTCAGCGTAGGGGTTGCGGTCGTACTCTTCGCCGAGCTGGCCGTCCTTGAGCCGCGCCATCTGAGCGTCGAATTCAGCCTCGGAGACCACCGCGACACGGAAGAGCATTTCGGAGTGGTACTCGCCACAAAGCTCGGCGCACTTGCCGTCGTAGATGCCCTCACGGGTGGGGGTGAAGTTCAGGAAGTTGGTCTTGCCCGGGATCATGTCCACCTTCTGCAGGAAGGCGGGAACCCAGAACGAGTGGATGACGTCGCGGGAGTTGATCTGCAGCTCCACGCTCTGGTTGACCGGCAGGTACAGCGTGGGCAGGGTCTCCGGGACGCCGGTCTCGCCGGTCAGGTGGGCCTGCACGCCGGCAAAGTACTTGTCCTGCTTGACGTAGTTGAAGTCCCAGGCCCACTGCTTGCCGCGCACGTCGACGACGACGTCCGGGTTGTCCACCCGCTCGGTGATGTTGGACGTGGTCTTGTCCGTGAAGTAAAAGAAGACCATGACCATGACCACGGGAACCGCGGTGTAGAAGATCTCCAGCGGCAGGTTGTAGCTCAGCTGGCGCGGGTAACCCGTTTCGTCCTTGCGGCGGCGGTACGCGATGATGCACCAGAGGATCAGGCCCCAGGTCACGACACCGACGGCCAGCGCGGCGATCCATCCGTTGACCCACAAATCAATGATTTCGGGCGTGTGGTTGGTAACGTCCCGCTCGGTGGGCAACCAACCCAAACGGACTTCTTCTGAACATCCCGTCAACAACAACGCACCGAGTGCACCCAGACCTGTAGCCTTGGCGATTCTGGCGCGTCGACTGCCGGTTCGAACCTGCGAACTCACAGACGGCCCTTCCTCTTTGTTTCGTGCAAGTGATGCGGCCATGGCAGAGCTGAGCCTGGCCGCATATCCAGTTTTACTACTCACTGTAGAGCTTACCCGCCCACATGACTTCCATGTGACAGGCTCCCCCGTGCGTCGGCCGTCCCGGCGGCCGGAGAGCGCCCTGCAGGCCCTTAGTGGAAGGAGTCTCCACAGGCGCAGGAGCCACCGGCGTTCGGGTTGTCGATGGTGAAGCCCTGCTTGGAAATCGTGTCCTCGAAGTCGATCGAGGCGCCCGAGAGGTAAGGAACGCTCATCTTGTCGACGACGACCTCGACCCCGTCGAAATCACGGACAGCGTCTCCGTCGAGCATCCGCTCGTCGAAGTACAGCTGGTAGATCAGGCCGGAGCATCCGCCCGGCTGTACGGCAACGCGCAGGCGCAGATCCGTGCGGCCTTCCTGCTCCAGGAGGCTGCGGACCTTTCCGGCGGCGACGTCGGTCAAAGCAACTTCATGCGTGGGCAGTTCTGCCGCTTCGGGTGCCGTGGTGGGGGCGGACGAGTTGGTCGTTGCGCTCATTGCACTTCCTTATCTATTTCGGGCCGTCCGGTGACCTGCTGCTATTACTCAGTGGTGCGTCGGGCTTCCCATCCATCGTACGTCTGGTGGGCCGAAATGGGATAACTCTCCCCCGCCTCCAGCCTGGCGCGAACAGGCCTAGAGTCCCTCGCCGTTCAACCGTGCCAGGAGCAGGGCCTGGGCCAGGACCGCGTTGCGGAAGTCCCCGAGGTGCAGCGACTCGTTGGCCGAGTGCGCCCGCGAGTCGGGGTCCTCGACGCCGGTGATCAGGATCTGTGCCTCCGGATAGACTTCCGTGAGGTCGGCGATGAACGGGATGGACCCGCCCATGCCGGCCTCCACCGGCAGCGTGCCCCACGCCTGCTCCAGGGCCCACAGCGCCGCCCGGGCCGCGGGCGCGGAGGTGTCGGTGGCAAACGCGTGGCCGCGTTCCCCCGGCACGAACGTGGCGGCGGCGCCGAAGGGCGCGTGGGCGGCAACGTGCGCGGCCACCGCTTCCATGGCCAGGTCCGGATCCTGTCCGGGTGCCAGCCGCAGGCTGATCTTGGCGCGGGCGGCGGGGATCAAGGTGTTGGACGCGAGCTCGACGCTGGGGGCGTCAAAGCCGATCACCGACAGGGCCGGCTTGTTCCAGAGCCTGTCGGCAATGCTTCCGGTGCCCGCAAGCCGCACGGACTCGAGCACCGACGAATCGCGGCGGAAGTCTTCTTCCGGATAGTCCACCGAGGCGGCGGGAGCGGACACGAGGCCCTCGATGGCGACCGACCCGTCGTCGTCGTGGAAGGTGGCTATCAGCCGGGCCAGCAGCGTGGGCGCGTCCAGCAGCGGCCCGCCGAACATGCCCGAATGGACGGCGTGTTCCAACACCCGCAGCTCCACGGTGCCGTCCACCAGGCCACGCAGGCTCGTGGTCAGTGCCGGGACGCCGACCTTCCAGTTGCTGGAGTCGGCGACGATGATGGCGTCTGCCCGCAGCAGTTCGCGGTGAGCTTCGAGGAACGGGCGGAAGCTTGGCGAGCCGGCCTCCTCCTCCCCCTCGATAAACAACGTGATGCCGAGCCCGAAATCGTCTCCGAGGACCTCCAGCAGCGTGCGCAGCGAGGACAGGTGGACCATGATCCCGGCCTTGTCGTCGGCCGTTCCGCGCCCATAGAGGCGGCCGTCGATCTCCGTGGCCTTGAACGGTTCCGTCCGCCAGAGCGCCGGGTCCCCCGGCGGCTGCACGTCGTGGTGGGCATACAGCAGGACGGTCGGCTTGCCGGCCGCGGCCGGGCGGCGGGCCACGACGGCGGGGCCGCCGGCGGCCTCGCCGTTCGCGACGCTGAGGATCTGCACGTCCTCCAGGCCCAGCTCCCGGACCATGCCGGCTACGGCATCCGCGCTGCGCGCCAAGTCCTCCGGGTCGAAGGCCGGCCAGGCGATCCCCGGGATCGAAACCAGCTGTTCCAACGAGGAGATGGTGAGCCCCATGCCGGCGTCGACTGCGGCCGCAAGTTCGTCTACGTTCACATTGGTCATAGTCGACACCCTATCGCCCGGGCTCCGTCGCGACGATGCCCCCGTGACTCCCCCGGCGGCGCGGGCCCCAAGCGGGACAACGGCCGTACGCGGTCCGGTATTCTTGACTGGTGTTCGGACGTAAAAAAGAGGCTCCCACGCCCCAGGAAACCATCGATCAGGCCAACGACGCCCAGCAGCCTCGATACGGCAAGGGCGCGCCCACGCCCCGGCGCAAGGACCAGGAAGCTGCGCGCAAGCGCCCCCTGGTCCCGAACGACCGCAAGGCCGCCAAGGAGGCCAACCGGGCCGCCATGGCGGATCAGCGGCTGAAGATGCGCGAGGCCATGAACACCGGCGACGAGCGCTTTCTGCCGTTGCGCGACAAGGGGCCGCAGAAGCGCTTCGTCCGCGACTTCGTGGACGCCCGCTGGGTGCTGGGCGAATTCCTGATCGTCTTCGCCCTCATCTTCGTGGTCCTCAGCTTTATCCGCGACCTCAACGTCCAAGCGTTCATCCTGTTCGGCTTCTGGGTGCTGCTGGCGCTGGTCGCCATCGATGCCTTCATCCTCGGCCGCCAGCTCAAGAAGCGCCTGGCCGCCAAGTTTGGCGACGTGGAGCGCGGGGCGGTCTGGTACGGCGTGATGCGCGGGCTGCAGCTGCGCCGGATGCGCCTGCCGAAGCCGCAGGTCAAGCGCGGCGAATACCCCGCCTGATCCAGCGGGGAGGGGCCGGTCGAAGGGTCGGGAGCATCGCGGCTCCCGGCCCTTTCGCATCCATGGGGCCTGGAGCATCGCGGCGCCCGGCCCTTTCGCATGCCATCGGCCGGGAGCATCGCGGCTCCCGGCCCTTTGGCATCCCGCCCGAGGCCCGGTCGCCCTTCGGAGGGCATGCCGGGGCGCCGGATGGCGCGGGTCGGTTCAGCGCCGGCGCTTGGCCAGGCCGCGGTTGATGCGGCCGGCCCAGAAGGGTCCCTCGTACAGGAACGCCGTATAGCCCTGCACCAGGGTCGCACCGGCGTCCAGCCGCTGCTGCACGTCGCCGGCCGTCTCGACACCGCCCACGGAGATTAGCGCCAGGTCGTCCCCGACGGCGGTGCGCAGCCGGCGCAGCACGTCGAGGGAGCGCTGCTTCAACGGTGCCCCGGAGAGGCCGCCTTCCCCGCAGGCCGCGATCTTGGTGTCGTCCGAGACAAGGCCCTCGCGGGAAACCGTCGTGTTGGTCGCGATGATGCCGTCCAGGTTCAGTTCCAGCGCCAGCCGGGCGACGTCGTCGATATCCTCGTCGCTGAGGTCCGGGGCGATCTTCACCAGCAACGGGACATGGCGGCCGGCCGCGGAATCGGCGGTCTCCCCCACTGCCCGCAGCAGCGGCCGCAGCGTCTCCACGTCCTGCAGCAGCCGCAGTCCGGGCGTGTTCGGCGACGAAACGTTGACCACCAGGTAGTCGGCGGACCGGGCCAACAGCCGGGTGCTCTTCAGATAGTCCTCGGTGGCGTCGGCCAGTTCCACCACCTTCGTCTTGCCGATGTTCACGCCGATGACCGGCCGGAGCGTGCCGTATCGGGAAGCCAGGCCGCGCCGGGCGGCGGCGATCCGCGGCGCGACGGCCGCCGCGCCGTCGTTATTGAAGCCCATCCGGTTGATCACGGCGCGGTCCTCGACCAGCCGGAACAGCCGGGGCTGCGCGTTGCCCGGCTGCGCGCTCCCGGTGATGGTGCCGACCTCCACCGCGCCGAAACCCAGGTCGGCCAGCGCCTCGATGCCGAAACCTTCCTTGTCGAAGCCCGCGGCCAGGCCGAACGGCGAGGGGAAGGTCAGGCCCAGCGCCTCGGTGGCCAGCGACGGATCCGGGCGCGTGACGCGGCGCAGCACTGCCCCGGCCCCGCACCGGTGCGCGGCACGGATGAGCTGGAAACCGATACGGTGGGCACGCTCGGCGTCCATCCAGGAGAACGCGGCGCGGAAGAAGGCGGGGTAGAGGCGCATGGTCCTAGTTTTCCGTGCGGAGGCCGCCGCACCAAACCGTGTCCACTGCGGCGATAACATGGGGGCAGCAACCGGACAGAGAGGAAGGACCACGTGGCGACGGCAGCCGACTGGCAGGAAGACATCCTCGGGCCGGAGTTCGAGTCCACGGTCCTGCAAGTGCCGGCCCCCGGCGGGCGGGAGCAGCGGGCGACGCTGATCCGCTACCTGCCGCACTCCCCGCAGCGCTCCCCCGGCGGGCACGCCGTCCTGTATGTGCACGGTTGGAGCGACTATTTCTTCAACACGGAACTGGCGGAGTTCTGGCACCGCCAAGGCGTGGCGTTCTTTGCGCTGGACCTGCACCATCACGGACGCAGCCTGCGGGAGGGGGATCCGGCGGGCTTCGTGACGGACCTGCGCCAGTACGAGGACGAGATTTCGCTGGCGCTCGATCTGATCCGTGAGGAACGCGGCCAGTCGGAGACGAAGATCACGCTGATGGGACACTCCACCGGAGGGCTGGTGGCGGCCCTGTGGGCGGCGGAACACCCGGGCGAGCTGCGCGCCCTGGTCCTGAACAGTCCCTGGCTGGAAATGCACGGCAGCTCCCTGGTCCGGCGAGCCGCCGGCGCGGTGCTGGAACCCTTGTCCCGGCTCAAGCCGGAAACCGAGATCAAACTGCCGGTCCGGGGCTTCTACTACCGCAGCATCAGCCGCACCGCCGAGGGCGAATGGGATCTGGACCCCAGGCTGCGGCCGCCGGAGTCCTTCCCCGTGCGCGCCGGTTGGCTCAGCGCCATCTGGGAGGGACAGTCGAAGGTCGCGAAGGGGCTCAAGCTCGAGATCCCGGTGCTGGTGATGTCTTCGACGCGCAGCATGAACGGCTCGGTCTGGCACGAGGACATGAGGAGCACCGACGTGGTGCTGGACATCCGCACCATGACCGAGCGGGCGGTCCGGCTGGGATACAGCGTCTCCATCGAGCAGGTGCATGACGCCCTGCACGACGTGTTCCTCTCCCGCACCGACGTGCGGCGGGACGCCTATGCCCGGCTGCAGCGCTGGGCGCAGGCCTACGTGTTGCAGGACGACCGGACCGAGGACCTTACGGACACCCGGCAGCGGTAGTACGGCCGCCGCGGTTGCAACCGGCTAGGCCCCGCCGGCCGCGGCGGCGTCCACCGCTCCCCCGTACCGCCGGTCGCGGCGGGCGTAAATGTCGATGGCTTCCCAAAGGGTGCGGCGGTCCACATCGGGCCAGAGGGTATCCATGAACACCATCTCCGCATACGCGGACTGCCACAGCATGAAGTTGGAGAAACGCTGCTCCCCCGACGTGCGCAGGAACAGGTCGACGTCCGGCAGGTCCGGCTCGTCGAGGTAGCGCTGCACGGTCTTTTCCGAGACCGACGACGCCCGCAGCCGTCCGGCCGCGACGTCGGCGGCGATGGCGGCGGCGGCATCGGCAATTTCCGCCCTCCCGCCGTAGTTCACGCACATGGTCAGGATGCAGGTGGAGTTGCCGGCCGTCTGTCGCTCGGCGACCTCCAGTTCGTTGACCACCGACTTCCACAACCGGGGCCGGCGGCCGGACCAGCGGATCCGCACCCCCCAATCGTCGAGCTGGTCGCGCTGGCGGCGCAGCACATCCCGGCTAAAGCCCATCAGGAAGCGAACCTCTTCCGGGGACCGCTTCCAGTTCTCGGTGGAAAAGGCATACACGCTGACGTGTTTGACCCCGATTTCGATCGCGCCGGCCATCACGTCCAGCAGGGCCGCTTCCCCGGCGCGGTGCCCCTCGGTCCGCGGCAGCCCGCGCTGGTTCGCCCAGCGGCCGTTGCCGTCCATCACGATGGCCACGTGTTCCGGGACCAGCGCCGGAGGCAGGGCGGGCGGTTTGGCGCCGGAGGGATGCGGCCATGGCTGCTGCGGTTGCCGGGAAATCGGGGTCACACTCGCTCCACATGCTTGAGGGATTTCAGGGTTCGTTCAAGGTGCCACTGCAGGTAACTGGCCACCAGGCCGGCGGCCTCACGGCGCGGGCCCGCGGCGGAGGCGTCCGCTGCCGGCCAGTCTCCGGAGAGCAGGGCGGCGAGCAGCTGCATCGTTTCCGGTGCGGGCGAGGCCGACCCGGGCGGACGGCAGTCGTGGCATACCGCGCCGCCCAGCGGAGCGGCAAAGGCGGTATGCGGTCCCTGGGCGCCGCACCGGGCACACTGGTCGAAGCTGGGGGCCCAGCCCGCCGTCGCAAGCGCCCGCAGCAGGTAGGAATCCAGGATCAGCTCGGGTGCGTGCACGCTGCGGCTGAGCGCCGAGAGCGCGCCGATGACCAGCCCGTAGTGCGCTCCTGCCGATTCGCCGTCGACGTCGGTGAGTTTTTCCGCCGTCTCGCAGATGGCGGCGGCGGAGGTGTACTTGGTGTAGTCGGCGGCGATGTCCCGGCCGTACGGCCCGACCATCTGGGCCTGCGTGACGATGTCCAGGCTCCGGCCGGAGACCAACTGCAGGTCCGCGACCATGAAGGGTTCCAGCACCGCGCCGAACTTGCTGCTGGTGCGGCGCACGCCTTTGGCAACCGCCCGGATCTGGCCGTGCTGCCTGGTGAGAAGCGTGATGATCCGGTCGGCCTCGCCGAGTTTGTGGGTCCGCAGGATGACGCCCTGGTCCCGGTACGTGCGGGAGGCGAAGGATCTGTTGGACACTGTCCCATTCTCCCACTAAAGCGGGCTCCCCCGCCGCGGCACGGCAGGGAAGCCCGCTGGAGGGTTCCCTAGAGCGAGCCGGCGGCCTTGGCGCCTTCGTCGCGGATGGCGCGGTTCACCGCGGACACGACGGCTTTCAGGGAGGCCATGGTGGTGTTCGTGTCAATGCCGATGCCCCACAGCACCCGGTCGCCCACGGCACACTCCACGTAGGCGGCGGCCCGGGCGTTGCCGCCCTCGGAGAGCGCGTGCTCGGTGTAGTCCAGTACCCGCACATCCACGCCGTCCTGCCGGAAAATTTCCAGCAGCGCGGCGATGGGGCCGTTGCCTTCGGCCGTGCGGCGGCTCTGGACGCCGTCCACGCCCATGGTGGCGGTCAGCTGGAAGGAACCGTCATCGGCGCTGTCGGTCTTGACGGAGCCCAGGGTGTAGTGGCCCCACCGGTTGTCCGGGGTCGGCAGGTACTCGTCGGTGAAGGTCTCCCACAGCTGCGCGGGGCTGACCTCGCCGCCCACGGTGTCCGTGCGCCGCTGGATGACGCCCGAGAACTCGATCTGGGCGCGGCGCGGCAGGTCCAGGTTGTGCTCGTGCTTGAGCAGATAGGCCACGCCGCCCTTGCCGGACTGCGAGTTCACCCGGATCACTGCTTCATAGCTGCGGCCCAGGTCCTTCGGATCGACCGGCAGGTAGGGCACCGCCCAGACGAGTTCGTCCACCGTCTTGCCCTGGGCGGCCGCGTCGGCCTCCATGGCCTCGAAGCCCTTCTTGATGGCGTCCTGGTGGGAGCCGGAGAATGCGGTGAACACCAGGTCGCCGCCGTACGGGGAGCGTTCGGGCACCGGCAGCTGGTTGCAGTATTCGACGGTACGGCGCACTTCGTCGATGTTGGAGAAATCGATCATCGGGTCGATGCCCTGGCTGAACAGGTTCAGCCCCAGCGTCACCAGGTCCACGTTGCCGGTCCGCTCGCCGTTGCCGAACAGGCAGCCCTCGATCCGGTCGGCGCCGGCCAGGTAGCCCAGTTCCGCCGCCGCCACCCCGGTGCCGCGGTCGTTGTGCGGGTGCAGGGAGAGGATCACGTTCTCGCGGTTGTTCAGGTTCCGCGACATCCACTCGATGGAATCGGCGTAGACATTCGGGGTGGCCATCTCCACCGTGGCCGGCAGGTTCAGGATGACGTTCCGGTCGGCGGAGATCTCAAAGACGTCGGTGACGGCGTTGCAAATGCGGGCCGCGAATTCCAGTTCCGTGCCGGTGTAGGACTCGGGCGAGTATTCGTAGGTGATCTCGGTGCCCTTCAGGCCCTCTTCGTACTTCCGGCACAGCCGGGCGCCCTGCAAGGCGATGTCCACGATGCCGTCCTGGTCTTCTCGGAACACCACCCGCCGCTGCAGCACTGAGGTGGAGTTGTACAGGTGCACGATGGCGCGGCCGGCGCCGGCGATGGACTCGTAGGTGCGCTCGATCAGGTGCTCGCGGGACTGTGTGAGGACCTGGATGGTCACATCATCGGGGATCCGGTCGCCTTCGATCAGCTGGCGGACAAAGTCGAAGTCGGTCTGCGATGCGGACGGGAAACCGACTTCGATCTCCTTGTAGCCCATTTTCACCAGCAGGTCGAACATCTTGTGCTTGCGTTCGGGGCTCATCGGATCGATCAGCGCCTGGTTCCCGTCGCGCAGGTCCACGGCGCACCAGCGCGGGGCCTTCGTCATCACTTTGTCCGGCCAGGTGCGGTCGGGCAGTTCTACGGCGATCTGGTCCTGGAAGGGAATGTACTTATGGATGGGCATTCCGGAGGACTTTTGTGCGTTTCGCATTTTGGTGTGTGGCCTTTTCTCATGTGAGCTAATCGAAAAATTTTGGCCGGGCAACACAAACTCCGCAGCGAGGGTTCGGCCTGTCAAACAGTAGTTCGCGTGGCCTCGCCGCGGCAGCTAAGAAGGAGCATTCCTGCGCGCACAATTTCACACTAGCACGGTGCGTAGGATGTGAGGGAATAGATGAAAGCAACGAAGAAATGAGGCGCACATGAGCCGCTCCGGCATCGTGTTGTCCAACGTCGACCCGGCCGTCCGCCCGCAGGACGACCTCTTCCGGCACGTGAACGGGAAGTGGCTTGCCGAGACCGCCATCCCCGGCGACCGGGCGCTGGAAGGCTCCTTCACGGCCCTGCGCGACGCATCCGAAGAATCCGTGCGGGCCATCATCGAAGACGCCGCCGCGCACCCGGATCCCACCAGCCCGGCGGGTAAGATCGGCGTCCTCTACGCCGGTTTCATGGACACCGACACGGCCGAGGCCAAGGGTTTCTCGCCGCTGGCGGAGCAGTTCGCCGCGATCGCGAAGATTTCCGACCGGGACGGGCTGCGCGAGGTGATCGGGGCCTTCAGCCGCAGCGGCGCCGCGTATCCGCTCGCGTTCTTCGTCAACAACGACGCCGGCGACCCCACCCGCTACCTGATCTACCTGTACCAGGCGGGACTGGGTCTGCCGGACGAGGCGTACTACCACGAGGAGGACTTCGGTCCCATCCGCGAGGCCTACCGGGACTACGCCAGGAAGATGCTGCAGCTGGCCGGCTTCGACCCGGTGCAGGCTGACGCGGCGCTGGATCTGGAGCACAAGCTGGCGGCCGGCCACCTGGACAAGGTCTCCTGCCGCGATCCGCAGCAGACCTACAACCTCCGCACCGCCGGGCAGGTGGCCGCCATGGCGGACTGGATGCCGGAATGGCTGGCGGCGCTGGGCCCGGAAGCGGGCGCGGCGGCCGAGATGGTGGTCTGCCAGCCCGGGTTCCTCGGCACGCTCGACGCCCTGCTGGACAGCGAGCCGCTGGAGGCCTGGCAGGCCTGGCTGCGGCTCCACGTGCTGACGACGGCGGCGCCTTATCTTCACGACGAAGCGGTCCAGACGCACTTCGGCTTCTACGGCCGCACCCTCAGCGGCACCCCGGAACTCAAGGAGCGGTGGAAGCGCGGCGTGTCCCTGGTGGAAGGCGCCCTCGGGGAGGCCATCGGGCAGGAATACGTGGCGCGGCATTTCCCGCCGGCGCATAAGGAACGGATGGAAGAACTGGTCGCCAACCTGCTGGCCGCCTACCGGGAGAGCATCTCCGCCCTGCCGTGGCTCAGCAGGGCAACGATCGGGAAAGCGCTGGAGAAGCTGGCGGCCTTCCGCACCAAGATCGGCTACCCGGAGAAGTGGATCGACTACTCCGCCTTCGTGCCCGGGAACGATGTCTGGTCCAACGTCCTCGCCTCCAACGAGTTCGAGGTCCGGCGCAACCTGGCGAAGCTGGGTAAGCCCATCGACGAGGCCGAGTGGCACATGACGCCGCAGACCGTCAACGCCTACTACATGCCGACGATGAACGAGATCGTCTTCCCCGCGGCGATCCTGCAGCCGCCCTTCTTCGACGCCGACGCCGACGCCGCGGCCAACTACGGCGCCATCGGTGCGGTCATCGGCCACGAGATCGGCCACGGCTTCGACGACAAGGGATCGCAGTACGACGGCACCGGCGCGCTGCGGAACTGGTGGTCCGACGAAGACCGGGCCGCCTTCGAGCGGCTCACCGGCCAGCTGGTGGCCCAATACTCGGCGCTCAGTCCGGCGGAGGCTCCCGGCAACACGGTCAATGGCGAACTCACCCTGGGCGAGAACATCGGCGACCTCGGCGGGCTGGCCATCGCGTACCGCGCGTACCGGCTGAGCCTGGCGGGCCGGGAAGCCCCGGTGATTGACGGGCTGAGCGGCAGCCAGCGGTTCTTCTACTCCTGGGCCGAGTGCTGGCGGCAGAAGATCCGTTCGGAGGAGGCGGCGCGCCGGCTGGCGATCGACCCGCATGCCCCGAACGAGTTCCGCTGCAACCAGGTGGTGCGCAACCTGGACGCGTTCCACGAAGCGTTCGGCACCGCTCCGGGCGACGGGCTGTGGCTCGACCCGGCCGAGCGGGTCAGGATCTGGTAGCGGCTGCTAGAAGGCGCCGGGCTGCTGGCAGGTGACCTGGTCGGCGGTCTGGCCCTTGAAGCCGCCGGCCACGCCGCCGGTCTCGGCCAGTTGGGTACCGCTGGCGAAGTCCCGACCGACCGAAAGCGCGACGCCGTAGTGGTCGCCGGAGGCGAGGACGTTGGCCCGGGGGACGTTCAGTTCTTCCGCGAGGGAGAGGGCCACGTGTTCGAATCCGGCCGAGTAGAACAGCTGCGTGGTGGTGCGTTCGGATCCGCCGTCGCCCGGGGCCGCCAGCAGGTACCCCAGCGCCTGCAGCTGTTCGGCCAGTTCCTCGTCGCGGCCGGCCGCGCCGGAGGCGTTGATTACCTCGACGGGCTGCACGGCCGGGTCGAAGGACGGCACGCCGGCCGTCGGGTCCCCGCCCGGCGCGGTCGTCGCCCCGGCCGTCGGCCCGCCGTCGTCGGTTGCCGTCGGGGACGGGGTGCCGCCGCCCGAGGCGCCGGCCGCGGGTTCTCCGCCGGCCTCCCCCGTCGTCGTCGGGTCGGGCGACCCGGCGGTGTTGACCTCCGGTGCGGTGACGTCGCCGTCCTGGCGCAGGATCCGGAACAGGGCCTGTCCCGGTTCCTCGTCCAAGACCAGGCGGTTCTCGTCCATGGGGGCGCTCTTAGTGGGCAGCGCGACGAACGCGACCTTCCCCAGGTCAACGCTCTTGACCCGGTCGGCCAGGGCCAGCAGCCGGGAAACCTCGGCCAGGCCTTCGTCCACCGTGAGGTTGTTGACCACGGCCTCGGCGATGGAGTAGAGGCGGGGCACGTTGGTCAGCGTGCCTTCGGACTGGATCTTGCGGGCCATGGACGCCAGGAAGCTCTGCTGCGCACGGATCCGGCCGCGGTCTCCGCCGTCGCCGAAGGAGTGCCGGGTGCGCAGGAACGCCAGCGCCTGCTCGCCCTGCACGGTGCTCACGCCGGCCGGGAGCCGCAGCTTGGAGTAGGTGTCATTAATGGGCTCGTTGACGCAGACTTCCACGCCGCCGATCACCGTGGAGAGCTCCTTGACGGCGTTGAAGTCGGCCATCATGAAGTGGTCGATCTCCAGGCCTGTCATTTCGTTGACGGCCGCCACGGTGCAGCCGGGGCCGCCATAGGTCAGGGCGGCATTGAGCTGGGCATCCTGCTGCTCCGGGTACACCTCGCCGGTCTCCGGATCGGTGCAGGTGGGGATGGTGGTGAGCAGGTCGCGCGGCAGGCTGACCACGGTGACCCGCTCCCGGTCCGCGGACAGGTTCATCAGCATCATCACGTCCGATTTGCCGAAGCCGGCCGACGAGCCGTCCGAGCCGTACCGGCCGTCGCTGCCGGCGCGTGTGTCGGTACCCAGGATGAGGATCTGCACGGGATCACGGCTCAGGTCCACCGGCAGCCCTTGGGCGCCGGTGCCCAGGTTCAGCGGCGAGGTGCTGATGCTGTCGCGCAGGCCCACGATTTTGAACACCACGACGCCCACACCGGCCGCCAGGGCCAGCGCCAGCGCGCCCGCCACGACCTTCAGCCACAGCAGTTTGGGCCCGCGGCCCATGTGCCTCGGATTGGCGGCCCGCGCCTGCGCGCGCCGCGGCGCGCCGTCGGCCGGTGACCGCGGGGCGGGATCCTGCCCCGCGGGCGGCTGTCCCGTCGGGGTCTGCGGGTCATCACCGGAACTGCCGCGATGATCCACGGGATACCCCTCTGCACGGTTGTAAGCCAGATAAAAAAAGACGCGGCCAGCCCATCACTGGCCGCTAAGTATTCTACGGGTTGCGGCCGGGGAAAGTTCCCGGCGGCGCCGGAGGCTCAGAAACCGAGCCGCACCAGCTGCTTGGGGTCGCGCTGCCAGTCCTTGGCTATTTTGACGTGCAGGTCAAGGTAGACGCGGGTGCCCAGCAGGCCCTCGATCCCCTTGCGCGCGCGGGTGCCGACGTCACGGAGCCTCTCCCCGCCCTTGCCGATGATGATGGCCTTCTGCGACGGACGTTCCACGAAGAGGTTCACCCGGACATCCAGCAGCGGGTTGTCGGCGCTGCGGCCTTCGCGCGGAACGATCTCCTCGACCACCACGGCCAGCGAGTGGGGCAGTTCGTCGCGCACCCCCTCCAGCGCCGCCTCCCGGACCAGCTCGGCCACCATCACGGCTTCGGGTTCGTCCGTAAGCTCGCCGTCGGGATAGAGCGGCGGCGACAGCGGCATCCGCCGGACCAGCACATCGGCGACCGTCTGGACCTGGTCCCCCTTGGCGGCGGAAACCGGCACGATGTCGGCGAAGCCGTCCGGGCCGAAGATCTCCGCGCCCAGTGCCGCGACCGCCAGCAGCTGCTCGGCCAGCGCTTGCTTGTCCATCAGGTCCGTCTTGGTCACCAGTGCCACCACGGGCTTGCCGGACAGGGCGGCCAGCTGGTTGGCAATGAAGCGGTCGCCGGGGCCGATCTTCTCGTTGGCCGGCAGGCAGAAGCCGATCGCGTCCACTTCGGCAAGCGTGTCCGCCACGAGGTCGTTCAGCCGCTGCCCCAGCAGGGTCCGGGGCCGGTGCAGGCCGGGCGTGTCCACCAGCACCAGCTGGGCATCCGGCCGGTGCACGATGCCGCGGATGGTGTGCCGCGTGGTCTGCGGTTTGGCGGAGGTGATGGCCACCTTCTGCCCGACCAGCGCGTTGGTCAGCGTGGACTTGCCCGCGTTCGGGCGGCCCACCAGCGACACGAAACCGGCGCGGTAGTCCTTGGGCCAGCCGCTGGACGGCATGGCCACGGCCTTGTCGGTGCTGTTGGCGCCGGTGGCGT
Source organism: Arthrobacter sp. MDT2-34-1 (assembly GCF_059091365.1). Taxonomy (NCBI): domain Bacteria; kingdom Bacillati; phylum Actinomycetota; class Actinomycetes; order Micrococcales; family Micrococcaceae; genus Arthrobacter; species Arthrobacter sp. MDT2-34-1. The sequence goes on from NZ_JBNHGO010000001.1 coordinate 426,419, forward strand.
TTTCGGGGTTGGTCATCGTTCCCTCTCCGTCCCGGGCATCCGGGCGGGGTCATCGGCGGCGGCAGCGCCGTCGTCGTTGGCGTACTGGTTCCGGGCGGGCGCTTCGTACCAGGCCAGGACATGGCTGACGCGGTTGCGCCGGCCCTCCAGCCGTTCGGCCCGCAGGTGCAGGCCGTCCAGCTCTACTTCGCTGCCGACGATCGGCACCCGGCCGAGGCTTTTGGCCAGCAGCCCGCCGACGGTGTCCACCTCTTCGTCGTCCAGCTCCAGATTGAACAGTTCGCCGACGTCGTCGATGCCGGTGCGCGCGCTGACCCGGTACAGGCCGTCCGGCAGCGCCTCGATTTCGGGGCGCTCGGTGTCGTATTCGTCGACGATTTCGCCGACGATCTCCTCGATGAGGTCCTCCAGCGTGACCAGTCCGGCGGTGCCGCCGTATTCGTCGATCACGATCGCCACGTGCGTGGACTCGCGCTGCATCTCCTGCAGCAGCTCGCCGACCGACTTCGACTCGGGCACGTACCGGACCTCGCGGCAGATCTGGTCCACCAGCATGCCGGCGCCGTGGTCCTCCCGGCCGTGGATCCGGGCGGCCACGTCCTTCAGGTAGACGATGCCGCGGATCTGGTCCGCGGTGTCCATGATCACGGGGATCCGTGAATAGCCCGACTGCAGGAACAGCGTCATGGCCTCCTGCAGGGTGGAGCCGGAGTCGATGCTGAGCATGTCCGTGCGCGGCACCATCACCGCCCGGACCTTGGTATCGCCCAGCTCGAAGACGGAGTGGATCAGTTCCGCCTCGGTGTCCTCGATCATGTCGGACTCGTTGGCCCGGTCCACGAGTTCGCGGAACTCCTCTTCGGTGAAGAAGGCCGCGTCGGCGCGCGGCGCGTTAGGGGCCACCGCGCTGCCCAAACGGACCAGCCATTGGGGCACCGGACCGAGGATCGAGCACAGCAGCCTGACCAGCAAGGCGGTGGAAAGCACGACGGCGCCGGCGTGCATCCGGCCCAGTTGCCGCGGGGAGACCCCGACCAGCACGAATCCGACGGCGGCCATGGTGACGGTGGCCAGCAGTCCGGCCAGCCAGATGTTGTCCAACAGGTCGTGGAACAGCAGGGCGATGGCGACGGCGGCGGCCATCTCGAACCAGACGCGCCAGAAACGCAGCCCGTGCATGTGGGCCGCCGGCGAGGCCAGGATGAGGCGCAGGCTGCGGCTCCGCCCGGAACGCAGCAGGTTTTCGGCGTCGTGGCGCGGCAGGTAGGTAAAGGCGGCCTCGGCGGCGGTCAGCACCCCGGCGAACAGCGTGAAAGCCAGCGTCATGGCGGCGAGTATCCAGAGCATCGCCGGGCTCTACAGGGTGGTTTCGGTGGGGGCTGCCTTGCCGGTGAAGGAGGACAGCAACTGGCGCTGCAGGCCGAACATCTCTTCCTTCTCGGCCGGCTCGGCGTGGTCGAAACCGAGCAAATGCAGGATGCCGTGCGTGGTCAGCAGCAGCATTTCGTCCAACAGGCCGTGGCCGGCCTTCTTTGCCTGCTCCTGCGCCACCTGCGGGCAGATCACGATGTCGCCCAGCACGCCGGGCGGGCCCGGCTTCATCGCGGTGCCGGGACGCAGTTCGTCCATCGGGAAGGACAGCACGTCGGTGGCGCCCGGCTCGTCCATCCACTCGATGTGCAGCCGCTCCATCGCTTCGGTGTCGACCATGATGATGGACAGTTCCGCCTCCGGATGGACGTAGAGCGAGTCCAGCACGAACCGTGCCAGCCGCACCAGCTCTTCCTCGTTGGCGGCGACGGCCGATTCGTTGTTGACCTCGATGCTCATGCTCGATCCTCCGGGCCGGCTTCCGCGTCCGTCTTCCGCCTGGCCGCGGGTGCGCGGCGCGGTCCCCGGCCGCCGTCTGAGCGGCGCGACTCGTCCCGGCCGCCCTCGCCGCGGCGGGACTCGTCCCAGCGGCTGTACGCCGTCACGATGTCGCTGACCAGCCGGTGGCGGACCACGTCGGTGGCGTCCAGCCGGGAGAAGCGGACGTCCTCTACGCCGTCGAGTATTTCGCTGACGATCTTCAGGCCCGAGCTGGTGCCGCCGGGCAGGTCGATCTGCGTCACGTCCCCGGTCACGACCATCTTGGAACCGAAGCCCAGCCGGGTGAGGAACATCTTCATCTGTTCCGGGGTCGTGTTCTGCGCCTCGTCCAGGATGATGAACGCGTCGTTGAGCGTGCGCCCGCGCATGTAGGCCAGCGGCGCCACCTCAATGGTGCCCGCGGCCATCAGGCGCGGAATCGATTCCGGGTCCATCATGTCGTGCAGGGCGTCGTAGAGCGGGCGCAGGTACGGGTCGATCTTGTCGCTGAGCGTGCCGGGCAGGAAGCCCAGCCGCTCCCCCGCCTCGACCGCGGGACGGGTCAGGATGATGCGGTTGACCTCTTTGTGCTGCAGGGCCTGGACCGCCTTGGCCATCGCCAGGTAGGTCTTGCCGGTGCCCGCGGGGCCGATGCCGAACACCACGGTGTGGTTGTCGATGGCTTCGACGTAATTCTTCTGGTTCAGGGTCTTGGGCCGGATGTTGCGGCCGCGCGAGGAGAGGATGTTCAGCGTCAGGACTTCGGCCGGCCGCTGCACCGACTGTTCCCCGAGCATGCGCAGCAGCTGGGCGACCACCTGCGCGGTGATCCTCGTATCCTTCGCTGCCAGGGCGCGGATCTCTTCCACCACGTTGAGTGTGAGCTGCACCGCGTCGGCGGGGCCGGTGATGGAAAGTTCGTTGCCGCGTACATGCAGGTCCACATCGCTGAACTCCGACTCGATGACCCGCAGCACCTCGTCGTGGGCGCCGAGCGCCCTGACCATGTGTTCCGACGAATCGAAATGGACGGAACGGCTGCTTGATCCCAGCGGATCGACATCCAGGCGTGATTGGGACATAGTCCGGCCGATGTGGCCTTTCATCGCTCCTTCGGTGGGCGCTTGCTGGCGGTAACCGGAAATGGATCCGGTCCCGACGGTACAAGTCCATGCTACGGCACGAGCCGCCGCACAGTCCTCTGCGGGCCCGAAAAACGCCTTGGTATCGATCCTGCATCAATCCTGCATCAGTCCGGTTGAGCGCCGGTTAAAGCAGCCATCAGCCCCCCTCCCGTATGCCAAGCTAGTGAGGCAGGAAAGGCGGCAGCAGCCCTTTTCGGCCCACAAAAACCCGGTCATTGCCAACGTCAGAAGGGATCGAAAGCATCACCAGCAACCAGCTCCGGCAGCCTGCAGGCTCGGTCCCAACACGCCGCTTCGGTGCGTGGTTGGCCCTGGTCACTGCCTCATCGCTGGTGCTGCTCGGATGCTCGCCGCAGGCCGCCGGCGGTGGCGGCGCCGGACAGACCTCCATGCCCAATCCCACCGACCCCGCTTCGGCCAGCAGCCCCCTGGTCTCCAGCGTGCCGGTCGAGACCCTGCGCTCCTCGGAGCTCTCCCCCGTCTATTGGCTGGGCACCAACGCCGGGAACGTGTTCCTGTACCGCGAATACCGCCAGGCGGAGAACCTGGGTGATCCCATTACGACGGCGGTGGCCGCGCTGACGCGGCTGCAGCCCCTCGATCCGGACTACTTCAATCCGCTCAGCCCGGCGAGCAAGGTGGGCGCCTCCATCACCAACGGGTCGGTCATCACGCTGGACATTTCCTCGGACGCGTTCAGCCGCCGGGTGGATGCCGGCATCGCCGAACGGGCCGTGCAGCAACTGGTCTTCACGGCCACGGCTGCGGCGGCGAACGCCGGGCTGAGCACGTCGGACGATCCGCTGGAAGTGGTCATCCTGGTGGACGGGCATCACGGTTACGAAGCCTTTGGCCATGTGCCGCTGGGCCAGCCGATGGGCCGGAACAGCAGCCTAGCGGCCCCGGTATGGATCATTGATCCGGCCGACGGTGCCACCGCCGCCGGACGCGTGGAGGTGTTCGGCCGTGGCGTCGCGTACGAATCGGAACTGAGCTGGCAAATTTTCCGCCTGGCCGGCTCCGACGACACGTCCGAAGGCGACCTGGTCAAGGACGGCACGGCCCTCGTTGATGCCGACAACGGGCAGATCGGCGAGTTCCGGTTCAGCCAGAAGCTGGATCCGGGCACTTACCGGCTGTACGTGTTCCAAAAGGATCAGGACGGGCGAACCGACGAACGGCAGAATGCGGACAGCAAGGTCTTCACCATCACCTAGGCCGGTGCTGCTGACCGACGTGGTCAGCGCCAGCGGCCCAGCAACTCGCTGAGCAAGGTCAAGGCGGCGGGTCCGGCCGTGGAGGACCGCAGGACGTGCGGCCCCAGCCTCACGGCCACCGCCCCGGCGTCGAGCATCGCCTCCACTTCGGCCTGGCTCATCCCGCCTTCGGGGCCCACGATCATCAGCACGCGCCCCGCGCCGCCGGTACGGGCTCCGGGCGGGGCAGCGCCGCCGTCGTTTCCGCCGCGCTCCCCGGCGGAGGAGCCGGCACGCAACCCGGCCCCCTCCACGGCGTCGGCCACGCTGCCTGCGGCGTCCTCGTGCAGCAGCAGCGAGAGCCGGCTGTCCCGGACCAGGGCACAGAGCCCGGCCCGTTCCACCAGCGGCTCCACCTCCGGAACGCGGGCACGCCGCGACTGCTTGGCGGCCGCCCGGACCGCCAGCTGCCATTTCGCCGCGCCCTTGGCCGCCTTATCCGCCTTCCAGCGCACGATGCTGCGTTCGGCCTGCCACGGCACTACCGCATCGACGCCCAGTTCGGTGGCCGCCTCGATGGCAAGTTCGTCGCGGTTTCCCTTGGCCAGCGCCTGCACCAGCACCAACTCCGGGTCGGGCCGCGGCTCCTGCAGGATCCGGAGCGCGCGGACGGTGAGCTGGCCTGAGGCGCCGGCAACGGCCTCCCCTACTAGCCGCCGGCCCCGCCCGTCGGCCAGATCGACGGCTTCACCCGGTTCGATCCGCTTAACCGTGACGGCGTGCCGCGCCTCGTCCCCGGCCAGGGTGAAGCTGTCGCCCGGAGCGACGTCGTCGAGCTCGCCCGGAGCGGTGAAGAACAGGTGGTTGGTCACGCCTAGAGGTTACCGAGCCGGTCCCGCAGGCGGGCGAAGACGCCCGTGCCGGAGGACGCCAGCTTGCCCTCGGTGTATTCCTCGCCGCGGGCCCTGGCCAGCCGGCGCAGCAGGTCCTCCTGCTCCGCATCCAGCTTGCTCGGGGTCTCCACATGCACATGCACCTGCAGGTCGCCGCGACCGTAGCCGCGCAGGTGGGTCACGCCCAGGCCGCGCAGGGTGAGGGTCTCGCCCGCCTGCGTGCCGGGCTTGATGCTGACTTCCTGTTCGCCGTCGAAGGTGTCCAGCGTGAGGTCGGTGCCCAGCGCGGCGGCGGTCATCGGCACCGAGAGCGTGACGTGCAGGTCGTCGCCCTCGCGGATGAAATTCTTGTCCGGGTTCACGCGGATTTCCACATACAGGTCGCCCTGCGGGCCGCCGGCGGGGCCTGCTTCGCCCTGGCCGGCCAGCTGGATCCGCGTTCCGGTCCCGACGCCCGCCGGGAGCTTGATGGTTAGCGAACGCCGGCTGCGGACGCGGCCCTCACCGTTGCACTCGTTGCAGGGGTCGGGAATGACCGTGCCGAAGCCCTGGCAGCTGCCGCACGCGGCAGTGGTCATGACCTGGCCCAGGATGGACCGCACCGCACGCTGGACCTGGCCGGAACCGCCGCAAATGTCGCAGGTGCGCGGGCTGGTGCCGGGGCGGCAGCAACTGCCGTCGCAGGTGGGGCAGACGACGGCGGTGTCCACTTCGATCTTCTTGTTGACGCCGAAGACCGCGTCCTTGAGGTCGATCCGCACGTTTATCAGGGCGTCCTGGCCGCGGCGGGTCCGGGAGGCCGGACCGGCGCCGCCCGCTCCGGCCCCGCCGAAGAAGCTTTCGAAGATGTCCTGGAAGGCGAACCCGGACCCGGAGAAGCCGCCGCCGAAGCCGGTATCGTTGCCGTTCTCGTTGCCGGTGGTGTCGTAGATGCGCCGCTTCTGCGGGTCGGACAGCACCTCGTACGCGTGGCTGACCTGCTTGAACTGTTCGGCTGCCTCCGGGCCGGGGTTAACATCCGGATGCAGCTTGCGGGCCAGCTTGCGGTAGGCCTTCTTGATTTCCTCGGTGGAGGCGTCCTGGCTGACACCGAGGGCGTCGTAGTGGTTACTCACCTTGTAGTACTTCACTTCCTGGGGATCGGTTCACCGGCGCCGACGGCCGGTGCGGACACTGCGCGGCGTGTGGCTAGCCGGCGAGGATCCGTGACAAATAACGTGCGACGGCGCGCACCGCGGCCATGGTGGTGGGATAGTCCATCCGGGTGGGGCCGAGGATGCCGACCTTGGCCGTCGCGCCCGGGCCGTACCCGGTGGCCACCACGGAGGTTTCGGCCAGCGAACCGTAGGGGTTTTCGCTGCCGATGCTCACCGACATGCCACGCGCGTCCTGATGCAGTTCGGAGAGCAACTGCAGCAGCACCACCTGTTCTTCAAGAGCCTCGAGGATGGGACCGATGCTCAGCTGGAAGTCGACCGTGGAACGGGCCAGGTTGGCCGTGCCGGCCATCAGGATCCGCTCCTCGTTCGTGGCCGCGGCAAGCTGCGAAAGCTGCGACGCCAGGGCCTCGGCCGTGCCCGTCGGCCCCGCCTGCGGCGGCACCGGGGAGTTCTTCAGCAGCCCCGGCACTGCCGCCAGCGGCTTCCCGGACAGCACCGACAGGAATGCTGCGCGCAGCGTGGCCAGGGCATCCTCGGTGACGTCCGCCGGAAGCGCCGCGACATGCTGCTCCACCTTGCCGTTGTCCGCGATCAGCACGACCAGGGCCCTTTTGGGAGCCAGCAGGATGAACTCGATGTGCCGCACCTTGGCAGCACCCAGCTGGGGATACTGGATGACGGCCACCTGGTTGGTCAACTGGGACAGCAGCCGCACGGTGCGTTCCATGACATCGTCAAGGTCGTCGGCGCCTTCCAGCAGTTTCTGGATGGCGCGGCGCTCGGGGGCAGAGAGCGGCTTGACATCCGAAATCCGGTCCACGAACAGGCGGTAGCCCTTGTCCGTGGGAATCCGGCCGGCGCTGGTGTGCGGGGCGACGATCAGCCCCTCTTCCTCCAGCGCCGCCATGTCGTTGCGGATCGTGGCTGACGATACGCCCAGGCTGTGCCGGTCGACCAGTGCCTTGGAGCCCACCGGCTCACGCGAGTGCACATAGTCTTCGACAATGGCGCGGAGCACTTCCAGCCTCCGGACCTCGCTCACTGCACTCCTCCTGTCTCCAACTCGTCTGCGGACAGACCGTTAGCACTCAACACGTCCAAGTGCTAAGTCTAATACGTCGCCGCCGTTGTTAGCATTGTCGGGCGGCCGTGCCGTGAGGACGACAACCAGCAGAGGACTTAAAGTTTATGAGCAGCTACGGCTGGGGCCCCCAGGATCTCACCGCCCCCAAGGCCCGGGCACTGCGCGAAATCGGCGCCGAACCGGGACTGGTGCTCGAGGACGCACAGAGCGGGTGGGTCGGCGCCGTCGTTCGGGTGGAGAAGTCCGGCGGTGTGCATCTGGTGTCGCTGGAAGACCGCCGGGGCAAGGTCCGCTCGTTTCCGCTGGGTTTCGGCTTCCTGTTCGAGGGCGAGCCGGTGAAGGTGGTGCCGGCGGCGCCCGCGGCGAAGGCTCCCGTCCGGCAACGGACGGCCTCCGGTTCCGTCAAGGTCGAGGGACAGCGGGCCAGGGTCGCGCGGGCCAGCCGGATCTGGGTCGAAGGCAAGCATGACGCCGAACTCGTGGAGAAGGTCTGGGGAGACGACCTCCGGGTAGAGGGGATCGTGGTCGAACCCCTGCATGGCGTGGACGATTTGGCAGCGGCCGTGGCGGACTTCTCCCCCGGCCCGCAGCGCAGGCTCGGCATCCTGGTGGACCACCTGGTCCCCAACTCCAAGGAGTGGCGGATAGCCGAGGCCGCCATGGCCGTGCCCGCGGCGGCGGGCAACGTACTGATTGTGGGCCACCCCTATGTCGACGTGTGGCAGGCCATCAAACCGGCGGTCATCGGCCGGTCCGCGTGGCCGGTGGTTCCGCGCGGCACCGATTGGAAGACCGGCATCCTCGCCGGCCTCGGCTGGCCGCACCGGACCCAGATAGACATCGCCGACGGCTGGAAGAGGCTGCTGGGCAGTGTTAACACCTATGCCGACCTGGAGCCCAGTCTCTTGGGCCGGGTGGAAGAAGTCATCGATTTCCTGACGGTTTGAGCCGGTTCCGTCCGGCACCCCCGCCCGCGGAATGCACCGGGAGACGGGCTGGAACAGCTAGGCTAGGAACAGAAGTGAGCCGTCAGAAGATTTTCCGAAGGTAGGTCCAGTGTCCGAGAACTCTGCTCGTCAGCAGCAGCCGGAGCGCAAGTCCGCTCCGCGCCAGCAGTACCAGAGCGCGTCGGCGTCCGCTTTGCCCCTGACCCCTTCGGAGGACCGGCAATGGGCCACCATGGCGCACTTCGGCGGCATCCTGGGCTGCTTCCCGTCGCTGGCGATCTACCTGATCTTCAAGGACCGGGGTCCCTTTACCGCCCAGGAGTCCAAAGAGGCCCTGAACTTCACGGTTCCGCCCACGGCGGTGGCCATCATCGCGAACCTGCTGATCGTCATCCCGGCGGTCAGCGGGCTCTTTGCCGTCATCGCGGCCGCCATCTGGGTCTTCCTCACGGTCTATTCCGTCATTGCCGGCGTCAAGTGCAACCGCGGCGTTCCCTACCGGTACGCCTACAACCTGCGCCTGTTCCGGTAGCTCTGACATCCGGCCCGCACAGCCGCTCCGGTAGACCTGCCGGCCCTGCCGCCCTCCTACCCTGCCTGCCGCGAGAACCGCTGGCGGGCGGTGTTCATCCCCGCCGCGATCGGCACGTGGGCGGTCGCCGCGGCCAGGCCGAAGCGCGGCATGTCGCTGTAGACACTCTCCCGGCCCCCCGGCACCGTCTCGTACGTTTCGTGCCACACACCGACGTCCCCGCTGCCGGCCGATTCGCGCATGAACCGCCGCCAGGGTTCCAGGTGCGGTGCCGAGCGGTCGGAGGCAAACCGCTGCAGATGTTCCGGGCTCTTCCAGTAGCTGAGCATGACCGTGGTGCGCCCGAACCACTGGTGGAAGCCCAGCAGGCCGGCCTCCGGCGATGCCGCCAGGTGCGCCAGCATCGCCGGCATCGCCGACGCGGTGCGGGCCACCTTGCCGATCTTCCACCAGCGGTTGGCCCGCATCCCGATGAGGAAGACCGTAACCCGTTCGCCGCCCGGATCGGCTGTGAACCGCCCTGTGTGTACGTGTTCCGACATGAGCCGATTCCTTTCGTAACAGTGTTACAGAACAGTGTTATGCAATACTGGGCTCATGGCAAGACCCATAGTCCACGATGATTCGCTGCGGCGGACGCTGCTCGACACTGCCGCGGCCCTGATTGCCCGCGACGGCGCCCCCGGCGTGTCGCTCCGGGCGATCGCGGCGGCGGCCGGGACGTCGACGACGGCGGTGTACTCGCTCTTCGGCGGGAAGGCGGAGTTGCTCACCGCCATCCTCGACGACGGTTTCGCCTCCTTCGCGGCCTCCCAGCAGCGCGCCGCTCCCGACGGACTGGAGTCGCTGGGCAAGGCTTACCGGGCGTGGGCCCTGGAGCATCCGGTCCTGTACGGCCTCATGTTCGGCGGCTCACTGGCCAGCCAGGTGCCGTGCCAGCCGACGCCCGGCGCCGCGGAACCGGCGATCGCGCCGCTGTTTGCCGCCGTCGCCGCCGCCCTGCCCGGGGCATCGGACGACGACGTCGCGTCCATGGTGGGCGTGGTGTGGGGCCAGGTCCACGGGCTCGTCTCGCTGGAGCTGGCGGGCGCGCCGGCTGCCGGGTGGAGCTGGGACTCCGCCTACGAGGCGGCCCTGCACCGGATCGGCCGGTCGCTTTAGGCCGGCGCGGTCAGTCCTCGAGCAACCGCCGCACCACGGCGTCGGCCAGCAGCCGGCCCTTGAGGGTGAGCCGGATGGTCCCGGCGAAGGCCGCGGCGGGGTCGACCAGGGCGTCGGCGATCAGCCCGGCCACGGCCTTCCGGCCGTTGGGGCCCAGGTCCCGGGTCTGCAGCCCGTCGATGATGCGGGTCTGCAGCATCACGTGTTCCAACTGGCGGGTGCCGGTGTCCAGCGTCTCGCGGCCGGCTGCCGGAGATACCCCCGTGGCCAGCCGCTGGGCGTAGGCCGCGGGGTGCTTCACGTTCCACCACCGGACGCCGCCCACGTGCGAGTGTGCGCCCGGGCCGGCTCCCCACCAGTCGTCCCCGCGCCAGTAGGCCAGGTTGTGCCGGCAGCGGTCCTCGGGAGTGCGGGCCCAGTTGCTGACCTCGTACCAGCCGAACCCGGCCGCGCCGAGCCGCGCGTCTGCGATCTCATACTTGGCGGCGTGGTCGTCGTCGTCGATTCCGGGCACCTCGCCGCGGCGGATCTGCGCCGCGAGCTTGGTCCCGTCCTCGACGATCAGGGCATAGGCGGAGATATGGTCCGGCGCGCAGGCGATCGCGGAGTCGAGGCTGGCTTCCCAGTCCGCGATGGACTCCCCCGGCGTGCCGTAGATCAGGTCCAGGCTGACGTTCAGCCCGGCGTCGCGGGCCCACTGCACCGCCTGCGGCACCCGTTCCGGGTTATGAGTACGGTCGAGGACCTTCAGCACATGCGGCACGGCCGACTGCATGCCGAAGGACACGCGGGTGAAACCTGCGTCGGCCAGGATCTTCAGCGACTCCGGCGTGACCGAGTCCGGGTTGGCTTCCGTGGTGACCTCGGCGCCCGGCTCCAAACCCCACAGGTCCGCGGCCTGGCGAAGCATCGACGCCAGGTCAGTCGCCGGCAACAGGGTCGGTGTGCCGCCGCCAAAAAACACCGTGGCCAGCGGGCGGTCGGGCAGGCCGGAACCGCGCAGCACCCGCGCCGCCAGATCCAGCTCCGTGTTCAGGGTGCCCGAGTACTCATCCTGCGACGCGCCGGAACCCAGTTCCTTGGCGGTGTAGGTGTTGAAATCGCAGTAGCCGCAGCGCACCCGGCAGAACGGGATGTGCACGTACAGGCAGAACGCGCGGTCCTCCGCGCCTGCCGCTGCCTGAGCGGGCAGCAGGCCGTCGGCCGGCGCCGGGTCCCCCACGGGAAGGACGCTAGGCACTGAGGCGCACCTCCGCCGTCGTCGTTGTGGTCACAAGCACTGCAGAGCTACTTCTTTGCCTTGTCCTTGGAGTCATCCGATGACAGCGCGGCGATGAAGGCCTCCTGCGGGACCTCCACTCGGCCGACCATCTTCATCCGCTTCTTGCCTTCCTTCTGCTTCTCCAGCAGCTTCCGCTTACGGGAGATGTCGCCGCCGTAGCACTTGGCCAGGACGTCCTTGCGAATGGCGCGGATGTTTTCGCGCGCGATGATGCGGGAACCGATGGCGGCCTGGATGGGCACCTCGAACTGCTGGCGCGGGATGAGTTCGCGCAGCTTGGAGGTCATCATGACGCCGTAACTGTAGGCCTTCTCGCGGTGCGTGATGGCGCTGAACGCGTCGACCTGTTCGCCCTGCAGCAGGATGTCCACCTTGACCAGATCGGCCACCTGTTCGCCGTCGGCCTTCCAGTCCAGCGAGGCGTAGCCGCGGGTGCGCGACTTGAGGTTGTCGAAGAAGTCGAAGACGATTTCCGCCAGCGGCAGCCGGTAGCGCAGCTCCACGCGGTCCTCGGAGAGGTAATCCATCCCCTTCATCTCGCCGCGGCGGCCCTGGCAGAGCTCCATGATGGTGCCGACAAACTCGTTGGGCGCGAGGATGGTCGCCGAAACCATCGGCTCGCGGACCTCGGAAACCTTGCCGTCGGGATACTCGCTCGGGTTGGTGACCGTCAGGACCTTCTTGTCCTCCAGCGTGACCTCATAGACCACGTTGGGAGCGGTGGAGATCAGGTCCAGGTTGAACTCGGCCTCAAGCCGTTCCCGGGTGATTTCCAGGTGCAGCAGCCCGAGGAAGCCGACCCGGAAGCCGAAGCCGAGGGCCGCGGAGGTCTCCGGCTCGTAGATCAGGGCCGCGTCGTTAAGCTTGAGCTTGTCCAGCGCGTCGCGCAGTACCGGGTAGTCCGTGCCGTCGATCGGGTAGAGCCCGGAAAAGACCATGGGCTTGGGGTCTGCGTAGCCGCCCAGGGACTCCGCCGCCGGCTTGAGCAGGTTGGTGACGGTGTCGCCAACCTTGGACTGGCGGACGTCCTTCACGCCGGTGATCAGGTAGCCGACCTCCCCGACGCCCAGGCCGTTGGACGGGGTGGGTTCGGGCGAGCTGACTCCGATTTCGAGCAGTTCGTGGCTGGCCCGGGTAGACATCATCTGGATGCGTTCGCGCGGCGAGAGCTTTCCGTCGACCACCCGGACATACGTGACCACGCCGCGGTAGGTGTCGTAGACCGAGTCGAAGATCATCGCGCGGGCCGGTGCGTCCGCGTCGCCCGTGGGGGCCGGCAGGTCGCGCACGATCTTGTCCAGCAGCGCTTCGACGCCCACCCCGGTCTTGCCGGAGACCTTCAGCACGTCTTCCGGATCGCCGCCGATCAGGTTGGCCAGCTCGGCCGCGTACTTTTCCGGCTGCGCGGCCGGCAGGTCGATCTTGTTCAGGACCGGGATGATGGTGAGGTCGTTCTCCATCGCCAGGTAGAGGTTGGCCAGCGTCTGGGCCTCGATGCCCTGGGCCGCGTCCACCAGCAGGACCGCGCCTTCGCAGGCTGCCAGCGAACGGGAAACTTCATAGGTGAAGTCCACGTGGCCCGGGGTGTCGATCATGTTCAGGGCGTAACTGACGTCGTCAAGCTCCCACGGCATGCGCACGGCCTGGGACTTGATGGTGATGCCGCGTTCCCGCTCGATGTCCATCCGGTCCAGGTACTGGGCCTTCATATCGCGCGGCTGGACCACGCCGGTGAGCTGGAGCATCCGGTCGGCAAGAGTGGACTTGCCGTGGTCGATATGGGCGATGATGCAAAAGTTCCTGATGATCGCCGGATCGGTGGCGGCAGGCACCGGTGCGGTGCGGGCCATCGGTGACACAGATGGTTCCTTACTCTCAGACAAGCGGGCTACGGCAATGCGGCCGGGTCGACCAGCACGCTGAATTTGCTCAACTATAAGTGTCCCACGCCTGCCCGCGATCCGCGCACCCGGGGGCGTGCCTGCCGGGACCGCGCGGGTGCCGGATCGCTGGACCCGCCGATCTCGCCTGTGGTGCTGATTCGGCAGCCCCGCCGATATCGCGGCCGTGCCGCCGTCGGTAGCCTAGGGCCATGGCTTTTTCCCAGCGCGGCCTCAACCGTCTGCTTCGTTCCGCCGTGCGGGCCCTGCGCGGTCTGTCCGGTGCCGGACACTCCGGAGGTTCCACCCAAGGACGCGGTCCGGTGGCCGGCAGGCAGGGCCAGCCTCCCGGGGGCGTGGCCGGGCGCCGGGGTGCGGAATCCGGTCCGGGCTCGGCGTATCCGGGCGACTACCGGGGCACGGGGACCATCAGCTACTCCCCCGAGGCCGACGGCGCGCCGGATCCGGGCGAGATTGTCTGGACGTGGGTGCCGTACGAGGAGGACTACACGCGGGGCAAGGACCGGCCCGTCCTGGTCATCGGCTACCACCGCGGCCGTTTGCTGGCGCTCATGTTGACCACGCGGGACCGGAACAACGACGGCCGGCGCGACGGCGACTACCTGGACCTGGGCTCTGGCCCCTGGGACGTGCGGGGCCGCCCGAGTGAAGTCAAGCTCGACCGCGTGCTGCAACTGCAGCCGGATCGGGTCCGGCGCGAAGGAGCGGTGCTGCCGCGGGCCTCGTTCGACGAGGTTGCCCGGGCCATGCGCCGGCGCGGCTGGAGCTGATCGGAGGGGCGGATCGCGGTCCCGGGCTCAGCTGCGGCCCGGCCCCGGCGTGTCGGCCGTCCGCAGGCTCACCGTCGGGGCGCCGCGTGTCGCTCGCGCGCAAGTCCGCCGCCCTGAGCACGGATCTGCTAACATTTATAGCTGTGTGTCCGCGCAGGTCGACGGGCACCTCGGGCCGGTTGCCATTACGGTACCCCACGCCGCTCAGTCAATGACCGGACCGACTGCCCTCAAAAGACCAAGTTCCTCAACAAAGAGAGTTATTTCGTGGCCAATATCAAGTCCCAGAAGAAGCGCATCCTCACCAACGAGAAGGCACGCCAGCGCAACATCTCGGTTCGGTCCGAGCTGAAGACCGCCATCCGCGCCGTGACCGGTGCCGTCCAGTCTGCCGACCAGGACGCCGCCGCCACCGCCCTGGTCGCCGCGAGCCGGAAGCTCGACAAGGCCGTCAGCAAGGGTGTCATCCACAAGAACAACGCCGCGAACCACAAGTCTTCGCTGGCCAAGAAGGTCAACGCGCTCTAAGCAGCGCGTTCCGGCCGAGAGGCCGACCCAAGCCAAGGCCGGAGGCCGCCACCCGTTCGGGAGGCGGCCTCCGGCCTTTGTGCATCCGGCTGCAGACGGCGGCCTGCCCGGCGGGTACCTTTGGTTGTGTCCCGTTGGGCTGGTTGTCTCCGGCGGGGCGCCGGGGGCCGGCGCGGGCCGGCAGCTTGGGCGGGATGGGGCGGGCGAAATGAACGGCGCGAATGCTTACTTGCGTTTAGTCGACCGGATGGGGCGTTCACCCGTCCTGGACGGGGCGGTCAGGGTGCTGGGCGCGCTGGGCGCTCCCTTGGTCGGGAAGCCGGCTTTCAGGCGGTTCTTCAGTGGGGTGGACACAGCCATCCCGCCGCACGCGGTCCTGACCGACGCGCCGTTCGGTGCCTGGTTCATGGCCGTGTTCCTCGACTTGTTTGACGACGACGGAGGAGAACGCCGCGCTGCCCGCCGCCTGGTCGGTTTGGGCGTGCTGGCCGCCCTACCCACCGCAGTGGCCGGCCTTGCCGAGTGGACCACCGCGGACCCGGCCACGCGGCGCATCGGCGTTTTGCATTCAGCGGCAACCACGGCAGCCACCCTGGTATTCGCCGGCTCATGGCTGGCCCGCCGGAGCGGACGTCAGGGGCTGGGGATCGGCTTGGCGCGGGCAGGCTCTGCCGTTGCGATCACCGGGGGTTTCCTCGGCGGCTACATGGGCAGCCGGGTCCGGGGACACGGCGGAAGCGCCAGCGGCGCCTGAGGTTCAGCGGCGCGCGCTGGTGGCGATCAAGGTCACGGCCCGCTCCACGGCATATTCCGGGTCGCGGCCCTCGCCTTTGACCTGGGCGTCGGTCTCGGCCAGAACCTGGATGCAGCGGGCCAAAGCATCTGATTCCCACAGCCGCGCGTCCCGGCGGGCCTGGTCGAACTGCCACGGCGCCATGCCCAGGTCGCGTGCGTTGGCCGACGCGCTTTTGACCTTGGCAATCTGGCGCAGCTTCATGGCCAGCACGGCGACGATCGGCACCGGATCCACCCCGGTGGCCAGTGCGTGCCGGAGAGATGACAGGGCCGCCGCGCCGCGGCCGGAAACGGCCGCATCCGCGACCTTGAAGCCGGTGGCTTCGACCCGCCCGCCGTAGTACTTCTCGACCGTTTCTTCGGTGACCGCACTGTCGGCGTCGGAGATCAATTGCGAGCAGGCGGCAGCCAGGTCCGGGAGCGACGAGCCGACGGCGGCCACCAGGGCCTGAGCCGCGGCGGGTTCGATGGCCCGGCGGGCCGACTTGAACTCCTGCCTGACGAAGTCCAGTTTTTCGGAGTCCTTTTTCATGGCCTGGCAGTCGACCACGGGGGCGCCCGAAGCCTTAACGGCGTCCAGCAGTTTCTTTCCGCGGGTCCCGCCCCCGTGGTGCAGGACGAGCCAGACGTCCTCAGCCGGTGCCGCCACATACGCCAGCAGGTCCGTGAGGAACTCGTCGTTCATCTGCGCCAACGACGACGCCTCGATGAGTTTCGCTTCTCCGAAGAGGCTGGGGCTGGCCAGCATGGTGAGCTCGCCGGTGGTGTAGGCGGAGGCATCGAGCTGAACCAGCTCGAGGTCCGGGTGCCAGCCACGCAGGAGGCCCCGGACGCGTTCCTTGGCCCGGTGGGCCAGGTACTCTTCCGGACCGCTGACGAGCACGACGGCGGCCGGCTCGACGTCACGCCAGGAGACGGTGACGGCGCCCTTCTTGGCGGCCGGAGAGCGGGATCCGGGTGGCGGGTTCACGGCAGGTTCCTCCTTGTTCAGGTCCAGAGTTTCACGATCCGGGCCTTTTGCCCAAAGCAGTCCCCGCTGCCGCCTCGCTCGGTCTCCGTTACTAAGCGGGCTCAGGTCACCCATACGCGGCGGCTCGGGTCTCCGCTGCCCGGCTAGCGGTTGGCGCGGACGGACAATTCCCGGTGGCCGACGTCCACGAAGACCGTTCCCAGCTCGTCGGTCCTGAGGACGTGTGTGCCAGCCGCCTGAAGCGCCGCCAGGATTTCATCCGCCGGATGGCCGTACTCGTTGCCGGCGCCCACGGAGATCAGGGCCGCCGCGGGCCGCAGCGCTGTGATGAGCGCCGTTCCCCCGTTCCGTGCGCCGTGATGGCTGACCTTGAGCACGTCGACGGCGAAGTCCGGGCCCAACCGGCGCATCAGGGCAGGCAGTTGCTCCTCCTCCAGGTCACCGGTCAGCAGCATCCGCGTCGATCCCCCGGCAGGAGACGGCAGGGTGATGTCGATAACGAGGCTCGCGTCGTTTTCGGACAGGCCGGCGCTGCCCTCCACCGGCCAGTGCACCGCCCAGGCAACTGCTCCGGACGAGCCGGAGAGGCCCGCAAAGGCACGCTCTGCCTGAAGCCGCCGGTCCTCAAGCGAGGCCAGCACGGCAGCCGGCGGCGCTGCCTCGGCGCTCGAGTACAGCACCCGCGCGGTCTGCCGTCCCGCCACGGCTCCCGCGAGTCCGCCGTAGTGGTCCAGGTGCATGTGCGTCAGCACCAGCAGGTCGATCCGCTTCACGCCGAGTCCGTTCAGGCACCGGTCCATCGCCTCGGGGTCGGGTCCGGTATCCACTACGATCGCGCTGCCCTCGCCCGTCCGCACCACCAACCCATCACCCTGTCCGACGTCACAGGCCGCCACGTCCCACTCCCCCGCCGGTGCCGGCCGCAGAAGCGCAGCCGCCAGCGCTCCTGCGGCGAGCCCGGGCAGGGCCGTCCAGCAGACCAGCTTGAACAACGCAGCGCGCATGCCGGAAGCGAAGCCGTGCCCCCGCAACGCCGCCCCGCCGTCGTCGTCGTCCGACCCAAGGTGCTGATCCTGCGCAGCCCGCCGCCTGTCCGCGGCCCGCAGCCCCCACAGGAGCGCCAAACCGGCACCTGCCGCTCCGGCTGCACCGAGCGGGCCACCCGCCCACGGCAGCGCGGCCATGGGCAATTCGGAGAACCATCGCGCGACCCCTGCGATCCACAAGGTCATCCCGCCCGCGGCATGCAGCACGGCCGCGCCCGGTCCGGGAAACAGCGGCAGCAGCCCCGTCCCTATCATTCCGGCAACGGTGATGAAAGGAATCAGCGGTCCCGCAGCCACATTGGCGGGGACAGCATACAAGGCCAGTTCGGGCTGGAGTTGGACAATGACCGGGGCACAAAAGACCTGCGCGGCCAGCGGCATGGCGACCGCGTGCGCCAGCGGGACCGGCAGGAAGCGCTGCAGCCGGCGGGAACACGCGGTCCCCAGCAGCACGAGGGAGAGGGTGGCCAACACCGAGAGCACGAAGCTGTAACTGGCGGCCAACCACGGATTTACGATCAGCAACACCAGCACCGCAACGGCCAGGAAGGACAGCGCTGCCCTGCGCCGCCCGCTCAGTACCGCAATTACTCCCAGCGAGCCCATCACCGCCGCCCGCAGCACACTGGGCTCCGGCCGGACCAGCAGCACGAACCCGGCGAGTCCAACAAGGCCCGCAACCGCCTTCGCCCACCGGGGCAGGCGGACCGCCGATCCGAGCAGGTAGATGAAGGCCAGCACGTAGGAGACATTGGCGCCGCTGACGGTGAGAAGGTGCGTCAGCCCGGTACGCCGCATGGCCTCCTCGAGGTCCGCACCCTGGTGTTCCTTGTCCCCCAGCACCATCCCGGGAAGGAGCCCCCGGGCGTCGGGCGGCAATCCGGCCAGCGCCGCCACGAACTGGGCGCGCAGGCCCGAGACCCATGCGTCCAGGGGTGGTGCCGACCGCTCCGACGGGGCAGTGGATGCGATCAGCAGGGCATCGACGGCCTGGCCCGGGTCCGCCCGGACGAGCTTTCCGGAGGTCCGCAGCCGCTCGCCGAACCGCACGTGGGACCACTCCGGCCCACCGAGGACCAGCACCGGCGTGTCGGCCTCGAACCGCACGCGGCCGGCCGTGGCCTCGACGATGGTGGCGGTCAGGTGGAAACGCGGGCCGCTCCCAAACTGCCGCGGCGCCTTCACTGCGGCAGCGTCCCCAGTGGCCACCAGGCGGGCGGTGATGGTCTGCTCGCCGGTGATGGCCGTCCCGATCGGGCCCGCCAGCCGCTCCGCCTGCTGCAGCCCCACCGTCAGGGCCAGCAGCCCGGTGCAACTGCACAGCACAACTACGACGGCGATGCCCCCCGTCCCGAGTAGGCCGCGCCGAGGCCGGTTGCGTGGGTGAGCTCCGCTCCGCTGCTGCCGGGCCTGCGGGTAGTGCTGGCTTCCCTGCCGTGGGGGCCGTGGCTGGGGCGGGTCTTCCCGCGGCCGGGGCCGAAGATAACGTCCCAACCTGGTGGCTGGTCGAGGCAGGAGCCGGGCCGGCCGCAGCGGTAACAGCAAACGGGCGGTCGCTGCACAGGCGGTTCCCAAGAGCAAGCCCGCGGACAGCAGGACCACCCCCGGCGGCGCGAGCGGCAGGGCCAAGGCAGCTGCCCAGCATACCGCCGCCGCCAGGCCCAGGCGAAGATCCAGTCGCCGGCCTTGGGCCTCCGCCGCGGCGGCCTCAGCGGCCGCAGGATCCGGCTTGACGTGCCGCAGCAACCCCTGGCCCAGATTCCTGCGCCGTCTGGGCGGCTGACCCAACTCATTCTGGTCCGGCGCCACGACAGTCGGACGTCGGGCCGCATCCGCGTACCGCTGCCAGCGCGGCGGCCGGCTCATACCGACACCAGTTCCACCAGCGCCTCCAGCATGACCGGCCCGATGCCGGGCACTGCATCAAGATCCGACGGCTGGCCGTACGGGCCGTGCTGCTCGCGGAACTCGATAATCCGCGCGGCAAGAACCGGTCCGACCCGGGGCAGTTCGAGGAGCTCCTCGGCCGTCGCCGTATTGATGTTGATCTTGGCAGCCGGACCGCCCGCGGCGCCGCCCCCGCCTGACTCCTCGGCGCTGCCGCCGGATCCGCCGGCACCGCCGCCGCCTCCCGACCCGTCCGCCTGTTGCGGCGGTCCCGGCGCATCCGGCGAGGGCACGAAGACCTGCTGTCCGTCGGTCAGCGGCGCCGCCAGGTTCAACTCCTCAAGCCGAGCCTTCTTCGTCGCACCCCCGGCAGCGTCAATGGCCTCGAACACCCTGGAGCCGTCGGCCAGCCGGACGATCCCCGGCGAGGCGACGGCCCCGGCCACATGGACGATGAGGCCGGGGCCGTCGCCTGACGGTTCATCCGCGGTCTCCGTACCGTCCTCGCCGGCAGCAGAGTGCGCTGCTGACGGCTTGCCTTTCGTTTCTTCGTCGGCAGCCGGGCCGGCAGCCCGGTCGGACGTCAGCGGAATGCTCTCCAGGATGGGAGCAGCCGAGCGGCTCACGTCAGCCGTGGCCAGCGAAACAAGTCCGTAGCCCAGGCACAGCCCGGCCACCACGAACGCTGCCCCGAGGGCTATGCGGAAGCGCGGAGTCCGCTGAGCTCGCGACGCGATGCCGCCGCGGGCGGTTGCCGGAAGCCAGCGGTGTCGGCCCATGCGGCAACACTAGGTCGGCGGTGCGGCTGCCCCGCCCGTGCCCCAAACTCTCGTGGACAGCGGCTCCGGCGGCGCCGACTGTGGAGGAGAGGAACGCTCAGCCCAGGGGTGGCGTCGGCGGCCCGTGGTTGATGGTCGGCCGCTGAAGGACTTGTTGAGGGTTCCAGAAGACGCGGCGCGGCCGGAACAGGAAACCACGGCACTGCGCGACGAATGGGTTGAACCTTAAGTCTGTCTTTCACGTCCGACACTTCTACCCACGTACCTGACACATCCGAAGGCATTCCCACTTACGTGTGGTCGGCCGATGCGAATGCCTATACTTTGCCGTGATCGTCGGGCAGGCATGAGGGGCTGGTGTGGGCGCGGATCTCCCGCCTGCTCTGCAATACTGCAGGCATGGAGAGCCTCAGGGATCGGCGCGACTGGCTTGACGATGTAGCGGCTCCAGGCCGCCCCTGGGCGGTGGCCGCTGTGGCTGTCGCAGCAATCGGCATCCTGTTGCTCCTCCTTGGGCTGGGGACCCGGCCCGGTGCTGAACTGTTGACCGGGTATGCGATCGTTTACGCGGCGGTTGGGTTGTTCATCTACGGTCCTGACATCAGGGATGCCACCTGGGCCCGGATCCTGGCATTCGTTCTGCCCGGGTTGTTGATGGTGGCACTGTGGGTGCTGGGCACCGGCTACTGGGGTGGGCTCTGGCTGCTGGGCCTGCCGTCCTGGGCCATTCTCTGCCTGCGCTGGGACAGTTACAGCTGGACGCAACGGGTGGCAAAGCTGGCACTGTTCGTGGTGCTCCTGGCCGCATCCTCGCTGTTCTTCGTCCTCTACGGGTTCTACCCAATTCTCGGTCCCGCTCTACTCGCCCTGGTGCCAGTAGTACCGCTAGCACACTTCATCGCATCGCCTCTTTACAGGCAGCGTCCCCTGCGGGTCGCCGTCGAGTTCCTACTCTCCTGCGCGGTCGTTGCCGTGGCGCTGACGCTGCCGCAGCTCGGTTGGGCTTCGCCGCTGGGATTCGCCGGCGCGGCGGTGCTGGCAGGGCTGTTGATGGCAGGATGGGCGGCAGCTAGGCCGTCGTGAGCCACGAAGAACCCAAACTCCCCGGGCATCGCCGCCCACGCGGAGTCATCTTTCAGACGGCTCCCGCCTTCCGCAAATTCCATCTCCGCAGGTGTGGCAGGCATGATTCAGTTTCCCGAAAACTAGAGACTCGCAATCCTGTGGATAACCGTCATGCACTGGCGGGTGCGAACGCGGGCTTCGCCAGGCGTGACTTGACCACGGTCGTGACAGCCTAGTCGCCATGGTTTGTTCCGTCGACAAGCCTGCGCAAGGCGTTGAGGCTCATCTCATCAGCTGCCAGTTCCACTTCACCGTGGCTCGTTTGGATACTGACCACGCGCTGGTTCCGTCGAAGCTCCTTTTGCGTGCGCGGAGGCAGAACCCGTTGCTCGGCGAATGACTGGACCTCGAGGATTCGGGGGGCTCCGATGGCCTGGTCCAAGCCAAAGGGTTCAATGACGTTGCGCTCTCTGAACACGATGGTGCCTGGTTTAAGCTGGGCCGACCCTAGTGCCCACCGGTTGCGCAGTGACCCGGGCACAGCAGTGGGATAGCGGAGGAGGCAATCAATGATCCCGTGTTCTTCGATGTCCGCGGTCAGGCGCTTCCGTTTGTCGCGTCTCACCCCGACGAGCAGCAGGGCTTCGACGAGGACGACTGCCCCGAGGCTGGTGAGGATCCGGGCGCCCAGATCCGCATTCGGCTGCAGGATATTTGCAGGCAGCAAAGCCACCATGGGCAGCCACCAAAGGGCGTGGTCAGAGATGCGTTCCAGTCCGCTTTTCGGAGTGCGAGCCGGTACTTCGGGGGCGACCATGCTTCATTGTCGTCCCTTCACCTTTGGGTTTCCTCGGACCCGGGTTTCGATATCCGAATTGTGCCGCAGGTAAGCAGGAGGTTGTTACCTAAACCGTCCAGTTTTTCCCAGGCGTACGCGGTTACCCATTGGCGGCGTCAATTGTGACGAAGCGCTCTGCATCAAGATAGCTGCCGTCCAAAAGGCCATTGCTGTCTCCGTGCCGCAGGATTGTCAGGCCGGTGCGTCCGCCGGCTTCCCAGTCGGCCTCTGTGGGAGCCAAGTCTTGATATGAAAATCCTGTGGTGATCCATCCGGCCTCCCTCAGGCTGTCCACCGCATCACTGAACGCCTGGCCTGCCCTGCCCCATAAAGTTACTTGGCCGGGATATTCGGACTCGTGGTACCGGTAAATCGCGAGGACTTCGCCTTCGTGGGGTTGGGAGCAGTCGACGGTGAACAGTGCCGTCGTTGTTGCTGCGTAGTCGTAATCGAAGAATATGCAGTCTCCAATGGAAACCTCGACAAGGGATTTGGGCTCTGTAGTGTCCCAAGCCTGGCTTAGGAACGCGTTCGTATAGGCCACGTCAGCTTCAACGTTCCGCGGCCCGGGAGCAACCATATCGGTACGTTTTGGATCAGGGGACGGTGCCGCCACGGTCATGACAGTCACCGGCTCAGCGTCAACGCGTTCCGGGTCGGAGGATGGGGCTGGGCTGGCAGGCGCCAATTGAGAGACAGCCGGAGGTACTTCCAACACAGTGCAGCCGGCGAGAAAAGCGGCGGCACAAATGGCAAGAACCATATGCACGGTTGGAAAATTTGCGGTGCCGTGATTCTGGTTCATGTTCCCCCTAAGTTAAGACACTACTTATTGGACCTAAATCAACCTGAGAGATTGTCCAGAGAAGGTTGCCTTTAGCTACGCCTTGTATCCGAAGCCTACTCTCTCGCCCAAGCTGGACTGGGGGGTTCAAAGGGAGCAGCCAGGGTTATGCAGCTATGGCCATGCACATAAAGAAGTTATTGCTTCGCAATGTGGGAAAAATTTCGCGCCTAGCGTCCTGCGGTTAGCCTGAGACAAATATGTCTACGGTAAAGGAAATCCGTGTGGCTCAACGCCGCCTAGGGAATCGCTTCTCTTCGGTGTTTGCGTTCGAATTTGTCGGTATCACGACAGCCTGCAGTAGTTTGAGTGGTGCCAGCCACCAGCAGACAGGAACACGATGTGCGCACGCTGACCAAACTGACAGCCGGTGTAGCGGTACTCCTGGCGATGGCTGGCTGCACCAGCGGACCAAAGCCGGCGCCGCCTGATCTGGCATTCAAGGACCTGCCCCTCACCTCAACCAATAAGCATCTGCTGGCAGAAGAAGCGCCCTACAGGTTTTACTCTCTGGTGCCGCTCGCCGAGTTGGCCAGCGGGCGCCTCTGCGTGGTCATTCAGGATGAAGGGGGCGCCGAATCAACTGGATGTGGCCACGGCACCCCGTACATTGCCAGGGACAAGACCGAGGGAACTCCCGGCCTCCTGGAAGCGAAGCTGGCGTACGACGGCTACGACGCCAGTAAGGAACTGGCCGATGGCTGGCGCTACCTGCACAAGAACCTGTTGGTGCGCGGGTTGGATGATCCGAAGTTCTGGATTGCTGCTCTGGATGCTCCGGCCGGACCCGCCGACACCAGCCTGGCCGGCGACGCGGAGGACCTCAACATCAAGGCAGACAGCGCGCGGCTCCTGTTCAAGGACGACGACTACGTGTTCCATGCGGCGCTGTCGAACGACCCTGGTGGAGACGGCATTGTGTGCGTGGTCGTGGAGAATCTGAAAGCCGAAACAGCCTCCTCCGGCTGTGGCGGCGGCACCCCCGCTGTGGAGCTGGGCGCCCCCGGCGTAAAGGCAAAGCTGGTCGACGACGACTACGACGTCAGTAAGGAACTGGCTGAAGGCTGGCGCCATGCGCACAAGAACCTGCTCGTTTACCCCTGATCAGCCGACACCTCTGCAAGGGTAACGCTGCGGCTCCGGCGGCGCCGCCTGTGCAGGAAAGGAGCGGTCAGTCCAGGGGCGGCGTCGGCGGCCCGACGACCACAGCGACGACGCCCAGGCCGGTGTGGGCGGCCAGGACCGAGGGCACCGGGGTCAGCAGCACCTCGTCGCTCAGGTACTGCTGCAGGGTATCCGCGATGGCCCGGCTCTCGGTTTCGTTGCCGAAGTAATGCACCGCAACCCGGGGTTCGTAGTCGAGTTCCTCGATCCGGCGCACCACAAGCTGCTGCAGCCGGGCCTGGGCGCGGGCGGCGGTCCGCACCTTCTCCAGCGGCAGGATGGCACCGTCGCGGATGGCCAGCAGCGGCTTGATCGCCAGCAGGGAGCCGAGCAGGCCGGAGGCGGCGGAAATCCGGCCGCCGCGGCGCAGCTGATCCAGGCTGGGCACGTAGAAAAAGACGTCGGAACACACGGCGGCCGCCTTGGCGCGATCCGTCACGGCCTGCCGGTCGAGACCGCTCTGCGCCGCGACGACGGCGTCGATGACGGCGAATCCTTCGCCCAGAGCGGCGCTGCGCGTGTCCACCACTTCCACCGGGATGCCCACGCCGTCGGCGGCCAGGCCTGCCGCTTCGATCGTGCCGGAGAGCTCGGCCGAGAGGTGGATGGAGACGATCGCGTCGAAGCCCAGGTCTTCAAGCTCCCGGTAGGTCCGCTCCAACAGCCCCGGCGACGGGCGAGACGTCTTGATGTCGCGCCCCTCGGCGAGCCCGACCGCCAGGGCGGACGCGACGTCGTCGACGCCTTCCCCGTAAATCTGCCCTGAGATCATCACCGGCATCGGCACCACCCGCAGCCAGTCCGCGGTGTCCGGCTGGTTGACCCAGTCCGCGGGCAGCGAGGCCGCCGAATCCGTGACGACGGCGACCCGGTGCCGCGGCGGCTGCCCGGGCCGGGCAGGCGCCTGCTGCTGGTGCAGCAACTGTTTGGACCGCTGTACGAGGTGCTCGAGCCAATTCATCGGGGCCGGGCCGCCGGTCAGGCCGGCACGATGTTGACCAGCTTCGGCGCGCGCACAATCACCTTGCGCACTCCGCGGCCGTCAAGGGTCCGGATGATCTGCGGCGAGGCCAGGGCGAGCTTCTCCAGCTCGTCCGCGTCGACGTCGGCTGCCACCTCCAACCGGTCGCGCACCTTCCCGGCCACCTGCACCACGGCCGTCACGGTGTCCTGCACCAGCAGGGACTGGTCCACGGCCGGCCAGGACGCCTTGACCACGGACGGTTCGTGGCCCAGCCGGGCCCAGAGGTCCTCCGCGGTGTAGGGGGCAAACAGGCTCAGGATGATGGCCACTGCCTCGGTGGCCTCGCGGACGGCCGGGTCGGCGGCACCGGGTCCGGCGTCGATGGCCTTGCGGGTGGCGTTGACCAGCTCCATGAGCCGGGCGATGACCACGTTGAACTTGCCGGCGTCGAGCAGTTCGGCGGCGTCGGCAACGGTCCGGTGGGTGACCGAGCGCAGGGCGCGGTCGCCGTCGTCGTACCCTGTGCCCGGAGCGGAGGCGACGTCCTGTCCCAGCCGCCAGGCGCGGGCCAGGAACTTGGCCGAGCCGGAGGGGGAAACGTCCGCCCAGTCCACGTCGTCTTCGGGCGGCGAGGCGAAGATCATGGTCAGGCGCACGGCGTCCACGCCGAACTTGTCCAGCTGCTCGCCCAGGTCCACGCCGTTGCCCAGCGACTTGCTCATCGCTTTGCCGCCGTTGAGCACCTGGCCCTGGTTCAGCAGCGCACGGAACGGCTCGTCGAAATCGATCAGGCCCATGTCCTTGAGCACCTTGGTGAAGAACCGGCTGTAGAGCAGATGCAGGATGGCGTGCTCGACGCCGCCGACGTACTGGTCCACCGGCAGCCAGCGGGCCGCGGCGTCCTTCTCGAACGGGCCCTCGGCGTAGTCCGGCGAGGCGAAGCGCAGGTAGTACCAGGACGAATCCACGAACGTGTCCATGGTGTCGGTGTCCCGGCGGGCGGCCTTGCCGCAGTTCGGGCAGTCGGTGTTGACCCAGTCCGCGGCCGAGGCCAGCGGCGAGGTGCCCTTGGGCGACAAGGCCTCGCCGCGCAGGTCGTCGGGCAGCCGCACGGGCAGCTGGTCATCGGGAACCGGGACCTCGCCGCACTCGTCGCAGTGGACGATCGGGATCGGCGCGCCCCAGAACCGCTGCCGGGACAGCAGCCAGTCGCGCAGCCGGAAGTTCACGGTCTTCTCGCCGGTGCCGGCCGCCTCCACCAGGTCGATGGCGCGGGCGATGGCTTCGGTCTTGGACAGGCCGTCCAGCTCGCCGGAATTGATCAGGGTGCCGTCGCCGCTGGTGGCGATCCCGGTCTCGGCCGGATCCCCTTCCCCGGTGTCGACGACGGCGCGGACCGGCAGGTCGAAGGCCTTCGCGAAGTCGAGGTCGCGCTGGTCGTGCGCCGGGACGGCCATGATGGCGCCGGTCCCGTAGTCGGCCAGCACGTAGTCGGCGGCCCAGACCGGCAGCTTTTCGCCATTGAGCGGGTTGATCGCGTAGCGGCCCAGGAACACGCCGGTCTTCTCGCGTTCGGTGGACTGGCGCTCGATGTCGGAGAGCGCCTTGATCTGCTCCCGGTAGGCCATCAGCGCATCGTGGTGTTCCGGGGCCACCAGGTCCAGCGCCAGGTGCGCGTCGGCCGCGACCACGAAGAAAGTTGCGCCGTTCAGGGTGTCCGGGCGGGTGGTGAAGACCGTGACGTCCTGGGCCGGGCGTCCGCCCGCTTCCTCCACCGTGAAACGGACGTGCGCGCCCTCGGAGCGGCCGATCCAGTTGCGCTGCATCGCCAGCACGCGCTCCGGCCAGTGGCCCTTGAGCTCGTCCATGTCGTCCAGCAGCCGGTCGGCGTACTCGGTGATCTTGAAGTACCACTGGTTCAGGCTCTTCTTGGTCACGGGCGTGCCGCAGCGTTCGCATGCCCCGTTGACCACCTGTTCGTTGGCCAGGACGGTCAGGTCCTTCGGGCACCAGTTGACCGGCGAGTTCTTGCGGTAGGCCAGGCCGCGCTCGTAGAACCGCAGGAACAGCCACTGGGTCCAGCGGTAGTACTCCGGGTCGGAGGTGTGCAGCCGGCGCGACCAGTCGGCGCTGATCGCGTAGCGCTTGAAGGACGCCGCCTGGGTGTCGATGTTGGCGTAGGTCCACTCGCTGGGGTGGGCGTTGCGCTTGATCGCGGCGTTCTCGGCCGGCAGGCCGAAGGAGTCCCAGCCGATCGGGTGCAGGACGTCGTAGCCCTTCAGCCGCCAGTAGCGTGCCACGACGTCGCCCATGGCGAAGGCTTCGGCGTGGCCCATGTGCAGGTCGCCGGAGGGGTAGGGGAACATGTCCAGCACGTAGCGGCGTTCGCGGGAACCGTCGTCGGCGGGAGCGAAGACATCAAGTTCCTCCCACACGGCCGGCCACTTGGCCTCCATGGCGGAGAAACTGTACTCGTGCTGTTCCGTTCCCGGCTGCGTACTCACTGTGCTTGCCTCGTCCTCTTGTCTGTACTGCGCACTGGCCTGACTCCCCTAGACACACAAAAGCCCCTCGGCATCGGAGGGGCGGGCCGCTGAAGCAGGGCCTGGGCCCCGCGGCAGCGGCTAGCTAAGGAGCAGTGCGAACATGGGACCACTTTACCGCACGTTCACAGGACATCGTCGTCGACCCAGTCGAAGGTCCGGGTGACCGCTTTCTTCCACAAACGCAGCCTGCGTTCCCGCTCTTCCGCCGGCATCTGCGGCTCCCACACCTTGTCCTGCACCCAGTTCCGGGCCAGCTGGTCCGTGTCCTCCCAGAATCCGACGGCGAGGCCCGCGGCGTAGGCCGCTCCCAGCGCCGTGGTCTCGGTGACCCGCGGCCGCCTCACGGGCACGCCCAGGATGTCCGCCTGGAACTGCATCAGCGCATCGTTGGCGACCATCCCGCCGTCGACCTTAAGGCCGGTCAGCGGCACCGCGGCGTCCGCGTTCACCGCGTCCAGGACCTCCCGGGTCTGGAAGGCCGTGGCCTCCAGCGCGGCCCGGGCAATGTGCGCCTTGGTCACAAAGCGGGTTAGGCCCACCAGCGCACCGCGGGCGTCCTGCCGCCAGTACGGGGCGAACAGGCCCGAGAAGGCGGGCACGAAGTAGCAGCCGCCGGTGTCCTCGACCGTGCCCGCCAACTGCTCCGCCTCCTGGGCGGATGCGACCAGGCCCAGGTTGTCGCGCAGCCACTGGATCAGCGACCCTGCGACGGCGATCGACCCCTCCAGCACATAGTGCGGCGCCGCCTTGCCCAGCTGATAGCCCACGGACGTCAGCAGGCCGTGCGATGACCTGACGATCTCCTCGCCCGTGTTGACCAGCACGAAGCACCCGGTGCCGTACGTGTTCTTGGCCTCGCCGGGGTTGAAGGCCGCCTGCCCGAACGTGGCCGCCTGCTGGTCGCCGAGAATGCCCGCGACCGGGACGTGCCGCAGCAGCTGCGAGCCGTGCACCGTCGCATAGGGCTCGGACGAGGAGCGGATCTCCGGCAGCATCGCGGCGGGCACGCCGAAGGCGCCCAGGATCTGCCGGTCCCACTGCAGCGTGCGCAGGTCCATGAACAGGGTGCGGGAGGCGTTGGTCACGTCGGTGGCGTGCGTGCCGCCGTCCGGCCCGCCGGTCAGGTTCCACAGCACCCAGCTGTCGGTGGTGCCGAACAGCAGCTCGCCGGCTTCGGCCCGTTCCCGCGCCCCGACCACGTTGCGCAGGATCCAGGCCAGCTTGGTGCCGGCGAAGTAGGGCGCGAGCGGCAGTCCGGTCTGCTCGCGGAAGCGGTCCACGCCGCCGTCGGCGGCCAGTTCGTCGCAGATCTGCTGCGTGCGCACGTCCTGCCAGACGATCGCGTTGTACACCGGCCGGCCCGTGCTCTTCTCCCACACCACCGTGGTTTCGCGCTGGTTGGTGATGCCGACGGCGGCGATGTCGTGCCGGGTCAGGCTGGCCCGGGACAGCGCCGTGCCCACCACCTCGCGGGTGTTGTCCCAGATTTCCAGCGGGTCGTGTTCCACCCAGCCCGGCTGCGGGAAGATCTGCCGGTGCTCGCGCTGGCCGGTGGAGACCGGCGTCCCGGAGTGGTCGAAAATAATCGCGCGCGTGGAGGTGGTCCCCTGGTCGATCGCCAGCACGAACTCCGCCATCTGTGTCCTCCACGCTCCGATCCGGGCCTCGGTGCCCGGCTGCTGTCGAACCTAACCGGCGGCGCACGGCAGCGTCAATCGAGCTCGCCTCGCCGTCGTCCGCCGTGCGGCCCGCTTGCGGCGTGTGCCAGCCGGCGCCTGCCTCCGTATCTGCGCCCCGCGCCTGTCCGATGCCAGCCCCGGCTGTGCCCTCACCTGTGCCGCTCCCGCGGCGGTCGCCGTCGTCGGCCCTGGGCAACATCGGCCGCGCTGCGCGGCAACGCGCCCGCAGGTCGGTAGAGTCGAAGGCATGAAATCAGGAAGGACCCCGGCGTGACCGCCGTTGCCGACCGTGCGGTGCGCCGCGAACTTCTGCTCGACGGCGCCCGGGTGCGCTACTGGGAATATCCCGCGGACGACGACGGCGCGCCCACCCTCCTGGTCATCCACGGCTTCCGCGGTGATCACCACGGGTTGGAACTCGTGGTGGGCCGGCTGCCCGGTTACCGGGTGATCGCCCCCGACCTTCCCGGCTTCGGCGAATCGGAGCCGCTTACTGCCGGCAGCCACGGGATCGAGGGTTACACCCGGTTCCTGCACGCCCTGGCCGGCGAACTCAAGCTGGGCCCGGACACCTACATCCTGGGACACTCCTTCGGGTCCATCGTGGTGAGTCACTACCTGGCGGCGCATCCGGGCAGCTTCCGGGCCGCCATCCTGGTCAACCCGATCAGCGAACCCGCGCTGCAGGGACCCAAGGCGATCCCCTCCCGGCTCGCCGGGTTCTACTACTTCGCCGGGGCCAAGCTGCCCGAGCGGCTGGGTCTCTGGCTGCTGCGCCACCGGCTGATCGTCCGGGGCATGAGCATCATGATGGCGAAAACCCGCGACCCGCAGCTGCGTTCCTACATCCACGGGCAGCACGACGCCTACTTCAGCGCCTTCGCGAACCGGAGGGTGGTGCTGGAGGCCTTCCGGGCGTCCATCTCCGCCGATGTGGCGCAGGTCGCCGGCCTGCTGGAGCTTCCGGTCCTCCTGATCGCCGGCGAACGGGACGACATCGGTTCCGTGGCGAGCCAGCGCAGGCTCGCGGCGATGATCCCGGACTCCCGGCTGGAAGTGATCCCCGCCGTCGGGCATCTGATCCATTACGAAACCCCGGCAGCGGCCGCCGCCTTCATCCGGGACTTCATCGACGGAATGAGTGCATGAAACTCCTGATTGACGCCCGGTTCACCCGAACCGACCAGCTGGACGGCATCAGCCGCTACGGCGCCAGCCTCATCGAAGCCGCGTCCAGGCTGGCGGACGTGAGCATGCTGATCAACGACGAGCGGCAGCTGCAGTTCCTGCCCGACGTGCCCTGGGTCAAGATCAACAGCCCCCTCTCCCCCGCCGAACTCTTCGTGGCGCGCCGCGTGAACAAGCTGGGCGCCGACGTCGTCGTCTGCCCGATGCAAACCATGGGCAGTTTCGGCCGCAGATACGGGCTGATCCTGACGCTGCACGACCTGATCTACTACTCCCACCCCACACCGCCGGGATTCCTGCCCAAGTCGGTGCAGTGGCTGTGGCGGCTTTACCACAAGGCCTACTGGCCGCAGCGTCTCCTGCTGAACCGCGCGGACACGGTGGCCACCATCAGCCACACCACGCAGGCGCTGATGGAACGGCACCGGCTCACCCGCAGGCCGATCCGGATTGTTTCCAACGCCGCCCAGCCGCAGGGAGCGCCGCGTGATCCCGCCGGCGGCCGCGACAAGACCCTGCTCTACATGGGCTCGTTCATGCCGTACAAGAACGTTGAAACCATCGTTGACGCCATGGCGCTGCTGCCGGACTACCGGCTCCATCTGCTCAGCCCGGTGCGTCCTGATCGGCAGGCCGAACTGGAGGCGCGGGCCGTCGACCCTCGCCGGCTGGTCTTCCACAACGGGATTTCCGACGACGGGTATCAGCAGCTGCTGCAACGGGCCACCGCGCTGGTCACCCTCTCCCGTGACGAAGGCTTCGGCCTGCCGCTGATCGAGGCCATGGCCGCCGGAACACCGGTGATCGCCAGCGATATTCCTATCTTCCGGGAGGTCGGTGGCGGCGCCGTCACGCTCGTGGACCCGGACGAGCCCGCAGACTTCGCAGCGGCGGTGGCGGCACTCGACCAGCCCGGTGCCTTCCGCGCGGCGTCGGAGGCCAGCATCCGTCGAGCGGCGGCCTACGACTGGAACGAGTCGGCCAAGCAGCTGGTCGCCGCCGCCGAGGAAGTGCTGGAACGACGGCGGGGCCGGTCCCGGTAGTTTGGTGGCCGGCAGGCGGAGAGGAGCCGTTGGATGTCGTTCCTGAAGCGCCCGATCGACACGTCGACTCATTTCTTCTTTCCACACCGCGCGAGCGGGTGGAGCTGCTGACGGCGGACTTCCGTTTCAATGTGGCGCCTTCGAGCAGGGCCACTCCACAGTCTGCCGTGCTGCGGTCACCTGCACCATCGCCGTCATCGTCACCGACACCGTCTCCGTCAGCGGAGGCGGAGGCGGATGCGGAGGCCGCACCCTCCGAAACTGTCAGTGGCGGCCAATAGTCTGTTTTCAGTAGCAGTTGAGCACCATCGTTGGCCGCCTGGCAGTGGGTTTGCCGGCGGCGTCTGCGGATCCGTCCAGGGTTCGTGGCCGCTCGTAGTCGAGGCCATGCAGTATGCATGCTGAAGATTGAGACGCTGAGATGTTTGATCCGGCCGTACCCGATTCTCCCGCCGCAGCGGTGCTTGCGCCCAGATCGTCTGCCGCAGCCCCGCCTGCCGCAGCCCCGGGCGCCCCAGCATCTCCCGCCGCCGGATCACGCGCCACAGCATCGCCTGTTGCAGGACCACCTGCCGCACCCCCGTCTGCCACAGCCCCGCCCGCCCAAGCATCAGAAGCAGGACCACCTGCCACAGCCCCGTCTGCCGGCAGCGGTTTGTTGCGGGGTGCCGGGCCGGCGGCGGGTCCGATGCGGTCTGCCGCTGTTCGCGCTGCGGCCGATGCCCTCGAGGGCATCGACGTGGGTGCGTCGGAGCGGGAGTTGGTGGAGGAGCTTACGGCGTTGGAGGGTTTGAAGGCTGCAGCGGCGGCCGCGCAGGCCAGGGTCCAGGTCGCGCTGGAGAAGTCGGTGCGTGCCCGCCGTACCTGCGCCGGGATTCCGAAAGACCGGCAGGGCGCCGGGGTGGCCGCCCAGATCGGGTTGGCCCGGCACGAGTCTCCGCACCGTGCCGCGGTCCTGCTGAACCTGTCCCGGACCCTGGTCACACAGATGCCGCACACCCTGGCCGCCCTCGCCGCGGGGAGCCTGAACGAATACCGGGCCGAGATCCTGGCCCAGGAGACCGGCTGCCTGTCCCCGGAGCACCGGGCCCGCGTGGACCGGGAACTGGCCGGGAACCGGGAGCGGTTGCACGGGCTCGGGAACCGGGCGCTGCGGGCCGAAGCCAAACGCCTGGCCTACCGGCTCGATCCCCGCTCGGTGGTGGACCGGGCGGCGAAGGCCGAAGCGGACCGGCATGTGTCCTCCCGGCCCGAGCCGGACACGATGGTCTCGGTCCGGACCCTGCTGCCGGTGGTCCAGGGGGTGGCGGTGATGGCTGCCCTGCACAAGGAAGCGGACCGGCTGCGCAGCACGGGGGACCCCCGGTCGCGGGGCCAGATGATGGCCGATACCGTGTTCGAACGCGTAACCGGGCGCAGCACCGCCGACCCGGCCCGGCTGGAAATCCAGTTGGTGATGACCGACCGTGCCCTGCTCCGGGGCGAGGCCGAACCGGCCTGGCTGACCGGGCACAGCGTCGTCCCTGCCGGTTACGCCCGCAACCTCACCCGTCCGCCGCAACCGCCGGCACCGGCGCCAGCACTGGCAGCAACCGGCGGCAGCCCGCCGGGCGGGGCGGGGCAGAAGGCGCCGCCGGCCGGGACCGAACCGGGGTGGAAGACCGCCCGCGAGCAGGCCCAACGCAACAAGGTGTTGAAACAGGCCAGCGTGGAAGACGTCTGGATCCGCCGCCTCTACACCGCCCCTGCAACCGGGCAGCTGCTGGGGATGGACTCGGCCGCCCGGAGATTCCCGGACGGGATGCGCCGGATGATCCACGCCCGCGACGCGGTCTGCGCAAGGCCCTGGTGCGACGCCCCGATCCGGCACATCGACCACATCGTGCCCTGGACGCAAGGCGGTGAAACCACCATGGCCAACGGCCAGGGACTGTGCGAACAATGCAACCAGTCAAAGGAAGCCGAAGGCTGGTCCAGCCGCACGATTGATGGACCCGGCCATGTGGTGGAAACCACCACACCCACCGGCCACACCTACACCTCCACCCCGCCACCACTACCAGGCACTCCGCCGGCGGAAGCAAAAGCAGCCCCTGCGTCCCGCGCCCGCCGCCGGACCGCGCGTGCGGAAGGTTACAGCAGGTCGGTCCCATCGCAGCGCACCTGCACCGGGTCGGGGACGCGCTTGGCGGACAGCGCCGCCTTGCGGTGACGAAGCGCGGCAGTCACGCGGGGTCCGTCCTGATAGCTGAAGAACAGCAGCAGGCGGTGCTCGCTGCTCTCCCCGGATCGGGCCGAAAGCTCAACGGGCCCGACGCATCGAAGGCTGCCGCTGAGCTCAAAGTCCGCCATGAAGGCTTCAATGCCTGAGGGCTTCCCGGTCAGGGCGGCGATCCTGACGGCTGGGGGAAGCTGAAGCTCACGCCGCAACTGAATTTCCCGGGCTGCGGCGCCGGAGGGGTCCCACCGTACCAAGGGCGCCACAACCGCGTCTTGGTCGGCGGTGACTACCACCAGCCCCCCTTCGGACGACGGCTGCACCAGCGACGCGGCGCGGAACCACCGGCGCAGCACGTCTTCGGGGGTGCGCAGAGACTCGCGACTGAGCATGGCGTTGCCATCCAGCAGCAACGCCGCGGCGTACCCATCGGGCGCCACCGGCTCGGCTCCCGGTGTCGCGACCACCAGGGCTTTACGTGATTCGACGACAGACTTGATGTGTTCCCCCGAGGAAGACACGACCGTCGCCCCTGGGAACGCACGTCCCAGTTCCTCCGCCGTGCGCAGGGCGCCGACCGCAGAGGCCCGGAGCCTGTGGGACCCGCATTCGGGGCAGGAGTAGTTCGTGGCCAATCGGCCGCACCACCGGCAAGCCGGCGCCGCGGACCGGCCCGGCTGCGCCAGCGGCCCATTACAGTCGGTGCATCTGGCCGG
The DNA here is from genome assembly GCF_059091365.1 of Arthrobacter sp. MDT2-34-1. Lineage (NCBI taxonomy): Bacteria > Bacillati > Actinomycetota > Actinomycetes > Micrococcales > Micrococcaceae > Arthrobacter > Arthrobacter sp. MDT2-34-1. The sequence goes on from NZ_JBNHGO010000001.1 coordinate 460,611, forward strand.
CGTGCGGCAGTCCTGGCAGGCAAGGGCAGGTGAAAAGCCGGTCCGCGCCACCTGGACCAGCACCGGACCGCGCTCCAGGCCTTCCTTGGCGGCAAGCCACGCGGCATGCGGCAGGCGGGCATGGCGCAGCATGGGATCGCGTTCCTGTTGGAACGAATCAGCGGTATTGAGGATCCGCGGGGTCGCCTGGCGCAGGAACGGCCGGGCAGGTGTGAGCGCCGACGCCCAGCCGCTCTCAACCAGGCGCTGTGTTTCGCCGCTGCGCGAGACACCGGCGAAAAGGGCGGCGCAACCGGCCTGTGCCGTGCGCAGCAACAACACCTCGCGCGCATGCTGGTACGGGGCACGCTGCTCCAGCAACAGGTCGTCGCCGTCGTCCCACATCGCCACCAGTCCCAGATCCTGCACCGGAGCGAAGGCGGCCGAGCGCGTCCCCACGGCCACGGACACTTCGCCATGCAGCAACCGCAGGTAGTTCCGGTAGCGGGGCGTCGGCCCGTCCTCGGCAGTCAGGCGGACATACTGGTCCGCGCCGAGGACGCGCTCCAATTCGGCTTCCAGCCGCGCCAGATCCTTGGCGTCCGGAACAACGACGACGGCGCCGCGGCCGCTCTGCCGTACGCTCGCCACGGCGTGGGCTATCTGGGCTGTCCACGAAGCAGGACCGTAGGACTTGTGGCTGGCCAACACGGCACGCGGGGCGGCACCCGACGCCAGCCGGGCCAGAAAATCACCGGCGCCGTCATAACCGGCGAAGGCTTGCTCCGCGCCATCCGGAGCCGGCGCGGTAGCCGGAGGCCCGGTGCTAGCCGGAGGTGCCGGGTCAGCCGACTGGCCCGCCTCCCGGGCGGCGAATTCCTTATCCACCTTGGCGACGCGCGGCGGGATGGCGGCGCGCAGTACGTCGCTGACATTCCCTGCGTAGCGCTCGGCCACGGACGTGGCCAGCCGGAGCAGCTCCTCGGTCAGCACCGGCTGCGCGGAAACCACCTTGGCCAAGGGCGCCAGCTTGACCCCTTCCGGCACCTCCGACGTGCGGCGGGTGATGTACCCGCTCATTTCCTGGCCGCCGAAACGAGCCTTGACCCGCGCGCCGGGAACAGCGTCGTCGTCCAAATTCTCCGGCACGAGATAGTCGAAGATCCGGTCCAGATGTGGCAGCGACGTTTCGATCAGCACCTGCGCCACCGGGTCGTTCGCCGCCGCCGGCGAGGTACCCGGCGCCTGCTTGGGGGCACCGAAGCCCTGCAGCAGGCTCAGCTGGTGCGGATCAGAGCCCATCAGGCTCAGGCGTTGAAGTAGCTGCGCAGCGCGTCGGCCCGGTCGGTTCGCTCCCACGTGAAGTCGGGATGTTCGCGGCCGAAATGGCCGTGCGCCGCGGTCTGCTTGTAGATGGGCCGCTTGAGCTGCAGGTCGTCGATGATGCCCAGCGGACGCAGGTCGAAGACTTCCTCGATCGCCTGGGCGATGCGCGCCGGGTCAACGGTCTCGGTTCCGAAGGTTTCGACGTAGATGCCGACCGGCCGCGCCATCCCGATGGCGTACGCGATCTGGATCTCGGCGCGCCGGGCCAGTCCCGCGGCGACCACGTTCTTGGCCACCCAGCGCATGGCATAGGCAGCGGAACGGTCAACCTTGGACGGATCCTTGCCGGAAAATGCGCCGCCGCCGTGACGGGCCATGCCGCCGTAGGTATCCACGATGATTTTGCGTCCGGTCAACCCGGCGTCGCCCACCGGCCCGCCGATCACGAAGTCGCCGCCCGGATTGAGGATGTAGCGCACGTTGGTGGCATCCAGGGAGCTGGCCGCAAGCACCGGCTCGATCACGCGCGAGGCGAGGTCAGCACGCAGGTGTTCGAGGTCCACGCCGCCTTCATGCTGGCTGGAAATCACGACCGAGTTAACCGACACCGGCTTGTCGCCGTCATAACCGATGGTCACCTGCGTCTTGCCGTCGGGCCGCAGATACGGAAGCGTCCCGTCCTTCCGCACCTCGGTCAGACGCTCGGACAGCCGGTGCGCGAGCCAGATCGGTGCGGGCATCAAGACGTCGGTCTCGTCGCTGGCATAGCCGAACATGATGCCCTGGTCACCGGCACCCTGGGCATCGCGCGCATCGATGCCGGTCCCCTCGCGGGTTTCGAACGAGTTAAAGACCCCGGAGGCAATCTCCGGCGACTGCTGCCCGATCGAAACCGACACGCCGCAACGCTCGCCGTCAAACCCCTTATCCGAGGAGTTGTACCCGATCTCCAGGATGGTGTCGCGGACAATCTGCGGGATCTCCACATAGCCCTTCGTGGTGACCTCACCGGCCACGTGTACCAGGCCGGTCGTCGTCAGCGTCTCTACGGCTACCCGCGACTCGGGATCCTCGCGCAGCAGCGCGTCGAGAATGGCGTCGGAAATCTGGTCACAGATCTTGTCCGGATGGCCTTCGGTCACGGACTCGGACGTGAAGAGCCGCAGATTGCTGTCAGAAGAAGTCACAGACATACCTTACTTGCTGGCGAGGACCGCCACGGAACGGTTGAGGCGGCCTCGAAAGGCCGGGTCATGGAGCGAAACGGTAGTACACAGGGGGTCACGGGCGGGCCGGTTCCCGCGGCCGGCCGGAAGCGCCCGCGCGCAGTTTCAGCGGGAGAGTTCGGCGGTGATGCGCTCGACGACCACGGCCGCCGCGCTGTCTTTGCTGCCGCGGTGGGTCTGCAGTTCGACGCCGCTGCGCGCCAGCACCGTGATCTCGGTGTCATCCTGCCCGAACACCAGGTCGCGGCCCACGCGGTTGAGCACCAGCAGGTCGCAGCCCTTTCGCTCGAGCTTGCTGCGCGCGTAGTCGAGCACGTCGCCGCGGTCGTCGCCGGTCTCCGCGGCGAAACCGACGATCAGCGGCACATCGCCGGAGCCGCGCTGCTGCACGACCTCCACCAGGATGTCCGGATTCCGCACCAGCGTGATCACAGGGTCGTCGGCGTCGTCGCGCTTCTTGATCTTGGTGTCGGTCACTTCAGCCGGACGAAAATCCGCCACGGCGGCTGCCATGATGACGACGTCGGAGCGCGCCGCCGCTTCGAGCGTCGCCTCGCGCAGGTCCAGGGCGGTTTCCACCGAGCTGGACTTGATCCCGTCCGGGATATCCACCTCAAGGTGGGCGGCGATCAGTTCAACCTCCGCTCCCGCGGCCGCAGCGGCGCGGGCCAGTGCCACGCCCTGCTTGCCGGAGGACCGGTTGCCCAGGAAGCGTACGGGGTCCAGCGGTTCGCGGGTACCGCCGGCGGTGACCAGGACCCGCTTGCCGGCCAGCGGACCGGGTTCCGGAGCCGCGAGGACCCGCGCGGACGCGTCCGTCGGCCAGCCGGCCTCCGCCGTCGTCCGCGGTTGCAAAGTCCCGTCTGCGAGGGCTGCGGTGATGAAGTCGTAGATGTCCGCCGGTTCGGGCAGCCGGCCGGGGCCGGTGTCCTTGCCGGTGAGCCGCCCGATGGCCGGGTCCATCACCGTGGTGCCGCGGCCGCGCAGCGTTGCCACGTTCGCCACGGTGGCCGGGTGCTGCCACATTTCGGTGTGCATGGCCGGCACAAAGACCACCGGCGCGGTGGCCACCAGCAGGGTGTTGGTGAGCAGGTCGCCGGCCAGGCCGGCGGCGGCGCGCGCCAACAGGTCCGCTGTGGCCGGGCATACCACCACGAGGTCGGCTTCCTGGCCGAGGCGGACGTGGTTGACCGACTCGACGGCATCGAACACGCTGTTGCTCACCGGGTTGCCGGAGAGGGCCTCCCAGGTGGCGCGGCCAACGAACTTCTCGGCGGCGTCGGTCGGGATGACCGTCACCTCGTGGCCGGCTTCCTTAAACAACCGAAGCAGGGATGCCGACTTGTAGGCGGCGATCCCGCCGCCTACGCCCAAAATGATCCGCATGCCTGCCCCGGTGTTAGACGCTGGTTACTCTGCAACCTTTTCGACGGGCTTGCTGACCAGCAGGCCCTCGTTGATTTCGCGCAGTGCGATGGACAGCGGCTTCTCGTTCAGCTTGGTGTCCACCAGCGGGCCTACATACTCGAACAGGCCTTCGTGCAGCTGCGAGTAGTAGGCGTTGATCTGGCGGGCACGCTTGGCACCGTAAATCACCAGCGCGTACTTCGAATCCGTTGCTTCCAGCAGGGAGTCGATCGGCGGGTTGATGATGCCTTCGAGGTTGGTCGACACAAAATCTCCAATGGGTTCCGGGACGTGTTCTTCGGGGCCCGCTCAGCGCGGGTGCGGAACAAGTCCCATCAATGAAACGAGCTCGTCTGCCGCCCGCTTGACATCGTCATTCACGACGGTGAAATCGAACTCGGGCTCGGCAGCAAGTTCCAGTTTAGCGGTTTCCAGCCGGCGCTGCTGTTCCTCGGGTGTTTCCGTGCCGCGCCCCACCAGCCGGCGGACCATTTCCTCCCAGCTGGGCGGGGCCAGAAACACGAACGTGGCATCGGGCATGGACTGCTTGACCTGCCGGGCGCCCTGGAGGTCGATCTCCAAGAGCACGGACTTTCCGTCTGCCATGGCCTCTTCCACGGTGCGCCGCAGCGTGCCGTAGCGGTTCCGGCCGTGCACCAGGGCCCATTCCAGCATGTCGCCGGCCGCCACCAGGCGGTCGAACTCTTCGGGGCCGACGAAAAAGTAGTGGACGCCGTCCTGCTCGCCGGGCCGCGGTTCCCGGGTGGTGGCGGATACGGAAAGCCAGACGTCGGGGTAGTTGTCGCGGATATAGGTGGAAACGGTGCCCTTGCCGACGGCGGTGGGGCCGGCGAGAACGGTCAGGCGGGGTTTGTCGGACATATCTTCCATCTGTTACTGGGATTCCAAGTGGTCTATCAGGGCTCGCCGCTGGTGGATGCCGAGCCCGCGCAGCCGGCGGCTGGGCGCGATGCGGACCGCCTCCATAATGGCGGCGGCGCGGACCGGTCCGATGCCCGGCAACGATTCGAGCAGGTCGGCCACGCGCAGCCGGCCGACCGATTCCATCGACCCGGCCGCCTCGATTACCTCGGCGACGGTCATGGCGCCGGATTTCACTTTGGCCTTGATTTCCGCGCGCTCGACCCGGGCGGCCGTCGCTTTCAGCCGGGCGGTGGTGCGTTCGCTCTCCGTCAGCGGTCGAAGACCCACAGCTCCTCCAGACAATCCGGCCCGTCGGACAAGATGCCGGGCGGGCATATTGGGCATGAATTGAACTTACCAGAACGGCACCACCGCGGCTGAGGCCGCTGCCCGGCGCAGGAGGTGTGGACCGGGCAGCCTCGTGCCGGCCCGCACGAGGGCCGGCTGCCCGGCCGGCTGCTCAACCCGAGAGGCCCGCCAGGCCGGCCAAGGTGCGGTCCGCGGCGGCGCGCAAGCCGGCGGTGTCCGGGCCCGCCCGGAGGATGTCCCGGCTGGAGGTGGCCAGGACGTTCCCGACGGCGGAGCCGAAGGCCGCCGCGATGTCCGCCCCGGTGGCACCCTGGGCGCCCAGCCCCGGGGCCAGCAGCGGCCCGTTGACCGCGGCGAGGTCCAGCCCGAGCCGTTCCATCACCTCGGCACGGACCGTGGCGCCAACCACCAGGCCCACGGAGCCCAGCTCGCCGACGCGCCCGGCCTCGGCGTTGTCCGCCGCGGCCGCGTCCGCGATCCGGGCGGCCACGGACTCGGCGCCGCCGACGTGCTGCACGCTGGCGCCCTCCGGGTTGGAGGTCAGCGCGAGCACGAACACCCCGCGGCCGGTTGCCGACGCCAGGTCCAGCGCCGGCCGCAGCGATTCGTACCCAAGGTAGGGGCTGAGCGTCACGGCGTCGGCCGCCAGCGCCGAGCCGTCCCGCAGCCACGCGTCCGCGTAGGCGGCCATGGTGGAGCCGATGTCGCCGCGCTTCGCGTCGGCGATGGTCAGGGCACCGGCCTGGGCCGCGGCCGCCAGCAGCTTCTCCAGCACCGCCAGGCCGGCCGAACCATGCCGTTCATACAGGGCCACCTGGGGCTTGAGGGCGGCAGCCTGCTCCCCCACCGCGTCCAACACGGTGAGGGAGAAGCGTTCCAGCCCTCCGGCGTCGTCGTTCAGTCCCCAGGCGGAGAGCAGCGACGGGTGCGGGTCGATCCCCACGCACAGCGGCCCGCGGGCCTCCATCGCCGTCCGCAGCCGCTGCCCGAAGGCGGCGCGCTGCGGCCGGGCGTGCGGCTCAGGCATGGAAGGCGGCCTTCAGGTTCTCCGCGTGCTCCTGCAGGCTGGTGACGTCCCACTCGTACTGGCGCATCGCTTCGATGGCCTGGATGGCGGCGCCGAACTCGGACACCGTGGTGATGATCGGCGTGCCCACCGACGTCGCCGCCGCGCGGATCTCGTAGCCGTCGCCGCGGGCCTGGCCGCCGGAGGGGGTGTTGAGGACGAGTCCGATCTGGCCTTCGGTGATCAGGTCGACGATGGTGCCCTCGCCGTCGTCGGACCGTCCCTCGGCGACCTTCCGCACCGTGGTGGACTGGATGCCGTTGCGGCGCAGCACCTCGGCCGTGCCGCCGGTGGAGAGGATCTCGAAGCCCAGGTCCACCAGCAGCTTCACCGGCATGATGATGGAGCGCTTGTCGCGGTTGGCCACCGAGACGAAGACCTTGCCAGACGTGGGCAGGGCGCTGCCGGCCGCGGCCTGACTCTTGGCGAACGCAGTGTCGAAGTACTTGTCGATGCCCATCACCTCGCCGGTGGAGCGCATTTCAGGGCCGAGCAGGGAGTCGACCACGGTGCCCTCCGGCGTGCGGAAGCGGCTGAACGGGAGCACCGCTTCCTTCACCGCCACCGGTGCCTCCAGCGGCAGCCGGGAACCGTCGCCGGTTTCGGGCAGCACCTTGTAGACGCTGCGCAGCATGTCGATGTCCACGCCGGTACCGATCAGCGCCGCGGCCTTGGCCAACTGCACGCCGGTGGCCTTGGACACGAACGGGACGGTGCGGGAAGCGCGCGGGTTGGCCTCGATCACATAGAGCACGTCGGCGGCCAGCGCGAACTGGATGTTGATCAGGCCGCGCACCCCCACGCCCTCGGCGATGGCGGCGGTGGCCCTGCGCACCCGATCCAGCACGTCGGCGCCCAGGGTGATCGGCGGCAGCACGCAGGCGGAGTCGCCGGAGTGGATCCCGGCCTCCTCGATGTGTTCCATGATGCCGCCGACGTAGAGGTCCTTGCCGTCGTAGAGGGCGTCGACGTCGATCTCGATGGCGTCTTCCAGGAAGCGGTCCACCAGCACCGGATGGTCCGGCGTGATCTCGGTGGCGTTGGCGATGTAGCGCGACAGGTTGGCCTCGTCGTAGACGATCTCCATGCCGCGCCCGCCCAGCACGTACGACGGGCGGACCAGCACGGGGTAACCGATCTCGTCGGCGATCTTCTTCGCCTCCTCGAAGGAAACGGCCGTGCCGTTCTTCGGGGCTACCAGCCCGGCCGAATCCAGCACCCGCTGGAAGGCGCCGCGGTGCTCGGCCAGGTCGATGGCCTCCGGCGAGGTGCCGAGGATCGGGATGCCGGCGTCGGCCAGCGCCTGCGCCAGCTTCAGCGGCGTCTGGCCGCCCAGCTGCACGAACACGCCGAGCACGCCGCCGGTGCGCTCCTCCGCCGCGATGACCTCCAGCACGTCCTCGAGCGTGAGCGGCTCGAAGTACAGGCGGTTGGAGATGTCGTAGTCGGTGGAGACGGTCTCCGGGTTGCAGTTGATCATGACCGTCTCGTGCCCGGCTTTGCGCAGCGCCATGGTGGCGTGGACGCAGGAGTAGTCGAACTCGATGCCCTGGCCGATCCGGTTGGGGCCGGAACCGAGGATGATCACCGACGGCTTCGCGTGCAGCTCGACCTCGTCCTCCTCGTCGTAGGACGAGTAGTGGTACGGGGTGTAGGCGGCGAATTCGGCGGCGCAGGTGTCCACCGTCTTGAACACCGGACGGATGCCCAGCGCGTGACGGACCCCGCGGACCACTGCCTCGCTGGTGTGGCTGAGCTTGCCGATCTGTTCATCGGAGAAGCCGTGCCGCTTGGCCAGCCGCAGGATGTCCTCGGTCAGTGCCGGCGCCCGGCGGATTTCGGTGGCCACTTCGTTGATCAGCTGCAGCTGGTCCAGGAACCACGGGTCGATCGACGTGGCTTCGAAGACCTGCTCGACGGTGGCACCGCCGAGCAGCGCCCGCTGCACCATCGAGAGCCGCTCGGTGGACCCGACCCTGGACTTGGCCAGCAGTTCGGGCACATCGTAGTCGTTGACCGGGTCGAACTCGAGCTGCGACCCCTTCTGCTCCAGCGATCGCAGCGCCTTCTGCAGCGCTTCGGTGAAGTTGCGGCCGATGGCCATCGCCTCGCCGACGGACTTCATGGTGGTGGTCAGCGTCGGGTCGGCGGCCGGGAATTTCTCGAACGCGAAACGCGGAACCTTGACGACGACGTAGTCCAGCGTCGGTTCGAAGGCGGCCGGGGTCTGCTGGGTGATGTCGTTGGGGATCTCGTCCAGCGTGTACCCGAGCGACAGCTTGGTGGCGATCTTGGCGATCGCGAAACCGGTGGCCTTGGAGGCCAGCGCGGAGGACCGGGAGACGCGCGGGTTCATCTCGATTACGACGACGCGGCCGGTGTCGGGTTCGATGGCGAACTGGATGTTGCAGCCGCCGGTGTCGACGCCGACTTCGCGGATCACCGCGATGGAGATGTCGCGCAGCTTCTGGAACTCGCGGTCGGTCAGCGTCATGGCGGGGGCGACCGTGATGGAGTCGCCGGTGTGCACGCCCACCGGATCGAAGTTCTCGATCGAGCAGACGACGACGACGTTGTCGTTCTTGTCGCGCATCATCTCGAGCTCGTATTCCTTCCAGCCCAGGATGCTCTCTTCGAGCAGCACCTCGCTGGTGGGGCTGTACTGGATGCCGGCCCCGGCGATCCGGCGCAGGTCATCCGCGTTGTAGGCCATCCCGGAGCCGAGGCCGCCCATGGTGAAGGACGGGCGCACCACCATCGGGTAGCCCAGTTCCTCGGCCGCGGCGAAGGCCTCGTCCATCGAGTGCACGATCACGGACTTGGCGGACTCGGCGCCGCAGCGCTCCACCACGCCCTTGAACTTCTCCCGGTCTTCGCCGAGTTCGATGGCGGCGATGTTGGCGCCGATCAGCTCCACGTTGTACTTGTCCAGCACACCGTTCTTGTCCAGCGCGATGGCGGTGTTCAGGGCGGTCTGGCCGCCCAGCGTGGGCAGCACGGCGTCCGGGCGCTCCTTGGCGATGATCTTTTCGACCACCTCCGGGGTGATCGGCTCCACGTAGGTGGCGTCGGCAAACTCGGGGTCCGTCATGATCGTGGCGGGATTGGAGTTGACCAGGATGACCCGCAGGCCCTCCTCCTTCAGCACCCGCAGCGCCTGCGTGCCGGAATAGTCGAACTCGGCCGCCTGTCCGATCACGATGGGACCGGAACCGATGACCAGGACGGACTTCAGATCTTCTCTCTTGGGCATTACTTGCTTTCCTTCATGGTCTCGGAAGCGGTCCCGGTCTGGTTACGGCGGGAGTTCATCAGGTCGGTGAAGCGGTCGAACAGGGGCGCCGCATCGTGCGGTCCGGCGGCCGCCTCCGGGTGGTACTGGACGGAGAAGGCGGGGATGTCCAGGCAGTTCAGGCCCTCGACGACGTCGTCGTTGAGGCAGACGTGGCTGACTTCGACCCGGCCGAAGCGCTCCTCCGGGGCCAGGGTGGGCCCGTCCAGCGGGGCGTCGACGGCGAAGCCGTGGTTCTGCGAGGTGATTTCGACCTTTCCGGTGCTCCGGTCCATGACCGGCACGTTGATGCCGCGGTGGCCGTAGCGCAGCTTGTAGGTGCCGAACCCCAGGGCGCGGCCCAGGATCTGGTTGCCGAAGCAGATGCCGAAGAACGGCAGGCCGGCGTCGAGCACCTTGCGCAGCAGCAGCACCTGGCGGTCGGCCGTGGCGGGGTCGCCGGGCCCGTTGGACATGAACATGCCGTCGGGCGCGACGGCCTGGATGTCCTCGAAGCTGGCAGTGGCGGGCAGCACGTGCACCCGGATCCCGCGCTCGGCGAACCGGACGGGGGTCATGGCCTTGATGCCCAGGTCGAGGGCGGCGACGGTGAACCGCGGCTCCCCGTCCCAGCCGTGGTCGGCCGGGTCTACGGTGTAGGCCTCGGTGACGCTGACCTCTTCGGCGAGCCGGGCGCCTTCCATCGCCGGCTGCGCGGTGACCTCGGCCAGCAGCTCCGCCGCGGGGCGGGCGGCCGCGTCGCCGGAGAAGATGCCGGCCTTCATGGCGCCGCGTTCGCGCAGGTGGCGGGTCAGGGCGCGGGTGTCCACTCCCTGGATGCCCACGATGCCCTGGTTGACCAGTTCGTCGTCCAAGCTGCGCTCGGAGCGCCAGTTGGAGGGACGGCGGGCCGGGTCGCGGACCACGTAGCCGGCTACCCAGATCTTGCGGGATTCCGCGTCGTCGTCGTTCACGCCGGTGTTGCCGATGTGGGGTGCGGTCTGCACCACCAGCTGGCGGGCGTAGGACGGATCGGTGATGGTCTCCTGGTAGCCGGTCATGCCGGTGGAAAAGACCGCCTCGCCCAGCGCGGTGCCCTGCGCGCCGTAGCTGCGGCCGCGGAAGGTCCGGCCGTCTTCGAGCACCAGCAGCGCCGGTGCGGAGAGGTAAGTTGTTTCTGCGCTCACGATAGGTCCTAGTCTTCCTGTACGGCGGGTAGGTATGTCTGCAGCTGCGCCAGCAGCGGGTGTTTGTCGGCGGCCTGCCGGGTGCGGAAGGCCGTGTCGACCTCGCGCTCCCCCAGCTTCCACGTGATCACGGCCAGGCCCTCGGACTCCACGAACTTGCCCACCATGCCGCTCTCGGTGCGGACGTCGGAGATGCTTTCGGCCGGAATGTAGAGGTCCGTGGAACCGGGCCGCTCGATCAGCACGCCATGCGGATAGGTCCGCAGGGCCGCCTTGGTCCGGATGCCGAGGCCGTGGACGGCGACGCGGTCCAGCCAGTCCCCCGCCGTCGTCGTGACCACGTACATGCCTTCGTAGTAGCCGGTCGGGTTGGCGGTGTCCGCCGGGACCTGCGGCAACGGCGCGATGTCCCGCTGCCGTTTGACCCGGTTGCGCCAGCCGACGCCCACCAGCACCATGAGCACGACGGCGACGGCGAGCATCACCAGGCCCGCTTGCATCTGGTTCATCTCAGGCCTCCCCTGCCGGGCGTGCCGGCGTGTTCAGGGCGCCGTCCAGCACCGTGGGGTGTCCGTTGAGGAACGTGGCAACCACGCGGCCGGGCAGCTCCCGGCCGGCGAACGGCGAGTTCCTGCCCTTGGTGGCCATGGCCGAGGGGTCCACCGTCCAACGGGCCGCCGGGTCCACCAGGGTGATGTTGGCGGCCGATCCTGCGGCCAGCGGCTGGCCCTGGCCGGGCAGCCGGCCGATCCGGGCCGGCATGGCGGAGGTGATTCGGGCGAAGTCGGCCCAGCCGATCAGGCCGGATTCGATCATGGTGTGCTGCACGACGGACAGTGCGGTTTCCAGCCCGGTCATGCCCATGGCTGCCTGCGCCCATTCGCACTCCTTCGCCTCGGAGGGGTGCGGTGCGTGGTCGGTGCCGATGACGTCGATGGTGCCGTCGGCCAGGCCGGCGCGCAGGGCCTGCACGTCTTCGTCCGTGCGCAGCGGCGGGTTGACCTTGTAGACCGGGTCGTAGCTGCGGACCAGTTCGTCGGTCAGCCACAGGTGGTGCGGCGTGACCTCGGCGGTGACCTTGATCCCGCGGGCCTTGGCCCAGCGGATGAGTTCCACCGATCCGGCCGTGGAGACGTGGCAGACGTGCAGGCGGGAGTCCACGTGCTGGGCCAGCAGCACGTCGCGGGCGATGATGCTCTCTTCCGCGACGGCCGGCCAACCGGTCATGCCCAGCACCGCCGAGACGGTTCCCTCGTTCATCTGCGCCCCGTCGGTCAGCCGGGGCTCCTGGGCGTGCTGGGCGATCACGCCGTCGAACGCCTTGACGTACTCCAGCGCGCGGCGCATCAGCACCGGGTCGGACACGCAGATCCCGTCGTCGGAAAAGACCCGGACCCGGGCCCGGGAGTCGGCCATCGCGCCGAGTTCGGCGAGCCGTTCGCCGGCCAGGCCCACGGTCACGGCGCCCACCGGGCGGACATCGGCCCAGCCGGCGGTCCGGCCCAGCGTGTATACCTGCTCGACCACGCCGGCGGTGTCGGCGACCGGCGTCGAGTTGGCCATCGCGTGCACGGCCGTGAAGCCGCCCAGGGCCGCGGCCCGGGTGCCGGTCTCCACCGTCTCCGCATCCTCGCGGCCCGGCTCGCGCAGGTGCGTGTGCAGGTCGACCATGCCCGGCAGCGCGATCAGCCCGTCGGCATCGATGTCGACGGCGCCGGCCGCGCTCAGGCCGGTGCCCGCCTCCGCGATTCTCCCGCCGCGGAGCAGCAGGTCGGCACGCTCGCCGCCGGTCAGCGAAGCCCCGCGGATCAGGTAGGTGGTTTCGCTGGACTCGGTCACTTGGCCTCCTGGGTGGCGGTGGGAGCGGGGGCGGCGGATTCGGTGCCGCCGGAGAGCAACAGGTAGAGCGCGGCCATCCGCACGGCAACACCGTTGCGTACCTGGTCCAGCACGGTGGACCGCGGCGAGTCGGCTGCCGCCGACGAAATTTCCAGCCCGCGGTTCATCGGGCCGGGGTGCATGATGATGGTGCCGGCGCGGCCGGAGGCGTCCAGCGCCGCCAGGCGGCGGTCGTCGAACCCCCAGCGGCGCGAATACTCCTGCGTGGACGGGAAGTAGGCGGCGTTCATCCGCTCCCCCTGCACGCGCAGCATCATGACGGCGTCGGTGCCCTCGGCCAGCGTGGCGTCCAGGTCGTAGCTGATCGTGCACGGCCACTGGCGGCTGCCCACAGGCAGCAGCGTCGGCGGGGCGACCATGGTGACCTCGGCGCCGAGCGTGCGCAGCAGCCACAGGTTGGAGCGTGCCACCCGGGAGTGCAGGATGTCCCCGACGATGGCCACCTTCATGCCGGCCAGGTCGCTCCCGGCCGAGGCGGTGCCCGTGAGCCTGGCCCAGGTGCGCCGCAGCGTGAAAGCGTCCAACAGCGCCTGGGTGGGGTGTTCGTGGGTGCCGTCGCCGGCGTTCACCACGGCGGCGTCGATCCAGCCCGACCCGGCCAGCCGCGCCGGTGCCCCGGAGGCCCAGTGCCGGATGACGACGGCGTCGGCGCCCATCGCCTCCAGGGTCTGGGCGGTGTCCTTGAGCGATTCGCCCTTGGAGACCGAGGATCCCTTGGCCGCGAAGTTGATGACGTCGGCGGAGAGCCGCTTGGCGGCGGCTTCGAAGGAAATGCGGGTGCGGGTGGAGTCCTCGAAGAAGAGGTTGACCACGGTGCGGCCGCGCAGCACGGGCAGTTTCTTGACCTCGCGCTGGGAGACCGCGGACATCTCCTCGGCAGTGTCGAGGATCTGCACCGCGTCCTGCTTGGCCAGGTCCGCGGTGGAGAGCAGGTGTTTCATGCGCTGACGTCCTCGATTACTACTTCGTCGGCCGCCGGTGCGCCGTTGTTGGTGTCGGTCTCGGCCAGCCGGACCCGGACCTTCTCCTTGGAGGAGGTGGGAAGGTTTTTGCCGACGTGGTCGGCGCGGATCGGCAGCTCGCGGTGCCCGCGGTCCACCAGCACGGCCAGCCGCACGATCCGTGGCCGGCCCAGATCCACCAGGGCGTCCAGGGCGGCGCGGATGGTGCGCCCGGAATAGAGCACGTCGTCGACCAGCACCACGACCTTGTCGTCGATGCCCTCGGCCGGCAGCTGGGTGGGCAGCGGCGAACGCGTGGGATGCCGGCGCAGGTCGTCGCGGAACATGGTCACGTCGAGCTGGCCGATGATCTTGTCGGCGGCAACCGAGGGGTCGGCGGCGGCGATCTTGGCGGCCAGCCGCCGGGCCAACGGATAACCGCGGCGCGGGATGCCCAGCAGGACCAGGTCCTGGGAGCCTTTGTTCGCCTCGAGGATCTCGTGGGCAATACGGGTCAATGCGCGGTTGATGTCCGCTTCGGCAAGTACAACGCGCGACGATGCCGGCTGCGCCGGGTGGTCCGTGTTCATCTGTTGCCGCCTCCTTCCCCGCCTCACTGGACGGAATTTAAAGGTTGCTTGCGCCCTCAAAATTACCATGCCCGCCTCCGCTCCTGCCGTTCGTGACGGCTGTGCGACGGCGATGCGCGGACGATGTGCGCAAGCTCACCTGCGCGGTGCGGAGGTGCCGGACGCGGCGACGGCGGGTGCCCGGAATGCGGGCACCCGCCGTCGCGCGTGGGGATGGTGGCTGCGGGCCGGGTCAGGCCAGGAGCGTGGGCTTGAGCTGCTGCAGCCGGCCCAGCAGCCCGTTGACGAAGGACGGCGACTCGTCGGTCGAGAGCGTTTTGGCCAGCTCGACGGCCTCGCTGACCGCGACGCCGTCGGGGACGTCGTCGTTGTAGAGCAGTTCCCAGGAGCCGACCCGCAGGATAATCCGGTCCACCGCGGGCATCCGTTCCAGCGTCCAGCCCTGGGCGTAGGTGGCCAGGAACTCGTCGATGGTCGGCTGCAGGGCGGCGACCCCCTCCACAATCTGGGCGGTGTAGGGGTTGATCACCTGGTCGGTGTTGCCGCGACCGGCCAGCGCATCGGCCGGGGACACGCCGCGCTGTTCGGCTTCAAAGAGGACGTCGACGGCCCTGCGGCGGGCTTTGCCGCGGGCAGAAGTGGGAGCACTCACTAGTCGTTGACTCGTCCCAGGTAGTCGCCGGTGCGGGTGTCGACCTTGACCTTGGTGCCGGTCTCCAGGAACAGCGGAACCTGGATCTGGTAGCCGGTCTCCACGGTGGCGGGCTTGGTGCCGCCGGTGGAACGGTCGCCCTGCAGGCCGGGCTCGGTGTACGTGATCTCCATGACCACGGAGGCGGGCAGCTCGATGTAGAGCGGGATGCCGTCGTGCATGGCGATGTTGACCTTGATGTTTTCCAGCAGGAAGTTCTCGTCGTCGCCGACCACCGGGCCGGGAACGGTGACCTGGTCGTAGTCCTGCACGTCCATGAAGACGAAGTCGTCGCCGTCCTTGTACAGGTAGGTGTAATCGCGGCGGTCAACCGTGGCGGTCTCGATCTTCAGGCCGGCGTTGAACGTCTTGTCCTGGATCTTGCCGCTGACGACATTCTTGATCTTGGTGCGCACGAACGCGCCGCCCTTGCCCGGCTTCACGTGCTGGAACTCAATGACGTTCCACAGCTGGCCGTCCAGCTTCAGCACGGTGCCGTTCTTGATGTCGTTGGTCGTGGCCACAGTTTCACTTTCGTCGATGATGGCGGGCCGCGGGCGGAAAGTCCGCCCGGCCCGGAGCGAAGTCCAGCAGACATTCTACCTGCTGGCGGGTTGCCGCCCGAAGACGGGCCCTGCGGACGGGCTGGCCGCGCCTTGGCCCGGAGCGGCCCTGGCGGCCGGCAACGCCAGCCGCTGCCGCGGACAGGGTGGGCGGTTGAGTCCCACGTTTGGCCCTAACTGCCCACGTCTTGGCAGCGTGAAGGGCCCTGACGTGCGGCGATGTATGGGCCGCCCAGCCAAACGTGGGAGCGGATCCAAGGCGCGCCGGACCCCTGCGCCACCTCCGGCGCCGGCGTCGGGGCTACTCGGCGATCTCCTGGTAGGCGGCGAACAGCAGCGAGGTGTCCGGCACCTCCAGGATCCCGGGCTTGGCGAGGCCGTCGAGCACCACGAACCGCAGCAGGTCGCCGCGGGCCTTCTTGTCGCGCTTCATCCCGTCCAGCAGCGCGGCCCAGCGGTCGCGGCGGTAGGTCACGGGCAGCCCGAGCGACGTCAGGATCGCCTGGTGCCGGTCGGCGGTGGCGTCGTCCAGCCGGCCCACCATCCGGGACAGCTCGGCGGCAAAGGCCAGGCCGATCGAAACGGCCGCGCCGTGGCGCATCTGGTAGCGCTCGGCCAGCTCGATCGCGTGGCCGAGGGTGTGCCCGTAATTCAGGAACTCCCGGCGGCCCGATTCGCGCAGGTCGGAAGAGACTATCCCGGCCTTGACCCGGATGGACCGCTCGATGATCTCACGCAGCTGCGGCGTGCCGGCGGTGCTGGCGGCCTTGGGGTCCGCTTCGATCACCTCCAGGATGGCCGGGTCGGCGATGAAGCCGCACTTGACGGCTTCGGCCAGGCCGGTGACCAGTTCGTTGGGCGGCAGCGTCTGCAGCGCGTCCAGGTCGGCCAGCACCGCGGCCGGCGGGTGGAACGCACCGACCAGGTTCTTGCCCTCGGCGGTGTTGATGCCGGTCTTGCCGCCCACCGCGGCGTCCACCATGCCCAGCAGGCTGGTGGGGATGTGCACCACCTTGACGCCGCGCAGCCAGGTGGCGGCCACGAAGCCGGCCACGTCGGTGACCGCGCCGCCGCCCACGGCCACGATGGCGTCCGAGCGGGTGAAGTCGTTCTGTCCCAGCACCTGCCAGCAGAACGAGGCCACCTGGATGTGCTTGCCCTCCTCGGCGTCCGGAATTTCGGCGGTCAGCGCCTCCAGCCCGTTGGCGGCCAGGTCCTCGCGCACCGCGTCGCCGGTGGCACGCAGCGCGCGCGGGTGGATCACCAGGACCTTGCGGACCCGCTCCCCCAGTACCTGCGGCAGGCGGCCCAGCAGCGCGTGGCCGACGACGACGTCGTACGCCTCCTGGGGCGTGTTCCCGGTGACCGGGATGGTGGTTGCCTCGGCGGTGTTGCTCACTGTTCGTGCCTTTCATCAAGCAGTTGTCTCAGTTCGGCCAGCAGTTGCTGCTGGGATTTGCCGCGGGTGTCCAGCACCAGGTCCGCCAGCCGCTCGTAGACCGGCCGGCGTTGTCCGAAGGTCTCGATCCAGCGGCCCACGGGGTCGCCGGCCAGCAGCGGCCGGCCGGTGTCCTTGATGATGCGCGGCCGCACGGTATCCACGTCGATGTCCAGGAAAACCACGGTGCAGTCGGCCAGCAGTTGCTGGGTGCCGGTGTCCAGGATGGCGCCGCCGCCCAGCGAGACCACGGCGGGCGGCCGGCCGGCGGCCAGCAGTGCGGCCACTTCGCGGGCCTCGAGCTCGCGGAAGGCGTGCTCGCCCATCGAGGCGAAGATCGCGGTGATCGGACCGTGGCGTTCGACGAGCCGCTTGTCGCTGTCGGCGAAGGCGAGGCCGTGCCGGCTGGCGAACTGGCTGCCCAGCGTCGACTTGCCGGACGCCATCGGGCCGATCAGGACCAGGTGGCGCCGCAGCTTGAGCGGCTGCCCGGCTGCCATTAGCGGCCGATCGAATCCAGCGACTCCGGGATCGCCGCCAGGTAGGACCGGAGGTTGCGTGCCGTCTCGCTCACGGAGTCGCCGCCGAACTTCTCGGTCACGGCCTCGGCGAGGACCAGGGCCACCATCGCTTCTGCGACGACGCCGGATGCCGGCACCGCGCAGACGTCCGAACGCTGGTGGTGGGCCTTGGCGGGCTCTCCGGTGGTGACGTCGATGGTGGACAGCGCGCGGGGCACCGTGGCGATCGGTTTCATGGCCGCCCGGACGCGCAGGGTCTCCCCAATGCTCATGCCGCCCTCGATGCCGCCGGCCCGGTTGCTGGCCCGCACGATGGTGCCGTCTTCGTCGCGGACGATCTCGTCATGGGCTTCCGATCCGCGGCGGGCGGCGGTGAGGAAGCCGTCGCCGACCTCCACGCCCTTGATGGCCTGGATTCCCATCAAGGCGGCGGCCAGGCGGGCGTCCAGCCGGCGGTCCCAGTGCACGTAGCTGCCCAGTCCCGGCGGCAGGCCGTAGGCCAGCACCTCGACCACGCCGCCCAGGGTTTCGCCGTCCTTGTGCGCCTGGTCCACTTCCAGCACCATGGCCTCGGACGTCTCGGCGTCGAAGCAGCGCAGCGGATCTTCGTCCAGGGCCAGGACATCGCCCGGCCCGGGAAGCGGGCAGCCTTCGGGCACGGAGACCCGGCCCACCGCGGTGGTGTGGCTGACCAGTCGGATGCCCAGCGCGGCGAGGAATTTCGCGGCCACGGTTCCCAGGGCCACGCGGGCCGCGGTCTCCCGGGCGCTGGCCCGTTCCAGCACGGGGCGGGCTTCGTCGAAGCCGTACTTCTGCATGCCCGTGAAGTCGGCATGGCCCGGCCGGGGCCGGGTGAGCGGGGCGTTGCGGGCCAGGTCCGCCAGGGCCGCCGGATCCACCGGGTCGGCGGACATGACGGTTTCCCACTTGGGCCATTCGGTGTTGGCCACCTCGATGGCCACCGGGCCGCCCTGGGTCAGGCCGTGGCGGACGCCGCCCACCAGGGTGACCTGGTCCTTTTCGAACTTCATCCGGGCGCCGCGGCCGTAGCCGAGACGCCGCCGGGCCAGGGCATCCTGGACCTCGGCCGCGGTCAGTTCGACGCCGGCAGGGACGCCTTCGATAATGCCTACCAGGGCCGGACCATGGGATTCACCGGCGGTTAACCAACGCAACATGGATTCAATACTGCCATGCATCGGCGGGCTGTTTAGCGCCGCGGTGCACCTACCGCGTCACACATCACATTTGTGACTTCGGCGGCGTCGGTGAAGCGATCACCGGCGAACAAGCGCACCTGCTCCACGGCCTGGTAGATGAGCATTTCCAAACCGTGGACCACCGAGCCGCCCTGACGCTGCCACACTGCTGCCAGGTCGCTGGGCCAGGGATCGTAGGCGACGTCGAGCAGCACTCGTCCCCTCCGGTCCGTTCCGGCCTCCGCCGCCAGCTCCGCGGCCAGGGAATCGGCGGCGCGCGGCGGCAGCGTGCAGACCACCGTCCCGGCCTGCCGCAGCGCGGCGGCCGCCTGGTCCCACCCGGCCACCCGCAGCGGCAGGCCGAGGCGGCGGGCGATGCCTTGCACGCCCCCGGCGTTGGCCGGATTCCGCAGGCACAGGGTCACCTCGGACGGTTTCAGGTCCCCCAGCGCGGCGGCGGCCGCGGCGGCGGTGCCGCCGCCGCCGAGGATCACCGCGGGCTCGCCCTCTGCGACGCCGCCGTGGCGCAGCGCGCCGACGATGCCGGCCACGTCGGTGTTGTGGCCGGAGAGCGTCACGCCTCCCCCGCCGTCGTACTCGGGAACCACAGTGTTGAGCACCCCCAGCACGTCCACCAGTTCGCTGACCCGGTCCATCTGGCCGACCATGGCGGCCTTCAGCGGCATGGTCACCGACAGCCCGGCCCAGTCCCGCTCCGCGCGCAGGTCCCGGACGAACTGCGGCACCCGGTCCGCCGTGAGATCGATAACCCGGTAGCTGCAGTCGAAGCCGATCAACTCATAGGCCGCGCGGTGCAGGGCCGGCGACCGGGAGTGGTCGATCGGATGGCCGAGCACCGCCGCCTGGTACTGCCGGGAAGCGGGCGGCGTGCCGGCCGGCACGCCGTCCGCGGGACGGGCGGTCAACTGCACCGGCCCTCTTCCTGCTCGCTGCACCACTGCTGGTATTCCTTGGTGTACGCGTTGTGCTCCGCCAGTGTCTCGGCGAACTTGGTCTCGCCGGTGTCCAGGTTGACCGTCACCCAGTAGTAGTAGGGGACGTCGGCCGGGTTGGCGGCCGCGTCAATGGCAGGCCCGCCGGGTGAGTTGATCGGCCCGGCCGGCAGTCCGGTGTGCGCGTACGTGTTGTACGGATTGGACTTGTCGGCCTTCTCCTCGGGCGTGATGTCGTAGCCCTTCCGGCCCAGCCCGTAGGTGACCGTGGCGTCGGACTGGATCAGGCCGTTCGTTTCGGTGTTGTCGGGCTTGAGCCGGTTCTGGATGGCCCCGGCGACCTTGGCGTAGTCGGCCTCGCCGGCCTCGGCTTCGATGATGCTCGCGATGGTCAGCACCCGGAACTGTTCCTGCGGATCGGTGATGCCGTCCGCGGTCAGCCGCTCCTTGGTGTTGGCGACCAGTTCGGAGATGATGTCCTCCGCGGTGGCGTCCAGCGGCCAGCGGTATTCTCCGGGGAACAGGTACCCTTCCAGGTTCCGTGCGTCCTTGGGCAAATCGAACTGCTGCGGATTCTTGGCCAGCTCCGCGAACTCGGAGGCCGGGATCTTCGTGCCCTTGCTCAGGGCGTCGAACACCTCGTTCTGCCGCCACGTGCGGTTGATGGCAACGTAGGAAACCTTCTCCCCCACGTCCGCGAGCAGGATGGCGGCCGCGTCGGCGGCGGGCAGCTTGTACTGCATCTCGTAATCGCCGGGCTGGACCTCCCGGCCGTTGGCCTGGCTGGCCAGCTCGCCGAGGAATATTTCGCTGTTGGAGACGATGTCCTGCTCCACGAGGGAACTGGCGATGGCCAGCGGGCCGGCGCCTTGTTCCACGGTGAAGGTCACCTGCCCCTCCCCGGGGCCGGCGTAGTCTTCGGGGCCGCCGCCCATGCCGAGCAGGTTCTGCAGGAACAGCACGACGCCGACCAGGCCGGCGGCGAAGACCCCGAACACCACCAGCATGATCGTGTTGCGCCGGCGGCGGGCCCGCTGCTTGCTGCGGGGCGGGCCCTTGCGGCCGGGCGCCGGCTCGTCCTCGAAAAAGTCCAGCCGGCCGTCGTGGTAGACCTGTCCGTCGTCCTGGTACACGACGGCGTCGTCGGCCACGTCCCAGTTTTGCTCCGCTTCGCCTTCCTCGGCGGGAACCTGCTGCTGGACGACGGTGGCCGGCTCCGGTTCATGCCAGGCGGCGGACCGTTCGTCCTCGAGGATGGGTTCCGGCTCGTCCCAGCCGGCCGCAACCGGTGCGTCCCCGACGCCGGGTTCCGGCTCGTACCGAGCCGCGGCGACGGGGGCCGCGGGCGCGGCGGGGTGGGCGGGCGGAGGAGGCCATGCCTCGTCCGCGGGCGCTTCCTCCCATTCGGGTACGGCGTCGTCGTCCCAATACGGCGGGACGGTGTCGTCGAAGCGCGGGTCAGCGGCCTGGCGGCCGCGTGCGGCGCGCCGGGACGGCAGGTTGTTCCAGTCGTCGGGGTGCTTGCTCATGTCCCGGGGTCCCCGCTTCGGTCATGTCCGTGCGAAATCGTCGGCTCCTCATGGCTGGCAGCCGGCACATGGCTGCCGGCGGGCGGTGCGACAGGTGTCCCCACGTCCTGCCCTTGGGCCCGTTGCATGTCAATAGCCTGCTGCAGTATACCCACTGCGGCTACCTGATCAACTACTTTACGATGTTGACGTGTATCCATACCAGCCTCCCGCAGTCCGCGGTGCGCCGCCACGGTCGTCAGGCGCTCGTCGATCAGGTTGACCCGGGCGGCTGACCCCGCCCCGGCCAGCGCTGCGGCCAGCTTCCGGGCGTAGTCGCGGGCCATGTCCGTGGACGCCGAGTCGCCGCCGGAGAGGGTGCGCGGCAGCCCAACGAACACCTGCACGGCGTCCCGCTCGGCGGCCTCCCGCACCAGGACCCTGACGTCGCTGTCTTTCTTGGCGTCGCGCTTCAGGGTGCGCACCGGGGTGGCCAGGATCCCGTCCGGATCGCAGCTGGCCACGCCCACGCGCACCGCGCCGACGTCGACACCAAGCTTGGTGCCGTGCGGATAATCGGGAACAGACACCGGATGCCCTAGCGGTTGGCGACCGCGGCCGTCACGGCGGCCAGTGCCTCGTCGATCTTGGTGGCATCGGACCCGCCGCCCTGCGCGACGTCGTCCTTGCCGCCGCCTCCGCCGCCCAGTACTCCGGCGGCGGTCTTGACCAGGGCGCCGGCCTTGACACCGGCGGCACGGGCGGCTTCGTTGGTGGCCACCAGGATCAGGGGTCGGCCGTTGGCCACCCCCGTCATCGCCACGGTGACCGGGTCGGAGCCCAGCCGCGTCCGCAGGTCCAGGGCCAGGCTGCGCAGGTCGTCCGCGCCGCTGAGTTCGCCGGCATGGTGCGCCAGCAGCCGGACCCCCGCCACGTCCTGGGTCTGGGCCACCAGCGAGGCGGCCGAGGCGGCGAGCTGTTCCTTGCGGAGCTTGTCCAACTCCTTCTCCACGGACTTGAGCTTGGCCAGGGTGGCGGAAATCCGCTCCGGCAGCTGCGCCCCCGGCACCTTCAGCATTTCGGAGAGTTCGTTCACCAGGGCGCGCTCGGCGGCCATGTGGCGGAAGGCCTCCATGCCCACGAACGCCTCCACGCGCCGGTTGCCCGAACCCACCGATGCCTCGCCCAGCAGGGTCAGCGAACCGATCTGCGAGGTGGCCTCCACATGGGTGCCGCCGCAAAGTTCGCGGGACCACGCGCCGTCGATCTCCACCACGCGCACGGTGTCCCCGTAGGCCTCGCCGAACAGCGCCATGGCGCCCAGCTCGCGGGCCTGGGCCAGCGGCATGACGCGGGTCTGGACCTCGAAGTTGTTGCGGATGGCCAGGTTCGAGACCTCTTCGACCTCCGACTTGGCGGCGTCGGAGAGGCCCTCGCCCCAGGAGAAGTCGAAGCGAAGGTAGCCGGCCTTGTTGAAGGAACCGCGCTGCAGCGCCTCCGGGCCCAGGATCTGGTGCAGGGCCGCATGGATGATGTGCGTGCCGGTGTGCGCCTGCTCGCCGGCCTGGCGGCGCTGGGCGTCGACGGCGGCCTGCACCGTGGCGCCGGAGGGCAGTTCGCCCTCGCGCACCACGGCCTTGTGCACGCTCAGGCCCTTGACGGGCTTCTGCACGTCGAGCACCTCGACCACGAACCCGTCGCCGGTGATCAGCCCGACGTCCGCGGCCTGCCCGCCGGCCTCGGCGTAGAACGGGGTGGCGTCGAGCACCAGTTCGATTTCCTCGCCCTGGCCGGCGAAGCCGCGCACTTCGCCGCCGCGGACGATGCCTCGCACCGTGGATTCGGTGGTGAGTTCGTCGTAGCCGGTGAAGACGGTCTCGCCATCGGCGAGCATCTCGCGGAAGACGGTCACGTCGGCGTGGCCCAGCTTCTTGCCGCGGGCGTCGGCCTGGGCGCGCTCGCGCTGTTCGGCCATCAGCGTGCGGAATCCGGCCTCGTCCACCTGCAGGCCGGCTTCCTCGGCCATCTCGAGGGTCAGGTCGATCGGGAAGCCGTAGGTGTCGTGCAGGGTGAAGGCGTCCTCGCCGGAGATCGGCTTGGCGGCGGCCTTGGATTCCTTCACGGCCTCTTCGAGCCGCGCGGTGCCGGAGGCAATGGTGCGCAGGAACGCCTTCTCCTCGGCGTAGGCAATCCGGCTGATGCGCTCGAAGTCCTCGGCCACTTCCGGGTAGGTGCCCTTCATCGCATCCCGGGAGACCGGCAGCAGGTCCGGCAGGCAGGCGCGTTCCACACCGAGCAGGCGCATGGCGCGCACCGCGCGGCGGATCAGCCGGCGCAGCACGTAGCCGCGGCCTTCGTTGGAGGGGGTCACGCCGTCGGAGATCAGCATCAGGGCGGAGCGGATGTGGTCGGCCACCACGCGCATTCGCACGTCGTCGCCGTGGTGCGGATCGTCGTCGGACTCGGCGCTGGTGTACTCCTTGCCGGAGATCTCCGCGGCCTTGTCCAGCACGGGGCGGACCTGGTCCGTCTCGTACATGTTCTCCACGCCCTGCAGGATCATCGCGAGGCGTTCCATGCCAAGGCCGGTGTCGATGTTCTTCTGCGGCAATTCGCCCAGGATTTCGAAGTCTTCCTTGCCGATGCCGGCGCCGCGCTGGTACTGCATGAAGACCAGGTTCCAGATTTCGATGTAGCGGGTCTCGTCGGCGATCGGACCGCCCTCGATCCCGTACTCCGGGCCGCGGTCGTAGAAGATTTCCGAGCAGGGGCCAGCCGGGCCGGGCTGGCCGGTGGACCAGTAGTTGTCCTTCTTGCCGGACTTCTGGATCCGCTCGGCCGGAACGCCCACCTGGTCGCGCCAGATGGCCAGTGCTTCCTCGTCCTCTTCGTACACAGTGATCCAGAGCTTCTCCGGCGGCAGGCCGTAACCGCCCTGCTCCACCGGGCTGGTCAGCAGTTCCCAGGCCATCGCGATGGCCTGTTCCTTGAAGTAGTCGCCGAAGGAGAAGTTGCCGCACATCTGGAAGAACGTGCCGTGCCGGACGGTCTTGCCGACCTCTTCGATGTCCGCGGTGCGGATGCATTTCTGCACGCTGGTGGCGCGCGGGTACGGCGGCGTCTCGCGGGCGGTCAGGTACGGGATGAACGGCACCATGCCGGCCACGGTGAACAGCAGCGAGGGATCCGGCGACACGAGGGACGCGGAGGGGACCACGGAATGGCCCTTCTTCTCGAAGAAGTCGAGCCAGCGGCGGACAATCTCATGGGATTTCATGGTGCCTGTGTCTTACCTTCCGGGGTGCAATACGGTTGTGGGCGCCGGGCTGCGGCTTCGGTGACCGTAAAAAAACTTATCGCTTGCGGACGTCGTCGGCGGAATCGATGCCCAGGGCCAGGCGCAGGTCGGTTTCACGTTCCTGCATGCCGTCGCGGACCGCGTCGGCGAAGGTGGCCACGGAATCGGCCACCTGCGCCAGGGCGCGGTTCAGTCCCGCCGGGCCCAAGGCGTCACGCGTTTGGGACACCTTGCGTACCGCGAGCACGCCGATCGCCACGCCGGCGGCCATCCAGATCATTCGCTTCATGTCGGTTCCTCTTTCCGGTCAGCGGCCGCGGCGGCGCTTGCCCTCGGGCGCGCCCTTGCCGGCGGAATTGAAGGCGCTGCGCACGCCGTAGGAGAAGGCGGCCACCTTGATCAGGGGCGAGCCCAGGGTCGCGGAGACCAGCGAGGTCAGGGCCGACAGGTTGGCGGAGGCGTCCGAGACGTGGTTGGAGATCCCGTCGACCTTCCTGAGCTGTTCGTTGGTGGTGCTCACCGTGGTGGTGACTTCGCCGATCAGCGGCGTAGTGCCGTCGCTGATGTCCCGGATTGCCTGGCGCAGTTCGTCAAACACCTTGCCGAGCTTCCAGACCGGTATGGCCAGCAGGGCCACCAGCACCGCGAACACGCCCGCGGCGATCAGACCGGCGATATCTCCACCTGACATGGGCTCAAACGCTCCTATTTGTTGGTTCTTGGCGTACTCCGGTTCCGCGCGCGGCATGGGCGGGCCATCGGCTGCGGGTTCCGGCTAACGACGGCGGGGCGCACCTGGACGCAGGCACCGTACCGCCACTGACAACACCTTACCTACTGAACAGCCCGCGGCGATGCCGCGGGCTGTTCTGCGCCGACCCCGCGCACGGGGACGGCATCTCGCAGGTGCTGTCCCGGGGTTTCACGCCCGGGACAACGGGCCTAGCGAGCGTAGTATTCGACCACCAGCTGCTCTTCGCAGGTCACGGGGACCTCGGAGCGCTTGGGGCGGCGGACCAGGCGGGCCTGCAGCTTCTCCAAAGCGACATCCAGGTACGCCGGAACGTTGGGGAGCACGTCGCGGTGAGCGCCGGCAGCTGCCACCTGGAACGGGGGCATCTTCTCGGAGCGCTCGTGGACGTGGATCAGCTGGCCTTCGGAAACGCGGAAGGACGGGCGGTCCACGCGCTTGCCGTCAACCATGATGTGGCGGTGCACCACCAGCTGGCGGGCCTGGGCAATCGTGCGGGCAAAGCCGGCACGCAGCACCAGGGCGTCAAGACGCATTTCCAGCAGCTCGATCAGGTTTTCACCGGTCAGGCCGGCGGTGTTGCGGGCTTCCTCGAAGACACGGGTCATCTGTGCTTCGCGGATGCCGTACTGGGCACGCAGACGCTGCTTCTCGCGCAGACGTACGGCGTAGTCACTGTCCTGCTTGCGGCGGGCGCGTCCGTGCTGGCCGGGGCCGTACGGGCGACGCTCCATGTACTTCTCAGCCTTGGGCGTCAGGGCAATGCCAAGGGCACGCGAAATGCGGACCTTGCGGCGGGCTCGTGTGTTGTTAGCCACGATGTCCTTCCAGTTATGTGCGGTGCAATGGTTTGCTGGCCTCCATGTATCGGAGAGCGTTGGTCAACCGCTACCTTCAGCTACAGTCCGTTCGCGGCACGCGTCTGGCCCCACCTCTGATGTGATCCGGGGTTTGACGGCGCGTGAAGAACGGCTTGCCAGTCAGCCAACCATTCTAGCAGCAGCTCGGGTTGCTGCCGCACGCGTCCGGGTGCCGGCTTCCGGCCGCCGCCATTCGTGTGCAGCGGCGGCTTTTGCCTAGGCTGGGTCCATGCGAGCCATTTTGCAGCGCGCCAGCCGCGCCAGCGTCAGTGTCGACGGCGCCGTGGTGGGCGCCCTGCCCGGTCCCGGGCTGGTGGTGCTGGTCGGCGCCACCCACACCGACACCCCTGACGACGCCGTGGCGCTGGCGCAGAAGACCTGGCAGCTGCGGATCCTCGACGGCGAGCAGTCGTGTGCCACTGCCGGCGCCCCGCTGCTGGTGGTCAGCCAGTTCACCCTGTACGCCGATACCCGTCGCGGCCGGCGGCCGTCCTGGTCGGCGGCCGCCCCGGCGGCGGTCGGCGAACCCTTGGTGGAGGACTTCGTGGCGGCGCTGCGGGTGCTCGGCGCGCAGGTCGAAACCGGCGTGTTCGGCGCGATGATGGAGCTGGAGCTGGTGAATTCGGGCCCGTTCACCGTCAGCCTGGACACGGAGGACTTCGGCAAGCCGCGCCGCGATTAGCGTGTGCCGCGCCGGGCAGCGCCGTCGTTGGAGGCCGGGCACCGCCGTCGTTATTGGCCGCGGATGATCTTCCGCAGCCGGTCCACCCGGGCGGAGATCTCCCGCTCGGCGCCGTTGGTGGTCGGTTCGTAGTAGTTCCGGCCCACCAGGTCGTCGGGTGCGTACTGCTGGGTGGCGATCCCGTGCGGGGCATCGTGCGAGTACACGTAGCCCTTCCCGTGGCCCATCCCCTTGGCGCCGGCGTAGTGGGAGTCGCGCAGGTGCACGGGAACTCCCTGGCCGCGGCCGGCGCGCACGTCCGCCACTGCCGCGTTGATCGCCAGGTAGCAGGCCGGCGACTTCGGTGCGGTGG
This sequence comes from Arthrobacter sp. MDT2-34-1, assembly GCF_059091365.1. Taxonomy (NCBI): domain Bacteria; kingdom Bacillati; phylum Actinomycetota; class Actinomycetes; order Micrococcales; family Micrococcaceae; genus Arthrobacter; species Arthrobacter sp. MDT2-34-1. Next base: position 487,552 of record NZ_JBNHGO010000001.1, read on the forward strand.
CGATGTGGACCACGGCCTGGGCCAACACCAGCCGGGCCTCGGGCATGCCGATCAGCTGCACGGCCTGGGCGGCGGCGACGGCCGTCTGCAGCGCGGTGGGGTCGGCCATGCCGACGTCTTCGGACGCATGGATGACGATCCGGCGGGCCACGAACCGCGGGTCCTCCCCCGCCTCCAGCATCCGGGCCATGTAGTGCAGCGCCGCGTCCACGTCGGAGCCGCGCATCGACTTGATGAAGGCGCTGGTGATGTCGTAGTGCTGGTCGCCGGCCCGGTCGTAGCGCAGCGCGGCACGGTCCATGGCACGCTCGGCATGGGCGAGCTCGACGAGGACCGGGGCGCCGTCCTCGCCGGTTCCGCCGGACTCGCCCCAGGCCACTCCGGCGGCGGCTTCCAGCGCGGTCAGGCCGCGGCGCGCGTCACCGGCGGCCAGCCGCACGAGGTGTTCCAGTGCCTCGTCGCTCAGGGCAACCCGCCCGGCCAGCCCGCGCTCGTCCCCGACGGCGCGCACCAGCAGGGCCTCGATGTCGGCGGCGGTCAGCGGCTGCAGCGTCAGCAGCAGCGAGCGGGACAGCAGCGGCGAGACCACGGAGAACGACGGGTTCTCGGTGGTCGCGGCGACCAGCACCACCCAGCGGTTCTCGACGCCGGGCAGCAGCGCGTCCTGCTGCGCCTTGTTGAAGCGGTGGATCTCGTCCAGAAACAGCACGGTGGTAATCCGGTGCAGGTCGCGGGCGGTCAGGGCCTCGTCCATCACCCGGCGCACGTCCTTGACGCCGGCGGTGATGGCGGAAAGCTCCACGAACTTGCGGCCGGGACCGCGGGCGATCACGTGCGCCAGGGTGGTCTTGCCGGTGCCCGGCGGGCCCCACAGGATCACCGAGGACGGTCCCGCCGGTCCGGTGGCCGCACCGCCGGCGGCCAGCAGCCGCAGCGGCGATCCCGACTGGAGCAGGTGCTGCTGGCCGACCACGTCGTCCAGCGTGCGCGGCCGCATCCGGACCGCCAGCGGGCTGCGCGGACGCCCGGATCCGGCGTCGGCCTCGCCGTTGGAATCCGGTCCCCGGCCGTCGCCGTCGTAGTCTTCATCGTCGCCCGCGGCGGCACTGAACAAGTCACTCACACGTCAAGGCTATCGTTGCACCCTGACGCCCGGGGACCGGCCGCGCCATTCCTAAAAGTCGATGCGCATCACGGCGCGGCGGGGCGTCGGGCGGGTGACCTCGCGGAAACCCGCCGCGCTGAAGATGCTGTGGCTGCCCACGTACAGTTCGCCCCACGTCAGCCGCTGCCCGGGCTTGGGAATGAGCGGGTAGCCCTCGATGGCGCGGGCGCCGTTCTCCTTCGCCCAAGCGGCGGCCGCGGAAGCCAGGGCCCGGCTGATGCCGCGGCGCCGGAAGCCGGTCCTGGTGGTGAAGCACACCGCCGCCCACACCGTCCCGTCGTCGGGGTCTTCGTCACGTCCGGCCCACACCACCCTGCTGGTGCGCAGGCGCCGGTAGGCCGTCCGGGGTTCCACGGCGCACCAGCCGGCCGGTTCGCCGTCCAGGTAGGCCACCAAGCCGCTGGTGGAACCGGCCTCTGGATCACCGCATCGGGTTTCGGCCCGGAGCCGGAAAGCCCGTTCCTCGACCAGCTCCTCCCGCCACCGGGCCGCCGGGGTCTGGAACCACTGGCATTGGCAACGCGCCGCTTCGCCGCGGGTGCCGAAGACTGCCTGCAGGTCCTCCCAGGAGGCTTGGTTTGCCGGGACGACGGCGACGCCGGCGCCGGTAGCTGTCTGCATGCTCCCAGCAGACAGCACGGCGGGCACGCACCGCAAGGGGTGCGCGCCCGCCGTCGTACGTCAGGGACGGATCAGTGCCCGGCTACTCCGCCTTGGCCCCGGCCTCCTTGGCCGCGTCCTTGGGCTGCGGCTTGGCGTCGACGCCGGCTTCCTTGCGCTGCTGCGGCGTGATCGGTGCCGGCGCCGCGGTCAGCGGGTCGTAGCCGCCGCCGGTCTTCGGGAAGGCGATGACCTCGCGGATGGACTCCTCGCCGGCCATCAGGGCGACCACGCGGTCCCAGCCGAAGGCGATGCCGCCGTGCGGCGGGGCGCCGTACTTGAAGCCCTCCAGCAGGAAGCCGAACTTGGTCTGCGCGGACTCCTTGTCCAGCCCCATCACCTTGAACACGCGTTCCTGCATGTCACGCTGGTGGATACGGATGGAGCCTCCCCCGATTTCGTTGCCGTTGCAAACGATGTCGTAGGCGTAGGACAGCGCCGACTCCGGGTCGGTGTCGAACGTGTCCATGAACTCCGGCTTAGGCGAGGTGAAGGCGTGGTGCACGGCCGTCCACTTGCCGCCGCCCACGGCCACGTCGCCGGAGGCGACGGCCGCCTCGGCAGGCTCGAACATGGGCGCGTCGACTACCCAGACAAACGCCCAGTCGCCCTCGTTGATCAGGCCGGTGCGGTGGCCGATCTCCACGCGCGCCGCACCCAGCAGCGCACGGGAGGCGGCACGGTCGCCGGCCGCGAAGAAAATGCAGTCGCCGGGGTTGGCGCCTACGGTGCCCGCGAGGTTCTCGCGCTCGAAGTCGGTGAGGTTCTTGGCCACCGGGCCGGTCAGCTCCCCGTCCTCCTGGACCAGCACGTAGGCGAGGCCCTTGGCGCCGCGCTGCTTGGCCCACTCCTGCCAGGCGTCCAGGGTGCGGCGGGCCTGCGAGGCCCCGCCGGGCATCACCACCGCACCCACGTAGGGCGCTTGGAAGACTCGGAACGTGGTGTCCTTGAAGAATTCGGTCAGCTCGGTCAGTTCCTGGCCAAACCGCAGGTCCGGCTTGTCCGAACCGTACTTGTCCATCGCCTCGGCGTAGGTCATCCGCGGGATCGGGGTGCTGATTTCGACGCCGATCAGCCGCCACAGGGCCTGCACGATCCGCTCGCCCAGGGCGATGATGTCGTCCTGGTCCACGAAGCTGGCCTCGATGTCCAGCTGGGTGAACTCCGGCTGGCGGTCGGCGCGGAAGTCCTCGTCGCGGTAGCAGCGGGCAATCTGGTAGTACTTCTCGAAGCCGCCCACCTGCAGCAACTGCTTGAACAGCTGCGGGGACTGCGGCAGCGCGTACCAGGCCCCCGGGGCCAGGCGCGCCGGGACCAGGAAGTCGCGGGCGCCTTCGGGCGTCGAGCGGGTCAGCGTCGGGGTCTCGATCTCCACGAATCCGTCGCCGTGCAGGAGCTCGCGCGCCACCCGGTTGGCTTCCGAGCGAAGCCGCAGCGCCTTCGAGGGGCCCGGCCGGCGCAGGTCCAGGTAGCGGTGCTTGAGGCGGGCCTCCTCGCCCACCTCCACATGCTCGTCCACCTGGAACGGCAGCGGGTCGGCGGTGTTGAGGACGACGACGTCCTCGGCCATGACCTCCACCTCACCGGTGGCGAGGGCCGGGTTCTCATTGCCCTCCGGGCGCCTCTCCACGGTGCCCTTGATCTGCAGCACGTATTCATTGCGGAGCGAATGGAACACGTCCTCCTCGCGGACTACTACCTGCGCCACACCGGAGGCGTCGCGCAGGTCCAGGAACGCCACACCACCGTGGTCGCGGCGGCGGGCCACCCAGCCGGCGAGGGTAACGGTTTGTCCGATGTGCTCGGCCCTGAGGGTGCCGAGGTCGTGTGTGCGCAGCACAACAGTCCTTCCGGTAGAACGATTCGCTCATCTGTTCGCCGCCCGCTGTTTACCTGGTGCGGCGGCGGGTACGGCTATGGTGAGTGGAGATGTAGACGAGTTTACCGTTGATCAAGCTGCGCCCCGGACCTCGGCTGCCGCCGCGCGAGGGGAAATGGCCCGGACCGGCCGGCCGGCGCGGGGCGCAGCGGGCAAGGAGCTGGAGCAACTGTGAGTAGTGAATCGTCGCTGGAACGCCGCCTCGGCGGGGTCGACGCGACCACCGTGGGCGTCGGATCCATGATCGGTGCCGGCGTCTTCGTGGTGTTTGGTCCCGCGGCCGCCGCGGCCGGTTCGTGGCTGCCGCTGGCGCTGGGCATCGCGGCGTTCGTGGCCTATTGCAACGCGGCGGCGACTGCGCAACTGGCCGCCCTCTACCCCACCAGCGGCGGCACGTACATTTACGGACGGAAGCGGCTGGGCGAATGGCCCGGCTTCCTGGCCGGCTGGAGCTTCGTGACCGGCAAGATTGCCTCCTGCGCGGCCATGGCCCTGACCTTCGGCCTCTACGTTTTCCCGGAGTATGCCACGGCCGCTGCCGTGGCCGCCGTCGTCGTGCTGACGTCGATCAACCTGCTGGGCATCACCCGGACCGCTTGGGTGACCCGGTGGATCGTGTCGTTCGTGGCCGCCGTGCTGGTGTTCGCGGTCGTTGTGGCCTTCGACGCCGATCCGGTCGGGGTCCCGGGCGGGCAGATCGCCACGTCCCCATATGGTGTGCTGCAGGCCGCGGGGCTGTTCTTCTTCGCCTTCGCCGGCTACGCCAGGATCGCCACCATGGGCGAAGAGATCCGGGAACCGAAGAAGCTGATTCCGCTCGCTATCTTCTCCGCGCTGCTGATCACCTTCGTGCTCTACGTGCTGATCGGCCTGGGACTGCTGCGCTACCTGGGACCCGAGCTGCTGGCGGAGAGCGACGCCCCGCTGCGCGCCGTCATGGAGGAGGTCGGCGGCGGCGTGGGCACCACGGCCATGGGCATCGCAGTCGCCCTCGCCAGCCTGGGCGCCCTGCTGGCGCTGATCGCCGGTGTCGGCCGGACCACGTTCGCCATGGCCCGGGAAGGCGACCTGCCGCGCGTCTTCGCCACGGTGGGCACCCGGTTCAAGGTTCCGTGGGCGGCGGACCTGGTGGTGGCCGCCGTCGTCATTTTCCTGCTGCTCACCCAGGATGTGCTCGCCGTGGTGGGGCTCTCGAGCTTCGGCGTGCTGATTTACTACAGCGTCACGAATGCGGCCGCCCTCACCCTCGACGAGCGGCCCTGGCACGCGCCGAAACTGCTGAATGTCGCAGGGCTCCTCGGCTGCCTGCTGCTGGCCTTCACCCTGCCGGTCACGTCCGTGGTGATGATGCTGGCCGTGCTCGGCGCGGGCGTGGTCGGCCGCGCGGCGCTGGCGCCGGTCCGCCGCCGTCCGGGCGGCTGAGCGGGGTTGCCGCCAACCGCGGCCGCTGAGTGGGGTTGCCGCCAACCGCGGCCGCTGAGCAGGGCCGCCCGACCGCGGCCGCCCTTAGTTGGCGGCCGCGGTGATCTGCGGGGCCAGATCCTCCGCCGGAGGGGTCCAGACCGCCGGATCCGCGGCGGCCTGGTCGCCGGAGCGGATGTCCTTGACCTCGTGGCTGAGGCTGCCGTCGTCGGCCACCGAGGTGAACCAGACGTAGGGGATGCCGCGGCGGTCCGCGTACTTGATCTGCTTGCCGAACTTGTCTGCCTTCGCGGCCACCTCCACGCTGATGCCGCGTGAACGCAGCACCCCCGCCACGTCCTGGGCCTGCGACCAGCTGTCCTCGTTGGCCAGTGCGACCAGCACGGTGGTCGGCACCTGCCGGGACGCCACGGCGAACTCCTGTCCCAGGATCCGCATGACCAGCCGGGTCACGCCGATGGAGAGGCCGACGCCGGGGAAGGTCCGGTTGCCCTTGGCCGCCAGCGCGTCGTAACGGCCTCCGGAGCAGATGGATCCCAGCTGCTCGTGGCCCACGAGGACGGTTTCGTAGACCGTGCCGGTGTAATAGTCCAGGCCGCGGGCGATGCTCAGGTCGGCCAGCACCTTGCCCGGGGCGCGCCGGTGCGCCTCGCCGATGACTTCCTCCAACTCGGCCAGGCCGGTCTCCAGCAGCTCGTGCCGGACTCCGAGCGCCCGCACCTGGTCTACGAAGGAGGTGTCCTCGGTGCGGATGGATGCCAGCTTCAGCGCGGCCTGCGCCTGTGCGTCGGTGGCGCCCAGTTCTTCCTGCAGCAGCGCGGCAACCTTCTCGGGACCGATCTTCTCCAGCTTGTCGATGCTGCGCAGTACCCCGGCGGTGTCGGTCAGCCCGATCCCGCGGTAGAAGCCTTCGGCCAGCTTCCGGTTGTTCACGCGCAGCTTGAACTCGGGGATGGGCAGCGCGCTGAGGGCCTCGACGATGACCAGCGCCAGCTCCACGTCGTAGCGGAAGGGCAGCTCGCCGTCGCCCACCACGTCGATGTCTGCCTGGGTGAACTCGCGGGCCCGGCCCTCCTGCGGACGCTCGCCCCGCCAGACCTTCTGGATCTGGTACCGGCGGAACGGGAAGGCCAGGTGGCCGGCGTTCTCCACGACGTAGCGGGCGAACGGGACCGTAAGGTCGAAGTGCAGGGCCAGCTTGTCCTCGGACTTGCCCTCGGATTCGTCGGCCTGCAGGCGGTGCAGGCCGTAAACCTCTTTGTCGATCTCGCCCTTGCGCAGCAGCTGGGCCACGGTTTCGACGGCGCGGGTCTCGATGGAGGAGAAACCGTGCAGCTCAAACGTCCGGCGCAGGGAATCCAGAACATGCAGCTCCACAAGCCTCTCCTGCGGAAGCCATTCCGGGAAGCCTGACAGGGAGGCCTTGCGTGCCATACGGACGTATCTCCTAGTAGATGAGGGGTAAGGATGAGGCGGGTGCATTGAAGCCGGCGGCAGTGCTGCGGCACTGGATCGCTAGACTGGCTGCTGGACCAGTTTAAGGCCTGCCACGGCAGCGGAACCAAACGAGCTGCCGGGCGCCGCCCCGGCGCCGGGCGGAGCCGTTCAGCGCAACGACCAGGAGGAGCTTTGGCCCGGAGCCGTCACGACCGCGAAACCCGGCGCCGCATTGCCCGGATGGAGGCCAAACGCGACCTGCGCCGGCAGCAGGCGGCGCGGCGCAAGCGCGACAACATCATCGGCGGCGCAGCCTTGGCGGCACTGGTAGCCGGCGGCGTGATCGTGCAGATGACCGTGTTCGCCTCGAACCCCACTCCGTCCGAGGTGGAACAGGTCCGCCGAGGCCTCGAAGACCCGCAAGGCGTCGCCTCGCCGCCGCCCTCCGCGAACGCGGCCGGCATCCCGTCGCCGGAGATCGCCGAGGGAAAGGTCTTCAACGGCACCATCGCCACGAACGAGGGCGACATCGGTGTGGAACTGGACGGCAACGTGGCGCCGCAGGCGGCAGCGGTTTTCAGCACCTTGGCCCGGGACGGTTTCTTCGAGGGCAAGAACTGCCACCGGCTCACCACCGCCGCCAGCATGGGCGTGCTGCAGTGCGGTTCCGTGGACGGGGCCGGCGGCGGCGATCCCGCATACCAGTGGGGCCCGGTGGAGAACACCCCCGAAGACGGCGTGTATCCGGCCGGCACAATCGCCGTCGCCCGCGGTGCCGATACCTACAGCAACGGGACGCAGTTCTTCATTGCGTGGAAAGATTCCACCATCCCGCAAGATACCGGCGGCTACACGATTATGGGTAAGGTAACCGAAGGGCTGGACGTCATCGAGCAGATCGCGGCCGGAGGCGTCGAGGATGCCGACAGCCAGGACGGCCCGCCTAAGATACCGGTAACAATAGAGTCGTTCACCCTCCAGTGAGCACCCCACCACGATGGTGCCGCTGAATACGCGGCCCCAGGCACAAGCGAAAGAGTTCTAGCGGTGACACCCAGTCAGCAATCCGACGAAGCAGCCCAGACCGCCGAGACCGAACAAGCCGCAAACGGTTTGGCAGCGGAACAGGTTCCGACCAACCAAACGGCAAACGGCTCGGCAGCCGGCCAGTCGCCTGCCGCAGAGGCGGCACCCGCTGAGCCGGCAACCGAGCAGGCCCCGGCCGCGCCCTCCCCCAGTGCCCCGAAGCCGGCAGGCAAACCGGCCCCGAAGCCCGCCCCGGGCCGCAAGCCCACGCCGGCGGCCATGCCGGGAAAGATTGCTGCCGCCGCCCCCGCACAGCACGTCATCCCTGTTCCGGCGGTCGCCTCCACACCGCTGTCCGAGGCGTCCAAGTGGGCCCGCGTCACCGACGACGGCCACGTCTTCCTGCTGGTCGACGGGCAGGAACATCCGGTCGGACAGTACCCGGACGCCAGCAAGGACGAGGCGCTGGCCTACTTCGTGCGCAAGTATGACGACGTGGCGGCCCAGGCTGCCCTGCTGGAACAGCGGGTCGAAGCCAAGGCTCCCTCCAACGACATGCACAAGACCCTTGAGCATCTGAAGGCCCAGGTGGCCGAGCGGCACATGGTGGGCGACGTGCCCGCGCTCGAGTCCCGGCTGGCGAAACTTGGCTCAGCCATCAGCGAACTGCAGAAGGCCGAGAAGGCAAACCAGGAAGCCCAGCGAGCCGCAGAACTGGCGGCCCGCGAAGCCATCGTCGCCGAAGCCGAGGAGATCGCCGGCAAGGACCCGTCGTCGGTGCAGTGGAAAACCAGCAGCGCCCGCATGAACGAACTCTTCGACGCGTGGAAGGCCGCCCAGAAGAACGGCATCCGGCTGGGCCGCAGCACCGAGGACGCACTGTGGAAACGCTTCCGCTCGGCACGGACGGTCTTTGATCGGCACCGCCGCGCGTTCTTCAGCCAACTGGACAGCGACAACGCCGCGGCAAAGGCCGCCAAGGAAGCCCTGATCGCCCGGGCCGAAGAGCTTTCCACCTCCACGGACTGGGGCCACACCGCGGCCGAGTACCGGAAGCTGATGGACGATTGGAAGGCATCCAAGCGCGCCAGCCGCAAGGACGACGACGCGCTCTGGGCCAGGTTCCGGGCGGCGCAGGACAGGTTCTTCGCGGCACGCCAGGCCGCCAACGAGGCAATCGACCAGGAGTTCGCCGCCAACCTGGTGGTCAAGGAAGCGCTGGTCGCCGAGGCGCAGGCGCTGCTGCCAGTGACCGACCTGTCCGCAGCCAAGAAGGCCCTGCAGTCCATCCGTGATCGTTGGGAGGAAGCCGGCAAGGTTCCGCGCGGCGACATGCAGCGGATCGATGCCGGCCTGCGCAAGGTCGAGGATGCGGTCAAGGCCGCGGAGGACGATCACTGGCGCCGGACGAATCCGGAGACCAAGGCCCGCACCAACAGTGCCCTGTCCCAGCTCGAGTCGGCCATCGCCGGGCTCGAGGATGACCTGGCTCAGGCCGAAAAGGCCGGCGACCAGCGGCGGATCGCCAAGGCCCGGGAGGCCTTGGAGGCGCGCCGCCAGTGGCTCGACACGCTGCAGCGCTCAGCGGAGGACTTCTCCTAGAGGACTAAGCCCTACACAACCCGAGGGCCCCCGAACGGCTTTCCACAAGGCGTTCGGGGGCCCTTCGGCTGTCCCGGCCCGTTTGGCATGCTGTCTGCATGGCCCGTCTACATCCCGCCGCCATGGCGGCTGAACGTACCGCCCAGGCCGCGCCGGCGGTACTGCGGCCGGGGCATCCGTTCAGCCGCAGCGAACTTGAGTGCATGCGCCTGGAGGGCCTCTTAGTCAACGTCTACGGTCCGGGGTTTGCCTTGCCATGGGAGCCGATCACGCCCCGACACCGTGCGGCAGCGGCGTACTTCAGCCTGCCCGGGCATGTCCGCCGGAAAGTGGTGCTGGGGAGGATGACGGCGGCATGGGTCTACGGCTGCGCGCCGGCCCCGCAGAAACTCTCGGTGCTGCTGGACCACCGGCACAGGACCACGTCGCAGGGCCGGTACCGCCTTGCCCTGATCCACGAAGTGACACTTGGCCCCCTCGATACCGTGACCATCGGCGGGGTCCCGGTGAGCACGCCGCTGAGGACCGCGCTGGACGTGGCCCTGCACGTTCCGGACCAAGAGGCCATCCCCGTGTTGCGGGCGCTGGCCGGGGCCAGCGGGCTCGGCTGCCCGCTGGACGCCGTCCGGCAGGCGGTCGAGGCGAGGCCGAGGCTGCCGGGCAAGGCCCGGGCCCTGCAGCGCCTGGACTCGGCGACGGGTACGGCCTGACGGCGGAAACGTTCCTGCGCGGCGGCCGCGGAGTGGCGTTTCCCCGCGGGCGGGCGGATCAGGGGCGCTGGGACCCCGAGGTGCGGTACACGTCGTAGACGCCGTCGATGCGCCGGACCGCGCTGAGCACATGGCTGAGGTACTTCGGGTCGCCCATCTCGAAGGAGAACCGCGAGATCGCGAGCCGGTCGCTCGAGGTATGCACCGTGGCGGAGAGGATATTGACATGGTTCTCGGCGAGCACCCGGGTGACGTCGGAGAGCAGGCTCTTGCGGTCCAGCGCCTCGACCTGGATCTCCACCAGGAACACGCTGGACTGGGTGGGCGCCCACGCGACATCGACGATCCGGTCGGGGCTTTCGCGCAGTTCCGCCACGTTGCGGCAGTCGGACCGGTGCACCGAGACGCCCGAGCCCCGGGTAACGAATCCGATGATGGGATCCGGCGGGACCGGGGTACAGCACCGGGCCAGCTTGACCCAGACGTCGCCGACCCCCACGACGGTGACGCCGGAGTCCGGATGCTTCGGCCGCCTGACTGTCGTCGGGAGCGACGGCTCGGCCTCCTCGACCGCCTCGCGTCCGCCGAGCAGGCCGACCAAATGCTCGATCACGTTCTGGGCGGACGTATGGCCGTCGCCCACGGCAGCGTACAGCGCCGACACGTCGGCATGGTGAAGTTCCTGTGCCACCGACATCAACGCGTCGTGCGTCATCATCTTCTGCAGCGGCAGGTTCTGCTTCCGCATGGCGCGGGTGAGCTGGTCCTTGCCCTTTTCGATCGCCTCTTCGCGGCGCTCCTTGGTGAACCATTGGCGGATCTTGTTCCGTGCCCGCGGGCTCTTGACGAAGCCCTGCCAGTCCTGGCTGGGACCGGCGCCCTCCGCCTTGGAGGTGAAGATCTCCACCCAGTCGCCGTGGCTGAGTTCGCTGTTCAGCGGGACCAGCTTGCCGTTGACCCGCGCACCGATGGTGCGGTGGCCGACCTCGGTGTGCACGGCATAGGCGAAGTCCACCGGCGTTGATCCTGCCGGCAGCGCCATGACTTCGCCCTTGGGCGTGAAGACGAAGACTTCCTTGGCGTTGATTTCGAACCGGAGGGAGTCCAGGAACTCGGCGGGGTCACTGGTCTCCTGCTGCCAGTCGACCAGGCTGCGCAGCCAGCCCATGTCGCCGCCGTCGGCCGTCCCGCCGCGGGCGATGTCCTTGTACTTCCAGTGGGCCGCGACGCCGTACTCGGCGCGGCGGTGCATCTCGTGGGTGCGGATCTGGATTTCCACCGGCTTGCCGCCCGGGCCGATCACCGTGGTGTGCAGCGACTGGTACATGTTGAACTTGGGCATGGCGATGTAGTCTTTGAACCGGCCGGGCAGCGGGTTCCAGCGCGCATGCAGGGCACCGAGTGCCGCGTAGCAGTCGCGGACCGTGTCTACCAGTACCCGGATGCCCATCAGGTCGTGAATGTCGTCGAAGTCCTTACCCCGCACGATCATCTTCTGGTAGATGGAGTAGTAGTGCTTGGGCCGGCCGGTGATCGTGGCCTTGATCTTCACCGCGCGCAGGTCGTCGCCGATCTTGGTGCGCAGCGTCGTCAGGTACTTCTCCCGTTCGGGGGTGCGCTCCCCCACCATCCGCACGATCTCTTCGTAGACCTTCGGGTGCAGGGCCGCGAAGGAAAGATCTTCCAGCTCCCACTTGATGGTGTTCATGCCCAGCCGGTGCGCCAGCGGGGCGAAGATCTCCAGGGTTTCGCGCGCCTTCTTCGCCGACGACTCCGGCGAGACAAAGCGCCAGGTCCGGGCGTTGTGCAACCGGTCGGCCAGCTTGATCACCAGGACGCGGATGTCCTTGGCCATCGCCACGACCATCTTGCGCACGGTCTCGGACTGGGCCGCGTCGCCGAACTGCACCTTGTCCAGCTTGGTGACGCCGTCCACCAGCATCGCAATCTCCGGACCGAACTCCGCCTTCAGGTCGGCGAGCGTGTACTCGGTGTCTTCGACGGTGTCGTGCAGCAGCGCGGCGGCCAGCGTCGTGCCCGTCATGCCCAGTTCCGCGAGGATCGTGGCCACAGCCACCGGGTGGGTGATGTACGGGTCGCCGCTCTTGCGTTTCTGCCCGCGGTGGCTGCGCTCGGCCACCACGAAGGCGCGGTGGATCAGGTCGAAGTCCTCGCGCGGGTTGTTGGCCCGGACGGTGCGCAGCAGCGGCTCCAGGATGGGCGAGTAGCTGGTCCCGCCCCGGCCGGCCAGCCGGGCAAGCCGGGACATCGTCCGTTCCCGGCGCCCCGGGAAGGCATGGCGGACCGGTGCGTTGCCCGGGACTTCGGCGGCCGCGGGCACAACAGAAGGACCAGGATCCGGTGTCACACCGGCGTCACTGGCCTGGTCTGTCGACCTGAGGTGTTCGGCCAATCCTTCCCGCCTTCCCGATGAGTCCTGGAACCGACGCTACAGCCCGCAAGGCAGCGGCGCACAGCCCAGCACTGTTCCGCAAACCATTCTATGCTCGTCCGGCGGCCCGGGCGTTCCGGTGCGGCGTCACCCGACGGGGGCGGCCTCGGCGCGGCGCCGTTCTTCCACCTTCTTGGCCTGCTTGAGCAGCGCCGGTTCCTTGGCCCGGAGCCGCGCATACATCGGCGCCGCAATGAAGATTGTGGTGGCGGTGCCGATGACGATGCCGATGAACAGTGCCAGGGACACGTCCTTCAACGTGCCGGCGCCGAGCAGGAACGCGCCGATGAACAAGATGGCGGCGACCGGCAGGACGGCGACCACGGAGGTGTTGATGGACCGGACCAGGGTCTGGTTCACGGCGAGATTGACCTCCTCCGCGAAGGTCCTCCTGGTGGACTTGTCCAGGTCTTCCGTGTTCTCGCGGATCTTGTCGAAGACCACCACGGTGTCGTACAGCGAGTACCCCAAAATGGTCAGGAAGCCGATGATCGCCGAGGGCGTCACCTCGAAGTCGCTCAGCGAATAGATGCCGGCGGTCACGATGAGCACCACCACCAGGCCGCTGAGCGCGGCGACGGACATCTTCCAGGTCCGGAAGTACAGCGCCATCATGATCGCCGCCAGGACAACGAACACCACCAGGCCCCAGATCGCCTGCCGGGTCACGTCGGCACCCCAGGTGGGACCGACGTACGAGGACGTCACCTCGTCTGACTCGACGTCGTAGGCTTCGACGAGGGCGTCGCGCAGTTCCAGGGTCTGGTCGTCGTCCAGGCGCTCGGTCTGGATCCGCATGGTCCCCGGGGCGATGTTCGTCACCCGGGGATCGGCATCCGCCGCGACTTGGGCCACGGCCGCCTCGCCGGGACCGACGTCGGTGTTTTCCACGTTGGACACGGTGAACTCGGAGCCGCCGCGGAAGTCGATGCCCAGGTTGAACCCGCCCTTGACGAACGGCACCACGATGGACAGGAGGATCGCGGCGGCGGCAATGCCGAACCAGAGCCTGTACTTGGAGACAAAGTCGTAGGAGCGCTTGCCGGTGTAGAGATCGTTGCCCCACTTAGCAAAGTTGGCCATTTAGTTGCTCTCCTTGTCGGACCCGCGGCCCGCGCCGCTGGTGGCGCGCTGCTTCTCGGCCGCCCGGCGTTCGGCGATGGTCTGGCGGCGGTCGGCTTCGGCAGCCGCCGCGGCGTTCTTGGCCCGCACCGGCACCTTGCGTTCGCCGGGCTGGCGGATCCGGCCCGCCCCGCGGTACAGCGGCACCGCGTCCAGCAGGCGCGGATCCAGGCCGGAGAAGCGGTGGCCCTCGCCGAAGAACTTGGTGCGTGCCAGCAGCTGCATGGTTGGGTGCGTGAACATGAAGACCACCAGGAGGTCGGCCACCGCGGTCAGGCCCAGCGTGAAGGCAAAACCGCGCACGTTGCCCACCGCCACGAAGTAGAGCACGACGGCGGCCAGCAGGTTGACCGCCTTGGAAGCCAGCACGGTTTGCCGTGCACGCTTCCAGCCGTTGTCCACGGCCGAGACCAGGCCCCGGCCCTCGCGCAGTTCGTCGCGGATGCGTTCGAAGTAGACGATGAAGGAGTCGGCGGTCTGGCCGATCGCCACGATCAGGCCGGCGACCCCGGCCAACGACAGCCGGTAGTTTTCGGTCCAGCCCAGGATCGCGATCGCCAGATAGGTCAAAATGCCGGCCACCACCAGCGACGCGATGGTCACCAGGCCGAGCATGCGGTACTGGAAGATCGAGTAGGCGGCGACCAGCGCCAGGCCGATGAGTCCGGCGATCAGGCCCATCCGCAACTGGTCGGCGCCCAGGGTGGCGGAAATCTGCTGCTCGCTCTGGATCTCGAAGCTGATAGGCAGCGCGCCGTACTTCAGCTGCTCGGAGAGCACACGGGCCGATTCTTCCGTGAAGTTGCCGGTGATCTGCGGCTTGCCGTCGGGGATGACCGCGTTGGTCGTGGGAGCGGAAATCACCTCGCCGTCCAGCACGATGGCGAACTGGTTCTGGGCGCCGGAGAGTCCGAACAGCCGTTCGGTCACTTCCTTGAAGGTTGCGGTTCCCTCGCTGTTGAACTCGATGTTCACCGCCCACTGGTTCAGCGTCTGTCCCTGGGTGCCGCGCACCTGGCCAAAGCTGGAGTCGGCGATGTCGGTGCCGGGCACCTCCACCGGGCCCAGGATGTACTTCATGCCGGTATCCGGTTCGCAGGCGACCGTCGGCTTGGCCGGGTCGGCCGGCTCGGTCTCCTCTGCGGCCGCGGCCGGGTCAAGGCACTCCAGCGCCTCGAACTCCTGGTAGAGCTCCGGGGTGATCCAGTTCAGGTCGCTGGCGTTCTTCGGTTCGGCCGCCGGTTTCGGAAGGTCCGCTTCGGGCGTCCGCTCCTCCTCCGGAACGGCGGAACCCGGTGCAACGGTGAGCACCGGGCGGAATTCCATGGCGGCTGACGCCTGGATCAGTTCGCGGGTCCGCTGGTCCGGGACACCGGGCAGGCTGACCACCACGTTGCGGCCGGACTGCGTGGTGATCTCGGCCTCCGCCACGCCGGAGCCGTCGACGCGCTGGCGGATGATCTCCACGGCCTGGTTGAGCTGCTCGGCGGTGATCTCGCCTCCGCCGCCCTGGACCTGCGGAGCCAGGATCATCTGGGTGCCGCCCTCAAGGTCGAGCGCCAACTTGGGCGCCCAGCTTGCCTGGCCGGTGAATACACCGCTGCCCAGGATGACGGTGCCGGCGGCCAGGAGCACACCGAGCCAGATAAGTGTCCGCCGCGCAATGCTGGTGGAACCGGATCGTGCCATGGAAGATCTTTCTCTCATCGGCTCAGTCGGCCGGAGGAACCGGCCGGTACATGGCGAAGTGGCGGGGCATGCCCCGCCACTGCACGCCTATACGGCTAAGCCGTCGCTGGCCTACTTGGTGTCTTTGTTCTGCTCTTCGTTGAGCCGCTTAAGGGTGTCCTCGGCGGATTCCTCCGGGCGGGTAGCGCTTTCCGCGGTGAGGGACGAGGCGTCGTCGGGAACCTCGGGGGCCTCCGGCGTCACGACTTCGTTCACCGCCTGGGTGTGCACGGTGGCGGTGTTGCCCGGCGACAGTTCAAGGACCACCTTGTTGTTGTCGGGGTCGAGGGAAACGACGGTGCCGAAGAGGCCGAACTGAGTCATCACTTCGGTGCCCGGCACCATCTGCTCCTTGATGCGCTCGGCCTTTTCGCGCATCTGCGCCTGGACCTTCTTCTGCTTGCGGAACATGAAGAAGATCATCAGCGCGAAAACGGCGAACAGGGCGATGGTCATCACGTCGATGCCGCCCGACTGCTGCTGGGGAGTGGTGCCGGTGAAGAGATTTACGAACACAGGGAAGTTCCGTCCTAGAAGTCTGGAGCGGACCGGTAGGAAAATCCGGACCGTGTACGCAGCCTGCCGCGTCCCGTGAGGGACGGCGCACTCCGCACGTTCCTACCATTCTACGCGGTGACCGCCCTGACACGGTCAAGCTTCAGTTTTCGGCGAAATCCGTGTCCGGCTCCAGCAGTTCCGAGAGCAGGTCTTCGGTCTGTCCCGCGGCCAGGTGATCCGGCACCGCCAGCCCCAGGTGTTGCCAGGCCGCGGCGGTGGCGATCCGTCCGCGCGGCGTCCGGCCGAGCAGCCCTTCGCGGACCAAGTAGGGCTCGGCCACCGTCTCCACCGTCTCGGTTTCCTCGCCGACGGCTATG
Organism: Arthrobacter sp. MDT2-34-1; assembly: GCF_059091365.1. NCBI lineage: Bacteria > Bacillati > Actinomycetota > Actinomycetes > Micrococcales > Micrococcaceae > Arthrobacter > Arthrobacter sp. MDT2-34-1. The sequence continues at coordinate 503,630 of NZ_JBNHGO010000001.1, forward strand.
GCCAGGGTGGATAAACCGACGGGCCCTCCGCCGAACTTGGTGATCAGGGCGGTCAGCACCGCCCGGTCCAGCCGGTCCAGTCCCCGTTCGTCGACTTCGTACATATCGAGCGCCGCGGCTGCCGCACGCGCATCGATCTCCTCGATCTTGTGCACAAGGGCCCAGTCCCGCACCCGGCGCAGCAGACGGTTGGCGATGCGGGGCGTGCCGCGGGAGCGCCCGGCGATCTCGGCGAAACCGGCCGAACTGACCTTGAGGTCCAGCAGCATGGCCGAGCGGCGGAGCACCAGCTCAAGCTCCGCGACGGCGTAGAACTCCAAGTGCCCGGTGAAGCCGAACCGGTCGCGCAGCGGCCCCGGCAGCAGCCCGGCCCGGGTCGTGGCCCCGACGAGGGTGAACGGCGGCAGGTCGAGCGGGATGGCGGTGGCGCCGGCGCCCTTGCCCACCACGATGTCCACCCGGAAGTCCTCCATCGCCATGTAGAGCATTTCCTCTGCCGGCCGCGACATCCGGTGGATCTCATCCAGGAAGAAGATCTCCCCTTCGGTCAGCGACGACAGGATCGCCGCCAGGTCGCCCGCGTGCTGGATCGCCGGTCCGGAGCTGATCCGCAGCGGCGCGTTCATTTCCGCGGCGATGATCATGGCCAGCGTGGTCTTGCCCAGTCCGGGCGGGCCGGACAGCAGGACATGGTCGGCTGTCCGTTCGCGGATCCGGGACGCCTCCAGCACCAGCGACAGCTGCTGGCGGACCCGGGCCTGGCCCACGAAATCGTCCAGGTTCTTGGGCCGCAGCGCCGATTCGATCGCCCGTTCTTCGGTTTCCGACGTGTTGGCGACCAGCCGGTTGTTCTCGGAATCCTCCGCCACGCTAGTTCACTCCCGCGGTCCGCCGGGACGCGCCGGTCCGGGCGCCGTCCTGGCCGAGCCTGCGGAGGGTCAGCCGCAGCAAGTCGCCCACGTTGCCTGCCGCTGCCGCCTCCCGATTTTCCTCGGCGGTGGTGTCCACCGCCGCGGCGGCGTCCTTCTCGGACCAGCCCAGGCCGGCCAGGGCCTCCTGCACCTGTCCCTTCCAGCCGCCCTTCTGCTGGGGGGCCTGCTCGCCGGTGGGGATCAACTTCCCGGCCAGCTCGAGCACGATCCGGCCGGCGAGCTTCTGCCCGATACCCGGAACCTTGGTGAACGCCTTGCTGTCCCCCTCCGCGGCGGCAACCCTCAGCGCCTCGGGCGAGTGCACCGACAGCGCCGCCAGGCCCAGCCTCGGGCCGACCCCGCTGACCGAGATGAGGGTCTCAAAAACTTCCCGTTGCGCTGCGTCCTCGAAGCCGAACAGCGTCATGGAGTCTTCGCGCACAATCATGGTGGTGGCCAGTTCGGCCTCCCGCCCCACGAACAGCGTACCCAGGGTCTGCGGCGTCGCCTGGACGAGCATGCCGAATCCGTTGACGTCGATCACGGCCGATTGCAATCCCACGTGGGCGACGACGCCGCGCAACGAGCTAATCATGAACTCAACTCCCAATTCCGGCACTGCGGCCCGGAGTCCGCCCCGCGGGCAGCACGGCGGCGGATTGTCCGAACATATCTACGAATAGCTTACGGGGCAGCACGGACATTGCCGGCCACCGCCACACCGTGGCACCGGTTCCGGCGGCCGCCGCCGGCCCCACGTCAGCGGCGGGTGCGCTTGGCCTTCGCTTCGGCCTCCGCCCAGAGCCGCTGCGCCGTCGTCATCCCACCGCCGGCAGCCGGTCTCGCAGCTCCGCCGCGCCAGGCATGGGTGATCGCCAGCGCCAGGGCGTCCGCGGCATCGGCCGGGCGCGGCGGGGTGTCCAGCCGAAGGATCCGGGTCACCATCTTGGTCACGGCGGCTTTGTCCGCCTGCCCGTTGCCGGTGACCGCCGCTTTCACCTCGGTGGGCGTGTGCAGCGCGACGGCGATCCCGCGCCGTGCCGCCGCCGCGATGACCACCCCGGACGCCTGCGCGGTGCCCATCACGGTACTGACATTCGTCTGGCTGAAGACGCGTTCGACGGCGAGCACGTCCGGGGTGTGCGCGTCGAGCCATTCGTCGATCGCGTCGGCAATCTTCAGCAGGCGCAGCTCCAGCGCCATGTCCGGGGTGGTCCCCACCACACCGACGTCCACGAGGGAGGAGCGCCGGTTCGGTTCAACATCGACCACGCCCAGGCCGCAGCGGGTCAGGCCCGGGTCCACTCCCAGCACGCGCATGGCGGGCGCCGACGGCCGGACCGGTGTCAGTCGTTCTCGATTTCGGCGAGGACGTCCGCGCTGATGTCGGCGTTGGAATAGACGTTCTGGACGTCGTCCAGGTCCTCGAGAGCATCCACCAGCTTCATAAACTTCCGGGCCGCGTCCGCGTCGAGCTCCACGGCCATCGAGGACACGAACTCGATCTCGTCGGTTTCGTATTCGATGCCGGCCTCTTCCAGTGCGGCCACGACGGCGCGCAGGTCCGTGGGATCGGCGTGGACCTCGAAGTTGTCGCCCTGCTCCTTGACTTCCTCCGCGCCGGCTTCGAGCACCGCCATCAGAAGGTCGTCTTCCGTGAGTTCGTTCCTGGGCAGGGACACCACGCCCTTGCGGGAGAACATGTAGGACACCGACCCCGGGTCGGCAATGGTGCCGCCGTTGCGGGTGATGGCCAGGCGAACCTCCGAGGCGGCCCGGTTCTTGTTGTCGGTGAGGCACTCGATCAGCACAGCGGAGCCCTGCGGCCCGCGGGCCTCGTAGATGATTTCGCTGTAGTCCACCGTTTCGCCGGTCAGGCCGGCACCGCGCTTGACCGCGCGGTCGATGTTGTCGTTGGGAACCGAGGTCTTCTTGGCCTTTTGGACGGCCAGTTCCAGCGCGGGGTTGCCGGACATGTCCGCTCCCCCGTTGCGCGCCGCTACCTCAATGTTCTTGATCAGCTTCGCGAACGACTTGGCACGCCTGGCGTCGATCACGGCCTTCTTGTGCTTGGTGGTTGCCCACTTGGAGTGTCCGGCCATGCTTACGCCTCTCCTCTGACGATGCGGATGAAAAGTTCGTGGATGCGGCGCTCCCCCGTAATCTCCGGGTGGAAGGATGTCGCCAGCAGATGCCGCGAACGCACTGCCACTATTCTAGCTGTCCCGTGCAAAGTGTCGGTGTGGGAGGCCTCCTCCGGCTGGACGGCAGCCAGGACCTCCACGCCCTTGCCCACGCGTTCCACCCAGGGCGCACGGATGAACACGGCGTGGACCGGCGCCGGGTCCTGGCCGGGAGACGCCGCGCTGAACTCCAGGCCCCGGAAGTCCAGGTCGGACTCGAACGATTCGCGCTGTCGGCCGAAGGCGTTCCGACGCACCGTTATATCCAGGCCGCCCAGTGTCTGCTGCGGTTCGCCCTTCAGGTCGGTGGCGGGGTCTGCAATCTCCCGGGCCAGCATGATCATGCCCGCGCACGAACCGTAGACCGGCATGCCCGCCTCGATCCGCCCCTTCAGCGGGTCGGCCAGCTCAAAGATGCGCGTGAGCTTGTCGATCGTCGTGGATTCACCGCCGGGGATGACCAGGCCGTCCACGGCCGCCAGCTCCGCCGGCCGGCGCACCGGCACCGCCGCGGCGCCGCTGTGCTGCAGGACGGATAGATGTTCGCGGACATCGCCCTGCAGGGCAAGCACACCAATCGTGACCACGGTGACGGTTCCTCGGAGTTCGCATCGGGGCCGCCTCAGTGGCGGCCGTACGGAAAAACAGTAGTGCCAACCGGTCCGGCGGTGTTAAACGGTGCCCCCTCCCCTGTGGTGACCGACACTGTTCGGCCCGGGCCGACGGCGCCGGGGCACGGCGGCTTGTATAGTCTCTACTCATGCGACACCTCCTTGCGACCGTTGCCGGAAAGGCCGTAAAGGCGGTAGCCAGGCTCCGCGGCGGCGGTTCCGCACTGCCCGGCCTGGTGGCCGAAAAAATCGATCCGCAGTTCCTGCCGCGCACGCTCGGCGAGCTGCCGCGCGGCGTCGTGGTGATCAGCGGGACGAACGGCAAAACCACTACCACCAAGATGGTGGTGGAGCTGCTGCAGGGGCAGGGCCTGAAGGTGTTCACGAACCGGACGGGCAGCAACTTCACCCGCGGCGTGGTCGCTGCCGTGCTGGGCGACTCCGACGCCCGGGGCCGGCTTGACGCGGACATTGCCGTGTTGGAGCTGGACGAGGCCCACGCGGTTCACTTCGTCAAACTGGTGGCCCCGCGCTACAGCCTGCTGCTCAACGTCATGCGCGACCAGCTGGACCGCTTTGGCGAAATCGAAACGACCGCGGGTTTCCTCCGGCAGATCGCCGCGGCGACGACCGAGGCAGTGGTACTGAACCGGGAAGACCCGCGCATCGCGGCGCTGGCGGGCGCCGTGGCCGCGCCGCGGGTCGAATACTTCGGCCTGGCGCCGCAGCTGCGCCACATGTTTCCGCATGACGACGAAATGCGGTCCGCCGCCTCCGCCGACCCCTCCGGCGCCACCGCCGCCGACTCCGGCCGGCCGAGCGCCGACGTCGTGCTCTCAGCCTGTGAGGGGCCCGCCGCAACCTTCCAGCTGGACGGCCGCGAGCTCGAGGTCGAGCTGAAGCTGACCGGCGTTTACAACGTGTTCAACGCCGCCGCGGCGTTGGTGCTGGCGCGGACCGTGTTGGGCCCCGCGGTGGACGAGCCGGAACTGCTGGCGTCGCTGGAGAACGTGACGCCGGCCTTCGGCCGCGGCGAATCGCTGACCGTCAACGGCCAGCCGCTGGACCTGGTGCTGGTGAAGAACCCGGCCGGCTTCCGGCTGGCACTGAAGTCCTTCCCCGCCGCCGGCTACCGGACCATGATCGCCATTAACGACAACTACGCGGACGGGCGGGACATGTCCTGGCTGTGGGACGTCGACTTCGATTCGCTGCGGGACACCGGCGTGGCCGAGGTCTCCGGGGTCCGGGCACGCGACATGGGGCTGCGCCTCTTCTACGAGGACGTTCCGGTGGACCGGGTGGACACCGACCTCAATGCCTCGCTGCAGCGGTTCATTGCGGGCGGTCCGGAGACGCCGAAGCGCATCTACTGCACCTACACCGCCATGCTGGCGCTGCGCCGCGAGCTCGGCAAACTGACCGAAGTGGAAGTGGTCTCCTGATGGACGCTCCTGTTATCGACCTGCTCCAGCTCTACCCGCGGGACATGAACATCTACGGCGACTGGGGGAATGTCCTGGTGCTGCGCAAGCGCCTGGAGCTGCGCGGCTACGACGTCCGGCTGCACGAGTACAACCCCGGCGACGCGTTCCCCGAGCAGGTGGACCTGATCGTGGGCGGCGGCGGCCAGGACTCCGGCCAGAACAAGATCCAGGCCGACCTGCTGGCCCAGGGCGGCCGGCTGCGGGAGCTGGCCGAGGACGGCCTGCCGATGCTGGCGGTCTGCGGCCTCTACCAGCTGTTCGGCCACCGGTTCACCACCCACACCGGCGAGGTCATCACCGGCATCGGGCTGCTCGATGCCGAAACCGTGGGCGGGCCCACCCGGTTGATCGGCAACACCGTGCTCGAAAGCGGCGAGTTCGGCACGGTTATCGGGTACGAGAACCACAGCGGACTGACCACCCTCGGCAGCGATGTCCGGCCGTTGGGACGGGTCACCAAGGGCCAGGGCAACAACGGCACCGACGGCACCGAGGGAGCCCGCTACCGGAACGTCATTGCCACCTACCTGCACGGTTCCCTGCTGCCCAAGAACCCGGCCGTGGCCGACTACCTGATCCGCCACGCCGTCGAGCGGCGCTACGGCAGCTTCAACGACGTGCCGCTGGACATTCCGCATGAGGCCGAAGCCCGCGCCGACGCGGCCGCCCGTCCGCGCTGACGCCGGCGGACGCTGACGCTTGGCAGCCACTGAGGCCAGGCCGTCGCTAAGCCAGTTCGGACGACGGCCCGCGGCGTCAATCGCCGCTGAGCAGCCACTCGCGGGCGACGTCCGTCGGGGCTCCCATGGACTCGACGGTCGCCTTGGTCCGTAGCCGGCTGGCCGCGTCCGCCTGTTCGGACACGCACCAGTCCCCGGACTTCGCGGCTGCCGCCAGCGCATCCGCTGCCACCGGGCACCAGCGGTGCCCGGGTCCGTCGAACGTGGCCGGCAGCCAGTCCAGCCCCGCCACCTCCCAGGCGCCGTAGTCGCCGGCCTGGCTGAACCTGGCCCGAACCATCAACCCCTCGGTGTTGAGGATGTTCGGGGTTGCATGCGCGGCGAGGGTGTTGCCCAGCCCGTAGACGATCCAGGTGCCGTCGTAGCGCTCAATCGGCTGGACGGAGTGGCTGTGGTGCCCGTACACCAAGGAGAACTCGCCGCTGTCGGCCAACGCGTGGGCAACCTCCTGCTGTTGCGGGCTGGCGTAGGCGGTGTATTCGTCCCCGGCATGCACCGCTCCCAAGACGATGTCCGCGCCCTGCGCCCGGGCCTTCCTGGCCTTGGCGATCATCGCCGGGGGATCCAGCACGTCCACCTGCCAGGGCCGGTCCGGCTCCAGCCCGTTCAGCGAGAAGGTGCCGGTGATGACCGCGATCCGCGCGGCCGGCGTGTCCAAAACCAATACCTCCTCGGCCTCGGCCGCGCTGGCGTAGGTGCCGGTGTGTTCCAGGCCGCGCGCGTCCAGCGCCTGCAGGGTCCGTTCCAGGCCGGCGGTGCCGTGGTCGAACGCGTGGTTGCTGGCGGTGGTGCAGGCGTCGTAGCCCACGGCGGCGGCGGCGTCGAGGATCTGCGGCGGCGCGTTGAACGCTGGGTAGCCGGAGTACGGTCCGTCGTCGCCGGCCAGCGGGGTTTCCAGCTGGCAGACGGCGAGGTCGGCGGTGTCCAGGTATTGCCCCTGGGCCGCCAACATCGGCTCGAAGTCCAGGGCCCCTTTCCCGGTCCGCCGGGCGTCGGCGGCCGCCTGCTCCCAGAGCGGCTCGTGCAGCAGCAGGTCGCCGGTGAGGGCCACGGTGGCGCAGCGGATTCCCGGGCACGTCGGGCCCGCGCCGGCCGTCGCCGCCGGCTCCGGGGCGGGCTCCGGTGCGGAGGTCGACGGCGGCGCCTCCCCCGCGCCGCCGCTCCCCGGTGGGCCGGATCCGGAGGGCGCAGCCGCCGGCTTAGTCGCGGCCGGTGCGGTGCCGGGCGGTCCGGCGGCCTCCGGCCCCGGGCCGCAGCCGGCCAGCAGCAGGGCCGCGATGGCCAACGCCGCCGCCGGTGCGGGAGTCCGCGCCACCGCTGCCCGGTGTATGCATCGGCCCGCTTCCCGCACCGGGGAACCGGCCGGCCCGTCGGGCGGCTGCCTGTTCATGCCGCCAGTGTAAGTCCGGCTGTGCCCTGCACCACGGTGGCGCGGCGGCGTGCCCCCGGCAGGTACGGCGGGGACGCCGGGTACCCATGGCAAAGTGGTGGCATGGCCAACCCCTTCCTGGAACCCAGTGTCCTCCCCTATGAGCTGCCCGATTTCGCCGCGATCCGACTTGAACACTATCCGGAAGCGTTCGAGGCCGGGTTCCGCGAGCAACTGGCGGAAATCGAGGCGATCGCGGCCAATCCGGCACCGGCGACGTTCGAGAACACCGCCGTCGCCTTCGAACGGTCCGGCCGCACGCTGTACCGGGTGAGCGCCGTGCTGGACAACTTCGCCGCCGCCGACGCCACCGACGACGTGATGGAGCTGCAGCAGCAGATGGCCCCGCAGCGGGCCGCCCACCGGGACAACATCTACCTGCATGCGGCGCTCTACCGGCGGGTCTCGGCGGTCGACGAAGCCGCCGAAGGGCTCGAGGGCGAAGACCTGCGCCTGCTCACCGAGCTGCGCAAGAAGTTCCGCCGGGCCGGCGCCCAGCTCCCCCCGGCGGACCAGGAGCGGCTGCGCGCCATGAACGTGGAGCTGTCGGAGCTGGACGCGGAGTACTCGCGGGAACTGCTGGCCGCCGGCAATGCCGCCGCGGTACATGTCACCGACCGCGGACAACTGGCCGGGCTCGCCGACGACGATCTGGCCGCCGCCGAACTGGCGGCGCGGGACGCCGGTTACGACGATGGATGGCTGCTGGCCCTGACCCTGCCGACCGCCCAGCCGGCGCTGGAGACCCTTGCCGACCGCGGCACCCGCCGCCGCCTGCATGAGGCATCGGTGGGCCGCGGCGAAGCGGGCCACCGGACGCTGGAGCTGGCGGCCCGCACGGCGGAGCTGCGGGCCGAGCGGGCCGCGCTGCTCGGCTTCGCCAATCATGCCGAGTATGTGCTGGACGGGCAGACGGCGCCCTCGCTCGCGGCCGTCCAGGACATGCTGGCGCGGCTGGTCCCGCCGGCCGTCGCCAACGCCCGCGCCGAGGCGGAGATCCTCGCCGAGGCGGCCGGCCACCCCCTCGAGCCGTGGGACTGGGCCTTCTACGCGGAAATTGTGCGCCGCCGCGACTACAGCGTGGACCTGGCCGGGCTGCGGCAGTATTTCGAGCTCGAACGTGTGCTCACCGACGGCGTGTTCTTCGCCGCCAACCGGTTGTACGGGCTGCGGTTCGAGGCCCGGCCGGACCTCGCCGCCTACCATCCGCAGGCCCGGATCTGGGAAGTGACGGACGACGACGGTGCCGGGCTGGGTCTGTTCATCGGCGACTTCCATACCCGGGACACGAAGAACGGCGGTGCCTGGATGGATTCGCTGGTCGAGCAGTCCCGCTTGCTGGGACAGCGCGCCGTCGTGATGAACAACCTGAACATCCCGCAGCCCGCTCCCGGCGAGCCGGCCCTGCTCAGCTACGACAACGTGGTGACGCTTTTCCACGAGTTCGGCCATGCGCTGCACGGCCTGCTGTCCCGGGTGGAGTACCCCGGCCTCTCGGGCACCAACGTGCCCCGGGACTTCGTGGAATACCCGTCGCAGGTCAACGAGATGTGGATGCTGGAGCCGGAGGTCGCCGGCAACTACGCCAGGCACCACCTGACCGGCGAACCGCTGCCCCGGGAGGTGGTGGACCGCATTAAGGCTGCGCAGCTGTGGGGCGAAGGCTTTGCCACCACCGAGTACCTGGCCGCGTGTGTGCTGGACCTGGCCTGGCACAGCCTGGCCGCCGGGCAGCGGGTCGAGGACCCGCTGGCCTTCGAACGGCAGGCACTGGCCGACGCCGGCATCGACCTGCCCCTGGTCCCGCCGCGCTACCGCACCGGCTACTTCAAGCACATCTTCGCCGGCGGCTACGCAGCGGGCTATTACTCCTACCTGTGGAGCGAAATCCTCGACGCCGACACGGTCGCCTGGTTCGGCGAAAACGGCAGACTGCGGCGCGGCAACGGAGACCGTTTCCGCCGCGAGCTGCTCTCACGGGGCAACAGCATCGACCCGCTGCAGGCCTACCGGAGCTTCCGCGGCCGGGACGCCGACCTGGCGCCGCTGCTGGCCCGGCGCGGCCTCGACCGGGACGACAGCGCCCCGGCCGGCCGCGGGGACGTCCGGTAACGGCGGCCCCGTAAGGGCAGCCCCCGGAAACGGCGAACGCCCGGTACTCCACTGTCGTGCGGGACCGGGCGTTCGCCGTCGTCGGTATTTACCAGCCGCGCTCGGCGAGGCGGTGCGGCTGCGGGATTTCGTCCACGTTGATGCCGACCATGGCCTCGCCCAGCCCGCGCGAGACCTTGGCGATGACGTCCGGGTCGTCGTGGAAGGTGGTGGCCTTGACGATCGCGGCGGCGCGCTCGGCCGGGTTGCCGGACTTGAAGATGCCGGAGCCGACGAACACGCCGTCGGCGCCCAGTTGCATCATCATCGCGGCGTCGGCCGGGGTGGCGATGCCGCCGGCGGTAAACAGCACCACGGGCAGCTTGCCGGTGGCGGCGATTTCCTTGACCAGCTCGTACGGGGCCTGCAGTTCCTTCGCGGCCACGTACAGTTCGTCTTCGGGCATTGCCGACAGGCGCTTGATCTCGGAGCGGATCTGGCGCATGTGGCCGGTGGCGTTGGAGACGTCGCCGGTGCCGGCTTCGCCCTTGGAACGGATCATGGCCGCGCCCTCGTTGATGCGGCGCAGGGCCTCGCCCAGGTTGGTGGCGCCGCAGACGAAGGGAACGGTGAAGTTCCACTTGTCGATGTGGTTGGTGTAGTCGGCCGGGGTCAGCACCTCGGACTCGTCGATGTAATCCACGCCGAGGGACTGCAGCACCTGCGCCTCGACGAAGTGGCCGATGCGGGCCTTGGCCATCACCGGGATGGAGACGGCGTCGATGATGCCGTCCACCATGTCCGGATCGCTCATCCGGGACACGCCGCCCTGGGCGCGGATATCCGCCGGAACGCGTTCAAGGGCCATCACGGCCACCGCACCGGCGTCTTCGGCGATGCGGGCCTGGTCGGGAGTCACGACGTCCATGATGACGCCGCCCTTCAACATCTCGGCCATGCCCCGCTTGACGCGGCTGCTGCCGGTCACGGGCGCGTGAGTTGAAGTTTCTTCACTGCTGGACACTAGAAGCCCCTAGGAGTCGGTAGGAAACGTACACCTCATCATACGTCCGGCCCGGTGCGCTGGGTCACCGATGACGTAACCTTCCTCGGGGCCCCAACCGGGGGCCTGGGCGGTCCGGGGCGGATCAGGCGGTTTGCTGTGTCTGACGGTAGACGGCCATGATCCGCTGGGCCACGGTCAGCAGGCTGGCGGCGGCCAGCAGCACCAGGACCACCAGCAGGACCACCTCCGGCAGGCCCAGTCCGGTCAGGCCGGTGAAAACCAGGACGGAAACCAGGCGCTCGGAGCGTTCGGCCAGGCCCACCGCGGCGGTGCAGCCCAGCGACTCGGCCTTGGCCCTGGCATAGGAGACCAACGACCCGAGCAGCAGGCATACGAGCGCGGAGACGGCGATGGCGGTGTTCTCTCCGCCGGTGAAGAACCAGATGGCCACGCCGGCGAACACCGCGCCGTCGGCCAGCCGGTCGAGGGTGGAATCCAGGAAGTTGCCCCAGCGGCTGTTGCGCTCCAGCATGCGCGCCATCAAGCCGTCCACCATGTCGGAGAAGACGAACGCCGTGATGAAGACCGTTCCCCAGAACAGCTCCCCCAGCGGGTAGAACACGAGCGCCCCCACGGAGACCCCGAGGGTGCCCACGATGGTGACGGCGTCGGGCGAGACGCCCATCCGGATCAGGGCACGGGCCAGCGGCGAGAACAGCTTTCCGAAGAACCCGCGCGCGTACTTGTTGAGCATCGCCGCGCTACCGTGCCGGCCAGGCTTGGGATACCTGCTTGCGGACCTCGTCCAGGGTCTCGGTGATCGCCTTGGTCTGGGCGATGATCGGGAAGAAGTTCCCGTCGCCGCCCCACCGGGGCACCACGTGCTGGTGCAGGTGCGCCGCCACCCCGGCGCCCCCGGCTTCGCCCTGGTTCATGCCCAGGTTGAAGCCGCTGGGGTTGGCCACCTTCCGCAGGACCCGCATCGCCGTCTGGGTCAGCTCGGCGAACTCGGCGGTCTCCTCCGCGGTGATGTCGGTGTAGTCGGGCACGTGGCGGTACGGGCAGACCAGCAGGTGCCCGGGGTTGTAAGGAAACAGGTTGAGCACCACGTAGGCGAACTCGCCGCGGTGGACGATCAGCGATTCCTCGTCGGGGCGGGCCGGAGCCACACAGAACGGGCACTCGTCCTTGTTCTTGAACTGGCCCTGGCCGCCCTTGACGTAGGCCATGCGGTGCGGCGTCCAGAGCCGCTGGAAGGCATCCGGCACGCCGGGCAGCTCAAAGCCGTCCGTCACCTCGTCGCCGGTCCGGTCGGTCATGGCTTCGGTCGTCTCGGCCATCGTCAGTTGCCGCGCCTGGCGGCGGCCTGCACGATCCGGGACACGGCCTCGTCCACCGGGATGCCGTTGTCCTGGCTGCCGTCGCGGAAGCGGAAGGAGACGGCTCCGGCCTCGGCGTCCTCGCCGCCTGCGATCAGCACGAACGGAACCTTGTCCTTGCTGGCGGTCCGGATCTTCTTCGGGAAGCGGTCCGAACCCAGGTCGGCCTCGGCGCGGATGCCCTGAGCGCGCAGCTTGGCCACGATCTCCAGCATGTAGTCGTTGAACGCCTCCGCCACCGGGATGCCGACCACCTGGACCGGGGCGAGCCACGCCGGGAAGGCGCCGGCGTAATGTTCGATCAGCAGGCCCATGAAGCGCTCTACCGACCCGAACAGGGCGCGGTGGATCATGACCGGGCGCTGGCGGCTGCCGTCGGCTGCCTGGTATTCGAGTTCGAACCGTTCGGGCAGGTTGAAGTCCAGCTGGATGGTGGACATCTGCCAGCTGCGGCCGATCGCGTCGCGGGCCTGTACCGAAATCTTGGGGCCGTAGAAGGCCGCTCCGCCCGGGTCCGGCACCAGTTCCAGGCCGGATGCCTCGGCGACCTCGGCCAGGGTGCGGGTGGCCTCGTCCCAGACCTCATCGGCGCCCACGTACTTCTCCGGGTCCTTGGTGGAGAGCTCCAGGAAGAAGTCGTCGAGCCCGTAGTCCTTGAGCAGGTCCAGCACGAAGTTGAGCGTGGTGGTCAGCTCGTCCTTCATCTGCTCGCGGGTGCAGTAGATATGGGCGTCGTCCTGGGTCATGCCGCGCACTCGGGTCAGGCCGTGGACTACGCCGGACTTTTCGTAGCGGTAGACGGAGCCGAATTCGAACATCCGGAGCGGCAGCTCGCGGTAGGACCGGCCGCGCGAGCGGAAAATCAGGTTGTGCATCGGGCAGTTCATCGGCTTCAGGTAGTAGTCCTGGCCGGGCTTGACGACCTCGTTGGTTTCGGGGTCGCGGGTCTCGTCCACATGCATGGGAGGGAACATCCCGTCCCGGTACCAGTCCAGGTGGCCGGAGACCTCGTACAGGTTGCTCTTGGTGATGTGCGGGGTGTAGACGAACTCGTAGCCCGCCTCGGTGTGCCGCTGCCGCGAGTAGTCCTCCATCGCCTTGCGGACGATGCCGCCCTTCGGGTGGAAGACGGGCAGGCCGGAGCCGAGTTCATCCGGGAAGGAGAACAGGTCCAGTTCGGCGCCCACCCGGCGGTGGTCGCGGCGCTCTGCCTCGGCCAGCCGCTCCTGATAGGCCTTCAGGTCTTCCTTGGTGGGCCAGGCGGTGCCGTAGATGCGCTGCAGCTGCTTGTTCTTTTCGTTGCCCCGCCAGTAGGCGGCGGCCGAGCGGGTCAGCGCATAGGCGTTGGAAATCAGCTTGGTGTTGGGCAGGTGCGGCCCGCGGCAGAGGTCCTTCCAGACCACTTCGCCGCTCTTGGCGTCCACGTTGTCGTAGATGGTCAGTTCGCCGGCGCCCACTTCGATGCTGGCGCCCTCGCCGGCCTCGTCGGAGTGGCCCTTGAGCCCGATCAGCTCTTCCTTGTACGGCTCCCCCGCCATCTCGGCGAGCGCTTCGGTCTCGGAGACGGTGCGGCGGACGAAGCGCTGGTTGGAGTTGACGATCTTGAGCATCATCTTCTCCAGCTGCTTCAGGTCCTCCGGGGTGAAGGGCTCATCGACGTCGAAGTCGAAGTAGAAACCGTCGGTGATGTACGGGCCGATCCCGAGCTTGGAGTCCTTCCGCAGCTGCTGGACCGCCTGGGCCATGACGTGCGCGGTGGAGTGGCGCAGCACGTTGAGCCCGTCGGGAGAGTCGATAGTCACGGCTTCGACCTTGGCCCCGGCCGGGATCGGCTGGTCCAGGTCCTTCAGTTCGCCGTCGACGCGGACGACGACGACCTCCCGCCGGGCGCCGTAAAGGTCGGCTCCCGTCGTGCCCTCGGTCACCTGGTTCTCTTCGCCGTCGACGATGAGGGTGATGTTCTGGGGCGCTGACACAGAGGTCTCCTTATGGTGGATGTAAGCCGTTACTGCAGCGACATACTTGGGCGCTGCAAGCCTCTACGATCGTATCCGCTGACGCGAAGCCCGACCAACACCGCCGCGGCGGGGCTGCGCGCCCGCTGGGGCCGGCGAGCCGCTTCTGGCCGCGCATCATCCTGCCCGGTTCCCGTGGCTACCGGCCAGCCAGGACCCGGCCGGAACGCGGTGATCCAGTCCTTCGGCTGCCATGCGGCGGGCAAGTTCGCCAGTTCCAGGCTTTTCCTGGCGGGCGGCGGTCCTGCCGGCCGCCGGTGTTGCCGGCCCTCGTCCTGCCGCCGGTGTTGCCGGCCCCCGTCCTGCAGCGGCCCCGGAAGGAACAGGGTGCCCCGACAGCGGCAGGCTGGCGGTGTCCGAAAGGTCCCACGCCTCCAGCGCCTGAAGCCCGATTCCCCTGGGGCCGGTCCGCCGGGTGAGGCCGCGGATGAGCAGCATCTCGGTGCCGAACAGCAACGGGCCGGATCGTTCCTGGGCTTCCTGGAAGAAGGTGGCGTCCACGCAGCCGGTGCCGTCGTCCACGCTGATGAAAACCACCCGACGGCCGCCGCGCATGGGCGGTGTCTGGGTGGCCACACGGATGCCGGCCACCATTACTTCGCTCCCGTTGCGCATCTGCAGCAGGTCCTTGGCCTGGGTGACTCCGAGTTGGGCCAGCAGCGGAGCGTAGCTCTCCATCAGGTGGGAGCTGGCGTCGATCGAGAGCAGATCCAGTTCGGTGCGCACCTTGTCCACCGTGGTCGGTTCCGGGAAGACCGGAACCAGATGGCGCAGCTCCAGGTCCCCCAGCGGCAGGGACAGCTGGCCCTCGGTGGGCTGGTAGCGCTGGGGAACCGGGCGGGTGTCCGGCTGGTCCAGATGGTAGACCAGATCCGTCCGGCTGGCCGCCCGGCCGCCGCGTTGGCCGGTCCTGCGGTTCAGTTCGTCGAAGGCGCCCAGCTGGGCCAGGCGTTTGAGCGCTGGTTTGCCGACCTTGGCCCGCGCGCGCAGGTCGGCCAGCGATTCGTACGGCTGGCCGGCGACGATGCGTTTGAGCTCGGCCGCCGAGAGCCCGTAGATGCCGGTCAGGCTCAGCCGGATCCCCAGCTTTTCGCCGCTGCCGGAGGGAACGCGTTCCACCTGGTAGCGGTCGGTGCTGCGGTTGATGTCCAGCGGCAGGATCGGGATGCCCAGCCGCCGCGCTTCGGCCACCAGCAGGCGCAGCGGGTACATTCCCGGATCGTGCTGCCACAACCCGGCCAGGAACGCCTCGGGGTGGTGGGCCTTCAGCCAGGCCGTCTGGTAGGTGGGCACCGCGAAGGCGGCCCCGTGGGCTTTGCAGAAGCCAAAGCTGCCGAAGGACTTCAGCGTGCCCCACACCGTCTCGACCACCTCCGGCGGATACCCCCGGTCCAGCGAGGCGCTGCGGAAGTATTCCTCCACCGCGGGTTCGGCTTCCTCGTTGCCCAGCAGCCGGCGGAATTCATCCGCCTTGGCCAGTCCGCAACCGGTGAATACGTCGAAGGTCCGCAGGACCTGTTCGTGGAAGATCGTGACGCCGTGGGTTTCCTTGAGGACCGGAATCAAATCGGGGTGCGGGAAGCGCTCCGGCGCCCAGCCATGGCGGTGTTCCAAAAACGGCCGGACCATATCCGATTGCATCGGCCCCGGCCGGAACAGCGAAATGTCGATAATCAGGTCGTTGAAGTCCCGCGGAGCCATCTTGCCCACCAGCTCGCGCTGGCCCGGCGATTCGATCTGGAAGCATCCCAGGGTGTGGGTGCTGCGGATCAGCTCATAGGTCGGCTCGTCGTCCAGCGGGACCTGTTCCAGGTTGATGGTCCCGTCCGCGGCAATGTAGTCGGGCCCGGTTCCGTCCTCGCCCACCGGATGCCGGCCCGCTGCCGTCACGGCGTCCTTGCCCGGATGGATGCGGGCTATTTCCTTGAGCGCGTAGGCGATGGAACTCTGCATCCGCACGCCCAGCACGTCCAGCTTGAGCATGCCCATCGGGTCCATGTCGTGTTTGTCGAACTGGCTCATCGGCAGACCCAGCCCGCTTGGCTGGGTAGGGGTGCGGTCCAACAGCGAGCTGTCGCCCAGGATCACGCCGCAGGGGTGCATGGAGATATGCCGGGGCAGCCGGTCCAGCCGTTCGGTCAAATCCACCAGCAGGTCCAGCTGCTGGTTCTGCTCCACCTGCGCGGAAAACGCGCGCAGCTCCGGCTTCTCCGCCATCGCCTCACGGAACTGGCGCGCGGAGAACCGCCAGAGCTGTTTGGCGATGCCCGAAATCTCCTCCTCCGGCAGGCCCAGCGCCAAGCCGGCGTCGCGGACCGCCCCGCGGGCACGGTAACCGTTCTGCATGCTCATCAGGGTGACCCGCTGGCTGCCGAAACGGTCGAAGATTTTTTGGTAGACGTTGTGCCGCTCTGCACTTTCCACATCGATGTCGATGTCCGGCAGGGTGGAACGGTCCTGGGAGAGGAAGCGCTCGAAGATCAGCCCGTGGTCCAGGGGGTTCACGTGGCTGATGTAGAGCAGATAGTTCACCAGGCTCGAGGCACCCGACCCCCGGGCCGCGGCGCGCACGCCCATCCCGGTGATCATGCGCGACACTTCGGCCACCGTCAGGAAGTAGGAGGCGAAGCCCAGCCGCGAGATGATGCCCAGCTCATGGGCCAGCCGGTCCCGCAGTTCCTTTTCCGCCCGTCCGGACATTCCGCCAAACCGTTCGGCGATGCCGGTTTCGCAGCGCTGGACCAGCTCGGCCACGGGATCCCCGTCGATCCCGATGACGGAGGCTTCGGGGACCACCGGGCGCTTGAACCCCATGTCCCGGTAAGGATCCATGCGGCACCGGTCGGCCACCGCTTCCGTCGTGGCCAGCAGGCGGATGACGTCCTTGCTTCCGCCGCCGGCTGCCTGCACGATTTCCCGCGCCAGGGCCTGCATCCGGTCGGGGGATTTCAACCAGCCCTGGGCGCTCGGCTGCAGATCCGGCAGCTTGGACAAGGCTGTCAGCGCCCTCGCCGAGTCCAGCACATCTGCAGTGGCGGCGCCGTCCTCTTCGCAGTAGCGCACGGCGTTGGTCAGCACTGCGGGAAGATTCAACTCCCCGGCCAGGTTAAGCATCCGCACCGCGTGGGCGGTACTGAGGTTCTCCCCCGGGGCACTCAGGTGGGAGACGATTTCCACTGCGAGCGCCCCGGCCGGCAGTCCGCTGCGCCAGCGTCCGGCCAGCCGGCGGGCTTCGGCGTAGCTGCGGCGGCGCAGCGCCTGTCCGACGTCGGAAAAAGGACCCACCAGCACCGTCAGGGCCGGTCCGCCGTCCGAGGTGCCCGCATGCCGGGCGAGTTGATCCACCGTCACGCCGGGCGTCCGGCGGCTGGCGGAACGCCCGCGGGCAGCCGTGCCGGCGTGGGCTTCCGAGACCAGGCGGCAGAGCGCATGGTAGCCGCTGCCCTGGTTCCCTCCATGGGCCAGCACCACAACGCGTCCGGTGTCCCGGCCGCCGCCGTCTTGGACGGCCAGGTCCACGCCGACTATCGGATCCATCCCCGTCGCCAGGCATGCCTTCAGGTGCTTGACCGTGCCGTAGAGACCGTCCCGGTCGGTGCAGGCCAAGGCGTCGGCTCCGAAGGAAGCGGCCGCTGCGGCCAGTTCCTCCGGCCAGGAGACACCGTAGTGGGCACTGTACGCCGTGGATACGTGCAGGTGGGTAAAGCTCATGGACATTCCAAACAACGGTCGGGTCTCGGGATCGGCATCCGGCGGACTGCCGGGGCGAACCGGGGGCTGACAGAAAGGCCGGCGGGAACCGTGGCGCGGTCAGGCGCTCAGCTCCCGGACGGCATCATGGACGCGGATCAGGCGCCAGCGTCCGGTGTCCACCTGATGGGAAAGGTCCAAGGTGCGGATCTGCGACCGGCCATTCAGCCGCGCCTGCACCCGCCAGATCTCATGGTCCACCAGTCCCGCGCCCCGGCCCCGTTCCGCACGCAGTTCCTCCGCCCACCATTTGCGGCGTTCGTACCAACGCACCGGTTCCGCGACGATGCGGTAGCTCCTGCCCTGCCAGCGCAGCCGGAGCGGCTGTCCGGCAGGGGAACACACAACGTCAACTGCTTCGCTGAAAACACCCATGTCCCAGTCGCCTTTCATCTGGACAACGGGTCATAATCCCTGGCGAGCGCCCCTGCCAACACGCCCGCCGAAGAACTTGACCCTCTTATTCTATTCGAATATGTATTCGAATCCAAGATCAAGCCTAGGTTCGGGCACTGACAAAATCGGGCCGCCCGCCGACGTCGGCTCAGCGTGCAGCGTACGGCGGCCAAGCGCAGCAGCACTGCCTACTGCAGTAGGACGGCCAGGCGCGCGCCGTGCGGCGGCCAAGGAGCCTAGCCGTCGTGCTCGGCGAGGTACTTCACGTCGTGGACCAGCTTGTCCCACATCAGCTTGGAGTGTTCCGCCGCCTCGGCGGTCTCGTTGTTGTCCTGCGACAGCGTGAACTCCGTGCCGCCCGGAACTTCCTCCAGCGTCCAGACGAGACGGTGGTAGTTCTCGGGCACGTCCTCCCGGCCGGACAGCGGGCTGAAGTGGGTGACGACCAGCCGCCGTCCGGGTTCGAACTCCAGCACCTGGCCCTTGTCCTCGTACGCCTCGCCCTCCCACTCGCCCCGCCATCGGATGGGCCCGCCAACGCTCCAATCGGTCTGCACCTCGGTGCCGAACATGAATCCCCTGATGGCCTCGGGGTCCGTGATCACGGACCAGACACGGTCCGGCGGCGCCGCAATGGTCGCCGTCGAACTGGCCACGTACCGTCCGGACATTGGCTTCCTCCCCTGGTTCCCGCCGTGGCGGCGCGGGCGCGGTTACTCCATCCCAGCTTCCGGCAGCCGGGGCCGGCGCACAATGGCTGCGGGGATGCCGCTCAGGGAACGATCCCGATTCCGGGGCGCCCGGCGGCGCTCATGCTGCCTCGTCGATGAGGTCGGGCCCGTTGTTGCGCACGTTGTTGACCTTCGAACTGACCCGCCGCGGGACAAGATGCGGTTCGGGCATGGCCTCCAGCAGCTGCCGCACGTCGGCCTCGGATGTTGTTTCCGGATCCAGCCAGTCCGCATAGAGGCCGGGTGGAACGATCAGCGGTGTCCGGTCGTGGATATGCCCGAGCGCATCGGCCGCCTGGGTGGTGATGATGGTGCAGGTGCGCAGCCACTTCTCCGGGTGGTCTTCGGGCAGGGCCGGGTCGGGCCAGTTCTCGAACAAAGCCGCGAAAGCCAGCGCCTCGTCGCCTTCGCCGTGCAGGTAGGTCGGGATCTTGCCGCCCTCGGTCTTCTGCCATTCGAAATACCCGTCGGCAACAAGCAATCCGCGCTTCCTGGCCGCCGCCTTGCGGAACGAGGGTTTCTCCGTCACGGTCTCCATCCGCGCGTTGATCAGGCGGGCGCCGGAGCGGGGGTCCTTGGCCCACGGCGGCACGAGGCCCCACCGGGCCAGGATGAGTTTCCTGGACACTCCCTCGCCGTCGGCCTGCTTGCGGTCGATGATCAAGGGGACCTTGTCGGTCGGAGCCACGTTGTAGGAAGGCTGGATCTCTTCGACATAGGACTCATCGACGTCGAAGGAAGCCACGAGGTCGCCGGTGCTCCGGGCCATGACGTATCTGCCGCACATGCCTCCATTATGGTCCAGCCGCGCGGCGGAAGCCCGGCGCGCGGCCCTTAAACGGCCTCGCACCCCGGCGGTACTCCCCGCCCGGCAGCCGCCGCGGCCGGCGCCGGGAATGACCGCGCCCGGTGAGACGTTGACATGTACACAAGCTTTCAGACCAGAAGGAGCCATCTTGGATTACACACCTGCTGCCGGAACCGTCACCATGTTCTCCACCACCTGGTGCGGGTACTGCCGCCGCCTGAAGACCCAGTTCGATGCGCAGGGCATCGGCTACACCGAGATTAATATCGAAGAGGTCCCCGGCACCGCGGAGCTCGTCGAGAAGCTCAACGACGGAAACCAGACGGTTCCCACCCTGCTCTTCCCGGATGGCAGCAGCGCCACGAACCCGCCGCTCTCCCTGGTCAAGGAACGCCTGGGCGTCTAGCAGCGGCAGGCTCCACCGGCGGAATCCGGACCGCAGGCCACGGGGCGCCGCAGTTTCCATAACAATCGTTTTGGAAATTGTGGCGCCCCTGTTTTGTTCCTAGGATGGGGCAGGACGGCCGACGACGGCCTCGCCAGACTTCGCTAGGAAGGAATCACTCCCGCATGGTTCACAAGGTTCGGGCAGTAGTGGCCCTGGAAAAGAATGCTCCGGTCTCCATCGAAACCATCCTGGTTCCCGATCCGGGCCCGGGCGAGGCGCTGGTGGACATCCTCACCTGCGGCGTCTGCCATACCGATCTGCACTACAAGCAGGGCGGGATCAACGACGACTTCCCGTTCCTGCTCGGCCACGAAGCCACCGGCGTGGTCAGCGCCGTCGGCCCCGACGTGACCGATCTTGAGCCCGGCGACCGCGTCATCCTGAACTGGCGCGCAGTGTGCGGCGAGTGCCGGGCCTGCCGGCGCGGTGAAGCCCAGTACTGCTTCAACACGCACAACGCCACCCAGAAGATGACCCTCGAGGACGGCACCGAGCTCTCCCCCGCCCTGGGCATCGGTGCCTTTGCCGAGAAGACCCTGGTGGCCGCCGGCCAGTGCACCAAGGTGGACGACGACGTCGACCCGGCGGCGGTCGGACTGCTCGGCTGCGGCGTCATGGCCGGCATCGGCGCGGCGATCAACACCGGCGAGGTCAAGCGCGGCGAATCCGTGGCCGTGATCGGCTGCGGCGGCGTGGGCATCGCCGCCATCGCCGGCGCAAAGCTGGCCGGCGCCACCACGATCATCGCCGTCGACATCGATGACAACAAGGTGGAGCTGGCCAAGTCGCTGGGTGCCACGCACGGGATCAACTCGAAGCAACAGGACCCGGTGGAGGCCATCCGGGCGCTCACCGGCGGCAACGGCGCCGACGTCGTGATTGAAGCGGTCGGACGTCCGGAAACCTACAAGCAGGCGTTCTACGCCCGCGACCTGGCCGGGCGCGTGGTCCTGGTGGGAGTCCCGACGCCGGACATGAAGATCGAACTGCCGCTGCTGGACGTGTTCGGTCGCGGCGGCTCGCTGAAGTCCTCCTGGTACGGCGATTGCCTGCCGTCCCGCGACTTCCCGATGCTGGTCAGCCACTACAAGCAGGGCAACCTGGACCTGGACGCCTTCGTCACCGAGCGGATCAAGCTCGACGAGGTTGAGGCCGCGTTCGACAAGATGCACGAGGGCAAGGTGCTGCGTTCGGTGGTGGAGGTCGCATGAGCGCCGCAATCGAAAACCTGGTCACCTCGGGCACGTTCTCGCTGGACGGCGGCACCTGGGACGTGGACAACAATGTGTGGATCGTCGGCGATGCCACCGAGGTCATCGTCATCGATCCGGCACATGATCCGCAGGCCATTGCCAACGCCGTCGGCTCCCGGAGCGTGAAGGCCATCCTGCTCACGCACGGTCACGACGACCACATCCGCGCCGTCGGTGCATTCCGGGACCTGGTGAAGGCACCTGTTTACCTGCACGACGCCGACCGGATGCTCTGGGACGCGGTCTTCCCGGACAGCGCACCCGACCACGCAATCGAGGACGGCGACACCTTCGAGATCGCGGGAGCGCGGCTGCAGGCCATCCACACTCCGGGCCACTCCCCCGGATCGGTCTGCTTCCACCTGGCATCGCAGAACGTGCTGTTCAGCGGGGACACGTTGTTCAACGGCGGTCCGGGAGCCACCGGCCGCAGCTATTCCAGCTTCGAAACGATCATCGAGTCGATCAAGGGCAGGCTGCTGACGCTGCCGCCCGAGACCACGGTGAAGACCGGTCACGGCGATTCCACCAGCATCGGCGCCGAAGCGCCGCAGCTCGACGAGTGGATTGCCCGCGGCCACTGAGTAAGTCCGGGCCCAGTCCCGCACCGCCCGCGTCCGACCGTATTCCGGTTCGGGTGCGGGCGGTGTGCTGTCCGGGGCCGGATCCGGCTTGCCGGCGGTGGCGCCATCGGTTCCACGCGCGGCTGCGGTGCGGCCGTCCGATCAGCCGCCGATGTAGTGCATCTCGACCCTTTGCCCTGGCCAGCCGGTGGCCGGGGGCGCCTCGCGCGGCGCCCGACCGGTCCCGTTTCCGGCGGCCACGCCCGCGGTCTCGGCGCTGCGCAGTTCCGAGTAGCGGTCCGAGCGGCCCCGCCAGACGCCGGAGAGCACGCGCGTCAGTTCGCCGTCGTCCGCGCCGCCGCGCAGCAGGGCGCGCAGATCCGTCCCGCCGGTGCCGAACAGGCAGGTGAAAAGCTTCCCGTCGGTGCTCAGCCGGGCGCGGGTGCAGCCGTGGCAGAACGCCTGCGTGACGCTGGAGATGGTCCCGATTTCGCCGCCGCCGTCGCGGTATCTGAAGCGTGTGGCCGTCTCGCCGGGGTACCGGGGGGCCAGCGGTTCCAGCGGCAGGTCGGCATCGATCCGCCGCACGATCTCGGCCGACGGGACGACCTGCGCCAGGTTCCAGCCGTTGGTCGTGCCCACATCCATGTATTCGATGAACCGGACGATGTGGGGCGTGCCGTGGAAGTGGCGCGCCATGGCCGGGACGCCGCCGTCGTTCTGGCCGCGCTTGACCACCATGTTGACCTTGACCGGGCCCAGCCCGACCGCGGCCGCGGCCTCGATGGCCTCCAGCACCGCGGCGACGGGATAGTCGACGTCGTTCATCGCGCGGAAGGTGGCGTCGTCAACCGAATCCAGCGAGACGGTCACCCGGGACAGCCCGGCCGCCTTGAGCGCCTCGGCCTTGCGGGCCAACGCCGAGCCGTTGGTCGTCATCGCCAGGTCCAGCGGACGGCCTTCGGGCGTGCGGAGCCCGGCCAGCCCGGTGACCAGGTCCTCGATTCCCCGCCGCAGCAGCGGTTCGCCGCCGGTCAGCCGCAGCTTTTCCACCCCTTCGGCGGCGGCGATCCGGGCCACCCGGACGATTTCGTCGAAGGTCAGCAGCTGGTCCTTGGGCAGGAACACGAAGTCGCGGCCGAATACTTCCCTGGGCATGCAGTAGACGCAGCGGAAGTTGCACCGGTCGGTGACGGAGATCCGCAGATCCCGCAGGGGCCGGCCCAGTGCGTCGTCGAGGGTATCCGGACCGTGCTGCGCTGGCCCGTCCATGGTGTGCCTCCGCTGCCGGGACTCGAAGTCCCCTCCAGACTAGGCGGGCCGGGCGTCGACTACAACGGGGCCGGTTCCGGGACCTGCACGCGGGCCAGCAGGTCGGCAAAAGACCCCTCCGCCACGTCGGCGTAGCCGGCGTACGCCGTGCGCAGCGCCCGCTCCACCGAGTCCACGCCGAGGCCGGGCAGCAGGTCCTCGGCCGCGCCGGCCGTTGCCGGATCCCAGTCCAGGCCGAGTGCGTCATAACTGGCCGTGAGCACCTCGCGCAGCGGCGCCGCATCCTCGACCACCACGACGGAGGAAAACAGCCAGGCACCGGCGACGACCCGCTGCGCGGTGCCCACCAGCTTGATCCGGCGCTGGGGCTCGACCGGGTACGCGCCGTGGATGCTGAACTCGCCCGGGCAATACTCCCCGGGGATTTCGCCCACGCCTGCCTCCAGCCCGGTGGCCCGCAAGCCGCCGGCGATGAGCTCCCCGAACCGGCCGAAACGCTTTTTCGCGCCGGCAATGGCATCGGCCAGCGGCTCCACATGGTCCAGCACCAGGCAGCCTTCGTGGTATGCGGCCGCGCGGCCGCCCGCCTTGCGCACCAGCGGTTCGAATCCACGTTCGCGGCAGCGGCGGGCCGCCTCCTGAAAGCCGGGCAGATGAGCGTCCCGCTGCCCGAACGCCACCGTGGGTGCCGGACGGTACAGGCGCACGGTAGCGCCGAGCCGTCCCTGCTTGGCCGCGGCCAGCAGTTCCAGTCCAAACTGCAGGTCCGCCTCCGCGCCGAACGACTCCGGCTGGCGGACCCAGTCGAGCCCGCCAGGGCCCTGCGCTGAGTGCTCCAAAATGTCGCCTGCTTCCTGAACTTGCTGATCCGCGCCGCCGGTCGCGGCGGATGCCCCTGCCATTTTACGGCCCGGGGCCATAAAGTGCCGTCCGTTCCGGGTCCGGGCATTCGGGGACCTTGCCACCGTGCCGGACACGGAATAATAGCCATGTGACTTCTCCCCAAACACCGCTCGTGCTGCTCGGCGGCGTCTCCGGCTCCGGTAAGTCCTACCTGGCAGCGCGGTTCGGCCGTCCGCATGTGGAGCTCGACGCGTTTTACCGGGAGATCAGCGAGCACACCGGCGCGTCCCCCATGCCGCTCACCCCGTACGGGGAAATCGACTGGGACCATGCCGACACCTGGAACAGCGGCGCCGCGGCCGGCGCCATAATGGACCTGCTGGAGACTGGCAGCACCCGGATCCCCAACTACTCCATCGCCACCTCCAGCTACAGCGGGCACCGCACCGTGGAACTCGCGGAGGGGCCGGTAATTGCCGAGGGGATCTTCGCCGACGCCGTGCTCGGTCGGCTGCGCGGCCTCGGGGCGGAGGTTGACCCCATCTTCATAAGGGTCTCCCCCATCACGACGGCGGTGCGCCGCCTGGTGCGCGACCTGCGGGAGCACCGCAAGCCACTGCCGTTCCTGCTCAAGCGGGGCTGGGCAATCTTCCGTTCCGAGCGCGCCGTGCGCGACCGTTATGTGGCGGCGGGATTTCGCCCTGTCGCCAAGCGGCAGGTGAAGAGGGAGCTGGCCGCCCTGCGCCGGACACCGGCCGCCCAGCGGAAGTAGCGCCCGGCTATTCGGTCACGTCCCACATCCGGCGCCACCATGGCCGCTTGGGCTCGGGCTCCGGTTCCTCGCGTGCCGCCGCGGCCGCCCTGGCCGCCCGGCGTTCCCGCCAGCGTTCCAGTTCATACTCCACGTCCCGGGTCTTGGTGATCACCGGCGGGCCGCCCTGTAACTGTCGCCGCGCGTTGACCACCCGGGCGTTGAAGTCCTCCAGGATTTCGCGCACCCGCCGGTCAGAGATCTGCTGGTCCAGGCGTCCGTCCAGCTCGGCGTCCTCGGTCCGCAGCAGCAGGGCTTCGGGGCCCAGCCCCGTAAGGTTCTCGCGCTCGATCAGCCCCTTAAGCCACCAGTCGGGGTCATACCCGTTGCCCAGGTTGGGTATCGGTTTTCCGGCGTATTTCAGGTCATCGAAATCCCCGCGGGCCATGGCATCCCGGATCAGGTAGTCCGCGCGCCGGGAGGTGTCCAGCTCCCGGATTTTCCGGTGCTTCTCCTCTTCGGCCTCCGCCCGCTCCTCTTCCTCCGCGTCGGCCGGCCCGCGTTCGCGTGACGCCCGCAGCTCCGCGGCGCGTTCCAGCCGCCGGCCGTTGTCACCCGCTGCCCTGCTGTTCACTCGTCAGACACCGCCTCCGGTACGACTTGGGCCCGATGCTCGGCCACCGGGCTTTTCCTGACATTTTCCCAGCCCCGTTGCGAGCCAGCAATGCGTCGCCGTCGTTCATGCGCCGATCGCAGGTTCCCCGTCCGGCCGCGCCGGCGCGCTTCAGCGGTGGCCGCCGGCGCATCCGCGATGGCAGACTCGGCCGCATGCGCGAATTTGTCGTCCTGGGCACCGCCTCGCAGGTTCCTACCCGGAGCCGCAACCACAACGGCTACCTGCTGCGCTGGGACGGCGAGGGAGTGCTGTTCGACCCGGGTGAGGGAACGCAGCGGCAAATGATCCTCGCCGGAGTTTCGGCCAGCCGGATCACGCGTATCTGTCTGACGCATGTGCACGGCGACCACTGCTACGGATTGCCCGGCGTGCTCTCGCGCATGGTCCTGGACGGCGTTGAGCATCCGGTTCATCTGCACTACCCGGCCTCCGGCGGGGACGTGGTCCGGGCCCTGGTCTCACTCGCCTCCCCGGGACTTGACCTGCGCCTGCACCCGCACGGCGGCGCCGGGGCCATCGCGGACGGCCTCGAGGTGCGACCCCTGGACCACCGGATCGAGGCCTACGGCTACCGGCTGGTCGAACCCGACGGCCGCACCCTGCTGCCCGACCGGCTGGCTGCCGCCGGGATTTCCGGCCCCGACGTGGGCCGCCTGCAGCGGGAAGAAACCTGGAAGGGGGTGCGGCTGCAGGATGTCAGCGTGGCCCGCCCGGGACAGCGCTTCGCCTTCGTAATGGACACCGCGGTCTGCGCCGGGGCGGAGGAACTGGCCGACGGCGCCGACCTGCTCGTGGCCGAGTCCACCTTCAGCGACGACGACGGGGCTCTTGCCGTCCGGCACCGCCACCTCACCGCCGGTCAGGCCGGCGGACTCGCCGCCGGCGGCGGTGTGGGCACGCTGGTGCTGACCCATTTCTCCTCGCGCTATCCCAACCTGGCCCCGCTCGAGGAACAGGCCAGGGCGCGGGCAGGAGGGGCCGAGGTGGTTGCCGCCCGGGACCTGGACCTGATCCCGTTTCCGCAACGCCGGCGGTCCGGCTTCGGGCGGTAAGCACGCACCGGCCGCTTTTCCGGCTGCCCTGCCTGTTTCCCTCAGGGCTCGTCCGGGTTACGGTGGCAATCTCAACGCAAGGTGGATCACGATCGAAGGAGGCTGCAATGAGCGAGCAGAACCGCCCGGAGGACGAACAGAACCTGCCGGATCCCGAACTGAACGTCCAAGGTGAAGACCCAGTCATCCCGGATGAGGGCGCCGACGCGGTGCCGCCGGAACTGGTGGACGCCGGGATCGATACGGACTCCGAGCGTCCCGTGGACGAAACCCTGTCCGATCCGCTCGAGGGCGGCATGGCGGACGACCGGTTGGGAGCCCCGCTGGAGGACTTCGACCCGGATGAATCGCCGAGCCAGTAGGCGCAGTGAAGCCCCGCAGAGTTACTGCGGGGCTTCACATGTCCCGTACGGTTTCGGCTACGTGGTTCGGTCGCTGGCTGGCTCTTCCACTGTTGACTTGTCAAGGAAGGCAATCACTTCGGAGTCATCAGTCTTCGTCCAGGTTTCGCGCCCGGTGTCCTTGTCTTCGCGGCGGGTTTCCGGCGTGGTCGCGGCTTCCTTGCGGAAGCCCCAGCGGGAGTCCCTATTCGAGGCGTAGCACATCACGAACCTCCTTCGTGTCGGTCCTTTAATCGTCCTCCGGTCAGCGGCGGATGCCAAGGGCCGTTTTCGCGCGGATTCATGCACGCTGAGGGTCCGCCCTCCGTCATCGCAATTCGACGATGACGTCGAGGACTTTGGGCGGGCTGAAGATTGCTGGGGCGCCGTAACCGATGACAAGGGAGAAGGCCAAGGAGACGGCCATACCGGTGGCAGGCCGATGCTTGCCAAGGGCGTTTAGGGCAGACTGGTGGCGTGAGCGGAATCCCGTGGGTGCTGCACGTCGATCTCGACCAGTTCATCGCTGCGGTCGAAGTGCTCCGACGGCCGGAGCTTGCGGGCAAACCGATCATTGTCGGCGGCCGGGGCGACCCCACGGAACGGGCTGTGGTGTCGACCGCATCCTACGAAGCCCGGGCGTTCGGCGTCGGTTCCGGAATGCCCTTGCGCACGGCGGCACGGAAAGTGCCCGACGCCGTCATCCTCCCCGTCGATCACGAGGCGTACCTCGCGGCGTCAGAAGCGGTGATGAATACGCTGCGAGCGCAGCCAGGCGCCACCGTGCAGGTGCTGGGCTGGGATGAAGCCTTTGTCGGCGTCGAGACAGAGAATCCGGAAGCCTACGCCCGGCAGGTGCAGGCCGCCGTACTGGAGCGAACGCAGCTGCATTGCAGCGTGGGCATCGGCGACACTCTGGTCCGCGCCAAGGTCGCCACCGGTTTCGGCAAGCCGGCCGGCGTCTTTCGTCTCACCGCCGGGAACTGGCTTGACGTCATGGGCGGCCGGCCCACCAAGGACCTGTGGGGCGTCGGCACCAAGGTGTCGGGCCGGCTGGCCAAGCTCGGCATTAACACCGTTGCCGAGCTCGCCGCGTCCGACCCCCAAGAGCTGGTGCCGGAGTTCGGCCCTAAGATGGGGCCCTGGTACGCGGAACTCGGACGCGGGGACGGCGCCAGCGTCGTGGACGACACCCCGTGGGTTGCCCGGGGGCACAGCCGGGAGACCACCTTCCAGCGGGACCTGACTGAGCCCGCCGAGGTCGACGGCGCCGTCAGGGAGCTGACAGCGCGGGTCCTTGAGGACGTTGTGGCCGAGGGACGGCCCGTTGTCGGGCTGACGCTGAAGGTCCGGTACGCACCCTTCTTCACCAAGACCCACGCTAGGAAGATTCCCGAGACATTCGACCGGAACGAAATCCTCGCGCGGGCCCTGGACCTCGCAGCCGGAATCGAAGGGGGTCGTCCCATCCGGCTCTTGGGCCTGCGTGCCGAAATGGCGATGCCCGATGACGCCCGACAGGGACATACGCCGACGCGCGGCGGTTGGTGACGGCCCCTGGCCATGCCGACACGCGTTGACCCTGTTCCCGGCGTGCTGCCACACTTGTGTGTGCAGGGCAGGTTGGTTCAAAGGAGACCCTCATGTCACCCATGATCCGCAAGAGTCTGGACGAGCCCGAAGAAACCCGGCCTTTCGAGGACGGTAAGGGGAAGCTGGATCTGATCAATCTCGAGTCAGGCCCCGTCGGGCGAGCGGTTTTCGAACCCGGTTGGCAGTGGTCCAAGCACGTGAAACCCATCGCTAAGACGGACAGCTGTCAGGTGGCCCATACCGGCTATGTGTTGTCCGGACGACTCAAGATCGTCATGGACGACGGCGAGGAAAACGAGTTCGCTGTCGGCGACCTTATGTCGGTTCCGCCCGGTCACGATGCCTGGGTCGTAGGCGATGAGCAGTGCGTGGTCCTTGATTGGCACGGATACAGTGACTACGCCAAGCGACAGGACTAAGAGCGCCGCCTCGCGTCCCCGCAGCTGGCACGACTGACGCCCTCTAAGGCGCCATCCTCGGTTCCTCCTCCCCGGCCCGGGGAGGAGAACGTATTACTTCCCGGCCGCCTCGTCGAGCATTTCGCACAGATCGTGCACGTGCCGCGTGGTGTTCAGCAGGATATCCACCGATGTTGGCTCTTCTTCGGGGTCCTCGGACAGGTGGGCCTGAATACTCAGCCACCCCCGGTCATAATAGAAAAACTCCGGGAAGCCTTCTTCGGCCAGAGCCGCGGCGTCAACGTCGCTTAAGGGGTAAATAATCGAGGGACCCCTGAGTGAATCCGTGACGGTCAGCCGATCGGCCGAGAAATGTTGAACCATACGACCGGAGACGTCGAGTTCATCGATGAAGGCATCGTCCGAGGCGCGCGTCAGGTCCACGGTGGACCCGCCCCGGAACTTCACCACCGTTGACCCGTTCTCTTTTACCCAGGCCTTGTAGTGGACATCCCGGACGTCTCCAGCTTCCAGGGTGACGGTCGTGCCGCACACCTCAATCTCTATTGGAGCGTAGTAATCGTCGGGGACGGGCAGGTAGTGCCCCCCAGTGTCCTCGGGCGGCCAAGGGGCGGGGGTTTCCTCCTGGGGCGTTGCAATGGCCGGCGCGGTCCCCGCGGCGAGGGCAAGAGCAATGAAAATGGGCAGGCGCAGTGTCTTCTTGGTGATCATGATGGGGCTCCTGGGCGGGCAGGAGGCTTCTCGCTCATCCTGCAGGGAGATGCGTTGGATGCCGTAGTGGCGACAGGTCCGTTGAGTGAACCACGGTCCCTGCGTTCCTCCCCCAGCCAGGCGCACAGTGCGGTCAACCTACGCCTGCGGTTCTGCGACTGTCAACGAGTTCTGACGCAGTCCCACTACCCTCTCTCATTAAGGGTGTATAAAACCGTGCAAAAAGAAATGCACCGTTTCTCCCAGTTGCGAATGGGATATCAGGAGGCAGGCGATAACGTCACATCCAAAGGTGAGCATTAGGGGCGGAAGCGATGTCGATGCCCGAATTAAGGTTATTTCCCGCACCAGATTCTTCGAGTTATTGCCCATCCGAGCAGAGGCACCCCTTTTGGTTGTGCGATAGTTCAGCAACAACTGTATAGTCAGTCCATGCTGACTATAACTTCGAGGCTGGATGTCATGAATCGCCTAGGGCGGGCCATGGCCGATTCAAGCCGAGCATCCATCCTCATGACCCTGCTCAAGGGGCCAAGCTACCCTGCCGTCCTCGCGCGCAGCCTGAACTTGACGCGTTCGAATGTTTCCAATCACCTGACGTGCCTTCGTGATTGCGGCATCGTCATTGCCGAACCTGAAGGTCGGCAAACCCGGTACGAGATCGCCGACCCCCACCTGGCGAACGCTCTACGGGCCCTCGTTGAAGTGACACTGATGGTGGACGAAAACAAACCCTGCGCCGACCCTGCATGCCCGCTGCCCGGGTGCTGCGAGGGGTCCCGATGACAGCACCAACTGCGCTCTCTGCCGAGCGGCGTTTAGTACTGCACCGCCGTGTGCGACTCATTGTCGCTTCCACCATCACGTACAACCTGATCGAAGCCATTGTCGCGATCTGGGCCGGCTCCATGGCTTCGTCTGCCGCGCTCATCGGCTTCGGCCTCGATTCCATCATCGAGGTTCTCTCCGCGGCAGCGGTCGCCTGGCAGTTCACACGCAAAGATCCCGAACGTTGGGAGAAAGTGACTGTCCGCGCAATCGGGATTGCCTTTTTCGCCTTAGCGGCCTACGTCACCATAGACGCAGTACTGGCTCTCTCGGGCATTGAAAAGGTCGAGCACAGCCCCCTCGGCATCGGTATCGCTTCACTGAGTCTCATCGTGATGCCCGTGCTCGCGTGGTTCGAGTTCCGGACCGGGCGTGAGTTGAACTCGAAGAGCGTTCAGGCAGATGCCAAACAACTATTGCTCTGCATCTACTTGTCCGGGACTGTGCTGATTGGTCTACTTCTGAACACCTTGTTCGGGTGGACCTGGGCAGATTCGATCGCGGCTCTCGTGGTTGCAGCCCTTGCCGTCCGCGAAGGCATCGAGGCATGGAGGGGAGATGTCGAGTCGCCATTCGAGGTCTTCGAAGAACTCCGCGACGACGAAGAAGCAGACCGAGAATAACCAGGATGAGGGGCTCATGGAGAAGGCCGATGATGGGGATCAACGAAACGTTTCCGCGGCTTGGTGCAGTCAGCGCGGGGCCGGCAGTGCTGGGCACCAAAGCGGCCGTGCTCGATGCCCTCTCGGCGGAGGGATTCAATGTTCCGCCGGGCTTCGTGGTTACCTCAGAGGCCTCCGACCGGAACGACATCGCCAACGCCTTGCAGGACGCCGCCGACCTGATTGGTCCGGGGCCCTTTGCGGTCAGGTCCTCCGCGCCTGCCGAGGACCTGCCCGGCGCCTCGTATGCGGGCCTTTACGAGACGTACCTTAACGTCGCACGGGATGATCTCGAGGGTGCAATCAGGCGCTGCCTGGCGTCCGCTGCGCACTATCGGGTGGCGGCATATGAGTCAGCACGCGGAGCGTCAGGTCAGCCACAACCGGCGGCCGCTTCCATGGCGGTGCTCGTTCAACAGATGGTCCAGCCGCTGGCCGCCGGCGTCGCATTCACCTCCAATCCCCTCACCGGGGAGAGAGACGAAACCATCATCACTGCCGTCCAAGGACTCGGGGAATCCCTCGTGGCCGGCGACGCCGTCGGGGAACAATGGACTGTCCGGGCTCAGGACGCCGTCTGTACGCGGAACGCCGGCACCCTCACTCGAGTTCAGGCACGGGAAGTAGCGGAGCTGGCCCGCAATGTCGCGGCCCGTGCCGGAGTCCCGCAGGACATTGAATGGGCCATCGACCCGGCGGGCGTGCTGTTCCTTCTGCAGGCCCGCCCCATGACGGCCATGCCGGAGGTTGTCGATTGGGTGGCGCCAGGCAAAGGCCTGTGGTCACGAAACTTCCGCCTCGGTGAATGGCTGCCGGAACCGATGACGCCGCTGTTCCAGGACTGGCTCCTGCCCCGGATTGAGTCCGGATACCTTGACGGCATGCAGGCCGACGCCCGCGTGCGGGTGCCTTTCCGATATGCCTCCGTCAACGGGTGGTACTACAACTCCCCGCCGGTGCCGTCGCTAAGGCTTCTCGCACAAGCAATTTTCGACAGCCACGGCCGGGCACCCTGGTTCCTGTTCAACACTCTCATCCGCGTCTCCACCAATCCTGCCGCAGCGCATCACGCAGTTCTCCATGGCTTGGAACTGCGGTGGCGCAACCAGCTGCTGCCCGATTACCGCGAGCTCGTGCGGAAAGCTGAACAGGAGGTCGATTCAGCATCCCGAGCCGGGATTGTCGAACTCGTGGATGCCCTGTGCCGCCGGGCCGGAATCTATCTTTGGTCACTTGCCGTCGTCGGCGGATCTGCTTGGAAGATGGAAACCGCACTCGCCCGGTTCTGGCAGAAGCATCTGGCCGCGCCTCTGCACGGAACGGCGGCAGGAGAAACCGGACATCAGGCGCTCCTTCGCGGTCTGGCGGGGACCGCACCAGCACAGGTTCCCCACGCGGTCTACTCCCTGGACTGGTACCACCCCACCGCCGGAGAAGCAATGCCCCAGCACCGGAGCGTTGAACAACTGCCGGCTACCGGGAAGACCAAAGCTCTTCGCGTTCAGCGTGCCCAGACCGAAGCAACGGCACGCAAGGCACTCCAGGATCAACCAAAAGTACTCGCACGTTTCAATGCCCTCGTTGAAGTGGCCCAACACTACGCGGTTCTGCGGGAAGAACAGTCTCGCGACCTAAGCCTGGGCTGGCCGGTGCTACGCCGCTGCGCCCGCCGCCTCGGCGAACTGTCGGTCGCCAGCCGAATCATCGAAGACGCATCGTACCTGCATTTCCTGAGGTTGGATGAGGTCACCCGACCGTCTGCGGGTGCGCGGCCGCCCGTGGCCAGCCGACGCGGCGCTTGGCAACGGCAGCGGAAACTCGTTGCACCGCTGACCTTGGGCGATCCCGGCAAGTTCATCGGCGATCCGATCGCCCGCGCAGTGGAAGCAGCAAGAAGTTCTCCTCACCTGCCGGAAGGGGCCATCCTAGGCCAGCCGGCGAGCATTGGCCGGATCACAGCTATCGTCCGTGTCATGCATGGGCCGGAGGACTTCGACACCTTCCTCGACGGTGAGGTACTGGTCGCTAAGTCGACGGCGCCCGCGTGGACACCCCTCTTCGCCCGTGCGGCAGCGGTCGTCACGGACGGCGGCACCCTGGCGGCTCACGCCTCTCTGGTCGCCCGGGAATTCGGCATACCGGCTGTCGTCGGAACGGGAGACGCGACCCTCCAGCTTCGGACAGGACAACGCGTCACCGTCGACGGCGGTGCCGGCATCGTCCTGCCGATTCAGACGGACCCCTGACCCAGCCGTGGGCACGCTACTGTGGCACTCAGAGGTCGGGCAGGATACCCGCGGCTTTGTCCGAGGCTCCGGGTGCCAGCGAGTAGTAGGCCCAGATGCCCCGCTTTTCGCGGTTTAGCAGGCCGGCATCCACCAGGATTTTCAGGTGGTGGGAGACGGTGGGCTGGCCGAGGTCCAAGGGTTCGGTGAGATCGCAAACGCACGATTCGCCGGAGGCCGATTCCGGCGGGCGCGCAACTCATGCTCTGAGGGTCAGGATCCGTCCTTCTGGGAAGAGTGCGGGACAACAACGTCGTCGGCCATGCGCGACGCCGCAGGGAAGAGGAGCACAAGGAGGCCGATACCCAATGCCGCACCGATGATCTGCGCCAACACGAATCCGGGGACGGAGCTCGGAGCGATGCCGGCAAACGTGTCGCTGAAGATTCGGCCGACCGTTACCGCAGGGTTGGCGAAAGACGTCGAGGACGTGAACCAGTACGCCGCGCCAATGTACGCACCCACAGCGGGAGCCGCAAGGATACCCCTTCGAGTGGCAGCCAGGGAGAAGATCAGCAGAATGAGCCCGGCCGTCGCAACCACCTCGCCCAGCAGCGTTCCCGAAGTTGCTCGATCCTTGGTCGAGACGGTCGTACCCACTTCAAACATGGCGTTGGCGAGTACGCTGCCGCCGATCCCACCGACCATCTGCGCCACCAGATACGTGCCCAATTCCGGAAGGGTCAAGCCGGTGCGGCTGCGCCTGCCCAGAAGCCAGTCCGCGAGCGACACCATGGGATTGAAGTGAGCGCCGCTGACCGGTCCAAACATGAGGATCAGAACCGTGAGGCCCAGCACCGTGGCGGTGCTGTTCTGCAGCAGCTGCAGTCCCACATCGTTCGGGGAAAGTTGCTGCGCGGCAATGCCCGAGCCGACGACGATGCAAACAAGCAGTGCCGTACCGAGCAGCTCGGCGACAGCGCGGCGCCACAAGGGCGGCAGGTGTGAAGTCATGAGATCCAGCTTGACCGAATAAATTAACTCAGTCAAAATTGAATCAATGACTATTGAGCTAAACGGGGACTTTCAGGCGCGAGTTGCAAAACATGCCGCCCTCGCAGACCCTGCCCGCCTGCGGATTGTCGATCTGCTGACGCTCGGAGACTACTCACCGACGGAGCTTCAGGCGGAGCTCGGCATCCCCTCCAACCTGCTGTCCCACCACCTGCGCACCTTGGAAGCTGCCGGCCTCGCGACCCGCCGCCGCTCGGAGGCGGATAAGCGGCGCAGCTACATCAGACTCACCTCCGGGGCGCTGGAGGGGCTGTCGCCCCGGCGTGAACACGGCGTGCGCCGCGTCCTCTTCGTCTGCACGCGCAACAGCGCACGGTCTCAGCTGGCGACTGCCCTATGGCGGCGCGTGAGTAAAATTCCGGCGACGTCGGCGGGCACGCAGCCGGCAGACCGCGTCGCCCAGGGGGCCATCGATATCGCGCAACGTCACGGCGTCAATCTCGGGAACGCAAGTCCGCGCCAACTGACTGACGTTGCAACCAGCGACGACTTTATCGTCACCGTGTGCGACAACGCGCACGAGGAACTGCCGAGCCTGGAAGGAATTCACTGGTCCGTTCCGGACCCCGTCCGATCGAACACCAACGACGCTTTCGAACACGCCTTCCTCGACATCTCCAACCGCATCAGCGATCTCGCGCCACGCCTGCGCGCCGCCTGACCAGCCGGGCAGAACAAGCGCATTGCAAATATCGACAATCATCAATATGGGGGCCGGATGCTGCCCACATCGACAGGCATCAATGCGGAGTCGGTGCAGCGATGGAGCGGCTGTACACCCAAGCAAAACCACCACCGTTCGAACCACTGGAGAAACCCGTGAGCACCGGTACCATCAAAAAGCCTTCCGTCCTCTTCGTCTGCGTCCACAACGCAGGGCGTTCGCAGATGGCGGCGGCATTCCTGACCACCTTCTCCGAAGGCGCCATCGAAGTCCGCTCGGCCGGCTCCCAGCCCGCTGACAAGGTCAACCCGGCCGCAGTGGAGGCCATGGCCGAACTCGGCATCGACATGTCCGCCGAGATCCCGAAGGTCCTCACCGCCGAGGCCGTCAAGGAGTCGGACGTCGTGATCACCATGGGCTGCGGCGACGAATGCCCCTATTTCCCCGGCAAGCGCTATGAGGACTGGGTCCTGGATGACCCGGCCGGGCAGGGTGTGGACGCTGTCCGCCCCATCCGCGACGAGATCAAGACCCGCATCGAGGGATTGATCGAATCCCTGATCCCGGCCGCCAACTAGTCCAACCCGTATGTCGCCGGCCCCCTGCGGACCGCCAGCCGGGCCACCGCCATTAGCCGAAGAGCACTCGTCTCGAGTCCGGAAGGGGTGCCGGACGGGCCGTTGCGGACTCAAGCACAAGCAGAGGGTTAGCCAGGCCGCACGTCAGTGACCCCGTCCCCGGCAGGGCGTACCGTGTCGACCGATGCCCCTGCCGATATTTGCCGCTTGATCTGCTCGAGCTCATCTTTGAGCAGGTCAACGGTGACGCGATACTGGTCGAACTGCGCCGTCCGGCGCCTGGCCACGGAGTAACTGATGCCGGCCGCGAGGATGCCCAGCGGGAACGCCACCATCAGGGCCCAGCCGGACGCGGCAAGGAACTCGAGCGCTACGGGAAGCGCATGCCTGAAGGCCAGGAACTCGTTCACGCCACCGACGACTCCATCAAGAGCGGTGTCCAGCGGGCCCAGAAACTCCCCCACGACAGGCGTCCCGGAAAGCGACGGAGCGCTCAGCGGCGGTTCTCCCCCTGTGGACCAGCGTGAATCACGGAAATGGTTCAGGACGTAGATCCCGGCAACCGCATTAAGGGCCGCGAAGAGGAGGACGGAACCAAGAACAGTCCAATGAAGCCTGCGGGGACGCCACGCGCCGGCCACTAGCGCAAAGACGGCGGCCGCACACCAGGAAAAGACGCGGAGTTCGTCGCGGCTCATCCCGCCCAAGAGATCCAAGATATTCTCCGCCCCTCACAGTTGGAATCGATGGTTGTTCCGGTTACAAGCGCGCCTGTCCCAGTCACTTCCGGCCGTTCCCGAAGGCAGCTAAAGGAACGGCCTACCTGAGCGTTGCTCAGATAGGCCGTTCATATTACCCGGAGGCGACCATCTTGCTGGGACGGCCGCGATCCCCCAATGGAAGAAAGAGGGAGGGAGGAGGACCTAGAAGTCCCAGTCTTCGTCTTCGGTGTTGACGGCCTTGCCGATCACGTAGGAGGAGCCGGAGCCGGAGAAGAAGTCGTGGTTCTCGTCCGCGTTGGGGCTCAGGGCGGAGAGGATGGCCGGGTTCACGTCGGTCACGGTGGACGGGAACATGGCCTCGTAGCCCAGGTTCATCAGCGCCTTGTTGGCGTTGTAGTTCAGGAACTTCTTGACGTCCTCGGACAGGCCGACGGCGTCGTAGAGGTCGTGGGTGTACTGCACCTCGTTCTCGTACAGCTCGTAGAGCAGCTCGAAGGTGTAGTCCTTCAGCTCCTGCTTGCGCGCCTCGGACTCCCCCTCGACGCCCTTCTGGAACTTGTAGCCGATGTAGTAACCGTGCACCGCCTCGTCGCGGATGATCAGCCGGATCAGGTCCGCGGTGTTGGTCAGCTTGGCCCGTGAGGACCAGTACATCGGCAGGTAGAAGCCTGAGTAGAACAGGAAGGACTCCAGCAGCGTGGAGGCGACCTTGCGCTTGAGCGGGTCATCGCCGTAGTAGTAGCCCTCGATGATCCGGGCCTTCTTCTGCAGGTTCTCGTTCTCGGTGGACCACCGGAACGCCTCGTCGATCTCCTTGGTGGAGCACAAGGTGGAGAAGATCGACGAATAGCTCTTGGCATGCACCGACTCCATGAACGCGATGTTCGTGTAGACGGCTTCCTCATGCGGAGTCAGCGCATCCGGGATCAGGCTGACGGCGCCGACTGTTCCCTGGAGCGTGTCCAGCAGGGTCAGGCCGGTGAAGACGCGCATGGTGAGCAGCTTTTCGTCTTCGGTCAACGTGCCCCAGGACTGCACATCATTGGACAGCGGGACCTTTTCGGGCAGCCAGAAGTTGTTGCAGAGCCGGTTCCAGACCTCAACGTCCTTCTCGTCCTCGATCCGGTTCCAGTTGATCGCTTCC
This sequence comes from Arthrobacter sp. MDT2-34-1, assembly GCF_059091365.1. Taxonomy (NCBI): domain Bacteria; kingdom Bacillati; phylum Actinomycetota; class Actinomycetes; order Micrococcales; family Micrococcaceae; genus Arthrobacter; species Arthrobacter sp. MDT2-34-1. The sequence goes on from NZ_JBNHGO010000001.1 coordinate 541,025, forward strand.
ACGTGGTGCAGAAGCTTGACCTTCTCGGCTGACATCGCGTCCCCTTCTTCCCAAAGTCTGTCTTGTTCCATAGTGCCCGAATGCCGGCCGCGGTGCGGCCGGCTGGGCCAGCGGGTGGTGGCCGGATGTCCGGCTTCCCGTCGGCGCCCGTACGACGGCGGGCGGGCACCCGCCGTCGTACTTTTCAGTTGTCCGGGTCTGCTACAGCATGCAGCTGACGCAGCCCTCTACCTCGGTCCCCTCCAGCGCGAGCTGGCGGAGCCGGATGTAGTAGATGGTCTTGATGCCCTTGCGCCAGGCGTAGATCTGCGCCTTGTTGATGTCGCGGGTGGTGGCGGTGTCCTTGAAGAACAGCGTCAGCGACAGGCCCTGGTCCACGTGCTGGGTGGCCGCGGCGTAGGTGTCGATGATCTTCTCGTAGCCGATTTCGTACGCGTCCTGGTAGTACTCCAGGTTGTCGTTGGTCAGGTACGGGGCCGGGTAGTACACGCGGCCCAGCTTGCCTTCCTTGCGGATCTCAATCTTGGAGGCCACCGGGTGGATCGAGGACGTGGAGTTGTTGATGTAGGAGATCGAACCAGTGGGCGGGACGGCCTGCAGGTTCTGGTTATAGATCCCGTGCTCCATGACGGAGGCCTTCAGCTCCCGCCAGTCGGCCTGGGTGGGGATCTCCACATGCGCGAAGAGCTCCTTGACCCGGTCGGTCTGCGGCACCCACTCCTGCTCGGTGTACTTGTCGAAGAACTCGCCCGAGGCGTACTTGGACTTCTCGAACCCGCCGAAGGTCTGACGGTGTTCGATCGCGAGCTTGTTCGAGGCACGCAGCGCGTGGAACAGCACCGTGTAGAAGTAGATGTTGGTGAAGTCCAGGCCTTCCTCGGAACCGTAATGGACCCGCTCGCGGGCCAGGTAGCCGTGCAGGTTCATCTGGCCCAGGCCGATGGCGTGCGACTGCAGGTTGCCTTCGGCGATCGAGGGCACCGAGTTGATGTAGGACATGTCCGACACCGCGGTGAGCGCGCGGATGGCGGTCTCGATGGAGGTGCCGAAGTCGGGCGAGTCCATGGTCTTGGCGATGTTCATCGAGCCGAGGTTGCAGGAAATGTCCTTGCCGATTTCGGCGTAGGTGAGGTCCTCGTTGTACAGCGACGGCGAGGAAACCTGCAGGATCTCCGAGCAGAGGTTGGACATGATGATCTTGCCGTGGATCGGGTTGGCGCGGTTCACCGTGTCCTCGAACATGATGTACGGGTAGCCCGATTCGAACTGGATCTCGGCCAGCGTCTGGAAGAACTCGCGGGCGCTGATCTTGGTCTTCTTGATCCGGCTGTCGTCGACCATCTCGTAGTACTTCTCCGAGACGGAGATGTCCGAGAACGGCACCCCGTAGACGCGTTCGACGTCGTACGGGGAGAACAGGTACATGTCCTCGTTCTTCTTCGCCAGCTCGAACGTGATGTCCGGGACGACAACGCCCAGCGAGAGCGTCTTGATCCGGATCTTCTCGTCGGCGTTCTCGCGCTTGGTGTCCAGGAAGCGGTAGATGTCCGGGTGGTGGGCATGCAGGTACACCGCGCCGGCACCCTGGCGGGCGCCGAGCTGGTTGGCGTAGGAGAAGCTGTCTTCGAGCAGCTTCATGACGGGGATGACGCCGGAGGACTGGTTCTCGATCTGCTTGATCGGCGCGCCGTGCTCGCGGATGTTGGTCAGCGACAGCGCGACGCCGCCGCCGCGCTTGGACAGCTGCAGGGCGGAGTTGATGCCGCGGGCGATCGACTCCATGTTGTCTTCGATGCGCAGCAGGAAGCAGGAGACCAGCTCGCCGCGCTGCTTCTTGCCGGCGTTCAGGAACGTGGGCGTGGCCGGCTGGAAGCGGCCGTCGATGATCTCGTCCACCAGCCGGTTCGCCAGTTCCTCGTCGCCCCTGGCCAGGTGCAGGGCCACCATGCAGACGCGGTCTTCGTAGCGCTCCAGGAAACGCTTGCCGTCGAACGTCTTGAGCGTGTAGGACGTGTAGAACTTGAACGCGCCCAGGAACGTCTCGAAGCGGAACTTCTTCTTGTAGGCCCGGTCGTAGAGCGACCGGACAAAGTTCATCGTGTACTGGTCGAGCGTCTCGCGCTCGTAGTAGTCGTTCTTGATCAGGTAGTCGAGTTTTTCTTCCAGGTCATGGAAGAACACGGTGTTGTTGTTAACGTGCTGCAGGAAGTACTGGCGCGCAGCCTCGCGGTCGGCCTCGAACTGGATCTTCCCGTCCGGACCGTAAAGGTTGAGCATGGCATTGAGTTCGTGGTAGCCCAGTCCCTTAAATGCCGCCGGCAGTTCTGCCTTGGCATCGGCTACGGCTGCGGGTGCAACTGTCGTTTCCAAAAGTGTTCCAATCCTTGCTTGACCCGGTCGACGTCCTCGGACGTGCCCATGAGTTCGAATCGATAGAGAAGCGGCACCTGGCACTTTGCGGCGATCTTCTCCGCCGCCAGGCAGTACGTTGTGCCGAAGTTCGTGTTGCCGGAGCCGATCACTCCACGGAGCAGGCGCCGGTTCTCCTCGAGGTTGAGGAATTTGATGACCTGTGGCGGAATCGAATTCCGGCCGGATTCGCCGCCGTACGTCGGCAGTACCAGGACGAACGGCCGGAGCGCGTGCAGCGTCTCCTGCTGGGTGCGCAGCGGGATCCGTGCCGCCGGCAGCCCCAGCTTCTGCATGAAGCGGTCGGTGTAGCCGGAGGCGGAGGAGAAATAGATCAGGTCCGTCTCGGCGGTCCCGCCGGTTGCCGGACCCGCCTCACGCCTGGCGGCCTCACTCATCAGCAGCTCGGTCATGGCGTTTGGTTCTGGTTCCGAACGAATCCGCTCAGGCTACCGAGGCAGCGGCCTGGGCCAGCTCCTCGATCTTGTCCGGGCGGAACCCGGACCAGTGGTCCTGCTCGGTGACGACGACGGGCGCCTGCATGTAACCAAGGGAACGGACACGCTCCAGCGCTTCCGGATCCTGGGACAGGTCAACGCTCTGGTAGGCGATGCCCTTCTTGTCCAGAGCCCGGTACGTGGCATTGCACTGCACGCATGCTGGCTTGGTGTAAACCGTTACAGTCATGGTCCTTCTCCCCTAATTCTCGGTACGGCGTTCTGCTGATTTCTGGCTGTGCGGCTGTCCCTGAGAAGAACCCGCGCTCGCTGCCCGCCAGCGGTTCCAATACTACATCTAGTGGACTCAACCGTTCGGAACCCCAAGATGATGTATTACAAGTATGTCATTCCGTGCCCACCTTCGTCCACAGCCCATGGGGATATTTTCGGGGGTTAAACAGTTGATATTCCGGCCTTTCCAGGGCGCCATCCACAGCCTGTGGATGGGCTGCCCACAACTTCGGAAAGTCTCGTGTCGCCGTTTCGTCGGCGTGTCGCCCCTAGTGCCGGCACCACTAGATGTTGTGGTCCCGGCGTCCGTCGTTTTTTCTGCTGCCGCTCCCGTGCTCGGGACCTTAGCGGCCACCTCGGACAATCGGCCGGACGATACGGCCGGACCATTCGGGCGGCTCCATGCTCCGTGGTCGGGCGGCTTTCACCCCCTGACTGCCAGTGCAGCACGTCCGGGCTTCGAACCACTCCCCCTCGCGTGAATGCGGCACCCTTAACACAACGCTGTGGCGGCCCGCGGGATTCCTCCAAGTGCGGCCCGCGGCTCTCGCAGAGCCCAAGGTAGGCTTAGCGCAAGGGTGAATGAGCCACAGGAGGGCTGATGGTCAACACGGTGCACCTGCGCACCTTGCTCGAAGTGACCCGGCGCGGGTCGTTTGCCGCGGCCGCGGCCAACCTGGGCTATACGGCCTCGGCCGTTTCGCAGCAGATGTCCGCGCTGGAGCGCGAGACGGGCGCCAAGCTGTTCGAGCGCTCGGCGCGCAGCGTGCAGCCGACCGAAACGGCGATGGTGATGTCCCGGCACGCGGCCAAGGTCCTCACGGACATCGATGCGCTGCTGGCTGCCACCGCCCGCAGCCAGGACACCAGCACGCAGGAGGTCAGGCTCGGGATCTTTCCCAGCCTGGCCACCTACGTACTCCCCCGGTTGCTGCAGGCCCCCGGATGGCCGGGCCTGGGGATCAACCTCAAGGTATCCGTCGCCGAGCCGGGCCAGACGATCCAAGGGTTGCGGGCCGGCGGCGGACTCGACGTCGCTCTGGTGTTCCAGGTCGGCCAGGGCGGGCTGGCCTGGCCCAACACGGTGAGCCGGCAATGGATCGGCGACGACAATTTCAGGGTGGTACTGCCCGAATCATGGGGCATTCGGCCCGGGGCTTCGGTGACGGCCTCCCAGTTGGCGGAGATGCCCTGGATCATGCACCATCCCGGCACGGCGGACGCCACCGTGATCGAGCGCCTCTTCGCCAGCTGCAACCTCCACCCGCGGGTGGTCGCCTACTGCGACGACTTCAACGCCAGCCTCGCCATGGCCGCCGCGGGTCTGGGCGCCGCGCTGGTTCCGGAGCTCGCGATGCACAACGGGCCCGACGGCATCGTGGTGCTGGACGTCCCGGAAATCCGGCTGGCACGGAATATCTTTGCGCTGCTGATCAACGACCGGCAGAACGCCCAGCTCGGCCTGTTCATGGATCAGCTGTCAGTGATCCTGCGCGACATGAGCATCACGACCAGGCGCACCTGAGGGCTTCGCCAGGGCAGGCGCCGCCGGTCCCGCCACAGGTTGTTTCTTTCCCAACCGGAGCAACGGCGCGTTCGCCCACAGCTGAATCTGTGCGCAGATCCGCAGAGGAAAGGCAGGAGCACAGCGCTTTCGCCTTGAAGTACCGGGGTTTGAAGGAGTTGTGGCGCTTGGCGGATACAAAAAGGTCCGGTGCAAACAGTCTGTTTGCACCGGACCTTCGCTGATTGGTGGAGCTGAGGGGACTCGAACCCCTGACCCCCTGCATGCCATGCAGGTGCGCTACCAGCTGCGCCACAGCCCCTGGAATGGAATGATTCGCCAAAACGGCAATATATTCCGCTGCGTGAATATCACCGATGGTGCTTCACGGAGTGGAGCTGAGGGGACTCGAACCCCTGACCCCCTGCATGCCATGCAGGTGCGCTACCAGCTGCGCCACAGCCCCGTTATCCTCGCGGATTCCGCGCCGCTTCCTTCGAAGCAACTTGAATATTCTATGCAGAGACTCGCACGGATTCCAAATCAGCGGATGGTTCCGGGCGGCCGGCGGAGGATCGGTTCCGGCCGGCAGTACCCATCCGCCCCGGCTACTCCGTGTCCGTCGATGCGGCCTTCGCGTCCAGCTGCAAGTCGATGAACGGGCAATCCTTCCACAGACGCTCCAGGGCATAGAAGACGCGGTCTTCCTGATGCTGGACGTGGATGACCACGCCTGCGTAGTCGAGCAGCACCCAGCGCCCCTCGGACCGGCCTTCGCGGCGGACCGGTCGCAGGTCCTGCTTGTGCAGCTCCTCTTCGATGCCGTCGACGATGGCATTGACCTGCCGCTCGGTGGGTGCCGAGGCGATGAGGAACACGTCGGTGATCGCCAGCCGTTCGCTGACATCGATGGCGACGATGTCTTCGGCGATTTTGTCGCTGGCTGCCTTCGCGGCAGTGCGCGCAATGGCGATTGAGCTCTCGGGTGCGGTCATGTGTCTCCTTGGAATGTGAACCAGCGATTGAGCGGCGGCGTTAGCCGCCAAAAATACCGAGCATCATGGCGATACCCGCCGCGAACGCAGCGGCGCCGAGCACCAGCGCACCACCGACTGCGAGCCTCACCCGGCGGACCCGGTCGAGCCCTGCCGTCCGGGCGTCGAGGGGGTCCAGCCCGTAGGCGCTGCTGGCCTTGAGCGGATGGATGGTGGCACCGCGCCCTTCGGCCAGCGCTTCGGCCTGGGCCAGGATCTTCGATCGCGGCGGTGCCGACGCGGCCGTGTCCACCGGCGTCGGAACGGGTTTCCGGTCCTGCCCCGCCGGCTTCCCTGATCCTGCCGGCACAGCCTGGGTCGCCGCCGGCGGTTGCGGCTTGACCGTTTCGGGTGCCGGCTTCCGGCGGGCGGGCACCTGCTGCCGGCCGGGCGGGGCCTGCGCCGGAGCGGACGGTGCTTGGTTTGGAGCCGGCGTCGTCACCACCGGAACGTAGGATGTCGACGACGGCCGGAGCACGTGCCGGTCGGTCCCCGGGACGGCCACGAATTCCATCGGTGCGGAGGCAATGTCCGCCGCCGGCCGCTCCATGGCCGTGTGCCGGCGCTGTTCGTTTTCGTCGCTGAGCCGCTTCTTGTCCGCGGCCCTGCGGTTCAGGACGGCGGCACGCTCGGCGAGGGCCTTTTGCTGGGCCAGCAGTTCCAGGTCCACGTCATGCGGGTCCTGCTCCTGCCGGGATTCCATCATGGCCACCATGTTCTTGGCCTGGCCCATCAGCAGATCGCGGGCGGCCAGCGCCTGCTCAACGGTCATCTCGCCGGCGTCGACGGCCTCGCGCGCGGCCTCCGAGAGCGGCTTGTCCGGCGCGGCGGCCGGAGACTGGACCGGATGCCGGCCGGTGTCCCCGCTGCGCCGGGCCCGTCGCCCGCCCTCGATCGGCGGTCGCTGCGGCTCATACGGGACATCCGCCGGCGCGTCCGAGGTCCGGGCGCGCGCGTCTGCCGGGGCGGCCGGGGCACCGGATGTCCGGGCCCGCGCGCCGGCGGGAGCGCCCGACGTGCGCGCGCGGCTGCCCGCCGTGGCGGCGGGGCCGTTGGGGTTCCCGGGCCGGTCCCCGGTCGGGGCGCCGGACGTGGGGAGGCGGTTCTCGCGCTCCAACTGCTGTTGGCGCAGCTGGCGCCGGGTGGGAATCTGTTCCTGCTCGGGCGCCGGGATCTTGGGCAGCGCCTCGGTCAGGGTCTTGAGCGCACGGCGGGCCTCACGCTCGCGGGCGCGGGTCTGCGAAGACCGCTCGCCCTGGCGTTCGCGAGACTCCGTCCGGCTGTCGCCGGACGGCGCCTGGGCAACTTCTCCCCCGCCATCGACCGTGGCACCTGCCTGGTCATCCGGTGTCTGGGAGACATCCCCGGAGGCGTTCTCCGGACCCGTACCGGCGCCGTCGCGCTGCCGCCGGATGTCCCGGCGGCTGGGCGGCGGCTGGGATTGATTGCTCATGCTTTGCTGATCACCCAGAAGTAAACGACTGATTTCATTGGCTTGGTTGCAGTTGGCTCAGGGCGACGGCGCCGTCCGGCGCGCGCCGGTAGAGACCATACTTGGCTATGTACTGTACTACGCCGTCCGGCACCAAGTACCAGACAGGCTGGTTCTCGGCCACGCGCTCCCGGCAGTCCGTGGAGGAAATGGCCATCGCCGGAACCTCCAGCAGGCTCACATCCTTGCGGCCCAAATCGTGCAGCTCGTGGCCCGGCCGGGTCACTCCGACGAAGTGCGCCAACGACCACAGCTCGTCAATGTCCTTCCAGGACATGATCTGCGCCAGCGCGTCCGCGCCGGTGATGAAGAACAGTTCCGCGTCGGGACGCCTCGCGCGCAGGTCCCGCAGCGTGTCGATGGTGTAGGTCAGACCCGGGCGTTCAATGTCCACCCGGCTCACCGTGAACTGCGGATTCGATGCGGTGGCGATCACCGTCATCAGGTAGCGGTGCTCGGCCGGACTGACCTCGCGTCCGCTCTTCTGCCAGGGCTGGCCGGTGGGCACGAAGACCACCTCGTCCAGGCCGAAGACCGACGCCACTTCGCTGGCCGCCACGAGGTGCCCGTGGTGGATCGGGTCAAACGTTCCGCCCATGACGCCCAGCCGGAGCTTGCGCCCCGGGTAAGTGAGGTGCAGGTCTCCGGCGTGCGGGGCTTTGACGGGCAGCGCGGACACGAACGGCTAGCGGCGCGCGGCCTGGCCGTGATCGTGCTTGTTCGGATGCTGGCGGTGCGGGTCAACGTGCTCCTCGACCGCCGAGTGGCGCTGTCCGACGCTGGTGAACGCGATGGTGGCGAACATCATGATCAGGAAGGCGGCCATGAAACCGGCGCCGATCGCCCAGGCGGGGACCGGTAGTTCGACGTGGGCGGCTTCGCTGGCCACGAGTGCGGCGTCGAGGACCTGAGACAGCATGATTCTCCCTTGCGGTTCTTCAGCCCGGCCGCGCGCAGGCGGACGGGATATGGCTTCCTACTCATGGTACGCGTTCCGGGCGCGGAACCGTGATTCGGCCGGACGGGCCGGCCGGCACATGCCTAGTCGCGGACCTGGCCGTCGCCCTGGACGATCCACTTCGTGGTGGTGAGTTCGCGCAGCCCCATCGGCCCGCGGGCGTGCATCTTCTGCGTGGAGATGCCCACCTCCGCGCCCAGGCCCAGCTCCCCGCCGTCGGTGAACCGGGTGGAGGCGTTGACGATCACTGCCGCGGAGTCGATCTCGGCGATGAACTTCTCGGCGTTGCGCAGGTCGTTGGTGATGATGGCCTCGGTGTGGCCGGTCGTCCAGGTGCGGATGTGCTTGACCGCATCGTCAACGGAGTCCACCATTGCCACCGCCAGGTCCAGGTCCATGTACTCGCGGCCCCAGTCCTCGTCGGTCGCGGTCTGGGCCTCGACGCCGGACGGCAGGATGCCGGCCACCCGCTGGTCCACATGCAGCCGCACGCCGGCGCCGGCCAGCGCCGCGAGCACGTCGGCCGAGGCGGCCGCGTCGCGGTGCACCAGCAGGGTCTCGACGGTGTTGCAGACCGACGGCCGCTGGGTCTTGGCGTTGAGCAGGATGTCCACGGCCATCTCCGTGCCGGCCGATTCGTCCAGGTAGATGTGAACGTTGCCCTCACCGGTCTCGATCACCGGCACCTTCGCGTTGTTCACCACGGACTGGATCAGCTCGCGGCCGCCGCGCGGAATGAGCACGTCCACGAGGCCGCGCGCCTGCATCAGCGCGGTGGCGCCGTCGCGGCCGTAGTCGTCCACGCTCTGCACCGCGTCGGAGGGCAGGCCCACCCGGTCCAACGCGTCGCGGATGATGCCCAGCAGCGCCACGTTGGTGTGACGCGCCGCGCTGCCGCCGCGCAGGATCACGGCGTTGCCGCTCTTGAGGGCCAGGCCGGCAATGTCGACGGTGACGTTCGGGCGCGCCTCGTAAATGGCGGCGACCACGCCCATGGGCACGTGGACCTGGCGCAGCCGCAACCCGTTCGGCAGGGTCTGCCCGCGCATGACGGTGCCCACCGGGTCCGGCAGCGCGGCCAGGTTCTGCAGGGCAGCGGCCAAGCCGTCGATGCGCTTGGTGTCCAGGGTCAGCCGGTCCAGCAGTGCGGCGCTGGTGCCGTTCGACTTGCCCTCGTCCAGGTCCTGGCGGTTGGCCTGCAGCACCAGGTCGCGCCGGGTGATCAGCGAGTCGGCGATCTCCTGCAGCGCCTTGTCCTTCCATGCCCGGTTGGCGCGAGCCATGCGGCGCGCCGCGGTCCTGGACCGTCCGGCGATCGCCGCGACGGCCGCGGCGGCGTCCGGTTTCCGGCCGTCTTCGAGCTCGTCGGCCGGGGACTGGGAAGAGGCTGTCTGGGTCATACCCTCGATTTTAGCCCGTGGGTGCGGCACAGCACGACGACGGAGGTCACGTTACGCTGCCGCAGCGGGTCGGCGCGGTGGTTCAGAGCAGGACGAGGTCGTCGACGTGGATGACTTCGCGCTCGTACTGCCGGCCGAGCGACGCGGCCAGTTCCCGGGTGGAGCGGCCAAGCATGCGCGGGAGCTCATAGGATGAGAAGTTGACGAGGCCGCGGGCGACCACGCGGCCGTCGCCGTCGGCCAGCTCCACCGGATCCCCCGGTTCGAAGTCGCCCTTCACCGAGACGACGCCGGCCGGCAGCAGCGACCGGTGCTTCTCTCGCACGGCCTGCACGGCGCCGTCGTCCAGCACCAGCCTGCCCTGCACGGAGGCCAGATGTGCCAGCCAGAGCAGCCGCGGGGGCCGGCGGGTGCCGCTGGCGGCGAACCACGTGCCCACGTCCTCGCCGGCCAGGGCCCGCGCCGCGTTCGGCGTGGAGGTGACCAGGGCCGGGATGCCCGAGCCGGCGGCGATGCCGGCGGCCTCCACCTTGGTGACCATGCCGCCGGTGCCCACGCCCGCGGCGCCGGTGCGGCCGATGTTCACGCCGTCCAGGTCCTGGAGCCGGGCCACCAGCGGGATCCGCCGGGCGCCGTCCTTGGGGGGGCCGTCGTAGAGCGCGTCCACGTCCGAGAGCAGCACCAGCGCGTCGGCCTTGACCAGGTGGGCCACCAGGGCGGCCAGCCGGTCGTTGTCGCCGAAGCGGATTTCGTGGGTGGCTACGGTGTCGTTCTCGTTTACCACGGGGACGACGCCGAGGTGCAGCAACCGGTGCAGCGCGCGGTAGGCGTTGGCGTAGTGCTGGCGCCGCATCAGGTCCTCGGCGGTCAGGAGCACCTGGCTGACGGTGATGCCGCGGGCGCCGAAGGCCTGGGTGTAGCGGGCCATCAGCAGGCCTTGGCCCACGCTGGCGGCGGCCTGCTGGGTCGCCAGGTCCCGCGGCCGGCGGGCCAGGCCCAGCGGGGCCAGTCCGGCGGAGATGGCGCCCGAGGACACCAGGATGACTTCGGTGCCGGCGTTCCGGCGGGCGGCCAGCACCTGCACCAGGGACAGCAGGGCCTCTTCGGAGATGCCTCCCGCCACCGAGGTCAACGACGACGAGCCGACCTTGACCACCAGGCGTCCGGCCGTGGCCAGCAGGGTCCGGTCGGCCGCCGTGGCCGGCTCAGCGCGCATCGTCGTCGTCATTGTCTTCCTCTGCGGTCCAGATGCCGGACTTGCGTTCGGCCTCGAGCTCAGCGCGGGTGGCGGCCCTGGCCTCCTTCCGCTCCTGGTACTGCTCGCGCTTCTCTTCGCGGGTGGGCCGGATGTACTCCATCAGGCGCAGGTCCGTGCCGCGGGGGGAAGACAGCAGTTCGGCGCCGGCGGCCATGGTGGGCTCCCAGTCGAAGACCACGGCGTCGTCTTCGCCGATCACCACGGTGTCGCCGGGGCGGGCGCCGGACTTGAACAGCTGGTCCTCGACGCCCAGCTTGGCCAGCCGGTCGGAGAGGTAGCCCACGGCTTCGTCGTTGTTGAAGTCGGTTTGCTTGACCCAGCGTTCCGGCTTGTCTCCGAGCACCCGGAACAGCGGTTCCAGGTTCTTTTCCTCGCGCCGGATGATGAAGCCCCGCTCGTTCACCGAGCGCGGGCGCAGGACGGCGGGGGCCACCTTCGGCGGGGCGGCCTTCGCTTCGGCGCGGGCGGCGGCGACAATCCCGGCCATGGCAAAGCCGAGCTGGCGCAGCCCCTCGTGGGTGGCGGCGGAGACTTCGAACACCTGGTAGCCGCGCTTTTCCAGTTCGGGGCGCACGAATTCGGCCATGTCGCGGCCGTCGGGCACGTCCACCTTGTTCAGCACCACCAGCTTGGGCCGCTGGTTCAGCGGGACCACGTCCCCGTCGGCGCCGGCGTAGCTCATGTCCACGGTGTACTGTTCCAGTTCCCGCTCAATGATCTCGAGGTCGGAGAGGGGGTTGCGGTCGGCTTCCAGCGCCGCGCAGTCCAGCACATGCACCAGTGCGGCGCAGCGCTCCACGTGGCGCAGGAAGTTGTGGCCCAGTCCCTTGCCTTCGCTGGCGCCCTCGATCAGGCCCGGCACGTCGGCGATGGTGAAACGGATATCGCCCGCCTGGACCACGCCCAGGTTCGGCACCAGCGTGGTGAACGGGTACTCGGCGATCTTGGGGCGGGCGGCGGACATGGCCGCGATCAGGCTCGATTTGCCCGCGGACGGGAAGCCGACCAGCGCCACATCGGCGATGGACTTCAGCTCCAGGACGATGTCCCGCTCGTCGCCCGGAATGCCCAGCAAGGCGAATCCGGGTGCCTTGCGCTTGGCCGATGCCAGCGCGGCGTTGCCCAGCCCGCCCTGGCCGCCGGCGGCGGCGACGAACTCGGCGCCATCGCCCACGAGGTCGGCGAGAACATCACCGTTCTTGGTCTTGACCACGGTGCCGTCGGGGACGGGCAGCACCAGCGTGGCGCCGTTCTTGCCGCCGCGCCAGTCCCCCATCCCCGGGCCGCCGTTGGTGGCGTGCCGGTGCGGGGCGTGGTGGTAGTCCAGCAGCGTGGTGGTCTGGGGGTCCACGCGAAGGATCACGTCGCCGCCGTTGCCGCCGTTGCCGCCGTCGGGCCCGCCCAGCGGCTTGAACTTTTCGCGCTTGACGGAGACGCAACCGTGGCCACCGGATCCGCCGGATACATGCAGGACTACCCGGTCAACGAATGTTGCCACGTGATCGATCTCCTCTGTGCCGGTGGGCGCGAACCGAAACGGCCCACCAGTGATTCTAGTCTGGTTAAAACACCAGTGAGGCGGACCGACGGCCCGCCTCACTGGAAAGCTGTTAGCTGCTTGGATTACTCCGCAGCGGCAGCGACGATGTTCACGACGCGGCGTCCGCGGCGGGTACCGAACTCAACGGCACCGGCCTCAAGGGCGAACAGCGTGTCGTCGCCGCCACGGCCGACGTTGGCGCCGGGGTGGAAGTGCGTGCCGCGCTGGCGGACGATGATCTCGCCGGCGGAAACTACCTGGCCACCGAAGCGCTTCACGCCAAGGCGCTGTGCGTTGGAATCGCGACCATTGCGAGTGGAGCTCGCACCCTTCTTATGTGCCATCTGATTTGCCTACCTTTGTTTCTGAAGGAACGTTTACTAAAAGTCAGCCGACCGCTTACGCGATGTCGGTGACCTTGACCTTGGTCAGTGCAGAACGGTAGCCCTGGCGCTTCTTGTAGCCGGTCTTGTTCTTGTACTTCTGGATAACGATCTTCGGGCCGCGGAGATTTTCGACAATCTCGGCGGTGACCTTGACGTTGGCCAAAGCATCGGCAGCAGAGGTGACCTTGTCGCCGTCGACCAGGAGCAGAGCAGGCAGCTCGATGGTGCTACCGGCCTCGCCGGGGACGCGGTCAAGGGTCACGAGGTCTCCAACGGAAACCTTTTCTTGGCGGCCGCCGGCGCGGACAATCGCGTACACCACTTGGGAACTCACTTCTCTAGACGTTTATTACAGTTTTTGCTCGAATACGCAGGCACGACATAACGGCCTGGAAAGCACTGTGCATCCGCGCCTGCGGGTGGAAACCCTTCGAAGGCGTACGCACCGAAGATCTAGATTACGCTATTACGGCTATCAGCCGCAAACCAGCGGGCTCCGGGGGTGCCGGGACGGGCTCTGGCGTCATCTTCTCCTGGCACGGGCGGACTGCAATCCGCTCGGGCGCACCTGACAATACTACCGGCCGAGCCGGCCAGGCACGTGCATTTCGCCGCCGCGACACGGCGTGCGTTGATTCCGCTGCGGGAAGTGGGCTGGAGACGGTGTCCGCACCTGCCGGGCGGGCAGCCGTGGCGGCCAGCCGTGGCGGGCACCGGGCCACCCGGAACCAGGCACAGCCGCGCCAGACGCAGGCAGGCCGCGGAACCGATGCGGTCCGCGGCCTGCCCGGGCATACGACCCTGCCTACAGTTCCGAGGCCGGTACTCCTACACCCAGCACCACCGGAGCGGCGGCTTCGTTCTTGTCCGCTGCCGCTTCGGCCAGTGCGGACGCGGCCGGGGCCGTGGCTGCGTGGCGGTGGCCGCCGTCGTTCTCGGCCGGGATGGCGTCCACCGTCTGGACGGGAGCGTCCGCGGCACCCTGGGGGCTGCTGGCGGCACGACGGCGACGCGGCTTGCGGACGGCGGCCGGCGCAGGCGCCTGCGGTTCGGCGGTCGCCGTGGACCGGGCGTCACCGTGCGCGGCCTGTGGTTCGGCAGCAGCGCCGGATGTCTCCGCCGCGGCTGGCTCCGGTTTCTCCACCGGAGCAACCTTGGGCTCCGGTTTCTCCACCGGAGCAACCTTGTTGAACGCCTCGGTGAGGCTCTCCAAGGTCAGCGACGGCTCTTCCGGGGCGGTCGCCGGGCTGTGCACGGCGCGCGGGATGGCCACCGTCTCTCCGTTGATCTCCAGCACGGCGGTTTCGGGTCCGTCGCCGGCCGGGGCCGCGGGCACGGCGGGTGCCACGCCGGGGTCGTCGGCGCGGCGCGACCTGCGCTTGCGTCCGGAGGGCTGGCCCGACGCTCCGGCGGGCGTACCGGCCGCCGCCGCTTCGGGCTTGCCGGCGCCGGCGGGTTGTTCGCCGCCCTGCTGTTTGGCCTTGGCCGTCTCCGGGTGCTCTTCCGCCTCGTGGGCGGCGTGCGCGGCGGCGGCGATGGTGGCCAGTGCCGCGCGGGCGGCCTCGGCCTTGGCCCGGCGCTCGGCGTCGTCGTCATGGCCCACGGCGGCCGGGGCCTCGGCGGCAGTCTCCTGCCCGCCCTGGCCGCGGTTGCGGCGCTTCTCGCTGCGCGACTGCCGTTCGGAGCGCTTTTCGATGCGGACCTGGTGGTGCTCGGTGGCCGCGGCGGGGCGGCGGTGTTCCACCGGCTCGTCGTGGGTGATCACGCCGCGGCCGGCGCAATGCTCGCACTGCTCGCCGAAGACTTCCAGCAGCCCGGTGCCCATGCGCTTGCGGGTCATCTGGACGAGGCCCAGCGAGGTCACTTCGGCCACCTGGTGCTTGGTCCGGTCGCGGCCCAGGCATTCCACCAGCCGGCGCAGCACCAGGTCTCGGTTGGACTCCAGCACCATGTCGATGAAGTCGATGACGATGATGCCGCCGATGTCGCGCAGCCGCAGCTGGCGGACCACTTCTTCGGCCGCTTCCAGGTTGTTCTTGGTGACGGTTTCTTCCAGGTTGCCGCCGGAGCCGGTGAACTTGCCGGTGTTGACGTCCACCACGGTCATGGCCTCGGTGCGGTCGATCACGAGGGAACCGCCGGAGGGCAGGAAGACCTTGCGGTCCAGCGCCTTGTGGATCTGTTCGTCGATCCGCTGGGCGGCGAAAATGTCCGTCTCCGACGTCCACTTCTCCAACCGGTCCACCAGGTCGGGGGCCACATAGGTCACGTAGGCCTCGATCGTGTCCCAGGCTTCCTCGCCGGAGACCACCAGCTTGGAGAAGTCCTCGTTGAACACGTCGCGGACCACCTTGATGGTCAGGTCCGGCTCGGCGTAGAGCAGCTCCGGGGCCAGCGTCTTGGTGGACCCGGCACGCGATTCGATGCCTTCCCACTGCGCGCGCAGCCGGTTGATGTCGTTCATCAGCTCTTCTTCGCTGGCGCCCTCGGCCGCGGTGCGGACGATCACGCCGGCGCCGTCGGGAACATGTTCCTTCAGGATCTTCTTCAGCCGGTTGCGTTCCACGTCGGGCAGTTTCCGGGAAATGCCGGTCATGGAGCCGCCGGGGACGTAGACCAGGAAGCGGCCCGGCAGCGAAATCTGGCTGGTCAGGCGGGCGCCCTTGTGGCCCACCGGGTCCTTGGTGACCTGCACCAGGACCGAGTCGCCGGACTTGAGCGCGAGTTCGATCCGGCGCGGCTGCCCGTCGAGGTGTGCGGCGTCCCAGTTGACCTCGCCGGCGTAGAGCACGGCGTTGCGGCCGCGGCCGATGTCGATGAAGGCCGCTTCCATGCTGGGCAGCACGTTCTGTACCTTGCCCACGTAGACGTTGCCGATCAGCGAGTCCTGCTGGGTCTTGGACACGAAGTGCTCGGCCAGCACGCCGTCTTCGAGCACGCCGATCTGGATCCTGTCGTCGCGCTGGCGGACCACCATCTGGCGGTCGACGGATTCGCGGCGGGCCAGGAACTCGGCCTCGGTGATGACCTGGCGGCGGCGGCCCGTCTCGCGCGATTCGCGCCGGCGCTGCTTCTTGGCCTCCAGCCGGGTGGACCCCTTGACCGAGGCCACCTTGTTGCTGGGGGCGGTCTCGGTGATCGGCCGCGGTGCCCGGACCCGGGTGACCGTGTTGGGCGGGTCGTCGTCGGCACCGCCGGTGAGTTCAAGATCGGCATCCCCGCGGCGGCGGCGGCGGCGGCGGCGCGAGGTCACGCCGTCCTTCTCCCCCGCGGCACCCTCGTCGGCGGCTTCGGCGGCCTCGTCGCTTTCTTCGGTGCTGCCGGCCTCGTCGCTGCCGGTTTCGGCCTCGGAGCGGTTGCGGGTGCGGCCGCGGCGGTTGCGCCGGCTGCGGCGACGCCCGCCGTCCTCGTCGTCCTCGTCCGACTCGCCGGCGGCGGCGGCCGGTTCGGGCTTGGCAGCGACGGCGGACAGGTCCGGGGCGTGAAAGAGCAGGGAAACCGGCGAGGACGGGATGGTGAACGGGTCGGCCCCAAGTCCCGCGTCTGCGGAGGTTTCTTCGGCAGGGTCTCCCCCGGCGGCTGCCTGCTCCGCTTCGGCGCCGGCCTGCTCCGGCTCGCCGGCGGCGGTGTCCTCGGCCGCAGGGGCGGCGGCGGCCGCGGTGGAACGACGACGGCGGGTGGGCGCCTTTGCGGGCTGCTCCCCTGCCGTGGTTCCGGCTTCGGTTTCCGTCCCGGCGGTGTGTCCGGTGACGGCTTCGGCGGCGTCCCCCTCGCCCGCTCCCGGGGTGGACTGCGTGGTGGCGGGTGCCGTGGTGGCGGGGGCCGTAGCCGGCGCTTCGCCCTCGGCGACGGTGAGTTCGGCGGCTGCCGCTGCGGTGGCCTGCGCCTTGCTGCTGCGGCGGGTGCGGGTGGCGGCGGTGCGACGTCGGCCGGCCGGCTGTTCGGCGGGCTCGGCCGCTTCTCCGGCGGCCAGGACGCCTTCGGCTTCGGCGGGTTCAACGGCAGGCTGAGCCTCGGCGGCCGGCTGCGCCTCGGCGCCGTCCTGGGGAATGCTTTCCTGTGCGGCGGCTTCGGCGGCTTCGGCGGCCTTGTCGGCGGCGGTCTTGCGCGGCCGGCGCGTGCGGGTCTTGGCCGGCGGCGCTTCTTCGCCCGGCTCGGCGCCGGGTTCACCGGCGGCTGCCGGGACGGTGCCCGACTCCGCCGCGGCGGCATCTTCCGTCGGAGTGTCCTGGGCGGCCGCCGCTTCGGCGGCCTTCTGGGCGGCGGTCTTGCGGGGCCGGCGGGCCCGGGTGGTCGCCGGGGCGGCCTCGGCGGGCTGGCCGCCTGCGGGGCCCTGGCCTGCGGGCTGCTCCCCCGCCGGCTGTTCCCCGGCGGCTACCGCGGGGTCGGGCGCCGTGGCCGCGGGGGAAGCGGTGGAGGCATCGCCGTCGTTGTTGGGGCCGGTGGGTGCCGCTGCGGGCAGTTCAACGTCCAACTGGTCCTGCGCCGGTGCGGACACAGTGGGCTTGCGGCGGGGCCGCGGCGGTTTCTTGGCTGGTACCTCCGGCGCGTCGACCGGAGAGGAGGTAGCGGGAATTACCTGTTCATTGTCCATTTAAAGTTGTGCTCCAACCCTTGCGGCACCGGCCACATCCCGGTGCCCTTGGGGGCATGTAGCCGGGTATCCGGGTGCCTTGGGCTGCCCGACACCGAAAGTCGTCTTGGTATCACCCGAGCTCGCGCCATCACGTGGGGCGCGGCACACCCGGGGACCAGCGGCGCTTTTCCGTCTGCCGTAACCTTCTCTTCACCGGCAGGGCCGCCCGGCGGATTCCCAGCGCCCATCCGGATTGATGGGCTCCTTGTTCGGGAAGCGTCGCCGACGGACCTGGAAGCCTGTCGCTGGACCAACAGCAGCATGTGGGGCTGCTGTTAGCCACGATCATTCTCTCACACCGGGTGCGATTTAGTGAGTAATGGGCGTTCTCTCCGGCGTAGAATCGAGCCACATGCCCCCTAGCCCGAGGAACACGGTGCAGACCCACGCGCAGACCTCCACATCCCCGGCCGCGACAGCGCCCGGCCAACTCCCGGACAGCGGGGTTCCCGGCGTTGCCCGGGAGAAACCCTTCGCGTGGCTGCTGCTGGCCACCGGTGTTGTCGGCTGGATCATGTCCGGCATCCTGGTCCTGGAGCGGCTGGCCACCTACGAAAATCCGGGCCATGTGACCAGCTGCGACATCAACCCGTGGGTCTCCTGCGGCAAGGTGTTCCTGCACTGGCAGGCCGGGCTCTTCGGCTTCCCCAACCCGCTGATCGGGATCGTCGCCTTCGCGGTTCCCATCACGACGGCGGTGGCGATCCTTGCGGGGGCGCGGTTCCGCCGGTGGTACTGGATGGGACTGCAGGCCGGCGTCACGCTGGGCTTCGTCTTCGTCGTCTGGTTGTGGAGCCAGGCGCTCTACGACATCCACATCCTGTGCCTGTACTGCATGGGCGTGTGGGCCGCCATGATCCCGATGCTGGTGCACACCACGGCGCGGAACCTGGCGCACGGCGTGATCAAGGCGCCGGCGGCGGTGGTCCGTTTTGCCGGCAGCTGGGCCTGGACCCTGACCGCCCTGCTGTGGATCGTGACCGCCGGGACGATCTTCCTGGCCTTCATCGACGCCTTCCTGGGCTGACCGGGACCGTCTTCCCGGGCTGGCCGGGACAGCTTGGACTCGCCGCGATTGCCTTCCCGGGCTGCACCCGGATAAACCAGAGGCCGCGTCCCCGTCGGGGGCCGCGGCCTCTGCTGCTTCAGGGGTCTAGGAGAACCAGATCCCGATCTCGCGCGCGGCGGACTCGGGCGAGTCGGAACCGTGCACGAGGTTTTGCTGCACCTTCACGCCCCAGTCGCGGCCGAAGTCGCCGCGGATCGTCCCGGGGGCGGCGGTGGTGGGATCGGTGGTGCCGGCCAGCGACCGGAAGCCCTCGATCACCCGGTGCCCCTCGAACACGGCGGCGGCGACCGGGCCGGAGAGCATGAACTCGACCAGCGGCTCGTAGAACGGCTTGCCGACGTGCTCTTCGTAATGCTGCTCCAGCAGTTCGCGGGTGGCGTTGACCAGCTTCAGTTCGACCAGCGTGTAGCCCTTGGCCTCGATGCGGGCCAGGATGCTGCCGGTGAGACCGCGGGACACGCCGTCGGGCTTGACCAGTACCAGTGTGCGTTCAACGCTCACAATTTCTCCTCATTCGCTTCACGATTAGCTCCGAAAACCCCGTTCAATCCTAACGGGACGCGCTGGCAGCGCAGGTCAGCGCCCGGCGTCGTCCGCAGCGCCGGCCTCCGGGCCACCGGCGGTTCCCTCCGCGGCGCCGGCCCCGGTGCCGTCCCCGGTGCCGGCCTCCGGGCCATGGCGGCGTTCCCATTCCGCCTGTTCCGCGTCGCGCTGCGCGTTCTCGCGGTCCAACCGGCCGCCCGTGCGCACGGCGTACCACCAGGACAGCGCGAACAGCACGCCGACGACGAACATCACCGGTTCGACGATGCCGGTGGCGATCAGGAGCACCTGCATCGCCCAGCCGACGGCGTAGCCGGACGGGCGGCGGAGCAGGGCACAGCAGAGCACGAGCAGGACGCTCAGGCCGATCCCGAGCCCGAGGATCAGCGCCGGCGGCACGTCGTCCCGGTAGAGCCCGAACACCACCAGCGTGGCGAAGAAGGCGACGAAGGCTTCCAGCAGCAGCACGGTGGAGGCGAACATCGTCTTGATCGAGCGCCGTTTTTTCGGCATGTCCGGACGCCACTCGCGCTGGGCTTTGGTCAGTTTGGCCATGGATCTTGTTACTTTCCTAGCAGGATGCGGGCGTCGGCGACCAGGGTGATGGACCCGGTGATCAGCACGCCGCCGGCGAGGTCGTTGTCGGCTTCGGCCCGGCCGACGGCCCATTCGATCGCGTCGTCGAGCCGGGGCGCGATGTGCACGGCGTCCTCGGGGAAACCGGCCGCCAAGGCATCCTCGGCCAACTGCTCGGCGGGAATGGCCCGCGGCGAGTTGGACTCGGTGACGCAGATTTCGTCGGTGAGGTCGCTGAGCTGCTCGCGCAGCTGTGCCAGCAGGCCGACGGCGTCCTTTTCCTGCAGGACGCCGACCACCGGGATGAGCTTCGTGAAGTTGAACGCCTCCAGGATGGCCTGCGCGCTGGCCTTCATCCCGTCGGGGTTGTGGGCGGCATCCACGATGATCGTCGGCGCTGTGCGCACTACTTCCAGCCGGCCCGGCGAGGTCACCTCCAGGAACGCCTCGCGCAGGACTTCCACGTTGAGTTCCTTTTCGCCGCCGCCGAGGAACGCTTCCAGCGCGGCCACGGCGACCGCCGCGTTCTGGGCCTGGTGCGCGCCGTGCAGGGGCAGCAGCAGGTCCTGGTAGCGGCCTGCCAGCCCGTTGATGGTCAGCTGCTGGCCGCCGACGGCGACCTTGCGGGACTCGACGCCGAACTCCACGCCTTCGAAGCGGAAGGGCACCTGAAGGTCCCGCGCCTGTTCCAGCAGCACCTGGGCTGCGTCCAGTGGCTGGGCCGCGCTGACCAGGTAGCCGCCGCGCTTGATGATCCCGGCCTTCTCCCGGGCAATGTCCTCGGTGGTGTCGCCGAGCAGGTCGGTGTGGTCCAGCGAGATCGGGGTGATCACCGAGACCTGGCCGTCCACCACGTTCGTGGCGTCGGTGATGCCGCCCAGGCCAACCTCGATCACCGCCACCTCCACCGGCTCGTCGGCGAAGATGGCGATGGCCAGGATGGTCACGCACTCGAAGTAGGTCAACCGGGGCGCGCCCTCGGCGTCCAATTCCTGGTCGACGATTTCCAGGTACGGCCGGATTTCGTCCCAGACCCGCACGAACGTCTCGTCGGCAACGGGCTCCCCGTCGATGCTGATCCGTTCGGTCACCTTGGACAGGTGCGGGCTGGTGTAGCGGCCCGTCCGCAGTCCGTGCGCCCGCAGCCCGGCCTCGATGATCCGGGCCGTGGACGTCTTGCCGTTCGTGCCGGTCAGGTGGATGCTGGCGAAGGCCTTGTTCGGTTCGCCGAGGATGTCCATCGCCCGGAACAGCGGTTCCATGCGCGGTTCCATCTTGTTTTCCGGGGCGCGGCCCAGCAGTTCCGCGTAGACGCTCTCGACGCCGAATTCATCACTCATGGTTTGGTGCCCCCTTCAGGATCCGGCTTTTTCCACGGACACGGCGTCGCCGTCCCCGGCCACCAGGACCAGGTCCACGGTGAGGGTTTCCTGCGAGACCAGTCCCTGGTGCAGGGTCAGCGCGTCCAGGACGGACTGGTCCGCCGTCACCGTGGTGCGGATGCGGTCGCTGACCACCAGTCCGGCATCCTTGCGGGCCTGCTGGATGGTGCGCACGTAGTCGCGGGCCACGCCTTCGGCCTCCAGTTCGGCGGTCACGGTGGTATCCAGCACCAGGAACCCGCCGCCGGGCAGCATGGTCACCGCCGCGCCGGCCGCCGCGTCCCCGGACACGACGGTTTCCAGGGAGTACTCCGACGGCTCGAGCAGCAGTCCCCCGGCGGTGACGGCGCCGGCGTCGTCCACCGACCAGTCACCGGACTTGGCGGCCTTGATGGCCTGCTGCACGTTCTTGCCCAGCCGCGGGCCGGCCGCACGGGCGTTGACCACCAGCTTCTGCGAGATGCCGAACTCTTCCGGGGCGGCGTCGGCGGCGTCGATCAGCCGGACCGACTTGATGTTCAGCTCGTCCTGGATCATCACGGCGTACTGGCCGGAGAGCCGCTCGGCGCCCGGCACCACCACGGTCAGCGAGGCCAGCGGCAGCCGCACGCGCAGGTTCGCGGCCTTGCGCAGGCTCGAGCCGGAGGAGCAGATCTGCCGGGTGGCGTCCATCAGTTCCACGAGTTCGGCCAGCTGCGGGAACTCGCCGGCGTCGGGCAGGTCGGTCAGGTGGACGGAACGCCCGCCGGTCAGCCCGCGCCAGATCTCCTCGGTGACCAGCGGCAGCAGCGGGGCCGCCACGCGGCAGACTGCCTCCAGCGCCGTGTACAGCACGTCGAACGCGTCGCGGTCCTCGTCGAAGAACCGCTGGCGGGAGCGGCGGACGTACCAGTTGGTCAGGGTGTCCAGGTACTCGCGCAGCGCGTCGCAGGCGCCGGAGACGTCGTAGGCATCGAGCGCGGCCGTCATGTCGCGGACCAGGTCCCCGGTGTTGGCCAGGATGAACTGGTCCAGGGACTCCATGCCCTTGATCCGTTCGGTATCGCCGAGGACGGAGACGGCCTCATGCCCTGCCCCGTTGTTCGCGGAGTTGGTGTAGAGCTTGAAGAAGTGCCACACGTTCCACAGCGGCAGCATCACCTGGCGGACGCCGTCGCGGATGCCCTGCTCGGTGACGATCAGGTTGCCGCCGCGCAGGATCGGGGAGGCCATCAGGAACCAGCGCATGGCGTCGGAGCCGTCGCGGTCCAGGACCTCGGACACGTCCGGGTAGTTGCGCAGGCTCTTGGACATCTTCTGCCCGTCGGAGCCGAGCACGATGCCGTGGCTGATCACGTTGCGGAAGGCCGGGCGGTCGAACAGCGCGGTCGCGAGCACGTGCATGGTGTAGAACCAGCCACGGGTCTGGCCGATGTACTCCACGATGAAGTCGGCCGGGTTGTGGCTGTCGAACCAGTCCTTGTTCTCCATCGGGTAGTGCACCTGGGCGTAGGGCATCGAACCGGAGTCGAACCAGACGTCGAGCACGTCCTCCACGCGGCGCATCATGGACTGGCCGGTCGGGTCGTCCGGGTTGGGCCGGACCAGCTCATCGATGTACGGGCGGTGCAGGTCGACCTCGCCGTCGTGGTTGCGCGGCAGGGTGCCGAACGCTTCCTCCAGCTCGGCCAGCGAGCCGTACACCTCGCGGCGCGGGTAGTCCGGGTTGTCCGATTCCCACACCGGGATGGGCGAACCCCAGAAGCGGTTGCGGCTGATGGACCAGTCGCGGGCGTTCTCCAGCCACTTGCCGAACTGGCCGTCCTTGACGTTTTCCGGGATCCAGTTGATCTGCTGGTTCAGCTCGACCATGCGGTCCTTGAACTTGGTGACCTCCACGTACCAGGAGGAGATGGCGCGGTAGATCAGCGGCGTGCGGCAGCGCCAGCAATGCGGGTAGCTGTGCTCGTAGCTGGCTTGGCGGACCAGCCGGCCGTCGGCCTTCAGCACCCGGGTGATCGGCTTGTTCGCCTCGAACACCTGCACGCCGGCGATCTCGGCCAGCGGGCCCTCGGCGAAGTAGGGCAGGAACTTGGCGCCCTCGTCCACGGAGACGATCACGGGGATGCCGTTGTCTTCGCAGACCTTCTGGTCGTCTTCGCCGAACGCCGGCGCCTGGTGGACCAAGCCCGTGCCGTCGGTGGTGGTCACGTAGTCGGCGACGACGATCTGCCAGGCGTTCTGCATGCCCCACTTCGCGGCGTCGGCGTAGTGGTCCCAGAGCGGCTCGTAGCGCAGCCCGGCCAGCTGGGAGCCCAGGTACGTGGCCGTCACCGCCTCGGTGGCGGCAGCGGCGTCGTCGTACCCCAGGTCCTTGGCGTAGGAGCCCAGCAGGTCCTCCGCCACCAGGAACTTCTCCCCCGCGGCCTGCGTCCCGTTGGGGCCGGCCGGCAGCACCGCGTAGCTGATCTCCGGCCCGACGGCGAGGGCTGCGTTGGTGGGCAGCGTCCACGGCGTGGTGGTCCAGGCGAGCGCGTTGACGCCGGCAAGCTCCGCCGCCAGCGCGTTGTCCGACCCGTCGGCGCGGATCGGGAAGGTGACCGTGACCGTCTGGTCCTGGCGCATCTTGTAGACGTCGTCGTCCATCCGCAGCTCGTGGTTGGACAGCGGCGTCTCGTCCCGCCAGCAGTACGGCAGCACGCGGAAGCCCTGGTAGGTCAGGCCCTTTTCGTGCAGCTGCTTGAAGGCCCAGAGGACCGACTCCATGTACTCGACGTTGAGCGTCTTGTAGTCGTTCTCGAAATCCACCCAGCGGGCCTGGCGGGTGACGTAGTTCTGCCATTCGTCGGCGTACTTCATCACGGAGGTGCGGCAGGCGTCGTTGAACTTGTCGATGCCCATGGACAGGATCTGCTGCTTGTCCGTCATGCCAAGCTGCTTCATGGCTTCCAGCTCGGCCGGCAGCCCGTGCGTGTCCCAACCGAAACGGCGCTCCACCTTGTGGCCGCGCTGGGTCTGGTAACGGGCCACCAGGTCCTTGACGTACCCGGTGAGCAGGTGGCCGTAGTGCGGCAGGCCGTTGGCGAAGGGCGGGCCGTCGTAGAAGACGAACTCGTTGCTGCCGTCGCTGCCGGCGTCGCGGGCATCGACGGAGGCCTGGAAGGTGCCGTCCTGCTGCCAGTATTTGAGCACCAGCTCCTCGATCTCGGGGAACTTAGGCGAGCTCTCGGCAGCGGCAGCGCCGGCGGTGGAAGCCTTGGGATAGATCTGTGGCATGTTCGTCATCCTGGAAAGACAGCTCGGCAAGTGTGGGTACTTCTGCGAGGACGTGCCCTGCTCCGGTGCCTCGGTGCGGCTGGAAAGCCTCACCGTGCTGCCGGGGCGGAACCCGCGGTACCACCTCACTTGCCGGCCTGATGCGCCGGAACCGGCGCAAAGGGACAGCCACTCATTCGCTGCTGTGACGGGCATACCCGTCCGGTTCTACTGGGCCCAGGATGTTGGCCTGGGCTGTTCTTCCGGAAGCTCACCGGTGATGGCCGGGTCAGCGCTGATGACTCAAGTTTACGGCCCCGGCGGCGCGGCTGTCGAAACGCGGGCGAAAAGCCGGCTTTGTTCGCGGATGTCGTGTTTGTCCCGCGGTTGGCCGACGTGTCTTTGCGCCCCCCATGCGCGCGGTCGTGAAGCGACGTCAGGTTTCGGATCAGCGCCACCTTCGGGCCTGAGCCAGGCGTCCACGGTACAGAAAAAGGGGAATCGCCAGGCTTTGGCGCTTGCTACTTCCGAATCAGCTTGTGCGCGGCCGCCTGGGCCACCGGGCGCATGACAATCTGGTCAAGGTTCACGTGGTGCGGGAGGTTGAGCGAATAGGCCACGACGTCGGCGACGTCCTCGGCGAGCAGCGGCTTCTCCACGCCGGAATAGACCTTGTCCGCAGCCGTCTGGTCGCCGCCAAGGCGGTTGAGCGAGAACTCTTCGGTCTGCACCAAGCCCGGCAGGATGTCGATCACCCGCACATTGTGTTCGGCTTCTTCCAGTCGCAGCGTGCCGGCCATGGAATGCTGGGCGAACTTGGCAGCCACGTAGCCGCCGCCCCCTTCGTAGGCCACGATGCCTGCCGTGGATGTCAGCAGCACCACCGAGCCTTCGCCGTTCTCTCGCAAGGCGGGCAGGAAAGCCTGGATCATCCGCAGCGAGCCGAGCACGTTGACGTCGTACATCTTCTCCCAGTCAGCGAACTTGCCCTCGGCGATCGAGTCCACTCCGAAGGCGCCGCCGGCGATGTTTACCAGAGCGTCTATCCCGCCGCCCTCGAGCACCTCGGCCACCAACTCGTCGACGGAGTCTTGGTCGGTCACATCGCCGGGCATCGCAACAGCACCGGTTTCTTCGGCGAGCGCGGCAAGCCTGTCCGCGCGGCGGGCCACCGCCACCACGTCCCAGCCACTGCTACAAAGCGCCCTTACGGTGGCTGCCCCGATACCCGAACTTGCTCCGGTTACTACTGCGCGCTTGGTCATGAAACCCAGCGTAACGGCAGACACAGAGAGGCCGAAGAACGTCTCAGGCGAACGAAGGTTAGGCAAGCGCCGGGCCGGACCGGTGGCGGGCCTCGTTTCGCCTGTCCGGCCTAGCGGCTGATGATGAGGGGCTTCACGGGCACCGCGCACGACGCCCGCGCCAGGGTGATGACAGGGGGTTCTGCGGTGCGGTTGTTCCGGCCGGTGTCATCGCACCAGTCGACGTTATAGGGCATCGCCGTGACCGAGGCTTCGCCGGCCGCAATTTCGGTGGGGACCGTGAATGTGTAGGTGAAACCGCCGCCGTCGTTCATGGCAGCGGTTTCGCGGACGACTTCTGCGCCGGCAGCGTCGGCCACCATCACTTCGATCTGGGCGTCGCTGCCGTACCGCGGGTTACAGTCGGCGTCCGGCGCTGACACCGCCACGGTTTGCCCCGGACTCGCCTCCGCGGGGCTTACCGAATACTCCGGCGGCAAACACGGCGGGGCCGCGAACCCGGTGAAAGCCCCGCAGCCCGACAGGGCAGCGCCCAAAACCGCCGCACCCACCAACCCCAGGACGGCAGGGCGCCAAGTGCAGCAGCGCTGCCCGCCCCCTGCACCAAGCGACCCGGGGACCCCCATCCAGCGGGCCATGTCAGCCGGCTTCCCCGCCGAGTTCTTCCAGGATCAGGTCCCGCAGCACCACTGCCTGGTTGTGCTCCTTGTCCTTGGCCCCGTACAGCAGGCAGAGCTTGGGCTGCTCGCGCGCCAGCTCCACCAGCCGCTCCAGCGCCTCCGAACCGTCCAGTTCCTGCCGGTACGCCACGGCAAAGGCGTCGAATTTCTCCGGCCGGTGGCTGAACTCCTTGCGCAGCTCGGCCGAGGTTCCCGCCTCCTTCAGCCACAGGTCCACCCCGGCGCCCTCCTTCTTGATGCCCCGCGGCCAGATCCGGTCCACCAGCACCCGGTAGCCGTCGCCGTCGTCGGCGGGTTCGTAGACGCGCTTGATGTGAACGTTCGCCATGGGCGCATCCTACGCATTCACCCGCTGCGGCGGGTAGGTCTGCACGCCGTCCCCAGCCCTCGCGGCGAGCCGGGGCAATCAGGTGCTGCGCCGCCGTCGTGAATCTTCATTCCGTGCCCGGCATGAAAGAATGGCCAGCATGGCAGAACATACCCCGGGCACAGACACGCCCGTTACCGTTAACGTTCCCGACAAGCCCGCCCTCGAAGGCCTTGAGGACGCCCTGACCCGGCGCTGGCGAGAGGAGGGGACCTACAAGTTCAATCCCGAGACCACGCGGGAGCAGGTCTACTCGATCGACACTCCCCCGCCGACGGCTTCGGGCTCGCTGCATGTGGGACACATGTTCTCCTACACCCAGACCGACGTGCTGGCCCGCTACCAGCGGATGCGCGGCAAGAACGTGTTCTATCCGATGGGCTGGGACGACAACGGCCTGCCCACCGAGCGCCGGGTGCAGAACTACTACGGCGTCCGCTGCGACCCGTCGGTGGCGTACGACCCGGACTACCAGCCGCCGGCCACGCCGGCGAAGAACCAGCGCGATTTCGACGTCGTCTCGCGCCGGAACTTCATCGAGCTCTGCGAAACCCTGGCCGTGGAGGACGAGAAGGTCTTCGAGAACCTCTTCAGCACCCTTGGCCTGTCGGTGGACTGGGATCTGACCTACCGGACCATCGACGACGTGTCCCGCTCCGTTTCCCAGCGGGCCTTCCTGGCCAACCTGAACTCCGGCGACGCCTACATGGCCGAGGCACCCACGCTCTGGGATGTCACGTTCCGCACCGCAGTGGCGCAGGCCGAACTCGAGGACCGGGAGATGCCCGGTGCCTACTACCGCTACGCCTTCGAAACCGCCGACGGCGAAAAGGTCCACATCGAGACCACCCGCCCCGAGCTGCTGCCCGCCTGCGTGGCACTGGTGGCCAACCCCGACGACGAGCGCTACCAGAAGCTGTTCGGCACCACCGTGAAGTCCCCGCTGTTCGGCGTGGAGGTGGAGGTCAAGGCGCACCCGCTGGCCAAGCCCGACAAGGGCGCCGGCATCGCCATGGTCTGCACCTTCGGCGACCTGACCGACGTGACGTGGTGGCGGGAGCTGCAGCTGCCCACCCGCTCCATCGTGGGCCGCGACGGACGCATCATGGCCGACACCCCGGAGTGGATCACCACAGAGGAGGGTAAGGCGAACTACGCCGAGCTGGCCGGCAAGACCGTTTTCTCCGCCAAGGAGAAGATCGTGGAGCTGCTGTCCGAGGCCGGCGAACTGGACGGCGCGCCCCAGAAGATGACCCACCCGGTCAACTTCTACGAAAAGGGCGACAAGCCGCTGGAGGTCGTCACCTCACGGCAGTGGTACATCCGCAACGGCGGCCGCGACGCGGACCGGCGGGAACGGCTGATCAGCCGGGGGCGGGAGATCGAATTCCATCCGGCGTTCATGCGCTCGCGCTACGAAAACTGGATCGAAGGCCTCAACGGCGACTGGCTCATTTCCCGCCAGCGCTTCTTCGGCGTGCCGATCCCGGTCTGGTACCCGCTGGACGCCTCCGGCAACCCCGACTACGACAACCCGGTCGTGCCCTCCGACGAGATGCTGCCGGTGGACCCTGCCGCTGACCCCGCTCCGGGCTACGAGGAGTCGCAGCGCAACCAGCCCGGCGGCTTCATCGGCGACGCCGATGTGCTCGACACCTGGGCCACGTCCTCGCTGTCGCCGCAGATCGTGGGCAAGTGGAGCCGGGACGAGTCGTTCTTCAACAACGTCTTCCCGTTCGACCTGCGCCCGCAGGGCCACGACATCATCCGCACCTGGCTGTTCTCCACCGTGGTGCGCGGCGACTCGCTGAACAGCTGCGCGCCGTGGAAGCACGCGGCGCTCTCCGGCTGGATCCTGGACCCGGACCGCAAGAAGATGTCGAAGTCCAAGGGCAACGTGGTGGTCCCCACGGACGTGCTGGACCAGTTCGGCGCGGACGCGGTGCGCTACTGGGCGGCCTCGGCGAAGCTGGGTGCGGACACCGCCTACGAGGTCGCGCAGATGAAGATCGGCCGCCGCCTGGCCATCAAGCTGCTGAACGCTTCCAAGTTCGTGCTGAACCTGGGTGCCACCGAGGCTTCGGTGCTTGCCGAGGACGACGCCGTGGTTACCAACCCGTTGGACAAGTCGCTGCTGGGCCAGCTGGCCGAGGTGGTGGAGACCGCGACGGCCGCGTTCGAGAAGTACGACCATGCGCGCGCCCTGCAGGTCACCGAAAGCTTCTTCTGGTCCTTCACCGACGACTACGTCGAGCTGATCAAGGACCGCGCCTACGGTGCCGCCGGCGAGGCGGAGCAGGCCTCGGTCCTGGCCACGCTGGCCACCACGCTCGACGCCCTGCTGCGTCTCTTCGCACCGTTCCTGCCCTTCGCCACCGAAGAGGTCTGGAGCTGGTGGCGCGCCGGCTCCGTGCACCGCGCCGAATGGCCGACGACGGCGGGGCTCGCTTCGATTGCCTCCGCCGCCGACACGGGGCTGCTCGGGACGGTCGGACAGGCGCTGGGCGGCATCCGCAAGGCGAAGTCCGAAGCCAAGGTCAAGCAGCGCACCGAGGTCCTCACCGCGACCATCACCGGATCGGCCGCACAGGTGGCCCAACTTGAGGCAGGGCTCGGCGACCTGAAGGCCGCCGGCAATGCGCGCGAGGTCCTGCTGAACGAGGCGGAGGGCGAGCTGACCGTCACGAAGGTCGAGCTGGCGGCCGCCGAGGCACCGGCCGAGTAGCAGGGCCACGGCCGGTCGGGCAGCAGAGGCTTGGCCGGCCCGATAGCTGCGTCAGGGCCTGCCCAGTAGCTGGCTCCACGACGTTCGGCAGCCGGTTCCGGCCCCGTTAACGAGGGGAAGCCCCATCAGCGTTTCGCCGTTGGTGGGGCTTCGACTCTTTGATCCAAAGGTGACGCTTTGGGTCTCGCGAACTCCGCCGATCTTCAGGTCTTCCGAGCCTCGTCACAGGCTGGCAGTTTGTGGAACTGGTCCACTACTTGTCACTGAATCTTTGGTGTTCGGTCCCGCATCTTTTGGGGGATGCGTATAAATATTTATACTCCTGCGCAAGCCGACACGCCATAGTTTCGTGAATTGTTTTCCGAAACCAGGGCGCGCCGGCCGGCGGCGTCAGGGTCCCGCGGACGACGCCCGCTTGAGGCGTTCGCTCCAGGCCCGAACGGTTAGTCGAACTCGGGGCTGGTGGTCCGGGAGCGCTTGATTTCGTAGAAGTACGGGAACTCGGCCAGGGCCACGGCGCCGTCAAAGATCTTTCCGGCGGTTTCGCCGCGCGGGATGCGGGTCAGCACCGGCCCGAAGAAGGCGGTGCCGTTGAAGGCCACGACGGGGGTGCCCACTTCGTCGCCCACCTTGGAGATGCCTTCTTCGTGGCTGGCGCGCAGCTGCTCGTCATATTCGTCGGAGGTGGCGAAGCGGGCCAGGTCGGCGGGCAGGCCGACCTCCTCCAGCGCGGCGGCAGTCACGGCCTCATAGTCCTTGTTGCCCTCGTTGTGGATGCGGGTGCCCATGGCGTCGTAGAGCTTCCCCACGTAGGCCTCGCCGTGCAGTTCACGGGCGGCGATGATCACGCGGACCGGGCCCCACGCCTTCTTCAGGAATTCCTTGTACTCCTCCGGCAGCTCGTCGCGGCCGTCGTTGAGCACGGCCAGGCTCATCACGTGCCAGTCGACCTTGACGTCGCGGACCTTCTCCACCTCCAGCATCCAGCGGGACGTGATCCAGGCGA
Source organism: Arthrobacter sp. MDT2-34-1 (assembly GCF_059091365.1). NCBI lineage: Bacteria > Bacillati > Actinomycetota > Actinomycetes > Micrococcales > Micrococcaceae > Arthrobacter > Arthrobacter sp. MDT2-34-1. The sequence goes on from NZ_JBNHGO010000001.1 coordinate 571,220, forward strand.
ACGGACAGGCCGGATCGAACCAGAAGTCAACGGTGGACGGCGCAGCGCTTTCAGACATACGGCAAGAGCTCCTTCTTGAGGACTGGTTATACGTACTGTTGTGGGTAACTGCCGCGCCGGCGGTTTTGTTCCGCCGACCCGGCAGGTGCCCGTGCACCGGCCGGCGCCCCCGATACGGGCGGTCAGGCGGAATCGCGGCGGCGGATGGCTTCGACGTCGTGCGGGATGAGGGTGGGGTCCGACCCGGTCAGGACCGTCTCGGCGGTAATCACGGCGGTGGCGATGTCGTCGCGGCCGGGCAGGTCGAACATGATCGGCTGCAGAGTTTCTTCCATGATCGCCCGGAGGCCCCGCGCGCCGGTTCCTCGTTCCAGCGCCAGGTCGGCAACCGCTTCCAGGGCGTCCTGCTCGAAGGACAGCTCGACGCCGTCCAGTTGGAACATCTTCTGGTACTGGCGGATCAGCGCGTTCTTCGGCTCGGTGAGGATCCGGATCAGCGCAGGCCTGTCGAGCTCGGCCACGGTGGTGATCACCGGCAGGCGGCCGATGAACTCCGGGATCAGCCCGAACTTGAGCAGGTCTTCGGGCATGACTTCGCCGTAGTTGTCCTGCTGGGCGACGGCGTCCTTGAGCGGCGCGCCGAAGCCGATGCCCTTGCGTCCGGCCCGCGAGCCGATGATTTCTTCCAGGCCGGCGAAGGCCCCGGCGACGATGAAGAGGATGTTGGTGGTGTCGATCTGGAGGAACTCCTGCTGCGGGTTCTTCCGCCCGCCCTGCGGTGGCACCGAAGCGACGGTTCCTTCCAGGATTTTCAGCAGGGCCTGCTGCACGCCTTCACCGGAGACGTCGCGGGTGATCGAGGGGCCCTCGCTCTTGCGGGTCACCTTGTCGATCTCGTCGATGTAGATGATGCCCTGCTCGGCCTTTTTGATGTCGTTGCCGGCGGCCTGGATCAGCTTGAGCAGGATGTTCTCCACATCCTCACCCACATAGCCGGCTTCGGTCAGCGACGTCGCGTCCGCCACCGCGAACGGCACGTTCAACTGGCGGGCCAGCGTCTGGGCCAGGTAGGTCTTGCCGCAGCCGGTGGGGCCGATCAGCAGGACATTCGACTTGGCGATTTCCACGTCCTGGAGTCCGCCGGCGGCGGCCAGGCCGGCGCTGCCCGGGGCGGCGTGGCCGGAGCGGATGCGCTTGTAGTGGTTGTACACGGCCACGGCCAAGGCACGCTTGGCCGGTTCCTGGCCGATCACATACTCCTGCAGGAAGCCATAGATTTCCCGGGGCTTGGGCAGCTCCAGCAGTTCGGAGGCGGCACCGGCGCCGAATTCTTCCTCCAGCAGTTCGTTGCACAGCCCGACGCATTCGTCGCAAATGTACACGCCGCCGCCGGCGATCAGCTTCTTCACCTGCTTCTGGCTCTTGCCGCAAAACGAGCACGTGAGCAGCTCTGCGCTTCCGCCGGTCCGGGCCATAGTGTGTCCCCTTGTCTGGTCCTCGATCGATCGTCCGGTGGTCCGGAGCAGTGCAGTGTCAGGCCGACTTGTTCCGGCGCTTGGCGACCACGTCGTGGGAGATCAGCGCCGGTTCCGCCTTGTTCAGCACCACGTCCGCGGTGATCACGACGGAGGCGATGTCCTCGCGGCTGGGCAGGTCGAACATGACCGGCTGCAGGGTCTCTTCGATGATCGCGCGCAGCCCGCGGGCGCCGGTGCCACGCTCCAGCGCGAGGTCCGCCACGGCCTCCAGCGCTTCCTGCTCGAAGCTCAGTTCCACGCCGTCCAGCTGGAACATCTTCTGGTACTGGCGCAGCAGGGCATTCTTCGGTTCGGTCAGGATCTTGATCAAGGCCGGGCGGTCCAGGTTGGAGACCGTGGTGATCACCGGCAGGCGGCCGATGAACTCCGGGATCAGGCCGAACTTCAACAGGTCTTCGGGCATGACCTCGCCGTAGCTGTCCTTCTCCCCCGCCGCGTCCTTGAGCGGGGCGCCGAAGCCGATCCCCTTGCGGCCGGCGCGCGAACCGATAATCTCCTCCAGCCCGGCGAAGGCGCCGGCGACGATGAACAGCACGTTGGTGGTGTCGATCTGGATGAATTCCTGGTGCGGATGCTTCCGGCCGCCCTGCGGCGGCACGGACGCGACCGTACCCTCGAGGATCTTCAGCAGCGCCTGCTGGACGCCCTCCCCGGAGACGTCCCGGGTGATGGACGGGTTCTCGCTCTTGCGCGAAATCTTGTCGATCTCGTCAATGTAGATGATGCCCTGCTCGGCCTTTTTCACGTCGTAATCGGCGGCCTGGATGAGCTTGAGCAGGATGTTCTCCACGTCTTCGCCCACGTAGCCGGCTTCGGTCAGCGCCGTGGCGTCCGCGACGGCGAACGGGACGTTCAGTCGGCGGGCCAGAGTCTGGGCCAGGTAGGTCTTGCCGCAGCCGGTGGGCCCGATCAGCAGGATGTTGGACTTGGAAACTTCCACGTCCTCCAGCGGGCTGGCATCGGAGAGGTTGGCGGTCCCCTTGGGCGCATGCCCGGATTGGATTCGCTTGTAGTGGTTGTAGACCGCCACGGCCAGCGCCCGCTTGGCCGGCTCCTGGCCGATCACGTACTCCTGCAGGAAGTCGAAGATCTCCCGCGGCTTGGGCAGTTCGAAGCTGCCCAGGTCCGACACCTCGGCCAGCTCCTCTTCGATGATCTCGTTGCAGAGCTCAATGCATTCGTCGCAGATGTACACGCCGGGGCCGGCGATCAGCTTGCGGACCTGTTTCTGGCTCTTGCCGCAGAAAGAGCACTTGAGCAGGTCAGCGCTCTCACCTATGCGAGCCATATCCGTCCCCTTACTTGGTCTACGTCGGCAGCTGTGTCGCGGCAGCTGCGCCGCCCGAACTATTGCCGGACAGACGCTGCGCCGCCGAGGCCAGCTGACAACAACTCTAATTCACTGCGCCGACAGTTTCAGTAACAACACTGCCCGCGGTGCGATATGACGCGCCACGGGCAGTGCAGGCATTGAGACTATTTTACGGTACTTACTTGGTGATCGCCGGTTTGTGGATCTTGCGGGAGTCAAGCACCTGGTCGATCAGCCCGTATTCCAGGGCACCCGCGGCCGTGAGGATCTTGTCCCGTTCGATGTCCTTGTTGACCTGCGCGGCGTCCTTGCCCGAATGCATGGCCAGCGCGTCTTCCAGCCACTTGCGCATCCGCATGACCTCGTCGGCCTGGATCTGCAGATCGGAGGCCTGGCCGTGTTCGCCGCCGCCCAGCGCCGGCTGGTGGATCAGCACGCGGGCGTTCGGCAGGGCCAGCCGCTTGCCAGGGGTGCCCGCTGCCAGCAGCACGGCCGCGGCACTGGCCGCCTGGCCCAGGCAGACGGTCTGGATTTCCGGGCGGATGTACTGCATGGTGTCGTAGATCGCGGTCATCGCGGTGAACGACCCGCCCGGCGAGTTGATGTAGATGGTGATGTCGCGGTCCGGGTCCGTCGACTCGAGGACCAGCAGCTGGGCCATGACGTCGTCGGCGGAGGCATCGTCGACCTGGACGCCCAGGAAGATGATCCGGTCCTCGAACAGCTTGGTGTAGGGGTCCTGGCGCTTGAAGCCGTAGGGCGTGCGCTCCTCGAACTGGGGCAGCACATAGCGGTTCTGCGGCATGTTGGCGGCGAAACCGCCGGCAGCGGCACCGAAGTTGTAGTCCATGAGATTCTCCTGCTTGTATTCGGGTCGGTGGCGCGTGGGCTCAGGAATCCTGGGAGGCGGAGCCGCCCTGGGTCCCGCCGCCGCCGGAAACGCCGCCGGCGTGGGCCGAAATCTTGTCGAAGAAGCCGTAGGCCAGGCCTTCCTCGGCCGTAAACCACTTGTCGCGGTCGTTGTCGATCAGGATCTGCTCCACCGACTGGCCGGTCTGCTCGGCGGTCAGTTCGGCCATGACCTGCTTCATATGCAGGATCAGCTCGGCCTGGATCTTGATGTCGGAGGCCGTGCCGCCGATGCCGCCGGAGGGCTGGTGCATCAGGATGCGCGCGTGCGGGGTGGCGTAGCGCTTGCCCTTGGTGCCCGAGGAGAGCAGGAACTGGCCCATGGAGGCCGCCAGGCCGGTGGCCACGGTCACCACGTCGTTCGGGATGAACTTCATGGTGTCGTAGATGGCCATGCCGGCGGTCACCGACCCGCCGGGCGAGTTGATGTAGAGGTAGATGTCCTTCTCCGGGTCCTCGGCCGAGAGCAGCAGCAGCTGCGAGCAGATGGCGTTGGCGTTCTCGTCGCGCACCTCGGAGCCCAGCCAGATGATGCGTTCTTTGAGCAGGCGGTTGTAGATGTAGTCTTCGCGGCTGGCCGCATCGACCGAAGCCATTCTCGGAGTGGCGGATTCATTCGACATGCTGAAATACCTCTCGCTTCTTCCCCGGGCGGTACCGTCACCGGTGGCCCTAAGGTCGTTTACCTACTTGGACAGTAACGTGTTCCGCTGCCCGATTCCTCCCGCACGGCGCGCTGTTCGCTGACGGCGCATCAGGCCCGTGACGGCGCGGGAAAACGCTCTGCCCGCAGCAGAAAATGACGACGGCGGAGCGACCTTTGGGGGCACACTCGGCCCGGGCGGGGGCCCGGTTCCACCGGCACGGCCGCCGCCGGTCAGGGAGGGAAAGCGGCCCGGTTCCGCCGGCATTGCCGCCGTCGATCTGGGAGGAAACCGGTGCACCGGAGCCGGGCACCGGCGTCGTGCGCGGGAGTTAAAGCGGCGGACCGCCGGTTCCCCGTGAAGGGGATCCGGCGGTCCGTCCAGCGGCAGCGCCGCTACTACTTCTTCGGTGCGTCCTCGGCGGCCTCTTCGGCGGCGTCGGTGTCTTCGATCGACTCGGTGTCGGCAGCGTCCGCTTCGGCTTCTCCGGCCTCGGCGTTGGCGGCCTCGGCCTCGGCGGCCTGGATCATGTCTTCGACGTTGGGCTCTTCTTCGCCGGCGGGGCGGACGAAGTCGCTCAGGTCCACCTCGTTGCCGTTGGTGTCGGTGACCTTGGCCAGCTCCAGGACCTTGGCCAGGGCCTTGCGGCGGCGGACCTCGCCCACCATCATGCCGACCTGGCCGGACTGGTCCAGCAGCTGCGCGAACTGGTTCGGGTCCATGCCGTACTGGCCGGCGGAGGACACGATGTAGTCGATCAGCTCGGCCTGGCTGACGCCCAGCTCTTCCTTGTCGGCCACGGCGTCGAGCACGATTTCGTTGCGGAAGGCCTTCTCGGTGTTCTCGCGGACCTCGGCGCGGTGCTCCTCGGTGTCGTGGTCTTCACCGTGGCTGTTCTCCGGGCGGAAGTGCTGTTCCATCTGCTCTTCGACGACGGAGTCCGGAACCGGAACCTCGACCAGTTCCATCAGCTTGTCCAGCACCTTGTCGCGGGCCTCGACGCCCTGCTCCATGATCTTGGCGTCGGCGGCCTGCTTGGCCAGGTCTTCCTTCAGCTCGGCAATGGTGTCGAACTCGCTGGCCAGCTGGGCGAAGTCGTCGTCGGCCTCGGGAAGCTCGCGCTCCTTGACGGCCTTGACCTTCACGGTGACCGTGGCGTCCTTGCCGGCGTGCTCGCCGCCGGCAAGCTTGGTCTCGAAGGTGGCGTCCTCGCCGGCGCTCAGCGCGGTAACGGCCTCGTCCAGGCCCTCCAGCATGGTGCCGGCGCCCACCTGATAGGACAGGTCCGCGGCGGAGTCCACCTCTTCGCCGTCCACCTTGGCGGACAGGTCCATGGTGATGAAGTCGTCGGCAACGGCCGGACGGTCAACGCTCTTCAGGGTGCCGAAGCGGCCGCGCAGGTCGTCCAGCGCCTTCTGGATGTCTTCCTCGGAAGCCTCGGTAGCTTCGACGGTGACCTCGAGGCCGGCGTACTCGGGCAACTCGATCTCGGGGCGGACATCGACCTCAACGTGGAAGGCGAGCTGGCCCTCGGTGGCGGCCGGGTCGGGAACCTCGGTGATTTCAACCTCGGGGCGGCTCAGCGGGCGGATGCCGGTCTCTTCGACGGCGCCCTGGTAAAAGCCGTTCAGGCCCTCGTTAATAGCCGTCTCGATCACGTAGCCGCGGCCCACGCGCTGGTCGATCAGCTTCGCCGGAACCTTGCCCTTGCGGAAGCCCGGAACCTGGATCTGGCTCGCAATGGTCTTGTACGCCGCGTCGATGCTGGGCTTCAGTTCCTCAAAGGGGACCTCAACATTGAGCTTGACCCGGGTAGGGGTGAGGTTTTCGACAGCGCTCTTCACAGCGTTAGAACTCCTGATTGCTATTGGGGTTAAATCTGCACCAAGAATACAGAGTCGGGGCGACAGGACTCGAACCTGCGATCTCCTGCTCCCAAAGCAGGCGCGCTAGCCACTACGCTACGCCCCGTAGTGCACACGCAAGTCTACGGGTATTCCCGGCCTGCGGCACAATCACCGTGCAACCGGACGCCGCCAGCACACGTCGCATGACTGAATCGGCTGCGAACAGAAAAGGCGGCCCGTGCCGGACCGCCTCCCTGACGCGAGGGGATGACGGGAATCGAACCCGCGTAATCAGTTTGGAAGACTGAGGCTCTACCATTGAGCTACATCCCCGAGGACGTTGAAACTTTAGCACGAGGGCGGGCCCGTTCGACAAATCGGAGGGCGCCCCGACGCGGCGGAAACCATGCGCCCCTACCCCGACTCATCCGTTGCAGGGTAAATCGTCGAGAGCAGGGGCTATGGACCCTGCGTTGGCCGATAAACCCTGCAATGGCCGAAAATTCGGGTGGGCAAGGGCGGGCGCGCCGGCGGCGCAGGGAGGCAGGCTGCGGCCCGAACGCTTCAGGCCCGCTGGCAGGTTGGGCACCAGTACAGCTTGCGGGCGGCCATGTCCGTGACGGCGACCGGCGTGCCACACAGCCGGCACGGCATCCCCTGCCGCTTGTACACGTAGTGGGCGTTGTCCGGCCAGACCGGCAGCGAGCGGCCGACGGCCTCGGCGTCGCGGTGTTCGGGGCGGGTGGTGATGATCTTGCCGTCGCGGACTCCGTCGCGCATGACGGCCTCGATGTCCGCCCACAACAGCGCCGCTTCCGCAGGCGGGACCCGTTGGCCGGGCAGCCACGGGTTCAGCCCGCGGCGGAACAGGGTCTCCGCGCGGTAGACGTTCCCGACCCCGGCCACCACGTTCTGGTCCATCAGCAACTGCCCCACCGCGGTGCGCTTCGCGGTCAGCCGGCGGACGAACTCGGCGCCGCGGTCCGCCGCGTCCTGCAGCGGGTCCGGCCCCAGTTTGCCGACGACGGCGGACGCCTCCGCGGGCGTGAGCACCTCGCAGGCGGTGGGGCCGCGCAGGTCGGCCCAGCCGTGGGCCGACACCAGCCGGACGCGCACCTGGCCCACCGGCTCCGGCGGGCCGGAGTACGCGGCCGGCGCATCGTCGTCGTACGTTTCCTGCTCCCCCACCCGGCGCGGCGCCCCGATGCTGGAGGCGCCGCGGAAGCTCTCGTCCCCGCCGAAGCTCCACGCCCCGTAGAGGCCCAGGTGCACGCGCAGGACGAGGCCGTTGTCGAACTCCAGGAACAGCTGCTTGCCGTGTGCACGGGCGGCCAGCAGCCGCGCCCCGTCGAGTCGGGCGGCGCCGGCGGCGAAGCGGCCCTGCGGGCTGGACACGGCGAGGCGCCGGCCGGCGAAAACGTCCTGGAACTGGCGGGCCAGGCGGTGGACGGAATGGCCTTCTGGCATGACCGGCGGCCGCTAGGCCGGGATGTCGCCGGTGGTCTCGTAGGAGGCGATCTTGCCGATCCGGCGGACGTGGCGCTCGGCGTTGGAGAACGGCTCGGCCAGGAATGCCTCGATGATGGCGGTGGCTTCCTCGACGCTGTGCTGGCGGCCGCCGACGGCGACGACGTTGGCGTCGTTGTGTTCGCGGGCCAGCTTCGCGGTGTCCAGGTTCCAGGCCAGCGCGGCCCGGATGCCCTTGACCTTGTTGGCTGCGATCTGCTCGCCGTTGCCCGAGCCGCCGAGCACGATGCCCAGCGACTCCACGCCGGCGGACTGGTCTTCGACGACGGCGAGCGCGGCGCGGATGCAGAACGAGGGGTAGTCGTCCTCTGGGTCGTACGCGGTGGGGCCGTGGTCGGTGACGTCGTGGCCCTGGCCGGTCAGATGCTTGATCAGGTGGTGGCTCAGTTCCAGGCCGGCGTGGTCGGTGGCAATGTGAACGCGCATGGACGGTCCTTCTGTGACGTGCGGGAGGGCGAATAACGGCTTCCAGCCTACTGGAGCGGTGCCGGCGGAACGGATTCCGGTGCCGCACCCCTGTCGGGCTTCGGCCGCCGTCGATAGTGTGCCCCTATGGAGCCAGTAATCAGCGACTACCTCGAGTCCGTCCTTGCCGGCCTCGCCGGCAACACCGAGGGGTCGCTGGCCGGTGATCCGGAAGAACTCGGGGTCGAGGATCCGGATCTGTTCGCGCTGAGCATGACGATGGCCGACGGATGCACCTATGAGGCCGGCGATACGCGGTCCGAGTTCTCCATCCAGTCGATCTCCAAGCCCTTCACCTATGCCATGGCGCTGGCCGGGCACGGCTTCGAGGACGTGCGCGAGAAGATCGATGTGGAGCCCTCCGGGGACGCGTACAACGAGATCAGCCTGGAAGCGGATACCGGCCGGCCGCGCAACGCGTTGATCAACGCCGGGGCCATCGCCGCCTCGTCCCTGGTGGTCGACCGCTACGGTGACGACGCCTTCGAGCAGCTCCGACTGAATTATTCGGCCTGTGCCGGACGCGACCTGGTTATGAACCAGACGGTGTACGAGTCCGCGCTCCGTACGGGCGACCGCAACCGGGCCCTCGCCTACCTGCTGAAGAGCCAGGGCGTGATCGAGCACGACACCGAGGCCGCCCTCGACCTGTATTTCCGGCAGAACTCCCTCAGCGTCACCTGCCGCGACCTGGGGATCATGGCAGCCACCCTGGCCAACCGCGGAGTCAACCCGATCACCCGCGAGGAGGTCCTGACACCCCGGATCGCCGAGCACGTGCTCAGCGTGATGACGACCTGCGGCATGTACAACGACGCCGGCGACTGGGTGGCGGGCATTGGCTTGCCGGCCAAGAGCGGGGTCAGCGGCGGCATCCTGGCGGTGCTGCCCGGCCAGCTGGGGCTCGCCGTCTTTTCGCCGCGGCTCGACCGGCACGGCAACAGCGTCCGCGGCACCGAGGTCTGCCGCAAGCTGTCGGCGGAGCTGGGACTGCACTTCATCCACGCGGCCCGCAGCGCCCGGTCCACGATCCGCGCCGACTACACCCTGGCCGGGAAACCCTCACCGCGGGTTCGCCCGGCGCGGGAGCTGGCCGTGCTGGCCGAATACGGCCACACGGTGCGCTTCCTCGAGGTCCACGGCGACATGCTCTTTCCCGAGGCGGAAACGGTCATCCGGATGGCCGCCGACCTGGCCGCCACGCACGAGGTTTTGGTGATCGACATCAGCCGGCTGGACGAGCTCGGCAGCCGCACCAAGACCATGTTCCTGCGGCTGCAGGCAACCTCGGATCCCTGCCTGCTGATCTTCGTGGACCCGGCCGGGTTGCTGTCCGCGCAAGAGACAGGCACGGGCGGCCGGCCGACGGCGTTCCCGTCCCTGGACGCTGCCGCCCGGTGGTGCGAAGACCGCCTCCTCGGCCGGCACGGAGGACAGCCGGCAACCGGCGAACGGCTGCAGTTGCAGGACCACCCGGTGGCGGCGACCCTGCCCGCCGGCGAGCGCGAGACGCTCGCGGGCTACCTGGAGCGGCGAACGTACGACGACGGCGCCGCCATCGTTTCCGCGGGCGAGCAAGGCGCGGGCCTGGTTCTGGTCATGGAGGGCCAGGCACGCACGGCTGCCAACGCCTCGGGGGACGCCAGCGCCTCCGAGGACAATCACGCCGCCCGGTATTTCTCCGCCGGAACCAGCTTCGGGGGCCTCGGCGGCACTCCGTCCCGGACCCACGTGCGGGCCGAGGGGAAGGTCGTCGTGGAGGTCCTCACGCCGGAGGGCTATGCGCGCCTGCGCCGGAACGCCCCGGACACGGCGCTGAGCTTGGCCGAACGGCTGCTGGACATCGCGGCCGAGCAACACGACCTCGCCGTGGCGGCCGCGCGGGGCTGACCGTCGTCCGCCCCTTTACTAGCGTCCGGCGGGCCGGAACAATGGCGGCATCCCTGACGACAGGATGCCATCGTGCCGCTCACCGTCCACTTTCCCGTCAACACCCTGGCGCTCAAGCGCGGCGGCCTGGTCAAGGCGGTGCGCACCCGGGCCAACACGCTGGCCGGGAACGGCGCGGCAGAACGGATCTGGATCGAGGTGCTCGGCCTGCAGCACCGGCTCGCCCGCGATGTGGCCGGCCTCAAGGCTGACGGCCACCTGCATCCGGAGGTCAGGGTCCGCAGCGTCCTGTACGGGCTTGATCCGAGCCCCGGGACTGATACCCGCCAACCGGTCCGGCCTCCGCCCGAGGACGACTACGACATCGTGCCGGTCGGCAACTCCGGGCTGGCCTTCGGGTACTTCCGCGAGGGGATCGAGGAGTCCTACGTGCGATTCCACCCCGAAGGCACGGTGGCCGCGGTCGAACGGCTGGCCCCCAACCGTGCGCGGCTGCGCCGGGAGGAGATGGACGAACAGGGCCGGCTGGTGCTGGTCCAGCACTTCCAGGAATCGTCCAAGACGCCCACCGCCCAGCGCCTGATCGGCCGCGACGGCCGCTGCTTCCTGACCATCACGCACCATCCCGGCTCGCCCAAGTGGGGGCGCAGCTACCTGTTCGACGGCGTGGCCCGCGACGACGGCGATGCCCTCACCTTTGGGGACCCGGGCGAGCTCTACCGGCACGCCTTCGAACACCTGCTGGCCGGCGAAGACGCACCGGTGCTGACCTCGGAATTCCGCGAGAACCTGAATAACCTGCCCGGCAGGAACCTGGACGATGTGGTCGGCAGCGTCAGGCATCCGAACCTGCGGCGCATCGCGGCGGTGCACAGCAACCACCTGGAGCCCCCGTACGTTGCAGGCTCCGGCGTCAGCCGCAACTGGCGCCGCTTCCTGGACAACCTGGACACCTGGGACGGCGTGGTCCTGCACACCGATGCGCAGCGCGAAGACATCGCCGCCGAGTTCGGCCACGCCGACCGGCTCCACACCATCGGCCAGCTGGCGCCGCCGGAGCAGCCGGACCCGGGCCCCACCACCGATCCGGACCGGCTGGTGATGGTGGCCCGGCTGCACCCGAAGAAACGGGTGGACGAGGCGATCCGCGTCTTCGCCCTGGTGCGCGTGGGCAACCCGCGGGCGCGGCTGGAGGTCTTCGGCTTCGGCTACGGCGACGAAGAGGAAGGAGCGGTCAAAGCGCTCATCAACGAACTGGGCGTCGGCGCCGCGGTCAGTTTCCCCTCGTTCACCAACAGCCCGTCCGACATCTACGCCACCGCGTGCGCCACGGTGCTGACGTCGGCGTCGGAGGGCTTCCCGCTGATCCTGCTGGAGAGCATGTCCTACGGCGTGCCGGTCGCGGCCTACGACGCCAACTACGGCCCCCGCGACGTCATCCGGCACGGCGAGAACGGCTTCCTGGTGCCCTTCGGCGGGCGGCAGGCGCTGGCCGACGGCATCCTGACGCTGATGCGCGACCCGGAACTGCGCTCGCGGTTCGCCCGATCCAGCCGCGAAACCCTGCAACGCTTCGACGAATCCGGTTATGTCTCGGCGTGGACCAAGGTCCTCGCGGGTGGCTAGGCACCCCGCCGCGGTGAGACAATGGCCACATTGTGCAAGGGTTGTTTCATATCTCGTCCCGCCATGCACACCCGTCCGGTCCCGCGCAGCCGGGGCACTAAGTACTTCTGGAGGCGAACTTGCCAGGTTTGAATCTCACCCGTGACGAAGCGCGCGCCCGCGCCGAACTGCTCCGCGTGGAGTCGTACGACGTCACGCTGGACCTCACCCGCGGCGACAAGGTGTTCGGCTCGCGCACCGTGGTCACCTTCACCGCCACCCCCGGCGGTTCCACCTTCATCGACGCCGTCACGGACACCGTCCGCTCGGTCACGCTCAACGGCAAGGCGCTGGATCCGGCCGAGGTCTCCGACGGCGTGCGCATTCAGCTGCCGGATTTGGCGGAGCACAACGTGCTGGAGATCGACGCCGACGCGCTGTACATGAACACCGGCGAGGGCCTGCACCGGTTCGTGGACCCGGTGGACAACGAGGTCTACCTGTACAGCCAGTTCGAGGTGCCGGATTCGCGGCGCATGTTCGCCGTCTTCGAGCAGCCGGACCTGAAGGCGGCCTTCCGCTTCACCGTCACCGCGCCGTCGCATTGGGATGTCATCTCCAACTCCCCCACCCCGGCGCCCCGGCACGTCGGATCCACGGACGACGGCGGTGCGGCCGCCACCTGGGCGTTCGAGCCCACCCCGCGGATCTCCTCCTACATCACCGCGCTGATCGCCGGCCCGTACCAGTCCGTGCGCAGCGAGCTGACCAGCTCCGACGGCCGCACCATCCCGCTGGGCGTGTTCGCGCGCAAATCGCTGATGCAGTACATGGACGCGGAGAACATCTTCACCCTCACCCGGCAGGGCTTCGAGTTCTACGAGAAGCAGTTCGGCACCCCGTACCCCTTCGAGAAGTACGACCAGCTGTTTGTGCCGGAGTTCAACGCCGGCGCCATGGAAAACGCCGGCGCGGTCACCTTCCTGGAAAACTACGTGTTCCGTTCCCGCCCCACCAATGCCATGGTGGAGCGCCGGGCCATCACCGTGCTGCACGAACTGGCGCACATGTGGTTCGGCGACCTGGTGACCATGCGCTGGTGGAACGACCTGTGGCTGAACGAGTCCTTCGCCGAATTCATGTCCACGCTCGCCGCCGCCGAGGCCACCGAGTACGAGAATGCGTGGACCACCTTCGCGTCGATGGAGAAGTCCTGGGCCTACCGGCAGGACCAGCTGCCGTCCACCCACCCGATCACCGCCGAGATCAAGGACCTGGAGGACGTGCAGGTCAACTTCGACGGCATCACCTACGCCAAGGGCGCCTCCGTGCTCCGCCAGCTGGTGGCTTGGGTGGGCCAGGAGGAGTTCATGGCCGGCGTCCGCGAGTACTTCGGCAAGCACGCCTGGGCCAACACCGAGCTGACCGACCTGCTGGGCGAACTGGAAACCTCCAGCGGCCGGGACCTGAAGGACTGGTCCGCCAAGTGGCTCGAGACCGCCGGCGTGAACACCCTGCGCGCGGAGATCTCCACCGACGACGACGGCGCCATCACCTCGTTCGCGATCCTCCAGACGGCGCCGGACGGCTACCCGACCATCCGCCCGCACCGGCTCGCCGTCGGCTTCTACAACCTGGACGACGCCGGCAAGCTCGTGCGCACCCACCGCGAGGAACTCGATGTTGACGGCGAGCGCACCGAGGTGCCGCAGCTGGCCGGCCTGGCCCGTCCCGCGCTGGTGCTGCTCAACGACGACGACTTGGCCTACGCCAAGATTCGGCTGGACGAGGTGTCCCTGGCCACCTCGAAGGACCACCTGAAGGACTTCACCGCGTCGCTGCCGCGCACCCTGGTGCTCGGCTCGGCCTGGGACGCCACCCGCGACGGCGAGACGCCGGCCCGCGAATACGTGGAGCTGGTGCTGAACAACACCGCCTACGAGACGGACTCCTCGGTGGTGCTGGTGCTGCTGCGGCAGCTGGCCACCACGCTGACCTTCTACGTGAACCCGGACGACCGCAAGCGGTTGACCATCGCCGCCGCCGACCGGCTCTGGGAACTGGCCGGAGAGGCGGCCGAGGGGTCCGATTCGCAGCTGCAGTTCGCCAAGGCCTTCGCCGTGCACGCCCAGACCGGCGGGCAGTTGGACACCGTGGCCGCGCTGCTCTCCGGCGAGCGCACGCTGGAGGGCCTGACCGTGGACGCCGACCTGCGCTGGGAACTGCTCACCTCGCTCGTGGCCGGCGGCCGCTTCGGCCAGGCCGAAATCGACGCCGAACTCGAGCGGGACCAGACCGCCACCGGCCAGCGCGCCGCCGCCCTTGCGCAGGCCGCCATCCCCACCGCCGAGGCGAAGGCGGCGGCCTGGGAGTCCGTCGTCGTCAAGGGCGAACTGCCCAACGCCACCCAGCAGTCGGTCATCGCCGGCTTCACCCGCGTCCATGACACCACGCTGCTGGAGCCCTATGCCGCGAAGTACTTCGACGCCATCGAAGACATCTGGAACACCCGCACGCACGAACTCTCGCAGCAGATCGTCGTCGGACTGTATCCGTCGCAGCTGTCCACGCAGGCCACCGTTGACGCCACGGACGCCTGGTTGGAGTCCCTGGCGGAGCGCTCCCCCGCCCTGCGCCGGCTGGTGCTGGAAAACAAGGACGGCGTCGTCCGGGCCCTGAAGGCGCAGGCCGCCGACCGGTAGCCCGCCGCGCTCCACGCATAGCTGCCCGCCGGAACCCGCGTTTCGGCGGGCAGCGCCGTCTCGGCAAGGCCCGGAACCAGGAGTGCGTTCTCCCGCCGTTCACCGGCGCGACATCTGCCGCCCCTACGGTTCCATGAGCACGCGGCGGGAGTACTGCACGGCCCGCCCCCGGATCTACAATTCCACAACGGTTGGTGGCGCAAGGGAGTCCTCATGGCAGTTGCCGGACAGCTGGCTGTCATGCTCGCCGTCTTCTTCCTGCCCGGCTTCCTGGCCCTCCGGGCGCTGCGCCAGCCCGCCATCCGCTCCCTCGTGTTGGCCCCGGCCGCCGGGACGGCGCTGGCGGCTGTCGGCACCATGGTCTGCCTGGCGGCCGGCGTGCGCTGGAACCTGCTCTCGGCCATCGTGCTGGCGGCGCTCGGCATCGGCGGGTGCTGGCTCCTCGGGCGGGCCATCGCTCCTCCACCCGCGGCGTGCCTCGCCGTCCCGCGCTCGGTGAGGTGGTTGCTGGCGGCGTCGCTCGCCCTCGCGGCGCTCGTCCTCGGCCGGGTGATGCTTGAGGCGATGGGCTCGATCCACCGCGTCTCGCAGGGCTGGGACCCGACCTACCACGTGAACGTCCTGCAATGGATTAAGGACAACGGCCAGGCCAGCCCGTGGAGCATCTGGCCGATCTTCGGCGGGGCGCCGCCGTCGTTCTATCCCGCCGGCTGGCATGCGATGGTGTCGCTGGTCCCGGGCGACGTGGTGACGGCGGGGAACCTGGCCTGCCTGATCATCGGCGGCCTGATGTGGCCGGCCGCCCTGGCCCTGCTGGCCCGCGCGCTGTTCCCCGCCCGGCCGCTCGTGTGGGTCCTCGCGCCGGTGATAGCTTCCTCCATGCTGGCCTTCCCTGTTGTCCAGATGTTCCGTGCCGGGCAGTGGCCCAACGGCTTCGCGGCCGCGCTGCTGCCGGCCATCCTCGCGCTCGGCGTCGAACTGCAGTACCGGGTGCCCGTGGAGGCAAAGGCGCATGCGGATGCCGCGGGCACCCGGAGCGCCATTGCTGTCCGTCCCGTTTCTCCGGGCGCGGCCGACCCTGGCGCCGAAACCGCTGTCCGTCCTGCCGCTCCGGCCGCGGCAGGAGCCGGCGAAAGTCCCCCGTCCCGCAGCGGGCACCGAAGGACGACGGCGGACCTCACCGCGCTGGCGGTGGTCGCGTTGGGCGTGACGTGGATACACCCCTCCGCCGCCGGCAGCCTGCTGGTGCTCGGCGGGTTTTACCTGGCGCGCTTCGTCGTGCTCCGCCTGGCCCGGCTCTGGCGGAGCCGCCGCGCGCATTTCTACGCTGCGGCGGGGCTGCTGGCGGCCGCCGCTGGTGCCGCCGGATTCGTCCTGGCCACCTCCACCCTCCTGGCCGCCGTCCTGTCCTATCCACGCGGGTCCACCGCGGGCTGGGCCGACGCCCTGGCGTGGCTGTTCTTCGACCTGCCGCGCCAGCCGGACAGCGACGACGCCACCCCGGAGAGCTACGCCGTCGTCGTCGGGATCCTCATGGCGGCCGGAACCGTTTGGGCCTGCTTCATCCCCCGCGCCCGGCCGGCCGTAGCGGGCATGGCGGCGGCCATCGTGCTCTTCATCCTCGCGGCCGGCCCGGAAGAGCGCCCCTTCCGCTGGCTCAGCGGCTTCTGGTACACCGACCCGCCCCGGATCGCCCCGCTGGTCCACACTTTCGGCGTCGTCTTCGCTGCCCTGGCCCTGGAGCGGCTGTGCACGCTGCTGGCCGGGCTTTTCCGGAAAGGCAATCCGGCCGCTACGCGCCAATCGGTGGCCGCGGTGCTGGCGTTTGCCGTCCTGGCCGCCGTCTTCGTGACCTCCGGCGGCTTCCGGCATGAGGTCCGGGTGGAGGCGGGCTCGATCCGCTACGGCATCACCGAGCACGGCGACGGGCGCGCGCTGATGGGCGGCGAGCAGGAGTTCATCCGCTCCTTGGAACCGCTGCTGCCCGACGACGCGATCGTCATCGGCGATCCCTTCAACGGCCTGCCCTACATCTACTCCCTCACCGGCCACCAAACCGTCTACTTCCAGAACGTCAGCAGCGCCGGCAGCGCGGACAAGGACTACCTGCGGCACCATTTCCGCGACATCGGGTCCGATCCGCGGGTCTGCCGCGCGCTGCACAGCACCGGTGCCACCCACCTGTACGACGACCAGCCGATCCGCGGCTACCAGCACAGCGAAAAACACCGTTGGCCTGGGTTTCAGGACATTGACTTCTCCCGGGGCTTCCGCCTGATCGCCTCCCGCGGCACGGCTGCGCTCTACGAAATCACCGCCTGCCGCTGAGACGTCTGTGCCCGGCAGAGGCGGTCTCCAAGCAGCTGCGGCACGGCCGGTACAGCCGGTCTGCGGGAGCACGGGGTTTAATGGCGGCATGAACCTTTCCGAGCACCGCTACGCAGTTTCCCTCCACTGGACCGGCAACCGCGGCGAAGGCACCGCCAGCTACCGCGGCTACGGGCGGGACCACGTGGTGCGCGCGGCAGGGCTGCCGGAGCTGGCCGGCACCGCCGACCCCACCTTCCACGGCAAAAAGGACCGCTGGAACCCGGAACAGCTGCTGCTCACGGCCCTGTCCCAGTGCCACATGCTCTCCTACCTGCACGTCGCGGTGAAGAACGGGCTGGTGGTGACGGCCTACGACGACGACGCCGAGGGCACCTTGCGCCTGAACCGCGACGGCAGCGGCGAATTCACGTCTGTGACGCTGCGGCCCCGCGTGGCCATCGGCGATCCGGGCCAGGCCGAACTCGCCCAGCGGCTCCACACGGATGCCAACAAGGTCTGCTTCATTGCGCGCAGCGTGAACTTCCCCGTCCACCACGAACCCCGGGTCGTCTCGGGCTGAGACAATGGTCATGACAGCATCAGCGAACAGAGACCATCGATGAGCGAAACACCCCAGACCCCCGAACTGCCCGCCGCGCGTCCCGGTTCGGCACAGCCGGCCGACAGCGCGGCCCTTCCGTCCCGTTTCGGCCAGCCGCTGGCCACGCTGACCCCGGCGCCGGCCGCCGCGAACGCGTTCAGCCAGCCCTCGTACACGGACAACTTCTACGACGCCGTCGGCGGGCACGAGACGTTCGTGAAGCTCGTGGACGTCTTCTACGACGGGATCGCAGAGGACGACGTGCTGCGCCAGATGTACCCCGAGGAAGACCTCGGGCCGGCCAAGGTCCGGATGCGGATGTTCCTGGAGCAGTACTGGGGCGGCCCCGGCACCTACAGCGAACAGCGCGGCCACCCGCGGCTGCGGATGCGGCACCAGCCGTTCAAGGTGGACTTCGACGCCCGCGACCGTTGGCTCAAGCACATGCGCCGCGCCGTGGATGCCCTGGAACTGCCGCCGCTGCACGAACAGACGCTCTGGGACTACTTCGAGCGCGCCGCCCACTCCATGGTCAACAGCGCCTGACCTGCTCCTGCGACACGGCCGGCTCCCGCTACAGCGAAGCGCCGCTGCGCACCAGCACGTGGCCGCGGCCGGTGCTGAGCCGCAGCCAGCGGCCGTTCCGGTACACCGCCGCCGGGTTCCCGTCGAGGAAGCCCAGCGTGAGGGCGGCAAACGCCGCCCCGGCCGGGAGTTCCGCCGACTCGGGCAGTCCGCCGCCGGCGGGCAGCGGCCTGCTCCAGACCGTGCTGCGCGCGTTGTTGACGATGAGCTGTCCCGGGTTGTCCGGCAGGGCCTCGGAAATCTCCCGGATGCCCGCCCGGGCAGCCTCCTCCAACACCTCGGCTTGGAGGCGGCCGACGTGTTCCCACCCGGACCGCGGCGGCAGCACACCCGTCCAGGATTCCGTCACGGTCGTGGGCGGAAGGGCCAGGCCGGTCTCCTCGTTCCCCATCCTGGCCAGCCGGTCTCCGACCGAGGCCAGCGTGACGGTCTCCTCGACGGCGGCCGGCGCCGCCAGCGGCATGACCCGCAGCCCCAGGATCGTCGGCGTCGCCTCGCCCAGAATCCGCGGCCGCATCAGGCACACATAGGCCGCCAGCACACTGCCGAAGGCCTGCAGGTGGATGGCGCCGTCACCGGCGGCACGGGACCGGCTGACGAAGGTCTTCAAGTCGGCCGCGACCTGAACATCGGACAGCTGCAGGACGGGTGTTCCGGAGGACATCATTTTGCGGCCTCTTCGGTCGTACCGGCCGCGCCCGCACTGTTGCGGAACGGAACCGGCGGCCCGGCCCACAGCTGCAAGGCGGCGCGGTACGCGTCCGGCAGCGGCACCGGCCTTCCCGTCGCCGCAGCAACCAGCACCATGGTCGAGGCTCCCAAGGCATGCACGGTGCCGCATTCCCCTGTCTCGGCATCCACGACGGCGTAGCCCAGGTCGAAGCTCGAAGAACCGATCCTCGTCACCCAGACGCCCACGTGCACCGGTTCGGTCCGGTAGTCCAGCGGTACGCGGTACTCGATTTCCTGCCGTCCCACCAGCGTCTGGTTCCCGGCGCCGCCCAGTTCACGTAGGGTCGCACCCGGCTCGTGGCCGGCGGTAGCCGGCAGCTCCGGCCGCAGCTGGTGCAGCAGCACCCGGGCCGTTTCCAGATAGCCCAGGTAGGTCACATTGTTCACGTGGCCGTAGGAATCAATGTCGCTGAACCTCAGCTGGATCGGAAACCTCGGGGCATGGTGCGGAACGGTAGGCATGATGCCATCCTCTCAAAGCGCGGGAGCCGCAACTAACCCGCTGCTGGCTCACCGGCGTCCTCCGGCATCCGGGGGCGCCCCGGAGTTGAGCGGTTGAGCGGTGCCAACTACTGTCGGAGGTGTTCGTACCCGCGGGTAATCGGCAAGGAGACTACATGACCGCCATCGAGGAACACGTCGATCCGACGGCGGTGCTGCTGGAGCTGTTGGACCTCTCCGATGCCGACGGCGCGAACACGGACGAGGAAATTTTCGTCGGCGTTTCCGAAAAGCAGCCGCGCGGCCGGGTCTTCGGCGGCCAGGTGCTGGCACAGTCCGTCATCGCGGCCGTACGGACCGTGGAACCGGACCGGCCCATCCACTCCATGCACGGGTACTTCCTGCGTGCCGGCGACGCCGACTTGCCGATTACCTTCGGCGTCGAACGGCTGCGCGACGGCCGTTCGTTCTCCGCCCGGCGCACCCATGCCTACCAGAACGGCGTGCCGATCCTGTCCATGATCGCCTCATTCCAGACCCCGGCCGAGGGGCTCGAACACCAGGAAGACTTCCCGGACGGAATCCCGGACCCGGAAACCCTGCCGAGCACGGCAGATCTGCTCGGCAAGGTGGACCATCCGGTGGCCCGGCACATGGCCTACCACCGCCCGTTCGACGTCCGCCATGTCCAGGACGCCCTCTACGTTCAGGCCAAAGGCGAACGCCAGGCGGTCAACGCCGTCTGGATGAAGACCAAAGGGCCGCTGCCCGACGACCAGGGCCTGCACCGGGCCGCGCTGGCCTTCGGCAGCGACTACACCCTGCTGGAACCCATCCTGCGCCAGCACGGCGTCAGCTGGGTCACGCCGGGCATGAGCGTCGCCAGCCTGGACCACGCCATGTGGTGGCACCGCCCGGTCCGGGTGGACGACTGGCTGCTCTACGTGCAGTCCTCCCCCAGTGCCTCCGGGGCGCGCGGCCTCGCGGTCGGCAAGATTTTCAACCGGGCCGGCGAACTCGTCGCCACGGTCGCCCAGGAAGGCATGATCCGTATTCCGTAAGCCGGAGTCGTCCGTCTGACGGGCGACAGCGAACCCGCCAAAGAGAACGGCCGGGCTCCGTAGCGGGGCCCGGCCGTTCTCTTTGTCCGTGTTAGTCGCGGGTCAGGCGGCGGTGCGTGACCCGGTGCGGCTTGGCCGCGTCCGGGCCGAGCCGCTCAACCTTGTTCTGCTCGTAGGAGTCGAAGTTGCCCTCGAACCAGTACCAGTTCGCGGGCTCTTCCTCGGTGCCCTCGTAGGCCAGGATGTGCGTGGCCACTCGGTCCAGGAACCAGCGGTCGTGCGAGACCACCACGGCGCAGCCGGGGAATTCCAGCAGCGCGTTTTCCAGGCTGGAGAGCGTTTCCACGTCCAGGTCGTTGGTCGGCTCATCGAGCAGCAGCAGGTTGCCGCCCTGCTTCAGGGTCAGCGCCAGGTTCAGCCGGTTGCGCTCACCGCCGGAAAGCACGCCGGCCTTCTTCTGCTGGTCCGGGCCCTTGAAGCCGAACGCAGAGACGTAGGCGCGGGACGGCATTTCGACCTGGCCGACCTGGATGTGGTCGAGTCCGTCGGAGACGACCTCCCACAGGGTCTTGTTCGGGTCGATGCCGCCGCGGGACTGGTCCACGTACGAGATCTTCACGGAATCGCCGATCTTCAGCTCCCCGCCGTCCAGCGGTTCGAGTCCGACGATGGTCTTGAACAGGGTTGTCTTACCGACGCCGTTGGGACCGATCACGCCAACGATGCCGTTCCGCGGCAGCGAGAAGGACAGGTCCTTGATCAGCTCGCGGTCGCCGAAGCCCTTGAACAGGTCCTTGGCCTCGATGACCAGCTGGCCGAGCCGGGGTCCCGGCGGGATCTGGATTTCTTCGAAGTCCAGCTTCCGGGTGCGCTCGGCCTCGGCAGCCATTTCCTCGTAGCGGGCCAGACGCGCCTTGGACTTGGTCTGGCGGCCCTTGGCGTTGGAGCGGACCCAGTCCAGTTCCTCGGTCAGGCGCTTGGCCTGCTTGGCGTCCTTCTTGCCCTGGATTTCGAGCCGGGCGCGTTTCTTCTCCAGGTACGTGGAGTAGTTGCCCTCGTACGGGTAGAGGTGGCCGCGGTCCACTTCGGCGATCCATTCGGCCACATGGTCGAGGAAGTACCGGTCGTGGGTCACGGCGAGGACGGCGCCCGGGTAGGACTTCAGGTGCTGCTCCAGCCACAGCACGCTTTCCGCGTCGAGGTGGTTGGTGGGCTCGTCGAGCAGCAGCAGGTCGGGCTTCTGCAGCAGCAGCTTGCACAGTGCCACGCGCCGCCGTTCGCCACCGGAGAGCACGGTCACGTCGGCATCGCCCGGCGGGCAGCGCAGCGCGTCCATGGCCTGCTCCAGCTGGGAGTCGATATCCCACGCGTCGGCCGCGTCGATGGCCTCCTGCAGCTTGCCCATTTCCTCGAGCAGCGCGTCGTAGTCGGCATCCGGGCTGGCCATCTCTTCCGAGATTTCGTTGAAGCGCTGAATCTTGCCGTAGATTTCGCCGACGCCTTCCTGGACGTTGCCCAGGACGGTCTTCTCCTCGTTCAGCGGCGGCTCCTGCAGCAGGATGCCGACGGTGTAACCGGGGCTGAGCCTGGCTTCGCCGTTGGAGGGGGTGTCCAGGCCGGCCATGATTTTCAGGATTGTAGACTTGCCCGCACCGTTGGGGCCGACGACGCCGATCTTGGCGCCGGGGAAGAACGACATGCTTACGTCGTCCAGAATGACTTTGTCGCCAACGGCCTTGCGGGCCTTGGACATCGTATAAATGAATTCCGCCATGCCCTCAAGGCTAGTCGCTGCGCGCCACGATCACATATTCTGCCGCACCGCATCCCCCTGTCCCGGCGGCCCATTGACTCCACCAGCCGATCAACTCGCCCGGGGTAGCTGTGCCTCCTCCTGCCGGTCCTCGTCGGCGTTGCCGCCGCTGCCGCCCAAGCCTGACTCAAGGCCGAACTCTCCGTCGGTTGGATTTCCGTCCCCGGCGCGGGCACCGGCCAGGGCCATCGCGCGGTAGTCGGCGCCGCCCTGCCCGGCGTCAGCGGCCTCGCGCGATGCAGCCGGCACAGCGATCTTGGTGAACGAGGCAGAGCCGCGGCGCAGGTCGTGGCCGACTGTGTCGGCGTCGATCTCGGGAGCGGTTCCGCGTCTCCCGTCCTCGGTCGACCACTGCCGCAGCTTGAGCTTGCCGCTGACCACCACCGGATCGCCCTTGGCCAGGCTGCGCCACAGGTTCTCCGCCAGGCCCCGGAACGCTTGAACGGTGTACCAGTTGGTCTGCCCTTTGACCCACTCGCCGGTCTCCCGGTTCAGCCAGTCCCCCGAGCAAGCCAGCCGGAACTCCGCCACGGCATCTCCGCCGTGCGTGCGCCGCTGCTGCACCTCGGTACCAACCGTCCCGCGCACCGTAATGTAGTCGCTCATGCTCTTCTCCCGTCCGCTGTAGCGCCGGCGCCCTGCCGACACCATCGAGCCTCGCGGCTCCAGCGCCTGCGGTGAAGCGGGCCACGCGGCATGTGGACCGCGGCGCCGGGCGGTGTCCTGGTGGAGGGCGGGTGTGGGCAGCGTCTCACTCAAACAACGGCCGTGCCGGGAACCGTCCGCGGGCAGGTATCGTTACCTATCCGTAATAATCTCCGACCGGATTAGGTATCAAATGGCTGACGACTCCGCTGCCGACGACAAGCCCAAGCCCTCTCTCGGACTGAGTGGCGCCCAAACTATCGCCTCGGCGCTGGCCGCGGTAACCTCCGCATTGGTGGGGTCCTTTCTCGGCGTCGCCGGAACACTGATCGGCGCCGCAGTTGGCTCCGTCGTCGCGACCGTTGGCGCCGCGCTCTATGCCCGGACGCTGAGCTCGGCCGCCACTGTGGCCATGAAGAAAATCCCTAAGGCTCGAATGAGCGCCCTGCGGAACGTCGAAAAGGTGGCCGCCAGCGCCCCGTCCGAACCGATCGAACCGCAGCCTAAACCCGCCCGAAAGCCCATCGCCCCGATGACGTGGGTCAAGGTTGGACTGGCCAGCGCCGCGGCTTTCGCCATCGCGATGGTCAGCATCACCGCGGTGGAGCTCGGCACCAGCCAGCCGATTTCCAGCCTGGTCTCCTCGACTACGGGTATCGACCATGCCTCAAGCGCCCACAAGACGACCCTTGGCACCCTGGGCGGAGACCAGGAGGCCACGGATCAAACGGACAAGCCGGCCAAGCAGGACGAGGAGCCCGCGAAGACTGGAGATGGCGACGCCGACGACGCCGTGACCACGGACGATCCCTCGGTCGGCGGCAACAGCTCAACCGAGACTGAAGAGCCGGGAAGCGGCGGATCTAACGGCACCGAACAGGGCCCAACTCCTGCCCCGGAAACAAGCCAGACTGCCGAGCCTGCCCCGCAACCGAGTCAGGCACCGGAGCCGAGCCAGACACCGGCACCGGAAGACATCCCGGAACAGGGCTTGGATGGGCAGGGCGGCACGGTCGATGGTGGCGCCGACACCGGAACCGGCCAGTAGCAAGTACCTTCCGCGGCTGGGCGCCCGCCGGACGCCCAGCCGCGGAAGTCTGTGCCCGCCCCGACGGCGCAGCCTGGGCGACGGGCGGCAGGACGGAAACGGGGTCAGATCGGTACACCCTTCTTCCCTGTGGCAGTGCGTCGCAGCCCTGGGCGACGACGGACAGCACGACCACGGCCGCCATCGCGCCCGGCCTTGAACGAATTGCTAGACTAAGCACCGGCCGCAGTGGCGTCCACGAGAGTGGGCACACACTGGACACATTTGGAGACTCCGGAATTGGAGTGGACAAGTGAGTGAACAGTAGCCGGTCATCAGCCTCGGTAGCTCAGCGGATAGAGCAGGAGCCTTCTAATCTCTTGGTCGCAGGTTCGATTCCTGTCCGGGGCGCTCGTAGTAGCAGGGATATAGCCGGGCCCGGTTGTGGATAACCGGGCCCGTGAAGCTTATCTCCTCCGGCCTCCGCCACCGCGCACCGTCCCAATAAGCTCCACGGAGCTATCACACCACGGCATCCTCGCCTTCACCCGAGCTTCGGGTGAAGGCCTTTTTCGTTCGTTGAAGGGCTGAGCCCCGCCGCGCGTGGAACGCGCGATCGGCCCCTAGTGTCCCCTCGGCCGCCATGCTCTGCCCCCCCCCCCCCCTGTAGGCACTGTCCCGTGCCGCCCTGACTGCGCGCCCTCCTGCGCCCCCGCCCCGCCCGCCGTGCACCGATCTGGTCCGGAATGCCCCCTCTGGCCGGGCTCTGAGCTTCATGCACCGTCCCTCGGACTCCATATGGGCAGGTGGGCCGTAACGCTGGGTGTTCGGCGAAGTGCAGCCGAGTAAGAGGCATGGGTATGCAAAACGGCTGGCGAAGAGGAAAGTCGCATCTTCACCAGCCTTCGACACGGTCCAGCTTGACTTCTTATTCGGCTCCTGTGAAGTCTCCTGTGTCGAACTCATTCTGCGAGTCGAGACCGATGACTTGCCATTGGCCACTGTCCTTGGAGCGCGGGCTACTGGGCGTACACACGTCCGCCTGCCGCGATCGGCCGCGCCGAGCACGAGGCGCACCAGTCCGGTGCTCTGTTGTGCACCGATCCAGTGACCTGCACGCCGTGTCGACTGGAGCAGTGGTATGCACGGGCTTCCCGGCTGGTTCTCCCGGACTCGATCAGTCCGACGGAGTGGATGCTGCATTGGGAGTGCGCAGCTCATGCCCCGTTGGGGTGTTCCGCCTGCCGGGTTGATCTGCCGATGCGGAAGGGGCGGCGCAGTGAGTAAGGAGTTCCGGGGCAAAGACGGTGCGCAGATATCAGTTGAGGAGTACGAGCGACTGATGCGGTCAAGGGGTGACACTGTGGCCAAGGATCTGCTGCCCGTCGATGGGCGGATGGTCTTGGTGCGCACCCGCTGGCTCGGCTGGAAGCGTCCAGAGGACGCGCTGTTCACGACGCGTGTCCTCGGGCTCGACTGTGCCGACGCCGATTCGTTGGCCGTCGACACCGCTACGGAGGCTGAAGCTCTTGCGGCTCACTATGCCCTCTTGAACCGGTTGGAGACGCTAGAAGAGGCACGGCAAGCGGGGACACCGTCCCCTCTTATCGAAGGCGTGCTGTGATGAGTAGTTATGTTGCGGGCGGCCGTCCGCCGTCACTGGCTGAGGCTGTGAACCACCGACTGCCGGTGATCCGTGGATCGCGCGAACTGTCCATGGGGCATGTTAAGCAGGTGCTCGCCTTGCTCGAAGATCATGCCATCGTGATGCCGCACAGCCAGTTGCCGGAGATCGTGTTCGGTGTCGAGGACGGCGATGCGCCGGTGGCATTGGTTATGCCGCGCACGGGCAAGGCCACCGGCGTTCCCTTCGATGCAACGATGCTGTCCACTAAGCGGGCACGCTCCGCACTTCAGCGGGCAGCCGCTGTGTACCGGGCTGTTGTGGCGCACCGGGAGACCCCGGCGGTCCCAAGCGTGAGCGGTACGACGAGGCACGGCAGGTTTTCCTGAGGGACCGGCTCGAAGTCGAGCATGTTGAAGCTGGCGGACACGCGGTGCTCGCAGGAGGCGTGCTTTGAGGGAACTTCAGAATACGGAGGCGGAGTTGATTCGCCCGTAGCTCTGTCGCCGTGCCAAGCCGCAACCTTTACTTGAGCGAGTCCTGTCAGGACGGTGACCGTACATCCGTGTCACCGTAATGCTGGCCAAGACGTCGGCAGGCAGTCGCCAGTAGCCCTGCCGGACAATCTCGTCGGAAAGATTATGCACCTTGGGGTTGGTTTGGACGGGGCAAAGGATACACAATCCCGACCAACTAATTCTCAGCCTCCGCTTATGTCCCTCATCGCGATGCGGGTCGAGGGTTGATTGCATGGGTCAGCGCTTTCGGAAGTCGTAGGACCACGAAGTCTTGCCCGATAGCTTGTAGTTGGATGACGCGGCGTGCGCCGTGACCCTGATAATCCTGTTCTTGGCGTTGTGCATGCCAGCCTTGGCGATTTTTCCGTTGACCTTGTAGGTAATCCCTGTTTTCTTGGGGATCGTGTACTTCCCTGCGGTGGTCTTGTAGAACTTCGGAGAGGAGGTCACAACTTTCTTGCGAAAGTCATAGACCCACTCGGTGACCCCCGACACCTTGTAGCCTGCGTTCGCCTTCACGGTGATGGTCGTGTGCTTGCTGCCAGCGCCGTAGGTTCCGGCCTTTTTCAGGGCGCCGTTCGCGTAGTATGCGATGCCGGTCTTCGAAGGAATCGAGTACTTACCGTTGGGATGGAAAACTGGCTTGGTCGCTGTCACGGCGGTCGGTGTGAAGTTGTACTGCCACGATGCAATGCCGGTCAGTGCATACCGGTCGGAAACGGCTTTGGCGGTGACGGTGACGCGGCCGGTGCCGCCGCTGTATGCGCCAGCTTTCACGGCCTTGCCGTTGATTAGATAGACGACGCCGGTCCGGCTGGGAACGGTGTACTTGCCGGTGCTCTTGGTGAAGACCGGGGCGGCCGGTGTGACCTTGATCCGGGAGAAGTCGAACTTCCACGAGGCAGCGGAGCCCGACAGGCTATAGCCGGTGTCGGCCTCTGCCGTGACAGCGACGGCAACCCGGCCGCCGCTGTGAGTGCCAGCTTTCACAGGCTTGCCGTTGGCGTAGTAGGTCACGCCGGTGACGGATGGAATGCTGAACTGGTTATTGGCATGGTCGAAGATGGGTGCCTTCGCTATGACGGCGGAAGGAGTGAAGTCGAAGCTCCACGCAGCGGTCCCGTTCAGGACATGACCTTTGGCTGCTGCTGCCGTGATGGTGATCTTGCCCGTGCTGGAGTAGGTACCGGCTGCCTTGGCTGCCCCGTTGACGGAGTAGACCACGCCAGCTGTACCGGGGACCGTGTACCTGCCGGTGCTCTTGGTGAAGACTGGGGCTGCCGGGGTTACCTTGATTAGTTCAGGGACTGCCTCAGTTTCAGAGAAGTCGAAAGCCCACTCTGTTGTGCCGGTTAGGGCATAGCCATATGCAGGTTCGGCGACTATCTTAACCAGAGATTTCCCGGCCGAATGGGTTCCCGGCTCGTATGGCAGTTCGCTGTTGTTTACGAAGTACTCGACTCCGGTGGCTACCGGTAGCTCGAAGGTGCCGTTGGCGCTGTTGAAGACCGGCGCCGGGGCAGCCACTTTCACTGGAGAGAAGTCAAACTTCCATTCAGAAGCGCCCTGAATCTCATACAGGTGGGGGTTTGAGGGGATAGCCTTGATGCTGATGATTTTGGCTTCGGTGTAGGTGCCCACGGGGGTCGGCACGCCGTTAACCAGATAGGTGACGCCGTAGGTGCTCGGGACGGTGTACGAGCGCCCCACGTTGCTGATGTACGGCGCGTAAGGGGTCACCTTGGTTAGGGACAGGTCGCGGGTCCATGAGGCGGTGCCGTTGAGGACATATCCTGCCTTGGCGGCAGCGGTGATGCTGATCTGCGCCTTGGTGCTCGGGTAGGTGCCCGGGGCCGTCACGGTGCCGTTGACCGAGTACCTTACACCTTCAACGATCGGGATGGTGTAGGCGTTGGTTTCCGGGTCGAAGGACGGGGCGGCGGGACGGACTTCCTGCGGAGTGAAGTTAAACTCCCACTCGGCTGCGCCGGTGATCTTGTACCCGCTCTTGGCAGTGGCGCGGATGATCACGTTGGAGCTGTTACCCGGGTAGGTGCCCGGTGCGACGAGACCGTGGTTGACGGTGTAGTTGACGCCCTCCGCCACAGGAATTGTGTACGTGCCGGTTTCCCGGTCGAATACGGGTGCCTGCGGGGCTACTTCGACCATGACCGGTTCAGGGATGGCGGTGCCGCCGTTGAGCGCCTCTTCGGCGGTGGCGTAGGTTTCCGGCATCCAGAACGGCTGGTGGAAGAAATTGATGGTCGAGTACATCGTGAAGCGGTTTTCATTGGCTCGCGGGTCCTCATTGTGTGTGAAGGACAGGCCGATGCCGACCGTGTTCAGGTCGGGGTTGCTCATGACGGCGTTGTGGCTGGGCGAGTCGACCCACTGCTGGAAAATGGCAGTGGGGTTGCGGTCCCAGCGGGCAGCGATGATTTCGCCGACACCGGTCCAGCTATGGAATCTCCGATCGATCTGATCCACGTATTCGTTGGTCTTGTTGTGCTGGAAGATGTCATTGCCAGCCAAGTGATCGGTCCAGCCCTGAGCCATCTGGGCAACGTAGACGTTGTAGGTAACGGGTTCCAGCCCCTTAGCGGCACGAAACTCATTCAGCGAACGAAAAATATTTGTGATGTTCGCACGCTGGCTCGCCTCGTCTTCAACGATGGCCCCATTGGCACCGCTGTAGAAAGTGGGCACCATGACGGTGACGGCGGTGGCCCCATTGGCGGTGGCGGTCACTGCGCCGAGCGCGATCGCCGACGCGATGGCAAGGGCCCATAATGTTCGTATGGTCTTCATCTCTGTTCCTTCAGCCTAATCTGTCAGAGCGAAGAAATTCATCCGCCTAAGAACACATATCGGCTATTGAACAGGCGCTGTTAGCACGGAAGAGAATATGAACGCGGCCGTTCCACCTTTTTACGTCGATTGACTCAACAATGGCTGCGTTCCGTCCCACATGTAGAACGTGAGTCGATTGCTAGGCGCTAAACTGAACCCGCCCTCCTCGTCGTTTCGGCAAATCGGCAATGCGCGGCGCCTGCGCTAGGTGGTGCTCCGATAATCTTCGGACGTCACTCATCACCGGATTCGGGGTCTCAACATTCTCGAAAGGTCCGTGTGCCGGGCGGTGCGCGGTTGAAGCCTTAGTTCCCTGCTACAGACAGGCGAAGACCACTGGTCGGTGTCTGATTCCGTTTGGCCTCCACCAGCTCACGGAGCTGTGCCGGAGTCAGCCACGGCCTGCCACGGTGGATCATCCGGTGACAGTTCGAACACAAGAGCGCCAGATCGGCCAGCCTCGTCCGCACCTCCCCGGATATATGCAAGGGAAGGACGTGGTGGATTTCGATAAAGTCCTGCCCGCGCCGCCCGTAAATTGCTTGGAAGTCGAAGGAGCACACCTCACAGGCGATGTCCCGCCCAGCGCGCTTCACTCCCTCAATCTTGCACGCACGGAGCTTGCTGCTGCGCTCCCGCCGCAAGTGGCGGGCGAACAGGACCCTGCCCTCCCCTGCTTCGTCCTGAAAACCCTTCGAGGTCCGCTGGCCGGGTTTCGCCCCGTTCGAGCTCCTCCCTGATTGCTGCGGCCGTCGCCCGCATCCGACCGGGGCGGAAAGAAACTCGCGCAGCACTTCGGCGTCAATCCTGTTTCCTCGGGTCGGTATCCCGCGGTATTCCGGATGTTGTGTCGCAATATCCACAGTTTTCCGGGCGACGCCGTTTGACGTTGCGGAATTTCTCGCCCCGGAGTTCCACCGGATGGAGCGGACTGCTCCGCAACAGCAGGGACAGCTCCGCGACCCTGCGATCAGCGGGCCCAAGCCCTTTCCATCCGTTGTCCCTCACTAGCTCGCAGGCAAGGATGATTTCATCCCGCGTCCACACAGGCGGCTTCGTCTCCCCCATAACTTTCCTTTCCTGAGCGCACGGCTACATGGCAGTACACCACGAATGATGCACCATCAATTCTGCCTCAGGGTACCGAAAATTTCCTGCAACTGACGGTCGCTGCCGCCGCGCCTTGCACCGTAAGGCCTGAGCCCGAAAACTGCTTCCGAAAAGCCCCTACGGTTGCAGGCAGCGGCTTGTACAAATCGAATTTGCTTCATTGGCTGCATCTAATTCCTTAGATAGTTTTGACAATGTCAAGCACCACGTTCAAATGCATAAAAGCTCCGGGTGCTCGGCACGGGGCTTTATGGCGGCACTGAAGGCCTTGCCCTTCTTCGCATCGGTGGCGGGCATGCATTCGCCGATACGAACTCAGGCTCCAGTCGCTAGTTCACTTTGCGCGTCGCCTTCGAGGTCCTATTCGCCGTGGCATATCCGGACTTGGAGCCAATCACCTTGACCTTGATGGTGTCGTAGCGGTCGGTGGAGACCAGCTTGTACGAGTTCTTGGTGGCGCCCTTGATGGCCTTGCCGGAGCGGTACCACTGGTACTTGAAGCTCGTGCCCGCCGTCCACGTTCCCTTGCTCACCTTCAGCGTGTTGCTGACCTTGGCGGTGCCGCTGATCTTCGGCGTCGCGGTCTTCAGCGTGCCCGTGGCAACGGTCTTGGAGTGCCAGTACCTGTTCACGCTCGTGTATCCAGTTTGGTAACCAGTTACCCTGACGGTGACCTTTTTCCCCCGGTCGCTGGAGGTCAGAGTGTAGGAACTCCGAGTCGCACCCTTGATGGACTTGCCGTCGCGCAGCCACTGGAACTTGAACGACGTTCCGGGCGTCCACGAACCGGCGGACGCTCCCAGTTTGTGTCCGACCTTGGCAGTGCCACCCACCGTGGGCGTCGCGGTCGTGAGCGTGGCGTACGGGATCGCCTTGGCAGCCGACGCCTTGGCTGCGTTGATATAACCGTCCTTGGAGCCAGTCACCTTGACACTGATCTTCTTGCCGCCGTCGGCGGACGACAGGACGTATGAGCTCTTGGTCGCGCCGCCGACCGGCTTGCCGTCGCGGAACCATTGGTAAGCGAACGACGTGCCCGCGGCCCACGCACCGGCGTTAGCCTTCAGTGTGTGCCCCAACTTAGTCGTGCCGCTCACCGTGGGCGTTGCTGTACTCAGCACAGCAGTAGCGACGGCGGCGGTGGCAACCGAGTCGTAGTGAACCGAGTAGTACCCGTCCTTGGCGCCGGTCACGCGCAGGACCATTCTCTTTCCTAGGTCGTCTGCGGTCAGCGTGTACTTGGACGCGGTCGCACCCTTGATCGCGCTGCCGGAGCGGTACCACTGGTAGGACAGGGCCACCGGCGCCGGACCCCACCCCGATGCCGAGGACAAGGACAACGTGTCCCCGACCTTGGGGGTGCCGTTAGGCGAGGAGACGGACGGAACGCTGCCAGAGAGAGTGCCGGCGGCAACAGCTTCCGTATAGTCGGAGAAGACATACTCCTTGAGGTAGCCGCTCTTATAGCCGGTAACCCGCAGGCTAATGGCTTTGCCGTGGTCAGCCGCAGTTAGCCTGAACGTTTCCTTAGTTTCCTCAGGAACGACAGTCCCATCCCGCAGCCACAGGTACGAGAAGGAAACGTCTGCTGGCCACCCGGGTGTCGATGCGGTCAAAACATGGCCGACCTTGACCGTTCCGCTGATGGAGACCGTGCCTGCGTCAAAAACGCCAGCACTCACTGCCGACGTGCGCGATTCCGCGCTCGCGGTGGAGTAGCCGGTTTTGCTTCCGGTCACGACCACCTTGAGCTGCTTGCCCATGTCGGCCGGGGTCAGCTTGTAGGTGGTCTCGGTCGGGGAGAACGTCGTTCCCTGCACGGTCCCCCAATAACCGGACTGGGTCGAACGGTACCACTGGTACAGCAGCGTCGTACCGGGCGCCCAGTCGCCGGGGGTCGCCGTCAGCACGGAGCCGACAGCAAGATCACCAGAGATCGAGGGGACGGGTGCTGTCATGTTACCGAGGTCTATGTTTTTCGAGTACGAGGTCTGCTGGGACGTCACGTACCCGTATTTGGACCCAGTGACTTGTACCGTGATCGATTTGTAGAGGTCAGCGACTTGCAGCTCATACTGCGTGTCGGTCGCGCCGGGGATAGCTGTGCCGCTGCGGTACCACTGGTATTCGAAGTCGACTGGGGCTGGCCCCCAGCTCCCGGGGGAGGCGGTGAGCGTGTACCCGACCTTTGCCACTCCGGTGATCGTGGGCCTGCTCTGCGTCAGGTCAGCGCCAAAAACCTTCACGGTTCCGGTCGAGGTCCGCGAGGACTTGGCGTAGCCGGACTTGACGCCGGTCACTGTCACGGTCAGCGTCTTGCCCTGATCCGCAGCGGTCAGCGTGTAGGTAGAGTCGGTTGCTCCTTGGATGACCGCGCCATCGCGGTTCCACTGATATGACAAGGTCACCGGCGCCGGGCCCCATGTGCCGGGGTTGGCGGTCAGCTTGTTTCCGACCTTGGCGATGCCGCTGATGGCTGGCGTGCCCGGGGTCAGGTCGGCAACGTCCGGAGCAACTACGGCTGTGGGATCGGACTCGGTCGAGGCAGCGCTGAAGCCGTCCTTGGTGCCGGTGACCCGGAACGAGATCCGCTTGCCCTGATCGGCTGTCGTCAGGGTGTAGGTGCCGGAGGTGGCCCCGGGAACTTCGCTTCCGTCACGCAGCCACTGGTAGGACAGGGTCACTGGTGCCGGTTCCCAAGTACCGGGAGCGGCGCTCAGCGTGGAACCGACCTTTGCGGTTCCCGAGACGCTGGGAACGGACGCAGTCAGCTCCTTCGGTGCGGCGACAGACATCGCAGCGGAAGCGTCGATTAAACCGGAGCCGCAACCAAGGGCGCAGTTGCCCGGCATAGTGCGGGCGGTTTCCTTCAGCCGGGTTTCGATCGCGGCCGGTGTCATGGACGGATTCGCAGCAACCATCATCGCTCCCACTGCCGAGGCGAACGGGGCAGCCATCGAAGTGCCCTGCATGTAGGCGTAGGCTTCGCCAGCCGGAACGGTGCGTCCGCCGTTGAAGGTCGACGCGATGATGTGGGTTCCTTCGGCGCCGTCGCCGCCCGGTGCCATGACGTCAACGGTGGTGCCGTAATTAGAGTAGGAGGCGAGGCTTCCCTTGTAGCTGGCTGCGCCGACCACGATCACGTTCTTGCAGTTGGCCGGGGTGCTCGTCGAAGCGGCCTGAGCAGAGTTGCCTGCCGAGACGAAGACACTGGAACCGTCGGCGACGGCGGCGTCAATGGCGTTTTGCATGGTGACTGTGCAGGCGCCGGGCCCGCCGAGACTGAGGTTAATGGTACGGGCCGGGTTTGCGTTGGGAGGGACTCCCGCCACCGAACCGCCGAATGCCCAGATGACCGCATCAGAAATATCGGACATGTAGCCGCCGCACAGGCCCAATGCGCGCACCGGGACGATCTTGGTGCCCGGGGCAGCACCGGCAACGCCAGCGCCGTTGTTGGTCACCGCAGCGATGATTCCGGCAACGTGGGTGCCGTGCCATGTGGAGTCGGCAGTCGGGAGAAGACCGCATTCGTTTCCGGTGCGCCAGTCACCCTCGTCGCGGGGGTCGGCGTCACGGCCGTCGCCGTCGCGGGCGTTGGTGGAACTGGACATCATGTCGTAGCCGGGCAGCACGTTAGCGTCGAGGTCGCTGTGCTGGGTGATGCCGGTGTCGATCACGGCGACCACCTGCCCTTCGCCGGTGGTCGTGTCCCAGACTACGGGGAGGTCCATACCGGCGATTGGGGACGATCCGCCCACGTAGCTGTGCAGGCCCCACTGCAAAGCGTAGTTGGGGTCGTTCGGCGGCAGCGCGGAGGGGCCCATAATGATGTCCGGCTCGGCGTACTCGACGTTGTCCTGAGAGTTCAGGTTTGCCAGCAGCTCTTCCGAGTCTGGAGCAGAGAGTGCCTCATCTAAGGCGATGATCTGAGCGCCGTCATTGGACTTGCCGACCTCTTTAACGCTTACGTCCGTGCCTTGAAGTGCCTCCCCGTAGGTTTCATCGCGCTCACCGGCATCCGTATTGGCATCCTCGATGAACTTCACGATGAAGCGATCGGTTGCAATAGGGGTGCCACTGCCCCAGTGCTGCTCCACTTTGGGCAGGTCCTGACTCTGGGCTGCGGCACTTGCCGGAACGGCAAACAGAGAGCTGATAACCAGAGCGCCCACCGCCGTGATTCCGACGATCTTACGGTTTCGGGTTTGGAACGGCGCTCCTCCGGCCGCCTCGCTGGTCAGACTCGACGCTACCGCTTCAACAGCCATATGAGACTTCCTTACCCGGCTCGTCACAGGGGCAGTCTGACGGTCTCTTTTCAATTTTCATCCCCCCATTGACGATTCGATCGGAGAAAATATCCGCCTAATAAGACATATCGGCTCGTCTGCAGGTAACTGTTAGCTCGGAATGACGTTACGATCGCGCACTTGTACGTCGTGCTCCGCCAACTGGCTCCCAGATGGCAGTGGATGCAGCCGGGGCTGCTTGGCGTTTCTAAACGGTGGCCCTAGCGCTTCGTCTTTATGGTCTTCGTTGAATAGGCGGAAGATGCCTTGTATTTACCATTGGCGGACTTGGCGTTGGCTCGTACGTGCACCTTGTATGAGGTGTTCTTCTTCAGTCCCCTGATGGTTCTCTTCGTTTCGGTCGTAGTCAGGCTCTTAACTGTCTTGCTGCCCTGCTTCACGACGACCGTGTATCCGGTTAGCTTCCCTGTGTAGAGAGGCTTCTTCCACGTTGCGTTTACACTGGTCCCGGCACTGGTCGCCTCCAGGGAAGATGGCTTGCTGACCCTGACCGTCGAAGCGTCACTCAGCTTCGTCTTTGCGTAGATGGAGACGGTTGAGCTCGCCTTAGTCTTGCCGCTGGTGGAAACGGCATTAGCCCTGACGGAAAGGCGGTAGGTAGTCCGCTCCTTCAGCTTCGCAAAACTCGCCTTCGTTGAAGTAGTGCTGAGAGACTTGACCGTCTTGCTGCCCTGCTTCAACGTGACGGTGTAGTTGACCAGCTTCCCTGTTACGGTGGGACTCTTCCAAGAGGCACTCAATGCGTTGGAGGTGGTGGATGCCTTCAACGAGGCGGGCTTGCTGACGGACAGCTTGGGACCCGGCGCAGGGGCGGGCGCCGTTGCTTCCCCGGAACCCGCTCCCGGGTTGATAACTTCAACTCCTCCGTCGTCGCCCGGACCGTCGTCTTGGAAGTCGAAGCAGACCTCGGCTCCGTTGCTGGCGATGTAACATTGTCTTGCCGCCTGAGCTGGTGGAGCCATCACTGCGGTGCCGCCGAATAGAAGTGATGCTGCAAGTAGAGTCGTTGCTGTCCGATAGATGCTGCGCAAGATGCCCCCGATGTTTAGTTGTTAGGACGCAGTCTTGCACAAGAATGGGCAGCTTGGCTTATTGTTCGCCCAATCCTGAGGAACCGGAATCACAGAGTGACGGCTTCGCGGCGTTATGCGCACGATCTGCATGCTCCGCGACGAGTTCCCCGACTTCGCCCTCCAGTTGGGTGCCCTGTCTCGGATCGTTTCTACGAGTTCAACGAATGCTAACCGTGTTTTATCAGGCGGTTGGCTATTACTGCGCTCAGAGTGCGTACACCGGTGTACTCAATGACTTCTAGGCTCGTGTCCCGGCGTTCAATGACCTTAGGCCGCACCTGTGCATGCAGGTCCGGCTGGGACAGGATGACGTTGAAGACGTTGTGGTTCATGGCGGGTCTTGTGATCAGGTACACGTGAGCGAGCCAGCCCCCTGATAGCGCTCCAGGGACGGCAACGGGCACGCTAACTCGCTTTCGACGCCACTCGGCATCGGCGGCGGTGTCGCAGCGATCCCGAACAAGGCAAAGGCGAGCACCCTGCCGAGTGATCGAGGCCTAACCTGAAGCCCGGACTGACTATCGTCAACCTTATGTACTTAAGCTGGAACATAGTCAACATGGTTGACGCCGGCCGACTAACCAAAGAGCCCCGCTCTGGACCCGTGATGGGGTCGGAGCGGGGCTCTTTTTGTGTCTCTGGACGACTACGGCCTCGTCTCGATCGTGTCTTGAAGCTCATACCAGCGGCAGGTCCGAGCTGTCTCGATCACTTGGCCGTCAGCGTGCTCGGTCGTCCATTCCATCGGCACCTCGTAGGTGACCCGGCCGCGAAGCAGCATCGCCTGCTCGACGCCCCCTAAAAACTCGTAGGCAGTCACCTTGTAGTGCCTCGGGGCGACGTGGGCGGTCCCCCGGGCGGTATTGGCAGCCACGGCGTGTAGATGATCCACGCACTTCTCCTTCACGCGGGCGGCGAGGGCGGCGTCTGCGGTGACTACTGGCTCCGGGGTGGGCGTGTACTGGTAAGGATTCTCCTTCTCTCCCGCACAGGCCGTGGCTGTCACCAACAGGGCTGCTGCTATCACGGAGACACGCAGCAGGACTTGGTCATCATCATGGCGAAAGGTTATCCCTAAGGGCTGCTGCTACCGCTTCTTCTTCACCGACTTCTTCGGTGCGGCCTTCTTGCTGGACTTCTTGGCCGTGGCCTTCTTCTTAGGTGAGGCCTTCTTGGTCACCTTGGCGGGAGCCTTCTTCGCCGTCTTCTTCTTGGCTGCCGCTGCCTTCTTCGTCGACTTCTTCGCTGTCTTCTTCTTGACGACCTTCTTGGCTACGGTCTGGACCGACTTGGGCACAGTCTTCGGTGCGGGCTTGGGAGCCGGTGCCGGGCCCGGAATGGGGCCTGCGGGATCGTGCCCGCCGACGTACGAGCCACCGGGGACATCGACTTCGAACGCAGCACAGTCCCTCACGCCGTTGTCGAGTGTGACGCAGGTGGTGATGGTTTTTGCCGCCGCAGGCCCGGCTGCGGCCAGACCGCCGCCGAGGACCAGTGCAGTTGCTATGGCCAGGGCGCGCGCTCTCATGTTGCCCCCAATATAGTTGTCAATTAATTCGGCCGATGTACCCGAACTTGGAATGTACCCGAACTCGGAGCACATTAATAGCCCGGTGTTTGGCTGGCTGGATAATGAGTACATGAAGGTCGACGCGTCCGCTGCCGTAGAGCTCACCCGCAGCAAGGGTGCTCGGCGTCCCGACTTCTCCGGTTTCCGGTGACCAGAGTTCCGTACGACCGGGAACCGTATCGGCTTCAAGTCGCTCGCTGAAGGCATCGATACATCCACGGCCGCCGGGAATCTCCTTCTAGGCCTGTTCTCAAGCCTTGCCGCCTTCGAGGCCGACCTCGTGAGGGAAAGGACCAACGCCGGACTGGCAGCAGCCCGAGCCCGGGGTCGAGTCGGTGGGCGCCCTCCTGTCATCGACGACGCGAAAGCCAAGAAGATCAAAGCGCTCTACGCCACCGGCGAAGTACACGGTCGACGAACTGGTCACTGCGGTCGGCGTGAAGCGCTCCAGCATCTACAGCTTTCTGAAACGCGAGGGCCTCACCGGGAAACCTGTCGCTGCCAAGGTGTAGCCAGCCGCAGGCAGTAGCACGGTGAAACAGCCTGCTTCCTTGTGCCGAAGGCGTGCTGTCGTTATCT
This sequence comes from Arthrobacter sp. MDT2-34-1, assembly GCF_059091365.1. Classification (NCBI taxonomy): domain Bacteria; kingdom Bacillati; phylum Actinomycetota; class Actinomycetes; order Micrococcales; family Micrococcaceae; genus Arthrobacter; species Arthrobacter sp. MDT2-34-1. The sequence goes on from NZ_JBNHGO010000001.1 coordinate 608,511, forward strand.
ATGGCTAATGCTGCTGGTCGTCGAGAACGTCGTAGGGATGGCGCCAAGATGACTCGGCCCTGCTAATCCTCTTTACCGTGCTGGACGGTACCCAGAGCGTGTGCATTTGATGCTCCGCGTCCTGCCACTTGAGGTGCACGTGCTCGCTGGTCCAGCCGGTCGCCTTGGCATCGACCGTCGTGCCGTCGTCGAGGGTGGCACGGACACGCTCCGGTACGCCGCTACGTGCAGCGCCACACAGCCGCCAGTCGCATGATCGGCAGCGGGGTCGACCCGGTGACGGCAGCCGCAATTCTGGGTCATTCCAGCGCTGGTTTCACAATGCGGGTTTACGCCCATGCACTGGACGGCGGGACTCGGCGGCTCTCGGTGATGATCGGAGTGCAGCAGACGAGAGGGAGGACCGCGAGCGGCTCGGCCTTTCTGTCGCGGAGAAGATTAGGGAACCGATTGAGGGCGATACGTCACGCCCCCGGACGAAGCGCGCTGCACGCCGCTGACGCCGGAGCCTACGGAGCATAAGTGGAGCTTATCTCTCCGCTGGCTCACTGAATATAGACGCAGAGCTTACGGAGCTTATGCTTCGAAAGCCCGAGAACACAGGGAAAGCAGGGAACGGAGGGGTGTGGACAACTACCAGAGAGAATCTTCTAATCTCTTGGTCGCAGGTTCGATTCCTGTCCGGGGCGCAACAGAAAGCGGCTCGGCCCAGGCGCTATGCCTGAACCGGGCCGCTCTTTTGGCTCTACTCAGGGCGGATGCACCGCTTACCAACAGGAGGCCAAACATCGTGCCGGAGCCGGTCTTGATACTGCGTCCCCTTTTCATTTCGCGGGCCTCCCTCCTCGCGTTCGTCTTGTTGTTCCTGATTGTGGCCTTATACGAGATGCGCACCGGTTCTGTCCGTTTTGGGTTATCAGAGGGGCACGAGGCCGAGCTGGCTTTTGATATTGCCGTAGGAATGTTGATGCTGCTGGCTGGCTGGCGAAACTGGCGCTTGGGCGTTCGGATATCAGCCTCCGAAGTCAGAGTGCTCGGATTCTTTAGGGACCGCACCGTACCCCGGAGTGCCGTCCGGAACATAACCTTGCAGGCCCAACTCGTGTGGGAAAAGGCGGATGGGCAGTTCCGTGTCACGCCTATCACTGCGTTCTCGGACTTAGGAGGACGGCTTGCAGGTTTTGTCGTCCGCCACAACGAGCGAAGCCTGCGGCAGTTGCGGCGTGAGATCCTAACCGACGCCTAGGCAGCGCGGAACGACAATTGTTCAGCCGGAGTGCCACGTCACTTCGTTCCCGACGATTACGTGTGCCGCGACGAATGCCACTCTGGCGGGCAAAAGCAGGCTTCCTTCCAGGAAATTCTCCAGCGGTGGCCGGCCATTTCCGAGTACCTTAAACCCGCTATTGGTAGGTGATAGCGGTGGGCCGGCGCGCCGGATGACAACGCACGGATGAATCGTTTCGTAAAACCGGGTAAATAGCTCATACTTTTGAGCGGGGGAAGGCTTCGGGGTTTCGGCGCGTGTCTCCTGTAAGAGACCGTTCACTCCCCCAGGAGCGTCATGAAGACCACTCCCCTGCGCCGCACCGCGGCCGCGCTGCTCACCGCGTCCCTGCTCGGCGGATTCGTCTCCGGCCCCGCGACGGCGGCACCAGTCAGCGCAGAGATCCAGGTGGCTGCCAGCTTAGACAGACCCGAACTGGTCTCCGCCGGCCACACCGGCTTCGCACTGGCCTGGGATCCGGTGTCCGGAGCAAACCGCTACGAGGTCCGCTACTCCACGCGCTCGGACATGGCTGGCGCCCCGGTCATCGAAAAGGTCAACAGCCGCTACCTGGGCGATTTGGATGACGCCACGACCTACTACATCCAGTACCGGGTGCTCTACCGGGAACCGGGCAGTGATTACGGAGAGTACCTGCGCTCGGCCTGGTCGCAGACGTTGAAGGCGACCACCCAGGCCAACTACCCCGGCGCGTTCACCACCCTGGAGACGGCCGGCGGCACCGACAGCATCACCGTTTCCTGGAACCGGACCGCGAATACCACCCACTACACCGTAAAGATCGCGGACAACATGGCCATGACCCTGCGGCCGCGCACCTTCTCCAATGTGACGGGCACGAGCCTGAAGATCACCAGGCTCACGCACGGCTCCCGCTCCTCGATGCCCAGCTTTATCCGCGTCTACGCCCACAACAAGGCCTACAAGACCCGCACCTCCACCCGGCTGACCGCCTACCCGGCGGCGCCGGCCGTGTCCGGCGCCGAGCCACTGACCGTGGCCAGCCAAAACCTGCTCTGCGCCAGCTGCAAACTCACCGGTGCCCCGCACTGGAACACCCGCAAGATGACCCACCTGCGGACCATCAAGGCGAAAAACCCGGACGTGCTCCTGCTCCAGGAGGCCCTGAACGTCAATATCCCGGGCACCGCGAACACGAAAGCCATGACCGACTTCCAGCCCCGCCTGAAGTCGCTCGGCTACGCCCTCGACCGAGCCCCGGAAAGAGCCGGCACCAAGCAATACGTGAACCGCATCGCGTACAAGACCTCCAAGTACACACTGCTCAAGCGCGGCACCTTCGCCCTGCCCGTCGCCAAGGGCGAGGACCCGCGCGGCGCGGCCTGGGTGCTGCTGAAGTCCAAGAAGACCGGCAAGCAGTTCTACGCCGTGTCCTTCCACATCTCCCCCAAGCTGCCGCTGCGCGGCAGCGTGTCGAAGACCTCAACCATGGAGACCGTCAACCGGAAAATGAACGCGATCAACACCCGCAGCCTCCCGGTCGTCGCCGGCGGCGACATGAACAGCAGCTTTTACCAACTGCCCTCGAACGCGCCGCACGAGGCCTTCATCAAGGGCGGCTGGACCGACAGCGCCTCCTCGGCCAGGAAGACAGATTTCCGCTACCCCACGACCAACGGCTACAAGAAGCAGCAGAACTCCACCTTCGGACGCATCGACTACGTGTTCACGAAGAACATTGCCGGCACCGTCTCCTATGAGAACGTGCTCGACATCGACGCCGCCGGCCGGTTGCGCTCCACCCCGGGCTCGGACCACAACATGGTTGTCGCCAAGATGAGGCTGAAGTAGGCCCGGCCGCAGGGCACGGAGCGACAGGGGCCTTGCACCCGGAAGCCAGCGGCATATGAGCTATGTTGAGAAAGGACCAAAACCAGCAGCCCCTGACCGCTTGGTCGCAGGTTCAATTCCTGTCCGGGGCTCACACTTGCCGGCTCAGCCCTCCTCGGCGAGCCGCTTGATAACGATGGGGACAACAGCGACCGCAATGCAGACACCTGAGCCGAAGCCGACCGCGCACTTCCCGGTCAACACCCTCGCGCTGAAGCGCGGCGGTCTGGTCAAGGCCGTGCGGTCCCGCGCCAGCGCCTTGGCCGAGCAGGGCCGTTTCGCTGATGTTTGGATCGAGGTCCTCGGCTTCCAGCCTCGACTGGAAGCCGACGTAGCCGAGTTGAAGGCCGACGGCCACCTGCACCCCGACGTCAAGGTCCGCAGCGTGCTGGCCTCATTGGACCCGAGCCCGGATCTCGAGACAAGACCCAGCGTCCAGCCGCCCGGCGACGCCGACTTCGTCCGGTTCCCAGTCGGAACTTCCGGCCGGGCCTTCGCCTACTTCCGCAACGGAGTCCAAGAGCACTACGTCCGGTTCCACGCCAGCGGGATCCCGGCCGCCGTCGAGGACCTGGGCCCGGACCGGCTGCGCACCCGCCGCTGGGAACTGGACGAGCACGGCCGCGTCGCAAGAATCCTGGACTACCAGCCCGGCTCCGCCACCCCGACCGCCCAGCGCTACATCGGCCGCGACGGCCAGTGCTTTCTCACCATCCTGCAAAACCCCGGCGAGAAGCAGTGGCGCAAGGCGTACCTCTTCGGTCCCGAGCCACAGCCCTTCGCGTCGATGGGCCAGCTGTACAAATTCGCCTTCGAACGCCTGCTCGCCGGCGAACAGGCGCCGGTCATCACCTCGGAATTCCGGGAAAACCTTCCCAACCTGCCGGCCGAAAACCTCGACGACGTCGTCCATTCGCTCCGCCACCCCAATCTGGGAAAGGTCGCCGCGGTCCACAGCAACCATTTGGAGCACCCTTACACGCTTGGTTCCGGTGTCAGCCCGAGCTGGCGCCGGCTCCTGGGTACCCTTGGCGGATGGGACTCGGTGGTTCTTCTCACCGAAGCCCAGCGGGAAGACATCCGCTCCGAGTTCGGCCACGGCGACCAACTGGCTGTGATCCCCCAGGTGGCGCCGGCGGCAAGGGAAGAAGACAAGGCGGTCGACGCCAACCGGATCGTCCTGGTGGCCCGCACCCACCCGAAGAAGCGCGTGGACGAAGCCATGTGTGTTTTTGCGAAGATTCTCGCTTCCCGTCCCAGCGCCCGCCTGGAGGTGTTCGGCTTCGGCTACAGCGACGACGAGGAAACCCGGATTCAGACGCTGATCGACGAACTGGGCATCCGCCCGCACGTCCGTTTCATGCCGTTCGCCAACAGCCCGGATGACATCTACGCAGGGGCATGCCTGACCCTCCTGACCTCACAATCGGAGGGATTCCCGCTGATCCTGCTGGAGAGCATGTCCTACGGCGTCCCGGTGGCGGCCTACGATGCCAACTACGGCCCCCGGGACGTCATCGTGGACGGAGAAAACGGGTGTTTGGTCCCCTTCGGTGACACCGGACTGCTGGCCGACCGCGTCCTCGCCCTCATGGAGGACGAGGAGCTTCGCCGGAAGATGGGGGAAAACGCAATCCGGACCCTGGGCCGGTTCAACGCCGAAACCTTCGTCGAGTCATGGCAGCAGGTTCTGTCGGCGCCTCCGCGCGCGGCCCGCGTCACCGGGAAGACAGTGGAACGCCTGTTCGAGCGTGCGTGGTGGGAAGGTGACATCCTCCGCCTTGCTCCCCGGCCGGGGAGAGTCGAGGCGGCGGAGGTTTTCGTACGCCGTAGGCGCGACAAGGCGACGACAGCCGCCCACCTTCACGACGGAACCTGGCAGCTGCAGGTGCCGGAGTCTGCACCGGGCGACATCTTTGACTTCCACGCCCGCCTGGCCGGGAACGACCAAGAACTGCGGCTCGCCTTCAGCACCCTCGAGGTGGAGGCCAGGCCGTCGTACCGGCTCTACGCCACGAAGCATGGTTCGCTGTCGATGAAGCACAACCCCCAAGACTGACCCGCCGCCCGCCGCCACATCCCGGCGCACCGGCTCCCGCCCGGCTGGCGGCCACGCCGTGCGGGAGGCAGCAGCGCACATTAACGGCCGGCTAACAATTGGTGACTTTCGTGGAAACGCGCGCCCTCGCTCAGTGTTTCCGCCCGTGCGGCTGATAACGTTTAACCTACCTTGAGCCGACGCTTCGCCTTTGCTGACCGGAGGTTGCGGCTCTCTTGACCCGGCCCCTTCGTGCCCTATTGTCCGGAGCATTCCATGCCCAGCTTCCGCAGCCCCGCAGCCTCTCCCAAACGAAACCAGCGAGCCACTGCCCGCGTCGCCAGCGCAACCGCCGTCGTGATGGCGCTGGGCCTCCTGATGGCCCCCGGTGCATCCGCACAGGCCCTGCAGCAGCCAGCACCGGAATCGCAGGCGCCGACACCCGATGGCGCCCCGCTGCAGGCCCCCGCGGCCACCGGGCTGGGAACGGCACAGCCTTCGCCCTCCGATCCGGCGTCCGGCGACTCGTCCGGCAATGAACCCCGGACCGAGGAAGAAACCCGACCTACGCCGGACCTCGAACAACCGGCCGAGGGCCAATCGCCTTCCTCCCCCGCCGTCGCCCCGGACGAACCGACGGCCCAGCCCTCCCCCGAAGCCAGCGACACGACCCCGACGGAAGACGAACCGGAATCCGTCGAGGTGCCGGTCGAGGAGCTCAGCCAGGAACAACTCCTTGAGCTCCTGAAGACCCTGCAGGGCGAACACGGCGCCGACATGGGCCAAGGTCTCCAGCAGCGCCGGGAACGGGAGCGGGAGCTGGAACAGCCGGAAGTGCTGGCAGAACTCGACGCGCAACTGGAAGTCCTCGACATTGAACGCACCAGTGTTGCGGCACCTGCGGCGCTCCCCTCCTTCAGCCGCACCAAGTGGAAGCCCAGCGGGGTCCAGGGCATGGACGTCAGCAGCCACCAGCCGAACCTCAACTGGAAAACCGAGTGGAACTACGGGGCCCGGTTTGCCTATGTAAAGTCCACCGAGGCCCTGTCGTACAAGAACCCGTTGTTCCCCTCGCAGTACGCCGGTTCCTATAACGTCGGCATGATCCGCGGCGCCTATCACTTCGCCATCCCCAACGTCTCGTCGGGCAAGGCGCAGGCAGACTACATGGTGAACAACGGCGGCGGCTGGTCCGCCGATGGAAAGACCCTGCCGCCCCTGCTGGACATCGAATACAACCCCTATCCGGAACTGGGCAACACCTGCTACAGCATGTCGCCGACGGCGATGGTCAACTGGATCAAGGACTTCTCGAACACCATCAAGGCCCGCACCGGCCGCCTCCCCGCCATCTACACCACCGCGGACTGGTGGAACACGTGCACCGGCAACAGCACCGCCTTCAAGAACCACCCGCTGCACGTCGCGCACTACACCACCGGCACCCCCTGGCTGCCGGCTGGCTGGAATTCCTACGCTATTTGGCAGTACAGCTCCACGGGCCCCTACTCGGGCGACTCGAACGTGTGGCGGGGTTCGTACACTGACTTGCGAAACTTCGCCTACAACCGGACCGTGACTATCGACCGCACTCAGCGCTACGCCGCGCCGGGCGATCTGGATAGGGACGGCAATGGCGACCTTCTCTCTCGCCGGGCCGACGGTTCGCTTTGGTTTTATCCCGGCAACGGATCAGGCGGCTACAGGGCGCCGTCCCGCATCGGCGAGGGCTGGCAAATCTACAATCTCCTTATCGGCACAGGAGACTATAACGGAGACGGACTGAACGACTTGCTCGCCCGGCAGACCGACGGATCGCTGTGGCTGTACAAGGGCAAGGGGAACGGTGACTTCCAGGCACGCGTGCGCATCGGCAGCAGTGGCTGGAACGGTCTGACACACATCATTGGCCCCGGCGACCTCAACCGCGACGGTACCAACGACCTGTTGGCACTACGGCCGGACGGCACTGTGTGGCTATACGCGGCACCCGGCAATGGGCAGCACGGTAGCCGTACCCAGGTCGCCAGCGGTTGGGGCAGTTATACCAAACTGGCCGCGCCCCGTGACTTCACGGGCGACGGACGCGTTGACGTCTTGGCAACCAAGGCAGACGGAACCCTGTGGTTGCACGCAGCAACCGGCAAGACCGGGACCAGCACCTTCGCGCCTCCCCGCAAGGTTGGGTACGGTTGGGGGTCCTTCGCAGACATCCTCGGAGTGTGGGACAACGACCGGGACAAGAAAAACGATCTCCTCACCATCAGCGCCGATGGCTCGCTGGGCTTCTACAAGGGCACCCAGATGGTCGATTCCGAGGGCTACAACTCCAGGACGCTGGTCAGCAGCACCTGGAAACAGTTCGACACCGTGATCACTCCGGGTGACTTCACCGGCGACGGCCGAAGCGACCTGATCGGCCGCAAGCCGGACGGGACTCTGTGGCTGATGCGCGGAACCGGCAAGGGAAGCTTTGGGACGCCCGAGCGGATCGGGCATGGCTGGTACATCTACAGCTCCATCGTCGGGGTCGGCGACTACAACGGGGACGGCAAGAACGACCTGTTGGCCCGACAGACCAACGGAACCCTCTGGCTCTATGCCGGCACCGGTTCAGTCGGCGGATCCAACGAGGGCTACAAGCACCGTGTGAAGATCGGCACCGGTGGGTGGAACCAGTTCGCGACGCTGGTGGGCACGGGCGACGTCAACCGTGACGGCAAGAACGACCTGCTCGGCGTCGGCGCCGACGGAACCGCCTGGCTTTACGCCGGCCCGGGCAACGGCCAGCATGGCTCGCGCACACGTATCGACACCGGCTGGCATTACTCGCAGATTGTCGGCGTCGGCGACTATGACCGCAACGGCACCGTCGACCTGGTGGCCAGCAAGTCCGACGGCACTCTCTGGCTGCGGCAGGGACGCACCGCCAAGACTGCTTCGGGAGCGTGGTTCAACGCCGAGCGGCAGATCGGCAGCGGCGGATGGCAACAATACAAGCAGATCCTCGGACCCGGTGACACCACCTCGGACAACAAGGTGGACCTGCTGGCCACAACCGGTGCCGGCGCCATGTGGCTCTACCGGGGGAACGCGATGACCAACGACGGCTATGCCAAACGGCGCAACGTGGGGAAGCTCTAAGCTGTTCAGGTAGGTCCACCCCTCCGACGTCAGGATTCACTGTTGCCCATCGCGTCCCGCCTTCAGCCTCTCGCCGCCCGGATCCTCACCGAGGCCAACAGCGTGCTGACGGAACGCCGCGTTCGAACCCGGCTGGCCGACGCCAACAGGGACGCCGGCAACCGGTTCGACTGCGTCCTGTACTTCGCTGACGGCCCGGACAGTGCCTATCAGGTAAGGCAGTGGCTCGCTCCCATGGCGAAGCTGGCGGAGCGCCACCGGGTAGCGGTTCTGGTCCACCGGCCGGCCACGGCCGCGGAGCTGCTTCCTGATTCCCCGCTGCCGGTGTTCCTTACCAAGGGCATCGCGGAGGTGGAGGCATTCATTGAACGCGCCGGCGCCCGGATGGTGTTCTACGTCAATAACAACCGGGATAACTTCACGGTCCTCCGCCTGCCGGGTCAGGTGCACGTGCACCTGAGCCACGGGGAGAGCGACAAAGTGTCGATGGTCTCCAACCAGCTGAAGGCCTACGACTTTGCCTTCATCGCAGGCCCTGCCTCCCGGGAACGCATCCTCACCGCCCTGCGGCGGTTTGATGAGTCCCATCTGGTGGAGGTGGGACGGCCGCAACTGGACTTCGCCGCTCCTGCCCCGCAAACCAAGAACGACGGCGGACGTCTCACCGTGCTGTACGCCCCCACCTGGGAAGGGGACCGGCCGGCCATGGCGTACGGCTCGCTGGCCAGCCATGGACGGGAAATTGTCGGCTCCATCCTGGCTGATGCCCGCTACCGGCTGGTCTTCCGGCCGCACCCGCGGACCGGCAGCAGGCTCGCCGCCCACCGTGCGGCTCTGCACGAGATCAAAAAGATGATCGTCTCCGCGGAAAAGGAGGAGCCAGCGGGCCACCGGGTGGACACGGCTGCCGACTTTTCAGCCGCCATGGCGGAAGCGGACCTGTGCATCTGCGATATCTCTGCCATGGCCTTGGATTGGCTTCCCAGCCGGAAGCCCCTGCTCATGACGAGGCCGTCGGACCCCGGCGCCCACATCGACGCACAGGGCGTGGCCGCCAAGACCAGGCTCATTGACCAGTCCGAGGCGGCACGAACGCCGTCGCTGCTGGCCGAGGCCGCAGCGGCCGGAATCAGCCCCGACCAGCTGCAGCTGATCGCCCACCACTTCGGCGATACCACGCCGGGCGCGAGCACGGCTCGGTTCGTCAACGCCGTGGGTAGGATCCTCTCGCAACAGCCGGAGCCCTAAGACAGTAAGCGGTCCACCACGCGTCCGGCGGCGTTGCCGTCGTCGCGCGGTGCGTACTTGGCCACAAAATTCTTGAGCCTTAGCTCGCGCGCAGGGTCGCTCGAACGGCTCTCGTCTATCGCGTCGAACAGTTCATCCTCGGTTTGCGTCACAGGCCCGGGCAGTTCGGTGTTGTAGTCCAGGTAGAAACCGCGCAGCGTGTCGCGGTAGTTTTCCAGGTCGTAGGCATAGAAGATGATGGGCCGCTGCAGGATGGCGTAGTCGAAGAAAACGGACGAATAGTCGGTGATCAGCGCGTCGCTGGCTAGGTAAAGTTCTTGTATATCCGGGAACTTGGAGACGTCGTACACGCAGTCGCGGACATCCTCCGGTATTTCTATGGCGTCGCTCACCAGCACGTGCGTGCGCAAAAGCAGCACCGTGTCCTGGCCAAAGCGTTTCTTAAAAGTTTCTAATTGGAACGGCACATCAAAGCGAAAGTGTCCCATGCCTGTCGGCTGATCATCCCGGAACGTTGGAGCGTAGAGGACCACTCGCTTACCGTCGGGAACACCAAGTTTGCGGCGGAAAGCGCTCGACCGTCGCTCGACGTCGGGGCCCAGGAGAACGTCATTCCGCGGGTACCCCAATTCCACAATCGTCCCAGTGAAGCGGAAAGCGCTCCTGAAGACTTTGGTTGCATAGGGACTCGGTGAAAGTAGAGTCGTCCATTGTCGAACAGCAGCGTCCACATGGGCAAGGTAGTCCGGGTCCCTTCCATGGACGGTGCCCACATCGTGGGCCATTTTCTTCAGGGGTGTTCCGTGCCAGGTTTGGATGAAGACCGCATCTTTGCGGCGCCGGATGTAGTGGGGAAAATTCTGGTTGTTGATCCAGTACTTCGCCTTGGCCAGGTACCAGTAGTAGCCGGGAGAAAGCCGTTTCACCACTTTCGTATAAGGGTCGGGCTTTGGCAGCCTGCCTTGATAGACCCAAACCTTGCGGCGAGTGTCTCCGCGCCGCACCAGCTCTTCGTAGATATAGCGCGGACTGTCGGCGTACTGCTTGCCAAGCCCTGACTCGAACACCAGCAGATCGTTGTGCAACGGGGTTTTTGCAATCACCGCGAACATCCGGCGCATCGTCGGAAAATAAAAGCGGCTGCGGCGGAACCTGTTGAACAACCGCTCGGCCAATTCCGGGTCAATGGCCTTCTTCCACCCGGGATCGGCGCGACGGGCTTCTACCACTGCCTCAAAAATGCGCCGGCAGTTGTCGGTGTCCCTGAACGTTAGGAATCTGCGCGACTTGGCCATGTCCTCAGTCGTCGGCGTGCAACCGCGGCCCAGCGTAGAATCTAATTGGTCCAGTAATGTGGATCGAGCAAATGCAATCTGGCCCGGCAGTTCCTCATCCAGGTCCAGATGGGATCCCTGCGGTCCCAAGAAGCGCTCACGGTCAAATTGAAAATAGTGCACTGGCTTCTCAAGGAAACTGAAGTCAAATCCCACGCTAGAGTAATCGGTAAGCAAGACCGCGCTTTCCTTCAGCAGATACTGGACGTCAACCTCACCTTGGGATACGACGCGCGCAGGTGCCCCGGCAAAGTGGTGTCGGAACTGCTGCATGTTCGGATGCAGGCAGAAGACCACCTCTGCCTGCGTCTTATCAACAAGAGCGCCCAGCCGGGAATCGTTCAGCAGCGCATCCCACTCTCGAAAATACTCGGACTCTTCGAAGTCATCCGGGTGCTGAAGCCAGTCCCGCCAGGTGGGAAAGATTAGGATTTGGTTTCGCCGCACTGCTACATCACCGGCGAACAAGGCGTCGAAGCGGGACAAACCGGTGACCACGACGTCCTTGGCCGGGTATCCGAAATCGCTGACGATGTACTCTTTCTCCCTCTCGGAGCTGACGAGAAACAGGTCGGTGTCGAATCCGGGTGTGTTTTTCCCGTAGTTGGGCACCATCCATTTGGTTCCCATCACCCCGTGCTGGAGAAATACCTTGACTCCGCCCACTGCTCGGCGAAAGTGCGGTAGCCACGTTGGATAGAGGAAGTCCGGATGGTGGGAGCCGATGAACCGTTCCGCCCGCAGTGCAACGTCGAAGTGTTCCTTGGATCGGTACTCTACTACGTGGTCCAACCCCCCCAGATTGCGGCGATCCGGTGAGGACAGGTCGATGACGTAATAAGTGTCTATTTCGGGGTGCTCCCGACGCATGTAGCGGAAGAAGTGCAGCCCGGTGTCCTGAGCCTTGTACGGCCGTTCACCCACTAGCCAGACTGGCTTTTGCTCTAATCCGCGGCCCGGCCACCGCCTCTTGTGGGACTGTCGTAGCAGGAATTCGAAGGCGTCGGTGTCCAATAATTCAATATGGAAGGAAGTGTTCTTAGCCTTGAAGGTGTAGTAAGGCGTAATTGCCAGCGTCCTGTCTCCACGCGTTTGCCAACCGGGACGGCTGAGCTTCCGGATCACATATCTGGTGCGCCCTATGCGCGCCCGCTGCGGCTCTGGTCCGCCTGGGGTATAGATCGCAAACCACGCATCCAGGATTTGGTCGCGGGCCAGGTCCTGGCTGGAGATGGTGCCCAGATCCAAGCGGGCATGCACCTTGTACCGACGAAGCCCGTATTTGCGCCGGGTCGCCTCGGTGTCCAACACGGATACGGCGGTTGAAGTGTAGCGGGCTCCACTCTCACGCCCAAGCAGCACCAATTCCACTGCTTCAGCCTCACCGTGTCTGGTGACAAGAGTTGCCCGCAAATCCAACGTGCCCCCATTGACGCTGAGCCGGTGCACGTAGACGGCGTTGTAGGGTTTAAGCTGCCGGTCTACCGCCAACGAGACTAGGCCACGCCGATTGACGTACGGTTGTACCGTGAATGCCTGAGTGGTGATTCTGCGCAGGGAACCAACTTCGGTGTCAGCAAAGCGCCCGAACGAAGCCCACGCTGTCATCGTTGCGTCACCGGCCAGCGCGCCATCGGCCACCGCCTTACGGATCTCTGTGAGGCGCATTCCTGCAGACGCTTCTCCAATAGAGGCTGGTCCGCCCCCATGAATGTTGGTGCTGAACCCGGGCAGATCTTTGACGGAAGCCTCGAACTGAACAAACAGTCCCAGGGTTTCCCCCTCCTCGCGGGGATCAGTTGGAGAGGGCACCGCAGTCGCCAAGTCGAATCGCGCGCTGTACCTCCGAAGTTCGCTTCCTGGCTTGTCTACTGCCTCCGACAAGTCGGCCACTTTCGTCCACACGTTGCCTGAATCCCTGCACCACAAGGACGTGGGCTGGATCCGGGCGGAGACCGTGAACCACAGCTGCAGAATACTGCCTCGCTGCTGGAGTTTTAGCGCTCGGAAATCTTCCCGCGCCGATGCACCGCCTCTGCCTGTAAGCCGACCGATGGCAGAGACGGCGTCTCGAATGATGCCGGCTCGTGATTCCATGGGGGTTCGCTCTCGAAAGTACTAGCGACGGGAAAATACGCATTCAGGAAACTGCGGGTCAGCGAGTCCACCTTTCGCGTATCCTTGCCGGTGCTTGCAACCTCGTTGAGGCAGAACACGTCCGCGTCTCTGCGCCGCAACAACCGCAGGAGCTTCGCCTGCGCAGACGGATCGTTGATGTCACAATAGCGGTAAGACAGTTCCCCGGGAACAGCTGCACCGATGGCGAAACCGTAGTAGTGAGCTAGGGACGACGTCACGGAAAGATCAGACGGATCCCTGAATCTACTCCGCTGCGTCCTGAAAAGTTCTTCCGGATGCTCCTGTTCCAGTCTGGAAAGGGTACTGACTCGTTGCGGATGGGCTGCATGTTGAAACTTGCGCTCCACAGTCCTGCCGAAGGCCGCCTCCAGCAGCGCGCGGTTGTTCTTCGCCGCGCTGTCCACGGGCAAGTCGTCCACCGAACGTGGCGCGTAATCCACGGTCTGTTCGGACAGGAAGAATTTGGCCAGCCCATTGCCGTGGAAGAACAGTTCCGGGGTCACCGGCCGCCCAAAAAATACGTCGTCGTTCAGGTACAGAAAGTGTTCGCTCAGTCCGTCAATGTGGTGCAGCTGGGACTCGATAGCGTGCGAGTTGAAGGTTGGTAATGCGCTTGTGTCAGAGAAGATTTCGCGGTGATCCACGACCGTGATCCGGCTGTTGGACGTGTCCAGCCACGGGGGCGTCTGTCCCGCGGTCACCAAGTACACGTGATTGACCCAAGGGGCGAAGTAATCCAGCGACCTGAGCGAGTAGCGCAGTTCGTCGCGCGACGCGTAGCGCGCTTCGTTTGCCGCTGTTTCATTCCTGCTCGTAGGATCCGTCTGGGCTAGCATCTGTGCTTTGCTGCGCTGCCACTGGGGGTCATCGCCGTCCACCCATGTGTACACCGCGTCGATCGGGAAGTCGACAGAAGTTAAAAACCCCTTCTCCGGCAGGCCCGCTTCGCGCGGCACGATCTTGATGCCCAACTGATGGTCGCCCAGTCGTCGATTTTTGTGCCCCACTGCTTCAAACACTATTGAAGAGGCTGGTAGGCACCTTCCTGTAACCGGCATGTATTCGCCATTGGCTCGGATGTAAAACGGACGGGTACCGGCAGCAGAAGCGATGGCACCCAGGGCCGATGACCATTGGGCATCCGGGATGTCCACGACCGCTGGAACCCCCGCCTCGGAGCGCAGTACACGGTAATCGACTTTGGCCCGCGCCAAGGCATCAAGCACGACGGCGGCCGTGTCGTGCCGCAGGCTCCTCGCCGAAAAGCGGTCCACGTTTCGGATGCCCTGTGGTAATGAAGAGGCCGAAGCGGGATGTGATCCTGGCAAGCGACGATGAGTTGCCAAAAACGGGAGGATGCCTTGGGTGCCAGCGCCGCTGCCGAAGGCGCGGAATGCGGCTTCAACCACGCTCTGTGGAATGGCCGCCGCGGCGCGGCCCTTGAGTCCGAGGCGCATGGGCTCCTTTCCTGCAGCAGTGTCCGCTGCTATTCCACGGCCGCTGGTAGCGCCGCTCTCTGGCGCCCACGACTGCTTTAGCTTAGCAATGCGCACCAAGGTGGACCTGGCTATCCATTGCGCTCGGGCGTCCGCTCAGCGAAAATGACAGCCCGATGTAATGCACATCTTGGTGCTCTTGGAACTTCAGGGAGTTGACCATCGCGCTGGCAGCAGAGCCCGATGTCAGCACTCCGCCTATCAAGCCGGCGGCTGTGCGTCTGGACATCCAGGGGTTGCGGGCCATAGCCGTAGCCCTTGTGGTTGTCTACCACTTATGGTCGGAAGGTTTAACCGGGGGGTTCGTCGGAGTCGATGTCTTCTTCGTCATTTCCGGCTTCCTCATTACCTCTCATTTGGTCAAACGGCCTCCGACGGGGTGGCAAGGCCTGACGGCTTTCTGGGGCCGCAGGATTTGCCGCCTATTGCCTGCCGCTTTCGTGGTCCTGGCGGCAACAGCTGTTGCGTCAAGGCTGGTCGCACCGCCTACTCAGTGGGGGGCGATCGCTAAGGAGATCATCTCCTCGTCACTTTATGTGCAGAACTGGGTGCTGGCCGGCAGTTCCGTCGACTATCTGGCGGCCGGGAACGCCCCCACTCCTACCCAGCATTTCTGGTCTTTGTCAGTCGAGGAGCAGTTCTACCTTTTCTGGCCAGTCCTCGTGTTCGCGGTCTTCTGGATCGCGGAAAAGCGCTCGTTGGCCGCGCGGCGTCTGCTCTTGGGAGCCTTGACCGCCGTCGTGGGTCTGTCGCTTTCCTTCTCCATCGCGGCTACGGCTACTGAACCGGGAAGTGCATATTTCGTCACGCCCACGCGGATGTGGGAGCTGGGTTTCGGCGGCCTGGTGGCATTGGCGGCGCCGGCTTTGGCACGGCACTTGCCCAGCGTTGCACGGGCGGCGGTAGCGTGGGTCGGGGTTGCAGCGATTGTCTGTTCCGGTGTGCTTTACTCGGAGTCGACCCCTTTCCCTGGGTATACCGCGCTCCTCCCCGTCGCAGGGACAGCACTGGTTATCCTCGCAACTGCCGAAGGACGCCTTTCCCCCACCGGATTTCTCCGGAACCGTCCGGTTCAGTGGCTTGGGGAAGTTTCGTACTCGATATATCTGTGGCACTGGCCCTTGATCGTTCTCGTGCCGTACGTCACCGGTCGCCAGCTGAGCTGGCTGGACAAGTTGCTGATCGTGGCTGCGACACTGGTGCTGGCGGGGCTAAGCAAGACGTTCATTGAGGACCGTTTCCGGTTCCCCTCCGCTCAAATGAGCCTTGCGCCAACTTACCGATTCGCCGCTGCGGGAATGGTACTGCTTACGGCCGTGGGCGCTGCGCAATTAGTGGAAGTCACCCAACGCACCTCCCAGGCGGAACAACAACTCGCTGCGGTGATGAGCAATGGCGATCCTTGTCTCGGTGCTTCCGCCATAGCCAACGGCTTTGACAAGTGCGTCCCGGCCCACCGCGCACCGGTCGTGCCCGAACCGTCGCTGGCCAAAGAGGACAAGTCCGATGCGTATGCGGACGGGTGCTGGTCGAACCAACCCTTTACCAGCCGTCCCGTCTGCAGGTATGGCGACGGGCCCACCAAAGTCGCCCTCGTTGGCAACTCGCACGCCGGGCAATGGCTTCCCGCACTGCAAGTGCTGGCTGACCGCAACGACTGGACGCTCTCGACGTTCCTGGTCTCGAGATGCAACCCCACGACGGCACCGCTCGAGTTCGATACGGAGGAGAAGACCGCCAATTGCAAAGCCTACGGAGAGTGGGTGTTGGACAAAACGTCCGGCGATGCTTTCGATTTGGTCGTCACCTCGGAACGTCAATCCGTCCCTGTGAAAGGCGAATCTTGGGCCAGCACTGAAGAACCTGCCGTTGAGGGCTATCGGGACTACCTCTCTCGTTGGGCAGATAGCGGCGCCAGCGTTCTGGTCATCAAAGATCCACCCTTCCCCGGCAACACCATCGACTCGATTCCGGACTGCCTGGCCGAAAATCCGGACAATCATCAGGACTGCTCTGGAACACCTGCCGAGTGGTACTGGATGGACCCAATCACAACGGCGGCCCTCGAATTGAACAGTCCGAAGATTCACACCGTGAACCTGGATCGTTACTTCTGTGTGGATGGAACCTGCCCTGCCGTGGTGGGATCAGTTGTCACCTATTTTGATGCATCACATATCACGGCGACTTACGCCCGAACACTGGCACCCTATATGGAAAGCCCAATATTCGAGGCCTTGGGAACTGATCAGTAGAGGGGCGCTCAAGCTGCGGGGCACCGTCGGTGGTGGGGCCTACACCACCCGGGATCTTCCAAGACCAGTTGTTATGAACGCATCTGGTCGTGAGTCGTCAGTCAGCACTAAAGGCAAAGCGCAAAGCTGCAGCAAGCTGCCGTTTCTCCCCCGCACCCTATTGATCTACGCCGGCACTTTTGTCGGCGGCGTACCTCTGTCCCGTGAAGGAAGAGATGCGCTAGGACTCAATCCACAGGCCGCGACATGCCCCACCCTGAAGGGAACCGAGGAGTCTTAGGACCGGAGTTGGGGACGCGTTGACGAGGCGTTGCTAAGACAGCTCCTTGACGATCTGGCTGATGCTGTCGAGAGTACGTTTCAGTTCCTCAACATGCCGCTCATCGAAGGCGCTGAGCACACGCTTCATCTCAGTTGTCGATATGCCTGAGGTCCTCGGAAGGTAAACGACCTCCACCTTGTCTTCCAGATCGTCGAACTTGCCCTTCCAATCCTCGCCGATGCCAAAAACGTCCGCCCCGTACTTCTCGATGTCAGATCGCTTTTGCTCCCAATTGTCCTCAGGAATGGCTTCGGAAACGTATCGGATGGAACGGACTATCTCAATCCGTTGTTCGAAGGGCACCACAGGTTTCTTGCCCTTGATGGCGTTGAACTCGTCGGTAGACACACCCACAATGAGTCGATCCCCCAGGGCGCTGAGCCGCTTGAGGATATTGAGGTGTCCGATGTGGAAGAGATCGAAGGTGCCGTACGTCAGTACTGTCTTGCCCAATGTGATCCTCGTGTCGCTGCCGGGAGAGGGTGAAGCTTCGCTCCCATTGTAGTAGGAGCTGACCGACGTAATGCTGGCAGCGATTCGGCAGAAATCTGGCTGCTAAAATTGAACGCTGGACTCAGGTCCGCAAGTCTCGAAGCGAGCGACAAGCGAACGAAGGAACAACCGAAGGAAGCCATGTCTCTTACGGGGAAACACCCAATGCGGCCGCAGGAAACCGCCAACAAGCACCAAGGCCACGATCCTGCCGCATCGCACGTGACAGCATCCGCATCATCTACAACTCCGCTTGAGAATCGATGAGCTCCCCCAACAGCGAGGCCTTACGCAGGATCATCCGTAAGTCCGGAGTCACGCGTACCCTGCGCGGGGCACTTGGACCGCAGGCCTACCGGCATGTCCGCAGGTCAGTCTCGGGCATTGCGTCCTCCGTTGCTGACCGGCGCACTCCCCGGCAGCGAATGATAGCAGAACGGCGTTTGCTGCAACTGGATCGCTCATTGTTCCGCTCTGAGGGGGTTCTGAGACGACCGCTCGGTACGCGCATGCCGCTGCAGATCCGGAAGTTGCATCTCGACACGATCTCGGGGATCTTGTCATCCGCCGGCATCGAGTGGTTCGTAGTGAGAAACGATTCCCGCACACGCTTCACTATCGCGGTGCAAGAGACGGACCGCGAACGAGTAATTGATGTCATTAGCCGCGCGTTGCGTGACGAAGCAGTTTACGTGCAGGACTCTAGCGCACTCGTGTCGGACCGACGCCTGCACCTCGCCGGCAACCTCGACCAGGTCGCTATGTCCCGGAGCGCGAAGGTCCTACGATTCGCGGCCTTCTTCGAGGACCGAAGGACAAAGTTTCGCACCGCCATGGGCTACGGCTGTGACGTAGAATTTTGGCAGCGAGACTCCTTAAATCCGTCTAATGTGCTGACGCCTCGAAGGAACTCTGCAGCACAACTTATCACCGTCAATGAACTTCGTCCGGAAACCGTGTCGATCGATGGGGACGATTATCCGACATACTCGATCTTCAACCAGCGCATGCTAGACGATATCGCTTTCCCGATCGATGCGGTCTACACGTGGGTGGACGGTGACGACCCCGATTGGATTGAGTCCAAACGCAGGTTAGAGGCGAAGCTACAAGGCGTAGAGTACCACGCTGAAGCGAATCACGCCGCCCGCTTCCGGTCTCGAGACGAGTTAAAGTATTCGCTTCGTTCGCTGGAGATGTATGCACCTTGGTTTAGAAAGGTCTTCCTCGTCACGAACGGCCAGAAGCCGTCTTGGCTAAACCTAGACCATCCTAAGATCGAACTGGTTACCCATGACGATATTTACGACGACAAGTCATGCCTCCCAACATTCAATAGCAATTCGATCATCTCACGCTTGCACCACATACCTGGCCTTAGCGAGCACTACGTGTACATCAACGACGATGTGTTCTTTGGCCGACCAGTTTCACCCGATCAGTTCTTCTTGCCCAGCGGGCTTGCGAAGGTCTCACCAGCAAATAATCGCCGCCCCTTCGGCGAGCCGAGCGTGATGGACGAGCCTCACATCAATCTGACACGTAACATGCGCTCCCTCCTTCAAGAGGAGTTTGGCGTGACCGTATCTAGGGCAATAAAACACACACCGCATCCCCAGTTGCGGTCGGTCCACCTAGAGATGGAAGAGCGCTTTAAGAAGCGGTTCGAGCAAACGTGGGCAAGCCATTTTCGTCACCACGATGACATAGTGGCTGATCAACTCTTTCACTACTATGCACAAGTCGTCGGAAAGGCCGTCCCTAGCTCGTTAAGGTACAACTACATCAACGTACTCGATGAGTCCTATGTTGGCGTCATTAAATCCACCCTTGAGTACAGGGATCGCGACGTCTTCTGCGTGAATGACGCTCCAGTGCCAGGGGCCAAGCCGATTGAAGAATTTGTGATTCAAAATTTCTTTGGGCGATATTTCCCATGCCAGTCATCGTTCGAAATACGCAGATAGAGAGCATTTGTTGGGACGGCGGTCCTGCGAGGTGACGGCTAGCACACGATTCGCCGCCGCGCGTTATTTATTCATCGCTCGAAGAGCTCGTGTAGGCCCACCTCATTCAGAAGGTGCTGACCTCGATGGCCGGCCTTGAAGTCAGGACCAACGACCGCATCCTGACCGAAGTCGTCGGCTAAAACCTACAAAAGCGCGGGGAGCTTGTCCTCCTATCGGCATAGCGCCCGTAACCTTCCGCTCCGGAACCTCGTTCCGAGCATGCGTACCATGTCCGCAAACGGGGCCGACCGCAAACGCCATCCAGGGCATCATCGCCCTCACTCGGCGCCGCTTGGCGAAAACCATAGAGGCTCCCCCTTTACCTTCTTCGTAAGCGCTGAATAGGCAAGGATCAGGGTTGCTGGCCTGTCGGCCCATGATGTCTGCCCCAGTAGTTCATGATCCGAGGGTGTTGTCACCGGGGTTCGATAGGCACTAGAGGACCGCTGATGGGGACAAGACCAGCCGGAGCTTAGACGGCGGCAGGCGGCCGTAACGTGGATGCCGAGCTCTGCCGCCGCAGGACATGCCAGCACCTACTGGATTGATGTCTTAAGGCGGCGTGATCAAAGAGCACCATCTTGTTGATGTCTTTATCAGCGTTGACGTGGGCAAGAGCAACCACACGCGGTCGCGCTCGACTGCGACGGCAAGAAACTGCTGGACAAGGCGCTGCCCCAGGACGAGGCGAAACTGCGAGAGATCATCGCCTCCCTCGCATGGCACGGGACCCTGCTTTTGGTGGTCGATCAGCCGGCCACTATCGGTGCGCTGCCGGTCGCCGTGGCCCGGGCCGAAGGCATCATGGTCGGTTATCTGCCCGGTCTGGCGATGCGCCGCATCGCGGACCTGCATCCCGGCGAGGCCAAGACCGATGCCCGGGACGCGGCCATCATCGCCGAGGCTGCCCGCACTATGCCCCACACCCTGCGCGCGATCGCCTTAGCTGATGAACAGGCTGCGGAATTGTCGATGCTTTGCGGCTTCGACGATGACCTGGCGCAGCAGGCGACGGCTGCTTCGAACCGGATCCGGGGCCTGCTGACCCAGATCCACCCTGCGTTGGAGCGGGTGATCGGACCGCATCTGGGTCATCCGGCGATGGCGGAGTTGCTGGTCAAATACCCGACCCCGGACGACCTGCGAAAGGCTGGTTAGGCCCTGGTGACCGCGCTGCTGGTCAGGTTTGCGCCGCGGGCAGGCAAGCGCTGTGCGGCCGAGGTGTTCACGGCGTTGGGTGAGCAGACCGTGGTGGTATCCGGTACCGGCGCGGCCGGCATCGGATTGCCGCAGTTGGCCGCGCAACTGGTGCAGCTGCGCAATTCCCGTGCTCGTGTGCTGACCCGGGTCGAAGAACTCGTGGAGGCCCACCCTCTTCACCTCGTCCTGACCTCCCTGCCGGCGGTCGGCGTCAGGACGGAAGCACGGATCATCACCGAAATCGTCGGCAAAGACTTCGCCTCCGCAGGACATCTGGCCTCCTACTGCGGTTCCGCCCCGGTGACCTGGAGATCGGACACCTCGATCCGCGGCGACCACCCGTCGAAGAAGGGCAACAAAGTTCTCAAACGCGCCTTGTTCCTCTCCGCCTTCGCAGCGCTGAAAGACCCTACTTCCCGTGCGCACTACCCCCAAAATTTTCAGCTGCAGACTTCACCTTTGGGTGTGGACTTTTTTGTGATCAGCAATGCGTCGGTGTCCACCACACATCGGCGAACCTGGTTGGGTCGCAACGCTTCTTGGGTGTCAGAGGCACGATACCTGCGGTGGACGCGACTAACACTCGCTTCGCCGACTATGTGGGAACGTGCCGCTGGCGATCGCGGCGAAGTCGCCGACGAAAATATGGGAGCAGGAACGGGAATAATCGCCACGTCGCCGGCGGTTGCAGGGCCTTCGCAGCATCTTCGGGGTTTAAGTTCTCCGATGCAGGGAGTAGAAGGGGTCGGTCGCACTCGCCGATGGGCGGTCGAACAGTAGGGTGCTGCGCCCCCGTGTCTCAGTGTCGGAAGTGTGAGGCAACGGAGATGGTAGCCGCCCGGGGTACTCGCAACTAAACAATCTTCCTATCGTGTTCGCCTAGATGGAGGAGTAGCTCACCTTAGTGCGCATATCTAACGGCAACGTCCAGCTGTGCATAGACGTAGCAAAGGATTCGCGACGGAGGCTAGGTGTATTGACCTGAGAGGTTGGGTACGCGGCTGGCCGGTGGCTGACCTTTGAGGGAGGTGTGCCCGCGGTGGAAATTGTAGCCGTGGAGCCAGCCCGCGAAGGCGGCGACGCGTTCAGCCTCTGACCGGTACGGGTTCGCGTAGGCCCATTCACCCAGCAGGGTGCGGTTGTAGCGTTCGACCTTTCCGTTAGTCTGCGGCCGGTAGGGGCGGGTGCGTTTGTGTTTGATGCCGGGTCCGAGAGCTGCGGCGAAGGCGCGGGAGCGATAGCAGGAGCCATTGTCGGTCAGAGCACGCGTTGAACCTCGATTCCGACGCCGTCGAACCAGGCCCTGGCACGTTCCCAGAAGGCGGCCGCGGTCTCCTTCTGCTCGTCCTCGAGGATTTCCGTGTAGGCCCGGCGCGAGTGGTCATCAACCGCGTTGTGCAGGTAGGCGTAGCCGGGGCGCCGGTTGGCTTCGGTGCCGGTCTTGTTCCGCTTCCCGCGTGCCTTCCCGACCATCCGGTGACCACCGCCGTCGGGGATCCGCCCGAGCTTCTTGATGTCCACGTGCACCAAGTTCCCGGGCGCGGCATGTTCATAGCGGCGGATCACCCGCCCGGTGGCACGGTCCAGCCAGGCCAGCTTCGCCAGCCCGTAGCGGGAGAGCACCCGGTGCACGGTCGAGGGATGGAGGCCGAGCAGGTAGCCGATCCTGGCCGGACCCCAGCGCCGGTTGATCCGCAGCGCGATGATCCGCCGTTCCCGCCGGACCGGTGTCCTGCGCGGGCTGCGGGCCGGACGGCTGGACCGGTCGCCCATTCCGGCCTCGCCGTGTTTCCGGTAGCGATTGGCCCAGCGTGAGGCGGTCGTGACGCAAACTTGGAACCGTTCCGCAGCAGGGCGCAGCGGCCAGCCGTCCTCGACCACGCATTTGGCCAGGCGCAGGCGGCCCTTCGGAGTCAGGACGGCATTAGCATGGGACATTGAAGACCTCCGGTGTGAAGATGGGGACTCTCGACAAGCCCCACCTCACCCGGAGGTGTTCTTCATGTCACCCAGCCACGCCGCGTGTCCCTAACGTCCGTGGTCAATACAGCTAGGTTTACCGCAGCGTGACTATTGGGCGCCTTATCCGCGAATATTGTCGATATTTCCTCTGTACCAGTCAACGGTGGTTCTGATGCCGTCGGCCAACCCGATTTGTGCTGCCCAACCGGCTTTGGTGAGTTTGGTCACGTCGAGCAGTTTCTGTGGCGTGCCAT
Organism: Arthrobacter sp. MDT2-34-1; assembly: GCF_059091365.1. Taxonomy (NCBI): domain Bacteria; kingdom Bacillati; phylum Actinomycetota; class Actinomycetes; order Micrococcales; family Micrococcaceae; genus Arthrobacter; species Arthrobacter sp. MDT2-34-1. Next base: position 631,543 of record NZ_JBNHGO010000001.1, read on the forward strand.
CGGGTTTTGAAGTGTCCCACTCCATGGTTCCGGTGAACCCGACCGCGTCGGCGACAAGCTGCGCGAGTTCCTTGATCGTCACGTCGGTGCCGGTGCCGACGTTGACTTGGTCGGGGCCGTCGTAGTGCTCGAGCAGGTGCAGGCACGCGGCGGCCATGTCATCTACGTGCAGGAACTCACGCCGGGGCGCGCCCGTGCCCCAGTTCGTCACCGTCTCGGCGCCGGTCTTGACGGCTTCGTCATAGCGGCGGATCAGGGCTGGCAGCACGTGCGAGCCGATCGGGGAGAAATTGTCTCCCGGACCGTATAGGTTGGTCGGCATCGCCGAGATCCATGGCAGACCGTATTGGCGGCGAACCGCCTGAATTTGCATGATGCCGGCGATCTTCGCGATGGCATAGGCATCGTTCGTGGGCTCCAGATGTCCGGTCAACAGCGAGTCCTCGCGGATGGGCTGATCGGCGAACTTAGGGTAGATGCAGGATGACCCTAGGAACAGCACACGCTCGGCCCCGTATTCCCGGGCCGCGTCCAGGACGTTGACCTGGATGCGGAGGTTGTCGCTGAGGAAATCGACCGGGTAGGTGCTGTTGGCCATGATTCCGCCGACTTTCGCCGCGGCCAGCACCACGTACTTGGGCCTGGTGTCAGCGAAGAACGCGAAGACAGCGTCCCGGTCCTTCAAGTCCAGTTCTGTCGAGGTTTGGCCAACCAGGTTTGTGAAGCCGTTTTTTTCCAGGTTCCGCCAGATCGCGGAACCAACCAGGCCCCGGTGTCCGGCCACGTAGAACGGCGCCCCCCGGTCCAGCTGGCCAGGCGAATAGTCGACGTTGTCACCAGCACTGACCGCACTGGTGTTGATCACGGACACGGCTACTTGCCCCAACTGTCGAGGGCTACCTTGTCGATCCACGGGCTGCCGGCACAGCTGAGCGCTTCTATGTCGGCGTCCACCATGATCCGGGCCAGCTCCGGTGTTTCCACTGTTGCCTTCCAGGCCAGTTTCGCGTGGGCCTTCGATGCGTCGCCGATCAGGGCGTCAACTTCGGTGGGGCGCAGGTACCGCTCATCGAACTTCACGTGGTCCTCCCAGTTCAGGCCGGCGTGTTCAAAGGCCACCTGGAGGAAGTCGCGGACGGTGTAACCGACACCGGTGGCCAGCACGAAATCGTCGGGTTCGTCGGCCTGCAGCATCCGCCACATGCCTTCGACGTACTCGGCGGCGTAGCCCCAGTCGCGCACGGCGTCCAGATTGCCCATGTACAGGTGTTCCTGTTGTCCTGCCTTGATGGCGGCGACGGCGCGGGTGATCTTGCGCGTCACGAACGTCTCGCCACGGCGCGGCGACTCATGGTTGAAAAGGATTCCGTTCACCGCGTACATTCCGTACGCCTCGCGGTAATTTTTTGTTACCCAGTAGCTGTACACCTTCGCCGCACCATATGGCGAACGCGGATAAAACGGCGTCTCCTCATCCTGAGGCGGGGGTGTCGCTCCGAACATCTCGGACGAAGACGCTTGATAGAATCTCGTCTCGATTCCCGCCAACCGAACGGCTTCCAGCAGGCGTATCGTCCCCATGCCGGTGGTGTCGCCGGTATGTTCGGGTTCTTCGAAGGACACACGCACATGCGACTGGGCAGCCAGATTGTAGACCTCGTCAGGACGGATTTGGGCTAACAAAGTCACCAATCGTGCACCATCCGAAAGGTCCCCGTAGTGAAGGAACAGCCTTGCAGCTGGGTCATGTGGATCAGTGTACAAGTGGTCCACCCGGGCGGTATTGAAGGTAGAGGCGCGACGGATCAGTCCGTGAACCTCGTACCCTTTATTCAATAGCATCTCAGCTAGATAAGAACCGTCTTGCCCTGTAATTCCCGTGATTAAGGCCCTTTTGCGCACCCTGTCCACCTTTCGTAATCGCAATTATCCACCGTGAGCCAACGCATCGGGCGCCGCTATGGCCGACCCTTTAGTAGTTCTGCAGCCCAATCCAGTTACCGCGGTCGGCGACGCGAACGGCTTGTAAGTCTATCAACGTGTCAACAGTTCGCCGAACCCAGACCCGTTGAATATCCATTACGTCGCTTCGGTATATTCGACGCAACTCGGTTAACCGATCCTGTAGGCCCAAAACCATATCTCGAGCTGCAGCAGGGTCCAATCTATTCATGGCCTCGAACAGCATCAAAGGAGAGCCAAGAGAGCGCAGATCCAAATATCCGCCCCCTGGAACCAACCTGTCTAGCCAAGGCGATCCATAGTAAACCGGAATACACCCGGCTGATATGGCCTGCCACAATTTCTCCGAGATGTAATGCGGGATATGTGTGTTCTCGAGAGCAATGTTAAATCGGTAGGAAGAAAGTATTTCGTGCTTGACAACAGACCAACTTCTTGCTCCGTCACCGAGGCGGGACTCACCTTGCGTAGGAACTTCCCCCCAATTGCGTCCAAAGACGTCAACCAATCCTCTACGTGTGCCTTCTTTTGCTATGTTCCATCGAACATCAAGTAGATCACCCGAAACCTTTGATCGAGCACGGCTTTGATTTGTTGCCATCAGGCAAGCGCGCGACCTGTCCTTCCAGTCCACAGATGCGAATGGTTGCATGCCGAACTCAAGAAAAAACAACCATACATCATTGTAGAAGCCTAGATTCATGTCAATCGTATGTATACGTGTTCCGCTGATCTCATCGTGCCGGGGCTGTCCGTAAGAATGGCGCGGTTCGATTGTGGTGAGAAGCACGTTCCGACACCGACCTACGAGCGGACCCAGGAAGTCTTGGTTCGAGGTCACCACCCAGTCGGCTCCGGCGTAGTCATCAACAAGGGTGAATCCGCTGCCTTCGAGGGCTTCTGCAAACTCAGGCGTATCGAACGGGACCGTCGTACGATGCAAGCATATTGTGGGGCTCATCTGAATCCAATCTAAACGAATGCGACCTTGCAACTAATTTCTCAGAGCTTTTTCGATAGCCGTCACCGCGCGAGACGAATTGTTCTTGTCCCGTGAAACGAAGAAATTGCGTGCACGATCGCTGTAATAATCGGAGCGCGCAAATCCTGAATCAACATGGCTCTTTATCAGTCGGATCAAGTGATCTACATCGGCCGCAAGGGGACCGAAACCATCTGTCAACAAATCAAAGTATCCATCCGCGCTGTGCTGCTTGGAGAAGTCCGCGGCGTCAAAGGGAAATAGGATGGTCGGAATTCCGACGTACGCGACGTCAAACATCGTCGATGAGTAATCTGTGATGAACAACGCGGAATTGCTCAAAGTGTTGTGGAAATCGATCTTCTCCTGATGCAATATGCGCACGTTATTCAAATCGCGTAACAGGTCTTCGAAAATGGGAGCAACTTCGTAGTGTGGCAAGAAGTGAAGCTCTATATTTGCCTCGGCCAATATCCGATGCAGATCCGGATGACGGAGCACAGCATCAATAGTCCGAAAATAGTGAGAGGAAGTGAAGGCCGCAATGGAACTCGATCGTCCCTTGACAGTGTAGGACGGCCTTACCAAGTATGAGCGCCAAGTCGGGGCGAACAAAATATGCTTTCGATGGCCGGAAGTAGCTAGCCTATCGAATCTGGGAAGCCCGGTCATTACTGCCCTATTGCCGTAGTCCAGCTCAGAAGCGAAATATTCCCTTTCGCGTGGTGCGCTAGTTAGAACGAGATCATATCCCTGCACTAATCGGTGCAATCCACGGGAGACATCCCGATACACTACGCCGTGCTGGAGAAATACGCGCTTCGCCTGGGTCCGGGGCAGGAGATGTTCCAAGAATTCCTGTTGTTTCCATTCTCTGGGAAGAGAATATGTCTCGATGTCGTAGGCATTCGCAATGACCTTCGCGTGCGCCAGCAGAAGCTTGTGACGTCGCGAGCCGTGAGGAACAACATGCCCAAGCCGTCGCAGTCGTGAATATCCGGGAGCACTCTTCTCGATTGCGTAGTAGGCGGGTATGTCGCGTCGTTCTTCACGGAGATAGGCGAAAAGCGCTGCCCCATTGTCCTGGGCAGTGTCCCACCTTTCACCAATCAGCCAGACGCCGTTGCGGAACAATGGACGCGTCAGGAGCCGCAGCAGAATGAGTCCGGAGAAAGGGCGCTTGTCCTTGAATGATCTAAGGTCGTTGAGACCTCGCTTTAGCGCTCCGCGCCATCTAGAAGCCTTGCGTGTCCGGGCCGTAGTGACAACCACTTGATTTTTGTGGTTCGCGGAGAAGGAGTAGCTTATACCTCGCGTGTTGAAACTCATGGAGTTTTTGAACAAGCTCATGTTTTTTTGGGCACGAGCTATGTAGTATCCCTTTTCGCTACGAATTGAAACCTTTGGGAGATATTCGCCTATCGGCCATTTTCCTGCAGGAATCCGCGCCTTGAAGCCGCTCCACACTCCTTCATGACGCGATTTATCGGGACGTCTAATCCACTGGCCTGAAAATTCTCTGCGGCCGAGATGCACGGCAACTGCCATGTTGGGCTCAGAATCAATCTGAAGGCCCTTAGCTGCGATACGTCCCTCAACTACTACGCATCGTTGGACCTTGTCAAAGGTGATGGACTCAATCATAAAGAAAATGCCGGAAGCTGCTCGCAGAGGATTCGTCGGCGCCCCAAGCAGATAACCACTATAAATAGTTTCTCCCACCAAATCAATCGGGGCACGACTCGGTCTTGCATTGAACGCGTTCCCGCTGCCAGAAGTCAACAGATTGGCAAAGGCGATTCGGTGGTTCGGATCGTAGGATGCCCTCCTAATCGCTGCTGGATCCACGTTTTCAATCACATCATGAGCCCTCTTGAAAAAGATCTTGAGTTCTTCATGAGAGAGTACTTCAGTCGCCCGCATGAGGAATCCCTGGAATCCCCTTACGATGAACTCGTCCAACAAATACTGCGAGCTAACCGGAAGATTGACCTTGTGATCTGAGAGCGCCTCGATCAGTTCAAGGTAGTCCCAATAGTTCTTAATGTTATGGAAGAGTGAGTCCATAATGGAGCCACCGTCGTCCCGCTTTCGGTAATCATAGATGGTCTCTCCCAGAAGACCGATTCTCCTACTGGCAATCATCATTGGAACGACAAAAAAGGCGTCCTCGAAATGGACTCCTTCGCGGAACTTCGCGTTGTGAGACCTAACGGCATCCATCCGAAATACTTTATTGCAGGGCCCACCTGCATGGATCATGTCAGGTATCTCAATTAACCCAGCAACGGTGCGCGTCCCCTGATGAAAGTATTTTCCAGAAACGGTTCGAGTTTTGATTGGGAAAGTCTCTATCCCGCCCATTGCAACGTCAACTTCCGGGTCGGTAAAGAACGCAAGAAGCTTTTCATACATATGCGGTCGAATAACATCGTCAGAATCCACGAAGCCGACGAACGGCGCTTCCACCCTTTCCATACCTCTGTTTCGGGCTGCTCCGGGGCCCTGGTTCTCTTGACGGATCAGCGATACGTTGCCGTGTCGGTCCGCGAACGCTCCCGCTATAAGATCGCTTCCGTCTGTACTCCCGTCGTCGACAAGTATCAGTTGTATGTCGGGGAAAATGGTCTGGCGCTCAATTGAATCGAGAGTTTCAGGAAGATACTTACGCACGTTGTAGATGGGAACAACTACCGCTACTTTTGGACTCTGCGTTTCTTGTGTTTGCATGCTGGTTTCATTCCCCTCAGACGGCTTCTCCGGCTCGCCCGCGTTTAACTCATGTACTGTCCCTCTAGGACGCTCACCGTCAGAGACGATGCAATGGAGCGGCCCCGGCAATTTTACACCATCAAATAGACTTACTCCGCCTAAAGGATCGGTAGTCGTCCGTGCACGGCCATCCGAAATAACGTTACCCAGCGCAGTTTATTCGGCGTTTCTATACGGCTCCAAGGCGTGTTTCGCCACCCGGACAGCCAACCGCCGATCCACGGCTTTAACTGGGGCGGAGACTTATAGGAACGAATCAACTGGACTATGGACCACGTCGCCACATAAAACCAAGAGATTGGCCAAGGAAGATTTCTCCTGGCCAGCCAGACTCGATTTCGGGCGTTGAGACGGTAAAACTCTTCGTGCCGACGGGGATCGATGACTGGGTGCCCAGCTCGAAGGTCTCCGGCGTACCAGGTGCGGAACCCGGTGTCCCAGACGCGCCATGCGAACTCGATGCCTTCGTGGGCGTACCAGAAGGTCGACGGCCATCCGGGAGTCTTATCAAACACGTCCCGCCGCATGGCGATGGCCATCTCTACCACGGAGAAGACGTTGCTGGAGTGGTAGGGGCTGCCCTTGCGCAGCCTGGGAATCCAGCGCTGCGGCGCATCAGGATTCTCGGGATCCTCGATCCGCGGCTGGACCATGCCGATGTCCGGATGCTCCTTGAACAGCTTGGCGCATTGGGCAAGAAAATCATCATCAAGGAGCCAGGCGTCGTCGTCGAGGAAGAAGAGGTACTCCCCTTGGACGTGGGGAACGCCGGCGTTCCGCCCGGCCGGGATGCCTATGTTTTCTTCGATGTGCAGCGTCTTGAAGCCGGCCGGCACGTTTTCTGGATCCCAGCCGTTGCCGACGACGACCACATCCAGCTTTACCCCCTGCTGACGTTGCAACGATTCATATCCTCGTTGCAGTTCGGCGGGGCGTGTGCCCTGGGTAAGAATGACCACCCCAAAGGTCAGTTCTAGGGGGCTCATGTCTTGCTGCATGCCGCTCACTTCCGCAGCCTAGGCGAGGCCACGATGGCGACGAAATGGCCGATATTGACGAATAGGACCGCGGGCACCAGGACGTACAGCAGCCAGCGCTCCCCCAGCACCTGTTCGTCGACTACCAACGACACGATGGAGGCAGCCAGAACCAGCAGACTCATTTCCACCGAATGCAACACCCGGTGGAAGGGCAGGAACCGGGCAAGCCGACGGAGCCTGCCGACGAAGGAAGTGGCGGGAACGGCTTTCGCCTCTGCCGTGTCTGGGAGCTTGTCCATCCCTGCCAACGCCCGGGAGGCGTGCACCATCTCGTTTTGGGCCTTATTGAGGACTATCAGGAACGCCAGCAGCGCACCGAGGAACAAATAGAGGTAGGCCTGCCCCGGGTCGCGGCTCAGCAGGCCCATGTCCCCCAGGCACCGCAGCCCGAGGGCGATGGGAATCAGCCCCTCGGTGGTGTAGTGGCCGATCTTGTCAAGGAAGATGCCTTTGGGGCTTTGAGTGCCGCGCCACCGCGCGACTTCCCCATCGCTGCAGTCGAAGTACAACTGCAGTTGCGAGAAGAAGACCGCGAGCAACGGTCCCCAGATTCCCGGAACCAGCAGCGATGCGGAAATTGCCCACCCCGACAGAATCATGAGGCCTGTGACGCCGTTCGCGGAGATCGGGGTGCGGACCAGGACGCTGGTGAGGTAGATGGAGATATGCCTTAAGTAGAGCTCGGCGGTCCAGTGCTCAGCGTTTTTTCTGCTCCGGACCTCTGGCGGCTGGGCCACGGAGCGGAGCTGCTCCAACGTGGGACGCGCCGGCCGCTGAACGGCTGTCACGACTTCCTCCGGCTGGTGTCTACGGTGCCTGCCGCACCGAACAGCCGTCCGCGGAGGTACCCGAGCCCCCAGCTGATGTGGATGCCTGGCAGCACCGCCAGCAGCCGCACGCGTTCGGGCCTACCAAGGTCGCCCGACACGCTTGCCGAGGCGCACGCGATGCCCGTGGCGTAAAGTGCGGGAACTGCGGCTGCTGCCCCAGCCAGTACCCTCAAGCCTGCCGGCAACTTCTTGGCCGTGCCGGTGGCGAGCATGGTGGCGGAGACAACACCGACGCCCAACGCGGCCACCAGCACCGGCGGCAGGAAGTGCCTCACGGATTTGCCTTCGCTGTGCCGGTTAGCCAGCTCTGCCCGCCAGATACCCGCGGCGTAGAACTGCCGGACCAGTTTTCCCCACTGCGCGCGTGGCCAATAGACGACCTTCAGCTCCGGGTCGAACCAGACCGTGTAGCCGGCTTGGCGCAGGCGCAGGCACATGTCCCAGTCCTGGCCCCGCCACAGTGTTTCCTCGAATAGTCCGACCTCATCGAAGACCTCGCGGCGGAAGATGCCGAGATAAGCGGATTCTGCCGGGCCCTCCGGTGCCCCGCTGTGATAGGCAGCGCCACCGAGTCCCAGGGGCGAAACATAGGCGGCTGCGACTGCCCGCTGAAAGGGAGTCTTGCCTCGGGCATCCATGAGCCCCCCGACATCAGCCGCGCCGGTCCGCCGCAGCGTTGCCACCCCGCGCTTCGTGTAGTGAGGCTCTAGTTCGGTATGTGCGTCCACCCTGACAACGACCGGATGACTCGAGGCTTGAAGGGCAAGATTCAGTCCGGCCGGGGTACGGCCGGTGGGGCTGTTGACGCTGCGTAACCGCGGTTCCCGCGCCTGCAGGTTCGCCACGATCCGGTTAGTCTCATCCGTTGAAGGCCCCAGCGCCAGAACCACTTCCTTTGGCCCGGGGTATTCCTGGTTCAGGATGCTGCGGACCGCGTCCTCGATATGCGCAGCCTCATTGAGGACGGGCATGATGTAGGACACGCCAGGGTACTCCTCCAGCGGAGGCAAGACGGATGCCGAAGTCACTATTTCCTGGACTCCTTGTAGGCGTCCACGACTTCTCTCGGGTCGCCGTCCATTTCCAGCACGCCTTTATTGATCCAGATGACCCTGCTGCAGGTATCCAGTATCGATTTCATCGAGTGCGAGACAAGGAAAACGGTACCGGCGTTCTCGCGTATCTCACGGATGCGGGCCTCGCTCCTCTGCCGGAATCGTTGGTCACCGACCGCAAGTGCTTCATCCACGATGAGGATCTCGTGCTGCTTGGAGGCGGCGATGGCGAATTTCAGCCGCGCCTGCATGCCGGATGAATAGGTCCGCATGGGAAGGTCGATGAACTCTTCCAACTCGGCAAACTCGACGATGTCGTCCCGGAGCCCGTTGATCTCCTGCTTGGAGAACCCCAGCGCGAGTCCGCCCAATTGAATGTTCTTTTCCCCCGAGAGGTCCGGGATCAAGGCCGCCCCCACGCCCAGCATGTTCGGACGAGAGGAGGCATAGACGGCACCCTGCGCTGGAGGCGTCAGCCCGACGAGCGTGCGCATCAGCGTGGATTTGCCGGATCCGTTCGAGCCAATGACCCCGATGGATTCATTTTCGTAGGCGGTGAAGGAGATTCCCTTCAGGGCGTGGACTGTACGGAGCCTGCCGGCTCCCCGCTGCAGCAGGGATCGCCCGGTGCCCTTGACCGGCTTTCCGCCGGCATGGACGTAGTACTTCACATGCAGATCATCGACGACGACCACGGGTTTACGGGCGGCGCCGGCAGCATCTGTGCCCATCAACGCTTCTCCAGTCTTAGTCGACTCGGCCATACCGCTCCTCAGCCACCCAAAAGAACAAGACTCCGGCAACGAAGACCGCTACGGACCAGACGGAAAAGTAGAGCCAGTACATCGGGTTGTAGTCCAGTCCCGGCATGAGCATGCCCCGGGCGATGGAGAGAATTTCGTGGAGGGGATGGAAGTCAAACAGCATGACCGCCCACGGGTACGGCTGCAGAATGCGGTCGATGGCGAACAGCACGCCGGAGGTGTAGAAAAGGATCCGGGTGACGAGCGGCAGTAGTTGGGTCAGGTCTCTGATGTGGACCGTAAGTCTGGCTCCGATCAGGGCTACGCCCAGGTTGAAGACAGTAAAGATGGCGACCAGAGGGATGATCAGGAGCCATTCCACGCTAATGGGGGCTCCGAGTATCAGAATGTAAACGAACATCACGCCTAGCATGGGCACCAGCGTCATGAGTTGCTGGATAACCGTGGAGACGGGCAATGTGATGCGCGGGAACGCCAACGATTGAACCAGGGCCCCGTTGCCCGTGATGGACTTTGCCCCGTTGGTCATCGAGTTCGAGAAGTATTCGAACAGGAAAACACCAATCACGACGTACATCGGAAAGTTCTCGGGTCGGCTGGCACCCTGCAGAACGCCGAAGATTGCCCCATACATCAGCGCGTTCAACGTGGGCTTGATGAACACCCAGAGCATGCCCAGTCGGTTGCGCTGGTTCGACGCCTCGATCTTGTACCTCGCCATGGCGATGGCGAAGTCACGACGGGTCCATGCTTCCGCGAGATAGCGGAAAAGCGAAGGGCGGGCACCGACTCGGTGGAGGCGGTTCTCGCTCGCATATTCGGCAAGGCTCATGCCAGGTAGTTTCCCTTACTTACAGGTGGACGGTGGCGTCGCCACCCCTGAGGGACCGGCGGTGCACCTACCGAGTTTAGATGATTCAGCCCCGAACCGCGGATTCGCCCTCCCGGAAGAACACGCGCAGTTCAAGGCTGTGCTGGCCCGCGGCGTCCTGGACGTAGATGGCTTTCCCCCCAATCCCCTCCAGCGCTCCCGTCCCCGAGCCCGGAATGATGTGCCCGTCGCTCGCGGCAGCCTCGCCCTCCGCGAGGCCCCAGTGCTGGATCACCATCGTGCCTTCGCGGCCATCGACGGAGCCGGTGAACACCTCGGAGGCAACGTATCCGGCTCCGGTGCTGTTGCCGGCCATCAGCAGTTCTGCGCGGCTGGTGCCTGTGATCAACCCGTCAAATACTTTGGTCACGCGGACCCGGCTCAGGTCCGAGCTTGTCCCCTCGACTTCATAGGGTTCCGGCACCCAATCGGTGACGTCGAAGTCGGCGGCGATGATGTGTTCGGCGTCGGTCATGATGCCCTGTTTCTCCTAGATCAGTTGCCGAGCGCGTCAGAAGAGTCGCTGGTCATGAGAGTCGGCGTATTTCTTGCGGAAGAGCTTGCGGGTTTTCGGATCCAGAAACACCAGATACAGCGCGAAGGCGACGGCAACGATGCAGGCGAGGAGCCGCGCCATGTCGAGGTCGAATTCGATGTAGGGGAAGATGTCCAGCTGATCGGTGATCGCGTAGATCATGAGGAAGGACGTCACGGCGTAGACGGTCTGGACCTGCCAGTCGTTCCGGATCCCGGTGGCCGCAAACAGCGGCAGCAGCCACACGATGTACCAAGGCTGGATCATCGGACCAAGCAACACCACGGCGCCCAGCGCCAGCGCGAGCCGACGAACAATCCGGTCGTAACTGCCGCGGAACATGGTGTAGAGCACAATCAGCACGGCCACGATCCGGCCGCCCGTGTAGACGGCGGACTGCACCATCGCGCCGTCGAATCCCAAGCCGCCGGAGATCAGTCCCAGGAAGATCCCGAGCAGCCCGACCGGGGCGTACCAGATCATCAGGCCGGCTCCCTGCTGGCTGAGGGCCCCGACCCAGCCGAATCCCAGTCCGTTGATCATCCCGAGTATCGCCAGCAGCCCGAAGGAAATCCCGGCGGTCAGGGCCCAGTAGCCGAATTTGCGCGGCCAACTGGCTCCCTTGCCCGCCCACAACAGGCCGACAAACGGCAGGAAGATCAGGGTGATCGGTTTGATGCCAATGGAGAGTGTCACCAGCAGGATGCCCAGCAGGACCCGTCGGTTCGCCGCGTAGTAGAGACCTGCAAGAGCCAGCCCCAGCATCAAGGCGTCGTTGTGGATGCTGGCGATGAAGGTGGTCAGGAACAACGGATTCGCGCAGGCCAGCCACAACGCCCGGTTGGGGTTGATGCCGTGCAGTTCGGCGAGCTTCGGTCCGTAGTAGACGCACATCGCGGCACCGGCGATGGCGAGGATCCGGAACATGATGATGGAGTATTCAGGGTGGCCGCCGGTGAGCCAGACGATAAATTCTTCCATCCAGAGAAAGATCGGCCCATAGGGCGTGGGGCTGCGTGCCCAGAGGTCGTCGGCTCCGGTCTGCAGATAGTTCTGCAGCTGGTCGTACCCGTCCACGTACGGATTGAGGTTGTTGACCATGACTTTGCCTTGGGCAATATAGGCGTACACGTCACGGCTGAACAGCGGGATACACAGTGCCAGCGGGGTGCCCCAAGCAACGATGGCGGTGAGCGTTGCCCGCCGCGCGGACGCGCCCCAGACGGTGAACTGCTGGCCGAGCCGCAGCCAGGCCCGGACCAGGATCATCCCTCCTAGGGCGAGCAGGATCACCGAGAGGATCACACCGACCAGTTCCACCCGCAGGAAGATCAGCAGCGGCCAGCGCCGCAGTTCGGACACCGAGGCCAGCCACCCCACGCCCAGCGACCCGAGGAACATCATGATCGAGCCGATGGCGCCCTCAAGGATGCTCCGGGTAGACCGTTCCTTGACTACACTTCCGCTGCGTGAGCTGGAAGGTTCAGTCGCGGGTCTTTGGGCAGTCATCTTCTCGGCGGTCCAATCACTCCGGGGTCAGTACACCTGGTCCGGTGCGGCGCGTGCCGCGGGGGTGGTCTGCACGCCTCGGAACGGTCAGTCGAAGGCAGCGTGGGAGGCACGCCTGCTTGAGGTGCTCTCTGCATGTTAGCACCGGGCCGGCGGCATTCCCTGCCGCCTGTCCCGCGCGCCAGCACGCCGACGCGATACATTTATCGGGTGCCAATCTCTAATGAACATATTGTCTGGATCGACTGCGAAATGACCGGACTGGATCTCGAAGCCGACGCGCTCATCGAGGTCGCCGTCCTGGTCACCGACTCGGAACTCAACATCCTTGGGGAGGGAGTCGACGTCGTCATCAAGCCCACCGCTGAGGCCCTCGCCCAGATGAACGACTTCGTCCGCACAATGCACACCACCTCCAAACTGCTGGACGAACTCCCGCACGGCATGACGATGGCCGAGGCCGAAGACAAAGTGATGGAATACATCACCGAGTGGGTTCCCGAACCCCGCAAGGCGCAGTTGGCGGGCAACTCCGTTGGCACGGACCGGACCTTCCTGGCCCGCGACATGCCCCGCGTCATTGATCACCTGCACTACCGGATCATCGATGTTTCCACGATCAAGGAACTCTCGCGCCGCTGGTTCACCCGGGCCTACTTTCAAGCGCCGGCCAAGAGCGGCGGACACCGGGCACTGGGCGACATCAAGGACTCCATCAATGAGCTCCGGTACTACCGGCAGGCCGTCTTCGTCCCCTCCCCCGGCCCGGATTCGGCCACCGCGAAGAAGATCGCCGCAAGCATCGGCGCCACGTCCGGGGACTAGGATGTTAGCTGCGCCACTTTCGCTGCGGGAATCGCCTAAAGTGGCAAAAGCCAGATGAAAAGCATGTAAACTAGTCTGCGTTGCCTTACTGGTTGGAGACCGGCAGGAACCGCTGGAGCGGGGCCCGTCGGGAGGAACAAGAGGGCACGTGGTGGGTATAGCTCAGCTGGCAGAGCGCCTGGTTGTGGTCCAGGAGGTCGCGGGTTCAATCCCCGTTACTCACCCCGAAGGTCCGGCAGCCGCCGGCAGGCAGAGCCGTCCCGACGCCCGGGGCGGCTCTTCGCATGTCCGGCCGCGACGGCGGCGCCTCGCGCTGACATCCTGAGCGAAGGAGAGAAATGACCGTCCGCCCCGTCACTATCACCGGCGAGCCGGTGCTGCACCGCCGTGCAGCCGAGGTCGACAATTTCGACGACGAGCTCCGCGCGATCATCGCTGACATGTTCGAGACGATGGACGAGGCCCACGGCGTAGGACTGGCGGCTCCGCAGATCGGGGTGGGACTGCGGATCTTCACCTATGAATTCGCGAACGACGACGACGTCCCGCCGCGGGGCGTCCTGGTCAATCCCACACTGGTTCTCGGCAAAGTCTCGGGTGCGGAACCCGATCCCGACGAGGAAAACGAGGGGTGCCTGTCCGTGCCCGGGCACAGCTATCCCCTGAAGCGGGCCGAGTGGGCACGCGTCCGGGGGTTCGACGCAGACGGCAGCCCGGTGGATTTCGAGGCGACCGGCTGGTTCGCCCGGGTGATGCAGCACGAGTACGACCATTTGGACGGCAAGCTGTACATCGACCGGCTCAACGACCGGTGGGGCAAGCGCGCCCGCAAGAACATCAGGAAGGAAGGCTGGGGTGTCCCCGGCAACACGTGGCTGCCGGGAGTCGATCCGGACCCGTTCGGCCACTAGCCGTCCGCGGCCCTCGAGCGCAATCCGATCGCCAGCCCCAGACACCAGCTCCTGGTCAGCTGTCCGTGAGACTGGACCGGTGGTCCTTTTCGCAGCGGTGCAGATCTTCCAGCGCGATGTCCCGAAGCCGTTTGAGTTCGTCGACGCGCTTCGACGTCACATTGCCGCGGGCGTACGCGTCGTGCGCCGCGTCCAGCAGCCGCTGGGCCTCCTTGTAATTGACCTGCGCCCGTTCCCAACGCGTCATCTCTACCATGCGGCCATTGTAGGAACGGCGTCGCCGCAAAGCCATAGCGGCGGCGGCAGTGCGGGCGCCCGCAGCAGGCATGGCCATCCCGATCGCTAACCCAGGGGCGTTCCCGAACCCACCGGCCGCTTATCGACGGAGGCCGGCGGCATTCGCATGCCGCCGGCCCCGCCGTCGTTATTGCCGTTTAAGGGCGATCAGACCGTCTCGGCCACCGGTTCCAGAACGGCCGGGAAGATCTTCGGGTTGACGCCGGCAATCTCCTCAAGCACGCGGACCACCTGGCAGCTGTAGCCGAACTCGTTGTCGTACCAGACGTAGAGCACGGCGTTCTTGCCGCTGGCAATCGTGGCCAGGCCGTCCACGATCCCCGCACGGCGGGAGCCGACGAAGTCGGTGGAGACGACCTCGGGAGAGTCGATGTAGTCGATCTGCTTCCGCAGGTCCGAGTTCAGCGACATACCGCGCAGGTACTCGTTCAGGCTTTCCTTGGTGGCCTCCTGTTCCAGGTTCAGGTTCAGGATGGCCATGGAAACATCTGGGGTGGGGACGCGGATGGCGTTGCCGGTGAGCTTGCCTTCCAGCTCCGGCAGGGCCTTGGCCACGGCCTTGGCCGCGCCGGTCTCGGTCAACACCATGTTCAGCGCGGCGGAGCGGCCGCGGCGGGAACCCTTGTGGAAGTTGTCGATCAGGTTCTGGTCGTTGGTGTAGGAGTGCACCGTCTCCACGTGGCCGTGGGCAATGCCGAACTTGTCGTTCAGCGCCTTGAGGACCGGGGTGATGGCGTTGGTGGTGCAGGAGGCGGCGGAGACGATCTTGTCCTCGTCGGTGATGTCTGCATGGTTCACGCCGTGCACGATGTTCTTCAGGCCGCCCTTGCCGGGAGCGGTGAGGAGCACGCGGGAGACGCCGGGGCACTGCAGGTGCTGGGACAGCCCGGCCTCGTCGCGCCACTTGCCCGTGTTGTCCACCACGATGGCGTCCTTGATGCCGTACTGGGTGTAGTCGACGGACGCCGGGTCGTTGGAGTAGATGAACTGGATCAGGGTGCCGTTGGCCTGGATGGTGTTGTTTTCTTCATCCACGGAGATCGTGCCCTCGAAGGGGCCGTGCACCGAGTCGCGGCGGAGCAGGCTGGCGCGCTTGACCAGGTCGTCGTCGCTGCCCTTGCGGACGACGACGGCGCGCAGGCGCAGGCCGTGGCCCCCGCCGGCGTGCCCCACCAGGATCCGGGCCAGCAGCCGGCCGATGCGGCCGAAGCCGTAGAGCACCACGTCCGTGCTGGTGCGCTCATCGGCGCCGCGCTTGCCGACGATGTCCGCGAGCTCGGTGCGCACGAAGTCCTTCAGCTCGGCGCCGTCACCCTCGTTCTTGAACTTCACCAGCAGGCGGGCCAAATCCACGGAACCCGCGCCGAGGTCCAGCTCGCTCATCGCCTGCAGCACCGGGAAGGTCTCTTCCAAGGGCAGTTCGGCGTCGTCAATCTGGCGGGCGAAGCGGTGCGCCTTCAGGATGCCCACCACGGACTGGTTGATCAGGCTGCGCCCGTGGATGGAGGTGACTACGTTGTTTTCGCGGTACAAGCGCCCGATCATGGGGATCATCGCTTCGGCAAGTGCCTCGCGGTTGGTCCACGTATCCAGGGCCGACTCTGACATCTGGTTCACAGAATTACCTTCCTACATCAGCCGGGTTCTCCCTCGAGCCCGGTTGTCACCGCCGTGGATTTTCACGACGACGCCGGGTGACCCGACAGTCTGTCCGGCCACACGGCACGCCACCGCCAAGTGCCGGCGGGAAGCTTGCGGATCGGCCCGTTCCCGTCGCCGACCCTCGATCGGCGGCGGCTAAGGTCTATCCATTGTCCATTCTAGAGACTACGCGGAGCAGGGACGCACCGTTACAGGTGAACTGCCTCACGTTAGGACGCGTTGACCTTTTGACGGCTGGTCCGTTCAACCGTCCCCGAATAGCCGCTGACGACATGAGTGGATAGGCGTCGAATGGCACTCTCGAAGACGGGCAACGCCAGCACCACAACGGTAGCTGCGGTCAGGGCAAGGCTGAGGGCCAGGACGCCAGCACTCCCCAACAACCCCTGAAGCGGGGGAAGAAACGCTCCAGCGGTCAGGACGAGGAATCCGTGCAGCAAATAGATAGCCAGGCTGTGCCGGCCCCACCGTGCGAGCGTGCCGTCCCGATCTGGCGACACGCTGACGAGGACACATATTGCCACCGCCGCCAAGAGAAGGAGGCCTGCTCTCGTCGCGATCCCCGCGGGATCCGCAACGTCAAGCCTTTCGAAGCTGAACGAGCCATAGAACCACTGGTGCGGAATCTTCAGGCTGTACACAAGCCACCAGCCGGCCAAGGCTGACATAAGCGCAAACCCTTTCCAGACCACCGGAGCCGCTGCCAGCGCTCCCACCAGACGCTTGCCGTATGCAGCTCCCAAGACAAAAAATGGGAGGAAGACCAGCGTCCGGGATGCTGACAGGGAATAGCCGAGCCCGTCCAAGCTTCCAACAC
This sequence comes from Arthrobacter sp. MDT2-34-1, assembly GCF_059091365.1. Taxonomy (NCBI): domain Bacteria; kingdom Bacillati; phylum Actinomycetota; class Actinomycetes; order Micrococcales; family Micrococcaceae; genus Arthrobacter; species Arthrobacter sp. MDT2-34-1. The sequence goes on from NZ_JBNHGO010000001.1 coordinate 648,375, forward strand.
ACACCGCGATGGCGATCGACGAAATGACCGCAGCCCGGGGGAACCGCAAGACCACGGGGAGGAGCAGAAGCCACCACGCCATCCCCAGCAAAAACCACAGGATCCAGAACGGTGTATCAAGGGAGAAGTTCCGGTCGAGACCCAGCAGCCGGACGAAAACGAAATACGCGGCTTGGAAGGCCACCAGAATCACCGCGAACGTTCCAATCCGCTGACCCAGCCGCGTGGTCTTGGCCGTCACTCCAGCCAGGAACACGAAGGCCGGCATATGGAACATGTAAATCCCGGTCAACGCCAAGCGCGTACCGTCCGCACGCCAAGTAGCAGTGGCTTCCAGGAAGTGGCCAAGCACAACGGCGAAGATCAGCAGTCCCTTGGCCGTGTCCAGTCGGTGGTCTCGCAAAGTCGGCGTGGCGGGCATCCGGACATCCTACAGGCGGTGGTCCCTCCGCTCAGGGACGCACCGCCGTCGGCGGTTCAACGGATCAGGCTTTGAAGATGTCCTGCCGGACGCCCATGATGATTCTGTCGCCAGGATCCGCGGTCTTGAGGTAACGGACCACGTTCTGGAGGTCCAGTGCGATGCAACCCGCCGTCGGTACGGGATTGGCGTGCAGGAAGATGGCGAACCCCGCGCCCTGCTTGATGGTTTGCCCCGGCCCGCGGTTGTAGTCGATCACCGCGCCCTGGCGGTAGTCACCGGTGGGCAGGCGCATGTAAAACCACATGTTCTCGTCCGGCCACCGTTCGTAGCCCACGGAACCGGCTTCGTAGTACTTGTTGTAGGAGGAGCCGAGCGTACCGGACCATCTGGACCGCTTGTTCAGCTTCTTGTACTTGAGGTCCGTGCCGGGGTTACCCTCACCGAATGCCTCATGGACTGTGAAACTGCCCTGCGGGGACCACCGGTACTGGGTGTGCCCGGATGCCACTCCAGGGCGCTTGAACCCCTGGAGTCCCACGGTCGCCTTGCCCGTTTTCCATTCCTGCTTGTAGACGGAGCCAACCCGCACGCAGTTGACAAAGCTGGCCTTGGAGGTTCCGTACGTCTCCGCGATGGTGAAGGAGATGCGGTTGGCCCAGTTGTGGGCGTAGCGGGTCTTGTGCGCGCCGATGGCCCAGCACTCATTCTTTGGGTACATCACGGCGCCCACCCGGGCCGCCACCAGGGAGCCACCCTGGAAAACCTGCGTGGTCTTGCCGCTGCGCTTCACGGCGTCCTGCAAGGGGTAGCCCAACGTGCCGTTCTGGCTGCCGCGGGCCGTCCAGCTGTAATTCATCTGTGCAGTCAGGATCCTAGCGCCAGTAGAGGGCGAGTACGCGACCGTCCCCTTCTGGAAGAACTGGACACATCCCCGGGACTTGAGGCCGCACTTCAGGTCCGCCGTCGGGTAGCCCATGGTCCCGTGTTCATATCCTGCGGCCGCGAACTTCTTGTAGATCGGGTGCTGGAGGTCGGTGCTACGTGCACCGGTTTTCGCCGTCCAGTAGATACCGATGCGCTTGGTGCTCTTGGAGGACGGCTTGTAGGTACGGACGCACCCGTTGTCCACCAGGCGGCAGTTGAAGTCGTTGACGGCCACCAGGTTGTGCAGCTTAGCCTTCGCCTCGATGGCCTTCTTGCCGGCGACGATGTGCGGGGGCGTGTAGCTGATGGTGCCGCCCTGGAATTGCTGCGAGGCGCTCTTGTCGGGGGCAGTCTTCATGTCTGCGATGGGATAGCCGTACTTGCCGTTTTCGTACTTGGCCGCTTGGAATGCCTTGTAGATGGGGTGCTTAAGGTCCACGGCGTAAGCGCCCGTCGCCGTAGACCAGTAGATACCGATCCGCGCCGTCCCGCCGCTATCCGTGTAGGTACGGACGCAGCCGTTGTGCCTGAGCGTGCAACGGAAGTCGTTGACCGGGCTGAGCTTCAAGGCCGTGGCCTTCGCGGCGATAGCCTTCTGCCCAGCTGCTACATGCGGCGGCTCTGCCACCGGCTCATCTGTCGGCGGAGTTTCCTGCGAATCGCTCTGCTGCACGAGCGCCTTGGAACGCTCCCCTGGTGCTTTCCCCGGTTTTGTGGGCGGCACCGAAGGTATCGGGGTCGCGGGAACGGCTGTCTCCTCCAACGCGCCGCTGGATGGGTCCGCCGAAGTCGACGGTGCAGGAACAACGTTGGTTGATGTCGGCTCGGGTGCCGGACTCATTTCGCCGATTGGGCCCTCGGTCGGGACGGGGCTTTCGACAACGTTCGGCATGCCGTCCGGCGTTGGATCACCGGGAGCCGGTGCCGGGGAAGACTGGCTGGCCGGTGCCGCCTCGCTGGAAGCGAAGGCCGGCAGCGTCGAGGCGAGCAGCGTCGTGAGGACTGCTGTTGTCAGGCCAACGCGCAACATGGAGCGCAGCGAAGTAGGCGACAGCGAAGGGCGGTTCATAGTTCCCCCGGCGAGAGATGCAGGCTGGCGATGGAACCAGCTGAGACTGTATCGACCACTGTCGTCTTCGACCCGTGAGATGTAAGGAGAACGCCGGTGAAGTGGTTCCGAGCCGCGACAGCCACTCGCCTCTGGAAGGCGGCCAACAGCTGGAGCAGCTGGGAACCGTGCCCAAAGCACTTGCCCCAGCGCCTACCGGGAATGGGACGGGTTGGTCTGTAAGCCGGGTTCTGTCACCTGCGGCAGTTGCCCGCCGCCGGGTGGCGATCATCCATCTAGGAGCACCGTTGCCGGTACCCTCAAGCGGCCTACCCGGACACTCGGGCGAGCAGCCCTCGAACGTGCCCTGTCTGGCCTTGCTCCGGGTGGGGTTTACCTAGCCGTCCCGGTCGCCCGGGTCGCTGGTGGTCTCTTACACCGCCGTTTCACCCTTACCAGGCCCTGCCAAGCAGTCCTGGCGGTCTGTTTTCTGTGGCACTTGCCTGCGGGTTTCCCCGAGTGGGCGTTACCCACCACCCTGCCCTGTGGAGCCCGGACTTTCCTCGGCGGACTCGTCCTCGCGGACAGCCCGACGCGATCGCCCAGCCAACCCGTCCCGCCTTCAGGATACGGCCTGCCGGCCCGTCACCCGTAATCCTCCCCTTCTGCCGTTTCCCATCGGAAACGACGACGGCGGACCGCCTTTCGTTCGGCAGCGCCGTCCGACGGTAGGCTCTTACGGTGCTGATTCTTCTTCCGCCTTCCGAAGGGAAAACCGCCGCCGCGAAGGGACACCCGTTCGAGCTGCAGGACCTGCAGTTTCCGCAGCTGAACCCGGCCCGCGAGGAAGTGCTGGCGGGCCTGGCCCACGTCAGCCGGAGCCCTGAGGCGCTCACCCGACTGGGCGTCGGCGCCTCGCTGGCTGCGGAGGTGGAACGCAACACCCGGCTGCACGACGAACCCTCCGCCCCGGCGCACACCGTCTACTCCGGTGTGCTCTACGACGCCCTCGGCTACCGATCCATGACCGCGGCACAAAAACGCAAGGCGGACGCCGCCGTCGTCGTCATCTCGGCGCTGTGGGGCGCGATAGGTTTTGCCGACAGCATTCCGGCCTACCGGCTGTCCATGTCCGTGGGCCTGCCGGAAATCGGGAAGCTTGCCTCCTATTGGAAGAAGCGGCTCCCCCAGGCGCTGGACGCTCACGCGGAGGGCCACCTGCTGGTGGACTGCCGCTCGAGCACCTACGCCGCCGCGTGGACTCCCGACCCCGCCCGGACGGTCGTGGTCAACGTTTTCCAGGAGCGGAACGGCAAGCGCAGCGTGGTCTCGCACTTCGCCAAGCACACCCGTGGCGAACTCGCCCGGCACTTGGTCACGAGGCGCGGCAAGGCGCCCGAGACGCCGGCCGCGCTGTTGAAGGCGGCGCAGGAGGTCTGGCAGGCGGAACTTGTCGCAGGCACGGCCCGGAAGGCGCACGCGCTGAACGTCATCCTGGAGCCGTAGGGTTAACTCACCGGGCCCGTGCCGTGACCTAGGGGCGGCTACCGTACCCGAATACCCCGCTGACGCAGGAAAGTCTTAGCGCTTGCGGGCCAAGACCCTTGCGATCTCCGGGTCTTCGCGTTCAAACTTGGCCAACCCTGTCCCGGACTGTTGCTCGAAGACCTCGAAGCCGGACTCCTGAAGCTTCCGCAGGGTTTCAGCCGCCGGGATGAACCTGCGGAAGGACCGGAACCGGGCCTTCTTACGACTGGCGTCCAGTTCGGTCCGATGTTCCAGAGCGACGACGTCCCCGGGGGCCGCCGCCGATGCCAGTTGTTCGAAGAACCGCTGCCCCTCGATCTCCGTTAGGCCGTTCAGCAAGAATCGCGCGTAAAACAGCACGGCGCCGCTGTGGCGTACTCCGTTCCTGAGCGCTGCCAACCGGCCGTCCTCCAGCACGTCCCCCTCGATGACCTCTACTCCCTGCCGGCCGCCAACATGGGCATGCGCTGCAGCCACGGCGTAAGTGCTGGCGTCGATCGCAGTCACTGGCAATCCATTGTCAGCAAAGAAGACCGAGTCGCGGCCGTTTCCGCTGCCCACGTCGATGACGGACCCGATGCCGGTGGCGCCCGAATTTACCCACTGCGCAAAGCCGGATGGCGAGGTGACAGCGTCGTGCGCGTAGAAATCGTCCATGGCGAGGCGCGTCCGGTCCGTGTAGCTCAACAGGGCTTCGGAATCACGTCGCCTTCGCTCCTCGGTCCATTTGAAGTCGGGGTTGGGGATCCGCCAATCATCACCGTACACGTGGGCGACCACGCGGTCCGGGTGGCTCGGCACATTCACCGGGTGACCGCTCAGGGTTGATTGCTGCACTGGCAGAAAATCCGTTGTGGGGACTTCCTCGACTCCGACCGTGCCGAAGGGAAAACCGACAAACCCGTTGGGTTTGAGGAATAGGTGGGCGATGTCCACCATGTCGCGAGAACCGTGCCTGTCCCGAACGGCGATGCAAGAAGCCTTTGGCGTCACCTGGTATCCGGCGGCGATGAGTGCCCTGCCCACCTGTACGAATTCCTCGCGGGCTTCATCAGCCGTCGCTGTCTGGCTCAGGTAGGCGCAGTCCATGTCCTTGTCATGAGGAATGAACCCGTTCTCACGCACATATCCCAACAACGTGCCGCTGTAGAGGAACGCTTGGCTGCCGGTGACATCCTTGATCACTTTGGCAACCTCCCCGTACAGACTGAGCACCCCGTCCTGCCAGGCAAAGTCCTCGTTCTTGGGGAGAGGCCTGATCTTGCCCGCCCTGTCGAAGGCTTGTCCCTGCGCGAACCTGCGCTTCAGTGCCTCAACGTCTTCCTTGCCGTTTCGCAGGGACGGATGAGATGTTCCACCCGAGGGCATTCGCAATGCCTTGCCGCCGTACCGAACCGAGAGTTCGTCCGACTTTTTTGCGAACCGCCAGAGGTCGTACACACCGAACTCAAACGTCTTACGACCGTCAGAATCCACTTGGACGGGGGCAGTCATCACAGCCAAATCGTTAATGTAAAGCGTGACGTTCCCATCCACCAGTTCCGGCCCGGTGGCATGAACCTCGCCACCGATGCCGTCGATGGCAAGCAGAGTCACTTCTCCGACGTCCGATCGGAGAAATTGGCGATACAACTTCTTGACGCTCTGAATCATCGGACGAGTATACGTTATGAGTTCGTGTCCTGCTCGTTTTCGAAGTTCAAACCAACCGCTCGAAGGACGGTGTAAGGGCGGCACTTGTTCGACGCCCTTCTAGCTGCCCCACTCCTCCGAGCGGATCAGGATGCAGCCTGAGTCAGGGCAGAATACGATGTCGTCCGGTGCGGCCTTGCGGATGTCGGCCAGGTCGCCGGGGCTGAGCTGCATGCCCGAGCCCTCCGACTTGCCATGGAACAGCCGGGCGGCGCCGATGCCTCGGTGGGCAAGGGTCTTTTCGTAGACGGCCAGCAGGGACGCCTCGAAGCTGCCAGCCACTTCCTGGCGTTCAGCGGCTGCGGCGGCACGTTCGCTTTCGATGCCGGCGAGCTCTTCGTCGCGGGCGCGCTCCAAGCCGGACAGTTCTTCGCGCAGCTGGTCGTTGGCCTGCTGGTGCTGGGCCTGGCGGGTGCGGAGCCCCTCGAGGCGCTCCATCACTTCCAGCTCCACGTCTTCCAGGTCGCTGCGGCGCTTGTTCAGCGACACCAGTTCGTGCTGCAGCGCGGTCAGGTCCTTGGGCGAACCCGCTCCACTGTCCAAGCGCTTCTGGTCGCGTTCGATCCGCGACTGGACGGTTTCGACGTCGCCTTCGGCGCGCTTCAGCTCGCGTTCGGTGTCCGCAATCTCCGTGTTCAGGGCGACCAGCGACGAGTCGGCGGCCGCAAGCTTCTCCACCAGCGCGTCGATGTCGGCATTCTTGGCGGTGGCTGCAGCGCGGCGGCTCAGTTGGGTGAGCTTGCCGTCCAATGCCTGCAGGTCGAGCAACCTCAGTTGCTCGGAAGCCGGTGCCTTCGCCATGTACGTCCTTTCAAAACGCTGCGGAACCGCTGCGGTTCAGCCTCGTCCAAGCCTACAGTCCGGACGAAGCGCTGCTACCCCGGAGTCAGGACGAAATCCCACGGATCGGTGTTGGTGACGCTGACCTTGACTTCCACCGAGTAGCCCTGGTCGGCCAGGACATTGTCCAGCGCCACGGACGCCGGCGTCAGCCACAACCATTCGCTGCCGAAATGAGAGACGTCGATGAGGTACGGCCGGCCGTCCACGGCCCCCTCTCGCGCTTCGGACGCCGGGTGGTGGCGCAGGTCGGCCGTGACATAAACGTCCGCCCGCGATGCGCGGACCTGATCGAGCAGCGAGTCGCCGGCACCGCCGCACACGGCCACACTGCGGATAACCCCGTTGCGGTCGCCGGCCACCCTCACTCCCCCGGCGACGGCCGGCAGGATGCTGAATACCTGCTCGGCGAACTCGCCCAGCGTCTTGGCCTCGGCCAGCTCCCCCACCCGCCCGATGCCTTCTTCTGGCAACCCGTTGTCGGCCGGCGAGAGCGGCCGTACGTCCCGCAGCCCGAGCGCGTCGGCGAGCACGTCGGATACGCCTCCGACGGCACTGTCAGCGTTGGTGTGAACCGTGACCAAGGCGCAGCCGCTTTCGATCAGCCGGTGCACGGCGTCTCCCTTGAAGCTGGTGGTTGCGACCGAGTTGACCGGCTTCAGCAGCAGCGGGTGGTGCGTGAGCAGCAGGTCGGCGCCCCACTCGATGGCCTCGGTGATCACTTCGGTTGTCGGATCCACGGCGAACATGATCTTCTGCACGGCGGAGGAGGGCCGGCCGACGACGGGGCCCACTGCATCCCATTGCTCGGCGAGCGATTCGGGCCAGAGCTCTTCGATGGCCAGGAGCACATCGCCCAGCACCGGCGTAGTCGGCCGCGCTTCGTCCCGCACCGAGGCTTCGGTTCCCTCGGCGGCTTCGGTCCCTGCGGGGACTTCGTTTCCTTCGGGGGTTGCGCTTCCCTCGGGGGCGTTGGCGCCGTCGGGCGTTGCGTTTGCCTCGGCAGCCTGGGTTCCCACGGGGCCTTCGGGGCCTGCGGGGCCTGCGGGGGCTTCGGCGTCCCCTGTGCGGAGCTGTTCGTCGTCGACCATGAATCCTTTTCTACCCCATCCGCGGTGGTCAGCCCACCAGCCGCCGCCCGCGTTCGCGGCCCGGGAACATTCGAGGGGTCCGTGACATTGTTAAGCCATGAAGACTTTTGTGCTTGGCGGTGGCTGCTTTTGGTGCCTCGACGCGGTCTACAACAGGACGCGCGGTGTCACGGAGGTGGTTTCCGGCTACACCGGCGGCCACGTGAAGAGTCCCTCCTACGAGGCGGTCTGCTCCGGAACGACGGGGCACGCAGAGGTGGTGGCCGTGACGTTCGACGAAACGGTGGTGCCCGAGGACGTCATCCTGGGGATGTTCTTCGCATCGCACAACCCCACCACCCTGAACCGCCAGGGCTACGACGTCGGGACGCAGTATCGCTCGTCGATGTTCTACGTCGACGACGAACAGAAGCGAACCTTCGAGGCTGCCATCGAGCGCGCACAGTCCGACTGGCAGGACCCCATCGTGACCGAGGTCGTGCGGCTGCCCGATTTCTATCCGGCGGAGGAATATCACCAGAACTTCTACGCCAAGCATCCCGATGCCGGCTACTGCCAGGTGATCATCAATCCGAAGCTGGCCAAGGCCCGAAAATATTACGCCGAATGGCTCACCGCTTAGCTCACGGCTCGCCGCCCTGACTAGTGTGGAAGAAGTTTTGTTACCCCCATCTGTAACGGCCCGAACGGCCAGAAGGCAGGAAAACATGGCCCCGATTTACGACGACGTCACCCAGGTTGTGGGGCGCACCCCGCTGGTGCGCCTGAACCGGCTCACCGAGGGCCTGCCGGCCCAGATCGCCGTGAAGCTGGAGTTCTACAACCCCGCCAACTCGGTCAAGGACCGGATTGGCGTGGCCATCGTCGACGCCGCCGAGAAGGCAGGTGCGCTGAAGCCCGGCGGCACCATCGTGGAGGGCACCTCCGGCAACACCGGCATCGCGCTGGCCATGGTAGGGGCAGCCCGCGGCTACAAGGTGATCCTGACCATGCCGGAGACCATGTCCACCGAGCGCCGCGTCATGCTGCGCGCCTTCGGTGCCGAAATCGTGCTGACCCCCGGTTCCGAGGGCATGCGCGGCGCTGTGGAGAAGGCCAAGGAGATCGTGGCCAACACGGAAAACTCCATCTGGGCGCAGCAGTTCGCCAATGAGGCCAACCCGCTGATCCACCGCACTACCACCGGCGAGGAAATCTGGGCCGACACCGATGGCCAGGTGGACATCCTGGTGGCCGGCATCGGCACCGGCGGCACCATCACCGGCGCCGGCGGCCTGCTGAAGGAGCGCAAGCCCGGCGTCCAGATCATCGCCGTCGAGCCGGAAGACTCCCCCATCCTCACCGGCGGCAGCCCCGGCCCGCACAAGATCCAGGGCCTCGGCGCCAACTTCGTGCCGGAGGTGCTGAACACCAGCGTCTACGACGAGGTGCTGGACGCACCGACGTCGGCGTCGGTCGCCGTCGCCCGCGATCTGGGCATCAAGGAAGGCATCCTCGGCGGCATCTCCTCGGGTGCGGCCGTGTGGGCGGCGCTGGAAGTCGCGAAGCGCCCGGAGAACGCCGGTAAGCTGATCGTGGCCGTGGTGCCCGACTTCGGTGAGCGCTACATTTCCACGATCCTGTACGACGACATCCGCGGCTAACCAGCTTCCCCTGCCGCCGAGCGGCGCTGTTCAAGCAGAAAGAGCACATGGGTTTCCTAGCGCGACTGCGTGAAGACCTCGAGGCCGCCCGGTCGCACGACCCGGCGGCCCGGGGCCACGTGGAGAATTTCCTGGCCTACTCCGGGCTGCACGCGATTTGGATCCACCGGCTGACCCACAGGCTGTGGGCCAAACCGTCGCTGCGGCTGCCGGCCCGGCTGATTTCGCAGGCGGGACGCTTCCTGACCGGCATCGAAATCCATCCCGGCGCGACCATCGGCCGCCGGTTCTTCATTGACCACGGCATGGGCGTGGTGATCGGCGAGACGGCCGAAATCGGCGACGACGTGATGCTCTACCACGGCGTCACGCTCGGCGGCCGTTCGCTGGACAAGGTTAAGCGTCACCCCACCATCGGCGACCGGGTGGTCATCGGTGCCGGGGCCAAAGTGCTGGGCCCCGTGGTCATCGGGGCCGACAGCGCCGTCGGGGCGAACGCCGTGGTGGTCAAGGACGCTCCGCCGGAATCGATCATCACCGGCATTCCGGCCACCTTCCGGCACCGCGATCCGCAGCGCGAAACCAAGCCGGCCGTCGACCCGGCCGAATACATCGACCCGGCGATGTGGATCTAACGTCCACTGCTGCCCGATAAACGTTGAACCTGACGAGAGGACAAGCCGTGGGCGAATCGATCCGCATCGGCATAGCCGGCTACGGAAACCTGGGCCGCGGCGTGGAGGCCGCGGTAGCCAAGAACCCGGACATGGAACTGGCCGGGGTCTTCACCCGCCGATCCCCCGGGGACCTTGCCACGCTGCGCGAGGAGACTGCCGTATACGCCATGGACGACCTGGCCGCCCACGAAGACAGCATCGACGTGCTGATCCTGTGCGGCGGTTCCAAGGAGGACCTCCCGCAGCAGGGTCCGGTCATGGCGGCCCGCTTTAACACGGTGGACAGCTTCGACACGCACGCCCGCATCCCCGAATACTTCGACGCCGTCGACGCGCCGGCGCGGGCCGCCGGAAAGACAGCGCTGATTTCCGCCGGCTGGGACCCCGGGATGTTTTCCATCAACCGCGTGTACGGGGAGGCCCTCCTGCCCGACGGCGATACCTACACCTTCTGGGGCCGCGGGCTGAGCCAGGGACATTCCGACGCCGTCCGGCGCGTTCCCGGTGTCGCTGCCGGCGTGCAGTACACACTGCCGTCGGAAGCCGCGATTGAACAGGTGCGCGACGGCAGCCGCCCGCAGCTGGAAACGCGGCAGAAGCACACCCGTGAATGCTTCGTGGTGCTGGCAGACGGCGCCGACCCCGCAGCGGTCAAGGAAGCCATCGTGACCATGCCGCACTACTTTGACCAGTACGACACCGAGGTCCACTTCATCTCGGCCGAGGAACTGGCCCGCGACCACAGCGCCATGCCGCACGGTGGGATGACCATCCGCAGCGGCAACACCAGTGACGAACACGCCCAAGTCATCGAGTACGGACTCTCGCTGGAGAGCAACCCGGAGTTCACCGCCAGCGTCTTGGTGGCCTACGCCCGGGCCGTGCACCGCCTGCACCAGCAGGGCCGGTTCGGCGCCGTCACCGTCTTCGACGTACCGCCCGGCCTGCTCTCCCCCAAATCTGCGGCGGAACTGCGCGCTGAGTTGCTGTAGCAACTCGTCGCGGTCTACCGGTAGGCTCGACCATCGATCCTAAGAGGCCCCTCTGCGCGGAGCAGAGGGGCCTCTCGCTGTCTGTCAGGGTTTCTCGGGCTCCATGACGCCGTTGACTGCTTATGCCGAATGATTGAGTATTATTCGGATAACTCCTCAACCTGACGAGGAGCTTTTTCTTCCGTCTGCTCTGTTGTCATTCCTGTTGGGGGAAATTCTTGAAAAGACTGCTTCAGCGCGCCGTTACAGTTTCAATGGCCACTCTTTTATTCACTGCACCAATAACACTCGCTCAGGCTCAGGCGAACCCAGTCGGCGTTACCGTCGCTTCAACGACAGCGGTCTCCACGGCAGTCGTGAAGGCAACGATCACGGGTGCCCCGAAGTCCTCAACTGTGGCCAGCGGCAAGACCCATAGCTTCAACGTCAAGGCAGTCGGCAGCAAACTCAGGTATCAATGGCAGGTCAAAAAACCTAAGTCCAACAACTGGGTCAAAGCCACCGGAGCTTCTGCCAAAACCCACACTCTCAAGGTCAAGGCCACGGCCAGCCTTAATGGAGCGCAGTACCGCGTGATCGTCTCCAACTCCCGCTCAAAGATCACGTCGAGGAGCGCCACGCTCACCGTTGTCACCTCACCCAGGATCACAACCGAGCCCAAGAACGTGACCACTCCGGCACGATCGAAGGTAACGCTTTCAGTCAAAGCGAGTGGCGGAGCCATGTCATACCAGTGGCAGCGTAAGGCAGGATCCAAATGGGCGAACATTTCCTCGGCCACCAGGTCAACCCACACCTTCACAACTCCCTCCGGACAGTCAGTAACCGAGTACCGGGCCGTCGCGGGCAACAAGGCAGGAAAGGCAACTTCCAACAGCGTGAAGGTCACGACCGTCGTCAAACCGACGGTTAAGATCCCGCGTTCGATTGAGACCACCACTGGCCAATCCATCACTATCAAGAGCCAAGCCACGGGCGGATCCCTTTCCTACGCGTGGGAACGTGGGGTCGAAGGAACCGACGGAAAGGTCTCGTGGAAGAGGATTTCGGGAGCAACAAGCGCGAACTACACGTTTACCGCACGGTCGAAGAACGAACTGGATACCTACCGGGTCGTAGTAACGAACAAGGCCGGAAAAGCGACCTCAGCAGAAATGGTGCTGTTTGTACGATCGTCGAGGCAAGACCCCTTCGCTATCGACAAAATATTCACTTTGCCTGACTGGAACGTGCTGTTCTTCGAACCACGTCAATACCCAAGCAACACAGAGTCAGGAAAAGCGGATCTTTACGTGGAATTGCTCTTGGGTAACAGCAGCGATTCCACCATGGATCCGGCCGACTGGATCGTCGTGGAATACATCGGTGCAGACGGGAACACCTACGACGACTCCGGGTATACGGTAATAGATTCCTATCTCGACATGGGGCCGCTGCTTCCGCCGACGGTGGACGTTGATTCCTCCATTGGTTACGGAGTCGTTTTTGCCGATGTCCCGGCCGCTGCAGTCAAGGGCGGAGTCTGGCGCATCACCGATTGGTACGACGACTCCGTTGAGTACGTCCAAGGATTCTAGGTGCCTGAGCATTATTGCTCGTACGATTAACCAGTTAATCATTTTGGTTCCGGGCTGCGCCCGGGAAAGTTGGGGAAATTGAAACTCGCACCTTACGTGCGTGGCGCCGCTGCGTTCGCAGCCGCTGCCTCGCTCCTTCTAGGCTCCGTCACTGCCGCAACCGCGGCTCCCGTCGAGGCCGTCACAGCGGTGACTGGTCCCGCCGTCGGGGCGACGGTCCCGACGCCTGCGCCCGAAACGAGCGTGGCGATCAAAAATATCGGCAGCCCGGTTGCCCCCGTCAACGGCACTGCAACGGTGAAGCCTACGGTTGCCGCCACCGGCTGGGTCACCGTGACAGCCAAGACCATCACGGTTAAGCAAGGCAGCAAGACCGTGCTCAGGAACAAGAAGAGCGCGAAGCTCAAGGCCGGGACCTACTCGGTTGCCACAACCGTGAAGTACAAGACGTACGCAGAAGTGGACGGCCAGCGCGTCTACTCGAACCTCAAGACGACGTCGAAGACGCAGAAGCTCGTGGTCCGCACTGCAGTTGCGCTGAAGACCATTGCGGGAAAGAAGGCTCCTTACAACGGCACGGCAACCATCAAGCCGAATGTTTCGTCTGCCAAGGGCGTGAAAGTCGTGTCCAAGACGCTGACGGTGAAAGCCGGCAGTAAGACCGTAACCAAGAACAAGAAGTCGGTTTCCCTGCGGGCCGGCAGGTACAAGGTCACCACGACGGTGAAGTACCGGTTGCCGTCCTCGACCTACACGCGCACCGCGACGAAGACGCAGGCTCTCACGATCACGGCCGGAAAGAAGCCCACCCGAAGTGCCCCCAACGGACACTATTGCCCGGCCGGATACCCCATCAAAGGCAATCAAAGCTCCTCGGGCGAGTGGATTTATCACGTCCCAGGCGGTGGCTTCTACTCGCGCACCAGCCCCGAAGAGTGCTTTGCCACCGAAAGTGCAGCTCGGGCTGCCGGCTACCGCGCTTCGAAGCGATAGCCGGACTCAAACCTGAGACAATCGGCCCCTCCTCAACTCTCCGAGGAGGGGCCGATTTCCGCTTAACGGTGCGGTTTTAGCCCGCCGGTCGTGCGGTTCCACGGGTGTCCTGCCCTGTTGCGTCGCCCATGGCGCCGATAAACTCGCCCCCAGGGCACCAGACCGGGAGGGCAAGCACCACATGTATCAGGAAACAGCTCAAAGATTACGGGCCCGGTTACGGCACAAGAAGGACGAATACAGCCACGGAGAGCACCTGCCGCTGGGCTCTTTCCTGATGTTGATGGGCGTCCACGGCACAGGACTGGCACTGGGGACAGCCGCCGTTCGCCGCTCCGGCCGCACCGTGCCGGACGCGCCCCGGTGGAGCGACCTGGCGCTGATCGCCGTCGCGACACACAAGCTCTCCCGACTGCTGACCAAGGCCCCGGTCACCAGCCCGCTGCGGGCTCCGTTCACTTCCTTTGAAGGACAAAGCGGAGCAGCCGAACTGGCCGAAGACGTGCGCGGCACCGGACCGCAGAAAGCCATCGGCGAACTGCTGACGTGCCCGTTCTGCCTGGGCCAATGGGTGGCCAGCGGCTTCATCTTCGGGCTGTTGCTGGCTCCGAAGCCAACCCGCTGGGCGGCCGCCCTGCTCACCGCGGAATTCGGATCCGACCTCCTCCAGTTCTTCTACTCGAAGGTACAGAAGTCGGCGGCGTAGTTTCCGACGAAAGCGGTGGCAGCCGACGAAGCCCCCAACCGCAAGAGTCGGTTGGGGGCTCCGGAAGCTCCTCAGGCGGCTGTCCGCCGTCCGAGTCAGTGCGTGTCGACGGCGGAGACCTCCGACTTGTCGCCGCTCCACAGGGTGTGGAAGGTGCCTTCCGCGTCCGTCCGGCCGTAGGTGTGTGCGCCGAAGAGGTCGCGCAGGCCCTGGGTCAGGGCGGCCGGCAGGCGCTTGCGGCGCAGCCCGTCGTAGTAGGCCAGCGAGGAGGCAAATACCGGTACCGGGATGCCGAGCTGGACGGCGGTGGCCACGACTCGGCGCCACGCCGGGACTGCCGCGCCGATCGCATCGGCGAAGGCCGGGGCGAAGAGCAGGTTTTCAGGCTTTGAGTCGCCGGCGTAGGCCTTCATGATGTCGTCCAGCAGCTCGGCGCGGATGATGCAGCCGGCGCGCCAGAGAGAGGCGATCTCATCCAGCTTCAGATCCCAGCCGTACTCGCCCGCTGCGGAACCGAGCATGTCGATGCCCTGGGCGTAGCTGACCAGCTTGGAGGCGAACAGCGCCTGGCGGACGTCCTCGACGAAGCTCTGCGGGACCTTGACGTCTTCTTCGTGTCCTGCCAGCACGTCCTGGGCTATGGCGCGCTGGCCGCGCTGCGAGGAAAGGCCGCGCGCGAAAACCGACTCGGCAATGCCGGAGACCGGCGACCCGAGTTCGAGCGCGGAGACGACGGTCCAGCGCCCGGTGCCCTTCTGCCCGGCCGAGTCCACCACCACGTCGACGAACGGCTTGCCGGTCTTGGCGTCCGTGTGGGCAAGCACCTCGGCGGTGATCTCAATCAGGAAGGACGAGAGCTCGGTCTTGTTCCACGCGGTGAAGATCTCGGCCTGCTGCTGCGGTTCCAGGCCTGCACCGGTGCGGAGCAGGTCGTAGGCCTCGCCGATGACCTGCATGTCCGCGTACTCGATGCCGTTGTGCACCATCTTTACGAAATGGCCCGCGCCATCCGTGCCCACCCAGCTGCAGCAGGGTTCGCCGTCGTACTTGGCGGAGATCTTTTCCAGCATGGGGCCGAGCGAGTCGTAGGACTGCCGGGAGCCGCCGGGCATGATGGATGGGCCGAGGAGCGCCCCTTCCTCGCCGCCCGAGACCCCGATGCCGACGAAGTGCAGCCCCTTCTCGGCCAAGGCGGCCTCGCGGCGCCGGGTGTCCTCGTAGTGCGAGTTGCCGGCGTCAATGACGATGTCGCCCTCTTCCAGCAACGGCACCAACTGCTCGATGACGGAGTCGACCGGCTTGCCGGCCTTGACCATGATGAGCACGCGGCGGGGCTTCTGCAGGTTCTCCACCAGCTCCTGCAGCGACTCGGTGCGGATGAAGTCGCCCTCGTCGCCGTGGGCGGACAGCAAGGCGTCCGTCTTTTCCACCGAGCGGTTGTGCAGGGCGACCGTGTAGCCGTTGCGGGCGAAGTTCCGTGCCAGGTTGGCGCCCATGACGGCCAGACCTGTCACACCGATGTGTGCGCTCATTGAGTCTCCATGTGTGCGGTCCCCGCGGTCAGGGACGTCAGCGTACAGCCCGAGCGGGCCGTGGTTCCTCCTCAAGCCTAATCCCGACCGGCGGCACCGGCTAAGCGGGCTGACGTTAGCTATGACTCATTCGCCAGGGGCAGCCGAGGGTCGGAAGCGCAGCCAGGCGTCGATTGCGTCATCGTCCGCGTCGTCCTCGCCGGGAAAGCCCCTGCCGGCGATGGCGCCGGGAAAGCCCCTGCCGGCGATGGCGTCCGTGCCGGGGTCCGGGCGGGGAGTCAACGCTCGAGGCGAGGCCGCGGGCAGCCCGATTTCATCCAGCGGGTCCTGCGCCGGTATCAGGCCGAGGTCCTGTTCGGAGCACGGCCGGCGGTGCGTTCCGGAGCAGGCACGTCGCCGTGCCGAGACGGTGCGTGCAGGGACGAACGTGCGGCCGGCAGTCCTGCAGAACTTCTCCATTGTTGCCCCTCGTGAAAACCAGCATGATCGGTCCAGCGTTGCAGACCGGAGGCCGGTTGTAGAGAGCTTCACGGCGCCGTTGCTTAACCGTTATTGCATGACGCAGCGGCCGCTCTGTCTTGGCATAAGATCGGCACAATAAGTACTCGGCAGCACCGTTCGGCGGCTCGCGGATGGTAAGGGCGTGTGCCGTGTTTTAACCCGTATTTGCCGATAACGAGCGACACGCTTAACTGATCAATCATGGTGGTTGAGAAATGCCCACGGGTCATGGCAGACTGTGGCTTGGCGGTGGCATTGAACGCCCGGGAGCCCCCATCTCCCCGGTTGCTGCACCGCTTATCCCCTGGCAGTTCCGTTGATCCCCCATCTAACGGCTGCCCCGAAAGGCACTGTCCCTCACGGGACAGTGCCTTTCCCTTTGGACCTGTGTGCCGGCTGTGATCCCCGAGACGAAATTTCTCGCGAGCGACGAGTATGGCTGACAAGTTTTTCACGTGCCCGGTAGATGTCCCGCACGAGACCATGCAGCGGCACGGCAGGACGGCGTGTCCTTGCCGGGCGGTGCGGAAGATAGGGCCGCCGGGCCGGGTGTCGGATTCGCGGGAAAGGGGCTTCGACGCGGTCGAATGCTGCGCGCGGACGATCACCTTATCCGGCATCTGCAACGCTGAGGGACAGCCCCGCCCATCCCCCAACAGCGGGCGGGGCCGTTACCTCATCCATCCGGTTCCACTGCCCCCTGCAGCGGCCACCGGGAGCCCCACGTTACACCGGCAGGCGCCCGCTGGACCTCAAGATTCACTTAGGAATCGAAGCCTGAACCCAGAAACCGGAGACTGCGGCTCAGCCCGGCCAGTGGAGCTGGGCACGAAAAAACCCCGCATTCCCAGGCGTCTTGCCTGACAGTGCGGGGTTTGTCCGTGGGTCCTACCGGGATCGAACCGATGACATCCACGGTGTAAACGTGGCGCTCTACCAGCTGAGCTAAAGACCCGTTGTAATGTCGAAAGCGGGACCGCGGAGCGTTATCCGCCGCAACATCACGAGGATTTACTCTACCGGATAAACCGGCGTGAACGCCAACCAAATTTACGTGCGGATCAACACGATGCAACCTGTAACCTGAGACCTCCCTCAGGGTCAACAGCCGGCGCATCGAAGGGGCGGCACGTCCTCCTGGCCGCGTCTCAGGCCGGCTTCTGGAGCCGGCCCGGCAACTCCGCCGCCAGGTGGCCAAGAGCCTCGGAGACGCCGGTTTCCAGCTTCAGGTCGGCCAAGTCGTCGCCGCGGGTAGGGCCGCGGTTGATGATCACCACGGGTTTGCCCTGTTTGGCGGCGTGCCGGACGAACCGCAGGCCGCTCATCACGGTGAGCGAGGACCCGGCAACCAGCAGCGCCTCGCCGTCGTCCACCATGGCGTAGGCCGCCGCCACCCGGTCCTTGGGGACATTCTCGCCGAAGTAAACGAAGTCCGGCTTGAGCATGCCGCCGCAGACCAGGCAGTCGGCCACGACGAAGCGGGAGGTGTCGGCGACGTCGGCGTCGGCATCCGGAGCGACGTCGCCGGCATCGCCGGCGGCGGCGTAGGCGGGGTTGAGTTCCTCCAGCCGCACCGCCAGCGAGGAGCGGCTGGTCACGTCCCCGCAGTCCAGGCAGATCACCCGGTCGAAACGCCCGTGCAGGTCGATCACGTTCACGCTGCCGGCGTCCTCATGCAGCCGGTCCACGTTCTGCGTGATCAGGCCGCTGAGCAGGCCGTTCTGCTCCATCGCTGCCAGCGCGTAGTGGCCAAGGTTGGGCGCGGCGTGGTGCATGTGCCGCCAGCCGATGTGGTTGCGCGCCCAGTAGCGGCGGCGCAGGTCCTCGTCGCCGACGAACTGCTGGTAGGTCATCGGTGCGCGCGGGACGGAGGTGGGGCCGCGGTAGTCCGGGATGCCGGAATCGGTGCTGAGGCCCGCGCCGGTCAACACGGCCAGACGGTGTCCAGCCAGGATCTCGAGCGCCGGCCGCAGCAACTCCATGGCGGCTAGAGCTCTTTCAGCACGCGGTGGTATTCCTGGATGTCGCGGGCCTGGCTGCGGGGATTGCGGATCACGTGCCGCAGGATGCCTTCGGCGTCGATGATGAAGGTGCCGCGCAGCGCCATGCCGGAGTCGTCGTCGAACACGCCGTAGGCCTTGGCCACGTCGCCGTGCGGCCAGAAGTCGGCCAGCAGGTCGAACTCGTAGCCTTCCTGCTCCGCGAACGCGCGCAGGGCGAACTTATGGTCAACGGACACGGCCAGCACGCGGGCATTCTCGCTGCGGAAGAGGCCCAGGTCGTCGCGCAGCTCGCACAGTTCGCCGGTGCAGATGCCGGAAAAGGCGAACGGGTAGAAGACCAGCACGACGTTCTCACCGCGCAGGGCGGAGAGCCTGACGGGTTCGCCGAACTGGTTCGCCAGCTCGAAATCGGGTGCGGGCAGCCCGGTCCGGGGTGCGTCCGCGGTCACTTGTTGGTCCGCTTGCTGACCAGCCGGGTGGCGGCCCAATCGCCGGAGACGCCGGCGGAAGTGGTCACGTGCAGGCCGGCGGTAGGCGCCGCTTCCTGGACGTCGGCCGGCGGCACGTAACCATCCCGGCCGGACTTCGGCGTCAGCACCCAGACCACTCCGCCCGGCCCGAGGGTTGTCTGCGTGTCGACCAGCGCGTCCACCAGGTCGCCGTCGCCGTCGCGCCACCACAGGATCACCGCGTCCACCACGTCGTGGTCGTCCTCGGTGAGCAGTTCGGAGCCGGTGAGGTCCTCGATGTCGTCACGCAGATCGAAGTCCACGTCCTCGTCATAGCCGAATTCCTGGATCAGGTCCCCGTCTTTGAAACCCAAATTGCCTGCCACATTCTCTACCGCGGCGGCTTCGGCCTCGCCCACTGTGCTCCTCCTGTATGGAACGTATTGATTCACCCCGCCGACGGCGATGGGCGTGTTGCTAGTTACAAGCCAACACCCTAATCGCCGTCGCTTCAAGCCACCCGCAGGACGCTGCCGTTTTTTGCCGCGCCGCGGCGCCGCTTTACGCCTCTTTCTTAAGGGACGACGGCGGGCGCCCGCGGGGACCGGCGCCGGTGGGTCCGACGACGGCGACGGCGGGGCGGCCTCCGACGTCGTCGTAACAACTGGCATGGCCGGCTCCGGCTGCGTTGTAATGCCGTGAACAGTTAGAGTGGCACTGAAGAATATCTCCCGGCCGAACCATGCGCCGGGTCGCTATGCCACGTAAGGCGCAGACACAATCTGCACATATGAGAGGTTGGACGTGAGCGCAGGAGAAGATACCTCGCACATCCTGAGCGGGCTGACAAGCCAGCTGCCGGATCGCGATCCCGAAGAAACCGCCGAATGGATTGAGTCCTTCGACGGTCTGGTGGAGAGCCAGGGCACCGAACGGGCCCAGTTTATTGTCCGCTCCATCCTGCAGCGTGCGGGTGCGCAGAGCGTCGGCGTGCCGATGGTGACCACCACGGACTATGTCAATACCATTCCGGTCGACCAGGAGCCGGAGTTCCCGGGCGACGAGGAGATTGAGCGCCGCTACCGCGCCTGGATGCGCTGGAACGCCGCCATGCTGGTGCACCGGGCCCAGCGACCTGACATCGGCGTGGGCGGACACATCTCCACGTACGCCGGCGCAGCCACCCTCTATGAAGTGGGCTTCAACCATTTCTTCCGCGGCAAGGACCACCCCGGCGGCGGCGACCAGGTCTTCTTCCAGGGCCACGCCTCCCCCGGCATGTACGCGCGTGCCTTCCTCGAAGGCCGGCTGTCCGAGGAGGACCTGGACGGTTTCCGGCAGGAAAAGTCCCGCGAAGGCCACGCCCTGCCCTCCTACCCGCACCCGCGCTCCATGCCCGAGTTCTGGGAATTCCCCACCGTTTCCATGGGCATCGGCCCGGCCAACGCCATCTACCAGGCGCAGCTGAACCGCTACCTGCAGAACCGCGGGATCAAGGACACCTCCGACCAGCACGTCTGGGCCTTCCTGGGCGACGGCGAGATGGACGAACCGGAGTCGCGCGGCTTCCTGCAGCTGGCAGCCAACGAAAAGCTGGACAACCTAACCTTCGTGATCAACTGCAACCTGCAGCGTCTCGACGGGCCGGTGCGCGGCAACGGCAAGATCATGCAGGAGCTCGAGGCCTTCTTCCGCGGCGCCGGCTGGCATGTCATCAAGGTGACCTGGGGCCGGGAGTGGGACGAACTGCTCGCCAAGGACCATGACGGCGCGCTGGTGGACATCATGAACTCCACCCTCGACGGCGACTACCAGACCTACAAGGCCGAATCCGGCGGGTTCGTCCGCGAGCACTTCTTTGGCAAGACCCCGCAGACCAAGGAAATGGTCGCGGACATGACCGACGAGCAGATCTGGAACCTCAAGCGCGGCGGCCACGACTACCACAAGGTCTACGCCGCCTACCGCGCCGCCACCGAATTCAAGGGCAAGCCCACGGTGGTCCTCGCCCAGACGGTCAAGGGTTACGGCCTGGGCACGCACTTCGAGGGCCGCAACGCGACCCACCAGATGAAGAAGCTGACCCTGCAGGACCTGAAGGACTTCCGCGACCACCTGCGCATCCCGATCTCCGACGAGCAGCTCGAGGCCGATCCGTACCGGCCGCCGTACTACCGGCCGGGACCGGACACCCCGGAGATCAAGTACATGATGGAGCGCCGTGCCGCGCTCGGCGGCGCCGTGCCGGAACGCCGGACCGCACACCAGCAGCTGCACCTGCCCGAGGACAAGGCCTACGAGGTTGCCAAGCGCGGCTCCGGGAAACAGCAGGCGGCCACCACCATGGCGTTCGTGCGCCTGCTGAAGGACCTGATGCGGGACAAGGAATTCGGTGCCCGCGTGGTCCCGATCATTCCGGACGAGGCGCGGACCTTCGGCATGGACTCGTTCTTCCCGACCGCCAAGATCTATAACCCCAAGGGCCAGAACTACCTGTCCGTGGACCGCGACCTGGTCCTGGCGTACAAGGAATCCCCGCAGGGCCAGATCCTGCATACC
The DNA here is from genome assembly GCF_059091365.1 of Arthrobacter sp. MDT2-34-1. Lineage (NCBI taxonomy): Bacteria > Bacillati > Actinomycetota > Actinomycetes > Micrococcales > Micrococcaceae > Arthrobacter > Arthrobacter sp. MDT2-34-1. Next base: position 669,553 of record NZ_JBNHGO010000001.1, read on the forward strand.
GGCATCAACGAATCAGGCTCCACCGCCGCCTTCACAGCCGTCGGTACCTCCTACGCCACCCACGGCGAGCCGTTGGTGCCGATCTACATCTTCTACTCGATGTTCGGCTTCCAGCGCACCGGTGACTTCTTCTGGGCCGCCGCCGACCAGATGGCCCGCGGCTTCGTGATCGGCGCCACCGCGGGACGGACCACCCTGACCGGCGAGGGCCTGCAGCACGCGGACGGGCATTCCCCGGTCCTCGCCTCCACCAACCCGGCGGTCGTCACCTATGACCCGGCCTACGGGTACGAGATCGGACACATCATGCGCGCCGGCCTGGAGCGCATGTACGGCGGGAACCATCCGGATCCCAACGTGATGTACTACCTGACCGTGTACAACGAGCCGATCCTCCAGCCCGCCGAACCGGAGGAACTGGACGTCGAGGGCCTGGTGAAGGGCATCTACCTGCTGGCTCCGGCCAAGGTCGACGGGCCCCGCACCCAGCTGTTGGCCTCCGGCGTGGCCGTGCCGTGGGCGCTGGAAGCCCAGCAGCTGCTGGCCGATGACTGGGGCGTCTCCGCCGATGTCTGGTCGGTGACCAGCTGGAACGAACTCCGCCGCGACGGCCTGGCCGCCGAGGAGGAGGCGTTCCTGAACCCCGGCGCCGAGCCGCGCAAGCCCTTTGTGGCCCAGCAGCTCGAAGGGGCGACCGGCCCGATCGTGGCGGTCAGCGACTACATGGCGGCCGTGCCGGACCAGATCCGGCAGTACCTGCCCAACGAGTTCGCGACCCTGGGCGCCGACGGCTTCGGGTTCTCCGACACGCGGGCCGCGGCCCGGCGCTTCTTCAAGATCGACAGCCACTCGATCGTGGTCCGGGCCCTGCAGATGCTGGCCCGCCGCGGCGAAGTCGACCAGAATGTGCCGCGGGACGCGTTCGACAAGTACCGCCTGATGGACGTCAATGCCGGCACCTCGGGCAACGCCGGGGGCGACTCCTAAACCGCGGCAACGCGCCACCCGACGGGCGGCGGACCCGGCCCTTCGCGGCCGGGTCCGCCGCCTGTTTTAGTAGGAACCACACAAAAGCCGGAATGGAGCTTGCCCGGCCAAGTGCGTATGCTCGTTGCATGCCCCACGCCCGGACCGAACCTGCCAAGACGGCTGCCCCACTGGGCACGACGGCCGCCAAGAAAACCGCGGCACAGCAGGCGCCGCCGTCGACATCCGGTGCGGCCGGGCGGCGCGCCGGCGCCGGGCGGAAGGGCGACCGGGCCGCGACCGGCAACCCGGCGACGTTGGAGCGGCTGCGGACCAAGGTCGGCGCGCTGGCGACCGTGACCCTGAAGCGGCTGGATTCGGACCTGCCCTGGTACCGCGGGTTGCGGCCGGACGAACGCTCCGCCCTCGGCCTGGTCGCACAGAAGGGCATCGCGTCCTTCGTGACATGGTACGAACGCCCCACGTCCCCGGCCTGGGTGATGAACGACGTCTTCGGCACCGCCCCCACCGAGCTGACCCGCTCCATCAGCCTGCAACGCGCCCTGCAGCTGATCCGCGTGGTGGTCGAAGCCGTGGAAGACGAAGTGCCGGACCTTGCCGGCGAAAGCGACGAGGCCCAACTGCGCGAAGCAGTGCTGCGCTATTCCCGCGAGGTCGCCTTCGCCGCCGCCGACGTGTACGCACGCGCCGCCGAAACTCGCGGCTCCTGGGACACCCGGCTCGAGGCGCTGGTCGTCGACGCGATCCTGCGCGGCGAAAGCTCCGACGCGCTGCGCTCCCGGATCGCCGCGGTCGGCTGGAAGACCACCGGCCCCATCACGGTGATGGTGGGCGGCTCCCCCGGTGAACCGGGCCCCAGCTTCGTGACCGAACTGCGCCGCGCCAGCTCCCGCTACGCCGCCGACACCCTGGTGGGCATCCAGGGCGAGCGGCTGATCCTGGTGCTGGGCGGCCTGTCGGACCAGGACACCGCCTTCGTGCGCCTGGCCGAACTCTTCGGGCCCGGGCCGGTGGTCTACGGCCCGGAGGCCCGCTCGCTGGTGGACGCCAGCACCTCGGCCCAGGCCGCCTTCGCCGGGCTCAACGCGGCCAAGGCCTGGCCGGCCGCGCCGCGTCCTGTCGCCGCCAACGACCTGTGGCCCGAACGGGTGATGTCCGGCGACGACGCCGCGCGCCGCGACCTCTACAAGTACATCTACGTGCCGCTGCTCAACGCCGGCAACGGGTTGGTCGAAACGCTCTCCAGCTACCTGTCCCTAGGGCATTCGCTGGAGGCCACGGCGCGGGAACTGTTCGTCCACGCCAACACGGTGCGCTACCGACTGCGCCGGGTGTGCGATGTGACCGGCTGGGATCCGCTGCTCCCGCGGGAGGCCTTCGTGCTGCAGACCGCCCTCGGCGTGGGACGCCTGGTGGCTCCCGCGCGGAGCCCGAAGGACCGCGCGGCGGCTCGGCAGTAGTTGCGCCACCTTGTAGACTTCCTACAAAGCGGTTCGGCGAGCTTCGTGTGCCGAAACACCGTGGAAACCGCCTCCTCTTTGGAAAGCTTGAATACGTGCTTGCAATAGTCTGCCCGGGCCAGGGTTCCCAAACGCCCGGATTCCTCAATCCCTGGCTCGAGGTCCCCGGTGTGCCCGAACACCTCGGACTGCTCAGCGACATCGCCCAGCTGGACCTTCTCACGCACGGCACCGTGTCGGATGAGGAGACCATCAAGGACACCGCCGTCGCCCAGCCGCTGATCGTGGCCGCGGGCCTGCTGGCCGCCCGCGCCCTGACCGCCGAGGAGCCCCTCGACCTGTCCACCGTCGTCGCCGGCCACTCGGTGGGTGAGATTACGGCGTCCGCCATCGCCGGCGCGCTGACCGAGAACGATGCCATGAACTTCGTGCGTGAGCGGGCCAACGCCATGGCGCGCGCCGCCGCCCAGACCCCGACCGGCATGAGCGCCGTGCTCGGCGGCGATGCGGACGAAGTGCTCGCCGCGATCGAAGCAGCCGGACTCACCCCGGCCAACGCCAATGGCGGCGGCCAGACGGTCGCCGCCGGCACGCTCGAACAACTGCAGGCGTTCGCCGCGAATCCGCCGGCCAAGGCGCGGGTGATCCCGCTGAAGGTCGCCGGCGCCTTCCACACCGAACACATGGCCCCGGCGGTCAGCGCCCTGGAAACCCTGCGTCCCCAGCTGAAGCCGGCCCTGCCGTCGCTGACCCTGCTCTCCAATTACGACGGCGAACCGGTCTTCGGCGGCGACGAGAACCTGGACAGCCTGATCGCTCAGGTGTCGCGCCCGGTCCGCTGGGACAAGTGCATGGAGAAGCTCGTGTCCGTCGGCGTCACCGGACTGCTGGAACTGCCGCCGGCCGGTACGCTGGCCGGGCTGGCGAAGCGCGGCATGAAGGGCGTGGCAGCCATGGCCCTGAAGTCGCCGGAAGACCTGGAAGCGGCCCGCGCCTTCATCGCCGAGCACACCGAACAGACCCCCGTCCTGAACAGCACGTCTGGAGAATCCGAGCAGTGAGCACACCCGTCATCCAGCAGACCCCGCTACGCGACTTCACGCGCATCCTGGGCATCGGAGCGTACCGTCCGGACGTCATCGTCACCAACGACGACGTCTGCCAGTGGATCGACTCCTCCGACGAATGGATTCGCCAGCGGACCGGGATCGTCACCCGTCACCGGGCGGACGCCAACACGTCCGTGCTGGACATGGCCGAAGGCGCCGCCAAGGAAGCGATGGCACAGGCCGGCATCACCGGCGACCAGCTCGGGGCCGTCCTCGTCTCCACCGTCTCCCATCCCTACGCCACGCCGTCGGCCGCCGCGGCCCTGGCCGACCGGATCGGCGCCACCCCGGCTCCCGCCTTCGACATCTCCGCCGCTTGCGCCGGATACTGCTACGGCATCGCGCAGGCCGACGCCCTGGTGCGCTCCGGCACCGCCGACTACGTGCTGGTGGTCGGCGCGGAAAAGCTCTCCGACGTCATCGACAACACCGAGCGGACGATCTCCTTCCTGCTCGGCGACGGCGCCGGCGCCGTCATCGTGGGCCCGTCCGACACCCCGGGCATCAGCAAGCCGGTCTGGGGCTCCGACGGCAGCAAGTGGGACACCATCAGCATGACCCACTCGCTCAACCACGTCCGCGAGCTCTCGCTGGCCGCAGAGGCCGCCGGCTCGCTCTCGGCCGTCTCGGACACCTTCGACGAGACGGACAGCAAGCTCTGGCCCACGCTGCGCCAGGACGGGCCGTCCGTGTTCCGCTGGGCGGTCTGGGAAATGGCGAAGGTAGCCAAGCAGGCGCTCGAGGCGGCCGGCCTGCAGCCCCAGGACCTCGCCGCCTTCGTGCCGCACCAGGCGAACATGCGCATCATCGACGAGATGGTCAAGCAGCTGAAGCTGCCCGAGAGCGTGGTCGTGGCGCGCGACATCGCCGATGCCGGCAACACCTCGGCGGCGTCCATCCCCTTGGCCACGCACCGCCTGTTGCAGGAGAACCCCGCGCTCTCCGGCGGGTTCGCCCTGCAGATCGGCTTCGGCGCCGGGCTGGTCTTCGGCGCGCAGGTCATCGTCCTGCCGTAGACTGCCTTGCGGTAGTCGGGCCTCCCCTACAATCCCACCAGAACCAGGCCGCAGACCGCGGTTTGACACCCCGTCCGGACACCGTCCGGCAGCACAAGAAAAGGAGCCACCATGGCTAGCAACGAAGAAATCCTGGCCGGACTGGCCGAGATCGTCAACGAAGAGACCGGCCTGGCCCCGGAGGCTGTCGAGCTGGACAAGTCCTTCACCGATGACCTGGACATCGATTCCATCTCGATGATGACCATCGTGGTCAACGCCGAGGAAAAGTTCGGCGTGCGCATCCCGGACGAAGAGGTCAAGAACCTCAAGACCGTCGGTGACGCCGTCAACTTCATCGTCAACGCCCAGGCTTAGTTCCGCGCCGCCCGGGGGCTTCCCGGGACTCGGCGGCCGGCGGGTGACCCCCGGTCCGGCCGCCGCACCGGATTTATTGCCCAATCACTATTGAGAGAATGAATCAATGGCACGCAAAGTAGTCATCACCGGCCTCGGCGCCACCACCCCGATCGGCGGCGACGTCCCCACGATGTGGCGGAATGCGCTCAAGGGCGTTTCCGGGGCCCGTACCCTCGAAGATGATTGGGTAGCCCAGTACGAACTGCCGGTGACGTTCGCCGCCCAGGCCAGCAACCGCCCGGACGAAGTACTGACCCGGGTCGAAGCCAAGCGGATGGACCCCTCCACCCAGTTCGCCGTGGTGGCGGCCCGTGAGGCTTGGAAAGACTCCGGCATTGAAGAGGTTGACCACGACCGCCTGGCCGTGGCTTTCGCCACCGGTATCGGCGGCGTGTGGACGCTGCTGGACGCGTGGGACACGCTGCGCGACCGCGGGCCGCGGCGGGTGCTGCCGATGACGGTGCCGATGCTGATGCCGAACGGCCCGGCCGCGGCCGTGAGCATGGACCTGGGAGCCCGCGCCGGCGCCCACACCCCGGTCTCCGCCTGCGCTTCCGGCACCGAAGCCATGGCCTTGGGCATCGACCTGATCCGCGCCGGCAAGGCCGACGTGGTCATGACCGGCGGCGCCGAGGCCGCGATCCACCCCATGCCGATCGCGGCGTTCAGCGCGATGCAGGCCCTGTCCAGGCGCAATGACGACCCCGAACGTGCCTCGCGCCCGTACGACCTGGACCGGGACGGCTTCGTGATGGGCGAAGGCGCCGGCGCGCTGGTGCTCGAGGCCGAGGAACATGCCCTGGCCCGCGGTGCCCGCATCTATGCCGAGCTTGCCGGCTCCGGCGTCACCGCCGATGCCTACCACATCACCGCCCCCGATCCCGAGGGACTGGGCGCCACCCGCGCGCTGAAGGCCGCGATGTTCGACGCCCGGGCACAGGCGACCGACGTGGTGCACGTCAACGCCCACGCCACGTCCACCCCTGTCGGCGACAAGCCGGAATACACTGCTTTGAAGGCCGCGCTCGGAGACCATGTCGACAACGTTGCGGTCTCCGCGACCAAGTCGCAGACCGGCCACCTGCTCGGCGCGTCTGGTGCCGTGGAGTCCGTGATGACCGTATTGGCCGTCTACGAACGCCGCGCTCCGGCCACGATCAACCTGGAGAACCAGGACCCGGAGATTCCGCTGGACGTGGTCACCTCGTCCCGCGACCTGCCGCAGGGCGACATCGTCGCGTTGAACAACTCCTTCGGGTTCGGCGGCCACAACGCCGTCGTCGTGTTCCGCAACGTCTGACGGTTCATTCCGGTGCTTGCCTGCGGGCAGCACGAAAGGGAGGGCGGCCGGTTTTCACCGGCCGCCCTCCCTTTTTGCGTGGATGGAGGAGGGAGGGAAGAGCCGGCGTCAGCCGACCTGGTGCAGCCAGCGGACGGGGGCGCCTTCAGCGGCGTGGCGGAAAGGCTCGAGTTCTTCGTCCCATGCCTCGCCCAGGGCGAGGGACAGTTCGTGGTAGACGGCTGCGGGATCGCCGGCACCGGCTTCGTAGGCGTAGCGGATGCGGTCCTCGCTCACCATGATGTTTCCGTGGACGTCGGTCATGGCGTGGAAAATGCCGAGTTCGGGCGTGTGCGACCAGCGGCCGCCGTCCACCCCGGCGCTCGGCTCTTCGGCGACTTCATAGCGCAAATGGGCCCAGCCGCGCAGGGCAGAGGCCAGCATGGCGCCGGTCCCCTGCGCGCCGACCCACGACAGCTCGGCCCGGTACATTCCGGGCGCGGCAGGCTGCGGGGTCCACTCGAGATCCGTTCGCTTGTCCACGACGGATCCGACGGCCCACTCGATATGCGGGCACAGTGCCGAAGGTGCTGAATGCACAAACAGCACTCCACGCGTCATCACAACAGACATCCCATCCTCCATTTGCTGTAGGTACGTCTTCCCCAACGACCTTCAGCCTGTCAACGGATGGAACTTGTCAGTACTGCTGTTTCCGACGCTTCGTTCCTCATTGTGCCGTACGGCATCGAATTGCGCCAGTGTAACTACCAATGTGTTATGGCGTGTCGCCGGTTCCGCCAGTGCAGCCGGTCCGGGGGCTCCCCGGGGCGGCCGCGTTCCGGGCGGGCGGCCGGTCCCGCCCGCCGCTGCTGTCCGCGATCAGGCCCGCGGGTGCGCCTGCTGGTAGCTGCGGCGCAGCCGGTCCACGGAGACGTGGGTGTAGAGCTGGGTGGTCGCCAAAGTGCTGTGGCCGAGGATCTCCTGGACGGCCCGCAGGTCCGCTCCCCCATCCAACAGGTGCGTGGCGGCGCTGTGCCGGAGGGCGTGCGGCCCGGTGGCCGAGGTGTCGCCGAGCAGGCCGAAGAGCCTCGCCGCGACGGAGCGCACCTGGCGCGGGTCCACGCGCCTGCCGCGTTGGCCGAGGAACAGGGCCGGACCGCTTTCCGCGGTGGCGAGCCTGGGCCTGCCGCGGCGCAGCCAGTCGTCCATGGCGACGGCGGCCGGCAGTCCAAACGGAACGGTGCGTTCCTTGTTGCCCTTGCCGAGCACTCGGATGGTCCGGCGTTCGTTGTCCACTTCGTCGATGTCCAGGCCCGCGAGTTCGCTGACGCGGATTCCGGTGGCATAGAGCAGTTCGATCATCGCCCGGTCCCGCAGGGGCATCGGCTCCCCCTTGGCGGCTTCCTCGGCGAGCGTTCGGAACAGCTCGTCGACCTGGGCCGGGCGCAGCACGGTGGGCAGCGAGCCGGCGCGTTTGGGCGCCTTCAGCCGGAGCGACGGATCGGTGTGGATGAGCTCTTCCCGCAACGCCCAGCCCATAAACGTGCGGGCGGTGGCCGTGCGCCGCGCCAGCGTGGATCGGGCCATGCCGGCTCCGTTCATCGCGCCCAGCCAGGACCGCAGGGTCCCGAGGGTGATGTCCGGCAGCTCCCGGGCACCGGTTTCCGCTGCGTAGCCGAGCAGGTGCCGGACGTCGGTCGCATAGGCGCGGATGGTATGTTCCGAGCGCGCCCGTTCCGCCTTCAGATAGCGGGCGAAGCCATCGAGGGCCGCGTCAAAGGCCTGCGGGAGCGGCTCGGTGCCCTGCGGTTCGGGTTGGTCTGCAGAGCTCATCCCCTCACTTTGCTGGTCCGGCCCGCCGAACTCAAGGAGGCGCACGGGGGCACGGCTGAATTGCCGCCGCGCTCCTTCCCTGTGTCCTACTCAGTCCCGCCGCCCCCGGCGCCAGCCGGTGGCGTCCTGGACGGCCAGTCCTGCCGCTTCCAACCGGCCGAGCCCCGCGAGGACGGTGCGGACCGGGATGCCCGCGACCGTGGCGAGCTTGTCCACGGTGCTTCCCCGGCGAACCGGCAGGGCGTCGAGCAGCAGCAGGTCGTCCACGCCGAGTCCGTCGTGGTCGGCGAGCACCTCTTGGCCCCCGGCGGGCACTGTTCCCAGCGGTCCCGCGAGCTCGGCTGCCTCTGCGGCATCCGTGACGGCAGTTGCGCTCCCGTCGCGCAGCAGCCGATGGGTACCGGCCGAGTTCGCGCTGTAGACGGATCCGGGGACGGCGCCTACGCCGCGGCCCAGCCCCGCGGCGTGATGGGCAGTATTCAGTGCCCCGGAGCGCCAGCGGGCCTCCACCACGATGGTTGCGGCGGCCAACGCCGCGATGAGCCGGTTTCGTTGCAGGAATCTCCAACGTGTTGGTGCGGTGCCGGGCGGCACTTCGGCCAGCAGGATCCCCCGGTTGGCGATGGCGCGGAGCAGTTCTTCGTTTCCGGCCGGGTAGTACCGGTCCAGGCCGCCGGCCATGACCGCCATGGTGGCGACATGTTCGGTCTCCGCCGCCAGGGCCGACCGATGGGCCTGCGCGTCGATCCCGTAGGCCCCGCCGGAGATCACGCAATAGCCGCGCTGCGCGAGTCCGCTGCTGATGTCGCCGGTCACCTGGTTGCCGTAATTCGTGCTGTCCCGGGAACCGACAACGGCCACCGTTGTCCGGACGTCCGGGATGCCGTCCGTGAACCTTCCCCGCGCCCAGAGGCAGAGCGGTTCGCCCAGCCCGAGGTCTTTCAACGCGGCCGGCCACACGGCGTCTCCGGGTATGAGCACGGTGCCGCCTAGCCTGCCGATCACGGCCAGGTCGCGTTCGGGCGCAAGGTCCTTGATGCGCGGTGCCCACCGCTCGAGGGCGTCGCTGAGCGGCTGGGCGTTGCCGGCAGAGGGTACGCGGTCGAGGGCGCGCAGCAATTCCGCCTGCAGACCGTGCCCGGCCTTGATCTGGCCGGTGGCGACCCTGAGGGCGTCGTGGGCGCCGGCAGCAGCGACCAGAGCCTGGCCGATCCAGTCAGACGGCTCCATCAGCCGTGACAGCGCCGCCCTGTCAAGGCGTTCGTCGGTGGACGGCAGTTGCGTCATTCTGGTCATCTCCTCCTGGCCTGCGGCCGCAGATGGGGACGGCATGGTCACGCCGCCTTGACCTGTTGGCGGAGAGCCAGCGCCGTGCCGACGCAGTCCCGGTCCGGTCGGTCCAGGCCGGACAGGTCGGCGAGCGTCCACGCAACGCGCAGGACCCGCGAGTAGCCACGGCCGGTCAGCACTCCGCATTCCATGGCCCGGTCCAGGTCCCTGGTGATAGCGGCCGGAGGCCGCAGCTTTCCGGTCAACAGTTCGCCGCTGATCTCCGCGTTCAACCCGATGCCCCACGGCTGCAGCCTCGCCCGCTGTGCCGTCCGTGCCACCGCTACCCGGGCGGCGACGGCCGCGCTGTCTTCCCGCCGCGTACCCGTGGCCATCATCCCCACTGTCAGCCGTGGCAGAGTGAGCTGCAGATCGATGCGATCGGTCAAGGGGTTGGAGAGTTTGCCAAAGTAGCGGCGCCTCTGGTCGGGCGTGCAGGTGCATTCCAAACCCTTGCCGCCGGAGAGCCCGCACGGGCAGGGGTTCGCCGCCATGACGAGCTGGAAACGGGCCGGGTAGGTGGCGCTGCCCGCCGCGCGGTGTACCACCAGCCGCCCGCTCTCCAGCGGCTGGCGCAACGCGTCGAGCACCTGCCGGTCGTATTCGGGTGCCTCGTCCATGAACAGCACTCCGCGGTGTGCCCGCGAGGCCGCTCCCGGGCGGGGCATGCCGGAGCCGCCCCCGATGATGGAGACCGCCGTTGCCGTGTGGTGCGGGCTCTCGTACGGCGGCCGCCGTACCAGCTCGGTCAGCGGGGCGGCCGTGGCGCTCAGGGAGTGGATGGCGGTGACCTCCATGGCATGGTGGTCGGGAAGATCGGGCAGGATGCCCGGCAACCGTTCGGCGAGCATCGTCTTGCCGGCACCTGGCGGACCGACGAGCAGCAAATGATGGCCGCCCGCAGCGGCGACTTCCAGCGCCGCCCGGGCTTCATGCTGCCCGGCCACGTCCGCCAGGTCGGGGGCGGGCGCGGGAGGTGCTGCGGCCGGGACGGACGGGCTTAGCCGCTCCGGCGGGCCGGGATTCAGCCGGTTCGCGTCGCCGCCGAAGGCCATCAAGACCTCAACCAGGTTGCTGAAGCTGCGCACCCGGGCCCCGGGCACCAGCGCGGCCTCGGCGGCGTTGGCGTCGGCGACGACAACATGCGGATACCCGGCTTCGACGGCCGCCATCACCGCCGGCAGTACACCCCTGACCGGCCGGAGCCTCCCGTCGAGGCCCAGCTCAGCGAGGAAGATGTTGCGGCCGCTGGGCCGGACGTCCCCCGCCGCCTGGAGCGAGGCCATCAGGATGGCCAGGTCGAAGCCGGAGCCCTTCTTCGGCAGCGAAGCGGGGACAAGGTTGACGGTGATCTTCCGCCTGCTGAGCGGGACCCCGGCGTTCTTCGCCGCGGCCTTGATCCGTTCCTTGGCCTCGGTCAGGGCCGCGTCCGGCAGCCCCAGGAGAACGAAGGCCGGGAGGGTCTGGCCGATGTCCGCTTCGACCTCGACGATGTGCCCGTTCAGGCCCACCAGCGCCACCGAGAATGTCCGTCCGAGCCCCATCAGCCGACGCCCTTCAGATACTCGATCACGGGCCAGCGCCCCTGCCCGTAGAGCACCGCGACGGCGTCCACCCTCATCGCCGTGCCGGTCATGCCGTGGTCGCGCAGCCACTGGTGCCCCAGGATGTGGAGTCGGCGGACCTTGGCGTCGGTGATGGCTTCGAAGGGGTGGCCGTAGTCGGTGCTGCGCCGGGTCTTGACCTCGGAGACCACGATGGTCGCCCCGTCCACGGAGACGATGTCCAGTTCGCCGTCGGGGCTGCGCCAGTTTCGGTCGATGACACGCTGGCCGGCGCCGGAAAGATAGGACGCGGCCATCTCCTCACCGCGTCGGCCCAGGTCGTCTTTCGCTCTCATGCCCTCCAGCGTGGCGGCGGACGGCGGAGGGCAGCTTCACGTGACCCCCGGGATGTGGAAATCCGGCCGCGTGCGGCGGCCTGTGCAGGGCAGGGCGGCAGCCTCCGTTACGCTGAAGAAGTGATGCGCAGCACACCCCGGCCTGCGCTCCATGTCAGCCACCGGTTCAGCCTCTCGTCGCGCGCAAGCGGGCGCCGGCCTGCTGCACGGACAGGAACGGCCCGGGGCGCAGGAAGGACATTGCAGTGAGGATAACTGTCGTCGGAGCCGGTGCATGGGGTTTGCCGGCAGCGGCCGAGCTGGCCGGCCGGGGTCATCACGTCACCCTGATTGACCGCTTCGGCGTATCGAACCCCCTGTCGTCCTCTTATGGACCGACGCGCATGTGGCGCATTGCCGACCCGGACCCCGGCCGGGTCCGGCTGTCCAGGTTGGGGCTGGAGGCCATGAAGCGGCTCTCGAGCAGGGCCGGGCAACCCGTTTACCACCAAAAGGGCCTGCTGTGGCGCGACACGTTGTCGCTGCCGCGCCTGCGGTCGACCCTTCTGGCCGAAGATGTGCCCTTCGAGGAGGTCGACGCGAACAACGTTGCAGCGTTCCTGCCCGGCCTGAGGCCGGACGGCCGGGATGCCATTTGGCAGCGGGACGCCGGCGTGGTGTTGGCCGACGCGAGCCTGCAGGCTCAGTTTCGGCTATTTTCCGCGGCCGGCGGCACCTTCCTGCGCGGGGCCACGGTGTCCCAGGTTTCGGCGGCATCGGGAACCGTCAGTGCTTCCCTCTCCGATAGTCGGCGCGTCGATGCGGATGTGTTGGTGATTGCGGCCGGTCCGGGGAGCGGCGCCTTGCTCGCACAGTTTGGCTTGCCTGCGCCGCTTCGGCCGTACCTGGAGCAGGTGGTCCACTTCGGCGGCGCGCGGGGCGCCACCGACGACTATCCTTGCTTTTTCGACGGCCCAACTGACGAAGCACCGGGCATCTACGCCATGAGCAGCCCCGGCATAGGCTACAAGGTCGGCCTGGACAGTCCGCTGCGGCACTACATCGAGGGGGACGCCGACAGGTCCCCGGATGAGGTGCGCACCGGCATCATCCGCGAACGGGTGCGCCGCGACTTGCTGTCGCTGCAACCTGATGTACTCGACGCGCAGGTCTGCGTGTGGACCGACACCCCCGACGGCAGGTTCGTCGTCGATTCGCCGGTCCCCGGCGTCGTTGTTGCCTGCGGGGATGACGGCGAGGGCTTCAAGTATTCGGCGCTGATGGGCATCGTTGTCGCCGACCTGGCCGAGGACAAGCAGCCCGAGGCTGACATCAGCCCCTACCGGCTGGGTCGCTTCGAGGCCGCGGCTAGCGCCGACTGGGGTGTTCCGACCGCGCTGGGCCGCTGATCGGCCGCGGAACACCCCGCCGCACCGAGGTGCAGGTCAGGCCTCGACCGGCAGGCCGGCTGCTAACCGCGCAGCCGTTCCCCTTTCGGATCGTAGAACGGGCGCCGTGAGACTGTGGCCGCGACGAGCCGGCCCCGGCATTCGACCGTGAACGTTCCGGAGAGGTCCGTATCCGCGGCGACCGAGGCGAGCCCGACGGCGCGTCCCAGCGTGTAGCCGTAGCTGCCGCTGGTCATGCGGCCCACCGGCACGCCGTCGCAGAACACGGTCTCGTCGTGCACGAACAATGCCTCCGGGTCCTCCAGCGCCACGTAGACGGTCCGGTGTGCGGGCGCCGCCGGGTCCAGCTTGGCCACCGAGTCCCGGCCCACGAAGCCGCCCGGCTTGTCCAGCGCCACGGTGAAGCCGAGTCCTGCGGAGTACGGGTCGTCGGCGGGCCCGATGTCGTACCCGAGATGGCGGAAACCCTTCTCGCTGCGCAGCGAGTCGAGGGCGTGGTAGCCGGCCAGCCGCACGCCGAGGTCCTGGCCGGCCTCCCACAACGCGTCGAACACGTTGAGGGCCGTGTCCGTGCCCGGGTACAGCTCGTAGCCGAGTTCGCCGACGAAGCTCACCCGCAGGGCGTAGGCGAAGCCGTCGGCAACCTCCACGGTCCGTCCCTCGGTGTAGGCCTGGGCGGCGTCCGACCAGTCCTCGGGCGAGACCCGGCCGAGCAGTTCCCGGCTCTTCGGTCCCATGACCCCTATCGTCGCCAGGCCGGCCGTGGCATCGAAGACCGCGGCCGCCTTGCCTTGCGCCAGCCGCCGCAGGTACCCGAGCGTCTTGTCCTGGCTGAAGGCGGGCGTCACCACGAGGAACCGGTCCTCCCCGAGCCTGGTGACGGTGCCGTCCAGCTCGATCCCCCCGGCCTCGTTGAGCATCAGGGTGTAGACGGCCTTGCCGACGCGGACGTCGACGTCTGCCGTGCAAGCCTGCTGACAAACCGACAGCGCGTCCGGACCTGCCACTTCGATCTTCGCGAAGGAGCTCAGGTCAAACAGCACCACCCCTTCCCGTGCGCCACGGTGCTCCTCGGCTACACGGTCGAACCAGTTCTGCCGGCCGTAGCTGTACTCATACTGCGGCGCGGTCCCGGGGTCACCGTACCAGTTGGCCCGTTCCCAGCCGTTGAGCTCCCCGAAGCAGGCGCCGAGTTCGGCGAGCCGGGCGTGCAGCGGCGAGCGCCGCACGTTTCGGGCCGTGGCAGGCTGCAGCTGCGGCCAGTGCATGGCGTAGAGGCGTCCGAGCCCCTCCCGGGTCCGGGCGTGGAGGTAGCGCCGGTTGCTCTGGTGCCGCGAGAACCGCTGGACGTCCACCGCGGCCGCGTCGAAGCCGGGTGATCCGGAGATCACCCACTCGGCCAGTTCCCGACCGGCGCCGGGGGCGAAAATGATGCCCTGGGAGTTGAAGCCGGCCGCGACAAAGAGGTTGCGCACCTCGGACGTTTCCCCGAGGACGAAGTTGGAATCCGGGGTGAAGCTTTCCGGGGCATTGAGGAAGCGGTCGTAACGGCTCTGCGCCAGTGCCGGCACCGCCGCCTCCGCCTTGCCGCGGATCGTCGCGAAGTGTTCCCAGTCGGCCTCGAACTCCGCGAAACCGCTTCTGCCGATCCCGCTCACCGGCCGCGGCAACCCGTCGGGCTCGAAGGCGCCGACCAGCAGCCGCCCCGAATCGTGTCGGATGTAGTAGCTGTTGTCCAGATCCCGGAAGACCGGCAGCTCGGGCACGGCGCCGTCGATCTCCCCGCTCCGCACGTGCACGTGCTCGGCGGCATACAGCGGCACATGCGCCCCGGCGGTCGCGGCCAGGTCGCGTGTCCACAGCCCGCAGGCGAGGATCACCCGTTCGGCCTCTATGGTCCCCTGATCCGTGACGACGCCCGTCACCCCGCCCCGGCCGTGGCGGATGCCGGTGACGGACACGTTTTCGCGCAGGGCGACGCCGAGCCCGTGGGCAAGTTTGGCGAAGGACAGCGCCGCATACCCGGGGTTGATGTGCCCGTCGTCGGGCAGGTAGAGCGCGCCGAGTACTCCGTCGGTCCGGGCCAGCGGCCACAGCCGGCCCAGGCCGGCCGCATCCAGGATCTCCGCCTCCGTGCCGTTCTGGCGGGCCACGTCGCAGGCGTAGTGCATTTCATCCACCCGGCCGGCGGTCCGCGCCACCATCACCGAGCCGGATTGCTGGAACGAGACGTCGAGCCCGGAGCGTTCTTCGAGCGTGCCGTAGGTCTCGAGGCCGTACCTTGCCAGCTTGGTCATCGCCGTCGTCGTCCTCCCGCCGGTCACCAGGCCTGCCGCGTGCCACGTGGTGCCGCTGCCCAGGACGTTGGCTTCGAGCAGGACGACGTCCGTCTCCCCCGAGGCCGCCAGGTGATAGGCAATGCTGGCCCCGATGATTCCCCCGCCGACGACGACGGTGCGCGCGCGGGGGGGCAGCGGCCCGCGGGCCTCATCGGTGAAGGCTGCCGCGCTGATGGTGCGGTCTACGAGCCGGTCCATGGTTTTCCTCGCTTCTGTCGGCAGCAGGTCAGGGGCCCGCCGTGCGGTCCACGGGCCCGCCGCGGATGGGGCACTCGGGCCGCTGTCGTTCCCGTTAATAATGAATTATTGTGAACGGTATCACAGCACATCGAAGGGAAAACATGAGCCCCGTTGCCGCCCCGGGCCGCGCGCTGACCGTCGAGGATCAGCCGCGGCGCCGCCTCATCCTCGAGGCGGCGGAACGCCTGCTGGCGGCCCGCGGATTCGACGGAATCCGCCTGCGGGACATCTCCACGGAAGCGGGAATCTCCATTGGAATGATCCAGCACTACTTCCCCAGCCGGGACGCCGTGGTCCGCGAAATGCTCGTCACCGCGTGTGAGCGCAGGGCGACGGAATGGCAGCTGCCCGCGCAGCGGCAGGAGGACCCGGCCGCGAAAATCCGGGCGCTCCTCGCCGGCGCGGTCACGGATCCGGAGCACTGCACCGTCTGGCTGGAATCCTGCGCGGCGGCCAGCAGGCACGGGGCGGTGCAACCCGTTGTGCTGCACACCAACACCCTGTGGCGGAAGGCGCTGGCCGCAACAATTGCCGAAGGCACGGATGCCGGCCGCTTCACCCCCGCGCTCCCGGTGGAACAGATCGTGGACACCCTGGTCGCACTCATCGACGGCCTGATCATGGCCGTGGCCACGAAGGACCCGAAAATCACGCCGGACTACACCAAGTCGCTGCTGCTGGCGGCGGCGCGCCTTCAGCTCGGCGCCGACCTCGGCGAGTGAGGCCCCCAGGAAGCGGACGGGGTTTTTGGCCCGAGCCCCGAGACGCGGCTCACAAAAAATCGGTGAAACGCTTGTTTTCGGCTGAACACCCGGGCTAGGGTCTACTAAACACGGTGATAAGTGACATAAATCACCGCATTAGGAAGACTAAAGGAGGTGTTCGATGAGCGGTACGGCGGACAACGAGCAGCCGATCGGCCAGCGCATTCGTGCGGCACGGGAACTGCGGAGCATCTCGCTGCGCAGCCTGGCCCAGCTGACCGGCGTCAGCTCGGGTTTCCTGAGCCAGCTGGAAAACGCGCACTCGAACGCCAGCGTCGCCACGCTCAAGAAGATCGCGGAAGCCCTCGGAACGACGACGGCGGAGCTGATCGACGGCACCAGGCCCGAGGGCCGGGTACTGCGCAAGGCCGACCGGCCGGTTTTCCATGCCGGCGACGGCCTCAACAAGTACCTGCTCACCGGCTCCCCGCAGCGGAACCTGGAGGTCTACGCCGGCGAACTCGACATGCACGGCGGGACCGGCGAGGAACTGTACGCCCACGGGAATGCGCAGGAGGTCCTCGTCTGCCTGAAGGGGCGGGTGGAGGTCCGCTTCTCCGGCGAGTCCCATGTCCTGGAAGGCGGGGACAGCGTCGAATACCTCTCGTCCGCGCCGCACGGCCTTCGGAACCTGGCCCACGGCACGTCCGAGGTCATGTGGATCATCAGCCCTCCAACCATCTAAAGCAGCGGGCCGGACGGTTCGACAGCCGGCGCTTCCGCACTCAGCGTTCCACACGAAAGAGGAGAAATAATGTCAGCACTTAGCACATCCCGCCGCCGGCGGGCCCTGCCGGTTGGAATGGCGGCAGCAGTCGCGCTGCTCGTGTCGGCCTGTGGCGGTGGGGGCAGTGCCGCCTCGGCCGACATCGACCTGGGCACCGGTCCCGCGGAGGCCGGAACGGTCAAAGCCGGCGCCTTGGAGGGCCTAAACATGACCTTTGCCTCCTACGGCGGCATCTACCAGGACGGACAGATGGCGGCGGCAGTGACGCCGTTCGCCGAGGAGTCCGGGGCGAACGTCTTGTCCGATGGGCCGATGGAGTATGCGAAGATCCAGGCGCAGGTGGAGTCGAACAACGTGACGTGGGACGTCGTGGACACCGATTCGAACTGGGCGGCCGGCCAATGCGGAAAGCTCCTGCAGAAGCTGGACTACTCGATCATCGATAAGTCCAAAATCCCCGAGGGCCTGGCCAGCGACTGCTACGTGCCGGCCATGCAGTACGCGGCGGTCGTCGTGTACAACACCGAGAAGTACAGCGAGGCGCCCCAGGGCTGGGCCGATTTCTTCGATACCAAGAAGTTCCCCGGCAAGCGGGCCGTCCAGGGCGCCGACGTCGGAGGCGGCCTCCTCGAGGGCGCCCTGATCGCCGACGGGGTGGCCGAGGAAGACCTTTACCCGCTCGATGTCGAGCGGGCGCTGAAGAAGGTGGACACCATCAAGGACAGCCTCGTGTATTGGACCACGGGAGCCCAGTCGCAGCAGATGCTTGAGGCGGAGGAAGTGGACATGGCCATCGTCTGGTCCGGCCGCGCCTACGGAGCCGTGGAAAACGGAGCCCCGTTCGAGCCGGTCTGGGAGACCGGCGTCGTGGTCATGGACGTCCTGGCCGTTCCCACGAACGCCAAGAACCCGAAGGCCTCGATGGCCCTGATCAACTACGCACTCGGCAAGGAACAGCAGGAGAAACTCACCGAGGAAACGTCGTATTCCCCGGTCCACGTGGACGCCAAGCCGGCGGTGAATGAAAACGGCAAGAAGTTCCTGATCACCGAACCCGAGATCGCCGACAAGGTCCTGGTCTCCGACTTCGAATGGTGGGGCGAGAACTACGCCTCGACCCTGGAACGCTGGACGGCCTGGGTCTCCTAATGAGCAACGCAGTCAAAGACCCCGTCCGGCCGGCAGCCCCGGCCGGCCGGACGGGGAATGGCGAGGGCGGCGCAGCGCCGTCGGCCGGAAGGCGCCCGCGGCTGAGTCCGCTGCTGTTGTTGCTCCCGGCGCTGGCGCTGATGGCCGGCGTGTTCGCCTACCCGCTGGCCGAGGCGATGTGGCGCAGCGTGGCGGACCCGGTGCCCGGCACGCAGAACTACGAGTGGTTTGCCGCCAACGCCGGCAACTGGGCCGTGCTCGGGCGGACCCTGTGGGTCGCGCTGCTGTCCGCAGCCATCTGCCTGGTGCTGGCTTATCCGTACGCGTACTACATGGTGATTTCGGGCCCCAAGATGCGTGCGGCGCTGGTGGTCATAGTCCTCATACCGTTCTGGACGTCGCTGATGATCCGCAGCTTCGCGTGGATCATCCTGCTACAGGACAACGGCCTGATCAACGGCATGCTCGGGTTCCTGGGGCTGGGGCCGTTCGAGCTGATCCGCAACACCACGGGCGTCCTGATCGGCATGGTCCAGGTGCTGCTGCCGTTCATGGTGCTGCCGCTGTACGCGTCGATGCGGAACGTGGACCTGCGGCTGCTGCAGGCTTCCAGCAGCCTGGGCGCCGCTCCCTTCGTCTCCTTCACCCGGATCTTCATGCCGCTGGCCATGCCCGGCGTGGTGTCCGGCTCCCTGCTGGTCTTCATCCAGGCGCTGGGCTTCTACATCACCCCGGCGCTGCTCGGCTCGCCATCCGAGATGCTGATCTCGCAATACATCTACGTGCAGGTCAACGGCCAACTCCAGTGGGGTCGCGGCAGCGTACTGGGCGTCATCCTGCTCCTTGCCACGCTGCTGCTGCTGGGCCTGTTGGCGCTGCTGCTGCGCAAGAGCAAACGTGCCGCCGGCGATGAAGGAGGACTGCTGTGAAACATTCCGTGCTGACCCGGTCCCTGCTGCTGGTCTATGCGGGCCTGGTGGCCGCCATCTTGATCGCGCCGACCTCGATCGTCATTCCGCTCAGTTTTACGGACAAGGCCTCGCTGAGTTTCCCGCCGTCGGGCTGGTCGCTGCGCTGGTATGAGAATTTCTTCACCGACCGGGCGTGGATGTCCGCCCTCGGCAATTCGATACTGATCGCCGTCATCGTTGCCGTCGCGGCGACCGTCATAGGCACCGCGGCGTCGATGGGCCTGCAAAAGTTCGTCCGGCGCCGGGCTGCCAAGACGCTGCAGGCGCTGCTGCTGGCCCCGATCGTGGTGCCGGCGATCATCCTCGCCATCGGCATCTACGCGATCTTCCTGCGGCTGCAGATGCTGGGCACCCTGACCGGCTTCGTGCTCGCCCACACGGTCCTGGCCGTGCCGTTCGTGGTGGTCTCCGTCACGGCGGCCCTGAGCGGTTTCGATCAGCGGCTGGCGACGGCGGCCGCGAGCCTGGGCGCGAACCGATGGTCCACGTTCCTCAAGGTCATCCTGCCGTCCATCCTGCCCGGAGTCGTTTCGGGCGCGCTCTTCGCCTTCGTGACCTCGTTCGACGAGGTCGTGCTGTCGATCTTCATTAAAAGTCCGTACTTGGAAACGCTGCCCGTCAAGATGTATTCGTCCGTCACCAGGGACACGGACCCAACCATCGCGGCCGCAGCAACCTTGATCATGCTCTTGACGACAATCATCATTGCCGTCGGGCTGCTCAGTATGCGTAGGAGGAAACGTGTCCAGTAAGCTCACCGGGGCCGGCACCCGGATCGACATCCAGAATGTCACCAAGCGCTATGCCAAATCCACCGCCGTGGACGACGTCTCGCTGACCATCGAGCCGGGGGAATTCATCACCTTGCTGGGCCCGTCCGGCAGCGGCAAGACGACCACGCTGAACCTCGTTGCCGGCTTCACGGACCTGACCAGCGGCTCGATCGAGATCGACGGCCAGCGCGTGGACAACGTGCCGGCGCACAAGCGCGGGCTCGGCGTCGTTTTCCAGCACTACGCCCTGTTCCCGCACATGAGCGTCGCCGAGAACATTGCGTTTCCGCTGCAGCAGCGCAAGACCCCTAAGTCCGAACAGCAAACGCTGATTGCCGAGGCACTCAAGACCGTCGGCCTGTCCGGCTATGAGGACCGCTACCCGCGCGAACTCTCCGGAGGCCAGCAGCAGCGCGTCGCCTTCGCCCGCGCCATGGTCTTCAACCCCCGGGCGCTGCTCATGGACGAGCCGCTGGGCGCGCTGGACAAGAACCTGCGCGAGAAGCTGCAGCTGGAGATCAAGCGGATCCACCAGGAAGTCGGCCGCACCTTCGTCTTCGTCACCCATGACCAGGAAGAAGCCCTGATCCTCAGCGACCGCATCGCCATCTTCAACAACGGCAGGATCGAGCAGGTCGGTACGAGTGCCGAGCTTTACGAGCGCCCCTCCAGCCTGTTCGTGGCCAAGTTCATGGGCGAGTCCACCATTTTCCGTGCCGACGTCGATGCGGCCGGCCCGGAGTGGTCCATGGACTTCCACGGGGCCAAACTCCGCGGCCCCGCCGGCCGGAGCGTCTCGGGCAAGGGTGCCCTGGTCCTGCGGCCCGAGCAGCTGCGCGTCGCCCCGAAGGCGGAGGAAGTCCCCGGCGGCGCCGTCACCGTCCCGGTCAAGGTGGTCCAGAACATCTATCTGGGCTCCGGCCACAAGTATGAACTGCAGCTGCCCGACGGCTCCACCGGCATCGTCCGCACCCCGCTGTCCGAAAGCAACGGCCTGCGGCCCGGAGACGATGCGGTCGTCTACTGGTCCGCCCGGGACGGCGTACTGCTCGAAGACTCCGACCTCGTCTCCACGACCTAGGAAACCCCACCATGAGCAAAAAACTGATCACCGAGACGGCCTCGACGGTTAACGGCAACGTCTCCTTCTGGTTTGCCGAGGACGGGCTGCCCGCGCCCCGGCCGGCCCTGGCCGGCGACACGACGGCCGATGTCGCCATCGTCGGCGCCGGCTACACCGGGCTGTGGACGGCGTACTACCTCAAGAAGGCCCGGCCGGAGCTGGATATCGTCGTGCTGGAGAGCCGCTTCGCCGGCTTCGGCGCCTCGGGCCGCAACGGCGGCTGGCTGACCAACAGCATCACCGGCGGCCGCGGCCAGTACGTCAAGGCGCACGGCCGTGCGCTGGTGGGCCGCTTCCAGACGCTGCTGAACGAGACGGTGGACGAGGTTATCGCGGTCGCCGGTGCGGAGGGCATCGACGCCGGTGTCCGCAAGGGCGGCGAGCTGAATGTGGCCCGCAATCCGGCCCAGCTGGAACGGCTCAAGGCCCTGGCCGCAGCCGAGGCCGAGTGGCCCGAGGCCGGCGTCCGCCTGCTGAGCGCGGCCGAAAGCAGCGAGCGGGTCCGGATTGCCGGCACGCTCGGCGCCGTCCACCAGCCGCACTGTGCCCGGATCCATCCGGCCAAGCTGGTGCGCGGCCTGGCGGAAAGGGTGGAAGCTTTGGGCGTGCGCATCTACGAAGACACCACCGTCACCGAAATCAGCCCCCGGCTGGCGCGGACGGAGAGGGGTGATGTCCGGGCCGAGTACATTCTGCGGGCGACGGAGGGCTTCACCGCGAACCTGAAGGGCTCGCACCGCGAATGGCTCCCGATGAATTCGTCGATGATCGCCACCGAGCCCCTCGGAGACGACGCCTGGGCGGCGATCGGGTGGAATGAGTTCGACACCGTGGGCGACATGGCGCACGCCTACATGTACGCCCAGCGCACGGCCGATAACCGGATTGCGCTCGGCGGGCGCGGCGTGCCCTACCGGTTTGGCTCCAAAACGGACACGGACGGGGCCACCCAGCCCGAGACCATCCAGAACCTGGCCGCGATCCTGCACGACATGTTCCCGGCCACCCGCGGCGCACGGATCGACCATGCCTGGGCCGGTGTGCTGGGCGTCCCGCGCGACTGGAAGGCCACCGTCGGCCTGGATCGGGAGACCGGCTTCGGCTGGGCCGGCGGGTATGTCGGCACCGGCGTGACCGCGACGAACCTGGCCGGCCGCACGCTGCGGGACCTGGTGCTGGATACGGAGAGCGAACTGACCACCATGCCGTGGGTGAACCGCCGGGTGCGCACCTGGGAAGTGGAACCCCTGCGCTGGATTGCCGTCCAGGCCATGTACGCGGCGTACTACGCCGCGGACAAGTCGGAGAACTCCGGCCGTACCTCAACCTCCCCGATTGCCAAGGCCGCAGACCTCATCTCCGGCCGCGCCTGAAGTACTTCGCGCTGGTCGGGCGGCGCGAGCATGCCCTGCCCGCCCAGCGCGGCCCACCCCTTGGAAAGGATCCAACCATGTCCATTGACACCATTCACCTCCCGGCGGCGCCCCACGCCGCGCTCGGAGCGCCCGGGCCCAAGCCCACGGCGGTCACAGAGGGGCAGCAGGAGGCATCGCGCGAAATCTGGAGCGCGGACAGCCTCAACGTGGGCATCTGGGAGTGCTCCCCCGGTTTGTTCACCGCGGTGCGGGACGGCTACCACGAGGTCTGCCAGATCCTGGCCGGGCGGGTCACCATCACCGCCGAGGGGCAGAAGCCGGTGGAAGCCGGCGCAGGCGACACCGTCGTCATGCCCGCCGGCTGGAAGGGCACGTGGGAAGTCCACGACACCGTCCGCAAGACGTACATCACCCTGGACGGGGTCGGCGGCCGGTAGCCGCTCAGCCGCCGAGCCCGCCCTTGGGCAGGGTCAGGTCGTCGTTCTTGGCCAGCTCCTCGACGTTGACGTCCTTGAACGTGATCACACGCACGGATTTTACGAACCGGGCGGAACGGTAGACGTCCCAGACCCACGCGTCCTGCAGGGTCAGGTCGAAGTAGATCTCGCCGTCGGCAGAGCGCGCCTGCAGGTCCACGTGGTTGGCCAGATAGAAGCGGCGCTCGGTCTCCACGACGTAGCTGAACAGGCCGGCGACATCGCGGTACTCCCGGTAGAGCTGCAGCTCCATGTCGGTCTCGTAGTTCTCAAGGTCTTCGGCGCTCATGTATCCATCCTGCCCCAGATTGCCCCGCGGCGTTTACTCCGCGAGTTCGACGGCGGGCATCAGCGGTTCCTCGGGGGTCAGCCGCCAACTTCGGCGGTGCAGCTCCGAGGGACCGATGCCCAGCAAGGCGGCGCGGTGCGCGGCGGTGGCGTAGCCCTTGTTGATGTCCCAGGCGTAGTCCGGATAGTCCGCGGCGTAGCCGGTCATCAGCGCGTCGCGCTCCACCTTCGCCAGCACGCTGGCCGCGGCCACGCTGAGGCACTGCAGGTCCGCCTTGATCCTGGTCCGGACCGGCGCGTCGCAGCCGGGCTGCGCGACGTCGTCGAAGAGCGACGGCTCCCCCGCCGACAGCCAGTCGTGGTTGCCGTCGAGGATCACGATGTCCGGGCGCGCGGTGGCCAGCACCTGGCCCCAGGCCCGCGCGCCGGCCAGCCGCAGGGCCGCCATCAGGCCCAGCGCATCGATTTCGGCCGCGCTGGCATGCCCCACGCCGTAGGCCGTCGCCCACTTGTGGATCTTGGGCACCAGGGCCACCCGGTCCGCCGGGCTGAGCAGTTTGCTGTCGCGGACGCCGCGGATTTGCTTGGCCGAGGTCGCGTCGATGGCGACCATCCCTACGCTGACCGGTCCGGCCAGGGCCCCGCGGCCCACTTCGTCCGCACCGGCGACCAGCCGGTGGCCCGCCTCCGCAAAGGACCGCTCGAAGCGCAGCGTGGGGTTCCTGCCGGTCACGGCGCCTCGTCCTGCCGGGCCAGGGCCGGCTTCCCGCCGCCGGACGCTTCGGACGGTTCCGGGACGCCGTCGAACACCTCGGGGTAATTGCCCAGGAAGCCCAGCCGGTCCAGCGGCCAGGCGATGACGCTGGCCTTGCCCTCGACGGACTCGAGGTCCACGAAGCCCCTCGACGCCTCGTCCTGGTGTTCGCGCGAGTCCGCGGAATGGTTCCGGTTATCGCCCATGACCCAGATTTTACCCTCGGGCACCGTCACGTCGAAGGGAATCCGGGCGTTGTCCGAGCCCGGCGCCAGGTAGGGATCCTCGTCCAGCGGCTCCCCATTGACCGAGATGCGGCCATCGGCGTCGCAACAGACCACCTGGTCGCCGCCCAGGCCAATGACGCGCTTGACCAGGTGCTGCTGGGATGCGTCCGGCATCAGCCCGACGAAGGTGAGGATCTGCTGGAACCAGTTGCCTTCATCCGCCCCGTTCGGCGGCAGCCAGTTGAGCTTGTCCTGGAAAACCACCACGTCGCCGCGGCTGAGCTCAAACGGCTGCGGGACCAGCAGGTTCACGAAGATCCGGTCGTCGACCTCGAGCGTGTCCTCCATCGAGGTGGACGGGATGAAGAAGGCGCGGAAGAGGAAGGTCTTGATCAGGAAAGAAAGGACGACGGCGACCGCGACGATCGTGGCGATCTCCTTCAGCCACGACAACAGGGAGTTCCGTCCGGCGTTCTTCCGTTCGCTCTGCCGTTCGCGCTGGCGTTCGCGCTTCCGCGGCCCGGAGGCATCCGGCTGGTACCCGCCAGTGTCCTTCGGGTCCTGGTCCATACTCACTATCCTCGATTCTCCGCTGGCTGGGCATCCAACTGTATCCGCTCCAGCCCGGACACCCGGTCGAGCGGCCAGATGATGCTCAGCGGGCGGCCAATGACCCGCTCGACGGGGACCATGCCGCCGCCGGGCGCGCCGAGGAGAGCCCGCGAATCGGCCGAGGCCGACCGGTGGTCCCCCATTAACCACAATCTATCCTTGGGCACCTGGACCGAGAACTCCACCTCGCTGGGCGCGTCGCCGGGAAAGAGGTAATCCTCCTCGACGGGCTCGCCGTTGACCAGCAGCCGCCCGTCCGGGCCGCAGCACTCGACCGAGTCCCCCGGCAGGCCGATCACGCGCTTCACGTAGATGGTGTCGCTGCCGGCAATGCCCAGCCACTGGCCGGCCTGCTGCGCGGCGTCCACGAACGGGGACTTGCCGCTATTAAAGGGCGCGAACGAGCCCCGCCCGTCGAAGACCACCAGGTCGCCCCGCCGGATCCCGCCGAAGTGGTAGTCGGTGCGGGAAACCAGGACACGGTCGCCGGTCTCCAGCAGCGGCTCCATCGAGCCGGACGGGATGTAGTACACGTCCAGCAGCGTGGCGCGCACGACGGCGCTGAGCACCACGGCGCAGGCGACGACGGCCAACACAAAACGCCAGCCCGGAAGTCCGGGCCGGCGTCTTGGTTGTTCCCCCGAGGCTTCGGGGGAACCAGGGAGGTGCTGCACTGGTTAGGTCAAGAAGTTGCCGGTGGGCAACTTTACTTGGCGGTGCCGAAGTCGCGCTTCTCCTTGATGCGGGCTGCCTTGCCGTGGCGCTTGCGCATGTAGTACAGCTTGGCGCGGCGCACGTCGCCCTTGGTGACGACCTCGATGTGGTCGATGATCGGGGAGTGTACCGGGAAGGTACGCTCCACGCCCACGCCGAAGGAAACCTTGCGGACGGTGAAGGTCTCGCGGACACCATGGCCCTGGCGGCCCATGACGAAACCCTGGAAAACCTGGATACGGGCGGTCTTGCCTTCGATGATGTTCACGTGCACCTTGACGGTGTCGCCGGCGCGGAACTCGGGAACGTCGCTGCGCAGCGATGCTGCGTCAACAGAGTCGAGGATATGCATTTCTCACTCCTGGTGAACGCCACAGGTCATTCACTTTGGTCACGGCAGGACGGTCAGGCGGTGCCTGCAACGGTCGCTGCCGAAATTCAGGAAACCGGCCATCCGGGAATCGGCGGCCGGAGAGTCCGGCTGTTGGCGACGCTCCCCCTGTGGCAGGAACGTGCCCAGCGGACACAATCCTCTATTTTGCCACACGGCAGGGCCCAAGCTCTAATTCCGCCGCCGCCCAAGCCCTACATGCCGCCCCAGCCCTACATGCGGCGCGGCTGAAGCTCCGGGTGCGCCGAATCCGGCACGACCCGCTCGGGCGTGACGGTATAGCCGAGTCCGGCCAGGGTGGCGCGGTCCTGCTTGTCCAGGGTCTCCGGATCCAGGGCCAGGACCAGGTCCGGGCGGCGCGCGGCGGTGCGGCGCAGCTGTTCGTCGCGGCGGTGCCGGGCAATCTTGGCGTGGTTTCCGCTGAGCAGCACGTCCGGGATACCGCGGCCGCGCCACTCGGAGGGTTTGGTGTAGACCGGATACTCCAGCAGCCCGTCCGAGTGGGACTCCTCCACCAGCGAGTCGGGGTTGCCGACGACGCCGGGAACCAGCCGGCCCACGGCCTCGACCATCGCCAGCACGGCCACCTCTCCCCCGTTCAGCACGTAGTCGCCGAGGCTGACCGGGCGGACCCGGAAATGTCCGCCCGCCCAGTCGAGGACTCGCTCGTCGATGCCTTCGTAGCGGCCGCAGGCGAACACCAAATGGTCCTCGGCGGCGAGCTCGTAGGCGAGGGCCTGGTTGAAGACCTCGCCGGCCGGGGACGGGACGATCAGGACCGGCCGGGCGGCGGCCGGTTCGGGGACCGTGTCCGCGCCGGGATCCGGGCGCGCCGGCAGGTCTCCGCCGGGGCTCGCGGCAACGACCGATTCGAGCGCCTGCGCCCAGGGTTCGGGCTTCATGACCATGCCCGCGCCACCGCCGTAGGGAGTGTCGTCGACGGTGCGGTGGCGGTCGGTGGTGAAGTCGCGCAGGTCGTGGACCTGCAGCTGCAGCAGCCCGTCCTGGCGCGCCTTGCCGATCAGCGACAAGTCCAGCGCGGCCAGGTACTCCGGAAAGATGCTGACGACGTCGATGCGCACCTAGCGCTCCCCCTCGCCGTCGTCGGGGGCCTCCTGCGCATCCGGCGAGTTCAGCTCGAACAGCCCGGCCGGCGGGGTGAGCCGGACAAAGCCGGCCTCCACGTCCACCTCCGGCACGATCTCCTCGACGAACGGCACGAGGACTTCCCCGCCGTCCAGGTCCTCCACGACCAGCAGGTCCTGGGCGGGCATGGTGTTCAGGCCGGAGACCTTGCCGACCACATCTTCCCCGATGCGCACCTCGAGGCCGACGAGCTCGTGCTCGTACCACGCGTCGTCGTCGTCCTCGACGTCCTCGGTGTCGACGAAGAGCCTGGCGCCGCGGAGTTCTTCGGCGCCGTTGCGGTCGGCGACTTCATGGAAACCCAGCAGCAGGATGTCCTTGTTCCAGCGGGCACTGCGCACCGTCAGCGGCCCCAGGCCGGCCGGCTCCACGGTCAGCTCGACGTCGGGGACGAAGCGATCGGCCGGGGCGTCGGTCAGCACCTGGACCGTGACCTCGCCCCGGATGCCGTGCGGCTTGCCGATCCGGGCAACTTGTACCTGCATGCAGACTCCTTTGGAAGAAAAACGTCCGGCCCCTGGACCATTATCTGGTACAGGGGCCGGAGGTTATGGAATGGGTGCCCGGCTCGATGCCGGGCAGGCGCCGATCCGGATCAGCGGCGGCGGTCGGTATCGACCACATCCACGCGGACCTGGTCATCGGCCAAGGCGTTCACCACGGTGCGCAGTGCGCGGGCGGTGCGGCCCTGGCGGCCGATGACGCGGCCCAGATCCTCCGGATGAACACGCACCTCGATGATGTCACCGCGGCGGTTGCTCTTCTGCGTTACCTTGACGTCGTCAGGACTGTCAACGATCCCGCGGACCAGATGATCGAGCGCTTCGGCCAGCATTACTCAGCCTTTTCGGCTTCGTCTGCGGCTGCTTCCTCGGCCGGAGCCTCGGCAGCTTCTTCCTTCTTGGCCTTCGGGGTGATGGCCTCGGGGACGATCACGGAGTCCTTTTCGGGAGCCACGAAGGCTTCCTTGGCAGCCTTGGTCTTGAGGGTGCCTTCCTGGCCCTCAATGCCCTTGAACTTCTGCCAGTCGCCCGTGATCTTGAGCAGAACTTCGGCCTGCTCGGTCGGCTGGGCGCCGACGCCGAGCCAGTACTGGGCACGCTCGGAGTTGATCTCGATGAACGAGGGCTCTTCGGTCGGGTGGTACTGCCCGATCTCCTCGATGGCACGGCCGTCGCGCTTGGCGCGGGCATCCATGACAACGACGCGGTAGTGGGCAGAGAACTTCTTACCGAAGCGCTTAAGGCGAATCTTTACGGCCACTGTTGTGGTCACTCCTGGTTCTGAAAATGGGCGAACCCGTATGTCTGCTCCCGTGGGGCGGGCCATGGTTGGGGTTCAAAGGACAAGATACACACGCGGAGAGAGGGGCCGCGCAGATCGAGTACCTGTCTATTGTGCCAGATGGGAAGCAATCCGCGCGACTTGGCGACGGCGGCGCGTTGCCACCGGTTCGGCGGCAGGCACTTCAGGCCGCTCGACCCAAGAAACGTCAGGCTTCGGCGGTCGTGGACCAGACGTAGAGCTGCTGGCGTTCGGCCTGCTCCGCCAGCGACGCCAGCTGTGCAATCCGGCGCACGTTGTCTTCGGCGATGGCCCCGCTGAACGGCATGTCCTCTTCGGCGGCCCACCGCGAGGCAACCTCCGGGATCAGGGAGGCACCGTCGTCGTCGGTGTAGGTCAGCAGTTCGGCCAGCGACTGGACCATGGCATCCGGGGCGACCATCAGGTAGTCGCTGGAGACGTCGGCCATGTCCAGGGCCTCGCCGCCGGCGGCGCCGACGGCCTTCGCGGCCAGGCCGCCGAGGATCTCGACCTCAAGGTCGGTGACCCCGTTGAGGCGAAGGCTGGGCGCATCCTCGACCTCGGCCATCGGCCCGTCGGTTTCCCCGCGGGAGTCGACACTGGCCTCAAGCTCGGCGGCGCGCCGGACGGCGACATCGTGGGTGGCGACGAAGATTTCGGTGGTTCCGGACATCTGCAGGTCCTTCCGCGGCTAGACCGAGTGGTACCTCTTCAGCCTAGCCGCACCGGGTGGGATTCCGCCTCAGCCGACGGCGACGCGCAACTGGTTGCGCCACGGGTCCTCGAAGCGCAGCTCGGCCCCGGTGTGGTGGTGGGCGATGCCGGCGCTGGTGAGGCGTTCGGTCAGGGCGCCGACCTCGTCCTCGGTCGGCACGTGGATCAGCACCTCGCCCAGACCCAGGGTGTCCTTGCGCGGCCCGGCGCCGCGGCTGTTCCAGACGTTCATGGCCATGTGGTGGTGGTAGCCGCCGGCGGCGACGAACAGTGCCTGGCCGTGCCAGCCGGCGGTGCGTTCGAAGCCGAGGGTCTTCACGTAGAATTCCTCGGCGACGTTGGTGTCGCCGACCTGCAGGTGCACGTGGCCGATCCCGGCGCCGGCCTCGCGCTGGGTGGACAGCGACTCCTCGGTCAGGTGGCTCTGCAGGTAGGTCTGGGGGTTCAGGGCCAGGCTGTCCATGTGGACCTCCTTGCCGTCGGCGGTCTCGTTCCAGGACCACTGGTCGCGGGGGCGGTCCCAGTAGAGCTCGATGCCGTTGCCCTCCGGGTCGGTGAAGTAGAACGCCTCGCTGACCAGGTGGTCGGCGCTGCCGGCGAACCGGGAGGGGTCGGTCTGCGCCGCGGTGGCCACGGTGGCGGCCAGGTCCGACTGGTTCTCGAACAGGAAGGCGGTGTGGAAGAGGCCGGCTTCGCCGCGCGACGGCAGCTGCAGCCCGTTGGCCGGGGCCAGGTGGAGCAGCGGCGTGGTGCCGCGGCCCAGGTAAACCCCGCCGAGTCCCTCGGAGACCGGGTCCAGTCCCAGCGCCTGCTGGTAGTAGTTGGTCATGTTCTTCATGTCGCCGACCTTGAGCATCACGGTGCCCATGCTGAGGTCGGCCGAGAGCAGGTCCTGGGGGTTTACTTGAATGTTCATGCAATTAACAATACTTGAAGCTTCACGTTTATTCCAGTCCAAACGCCTGCCGGTGTATCAGTGGTCAGCGGCGGCGCCGGTACGCCAGGTAGCTGCCCAGGGCCACGTCTCCGGCCGCCTGCAGCACCAGCCCCAGCGCGCCCGCGCGCAGGAACCGGGAGCTCGCGGGCCGGCGTCCGGCGGCGCGCAACAGCAGGGCGGCGCCGGTGGCGGCCGCTGCGGCGCTGCCGGCCAGCAGGGCCGGGCGCGCGACGACGGCGCGCTGCCACGCCGCCAACGGGCCCCTGCCCTCGGCCGGAGTGCTGGCCAGTTCCAGCAGCGCCTTGCCGATGGACTGGACGGGAATCGATTCCATCCCGGGGACCCGGTCGGGCTGCAGCGACCCTTCGGCGAGCCGGGCGGCGATCGGCGGCAGTTGCAGCAACTGGCCGGCGCGGGCCAGGATTCCGGGCTCGTCCGGGGAGGACAGCAGGTCCTGCAGCCCCTCGACGGCGCCCGGCTCCAGGCCCAGCACATCGCTGAGCCGTTGCGTGTCGGGGCCTTCCGGGTGCACGATCCGGCCGAGCAGCCGCAGCGCCTCGGCGTCGGCCCGGGACGCCGAAGGGAACGGCTTGGCCGGTGCCTCCCAGGCGTGCCAGAAGCTGGTGTCCGGGTCGCTCCGCGTGCCCGGCAGCCATGCCTCGACGGCGCGGAAGCCGTCCAGGTCCATCAGCGCCACGATCGGTTTGGCCGAGGCCGGCCAGTTGTAGAGCCCGGGCGCGGCCTCCCCGTAGACCAAGACGATCCGCTGGCCGGGTGCGGCCCGGCCCGGCGCGCCCGGCGTGCCCGCATCGGGCTCCAGGACGTGGAGTTCCACGCCGTTGAGGGCGCCGAACATCATCAGGTCCTCGCGTCGGAACCTGCCCACCAGCACGGTGCGCAGCTCGGCCGCGTCCGGCGCTTCGAGCTCCTCGGCCTCGTCCGGTTCCGGCATCTCCTCCACTTCCAAAGCCGCGTCCGGTGCCGGTGCCTCGTATTCGATGCCGTCAATCTCCACGGCCGCCCCCAGGTCGGCGGAGAGCCCGCGGACCAGGGCCGCGACGTCGGGCCCGGGCACTGCCCGGCCGGCCGGATCCAGGACGGCGGCGCGCTGTTCCCCGTTCACGGCCAGGAGCACGGAGACAACGCTGTCGCCGGCCTGCGGGGCGCCGCCCGCGAAGGCACCGAGCAGCGAACGGTCGGTGAGCTGCTGCTGCAGGGCGGCCACGCCCGCTTCGTCCAGCGGCCACGGCCACCACAGCTGTCCTGACGCCGGTTCCCAGGCTGATTCATTCATAGCTCCACGCTAGCAACCTCTGATCAGTCCGGCAGTGTTGCCCCGGCCAGGAAGGCCGCCAGCAGGGAATGGCCCCGGTCCGTGTCCTGCGGGCGGTGGTGGCCGCCGGCGTGGCGGTGGACGGCGCCGGTGGCGGCCAGGTATTCGGCCACTTCCTCGTACAGCGGTTCCCAGCCGCCGGTGACCACCAGGGTGGGCAGGCCCGGGACGATGTGCAGCGGCGCCTGCCAGGGCGGCGCCTGCAGGCGGACCCGCATCGCCTGTGCCCGGTCCGCCACGGTGGCCAGCGGCAGCGCTTCTGCGCCGACTACCAGCCGGACGAAGGCGCGCTGGTATTCCTCGTCGGTCAGCTCCCGCCGCGCGTCGAACAACGGCTCCAGCCGCTCGCGGTAGGCACGGGTGGCCGGCAGGTCCGCGGTCAAGGACAGGCAGGCGGGTTCGAACAGCGTGAGCGAGTGCACGCTGCCGGGGTGTTCGACCGCGGCCATCATCGCCGCGACGGCACCTTGGGCGTGAGCGACGACGTGGGCACCCGGGCCGAGGTGCCGGCCGACGATCCGGGCGTCCTCGTCAAAGTCGGTCGGCCGGGGCTCAGCCTGCGGATCAAACCCGTGGCGGCGCAGGAACAGGCAGTCGTAGCGTCCGGCCAGGCGGTGCTGGCGCGGCCAGGCTGCGGCCCCGAAGCTGTCGGTGCCGTGGACAAAGACCACCCGCTCTCCGCTGCCACTGACTGCCATGGGAGAAATACTAAACGCCGGAACCCACGGTTCCCTTGGAGTCGCCGGCGGCCTCCGCCGCCCAGACGTGGGGCACCAGTTCTCGTTCCGGGACGCGCAACTGCCCGGTCCGCAGCGGCTGCCCGTGGCGCAGTTCAACCACGGTGAGCAGTTCGTGGGCCCGGAGCCCCGCGGCCAGCTGGGCCGATTGCGCCGGGTCCAGGACAGCTTCGGCCTGCTCGACGGGCAGGAAGACCGCCTGTCCCCCGGCACCGGCGGCGAGCTCACCGCCGTCGTACGTTCCGCCGTCGTACACGAAGGTAATGGCTTCCGCGGCTTCGCCGTCCAGCGGCTGGTAATCCAGTGCGAGGATGCGCCCGGGCGGTACGAGCAGGGAGGACTCGGCGAGCACCCGGGCCGCTGCCGCGCGCGGGTCTTCGCCCGGCCGGACCGGCGTCGCCGGCAGTCGGGGCCCGCCGGGATTGTCCACCAGCACCACGGAGCCGCCGACACTGCGCACGATCACCGTGACGGTGTCCCGCCGCTTTCCGGGCTGGCCGTCGTCGTCGCCGCGTGCCTGCTCTGCCACAAAACTCCTTCGCTGCGCTGCCGCCGGTGGCCGGTTGTCGCCGGGCGAATGGGCCGCCCGTGCAAAGGAGCCGCGTAACCCGCCGGTGCGTGTCCCCAGTTGAAACGATTCGACAACCAGCTTACCTTCCAGAGCATGGAAAGCGCGGCGCGGCGTGGATAAGCGCCCCCGCCGGCCCACGGAAAATGCCCCGCCGGAAAACGACGGGGCATTTACCTGCCGCGTTACAGCCTTCGCGGTACAGCTTCGGGGCTACTTGCCGAGGAACTTCTCGAATCCCTTGGGCAGGTTCAGCGCCGACGGGTCGAAGTCCTGCCCGTCCTGCGGGACGCCGAAGGCGCTTCCGGCGGGAACGGAGGCCTTGTTCTTCCGGCGTTCCTCGGCCTCGCGCAGCTCCTGTGCCGCCTTGGCCGGGTTGCCGGAGCGGGCCTTCTTCTTGCCCTTCGCGGTTTGCTGCTTCTTCCGGGCGCCACCGAAGCCACCCGGCCCAGCCACGCCCGGCATACCCGGGATGCCGCCGCCCTGGGCCATCTTCTTCATCATCTTCTGGGCCTGGCCGAAACGCTCCAGCAGGCCGTTGACCTCGGACACGTGCACGCCGGAGCCCTTGGCGATGCGGGCTCGGCGGGAGCCGTTGATGATCTTCGGGGCAACGCGCTCGTGCGGGGTCATCGACCGGACGATGGCCTCCACGCGGTCGATTTCCCGTTCATCGAAGTTCTCCAGCTGCTGGCGCATGTTGGCGGCGCCGGGCATCATCATGAGCATCTTCTTCATCGAGCCCATTTTTCGGATCTGCTGCATCTGGGCGAGGAAGTCGTCCAGGGTGAAGTCTTCCTGGTCGGCGAACTTCTGCGCCATCCGCTCGGCTTCGCCCTTGTCCCAGGACTTCTCCGCCTGCTCGATCAGGGTGAGCATGTCGCCCATGTCGAGGATGCGGTTGGCCATCCGGTCCGGGTGGAAGATCTCGAAGTCGTCCAGGTTTTCGCCGGTGGAAGCGAACATCACCGGTTTGCCAGTCACCGACGCGACGGAGAGCGCCGCGCCGCCGCGCGCATCGCCGTCGAGCTTGGAGAGGACAACGCCGGTGAAATTGACGCCTTCGTTGAAGGCCTGCGCGGTTTTGACCGCGTCCTGGCCGATCATCGCGTCGATCACGAAGAGCACTTCGTCCGGGTTGACGGCGGCGCGGATGTCAGCTGCCTGCTGCATCATCTCGGCATCGACGCCCAGCCGTCCGGCGGTGTCGACGATGACGACGTCGTACAGCTTTTGCCGCGCCTCGGCCACGCCGTCGCGGGCCACGGCCACCGGATCGCCGGTAACGGCGTCGAACTCGGACTGCACGCCCGGGTGCGGGGCGTAGACCGGCACGCCGGCGCGCTGACCGTTGACCTGGAGCTGGGTCACGGCATTGGGTCGCTGCAGGTCGGCGGCCACCAGCAGCGGGCTGTGGCCCTGGCCCTTGAGCCACTTGGACAGCTTGCCCGCCAGGGTGGTCTTGCCGGCACCCTGCAGGCCGGCGAGCATGATCACCGTCGGCGGGGTCTTGGCCAGCTTGATGCGCCGGGTCTCCCCGCCGAGGATCTTGACCAGCTCGTCGTTGACGATCTTGACGACCTGTTGGGCCGGGTTCAGGGCCGCGGAGACCTCTTCGCTGAGCGCGCGTTCCTTCACGTGGGCCGCGAACTCGCGCACCACGGGCACCGCGACGTCGGCGTCGAGCAGGGCTCGCCGGATTTCGCGAACGGTGGCGTCGACGTCGGCCTCAGACAGCCGTCCCTTGCCGCGCAGATTCTTGAAGGTCGAGGCCAACCGGTCAGAGAGTGAATTGAACACGCGCCGTGTCTACTTTCGTCGATCTGGTTCACAGTCCCCGGGCCGCGCCGGAGTTCAGCACTTAAGGGTATCAACTGGCGGTGGCAGCAGTCGCGCCGGAAATCGCGACCACTCGGCCGTCGGCTCATATCCAGCCGAGGAACCGCGGCAAGGAGGAACGCCGGTGGGGTCCGAGCTCGCCCGGCCCATGGACCGTTCCCCCTGCCGTACAGCCGTGGCAAGGTGGGAACGTGAGCGTTGAACAGACCCAGACACAGGAAAAGACCCAGCCCGAGGACGTGTCCGCCCCCGCTGCCGACGGGCCGCTGCAGATCCGGACGTTGCTGATTTTGGGGGCTTCCGGCGATCTGACCGGCCGACTGCTGCTGCCCGGGCTGGGCAAATTGATCGCGCAAGGCAGGACCAGCGGACTGAAAGTAGTGGGCGCCGGCTCGGATGACTGGGACGAGGGCAGGTGGCAGGAACGCGTCCGCGGCGCCTTTGATTCCTGCGCGGTGGGTGCGAACGACGACGGACGGCGGCAACTGCGCGAGGTCCAGGAAAACACGCGGTACCACTCGGTGGACGTGACGGCGGAGGGCGCACTGGCGGAATTGCTGGCCGCGCTGGATGGCCCGGTGGCCGTGTTCTTTGCCCTGCCGCCCGCGGTCAGCCAGAAAGCCTGCGAGCTGCTCCGGCCCGAGGACGTGCCGGAGGGAACACGGCTGGTGTTGGAAAAGCCGTTCGGCTCCAGCCGTGAATCGGCCGCATCGCTGAACAAGACGCTGTTGAAGCTGGTGCCGGAGGACCATATCCATCGGGTGGACCACTTCCTGGGCAAGGCAACGGTCTTCAACATCCTCGGCCTGCGCTTCGCCAACCGCCTGCTGGAGCCGCTGCTCAGCAATGAACATGTGGCGAAAGTCGAGATCTTCTACGATGAGGGGCTGGCCTTGGAGGGTCGTGCCCGTTACTACGACGGGGCCGGCGCGCTGCGTGACATGATCCAAAGCCACTTGTTGCAGGTGATGGCGCTGACCGCCCTCAACGCCCCGGCCACTATCCATGAGCGGGACCTGCGCGACCATATCGGCAGCGTCCTGCGCGCAAGCAGCGTCAACCCGGATTTCGGCAAGAGCACTCGACGTGCCCGCTACACCGCCGGCAGGATCGGCGACCGCGACATCCCGGACTACACCGACGAACAGGGCGTGGACCCGGCCAAGAAGACCGAAACCCTGGCCGAGGTTGAAGTCTCGATCAACAACTCCCGGTGGTCCGGCGTGCCGTTCATCCTCCGCTCGGGCAAGGCTTTGGGCAAGCCGCAGAAGGAAGTAATCATCACCTTTAGGCCGGTCAACCACCTGCCGACGGGCTTCAAGGGCATCGACGCCCCGACGCGGCTGCGGATCGGGCTCGGACCCGAAACCCTTCAACTTGAGATCGATGTGAACGGTCCCGGGGACATCTTCACTCTGGACCGGGCGGTCATGAGCGCCGACCTGCACTCGGCCGATCTGTTGCCCTACGGCGAAGTGTTGGAAGGCGTGCTGCGCGGCGACCCGCTCCTGTCCGTCCGCGGGGATACCGCCGAGGAGTGCTGGCGGATAGTCGAGCCCGTGCTGAAGGCTTGGGAAAAAGACGAAGTGCCGCTGGAAGAGTACGAAGGGGGCAGCAACGGTCCGGCCGGTTGGTCAACTTCCCGGAGCGACAGGCCGCTTCCCTAACGCAAATCGAGGCCCCCAAATACCTAGAACGGGCGGTGGGGCGTCTAGAACGGTGGCGGGGTCTTGTCCCATGGGCCGTCCGTGGCTTCGCCGCCGCCGGTGTCGCCCTCGCCGCCGGTACAACCCCGGGGATCCTCTGCCCCGTTGCCCGGGCTTTCCGTGGCTTCTTCTGCGCCGGGTGCCGAGGGGAGCGTGAGCGTCCAGCCTTCGTCGGGGGTGGTGGTGTGGGTGTGGCCGGAGCGGGTGGTGAAGTGGAGGGTCCCGTCGGGGTCCTGGGTGACGGTTCCGCCGCCGTGGTGTTTGGTTTTGTGCCCGGGTTTGCACCTGGCGCTGAGATTTTCGATGACTGTTTTGCCGCCGTCTTCCCAGGCGACGGTGTGGTCGATGTCGCATTGGTCGGCGGGGACGGTGCAGCCGAAGTCGCGGCAGTGGCGGTCGCGTAGCCGGACGAGGCGTTTGAGCCATTCGGGCGGGTGGCGCAGGTCTTTGGCGACGGCGGCTGCCTTGCCATAGTCATCGGTGAGCACGATCAACCAGGACTTGGCGAGCGCGGCAAGGTCGCGGGTCATGCCCGGCGGGATCGGCCCGTAGCCGGTGAGGTCGCCGGGGTCCTCGGCGAGCCGGAGCAGGGTGGGCAGGGGCGCGGTGACGGCGACCGAGGCGGTCACATTCCCGGCACCGCAGGTACAGGGACCCGGCCCTGCCGTCCCTCCGGCTGCCGTGTTTCGGACGGTGCACGCCGCAACTCCTGTGGCCGGGATTTTTGGGCCGGTTTTCTCGGGGGCGCCAGGTGGAGCGGCTGCCGTTGTCATTGCCGTTGCGTTCGTTACAGAGCCGAGCACGGTCCCGGATCCGGCAGCAGTTCCGGAACGGCTTGCTGCTCTCGGTCCGGCTGCTGCTTGGGTGGCCGCTGTTCCGCAGTTGTCGGTGGCCGTCTGGGTAGCGGCTGTGTCGCCGGCGGCGGTTCCGGCGGCTGTTTCGTCGGCGGCGGTTCCGGTTGTGAAGGTGTCTGTGGCGGGCTGGTAGGCGTGGCCGGGGTAGCGCAGGAGCATGTCGGTGAACACGTCGGCGCGGAGCTGGCCCAGGGTGCGGGTTTCGTCCGCGGTCTGGAGTTTGCGGGCGTGGGCCTGCATCAGGTTGTAGGCGAGCAGCGCTTTGTCGGCGCTGGTGCGGATGTAGAGCTCGGCCATCCCGTCGTCCTGGGGCTGGTAGTGGACGGTGCGGCGCTCCATCGCGGCCCGGTGCCGGATCTCGAGGGATTCGGGGTGCAGCCGGTCGCGGACTGTGCGGGCCCGGGCCTGCACGGATTCCAGCGTGATGGTCCCGGCGCCGGGAACAACGCGGGCTTCATAGCCGGCCAGAACCTCGGGCGGCAGGCCGGCGCCTTTGCGGGCGATGGCGGTGGCGCGGGGCAGGTCGAGGTCGCCGTTGTCCAGGGCGGCGAGGGTGGCGGGCAGGCAGGTGGCGATCTGGTGTGCGTCGGCCAGTTCGGCGGCCGCGCGTTGGCGGGGCACGGCCAGGATGGGTGCGAGCTCGGCGGCGGCGTGCCGGCAGATCCCGTCCGGTGCCCCGGCGTCGGGCCCGGTTGCCGGGCGGAGCACCGCCAGGCGGTGCACGGCCCGCAGCCGGCGGGACTGGGTCCAGGCCTCGTGTTTGCGCACCGCCTGAAGGTAGTCGAGGGTCGACCAATCGTCCAAGGCCGCGGGGTCGGTGCCGGCGAGCAGGCCGGCCAGTTCCGCCGGTCCCAGCTCCCGCCAGTCGTCCCCCCACCCCCGCGGGACCGGTACCGGCTCGGCAGAACCATTGTCGGGCGCGGCACCGTCGTCGGACACGGCAGGGGTGCCGGAGGATTCCTCCGGCTCCTGTGCCTCGTCCAACGGTTCCGCTGCCATACTTCAACGCTACGCAGCCCACGCCCCGGGTAGAACGAGTCTTCGAGGAAAGTGCATAACCCGCCCCCCACACCTGCCTGTGTAGGACAACTCAGCCGGCCAATGGCTGAACGGGGAACCCTCCTTCCCTGTGTAGGACAACTCAGCCAGCCAATGGCCGAACGGGGAACCGTCCCTCTCTGTGGAGGACAACTCAGCAGGCTAACGGCTAAACGCGAAGCAGACGGGTGCGTCTCGAGGGGAAACCAGCCCACCGTCATGCGACGAAACCGCGGCACCGCCGCGGTTTCCGGGCCGCCGCAGACACCGCGAGTGCACCCGCGCACAGGAACCGGTTGCTCCGGACGCCGCAGGGGCGGCCGGAACAACCGGGCCAGGGAAATCTGCCAAAGGTTCCAGTCCTAGATGGCAGCCTCGCCGCGTTCGCCCGTTCGGACGCGGACCGCTTCCTGCACATCCACCAGCCAGACCTTTCCGTCACCCGCGCGGCCGGTGTTGGCGGTGGCCACGAGGACGTCGACGATGTCGTCGGCCAAATCGTCCCCCACCAAGACCTCGACGCGGACCTTGGGCAGCAGGTCCACCGTGTACTCGGCGCCGCGGTAGACCTCCGTGTGGCCGCGCTGCCGCCCGTACCCGCTGGCCTCACTGACGGTCAGCCCTTGGACCCCGTAGCTTTCCAAGCTGTTGCGGACTGCCTCCAGCTTTTCCGGCCGGATGATTGCGGTGACCAGTTTCATGCGTTGACCTCTTCCTTGATCGTGCTGCGGGCGCTGGGGTCGGTTGCCGGGTGCGGGATGAATGTTCCGCCGGTGCCCAGGCCGCCGAATTCGTAAGCGGATTCGGCGTGCTGGGCGAGGTCCACGCCGGTGACCTCATCCTCTGCAGTCACCCGGAAGCCAAGGGTCTTGTGGATCGCCAAGCCGATGATCAGGGTCAGCACGCCAGAGAACACCATGGAGACCAGCGCCGCCACGGCCTGCGCCCCCAGTTGGGCGACGCCGCCGCCGTAGAAGAGACCACCGCCTGCACCCTCGACCGGCAGGGCGATGAAGCCCAGGGCCAGCGTTCCGACCAGGCCGGCAACCAGGTGGACGCCCACCACATCGAGCGAGTCGTCGTAGCCCAGCCTGTACTTCAGCCCCACCGCCAGCGCGGCCAACACGCCCGCCACCAGGCCCAGACCCACCGCCCCCAGGGGGGATACGTTGGCGCAGGCCGGGGTGATGGCCACCAGACCCGCGACTACACCCGAGGCCGCCCCGAGGGACGTGGGACGGCCGTCGCGGAGGCGCTCGGTCACCAGCCAGCCCACGATGGCGGCTGCCGGGGCGGCCATAGTGTTGACCCAGATCAGCCCGGCTTCCTCCGCCGTGCCCGCCGCTCCCCCGTTGAATCCGAACCAGCCGAACCACAGCATCGCTGCGCCGATCATCACCAGCGGGATGTTGTGCGGGCGCTGTGCAGGGTCCTTGCCGAAGCCTCTGCGCTTGCCCAGAATCAGGGCCAGGACCAGGCCCGCTACACCAGCATTGATGTGCACCACCGTGCCGCCAGCGAAATCGATCGCCTCCCCGGCCCAGGCGCCGATGGCTCCCTCGGCCCCCAGCAAGCCGCCGCCCCAGACCATGAAGGCCAGCGGGCAGTAAACCAGCGTGACCCAGACCGGCACGAAGACCGCCCAGGCGCTGAATTTTGCCCGGTCGGCGATGGCGCCGGAGATGAGTGCCACCGTGATGATCGCGAACGTGGCACCGTACCCGGCGCTGATCAAGTCAGGGGTGCTAAGCAGCCCTTCCAGGCCGAACGCGGCGAACGGATTGCCGAAGAGCTGGGTCACGCCCTCGCCCCCGCTCATCGAGTAACCCCACAGCACCCAGACCACCGCCACCAGCGCGACGGCGGAAAAGCTCATCATCATCATGTTCAGGGCCGATTTGGCCCGCGTCATTCCGCCGTAGAAGAATGCCAGTCCCGGCGTCATGAGCAGCACCAAGGCCGCCGAAATCATTACCCAGACGTGACCTGCCGACAGATCCATGTTTCACGTCCCCTCGTTCGTTGGCGGGTAATTTCCCACCGATGAACCAAGACTGACGACGGCGTGTTTCGGCCAGCCGGACGCTTCATTGCGGCCGCGTTACAAGAAGTTCGCGCAGGTAAAACCGGTGCAACCGGCGTGTTTCGGCAGTGTTTCGCGCGGCACCAAGAGCGGCACCGAGAGCGGCACAGAGCGGCGGCACAGAGTGGCATAGAGGACGACGGCGGTGCGCGGCCCGGCGTGGCACCGAGCCGGCGCGCGGGTCGGGCTACGCTGGTTGGCATGCCAGTTTTCCGCCGCACGGCGCGCCCGTTCCGCCTGCCCGGCCTCCAGCGACCGGGCAAGCCCGCACCCACTCCGATTCCGCGCGACATCAAGGTCCTCGTTGCCGCGGCGTTCGTCATCGCGCTGGGGTACGGGCTGGTGGCGCCGGTCCTGCCGCAGTTTGCGGCGAGTTTCGACGTCGGTGTCGCGGCTGCCAGCATCATCGTCAGCGTGTTTGCCCTCGCCCGGCTGGTCTTCGCGCCGGCGGGCGGCGCGCTGGTGGGCCGCTGGGGTGAGCGCCGGGTCTACCTGACCGGGCTGCTGATAGTCGCCGCTTCGACCGGCGCCTGCGCGCTGGCGCAGGACTACTGGCAGCTGCTCATCTTCCGGGGCCTGGGCGGCCTCGGCTCCACCATGTTTACGGTGTCGGCCATGGCGCTGATCCTGCGGCTGGCCCCGCCGGACGGCCGCGGCCGGGTTTCCAGCCTGTATGCCGGCACGTTCCTGATGGGCGGCATCCTCGGCCCGGTGGCCGGCGGCCTGCTGGCAGGATTCGGGCTGCGGATGCCGTTCGTGGTCTATGCCCTCGCGCTGCTCGTGGCGGCCGCCGTCGTCGCCGTCATGCTCAAGAAACCCGCCGCCCGCACGGCCAACGACGCTCCGGCTCCCGAGGCGATGGATCTGCGCGAGGC
This sequence comes from Arthrobacter sp. MDT2-34-1, assembly GCF_059091365.1. Classification (NCBI taxonomy): domain Bacteria; kingdom Bacillati; phylum Actinomycetota; class Actinomycetes; order Micrococcales; family Micrococcaceae; genus Arthrobacter; species Arthrobacter sp. MDT2-34-1. The sequence continues at coordinate 710,315 of NZ_JBNHGO010000001.1, forward strand.
GCTCTCGGACCCGGGGTACCGGGCCGCCGTCGTGTCCGCCTTCGCCAACGGCTGGGCCACGTTCGGGGTCCGCATGGCGCTGATTCCGCTCTTCGCCGCGGCCGTGCTGGGCGCTGGCCCGGAGACCGCCGGGCTGGCGTTGGCCGTCTTCGCGGTCGGCAACGCGCTGGCGCTGACCTTCTCCGGCCGCCTCTCGGACACCGCCGGACGCCGCCCCCTGGTGGTCGCCGGGCTGACCGTGGCCGGGCTCGCGATCGCAGCCATCGGGTTTACCGAGTCAGTTCCGGTGTTCGTCGCAGCTTCGGTCATCGCCGGTTTCGGGTCCGGACTGCTCGGACCGGCGCAGCAGGCCGCCGTCGCGGACATCATCGGCAACGACCGCAGCGGCGGCAAGGTGCTGGCCGTCTTCCAGATGGGCACCGACGCGGGCGCGATCATCGGCCCGGTCTTGGCCGGAGCGCTCGCCGACCGGCTCAACTACGCCTGGGCCTTCGGGGTCACAGGCGCGATCATGCTGGCGGCGGCGCTCCTGTGGCTGCTCTTCGGCCGCGAGACGCTGGTGAAGCCCCAGGAGGAACCTGCGGCGGGCTGATCCCTGCAGCGAACAACCCTGGAAACAGCTGTTAGCCCCACCTGGATTCCAGCGGTAGCCAGGCGCCGCGTTCGCCGCTAGTCTCTGATCCATGACCGTTGGGGGACGCGTTGTGGCGGCGGTGGCCGTCGTGTTTTGGGCCGTACTGCCCGGGTTCGGACTGACCGACTTGTCGACCATGTTCGTCGAAGATTCCTATTTCGCCGAGGTTGCGGCGCTGGAAACCAGCTGGGGCGTGCTCACCACCTTCGCCGTCGCACTGGCTTTCGGCTGGGCGGCGTTCCGGCCAAGGGACATCGCGCCGGTGCTCGCCCTGCTGTGGCTGACGACGGCGCTCCTCTTGGGTGCCCTGCTCGGCGCGAGCCCCGGACCCGTGGTGATGGCCGCGGCACTCGGCATCATGTCCTGGGGCCTGTGGTGGTCGTCCCGGCGCGCCGGGACGCGCTTTCCGGCGCCGCGGATGGCGGTGGACTGGCCGCTGATGGTGCTGGCCGTGCTGGCCCTGCCGTTCTGGGCCGCCTACGCCTGGTACGCCCTCGGGGTCTCGCGTGCCGCGGGCTCGAAACCCGAGTACTGGACCATGGGCATAGACCACTGGCCGGTCCAAGGCGCCCTGGGCATTACGCTGGCCGCCGCCGGCCTGCTGCACGCGCTCTGGCCGCCCGCACGCGCATTGCTGCGCACCGTGCTGGCCTTCAGTGCCGTCTCGCTTGGCACCAGCTGGCTATTGGGGCCGGAAACAGGAGGCAGCGTCGACGTCACAGTGCTGGCCGTCGCGGCCCTTGTCTGGGGCCTGCTCATCGCGCTGCGTGTCGCGGGCCCGGAGTCGGCCGCCGGTGAAAAACCCGTCACGGCGGCCGGGGTGGTCAGCGACGGGCACACGACCGAGAGTGACGCATGACTGGCAGCGACGGGCACCGGCCGGACAGCGACCGGCGCCCGTCCGGCAGCAACGCCCGTTTGGCGGACCAGACCAGCTGGCGCTAGTTCAGCAGAGCGTCCACGAAGTCCTCGGTCTCGAACGGCGCCAGGTCGTCGGCGCCTTCGCCCAGGCCCACCAGTTTCACCGGCACGCCGAGGCTGCGCTGGATGGCGACGACGATGCCGCCCTTGGCGGTGCCGTCCAGCTTGGTCAGCACGATGCCGGTGATGTTGACGACGTCGGCGAACACCTTGGCCTGGTTCAGGCCGTTCTGGCCGGTGGTCGCGTCCAGCACCAGCAGCACCTCGTCCACCGTGGCCTGCTTCTCGATCACGCGCTTGACCTTGCCCAGTTCGTCCATCAGGCCCACCTTGTTCTGCAGGCGCCCGGCGGTATCCACCATGACCACATCGACTTCCTGCTCGATACCGGCCTTTACCGCCTCGAAGGCGACGGACGCGGGATCCGCGCCATCGACGTCGGACTTCACGGTGGGCACGCCCACGCGCGATCCCCAGGTGGCCAGCTGCTCGGCCGCGGCCGCACGGAAGGTGTCCGCGGCGCCGAGGATCACGTCCTTGTCCTCGGCCACCAGCACGCGGGCCAGCTTGCCCACCGTGGTGGTCTTGCCGACGCCGTTGACCCCCACCACCATCATCACCGCGGGGCGGTCGGCATGGCGCATCACGGCCAGCGATCGGTCCATGGACGGGTCCACAAGCTTGATCAGTTCCTCGCGCAGCATGGCCTTGACCTGCTCCGGGCTGCGGCTGCCCTCCACCTTCACGCGGGCCTTGAGCGCGTCCACGAGTTCCATCGTCGGCTCGGTGCCCAGGTCGGCCAGCAGGAGCGTCTCTTCGATTTCGTCCCAGACGTCGTCGTCGATCTTGTCGCTGGCGAGCAGCGCCAGGAGCCCCTTGCCCAGGGCGTTGTTGGACTTGACCAACCGGGCGCGCAGCCGGGACAGGCGGCCCTGCACCGGCGCCGGCGTCTCCACCGGGATGGTCTCCAGCGCGGCGGCGTCCTCCGGAATTTCGACGTCGGCCGGCGGCAGTTCCTCCTCGGTCGGCGCGCCAAGGGGCGGTGCGGGGGCCGTCTGTCCGCGGGGCGCTTCCAGGGTGCCGGTACCGCCCCCGGTCGGCGGCATGGCCGGGTCGTTCGCGTCCCGGGTTGTGGTGTACGTGCCGGGCGGGGTCCTGCGGCCCCGCAGCAGCAGCGTTGCCACCAAACCGATGACGACAATGGCGATAACTACGTAAATGATGATCATGGTTGCGTCCACGGTTCCTAGCCTAGCCGCTGACCGTTCCGCGTCACGGGTCGGGCGGCGCGGCCGGACATCCACGTTCCAAGGCCCGGCGCAGCGACTGTACGATCAACGCATGAAGCCGTTCCTGCTCCTGGCCACGCGCGCCGAAGACACCGCAGCCGATGAGGAGTACGCGGCCTTCGCCCGTTTTGGCGGCCTGGAACCGGGCCAGTTGCAGCGCGTGCGGCTGGAGGCCGAACCAATGCCGGCCATCGATCTGGACGATTACAGCGGGATCATCCTCGGCGGCAGCCCGTACACCTCCAGCGACGACGACGCGTTCAAGTCCGCCGCCCAGCTGCGCGTCGAGGCCGAGCTGGAGCAGCTGCTGGACACCGTCGTCGCCCACGATTTCCCGTTTCTGGGCGCCTGCTACGGCGTCGGCACCCTGGGCCGGTACGGCGGCGGCGTGGTGGACCGGCAGTACGGCGAGCCGATCGGCGAGGCGCAGATCGTGCTGACCGACGACGGCGCCGCCGATCCCCTGTTGGCCGGCCTGCCCCGCGAGTTCGGCGCTTTCGTCGGCCACAAGGAGGCATGCTCGGTGTTGCCCGCGGGCGCGGTGCGCCTGGCCGGGTCCGAGCACTGCCCCAACCAGATGTTCCGGCTGCAGGAAAACCTCTACGCCACCCAGTTCCACGCCGAGTTGGACGTCGACGGCCTGCTGACCCGGATCTGGATCTACCGCGACGCCGGCTATTTCCCGCCGGACCAGGCCGATGCCGTCATGGAACGGGTGCGCGGACGCACCGTGACGATCCCGCAGCGGATACTTCGCAACTTCGTCACCCGCTACGCCACCGACCGACACAGCACCCACCGAACCCCACCGGAACGAGGAACCGAATGAGTTTGAAAGAGCAACTGCAGGCCGACGTCGTCGCCCACATGAAGGCAGGGAACAAGACGGCCCTGACCACGGTGCGCAACGTTTTGGGCGAGATAGCAACCAAGGAAAAATCCGGCAAGACGCCGGTGGAGCTGGATGATGCCCAGACCACCGCGCTGCTGCAGAAGGAAGCCGCCAAGCGCCGCGACACGGCCCGCATCTACACGGAAGCCGGCGAGCCGGAGCGGGCCGCCGCGGAAACCGCGGAAGCCGAGGTCATCGAGGCGTACCTGCCCCAGCCGCTCACCGAGGCCGAGGTCGCGGAGATCGTGGACAACACCATCGCCGGGCTCAAGGCGGACGGTGCGGAGCTGTCCATGCGGCAGATGGGAGCGGTGATGAAGCCGGTCACCGAGAAGGTGGCGGGCCGCTTCGACGGCAAGGCCGTCAGCGAGATGGTCCGGGGGCGGCTGGCGGGGCAGTAACCAAAGCGGTGAAAGGTCAGTCCGCCAACTCCGGCGGCCAGACGATCCGGAAGCGCTCGAACACGACTTCGTTGTCTCCGCGCCACTCGGTCCCCTGCGCGGCACAGACCCGCTTCCAGTAGATCAAGTGCTGCTCCAGCCAGGTCGAGCGCTGCCGGTCGTCTTCGGCCTCATCCCAGGCGAACGCGTCGTCCACGCTGTCCGGCGGCCCCAGCCGAAGCTCGGTGGAGCGCAAAATGACCCGGGGCTTGCCCGAGCCGTCGCAGGCCACCCAGTGGTCCCCGATCCGCGGAAGCCGTTCCCCCTGCCGGTGGAATTCGGCCACCAGCGCGGCCGTGGCGCGCTTCGGGCCGGCGATGACCAGCCCCAGCAGCGCGTCCGCGAGCGCGGCACTGTCGCCGAAATGGTCGACGACGGCTTCCTCACCGGGGCTGATGGCTTCCGGCCGCGCGGCTGCGTACTCGCTCCACATCTGCAGGGCGGCATCACGGTCGGGGCTGGCGCACGGTGTAGTCACCGTCGAATCCTAGCGGGATGGCCGCCCCCGAAGGATCCTGGGCGGGTGGTTGGCGCCGGAAATCCCTAGGCGGGGTGGCCGGCGTCGAGATCCTGGACGTCGCTGAACGACAAAAGGCCGGTGATGTCGCCGCCGCGGGTCTCAAGCGGGGACAGCAGGAAACCGGTGTGGTCGCCGAGATCGACTTTCTTCACGACGCGCCCGACCATGACGCGGGCGGCGTCCGCCAGCAGCGGAACATCCTCCGGTCCGGGCAGCCAGTCACAATGCGCGAACTTGTCCACGTCGTCGCCCGTCGCGGTGCCGAACAGTTCTGCGAGCGCCCGCTGGCCGCGCCCGAGCACGTGGACCGCCAGCACGCCTGCCTCCAGCGCCACGGGATGGGTGCGGTTCTGCTGCGAGATGCACACCAGGAACAGGGCCGGCTTCAGGCTGCATTGCGTGGCGAAACCGACCAGGCAGCCGGACCGCTCGCCTCCGGCCCCCGCTGCCGTGACGATGTACATCGGATAGTCGAAGCCCCGCACGAAGTCGCCCATCAGCTGCCCGGTTGTTGCCTGTTTCTGCGCCATGCCCACATCATGCCGTACTGGATGCCGATGCCGCCGCCGGACGCCCCGTTGGCGGTGCTGCCGCCTTGACGGCCTATCCGGTGCATGGTTGTGTCGAAGTTGTCCCCCCAACCAATCAACCAGCGCGTCCCCATGACCTTTCGCCCCTCGCACCGGCCGATGAGGTTCATCACCAAGAACGGGAGGCACTAATTTGAAGAACGTATTTATCCTCGGACTGACCGATTTCCAAGCCGGCGAGTTGCAGACCGTCCGCGGCGCCGAGAACTACACCTTCCACAGCCTGCTCGACTACGACCGGCTGGTCCGCGAGAAGGACATCGACTTCACCGCCTTGCTGGACGCGGCGCGGCAGCAACTGCGCGAGTTTGACGGCAGTGTGGACGCCATCGTCTCCCACTGGGACTTCCCCACCAGCGTGATCGGGCCGATCCTGGCCAAGGAATACGGAATCGCCGCTCCCTCCCTGGAGAGCGTGCTCAAGTGCGAGCACAAGTACTGGAGCCGGCTGCAACAGCGGGAATCCATCCCCGAGTGTGTCCCGCAGTTCGCCTCCTTCGACCCGTTCGACGACGATGCGCTGCAGCAGATCGACATTCCGTTCCCCTTCTGGGTCAAGCCGGTGAAGGCGCACTCGTCCAACCTCGGGTTCCAGATCCGGAACGAGGAGGACTTCGACGAGGCCATCCGCGCGATCCGCGCGGAAATTGCGCAGGTCGGCGACGCCTTCAACGAGGTCCTGCAGATGGTGGACCTGCCGCCCGAACTGCAGGGCGCCGGCGGCAACACCTGCCTGGCCGAACAGTTCGTCACCGGCACCCAGGCCGCCCCCGAGGGAACCATGTTCCGCGGAAAATACAACGCCCACGGTGTGTTCGACATGCACAAGGACGCCGCCGGCACCAGCTTCGAGCGGCTGGACTACCCCGCCAACAGCGTCCCGGAGTCCGTCCAGCAGCGCATGATCGACCTGTCCGAGCGGTACCTGCGCCATGTGGGCTTCGACAATGGCTGCTTCAACGCCGAGTTCATGTGGGACGAGGCGGAGGACCAGCTCTGGCTGATCGAGGTCAACACCCGCATCTCCCAGTCCCACAGCGACTTGTTTGCGAAGGTGGACGGCGTCTCCAACCACGAGGTCGCCATCGACATCGCGTTGGGTGTCGAGCCGTCGATGCCGCACCGCAAGGGCGAATTTGCCGTCGCTTCCCAGTGCATGGTCTTCCACGACGAGGACGCCATCGTGACCCGCGTGCCGGACGAGCAGGACACGGCGCGGCTGGCAAAGCAGATCCCGCACGCCAACTTCACGCCGCAGGTGAATGTGGGCGACCGGCTCTCCGAACTGCCCAACCAGGACAGCTACCGCTACGTCATCGGCATCCTGTACCTCGGCGCCGACGACCGGGAGCAGCTGGTGCAGCGCTACGACGCCGCCTTGGAAGCGCTGCCCTTCGAGTTCGAACCCGTCGCCGCCGCCTCCCGATAAGCCTGTGCCGACCCGGGCAGACTCCCGTCATCCCGCCCGCCTCCGGCCGCCGTCACGCCGCCTGGAGCCGCCGCGGTCTGCGAGTCTCCCCGGGTCCCCGGGTCGTGGGAGCCCGTGCGGCTTGCCCCCGCGGCCGCCCTGCAGGCGATCACCAACCGCCGCCGCGGCGGCGGCAGAAAGGAGCAATGAGCACTGCATGAACATTGTTGAAAGCTTTCCGCACGACGTCCGTTCGATCGAAAATGTCTTCATTCCCATGCGCGACGGCGCCCGGCTGGCCGCGCGGATCTGGATGCCGACCGATGCCGAGGATCGGCCGGTGCCGGCCATCCTCGAGTACATCCCCTACCGCAAGCGGGACAACTCGCGGGGCCGCGACCAGCTGAACCACCCCTACTTGGCCGGCCACGGCTACGTCAGCGTCCGGGTGGACATGCGGGGCAGCGGCGACTCCGACGGCGTGCTGGTGGACGAATACCGGCCGCAGGAACACGAAGACGCCGAAGACGTCATCGCCTGGCTGGCGGACCAGCCCTGGTGCGACGGCAACGTGGGCATGATGGGCATCTCCTGGGGCGGATTCAACAGCCTGCAGATGGCCGCCCGGCAGCCGCCGGCGCTGAAGGCGATCATCAGCGCCTCGGCCACCGACGACCTGTACGTGGACAACATGCACTACATGGGCGGCTGCCTGCTGGCGGACAACCTCTCCGAGGCCACCGTCATGTTCGCGTTTAACAGCCTGCCGCCGGACCCGGAAATCGTCGGCGAGAAGTGGCGCGAGATGTGGCACGAGCGGCTCTCCGGCAGCGGACTCTGGCTGGAGACCTGGCTGGAGCACCAGACCCGCGGCGACTATTGGAAGCCGGCGTCGGTCTGCGAAGACTATTCGCAGATCAAGATCCCGGTCATGGCGGTCGGCGGCTGGGCCGACGGCTACACCAACGCCATCTTCCGGCTGATGGAGAACCTGGAGGTACCGCGCAAGGGACTGATCGGACCGTGGGGGCACAAGTACCCGCATCTGGGCGTGCCCGGCCCGGCCATCGGGTTCCTGCAGGAAACGGTGCGCTGGTGGGACCACTGGCTGAAGGGCAAGGACACCGGCCTGATGGAGGAACCGATGGTCCGGGCCTGGATGCAGGACGCGGTCTCCCCCGAACCGTCCTATGAGGACAGGCCCGGCCACTGGGTCGCCGAACCGTCCTGGCCGTCGCCGAACATCGAGAACCAGCGGTGGCAGCTGGGCCGCTACGGGCTGTTCCCGGAGGGCTCGCCGGTGGAGCCCGGCGGCAGCGTAGACCTGCTTTCGCCGCTGAGCGTCGGCATGTTCGCCGGCAAGTGGGCGTCCTACGCGGCGCTGCCGGACCTGCCGTCCGACCAGCGCGAGGAGGACGGCGGCGCGCTCGTCTTCGAGACCGACCCGCTGGAGGGCGACGTGGAGGTCTTCGGCCGCCCCGTCGCCGCCTTCGAGGTTGCCGCGGACAAGCCGGTCGCCCAGCTGGTGGTCCGGCTCTCCGACGTTGCACCGAACGGCGAGGCAACGCGGGTCACCTACGGCCTGCTCAACCTGACGCACCGCGACGGCAGCGAGCATCCGGAGCCGCTGGAACCCGGCGAGCGCTACCGGGTCGAGATACCGCTCAACGGCCTGGCCCAGTCGTTCCCGGCCGGGCACCGTCTGCGGCTCTCGGTGTCGACGTCGTACTGGCCGCTGGTCTGGCCGTCGCCGGAACCGGCGACGGTCACCGTCTTCGCCGGCGGCACCCTCGACCTTCCGGTGCGCAAGCCGCGGGCGGACGACGGCGAACTGCGTCCCTTCGCGGAGCCGGAGACCGCCCCGGAGCTGGAGACCACGCTGCTGAACCCCGGCAACCACCACTGGCGCACGATCCGCGACCTGGAGGCCGGCACATCAACGGTGGAGATCATCAACGACCAGGGCCGGTTCCGGATCGACGAAACGGGCACCGACATCCGGCGCGTCACCAATGAGTGGTACACCTCCCGCGGGAACGACGTGAACTCCGTCCGCGGCGAAACCCAGACGGTGCGCCGCTACGAACGCGGCGATTGGCGGGTCGAGGTGCAGACCAGGACGGTGCTGACGTCGACGCCGACCGACTTCGTGGTGAACGCGCAGCTGGATGCGTACGAGCTGGACGAGGTAAGCGGCAACCCCCGCGTTTACTCGCAGAACTGGCAGCGCAGCATCCCCCGGCAGCTCGTCTGACCAGGGGGCCGGACATGCAGCCGGCGGCGCACTAAGAAAAGGGAGGCCAGGATCCATCCGGACCCTGGCCTCCCTCATGGGGTTTTCGCGATTACCACTGAACCCTGGCCATGGTGGCCGACAGCTCCGGGATCTTGCTCTCGGTGACCGGCTGGATTCCGGTGACCGTGGCGAAGCCGGCGGCCAGCAGCGCGAAATCGCTCTCCGGCGGGGCTTCCTCCTGGCTGTCCGCGATGGCCAGGCGCAGGTCCTCGTCGCCGCGTTCGGCCAGCGTGGTCTGCACGATGCCGAATTCGGCCAGCGTCGCGGACCGGTATTCGGGCAGCCGGGTGCCGTCCACGTTGGGCACGTTGAGGTTCAGCACGGTTCCGGTCTGCTGGTCCATCAGGTACGGCAGCAGCCCGGTCGCCAGCCGCGCCGCGGTGTCCCAGTTCAGCTGTTCCGGCTCCAGCCCGGTGTCCAGCGACACGGCCATCCCGCGGCCGCCGTTCACGCCCGCGGTCAGCGCGGCGCCGACCGTGCCGGAGTGCAGGATCACCCGGCCCACGTTCGCGCCGCGGTTCACGCCGGAGAGCACCACGTCCGGGCCGTCCCCGAAGGCACCGTGCGGCGCGATCATGGCAATGAAGCCCGGCGTGCCGTGCACGGCAAACGCCGGCACGGACTCCAGGCCCTTCAACGTGCGCCGCTCGATTCGGATGCGGCCCTCGTCCTCCCGGGCCGTAATGGACGCGCTGCTGCCGCTGGCTTCCGCAACCGGCGCCGCGATCGTCACGTTCAGGCCGGCCTCCAGGACTCCCGCTGCCAGGGCGTGCAGGCCCGGCGAGTCGATACCGTCGTCGTTGGTGATCAGGACCATCTTCGGCTTGCTCATTGTTCTTGAACCTTCCGCGCCAACTCGTCGGGGCTGATTTGCCGTCCTGCTGCCTTCCCGCCGCCGTCGTAGGGCGAGACCGTCACCAGCTTGGTCAGGTTCCGAATGGCGCCCTCTTCGCCGGTGCCCAGGCCGTGGCGGGTCACGTTCAGCGCGCCGGCGGCCGTGCCCAGCACCACCGCCTCGTGGATGGTGCCGCCGTCGGCCAGGGTCGCGGCGACCCCGGCGGTCAGCGAGTCTCCCGCCCCATGGGTGTCCACGCTCTGCATCTCGGGGACCCGGATCTCGCTCAGGGCGCCGTCGTGCAGCATCAGGGATGGAAGGTGTGCGCGGGTGACAATCACCGTGCCGGCCCCCTCGTCGTGCATGCCGCGCATCGCCTCGATGATCGCCTCGGGTTCGTCCGAGGCGGCCCGCCCGCTCTCGGTCAGTTCGTCGTCGGCGATTTTGGCCACGCTTACGCCTCCGGCGAGCGCGGCGGTGAGCCGGTCGCCGGTGAGGTCGGTGATCACCCGGCAGCCGGCGGTGCGCAGGTCGGCGGCAAGCCTCCGGTAGACGTCGTGCGGTACGGCGTCTTCGCGGACCGCGCCGCTGAGGATCGCCGTGCCCGCCTCGATCCCGGCCTGCAGGGTCAGGCCGTAAAGTTCGTCGAGCTCATGCCGCGTCAGTTTTTCCCCGGGGCTCTCGGCGATGACCTCCCGGTCGCCGCCGCGCCGGTCATGGACGTACGCCGCGCTGCTGCCCTCGCCCTTTACCGGGAGGACCTTGACCCCCTCGTCGGCGATCAGATGCCGGATCACGCCGCCGGCTTCGCCCGAGAACGCGGCGCACATCGTGACGGACGCGCCGAGTGCGGTCAGCATCCGCGCCTGCCAGACGCCCTGGCCACCGGCGTGCAGGTGGATATCGGCGGTGCCCTCGACGTCCTCCACCGTCACGGTGAGCACGGGCGAGGGAGCGAAAATAACTACGGAGCCCATCGCGTGCCTCCCTCGAACGATCCAGCCATGTTGCCTCCTTTTTTGTTGCCCCGGGGCAGCCGTCACGGCTGGGCGGCTGCCCGCTCGCATCGGTAGCCGACCACACTCCCAGCCTCCTGGCCCCGGGCGTGCGCACCTGCGCTTCGCCCGGCCGTTTGCCTGCAGCCCGGGAGGGGTCGATTCTGGTTTCGACACTAACGCCCAACCGGGGCACGGACAATGGGCGCTCGGGCGGTAGCGGTCCGCCCGTGGTTCCCGTTAGGGTGGCTCGGAGCCGGTCCCCGCGGCAATCTTCCGGCACCGGATAAGTCCCGGCACACCGGAGCACCGGTGTGCACGGACAGATGGCCCGGGGAGCCGACGGGCTGAAAGGAAGAGAAGAAGTGCCTGCCTCCACTCCCGCAGCATGCAAAGCCCGCGTTGCCGCCGTCGCGTTGCTCACACTGCTGGGCCTGGGACTGGCCGGCTGCAGCGCGCCGGACTATGAGGGGCCTTACGACCGCGGCTTCGTCAACACGCTGGACTCGCTCGAGGGAAAGTCGGTCACTGTGACGGGGGCGGTGGAAGAAGTGGTCGCGCCCGAAGCCTTCACCATCGCAGACCCGGCGGACCCCGCCGTTGAACCGCTGCTGATCATTTACGACACCGACCTCGACGACCTGTCGCCGGGAGAGCCAATTCGAATCACCGGGATCCTCCATACGGTCCTCAATCTTCCGTATCTGGACGACGAAACCGGCACCGGCCCGGACGACGCGGTTCTTGCCCCATGGGATCGGAAGCCGTATATCAAGGCTTCCGTCGTCACCGCTCCGCCCTCCGCTGGCGACTAGGCGCCGCAGCTTGCATCGGGCCGGTTATTCCGGCGTCGCGCCGTCCAACACCCGGTCGATGATGTCCCGGACGCGGTCCTCGGCAATGATCGTGAAGTGCCCGCTGGTCTCGAGCCGGATGTTGGTGGCGCCCTCGAGCCGGCAGCCGCCGGGAATGTGCGGGTCGAAGGCGCTGTAGACGGACACGATCCGGTGGTTGACAGCCAGGTTGGCCAGCAGCCGCCGCAGGACGCGGTTGTTCGGCGCGAACGCCCGGACCATCGGCGTCACCGCGAAGGACGCGTAGCGGGAGCCGGAAAACGGCGTTCCGATCGCCACCATGCGCTTCACCCGCGCCCCGGACTCCGCGCCCGTCATCACGTATTTGCCGATCAGTCCGCCCTTGCTGTGCGCGATGATGGTCACGTTGTCCAGGTCCTGCCCGCGCAGGTAGTCGGCGACCAGCCCGGCCATCCGTTCGACGCTGCCCACGTTGAAGCCCAGCGGCTCGATCACGTGCACCGGATGCCCGCGCCCGTGGACGTGCTCGATCAGCGGGCGCATGAACTTCCAGGACTCGTAGATGCCCGGAAGTACGACGACGGGGTCCGCCGCGCGGGTTCCGGCCTCCCGGTACCGCGCCGGGCCGGTCCGGTCGAAGAGTCCGCGGACCTGCCGGCGGCCGATGTAGGCGTAGTCCAGCAGCCAGGCCCGGCCCAGCCGCAGTGCCGGGAGCAGACGGTTCATTGCCGGTCTATGACGGCAGCATCGTCGAAGCCGGCCGTGGCCAGGCACAGGCGGGCCACCGGGCCGGGTGAACGGAACATCATCACGTGCGCCTCGCCCGGGATGCTGTCCACGATCGTGCCCGGGCAGGCAGCGGCCAGTTCGCGGCACCAGTCCAGCGGCACGATCGGGTCCCGGTCGCCGCGGACGATGCGCACCGGCACCTGCACCCCGGCGATCCGCTGCTCCAGCTTTTGGTCGAGCATGGCCGGCAGTGTCTTCAGGAACCAGCGCGGCCCGCAGCGCAGGTAGTCGGTGGCCTCGATCATGTCCACGGTCAGCGGTTCCCGGAACCCGTCCTGGAGCAGCCGGAGGCCGTGCTGCCAGGCCGTGCGCTCGCGGCGGTTCGCCGTCGGCGCCAGCAGCACCAGCGCGGCGGCGGTGTGCGGGTGGTGCAGCGCCATCTCGACGACGATCTGGCAGCCCATCGAGTGGCCCACCAGCACGGCGGGGCCGATGTCCAGCCGGCCCATGGCCGCGTCGACCAGCCCGGCGAAGTCCACCAGCGAAAGTGCCCGGTCGGGTTTGGCGGTTCCGCCGTGTCCGGGCAGATCGACCAGGTGTACCGTTCCGTGCCGGGCCAGTTCGGCCGCGAGGGGTTCGAAGTAGCGTCCGGAGACGCCGATGCCGTGTACCAGCACGAAGACCGTGGGCCCGGAGCCGACGGTCCGGATGCGGACCTCGCATCCGTCGATGGTCAGCATCTGGGCTGTCTCGCCCGGTATTCCCGCCAATTCGCCTGCCTTTCTGCTCAGTCGACCAGGGCCTTTGCATGTTCCAGCCGCTGCGAGATGACGGTGGTGACGCCGTCGCCGCGCATCGTTACACCGTACAGCGCGTCGGCCACTTCCATGGTGCGCTTCTGGTGGGTGATGACGATCAGCTGGCTGGATTCGCGCAGCTCCTCGAAAATGGTGATCAGCCGGCCCAGGTTGGTGTCGTCCAGCGCCGCTTCCACCTCGTCCATCACATAGAACGGGGACGGACGGGCCTTGAAGATCGCCACCAGCAGGGCCACCGCGGTCAGCGAGCGCTCGCCGCCGGAGAGCAGGGACAGGCGCTTGATTTTCTTGCCGGCGGGCCGGGCTTCCACGTCGATGCCCGTGGTGAGCATGTCCTCCGGGTCGGTCAACACCAGCCGGCCCTCGCCGCCCGGGAAAAGCCGGCCGAACACGCGCTCGAACTGCACGGCGGTGTCGCGGTAGGCCTCGGTGAAGACCTGTTCCACCCGCTCGTCGACTTCCTTGATGATCTCCAGCAGGTCCTTGCGCGTGGCCTTGAGGTCCTCCAGCTGGGTGCTCAGGAACTGGTGGCGTTCCTCCAGCGCCGCGAACTCCTCGAGCGCCAGCGGGTTGACCTTGCCCAGCGCGGCCAGGTCGCGCTCCGCTTTCTGGAGCCGCTTCTGCTGCTCCTCGCGCACGAACGGGACACCCTCGGCGACGGCGTTGCCGTCCTCGTCCACCGGCGCCCGCAGGGCGGCCCACTTGTCGTTCGACGCCGCGGTGGCGACCGGCACCGGCTGGTCCGGCCCGTATTCGGCGATCAGGTGGTCGGGGGTCAGGCCCAGCTCCTCGATGGACCGGGTCTGCAGGGCCTCGATCTTCAGCCGCTGCTGGGCCCGTGCCAGCTCGTCGCGGTGCACCGTGTCCGTCAGTTCGCGCAGTTCGGCGGCGAGCGCGTCGGTCGACGAGCGGACCGTGGACAGCTCCGCCTCCCACGCCGCGCGCACCTCTTCGGCCTCGTCCCGTTCCCGCTCGGCGAGGTCCACCGAGACGTCCAGCCAGGCCAGTGCCTCCCGGGCGCCCTGTGCGACGGCGGCGGCCTTGGCGGCCTGGAGCCGGCGCTTGCGGGCGCGCTCGGCGGCCTGCGCCCGGGCGTGCCGTTCGGTGGCGGCGGCCCGTTCCAGCGAGGCCGCCCGGTTGCCGATGGCCGTCAGCTGTTCCTCGCCCGAGCGCAGCGCCAGCCGCGCCTCCATTTCGACCTGGCGTGCCCGGGCGGCCGCCGCGGCGAGCGCGTCCCGCTGTTCGGTGGACGGTTCGGCGTCGGCCGGGGCATCCTCGGCGGCCTGTGCCGCGGCCAGCCGCGCGGTGACGTCGGCCAGCTTCTGCTGTTCGGTGACGATGTTGGCCTCGGCGGCCTGCACCAGTTTGGCCAGCCGTTCGCTCTCCCCGGTGGCGGAGCGCAGCGCCGAGCCCAGCTGTCCCAGGCGTTCGGCGACCGCGGCCAGCCGGGCGTCGGACTCGTGCAGCTGCTCAAGGGCGGCCTCTGCCCGCAGCCTGGCCTCGTCGCGGCGCGAGGTGGCGCCGGCGATCGCGAACTTGGCCCGCTCGGCCCGGGCCGTGGCGGCTTCGAGCCTGTGCATGGTCTCGTCCACCGCTGCCTGGACCTCCAGCAGGCTGGGGCCGCCGGCGGACCCGCCGCGCGCCGAGCAGGCGGTAAAAATATCCCCGTCCCGGGTGACGGCGGTCAGCGCCGGGTCGGCCGCGATGACCCCTGCCGCCATCGGGAGGTCCGCCACGACGACGGCGGAGCCCAGCAGCGTGCGGACCGTTCCTTCGACGCCCCGCTTGGCCTGGACCAGGCCGGCCGCGGGGATGGCCCCGTCCGGGAGTTCCGCCCTGCCTCCGGCGCTTCCGCCCTCCGGCACCGGGGCGCCGGCGATGAGGAGGTCCACCTGGCCGGCGTCGTCGGCCTTCATCAGTTCCAGCGCCCGGACGGCGGCGTCGGGGTCCGCGACGGCGACGGCTTCGGCCAGCGGCCCCAAGGCTGCCGCAATCGCCGCCTCATAGCCGGGCTCCACCGTGATCAGGTCCGCCAGCGGGGCCAGCACGCCCTCGGTTCCGGAGGCCAGCAGCAGCTCGCTGCCGTCCCGCCGGTTCAGCCCGACTTCCAGCGCCTCCTTGCGCGCGGCGAGGGCGTCGCGTTCGCGTTCGGCCTCGCGTTCGTCGGCCCGCAGCTGCTCCAGCTCCGCCTCAATGACGGCGAGCTCGTCGCTGGCGTCCTCGTACGCGGCGTCCAGGCCCTCTTCGCCCTGTTCCACCCCGGCCACCTGCGACTCCAGCGCGGCGAATTCGGCCTGCGCCTGGCGCCGGCGTTCCTCGCCCTCGCCGATCGAGGCGCGGAGCCGGCCCAGCTCGGCCTCGGCGGACTCCACCCGGGACCTGGCTGCCCCCACCTGGCCGGCCAGCCTGGCCAGTCCCTCGCGCCGGTCCGCGGCGGCGCGCAGGATGCCGGTCAGCCGCTTTTCCTCGTCCTCGGCAGCCCGTTCGGCGGCGGCGCGGCCTTCGATCGCGTCGTCGAGGGCGGCCCGGCGGTCCTCGAGCTCGAACTCCAGCTCGGCCTGCTCCTCGCGGACCTCGGCCGCCTGCTGTTCCAGGACCTCCGGGTCCCGCCCGCCCTCCGGTTCCCGGTCCGCGGAGCCGAGCAGCCGCCGTCGTTCATTGGCCAGGCCGGCGAGGGCGCGGAAGCGTTCGCGGGTGGACGAGAGCTGGTACCAGCGCTCGCGCGCGGCGTTGAGCTCCGGGGTGGCTTCGGCCGCCAGCCGCTCCAGCTCGGCCAGGCGCCGGCGCCCGGACTCCAAGGTCTTCTCCACCTCGGCCTGCCGGGTCTTCAGCGCGGCCTCGTCCGCCACTTCCTGGGCCAGGGACGTGCTCAGCTCCACCAGCTCGTCGGCGAGCAGGCGGGCCCGGGCATCGCGGACCTCGAACTGGACCTGCTGGGCCCGGCGGGCCACCTCGGCCTGCTTGCCCAGCGGCGTCAGCTGCCGGCGGATCTCGCCGGTGAGGTCGGTCAGCCGCTGCAGGTTGGCCTGCATGGACTCCAGCTTCCGCACCGTTTTTTCCTTGCGGCGCCGGTGCTTGAGAATGCCGGCGGCTTCCTCCACGAAGCCCCGGCGGTCCTCCGGCGTCGCGTGCAGCACCTTGTCCAGCTGGCCCTGGCCGACGATCACGTGCATCTCCCGGCCCAGCCCGGAGTCCGAGAGCAGTTCCTGGATGTCCAACAGCCGGCAGCTGCTGCCGTTGATGGCGTATTCGGAGCCGCCCGTGCGGAACAGGGTGCGGGAGATGGTGACTTCGGAGTATTCGATCGGCAGGGCGCCGTCGGCATTGTCGATGGTCAGCGACACGTGCGCCCGGCCCAGCGGCGGGCGGCCCGCCGTGCCGGCGAAGATGACGTCCTCCATCTTGCCGCCGCGCAGCGTCTTGGCGCCCTGCTCCCCCATCACCCAGGCGAGGGCGTCCACCACGTTGGACTTTCCCGACCCGTTCGGACCGACCACGGCGGTGACGCCGGGCTCGAAGTCGAAGGTCGTCGCCGACGCAAAAGACTTAAAGCCCCGCACAGTCAGAGATTTAAGATGCACGTTGTGTCTCCCGCGGCGGACGTTTTCCTTGCCTCAATCTACCGTGCCCGCCGCGGATACACGGGCACGACGGGCTTGTCGCGGTGGACAAACGTGTGGAGCGGCCGGCGTGTGCAGGTGCGCGCATCCCGGCGGGCGGGGTGGCAACCTTGTGTAAGGGCCACGGAGAACTACCCTGAAGGCCAGTCCACGTCCCGGTGAGGAGTGCTTTCGCCAGTGTCAGATCCAGCCCGTCATCCAGGGCAGCGCATTGCCGCCATTGTCCCCTGCCACAACGAAGAACAGACAGTCGCCACCGTCATCCGGGATCTGGAGCTCGCCGTCCCGGGGATAACGGTCTATGTCTACGACAACAACAGTTCCGACCGGACCGCCGAGCTGGCGCGGGCCGCCGGCGCCATCGTCCGGACGGAAACGCGCAAGGGCAAGGGCAACGTCATCCGGCGGGCGTTTGCCGATATTGACGCCGATATCTACGTCACGATCGACGGCGACGACACGTACGAGGCAGCGGACCTGCCACGCCTGATCGACGCCCTGTTGGACGGACCCTACGATCATGTGCTCGGCGTTCGTGCCGACACGTCGGAAACCGGGTCGTACCGCCCGGGGCACGCCATGGGGAACCGGATGTTCAACCGGGTCGTCAGCGTCCTCTTCCGATCCCAGGTTTCGGACATGTTGTCGGGATATCGCGTCTTTTCGCGCCGCTTCGTTAAGTCATTCCCCGCCGTGTCCAAGGAATTCGAAATCGAGACCGAATTCACGGTGCACGTCACGTCACTGCGGCTGCCGCAGGCCGAGGTCGAGGTCGGATTCCGCCAACGGCCCGAGGGGAGCGAAAGCAAGCTCAATACCTATTCGGACGGCTTCAAAATCCTGTCCCTCATCTTCGAGCTCGTCCGGCATGAACGGCCGGCCCTCTTCCACGGCATCATCGCCGCGGTGCTGGCACTGGCTTCGCTGGGGTTGGGGGTGCCCGTGATCGTCGAGTTTTTCGAGACCGGCCTGGTGCCCCGCTTCCCGACGGCGATCCTGGCTGCTGCCGTGATGGGCCTGGCGGTACTGGTGGGTTGTATCGGCATCATCCTCGACGGCCTAAAGCGGGGACGGCATGAAGCAGCGCGCCTGGCATACCTGCGCCTGGAGCCGCCGCAGCACCGGCAGGATGCAGGCGGGGCGTGGGCGGACCCGGCCCACGCGCGTCTGGACGGGACGAACACGTGAGCGATTCATCGGCACGTTCCCCCCGTGCCCGGGCCGGCGGCCCGAGGGGTGTGCGCACCGCTTGGACTGCGGCGGACTACGGGTGGCTTACAGTCTTGGGCGCCTCCGCTTTCCTGGCCACGGCTTTTCTGTGGGTGGCGAACCACCCCGGGCGGATGACGAATGATTCCGCCCATCAGCTCAAGCAGGTTCTCGGCCTGATTCCGCTGGACGACTGGCACCCCGCCGTCATGACCGTCGGCTGGACAGGTTTGTACAGGCTGACCGGCGACGTCGGCTCGCTGGTGCTGGTGCAGGTCGCGGTGACGTTCAGTGCCGCGCTGCTCTTGGCCATCTATCTTCACGATCTCACCCGCAGCCGGCTCATGTCCTCGCTCGCCCTCGCGATTCCGTTGCTGCCGTTCACCATCACGTTCCTGGGCGTGTTGTGGAAGGACGCGCACATGATGATCGCGTTCTTCAGCGGCACCGTCCTCATCCTGCTCGCCGAGCGCTTCCCGAGGCTCCGGTATCCGTTGCTCGCCCTGTCGCTGTTGTTCCTGCTGTACGGAGCGATGGTCCGGAAAAACGCGTTCTTTGCGATCCTTCCCCTCGTCTTCCTCCTCTACCGGGCCTGGCGGAACGCATCCCCCAAGCGGCGCAGGCGGCTGACAGCCAACCGGCGACGCGTGCGGGGCGGATATGTCGTGGCCGCCGCGACGTTCCTGGTGTTGATACTGGGCACGGGCGGGGCGTTCAGCGCCGCATTCCAGCCCAAACCCACCGGCCAGCTATCCCAAGTCTTCCTCGACGACATCATCTTCACCGTGCCCGCCGAAGAGATAAGGGACGCGGATATTCCCCAGGAACTGGAAGACAAACTGCTTGCCGCCCGCGAAAAATGCCGGGCCGAAGAAGCTATTTGGGATGCCTATTGGAAGTGCTACGGCCGCGGGGCAACCGGCAAATCCTTTGAACCGATCGCTTATCAGTCGGAGGTCCGGGACCTATGGATTGATGAAGTGGTGACGCATCCGGCCCGCTACCTGTACTACCGCGCCGAGACGTACGCCCGGTTCCTCTTCACCAGCAAGCTGGAATTCGTCGGTACCGGCGCGGAGGTTGTCCCCGCTGAGTACCGCGTGGAGCCGTCGAAGGCGGACAACATCCTCTACGACTACGTGGTTGAGTTCGGCCTGAAGACTTTTCCCTGGTTTTTTAAGGCCTGGTTTTGGCTCGCCGCCTCGATAGCGCTGATCGTGGCCCTCCCCAAGGCACGGCACCTGCGGCCGCAGGTCGCGGCCCTGGGCTGGTCGGCGCTCCTCTACCTGGTGGGATACTTCCCCATTGTGCCGGCAGCCGACTACCGCTACAGCTATTGGCCCGCCGTCGCCTGCACACTTGCAGGGGTGCTCTTTCTGGCGGACCGCCGCTTAAACAACAAGGGAATTCCAAAAGATTCCAGCCCGCATCCAGGTGGATCCGTACGCCCCCTCGAATCTCGCTCCGGGGCCCCCGAGTAACGTCTGCAAGGCGATCCTAGGCACGGGCAAAGGCAGCCGGAGAGACAATGACCACACACGCATGCCATTCTCTGCATGTGCGGAACGCTGGTTCGGGGTGCATAGTTAAGAGTTCGGGTACCAATGGGGGATTCTCCGTGTACAGGTGAACGTCCCCGAAGACGAATAAAGGCTGGATATTGATCGGTAACGCGACGTTTCGACATGACAACACGGCGCTGCTGGCCGTCTCGAGCGTGGAGGCCCCGGTAGCCGTCACTTCCGCCGACTTCGACGACCGGCTGGCACCCAGCCTGAAGCGCCTGAAGCTCTCCCGGAAGCTGCTGGAACGTGTTGCCGGCGTGACCGAACGCCGCTGGTGGTCGCCCGGTTCATCATTCGACGACGCCGCCATCGAAGCCGGCGCCAAGGCCCTCGCCGAGGCCGGCGTGGAGCCGGGCCAGATCGGCCTGCTGATCAACACCTCCGTCACCCGCAAGAACCTTGAGCCGTCCGTCGCGGTGAAGATCCACCACGGGCTGGGGCTGCCGTCGTCGGCCATGAACTTCGACCTGGCCAACGCCTGCCTGGGCTTCGTCAACGGAATAACGCTGGCCGCCAACATGATCGATGCCGGGCAGATCAAGTACGCGCTGATCGTCGCCGGCGAGGACGCGCAGCCGACCCAGGAAACCACCTTCGAGCGGCTGAACCATCCGGATTCCACCCGCGCCGACTACCTGCGCGAATTCGCCACGCTGACCCTGGGGTCCGGGGCCGCCGCGGCCGTGATCGGCCCCGCCGACGCCCACCCCGGCTCGCACCGGATCCTCGGCGGCGTCTCCCGCGCGGGCACCGAACACCACGAGCTGTGCGTCGGCGGGCCGGCCGGCATGTTCACGGACACCAAGGGCCTGCTGGAGAACGGGCTGGAACTGGTGGTCAACGCCTGGCACGAGGCCCACCGTGACGGCTGGAACTGGACCGCCATGGACCGGTACGTCACGCACCAGGTCTCCACCTCGTATACCAACGCGATCATCAAGGCCGTCAACCTGGTCCGCGAACGTGTGCCGATCACCTTCCCGAAGTGGGGCAACGTGGGGCCGGCCTCGCTGCCGATGACCCTCGCCCAGGAGGCCCAGACCCTGGGCACCGGCGACCGCGTGCTCTGCATGGGCGTGGGCTCCGGCCTGAACACCACCATGATGGAGATTGCGTGGTAGACACCCCCCTCTGGCCCGGCGTCGACCCGGCCTGGTCCCGCCGCGTCCGCGTTCGCTCCACCGCCGCAGACCAGGCCGGCAGCGCCCACACCTGGCACCTCCTGGACAACGGCCCGCAGCTGGCCGAACGCGGCATGGAACCAGCCGGCACCCTGCTGTGCGTGCACGGCAACCCCACCTGGTCCTACCTGTGGCGCAGCCTGCTGGCCGCCGCCGGTGACGCCGCGGCCCCGTGGCGCGTGGTCGCCGTCGACCAGCTGGACATGGGCTTCTCCGAACGCACCGGCAGCTTCCGCAGGCTCGAGGACCGGATCACCGACCTGGGCGACCTGACCGCAGAACTGGGCATCACCGGCCCCGTCGTCACCGTCGGACACGACTGGGGCGGCGTGATCTCGCTGGGCTGGGCCACCCGGCACCGCGACCAGCTCGCCGGCGTCGTCCTGACCAACACCGCCGTCCACCCCGCGGGCTTCGGGCTGCCCGCCCCGCTCAAACTGGCGCTGCACCCCGCCGTGCATCGCTGGGGAACGACGACGTCGGCCGCCTTCCTGCGCGTCACGCACGCCTTGGCGCATCCTCCGTTGGCGAAGGACGTCAGGGCCGCGTTCATGGCCCCGTACCGGCACGCGGCCCGCCGCACCGGGGTGGGCAACTTCGTGGCCGACATCCCGGCCGACGAGGCCGCGCCCAGCTGGGACGCGCTGAACGGGGTGGCCGAGGGCATCCGCAGCCTGGACGTTCCGGCGCTGATCCTGTGGGGCCCCAGGGATCCGGTGTTCTCCGACCGCTACCTGCGCGACCTGCTGGACCGGCTGCCGCAGGCCGACGTCCACCGCTTCGAAGGCGCCGGACACCTGCTCCCCGAAGACCGCGACATCGCCGGCCCCGTGTTCACCTGGCTCGACGCCGCCGTGGCCGGCGGCGGGCACGCGGCCGCCGCCCAAGGGCCCCGGGTTGCGGCCCCCTTCCGCTCCATGCTCGCCGAACTGGACGAACGCCGGACCGACGACGCCCCCGCCGTCGTCGACATGGCCCCGCTGGGCGCCGCGGCGGCAGGAAAGCGGACGCTGTCCTGGGCCGAGCTCGCCGGCCAGGTGGACCTGCTCGCCGACGGCCTGGCCCGGATCGGCGTGAAAGCAGGCGACCGCGTCAACCTGCTGGTGCCGCCCGGCATCGAACTGACCAGCCTGATCTACGCCTGCTTGAAGCTCGGCGCCGTCATCGTGGTGGCGGACGCCGGGCTGGGACCCGCCGGCCTAAGCCGTGCCATCAAGGGGGCCGGCCCCCGGTTCATCATCGGCATCGAACGTGCGTTCGCGGCCGCGCGGCTGTTCGACTGGCCGGGCGAGCGGATCAGCGTGACCGAAATGGGCGGGGCCAAGCGCCGGCTCTACGGGGTCGCTTACACCGTGCCCGAACTGCTCGAATCCGCCGCCGCTGCTGCGGCTGGCCCGGCCGGCGGCCGCGCCGGGCGCACCGCCCCCAAGCCCGACGACGACGCCGCCATCCTCTTCACCTCCGGCTCCACCGGGCCGGCCAAGGGCGTCGTCTATACGCACCGCCGGCTGGCCGCCATGCGGGACACCCTCAAGGAGACCTACGGGCTGGAAGCCGGCACCTCGCTGGTGGCCGGCTTCGCGCCGTTCGCCCTGCTGGGCCCGGCGCTGGGGGCCACCTCGGTGACCCCGGACATGGACGTCACCGCGCCCAAGACGCTCACCGCCGCGGCCCTGGCCGATGCTGCCGCGGCGGTCAGCGCCACCGCCGTCTTCGCCTCGCCGGCCGCCCTCGCGAACGTGCTCGCCACCGCCGACGGCCTCACGGACGAACACCGGGTGGCCCTGGCCGACGTGAAGCTGCTGCTCTCGGCCGGCGCGCCGATCCCCGAGCCGCTGCTGGCCAAGGTGCAGTCGCTGATGCCGTCCGCCCAGCTGCACACCCCCTACGGCATGACCGAAGCGCTGCCGGTGACGGACATCAGCCTGGCGGAAATCCGCGCGGCCGGTTTCGGGAACGGCGTCTGCGTCGGCACCCCCGTGGCGGGGGCCACGGTGGCCATCGCTGCGGTGGCCCCGGACGGCAGCGTGGCGGAACTGCCGACGACCGACCCCAACGTCACCGGGGAGATCCTCGTGAGCGCCCCGCACGTCAAGGACCGGTACGACCGGCTCTGGATCACGCAACGGCACAGCGCGTCCGTGCCCGGCTGGCACCGCACCGGCGATGTGGGCCATCTCGACGCCCACGGGCGCCTGTGGGTCGAGGGCCGGCTGGCGCACATCATCACGACGGCGAACGGCGTCGCCACCCCGGTGGCCGCCGAGCAGGCCGCGGAAACGCACGACGGCGTCCGGCTGGCCGCCGTCGTCGGCGTCGGTCCCGCGGGAGCCCAGGTCCCGGTCGCGGTGCTGGAGACCGTGCCGCCGTCCACGAAGCCGGACACCGCGCCGTACGCCCTCGGCGCCGAGGTGCGCACCGCCGTCGCCCGCGCCACGGGTCTGGAGCTGGCCGCCGTCCTGGTGCTGCCCGAGCTGCCCACCGACATCCGGCATAACTCCAAGATCGACCGCGCCGGGCTGGCCGTGTGGGCCGGCAAGGCGCTGGCCGGCGGACGGATCACCACACCGTGAGCGCCGCCGAAACCCGGACCGTCCTCGTCACGGGTGCCAGCGGGATGCTCGGCGCGGCCGTGGCCCGGCTGCTGCTGGCGGAGGGCCACGGCGTGCGCACTTTCCAGCGCCGCCCCGCCGCCGGCGTGGGCTCCGCCGTCGGGACCGTCCTTGGTTCGCTGACGGACGCCGGCGCCGTCGCCCGGGCGGTCGAGGGAGTCGACGCCGTGATCCACCTGGCGGCGAAAGTTTCGTTCACCGGCCCGTGGAGCGAGTTCGTGGCCACCAACATCGACGGCACGCGCACCCTGCTCGAGGCGGCGAGGTCGGCGGGCGTGCGCGACGTGGTGTTCGTGTCCTCCCCCTCGGTCGCCCATGTCGGCGAGGCCATCGCCGGCGCCGGCGCGGGGACGGCGGACCCGGACCGTGCACGCGGCAACTACGCCCGGTCCAAGGCCGCCGCCGAACTGCTCGCGCTGGCCGCCGACTCCCCCGGCTTCCGGGTCGCGGCCGTGCGCCCCCACATCGTCTGGGGCCCCGGCGACACCCAGCTGGTGGAACGCGTCATTGCGCGGGCCAGGGCCGGCCGGCTGCCGCTG
The DNA here is from genome assembly GCF_059091365.1 of Arthrobacter sp. MDT2-34-1. Taxonomy (NCBI): domain Bacteria; kingdom Bacillati; phylum Actinomycetota; class Actinomycetes; order Micrococcales; family Micrococcaceae; genus Arthrobacter; species Arthrobacter sp. MDT2-34-1. Next base: position 734,223 of record NZ_JBNHGO010000001.1, read on the forward strand.
CTGGACAACGGCGCCGCGCTGATCGACACCACCTACATCGACAACGCCGCGGCAGCCATTGTCCGTGCGTTCGAACGGATGGACCAGGCGCACGGCCAGGCCCTGGTGGTCACCAACGGCCAGCCCCGGCCGGTCGGCGAACTGATCGCGGGCATCTGCCGGTCCGCCGGCGTGATGGCGCCCGCTTGGTCGGTTCCCGGCTGGCTGGCCCGCGGCGCCGGCTCGGTTATCGAACGGGCCTGGACGGCCGCCGGAGCCGGCGGGCTGGTCCGCGACGAACCGCCCATGACGCGCTTCCTCGCCGAGCAACTGTCGACCGCGCACTGGTTCGACCAGCGCCGCACCCGCGAGGTGCTGGACTGGGTGCCCGAGGTCAGCATCGAAGAAGGGCTGCGACGGTTGGCAGCCCATTACGGCGGAACGACGAGGTAGGAGCAAGCATTGGAAAGCGTGAAGCTGATCGATTCCTGGCCGGTGGACAACGCGGCCACCGCCGTCGTCGCGGCCGACGGCGCCGTCGTTGCCTCCCATGGCGACCAGCAGCGGCGCTTCCCGCTGGCGTCCGTGACCAAGCTGCTCAGCGCCTATGCGGTGCTGCTGGCCGTCGAGGAAGGCGCGCTGGAACTGGACCAGGCGGCGGGCCCCGAGGGCGCCACCGTCCGCCACCTGCTGGCGCACAGCGCCGGCTACGACTTCGGCGACCGCACCGTGCGGTTCTCCCCCGGCGACCGGCGGCTCTACTCCAACGCCGGCTTCGAGGTGCTCGGCGAGACGCTTGAGGCCGCGGCGGGCATGGCCTTCGCGGACTACCTGCGCGAGGGCGTGCTCGTTCCCCTCGGCATGAAGGACACCAGCCTGGACGGCTCCCCCGCGGCCGGGGCGACCTCCACGTCCGCCGACCTGTCCCGTTTCGCAGCGGAACTGCAGCGGCCGTCGCTGCTGGCCGCCGCCACGGTCCAGGAGGCGACGCAGGTGGCCTACCCGGGGCTGGCGGGTGTGCTGCCGGGGTTCGGCCGCCAGCAGAACAACGACTGGGGCCTGGGTTTCGAGATCCGCGGCCACAAGAAGCCGCACTGGACCGGCAGCAAGAGCTCGCCGAAAACGTTCGGCCACTTCGGCCAGTCCGGCACCTTCCTCTGGGTGGATCCGGAGGCCGGCGCCGCCTGCATCGCGCTCACCGGCCGCGACTTCGGGCCCTGGGCCGCAGACGCGTGGCCCGATTACACGGACGCGGTGCTGGCGGAGCTGGGAAGGTAGCCCGTTACCAGCGGCCGTTCCGGGGCCTCGGCTGGCAGGCCGGGCAGGTGTAGGACGACCGGTTCATGAAGGTGTCCCGGCGGATCTTCGTGGACAGACCCAGGGCGCTGCAGCGGTGGCAGGGCCCGCCCTCCCGGCCGTAGGCGTTCAGCGACCGTTCGAAGTATCCAGAGGCGCCGTTGACGTTCACGTAGAGGGAATCGAAGCTGGTGCCGCCGGCCTCGAGCGCCCTGCTCATGACGTCCCGGCACGCGCTGAGCAGCCGCTCCGCTTCCTTGCGGCGCAGGGTGTCGGTCGGGCGGGCGTAGTGCAGCTTCGCGGCCCACAGGGCTTCGTCGGCATAGATGTTGCCGATGCCGGAGACCAGTGCCTGGTCCAGAATGGCGCGCTTAATGCCGGTCTTGCGGGCACGCAGGCGCTGGTAGAACGCCTCGAAGGAGAAAACGGGGTCGAGCGGGTCGCGGGCGATGTGGGAGGCCTCGACCGGGATCAGCGGCAGGCCGGTCTCGGACATCCCGCCGGCATGGCCGTCGGGAGTGGGCATCAGGTCGGCCAGGAACATGCCGCCGAATATCCGCTGGTCCACGAACCGCAGCTCGGCCGGCATCGGCGGGCCGTCGGGTCCGCCGGCCGGACTGAGCGTCAACCGGACCTTCAGGTGCTTCTCGTCGGGCTGCCCGCTGTCTTCGACCAGCAGCTGGCCGCTCATGCCGAGGTGCGCCATCAGGGCGAGTTTGGGCTCGTCGGGCACGGCTTTAACGGCGCCCGGGTGCGGCGAAGGGTCCGGCGTGGTCTCCAGCAGCGGCATCCAGAGGAATTTCCCGCGCCGGGCGACGTCGGCCACGTGGGCGCCGATGAGGTTGCCGCGCAGGTCGTCGGCTCCGAGGGCGTGGCGCCGGATGGAACGCTCGTCCAGGACGTCCACTCCGGTGATCGTCCGCCCGCGGACCCACTGGGCGAGCCCGCGGCGGACAACCTCCACCTCAGGCAGTTCAGGCATCGGAGTCGGCGGTCTCCGTCACCGATACGGGCAGCGAGGCACGCAGCGCCCGCCACGTGGTGGCGGCCGCTTCCTGCTCGGCTTCCTTCTTGGAATGTCCGGTGCCGCGGCCGTATTCGGTGGTGCCGATCAGCAGCGTGGCCACGAAGGTCCGGGCGTGGTCCGGGCCCGATCCGTCCACCCGGTAGGTCACGGTGCCCATCTTCCGGGCGGCGGCCAGCTCCTGGATGCTGGTCTTCCAGTCCGTGCCCGCGCCCAGGGCGTCGGCGTCCGCCAGGAGCGGCCCGACGAGGCGCATCACCAGCTGGCGCGCCGTTTCGATGCCCTGGCACAGGTAGGCGGCGCCGAAGAGGGCCTCCATCGTGTCGGCCAGGATGGAGGACTTGTCGGCCCCGTTGGTGAGCTTTTCGCCCTGCCCGAGCAGCACATGCCGGCCGACGTCCAGGCTGCGCGCGATGCCGGCCAGCGCCCGGGTGGAGACGACGGCGGAGCGCCGCTTGGCCAGTTCGCCCTCGGGCAGGTCCGGGTTGTCCCGGTACAGCGCGTCGGTCACGGAAAAGCCCAGGATCGAGTCGCCGAGGAATTCCAGGCGCTCGTTGGTCGGCAGTCCGCCGTGCTCGTAGGCGTAGGAACGGTGGGTTAAAGCAAGACGGAGCGTCTCGGCGTCGATATCAACGCCGAGACGCTCCAAAAGCTCTTCAGTTGAAGGCATGCCGGACGTTGTTACGCGTCGGCTACCTTGCGGCCCTTGTACTCAAGGAACAGCGCGGTGCCTGCCGAGTCGGTGACAACCTTGGCCTGGTGCGGCAGGCTGTAGGTGACACGGCCGTTCTCAACGGTCTTGACCAGGTTGGGCGCAGTGGCCTTCCACTGGGACCGGCGTGCGCGCGTATTCGAGCGGGACATCTTCCGCTTGGGAACAGCCACGGCTAACTCTCTTCTCTCTCGTCTGACTCTTTACTTTCGGACGCCTCGTCGGCGGCCGTACCGGCCAACCCGGCAAGGGCTGCCCAGCGAGGATCCACGACCTCATGGTGGTGACCCGGATCCTCTTCAAGGCGCATCCCGCATTCCGGGCACAAGCCTTGGCAGTCTTCCCGGCACACCGGCTGGAACGGCAGGGCGGTCACCACTGCGTCCCGCAGCGCCGGTTCGAGATCGATCAGATCGCGCTCAACCCGCCGCTGTTCGTCCTGTTCTTCTTCCTCGAGGAGTTCAGCTTCCTCGTAGTAGAAGAGTTCCTGCACATTGACGTCAAGGTCGTACGCGATGGGATCCAGGCAACGCCCGCACTCGCCCGTGACTGCCACGGAAACGGTGCCGGAAACCAGGATTCCCTCGTGCACGGCCTCAAGCTTCAGGTCCAGCTCCATGTCGGAGCCTTCCTGAACGCCAATGAGTGCTGCCCCGAAATCCTTCGGCGCAGCGATACGTTCTTCAAGAGTCCGCATGGTGCCCGGGCTGCGCCCGAGGTCCTTGACCGCAAGGGTCAAGGCCGAACTTTGATCATGGTTCAAGACCACAGTACTGAGAACTCCTAAAGAACATACGACCGACGTATCATCTTAGCCCGGATCTCCCGCGGGCCCAAACCGGCGGCGCTGCGGGGGTGTCAGTCCCGTCCGGCGGGCTCCAACGGCCTCTCTGCCTGGATCTGTGATGCCAGGTCGACGATCCAGGAACGCAGCTCGGGTCCCAGGTCCTCGCGCTCCGTGGCCAGGGAGACGACGGCCTTGAGATAGCTGAGCTTGTCGCCGGTGTCGTAGCGGCGCCCCTTGAAGACCACGGCATAAACACCGCCGCCGGCCTCCTCGGAGCCGGCCAGCATCTGCAGCGCGTCCGTCAGCTGTATTTCTCCGCCGCGGCCCGGCGGGGTCTCCTCCAGGACGTCGAAGACCGCGGGGTGCAGGACATAACGTCCGATCACGGCCAGGTTCGACGGCGCCTCGGCGGCGTCGGGCTTCTCCACCAGGCCGTTCACCTTCACGTGCGCCGCGCCGTCGATGCGGCTGATGTCCGCGCACCCGTAGGCGCTGATCGCTTCCGGATCGACCTCCATCAGGGCAATGACGGAGCCGCCGGTCGCCTGCTGGACCGCGATCATCTCCGTGAGCAGTTCGTCGCGCTCGTCGATCAGGTCATCGCCCAGCAAGACGGCGAAGGGCTCGTTGCCCACATGCTGCCTGGCGCAGAGAACGGCGTGGCCGAGCCCCTTGGGGTCGCCCTGGCGCAGGTAGTGAATGTCGGCCAGCTGGGAAGATTCCCGGACCGCGGCCAGCTTGTCGGCGTCGCCCTTGTCCTCCAGGGTTTGCTCGATAAACGGGACCCGGTCGAAGTGGTCCTCCAGGGAACGCTTGTTGCGCCCGGTGATCATCAGCACGTCGTCCAGGCCGGCGCGCGTCGCTTCTTCGACGACATATTGGATGGCCGGCTTGTCGACGACGGGCAGCATTTCCTTCGGCATGGCCTTGGTGGCCGGCAGGAACCTGGTCCCCAGCCCGGCGGCGGGCAGAACGGCTTTTCGTACGGATTGAGCTTGAGGCATGGTCAAACGTTAGCAAACGCGGGCTCCGCCGCAACCGCCGGAAGCGATCCGGGCCGGGCTACCGGGGCTGCTCCGCGGCGCGGAAACCGGCGAGCACGGCCTTCGGCACGAACTCCGAGATATCCCCGCCCAGCGAGGCAATCTCCTTGATCAAGGTCGACGACAGGTGCGTGTAGCTGCTCTCCGCGGCGAGGAAAACCGTCTCGATGCCGGCCAGATGCCGGTTCATGTGGGCCATCGGCAGCTCGTAGTGGTAGTCCTGCGACGAGCGCAGGCCCTTGACGATGACGCCGGCGCCGTGGCTGCGGCAGTATTCGGCCAGCAGGCCTTCACCCATCGCTTCAACGCTCACGCCGCGGAGGTAGGAGAGCGTCTCGCGGGCCATGGTCAGCCGCTCGTCCAGGCTGAAGCGGTATTTCTTGGCATAGTTTGTCGAGACGGCGACGATGACCTCGTCGTACATGCTGGCGGCACGGGCAATGATTTCCACGTGGCCTTTGTGGAGCGGGTCATAGGATCCTGGGCAGACGGCACGGCGCATAGAGTCGAATCTAGTCGATCCGGGCGGGCGGTGCACCACGCTTCGGTGGTAATACTGGGAGTCATGAGCACAGCTATGCGGCAACTCGTTCACGGCCGGCGGGCCGGCGTTCCGGCGCCGTGGCAGCGGACCGCGGCCGGATCGAACCTCCTCGGCGACGACGGCGGCCTCGGCCTCACCATCTTCGAGGAAATGACGACCCTCGCCGCGCGGACCGGCGCCATCAATCTGGGGCAGGGGTTTCCCGACGAGGACGGCCCGGCGGAAATCGCCGCCGCCGCCATCGACGCCATCCGCGGCGGAGCCAACCAGTATGCGCCGGGCAAGGGAACACTCACGCTGCGCAGCGCCGTGGCAGCCCACCAGCAGCGGTTCTATGGCCTGTCACCGGACCCGGAAACCGAGATCATCGTGACGACCGGCGCCACCGAGGCGCTGGCAGCGACGTTGTTGGCCCTGAGCGGACCGGGCGACGAAGTGCTGACGTTCGAGCCCTTCTATGACGCGTACGGGGCGATCATCGGCCTGGCCGGAGCCCGGCACACCACGGCCCCGCTCCTCGCCCCCGATTTCCAGCCGGACCTCGACTCACTCGAAGCGGCCTTTTCGGAGCGCACCCGCATCGTCCTGGTCAACAACCCGCACAATCCGATGGGCAGCGTTTTCTCCCGCGAGGCCCTGTTGCGCATCGTCGAGCTGGCTGAGCGCTACGACGCGCTGATCGTCACCGACGAGGTCTACGAGCACCTGACCTTCGATGCACCGCACATCCCCATCGCCACCCTGCCGGGAGCCGCCGAGCGGACGCTCACCATTTCGTCGGCCGGCAAGACGTTTTCGTTCACCGGTTGGAAGGTCGGCTGGCTCTCCGGCCCGGCGGACCTCGTCGCAGCCGTCCGCACGGTCAAGCAATTCCTCACGTACAGCTCGGGCGCACCGTTCCAGGATGCGGTGGCGGCGGGGCTGGGGCTGCCGGACTCGTTCTACGGCGGGATCGCCGCCGGCCTGAAGGCCAAGCGGGACCTGCTCAGCGACGGATTGCGGCAGGCCGGCTTCGATGTCTTCACGCCGCAGGGCACCTACTTCGTCAACGTGGACACGGCACCGCTGGGTATCACCGACGCACTCGACCTGGCCCGCCGGATGCCCGGGCTGATCGGCGTGGCCGCCATCCCGGTGCCGGTCTTCTGCCACCCCGACGGCGCCGAGCGGACCCGCTCGCTGCTGCGCTTCGCGTTCTGCAAGCGGACCGAGGTCCTGCAGGACGCCGCGCAACGCCTCGCCTCCCTGCCGGACAGGATCTGAGCCGTGGCCGAACGCTACCTGCGCGGCAGCGGCCTCCACGCCGGCATCGACAAGGACGACCGGGTACCGGGATCCTACGTCCTGAGCATTGGCGGCGCGGAGCAATCGCACGTCAACCTGCGGCATCCCGGCGACGTGTTCTACGAATACCTGCGCCGGATCGCCAACGTCGTCGACCTGGCGGGCCCGGCAGGAATCCCGCTGCGTTGCCTCCACCTGGGCGCCGGCGCCCTGACGCTGGCCCGGTACGTGCAGGCCACCCGGCCCGGTTCCCGGCAGGTCGCCGTCGAGCTGGAGCGGGAGCTGCTGGACTTCGTCCTCGAGCACCTTCCCATGCCCCACGGCACGGACCTGACGGTCCACTTCGGTGATGCCCGGCATGAACTGGCCTTCGGGGACATCGAGGGCACCTTCGATGTGATCGTGCTGGATGTTTTCGCCGGCGGCGACGCCCCGGAGCACCTGACCACGGCGGACTTCTACGCGGAGATGCTGGAGGCCCTGGAACCGGACGGGGTGCTGCTGGTCAACGTCGGAGACGACCCGCCGCTGGCGTTCGCCAAGCGGCAGATCGCCGAGCTCGCGTCCGTCGCCGGTTCGGTGGCGGCGTTGGGCGAGGCCGGCATGTTCGGCAGCCGGAGGGCGGGCAACATCGTCCTGGCCGCCCGCGGCGGTTCGTGGCCGCCGGAATGGTCGGCCGCCCTGCTGGCGGCGGGCCCGCACCCGGCGGCCGTCCTCAGCGGCCCGGAGCTCGATTCATTCGCCCGCAGCTGACGGGTCCACGGCGGGTTCGGCGAACCAGAGACGCGTCTCGCCGTACTTCCGGACGGCGAACCGGACGAGGCCTTCGGGCCATTCCGGTTCGGGTGACCGCGAAGAGCGTTCGACGACGACGACGGCGCCGTCGGCGAGGAATCCGGACACGGAGGCGAGGATGCCGGCGAGCGCGTCCTCGGCCAGCGGGTACGGCGGGTCCATCAGCACCAGGTCCCAATGGTGTCCCGGCGGAAGGTCCTTGAGGAACCGTTCCGCCTTCATCCGGTGCACCGTGGCCGTCTTCCGGCCCAGCTTGCCGTTGACCAGCTCGGCGTTGCGGCGGCAAACCCCCGCGGCTTTGTCGGCCGCTTCGACCAGGTCCACCGTGGCGGCGCCGCGGCTGGCGGTCTCGACTCCCAGAGCCCCGGAGCCGGCGAAAAGGTCGAGTACCCGGGCGCCGGCGACGACATCGTAGGACTCCAGCCGGGAAAACAACGCCTCTTTGACCCGGTCCGTCGTCGGCCGGGTGTTCTCCCCGGGCACGCTGGCCAGGGCCAGTCCCCCGGCCACGCCGGCCACGATGCGGCTCACCGGCTACCCGCGCTCAAGGAAGGCCTCCCGCTCGGGGTTCAGGTACAGCTCGATGGCGGCCGCCAGCTCGGGATACCGGGCCAGGGTAGAGTCCCGCTGCAGGATGGCCGTGGCGTCTTCCCGGGCACGGGCGATAACGGCCTCGTCCTTGATCACGCGCAGCAGCCTCAGGGTGGATTTGCCGCCGGACTGGGACGCCCCGAGGATGTCGCCTTCGCGACGCAGCTGGAGGTCTGCCTGCGAGAGTTCAAACCCGTCGGTGGTCGCGGCTACGGCCTGCAGCCGCTCGCGGCTGGGGTGCCCGGGCTCCAGCTGCGTGACCAGCAGACAGGTGCCGGGGAGCCCGCCGCGGCCCACCCGTCCGCGGAGCTGGTGGAGCTGCGAAATGCCGAAGCGGTCGGCGTCCAGGATCACCATCATGGTGGCGTTGTGCACGTCGACGCCGACCTCGATGACCGTGGTGGACACCAGGATGTCCAACGTTCCGTCGTTGAACGCCGCCATGGCAGCGGCCTTCTGCTCCGGCTCCATCCGGCCGTGCAGCATGCCGATCCGGATTCCGTCCAGGACCGGCAGCCCGCCCAGGTACTCGACCAGGGCGGCCACCGATGCCATGGGCCGCTGTTGCTCCGGCTGCCCTGACAGCTCGTCCGGCGGATCGGCCTCTTCGAGCTCGTCATCCCCGATCTTGGGGCACACGACGTAGACCTGCCGGCCGGCGGCGACCTCCTCCCGGGCCCGTTCCCAGATCCGGTCCTCCCAGGCAGGATGTTCCTGGAGGGCCACCAGATGGGTGGTGATCGGAGCGCGGCCCGCGGGCAGCTCCGTCAGCACGGACGTTTCCAGGTCCCCGAAGACGGTCATCGCCACCGTCCGGGGAATGGGCGTGGCGGTCATAACCAGCAGGTGCGGTGGCGTGGCCGAGCGGCTCCGGAGGCGATCGCGCTGTTCCACACCGAAGCGGTGCTGTTCATCCACCACCACGAGGCCGAGGTCAAAAAACTGCACCGTGTCGGACAGCAGGGCATGCGTGCCGACGACGATGCCCGCCTCGCCTGCCGCCACATCGAGCAAGGCCCTGCGCTTGGCCGTTCCGGTCATCGAGCCGGTCAGCAGCACGACTTTAGTGCCGTCGGGATCGCCGCCCAACATGCCGCCCTGCGCCAACGGGCCAAGCGTCCGGGTGATCGATGCGAAATGCTGGCCCGCCAGGACCTCGGTCGGCGCGAGCAGGACGGCCTGGCCGCCCGAGTCGACCACTTGCAGCATGGCCCGAAGGGCAACCAGGGTCTTCCCCGACCCGACTTCCCCCTGCAGCAACCGGTTCATGGGTGAATCTCCGGCCAGCTCCGCCGCGATCGTCGCGCCGACCTCGCGCTGTCCCGAAGTCAGGTCGAAGGGCAGGCGGGCGTCGAACTTGTCGGCAATACCGCCCTTCCGGCCCGGGCGTGCGGTCGCCTGTTCGGCCGCGGCGATGGCCCGCTTCCGCCCGAGGGCCGCCTGCAGGACCAGCGCTTCCTGATAGCGGAAGCGGTCGCGGGCCGCGCTGGCGGCTTCCATCGTCGAGGGCCGGTGGATCTGTTCGTAGGCCTCAGCCAGTGAGAGCATTCCGTCCCGTACGGCGATGTCGGTCGGGATGGGGTCCCCCAGGCGCCCGAAGTCCACGGCATCGAGCAACAGGTCAACGGCCGCCTTGATGCGCCAGCTGCCCAGTTTTGCCGTCGCCGAATACATGGGCACCGGGCGCAGGGCCTCCTCGGCGTCGAAGTCGAAGGCGTCTTCGAGCAACTGGTAGTCGGGGTTGGTCAAGGTGAGGTTTCCGCGGTAGGACGTCACCTTGCCGGAGAACATGGCGATGGTCCCCGGCCGCAGTTCCCGTTCCGCCTGATAGCCGTTGAAGAAGGTGAGGCTGATGTCCGAGGAATTGTCGGTCACGACGACCTCGGTCAGCGAACCGCGGCGGGCCCGCATCTTGCGTGAACTGGAGCTCAGCACCCGTGCCACCAGGGTTGCGTCCTGGTCGATCGGCAGCTCGGCGATCATGGTCAGCTCTCCGCGCTTCATGTATCGCCGCGGGAAGTAGTTGAGCAGTTCCCCGGTCACCGTCATGCCCAGGTGCTTTTCGAGTGCCGAGGCCGAGCGCTTGCCCAGCCGCCGCTCCAGCGGGACGCTCAGCTCGTCGGCAGGGTCAACCGCCATGGTTCTGCTCCGGCGGGCCGGCCAGCTCCGTCATGCTGACGTTCATCGGTTCACCCAGCTCCCGGATAACCTCCAGGGCCGCGTCGCCGTCCGGCACGTGCGCGTGGACGCGCCAACGGTACCCGCCCTCGATTTCAGTCACGGCGCTCATGATGACCGAGTCGCCCAGCTCGTCCAGTTTCAGGCGCAGCGTCGCGGCGTCGAGGGGGCTGAGGTTGACGGTGCACATGACCTCGACACCTTCGTGCACGTGGTCCAGGTGCAGGTGCGGATCCTGCACGTTGTAGCCGTGCAGGCCGTCCAGCAGTTCCGGCTGCAGTTCCACGCCCAGGGCGCTGGCCCGCAGGGTGTCCATGATGAGCAGGAACCCGACGGCGCCGGCGTCGACGATGTGCGCCGATTCAAGTGCCCCGAGCTGTGTCTCGGTCCTGACGACCGCGGCCACCGCCTCTTCCACGACCGATTCCAGCGTTGCCGCCAGGCCGTGGTTGCTGTCGTCGCCGTTCTTCGCCGCATGTACCGCCGATGCCGCCCGCGAGACCGACGCGATGACGGAGAGCATGGTGCCCTCCACGGGCTCGCTCAACGCGGACCAGCACCTGATTTCGGCACGCTGGAGGGCCGCGGCCAGCAGCGGCCCCGTCAACCGGGTCGTGCCCCGCAAGGGTTCGGCCAGGGCGGCTAGGAAAACGGACAGCAGGGTGCCCGAGTTCCCGCGCGCTTCTTCCATCGCCGCCTGGCCTGCTCCGGCCAGGAGTTCGCCGATGTCCGCCGTCCGGTTTTCGGCGGCCGACTTCGCCGCCGCCCGGACGGTCAGATAGAGGTTGGTCCCCGTGTCGCCGTCGGCCACCGGGAAGATGTTGATGGCGTTCAGGCGGTCGCTGTGGTTGCCGAGGACGACCTCGGCCCTGGACAGCCAGCGGCGCAGCGCTTCGGCATTGGCAGCAATTTTCGTCTGCAAAGGGGTCCCATCTGCATGCGCCGGCGATGCCCGCCAACGATCGATCTCAGTCCTCCGGCGTTACCTGAGCCTACCGCAGCCGGCTCCGCTCACCGGCATACGGCCGCGTCGCGGCTCACTCGAGATCCGCAGTACTCAGATATTCGCCGAGGCTGTCGTTCTGCAGCGCGTCGGCTATCTCGGCGATGGCCGCCTCGTCCGGCACGACGATCGACTGGCCGTCCGCGGAAGTGCCGGTGCCCAGGGTCGGAAGGGTGAACATCTGAACGTCGCTTGACCGTACATCCCGAAGCGAGACGCCCAGGGAGCCTGCGGTCATGGCGTCGAATTCGCTGTCAACGCTCACGAACGGGGAAAATTCGTCGACTACCTCGTTAATGCGCACGGGGTTTGTCAGTGTCTCGGCCGTCAGGAACTCGGACATCAGAGCCTTGACGAAGAGCTGTTGGTTGCGCACGCGCTGATAGTCGCCGTCGCTGAAGGCCTTGCGCTCGCGCACGAAGGACAGGGCAGACTCGCCGTCCAGAGTCTGGGTGCCCGCAGGGAAGAACTCGCCGGTCGACCCGGTTGCCGAGAAGGCCGCCGGATTGTTGATCTCCACCCCGCCCAAGGCGTCGGTCAGTTCCTTGAACCCCGAGAAGTCGATGATGGCGACGTGGTCGACGCGGGTCTCAAACAGCCCTTCGATGGTTTCGACGACAAGCGGTACCCCGCCGAACGCCATGGCGGCGTTGATCTTGTGCTCGCCCTGGCCCGGTATGTCCACCCAGGTGTCGCGCATGATCGACATGACGTAGACGTTCTCCCGATTCTCCGGGATGTGCATCAGCATCATGGTGTCGGAGCGGCTGCCGTCCGAGACGTCGGTCAGATTCTGCGTACCCGTGGCGCGGCTGTCGGAGCCCATCAGAAGAATGTTGACCGTCTTGTCGTTCGGGTCCTTCTCGGCCCGATTGTCCGGGAAGGCCGATTCGATCGTTTGGGACTTGCTGTTGAAGGAGTTGGCCAAGTTGAACAAGTAGCCACCTCCGACGATTGCAGCGACGACAACGATGCCCACGAGGGTGAAGAAGATGGTGCGGATGGGATCTTTCTTCCGCTGGCGGCGCTGCCGCCGCGGGCGGTATTCGTTGTCGTGGTCAGCAGTCAATGGGGTCACTTCCTAGGGGTGAGGCTACCTAAAAGGATAAACCCCGCGGCCGTCTCCTCACCGCAGGGCCGGTCTGGCGTGGCTGCGGTCACTGTCGCTCCGGCGGGCCGCGATGGTCGGGATACGCTGGCTGTATGACCCGCGCCTTCCCCCGACGCCGCCGTTTTGCCGTCCTTTTGTCGCTAGGAGCCCTGGGCAGCCTCACGGCGTGTTCGCCTGTTGTCGACGTTGACGCCGCTCCGGACGCGGCAAACCCCGGATGCGCCCCGATGATGGTCATCCTCCCCCAGTACGTCGCCGATTTCCCGCGCCGTGAAACGAGCAGCCAGGCGACCGCCGCCTGGGGGGACCCTTCCCAGGTCATCCTGCGGTGCGGTGTGCCGGTTCCCGGCCCGACGACGGACCAATGCGTCTCGGTCGACGGCGTCGACTGGGTACTGCGCGAAGGCGAGAACGGCTACTGGACGGCCACGACCTACGGGCGCACCCCGGCCACGGAACTGCTGTTCAAGCCCGATGACGTGGCAGAGAGCTCCGTGTTGATGGACATCTCGGCGGCGGCGTCGGAGATCCCGCAGGAACGCGAATGCCTGAGCATTTCCGACGTCCTGTAGGCGGCACGGCCGGCGACACCGCGCTGGCCGGCATGGTCAGCGGAGGCCGGTCTTGCGGTTGAGGGCCAGGTACAGCAGCTCGTCGATCAACTCGGTGTAAGGCAGTCCGGATTTCGCCCACATCTGCGGATACATGCTGATCGGCGTAAACCCGGGCATGGTGTTGATCTCATTGATAATGAGCTCGCCGTCCGGCGTGTAGAAGAAGTCGACCCGGGAGAGTCCCTCTCCCCCGAGCGCGTCGAACGCCTGTGCGGCGAGTTCGCGCACTCTTTCCGTGGCGTCGGCGGGCAAATCCGCCGGGCAGCTGAGGGCGGCGGCCGTACCGTCCAGGTATTTCGCTTCGAAATCGTAAAACTGATGCTCGCCGGGCTGGACGGCGATTTCCCCGGGCAGGCTGGTGCGCGTCGGTTCTGTTCCCCTGCCCTGCAGCACCGCTACTTCAATCTCGCGGCCGATGATGCCGGCTTCGACAACCACCTTGGGATCGTGTTCGCGGGCGGCCTCCACGGCGTCGCGCAGGCCGCCCGGCTCGGCCACCCGGGTGATTCCCATGGAGGAGCCCGCACGGGCCGGCTTGACGAAGACCGGGAACTGGAGCGTGCCCAGACGTTCGAGCACCGCGTCCGGGTCCTGCTGCCACTGACGGTCGGTGATGACCTGGTAGGGACCTACGTGGAGGCCGGCCGATTCGAAGACCACCTTCATATAGTGCTTGTCCATGCCGACGGCAGAGGCCAGTACGCCGGCGCCGACGTAGCGGACGTCGGCCATCTCCAGCAACCCCTGAAGCGTTCCGTCCTCGCCGAACGGCCCGTGCAGCAGCGGCAGCACCACGTCGACGTTGCCCAGGCTCTGCGGAACCTGCGCGGCCGGCGCGACCATGAGTTCCGGCGTGTCCCGCCTGCTGGCCAGCACGACGGGTTCGGCGGACGTACTGATCTCCGGCATTTTCCCCGAGGCGAGCGACCACTGGGCCGGATCATCGGCGACCTGGACCCACTGGCCGTTGCGCGCAATTCCGATGGGAACGACGTCGTACTTGTCCTTGTCGATGGCCCCGAGAACCCCGGCCGCGGTGACGCAGCTGACGGAATGTTCGCTGGACCGCCCGCCGAAAAGGACGGCAACGCGGGGTTTGCGGCCCGGCGACGGGGCGTTCGCGGCGGGAATGGTCTCGTCGTTCACTGGAGTTCACCTTCGGATTTGAGTTCACGGGTCAACAGGCGTGGCGCCAGCGCCTCTACGGATACCTGTCCCTCCAGGACGGCAACCACTGCCTCGGTAATCGGCATGTCGACGCCCACCTTGGTGGCCAGATCCAGCACGGCGCGGCCGGATTTGATGCCTTCGGCCGTTTGGGTCATTCGTTCCGTCACCTGGTCCAGGGTCAGGCCTTCGCCCAAGAGCCGTCCGGCTGTGTGGTTGCGCGACAGCGGCGACGCGCAGGTGGCGACCAGGTCGCCGAGCCCGGCCAGCCCGGCCATCGTCTGGACCTCTCCCCCGAGGGCAAGGGTGAGCCTGGTGGTCTCGGCCAGTCCGCGGGTGATGACCGTCGCCTTGGTGTTGTCTCCCATGCCCTTGCCGTCACAGATTCCCACGCACAGGGCAATGATGTTCTTCACGATGCCGCCGATCTCCACCCCCGTGACGTCCGAGTTCGTGTACGGACGGAAATAGCTGGCCGTGCACAACCGCGCAATCCACTGCGCGGTGTCGTCGTCCGTGCAGGCCACCACCGAGGCGGTCGGTTCCTTGCGCGCAATCTCGAGCGCCAGATTGGGACCGGAAATGACGGCCACGTGGGAGTCGGACAGGCCGAGCTCTTCCTTGATGACTTCGCTCATGCGCGCATCGGTCCCGCGCTCCAGCCCCTTCATGAGCGAGACGACCACTGCCTCCGGATCGAGCAGCGGCTTCCAGGACGCCAGCTGCGGCCGGAGGGTCTGGGCGGGAACAGCGAGCACCACCAGCGGCGCGCCGCGGAGGACTTCGGCGACGTCCTCCGAAGCGACGATGTTCTCCGGCAGCGCGATGTCCCGGAGGTACTTCACATTCCGGTGCCGGGAATTGATTTCCTCCGCCACTTCGGCGCGCCGGGCCCAGAGCCTGACCTCGACCTCGGGGTGGGCGTCCGCGACGACCTTGGCAAAGGTAGTGCCCCAGCTTCCTGCTCCGAGAACGGCGATGTTGGCAGGCAGGTCGGGGCGTGCTGTCACAACTTCTCCTCAGGCGGTAGCTCTTCTGTATGCACCGGTTCGCCGGAACCAAAGTCCCGGCCCATGGCGCTTTGACCGTGAGCAGAAGGATCCCAGCGGACGGCGGGCGCTGCCTCGCCGCGTACTTCGGCCAGCAGCGCCGTGATGCTGTCCATAATCCTATTCGTTGCGGCCTCCAGAACGGTCCTGGTGATCGGCAAGCCGCTGAATTCGCTCAGGTCCACCGGCGGTCCGGCCGTGACGTGTGCCGTCTTGCGCGGAAAAAGGCTGGGCCTTTTCGCATAACGTGGCAACAGCTGGTTGGCACCCCAGTGCGCCACCGGAATGACCGGTGCGCCGGTCTGCAGCGCGAGCCTTGCCGCCCCGGTGCGCCCGCGCATCGGCCACAGGGCCGGGTCCCGGGTCAGCGTTCCCTCCGGGTAGATGATCACGGCACCGCCTTCATCGAGCACCTCGCGTGAGACGTCAAGGGAACGGTTTGCGCCCGAACTGCTCCGCTCCACCGGTATCTGCCGGGCCGCCGTCAACAGTTGCCCGACCACCGGGATCTTGAACAGCGAGGCCTTCGCCAGGAAGTGCGGAAGGGCGCCCTGGTTGTAGACGTAATGGCCGACCACGAGCGGATCGATTTCCGTGTTGTGGTTCGGACAGACGATGAATCCCCGGTCCTTGGGGAAATTCTCCGTTCCCGTCCAGTTGCGACGGAGGACCAGGTTCAGGACTGGCCGGACAACGCCGGCGAGGACACCAATGACCACCCGCTCTTTGGAGTCTGCTCCCATGTCCGCCTACTCGACGTCGAAGTCCGCGCCGAGGCCCTCCAGCTTTGACTGGAAGCGTTCGTAGCCACGGTTGATGAGTTCGATGCCGGTCACGCGGGAGGTTCCGGCCGCCGCCAACGCGGCGATCAGGTGGCTGAAGCCGCCGCGGAGGTCGGGGATGTCTATCTCCGCCCCGGAGAGCTGTGTGGGTCCGGAAATCACGGCGGAATGCAGGAAATTCCGCTGCCCGAAGCGGCACGGAATGCTGCCGAGGCATTCGCGGTGCACCTGGATGTTCGCACCCATCCGAATCAGCGCCTCGGTGAATCCGAACCGGTTCTCGTACACGGTCTCGTGCACGATCGAGACGCCTTCGGCTTGCGTCAGGGCGACGACGAGGGGCTGCTGCCAATCCGTCATGAAGCCCGGGTGCACGTCGGTCTCGAGCACCAGCGGCGACAGGCTGCCGCCCGGGTGGTAGAAGCGGATGCCGTCGTCGTCGATGTCGAACGCCCCGCCGATCTTGCGGTAGGTGTTCAGGAAGGCGGTGAGGTCGCCCTGATGGGCACCTTCGACGTAAATGTCTCCCTGCGTCACGAGCGCCGCGGATGCCCAGGACGCGGCCTCGTTGCGGTCGGGCAGCGCGCGATGGTTGAAGCCGGACAGTTCGGTGACGCCCTCGATACGGATCACACGGTCGGTCTGGACCGTGATGATGGCACCCATCTTCTGCAGCACCGCGATGAGGTCCATGATTTCCGGCTCGATGGCGGCGCCGCTCAATTCCGTGATGCCCTCGGCACGGGTTGCCGTCAGGAGAACCTGCTCGGTGGCGCCCACGCTGGGATACGGCAGCGTGAGTTTCGCGCCCTTCAGTCCCCTGGGTGCGGAGATGGCTATGCCACCGGGCCGCTTGTCCACGATCGCGCCGAACTGCCGCAGCACATCGAGGTGGTAGTCGATGGGCCGGTCGCCGATCCGGCAGCCGCCCAGGTCGGGGATGAAGGCCTCGCCGATCGCGTGGATCAGGGGCCCGCAGAAAAGGATTGGAATGCGGGAATCGCCGGCGTGGGCGTCGATGTCCTTCATGTGGGCCGTCTTGACCTTGGTGGGGTCAAGCGTCAGGTCACCCGTCACCGCGTCCTTGGACACCTCGACGCCGTGCAGGCGGAGCAGGCTCGTGACGATTTCCACGTCCCTGATTTCGGGCACATTCCGCAGGACCGAGGCATTGCTGCCGAGCAAGGACGCGACCATCGCTTTGGGAACCAGGTTCTTGGCGCCGCGGACGGATACCTTCCCCGCCAACGGAACGCCACCACGAATGGTCAAAACACTTGCCATGAATACCTGTTTCCTCAAGCTAGTTTAGCGCCGAACTGCGCCAGGGCCTCAGCTAAGCATATTGGCAATCCGTGACCACTCTGAAATAAACGGGCAGCGAGTCCGGCGCTTTCCGTCCCGCCGGCCGGTGCCTTGCATGAGGCAGTCGCAGGTGCAAATCGGCGCCGCCGACGGAGTCGGAACGGCTCCCTCGACGGCGCCGATTCGCGCCAGGGCGCGTGTCCTCAGACTTTTGCCGGGAGGGTCGTCGGCTTCCAGGACGGGCGGGTGGCCTCGTAGGTGGTGATTTCCGCCTCATGCTTCAGGGTCAGCCCGATATCGTCCAGGCCTTCGAGCAGCCGCCAGCGGGTGTAGTCGTCGATCTCGAACGGCGCGGTGATGGTTCCGCAGGTGACGGTCTTCGACTCCAGGTCCACCGTGATTTCGGTGCCCGGGTGGTTCTCCAGTTCCTTCCAGATCAGCTCGATGTCATCCTGGGCGACCTCGGCGGCCAACAGCCCCTGCTTGCCGGAGTTCCCGCGGAAGATGTCGGCGAACCGGGAGGAGAGGACAACACGGAACCCGTAGTCCTTCAACGCCCAGACCGCGTGTTCGCGCGAGGAACCGGTCCCGAAATCCGGGCCGGCCACGAGAACGGACCCGCGGCTGAACGGCTCCTGGTTGAGGATAAAGTCCTCGTGCTTGCGCCAGGCTGCGAACAGGGCATCTTCGAAGCCTGTCCGGGTGATCCGCTTGAGGTACACCGCCGGGATGATCTGGTCGGTGTCCACGTTGGACTGCCGCAGCGGGACCCCGATGCCGGTATGGGTGGTGAACTTCTCCATGATTCTTCAGGCTCCTTAGGCGGCAGGCCGCGAGACGGCGTCGTTGTTGACCGGGTCCAGGTCCGAGGGCGAACTCAGCGTGCCCCTGACTGCGGTGGCGGCCGCCACTACCGGCGATACCAGGTGCGTCCGCCCGCCCTTGCCCTGCCGGCCCTCGAAGTTCCGGTTGGACGTGGACGCGCAGCGCTCGCCCGGGGCCAGCTGGTCCGGGTTCATGCCCAGGCACATGGAGCAGCCGGCGAACCGCCACTCGGCGCCGAACTCCTTGAACACCTTGTCCAGGCCTTCGGCCTCTGCTTCCAGGCGGACACGGGCAGACCCGGGCACCACCATCATGCGCACGTTCGGCGCCTTGGCCCGGCCGCGGATGATGTCCGCCGCGATGCGCAGGTCCTCGATGCGGCTGTTGGTGCAGGAGCCCAGGAAGACGGTGTCGACCGGGATGTCCTTCATGCGGGTGCCGGCTTCGAGACCCATGTAGGCCAGCGCACGTTCCGCGGCTGCCTTGGCGTTCTCGTCGGCGAAGTCGTCGGGCGACGGCACGGCTTCCGACAGGGAAACGCCCTGTCCGGGGTTGGTCCCCCACGTGACGAACGGCTCCAGCGTATCGGCGTCCAGGAAGACCTCGGCGTCGAACACCGCGTCGTCGTCGGTACGCAGGGTCTGCCAATTTTCGACGGCGGCGTCCCAGTCGGCGCCCTCCGGGGCGTGCGGCCGGCCCTTGAGGTAGTCGAAGGTGGTCTGGTCCGGCGCGACCATGCCGGCGCGGGCGCCCGCCTCGATGGACATGTTGCAGATGGTCATCCGGGCTTCCATGCTCAGGGCCCGGATGGCGGAGCCACGGTACTCCAGCACGTAGCCCTGGCCGCCGCCGGTGCCGATCTTGGCGATGACCGCCAGGATGATGTCCTTGGCGGTGACCCCCGGTCGCAGCGTGCCCTCGACGTTGATGGCCATGGTCTTGAACGGCTTCAGCGACAGCGTCTGGGTCGCCATGACGTGCTCAACTTCCGAGGTCCCGATGCCGAAGGCCAGGGCACCGAAGGCACCGTGGGTGGAGGTATGCGAGTCGCCGCACACCACCGTCATGCCGGGCTGGGTGAGTCCCAACTGGGGACCCACCACGTGCACGATCCCCTGCTCGGCGTCCCCGAGCGAGTGCAGCCGGACCCCGAATTCACGGCAGTTGGTGCGCAGCGTCTCGATCTGGGTGCGGCTGGTCGGGTCGGCGATCGGCTTGTCGATATCCAGCGTGGGAGTGTTGTGGTCCTCGGTCGCGATGGTCAGGTCCGGGCGGCGCAGCCCGCGCCCCGCCAGGCGCAGGCCCTCGAAGGCCTGCGGCGACGTGACCTCGTGTACCAGGTGAAGGTCGATGTAGAGGAGGTCGGGCTGGCGCGCCGCGCCTTCACCGTCGCCGTGGCGCACCACGTGTGCATCCCAGACTTTTTCGGCGAGCGTCTTGCCCGCAGTGTTACCGGCCATGGCCAGATCTCCTCCATCAATACCAACGCAGGCTTTTTCTCCCGCCGGGAGGCCCGCACCAAGTGTGTGCTTTAACTCTTCCAGCGCCGCTGCCCGCCCGCCAGTCAATCGACTTGCATCTCATATATTGAGATGAGAATATCAGCTTATGGACAATCCTAGCGGTGTCGGCGTCATCGACAAGGCGGCCATGGTGCTGGACACCCTGGAGGCCGGACCCACGTCCCTGGCCCAACTGGTAGCCGCCACCGGTCTGGCCCGGCCCACCGTCCACCGGCTCGCTTTGGCGCTGGTCCACCACCGGCTGGTCAGCCGGGACATGCAGGGCAGGTTTGTCCTGGGCAGCAGGCTGGTCGAATTAGCCGCGGCCGCCGGCGAAGACCGGCTCATAGCCGCCGCCGGTCCGGTGCTCATGAACCTCCGCGATGCCACGGGTGAGAGCGCCCAAGTCTTCCGCCGGCAGGGCGATTCGCGGGTATGCGTCGCCTCGGCCGAGCGGCCGATCGGATTGCGGGACACCATTCCGGTGGGGACACAGCTCTCGATGAAGGCCGGCTCCGCCGCCCAGGTGCTGTTGGCCTGGGAAGACCACGAGAGGCTGCTCGAAGGACTCCATGGGGCGCGTTTCACCCCGACAGTCCTCGCCGGCGTCCGCCGCCGCGGCTGGGGCCAGAGCCTGGGCGAACGCGAACCCGGCGTGGCGTCGGTTTCCGCCCCGGTCCGCGGTCCGTCCGGGCGGGTCATCGCCGCGGTTTCCATTTCCGGGCCGATCGAGCGGCTCACGCGGCAACCCGGCCGGCTGCATGCCGAGGTGGTCTGCAACGCGGCCGCCCAACTGACCGAAGCCCTGCGAAAGACCAAGGACTAGAGCGCTTCAGCCCCTGAAATGGTCCCATCCCCGAACCCGGACGGGGACGCCGTCGAGGGTCACCGTATCCTTCCCGCCGCCGACCACTCCGATGGCGGCGAACCCCGCCGGCAGGGTTTGTGCTGCGGGGAAAGTACACAGCAGGCCATGGTCTTCGCCGCCGCCGAGGACCCAGTCGCTGGGCTCCGCCCCCACCAGGGCCGCTGCCTCGTCCAAGGGTGCGGCAAAGTGCCGCAACTGCGCCGACGCAAGGTTTACCGCGACACTGCTGGCGCGGGCCAACCGCGCCGCATCACGGAGCAGGCCATCCGAGATGTCCATCATGGCGGTCGCGCCACCTTCGGCCGCAGCGGGGCCGGCGCTCAGCGGAGGCACCGGCCGGGACTGGATTCCGGCGAGCTCCTGCAGCGGAGCCGGGGCCTCGTCGTCGAAAACCGGGCTTTCGAGCAGCGCCAGTCCGGCCGCCGCGCGCCCCAGCGTGCCGGCCACCGCGACGGTGTCGCCGGGACGCGCGCCGCTGCGCAGGACCGGACTGCGGCCTTCGAGGTCCCCGGTAACGGCAGCCGTGACCACGATCGACTCGCCGCGGCCAAGATCACCGCCCACGACGGAGCACCGGCCCGCCCCCAGTTTCCGCAGGGCATCGGCCACGCCGTCGGCCAGGCTCTCGACCCATGCCACCGGCGTCGCACCGGGCAGGGTCAGGCTGATGACCAGTGACGTCGGCACGGCTCCCATGGCATTGATGTCCGAGAGGTTCTGCGCCACGGACTTCCATCCGACGTCGTAACCCGTCGTCCGGTACCCGGAGGGCCACTCAAGCCGGAAGTCCTGATCCTGGACCAACGTATCGATCGAGATGACGGTGCGGGCATCGGGTGCCTCGATCACGGCAGCGTCATCGCCCGGCCCGACCGGGACGCGGGCGGGGCCGAGGCGCGGGAAAATCCTTTCCAGAAGCGAGCCTTCGTCCAGATCGTTGACAGTCAGTTCAGCGGCCAATCTTTTGCGTTCTCCTTGTATCTCGTCTGCCGGGTCCATGGCCCCGCGGCTCCCCCGGGACGTCATTCGCCGGACGCCCTCAGCACTGCCTGCCTGAATGCCCGGTGCCGGGCCACCGCCTCTTCGACCGGCCGCACCACCCGCTCTTCCGCGACCCGCGCAACAGCGTCCCGGAGCCGCCGCCGCGCATTTGCGGCCCGGGCACGGGCCACGAACCGCGCGATCACGCCCGATGCAAGCGCCAGCACCACCCCGGCGAGGATCCCGGCGGCCAGCAACAAGGTCGGCACCGGGAAGCCTTCGACCGTTGGTGTCTCAGGGACCGCAAACTGCAGGTAGCCCAGCGCGGCGATGCCAAGGAGCCAGAGCGCTCCGGCCAAGGCGGCTGCGAGGGCGAGCCACTGGAGCAGGCCGAAAACCGGCCACCACCACGACGCACGGTCGGAGCGCAGGTCCGTGCCCACCAGGGCCTGGTCCAAGTCGTCCGGAAGCGTTTCCTCCGCGGATCGTGCCGCCCGGCGGATGGCCGCGCGCCAGGGTGCGGCCGCGCCTTCACCGGCGCGGTCGGCGAACTGACGGATGGCCTTGTCGGCCTGCGCCCGCTGGGCGGGGCCCGGAGCCGGCATGGACGAGCGGTTCAGCAGCGGATTCACGTCCTTGCGGTCCAGGTTGAGCCGCTTGAGCGGGTCTCGGCGCAGCTTTCCGAGCCAGCGGACCGCCGGCCATCCGGTCCGGGCATGCGCCCGCCGCCGGTAGGAGGCCCCCACGGCGTCGCTGATCGCTTCCACGCCTGCCGCCTGCGCCAACTGCTCGGCCAACGTGTTCCTGGCCGCCTTGCTGACGCCTGCCGGCTCTGCCCCGGGTTCAACGGCCAGCGCCTGGGCTGCCTTCCTGACGTCGGCGAGCAGCCGCTCGGCCGCGGCCTGCCGCTTGTCGGCAAAGGCCGTGATGGCTGCCGTCAGCTCGGCAAGGCCGGTCCCCGTCGTCGCGGAGACGGGGTAGACATCCACCCGGGCGAGCCCGTCCCGCAGCAAAATCTCCCTCAGCGACCCCAGGACCGGTTGCAGCTGTCCCTCGGCCAGCCGGTCCACCTGGTTCAGCACCACCAGCGTCACCGCATCGTGCGAGGCCAACGGGCGCAAAAATCCCTGGTGCACGGCGGCATCGGCGTACTTCTGCGGATCCAGCACCCAAACCAGTACGTCGACCTGGCCGGCGAACCGTTGCACGATGGCGCGATGCTCGACCGCGGTGGAATCAAAGTCCGGCAGGTCCAGCAGGATCAGGCCGCCGTGCCCGGCGAAGGATCCGTCGTCCACCACGTGCCGATTGGCTACCTGCAGCCAGTCCAGCAGCGGTTCGCTGCCGGCCGTTCCCCAAATTCCCGCCATTGCTTCGGACGTGGTGGGGCGGCGTGCCGCCACGGTGGCGTGGCGGGTGCCGGATACGGCGTTGAAGAGGGAGGACTTTCCGCTGCCGGTCGCACCGAAAAAGCCAACCACGGTGTGCTCGGCGGACAGGGAGCGGCGGGTGCTGGCCCGTTCCAGGACTTCGGTGACGGGTGCGAGTTCCGCTTCCGGCAGCACCCCGGCGGCGAGCTCGGCGGCCGTGTTCAAGGCATCCAGCCGTGTCTGCAGCAGCGAGGTCTCGGGCTGGCCCCGGTGGCGGCTCAATCCGGGGCTCCCGTGTCCGTCTTTGCCCCCAGCGCGTGCAGCCGCCCTTCCAGTGCGCGCATGGTCGCTGCGTCCTCCACCTCAGGGATCCGCGCCAGGAAGCGCTCCGCTTCGGCGCGCATGAGCCTGCGCGTTCGCTCCTGCAGCTCGGCGCGGGCCTTGCGCGCCAGCCTGCGTACGGCGTCCTCGCCGAAGACCGCTTCCAGCAGCTTCTGTCCCACCACGGCCGTTCCGCCCGCCACGCCGATTTCCAAGCCGGTCAGCCCTCCGGTGGCCGCGAATATCACCACCATCAGCGCTACCCCTAGGCCGTTGACTCCGAAGGAGAGCATGCGCGCGGTGAAGCGCTTGCTCTCACCCTCGCTGCGGATCAGGTCCAGCAGGTCTGCCTGCCACGCCCGGATTTCGCGGGCTACCTCGTCCGCAAAGCCCGCGCTGGGAGTCGACAGGTCTTCGTGTCCGAGCAGGCCCTGCCCGGCCGGGTCTGTCCGCCAGCGCGCGTCGGCCTCCTCCGCGCCGGCGGCCGCCGCCTCGACGACGACGGCCTGCAGCCCGGACTCGATGGCTTCCTCGACTTCGACGGAGGGAGCGGGTTTGCCGGAAAAGAACGCGCCGATCCGGTCCCGCAGCAGGCCTATGCCGCTCTCGATACCCCGGAAGAATTCTCCGGTGCCGACAAAGTCCTGCCAGCGCGCCAACACCTCGCCCCGGAGGAGCGTTCCGTCCTCCGTGGCCGCGAGAGCCCGCGTGGTCGCCGCCTCGTAGGCGTCTTCCACGACGGTGCGCAGTCGCTGGCCGGCGGCATGTTGGTCATCGGCGGCATCGGCGACTGAGCCGACCGTCGCGGCCAGTGAGCGCACTGCCCCGCCGAGGGTGCGCCGGGCGATGTCTGCCCGGCCGGAGGCGTCGGCGGCGAGTTCCTGGAGCCACTCCCGGAGGGGATCGACGGCGCCGGCCGGGAGCATGCCCCGTTCGTCCAGCCGGGACTCGAGGATGACAAACAGGCGGGCCGCGGCGAGACCCTGCCGCTGCAGCAGACCGGCCAGGTCGGCGCGGACTTCACGCTCAACTTCTTCCGGCACCCGGTCCAGCACGACCGCCACTTCGATGTCCCGCTGTGCGGCGTCCAGGAGCAGCGCCCACGGCACGGCGTCGGCGTACCGGTTGGCGGTGGTCACGAAAATCCACAGGTCGGCGGCGGCCAGCAGTTGTCCCGCCAGCCGCCGGTTCTCGTCGGCAATCGAATCGATATCCGGTGCATCGAGCAGCGCTATGCCCGCGGGAATGCTGGTGTGGGCGAGCAACACCAGCGAGGTTCCGGCAGGTTCGCCGGCCGGTTCCGGATTGTGGGCCTGCCTGTCGGCGGTGGCCGGCGCCGGCGTTCCGGTGATTCGGCCGAGGCCGGGCAGGATCCGCCGATCCGAAAACCATGCCGCGTCGCCCGGATGATGCAGCAGGACGGGTTGGCGTGTGGTGGGCCGGATCGCCCCGGCACGGGTGGCCGGAAAGCCCGCCACCGCGTTCACGAGCGTCGATTTCCCGGCGCCGGTGGATCCCCCCACGACGGCCAGCAGCGGGGCTTCCAGCGTGCGGTAGCGGGGCAGGATGTAGTCGTTCAACTGGGCAATGGCGGCAGCGACGGCTCCGCGGGCTGCGGCGGCACCGGGAACGTTTAGCGGCAACTGGACCGCTTCAAGCGCGCCCCGGCTTTGTTCCAGGAGCACGACGGCGTCCGCCGCTCCCCTGTCCTGGCCCTCGGGCAACCTGCTTGTCACGGTTCCTATCATGCCAGCAGGAGCCGCCAACCCTGCCACGGCGGGCCGTAGGCCTGGTTCTTCGGGGCATACAAAAAGCCGGTCCGGGACGGGATGTCCGGGACCGGCTGTTGGTGACCCCAGCGGGATTCGAACCCGCGTTACCGCCGTGAGAGGGCGGCGTACTAGGCCGCTATACGATGGGGCCGCATAGCTTGCACAGTTGAAGGCCTGCACTGCCTTGTCCTTGCGGACCGTGACCCCAGCGGGATTCGAACCCGCGTTACCGCCGTGAGAGGGCGGCGTACTAGGCCGCTATACGATGGGGCCGTAGGTTTGCGCGGAGTTTTCGCTCCACACAATCCAGTCCCCGCCGGAGCGGAGACTGTAGCGCTGGGATACCAGGACTCGAACCTAGAATGACGGTACCAGAAACCGTTGTGTTGCCAATTACACCATATCCCACTGGCACTTTCGGAGCCGGTGGAAACGGGCTTTTACCCATTCCCTGGCGCCTCAGCACGAGTAATTACTTTACCGGATGCCTGCTCGAAAGTGCAAAACGAGCAACGCGCGGCAGCCGGGCCGCGCGTCGCCCGGGGCGCGCTCAGCCGCGGAAGGCCTTGATCCGCGCCAGGGAGGAGTCCTTGCCCAGGATCACCATGGACTCGAAAAGCGGCGGCGAAATCCGACGCCCGGAGACCGCGGTGCGCACCGGCCCGAAGGCCAGCCGCGGCTTCAGCCCCAGGCCCTCGACCAGGGCCGACCGCAGGGCCGCCTGGATGTTCTCTGCCGTCCACTCCTCGAGCGGCTCCAGCGCGGCCAGCGCGGCGTCCAGGGCTTCCGCCAGGTTCTCGGGCAGGCCCTTGCGCGCGGCGTCGGCGATCTCGATCTCGTCGTCGTTCTTGAAGAGGAATGCCACCATCTCCGGCGCCTCCCCCAGCAGGGTGATGCGCTCCTGGATCAGCGGCGCGGCGTCGGCCAGGATCATCTGCTCGCGTTCCGTCAACGACTCCCCGACCAGGCCGGCATGCTGCAGGTAGGGGATCAGCCGGAGCTTGAAGTCGCCGGGTTCAAGCAGGCGCACATGGGTCCCGTTGATGGCCTCGGCCTTCTTCAGGTCGAAGCGCGCCGGGTTCGCCAGCACGTCGTGGATGTCGAAGGCCTCCACCATCTGGTCGATGGTGAAGATGTCCTCGTCGGCGGACAGCGACCAGCCCAGCAGCGAGAGGTAGTTGAGCAGGCCCTCCCGGATGAAACCGCGCTCCCGGTGCAGGAACAGGTTGGACTCGGGATCGCGCTTGGAAAGCTTCTTGTTGCCCTGGCCCATCACGTACGGGAGATGGCCGAACAACGGCATGTAGCGGGCCACGCCGATGTCCACCAAGGCCCGGTAGAGCGCGATCTGGCGAGGAGTCGAGGACAGCAGGTCCTCGCCGCGCAGAACGTGGGTGATGCCCATCAGTGCGTCGTCCACGGGGTTGACCAAGGTGTAGAGCGGCTTGCCGTTGGCGCGGACGACGGCGAAGTCCGGCACGCTGCCGGCCTTGAAGGTGATCTCCCCGCGCACCAGGTCCGTGAAGGTGATGTCCTCGTCCGGCATCCGCACGCGCAGCACCGGTTCGCGGCCCTCGGCCTTGAACGCGGCAATCTGGTCCTGTGTCAGGTCCCGGTCAAAGTTGTCGTAGCCCAGCTTGACGTCGCGTCCGGCGGCCTTGTGCCGGGCCTCGACTTCTTCCGGGGTGGAATAGGACTCGTAGAGGTGGCCGGCCTCCTTCAGCTTCGCGATGACGTCCCGGTAGATGTCGCCGCGCTGGGACTGGCGGTACGGCTCATGCGGCCCGCCGACCTCCACGCCCTCGTCCCACGTGATGCCCAGCCACTTCAGCGCTTCCAGCAACTGCTGGTAGCTTTCCTCGCTGTCGCGGGCGGCGTCCGTGTCCTCGATCCGGAACACCATGGTGCCGCCCGTGTGCCGGGCGTAGGCCCAGTTGAACAGGGCGGTGCGGATCAGTCCGACGTGCGGCGTGCCCGTGGGAGACGGGCAGAAGCGCACACGGACGGGAGTTTCGTCGTCAACAGTGGGGATGGCAGCAGCAGTAGTCATGATGTGCTCCAGTTTAGTCTGCCAAGCCACTGCCGCTGGCCGGGCCGGAGGCCCGGCTACTTCTTGCGCGGCTTCTTCCGGCGCGAGCCGGCGGTGTATCGGTAGAGGTAATAGAGCGCCAGCAGGATGCCGACCGCCAGGAACGTCCCCGCCAGCCAGTCCGGGCCGCCCCAGTAGTGGGTGGCCCGGGCCGCCACGGAAAACGTGGCCAGCGATCCGAGCGCAAAGACTCCGAAGGAGCGGCGGCGTGCCGGCATGGGATCAGCGGCGGGCGGTGTTGGACAGGGTGCCGATGCCCTCGATCTCGACCTCGTAGCGCTGGCCGGATTCGATGGTGCCGACGCCGGAGGGGGTGCCGGTCATGATGACGTCGCCGGGGAGCAGGGTGAAGGCCTGGGAGGCGTAGGAGACCAGTTCCTTGACGCCCCAGATCATCTGCGAGGTATTGCCCTCCTGCTTCAGCTCGCCGTCGAGCCGGCCGCGGATGGCCAGGTCTTCGGTGTCCAGTTCGGTCTCGATCCACGGGCCGAGCGGGGCCGAGCCGTCGAATCCCTTGGCGCGGGCCCACTGGTTGTCGGTGCGCTGCGCGTCCCGGGCGGTCAGGTCGTTGCCGCAGGTGTAGCCGAAGATGACCTCGTCCACGCGCTCCACCGGGACGTCCTTGCAGATCCGGCCGATGATCACGCAGAGCTCGGCCTCGTAGGAGACTTCGTCAGAGAACTCAGGCAGGACCAGCGGCTCGTTCGGGCCGATCACCGAGGTGTTGGGCTTGAGGAACATCAGCGGGGCGGCCGGCGTCTCGTTGCCCATTTCCCGGATGTGGTCGGCGTAGTTGCGGCCGATGCCGATCACCTTGCTGCGCGGAATGATCGGGGCGAGCAACCGCACGTCCTCGAGCTTGTGTTGGGCACCGGTGGGCTGGATGCCGTTGAAGAACGGGTCGCCGGCGATGACGGTGATCTGCTCACTCCCCTCCTCGCCTTCGACGATGCCGTACTGGGGGTCGGATTCAAAGACAAACCGGGCTATGCGCATGGGTTTAGCCTACTGGTTTCCCGCCCGCGGATTTCAAATGGGACGGGCCCGAACCTGCACCTCTCAACCGCGCAGGTATTCGAGCTGAGCGGCGACGGAGGATTCGGCGGCGAAGC
The DNA here is from genome assembly GCF_059091365.1 of Arthrobacter sp. MDT2-34-1. Classification (NCBI taxonomy): domain Bacteria; kingdom Bacillati; phylum Actinomycetota; class Actinomycetes; order Micrococcales; family Micrococcaceae; genus Arthrobacter; species Arthrobacter sp. MDT2-34-1. Next base: position 762,327 of record NZ_JBNHGO010000001.1, read on the forward strand.
GGACCGCGGGATCGACGTCGGCGTAGACATGGTCGGTCACCGCGTCGACGGTCGCGTCGGCGCCGAGGTGCTCCAGGGCGGCGCGAATCTGGTCCAGGCGGAGCCGGCGGTGGTCGGCGTACTCGCGGCAGATGGCCGACAGGTCCGGAAGCGTGCCGCCGTGCGCGGGCAAGACCTTCGCCGGACCGAGGAGTTCCAGCCGGGCCAGCGAAGCCAGGTACGGGCCGAGCCTGCCGTCCGGGTAGGCGATGATGGTGGTGCCGCGGCCCAGGATGGTGTCGCCGGTGAGCACTGAGCCGTGGGGTCCGTCGTCGGGAAGATGGAAGCTCACCGAGTCCGCCGTGTGGCCCGGTGTGGCCAGCACGCGGATGTCGACGCCGGCCGCCCGAACCACCTCGCCGTCCCGCAGCGGTTCGGCGGCGTAACAGAGTGCTTCGTCCAAGGCACGCACGGGAGCGCCGGTCAGTTCGTGGAAGCGTTCGCTCGCTTCGATGTGATCGATGTGGTGGTGGGTAATCAGGACCAGTTCCACCTTCCCCACTGCCGCCAGCTCAGCCAAGTGCTCCTCGTCCAGCGGCCCGGGATCGACAACTGCCACTCCCCCGTTCCCCGGGGCGGCGATCAGGTAGGACTGGGTGCCGTCCAGGCTCATCGGCCCCGGGTTGGGGGCCAACCGGTACCGGGTCAGTTCACTGCTGCGGACAAGGGAGGGATTCAGTTCAGCGGTCACAGGATTCATCCTCGCACTCCCCGCCCGGCGCCGCAGGCCGGCGCCCCGGGGAGGCGGCCGTTGGTGGCCGGCGCCCCGGGAGGTTGCCGCGGCCCTCATCATCCCCCGGGCCGGACGGCATCCGTCATACTTGCCGGGCCCGTACCGGTGGCTTGACCATGTTCGCTACGCTGGGCACCTGCAGTCCCGCCAACGGCGGCCGGACGAGGGCTGGGCGATGCGCGCATCTTCCCGGCCGGATGGAGGATCAGTGCTGACGGAAGTCCACTCACCGTACGACGTGCAGCTGGGCCGGGATGGCCTCCTGGTGTTGACTGTCCGGCGCGGCCTCAGCGTCGGTGCCGAGCTCGCGCAGCACGTCGTCGACCACCTCTTCGACGTCGCCGGGGACCGGCGGGTGGCGGTGCTGCTGAAAATGGCCGGCGTGCGCTGGGTGACTCCGGAGGCACGGCTGATCGCAGATACCTTCACGCCGTGCGTCGCCCTCGCGGTGCTCGGCAACGGGGCCGTCGACCGGGTGCTCGCCAGCTTCTTCGTGCGGATCTTCGCCAAGGACGACTTCCCGACGGGATATTTCGACGACGAGGCCGCGGCGCGTCAGTGGCTGGCGACGCATGCCGGACGCCTTGCCGGGGTGGAGACGGAATAAGTCCGGGCTGAGGCTGGGTTGCCCTTGATGGAACCATTTGCAACTGCAGGATAGGAAAACCCCATGGCGGATACCCAGAACACCACGTCCCTGGCCGATTTGCTGGCCGAGTATGACGTGGCCGAGCACGACCATGCGGTGGCCGAGCGCAACAGCGGGATGCAGCACATTCATAACCACGCCAACGGGGACATCGTGTGGTTCCCCACCTGGCAGAAAAACCGCGAGACGACCGACTGGGAAACCGCCGTGCAAGAGTTCTCCGCCGAGCTCGAGGCCGCCGCCGCGGGCGGCGCGGATGCCGCCGAAGCCGCAGCGGCCCTGGCGTCCTCCCGGCTGCAGGCCCTGCTGGAACAGGCTGCCGAGGCCCCGGACGCCAATGTGTTTATCCGCGAGAACCTGGCCCGCTTCCTGTCGGAGACCTGGGCCCTCGGCGACGCCTACGCGCTGAAGAGCGGGAAGAAACTCCCGGGGACGGCGGCGCCGGCCGGCATTTTCGCTTCGTTCCCGTACGAGGTCTACGCGCGGGAGGGCGGCAGCTTCGCCACCGCCCTGTGGAACGACCTGGTGGATGCCCGCAAGAACCGGATCGCCGCCGAAGAGGCCGAGCGCAAAGCGCTCAAGCCCGTCTCCAAGAAGGCTCGAAAGGCCGCAGAGCGCAAGGCAGCCGCCCGGAAGGGTTAGCCGCAGCACCTTCCGGCGCTCCCCGGGGGTACGCCGGAAGGAAGGTGGGCGGGCGTCGGAAGGTGGGCGGGCGTCGAAGGTGTGCCCCGCCGTCGTGGTCCTGCGTCAGAGGAACAACAGGATCAGGACCACCAGCGGCAGGACCGACTGGGCCAGCGCACTCTGCCACAGGCGGCGTTCCGAAAACCAGAGCACGGCCCCGAGGATCACGTGGGCGATGCAGGTGAAGACGATGATGGTCTCGCCGGTGGCCGGGCGGCCGCCGGCGGCGATGATCACGCCCGCGAGGGCGCCCAGCCCCCAGACCATGTTGTAGAAGCCCACGTTAATGGTCCACAGCCGCACGGCGCCCACGTCCTCCGGTCGGATGAGGAACAACCGGTGGAAGCGCTGGTCGCGGTAGAAGAAGGCCTCCGCCGCGCCAACGGCAATCAGCATCACTCCGAAGAGCGCCGCCAGGACGTACGCCGCCACCGTCATGGACCCAGTGTGGCCCGGCCGGGACCCGAACGGAAGCGGCGGTCAGGCCAGGCCGGCGGTCAGGCCAGGCCGGCGGTCAGGTCAGGCCAGGCGGTCAGGTCAGGCCAGGCGGGTGAGCCAGCCCCGCGAGTCCTCCACGGCGCCTGTCTGGATGCCCAGCAACTCCTGGCGGATGGACATGGACACGTCGCCGGACCCGGCGCTCGGCGAGGCGATGCTCCAGCCGTCGGCCTTCAATTCGCCGATCGGGGTGATCACCGCGGCGGTGCCGCAGGCGAAGGCTTCGGTGATGTCTCCCGCCGCCACGCCGTCGCGCCATTCGTCGATGGTGATCTTGCGCTCCCGCACGTCCAGGCCGCGGTCCTTGGCCAGCTCGATCACCGAGGAACGGGTGACGCCGTGCAGGATGTGGCCGTTCAGCTCCGGAGTGACCAGGCTGCCGTCCTTGAACACGAAGAACACGTTCATCCCGCCGAGTTCTTCGATGGCGTTGTCGTTGAACTTGTCCAGGAAGAGCACCTGCTGGCAGCCGTTGGCTTCGGCTTCCAGCTGCGCGGCCAGGGACGCGGCGTAGTTGCCGCCGCACTTGGCCTCCCCGGTGCCGCCCTCGCCGGCGCGGGAGTAGCGCTCGGAGAGCCAGATGGACACCGGCTTGAGCTCGCCGCCGAAGTAGTTCCCGGCCGGCGAGGCGATCACGCGGTAGGACACCTCGTGGGCGGGGCGCACGCCCAGGAACGCCTCGGTGGCGATCATGAACGGACGCAGGTACAGCGCTTCGCCGTCGCCGGAGGGCACCCACGCCTTGTCGGTGGTGACCAGCTGGCGCAGGGACTCGATGAAGGTTTCCTCCGGCAGCTCCGGAAGGGCCAGCCGGCGCGCCGAGGTGTTCAGGCGGGCGGCGTTGGCCTCGGCCCGGAAGGTCCAGACGGACCCGTCGTCGTGCTGGTAGGCCTTCAGACCCTCGAAGATCTCCTGGCCGTAGTGCAGCACCGCGGCGGCAGGATCCATCATGATGGGTCCGTACGGCTCGATCCGCGCATTCGACCAGCTGCCCGTGCCGTCGGCGTCGACCTTGTAGTCGACGACGGCCGTGTGGTCCGTGAAGTGCTTGCCGAAGCCCGGGTTCGCCAAGATGGCGGCGCGCTCCTCGGCGCTCTTCGGACGCTCCGAGAGCTGCTGGGTGAATTCGAGGGGTTCAGTCATGGTTCCTCCGCGGTGAGGGCACGCCCTTGTGCGTCAAATAATGATTCTGGTTAGTAACCGTTAACTACCCTACTGCCAAAGCGGCGGTGATCGCATCGCCGATTTCCGCAGTGGTGCGGGAGGCACTCCCCCGGGTTGCGACGTCGTGCTCCACCGCCTGCTGCACGCGGGCGGCCGCGTCGGCGAGGCCCAGGTGCTCCAGCAGCAGGGCCACGGACAGGATGGCCGCCGTGGGGTCGGCCTTCTGCTGGCCGGCGATGTCCGGCGCGGAGCCGTGAACCGGCTCGAACATGGACGGAGCGGTGCGGTCCATGTTGATATTCCCGGACGCCGCCAGGCCGATGCCGCCGGTGATGGCGGCGGCCAGGTCGGTGATGATGTCGCCGAACAGGTTGTCGGTGACGATCACGTCGAAGCGGGCCGGGTCCGTGACCATGAAGATGGTGGCCGCGTCGATGTGCAGGTAGTCGACGGCAACGTCCGGGAACTCGGCGCCGACCGTCTCCACGGTGCGCCGCCACAGGTGCCCGGCGTGGACCAGCACGTTGTGCTTGTGCACCAGGGTGAGCTTCTTGCGGCGGCCGGACGCGCGGCGGAAGGCATCGCGGACCACGCGCTCCACGCCGTGGGCGGTGTTGACCGAGACCTCGGTGGCGATTTCATGCGGGGTGCCCACGCGCAGCGCGCCGCCGTTGCCCACGTAGGGCCCTTCGGTTCCTTCGCGGACGACGACGAAGTCCACCTCGCCCGGGTTTGCCAGCGGGCTGGGGACGCCGGGCAGCAGCTTCGCCGGGCGCAGGTTCACGTAGTGGTCGAGGGAGAAGCGCAGCTTGAGCAGCATCTCCCGCTCGATGACGCCGGACGGAATCCGGGTGTCGCCGGGGGCGGCGCCGACGGCGCCGAAGAGGATCGCGTCATGCTTGCGGAGCCGCTCCAGCGTCTCCTCGGGCAGGGTCTCGCCGGTGGCCAGCCAGTGCTCGGCGCCCAGCGGGTACTCGGTCAGGTCGAAGGTGGCGCCGCCGTCGGCAGTGGCCGCCGTGAGGACCTTTACCGCCTCCGCCACGACCTCCGGTCCGATGCCATCGCCGGGAATGACTGCCAGGGAGAATGCCTTTGCTGCTGCGCTCATGGCTTCAAGTTTAGGAAACCATTCCACATTCTGGGCAAACCGTCCCAAAATGTGAACACCTGAGGGTTTTGTGCAGCAAGGGTGGCGACTCAAAGGCGGAACTGCGCGATGGCAACCTTTCGGCTCCGCCCTCGGCCGCGGCCGACCGGAGGGCGCCTTTCCCATCAACTGCCATGCCAGGACAAGCACCACCGGCACATGCTGCTGCGCCCTCTCCGGGCCTTGCCAAAGATTAATAAGCATGCTTAGGTTAAATCGTTAAGGGCCGCACGGATCACGCTCAACACGGGCGTCCGTACCCTCCAAAAGACATCGATCGAGAAGGAGATACCATGCTCGCCCAAGAACAACTCAACAACCTGCTCAGCCGCGGCGGAAACGTCGTTTCGACTGACGGAGACAAAATCGGCTCCATCGGCCAGGTCTACGCCGATGATGACAGCGGCCGCCCCACGTGGGTGACGGCCAAGACCGGCCTGTTCGGCTCCTCCGAAACTTTCGTCCCGCTCGAAGCGGCGCGCGTGGAGGGTGACGACATTGTGGTCCCCTACACCAAGGACCAGATCAAGGACGCCCCGCGGGTTGACGTGGACGGCTACCTGGAGCCCGCAGAGGAGGACCGGCTCTACGCGCACTATCAGCTGGGCGGCGGCGGACGGACTTACACCGACGCCACAACCGGCCGGGATACCGACTACACCACTACCGGCACGGGCACCGGCACTACCGGGCAGTACGGCACCGACGATACCCGCGGCACGTACACCGAGGACGCCCCGGGCACGGTGGGCCGGGACACCTCCGGTCCCACTACCGACGACGCCATGACCCGCTCCGAGGAGCGCCTGCATGTCGGTACCGAGAAGCAGGCGACGGGCCGGGCCAGGCTGCGCAAGTACGTCACCACCGAGAATGTCACCCAGACCGTGCCGGTCCAGCGCGAGGAAGTCCGCATCGAACGCGAACCGATCACCGATGCCAACCGCGGCGACGCCATGTCCGGCCCGGACCTGAGCGACGAGGAACACGAGGTCACGCTCCACGAGGAACGGCCCGTCGTGGAGAAGGAGACCGTCCCGGTCGAACGGGTCCGGCTTGAGAAGGACACCGTCACCGACGAGGTCAGGGTCGACGAAGAGGTGCGTAAGGAACGCATCGAGACCGACGGCACAGACACCGACACCCGCCGCTAGCGGGGGCTGGCCGACGCGAAAGGCCGGGGCAGGGAGCATTCCCGCCCCGGCCTTTCGCTCGCCCCGGCATGGCGGGTGGCCAGGGCCGCCTAAAGATCGCCGTCGGCGAAGGAATCGAAGATTTTGCGCGTCTTGGCATCCATGGGCAGCATGTACTGACCGTCCGCGCTGTAGCCGAAGCCGGGCTCGGGGACTTGGTGCCCGACCTTGGCCGGCTTGGTCTTGTAGACCCAGGCGCCGAGCGTCAGCGCCTGCTCCGCGCTCAGGTTGGTCTCGACCAGCGGATCGGCGGCGGTGAGCAGGTCGACCAGCCCGGCCGGTCCGCTCATCTTGGCCATGGCGGCGAATCCGAGCAACAGCACCCCCTGGTGCCCGGAGCGGCCGAAGTCGCCGTTGCGCAGGGTTTTCCGCTCCCGGGCGTAGTCCAGCGCCGTCTCACCGTCGAGCTTGCTCTTTCCCGCCTTGACGTCCAGCACCGGGATCGGGGCGTCAATGGTGACGCCGCCGATTTCATCCACCAGGTCCTCGAACTGCCTGAAACCGGTGAGGATGTAGCCCTCCACCTTCAGGCCGGTCACGTCCGCCACGACCTTCTGCTGCGCCTTGGGTCCGCCCCGCATCATGGCCGCGTTGATCTTCGCCTGGCCGCCGCCTGGCATGTCCACCCAGAGATCCCGCGGGATGCCCAGGATGCCGCCTCCGCCCTTGCCGTCCACGCCGATTACCTGGAGGGCGTCGGCGCGGGCTTCGCGAACCTTCTCGCCCTTGCTCTTCTGGGCGTCGGAGCCTATGAGCAGGACGTGGCGCTTGCCGCCCAGAACCGTCTTGTTCACGTCGAGCGAAGGCCACCAGCCGCCCACTGCAGTCCACGTTCCGTCCTTGTCTACGGCAAGGGTCACGTCGTCGCCGGAGGTCAGGACGGCCATGTCCTGCCCGTTCCATTCACCGGTCGCGGCCTTGACGGTGGTTTTGGCTTCGACCGGAGTCCGGCCGGCGAGCGCACGGGCAGCCAGCTTGTTGGCAGCCACGTCGCCGCCCTCGTAGATAGCCGTCGCCAGCTCCGCCAGGGGTTCGGGCATCTCGCCGGTCTCCAGCATGCTGGGGCTGGGAGTTGCCGAATGCAGCGGACGGGGCTGCTCGGCCTTCGGCGCGCAGCCGGTCAGCAGGAGAAGGGATACGAGCGGGAGCGCTGCGAGGCGGGCAAGTTTCATGGCTTTATGTTCCCGCTTACCCGGCCGCTGTGCAAAGGTTTCACCGCGGGACGTCTGTGCGCCGGCCGAGACAGCCCTTCCCGTCGGACCGATGTTCTCCTCAAGGGGGGGCGTCAGCGGGTGCCCTTCCCACCGCCGCGGCTCGCCCGTGGGAGGGTACCTGCCCACTGCCATCGGGCCCCGGCCCGTGGCGGGACCAGCCCGGGCGCCCCCTTCTCCGGCATGCGCCGGCGGGCACTACCTGGCCCATTCGGTCTGCATTTCCGCGACGGGGTGGATGTTCACCATCCTGACGCCGTCCCCGGTGGTGGCCGTGAACTCGTGCCAGGCGTACGCCGGGATGACGATCACCGTTTCCGCGCCCGCATGGCCGGACTGGCCGTCGATCGTGAAGTCGATCTCGCCGTCGAGCAGTACGAAGATTTCCTCATAGGGATGGCGGTGGCGTTCGGCACCGCGCGAGTTCACGAAGAAGGATGCGTGGGCCCCGTGTTCGCTGCCACGGAAGACGGCGGCTCCCGAGGCGGGACGCAGGCTGGCAAGGGACAGGGCTTTGTAGGTCATCGGAGCGGCCTTCCGGTCAGCGGGTAGCCGACACTCTACCGACTGCGCGCCGGCGGTCCCAGGGGAACGGCGATCCAGCCGTTCGCTTCCCCGGCGGCCGCCACGGCGGAGACATCGGCAGGGCCTGATGCTACGTTGGCGGGACAGAGCAGTGCAGAGCGCCGTGTGGACGGAGGAAAGGCATGAGCGGTTCCACCACAACCGAAAAACAACCGGAGCTGAAACGGGCCATAGGACCCAAACTCCTGCTCCTGTTCATCGTGGGTGACATCCTGGGCACGGGCGTCTACGCGCTGACCGGACAGGTGGCCGGCGAGGTGGGCGGCGCGGCGTGGGCCCCGCTGCTGCTCGCGTTCGTCGTGGCCACCATCACCGCGTTCTCCTACCTGGAGCTCGTCACCAAGTACCCGCAGGCCGCCGGGGCCGCGCTGTACACGCACAAGGCCTTCGGCGTCCATTTCCTCACCTTCCTGGTGACGTTCGCCGTGCTCAGTTCCGGCATCACCTCCGCCTCCACCGCCGCCAAGTTCCTGGGTGAGAACTTCATCGCCGGGTTCAACCTGGACTGGAACCAGACCGGCGTGACCTGGGTGGCGATCGTCTTCATGGCGGTCCTGGCGGGAATCAACTTCCGCGGCGTCAGCGAGTCGGTGAAGTTCAACGTGGTCCTGACGGTAGTGGAGTTCACCGGCCTGCTGATCGTGATCTTCATCGGCTTCTGGGCCATGAGCCAGGGCAATGTCGACTTCAGCCGGGTCATGGTGTTCGAAACCTCGGAGGACAAGGGCGTCTTCCTGGCCATCACCGCCGCCACCTCCTTGGCGTTCTTCTCCTTCGTGGGCTTCGAGGACTCGGTGAACATGGCCGAAGAGACCAAGGACCCGGTCACCACCTTCCCCAAGGTCATGCTCACTGGCCTGGGCATCACCGTGATCGTGTACTTGTTGGTGTCCATCACCGCGGTGGCCATCGTGCCGATCGGGCAGCTGTCGGAAAGCCCGACGCCGCTGCTGGAAGTCGTGTCGGTCGGCGCGCCGGGGTTCCCGGTGGACGTCATCTATCCGTTCCTGTCCATGTTCGCCGTGGCGAACACCGCGCTGATCAACATGCTGATGGCCAGCCGCCTGCTCTACGGCATGGCCCGGCAGGACGTGCTGCCGCGGTTCCTGGGCAAGGTCCACCCCAACCGCCGCTCGCCCTGGGCCTCCATCATCTTCACCACGCTCATTGCGTTCGTCTTGATCTTCGTGGTCACCAACCTGATGGGCACCGACACCGTCGCCGCGCTGGGCGGCACCACTGCCCTGCTGCTGCTGGGCGTCTTCACGATCGTGAACCTGGCGGTGCTGGTCCTGCGCCGCAAACCGGTCGACCGCAAACATTTCCGGACCCCCACCGTGCTGCCCTACCTCGGGATGGCCACATGCCTCTTCCTGGTGGGCCCGTGGGCGCAGGATCCGATCGAATACCAGATTGCCGGCCTGCTGATCGGCCTCGGCCTGGTGCTGTGGCTGCTCACCTGGCTCTGGAACCGCGGCGCGTACGGCAGGAAGACGAGGTTCCGCAGCCCGGAGGAACTGGGCGGTTGACGGGACCGGGCGTACGGAGCGAACCGGGTGACTCATCGCACCGGCGATCGTCCGAAGCCGCCGATTGACGGAGCCCGGGCGATTGACCCGGGGCATGGGTGGGTAAGGACAGTGAAACAACGACGGCGGAGGCCGTCCGCGTGACGACGACGCCGGCGGCCTTCTGAGACCGGCCGCGGGCGTGAATCAGAGCCAGCAGGAAGGAAGGCCATGGCCCCCAAGAAACACCGGACCGGGACACTGGACCAGGAGAACCTCGCCGCCTATCTTGACTACCACCTGCTGGGTTCGGCTGCGGGCGTGCAGCTGTTCGACGCCGTCCGCCAGTCGTGGGCGGGAACACCGGAGGAGGCCGAGTTCCGGAAGCTGCGCGACGAGGTGTCCGCAGAGCGCAAGGAATTGAAGGCCCTGCACCGCAGCTTCGGTTACCGGCGCAACAAGCTCAAGCAGCTCGGCTCGATGGCCGGTGCCATTGCCAGCAAAGTGAACCCGCTCAACCCCACGCGCGCTTCGGGCGGGGTGGGCGCCCAACTGGAACTCGAATCACTGATGTCCGCCCTGCGCGGCAAGCAGTGCATGTGGCAGGTCCTGACCGTTCTGGCGCCCAGGGACCGCCGGCTGGACGCCACCCGCTTCCAGGAACTCGAGGCCCAGGCTGCGGACCAGCAGAGACGGGTGGAGCGGATCATGGCCGCGACCGCGGCCCGCCGCTTCCTGCCGGGCGGGTAGGGCTACCCGGCAGGCCACCCGGCAGGCGCTTCCTGCCTGGCGGCTAGGGCTACCCGGCAGCCGCTTCCTGCCCCACGACGATCAGCTAGCCGGCCGGTTCTTCGTACTTCGGGAAGATCGGCGTGGGCGCCGGCAGCGGGGTGCCCGGCACCAAAGCCGTGCCGATGGCAGCGAAGTCGCGGGCGCCGCCGTCGTCCTGTCCCAGCACGTCCAGCAGCTTGCCGGCCGCGGTGGGCATGACCGGCTGGACCAGGATGGAAACGATGCGCAGCACCTCGAGCGTCACGTAAAGCACGGTGTTCATCCGCTCCACGTCCGTCTTGCGCAGCACCCACGGGGCCTGCTCCGCGAAGTACGCGTTGGTGTCGCCGAGCACGGTCCAGATGGCTTCGAGCGACCCGTGGAAATCCTGAACCTCGTAGGCCGCCCGGGACTTCTCGAGGAGTCGCTCGGCACGGGCCAGCAGTTCGTGGTCCTCGGCGGCGAGCGTCGCGGGCTGCGGGACCTTGCCCTCGCAGTTCTTCGCCACCATGGACAGCGACCGCTGGGCGAGGTTGCCCAGGTTGTTGGCCAGGTCCGCGTTCATCCGGCCGACCACGGCATCGTGGTTGTAGGAGCCGTCGGCGCCGAAGGGAACTTCGCGCAGCAGGAAGAAGCGCACCTGGTCCAGGCCGTACTGCGCCACCCATTCGGCGGGAGCGACCACGTTGCCCAGCGACTTGGACATCTTCACGCCGTTGTTGTTCAGGAAGCCGTGGATCATGACGCGCTTGGGCAGTTCCAGGCCGGCCGACATCAGGAAGGCGGGCCAGTAGACGGCGTGGAAGCGGGAGATGTCCTTGCCGATCACGTGGACGTCGGCCGGCCAGAACTTCTTGAACGACTCCGACTCCGTGTCCGGGTAACCGACGCCGGTGAGGTAGTTGGTCAGCGCGTCGACCCAGACGTACATGACGTGCTTGTCGTTGCCCGGGACCGGCACGCCCCAGTCGAAGGTGGTCCGGGAGATCGACAGGTCCTCCAGGCCGCCCTTGACGAAGCTGATGACCTCGTTGAAGCGGCTGCGCGGGGCGCCGAAATCGGGGTGGTCTTCGTAGAGCTTGAGCAGCTTGTCCTGGTAGTTGGAGAGCCGGAAGAAGTAGCTCTCCTCCTCGGTCCAGGTCAGTTCGGTGTCGGTCTGGACGGAGTAGCGCTTGCCGTCGTCGCGGAGCTCGGTCTCGTCCTCGGCGTAGTAGGCCTCGTCGCGGACCGAGTACCAGCCCTCGTACTTGCCCAGGTAGATGTCCCCGGCCTCTTCCATCTTCTTCCAGATGGCCTGGGAAGCGGCGTAGTGGTCGGGATCGGTGGTGCGGATGAACCTGTCGTAGGAGATCTCCAGCACCTGATGGGCCGACTTGTAAGCCGCGGTGTTCCGGTCCACCAATTCCTTCGGGGTCATGCCCTCCTTGGCGGCGGTCTGGGCGATCTTCATGCCGTGCTCGTCCGTGCCGGTCAGGAACATGACGTCGTAGCCGTCCAGGCGCTTGAAGCGGGCCATCGCGTCGGTCGCAATGTACTCGTAGGCATGGCCGATATGCGGCACGCCGTTGGGATACGTGATGGCCGTGGTGATGTAGAACGGGGGCTTGGGCTCGGATGCGGTCACCCTATGAAATTACCCTCTGCGTTCGGCGGTGTCGAAATGTGCCGGAAAGGATGGCGGTATGCAGCGCGGGCAGGGTGGTTAGGACACCGGTACGTCGTGATCACCGCCGGCGTTGCCGCCGACACCGGAAGAGCCGCCCCGGGAAGGAGCGCCGCCGTCGTGCTTTGTCCACAGATAAGGCCGCCGGGATCGACGGCGGGCGGGACGTGGGGCACGTTGGGTCGATGGACGAACTCATCGGCAGTCTCGGGCAGACATGCCGCATTGACCGAATCGTCAGCTACCAGGAACTGCGCGAACTCGGGATCGAGGAACGCCAGATCACTGCCGCCGTGCGCCGCAGGATCCTGCGCCGCCTGCGGCGCGGCATCTACGTCTCGGAGGAATACTGGCGGGCGCAGAAACCGTGGGACCAGCAGGTGCTGATGATTAAAGCCCACCACGCGGCTTCCGACGGCAACCTTGTTTACAGCCATGCTTCGGCCGCACGGCTGTGGGGCCTGCACATCTGGAACGCGCCGCCTGAAATCCATGTGATCCAGCGCGGCCGCCGTGGCGAGAAGTCCGCTGGCACCGGGGTGGTGCGGCACACCCATCAGGTGCCGGACCGAGACGTGCGGATTCTGGACGGGGGCATCCGCGTAACATCCCGTGAGCGGACGGTACTGGACTGCGCGCGGGCACTGCCGTTCGAACCGGCCGTGGTCATCGCCGATTCGGCCCTCCAGCTCGGTGCGAGCCTCGAACGGATGCATGAATTGGCAGACGCCGCCCCCAGATCACGCTTCCTGACACGCGTCCGGCAAGTGCTCGACACCGTCGATGGGCGGTCCGAATCGGCGGGTGAGACCAGATTGCGGCTGAAACTGCGCAGTTGGAACTTCCCGCCGCCGGTACTTCAACACGAGATCAGGACGGCGGAGGGCACTTACCGCGCTGACTTCGCTTGGCCGGGACTGAAGCTCATCTTCGAGTTCGACGGCGACAGCAAGTACCGCGCCTATCACCCCACGGACCAAGTGATTCTGGACGAGCGGAAGCGGGAGACTCGTTTGATGGAAGACGGCTGGACGATCGTCCGTGTCCGATGGAGCCATCTCGACGACGATGATGCGCTCAGGCAGCGTTTGGTCCGGAAGTACAACGAGGCGTTTCGCAAGGCCTCAGGCCAGACGGCGTGAGCGGACGCCATCCACCAGATCCCCCTTTGGCTGCCAGATCAGGGGCTGTAACCGGTGATCTGGACGCTGACCCCTGACCTCGTCTCCAGATCAGGGGCCATGAGCGGTGACCTGGACGCTGACCCCTGACCTCGTCTCCAGATCACGGGCCGTGAGCGCCTAGTTCATCCGGGTGCTGCTGTCCGCGGCCTTGATGAGTTCCTGGTCGTGGGACGCCACGAGCACGGCAATGCCGTCCTTGGTCGTGTCCTTCAGGATGTGAATGATCTTGTTGGCCTGTTCGCGGTCCAGGTTGGCGGTGGGCTCGTCCACGACCAGGACCTTGGTGCCCAGGATCAACGCGCGGGCGATGGCCACCCGCTGGCGTTCGCCGCCGGAGAGCTGGCCCGGACGGTGGCGCATGCGGCGGCCCAGCCCGACCAGGTCCAGCAGGTCCTTGGCCATCTCGGTGCGCTCTTCCACCTTGCCGTCGGGCACGGCCGGCAGCAGGACGTTCTCCAGCGCGCTCATGCCGTCGATCAGCGCGCCGCCCTGGTCCACGTAGCCAATCAGGGCCCGGCGGCGGTCGGAGATCTCGTCGTCGTCCATGGCGCTGAGGGCATCGCCCTGCCAGAACACCTCGCCGGCCGTGGGCTGCTGCAGCCCGGCGGCCACGGTGAGGATGCTGGTCTTGCCGGAGCCGCTGCGGCCGGCCAGGCAGTGCATGGTGCCGGCTTCCAGACCGAGGTCGAAGTCGTCGGCAATCACGAGCGGCTCGGCACCGCCGTCGTACCGGATGGTGATGCCCCGCAGCTCCACCGGCATGGCATGGTCGGCGGTGCGCTCCTTGGTGGCGGCGCGGGTCAGGGGTTCTTCGATCATTTCCGGGTCCTTGTCATCAAAACAAACCAGAGGAGCACGGCCGCGATGCCAGCGGCAGCGGCCCACACCGCGGTATGCGGTGCAATAAACAGGGCGGTCACGACGGCGCCGATGACCGCAAGCGGCAGTGCGACGGCGGCGGTGATGCCGGCCTCGCCGCGGCGGGCCTGCAGCAGCAGCGTGGGCGTCCAGCCCATGGCGCCGAGGATGGCAAACTGTTCGCGCTTGCGGCGCGCCTCGAACCGGGTGGTCATCAGCGCCAGCAGCAGCGCCGTGACCACGCCGAGCAGCGCCAGCGCGATGTTCAGGCCGCTCAGCTGTGCGGCGGCCAGCGAACCGAGCGCCGTGCTGCCGGCTGCCCGCGGAATGTCGGCCAGCACCGCCATCAGGGCTCCGGCCGCGGCGCCGAGCACCGCGACGCCCAACGCGATGGCCACGGTGTTGAACCGGTTGGTGCTCAGCTGGCGGGCGGCGAACTGCAGCGGGGTCTTCACCGACGGCACGCCGGCCGCCCCGGAGGGTTCGATGTCCTTCGCCGGATGCGGCTTGAGCATGGCGGCGGAGATGAAGGCGGAGGCACCGTAGACGACCAGCGCGATCAGCGACACCCACAGCGTCACGGCGCTGCGGCTGATGGCGCTGGCCACGACGGCCACCACCAGCACGGCGACGCCGCCGATCAGCAGCTCGTTCAGGAACCAGGAGCGGATGCGCCGCCGGTTCCAGCCCATGGCCCGCAGCGTCACGGCTTCGGTCCGGCGGGAGCGGGTGAAGGCGACGGCGCTGGCGGCGGTCAACAGCGCCGCGCCGCCAACGGTCAGGGCCAGCAGCGCCGCGCTGGAGGCGCTCAGGGCGCCCTGCACCTCGCCGGCCGCGCCCTGGCGGACCCAGGACTGCTGCACGGTGCCGAGGTCGCTGACCGTGCCGGAGGCGTCCTTGTGGTAGTCCGGCACGTAGATGGACACGTCTTCGCGGGCCGAGCCGGCCACCACCTGGGTCTGCAGGCCGAGGTCCTCGATCGCGGCGGCCACGGCGTTGATCTGGTCTTCGGCGTCGGCCCACGAGCCGGCGGCGTCGACGCGGACGCGGACCGCGTCGATGACCGGCTCCTCGGCGCCGGTGCCGCGGACGGCGGCCAGTCCGGCGAAGTCGGTGATGGCGCCCGCGGACTGCACGGACAGGCCGGCGCCGCTGAGGCCCGGCTTCATCACGGTGTCGTCGACGTTGTTGCCCTCGGCGTCTTTGGTGATGGTCACCGGCGTCGGGTCGTACCCGCCCAACGGCAGGTAGTTCACGTCGCCGGCGGCCTCGCGCACGGCGGAAGCGTCGAACGTGCCGTAGACGAAGGGCAGAGGAGTGGCGGATTCGCCGCCGGAATCCACGGTGCTGCGGTAGGACTGCTCCTCCACCGGTTCCCGCTGGCTCTGGTCCGGTTCCAGCTGCCACTGGAGGGTCTTCTCCGGCAGCTTGTTGACCTGGATCCAACCCTGCGGCGTGGCGGTCTGCTCCGCGCTCCCGTCGCTGGCGGCGTCCCCGGCGGTGAACTCCGGGTTGGACATGAAGTCCGTGGTCCACACCGGCGGCTGGTGCAGGCCGGCGACCATCTGGACGCCGCCGGAGCCCAGCAGGTAGTTGTAGTCCTCGCCGCCGGGCCAGCGCAGCTGGAAGGGCTTGCTGGAGGCGAAGGGCAGGTAGCCCTCCCCCAGCTCCTTGCTGACGGTGCCGACCTCCGAAACGGTGTTGCCGGCGTCGTCCAGTGCTTCGATGGTGACCGAGTAGGTCAGGTCCAGGTCGGTGCCGGAACGGACCACCATGGGGATGACCTGGGATTCCTCGTCCAGCGTGCCGGCTTCCACCGCGTTCTGGTACTGGACAAAGAACGGGCTCCAGAACTCGAACGGGTGCCCGTCGATGGCGGCGCCTTCGCCGCCCTCGGAGAACATGCCCATGCCGAACTGCGAGGAGAAGTGCTGGCCCAGTTCATGGGCGTTGCGGTCGGTCGGTTCCGGTGCCTGCTTCAGCGGGGCCAGGAAGTCGCCGGCCTCGCCGAGCAGCGCGGATTCGGCCGCCGGGTCCACGGCAACCACCGTCTCGGTGATCTGCGGCAGCATGGGCAGCGCGATGGTGGTGTCGAAATCGCCGTGCATGCTGCCGCCGGCCGGGTCCGGGAACTTGATGCCGGTTTCGCCCTTGGGTGCCACGGTGCGCAGGCTGGTGCCGCCGGGTACTTTCAGCTCCTCCAGCTTGGCCTGGCCCAGGGAACCCTCGGCGGCTGTTTCAAAGAGGACGGTGTCCGTCAGGCCGTCGGAGCTGACGGCCTTGGCGGTGATGCGGTAGTTCGTCGGTTCTTCGTTGAAGACGGAATCCGGCGCCGGCCACTCTTCCTTGGGCACGGCGTCCTTGATGCCCTGGCCCTTGAGGTACTGCTCGATGTTCGGGTTGTAGCCGACGTAGTCGGTGGCCTTCAGCTGCGGGAACTCGATGTCCTGGACCACCTTGGACACGAGCGAAATCGGGGCGGCGACGGAGACGCCGTCGATTCCCCGGACCTGCTCCAGCTCCGACGCGGCGATGCCGCCGTTGCCGCTGAGGAAGTCCGGCTGGCGCAGTTCGTCGCCCGCGGTGCCCTCGGGCAGGACCAGGATGTCGTACACGCCGCGGGTGTTGGCGTCGACGATCCGGGTCAGCGATGCCTGTGCCCGGCCCTGGACGAAAATGGAAAGGACCATTGCCGCGATCAGGACGGCGACCGTCACCACGAGCGAACGGCTGCGCATGAAGCGTGACGCAGCGTTGAACCGGATTTCCACAGAATCACTCCATACGGCAGCAAAAAGGCCAGAGGTCGAATTGACCCGGCATTAAGGTTCTCACGAGGTGAGCGCAGGCGAGGAATCGACCCGCGGGTCTGCGTAAAGCCCGCCCGGCCCCGGGGGAACAGCAGGGACCGGGCGCGCTTTACCGCGGCGAGGGTCAGTCCTGCAGGTCGACTTCGCGGGCCACGACGGCGCCGATCTCCGCGCTGAGCCTTTCCAGCAGGTCCTGCGGCAGGGCGCTGTCCACGGTCAGCACGGCCAGCGCCTGCTTGCTGGCGTCGTTCCGGGCCACCTGCATGCCGGCGATGTTGATGTCCTGCTCGCCCAGCAGCCGGCCCAGGGTGCCGATGACGCCCGGACGGTCCTCGTAGAGGAAGACGATCACGTGTTCGCTGATCGGCATTTCCACCTCGTAGCCGTTGATGGCCACGATCTTCTGGATCTGCTTGGGGCCGGTCAGCGTGCCGGAGACGGAGATCTGCGAACCGTCCGACAGGGCGCCGCGGATGGTGAGCACGTTGCGGTACTCTTCGGACTCCGTGGTGGTGATCAGGCGGGTGTTGATGCCGCGCTGCTCGGCCAGCACGGGGGCGTTGACGTAGGAGACCTGCTCGGAGACGACGTCACGGAAGACGCCCTTGAGCGCGGCCAGTTCCAGCGCCTTCACGTCCAGCTCGGCGATTTCGCCGGCCACTTCGACGTCGATCTGGGTCACCGAGTCGTGGGTCAGCGCGGTGAAGATCCGGCCGAGCTTTTCGATCAGCGGGATGCCCGGGCGGACGTCCGGGGCGATCACGCCGCCGGCCACGTTCACGGCGTCGGGCACTAGTTCCCCGGCCAGCGCCAGGCGCACGGACTTGGCCACGGAGATGCCGGCCTTCTCCTGCGCTTCCTCGGTGGAGGCGCCCAGGTGCGGGGTGACCACCACGTTCTCCAGTTCGAAGAACGGCAGGTCGGTGCTCGGCTCGGTGACGAAGACGTCGATGGCGGCGCCGGCGATCTTGCCTTCCTTCAGCGCGTCGTAGAGCGCGGCTTCGTCGATCAGGCCGCCGCGGGCCACGTTGACCACGCAGGCGGTGGGCTTCATCTTCTCGAAGGCGGCGGCACCGATCATGCCCACCGTCTCCGGGGTCTTCGGCATGTGGATGGTGATGAAGTCGGACTGCTCCAGCAGCTCGTCCAGGCTGACCAGCTGCACGCCCAGCTGGGCGGCGCGGGCGCTGGTCACGTACGGGTCGTAGGCGAGGATCTGGGTCTCGAACGCCTGCATGCGCGCGGCGATCAGGGCGCCGATGCGGCCCAGGCCGATGATGCCGATCTTCTTCTCGTAGATCTCGGTGCCGGTGTACTTGGAGCGCTTCCACTCGCCGCCCTTGAGCGAGGCGTTCGCGGCGGGGATGTGGCGGGCCAGGGCCAGAATGTGGCCGACGGTCAGTTCAGCGGCGGAGACGATGTTGGAGGTCGGAGCGTTCACGACCATGACGCCGGCCTGGGTGGCGGCCTTGATGTCCACGTTGTCCAGGCCCACGCCGGCACGGGCGATGACCTTCAGGTTCTTGGCCGCGGCAATGGCCTCGGCGTCCACCTTGGTGGCGGAGCGGACCAGGATGGCGTCGACGTCGGCAATCGCGGCCAGCAGCTGGGACCTGTCGGCTCCATCGGTCTGCCGGATCTCGAAGTCGGGCCCAAGGGCTTCGATGGTCGCCGGGGAGAGTTCCTCCGCCAGCAGGACTACTGGTTTTTCCACAGGGGTGTTCCTTCGCTGCAAGCATGGTGATGGCCGTGCGTATAGATGGGGGTGACTCCAGTCTAGAACGGCTGCGGCCCTGTCCCCCAGTTGTTACCGGTACCGGCCGGCCGGCACCGGCCCGGTGAAACGGCGGGCCATGGGAATCGTGACGACGACGGCGGGCGCCGCGGAAACATGACGACGGCGGCGCGCCTTCCGGAAACGCGACGACGACGGCGGGGCGCCTCGGGAGCCGTGACGACGACGGCGGGGCCTTCCGGAAACGCGACGGCCGGCGCCCGCAGTGGGCGCCGGCCGTCGGACTGACCTAGCGGGCTGCTACGCCCTCGGTGTAGTCGTCGTCGGACTTGATCCAGGAGAACAGCTTGCGCAGTTCGCGCCCGGTGGCCTCGATCGGGTGGTCTTCGCCCTTCTGGCGCAGCTCCAGGAACTCCTTGGCGCCGTTGGCCTGGTCGTCCATGAAGCGCTTGGCGAAGGAGCCGTTCTGGATGTCGGCCAGGACGGCCTTCATGTTCTCCTTCACCTCCGGGGTGATCACGCGCGGGCCGGAGACGTAGTCGCCGAACTCGGCGGTGTCGGAGACCGACCAGCGCTGCTTGGCGATGCCGCCTTCGACCATCAGGTCGACGATCAGCTTGAGCTCGTGCAGCACCTCGAAGTAGGCGATCTCCGGCTTGTAGCCGGCCTCGGTCAGGGTCTCGAAGCCGTACTGCACCAGCTGCGAGGCGCCGCCGCAGAGCACGGCCTGCTCGCCGAACAGGTCGGTCTCGGTCTCTTCGGTGAACGTGGTCTCGATGACGCCGGCGCGGGTGCCGCCGATGCCCTTGGCGTAGGAGAGCGCCAGGGCCTTGGCGTTGCCGGTGAAGTCCTGCTCGATGGCGATCAGGTCCGGGACACCGCGGCCGGCTTCGAACTCGCGGCGCACGATGTGGCCCGGGCCCTTCGGGGCGACCAGGGCGACGTCGACGTTGGCCGGCGGCTGGATGAAGCCGTAGCGGATGTTGAAGCCGTGGCCGAAGAACAGGGCGTTGCCCTCTTCGAGCTTGTCGGCGATGGACTCGGCGTAGACCTTGGCCTGGACCTGGTCCGGGGTCAGGATCATGATGACGTCGGCCTCGGCGGCAGCGTCGGCGACGGAGAGGACCTTCAGGCCCTCGGCCTCCGCCTTGGCGCGGGACTTGGAGCCCTCGGCCAGGCCGACGCGGACGTCGACGCCGGAGTCGCGCAGGCTCAGGGCATGGGCGTGGCCCTGGCTGCCGTAGCCAATGACAGCGACCTTGCGGCCCTGGATGATCGAAAGGTCGGCGTCGTCGTCGTAATACAGCTCAGTCACTTAGGTTTCTCCTGTTGGGATTGCGTGGAAAGGAATCAGGCGGAACGCAGCGCGCGGTCGCTCATGGAGCGGGAGCCGCGGCCAATGGCCAGCGTTCCGGATTGGACTATTTCGCGGATGCCAAACGGCTCCAGCACTGCAAGCAGGGCCTCGAGCTTATCGGCGGTGCCGGTGGCCTCCAGGACCAACGAGTCGGTAGACACGTCGACCACGGAGGCGCGGAACAAGTCTGCTGCCTGGGTTACCTGCAGCCGTGTTGCGGCATCCGCGCGGACCTTG
Organism: Arthrobacter sp. MDT2-34-1; assembly: GCF_059091365.1. Lineage (NCBI taxonomy): Bacteria > Bacillati > Actinomycetota > Actinomycetes > Micrococcales > Micrococcaceae > Arthrobacter > Arthrobacter sp. MDT2-34-1. Next base: position 782,353 of record NZ_JBNHGO010000001.1, read on the forward strand.
ACCAGGATGTGGTCGCGTTGCACGGAAGTTTCGGGAACCAGCTCGACAATCTTGATGACGTTGATGAGCTTGTTCAGTTGTTTGGTGACCTGCTCCAGCAGGTCGCCCTCGGCCTCGACCACCACGGTAATGCGGGAGAACCCGTCTGCTTCCGTGGGGCCGACGGCCAGAGAATGGATGTTGAACGCCCGGCGGGCGAAGAGGCTGGCGACGCGGGTCAGCACGCCCGGGACGTCCTCCACCAGCACTGAAAGGGTATGGCGGGACATTCCTAGTCCTCCTCTTCCCACTCGGGGGTCATGTCGCGGGCAATCTGGATCAGGTCGTTGCTCACGCCGGAGGGCACCATCGGCCACACCATGGCGTTGGGGCTGACCACGAAGTCGATGACCACGGGGCGGTCGTTGATCGCCAGCGCCTGCTGGATCGTGGCGTCGATGTCCTCCGGACGTTCGCAGCGCAGGCCAACGCAGTCGTAGGCGTCGGCCATCTTCACGAAGTCCGGCACCCGCACGGTGTCGTGCCCGGTGTTCAGGTCGGTGTTGGAGTACCGGCCGTCGTAGAACAGGGTCTGCCACTGGCGGACCATGCCCAGCGAGGAGTTGTTGATCACCGCCACCTTGATGGGGATGTTGTTCAGCCGGCAGGTGGCCAGTTCCTGGTTGGTCATCTGGAAGCAGCCGTCGCCGTCGATGGCCCAGACCACGCGGTCCGGGTTGCCCACCTTGGCGCCCATCGCGGCCGGCACCGAGTAGCCCATGGTGCCCAGGCCGCCGGAGTTCAGCCAGGCGTGCGGGCGCTCGTACTTGATAAACTGCGCGCTCCACATCTGGTGCTGGCCCACGCCGGCGACGTAGACGCCTTCCGGACCGGTCAGCTCGCCGATCCGCTGGATCACCTGCTGCGGGGCCATCAGGCCGTCGTCGGGCTCGGCGAAGCCCAGCGGGTAGGTCTCGCGCAGCCGGTCCAGCGTGGCCCACCAGGCGGAGAGGTCCGGGGTTCCCTCGGCGGCGAACCGCTCGCGGCAGGCCTCGGCCAGTTCCGGAATGATCTCCTTGACCGAGCCCACGATCGGCACGTCGGCGGTGCGGTTCTTGGAGATCTCCGCCGGGTCGATGTCCGCGTGGATCACCTTGGCGCCCGGGGCGAAGCTGCTCAGCACGCCGGTGACGCGGTCGTCGAAGCGGGCGCCGAGCGTGATCAGCAGGTCGGCCTGCTGCAGCGCGGTCACTGCCGAGACGGAGCCGTGCATGCCCGGCATCCCCACGTGCTGCGGGTGCGAGTCCGGGAACACGCCGCGGGCCATCAGCGTGGTGGCCACCGGGGCGCCCACCAGCTCGGCCAGCTCGCGCAGCTCCTGCGACGCGTGGGCCTTGATCACGCCGCCGCCCACGTAGAAGGCCGGGCGCTCCGCCGCGGCGATCAGCTTGGCGGCCTCGCGGACCTGCTTGGAGTGCCCGCGGACCACGGTGCGGTAGCCGGGGATGTCGATCTTCGGCGGCCAGGAGAAGCTCATGGTGGACTGCTGGGCGTCCTTGGTGATGTCCACCAGCACCGGGCCGGGGCGGCCGGTGGTGGCAATGTGGAACGCCTCGGCCAGCGCGCGGGGAATGTCCTGCGCCTTGGTGACCAGGTAGGAGTGCTTGGTGACCGGCATGGTGATGCCGACGATGTCCGCTTCCTGGAACGCGTCCGAGCCGATCACGGCCGAGGAGACCTGCCCGGTGATCGCCACCATCGGCACCGAGTCCATGTGCGCGTCGGCAATGGCGGTGACCAGGTTGGTGGCCCCCGGGCCGGAGGTGACAATGCAGACACCGGCGCGGCCGGTGACCATGGCATAACCCTGTGCGGCGTGGCCTGCACCCTGTTCATGACGGACCAAGACGTGGTTGATCTTGGCCGAATCCATGAGCGGGTCGTAGGTGGGGAGGATGGCCCCGCCCGGCAACCCGAAGACGTCATCGACGCCCAGTTCTTCCAGCGAACGGACAACGGCTTGTGAGCCGGTCATTTCCGTGGGCGGCACGATGTTGTTCGGCCCGACTACCGGGCTGAGGCCGTCCACGACGGAAGAGACAGAGGCAGCTACATCTTTGGTTTTGAGGGCGTCGGGCGAGGCCGGCGCCTTGTTGGCCATCAGCGAGGGGCTGATTGGCGATCCCTTAGTCATCGGATTTCCTTTGCGGATCTTGATGTTCTCTGATGTGCTTGCCGTCCTCCGCGAGCGGGGAACGGCCCTGTTCTCTTCTGCAAATAAAAAAACCCCGTCGAGCCGGTTGGCTCCGATGGGGTTTCGCGCGTGACGTGGTCGTGCCAGACGGGCGGTTACGCCACGCGCTTGGTAAGGACGACCACGGATACGCTTTGCATGGCTTCAGTCTCGTGCCACGCGGATATCAGTGTCAACCTGAGACATCGCCGTCTCACTATTTGGGCATCCGAGTCCACAAGATGGACCCTTCACCCGGGGAGGGGCACGACGGCGGGCGCCCGCCTCGCGGAGGGGAGGCGCCCGCCGTCGTGGTTCAGCTGCAGTACGCGCCGGTGGAGGCGGAGTTCACAAGCTTGACGTACTTGGCCAGCACACCGGTGGTGAACTTCGGCGCCAGCGGTTCCCAGCCCACCCGGCGCGCTTCCAGTTCGGCCTCGTCGACCAGCAGGTCGAAGCTGCGGGCCGCGATGTCCACGCGGATCAGGTCGCCGTCGCGCACGAACGCGATCGGGCCGCCGTCGACCGCTTCCGGCGCCACGTGTCCGATGCACAGGCCGGTGGTGCCGCCGGAGAACCGGCCGTCGGTGAGCAGCAGCACGTCCTTGCCGAGCCCGGCGCCCTTGATGGCGCCCGTGATGGCCAGCATTTCGCGCATGCCCGGGCCGCCCTTGGGGCCCTCGTAGCGGATGACCACCACGTCGCCGGCCTTGATCTGCCCGTTGTCCAGCGCGTCCAGGGCGCCCTGCTCGCGTTCGAACACGCGGGCGGTGCCCTCGAAGACGTCGGCGTCGAAGCCCGCGGACTTGACCACGGCGCCTTCGGGAGCCAGCGAACCGTGCAGGATGGTCACGCCGCCGGTCTTGTGGATGGGGTTGTCCAGGGCGCGCAGGATCTTGCCGTCCGGGTCCGGCGGGTTGATGGCCGCCAGGTTCTCGGCCACGGTCTTGCCGGTCACGGTCAGGCAGTCGCCGTGCAGCAGGCCCGCATCCAGCAGCGCCTTCATGACCACCGGGACGCCGCCGATTTTGTCCAGGTCGAACATCACGTGGCGGCCGAAGGGCTTCATGTCGGCCAAGTGCGGGACCTTGTCGCCGATCCGGTTGAAGTCGTCCAGCGTCAGGTCCACCTCCGCCTCGCGGGCGATCGCCAGCAGGTGCAGCACGGCGTTGGTGGAGCCGCCGAAGGCCATGGTCACCGCGATGGCGTTCTCGAAGGCCTTCTTGGTCATGATGTCGCGGGCGCGGATGCCCTTGCGCAGCAGGTTCACCACGGCCTCGCCGGACTTGTGCGCGAAGTTGTCGCGGCGGCGGTCCGCCGAGGGCGGCGCGGCCGAGCCCGGCAGCGACATGCCCATGGCCTCGCCGATGGAGGCCATGGTGTTGGCCGTGTACATGCCGCCGCAGGCGCCTTCGCCCGGGCAGATGGCGCGTTCGATCGAGTCCAGGTCCTTGCGGCTCATCTTGCCGGCGGCGCAGGCCCCCACGGCTTCGAAGGCGTCGATCAGGGTGACTTCCTTCTCCGAGCCGTCCTCCATCTTCGCGAAGCCGGGCATGATCGTGCCGGCGTAGAGGAACACCGAGGAGAGGTTCAGGCGGGCGGCGGCCATCAGCATGCCCGGCAGCGACTTGTCGCAGCCGGCCAGCAGCACGGAACCGTCGAGGCGCTCGGCCATCATGACCGTTTCCACCGAGTCGGCGATGACCTCGCGGGAGACCAGCGAGAAGTGCATGCCCTCGTGCCCCATGGAAATGCCGTCGGAGACGGAGATGGTGCCGAACTGCATCGGGAAACCGCCGCCGGCGTGGACGCCTTCCTTGGCGCCCTGGGCCAGCCGGTTCAGCGAAAGGTTGCAGGGGGTGATTTCGTTCCAGGAGCTCGCGATGCCGATCTGCGGCTTGGCGAAGTCCTCGTCGCCCATCCCTACGGCTCGGAGCATGCCGCGCGCCGGAGCGGCGTGGATGCCATCGGTTACTACCCGGCTACGGGGCTTGATGTCTGGGGTTGCGTCCGCACTCATGGCATCGATTCTATGACCCGCGCCGCCATGGCAGGGCCATATTACGACGGCGGTGCCTCGGCTGGCCCGGCGCCCCCGGCCCGGGCCGCCCGGACCCGGCCGCACTGCCGCGCGCCGGGGCCGCCCGGATCCGGCCGCCCTCAGCCCTGCTCCGGGCTGCCCGGATCCGGCCGCCCTCAGCCCTGCTGGCTGGCGATCGCCGCCGCCTCCTGCTGCAGCATTCCGATTACGCGGTGCACGCTGCTGCGCTCGGCTACGTCGCTGCGGGCCAGCACCACGATGGTCCGGCGGGCGCGGATTCCCTCCAGCGGACGCATCACGAAGCCGCGGGTGGACTGCGCCTTCCGGGAGGTAAACCGCGGCACCACGGCGAGCCCGTGCCCGGCGGCCACCATGGCCTCCATCACGCGCAGGTCGGCGTAGCGGGTGGTGCGCTTGGCCAGCCTGCCGGTGCGCGCTTCGATCTGGCGCAGCACCTGCTCGAAGGGAAAGCCCTGCGGGACGCCGATCCACGGGTGGTCCACCACGTCCTCGGGCCGGAGGACGTCCAGTGCCGCCAGCGGATGGCCGGCGGGCATGGCCACATCCAGTGGTTCGTCCAGCAACGGCAGCACGGTGATGCCGCTGCGGGCGAAGGCCTCGACGCCCTGCTGGCTGTGGGCCAGCACGAGGTCGTAGTCGGCCGCCAGCGGCAGGAACCCCTCGACGGACGGGTCTTCCAGGCAGGGGTCGAAGTGCAGCCCCTTGATGTCCTGCAGCCGGTACATCAGGCCCGGCAGGAACATTTCCGCCGCACTGGGAAAGAACGCGGCACGGATTTGGTTTTGCCAGCCGCTGCGGTAGCCGTCGACGGTGGCCTGCGCCCGTTCCATCGCCGCGGAGACGTCCGCGGCGGCTGCTGCCATGGCCAGCCCGGCCTCGGTCAGCCGTACTCCCCTGCCGGCTTTCTCCACCAGCGTGACGCCCACCTCCCGCTGCAGCGCCTTCAACTGCTGGGAGACGGCCGAGGCTGTGATCTTCATCGCAGCGGCGGTGGCGACGACTGACCCGCGGTCGCCCAGTTCCCGCAGAATCTGCAGCCGCCTCATGTCCATAAAGAGATACTACATAGCGAGGTAAGTAACGTTAGCTTGAACTTGACGGTTGCCCCGGTCGACAATAGCGGCATGACAGTCTCAGTTGCCCTGACCGCAGTAGGGATGGCGGCCGTCTTGGCGCGCCTCGCCGTCGTTGTCCGCCGCGACCATGGCCCGGTTCCCCGCAGCCACACGTGGGAGACGGACCATTCGGCCATGCCGGTGAAAGCGGTCGACGCCGTCTGACTTCCACCCTTACAATCAAGCGCCGGGCACCACATGGGCCAGGCGCTTTTTTGTGGGTCCGGTTCCTTAGGCTGACGGCAGCGCCCCGCGCTTCCGGCGCCGCAGGCGCCCAGCACTCCCGCCCGATTACGCACTTCCGAAGGCCACATGCCCACCAGCGACGAACTCAAGGACGCGCTCAGCGCCATCTTCGACTCCCAGATTCCCAACTACGGCGATTACAACCTCGTCTTCGCCAGCGGTCGCCAGGACGATGCGCACCGGGCGCAGGGCGGGACCGAAGACTTTTACGTGATCGGTTACCGCTGGCGGCCGCAGGAGCTGGTCATCGCGCCCTTCGACGGCTCGGCGCTGACGGCCGGCGGCACCCCCGTCTCGATCAACATGACCAATATGTCCCATGCAGTCCAGCTCGGCGGCGGGGAATACGAAGTGGGCACCAGCACCGGCAGGACGTTCCGGTTCGGCGTCCAGGCCGAAGGCAGGCTGCCCGACGAGGGCTACACGATCGACCAGTCCGAAGACCAGCCCGACTTCCACAGCTTCATGGCGGAGCTGATCTTCCGGGCCTAGCGGCCCGCCCCCGGGCCCGCAAAGCATCGCCTCAACCTGCCGGTCCACCTCACGTTTTCGGAGACGGAACCGGCCACGGGAGGCTATGGACACTGTCCTGTCCCGCACGTAACGTCGGGACCGGATGCAGCACAACCATCAACCGAAGGTGAAGGCCATGGACCGGAGATGGGGAATCAGGACCGCCGTCGCAGCCACCATCGCGACCGCCCTGCTGTGCCGGTTGTTTAGCCGCAAGTCCCGCTCCACGGAGGCTGGCTCCCCGGCCGCCCCCGCGCCGGCGAATCCGGCGCACGCGCCCTCCGAGCCGGGCCCCAAGCCGTCGAACCTGGCGCACGCGCCCTCCGAGCCGGGCCCCAAGCCGTCGAACCTGATGCACGCCCCCTCCGGCACTGCCAGCGGGAACCCAACGATCGGCCGCACGCCGCGGGCATTCGACGAGGACCTGATGGTGGAGGAGACCATGCCGGAGTCCCCGGGCGACACCGGCACGGCGGCCGCCGGCGGCTTCGGCGCGGACGAGCCGGTGCCGGCCGATGTCGAGGACGCGGCAGCGGAGCAGGCGGCGGTCACGGACAAACCGCTCTACGATGAGACCGAATGGCTCGGTTACGCGGGCGAGGCGGTCATCGAACCGTCCGTGGAGGCCGAGGATGGGAACGGAGCGGACCGGAAACGAGGCTGACGGATGGACGACCAAGCGGATCGGCGCATCCTGCCGCTTCGGTTTGCCCCCTTGGCCCTGGCCGTGGCGCTGGCGGCCGTCCTGGCCGGTTGCAGCGTCGGCGGCAGCGGCCGGCCGGACAGTAGCGGCGGCGCCGCTACCAGCCCGGACGTGGAAGCGGCAGCCTCGGGCCTGGCCGAACCGTGGTCCATAGCCGTACTGCCCGACGGCAGTGCACTCATTTCCGAGAACGACACCGGCCTGATCAAACACGTGGTCGACGGCGAAACGGTTGCCGCCGTGCCCGTGGACTCCGCGCTGGAAACCACCGGCGAGGCCGGCCTGCTGGGGCTGGAGCCCAGCCCCGATTTCGACGCCGACGCCCGGCTCTACGTCTACCTCACCTCCCCGGAGGACAACCGGGTCCTCAGCTACCGCTGGGACGACGGCCGGCTCAGCGACGGGCAGGAAATCGTCACCGGCATTCCCAAAGCCGGGATCCACAACGGCGGACGGCTCAAGTTCGGACCGGACGGCTACTTGTACATCGCCACCGGCGACGCCGCCGATTCCTCCCGCTCCCAGGATCTCTCCTCCCTGGGCGGCAAGATCCTACGGGTCACGCCCGACGGCGACCCTGCCCCCGGCAACCCCTTCGGCGACAGCCCGGTTTACAGCTTCGGCCACCGCAATGTGCAGGGGCTGGCGTGGGACGCCGACGGCAGGCTCTGGATTACGGAGTTCGGCCCCGACCGGGACGACGAGCTGAACCTGATCGAGCCCGGCGGCAACTACGGCTGGCCGGACGTTACCGGAGCCCCCGGCGACGAGCGGTTCATCGACGCCAAGGTGGTCTGGCCGTCCACCGCCGAGGCCTCCCCCAGCGGCATGGCCCTGGTGGACGGGACGGCGTGGATCGCTGCGTTGCGCGGCCAGCGGCTCTGGCGGGTGGAGCTCGACGGCACCGAGGCCGGAGAGCCCGAGGCCTTTTATGAAGGAGAATACGGCCGGCTGCGCGACGTGGCCGCTGCCCCGGACGGCCGGCTCTGGGTACTCACCAACGGCACCGACGAGGACCGGATGCTGGCGGTTTCTGTGAAGTAGGCGACAAAGGCCGCCTCAATTTCACATTCGCGGAAAAGTCCTGCTAGAGTTACATGTCGTTGCGAGGGAGAAAGCGCCCGGGAAACCGGCGCCGGCCCCTCACCGACAGCTGCACCTCTAGCTCAACTGGCAGAGCAATTGACTCTTAATCAATGGGTTCCGGGTTCGAGTCCCGGGGGGTGCACAAGCAAAACCCCGTCTGACCGGCGCAAGCCCGGACAGGCGGGGTTTTTTGTTGTTCCGGCGACGGGACAAGGTCTCCGGAGAAGACAAAGGCGCCTGCAGAATCCCTAGCCGGGCTTCGCCAACTGATGGATTCGTTCGATCACCCGGACGACCTCCAAAGCCTCCCGTGGATCAACCGGGATGGGCCCGCTTTCCCGGACCGCCAGAGCCGCAGCCCGGTAAAACCCAAGGTAGTCGCCTCGTTCGGTCGGCACCGCAATGGGGGCGGGATGGCCCGGCGCCCGGATGCCGAGCGTGCCCCACGTGCTTTCGGGCTCGGCGCCGAACCCTGGATCAGTTGGGACTGCCCCCGCCGCCAAGGCCGGTTCCTGGCCGTCCAGGCCATAGCTGACATAGGCGCTTTCGGTCCCCAGAACGCGGAAGCGGGGTCCGGCTTGCGCCGCCACCCGGCTCATCCAGAGCCGCGAATGCACGCCGTTGGAGTGGAAGAGCTCAATGAGGCTGACGTCGTCGTTGCCGCCGCCATCACGAACGGTGCGCACGTCGGCACGGACCTCTTCAACCGGACCGAACAGCACCAGGGCCTGGTCTATGAGGTGGCTGCCCAGATCAAACGTGATCCCGCCGGCCAGGTGCGGAGGCGTCGTATCCTGCCAGCGGTCAACGACTTTGGGCGCCCAGTGCTCAAAGTTCGATTCAAACTGATATACCCGTCCCAGGTGCCCCTCGGCCAGCATCTTCCGCACCGTTCGGAAGTCCCCGTCCCACCTCCGGTTCTGGAACACGATCAGGGGTTTCCCGACGCGTTCTGCCCGTTCTATTAGTTGCTCGCCGTCGCCGACCGTTGGCACGAAGGGCTTGTCCACGATCACCGCCAAGCCCGCGTCCAGTGCTGCCAGCGCTTGGTCCACATGGGTGTGGGGAGGGCCGGCTAGCACCACCAATTCCAGATCCAGGCCACCCGCCAGCATTTCGTTGGCGTCTGCAACAATCTCTGCAGCGGGATGGTCCTTGGCGGCCTGCAGCCTCCGTTCCGGGTGGGCCGTCGCGATGACGTCCAGGGAGAACTCCGGAAGGGCGCCGAGGAAGGGCCCATGAAAGACTTTGCCGGCCAGCCCGTAGCCCACTAAGCCGGTGCGGACAGGCCGCGGAGGGCCTTGGGCGTTCAACATACCGGAAGATTACTCTTGTGCCATAATTTGTTCAAGGAATTAACAATTGGGAGCAACGGGGATGGAGTAGCCTGCGGTTGAACGATAAGTTACGCAGTTGTTTCTTGTCCATAATCCAGGGAGGCTTGGTTGAATTCATCAGACGCGCCGGTTGGCACCAGCCACGGGCGGCCGCTGCCGGCCCCGCGGGCGGGGAACAACCTCGACAGCATTCGCCGGCACAACCTCTCCACCATTCTTCAGTTCGTGCATCATGCCGGCCCCGTTCCCCGCTCCGAGCTGACCCGGAAAACAGGGCTGAACAGGTCGACAATCGGTGCCCTGGTCGGCGAGCTTGCCGAGCTCGGACTGGTCTTGGAAACGAGCCCCGACTCAAGTAACGGTGTCGGGCGGCCGAGTGCCGTGGTGCGCCCCAACCCGGCGACAGTGGCGATCGCGGTCAATCCCGAGATCGACGCGGTGACCGTCGGTGCCGTCTGCCTGGGCGGCGTTGTCCAGAAACGGGTCCGCTATGAAACGGACAGGGCCCCCAGCGTCCGGGAAGCGGTCAACATCAGTGCGGCGATCGTCGAAGGAATGAAGACTGACGGGACCCGGATCGCAGGGATCGGCGTCGCGGTCCCGGGTTTGGTGAGGACACGGGACGGGCTCGTGCGGCTGGCCCCGCACCTGGAGTGGACCGATGAACCGATTGCCGAAATGCTGGCCGCTGCCACCGGGTATCCCGTGAAAGCCGCCAACGATGCGAGCCTTGGTGCTCTCGCCGAAAGGACCTTTGGGTCCGCCCGACGGGTCAGCGACATGATTTACCTCAACGGCGGGGCCAGCGGCATCGGCGGCGGCATCATCAGCGGAGGCCACGCCGTGACAGGCGTCGCGGGTCATGCCGGGGAGCTGGGCCACACCCGGATCAGAAGCGGCGGAGGGCTTGACACCGCGCACGCCCGAGGCACCTTGGAATCCGAAGTTACCCGCGATGCCCTGCTTGCCGCCCTCGGATTGGCATCCGCGGACGTGGACGAACTGGAGGAGGCGCTGCTTTCATCCACTTCTGCCGAGGTTCGGGCTGTTGTTGACCGGCAGCAGGAATACCTCGCCATTGCCCTGGGCAATGCAATCAACATCCTGAATCCGGAGTTGATCATTCTGGGCGGCTTCCTGGGCTCCTTGCATGCAGCCGATCCGGAGCGGCTGGAGCACCTCGTCTCCCGGGAATCGCTGCCGGTTTCACGCCAGAGTGTTCACATTTCCCGACCGCAGCTGGGCGCCAATCTTCTCATGGTCGGCGCGGCTGAACTGGTATTTGCAGACCTCCTGGCCGACCCCGCTGCCTACTCCTTCGTTGCCTGACAGGGGGTCGCGTATCCCGACGAGGGGCCGCTTCTGCTTGATCGGCTCACGCTGTCGAGAAACGGTATCGGCTGAGATGCCGGTACTCCGTTCCGGCCGGAAGGACCACGGACGGAAAGTCGGGGAAACGGCTGGTATCGGTGATCTTTTGGGGTTCGAGGCATATGCCGCTGCCGGGCCCGTACAAGGTTCCCCCGCGGCCGACCAGCGGAGGCAGCCGGTTCGCTGTATAGACCTGAAGACAGAACTCCGTGGTGTAGAGCTCCATGAGACGTCCGGATTCCGGAGAATAAAGTACTGCCGCGGGCTTGGTGTTGTCCCTGCCCGGATTGAACAGGAACGTGTTGTCGATGCCCGGCCACGGCTCGGTGCCCGACTTCGGCAGGAAGGCTCCGATCCGCCTTAGCTTGCGGAAGTCGAAGGGCGACCCGGCGACAGGCAGGTGGCTGCCTGTCGGAATGCGTTCCCAGTCCGTCGCCAGGATGTAATCCGCGTCAACCATCAGCTGCTGATCGGTGACAGGCCGCGCCCCGTCCCCGTCCATATTCCAGTAAGCGTGATTGGTCATATTGACCGGGGTGTCCGCGTCGGCCCTGGCCGTGAAGAGAATCGACAGCTCGTTGGCTTCGGAGAGTGAGTAGCGGACCCGCGCGGAGAGGTTTCCGGGATAGCCTTCTTCGCCTTCGGGGCTGCGGTAGTCCAGACTGACAAAGTCGTCCTGCGCCCGTTCCGGGGACGCATCCGAACGGGACCACAGGACGCGGTCGAAACTTCGGCTGGGTCCTCCATGAAGGTGGTTCCGTCCCTCGTTCGCGGCAACGGGAAAGGTGACCCCTGCCGAGGAAAACCGGCCGCCCGGGATGCGGCCCGCTGTCCGGCCGATCGTGGCCCCTATGTAGCAGTCCACGTGGCGGCGATAGTCATCCACAGAGTCGAACCCAAGCACCACGTTTTCGAGCTTGCCGCCCCTGTCCGGCAGGAGCAGTTCAACGATCCTGGCACCGTAGCAGTCAAGTGTAAGGCGCGTGCTGCGCGCATTGGCGAGGACCGGTCCCGTCTCCTGGCTGCCGGCGCCTGCCTGCTTCTTCACGCCGCGCCTTCGTTGTGACGGCGGAACCACGCCTCCTGCGCTTCGGCATGGCTGCGATACTGATCCCGGATAAGAGGCCGCGGATCGGGTCGCAGCTCCGCATCGAAGTGCGGCGGCCAGTCAGGGCGTACTCCGCTCATGACCCAGGCGGCCTGCACCGCGGCCCCCTCGGCCACGTACTCGCCGGGTACCGGAACCGAGACCGGCATATCGAAGACCTGCGCGGCAATCGACCGCACGGCCCGGTTCTGCGCGCCCCCGCCGATCAGAAGGACCCGCTCGGGAAGGGCACCGGCCTTCCGCAGCGCATCAAGCCCGCCGGCGAGACTGCACAGCATCCCTTCAACGGCAGCGCGCGCAAGGTTGGCCCTTGTCATTGCGGCCAGCGACAGCCCGTGAAGACTGCCCGTCGCAGCGGGCAGGTTTGGGGTGCGTTCCCCTTCGAACCACGGGATCAAGACGACTCCCCCGGCCCCGGCGGGAGCCTCCAGGGCGAGACGCGAGAGCTCGTCGTTGTCGACGCCCAGCACCTCGGCGACCGACGTCAGGATGCGGGCTGCATTGAGCGTGGTCGCTATCGGGAGGAAGGCGCCGGCAGCGTCCGCAAAGCCGGCCACGGAACCCGTCCTGTCCCGGTGCAGTTCGGCGGACGAGGCGAACACGGTTCCACTGGTGCCGATCGAAACGATGGCCTCCTGGCCGGACGCATTGAGGCCCAGCGCCGCAGCGGCATTGTCTCCGGCTCCCGCGCCCAGAAGGACTCCCCCGGGCGTCTTTCCCGCCGGCTCATGGGGGTGAAGGACACGGGGCACGATGGCAGCATGTCCGAGGGCCACGGTGAACAGATCCATGTCGTACCTGTTCGCCTCCGGATCCCAATAGCCGGTACCGCTGGCATCCGACCGGTCTGTCGTGAGTTCTTCAAGGACCGGCCCCAGCGGGCTGGAAGCGGCCGGTCCGTACCCGCGCAGCCGCCAGGTCAGCCAGTCGTGGGGAAGAGCGACCGCGGCTACCTTTGCTGCATTGGCGGGCTCGGCGTCACGCAACCACCGCAGTTTGCTCGCGGTGAAAGACGCCACCGGAATCAATCCCGTCCTTTGCACGTATTCATCGGCGCCCACTTCGCCCACCAGTGCAGCCGCAGCACCCGCGCTGCGGGTGTCGTTCCAGAGCAAAGCCGGCCGGATCACCCGGCCCTCCTGATCGAGGGCCACCATGCCGTGCTGCTGTGCCGCTACGGAAAGGCAGCCGACCGAGCCAAGGCCTCCCGCCTCTGCGAGCGCCGCCTGCAGCGCACTCCACCAGGCCTCCGGATCAACTTCGGTGCCCGCCGGATGGGCGGCCCGTCCAGCAGACACCACCCGACCCGAGCGGGCATCCCGGAAGACCACTTTGCAGCTTTGGGTCGAAGAATCAACACCCGCGACAAGTGTCATGATGCCTCCAGATACGTCGGCCGAGCCTGGACCTCAACGGTTCCGCAGATCAGAACCGCAACGGTTCCGAGCCTCACCGGTTCCGCAGATCAGCGCGCGTTAAGCAGATGTTCCATAGCCAACTGCTGAAGCCTGACGAACCCGAACCCGGAGCCGTCAAAGTACCCCTCCGGGGCAAAATCCTCGTACGAGGAACGGTCTTGGAGCAGTTCGGCGTAGGACTCTCCATCGGCAAGGGTCGGCTGCTCCAGTTCGGTGACGCGGGAGGCGCGCATCGCTTCCTGTACCTCCGGGTCCGAGCGGAAGGCGGCGGCCCGTTCTTTCAGCAACAGGTACATCCGCATATTCGCCGCAGCCGAATCCCACACTCCCCCGGCGTCCTCGGTCCGCGACGGCTTGTAGTCGAAGTGGCGCGGACCGTCGTAAGCCCGGCCACCGTTCGGGCCGCCGTTTTCCAACAGGTCCACCAGAGAGAAAGCGTTTTGCAGGTCGCCATGGCCGAAGACCAGATCCTGGTCGTACTTAACCCCCCGCTGGCCGTTGAGATCAACATGGAACAGCTTGCCGTGGTACAGCGCCTGGGCAACGCCGGCGGTGAAATTCAGGCCCGCCATCTGTTCATGTCCGACCTCGGGGTTGACACCGAAAAGTTCGGGCCGCTCCAGGGTTTCGATGAACGCCAGCGCGTGGCCCACCGTCGGCAGCAAGATGTCGCCGCGGGGCTCGTTCGGCTTGGGCTCAATGGCGAACTGCAGGTCGTACCCCTGATCGGTCACGTAGGCCGCCAAAACGTCCAGTGCCTCGCGGTACCGTTCAAGGGCTGTCCGGACGTCCTTGGCAGCGTCGTACTCAGCGCCCTCGCGGCCTCCCCACATGACGAAAGTCCGGGCCCCGAGCTCTGCGGCCAACTCAATGTTCCGCAGGACCTTTCGAAGGGCGAACCGCCGGACGGCCCTGTCGTTGGAGGTAAACCCACCGTCCTTGAAAACCGGGGGGCTGAAAAGGTTCGTCGTGACCATCGGAACCTGAAGGCCCGTGTCCTCGAGTGCACCTTTCAGGCGGTCGATCTGCTTCTGCCGCTCCCCCTCGCTGCTGCCGAAGGCGAAGAGGTCATCATCGTGGAACGTCAGTCCGTAGGCGCCGAGACCCGTCAGCCGTTCCACCACTTCGACGACATCCACGTGCGAGCGGGTAGGGCCGCCAAAGGGGTCGGCCCCCGTGTACCCCACCGTCCACAAACCGAAGGAAAACTTGTCTTCGCGGCTCGGTTGCCTCATTGCCCTCTCCCATCAGGAAGCAATAGTCGTGAGCAACAACATATTAGCCGCGGCCGCCCAAGTCAACGGCCAGCGCCCACCCAAGGCCACTCACACCCTGCCGAGCCGCCGACACCTTGCGGCCAGACACCCACGGCGGTGCCTGCGCTTGCCTGCGGGCTGAAGCCGTGCCCCGCCCCTCAAGCGAAAAAGGCTATTGCATTTGTTGTGACTGATTACTATATTGAGTTTTCACATGATGTTGCTCACACACCGAGCGTCACCTGCCGCCTAACCTCCAAGAACAGGAGCGATCCCATGGCGCATCCCACCGAACCTGCCGGCCATTCGGCGCTGCTCAAAGTTGAGGGCGTGGTGAAGCAGTACCAAGGCGTGACCGCCCTGCGCGGGGTGAGCCTGGACATCCGCCCCGACGAGATCCATGCCCTGCTGGGAGGCAACGGGGCCGGCAAATCCACGCTGATCAATGTGCTGTCCGGCGTGGTCTCGCCGGACGCGGGCACAGTTACCCTGGCCGGGGAAGAAGTGCAGTTCCGCCATCCCAGCGACGCCCTCAACGCAGGCATCACGACCATCCATCAGGAGCTGTCGCTCGTTCCGGCGCTCACGGCACTCGACAACATCTTCCTGGGCCGCGAGGTCAATGCCCGATTCCTCGGCCTGAAGGTCCGGCTTGACCGCAAGGGGATGGAAGAGCGCGTTTTGCAACTCGCCGCCGACTTCGGGCTCACCCCTGAGGACTTGAAGCTTCCCGTTGGGGAGTTCGGTGCTTTGAAAAAGCGTGTGGTGGAGATCGTCAAGGCACTGGCCTTCGACCCCCGCGTCCTGATTTTGGACGAGCCGACGTCCGGGCTCGAAGAAGAAGAAAAGCGGCACCTATTCGAACACATGCGCAAGCTCAGGGCGCGGGGCGTGCCACTGCTGTGGGTAACCCACCACCTGGAGGAACTGTTCGGTCTGGCGGACACCGCCACCGTCTTCCGCGACGGGGCCAACGCCGGGACTGCCGCCATCGCAGAGACGGACGTCGATGAACTGCTTGGCATGATGTTTGGAATCGCCGCCGGCGAATTCGGTGCGGCCAGCGGCACGCCGCCGCACGCCGCGGCCGACACCGGCAAGGAAGTGCTGCGGCTGGAGAATGTGCACCGCAGCCACGTCTTGAAGGACATTTCGCTGTCCGTTCGTAAGGGCGAAATCCTGGGCATAGCGGGCCTGGCCGGTGCCGGACGCACCGAGTTGGCCAGGGTCATCATGGGCTTGGACAAGATGAGCAGCGGAACAATGCACCTCAACGGGCAACCCCTGCGCCTCCGCGATTCGAGCTCGGCATACCGTCACGGGTTGGCCATGCTGCCGGAAGACCGCAAGCAGCTGGGCATTCTCCCGGAATTTTCCGTTGCCGAAAACATCTCCATCTCCAGCTTGGGCGGCGTCACGCAGCTTGGTTTTTTGGTCAAAAACCGCGATGAAATGGACCAGGCCGAGAGCTACCGGCAGCGCTTGGCGATCCGTGCCCCAAGCGTCAGGGAAAAGATTCGAAACCTGAGCGGCGGAAATCAGCAGAAGGCCATCGTGGCCCGCTGCCTGAATACCAAGCCCTCGCTGCTGATCTTCGACGAACCGACCCAGGGTATCGATGTCTCGGCCAAGGTGGAGGTTCACAACCTCATCCGCGATTTCGTCGCCGCCGGCGGGGCCGCCATCGTGATTGCCTCGGAAATCGCCGAACTGCTGGAACTCAGCCACCGTGTCCTGATCCTGAAAAAAGGCCGACTGGTGGGTTCGGTGACCTCGCTGCAACAGGAACTGGCCGCCGGAAACTTTGAGGGCGTGAAGAACAGAATTCTGGCGCTATCCGCCGGCAGGAGCGAATGATGAAATTTCAACGGGCAGTATCCCGCACACTTTCGACCAGCGGCGTTCCGATCGCGGTCGCCCTGATCGTCCTGGTCATCGTGTTCCAGCTGATGTCGCCAGTCTTCCTGCAACCGGAAAGCCTCACCGATTACATTAACAACGCCATCCCCGTCTTGCTGATTACCGTCGGGGTGGCAATCGTCATCGTGGCCGGAGGCATCGACCTGTCCGTCGGCACGGTAGCCGGGCTGAGTGCCGGAACGACCATGTGGGCTTTGCTCAGCGGGGCGCCGACACTGGTGGGCGTCCTCGTGGGCGTCGCCACCGGCACGGCATTCGGCCTGTTCAACGGATGGCTCATTACAAAGTTCGGTATCAACGACTTCATCGTCACGCTGGCCACGCTGAACATCGCCAGCGGGCTGCTCATCGTCCTGACAGAACAGGTACCTCTCCAAGGCGTGACGACGCCGGGCTTTTCGGATATCGTCTACGGCAGTTTCCTGGGCATCCCGAGCGCCTTTTGGATCGCCGCAATCCTGCTGGTCATCATGCAGCTTTTCCTGGCCAAGACGGTGTTCGGCCGGCGCATATATGCCATCGGCATCGGCGCCGACGCGGCGAACGTCGCCGGCGTCAACGTCCTCCGCGTCAGGATGGGCACCTTCATCGTCTCCGGCATGCTCGCCGGAGCAGCCGGCGTCCTCATTGCCTCCCGCCTCGGCGCCGTACAGGCCTTCCTGGGCGGCGGCTACGAATTCATTGCCATCGCCGGCGCCGTTCTGGGAGGCGTGAGCCTTGCCGGCGGCCGCGGTTCGGTCTGGGCCGCTGTCGTCGGCGGCCTTTTGCTGGCAACCCTGCAGCAGGGCCTGCGCCTCAACGGCGTCGACCCCGTCTACTTCAGCATCGTTACCGGCCTTTGCATCGTCGCCGGGGTGGTCTTCGACCGCCGCGTCCAGCAATACGCACTCAATATGGGCAAACGCTCCCGTCTTGACGCGCCCCCCAGGCACGACACTCCGCACGACACTCCCCCGGCCCCGGCCCAGCAGCAGGCACAGAAGCCGGCCGCGGGTTCCCGTCCGTTCGTGACCGAACAGCAGGACTGACCATGAGCACTTCAACCCCCAAACGCAACACCGGCCTGGTCGGCCGCATCGTCGACCGGATCCTGCTGGACCCCACCCTCGGCGTCCTGGCCATGCTGGTACTGGCCTGTTTGATTGCGGCGTTCACGTTGCCGGTGTTCCTGGCTCCGTCAAACCTGTTCAACATCCTCAACAGCAGCATCACGGTCATGATTCTGGCCATGGGCATGACCGTCGTCCTGATCGCGGGAGGCATCGACCTCTCGATCGGCGCAGCCATGGCACTCTGCGCGGGGGTGGCAGCCGAGACGATGAAATCCGGAATGCCGCTGTTCGCCGCGATCCTCGCAGCGCTGCTTGCCGGGGCCTTGATCGGGATCGGCAACGGCCTGCTCGTCACCCGGGTCGGGCTGCCCGACTTCATTGCCACGCTCGCAATGCTCGGCTTCGCCGGCGGCATCCTCTACATCTGGACCCAGGGAGTTCCCATCATCGGCTACATGGTCCCCGAGTTCTATGTCATCGGCGGCCTGAGCCCGCTGGCCGGAGCCCTCACCCTGCCCATGGTGATATCCCTCATCGTGGCGCTGCTCCTTGGCGGGATTTTGGGATCCTCCCGCCTGGGGACACACCTCTTCGCGGTCGGCAGCAGCCGGACCGGCGCCGTACAGTCCGGCGTGCGGGTGGACCGGGTCCGTATCATCGCCTACGTCATCAGCGGGCTATGCGCCGCGATCGCCGGCGTCATCCTGGCGGGCCGTAATACCAACGTCCCGGCCGACCTCGGTGTCGGTTACGAGATCCAGGCCATCGCTGCCGCCGTCATCGGCGGTGCGGCGCTCAGTGGCGGCAGGGGCCGCATCCTGGGAGCCGTGCTCGGCGCCATCACGCTGGCCGCAACCATCAACATCATCAACCTCGCGGGCGTTCCGTCCAGCTATCAAAAGATCGTCATTGGCTCGATTCTGATCATCGCCGTCCTCGCGAACCGGATCAGCGCCATCATCAACGCCCGGGTCCGGCAACGGCGGGCCGTTGTGCTCGACGTCGCCCCCGTGTAGCCGAAACCAGCTTCCCCGGTCTCCCCGTTGCTGCGGGGACCATCAAAAATGAAAGGCAAGACAATGTCCACAACTGACACCACCGGGCCCGCGGGCCGCCGTCGGTACGCCCGGACCCGCAGCGCCCTCGCCTCCGGAGCAGTCGCGGCAGCCCTCATCCTGACCGGCTGCACCACGGTCGAGACGCCGACCGGCACCGGTGGAGGCGGGGGCGGAGGCGCCGGTGCCGCGGTCAACCCGGACTCGGCCGCCGATGCCGCCATCCGCGAAATAGTGGACGGCCGTGAAATCAAAGTCGGCTTTGCTCCCCCGATCCTCTCCGAGTTCTACACCCAGGTCGAAAAAGCGGCCTTCAACAAGATGAAGGAATACGAGGACCGGTTCGGTGTGAAATGGACCTGGGAGCGGCAGGGCGCCCTCAACGACGCCCATTCAGGCACGGAAACCCTTGGCATTGTCCAGGGGTATATCGCTCGGGACTTCGATGCGGTCTTCGTCTGCTCTGCCGCCAACGCCGCGACCATGCAGGAACTGTACGGCCGCGGACAGGAAGAGGGCGTCGACTTCTACCAGTTCAACTCCACTGAAGAACTGGCCAATCCTTCCCAAGCCGAGGACCCCACCGGAGGTCTTAACACCGTCTCGAACATCGGTTATGACGACCGCTGGCAGTCCGGCTACATCGCCGGGCAATACATCGGCGACCAACTCAAGGGCAAAGGCAAGGTCATCCAGATCATGGGGCCCTCCGGATCGGACTGGACCAAGCTGCGCCAGCAGGGCTTCAAGAAAGCCATCTCGGAGTACCCCGGCATCGAGATCGTCGGACAGGCCGACGGCGGCTACGTACGGGACAAAGGTCTCCGGGCCGCACAGGACCTGCTGACCAAAAACCCCGATGTCAACGCGATCTACGGTGAAAACGAAGACATGGCGCTCGGCGCGTCCCAGGCCATCGACGCACGCGGCCTCAAGCATTGGGACGGGCAGGAAGGCATCATCACCATCGGTGCTGACGGCCTGATTTCGGGAATGGACTCCATCAAAGCCGGCAAGCTCACCGCCACCGTCGATGTGAACAGCGTTGAAATGGGCCACAGCATGATCGAAACCCTTTTCGCGCATGAGCTTCTGGGCATGGAAGTCAACCAGTTCGTCCGCATCCCGACCGATGTCGTCGACAAGACGAACGTCGAGTGGCACCAAGCCGTCCTGCAGGAAAGCCAGCAGGGCGAGGGAAGCTACTAGGCCTTCCCGAACAACGACCGAACTGAGAGGTTCTACTGTGAGCAGCAATCGAAAAATGGACCCGGTGGACGTCGTCGTCGTCGGACTGGGAGCGGGGGGCGGGCCCGCCGTCAAGGTTCTCAGCGAAGCCGGCTACAAAGTTGTTGGATTCGACAAGGGCCCGTGGCTGCGCCCGGAGGAACACTACTCCGGCGACGAACTGAAGTTCCAGAACCGCAGCTACCTGTGGCCGGACGTGAAGCTGATGCCCAGGACGGTGCGCCGGGACGAAAACTCGGAAGCCCGGATCTTCAATTTCTCCCCCGTGCCCTCAAACGTCGGCGGCGGAACGAGCCACATGGCCGGCTGGATGCCCCGGCCGAGGGAATCGGACTTCATTTTCCACTCCCTCCACGGGGATCTGGAAGGCGCGAGCCTGGCCGACTGGCCCTACCGCTACGAGGACCTGGAACCATACCTCACCAAGGTTGAATGGAGCTACGGCATCTCGGGCCTTACCGGTGCCGACCGGGGGGAAGGCTTCCGCAGCAAGCCGTACCCCAGCGGGCCGTTGCCTCCGACCCGGTTCGGCAAGAAATTCTATGAGGGCTCCAACAAGCTGGGCATCAATTCCTTCCCGCTGCCGATGTCCCACCTGACCGAAGGCAACGCCCTGGGCAGGGCGGCGGTGAACCGGACCAGTTTCTGGAACCAGTACGGTGACCCCACCCAAACCCGGTCCAGCGTGGCGACGACGTACATCCCCGAGGCCCTCGCCACCGGCAACCTGGAAGTACGGGCCGACAGTTACGTCAGGGAAGTCAAACTGGGCAAGGACGGCCGGGCCACCGGCGTCGTCTACATCGACCCCGAGGGCCGTGAGGTGGAACAGGACGCCGCCGTAGTTGTCTTGGCGCTCGGCGCCATCGAGTCGGCGCGGCTCATGCTGCTGTCCACGTCGAACCGGTTCCCCGAAGGTCTCGCGAACGATTCCGGCCTTGTCGGCAAGAACGCCACCTTCCACGAATACATTTTCGCGGTCGGACTGTTCGACAAGGACATCGAGGAACCGCTGCGCGGCTGGACGGGAAACTACCAAAGCGGCGGCTCCACGCATTTTTACGAGACGGACGAAAGCAGGGGCCACATCGGCGGCGGCATCATCGCCACCACGCAGATCGGACAGGCCATCAACGCGATCATGCCCGGCCGCCCGACCTGGGGCCAAGCCATGAAGGACGCCGACCGAAATTACTTCGACTACTCCATGAAGATTGGGTTCATCCTCCAGGACATGCCCCAGGAGACCAACCGGGTCGACCTCGACCCCAACATCAAGGATGCCTGGGGCCTGCCCGTAGCGCGGATCACGAACAAGCCCCACGCCAACGACATCGCCATGAGCAAATGGCAGATCGACAAAAACGTGGAAATCCTCCAGGCGGCCGGGGCAACGAAAACCACCCCCGTTTACCTGGGAGATGAATTCACCGGCAACGCCTGCCACCAGCAGGGCACGGTCCGAATGGGAACCGACCCCGGCAAGTCGGTGCTGAACGGATGGGGCCAGGCTCACTCGGTGGACAACGTCTTCGTGCTTGACGGCGCGGGCTTCCCCACCGCCATGGGCGTCAACCCCACGCTCACGATCATGGCCCACTCCTGGCGCTGCGCAGACTACATCGCCGGCACCTACCTCAAGGGCCGCAGCTAGCGGCTGTAACTGCCGCGCGTTAGAGAATCGCAGAAAGGAAGACACGATGGTTTCGAAAGCCGACTGGGAAATCGTCCCGATCCACATCGACCCCGACTCGGACGAAAAACTGTTCTTCACCGACCACGAGTGGGAAACCATAGAAGCCGCCGGCGCACGCGTCATGCCCACCGACCATGATCCAGGGGCACGCGAGGCGAGGGTGATCGTCTTCATCGACCGCTACCTCTCAGGCATCGACTACCTCTATGCGGCGGCTGACGGGACCGGCTTCCTGGCCCTGGCCGGTCCGGAAGCACGATCCGCCCGGGCACGCATCGCCGACCTGCAGCGGCTCTACCGCGAAGGGGTCCATGAACTCGACCGCCGGTCGCGCGAGTTGCGGGCGGAGTCCTTCAAGGACGCGACCGAAGAAGTCCAAGACCAGGTGCTGGAACAGGTCAGCGGCGCTCCCAAACCGGTGCCGGTCTCGCTGACCTCGATGGAGGTGTACTACTCGCGGCTTCAGGGAAACACCGATGAAGACAAAAGTTTCTTTGACACCCTGTGCCTGCATGTCCGCCAAGGTTTCTATGCCGACCCGGTTTACGGCGGAAACAAGGACCAGATGGGTTGGAAAATGGTCGGTTTCGACGGGCCCAAAAACCTGCGCGACACCATGGACGGCACCTACAGCACGGCCGAGTACTTCATCCAGGAATACGACTGGGAGGAACTGGTCCCGGGCTTCAAGCACGGCCCGGAACAAGACGTGACTGACGGTGGCGAAGACCCTGCCGGTAGCCAAGCCGCCGAGGCGGCTTCAGCATCATCGGACCGTACCGAGGAATCCAGTAAGTAAAGGAAAGACAATGACCGCCTACGAAGACAAGCTCAACAAATACGTCGACCGTTCCTACACCTTCATCCCCGAGACCATAGATCTAAGCAAGACCGTGGTCCATGCGCTCGACATCCAAAATCTCTGCCTCGATCCGGAGGGGGCAGACTACATTCAGAGCGTCGGTGGAGCGCCCTCCGGGCAGGAATCCCTCGGGCCGGCCAAGAGAATGATCGAACTCGCACGCGAAAAGGGAATCAAGGTCGTCTGGTCCATGTGGGGCATGCACCCCGAAGGCTACGACATCGGCATCTGGGGGCTGAAGTACCCGTCCTGGAGAGAGTCCGATTCGCCCTTCAACCACGGGACGTGGAACGGCGCACTCTGCAAAGGTTTCGAACCGCAAAAGGGCGAACCGGTCTTCCAAAAGCACCGCAACAGCAGCTTCTACGGAACGGCCTTCAACGAGTACCTCCAGCAGGACGGCGCCGAGTACCTCGTGATCGTGGGCTCCTCGACCGCCAACTGCGTACCGACCACGGCACGCGACGGTTTCGACAGGGGATACAAAGTGATCGTCGTGGCCGATACCGGCACGGCCATTCCCCTCAACACCCACGGCCGCAACCCCGAGTTCGACCACGAAACACCCGAAGGATACGGGCAGTACTGGGAATCCCTGCGCAACATCCAGGCTCAGTACGCGGACGTGATGTCCAGCGACGAGTTCGCGGCCCTCGTCGAACGCTCATCCCAGGCGGCGGGACAGGAAGCCTCAGTAAGTGCAGACGCCTCAGCCCGCTAAACCGCGGTACAGGGGAGGTGGGACCGTTATGAAATGGGCCGCCGAAGGAACCGGTGAAGGTTCCCCACGGCCAACGACGCGGCACCACCTCCCCGGGCACCCAGCACGTTGATCCACCTTGAGGAAGACACCCATGGCACCGTACGCTCCCACGCAACGGCGCAGGTTCGGGCGGCTCGACTGGTCTTGCACACTTGCCGGATTCGGTTCAGTGGCTCTTGGAAACATGCGCACCCCCATACCTACAGAGGATGCCCGGGCACTGGTACGTCATGCCTGGGACGCGGGCGTCCGGTTCTTCGATACTGCACCCATGTACGGCCATGGCCTTGCCGAATACCGGCTGGCCGATGTCCTCGCCGATGAGGACAGAGAAACGTTCGTCTTGGCCACAAAAGTCGGGCGAACCCTAAAACCCGCAAGCCCGGGGACCTTCAGTACCGCCCCCTGGTGCAACACCCCGCCGTTCCGCATCGAATACGACTACTCCTACGACGGTGTGATGCGCCAGGTCGAAGACAGCATGCAGCGGATGGGGACGGATTACTTCGACGTGCTCCTGGTTCACGACACGGACCGTTGGACTCACGGCGCCGACCAACCCCGCCGATTTCAGGAAGCCCTAAACGGCGCGTTCAAAGCCTTGTTATCCCTGCGGGACCAAAAGGTAGTGCGGGCCGTGGGCATAGGCGTCAACGAGGTCGATGTCTGCATGGCAGCGGCAGAAGCAGCCGACATTGACTGCATTCTGATCGCCGGTACTTACAACCTACTGAACACCGAGGCGCAGGACGAGCTTCTCCCACTCTGCCTGCGACGCGGGATCGCCGTCATCAACGGCAGAATCTTTGGATCGGGCATCTTAGCCACCGGCCCTAAACCCGGAGCCCGCATGGACTACGCTCCGGCAACGCGTGAAACCCTCAGCGAGATCCGTCCTTACCAAGAGGTAGCCGACCGCCACGGAGTGCCTCTGGGCGCGGTGGCATTGCAATTTGGCGCCGCCCACCCTGCCGTCACCAACGTCTGCCTCGGCGCCCGCACCATCATGCAACAAGAGCAGAACTACCAATGGCTGAGTCAGCGGATCCCCGTCGAGGTGTGGCAGGAACTGAAGCACCAGCAACTCATCAGCTCCGCCTCCCCCACACCCGGAACCTCCCCATGAGGACGACTAAGGATCAGCAAATCCAGGAAGGCCCCCATGATGCTGCAGGAAGTCATCAAGATCGCCGCCATCGCCGAAGAAGCAGCCGAACAACTGGCAATCCGCATCGTCGTCAGTGTCGTTGACATCCACGGCAACCCGGTGCTTCTCCATCGCATGGACGGCGCACCCCTCCACTCTTTGGACATGGCCTTCCGCAAGGCCTACACAGCCGCCTCGTTCAACGTGGAAACAGAAGAACTCACGTCGCAAGTACAACCAGGGCAGCCCCTTTACGGCCTGGCCGTGAACTCGGGCAGCAAACTCATCGCCTTCGGCGGTGGGGCACCTGTACAGCTCCAACGAGGCGAAAGAGTCGGTGTCGGGATCTCGGGAGGAACGACTGAACAAGACATTCATATCCTCAAGACCGCTCTTACTGCACCCCGCACCATTCCCTAAACCCGCTGCGACTCTCCTCTGCCGAAGGGGGCAGCGTTTTCCATGGCCCTACGCTGCCGCGTCCGGTTGGCAGCAAGGGAGCGCCTAGTGCAGCGCCGGCTACGCCTTTAGGATGCCGGGTTCCGGCCGACCGGGACGCCGGCGGGTCAGTCGCCGTCCTCGTAGCCGTCGATCTCGGCGATGTCGATGGTTTCCACCGCGCCGATACCGAAGCGGCTGTTGCCCAGCCTGCGGATGATCACCGTCAGCCGCTCCTTGAGCTCATCCATCTGGTCGCCGCTGCCGCTGCTGAGCAGCCGCTCCAGTTCGGCGGCATGCTTGAGGGCCCGCTTGCCCTCGTCGGTTATCTGCACGATCTGCCGCCGGCGGTCCACATCGCTGCGGGCACGGATGATGTGCCCGTGGACCTCCAGCCTGCCCAGGGTCTTGCCCATGGTCTGTGCCTGCACCCGGACGCGGGTCGCCAGCTGCGCCTGCGTCATTTCCCCTTCGGCGGCCAGCACCTCAAGGGCAATGACGCCGGCGTGGGTCAGGCCGAGGCCGGCCAGTTTGTCGTTCCATTCGTGCTCGACGAGCCGGGCGGCGGTGGAGAGCAACCGTGGCATCGGCCAATTCTTCAAATCCGGCATGCACTCAAGTATACGTACGTAGTCGGAACGGCCGGAGGACTGTCTTGGCTATGCTGGTGTGAAACCCCGGATCCCTAAGGAGCTGCCCCATGGCCGAACGACTGTCGACCGGCGACACCGCGCCGGATTTCACGCTGCAGGACTCGGCGGGCAACACCGTCTCGCTGGCCGATTATCGTGGCCAAAACGTTGTGGTTTACTTCTATCCCGCAGCTTCGACACCGGGCTGCACCAAGCAGGCCTGCGACTTCCGCGACAGCCTCGACTCGTTGAAGGGCGCCGGATACGCGGTGCTGGGACTGTCCCCCGATCCGCTGCCGAAGCTGGTGAAGTTCGCGGAGACGGAAGAACTGAACTTTCCGTTGCTCTCAGACGAAGACCATGCCGTAGCCGAGGCGTACGCGGCCTGGGGCGAAAAGAAGAACTACGGCAAGGTCTACGAGGGCCTGATCCGTTCCACGGTCGTGGTGGATCCCGAGGGCAAGGTGGCGCTGGCCCAGTACAACGTCCGGGCCACCGGCCACGTGGCCAAGCTGCGCCGCGACCTCGGCCTGGACAATTAGGTGTCTGCACGAGGCACAAGTCCCCGCCAGACGAGTGCCGCCGTGCCGGTAGACTGATTCCTGTTCCGGCATGCCCGGAACGAATGCGCGAGTGGCGGAATTGGTAGACGCGCTGGATTTAGGTTCCAGTGTCCTCGGACGTGCGGGTTCAAGTCCCGCCTTGCGCACCATCACCAGGAGCCCCGCCACGTACGTTGCGGGGCTCCTGGCGTTCCACGGCCCGCTCCGGGCCCAGGGGCCCGGAGGCCTCCACCGCCGTCGTCGCGCCATCAGGCACGGGACTCGTCACCAAATTGTGATGGTTTTGGCCCAACCGCCGAACCTGAAACCGATGCTTTCAATCAGACATGTGACTAAGCTCTCATCAAGCGGACGCGCCACCGCGCCTCCGCCGGCTGCCGTACACAAAGTCGGCGTCACACCTCACGTCCCCGAGGAGCAGTCCATGTCATTTACTGACATCTTTTCCGGAGGCCAGCGAAGCGGCCGGCGCGCCGGAGCGGTCATTGCCGGCCTGGCCGCCGGCGCACTCGTCCTGTCCGGCTGTGCCGAGAGCGAGCGCGGCGGCGGAGCACAGGGCGAGACGGAGGGAGTCAATCCGACCTTCGTGTTCGCCGCGTCGTCGGATCCCAAGTCGCTGGATCCGGCCTTCGCCAGCGACGGCGAGTCCTTCCGCGTCAGCCGCCAGATCTTCGAGGGCTTGGTCGGCGTCAAAGAAGGAACGCCGGACCCTGAACCCTTGCTGGCTGAATCCTGGGAGATGTCCGACGACGGGCTCTCCTACACCTTCCAGCTCAAGGAGGGCGTGAAGTTCCACGACGACACCGACTTCAATGCCGATGCCGTCTGCTTCAACTTCGACCGCTGGTACAACTTCGAGGGGATCCAGCAGTCCCAGTCGGTGAGTTACTACTACGGCTCGCTGTTCCGCGGCTACTCGGACTCCCCCGAGACCGCAGTCTACGACTCCTGCGAGGCGGTCAGTGACACCGAGGTGACGGTGAACCTGGCCCAGCCCTTCGCCGGTTTCATTCCGGCGTTGTCGCTGCCGGCTTTCGCGATGCAGAGCCCCACCGCCCTGGAGAAGTTCAAAGCCGACGACGTCGGGGGTTCGGAGGAGGCGCCGGAGCTGAGCGAATATGCCATGGGCCACCCGGTGGGGACCGGCCCGTTCAAGTTCGACAGCTGGTCGGTCGGCGAGTCCCTGCAGCTGTCCGCCTTCGACGGCTACTGGGGCGAACAGGGCCAGGTCCAGGAGATCATCTTCCGCATTATCGAAGACCCCAATGCCCGCCGGCAGGCGCTGGAGGCCGGGGACATCGACGGCTACGACCTGGTGGCGCCGGCCGACACGCAGTCGCTGGCCGACGCCGGATTCAACGTCATTGCACGCGATCCGTTCACCATTCTGTACCTGGGCATGAACCAGGAGCAGGAGGCGCTGAAGGACCTCAAGGTCCGGCAGGCGATCGCCCACGCGATCGACAAGGACGCGCTGGTCCGCCAGACGCTGCCCGAGGGCACCAAGGTCGCCACGCAATTCGTTCCGGACACGGTCAACGGTTACAACGACGACGTCACCACCTACGAGTACGACCCGGAGAAGGCGCGGGCGCTGCTCAAAGAGGCCGGCTACGGCGACGGCCTGGAGCTGATGTTCAACTACCCGACCGGGGTGTCCCGGCCGTACATGCCGACGCCGGAACAGGTGTTCACCAACCTGAGCGCCCAGCTCGAGGAGGTCGGCATCACCATCGAGGCCCAGCCGGACAAGTGGTCGCCGGACTACCTGGACCGCATCCAGGCCAGCGCCGACCACGACATCCACTTGCTCGGCTGGACCGGCGACTACAACGACACCGACAACTTTGTCGGGGTTTTCTTCGGCCAGGAGAAGCCGGAGTTCGGCTTCAACAACAAGGAGCTCTTCGGCAAGCTGTCCAAGGCACGTGAGACCAGCAGCATCGAAGAGGCGACGCCGCTGTACGAGGAGATCAACGAGGACATCGCGCAGTACCTCCCGGCGATCCCGCTGGCACACCCGGCGCCGTCGCTCGCGTTCGCCCCGCGGGTTACCTCCTACCCGGCCAGCCCGGTGAACGACGAGGTGTTCAACGCCATCGAGCTCAGCGAGTAACCCCGTCCTGCCGGGGTCCGCATACCGCGGATCCCGGCAGGCAGGCCCCCGGCCCGAACTACGGGCGGGCGGCGCCGGGCCTGCCGCCGAAGAGGCAATTTCCACCGCATCCGGCGCAACGCCGGGACCGGGATCCGGAAGGACGCTGTGCTCAGAGTCATTATCAAGCGCATCGCGCTGCTCATCCCGACGCTCTTCGGGCTTTCCCTGCTGCTGTTCCTGTGGGTCCGCAGCCTGCCCGGCGGGCCCGCCACGGCGCTGCTCGGCGACCGTGCCACACCCGAGGCGGTGGCACGGATCAACGAACTCTACGGCTTCGACCGGCCCCTGATCGAGCAGTACTTCGTCTACATGGGCAAGCTGCTCCAGGGCGATTTCGGCACCTCGATCCTCACCGGCCGGCCCGTGCTGACGGAGTTCGCCACCCGTTTTCCGGCGACGGTGGAGCTGACGATCGTCGCCCTCATCATCGCCGTCGGCATCGGCATTCCGCTGGGCTACCAGGCCGCGAGGTACTACGGCAAGTGGCCCGACCACTCCTCCGTCGTGCTGTCGCTGGTGGGGATCACCGTCCCGGTCTTCTTCCTGGCCTTCATCCTCAAGTGGTTGTTCGCCATCCAGCTGCCGTGGTTCCCTACCGACGGCCGGCAGAACCCCAGGATCAACGCCACGCACGTCACCGACTTCTATGTGCTCGACGGTTTGCTCACCCGCGAATGGGATGCCGCCTGGGATGCGCTGCTGCACCTGGCGCTGCCCGGGATCGCGCTGGGCACCATCCCGCTGGCCATCATCGTGCGCATCACCCGGGCGTCTGTCCTCGAGGTGCAGAATGCTGACTACGTGCGCACCGCCCGCGCCAAGGGCCTGCTGCAGAAGACCATCCGCAACCGGTTCATCCTGCGCAACGCGATGCTGCCGGTCACCACCACCATCGGCCTGCAGCTGGGGCTGCTGATTTCGGGGGCCGTGCTGACCGAGACGGTCTTCGCCTTCAACGGCATCGGGCGGTTCCTGCGCGACGCCATTTTCAACCTGGACTACCCCGTCCTGCAGGGGTTCATCATCTTCATCGCCGTGCTGTATTCGCTGATCAACCTGGTCGTGGACGTTTCCTACAGCATCATCGACCCGAGGGTGCGTGTTTAAATGAGCACAACGCTTCCGCCGCAGTCAGGCGGCGACATCCGCACCACCCCGGAGCCACCGGGTGCACCCGGCGCTCCCGCCGGCACCGGGCCCGGCGGCACCAGCCTGTGGAAGGACGCGTTCCGGCGGCTCCGTCGGAATCCGCAGGCCATCACCGGCGCCGTCATCGTGGGCCTGTTCGTGCTGACCGCCGTGCTGGCGCCGGTGCTGGCACCCTATGGCGGCCAGGATCTGCCCGGCCGCACGTACATCACACCCACGCACATTCCCGGCTTCGGCGAGGTGGAAGGATTTCCGCTGGGGCTGGACCGTTTCGGCGGGGACCTGTTCAGCAAACTCATCTGGGGCGCGCAGGCCTCGCTGTTGATCGGCGTCGTCTCAACCGCGATGGGGCTGGCCGGGGGCATGCTGCTGGGCATCCTCGCCGGCGGCTTCGGCGGCTGGATCGACAGCGTGATCATGCGCGGCGTCGACATCCTGCTCTCCGTGCCGAACCTGCTGCTGGCGGTATCCATCGCGGCCATCCTGGGGCAGGGGGCGTACGCGGTGATGATCGCCATCGGCGTGGCCCAGCTGCCGATCTTCGCGCGGCTGCTGCGGTCGTCGATGATCTCGCAACGCAGTGCGGACTACATGCTGGCGGCGCAGACGCTGGGCCTGAGCCGGGGCACCATCATCATGAGCCACCAGCTGCCCAACAGTGTGGGTCCGGTCATCGTGCAGGCCACGCTGACGCTGGCCACCGCCGTCATCGACGCCGCGGCGCTTTCCTTCCTCGGCCTGGGCGGCGGGCGCCCGCAGACCGCCGAGTGGGGCCGCATGCTCACCTACGCCCAGGCAGAACTGGGCATCGCGCCGCAGCTGGCGTTCCTGCCCGGCCTGTGCATCGCCGTCACCGCGTTGGGCTTCACGCTGCTGGGCGAGTCCCTGCGGGAAGCGCTGGATCCCAAGACGCGGGCCAAGTAGCGGCAGCTGCCGATCAGCCGGCCAGGGTGGCCGGCGGGGCTCCGCCGTCCTGGCGCCGTCGCTGGCGGGCCATGTGCATCATGGCGGCGAAGCCGGCGATGAACAGCACTTCCAGCGCCGCCAGCCACCAGAGGGCGCCCCACCTGCCCTCGCCGATGAAGATGACGGCCCCGACCGCCAGCAGCACCGTGCCGATCACCAGCACGAAGACCGCGAAGCCGATGGCCACCGCGGCGCTGCGCACCCCGGTCCGGAAGCCGAAGCCTTCCGGCCGGTGGTCGTCGGGCTCCGGGACGGCCCCGGGCCCGGTATCCTCAGGACGCAATCTCCGGATCCTCCGCCTGGATGTCCAGTTCGTTGCCCGGTATGGACGCCAGCAGGCGCCGCGTGTAGGGGTGCCGCGGGTTGGTGAACACTTCCTCCGAGCTGGCCGCCTCCACCAGTTCGCCGTCCTTCATCACGCAGACGTAGTCCGAGATCAGCCGCACCACGGCCAGGTCATGGGAGATGAAGAGGTAGCTCAGGCCCAGCTCCGCCTGCAGGTCGCCCAGCAGCTTCAGGATCTGCGCCTGCACCAGCACATCCAGCGCGGAGACGGGCTCGTCGCAGATGATCAGCTCGGGCTTCAGGGCCAGGGCGCGGGCAATCGCCACGCGTTGGCGCTGGCCGCCGGAGAGTTCGGACGGGTAGCGCCGCAGCATGTTCTGCGGCAGCGCCACCTCGTCCATCAGCTCGCGCACGCGGACCGAGCGTTCCCTCGCGCTGCCGCGGTTGTAGGTGGACAGCGGCTCCTCGACAATCCGCTCGATGGTGAACATCGGGTTCAGGGACGAATACGGATCCTGGAACACCGGCTGCACCCGCTGGCGGAAGTCCCGCAGCTGCGCCTTGGTCAGGTTGGCCACATCCATTGCGTCGAAGGTCATGGTGCCGCTGGTCGGTTCGATCAGCTTCAGCAGCATCCGGGCGGTAGTGGTCTTGCCGGAGCCCGATTCCCCGACGATAGCGACCGTGTGTCCGCGCGGGATGTCGAGCGTCACGTTCTTCGCCGCGTAAAAGTCCTCGGCCTGGCCGCGGATCTTGTACACCTTGGTCAGGTCGCGCAGTTCCACGATGTTGTCCGTCTTCTGCGCCTCGGCGGCCGCGGGAGCCTCGGTGACGTGTTCCTGGAAGACCTGCTCCGCCCGTTCGGCCCGCACCGCCGCGTTGCCGGTGAACGCCCCCGGCATCAGGCGCACGGCGGCGACGCTGGGCGCCGCCTTCACCAGCGCCCGGGTGTAGGGGTGCTGCGGATCCTCCAGCAGCTGCCGTGCCGGCCCGGTCTCCACCACCTTGCCGCGGTGCATCACCACCAGTTCCGACGCCCGTTCGGCCGCCAGCCCCAGGTCGTGGGTAATGAGCAGCACCGCCGTCCCCAATTCATGGGTCATCGACTCGATCTGGTCCAGGATGGTGCGCTGCACCGTCACATCCAGCGCCGACGTCGGCTCGTCGGCGATCAGCAGCCGCGGCTGGCAGGCCAGGCCGATGGCGATCAGGGCGCGCTGGCGCATCCCGCCGGAAAACTCATGCGGGTACTGCTTGGCGCGTTCCCTGGCGTTGGGCAGTCCGGCAGCCTCCAGGACCTCCACAACCTTCCGGTCCACGTCCCGCCTGGTCGCCATGCCGTGAACCAGCAGGGTCTCCGCCACCTGCGAGCCGATCCTGGTGACCGGATTCAGGTTGGACATCGGGTCCTGCGGGACCAGGCCAATCTGGCGGCCCCGGATCGTGCGCATCCGATGCTCCGGCATCCCCACGAGCTCCTGGCCGTCGAAGCGGATGCTCCCGGCGGTCACCCGTCCGTTATCCGGCAGCAGCCCGATCACGGCCATCGCCGTGGTGGACTTCCCGGATCCGGATTCACCCACGATCGCCAGGGTCTTGCCCGGTTCCAGGCGCAGCGAGGCGCCCTCCACCGCAGAGACTTGCCCGTAGGTGGTGCGGAAAGCAACGGCCAGGTCCCGTACCTCGAGCAGGGCCGCGTCGTCGGCATGTTCGGTCATGGTCCCATCCTGCCCCAAAGACGCGCGGATGTGGCCTATCTCTCATCGGGAATTCGCCGCGCGGGGTCGAGGACGGGAGTCGATTAGACTTGAGGATCATCCCCGCCTGCCCCGAGGAGCCTGAAGCGTGACACCACCCACCGCGCGCCGCACCGTGCTGAAGGCAGGCGCAGCGGCAGCGGCTGTGTTGCTCACCGGCTGCACCCCCGAACCGGGCAGGCCCGCCCCGTCAACCGCCCCGGCCAGCGAGCCGCCGACGGCCTCGCCCGCGGACACCACCTTCACCATGGGCATTGCCGCCGCCCCGGTGACCCTTGATCCGGCGCTGGCACTGGATACCGAGTCCTACCGGGTGACCCGGCAGATCCTCGAAACACTCGTCGGGGTGGACCCGGCGACGGGCGTTCCGGCGCCGCGGCTGGCCTCCGAATGGAGCGAAGCGGACGACGGCCGTTCCTACCGCTTCCGGCTGCGCCCGGGTGTCACCTTCCATGACGGAACGGCGTTCGATGCCGAAGCGGTCCGCGCCAATTTCGAACGCTGGTACCGGCTCCCCGGCGACGCCCGGCCGGTGGAAGGCGGGCTGGCCTTCCGGTCGGTCTTCGGCGCGTTCGCCGAGGACGAGGACGAATCGCTCTACCACAGCTGCGAGGTGCTGGGCCCGCTGGAAGTGCAGCTGAACCTGACCCGCCGGTTCACCGGCCTGGTCGCATCGCTGGCCATGCCGGCCTTTGCCATCTCCTCTCCGGCGGCGCTGAAGGCCGGGGCGGCCGACCGGCTGACGGAGGACCGCGGCGGCCACAAGGTATCCCGCTACGGCCTGGCCCCGGTGGGGACCGGCCCGTTCACGTTCGCCAACTGGGAACGGGACCGCGTGGTGCTCTCCGCCTACCCGGGCTACTGGGGTGCCGCCGGCGACGTGCGCACCGTGGTGTTCAAGGCGCTCCCGCATCCGATGACGCGGTTGCGCGCCTTGGAAGCCGGGGACATCGACGGCTACGATCTGGTCACCCCGGCCACGTACGCGGATCTGGCGCGGGCCGGCATGCAGGTGTTGCAGCGTGACCCGTTCTCCGTGGTCTACCTCGGCATGAACCAGGCGGCCGACGGGCTGGACGACATCACCATGCGCCAGGCCATCGCCCACGCGATCGACCGGCAGGCGCTGATCGACAGCTTCTTCCTGCAGGGCACCAAGGAGGCCATGCAGTTCATCCCGCGCAGCTTGGGCGTGACGAATGAGACCATCCCCTACTACGCATACAATCCGGAGCGTTCGCGCGAACTGCTGGCCGACGCCCGGTACGATGGCGCCGAACTCACCTTCTACTATCCGCTGGGCGTCACGCGGGCCTACCTGCCGACCCCCGAAAAGGTGTACGCGGAGCTGAGCCGCCAGCTCACCGCCGTCGGAATCAATATCAAGCCGATGCCCATTCCCTGGGACGAGGGCTACCTCGACACGATCCAGGGCTCCACCGGCCATGCCCTCCACCTGTCCGGCATGAGCGGCAGCTACCGCGACCCGGACAACTTCGTGGGCCCGCTCTTCGGCAGCAAGTCGATGGAGTTCGGCTACGACAGCGCGCAGATCCGCAGCAAGATAGCCCGTGCCAAGACCCTCCCCGAGGGCGAAGACCGCGTGCAGGCCTACCACAGCATCAACGAGCAGCTGGCGCGGGCGGTCCCCGCGGTGCCGCTCGCGTTCCCCATCTCCGCCCTGGCCATGGGGCCCCGGGTCGTGAGCTACCCGGCCAGCCCGATGCTCGACGAGGTCTACAACAAGATCGAGCTGGGGCAGGATTGACGCCGGCTGCGGCGCCCGGTGCGTAGGTGACGGGCCGCCTCGGGCGGAAAATTGTAACGTTGGAGATCCCGCCGCGTCTGTCTACTGGGTCACATCGAAGACGGCAGATTTTAGTCTCGCTGGCGCAGGGCGCTAGGCTTCTAATTGCTGGCACAGCTGCTATTGGAGATTGAAGTTGACTGCAAACATTCCCTCGGGATCATCCCAGAACGTCGACGTCGCGCTGATTGGCGGCGGCATCATGAGCACCACCCTCGGCTCCTTCATCAAGCAGTTGCAGCCGGACTGGAGCATTAGCCTGTTCGAGAACCTGGACGAGGTCGGTCTGGAAGCCTCGGACCCGTGGAACAATGCCGGCACCGGACACGCCGCGCTCTGCGAGCTGAACTACACGCCCGCCTCGGCGGACGGTTCCGTTCCCACCGCCAAGGCCGTGGGCATCAACGAGAAGTTCAACGTCTCGCGCCAGTTCTGGTCGCACATGATCCGCGAGGGCCACATCTCGTCGCCCCGGGAATTCGTCAACCCGCTGCCGCACATGAGCTTTGTCTGGGGCGATGACCATGCTGACTACCTCAAGCGCCGCCACGAAGCGCTGAAGCAGGAACCGCTGTTCGAGCAGATCGAGTTCTCCGAAGACCACGCCGTAATCAACGAGTGGGCGCCGCTGATCATGCGGGGCCGCGATCCGCAGCAGCGCGTGGCCGCATCCCGCGTCGCCGGCGGCACTGACGTGGACTTCGGCTCCCTGACCCGGAAGCTCGCGGGCTACCTGACCGCCCATGGCGTGGAACTGAACTACGGCCACCGGGTGCTGGACGTCTCCCGCAACACCGACGGCCGCTGGACCCTGGAGATCAGGAACAACGCCACCGGCGAAAAAACCAAGGTCAACGCCCGCTTCGTGTTCATCGGAGCCGGCGGCGGCGCCCTGCACCTGCTGCAGCGCTCGGGCATCCCCGAGTCCAAGGGCTACGGCGGTTTCCCGGTGTCCGGACAGTTCCTCCGCTGCACGGACGAGACCGTCATCAACGCCCACAACGCCAAGGTCTACGGCCAGGCCTCCGTGGGCGCCCCGCCCATGTCGGTGCCCCACCTGGACACCCGCTTCGTCAACGGCAAGCGCTCCCTGCTCTTCGGCCCGTACGGCGGCTTCTCGCCGAAGTTCCTCAAGACCGGCTCGCTGCTGGACCTGCCCACGTCCGTGCGCCCGGGCAACCTGGTGCCCATGCTGGCCGTGGCCAAGGACAACTTCGGCCTGGTCAAGTACCTGGTCACCGAGGTGCTCAAGACCCGCGAAGGCAAGAACGAGGCCCTGCGCGCCTTCCACCCGGAGGTCGCCGGCGACCAGTGGGAGCTGATCACCGCCGGCCAGCGTGTCCAGGTGATCAAGAAGGACCCGAAGCGGGGCGGCGCCCTGCAGTTCGGCACCGAGGTCATCGCGTCCGCCGACGGCAGCATCTCTGCCCTGCTCGGTGCCTCCCCCGGCGCGTCCACCGCAGCGCCGATCATGATCAGCCTGCTGGAACGCTGCTTCCCGCTGGAGTTCAAGAGCTGGGAACCCAAGCTGAAGGACATGCTCCCCGGCTACGGCGTGAACCTGAACGAGAACCCCTCGCTGTTGGCCGAAATCACCGCCGACACCGACCGGGTACTCGAGCTGGCATGATCCCCGTCCGCCCCGTACGACCGCTGAACTAAGCTTCAAGCCATGCACAAGCTGGCAACGCTGTCCCTGGCGAATCGTGCGTTGATCGCGCTGATTACGGTCTTCGTGGCCGTCTTCGGCGTGATCACCATGGGTTCGCTGAAGCAGGAACTCATCCCCTCGCTCGAGTTCCCGCGGATCACCGTTGTCAGTTCCATGCCCGGCGCGTCGCCGGAGGTAGTGGACAAGCAGGTCAGCGAACCGCTCGAACGCGCGCTCACCGCCGTCGAGGGCCTCGAGTCCTCCTCGGCGGTGTCGCGTAACGGGTTCTCCACCGTCAACCTGACGTTCGTCTACGGCACCAATTTGGACCGGGCGCGCAGCCAGGTGGACCGTGCCATCTCCAACGTCCGCCAGCAACTGCCCGACGACGTCTCGCCGCTGTCGCTGGCCGGCAGCATCGATGACTTCCCCATCGTCTTCATGGCGGTGTCCTCCGACCTGACCCTGAGCGAGCTGAGCACCGAGCTGAACCGCCTCACGGTGCCCCGGCTGCAGAACATCCCTGGAGTGCGCGGGGCCGAGGTCTCCGGCGGCCCCGGCCGGCACATCGCCATCGTGCCTGACGACGATGCCATGGCGGAGGCCGGCGTCGGCGTTTCCGCCATTGTGGACAGCCTGGCCAACAGCGGCGGCCTGGTCCCCGCCGGCGCCGTGCAACAGGACGGCCAGAGCCTCTCCGTGCAGATCGGCAGCCCGCTGGACAGCTTGGCGGCCATCGAAAACCTGCCGCTCTCCCCCGCTGAAACGACGACGGCGGAGCAGCCCTCGGCGCGCTCCGCACCGGAGGCGGGGCGGGCACCCGGGCAGTTCCCCGGCCAAGGCCAGCCCGCCCCGCCGGGCAGCGGGACAGAGCAGGGCCAGGTACCCGTGCCCGACACCGTGCCCGCACCGGACCAGCCCGGCCAGGCGCCGGACCCTGCGCCGGCCGACCCTGCCACCATCGGCGAGGTGGCCGACGTCGACATCGCCGACGACGAGCAGACCTCGATCACCCGGACCAACGGCGAACTGACGCTTGCCCTGGCCGTGACCAAAACGCCGGAGGGCGACACGGTGGCCATCTCCCACGCCATCGGCGAGTTGCTGCCCGAACTGGAGGCCGAACTGGGCGACGGCGCGCAGATCACCACGGTGTTCGACCAGGCCCCGTTCATCGAGACGTCCATCAAAGACCTGACCACCGAGGGCCTGCTGGGGCTGGGCTTCGCGGTGCTGATCATCCTGGTCTTCCTGCTCTCCGTACGCTCCACGCTGATCACGGCGATCTCCATCCCGCTGTCGCTGCTGGCCACGTTCATCGGCCTCAATGCGCTGGGCTACTCGCTGAACATCCTCACCCTCGGCGCGCTGACCATCGCCATCGGGCGCGTTGTGGACGACTCGATCGTGGTGGTCGAGAACATCAAACGGCACCTGAACTACGGCGAACCCAAGGGCGACGCCATCCTGGCGGCGGTCCGCGAGGTCGCCGGGGCCATCACCGCGTCCACCCTGACGACCGTTGCGGTGTTCCTGCCGATCGCGTTCGTCGGGAATCTGGCCGGCGAACTGTTCCGGCCGTTCGCCATCACTACCGCGCTGGCCCTGCTCGCGTCCCTGGCGGTGTCGCTGACCATCGTGCCGGTGCTGGCCTACTGGTTCGTCAAGTCCCCCGCGGCGGAGCGACACCCCGACACGTCCGCAGTGCGTGCGGCGGCCTCCGAGAAGGAACGCCGTTCGCTGCTGCAGCGCGGCTACCTGCCGGTGCTCGCCGGCACCCAGCGGCACCCGGTGATCACCACCGTGGCCGCCCTGCTGGTGCTGGCCGGCACCGCCGCCATGGTGCCGCTGCTGCAGACCAACCTGCTCGGCGACAGCGGACAGAACAGCTTCAGCCTGCGCCAGCAGATGCCGGCCGGGACCAGCCTGGACACCACCGACGAGGCGGCCGCCCCGGTCGAGGAGCTGCTGGCCGGGATGGACGGGATCGAGGCGGTCCAGGTCACCATGGGCAACGCCG
This sequence comes from Arthrobacter sp. MDT2-34-1, assembly GCF_059091365.1. Classification (NCBI taxonomy): domain Bacteria; kingdom Bacillati; phylum Actinomycetota; class Actinomycetes; order Micrococcales; family Micrococcaceae; genus Arthrobacter; species Arthrobacter sp. MDT2-34-1. Next base: position 819,949 of record NZ_JBNHGO010000001.1, read on the forward strand.
GCGGCGGCCTGGGGACGTTCCTCTCCGCGGGTGCCTCGGTGGCTCAGTACACCGTCATCACCGAGGAAGGCATTGACCAGGCGGCGCTGCGCGACCGGGTCCGCTCCGCCGTCGAAAAGCTGCCCGGCGAGGCGACGTTCACGCTGGGCACTCAGGGCGGGGGCTTCGGCACCTCCAGCACCGTGGACGTGGAGATCTCCGCGAACGGCCCGGAGGAGCTGAGGGATGCCTCCGACCGGCTGGTGGAGCTGCTGCGGGAGGTGCCGGGGGCCGCAGAGGTGTCCAGCAACCTCTCGGCGGCCGAGCCGGTGGTCCAGGTGTCCGTGGACCGGGCCAAGGCTGTGGCCGCCGGGCTGGACGAGGAGCAGGTCGCGGGCCTGCTGGCGTCTTCAATCAGCCCGCTGCCCGGCGGCACCGTGCGGATCGGCACCACCGACTTCCCGGTGCTGATCGGGGAAGGCAGCGACTTCTCCAGCGTCGAGGAACTGCGCGGCGTCGAAGTGCCCACGGCGGCCGGGCCGGTGCCGCTGACGGACCTGGCCACGGTCGAGGAAACCGACGTGCCGACGTCGATCAGCGCCAGCGGCGGCGAACGCACGGCCGTCGTCTCCGTGACCCCGGAGGGAGAGAACCTGGGTGCCCTCAGCAGCGAGGTGGCGGCCGCACTGGACGGCACCGACCTGCCGGCCGGGGTCACGGCGGAATTGGGCGGCGCGGCCACCCAGCAGGCCGAGTCCTTTGAACAGCTGGGCTGGGCGCTGCTGGCCGCCGTCGCCATTGTCTACGTGATCATGGTGGCCGCGTTCAAGTCCCTGGTGCAGCCGCTGATCCTGCTCGTCTCCATTCCGTTTGCGGCCACGGGGGCCATCGGGCTGCTGGTCATCACGCGGATCCCGCTGGGGCTGCCGTCGCTGATCGGCATGCTGATGCTGGTGGGCATCGTGGTGACGAATGCGATCGTGCTGATCGACCTCATCAACCAGTACCGGCGCCCCCACGACGGCCGGCCCGGCATGAACGTGGCGGACGCGATCACGCACGGCGCACGGCGCCGGCTGCGGCCCATCTTGATGACGGCGCTCGCCACGGTCTTTGCGCTCACGCCGATGGCGCTGGGACTGACCGGTGAGGGCGGTTTCATCTCGCAGCCGCTGGCAGTGGTGGTGATCGGCGGCCTGGTGTCCTCCACCGCGCTGACGCTGGTGCTGGTGCCGGTGCTGTACCGGCTGGTCGAAGGCCGGCGCGAGCGTCGGGCATACCAGCGCAATACACTCGAGGCAGAACTGGTTCCGGCCGGACGCTGATCCGGCTAACCCGGAACCGTGGAGGTGCTGAACATGCCAGAACCGGAAACCATGCCCGCCGGGCCGGGCCGCCTGGACCGGCTCACCGACCGGCTCCCCGCCCCGCTGCGCAAGTATGGCCAGCAGATGGGCGGGTGGCGCCGGGTCCAGCTGGCGTTCAAGACCGCGTTGGCGTGCGCCATCGCCTGGTTCATCGCCCTGCGGCTGCCCGGCGAGGTGGACCAGTACCCCTATTACGCGCCGCTGGGCGCGCTGATCAGCATGTATTCCACCGTCGCCGACTCCGTCAAGACCTCCGCGGAGACGCTGGCCGGGCTGCTGCTGGGCATCGGCCTGGCCATGCTCCTGCTCCTGACGGTCGGCCCGCATTTCGTCACCGTGGGCCTGCTGGTGTTCCTGGGCGTGCTGGTTGCGGGGCTGCCGCGGCTCGGGGCGGGCCGGGAATGGGTTCCCATGGCCGCGCTGTTCGTCCTGCTGGTGGGCGGGTCCAATGCCGGCGACTACTCGCTCGGCTATGCGGTGCAGATGGCGGTGGGGGTGGCCGTCGGCATCGCTGTGAACTTCCTGCTGTTCCCGCCGTTGAATTTCAACGCGGTGGGACGCAGCCTGCAGCAGCTGCAGTCCGACCTCGCCCGGCAGCTGGAGGACATGGCCGAGGCGCTCCGGGAGAACTGGCCGCCGGAACACAAGGATTGGGCGACGAACGGCGAGAGCATCACCCGCTTGGGCAACCAGGTGCGGCAGGCCGTGCAGGCCGCCGACCGCAGCCGCAAGGCCAATCCGCGGCGCAAGTTCCACGACCGGGACCTGGACACCGATTGGCGGAATCTACGCACGCTGGAGCGTGCCGCCTTCCATACCCAGGACATGACCGAGGTGCTCGCCGCCGTGATTTGGGACGAAACACTGCATCTTCCCGACCCCGTGCTGGCACCGATGGCCAACGCCCTGGACGCCACGGCCGAGGCCATCAGGAGCATGACCGCCGAGGACCTGCCGGACAAGCTGGCCGCCGCGCGCGATGCACAGCACCGCCTCACCGGAGTCGTCGCGGGCTCGGTGTCCGCGGAGTCCCCCGCCACGGCGGCAGGATCCGTGGCGGTCAGCCTGGAACGCATACTGGCCGCGCTTGGCCGGCACGTGAAGGACCGCTCCGGCGGCCAGGCCCCGTAGCGGCGCGGGTACCTCCCCTCTCAAGCCGGAGGGTGCCGGCCCGCCGAGACGCCCCTAGCGGCGCGGGTACTTCCCCTCTCTCTACCCCGAGGGTATCGGCCTGCCCGGCCGGCCAATCCCATTCGATGAAACGTTGAACCGGCTGCAAGGGGTTCCTCTTGCCGGGAAATTCGAGTTTTATGTACCTACTCGTGTCGAGCAGCTGGCACTAAGATCCTCCGGACCGGGAGAATGATGTGTCGGATCTGGGCGAGAGCCTCCCTTCCGTGCCTGGCCGCGTTGCCGCTGTTCCCTTTGTCGGCGCATTTGAGAGTACGTACCTGCCGGTACACCGCCGGGACGTGGCGGAGCTGACCGGAAGCTACGCCCACTGGGGCCGCCACCTGGACCACATGCGCGCAGCAGGCGTAGGCAGCGTGCGGTTTCCGATTCGCTGGCACCGCGTGGAAACAGAGCCAGGCGAGTTCGATTGGTCCGAGACCGACCGGCAGCTCCAGTACCTGCGGGTCCGCGGCATGGAGCCAATCGTCGACCTGGTGCACCACACGAGCTACCCGCAGTGGCTCGACGACGGTTTCAGGGACCGGAGGTTTGCGCCCGCTTTCCTGCGGTATGCAGAGGCCGTGGCCCGGCGCTATCCCTGGCTGACGTCCTACACGCTGTTCAATGAGCCCTTCGCCACCCTTTTCCTCTGCGGCCATGAGGCCTTGTGGCCGCCCTACGACAGGGGAATCGACGGTTTTGTGCGCCTCGTTCGCACCGTCCTGCCGGCCATCGCGGAGGCGGCCAGGTGCTGGTCGGAGCTGCTGCCCGAAGCCCGCCACGTCTGGGTGGATACCTGCGAACACCATGACGGAACTGCGGGTGGCCCGGCGGAGTACGCGGCTCTCGCCAACGACCGGCGCCACGTGCTGCTGGATCTGGTGCTCGGACACGATCTGACCGAGGGCCGCCCCTTCCTGAGGGAGATCGTCAAGCACGGCGGCGAGGACTTGCTTCACCTGGACCCCGTTCGGGTGGACGTTCTCGGCCTCGACTATTATTGCCACTCCGAATGGTGGTATGAGGAGTCCCGCGCCCACGCGCCATCGCCCCACCCGCTGGGTTTTGCGGCCGTGGCCGAGCACTACGGCTCCCGCTACGGGCTGCCGATGCTCCTGAGCGAGACCAACATCCGGGGAACGGCCTCCGACCGGGCGTCCTGGTTGCGATACACCCTTGAACAGTACGAACTGGCTCTCTCCCGCGGGATCCGGCTCGAGGGGTACTGCTGGTTTCCCTTCGTGGACTCCTGCGACTGGGACTCCATGCTCGCCCGCGCCGCCCGCCGCCCGGACCCGGTCGGCGTCGTGGGCGCCGCCGCGTGGGGAAGCCGGACGGCCACCACCTGCTTCACGGACGCCTGGATGGCTGCGGCATCCGGAACCCCCAGCTGCGACCTGCCCGCGTACCGATTTCAACCGCCGTGCGACAGCCAGCTCCGGGGGCTGCTGCCCCAGATGAGCCACTGGCCCTGGCGCGATCCTCCCGAAGAGGAGATCGTCCCGCCCGCCCGCAACGCCGACGAAGAGGAACACAGGATGAACCCCTTGGAAGACCCTGACTTGGTCGTGCTGTCCCACCTGAGGTGGACCTGGGTCTGGCAGCGCCCGCAACATCTTGTCTCCCGGTTTGCCGCCGCCCGCACCCGGACCGGTGCCCGCACATGGTTTCTGGAGGAACCACTGCCGGCCAAGGTCGAACAACCGGTCCTGCGGCACCAGGACGTGGACGGCATCACCAGGGTATGGCTTGAAATTCCCTCGGTTGACGGGCAATTGGCCGCCCCGGGATTCGACGCACCCGGCGCGGAAGAATACGGCGCATTGTTCCGCCACTTGCTGGCGACCCACGCACGGCCGGCCTCGCCCGACGTCTTGATCTATACGCCGATGGCGCTGGAGATAGCGCGCGCGCTCGAGCCCGGGGCCCTCTGCTATGACGTCATGGATGATTTGGCGTCGTTTCGCCATGCCCCCAAAGCCATGCAGACCCGGCAACGCCAGGCGCTGGCGGAATCCGATGTGGTCTTTGCGGGAGGCGCCTCCTTGCACCGCAGCGTCAGCCGCTACGTGGGCGATTCCTGCCATCTCTTTCCCAGCGGTGTGGACGCCGCGCACTATGAAACCTCCCGGCTGCTCCGCGAGGAGCGGGCCCCCGGCCTCCGGAAGGTGGCGGGCTACGTGGGCGTCATCGACGAGCGGCTCGATCTTGGCCTGCTGGAGGAGCTCGCCGCGATGCTTCCCGACTGGTTGTTTCGGATCGTGGGACCGGTCGCCAAGATCGATCCGGCCACGCTGCCGCAGGCTCCAAACATCGAGTACACCGGAATGGCGGAATACGCCGAGTTGCCCGCCGTCATGGCCGAATTCGACGTTGCCTTGATGCCCTTCGCCATGAACGAGGCGACACGGTCGATCAGCCCGACGAAGACCCTCGAGTATCTGGCCGCCGGCCTTCCCGTGGTGTCGACGCCCGTTCCGGATGTGGTCGCCGGGTACCGGGGGCTCGTCCACATCCAGGAGGACGCCGCAGGCTTCGCCGATGCCATCCAGACCGCGCCCGGTGATTCCCCGGCCGAACGGGACCGGCGAATGCGGCCCTTGCAGAGACTCCTCGGCTGGGATGCGATTGCCGGACAAATGCACCGTTTGATTTCTCAAGGAGCCGCGGCAGGAGAACTGGCGGAAGAAGAAACGGCATGAGCTCGGGGGCCGAGCGCCAACGCTCCGACGTGGAGGATTTGGAACGCGCCCACGAACGCGGAGTCGGCGCGGCAATAGCCGGCCTGCAGGACGCCGCGTTGGGCAGGAGACGCCTGACCGGCCCTGCCGTTCCGGCGCTCGCCGAGGCAGCCGTTAGTTCGGCCACGCCGTACCTTCGGGCACCGTTGCTGGCGAGGATTTCCGCCGGCCTCATGCTTCATCCGCCGGCCGGCGACGAACAGGGAGAATGCGCAACCTGCGGCACCCCGGCCCCGTGCCTGACCGCCGAGGCGCTGAAATGGTAGCGGCCGGAGACCACGGTCCCGACCTCATTGTCGTCGGCGCAGGCCTCTTCGGACTGACCGTTGCCGAAACCGCCGCACGTGAGTACGGGGCCCGCGTGCTGATACTTGAACGCCGTTCCCACCCGGGCGGCAACGCCTGGTCCGAGGAGGAACCGGAGACCGGGATCGAAGTCCACCGGTACGGGGCGCACCTGTTCCACACGTCGAATGAACGGGTCTGGAACTACGTCAACCGGTTCACTTCGTTCACCGGCTACCAGCACCGCGTGTTTACGGTCTTCAAGGGCAATGTGTATCCGATGCCCATCAACCTGGGCACGATCTGCGCCTATTTCGGCCGCCACCTCTCGCCGGACCAGGCCAGGGAGTTGATCCGCCACCAGGCGCAGGAAGTACCGGCCTCGGCGGCCGGCAACCTGGAAGAGAAGGCCGTCTCGTTGATCGGCCGACCGCTGTACGAGGCCCTGGTGCGCGGCTACACGGCCAAGCAATGGCAGACCGACCCGCGGGAACTGAGCCCCGACATCATCACGCGGCTGCCCGTGCGCTACACCTTCGACAACCGCTACTTCACCGACACCTACGAGGGCCTGCCGACGGAGGGCTACGGCACCTTCCTTGGCGGCTTTCTCCGGTCGCCCTTGATCGACCTGCAACTGAACACCGATTTTTTCCACGTCCGTCCGCACCTCCCGCCCGACGTGCCCGTCGTGTACACGGGGCCGCTGGACCGCTACTTCGGATACTCGGCCGGCGCCTTGTCCTGGCGCACCCTGGACTTCGAGCAGGAAGTCCTGTCGATCGCGGATTTTCAGGGCACGCCCGTGATGAATTACGCCGACGAAGACGTCCCGTGGACCCGCATCCACGAATTCCGTCATTTCCATCCCGAACGGCAGTACCCCGATGACCGCACCGTGATCGTCCGCGAATACTCCCGGACGGCGGGCGCGAACGACGAACCGTACTACCCGATCAACACCAGCCAGGACCGGGACAAGCTCAGGACGTACCGTCGCCTCGCGGGGCAGGAACCGAACGTGTTCTTCGGGGGCCGCCTCGGCACCTACAAGTACCTGGACATGCACATGGCCATAGCGTCGGCGCTGGGTTTGGTCGACAACTCGATCGGCCCCCTGCTCGGTCGCTCGTCGACGTAACCCCGGCCCCTCTCCTTGCCGCATCAAGCCGGCGGTGCGCATGCCTGGAAAGCCCTGCCGGGACCACCCGCGGCACGGTGACCCGTCAAACAACCTGTCCCGGAATTTTTTCGCGTGCCTGCCGTTAACAACAGTGAATGCAAATGCATGTAAACTGATGCGTAGCAAGCACCACGAAAGGTACATTATGGAACTCGGCGTATTCAGCGTCAGCGACGTCACCCTGGACCCGACCACCAACCGCATGCCCACCGAGCGCGAGCGGATCAAGGCGTCGGTCGCCATTGCCAAGAAGGTCGAAGACATCGGCATGGATGTCTACGCCATCGGCGAGCACCACAACCCGCCGTTCTTCTCCAGCTCCCCCACCACGCTGCTGGCCTACATCGCCGCGCAGACCGAGCGGATCACGCTGTCCACCGCCACCACGCTGATCACCACCAACGATCCCGTGAAGATCGCCGAGGACTTCGCCATGCTCCAGCAGCTGGCCGACGGCCGCGTGGATCTGGTGCTGGGCCGCGGCAACACCGCCCCGGTCTATCCCTGGTTCGGCAAGAACATCCAGGACTCGCTGGAGCTGACGGTGGAGAACTACGCCCTGCTGCGCAAGCTCTGGGACGAAGAGGTCGTCAACTGGCAGGGCAAGCACCGCACCCCGCTGCACAACTACACCTCCACGCCCCAGCCCCTGGACGGCGTTGCACCCTTCGTCTGGCACGGCTCGATCCGCACGCCCCAGATCGCGGAGCTGGCGGCCTACTACGGCGACGGCTTCTTCGCCAACAACATCTTCTGGCCGAAGGAGCACTACATGCAGCTCATCGGCCTGTACCGCGAGCGCTACGAGCACTACGGCCACGGCACCGCCGACCAGGCCATCGTGGGCCTGGGCGGACAGTTCTTCATGCGCAAGAACTCGCAGGACGCGGTCAACGAATTCCGCCCCTACTTCGACAACGCACCCGTCTACGGCCACGGACCGTCGCTGGAGGACTTCACCGCGCAGACCCCGCTCACCGTCGGCAGCCCGGAGCAGGTGATCGAGAAGACCCTGGCCTTCGCCGACTACTTCGGCGACTACCAGCGCCAGTTGTTCTTGATCGACCACGCGGGACTGCCCCTGAAGACCGTGCTGGAACAGCTGGACCTGTTCGGCGAAGAGGTGCTCCCGGTGCTGAAGAAGGAGTTTGCCGCCCGCAAGCCGGCGCATGTTCCGGAAGCCCCGACCCACGCCAGCCGCAAGGCCGCCCGCGACGCCAAGGAAGCGCCCGCCGAGTCGGTGTCCCATGGCTGATTCATCCGGTCCTGAGATCAGGACGACGGCGGCGGCTTGGGAATCGCTGTTCCGCACCCAGGTGGCGGTAATGCGCCGGATGCAGCAGCTGCCCGAGTTCAGGAAACTCGCCATGCGCGAGTACGACGTCCTGTTCAACCTGAGCCGGTGCCCGGGCGGCTGGAGCCGGCTGAACGAGCTGAACGAGGCACTGTTGATCAGCCAGCCGAGCCTCAGCCGGATGGTCGACCGCTTGGAGAAGAAGGGCCTGGTCCTCCGGCGCACGGCCCGCAACGACCAGCGGGGCATCGAGATCTCGCTGACAGACGAGGGCCGCGCGTTGCAGAAGGAGATCGGCCGGCAGCACGTCAAGCACCTGCATTCGATGCTCGCCCCGCTGCTGTCCGAGGAGGAATTCGGACAGCTCCAGGAGCTGACCGACAAGCTTCGGGCCGGGCTGGCGAACGATTGAAGCCACCCGGCGGGGTGCCGGCGGCTCAGGCGGGCGGATCTTCAACGACCTGCAGGGTCATGATGACCTGCCGCAGCGTCTTGAAGTGCTTGCCGGAGACGTAGCTCTCCGCCTCCGCGATGAGGCCGTAGGCATCCAGCAGCCCGGTCTCGTCGCCGGGCGCCGGAGTGCCGTGGCGGACGGCCGTGCCGAAGGAGTAGGTGCCGACCGGGTCCGGACCGTTGACGGTGTTTTCCACCAGGCAGGCCTGGAAGCCGTCGCCGGCCGTTTTGTCGGTCAGCCCCATCGACCCGAAGTACCGGTGGCCCAGCAGCGTCCGGTAGACGAACAGCGGCTCGACCGTGTCGTCGGACGGCACGGCGGGCACCTTCGCCGGCTCGCTGACCAGCACGCGCAGTTCGGTGACGGCGCCCTCGCAGGCGGCCTTGGGCAGCTTGAGCCGGGTGTGCAGTTCGGCGGCCAGCTTACCGGAAGAGTCCCGGACGTCCAGGTGCAGCCCGTCGTCCGAGGGCTGGGTGGGCTTGACCTGCCGCTGCACCACCCACTCGCCCGGAACCTCGAAACTGATCACTCGGTCCGGATCGGTGTAGACCTTCCAGCCGTCGATCGTCGCTTTCCGCACGGGCTCCTTGCCGGGCGGCGCCGCGGGTTGTCCGGCGGCGTCCCCGCCGGCCGCACCCGACGGCGACGCACTCGCTCCGGCCGACGCGCCGCCGTCGTCGGGCAGCAGGCCGCAGCCGGACACGAGCGCCACGCACAGCGCCGCGGCGGCACCCCGGCCCGGCATCCTTCGCCTGATCATGCTGCGCTCCCTCCGGTCCGTGAGGACTCCACCGTACCCAGCGGGAGGACCGGTCCGGTATAGGACCGCGCCGTGTCCCGGGGCGTCGTCGGGAACCTTAGCGCCGCAGCGCCTGGACCTCTTGGACGGCGGCGACGACGGAGCGGGCCGCCAGGGCGATCTCGGCTTCCTTCACGCCGGCCGTGAAGGTCAGCCGCACCGCGGTCTGCGCCACGGCAGGTTCGATTCCCATGGCCAGCAGCACCGCGGACGGCTCGTCGGAGCCGACGGCGCAGGCCGACCCGCTGGAGCAGACCACCCCGCGGCGTTCCAGTTCCAGCAGCACCGCCTCGCCGGAGGTTCCCGGGAAGCAGAAGGAGGCGCTGGCGGGCAGCCGTTCGGTGCGATGACCGGTCAACATGGTGCCGGGCAGTTCCCGCAGGACGGTGTCAATGAGGTAGTCGCGGTAGCGCGTGAGCCGGTCGGCGTCGGCCGCCTGCTCGCCCCCGGCCAGCGACAGCGCGGTGGCGACGGCGACCGCGCCGGCGACGTTCTCGGTGCCGGACCGCCTGCCGCGCTCCTGCCCGCCGCCGTGCAGCACCGGCTCCAGCGGGACCCGGCCGGAGACATACAGCAGCCCGCAGCCCTTGGGCGCGCCCAGCTTGTGACCGGACACGCTGAGGGCGTCCACCCCGAGCGCCGCGACGTCCAGGTCCAGCCAGCCGGCAGCCTGCACGGCATCGGTGTGGAACGGGACCCCGGCGGCCCGGCAGAGCCTGCCGATGCGCCCGACCGGCTGGATGGTGCCTACCTCACTGTTCGCGTACATGACCGTGCACAGCGTGGTGTCGTCGCGCAGCGCGGCCTCCAGTTCGTCCACGCGGACCATGCCCGTGGCAGCGACCGGCACCCGGGTGACCTCGAAGTCATGGAACCGGGCCAGGTAGTCGACCGCCTCCAGCACCGAGGGGTGTTCCACGGCGCTGGTGACGACGTGCCTGCCCCGCGGGGAAGCGAGCGCAATGCCCTTGACCGCCAGGTTGTTGGACTCGGTCCCGCCGGACGTGAAGATGATCTCGCCGGGGCGGCAGCCCAGCACCCCGGCGGCCGTGCCCCGGGCATAATCGAGTGCCCGCAGCGCCGCCTCTCCCACGGTGTGGTGGCTCGAGGGATTGCCGAAGTCCTGCGTCAGTGCCGGCCACAGGGCCTCCAGCACCTCGCGGCGCACCGGGGCGGTCGCCGCAGCGTCCAGATAAATCACGACGACGACGCCCCTTCGGCCGCCTGCCCCGCGGCAATGCGGATGTCCAGGCCCAGGTCCAGCGACCGCACGCTGTGGGTGAGCGCGCCGGACGAGATGACGTCAACCCCGGTCCGGGCAATCCGGCCGACGGTCTCCAACCGCACGTTGCCGCTGGCCTCGACGATCGCACGTCCGGCCACCCGGGCAACACCGGCGCGGAGTTCGTCCACGCTGAAGTTGTCCAGCATGATGGTGTCCACGCCCGCGGCCAGCACCGGCTCGATCTGCTCGGCCCTGTCCACCTCCACCTCGAAGTGGACGGTGTGCGGGAGCCTGGCCTTCGCCTCCAGCAGCGCCTCGGTCAGGTCCCGGCTGCCGTCGGCGGTGAGCACGGCCAGGTGGTTGTCCTTGGCCATCACTGCGTCGGAGAGCGAATAGCGGTGGTTGTGTCCGCCGCCGCAGCGCACGGCATAGCGCTCCAGCGCCCGCAGGCCGGGGGTGGTCTTGCGGGTATCCACCACCCGGGCCGCCGTACCGGCCACTTCCCGGACGAAGGCCGCGGTCTGCGTGGCGATGCCGCTCATCCGCTGCAGCAGGTTCAAAGCCACCCGTTCACCCAGCAGGATGGAGCGGGCGTTTCCGGTCAGGACGGCCAGCACCTCGCCGGCCCCGAAGGCGGCGCCGTCGCCGGTTTTCAGCTCCACCCGCACGTCGGGATCCACCTGGCGGAAGACCTCGGCCAGCACCGGACCGCCGGAGAACACGCCGGGCTCGCGGGCCGCCAGCTCCGCCGTGGCGGTGGCGTCGGCCGGAATCAGCGTAGCCGAGGTGACGTCGCCCCACGGCGCGTCCTCGGCGAGCGCCCCGGCGACGATTCGCTCCATGGCGGTCCGGTCGATCGGCTGGATATGGTTCATGGCTGCTCCTGCAGGACTGGCTGGGACGTGGGGGAAGACATTGGGGAAAAGGTGGCGGGGGCGGGGACCGCGGCGGCGTTCACATAGGCCAGGTGCCGGCGGTGCGCCGGGGCCCGGGTGTGATCGCTGCGGTAGTGGGCGCCGATGCTGTCGCGCCGCGCGGCGGCGGCCGCAACCACCAGCCGTGCCACCGTCAGCAGTGCGGCGTCCTCGGCCGAGGCGGCGTCGGTGACGGGCACATGCCACCGCGCCAGCTGGCGGGCGGCTTCCCGCAGCGTGGGCCCATCGCGGACCACGCCGGCGGCGGCCGCCATCACGGCCTGGATCTGTTGCCGGGTGCACGCAGTGGTGTGGGCCGGCGCGTCCTGTCGGCCGGGGCGGGCCCCTGCACGCAACGGGCGGCCCGGCGGGGCCCCGACGTCCAGCGGGACGGCACCGAACACCGGCACGGCCTCCGGCCGGTCCAGCGCGCGCACGGCACGGCGGGCGAAAACCAGGCCTTCCAGCAGTGAGTTCGAGGCCAGCCGGTTGGCCCCGTGCACTCCGGTGCGGGCGACCTCGCCCACGGCCAGCAGCCCGGGCACCGAGGTCCGGCCGTCGTGGTCGGTCCGCACGCCGCCCATCCAGTAGTGCGAGGCCGGACGCACCGGCAGCGGTTGCCGCGTCCAGTCGAAGCCCAGGGAACGGACGGTGGCGTCGATCATCGGGAACCTCGCCGCCAGGAAACCGGCGCCCTTCTCCCGCTCGAGTCCGGTGGCGTCCAGGAAGACCTGCGGCAGCAGCCCGTTGTCCTCCTGCAGCCGGAGCTGGTTGTGGATGCAGCGCGAGACCACGTCACGGGGCGCCAGCTCGGCGTCCGGATGCAGCGCCGGCATGAACCGCTCCCCCGCCGCGTCCACCAGCACGGCGCCTTCGCCGCGTACCGCCTCCGAAATCATGAAGGCCCTGCCGCCGGTCGCCGCCGGGTCCAGCAGGGTGGGGTGAAACTGGATGAACTCAAGGTCAGCCAGGACCGCACCGGCTTCCCAGGCCAGCGCCACGCCGTCGCCGGTAGCGGCGGCGGGGTTGGTGGTGGCGGGGTACAGCTGCCCGGCGCCGCCGGTCGCGAGGATCACGACGTCGGTGTCCAGGTAGTCGGGCACCGCGCCTGCTCCCATGGGCATCAGCTCCACGCCCGCCACGCGCGCGCCGGCCGTGAGCAGCCGCCGCACCATCGTGTGCTCAAGGATCTCCAGCCGGCCCGCCTCCGCCAGGCCGCGGACCACGCGGATCAGCACTTCGGCGATGCCTGCCCCGGTGCGGTCACCGCCGGCATGCAGGATCCGCGGCGCCGAGTGGGCCCCTTCCAACCCGAGCGACAATTCACCGCCGTGCCGGTCGAAGTCCACGCCCCACTCTTCCAGGGTGGCGATTTCCGCCGCCGCACCTGCGCACAGCAGGCGCACGGCGCCGTCGTCGTTCATGAAGGCGCCGGCGGCGAGCGTGTCGGCAATGTGCGCCGCGACGGAATCGCCGGCCGCGGTTCCCTGCGCGGTGACCGCGGTGATTCCGCCCTGGGCGTGCCAGGTGTTGGACTCGGCCAGCCCGCCCTTGGTGATCAGGGTGACGGCCGTGTCCGGGCGTTCCGCGGCGAGCGCGGCGGCGTAGAGCCCGGCGATGCCTGACCCCACCACCGCCACGCGCCGGGTTGGTTCGAGGTTCACGGCCTGGCTGCCAGCATCCGTTCCAGCGCCACGCGGGCGGGAACGGCCACCGAATCGGGCACGGTGATCCGGTTGAGGACTTCACCGCCGGGCAGCTGGCCGGTTCCGGCGTAGGCTTCCAGCACCCAAGCCAGATAGCCCGGGTGAATCCGGTACATCGTGGAGCACGGGCAGATCACCGGGTCGAGGCAGAAGATGGTGTGCTGCGGGTACTCGGCGGCCAGCCGGTTGACCATGTTGATCTCGGTGCCGATCGCGAAGACGGTCGGCTCGGTGGCGGCGGCCACGGCCTTGCGGATGTAGTCGGTGGAACCGGATTCATCCGCGGCGTCGACCACCGGCATGGGGCATTCGGGGTGCACGATCACCCGGACGCCCGGGTAATCGGCGCGTGCCTTCTCGATCTGGTCCACGGTGAAGCGCTTGTGCACCGAGCAGAATCCGTGCCAGAGGATCACGCGGGATTCCCGCAGCGCCGCCTCGTCGTTGCCGCCCAGGGACTGGCGCGGATTCCACATGGGCATCTGCTCCAGCGGCACGCCCATGGCCTTGGCCGTGTTGCGGCCCAGGTGCTGGTCGGGGAAGAACAGGACCCGGTGGGCGCGCTCGAAGGCCCACTCCAGAACGGTTTCGGCGTTGGAGGAGGTGCAGACGATCCCGCCGTTCTCTCCGCAGAAGCCCTTGAGCGCGGCCGACGAGTTCATGTAGGTGACCGGGATGACTGGAACCTTACCGTCGGCGTCCGGACCGCTGCCGAGCACGCCGGCGAGCTGGTCCCAGCAGGCCTGCACCGAGTCGATGTCCGCCATGTCCGCCATGGAGCAGCCGGCGGCCAGGTTCGGCAGGATCACGGCCTGGTCTTCGCCGGAGAGCATGTCGGCAGTTTCCGCCATGAAGTGCACGCCGCAGAACACGATGACTTCGGCCTCCGGCTTTTCCTTGGCGGCCCGCGCCAGCTGGAACGAGTCGCCCACGAAATCTGCGTACTTGACCACTTCGTCGCGCTGGTAGAAGTGGCCGAGGATGACCAGCTTGTCGCCCAGCTTTGCCTTGGCTGCCAGGATCCGCTCCTCGAGCTCCTCGTCGCCGGCGAGCCGGTATTCTGCCGGTATTTCGCCCTGCCGCGGGGTGGCGGCCGGCGCCGGATCGGCCATCGACGCGCCCGGCCCGTAGGAGGGCGCCCAGGCACCACTGCCCGCGGCGGTGTCGAAGGCCCACGGGCCCTTGGCCAGATCAGGCGTGCAGGTGGAGGCGGCGGGCGCGCGGGAGCCGGCAAGCGCTTCCTCGCGGGTGATCAGCTGGATGGTGCTGTTGACCGATGACATGGTGTTCTCCGTTGTTGGGCAGGGGGTCGGTTCGGGAGTTCCCTGGCGGACTGCGGTTTGGGTGGCGGGTGCGGCGGCGGGTACCGGCTGCCGCGGGACGGTTGCCGGTTGCCGCCGGTTCTTTGCTGCTGGTGCGGCCGGGGAACTGGCTAGGCGGGCGGGCTGCCCCTGAGCTGCGCGGCGCTGCCGGTGTAGCGGTAGAGCCGGGGCGGCCGGTGCCGGCCGCCCTGCAGGTACTCGTCGGTCGGTTCGATGTCCGGGGTCGCCCGCAGCTGGCGGCGGAAGTTGGCGGGATCCAACTGCTTGCCCAGCACGGCCTCGTACACTTCGCGGACCTGGGCCAGTGTGAAAGTGGATCCCAGGAAGGCATACGCGATGGAGCTGTATTCCACCTTGTTCCGCAGCCGCCACAGCGCGTAATCCACGATCTGGTTGTGGTCAAACGCCAGTTGGCCAAGTTCATCGGCGCGGACCCAGCGCACGTTCTCGGTTTCGCGGGCCAGTGCCGCCTCGTCCGGCTTCACCAGCGCCCAATAGACGATGGAGACCACCCGCTGCGCCGGTGAGCGGTCCAGGCCGCCGAACGCATACAACTGCTCCAGGTAGCTCGGCTGCAGGCCGGTGGTCTCCTCAAGGTTCCGGGCCGCGGCGTCCTGGAGGGATTCGGCTGCACTCAACGGACCGCCGGGCAGCGCCCACAGGTCCCGGAAGGGCTGGCGGGTACGGCGGACCAACGGCAGCCACAAGGTGGGGCGACCCGCCTCCTGGTCCGGACGGAGGGCGAAGATGACCGTGGAGATGGCCAGTTCAGGGGGCTGCTGCGCCCGCTCCGACACATTGGCCGCGTGAATCGGCATGGCCGCCTCCTCCCCGGTTTCGAGTAAAAGTCACAGTGACTAGAACTCATTCTAGCCGGTTATGGTCATGTTGACCCAATCACACCCCAACGCGAGCGATTTGTGACGGCGCCGGGATTATGGCGGACCGGGGCAGGCCTCCCGCCCTCCTCTCACCGCAAGCCGCAACCGACCTCCGACTGACACGAGGGAATGGACGCACAGCGGCATTCCGGCGTGGCCGCCCGCGTGGCGCCGGACTCCCCGGGCTAGGCTTCAGCCATGCACCCACGGGGACGGCGGCGGTTCGTACCACCGGACAACAACGAAATCCTCAGGCGCAGGTATGGCAGGAAGGAACGCCCGCCGCACCATCGCGTCATCCTTGGCCGCTACGCCTTCATCAAGGGCTGGCTGGTCGCCGTCGGGGCGTGGTTCGTCATCTCGCTGGTCCTGAGCATCATCGACGAGCTGTCGTCGCCGCACTCCGCTGCCCTCAGCTTCTGGGGCCTGGTGCTGACGATCAGCTTTTTCTTCGCCGCCCTGCTGGGCGCCCCCTTCGCGCTGCTGCTGGGCCTGCTGCTGCGCCCGGTTCGCCGGCAGTGGGTGCATGTGCTGGTATTTGCAGCAGGGCTGGCCGCACTCACGTGGGGAACCGCTGCCCTGCTGGCTCCGGGCACGGCTCCGCTGCCTGCCATTTGCGCGGTGATTGCCGGAACCGCCGCGGGGCTCGGCCGTGTGGCGGTCATCCGGGACGTCGACGTCGACGACGGCGGCGCCGCCCTTTCCTCCGGGGTCAGCGAGGATCGGCGGCAGCCTGGACCAACGGAAGGGTCCGCTCCCGGAAGTGGCTGTTGAGCACGATCACGGACGACGACCGCAGCACCGTATTGGTCGCCATGACCTGGTCGAGCACCCGCTGCAGATCCGCGTTCGACCGGGCGACGACACAAGCCAGCAGGTCGCTTTCACCGGAGACGGTGTGCAGTTCCAGCACCTCGGGAATGTCGGCGAGCGCGGCGGCCACGGCGTCGTGCCCGGACTCCTGGCGGATCACGAACGAACAGTAGGCTCGCACCACGTACCCCAGTGCCTCGGGCGAAAGCCGCGGCCCCCAGCCCGCCGTCACGCCGGCGCGTTGCATCTTGTCCAGTCGGGCCTGTACTGTGGCACGCGCTACTTTCAGCACCCGGGACGCTTCCAGAACGGACATCCGCGGGTCCTCCGTGAACAGCGTGACGATATCGGCATCGAGAGAGTCGATCTGCATGACGCTGTGCGTCCTTTCGGGTTCGGTGCCGCCAGTTGTGGGACACTGCTAGACAAATTGTCAGCTTACGGGCTGCTTTCGCCAAACGACAGGACAGTCGATGCCGCGTTTTACCGCCACTCACCACCGCGACCCGGGCGCCCGACCGCCCGCCGGGCTCGGCCACGGGATGAAGCAGCGCCAGCTGATCATGATGGGACTGGGCAGCGCGATCGGTGCCGGGCTCTTCCTGGGCTCCGGAGCGGGCATCCAAGCCGCCGGTCCGGCCGTGTTGATCTCCTACCTGCTCGCGGGCACGTTGGTGATCATCGTGATGTGGGCGCTGGGCGAGATGGCCGCCGCCAACCCCAGCAGCGGTGCCTTCTCGACGTACGCCGAGAAGGCGCTGGGCCGCACCGCCGGCGCCACCATCGGCTGGCTCTGGTGGCTGCAGCTGGTGGTGGTGATCGCGGCCGAGGCAGTGGGCGCCGCGGGCTTGCTGGCCACGGTCTGGCCGGCGCTGCCCGTCTGGCTGCTCGCGCTGGTGTTCATGGTGGTCTTCACCGCGGTCAACCTGTTCGGGGTGCGCAACTACGGAGAATTCGAGTTTTGGTTCGCCATTTTTAAGGTCATCGCCATCCTGGCGTTCCTCGCCATCGGCGCCGCCTTGCTGTTCGGCTGGCTGCCAAATGTCCCGTCGCCCGGGTTGGGCGTCATCTTCGGCGAGGACGGCTTCGCCCCCAACGGCATCGCCGGCATCGGCGCCGGGCTGCTGGTGGTGATCTTCGCCTTTGGCGGGACCGAGATCGTCGCCGTTGCGGCCGCGGAAACGGAAAACCCGGGAGCCAGCGTGGCGAAGGCCATCCGGACCGTCGTCTGGCGCATCTTGGTGTTCTACTTCGGCTCGGTGCTGGTGATCGCGCTGACGGTGCCCTGGGATTCGGAGGCACTGGCCTCGCCCTTTGCCGCGGTGCTCTCGATCGCCCAGATCCCCGGCGCGGATGTGGCCATCACCCTGGTCGCCGCGGTAGCGCTGCTCTCGGCGCTCAACGCCAACCTGTACGGCGCATCCAGGATGATCTTCTCTCTCTCGGAACGGAACGAGGCGCCCGCTTCCCTCGGGAGGCTCAGCACCCGGCGGGTTCCCGTCAGGGCGGTAATGGCGTCCGTGGCGTTTGGCTTTGTGGCGGCCGTACTCGAGCTGTTGTTCCCCGAGCGCGTCCTGCCGGTGTTGCTGAACGTCGTCGGGTCCACCTGCCTGGTGGTCTGGGGGATCGTCCTGCTGTCCCAACTGGTGCTGCGCCGCCGGGCCGACCGCGAAGGCACGGAGCTGCCGTTCCGGATGCGGGGCTTCCCGGCGATGACGTACGCGGGTCTTGCCCTGCTGGCCGCCATCCTGGTGCTTGGCTTCTTCTCCCCGACAACGGGAATTCAGCTGCTCTCGACCCTGGTGCTGATCGCCGCGATAGCTGCAGCTGCAAGAATTGCCGCGCGCCGAACACCTGCCGAAAGTTCACCTCGCCGTTAGCAGTATGCAATCTGCTTATAGCTATTGCCATTAGGGGCAGCTAACTGTGCACACTGCTTGGTGATCATGTGGCAGATTGCGCACTCCGCGCGGGGTGACTAGTGTCACCGTAAGCAAGTGACGCCGTCGCGCTCCTCCCCGCGGGGACGCGGCGGCACCATAACTACGTGGAGGAGCAGGCATGAGCAGCGTTCTTTCCCTGGACCCGTCGGCCCGGCCGAACCTGTCCGCAGAGGACCTCAAGGAGCTCTACCGGCTGATGGTGTCGGTCCGCCACCTGGACGAATCGGCCATCCGGTGGCAGCGCCAGGGCCTGATTCCCGGCTACGCGCCGGAACTCGGACAGGAAGCCGCCCAGGTGGGCAGCGGGTATGCGCTGGACATGTCCCGCGACTTCGTCTTCCCGACCTACCGCGAGATGGGCGTGGCCCGGACGGTGGGCGTGGACATGGTCGAGTACATGTCCACCCACAAGGCGACCTGGCACGGCGGGCTCTACGATCCCCAGGCCACCCGTTTCGCCCCGATCCAAGCCGTCGTGGCAGGCTCCGTGCTGCACGCCGTCGGCTGGGCGCACGGGCAGACGCTCTCCGGCGCCCCGGCCGGAGAACTCGGCGTGGCCATCACCTACTTCGGCGACGGCGCCAGCTCGCAGGGCGACGTCCACGAAGCCATGAACTTCGCCGCGGTCATGAAGGCTCCCGTCGTCTTTTTCATCCAAAACAACGGCTTTGCGATCTCGGTGCCGACGGAGCGCCAGGTGGCCGGGGGCTCGGTTGCCGCCCGGGCGGCCGGCTACGCCATGCCGTCCCTCCAGGTGGACGGCAACGACGCCGTGGCGGTCCACCAGGCGACGGCCGCCGCCCTCGCCCATGCCCGGGCGGGCAACGGGCCGGCCGTCGTGGAAGCCATGACGTACCGGCGGGGCCCGCACTCCACCAGCGACGACCCCGGCCGCTACCGCACCCTGGCCGAGGAACGCGCCGACGGCGGCGAGGATCCGCTGCTGCGCATGCGGGCCCGGCTGGAAGCCGAGGGCATCGCCGGCGAGGACTTCTTCGCCGAGGTGCTCGCGGCCGCCAAGGCGGAAGAAGAACAGATCCGGGAAGGCGTGGCGGCACTTGGTTCCCGTCCCGGCACGGAGATGTTCGATTTCGTCTACCAGGAACCCACACACGCGCTGAAGGCCCAGGCACGCGCCTGGCGGGAGGAGTCCGAGCATGTCTGAGCACAAGACCCTGAGCGACCTTGAAGCCGCCTTCGACAACACCACAGAAGCCAGCGCCCAGCAGGAATCCGCGGACGTGGTGGAACCCGGCCACGTCACCGCCGTCGAACAGCTCTCCATGCAGCAGGCACTGAACCGCGCGCTGGCAGAGGTGCTGGAGGACAACCCCAAGGCACTGGTTTTGGGCGAAGACGTCGGACAGCTCGGCGGCGTCTTCCGCATCACCGATGGCCTGCAAAAGACGTTCGGCGAAGCTCGGGTTTTCGACACCCCGCTGGCCGAATCCGGCATTCTCGGCATGTCGGTGGGCCTGGCCATGGCCGGCTACCACCCGATCCCCGAGGTGCAGTTCGACGGGTTCGCCTACCCGGCGATCAACCAGATTGTCTGCCAGGTGGGCCGAATGAACTACCGCAGCCGCGGCACCATGCCGATGCCCATCACGCTGCGGGTACCCAGCTTCGGCGGCATCCGCGCTCCCGAACACCACGGCGAGTCGCTGGAATCGCTGTTCGCCCACGTACCCGGCCTGAAGGTGGTCTCCCCGTCCAGCCCGAACGAGGCGTACCACCTGCTCAAGCACGCGGCCACGCGGCCCGACCCGGTGATCTTCATGGAGCCGAAGTCCCGCTATTGGCAGAAGGGGCCGGTGGACACCTCCCCCGAGCCGGACGGCTACTCCCCCGAAGGCTCGCGGATCGTCCGCGAAGGCAGGCACCTGACCCTGGTGGCCTGGGGCGCCATGGTGGCCCGCTGCCTGCAGGTCGCCGAGCTCGCCGCCGAGGACGGCATCGAGATCGAGGTGCTGGACCTGCGCTGGCTGAAGCCAATCGATGCCGAAGGACTGGCCGCTTCCGTGGCCAAGACGCGCCGCGCCGTCGTCGTGCACGAGGCACCGCTGACCTCCGGCCTGGGTGCGGAAGTAGCCGCGCTGATTACCGAGCGCTGCTTCAACACCCTGCGGGCACCTGTTGAGCGCGTGACCGGATTCGACGTACCGTACCCTTCGGGAGACCTGGAAGACGAGTACGTACCCAACATTGACCGCATCCTGTTCGGGATCCAGCGAGTATTGGAGTATCGCCGTGGCTGAAATTACGTTCCCCCTGCCGGATCTTGGTGAGGGCCTGATCGAGGCAACCGTGCTGGAATGGCTCGTCTCCGAGGGCGAGCAGGTCGAGCGCAACCACCCGCTGGTCGAGGTGGAGACCACCAAGTCCGCCGTTGAACTGCCCTCCCCGCAGGCGGGCAAAGTGGTGAAAATCCATGGGGAACCCGGCGACATCATCAAGGTGGGCGAACCGTTGATCGTTTTCGAGGTTCCCGATGACACCGCCGGTATTGTGGGCACCGTACCGAAGGAAGAAGCGCCCAAGCGCCGCGTCCGCCTGACGGCGGCGCTCGACGACGAGGACTGAGCATGGGAAACACCCCGCAGCACACCGTTGAAGGCCTCGATCCGCGCCTGCACGTCCAGGTGCACGAGGCCGCCGAAAGGACCGAGGGCCCGCGCCGCCCGGTGATCCTGCTGCACGGTTTCGCTTCCTCCAGCAAACTCAACTGGGAGGACGCCGGCTGGATTACGGCGCTGACCCAGGCCGGCCGGCGCGTGGTCACGGTGGACCTTCCCGGCCACGGCGAAAGCGCCGCTCCCGAAGAAATGGACGCCTACGCCCCCAGCCGGATCCGCGCCGACCTGCTGCAGTTGGTCCAGGACGCCAAGGTCCGTCCGCTGAAAGAGAACGACGCCGACACCGGGGTTGACCTGATCGGCTACTCCCTGGGAGCGCGGCTGGCGTGGGAGTTCGGCGCCACCCAGCCGGAACTCGTCCGGCGGATGGTGCTCGGCGGACCCGGCAGCAGCGACCCCTTGGCGGACTTCGACCTGCGCGCTGCCCAGCGCTTCCTGGCGGACGGGACGCCCATCGAGGACGTCAACACCGCCGAGCTTTTGCGGATGGCCAAGCTGGTGCCGTCGAACGACATCTTCGCGCTGATGACCATGATCGAGGCGATCAAAACCGAACCCTTCGTCCCGACCGAGGCCGTGCCGAGGATGCCGGTGCTCCTGGTGGCCGGCGACAAGGACGATCTGGCGGTCACCGCACCGGAGCTGGCTGCACTCTCCGACGCGGCGGAGCTGATGTGGCTGCCCGCACGTACGCACGCCAATGCCGTGACCTCCCGGGCCTTCAAGACCGCCGCCATCGAATTCCTCGCTGGTTAACCGTTCGCGCATTTTTCGGTGCCGCCAACGGAGCTTTTGGTCGGTACAATTCTCGATGAACGTAAATTCCTGGGGCGTGGAGGCTTGATGGAGGTATTCCTGGGCGGGCGCTACAGGACACGGGAGCTCATAGGCACCGGCGGGGCAGCGTCCGTGTATCGGGCCGTGGACGAATCTTTGGGCCGCGACGTGGCGGTCAAGATGTTCGCACCGACGACGCCGGACGATGACGAGTACCGGCGGCAGCACACCGAAACCCTGCTGCTGGCCACGCTGAACCACCCCGGTTTGGTGACTTTGCTGGATGCCGGACTGCACACAGCCGACGATGGCGCGACCACCAGTTACCTGGTGATGGAACTGATTGAAGGGTCCGACCTGCGGCGGCGGCTGAAAGGCGGGCCTCTCTCCGAGGTGGAGACCGCGCAGATCGGGGCAGATTTGGCCGACGCGCTGAACTACATCCATAGTCAGGGTGTCGTGCACCGGGACGTGAAGCCGGCCAATATTCTGCTGGCCAACGGCCACACAGAAGATACGCGGCACCACCCCAAGCTCACCGACTTCGGCATCGCCCGGATGGTGGAAGCCACCATGGCCACCGCCCAGGGTGCGACCATCGGATCCGCGAACTACCTCAGCCCCGAACAGGCCTTGGGCAACCCCGTCACCGCGGCCAGTGACGTGTACTCGCTGGCGTTGGTCCTGCTCGAATGCCTTACCTGCGAAAAGGCATTCTCCGGCACACCGATGGAAGCGGCCCTTGCCCGGCTCTTGCGCGACCCCGAGATTCCGGACGCCCTCCCCGCCGCTTGGGCGGACCTGCTGACCCGGATGACCCGCCGCGACCCGGAGGCTCGTCCGACCGCGCACGAAGTGGCCCTGAGTTTGCGGAACCTGGCGGAGGCGCCGCTGCCGGAGCAGATCGTAGCGACGGCACCCGTGTTGTCATCCCCTGCGTTGGCGTCACCTGCGCTGTTGAACGGTACGACCGGCTCGGACTCGGCCGGGGCGATCGAAGAGCGTACCGGCGGGCACATCACGGGGAACGTGGCTATCCCCGCACCGCCGAACCGCGCTCCCAGCGTGGGTTAAACGAGGCATTGAACGCAACACAAGGCACCTCCAACTTGGGCTGGAGGTGCCTTGTGTTGTGTGTCCAGGAACCGCGGACTTCGCTGGATCAGTCGATCAAAGCGACCAGCCGGCCAATAACCTCGCCGCGAGCCAACTTGCCGATGCCTTCTCCGATTTCGTCGAAGGAAATCTGGCTGATGTGGGCCGACAGTTTTCCATCCGCCATCAGCTGAAGCACGTCGGCGCAGTCCTGCAGTGTTCCTGCCTGGGAACCGACCAGCTCGACTTCGTTCAGCGTGAGCTGCTGGAGGTTGATGGTGCCTTCGCTCCGTCCGAGCCCCACCTGGACGACGCGGCCACCGCGACGAACGATGTCGACGGCACCGGCGGTTGTAGTGCCGAAGCCTGCAAAGTCGACTACCAGGTCCAGTTCCTTGTCGGCAAAATCCCGAATGTCCTTGGCTACTGCTGTGGCACCGATCTCGAGTGCCATCGGGTGCACCTTCTCATTGACTTCGGCCACGTAAAGTTCTGCGCCGTTGGCTATCGCCGTCTGCGCTCCGAGTGATCCCAGACCACCCAGGCCGATAACCCCGACCTTCATCCCCGGCTTGAGTCTGCCCTGAACCATCATGGCGTGGTAGGAAGTCATACCGGCATCCGTCGCGGCCGCCGCCTGATCAAACGGGACGCCGTCCGGCAACGGTGCCACCAACCGTGCGGGGGCCTTCACCTTTTCTGCGAAGCCCCCGTTAAGCGAGGTGCCGGGGCCTTCGATCGCGGCGGGAATAACGGCTCGGTCCCCCACCGAGAAGGTCGTGACATCCGCACCGACCGCTGAGACGATACCGGCGATCTCATGGCCGAGCGTGATAGGCCGGAACGGAAGCAGCGACGTCAAGGTGCCGTCAATGAACCCAACATCGCTGTGGCACAGCCCGGCGGCCTTGATGTCCAGGACAACTTCATCCGCAGCAGGTTCCGGTGCGGCAACTTCATTGAGCGAGAGAGGTGCGTCGATTTCTGTAAACTGCCAAGCCTTCATTACACAATCACTTCCTTGAGCGGTACGCACGCAAATCCATGCATATGCATTCACTCTAGGCGGTTTACCGGGAGATGCAAGATATGCGAACGTTGACTCGCCTTACGCCACGGTGGAAGCGGGTTGGCATTTCTGACGGGTATCTGCTCCCACCGTGACCTTCGCAGACAGGCATGCAGCTCATCGGGTCGGCCGACCGACCGTTCAAGAAAAGGTTCGCGATGTTCTTGACGTGGCACTCGCCACAGGCCATGATGGATCATATACGATTTCGTACTTCACAGGAGGATGCTTTGTCCGAAGCCAACGTCACCCAGTCCGCGGGCACGCTGCAAACGGTGGATACCCAGATCCTGGAGGACGCCGGCAAGGTGCTGGCCGTACACCTGTCCTACAACTCCCGGGCCGCACAGCGCGGACGGGTTCCGGCGCACCCCTCCTACTTCATGAAGGCCTCCTCCTCGCTGGCCCTCTCGGGCGGCACCGTGGAGCGCCCCGCGGGCACCGAGCTACTGGCCTTCGAGGGCGAGATTGCCCTGATCATCGGCAAGCCTGCCCGCCGCATCAGCATCGACGAGGCCTGGGACCATGTGAGCCACGTGACCGCCAGCAACGACCTGGGCGTCTACGACATCAAGTACGCCGATAAGGGCTCCAACGTCCGCTCCAAGTCCGGCGACGGCTTCACCCCGATCGGCCCGGCCCTGCTGCCCGCGGCGTCGGTCAACCCGGACGCCCTCCGGATCCGCACCTGGGTCAACGGCGAGGTCGTCCAGGACGACACCACCGCGGGCCTGATCTTCTCCTTCGCCCGGATCGTCGCCGACCTGTCGCAGCTGATGACGCTGCATCCGGGGGACATCATCCTTACGGGGACCCCGGCCGGCTCCTCCGTGATCGTGCCGGGCGACGTCGTCGAGGTCGAGGTCTCCGACGAAGCCGCAGGGCTGAGCACCGGCCGCCTGTCGACCACCGTCACCCAGGGCGAGGCGGAATTCGCGTCCTTCGGCAACACTCCCAGGATCACCGACGCCGACCGGATCGATGCCTTCGGCAGCGAGGAAGCGGCCGGGCTGGCGCCGGCAATCACCGGCAAGTCCGCGCTGACCGAGGACGTCAAGGGCAAGCTGCTGTCGGTCGCCACCGCCACCATCTCCGGCGCGCTGCGGAAGCGCGGGCTGAACAACGTCAGCGTCGACGGCCTGTTGGCCACCAAGCCCGGCCAGAAGGTCATCGGCACCGCCCGTACCCTGCGCTACGTGCCCAACCGCGAGGACCTGTTCAAGTCGCACGGCGGCGGTTACAACGCGCAGAAGCGCATCATCGACGCGCTCGGTCCGGGCGAGATCCTGGTCATGGAGGCCCGCGGCGAGAAGGGCTCCGGAACCCTCGGCGACATCCTCGCCCTGCGCTCCCAGGTGCGCGGCGCGGAGGCCATCATTACCGACGGCGGCGTCCGCGACCTTTCCGAGGTGGCGGCGCTGGACATCCCGACGTTCTACAACGGTGCCCACCCGGCGGTGCTGGGACGCAAGCACGTGCCCTGGGACACCGACGTGACGGTCGCCTGCGGCGGCACCACCATCCAGCCCGGCGACATCATCGTGGCCGACGACAACGGCATCCTGGTGATCCCGCCGGCCCTGGCCGCCGAGATCGCGGACGAGGTCGTCGAACAGGAACGCCAGGACAGCTTCGTCTTCGAGATGGTCAAGGAAGGCCACAAGATCGAGGGCCTGTTCCCCCTGAACGCCGAATGGCGCGCACGCTACGAGGCATGGGTCGCGGAGCAGCCGAAGTGACCACCCTGGCCCCCAGCAAGTCGGAACAGGCCTACGAGCTGCTGCACGAGCGGATCGCCAAGGGCGAGCTGGTGCCCGGCTACCGGCTGGTCCTCGGGACCATCGCCGCGGAGCTTGGCTGCAGCACCGTACCGGTGCGCGAGGCAATCCGCCGGCTGGAGGCCGAGGGCCTGGTGACGTTCGAGCGCAACATCGGGGCGACGGTCGCGGCCGTCGACGCCGAGTTGTACCTGCACACCATGCAGACGCTGGCCGTGATCGAGGGCGCGGCGACGGCCCTGGCCGCGCCGCTGCTCTCCGCCGCGGACCTGGCCGAGGCGCGAGCGGTCAACGCCGAGCTGCGCCGCTGCCTGGAAGACTTCGATCCGCGCCGCTTCACCCAGCTCAACGACCGGTTCCACGCCGGGTTGTACGAACGCTGCCCCAACCCGCACATCCTGGACCTGGTGCACCGCGGCTGGAACCGGCTCAACGCCATGCGGGCCTCCAGCTTCAGCCACATCCCCGGCCGTGCCCGCTCCTCCGTCGAGGAACACGAGCAACTGCTGGATCTGATCGACGCCGGTGCCAGCGCCGGCGAAGTGGAGAAGGCGGCCCGGGCACACCGGACCAACACGCTCAACGCCTACCTGGCCGCGGACGGCTTGCCGCCCTCGCCCCTGTAGGCCGCGACCGCTGCCGACGGCGACACCCCGCCGTCGTCAGCGGCCAAGCACCACACACAGCCCAGACCTCACCGACTACCGACCATTCAACCCCCATGGAAAGGACCATCATGGCCGAGCACTTTGTCCCGGACAACCTGCCCACCCACCTGCAGCACTACATCGGCGGCAAGCTTGTCGACTCCATCGACGGCGACACCTTCGACGTGCTGGACCCGGTCACCAACAAGCCGTACATCAAGGCTGCCTCCGGCAAGGTAGCCGACGTTGCCGCGGCCGTTGCCGCCGCCAAGGACGCCTTCGAGAACGGCCCCTGGCCCACCATGCTGCCGCGCCAGCGCTCCCGCGTGCTGCACAAGGTCGCCGACATCGTCGAGTCCCGCGGCCAGGAACTGGCCGAGATGGAGTGCTTCGACACCGGGCTGCCCATCAAGCAGGCCCTGGGGCAGGCCCAGCGCGCGGCGGAGAACTTCCGTTTCTTCGCCGACCTCATCGTCGCCCAGCACGACGACGCCTTCAAGGTTCCCGGCCGCCAGGCCAACTACGTCAACCGCAAGCCGATCGGCGTCGCGGGCCTGATCACGCCGTGGAACACCCCGTTCATGCTGGAGTCCTGGAAGCTGGGTCCGGCGCTGGCCACCGGCAACACCGTGGTCCTGAAGCCAGCCGAGTTCACCCCGCTCTCCGCGTCCCTGTGGCCGGGAATCTTCGAAGAGGCCGGCCTGCCCGAGGGCGTCTTCAACATCGTCCACGGCTACGGCGAGGAAGGCTACGCCGGGGACTCCCTGGTCAAGCACCCGGACGTCCCGCTGATCTCCTTCACGGGCGAATCCCGCACGGGCCAGATCATCTTCGCGAACGCGGCGCCGTACCTGAAGGGCCTCTCCATGGAGCTGGGCGGCAAGTCCCCCGCCGTCGTCTTCGAGGATGCCGATCTGGAGGCGGCCATCGACGCAACGATCTTCGGCGTCTTCTCGCTCAACGGCGAACGCTGCACCGCGGGCTCGCGCATCCTGGTCCAGCGGAGCATCTACGACGAATTCGTCGAGCGCTACTCCGCCCAGGCAAAGCGGGTCAAGGTCGGACTCCCCCACGAGGAGACGACGGAGGTCGGCGCCCTGGTCCACCCGGAGCACTTCGAGAAGGTCATGTCCTACGTGGAGATCGGCAAGCAGGAGGCCCGCCTGACCGCCGGCGGCGGCCGTCCCGCGGAGTTCCCGGAGGGCAACTTCATCCAGCCGACCGTATTCGCCGACGTGGCACCGGACGCCCGGATCTTCCAGGAGGAGATCTTCGGTCCGGTCGTGGCCATCACCCCGTTTGATACGGACGAGGAGGCCCTCGAACTGGCCAACAACACCAAGTACGGACTGGCCGCCTACATCTGGACGAACGACCTGAAGCGGTCCCACAACTTCGCCCAGAATGTCGAGGCCGGGATGGTGTGGCTGAACTCCAACAACGTCCGCGACCTGCGCACCCCGTTCGGCGGCGTGAAGGCGTCCGGCCTGGGCCACGAGGGCGGCTACCGTTCCATCGACTTCTACACCGACCAGCAGGCCGTGCACATCAACCTCGGCGAGGTGCACAACCCGGTCTTCGGCAAGGCCGAAGACGCTGCCGCCATCCCGGACGCCTGACACCTACCCCTACCGCTCGAAGGAGAGAATTATGAGCAACGAAATCCCCAAGCCCTCGGTTCCGGCCCCGGACATCCTGCGCTGCGCCTACATGGAGATTGTGGTCACCGACCTGGCCAAGTCCCGCGCCTTCTACGTGGACCTGCTGGGCCTGCACGTGACCCACGAAGACGACGAGGCAATCTACCTGCGCTCGTTCGAAGAGTTCATCCACCACAACCTGGTGCTGCGCAAGGGCCCGATCGCCGCGGTGGCGGCCTTCGCCTACCGCGTGCGGTCCCCGGAGGACGTGGACCGCGCCGAGGCCTACTACCAGGAGCTGGGCTGCCGCACCGAGCGCCGCAAGGAAGGCTTCGTCAAGGGCATCGGCGACTCCGTCCGCGTGGAGGACCCGCTGGGCTTCCCGTACGAGTTCTTCCACGAGGTGGACCACGTGGAGCGCCTGCACATGCGCTACGACCTCTACTCGGCCGGCGAGCTGGTGCGCCTGGACCACTTCAACCAGGTCACCCCGGACGTCCCGCGCGGCCGCAAGTACCTGGAGGACCTGGGCTTCCGCGTCACCGAGGACATCAAGGACTCCGACGGCGTAACCTACGCGGCCTGGATGCACCGCAAGGGCACGGTGCACGACACCGCCCTCACCGGCGGCAACGGTCCGCGGATGCACCACGTTGCCTTCTCCACCCACGAGAAGCACAACATCATCCAGATCTGCGACAAGATGGGCGCCCTGCGCATGTCCGACCGGATCGAACGCGGTCCCGGCCGCCACGGCGTGTCCAACGCCTTCTACCTGTACATCCTGGATCCCGATGGCCACCGCGTGGAGATCTACACCCAGGACTACTACACCGGCGACCCGGACAACCCCGTCATCACCTGGGATGTCCACGACAACCAGCGCCGCGACTGGTGGGGCAACCCGGTGGTCCCGTCCTGGTACACCGAGGCGTCCCTGGTGCTCGACCTCGACGGCAACCCGCAGGAGGTCATCGAGCGCACCGACAACTCGGAGATGGAGGTGACCATCGGCGCCGACGGGTTCTCCTTCACCCGGGCGGACGACGAGGACGGCACCTTCCGCGGCCAGGCGTCGAAGGGTTTTAAGATCGGCAACCAGGTCTAGTCCCGGTCTTCGACCGCATGACGACGCCGCTGGGCGGCTTCCGCAGGGAAGCCGCCCAGCGGCGTCTGTGGCCTTGCCCGCCCCGCCGCCGGATGCCACACTGGCACCTACACGCGGTGCCGGCGCCCGGCCGACGGGGCGGTCCGGGGTGCCGACCGTTCTAGGGGATGGGGGAAACGGCGTGAGTATTCTGCGTACCGTCGTTGCACGGATAGAACGTACCGAGGCTCTGGACAAGGTCGCCGAACCGGTGGCCGGGCTGGTGGGCAGGATCGTCAGACCCCGGCCGATCAGGAACGTCCTCAGCGGCAGCTTCGTGGGCCACCCGCTGCATCCGCTGTTGACCGACTTTCCCATCGGTGCCTGGACCATGTCCACGCTGCTGGACACGGTGGGCGGCCGCCGTGCCGAGCCCGCGGCCGACCTCCTGGTCGCCTCCGGAATCCTCACGGCCGTACCCACGGCGTGGGCCGGGCTCAACGACTGGTCGGATACGCAGGGCGAGGACCGCCGGCTCGGCATCGTGCACGCCGCATCCAACTCGGCGGCGTTGGTGTGCTTCGCCGCTTCCTTCCTGGCCCGCCGCGGCGAGCGCCGGGGGCTGGCCAAGGTGCTCGCGCTGGGCGGCTTCGGGCTGGTGATGTCCGGCGGCTACCTGGGCGGCCACCTGAGCTACGCCCGCGGCGTCAACGTCAACCACACGGCGTGGCGGAAAGGTCCCGTCGAGTGGACCCCCGTCCTGGCGGAAAGCGAACTGCCCGAGGGCCGGCCGCAGCTGGCGCACGCCGGCGACGTGTCGCTGGTCCTGTTTCGCAGCGATGGCACCGTCCGGGCGCTGGACAGCGTCTGCAGCCACATGGGCGGGCCGCTGGCAGAAGGACAGGTCGACGACGGGTGCATCACCTGCCCCTGGCACGGCAGCCGCTTCCGCCTGGCGGACGGCAGCATCGTCAGGGGCCCCGCCAGCTCCGAGCAGCCAGCCTACGAAACACGCGTCCGCGAGGGGCAGGTCGAGGTCCGGCTGAGCTGACCGGCTCAGCCCCGCCGCGGCCTGGACCTGCGGGAGGCGCGGCGGGCGTCGGTTCCGGCGATGACGAGCGTGGCGACAACGGACGCGGCGGTGACGGCCAGTCCTGCGGTGATCGCCTCGGTCCAGCCCGACCGGGCCTGGACGGAAAAGGCGACGGCGGTGATGACCGCGATGCCCACGGCGGTGCCGATGCGCTGGGCCGTCTGCAGCACTCCCCCGGCGCTCCCCGCGTACTCCAACGACACGTCGGCCAAAGTCAGCGTCTGGTTGGGGGTGATAATGAGGCCCTGCGCCATGCCGATGAACGACAGCGTCAGCAGCATCCACCAGATGCTGAGCAACCCGGCTGCCTCCAGTTGGATGACGGCGATGGTCGACGCCAGCCCCAGCAACGCGCAGAGGATCCCGGCGACGATCATTTGCCGCCCCCGCTCCAGCACCCGCTTGCCGGACCAGTGCGACGAATAGGCGCCGAGCAGCGCGGCAGGCAGCCCGATCAACCCCGCCTCCAGAGCGCTGCCGCCCAGCCCCTGCTGGATGTAGAGCGCCACCAGCACCCAGACGCTGGTCACGCCCATGAAGTACAGGCCGGCGATCAGCGAGCCGGCGGAGAAGCTGTGGGTGCGGAAGATCCGCAGGTCGACCATCGGGCTGCGCCCGCGGTGGCGGTAAGTATGTTCCCACCACGCCCACAGCGCCAGCAGTCCCGCGCCGCCGGGAAGCAGCAGCCAGATCCATGCACCGGCCCCGCGTTCGACGAAGGGCAGCAGCAGCGCCAGCACCGACAGGCCCAGCAGCACGGCCCCGACGGGATCGAGGTCGCGTTCGGGCTTGGCTACCGGGGGCTGTCCGGGGGCGCCTTCGCGGTCTGCTTCCCCTGGAGGGTCAACGGCAGTGTGCCGCGGCTTGAACCACATCAGCGCCAGCACGATGGCCAGGATCCCGACCGGTACATTCACGAGGAAGGTCCAGCGCCACCCGTCCTGGACACCGGCGAACTCAATGATCGTTCCGCCCAACAGGGGCCCGACGGCCACCGACACGCCAATCACGCTGCCGAGCGCCCCGTAGGCACGGCCGCGTTCCGCACCGCGGAAATACTGCTGGATCATCCCCACGGCCTGCGGATTCAGCAGCCCCGACCCCAGGCCCTGCACGAAGCGGGTGATGTTCAGGCTGAGCGGATCCGGAGCGAGTCCGGCGGCCACCGAGGAGAGCGTGAAGAGCGCGACGCCGGCGATGAACAGCGGGCCGCGGCCCAGAATATCGCCCGCCCGTCCGGCGGCCACCAGCACCACACCAAAAGTCAGCGCATAGCCGGAGAGCACCCACTGGAGGTCCGAGTCCGACGCGCCCAGTCCGGTTTGGATGGACGGCAGCACCACGTTGACGATGCTCACGCTCACCAGCGACATGAAGATGGCCACCAGCAGCACGGCCAGGATCCGCCACCGGCCGGGGTCGGGGACGAAGCCGGCCTCGGCGCCGTCGGGGCTGGCCGGTCGGGGCGCTGATCGGTTCTCGGGAGCGGGGTCGGAGGCTTGGGTCACCTACCATTCATACGCCGGGACGGCTCCGCTGCCAAACCGCGCGCCTGCGGCGACAGCCGCGTTAAACGAAAGAGCCGGAGCGGCAGGCGTTGGGGGAATCCTGCGGGTCCGGCTCTTCCACGGCCGGACCCAAGTCCAGCCGACGCGATGCGGGCCCCCGTTCCGAGCCCCACCGTTGTCACGAGCATATCCCGCGGGCATCCGACCCGCGATGGGGAGAACTACCCATGCAGGTTAAGCGGTCTATCAGGCGGTCGAGCAATAGCCGCTACGTTGGGCCGGCCGAACGCCCCCCACGTCACATTCCGCCGCCGCGGAGGGCGTTCGCTCCCCCTCGCGACCCGGGAAACGCAAGAGGATACTGAAACCGTGGGACTGTTGAGCGGAGCACCTGCCCCTTTCGCCGATCGACCCGATGCCGCCCGGCAACTGGCGGCCGAACTGGCAGCATACCGCGGCCGCGACGACGTCACCGTGCTTGGCCTGGCGCGCGGCGGCGTCCCAGTGGCCGCGGTGTTGGCGAAAGAACTGGCCGCCGACTTCGACGCGCTCATCGTCCGCAAACTAGGCATTCCGGGCCAGCCGGAGGTCGCCTTCGGTGCCTTGGCCGCCCATGGCGGGCACACCGCCGTCGTCATGGTGGAACCGATAGTGGCAGAACTGCGCCGCCGCAATTACAGCGAACAGCGGCTGCAGGAGGTCCAGGACAGGGAACGGGCCGAACTGAAGCGGCGGCAGGAAGCGTATCTCCAGGGCCGGACGGCAGAGGTGCGCGGCCGGACCACGATCCTCTGCGATGACGGGTTGGCCACCGGCGCCACCATGAAGGCTGCGATCAACGCCGTACGGCAGAGCGACCCCCGCGAGATCGTCGTCGCGGTGCCGGTGGGCCCGCCGCAGGCCTGTGCCGAGCTACAGAAACTGGCCGATGCCGTGATCTGCCTGCGCCAGCCACGCAATTTCAGAGCCGTAGGCGAGGCCTACCAATACTTTGGCCAGGTCAGCGACGACGAGGTCATGGCAGCGCTGCCCCGGTAGCGGCTGCCGCCGCCAGGTTAAAGAACAGCGGACCGCCGCCGGCATCACTGCCGGCGGCGGTCCGTCTCTGCAGTCCCGCGGAGGCCTTAGCTGGTGGCCTCTGGTGACTGGCGCGACTTAGCGGTTCTCGCGCGCTTCGGGGTGCTGCTGCAGGTACTCCTGGTGTGCTTCCTCCACGCGCAGGTTCTTGCCCTTGGTTTCCTTGACCACGGAGACCGCCACGAGCGAGATGACGCACAGCACCATGATGTAGATCCCGATGGAGATCGTGCTTCCGGTCCGGCCCAACAACAACTCAGCGATCAACGGAGCGAAGGCACCGCCAAGGATGGCACCAATGGCGTAGCCAATGGAAACGCCGGAGTATCGGACGTTGGCCGGGAACATTTCGGCATAGAGGGCCGACTGCGGGCCGTAGGACAGGCCCAGGCCGATGGTCAGCACGAACATCGCGATGCCCATCAGGAGGATGCTCGCGGTGTCGATGAGCATGAACATGGGAATCTGCCACAGCAGGACCCACACGTAGCCAATCTGGAAGGTGCGGATGCGGCCGATCTTGTCGGAGAGGATTCCGCCGTACATGGTAAAGATCAACCAGCCGAAAGCAGCAAGCGTGGTGGCCAACAGGACCGATGGGCGGTCCATCCCCAGGCCTCCGGCGTCCGCCGGCTTGGTGGCGTAGGAAGCGAAGAACGCGATCAGCAGGTATCCGGCGGCATTGTTGGCAATGAAGATCAGCGCGGTGAGGATGACCTCTTTCCAGTTGTGCTTGAACAGCTGGCCCAGCGGAGCGGCCGATTCCTTCTTGCGCTCCTGCATCTCCTTGAAGACCGGGGACTCGGACACGGAGCGGCGGATGAAGTAGCCGACCAGGATCAGCACGACCGAGAACAGGAACGGTACGCGCCAGCCCCACGCAAGGAAGGCATCCTCGCTGAGGATAGTGGTCATCAGCCACATCACACCGGTGGCAAGGATCATGCCGATGGGAACACCGATTTGCGGGTAGGCACCGAAGAAGCCGCGCTTGTTGACCGGCGCGTGCTCCACGGACATCAGCGCGGCGCCGCCCCATTCGCCGCCGGCCGAGAATCCCTGCAGGATGCGCAGGAACACCAACAGGATCGGGGCCGTGATCCCGATGTCCCCATAGGTCGGCAGCACGCCGATCAGGAATGTCGCGGCGCCCATGAGCACCAGCGTGAAGACCAGCATCATCTTCCGGCCCAAACGGTCGCCCAAGTGGCCGGCGACGATGGCGCCGAGCGGGCGGAACAGGAAGCTGATACCCAGCGAGGCCCAGGAAACGATCTGCGCCAGGCCGGCGCTCTCCTGGGACAGCGGCGCGAAGTACAACGTAGCCAGCACCAGGCCGGCGGCTTGCGCGTAAATGAAGAAGTCGTACCACTCGATGGTGGTACCGACCAAGGTGCCCGCGAGCACCTTGCGCTCTTCACGGCGGGCTGCTGGGCTGAGGTTGCCTGCCAGCTCTTCTGACGTTGACATATTTTCTCCGTTGAATTCACAGAACGGTTACCGAACGGTCGGTAATGTGACTGGAGCCATATTACCGGACAGTGACGGGCCACACATAGCGCCGCCATATCATTTCCATAACGCCCAAACGCTGCCGTGGTGCGCCACGACGTCGCTCTCCTGTGGGAACGACCGGAGCCCGTGAGCGCCCACACCCCAAAGAAGCGGCCGAGCACGGCGCTGCGTTCTATAGTTGGACGCTTTGTCCCGATATAGAACAATGGGACCTGTGAGGGCCGGCACAAGCACTGTGACCGGTTCCCGCCGCATTTCCCGTCCAGGACTTTCCAGAGGATGTACCGATGAGCCAGACCCCCATCAAACCCGCCCCGGCGCACTCGCAGACCCTGTCGCGCGGCATCAGGGCCCTGGAGATCCTGGCGGAGGCGCCGTCGCCGATGACGATCGCCGAGTTGTCCGAGGCGTTGGGGGTGCACCGCTCGGTCGCCTACCGGATCCTGCGCACGCTCGAGGACCATTCGCTGCTGATGCGCGATTCGGCTGGCAGGGTGCAGGCGGGGCCCGGCCTGGCCGCGCTGGCCCGGGGTGTTTCGCGGGACCTGCAGTCGGCGGCGCTTCCGGAGCTGACAGCACTCGCCAACGACCTGATGATGACGGCCTTTGTCGCGGTCTGGGACCAGCACGACTGCGTGACGCTGCTGACCGTGGAGCCGCGGCATACGACGGCACTGGTGCAGCGTCCGGGCACCCGGCATTCCTTTGCCGCGGGAGCCCCGGGCATCGCCATCCAATCGGCCCTGACCCGGGACCAGTGGGAGCAGCATGCTCCGGGCCAGCCGATCCGTCCGGAGGCCCGGCTCGCCAAGGCCTCCGGGTATGCCATCAGCCATGACGAGGTCATCCCCGGCGTCTCGTCGGTCGCCGTGCCGGTCACCGTCCCGGGGCAGCTCCCGGCTGCCGTGGCCGTGGTCTACATCCGGACCGACACTCCAGATGAACAAATTGCCGAGGCCTTGAAGCGCTCAGCCGCAGTCATCGAGGCGGAGCTACACTAAGCCCGGCCGCGGCCGGCGGACGGCGGTCAGGCGTCCCCGCGGCGCCGGACGACGGCGGCAGGCGGGCGGCGGTCAGGCGTCCCCGCGGCGCCGGACGACGGCGGCAGCGACCAGGCCCAGCACCAGCAGCATGGCTGAGGCGGCAATCGACACCAGGAACGCACCGGAGTGTCCCAGGTTCTCGGCCAGCGCCCCGGCTACCGCCGAGCCAATGGCAGAGCCGAGGACGACGCCGCTGGCGAGCAGCGTCATCACCGTGCCGAGCCGCTCGTCCGGAGCGACCAGGCTTCCGATGCCGTAGATGGTGACCATGGTGGGTCCGACGGGCACGCCGACCACCAGCAGCACGAAAATCATCGGCAGCACTTCGGCGGGCAGCAGCAGCAGGACGCAGAACGCCGTCATCGCCGCCGCGCACACGACCCAGCGGCTGGAATGCTTCCACCGTGCGGGCCAGTAGGCCACGGACAGGGCACCGAAGGCCGACGTCAGGCCCAGCAGCGCATACAGCAGGCCCGCGGTGTCGGCCGCGCCGAAGCTGCCGCCGAAGGCACTCAGGGCGTTCTGGGTTGCGCCGAAGAACACGCCCATGGCCACCATCCCCAGCACGGGGATGGCGACGAGCGGCCAGTTGATCCGCACCGGCGAGGCAGCCGCGGCGGCTCCGGGATGCGCCTTGACCAGTCCTGGCGTCACCGGGACGACCGCACGGTAGGTGGGGTGGACGGCAAAGGCAGTCACCATCGTCACGGTCAGGGCGGCGGCCAGCACGAAGGGCAGCCACGGGGCAATCAGCGCCGCGAGCAGCCCGACCAGGGCCGGTCCGAGCACGAACGTCAGTTCGTCGGCGGTGCTCTCGTAGGACAGCGCCGTGTCCAATACCGGCTTGTCCTTGCGGGTCATCGCCATCCAGCGCACCCTGGCCAGCGGGCCGACCTGCGGACAGGTGGCGCCGACGGCGAAGGACGCCGCAAGCACGGCCACGGGGCCGGCTCCACTGCCTCCGATGTAGACGCAGGTCAGCAGCACGGCGATGGCGCAGGTGTGTGCGGCAGCCGCGACCAGCAGCACGGGCCGCTGACCGACCCGGTCGGCAAGGTAGCCGAAGAGCGGCGCACCGGCGGCCGAGCCGATGCCTACGGCACCTGCGGCGAAACCGCCTGAGGCGTAGGATCCGGTGCTGACGGTGACCAGTGTCAGGGCGCCGACCGTGAGCATCGCCAGCGGCAGCCGGGCAAGGAATCCGATGGCCAGAAAAGAGGCTCCGGCCATCCGCGCCAGCCGCGCGTAGCGGCCGAAGGGGTTTCGGGTCTTGCGACGTCGGCGGCCGGAGGTGTCGTTGCCGGGGGCTTGTTGCTGGGCGGGCGCGCCGGAATCAGAAGCAGTCATCGGTTTTTCCGTTGGTTCGAACCGCGCATCGTCCCGCCTCCCGATGCGCACAACCCGGATAACACAACCATCATACCGGTGGTCAGGCGGCCCCGGTAAGCACGGTGCGGACGGAGGAGCCGTGGCGCCCCTTCGTGACTTGGAGCTGGGCGCCGATCCGCTGCTTCATCTCCGCTACGTGGCTGACCAGGCCGATGACCCGGCCCCCGTCGCGCAGTCCCTCCAACGCATCCATGACCTGCTCCAATGCCTGCTCATCCAGGCTGCCGAATCCCTCATCGACGAACAACGTCTCGATGTCCACGCCGCCTGCCTCTGCCTGCACTACGTCGGCCAGGCCGAGTGCCAGCGCGAGCGAGGCCATGAAGGATTCGCCGCCGGACAGGGTGGAGGTGTCGCGCCGCTGCCCCGTCCATTCGTCGCTGACGTGCAATCCCAGGCCCGACTTCTTGTTGCCGGACTTCGAGTCGTCGTGGACCAGGGTGTAGCGCCCGTCGGTCATGGCGATCAGGCGTTCGGAAGCCGCCGCCGCAATCTGCTCCAGCCGCGCGGCCAGGACGTAGGTGGTGAGCGTCATCTTGCGTTCGTTCTCGCCCAGTCCCCTGACCGTGTCCGCCACCGACTGCAGGAGCTCGTGCCGTTCCGCGATCGGGGCCAAGCGGACTTGTTCCTCGTCGAAACGCCGGCGGTAGCTGGCAAGTTGTTGGTGCGACGCAGTCAGCACCCCGTGCCGCACGTGGTGCTCCTGCACCAACCCGTCCAGGACCGCGGCTTCCCCGCGTGCCGCGTCCAGTTCCGCGGTCCCCGGCAGTGTTTCGCCCTTCTCGAGCGCGGTGCGGGCACGGACGACGGCTTCGGAGGACTCCAGCACCTGCACCCGCTGGCCTGCTTCGGTGTAGGCGGTGTGGCGCCGCTGCAGTTCCTGCAGCTGTGCCGGTGCCAGCAGGGACACCCGGATTTCGTCTTCGGAGGCGAAGCTGGACTGCCCGATGGCCGAGGCCAGATCGGCTTCGGCCTGCTCCAACGCGTTGCCGCAGTGGCGGTGCTGTCCCAGGACGTCCAGGGCAGCGGCCAGCAGTTGGTCGAGGCGGGACAGCGAGGCCGCGTGTTCGTGCAGGCTGCCTCCGTCCGGACGGGCCTCGCGCAGCTTCTGCTCGAGTTCCTGCACGCGTTCCCTCCCGGCCTTGAGGTCGGAATCGGCGGAGGCCTTGGCCACGGCCAGAACCGACAGCTGCCGGCCGTTCTCGTCGAGCTGCTCGGTCGTGGCGGCCGCCCGTTCCTGCAGTTTTGTGCGCCGTTCCCGCACCGCGACGGCCTCGTCCAAACGGGCACGGGCGGCGACGACGGCGGCGGCTGCTTCGGCGGCGTCGGTCGCGCCGCCGCGGGAGGCCAGGGCCGAGAGTTGCTGTTCCAGTGCCGCGCACGCCTCGCGGGCCTGGGAGTACGTGGCTTCCGCCGCCGCGTGGTCCTCCCGGGCTGCTGTTTCCTGTTCGCGGGTGACCAGGTGCCCGCCGGCGGCCGCGGCCGGTTGCGGATGTTCCGTTCCGCCACACACCGGACAGGGGTCTCCCTCTGCAAGGTTGGCGGCGAGCTCCGCTGCGGCCTGATCGAGCCGCTGTTCCAACAGCGACAGCCAGGCTTCCTTGAGCCGAAGTTGCCTGGCGTGCGCCGCATCGCGGTTCCGGCGGGCCTCGTCGGTCTTGGCCAAGCAGGCGCCGTAGTCGGCCACGGTGTCCCGAAGCTGCCGGGCCTGTTCCAGCCGCTCGGTGAGCAGGCCGACGTCGTCGGAGGCTGCCGCCAGCGTGGCCAATTCCTCCTGCAGCCCGCGGCCGACTTCAGCCAGCCGTTCCCGGGTAGTTTCCGCGGCACCGATGTCCTTGGCCAATCGGCCCGCGCGCTGTTCCAACCGCCGCACGTCGGCAGCCCCCGCCTGCAACCGCTGCTCTTCCGGCAGCAGGGCGCGGATTCGTCCGAGCTCGGCGGAGAGCTGTGCCGCCGCCTCCTCGAGCAGCGCCTGTCCCGCGGCATCGGGGTCGGGGCGGCGGGAAACGAATGTTGGGAAGAGCGGATGGGCTTCGGCCTCGTCGATCCGGTCCAGAAACTCTTTCCCGGCCCGTTCCACAGCGAGTGCCGCCTGATCCCGGTGCCGGATGGGCGACGCCAGCAGTTCCGCGGCCCGGTGCGATGCCAGGGTTTCGGTCAGCGCTGCGTGGCCGTCGGCGCCGTTGCGGTGCTCGGCTGCCAGTTTCTCCAGCGCCGCCAATTCCGCGTGGTCGGCCAGCGCCCGCTCGTGCCGGGCAATGGCCTCCCGCAGCCGGCCCAGCTCATCTTGTCCGCGCTCGGCCAGGTCGCGGACGGAGCCGGCCGCGGACGCCATCGAGGACTCAAGGGCGGCGAGCAGGTCCGCGGCAGGCATTGACTGGTCCGGCATGTCCTCGGCGGCCAGATGCCGGGCTGCTTCCTCTGTTGCCCGGGCGAGCAGGTGGTCGGATCCTGCCACCGCGGCCTGGTAGTCCGAGCGTGCCTTGGCCGCTTCGTCCGCCAGGACCTGCTCCACCGCCTCGTAGCGGTCGGTCGCGAACAGGCGCTGCAGCAACGGCCGGCGTTCCCTGGCGTCGGCGCGCAGGAACGCCGCGAAGTCGCCTTGGGGCAACAGGACTACCTTGGTGAACTGTTCCAGGCTCATGCCCAGGACGGCCAGCAGCTCGGCCGCGGCCTCGTCGTTGCGGCCGCTTTTCTGGACCCAGGCCCCGTTGATCTTCTCGCGCAGCAGCGTGCGCGCCTGCTCCGTCACCGATCCGGACCTGGCCCGGGACGAGGGCCGTTCCCACTGCGGGTTGCGGGTCACTTCGAACCGTCTGCCGCGGGCGGAGAATTCGCACACGACTTCCGGCTCTGTCCCGGGTTCGGCGTGGTCGCTGCGCAGCCGCTTCCCCTGCTGGCGTGCGCCGGGAACGGACCCGTACAGCGCAAAACAGATGGCGTCCAGGATGCTGGTCTTGCCGGCCCCGGTCGGCCCGTTGAGCAGGAACAGCCCCTGCTCTCCCAGCTCGTCGAAGTCTATAATTTCCCGCGCAGCGAACGGCCCGAAGGCCTGCATTTGAAGCCGGTGGATCCTCATGCCGCGGCCTCCGCTGCCTGCACGGCGGCCAACGCATCGACCAACAGTGCGCGTTCGGCTTCGTCGGCCGGCCGGGAGCGGACGTGGTCCAGGAAGCCGCAGCAGACCTCCAGGTCGTCCTGGGCCTTCGCGATGCGCTGGCTGTAGCTCATGGTGTCCCGGCGCGGCCCGGAGGCGGGTTCGAAGTTGAGCACCAGCGTGTCGGGAAAGCGCGCCCGCAGCCGTTCCATCGCCTTCGCTGGGCGTTCGTCGTCGGTGACCGTGATTTGGCAATAGGCGTCCTGCGCCCAGGCGTGGTCCGCCGATTCGAGCAGGTCCTGCATGGTCCCCTTGAGCACGGCGAGCCTGCGCGGGGAGGGCCAGCTGACGTTTTCCACCGACGCGAGCCCGTCCGCGGTGAATTCGAGGATGATGCCGCCCTTCTCGTGGCCCGCCTCGGAGAACGAATAAGGCAGCGGTGAGCCGGAATAGCGCACGGTTTCGCTCAGCGCCTGGCGCCCGTGCAAGTGGCCCAGCGCCACATAGTCGAGGCCGTCGAACAGATCCAGCGGGACCGCTCCCACTCCCCCGATGCTCAGGTCCCGTTCGCTGTCCGAGGTGACGCCGCCGCTGGCAAAGGTGTGCGCCATGACCAGGGAATGCACGGCGCCGCCGGCCCGCCTCTGCTCAAGGTCGGCACGGACGAGGCCCAGCGCCGACCGCGTGACGGCGGTGTGGCTGGGGGCCTCCGCGCCCAGCTCCTCCGCGCACAGCCGCGGCTCGAGGTACGGGATCCCGTACACGG
Organism: Arthrobacter sp. MDT2-34-1; assembly: GCF_059091365.1. Taxonomy (NCBI): domain Bacteria; kingdom Bacillati; phylum Actinomycetota; class Actinomycetes; order Micrococcales; family Micrococcaceae; genus Arthrobacter; species Arthrobacter sp. MDT2-34-1. The sequence goes on from NZ_JBNHGO010000001.1 coordinate 860,245, forward strand.
CCAGGGTCGCCCCGTCCAGGTCCAGCTCCACCGGGTCCGCAAGCTGGTCCAGCCGGGCGCGGATATGGACCCCGCCGTGGGCCAGGATGCCGGAGCCGAAGCCCAACCGGGTGGCCGAATCGTGGTTGCCGCTGGTCAGGATCACCGTTGCCCCGGCACCGCGGATGCGCGACAAGGCATCGGAAAAGAGGTTGACCACATCTACACCGGGAAGCGCGCGGTCGTACACATCGCCCGCGATGAGCACCACGTCGATGCCCTCCTCGCGCACTGTCTGCAGGAGTTGCTCCACGAAAGCGTGCTGCGCCTGCAGCATCCCGACGCCGTGGAAAGAACGGCCCAGGTGCCAGTCGGACGTGTGCAGTAACCTCATATTTCCAAACTATCCGGCGCCTGGGACAGTTTCGGACAAGCGCAACGGCACGTCCCGAAATCGGGACGTGCCGTTGCGCGGGACCTGGTGGTTATTCGCCGTCCGGGCGTGTCCGGTTCGGCTTGCGGTCAAAGAAGTCGCGGGCTTCGGCGGCGCCCTGATCGTCCGCCGGCGCCGGCTCGTCCGGCTGGTCCTCCACCGCGACGTCGGGAACCTCACGTCCGGCGGCGGACCCGGCGGGCACCGAGCCTGCCGCGGATCCGGCGGCCGCGCCTCCGGCCGACACCGTGCCGGCCGAAACGCCGCCGCCAGTGGCAGTCTTCCCCTCCACAGGCTTGCCGGAAGATGCAGCCGGTGCATCGCCGTCGTTGGCTGCCTTGCGCGGCCCGGGCACCAGTTCGGCACTGCGGTAGAGCAGCCCGGCGATCACCGCACCGAGCAGCGGGGCCGCCCAGAACAGCCACAGTTCGCCCAGCGGGCTGCCGTCCGCGAAATACACCGCGGCCGTGGAGCGGGCCGGGTTCAGTCCGGCGTTGGAAATCGGGAGCATCACGGCGGTCAGCACGCCGAACGCAAGCCCCACCGCGTACGGGGCGCTGCGGAGCCGGTCCAGGGACGAGGTGGCACCGAGGTAGACCGCCACGAGCAGCCCGGTGGCGACGGTTTCGGCCAGGAAAACCCCCGCCATCGAGAAGCCCAGTTCGTCGCCGCCGGCGTAACCGTTGGAGATGGACGTGAACACGCCGGCTGACTGGGCGCTGACCGGGTGGCTGCCCATGATCACCCAGAGCACGACGGCGGCCAGCGAGGTGCCGGCCAGCTGCGCCAGGACGTAGGGCAGCACCGACTTCCAAGAGGTCCGGCCCGCGAGCGCGCTGCCCAGCGTGATGGCCGGGTTGAAGTGACCGCCGGAGACGTGGCCGAACGCAAGCATGCCGGCAACGACCGCCAGGCCGAAGCCGAAGGGGACGCTGAAGCCGCCCTGCGGATTGAACATGCCAATCCCCAGGGCGCCGAAAAAGAGCAGGAACGAACCTGCCGCTTCGGCGCCTATGCGGGCCGAGTAGCTGCGCCCCTCGCCGAGCCGGGGCGGGGCGGCGTGGACGGCCGGAGCCGGTGACGCGGGGTGGGCTGCTGCCATGGATACTGTCCTTCTGCAGGGCCGGCCAGCAGCCGGCGCGTTACTCAAAACTACTCCACTCTGGCATCGGGGTCTGTGAGAAAGCTGGGTGCTGCCCGGGAAGGATGCCCGGCGAAAGGTCCGGTCCCGCGCCTAAGCTGGTAGTCGTGACTAACGATGCCCCGCTCCCCGGTTCCCCCTCCGCCGACGCGCCGGACTTCGCCGGCAGCGCGCCGCCCCCTCCCGGCACCATGCGGCCCGCTCCCGGCGCCGCCCAGCCCACACCGGTTCCCGCCGCCGTGCCGCCGCCCGTGACCCAGCCGGAGACCACGGCCCACGCGGTGCCGGACTTCGCCTCGCGGGTGCGCGGTTGCCTGCTCGGAGGCGCCCTGGCGGACCAGTTGGGGGCCGGCGTCGAATTCGACTCCTTCGACGCGATCGCCGGGCGCTTCGGGGCGGACGGGCTGCGGGACTTCTCCCAGCTGGCGGAGCCCGGCCACTTCTCCGACGACACGCAGTTGACGCTTTATACCCTCGACGGGCTGACCGAGGCGCTGGAATGGGCCAATGCCGGTACCGCCGCCGACGAAGCCGCCTGCCTCTGGCTGGCTTACCTGCGCTGGTACGCCACCCAGGAGGGCCGCTTTCCGGACAATGCGCCGGAGCCCCAGCCGCGCTGGATCGACGAACAGGACGTGCTGCACGCACGCCGCGCCCCCGGCGCCGCCTGCCTGTCCGGCCTGGCCACCGGGGAAATGGGAACGCGGGCGCGCCCGGTCAACCGGGACTCGAAGGACTCCGGCACGGTGGTCCGGTCGGCTCCGTTCGGGCTGCTGCCGTTCGTCGACGACCAGACGGTCCAGCGGCTGGCCACGGACGGCTCCGCGCTCACCCACGGCCATCCGACGGCCCACCAGAGCGCGGCAACGTTCGCCACGCTGATCCGGCTGCTGGTGCACGAACAGGCCACGCTGCCCGGCGCCGCCGTGGCCCTGCTGGCCCGCACCGAGCAGGATCCGGCCGCCGCCGAATTGGCCGGGCGGCTGCGCGCCGCAATCGAGCTGTCGGCAGGCGGCCCCGTGCAGCCGGCCGTGCTGACCGCCACGCTGGGCTTGGGCCGGGTGGCCGAGGAAGCCCTGGCCATCGCCCTCTACGCCGTCTTGGCGACGGCGGACAGCACGACGCCGGAGCACCACTTCCGCCGGGCGGTCGCCGCGGCCATCAATCACGACGGCGACAGCGACTCGGCCGGCAGCCTCGCCGGGAACCTCCTGGGCGCCCATTATGGCGAGGCGGCGCTCCCCGCCGAATGGCTGGGCGCGCTGGAGGCCGCCGACGTCATTCTCGGCATGGCGGAGCGCTTCCTGGCGCAAACCCAGGGCTGAGCCCGTGGACCACGACCGCGCTGCCCCCGCGCTGCCCCGCCAGGACGGGAAGGCGATCCTCGTGACCGGTGCCAGCGCCGGCCTCGGCTACTTCGCCAGTGAACAGCTGGCCGCGGCGGGAGCCACGGTGGTCATGGCTGCCCGTGATGCGGCACGCGCCCGGGCAGCCATGGAAGCCGTCCGCCGCACTGTGCCCGGCGCGGACGTGCACTTCCAGGAGCTGGATCTTGCCAATCTGGCCTCGGTCCGGCAAGCGGCAGGCGAACTTGCCGAGCGGGGGCGGATCGATGCCCTGCTGGCCAACGCCGGGGTAATCGGTTCCCGGGAACTGCAGTTCACCGCCGACGGCTTCGAACTGCAGTTCGGCACCAACCACCTGGGCCACTTCGCGCTCGTCGCCAGGCTGATGCCTGTGCTGCGCAGCAGCCGCGGCCGCGTGGTGCATGTGGGCAGCATCAGCCATCGCTGGGTCCGGCCGGACTTCCGCCGGGCCGCTCTGCCGGCCCGGTACTCCAGCTACCGGTCCTACGCGCTGTCCAAGCTGGCGGTGACGAGTTTCGGATTCGAGCTGGCGAACCGGCTGGAGGCGGTGGGCTCGCCGGTCGCTTCCGTGGTGGCCCATCCCGGGTACGCGCGCAAATACTTCACCCCGGACCGGCCGGGCTTGCAGCTGTCGCGTCCGGCGGCGGGCTGGCAACGGGTGCTTTTCGGGCTGGTGGCGCAGGGCAAGGACGCCGGCGCCCGGCCGCTGGTGCACGCGGCAGCCGCCGAGGAGGTCCGCAACGGCGACTACTGGGGACCGGACGGGCCGTTCCAGCTGACCGGACGCCCCGCCGTCGTCGCGCCGCGGCGGCCCGCCCGCGAGCGCAACGCCGCCTCGCGGCTGATCGACCTGTCCGAGGAACTCACCGGGGTAGGCCTCCGGCTCTGACTCCGGCGGCTTTCGACGGCGGCGGGTCAGGCGCTGTGCGCGGGCCAGCGTCCCCCGATCATCTGCAAGAACTCGCCTTCGGACAGCACCTCGATCTGCTGGCCCTTGCTGTGCAGCTGCAGCACCTTGTGTGCCTTGGCCGTCACGCGGCCGCTCTTGAGGTCGGAGGCGACGAAACCGTCGCCGACGACGAGCACGGTGGTCTTCCGGGTGACGTTGCTGGCCGGCCGGGCCCCCAGCTCCGCCGCCCGGTTCTTCGCCTCCTGCCGGGACAGGCCCAGATTGCCGGTGAAGACCACGGTCTGGCCGTACAGCGGGTGGGAATCGTCGGCCGCGTGGTTGGGCTCGGGGTTCTCCCCCTCGTCCGGCCAGTAGGTCCAGGCCGACGACGGCGCCGCGCCCCCGGCCGCCCCCAGCGCCTGCCGCTCGAGCGCCGTCCGGGTGGGTTTGGATACCGCCGCGCTGCCGTGGAGGTAGGCCTCCAGGCGCGTGGCGCGCAACTGCAGGGCGGTCAGCAGCTCGGGAATGCTGCCGGCCGAGTTGCGGCCGGCGATGTCGATCATGATGCCGGCGCAGGCCCGCGCGTCCGCCACGGCGTCGTGGTGGTTGTGCAGCGGCACGCCTGCGGCCTCGGCGACGAACGGCAGGGAATAGGACACCAGCGAATAGCTGCGCCGCGACAGGATGACGGTGCAGGCGTAGTCGTAGGCGGGCCCGGAGAGTTCCGAGACCTCCAGAGCCGATCGGATCACGCCCATGTCGAAGGCGGCGTTGTGGGCGACCAGCACGTCGGAGCCGATGAAGGCTGCCAGGTCGGCGAAGATCTCGCCGAAACGCGGCTTTCCCGCGACCATGCCCGCGGTGATGCCGTGGATCTGGACGTTGCGCCGGTCGAAGTGGTCGAAGCCCTCCGGCGGCCGCATCAGCCAGGAGGCTTCCTCGACGATCCGACCGTCACGGACCTTGCTCAAGCCGACGGAGCATGGGGAGCCCCGGAACCCGTTTGCCGTCTCGAAATCGATCGCCGTGAAGTCAACTGCCACGCGTTCAACCCTAAGCGACGGCACCGACGGTTCTGCGCCTGCAACACGCGTCGACGGCGACCCCGGCACGAGCGCTGGGGCCGCCGTCCTGGCGGCTTGGTCAGGGCTGGGTCAGGGGGTGGCCCGGCGGAGGGTCAGGTAGGACCCGGCCGCCAGGACCGCGCAGAACAGCGCCGTCCAGCCGGAGGTGCTCAGCGGGGTCTGGGCCACCAGCCACCCGCCGACGGCCGGCCACCAGCCCTGCCAGGCGATCAGGCCCAGCAGCCCGATCAGGACCACGGCGAGCGCGATCCATGTGACCAACATCCCGGTCGCCTGCCAGCGTTTGTAGATGGTAGCGAACCAGAAACCGATCATGAACAACGCCACCATGGCGATGAAGTAGAACAGGATCTGCACCACCGGGCTGCTGTCGGCGATCCAGCCCAGGGCATACATCCTGCCGTTGAAGCCCCAGCCGCCGGTGGCAACTTCCAGCAGGCCCAGCAGGTAGTACAGGACACTGACGGCAAGGGCGACCACGGCGAACAGGCCGACGGTGCCGAGGTAGAAGGTACGGCGGCTCACGCTCATCGCCTGCGAGAACGGGAACGTCAGTGTCAGCGACTGAATGCCCAGCGCCAGGAAGTACCACATCACCGCCTGCGCGGTTCCGGAATACAGCGTCCCGCCGTCGGCAGGAATCATCGCCCAGATGGCCAGGGTCACCAGAAAGGAGGCCAGCAGGATTACGGCGGGGATGCCCAGGAAGGTCCACTTATTGATCAACTGCATGCGCGCTACGTTGATGACGCGGTTCATTTCAAGACCTCCAGCTCGGAGTCGGCATCGGCGACGGCATCGGTTGCAGCAGTGGTCTTCCGCACGACCAGTTGTTGGAGCGACACCGGCGCCAACTCCACACCGAGTTCCGCAGCCTCGGCGCGTTCGCCATCCGAGAGCCTGCCGTCGATGGTCCACGAGGCCAGTGAGCCCAGCGATTCGCGGTGCAACACTTCCCGCCCCGCCGCGAAGGACCTGACTGCTGCGGCGCTGCCGGACACGGTGAAGGCCGTCCCGCGGATCGCTTCGGCGTCGTCGTCCATGATGATCCGGCCGCGGTCGATCAGCACGACGTGCTCCAGCAGGTTCGCCACCTCGTCGATCAAGTGCGAGGAAAGGATGATGGTGCGCTGATGGTGAGCGAAGTCCTCGACCAGCCGGTCATAGAAGATCTGGCGGGCCACGGCGTCGAGCCCCAGATACGGCTCGTCGAAGAATGTTATCTCCGCGCGGGACGCCAGCCCGATGATCACGCCGACGGCGGAGAGCTGGCCGCGGGAAAGCTTCTTGATCCGCCGTTTGGGCGGGAGCTGAAAATCCTCGACCAACCGGTCTGCGTAGGCCTGGTCCCAGTTCCGAAAGAACAGGGCTGCGGACTTGAACGCCTGCCGGGGGGTGAAATCGTCCGGGTACTTCTGTGATTCCCGGATGAAACAGATCCGCGACAGCACGGCGTCGTTTTCATACGGGTGCTGCCCGAAGACCAAGGCTTCACCGCTGCTCTGGAAGCCTTGGCCAGTGAGCACCGACATCAGGGTGGTCTTGCCGGCGCCGTTTCGACCCAGCAGACCGTAGATCCGGTTGCCCTCCAGACGCAGGCTGACGTTGTCCAGTGCCTTGGCATCGCGGTAGGACTTGCTCACCTGCCTCAGTTCGATGGCGGGTGTGTTCTGGTAGCTCATGGGGACACGCTTCCCTCTGTCATGTCGCTGGTGGACTCGGTGCGGTGGAGCATTGCGGTCAGCTGATCGGTGCTGATACCCAGTTTTCGTGCTTCCCGGGCCATCGGCTGAACGTACTCGCGGTAGAAGTCGTCACGCCGGCGGGCCAGTAAGCGGGAGCGGGCTCCGGCGGCTACGAACATGCCGATCCCCCGCTTTTTGTACAGAATCCCGTCATCGACCAAGCGGTTGACGCCTTTGGCCGCGGTGGCGGGATTGATCCGGTAGAAGGCGGCGAACTCATTGGTGGACGGCACCTGGCCTTCCTCGGCCAGCGCCCCGTCCACGATGTCGTTCTCAACTCGTTCGGCGATCTGGAGGAAGATCGGCTTGGAGTCATCGATCACTGCCGCTCCTTTCCCGGCCCATTGCACCGCCTTTCGGTGCAGGGGTTCATTACTTGTGTAGCTAACCATACAACAGGTCGAGCTGTTGTCAACTGGAGGAGGATGGGGCGACTGAACGCCTAGGCCGAGCCGGCCCGGAGCTCGTACGCGGGCTCCGGGGTGCGGACGCCAGGCAGTTCCCGTCAATACGGCGGCGGCGCACTTGGGCCAGCGGGCATCACGGTGGCGGCGCAGGCCCCGTCCAGGATGTGAGGGATCACGGTGGCGGCGGACTGCCGTCAAGGGGTGTGAGGGCGATGCCTGGCGGCCGGCGGCCCGTCAACGGCGTGAGGGCAGCACGGCGGCGGCCGGGGGCCCGTCAAGGTGTAAAGGCAGCGGGGTATCAGCGGCGTGGCGTCCGTCGCCGTAAGGGCCGGTGGGGGCTAGAGCAGGACTCATCAGTGCGGCGGCGGTGTCCGCTCAAGGGGCCAAGTGCCGGCGGGGCGCCACCAGCGGCTAGGAAAGGATCCCTGGCGCTACGGCTAAGCCCGCCGGTTCCTGATTTTGCGGATCCTGGTGGTCAACCAGTACAGACCCGCAACAACGACGACGACAATCACGATCTTCTGGAAGACGCCGGCATACTCCTCCACGATGTGCCAGTTCTCTCCCAAGTAGAAGCCGGCCAGCACAAAGATGCTGTTCCAGATCAGGCTCCCGGCTGCGGTGAGCGCGAGGAACTTGCCCATAGGCATGCGCTCGATGCCGGCGGGGATGGAAATCAGGCTGCGGAAGATAGGGATCATGCGACCAAAGAAGACTGCCTTGTAGCCGTGGCGGTTGAACCAGGCTTCCACCCTGTCCACATCTTCCAGGTCGATCAGCGGAAGCTTGTCGGCGATGGCACGCATGCGCCGTCGGCCCAGCCAAGCGCCCAGCCCGTAAAGCGCCCACGCGCCGATAATCGAGCCCAGCGTGGTCCATACCAGCGCCTCGATAAGGCTGAAGCTGCCGCGGCTGGCCGTGAAGCCTGCCAGCGGGAGCACCACTTCGCTGGGCAGTGGCGGGAAAAGATTCTCCAGCGCGATCGCCAGACCCGCCCCTGGTGCCCCGATGCCTTCCATCAGCCCTACGGCCCACTCGGCCACCCCGGTGAGGGCAGAGGTATCATCTGCGGACTGGGCAGGGCGGGGACCGGACATCAGGTAAGGGATCAGCATGCTCATCGTGTACAAGTCTGCCTTACCGCCCCCGTCATGACCGAACCGGGCGTCGGGTCTGGACGGTGCGGACAGCCGAAGAGGTGCAGTTCGCTCGCAATCCGCGCAGCTATAACTTCATTGCCCTGATTGCTGGATGTGGGGAACTGCGCCTACACATCAGTCGGAAGCGCCGACGGCGCCGTGCCCGCACTGTCGACTCCCCTAGAGCCGCTTCGGCGGCGATCACGGATCTGAAGGCACCACCTGCAGCGAGTGTGCCTGGCAGTGGTGGCGGGGTGGATGTGTAGGTGTGTCCGGTGGGGGTGGTGGTTTCCACCGTGTGGTGCGGTCCGTCGAGGGTGCGGCTGGACCAGCCTTCGGCTTCCTTTGACTGGTTGCATTGTTCGCACAGTCCCTGGCCGTTGGCCATGGTCGTTTCACCGCCTTGCGTCCAGGGCACGATGTGGTCGATGTGCCGGATCGGGGCGTCGCACCAGGGCCTTGCGCAGACCGCGTCGCGGGCGTGGATCATCCGGCGCATCCCGTCCGGGAATTTTCGTGCGGCCGAGTCCATCCCCAGCAGTTGCCCGGTCGCAGGCGCGGTGTAGAGGCGGCGGACCCAGACGTCTTCCACGCTGGCCTGTTTCAACACCCTGTTGCGTTGGGCCTGCTCGCGGGCGGTCTTCCACCCCGGCTCGGTCCCGGCCGGCGGCGCCTGCTGCCCGGCCCCGCCCGGCGGGCTGCCGTCGGCTGCCGGCGGTTGCGGCGGACGGGTGAGGTTGCGGGCGTAACGGGCCGGGACGATGCCGTGCCCGGTCAGCCAGGCCGGTTCGGCCTCGCCCCGGAGCAGGGCGCGGTCGGTCATGACCAACTGGATTTCCAGCCGGGCCGGGTCGGCGGTGCTGCGGCCGGTGACGCGTTCGAACACGGTATCGGCCATCAGCTGGCCCCGCGACCGGGGGTCTCCCGTGCTGCGCAGCCGGTCCGCTTCCTTGTGCAGGGCGGCCATCACCGCCACCCCCTGGACCACCGGCAGCAGGGTCCGGACCGAGACCATGGTGTCGGGCTCGGGCCGGGAGGACACATGCCGGTCCGCTTCGGCCTTCGCCGCCCGGTCCACCACCGAGCGGGGATCGAGCCGGTAGGCGAGGCGTTTGGCTTCGGCCCGCAGCGCCCGGTTCCCGAGCCCGTGCAACCGGTCCCGGTTCCCGGCCAGTTCCCGGTCCACGCGGGCCCGGTGCTCCGGGGACAGGCAGCCGGTCTCCTGGGCCAGGATCTCGGCCCGGTATTCGTTCAGGTCCCCTGCGGCGAGGGCGGCCAGGGTGTGCGGCATCTGCCTTACCAGGGTCCGGGACAGGTTCAGCAGGACCGCGGCACGGTGCGGAGACTCGCGCCTAGCCAACCCGATCTGGGCGGCCACCCCGGCGCCCTGCCGGTCTTTCGGGACCCCGGCGGCGGCACGGCGGGCACGCACCGACTCCTCCAACGCGACCTGCACCCTGGCCTGCGCGGCCGCGGCGGCAGCCTTCAAACCCTCCAACGCCGTCAGCTCCTCCACCAACTCCCGCTCCGACGCACCCACGTCGATGCCCTCGAGGGCAACGGCCGCAGCCCGAACGCCGGCAGAATCCAACGGAGCCGCCACCGGCCCGGCGCCCCGCAACAAACCTTCGCCGGCAGGCGATACCGGGGCGGCCGGGGTTGTGACAGACGGGGATGCGGCAGGTGATCCTGCTTCAGGTGATGCTTGGGCGGGCGGGGCTGTGGCAGACGGGGCTGTGGCAGACGGGGCTCCGGCAAGTGGTCCTGCTGCAGGCGATGCTGTGGCTTTCGCGGCTGCAGCAGACGGGGCTGCGGCAGGTGGTCCTGCAACAGGCGATGCTGCGGCGCGTGATCCGGCGGCGGGAGATGCTGGGGCGCCCGGGGCTGCGGCAGGGGTGGCTGCGGCACTCGGCGCCGTGGCAGACGATCTGGGCGCTAGCGCTGCTGCGGCGAGAGGATCGGGTACGGCCGGATCAAACATCTCAGCGTCTCAATCTTCAGCATGCGTACTGCATGGCCTCGACTACGAACGGTCACGAACCCTGGACGGATCCGCAGACGCCGCCGGCAAACGCACTACCCGGCGGCCAACGATGGTGCTCAACTGCTACTGAAAACAAACTATCCGCCGTCACTGACAGTTTCGGGAGATGTAGAAATCCTCCGCAGAAAGCGGTCAGTCCGCAGGTGTGGGGGCGCCGCAAGCCGCCGACAGTGGCCCCACCGCTGCGGCGGGTCCCCGGCTGCGCTGCGGCACGGCCTTTCCGATTCCTAGCCGAGTGCCGCCACTATGTGCGGCAGCAGGGCGCGGAAGGCCTGGCCGCGGTGGCTAATGGCGTTCTTTTCCTCCGGCCGCAGTTCGGCGCAGCTGCGGTCCATCCCCGCGGGCTGCAGGATGGGGTCGTAACCAAATCCGCCGGAGCCGCGCGGTTCGGCCAGCAGGGTGCCCGCCAGACGGCCCTCCTCGACGGCTTCGAGACGCGCCGACACGACGCTTGCTGCGCAGACGAACGCGGCCCCGCGGTGCTCGGGCGCGATGTCGGACAACTGGTTCAACAGCAGGCGCAGGTTCGCTTCGTCGTCGCCGTGTTTCCCGGCCCAGCGGGCCGAGAAGATGCCGGGCGCCCCGCCGAGTACGTCAACCGCCAGGCCCGAGTCGTCGGCCACCGCCACCAGTCCGGTGGCTTCGGCCACTGCGCGTGCCTTCAACAGGGAGTTCTCCGCGAAGGTGAGTCCGGTTTCGGCAACGTCCGGGACCCCTGCGGTGGCAGCGTCGATCACCTGGGTGTCCACGTCCAGCCCCGGTATCTGGCCGCGCAGCAGGTCTCGCAATTCGCGCAGCTTTCCCTGGTTGCGGGTGGCCAAGACCAGCCGGGGCTCGATCTCCTGCCCGGCGTCCGACGCTCCGCCGGGCTCGGCGCCTGCGGCCGCGGTGTCAGCCACGGATGACTTCACCCAGCGTCTCCGCCAGCGTGTCCCGCTGGATCTGGGCCAACTGGGCGGTGCCGGCAAGAGCCAGGTCCAGCAGCGCGTCGAGTTCCGCACGGTCGAACGGCGCGCCCTCGGCGGTGCCCTGGACTTCCACGAACTGTCCGGATCCGGTGACCACCACGTTCATGTCCGTTTCGGCGCGCACGTCCTCGACGTAGGGCAGGTCCAGCATCGGCACGCCGTCGATAATGCCGACGCTCACGGCCGCGACGGTGTCGGTGAGCGGGCGGGCCGAACGGGCGATCAGCTTCTGTTCTTTAGCCCAGTGCAAGGCGTCGGCCAGGGCCACGAAGGCGCCGGTGATGGCCGCGGTGCGCGTGCCGCCGTCGGCCTGGAGCACGTCGCAGTCCAAGACGATGGTGTTCTCCCCCAGCGCCTTGGTGTCGATGACCGAGCGGAGCGAGCGACCGATCAGCCGTGAAATTTCGTGCGTGCGGCCGCCGATCTTGCCTTTGACGGATTCGCGGTCGGAACGGGTGTTGGTGGCACGGGGAAGCATCGCGTATTCAGCCGTCACCCAGCCGCGTCCTTCGCCCTTCAGCCAGCGGGGCACGCCCGCGGTCACCGATGCGGTGCAAAGCACGCGGGTGTTGCCGAACTCGATCAGCGCCGATCCTTCAGCCTGGTTGGACCAGCCGCGAGTGATGCTGATCGGACGCAACTGCTCGGGCGTCCGGCCGTCGGCGCGGGCGGCGGCAGCGGGCATGGCGGAACCTGGATCAACATCAATCATGAGTCCACCCTATCGGCTCGCAGCGGCCGCGGTCGCTCGGGGGCCGGAGCTCGCAGCCGCCGCAGCCCGGAAGACGTAGCCGCCACCGGGCCGTGGCCGCCTAGACGCCGGCGCCCGACTCCGTCCAAGAGCCGCCCGGAAGGCGTCGCCGCCACCGCCCCGCTGCCGCTTAAACGACGTAGCTGACGCCGGCTACCGCGACCGCGAGATCGCCGACGTAGGTTTCGCGGGCCTCCTCGACGGTACGCACGGAGTCGTTCCAGACGGGCAGGTGGGTCAGCAGCAGCCGCCGGACCTGCGCCTCGGTGGCAGCGGCACCAGCCCGCTTTCCGGTGAGGTGCACGCCGTCGACGGCGTCGTCGCGTCCCTCGTGGAAGGCCGCCTCGCACAGGAACATGTCCGCGCCGAACGCCGCTTCGACCAGTGCGGGACAGCTGTCGGTGTCACCGGAGTAGGCCAGCACCCGCGTGACCGGCCCCTCGGACGTGGGCTCCGTAGCCTCGACCCGGATCGCGTAGGCCTCATCGACGGGGTGGCGCACCGGATACGGCGTGATGGTGAACGGGCCCAGCTTCACCGGTTCCCGTTCCGCCCAAACGTGGAAGTCGAACTCCTCTTTCATGCCCGGATCCAATTCCAGCCCGTAGGCGGTGGCCATGCGGTCCGCCGTGGCGGCCGGCCCCCACACGGGGATGCGGCCCTTGGTCCAGCCGTCGGGATTCCAGCGCACCGCCACATGCAGGCCGCACAGGTCCATGCAATGGTCCGGGTGCAGGTGGCTCAGGAAGACGGCGTCGATATCCTCCAACGCCATGTAGCGCTGGGCGGTGCCCAGGGCGCCGTTGCCCAGGTCGAGCAGGATGCGCCAGGTTCGCTCGCCGTCGTGGGCGCTGACCAGATAGCACGACGCCGGGGACTGCGGTCCGGGAAACGAGCCGCTGCAGCCGATGATGGTCAGGTTCATGCCCGCTCCCCCGGGTTGTACTGCCCCGATGCACCGGCAAACGGCGAAACCTTCGGGCCCGCCTGCGCCCCGGCGCGCGCGGCGGCAACCATCTCCGGGGTGATCCTGGCCATGCTCCCGGTGGGATACTGCGCCGCCACGTGCTCCACATGCTCCACGGCGATCACTTCCGGCCCCAGGAACCGGCGCGCCAGCACCTCGAAGGACGCGGCGTCGCCCGTGGCAATGAAGTGGTGCCGGCCCGGCGTCCCTTCCGGACGCAGCAGATCGTGGGACACCAAAGACCGGTAAACATCCTTGGCGGTCTCTTCCGCGCTGGAAACCAGCGTCACGCCGTCGCCCATGACGTAGGAGATCACGCCGGTCAGCAGCGGATAGTGCGTGCAGCCGAGCACCAGCGTGTCCACGTCGGCACGCTTGAGCGGCTCCAGGTACTCCTCGGCGGTGGACAGCAGCTCCTGGCCGGCCGTCACGCCGGCCTCAACGTATTCCACGAACCGGGGGCAGGCCACGGAGGTCACGTCGAGGTGCGGCGCGGCGGCGAAGGTGTCCTCGTAGGCGCGGGAACCGACGGTGGCCGAGGTGCCGATCACGCCGATCCTGCCGCTCCGCGTGGAGGCGACCGCGCGGCGGACGGCCGGCTGGATCACCTCGATCACCGGGATGCCGTAGCGGGCAGTGTAGCGCTCCCGGGCGTCGCGCAGGACGGCGGCCGAGGCGGAGTTGCAGGCGATCACGAGGAGCTTCACGCCGGCGTCCACGAGTTCATCCATCACACCCAGCGCGTTCGCGCGCACCTCGGCGATCGGCAGCGGCCCGTAGGGACCGTTTGCGGTGTCGCCAACATACAAGATGGATTCGTTGGGCAGCTGGTCTATCACTGCGCGGGCCACGGTCAGCCCACCCACCCCGGAATCAAAGATGCCGATCGGAGCTGCAGGTTGGATCAACATCTTCAGTTTCACTGCCTTTCCGGGCTCATGTTCACTAGAGGATAAGACGTTGGCAGCCGGTTGAGCGAACTTCTGCGCGGCTTCTGTTAGCCATCTCACAGTGTTTCCCCGCCGACGGCGACCTCCCGACCGGGGCGCCGCCTGGGCGCGGACTGGAGAAGGTTGCGGCCCATGCCCAGCGGCCGTGGCCGGGCCGAGGCAGGGCGTGGCCCCGCGATCTCAGGCGCCTCGGTTCCAAGTGCCGCCGCGACTGGCGTAGCCTCGCGATTCCGGCCCGCCGGGGCGTGCTCAGCGGTGCCGGCGCGCCGGGGGCGTGGCTCCGCGGTGCCAGCCCGCCCGGGACGTGGCTCAGCGGTGCCGGCGCGCCGGGGCGTGGCTCAGCGGTGCCGGCCCGACGGGTGGTCCAGCCCGTCCAGCAACGCCTGCATCAGGGTCTCCTGAAGCCAGGTCATGAAGTTGTAGACCAGCGCCAGATAGGTCTCGAGGTCCTCGGCCTGGGACCAGTCGTCGATCTCATGCAGGGCCTGGGCGTCCTCGTCGGTGCGGAGCTCCAGCCGCTCGGCCAGCACCAGGCGGACGTCGTTCACGGCCCGGGCGAACAGCCGGGCCTGCTCGTCGGTCAGGTGCAGCGGCGTCTGTTCGAGCAGCAGCGCGCTGGCGCGCAGCGCCCCGAGCTTGTCGTCCCGCAGCGAGCGTTCGGTGAGCTTGCGGAACTCCAGGGCCTCGCCGTCGTCGTGCTCCACAGCATCCGGCAGCAACCGGAGCAGCGCGGGGTCCCGGGGCTTGGCGGCATCCATGTCCAGGCCGACGATCGCCGCGAGCGGATCCTCGTCCTGCCGGTCGACTTCCAGCATGGCGACGACGTCCGCGAACAGCTTCCGGATCAGGTCCCGCTCGGCGGGTTCCAGGAACCCGGTGATTCCCTTGCGCGTGTGCTTGAATGCCTTGGCCATCTACGCCTGGTCCGCCTTCTGGTACGTGGCCCACAGGCCGAACGAATGCATCGCCACGGTGTCCCGCTCGGCCTGCTCGCGGCTGCCCGTGGCCACTACCGACTTCCCCTGCTGGTGCACCTCGAGCATCAGCTTACGGGCCTTGGTTTCCGAATAGCCGAAGTAGCTTTGGAAGACATAGCTGACGTAGCTCATCAGGTTGACCGGATCGTTCCACACGATCACGACCCACGGGGTGTCCCTGGCCGTAAGTTCGGCGGATTCCGCGCGGCGGGACGTCTCGATATCCGAGTCCAGCACGGTTGTGCAGGAGGGAAGGATGCTCACGGTCATGGCTTCCATTGTAGGCAGGGCGCGCCCTTCCGGCCCGACGGCGGCACGGAACTGCCCGGACGGCGACGGCGGCACGGAACTGCCCGGACGGCGACGGCGGCGCGGAACTGCCCGGAGGGCGAAACAGGATTAGAGTCGGGGATGTGAACATCGCAGCCGGCTGGGCGCACCCCAGCACCTCCCTGTACACCGACCATTACGAGCTGACCATGCTCCAGGCCGCCCTGCACTCCGGCGCGGCGCACCGGCGTTCGGTCTTCGAGGCGTTCGCCCGCCGGCTGCCGGAAGGCCGCCGGTACGGCGTGGTGGCCGGAACCGGCCGGATCCTGGAAGGCCTGGAACACTTCACGTTCTCCGAGCACCAGCTGGACTTCCTGGCCCGCACCGGCGTGGTCGACGCGCGCACCATCGACTGGCTGGCCGATTTCCGGTTCTCCGGCGACATCTACGGCTATGCCGAGGGCGAGGCCTACTTCCCGTATTCGCCGATCCTGGTGGTGGAGTCGAGCTTCGCCGAGGCCTGCGTGCTGGAGACCTTCATCCTGTCCGTGCTGAACCACGACAGCGCCATCGCCTCGGCCGCCTCGCGGATGACCGGGGCCGCCGGCAGCCGGCCCTGCATCGAGATGGGGTCCCGCCGCACGCACGAAGAGTCGGCGGTGGCTGCCGCCCGGGCCGCGGTGATCGGCGGCTTCTCCAGCACCTCCAACCTGGAAGCCGGCTACCGGTACGGCGTCAAGACGGTGGGCACCGCCGCCCATTCCTTCACCTTGCTGCACGACACCGAGCAGCAGGCCTTCGAGGCGCAGCTGGCCTCGCTGGGTGTGGGAACCACCCTGCTGGCGGACACGTACGACGTCGAAACCGCCGTCCGGACGGCCGTGGACCTGGCGGGTCCGGAGCTGGGCGGCGTGCGGCTGGATTCCGGCGACCTGATCGCCCAGGCCCAGTGGGTGCGCCAGCTGCTGGACGATCTGGGCAACCACCACACCCGCATCACCGTCACCTCGGACCTGGACGAATACGCGATCGCGGCGCTCGCCTCGGCTCCGGTGGACTCCTACGGCGTCGGCACGGCGCTGGTCACCGGATCCGGCGCGCCCACGGCGAGCATGGTCTACAAACTGGTCAGCCGCGAGGGCAGCAACGGCGAGCAGGTGTCGGTGGCGAAGGCGTCGAAGAACAAGATTTCCGTCGGCGGACGCAAATACGCGCTGCGCCGGCTGGACGAGCACGGGTCGGCCACGGCCGAGGTGGTCGGCATCGGCCACCCGCCCTTCGACGACGGCAACGACCGCCCGCTGCTGCAGCAGTTCGTCACGAACGGCAAGCTGGCGGACGGCTGGACCGGCGCCGAGGGCGTCCGCCGCGCCGCCGAACGCCACACCGCTTCCATGGCCGAGCTGCCCGGCGCCGTGAACCGGCTGCAGCGCGGCGAGGCCGCCATTCCCACCGAATTCGAGGAGCAGCCATGACACGCGCACTGATCATCGTCGACGTCCAGAACGACTTCTGCGAGGGAGGCGCCCTGGCCGTCGACGGCGGAGCGAAAACTGCCGCCGACATCAGCGAGCACCTGGAGACCCGGCCGGACGAATACGACGTCGTGGTCGCGACCCAGGACTGGCACGTGGATCCGGGCAGCCACTTCTCCGACGAGCCGGACTTCGTGGACAGCTGGCCGCGGCACTGCGTCGCCGGTACCCGCGGGGCTGACCTGCATCCCGACCTGGACACCGACCGGATCGACGCCTACTTCCGCAAGGGCCAGTACGACGCCGGCTACTCCGGCTTCGACGGACTGCTGGCGCCGGCGGATGAGGTGGCCACCGGAGAGCGCGAGGGCGACGAGGAGGAAGAGCTGGTCGAGATGCCCAGCCTGGACGACTGGCTGCAGGAGCACGGAGTGGACGAGGTGGTGGTGGCCGGGCTGGCGACCGACTACTGCGTCCGCCAGACCGCCCTCGACGCCGCCCAGGCCGGCTACGCCACCGCCGTGAACCTGGCGCTGTCGGCGGGAATCAACGCCGGGCGCGTCGAGAAGACGTTGGCCGAATTCAGCGACTACGGCATCGACGTCATCGAGTAGCCGGCCGGCCGCCGGCTACTTCCGGCCGATGAACCAGTCCTGGAGCTTCTTCAGGCGCCGGTTCAGCTGCTCCTCGTTGGCCTGGGCCACCGGCGGGCCGCCGCAGACCCGGCGCAGCTCGGAGTGGACCACGCCGTGCGGCATGCCGGAGCGCGCCGACCAGGCGGACACGTTCTTGGCCAGCTGGTTGCGCAGTTCGGTCAGCTGACGGTGGTCAACCACGGCAGGGGCCGGCTCGGGATCCGCGGCCCCGCCCGAACGCTTGCGTTTGCGCGACTGCTGTTCCTGCTGGCGCTGGCGCAGCAGCATGCCCACCTGCTCCGCGTCCAGCAGCCCCGGGATGCCCAGGAAGTCCAGTTCCTCTTCGCTGCCGAGTTCTCCGCCGGTGCCGAACTCGGCGCCGTCGAACAGCACGCGGTCGAAGGACGCCTGGGAATCCAGCGCTTCGAACTTCTGCTTGGTCAGCGCATCCGAGGCCGACTCTTCCCGGTTGGCCTGCTCCATCAGGGCCTCTTCGGGAATGAAGCCCTCGTCGTTGTCCTTGTCCGGCCGGTCCAGCGCGTGGTCGCGCTCCAGCTCCATCTGGTTGGCCAGTTCCATCAGGTTCGGCACCGACGGAAGGAACACCGACGCCGTTTCGCCGCGCTTCCGGGCGCGCACGAAGCGGCCCACCGCCTGCGCGAAGAACAGCGGGGTGGCCGTCGAGGTGGCGTAGACCCCGACCGAGAGGCGGGGCACGTCCACGCCTTCGGAGACCATGCGGACGGCGACCATCCAGCGGCTGTCCCCGGCGGAAAACGCCTCGATCTTTTCGGAGGCGCCGGCGTCGTCGGAAAGGATGACGGTGGCGGATTCCCCGGTGATCTTCTTCAGCTGGCCGGCGTAGGCCCGCGCGTCCTCGTGGTCGGTGGCGATCACCAGCCCGCCGGCGTCGGGCACCGCCCGGCGGACCTCGGTCAGCCGTTTGTCGGCCGCCGCCAGCACCGACGGGATCCATTGCCCCTGAGGGTTCAGCGCCGTGCGCCAGGCCTGCGCCGTGATGTCCTTGGTGACCGCGGCCTCGCCGAGCGACGCGGCGTACTCGTCCCCCGAACTGGTGCGCCAGCGCATCTGCCCCGAGTAGGCCATGAACATGACCGGGCGCACCACGTGGTCGCGCAGGGCGCTGCCGTAGCCGTAGGTGTAGTCCGCCCGCGAGCGGCGGATGCCGTCTTTGTCCTCGGCATACTCCACGAACGGGATCGCCGCCGTGTCCGAGCGGAACGGGGTGCCGGTCAGCGCCAGGCGCCGGGCGGCGGGTTCGAACGCCTCGCGGATGCCGTCGCCCCAGCTGAGGGCGTCGCCGCCGTGGTGGATCTCGTCGAGGATCACCAGCGTCTTGGCGGCCTCGGTCTTGGCCCGGTGCAACAGCGGCTTCATGGCCACCTGCGCGTAGGTAACGGCGACGCCGATGAAATCGCGGCCGTGCGAACCGTCCGAGTTCTTGAAGTTCGGATCGATCGCCAGCCCCACGCGCGCCGCGGCGTCCGCCCACTGGCGCTTGAGGTGGTCGGTCGGGGCGACGACGGTGATCCGGTTGACGATCCCCCGGTCCACCAGTTCGGTGGCCACGCGCAGCGCGAAGGTCGTCTTGCCCGCGCCGGGGGTAGCCACGGCCAGGAAATCCTGCGGGGCCATCTCGAAGTACTTCTGCAGGGCCTCGGCCTGCCATTGGCGCAGTTTGGGGGCGGTGCCCCAGGCGGCCCGTTCCGGGTAAGCCGGCGGCAGCACCGGTCCGGCGCCGAATAGTGTGTCGTTGCTCATGTGCCGGCCTCCTCCCGTTGTTCCTGTCCGTTTCCAATCCGTTCCGCGCTGCGCCAGCCGGTGGCGATCCCGCCCGCCGCCACCACGGCCAGCACGAGCCAAATGACCACGTAGACGCCCACCGAGCCCGGGTTGTCCGGATCCCGCAGCAGCGCGAACAATCCGCCCGCCCCGGCGGTACCCACCACGCCGCCCAGCTGGTCGGCCAGCTGCAGCGACGCGGAGTTCCGTCCGCGCTCCTGGGGGGCGGACAGCTTCAGCACCATCACGGACGTGGTGGACAAGGCCATGCCCATCGAGAACCCGGCCAGCGCCCAGACGACGATGAGCGCCGCGAGCGGCACCGACGGCGCGGACACCAGCGCCATCAGCCCCATGCAGGCGGTCAGGATGCCGGATCCGATCACCAGCATCCGGTGCCGGGCGGTCTCGACGCGTGCCTGCAGCCAGGAGCCGATGCTCCAGCCGACCGCGCCGGCCGTCAGGGCCAGGCCCGCGGTGGCCGGCGAGATGCCGTGCGCCGCCACCAGCATCAGCGGGATGAACGCCTCGGCGCCGAAGAATGCCAGGTTGATCAGTCCGCGGGTGGCAATCACGCTGGGCAGCCCGCGACGCAGCCGCAAGGTGCCCGGCGGCATCAGCTTGGGCAGCGCCGCCAGCGCCAGCACCACGCCGCCGGCCGCCAGCGCGTACATCAGCACCAGCTTCCCGGCGGACCCGCCGGCGACCGCCTCGAACAGGGCCCACTGGGCCAGGAACACGCCGCCGGCCAGCAGCAGACCCCGCATCGCCTGCAGGCGCCCGCCGCGCTTGTCCGTGGTCGGGTTCTCCGGGGCTCCCACGCTGCCGGTCTGCGGCCAGATGACCAGCACGGCCAGCAGGAAGATCGGCGCCACGCCGTAGAACACCAGGCGCCAGGAAAGGTACTGGGCGACGACGCCGGCGGCCAGCGGCCCCACCAGCGACGGCACCACCCAGGCCGCCGCCAGCCAGCCAAAGACCACCGGCTGCAGCCGCTGCGGATAGACCTGTCCGATGATCACGTAGACGGCCACGATTGCGAACCCGCCGCCCAGCCCGGCCACGGCGCGGCCCGCGGTGAAGATCCAGAACTCCCCGGCCACCCCGGACAGGACCAGCCCGGCGACCATCAGCACCAGCCCCGCGGCGAGGGCCGGGCGCGGGCCCTTCGCGTCGCACCAGACTCCGGCCACCACGCTGGCCAGCAGCGAAGCGGTCAGGAACATGGAGAACGCCAGCCCGTAGGCGGACTTGCCCTCCAGGTCGGCCGCCACCACCGGCATCGCCGTCGCCACCGCAACGGCCTCGAACGCCGCCAGCGTGATCACCGTCAGCAGGCCGATGGTCAGCGGCCGGTAGGCAGCAGACATGGCGCCGGGCGCGCGGATGGCGGTGGATTCGGGCATCAAAAAACCAGGGCTGACTTTCTTGGCAGGCAGGGGGAAGCGCGGCGGGCACCGGACGCGCCCGCGCTCGTGGGGTGGGGAAAGTTACTACTTCTTCTTGCCGGAATCGTCGCCGCCGGGGCGCAGGCCCTCGTAGATGGCCTTGCAGTCCGGGCATACCGGGAACTTGTTCGGGTCGCGGCCGGGCACCCACACCTTGCCGCAGAGGGCGATCACCGGTTCGCCGGACAGCGCCGACTCCATGATCTTTTCCTTGCGGACGTAGTGCGCGAAGCGTTCGCGGTCGCCGGGCTCAAGCTCTTCGCGGAGTTCTTCACGCTCGATCGTCGCGGTGGACCCGCCCGGGGTCTGCGGCGCGCGGGGGTCGTTTTCGAAAGGATCCGGAGGAAGACTCATGCCACCCATCTTAACCCCTGAAACGGGAACGACGACGGCGGAGCCCGGCTCCCCCGTCGTCGTCGCCCGCCGCTGCGGCTGGGTTTGTGTGCTATTTGTTTTTGGCCACGGCCTGGAGGAGTTCCGGCGTCCGGCGGTCATACCAGCGGCCGCCCAGCTCGATGCCGACCACCAGCAGGACCGCACCGAGCACGAGGCCGACCGCCAGCGCCAGCCATCCCCACAGCGCGTCGCCGGTGAAGACACCGATCAGCGCCAGCACCAGTTCCGGCAGCGAGAGCAGCACCAGCACGCCGAGCCCACCGAGCTGGACCAGCATCATCCGGGCTGTCGAGCCGGGCGGGGTCTTGAACGGGCTCTCCCCCGGCAGCGGCACGTTGTAGGTGTAACGGGCCGAGACCACGCTGGACAGGCCCAGGCCGGTCAGCAGCACGCCGAGGGCCACCCCGGCAACGGGCGGGAGCAGGTGCCACCCGCCGATGAACACGAACGGCAGGACGGTCAGCACGACGGTGGCCGGCAGCGCGATCACCGCGCAGGCCGCGGCCCGGCCGATCCGGTCGGCGCGTCCGCTCACGCCGGTGGTGACGTGCAGCGCGAACGCCGTGTTGTCGTAGGCGATGTCCGCGGAGATGCCGAAGGACAGCAGGAAGGCGATCATCGGGCCCATCCACAGCATGAAGGTGAAGTCGCCGGTCTGCGAGAGGCCGAAGAAGACCGCCACCGGTATGAGCGGAATGGACACCAGGGACGCCCCGTAGCGGGGATCCTTGAACCAGTAGATGAGCGCGCGCGCCGCCACGGCTCCGGCAGGGGTTCCGGGCATCCGGGAGAACCAGCCCAGCCTGCCGCCGGCCTTCCGGGACACGGCGTTGTACGGCGGGGTGACCAGCGCACGGGCCAGGCTGAGCTTCCAGAGCCAGGCCAGCACGGCCAGGAAGGCCACCGCGATGAACAGCCGGGCGCCGGCCGGGCCCCAGTTGCCCAGGGCCAGGTCGCCGGGAACGGCCCAGACCGCTCCCAGCGGCGACCAGGCGAGGCCCTCGGCCAGGGCCGGCAGGAAGTCCTGCGAGCTGCGGAACCCCTCGACGATGCCGACCATGAGCGGTCCCAGCAGCACCAGCGGGATGATGCCGATGACGCCGCTGAGGTCCTTGAACCGGCGCGAGCTGGCCAGCGTCGTGGACGCCGACGTCGTCACGCGGGAGAGCACCACGCACGTCAGCGTTGCGATCAGGGCGCACAGGACGGCGGCCACGAGCGCGGCCGGGTGCTGCCACCAGGCGGCCGCGTGCCCGAGCGCGGCGACCAGCGTCACCACGCCCGGGATGCCGACCAGGCCGCCGATGGCGAGCCCGAGCAGCAGCTGGCGCATGGGCACGGCGTAAGTGACGAACCGGGCCGGGTCCAGTGTCATGTCCACGCCGGTGGCCATCATGGGGATCAACGCCCAGCCCAGGAAGGCCGCGGAGCCGCCCAGCACCACCACCATGCGGGCCATGTCCGGCTCGGTGTAGCTGAGGAAGAACAGTCCGGAAATCAGCAGGGCCAGCATGCCGATCGCGTACAGGCCCCCGAGGATCACCCCCACCAGCTGCCACGGGCTGCGTTTGAAGCCGTTGCGCAGCAGCGCCAGCTTCAGCCTTACGAGGTGCGCAACCACTCGAGCCCCTCCGCCTGGGTCCGTCCGCCGACCAGCTGGACGAAGCGCTCTTCCAGGCTCGCGCCGGCGCGGACCTCGTCCACGGTGCCGGCGGCCAGCACGTTGCCGCCGGCGATCACGGCCACGTGGTCGCACATGCGCTGGACCAGGTCCATGACGTGGCTGGAGACGATCACCGTGCCCCCGGAGTCCACGTAGTCGTGGAGGATGTCGCGGATGTTCGCCGCGGAGACCGGGTCTACCGCCTCGAACGGTTCATCCAGCACCAACAGCTTCGGCGCATGGATCAGTGCGGTGGCCAGGGCGATCTTCTTGGTCATGCCGGCGGAATAGTCCACCACCAGGGTGCCGGCGTCGTTGGTCAGGTCCATGGCCCGCAGCAGGTCCGGGACGCGCGCGGCCACGGTCTCCCGGTCCATGCCCCGCAGCAGCCCGGCATAGGTGACCAGCTGTTCCCCGGTCAGCCGGTCGAACAGCCGGACGCCGTCGGGCAGCACGCCCATCAGGCGCTTGGCCGTCAGCGGCTCGGCCCAGACGTCCACGCCGTGCACCCACACCTGGCCGTAATCCGGCCGCAGCAGCCCGGTGGCCATGGAGAGCGAGGTGGTCTTGCCCGCCCCGTTCGGCCCGACCAGCCCGTAGAAGGACCCGGCGGGCACGTCCAGGTTGACGCCGTTGACGGCGATCTTGTCGCCGAAGCGCTTGGCCAGACCGCGCACCGCGAGGGCGGGAACGGGTGCCTGGGCGGGAACGGGAGCCTGGGCGGGAACGGGGGCCTGGGCGGGAACGGGGGCCTGGGCGGGCGCGGCAGCCGGCGCAGCGTCCGAAGGGCCGGGCGCCGGGTACCCCTGCGGGGCGGCGCCGCCCGGCACCGGTTCCGCGCTGCTGTTCTGCTCGTCCGGCTGCTGGACCGGAGGGTGTGATGGGTGCGAAGTCATGTGTCCACGCTAACAACCGGGGGTTCACCGGGACGTCATCCGCAAGGACTAATATTTCTCCGCCACCGCGGCACGCTCGTATTGCGGCGCCCACGCCAGTTCGTGGCCCAGTTCGACGGCGGCGCGCTGCCACCAGTGCGGGTCCCGCAGCGCCGCCCGGGCGAGCAGTACCGCGTCCGCCGAGCCTTCCCTGATGATCGCGTCGGCCTGCGCGGCCGTGGTGATGAGTCCGACGGCGCCGGTCGGGATGCCCGCCTGGCGCCGGATGGCGGCCGCGAAGGGCACCTGGTATCCCGGCCGCAGCGGGATGTTCGCCCCGTGCACCGCGCCGCCGCTCGAGACGTCCACCAGATCCACGCCGCGGGCGGCGGCCTGTTCCACCACGTCGGCCACGGCCTCCGGTTCCAGCCCGCCGTCCGACCAGTCGGAGGCGGAGACGCGGAGCAGCAGCGGCATGGCGTCCGGGATGACGCCGCGGACCGCCTCCACCACCTCCAGCAGCAGCCGGGCACGCCCGGCCGCGGTACCGCCCCAGCCGTCGGTGCGGGTATTGACCAGCGGCGAGAGGAACTGGTGCAGCAGGTAGCCGTGGGCGCCGTGGATCTCCACGGTGTCGAAGCCGGCCCAGACGGCACGTGCCGCCGCGTCGCGGAAGTCCGCGATGACCCGCCGGATGCCGGCCTCGTCCAGGGCGTCCGGCGCCGCGTAGCGGCCAAAGGCGGCAGCCGTCGGGCCCACGGTCCGCCAGCCCCCCTCGGCGGGCGGCACCGAGCCGGACTTCGGGGCGAAGGGCGCGTAGGTCGACGCCTTGCGCCCGGCGTGGGCCAGCTGGATCCCGATCTTGGTGTCCGCCGAGCCGTAGCGGTGCACGAACTCCGTGATCCTGCCCCACGCCTGGGCCTGGTCGTCGGTCCAGATGCCGGTGTCCTCGGGACTGATCCGGCCGGCCGCGTCAACCGCTGTCGCCTCGGTGAGGATCAACGCGGCCCCGCCGGCGGCGAACTGGCCCAGATGCATCAGGTGCCAGTCGTTCGGCGTCCCGGGCGCGTCCTCCCGCCGCACCGAGTACTGGCACATCGGCGCCACCCAGCCGCGGTGCAGGAGCTGAAGACCGCGCAGTTTCAGCGGCTCGAACAGGCCGCCGGCCACAGCCTGCGCCATTTAGAAGAGCGCCCTGGCCAGAGCCTGGCGTGCCTTGGACACCCGCGGGTCGGTGCTGCCCACCACGTCGAACAGTTCCACGAGGCGGGCCCGGGCGGCCTCCCGCTCATCCCCGGCGTGGCGGCTGATGAAACCCACCAGGCGGGCGAAGGCGTCCTCGACATGGCCGCCCGAGACGTCCAGGTCGGCAACGGCCAGCTGGGCCTGCAGGTCGTCGGGCCGGTCGGCGGCAGCGGCCCGCAGCCCGGCCGCATCGGCCCCCTGCAGCCGCTGCAGCAGCTGGACCTGGTACAGGCCGGTGCGCGCCTCGTCGTCCGCCGGCTGCTCGGCCAGCGCCTTCCGGTATGCCGCAGCGGCGCGATCAAAGTCGCCGGCCTCGATGGCCTCGAACGCTTCCTGGTGCAGCGGCGGCAGCGGCTTCTCTTCCTCGGCCGGGGCATCCCCCGCACCGGGCGCGGTGCCGGTGACGCCGTTGGCCTGTGCCACCTTGAGCAGCTCGTTGACGAATTGCCGCAGCTCGTCGGCCGTCGCCGCCCCCTGGAACAGCGGGATCGGCTGCCCCTTCAGGAGCGCCACGGCGGCCGGCACGCTCTGCAGCTGGAAGGCCTGGGCGATGCCGGGACTGGCATCGACGTCGACCCGGGCCAGCACAAAGCGGCCGGCGAACTCGTTCGCCACCTCCGCCATGGCGGAGGCCAACTGCTGCGCCAGGTCGCTCCATGACGCGGTCAGTTCCACGATCACGGGGACCTGTGCGGACAGCTGGACGAGCGGCTGGAAGCTCTGCTCGTTGACCTCGACGATGTAGCCCGGAGCTTCGCCTTCACCCGCTGCCGGCGCGCCAGCGGCCGGCATGCCTCCCGCCGGCGGCTGCGGCTTTTTCAGCGCGGACAGGTCGACGGCGCCGCGGAGGCTGACGGAAGACGGCGCGGGGCCCTGTCCTGGAGTTGGAGTGGTCATGACATCACACTAATACGTCTCGGTCGACGCCCGGAATTTTGCCCGACCGAGCCGGCGTCGCGGCCCGGTCGGCCGGGGCTACTTCAGCTCGGCGTCCACCAGGCCCTGGGCGACGCCCACCAGGGTGAGCCGGTCGTCGGAACCGGCCGGCGGCACGTACAGGAAGACGGACTCGCCGTAGGTCACGTCCACGCCTTCGGTGGTGGAGTCATCCCCTGCCAGCGCCGCGAACTCGGGCGAGAGTTCCACGGTGGCGCCGGCCTCGGCCGGCACGCTGCTCATCACCGACTCCATGTGGCCAAACACCACGGCGCCGCCGTCGGCGGTGCGGAGCGCCCGCAGCGAGCCGTCGTCGACGCTGCGGCTGAAGGAGATGTCGGCGTTTTTGTTGGATTTCACCTGGTCTTTTTGGAACGCCTGGATCTGCTCGGAGAAGGTGTTCTTACCGATCGCGTCCTTGTGCTTGCCGTCGTCGAGGTTCTCCGCGACCATTTTCACCGCCGCCTGCGGCGCGTGCAGCAGGCCTTCCCCGTCGTCCGGCGCCACGGCCGGCGTCCCGCCGCTCTCGGTGGAGACCTGCGGGAAGGTGGTGCCCGGCAGCATCTGGAGCGCGCCCACCATCCGGTAGTTCGAACGCGGATCCTGCTGCACCAGCACGATCACCTGCGGCACCGGATTGTCCTCGCCCTCCGTGACCGTCACGACCGTCCGCGGCCAGTCGGCACTCGTGCTGACCATCGAGGTCAGGATCGGCCCGGCAGCCACCGGGACGGGAGCCGCAGCCTCGCCGTTTTCGGCCCGAACCTTGTAGTTGGCCTCGCGGACGGTCAGGGCGGCACCGGCGACCCGCGGCTTCAGCTTGCCGGAATCCCGCGCCGAGTCCGCGTCGGAGACCGCCTTCGCCACCGAGTCCATGATCCGGGTCAGTTGGCCCTCCAGCACCACCGGGTGGCCGGCGGCTTCCCCTGCGTCCTGGGACGGGGCGGCCGGAGAGGCGGCGTGGGCGGGAAGCACGGCGCCGGAGGCCAGGACCACGGCCGCTCCCGCAGCGGCGGCTGCGCGCAGGCCCAGCTTCGGGCGTTCCATCAGGGAACGGCGGCCCGGTGACCGCTCGCCCTGTTCGGGCTTTTCCAGACCCGCGCCTCCGGGCACGGCCTGGCCGGGACGGCCGGCCGGAACACTGCCGCCCCGCTGAGCCAGCGGTGCCGTTTCCGGGCCGCCTGCGTTCGGCCGGCCGCCGCCGCCCCGGGGATCGGAGTCGCCGCCGGGGACCGGCCGGTTCGGGCGGCGGGACACCACGGCCATCGCCACGCCGAGCACCAGCAGCAGGGCTCCGATGATCATCAGGGCCAGCGACCACGGCACGGAGGTGTCGTTCGGCCAGGTGACGGTCACCGTCGTCGGCGCCGGCTCGGTGCCGTCCGCGGCCAGCAGAATGGACCACTCGCCGTCGGCCGGGGCCAGCCACCGGTGCTCAAGGCTGCCCTCGGCCTGCTGCTGGCTCACCCACAGGTCGGAGCCCGCAGGGTTCGGCACCTTGGCCTCGCCCTCGGTCACGGTCCCCTGCAGTTGCCCGTCCTCGATGCCGGTCAGGGAGGTGTGCGCCGCCTCTCCGACCCAGGCCTCGACGTCGCCCGCTCGGCCGATGACCAGCAGGAACTCGCCGTCGGCCTCCACCGAAACGTCCACTTCTTCTTCGTGGACACCGAAGACTTCCGGTTCGATGACGGTCACGGGTGCGGTTGCATCGGCTGCCGTGTAGGTGGCCGAGGCACGCTCGGGCGGCGCCCACACGGTCCGCTGGGCGATGCCCAGCGCGATGGCCAGCAGGCCGATCACCATCAGGGCCACTGAAATCTTAAAACGCACAAAAATACCAATCGTCGATCGCTGCAGGAGGGAAGGGCCGCAGGGACGCCCAAGCCTCCAGGGCCGGCCGGGGTGCCCGCCATCGGTCATGCTTTATAACCCTATGGTAACGAACCCTCTCGGCCGTCCGTGCGCGGCCGTACCGCGTGGTCCGCCGCGGACCGCCTTTTGCCCTTTTTGCCGTCGGCATCCGCTGCCACACCATACCGGACTGGTAGTCTTTCGCTCAGAATTGCCCCTATCCTGCGCCGTTGTTGCTTAGCGCGTGACAAGTGCGCCCGCCCGCTGCTTCAGCGGCTGCAGGCGGAAGAGAGGATGCTGCGTGAGCGAACCCCGGGATGCTCCCACGCCCGCCGCCGGCAACGGATCGCCGGCCGAGGGCCAGCCCGCCGACCTCGCGGCACCGGCCCCGGATCCCGCCGCGCCGGCCACGGATCCCGCCGCGACGGCCGGCTCTCCGGCCTCGGCGCCGGTCATGGCGGCTCGCCGGCACGCCGTGCTCGGCGCCCTCGGGCGCCTCGGCGCGTCGATGCCCCGCGCCCGGCCGCGCGTCCGCTTCCAGATGCCGCCCGAGGACGATTCCCCCGCCGCCGCCCGCGACGGCGCCGCAGGCACCGACTTCTCCCCCGCCCGGCACCCGATCCACTTCGGATTCATGGCCACGGTCGGCGTCGGTTTCGCGCTGCTGCTCTACTTTGTGCTGACCAACGTCGGTGAGCTGCTGGCGTGGATCGCGGCGGCGCTCTTCATTGCCCTGGGGCTCGATCCGATCGTCCGCTGGCTGGAAAGCAAGGGGCTGCCGCGTCCGGCCGGCGTCATCATTGTGGTGCTGATCCTGGCCGGGCTGATCGCCGCGTTCATCTCCACGCTCATCCCGACCATCGTCAACCAGACCACGCAGATCGTGGCCAACGCTCCGCGCTATGTCGAGGACATCCTGAACTCGGCCTTCTTCCAGACGATCGATGCGCAGTTCCAGGTCCGGGAGCGCATCGACATCGAACTGGAGCGGTTCTTTGCCAGTTCCGAGAACGTCACGGGCATCTTCGGCGGCGTCCTCGGCGTCGGCAGTGCCGTGCTCCAGGGTGCGTTCGGGGCGCTGATCGTGCTGGTGCTCACGCTGTACTTCCTGGCGTCGCTCCCGGCGCTGAAGGTGTGGGCCTACCGGCTCGCTC
The DNA here is from genome assembly GCF_059091365.1 of Arthrobacter sp. MDT2-34-1. NCBI lineage: Bacteria > Bacillati > Actinomycetota > Actinomycetes > Micrococcales > Micrococcaceae > Arthrobacter > Arthrobacter sp. MDT2-34-1. The sequence goes on from NZ_JBNHGO010000001.1 coordinate 888,838, forward strand.
CGCGGTCCAAGCGGCGACAGGTGCAGCGCCTGTCCGAAGAAATCACCGGCAGCGTGGGCAGCTATGTGATCGGCCAGGCCTGCGTGGCCCTGATCAACGCGGCGGTGGCGTTTATAGCCATGACCATTGCGCAGGTGCCGTTCACGGCCTTGCTGACCTTCGTCGTCGGCCTGCTGGCCTTCATCCCGCTGATCGGGGCCGTGATCGCCGGCGGGTTCGTCTCGCTGGTTGCCCTGACCGTGGGCTGGCAGCCGGCGCTGCTGTTCGCCGTCATCTACTTTGCCTACCTGCAGATCGAGGCCTACTTCGTCTCGCCGCGCATCATGCAGCGCGCGGTGGCCGTCCCCGGCGCCGTTGCCGTGATCGCCGTGATTGCCGGCGGTTCGCTGATGGGTGTGCTGGGCGCCCTGATGGCGATTCCGGCCGCGGCGTCGGTGATGCTGCTGCTGAAGGACGTCTTCATCGTCCGGCAGGACCGGAACTGAGGCCGGGTCAGCGGTAGCGGAAACTGCGGGTCTGCCAGCAGCGCGGATGCCAGTGCCGCCGCTCGGCCAGCGCCGTCTCGCCGCCGAACAGCGAGTCGGCCTGCCAGGCGACGAGGTGCTCGATCCCCGGGCCGATCGTCCGGTTGCAGCCCGGGCAGGTGTACTCCTTGGCGGCGTTCGACGGGGTGATGCGCCGCACGTTCCATTCGCCGTCGGGCGCGTTCTGGCGCTCCGGAATGCCGGCGCGGGCGCGGTCCAGGTCCAGCTCGTTGGCCCGCGTCCACTTGCTGCTGCCCGCCCCTGAGCGGCGGCGCGGGCGGTTGGAACGGGGCATGCCACCATTCTGCCCCACCGGCGCGGCCCCGGCCGAACCGCGCCCGCCCGCCGCGGCACCGGACCGACCACGCAGCCGGCACCGGTAAAGTGGCCTACTGTGCGTCTTGTCATTGCCCGTTGCTCCGTCGACTACATCGGCCGCCTCCGCGCCCACCTGCCGCTGGCCACCCGCCTGCTGATGGTGAAGGCGGACGGCTCCGTCCTGATCCATTCCGACGGCGGTTCCTACAAGCCGCTCAACTGGATGAGCCCGCCGGCGAATCTCCGGGTGGCGGAGCCGGAGGCCGATGATGCCTCCTCGGGCGTCCGCGAAGTCTGGCACGTCCAGCATGCCAAGAGCGACGACCGCCTGGTGATCAGCATCCACGAGCACCTGCACGAATACAGCCACGACCTCGGCGTGGACCCTGGGCTGGTCAAGGACGGCGTGGAGGCCGACCTGCAGCGCCTGCTGGCCGAACAGATCCACCGCCTCGGCCCCGGCCACACTTTGGTGCGGCGCGAATACATGACGGCGATCGGGCCGGTGGACATCCTGGCCCGCAACGCCGATGGCGGGACCGTGGCCGTGGAGCTCAAGCGCCGCGGCGACATCGACGGCGTGGAACAGCTGACCCGCTACCTGGAGCTGCTCAACCGCGATCCCCTGCTGGCTCCCGTCAAGGGAATTTTCGCGGCCCAGCAGATCAAGCCGCAGGCGCGCGTGCTTGCCGCCGACCGGGGCATCGAATGCCTGACCCTCGATTACGACGAGATGCGCGGCGTGGACGACGCCGACTCCCGCCTGTTCTGACGCTCCGGTGGGCGTGCAACAGCGCCCGCTCTCCTGCCGCTGGTGCCGCGCTCGTGGCCCGCCTGGCGGTAATTAACCCCGCGCCGAACTCTCGCTTAATAAAAGATTGAATTGTTCTTTGTACCGTTGACCGCCCATGGGGCTTATGTGATGCTTAACTCAGTCTTTGTGTAGGTGTGGTTTTCATGCTCGCAAGACGTGTTGCGAGTGTGAAGCTCCACGGCGTCCGGCCCGCAGGCCTTGTCGTTTGGATCTTCCACGGAGTAACCGGGTTGGTACGAGGTGTGCCGGCTTGTTTTTGTTTCACGATGAGGAGATTTAAATGGCACAGGGGACCGTTAAGTGGTTTAACGCGGAAAAGGGCTTCGGCTTCATCACACTGGATGAGGCCGACGGCGACGTCTTCGTTCACTACTCTGAAATCCAGTCGGGCGGATTCAAGACCCTCGACGAAAACCAGCGCGTGAGCTTCGAGATCGGCCAGGGCGCCAAGGGCCCCCAGGCCACCGGCGTCACTGTCATCTAGCTTCGGCTTGGCAGGGCGGGCCGCCCACGGCACCGCAACGCACACAGAACCCCTCCGATGCCTTCGGAGGGGTTCTGTGTTTTCCGGCGTCGGACGTTGCGGCGTCAGGCGGGAAGCTTCGGCGGTCCCAGCCGGACCACGTCTCCGCCCAGTGCGCGCAGGCGTTCGTCGAACCGCTCGTATCCCCGGTCAATGTGCTCGACGCCGTGGATCTCGGTGGTACCGTCGGCCACCAGCCCCGCGATCACCAGCGCGGCGCCGGCCCGGATGTCGTTGGCCTCGACCGGTGCGCCGGAGAGTTGCGGCACGCCCTTGATCAGCGCGTGGTGCCCGTCCAGCCGCACCACCGCTCCCAGCCGGGCCAGTTCGGAGGTGAAACCCCAGCGCGCTTCGAAGACGTTTTCCGTCACCATGCCGTGCCCGTCTGCCACGGCATTCAGCGCGACGACGAACGGCTGCAGGTCCGTGGGAAAGCCGGGGTACGGCAGCGTGGAGACGTTGATCGGCCGCGGGCGCTCCGGTCCTTCCACCGTGAATCCGTCGTCCCTGCTGGTGATCCGGCAGCCTGCCTGTTCCAGCTTGTCCAAAACCACGGCCAGGTGGCCGGGATTGGACCTGGCCACGTCCACGGTTCCCCCGGTGACGGCAGCGGCGAAGGCCCAGGTCCCGGCGACGATCCGGTCCGGCACGGTGCTGTGGCGCACGGGCTGCAGGCTCTCCACGCCGGTGATGACCAGCGTGGGCGAGCCGATCCCTTCGATCCGGGCACCCATCGAGACCAACAGGTCCGCGATGTCGGTGATCTCCGGTTCCCGCGCGGCGTTGTCGATCACCGTCACTCCCCGGGCCAGGGTCGCGGCCATCATCAGGTTTTCGGTGGCGCCGACCGACGGATACGGCAGGCGGTGGCGGGTCCCGTGCAGCCCCTGCGGCGCCTTGGCCACCAGGTAGCCGTGGTCGATGCTGATGTGGGCGCCCATCTGTTCCAGCCCGGCCCGGTGCATGTCCAGGCCGCGGCTGCCGATGGCGTCCCCCCCGGGCAGTGCCACTTCCGCCTGCCGGCAGCGTGCCACGAGCGGGCCGAGCACGGAAATGGAGGCCCGCATGGCGCGGACCAGGTCGTAGTCTGCCTGGTGGGCCGGCGCCTCCGGTACGTCGATGTGGACGCTGGCGGCGTCCACATCGTAATCCACCCCGCAGCCGAGCCGACGCAGCAGTTCCGACATGATCCAGACGTCCTGGATGTCCGGCACATTCGTGATCGTGGAACGGCCCTGTGCCAACAGCACCGCGGCCATCAGCTTCAGGACGCTGTTCTTGGCGCCGGGAACCTCCACCCGCCCGTTCAGCGAGCTGGGGCCATGCACCACGATCACGTTCTCCATGGAAACCATCCTACGGTTGGGGCGGGACTGCGCCGGTTATGAACGGCTGGGCCGGTTAAAGACGGACGGCGCGGCTCCTGGAAGAGCCGCGCCGCAGAGAGATCTCAGCGCCAGGTGCCGATGCCGATCACCGGCCCGGCTTCCAGCCAGGACGAGAGACCCGCATAGACGTCGAAGGTCATGGCCATCGACAGATCCTGTTTTTCGTGCGTGAGCATCACGACGATCGCACCGGGCTGGATCTTGGCCCGCTCGGTTTCGGTCGGCTGCCGCCAGCCCTGCAGTTCCAGCGAACTGCGCCGGAACCGATAGCGCGGTTTGGGGCTCAACGACAACAGGCGCAGCCATTCCAGGTGCGTGTCCGTATAACGACAAACCCCCATCTGCCAGCTGCCGGGCAGCATGGCGATGGAGGCGTCGAAGGTGCCAAGGGCGCGCCGCAGTTGGTAGCGGCGCACCCCGAAGGCGACCAGTGCCAACACCAGCAGCAGGAAGACTGCGGCCAGTATGGCGAACGTGACGTCGAGACCGTTCACCGGCGGCTAGCGGGTTCCCGCCGTAGCCTCGTCGCCCACCGTCGCGTTGTCTGCGACGATGACGACCCGGTTGCTGTCGACCGAGAAAAACCCGCCGTCGACATTCACGTTGATGCGCTCACCGGAGACCGGCTCGATGACCAGCTCGCCGGCGGCCAGGACCGCCAGCACCGGGCTGTGGCCGGGCAGGATCCCGATCTCGCCGTCGCTGGTCCGCGCCCTGACCATTGTTGCCGGGCCGGACCACACGAAGTGGTCGGCGGCAACAATCTCAACTTCCAGTTCAGCAGAAATATTAGCCACAGGCCTTACTTCCCGGTCTGTTCCTGGATCTTGGCCCACTGGCGCTCCACGTCGTCCAGGCCGCCCACGTTGAAGAAGGCCTGCTCGGCGATGTGGTCGAGCTCGCCGTCGCAGATGGCCCGGAAGCCTTCCACGGTGTCCTTGATGGAGACCGTGGAGCCCTCGACGCCGGTGAACTGCTTGGCGGTGTAGGTGTTCTGCGACAGGAACTGCTGGATGCGGCGGGCACGGGCGACGACGATCTTGTCCTCTTCGCCCAGTTCGTCAATGCCGAGGATGGCGATAATGTCCTGCAGTTCCTTGTTCTTCTGCAGGATCTGCTTCACGCGCACCGCGGTGTTGTAGTGGTCGTGCCCGATGTACTGCGGATCCAGAATGCGCGACGTCGAGGTCAGCGGATCCACGGCCGGGTACAGGCCGCGCGAGGCGATTTCACGGGACAGTTCCGTGGTCGCGTCCAGGTGGGCGAAGGTCGTCGCCGGAGCCGGGTCGGTGTAGTCATCCGCGGGGACGTAGATCGCCTGCATCGAGGTGATCGAGTGGCCCTTGGTGGAGGTAATGCGTTCCTGCAGCACGCCCATCTCGTCGGCCAGGTTCGGCTGGTAGCCCACGGCCGAGGGCATGCGGCCCAGCAGCGTGGAAACCTCGGAACCGGCCTGCGTGAAGCGGAAGATGTTGTCGATGAACAACAGCACGTCCTGCTTCTGCACATCGCGGAAGTACTCCGCCATGGTCAGGGCGGACAGGGCCACGCGCAGACGCGTTCCCGGCGGCTCGTCCATCTGCCCGAACACCAGGGCGGTGTCCTTGAGCACGCCGGCTTCTTCCATTTCCACCCAGAGGTCGTTGCCCTCACGGGTACGCTCACCAACACCGGCGAACACGGAAGTACCGCCGAAGTTGCGGGCCACACGGGTGATCATTTCCTGGATCAGCACGGTCTTGCCCACGCCGGCGCCGCCGAACAGGCCGATCTTGCCGCCCTTGATGTACGGGGTGAGCAGGTCGATCACCTTGATGCCGGTCTCCAGCATCTCGGTGGAGCCTTCCAGCTCGGCGAAGTTCGGAGCCTTGCGGTGGATCGGCCAGCGCTCGGTGATCTCCAGCTGGGACGCCTCGACGTCCAGCGGCTCGCCCAGGACGTTGAAGATGTGGCCCTTGACGCCGTCGCCCACGGGCACGGTGATCGGGGACCCGAGGTCCTGGACCGTGGTGCCGCGGACCAGGCCGTCGGTGGCCTGCAGCGAGATGGCGCGGACCATGTTGTCGCCCAGGTGCTGCGCGGTCTCGAAGGTAATGGTGCGGGTCTCGCCGTTGAGGGTGACCTCAGCGGTGAGGGCGTTGTACATTGCGGGGATTGCGTCCGCCGGGAATTCGACGTCGACAACCGGGCCGATGACACGGGCGATACGGCCGGTAGCGCCCGTAGCGACGGAACCGGCTCCGTGCTCGATGGTTTGGGCAGTCATCTTTCTCACTTCTCAGTTTCGATGGCGTGGTTTATGTGTGCTGTTGCTGCAGGGACTTATCAGGACGCTGCCAGGGCGTCCGCGCCACCGACAATCTCGGTGAGTTCCTGCGTAATCTCTGCCTGCCGCGCGTTGTTGCGCAGACGGGTGTACTTCTCGATCAGGTCGGTGGCATTGTCGCTGGCCGACTTCATCGCGCGCTGTCGTGCTGCCAGCTCGCTGGCAGAAGCCTGGAGCAACGCGGCAAAGATGCGCGACTCGATGTAGCGCGGCAGCAGTGCATCCAAAACCTGCTCGGGCTCCGGCTCGTACTCGTACAGCGGCAGCAGATCGGTCTCTGCGGTGGCCTCTTCTTCCACGACTTCCAGCGGCAGCAGTCGGATGACCGCGGGCTCCTGGGTAACCATAGACTTGAAGCGGGTGTAGACGATGTGGAGCTCGTCTACGCCACCGTCCTCATACGGCGTGTTGAAGTCGGAGAGCAGCGCATCGCCGATCTCGCGGGCGGTCGCGAACTCTGGAGCGTCCGTTCCGCCCGTCCAGACCTGCTGGTACGCAATGTTCCGGAAGTCGAAGTAGGCCTGCGCCTTGCGGCCGACCAGGTAGTGGCGGACTTCCTTGCCTTCTCCATGAAGCAGCTCGGTCAGGGCCTGGGCCTGCTTCAGCACGGACGCGGAGTACGATCCCGCCAGACCGCGGTCGGAGGTCAGCACGAGCACGGCGGCCCTGCGGATCTGCTCCGGCTCGGTGGTCAGCGGATGGTCGATCTCGGACTGCGAGGCCACGGCAGAAACGGCACGGGTGATCGCATTGGCGTACGGCAACGAGGCCGCGACGCGGCTGCGGGCCTTGCCAATGCGTGAGGCGGCGATCAGCTCCATCGCCTTGAAGATCTTCCGCAGCGACGAAGTCGATGCGATCTTCTGGCGGTAGACCCGAATCTGGGCTCCCATACTCTTCCTTTCCTCGTCCTCGGCGGCCGGACGGAACCCTCAAGTGGTTCCGCCCGGCCAACGAAGATGAATTAGCGCTTCTGCTTGACGATCTGTTCCTGGGCGACTTCGTCTTCGGCCAGGGGGTCGTACTCTTCGTGGCCGGCGCCGACCAGACGGCTGTCGCCCTCCCCGAAGAAGCCCTGCTTGAAGTCCACGATCTGCGACTTCAACTCGTCCACGGTCGAATCCTCGAGCAGATTCGTCTGGGCGATCGTCGTCAGCACCGAGCTGCGGTGCCGCAGGTGCGAGAGGAACTCGGTCTCGAACCGGGTAACGTCCTCGACCGGAACATCGTCCAGGTAGCCGTTGGTGCCGGCCCAGATGGACACGACCTGGTTTTCCACCGGGTACGGCGTGTACTGGCCCTGCTTCAGCAGTTCCATGAGGCGCGCACCGCGGGTCAGCTGCTGGCGCGACGCCGCATCGAGGTCCGAGGCGAACATGGCGAACGCCTGCATGTCGCGGTACTGGGCCAGGTCCAGCTTTAGCGTGCCGGAAACCTTCTTCATGGCCTTGACCTGTGCCGCACCGCCCACGCGGGAGACGGACACGCCGACGTCCACGGCGGGACGCTGGTTGGCGTTGAACAGGTCGGACTGCAGGAAGATCTGGCCGTCCGTGATGGAGATGACGTTGGTCGGGATGTAGGCCGAGACGTCGTTCGCCTTGGTCTCGATGATCGGCAGGCCGGTCATCGAACCCGCGCCCAGCTCGTCGGAGAGCTTGGCACAACGCTCCAGCAGGCGGGAGTGCAGGTAGAACACGTCGCCCGGGTAGGCTTCGCGTCCCGGCGGGCGGCGCAGCAGCAGCGACACGGCGCGGTAGGCTTCGGCCTGCTTGGAGAGATCATCAAAGATGATCAGGACGTGCTTGCCGGAGTACATCCAGTGCTGGCCGATGGCCGAACCGGCGTACGGCGCCAGGTACTTGAAGCCGGCGGGATCGGAGGCCGGAGACGCCACGATGGTGGTGTACTCCAGCGCACCCTTGTCCTCCAGGGTCTGGCGGACGGCGGCGATGGTCGATGCCTTCTGGCCGATCGCCACGTAGATGCAGCGGACCTGCCGGTTGACGTCACCGGACTCCCAGTTGGCCTTCTGGTTCAAGATGGCGTCGACGGCGATGGCGGTCTTGCCGGTCTGGCGGTCGCCAATGATCAGCTGGCGCTGTCCGCGGCCGATCGGGATCATCGCGTCGATGGCCTTCATGCCGGTCTGCAGCGGCTCGTGCACGGACTTGCGCTGGGTAACGCCGGGAGCCTGCAGCTCCAGTGCGCGGCGCTCGTGCGATTCGATCGGGCCCTTGTCGTCGATGGGCAGGCCCAGCGGGTCCACGACACGGCCGAGGAAGGCGTCGCCGACCGGTACGGACAGGATCTCACCGGTGCGGTGAACTTCCATGCCCTCTTCGATGCCGGTGAATTCACCGAGGATCACGACGCCGATTTCGCGGGTGTCGAGGTTCTGGGCCAGGCCCAGGACGCCGTTCTCGAAACGCAGCAGTTCGTTCGCCATGGCCGAGGGAAGACCCTCGACACGGGCGATGCCATCGCTGGCGGTGGTCACGTGGCCGACTTCGACCCGCTCGGCGCTTCCGGGTTCATAGGACGCCGCGAACTCGTTCAGCGCATTGCGGACGTCGTCGGCGTTGATGGTCAATTCGGCCATCTGCAGTCCCTGCTCTCCTGTGTTTATGATCATCGCGTGGTGCGCGACGACCGGTGTGTTTTTCAGTCTGTGTGAGGCTTCCGGCCCAGTCTCCGCGAGGAGACTAAACCGCGAGACTCCGGCGGAGTTCGGCCAGGCGGGAGATCACGGACGCATCCACGACCTCATCCCCGACCATGACCCGCACGCCGCCAACCAGCCGTGGATCAACGTTGAAGTGGATCCGCAGCTCCCGGCCGTACAACCGGTTGAGCCCGGCCTGCAGGCGGCTCATCTGTTCGCCGGTCAGCGGACGGGTAACGCTGACCTCCGCGATCCAACGCTGCTGGCGCTTGGCCACCAACTGGATGAACCGCTCTACCAGGGCCGTGGGCTTGATGCCGCGCGGGGCGGTTACCGCCTGCCGGATCAGCAGCTGTGCCACGGGGCCCGCGGCCGGCACCAGCTTCAGTGCCAGCGCCGACTTGGCTTCGTCCGAAGCCTGGGGTTCCAGCAGGGCACGCTGCAGGCCGTGGTCCGACCCGACAATGCGGTTGAACGCGAACAGGTCCCTCTCCAGACCTTCGAGTCCGTCAACACCCTGGCCCTCTGCGACTGCGACAGCCGTCGTGGCCGCCAAGGTCTCCAAGGCGTCCCCGATGTCGCGCGCGGAGGCCCAACGCGCTGCAGCCAACGAGGTTGCGATGGCCCGGGCATCCGCCGAGACCTTCCCCTCGAGGAGGCGGCCGAACATGTCGGCCTTCTCGCTGCTGTCGCGCGCCGGATCGGTCAGGGCACGGCGCAGACCGGCATTGCTGTCCAGCAGGCCCAGGATCCCAAAGAGTTCCTCTGCCAGGGACAGCGAAGCGGTGGGAAGCTTAGCCTCCAGTTCCTGCTGTGCCGCTTTCAGTGACTCGCTCGATACACCGGCCATTATTTAGCAGCACCTGCACTCTGAGACTCAAGGTCGGCGAGGAAGCGGTCCACGACGCGGGCAGCGCGCGCGTCGTCGTTCAGCGACTCGCCGACAATCCTGCCGGCCAGTTCGGTGGCCAGGGTGCCGACTTCGCTGCGCAGCGATGTCACGGCTGCCTGACGCTCTGCATCAATCTGGACCTGGGCCTGCTCGCTGATGCGTGCAGCCTCTGCCTGGGCCTTTTCCTTCAGCTCCGCCAGGATCTGGGCGCCTTCGGCGCGGGCGTCCTCGCGGATGCGGTTGGCTTCCGCGCGGGCGTCCATCAACTGCTGCTTGTACTCGTCCAACGCAGCGCTGGCTTCGGCCTGGGCGGCCTCCGCCTTGGCGATCCCGCCCTCGATAGCTTCGGTGCGCTCCGCATACGTCTTCTCGAACGCCGGAACGACGAACTTGGCGACGATGTACATGAGAATCGCGAAGCCGATCAGCGTGACGACGATTTCCCAGATGTTAGGGATCAGAGGGTTAACACCCTCCGCGGCGGCGAGGATCATTGCCTGATTCATATCTCACCCGTCCTATCTATTCGGTGTGGAAAATAAGCGTTCGGTCTTAGACACCGATGACGAACGCGAACACCAGTCCGAGGATAGCCAGAGCTTCAGTCAGGGCCAGACCCAGGAAGGCGATCGGCTGCAGCACACGCTGTGCCTCGGGCTGGCGAGCGACACCGTTGATGTACGCGGCGAAGACCAGACCCACACCGATGGCACCGCCGATTGCGGAGAGGCCGTATCCGATGAGGTTGAGGCTACCGTGGATTTCCATTTTGTTCCTTTCAAGATGCCCGTCGGGCAGGTTGTTGGTTCAGGCGCTTCCCCAGAGGGGAAATTTAGTGTTCCTCGGCCAAGGAGCCTTGGATGTAGATCGCGGTCAGCAGGACGAACACGTATGCCTGCAGGACCTGGATCAGGATTTCGAAGAAGTACATGGCGACACCGCCCGCAATGGTCAGCACTCCCAGCGGCTTGAACCAGAAGTCGGCTTCGACCAGTAGGTATTGTGAACCGGCGGCGGCCAGCATGATGATCAGGTGGCCGGCCAGCATGGTGGCGAACAGACGGAGGCTGTGCGTCACAGGGCGGACCAGGAAGGTGGAGATGATCTCGATGAGGACGACCAGCGGGAGGATCGCCTTCGGAACGCCGGTGGGAACGACGGCGAGCTTGAAGTAGCCGACGCCGTGCTTCTTGATGCCCAGGGCGATCCACGTAATGTAGACGACGCCGGCCAGGGCGTAGGCCGTGCCCACGTGCGACGGGGTCGGCAGCTGCAGCAGCGGAATGGAGCCGAAGAGGTTGTTCACCAGGATGAAGAAGAACAGTGCCATCAGCAGCGGGACGAACGGCCTGAAGTCGCGCTCACCGATGATGTCCTTGCCCACCGAGTTGCGGACGAAGTTGTAGCTCATCTCGCCCAGGTGCTGCAGCTTGCCGGGGACAAGCTGGCGGCGGCGGGAGGCCGCCACGAAGAACCAGGAAATCAGTGCGACGGACAGCAGGACCAGCAGCATCTGCTTGCCGAAGCCCTCACCGTACGGGGCCATCCACGGGAGAACCTCCGGTAGATGCATATCTTCGAGGGTCGGTGGGACGAAGCCACCTTCATCAGCGGCCGCCGGAAGCGCAAGCGCGATCAACGCGTTTCCTCTCTGCAGTGTCCATCTTTGGGCGTTTCAGGGTGGGTCGCCATCGAGGCAGGCCACCATATAAAGTTTTCTGACATTTAGGTGTGGTCCCCCGCGCCATCCTCATGGCGGCGCCGGGCGCCGCGCGTGAGGTTGTGTTTGCGGGCCAGATAATATCCGCCTCCAGCGCCCAGAACGGCACCGACGAAAATCAGCCAGCGGGTATCCAACAGATAGTCCAAACCCCAGCCTACCAAACCCCAGGCGATGATCCCGCCAAGGATATAGGTGAGGACGGTGTTGCCGCCCTGGTAGGTGGCATCGTCCCCGGAACCGCTCCGGGAGGGGCCGGGCGTGCCTTTAGCCGCCATGTCCAATCTCCCCTTCCGCTTGCTGCCGGCGGTCCGCCGGCTCCGGTTCGGGATCGGCGTACAACTGATGGCGGGTGCGCGAGAAGGCGAACACTTCGGCCGCCTGCCAGACCACCACGGTGGCCACCGCCGCAACGAAGAACCAGGTCCGCTCGAGCCACATCGGGGTGCCGATGAGGAAGAGAGCCGCCCCAAAGCCCACCACTTTGATGATGTAGGTGGCGATGAAGGCGCCGATGGCGCCGGAAGGGTTGGACCGTCCCACGTAGTGGCCCACCAGCAGGCTGATGGCGAAGAACAGCACCACCAGCGCCGCCCCGAGCAGGGCACTCAGGGCACCGGCCGCACCGACTACGGTGGCCGACGTCGCGATGATTAACAGCGCGGCTGCACCACTTGCCGTCAGAGAAGCGCGCAGGATCTTCAGCCATAGCGACCGCGTCGGACCGGATGCGTCGATTGCTCCGCCAGCGGCAGGAGCGCCGTCGTGGTAGGTAGCTCGCATGGGAAGTCCGTTTCGGTCGCAGTCGTAGTGAGCTGGCCGGAACCGGCCGGAATAATTCTACATGAGATAGAACTCCGCGCCGACCATGCAGCGCTGCTTGAGCTAGCTAGTTCCGATCGTTCGGACAGCCTCCGGCAGCTTTACGAGATGGCTCCGCCCACTACCGCTTCTTCGTGATCTTCCCATTTTGGGACATTGGACGGGAATGCGCATGATAGGTCACCGGCTACTCGCGCGCAAGGAATAACCGCACAAGCGCGCTCCGCACCGCACTAAAAATTTTTTCTCAAGCCTCAGTGGTTGCGAAATCAATGAAACGATTGACCAATGAGGAGTCGCTTTATAACATCACTTTCGTCCTAGCAAGCACGTGGTTTTCGGAGAGGCGACCGTGAAAAAACTAATCTCGCAATTGAGCATTCTGACAATCCTCGTCAGCGGGTCCATTATTGGTCTCGCGGCACCCGCCAGCGCTGCCGGATGCGCTCAGCTTGTGAATAACTTCTACAGCGGCTCCAGTCGCTATGCAACGGTGAAGAATATCTGTGGTGGAAGTTATTACATGCGGCCGACTGTTCCGTTCTTTCCCGATCCGTCCTGCAAGTTGATTGGGCCCTACCAGACTGCCACGTTCAGAATTGGTGGGACGCTTAGCCCAGCCGCGACCGACGCAACGGTCTGTTAGAGACGACGCATCAGAAAAGGGGTGCTGCCTCGGCGGCACCCCTTTTCATCGCCATCGCTCGGTTCCTGCCGGTCGTTCTGCCGTCGACACAGCTGGGCCGTCGTGAATTAACGGCACGATATGCGGCGCGTCCCTGAATCCGTTTGATTCAAAGATCGCTTCGTAATGCTTGGGGAAGAAAATCGACGACATGCCTTGCAGTGGCAACTGCGTCATCGGATTCAGGCGCCAACCTTCTAATAAAGCTGTCCCATCTAGGATCGCCATAACCTCAGAATCGCTAAACTCTCCCTGACGCGGTTTCGAAAATTATTGGGAAGCGTTTCGGTCGATAAGAACAGTACCGGCGCTGTAGCGATGTACTACGCTACAGGGGCGCGTCCCCTCCTAAAGAGCACCGGCGCGCGCAGATAAAAAACAACGACGGCGGCGCACGCGGCGATGGCTGCCGCCTTGCCCGCGAGGCCCGATTCGGCCGCCAGGTAGCCGCAGAAACCGGTCAGCAACGTACAGCCGGTGACCAGCAGCGCCGACTGGACGTGGTTGAAGCCCACGTCCGTCAGCCGCTGGTAGGCGTGCTGCCGGTGCGGCGTGTACCACCGCTCCCCCGCGCTGATCCGGCGCAGCAGCGTGGCGAGAGTATCGGCCAGGTAGATGGCCACCGGTCCCAGCAGGTACTCCGCCTGCACGCCGTCCAGAAAGGCGGTGATGCCCAGCATGGCCAGGCCCGCCCCCAGCAGGTAGCTGCCGACGTCGCCCAGGAAGACGTTCCCGCGGCCCAGGTTCCAGGGCAGGAACGCCACAAAGGCGGCCGCCACCACGGTCCCGCCGACCACCAGCCAGCCGTGGCCGGTGATGGCGCCGGTAGCGGCGAACATCAGTCCGGCGGCCGTGCCGTGCAACCCGGAAATCCCGTTGATGCCGTCCATGAAGTTGGCGATGTTGATGTAGGCCGCCAGGGCGAGGGCGCCCAGCGGCAGCCACCACCACGTCTGGCCGGTGAGTCCGATGGCCAGTGCGGTGCCGCCGAGTCCGATGCCCAGCTGCAGCGCGGCCCGGCCGCGGATGGACAGTCCCCGGAAGTCTTCGATCCAGCCCAACAGCGCGGCGGCGGCGGCCACCCCGGCGACCGCGAGCAGCAGTTGCGGCGCCTCGACGGCGCCGCCGAGCGCGGCGATCAGCAGCCCCGCCAGCAGCCCGGCCGCCACCGTGATGCCCACGCCGCGGACGACGACGCGGGTGTGCGAGGAGCGCTCGTTCGGCACGTCGAGCACGCCGAGCCGCTTGAGCACCGGGATCAGCGCGAACGGCAGCAACAGGCTGAGCAGAAGTGCCGCGGCAACGGCCACCACGGCTGCGGTCACGACGCCCGCTCCCGCCCGTCGTCCTTGAGCCCGGCCTCGAGCTCGTCGTCGGCTGCCGCTGCCGGCGGGATGACGTCGTCGGCGGATGCTGCCGGCGGGACCACGTCGTCGAGTTCGTCGTCAGCGGCCGCTGCCGCCGGGACCACGTTTATCGCCCCGGTCGAGGCCGAGATCAGGTCCTGCCGGCTCTTCCACTCGGCCAGGCTCATCAGGTTCGGGTCCAGGCCCTCGATGGAGGCGTGCGAGATTTTGGGGTGCAGGGGACGGGAATCGCTTTCGCCCTCACCGATCAGGTCCTCGTGCAGCTTTTCGCCGGGGCGCAGGCCGGTGAAGACAATTTCCACGTCCTTGCCCGACATCGCAATCATCCGCTCGGCGACGTCCAGGATCTTCACCGGTTCGCCCATGTCGAGGATCAGCACTTCCCCGCCGCTGCCGATCGCGCCGGCCTGGATCACCAGCTGGCAGGCTTCCGGAATTGTCATGAAGAAGCGGGTGGCCGCGGCGTCGGTGACCGTGACCGGACCGCCCTTGCGGATCTGCTCGCTGAACAGCGGCAGCACCGAGCCGCGGCTGCCCAGCACATTGCCGAACCGGACGGAGACGTACTTCTGCCCGGACTGCTGCGCCACCCAGGCCGTCAGCTTCTCCGCCACGCGCTTGGAATGGCCCAGCACGGTGGTGGGGTTGGCGGCCTTGTCCGTGGAAATGTTGACGAAGGTCGTCACGTGTGCGGCGCGGGCGGCGCGCAGCACGTTCAGCGAACCGAGCACGTTGGTCTTCCAGGCCTCCTCCGGGTACTGCTCCAGCAGCGACACGTGCTTGAGCGCCGCGGCGTGGAACACCACTTCCGGCTTCCGGTCGAGGAAGATGGCCTCGAGGGCGGCGGGGTCGCGGATGTCGGCCAGCACGGTGTCCCTGCCCGTGAGCAGGCCCTTGCCGGTGATCGAGATCTGCGTGCCCTGCAGCCCGGTCTCGTCGCGGTCCAGCATGATCAGCTCGGCCGGCTGGAACGCGTGGATCTGGCGGCACAGCTCGGAACCGATGGACCCGCCGGCGCCGGTGACGAGCACGCGCTTGCCGGTGACATAGTGGGCAATCTCTTCGACGTGGATATCCACGGGCTGCCGGCCGATGAGGTCCTCGATGTCCACCTCGCGGAAGGAGAAGTCCTGGCGGCCGGTGAGCATTTCCTTCAGCGGCGGCACCACCAGCACCCGCATGTTCCGGCCCGCGATGCTGTCGGAGATCTGCCGCATCCGCGCGGAGTCGATGTCCGCGATCGCCACCAGCAGCACGGTCGCCCCGGTGCGGTGGGCGATCTCCGGCAGGTCCTCCATCCGGCCCAGCACCGGGACGGAGGCGATGCGCAGGTGCTTTTTGGCCGGATCGTCGTCGATCAGCCCCACCGGCAGCCAGGGCGAGGCCGGATCGTTGCTCATCCGGGTCACGATGTTGTTGCCGACGAAACCGGCGCCGTAGATCAGCGTCCGCTCCGCCTCGTCGCCCGGTTTGGCCTTGCTTTCCACATACATCCGCTTCAGGTAGCGGACGGCGGCCATGAACAGGCAGGCGAACGGGAAGGCAATCAGGCCGGTGCCGCGCGCGATGCCCAGCGAGATGCCGAACAGCAGCAGTCCGACGCTGAGGATCAACGACACCGAGATCGTCACCATGACCAGCAGCTTGGCCTCGTGGAAGCTGCCGAAACTGTAGCGGCCCTTATAGAGGGCGAACGCAGACCCGACGGCCATCTGGGCCGCGATGGCCACCGCGCAGAGCAGGATGATGCCGGGAATCTTGGTCAGGCTCAGCGTCATCTCGTAGCGCAGGAAGACGGCCAGCACGATGGCCAGGACCCAGGCCAGGGAGTCCAGCAGGATCTGCGACCAGAGCCACAGGGCCCGGTCGCTGCTGGCGGTCTTGCCGCGGGGAAGAGCGGAATCGTGGCTCATGCCTCTACAGTCTCCCCCAAGCCCAGGATGCCCGGCACGACGGTGCGCAGTGTTTCCAAGCTGATCGTGCCCTCGCGGACCACCCGCAGCGTGGCGGAGGTGCAGTCGACGATGGTGGAGGGAACCGCGGTCGTGCCGTCGACGGGCCGGAAGCCGTCTTCCAGGTAGACCTCCACCGACTCGGCCAACTGTTCCTTGGCCTGCGCGGCCGTCTGCGCCGACGGCTGCCCGGTGCGGTTCGCGGAGGACACGGCCAGCGGCCCGGTGGCCGCCAGCAGTTCCAGCGCCAGTTCGTCGTCGGGCATGCGCAGGGCGACGGTGCCCTTGGTCTCGCCCAGGTCCCAGGTCAGCGACGGCTGGGCGCGGAAAATCAGGGTCAGCCCGCCGGGCCAGAAGGTGTCGGCGAGGGCCCGGGCCTCGTCGCTCACGTCGGTGGCCAGCCCGTCCATGGTCTGCGGCCGCGGCACCAGCACCGGCGGGGGCATTTTGCGCCCGCGTCCCTTGGCGGCCAGCAGGGTGGCCACGGCCTGCGGCGAGAACGCGTCGGCGGCGATCCCGTAGACGGTATCGGTCGGCAGGACAACGCACTGCCGGTCGGCGATGGCGGCCTGGGCTGCCGCCAGACCCTCGCTGCGGGCGGCGGCGTCGTCGCAGTTATACGTAGTGCTCACAGACTCATTGTTCCATTCTCATAACCGACGAGCCGACGTGGCCCGCTCACGCCCGCTCAGATCGTAACGGGTGGCCACCTGGTCCCAGCATCCGGCCGAGCGCAAGAGGGAGTGCACGGCAGCGGCCTGGACTTCGGCGTGCTCCATGATGAAATGGCCGCCCGGCTTCAGCAGCCGCGCGGCCGTCGCCGCCGTTGCCGCCGGCAGTTCCATGCCGTCCGCTCCCCCGCCGTAGAGCGCCATCTGCGGGTCGTGCTCGGCCACTTCGGGCTCGCGCGGGACCGCTTCGGCGGGGATGTACGGCGGATTGGAAACGACGACGTCGAACGTTCCGTCGTGCGCGGACAGCGCGGTGCGCAAGTCCTCACGCAGGAGGGTGACGCCCAGCGGCGCCAGGTTCCGTTCGGCCCAGGCGTGGGCGAGGGCGCTCAGTTCCACCGCGTAGACGGTGGCCGTGGGAACTTCGCTGGCCACGGCGGCGGCGATCGCGCCGGAGCCGGTGCCCAGGTCCACCACTTTGGCCGCGGGCAGGGCGCGGGCGCGGTCGATCGCGTGCTGGGCAACGGTTTCGGTTTCCGGCCGCGGGACGAACACGCCCGGTCCCACCTGCAGTTCGAGATGCCGGAAATAGGCGCGGCCGGTGATGTGCTGCAGCGGGATGCGGGTGGCCCGCTCGGCCACCAGGTCCTCGAGCCCGGGCGGAGCTTCCGCTCCCAGCAGCGCCAGCGCGCGGACTCGCCCCGGGGAGACGCCCAGCAGGTGTGCGGCGAGCAGTTCGGCGTCCACCCGCGGCGAGGGGACGCCGGCCTCGGCCAGCCGCGCGACGGCGGCGGACAGGGCGTCGGCCAGGTTCGTGGCGGGCACTGCCGGCTAGTTTTCCTCGCCCAGGGCGGCCAGCCGGTGTTCCTCGTCCGCCTGGATGGCGGACTGGATCACCGGTTCCAGTTCACCGTTCATCACCGCGTCCAGGTTGTAGGCCTTGTAGCCGGTGCGGTGGTCGGCAATCCGGTTTTCCGGGAAGTTGTACGTACGGATGCGCTCGGACCGGTCCATGGTGCGGATCTGCGACTTGCGCGTCTCGGAGTTCGCGGCGTCGATCTGCTCCTGCTGGTGGGCCAGCAGCCGCGCCCGGAGCACGCGCATGCCGGCCTCGCGGTTCTGCAGCTGGGACTTCTCGTTCTGCATCGCGACCACGATGCCGGTGGGCAGGTGGGTGATGCGCACCGCCGAGTCGGTGGTGTTCACCGACTGGCCGCCCGGACCCGAGGAACGGTAAACGTCGATCTTCAGGTCGTTCTGATGGATATCCACTTCTTCCGGCTCGTCCACTTCCGGAAGCACCAGGACGCCTGCGGCGGAGGTGTGGATGCGGCCCTGCGATTCGGTCACCGGAACGCGTTGGACGCGGTGCACGCCGCCCTCGAACTTGAGCCTGGCCCAGACGCCTTCGGACGGGTCGTTGGAGTTGCCCTTGATGGCCATCTGGACGTCCTTGTAGCCGCCCAGGTCGGACTCCGTCGCGGAAATGATTTCGGTCTTCCAGCCGCGGGATTCGGCGTAGCGCATGTACATCCGGAGCAGGTCGCCGGCGAACAGTGCCGCCTCGTCGCCGCCTTCGCCGCCCTTGACCTCGATGATCACGTTGCGCGCGTCGTCCGGATCGCGCGGGATCAGCAGGCGGCGGAGCCGTTCCTGGGCGATTTCGAGTTCGGCTTCGAGTCCGGGCACCTCGGCCGCCAGTTCGGGATCCTCGTCGGCGAGCTCGCGTGTCGCTTCGAGGTCGTCCGCCAGGTGCGACCAGCGCTTGTACGCCTCGACGATGCCGTTCAGCTCCGCCGACCGCCGCCCCAGCTTCCGGGCGCGCGCCTGGTCGGAATAGACGGCAGGGTCGCTCAATTCCTTCTGGAGCTCGGCGTGCTCGTCAAGAAGCCCCTGAACGGACTCAAACATCTTCAAACCTCTTTCGACTCACAACAAGTCTAAATAGCAACGAAAGGAACGGCAGGTAAGGCGCCTTAAACGACAAGCCGCTCAGAATCTTTCTCCGGCCCGGGAGTGGCATCGGGCCTGCCGTAGCGCGGAGGCTCGAGTCCGTAGGACGAGAGCCTCCGCGCGAAGGGGCGGGGCCGGAGAAAATTCTGAGCGGTAACCCAGCTACTTGTCGTTTTCGGCCTTCGAGCCGAGCGTCGTCTTCTGGACCTGCATCAGGAACTCGACGTTGGACTGCGTCTCCCGGATCTTGCCGGTAAGCAGTTCCAGCGCCTGCTGGGTGTCCAGACCGGAGAGGACGCGGCGCAGGCGCCACATGATCTTGACCTCTTCGGGCGAGAGCAGGTTCTCCTCGCGGCGGGTGCCCGAGGCGTTGACATCGACGGCCGGGAAGATGCGCTTGTCCGCCAGCGAGCGGGACAGGCGCAGTTCCATGTTGCCGGTGCCCTTGAACTCCTCGAAGATGACCTCGTCCATCTTGGACCCGGTCTCCACCAGTGCGGTGGCGAGGATGGTCAGGGAGCCGCCGTTTTCGATGTTCCGGGCGGCGCCGAAGAAACGCTTCGGCGGGTACAGCGCCGAGGAGTCCACGCCGCCGGAGAGGATGCGGCCCGAGGCCGGGGCGGCCAGGTTGTAGGCGCGGCCCAGGCGGGTCATCGAGTCCAGCAGGACGACCACGTCCATGCCCATCTCCACCAGCCGCTTGGCGCGCTCGATGGCCAGTTCGGCCACGGTGGTGTGGTCGTCGGCGGGACGGTCGAAGGTCGAGGCGATGACCTCGCCCTTGACCGTGCGCTGCATGTCCGTGACTTCTTCGGGCCGCTCATCGACCAGCACCATCATGAGGTGGACCTCGGGATTGTTGGTGGTGATCGCGTTGGCGATGGACTGCAGGATCAACGTCTTGCCGGCCTTCGGCGGGGAGACGATCAGGCCGCGCTGGCCCTTGCCGATCGGAGCCACCAGGTCGATGACGCGGGGGCCGATCTTCTTCGGCTCGGTCTCCAGGCGCAGCCGCTCGGACGGGTACAGCGGGACCAGCTTGGTGAAGTCCACGCGGTCCTTGTTCTCCTCCACCGGCTTGCCGTTGACGGAGGTGAGCTTGACCAGTGCGTTGAACTTCTGCCGGTTGCCCTGGCCGCCGGAATCGCCGTCACGCGGGGCGCGGATGGCGCCGACGACGGCGTCGCCCTTGCGCAGGTTGTGCTTCTTGACCTGGGCCAGCGAGACGTACACGTCGTTCGGTCCGGGCAGGTAGCCGGAGGTGCGCACGAAGGCGTAGTTCTCCAGCACGTCCAGGATGCCGGCAACGGGCAGCAGCACGTCGTCGTCGGAGATCTCGGTGTCGTCGACCTCGGGTCCGCGGTCGCGGCCGCGGCGACGCTCGTTGCGGTCGCGGTAGCGGGTGTTGTTGCTGTCGTTGTCGCGCCGGTTGCGGCGGTTGCGGTTGCGGCCGCGGCCGCCCTCGTCGCCGTCATCCTGGCGGGTATCGCGGGCGTCGCGCTCCCGGGTGTCGCGGGAATCGCGGTTGTCGCGGTTGTCCCGGGTGTCGCGGTCGGCGTCGCTGCGGTTGCGGTTGCGGCTGCGGCGGTCGGACTGGCCGTCCCCGCGGCCGGACTGCTGCTGCTGGCCGGCGCCGTCCTGGCCGTCCCTCTTCTCGTCCTGCTGAGCCTCGGCCGGCTTGCCGTCGGCAGCTTCCTGCGGTGCGTCGGCCTTGGTCTCGGCCGCGTCCTGCTGGCCGGATTCGGAGCGGCGGTTGCGTCCGCGGCTGCGGCGCTCCTGACGTCCGTCGCCGTCGCCCGGTGCGTTGTCCGCCGCGGGGGCCTGGGCCGGCGCGGTGTCGGCCGGGGCCTCGGTGGTGGCGGCGGTTGCTTCCGCGTCGGCGGCAGCCACGGTGCCGTCGCTGCTGGCCCGGCGGTTGCGGTTGCGGGTACGGCTGACCCGCTCTGCCGCCTTGGTCAGGTCGCCGCCGGCGGTGCCGCCGGTCGCGCCGTCGCTTGCAGCGCCGGTGGCCTCTTCCTTGGCCGCCGGAGTTTCGGTGCGCACCGGCTGCTCGGCCTTCTTGGCTGTGCGGTCGGCCACAGAGGAGCCACGCTGGTGGTCGGAGATCGCGGCGACCAGGTCGCCCTTGCGCATCCGCGAGCCGCCGGTGATGCCGAGCTGCCCGGCGAGCACCTGCAGTTGGGCCAGCTTCAGGCCGGCAAGGCCTGCACTCTTCGGTGCAGGAGAGTCTATTGTTTCCACACCTGCGGTCAGGTCAGTGGTTTCGGTCACGAAGGATCCTTCCCCCTCGTCGGGCGGTGTGCATATGAAGCGCACCGCGTTGTTTGCTACCCGGCCGTTGCATGAGAAGCCCGGCTGGGTCCGGTATTGCCTGCGGCGTCGTGCCGAAACAAGTCCGGGTGATCAGAGATGAAAAACCTTGAAACAAGCCGTCCGGATGGAACGAGTGAGGTCCTGTCCGGCCGATGGCCGGCAGCAACGCCGTTGAGTGCCGCGGAAGGCTCCTGAAAGGCTGCACCTGGAACGGGGATCCTGCCCAAACGGCTACTCGGCTTGCTTGATCCGGAGCATCCGGCAGGTGTCCTCGCCGGTTAATCCCGGGGGTGCACTTCCACTTTAGCACCATCTGTGTCCACTGCCAGTTTCAGCACCCGCCAGTTTCCCGGCGAGTCGCGGCGTTCCAAGTGCGCGGCGATGGCCCGCTGGACCTGCTCCGCTTCGGCCTCGTTGGCGGCGAGTGTCAGCACGGTGGGTCCGGCACCGGAGACGACGGCGGCGTGGCCCTGGCTGCGCAGCGCCGCGATCAGCGCGGCGCTGGGTTCCATGGCCGGTGCCCGGTGCCGCTGGTGCAGCCAGTCTTCGGTTCCGGCCCGCAGCAGGGACGGATCGCGGGTCAGCGCGTGGACCAGCAGGGCGGCGCGGCCGGAATTGGCGGCGGCCACGTGGTGCGGCACGGACGCGGGCAGGAGGTTGCGCGCGGTTTCCGTGGAAAGCTCGTAGGCCGGGATGGCCAGCACGGGCACGATGTCCGGGCAGATCGGCACGCAGGTGCTGGCGAACACGCCGGCCTCTTCCCAGGAGATGGCCAGCTGTCCGCCCAGGGCCGGAGCCACGTTGTCGGGGTGGCCCTCCAGCGCCGAGCAAACCTGCAGGATGTCTCCCGCCCCCAGCCGTTCCCGCTCCGGCAGCAGCGCGTTGGCCAACAGCACGGCGGAGACTACGGCGGCGGCCGAGGATCCCATGCCGCGGCCGTGCGGAATGAGGTTCCGGGCCCGCAGGCGCAGCCCGCCGGCGTCGTACCCGGCCTCACGCAGCGTGCCGCGCAGGGTGCGGATGATCAGGTGGCTTTCATCGGCGGGCAGCCCCGCCGCGCCCTCGCCGCTCACGGAGGCGTGGAAGACGCCGTCGTCGGTCGATTCCACCGTGACCGTGTCGTAGTAGGCCAGGGCCAGGCCCAGGCTGTCGAAGCCCGGGCCCAGATTGGCGCTGGTGGCCGGAACCCGCACGGTGACGCGCTGGCCGGGCGCGATGCGGCCGGCCACGGCGGTGCCCTCCCCCGGCAAGGTGCTGCTACTCAAGACCCAGGGCGCTGGCCACGCTGACCACGTCGAAGTCCACCTTGACCGGCGCCGCCTCGCTGCCGTCCTCGGTCTGCAGGGCCCACTGCGGGTCCTTCAGCCCGTGGCCGGTGACCGTGATGACGATGGTCTTGCCCGCGGGCACTTCGCCGGCCGCATGCTTCTTGAGCAGGCCGGCGACGCCTGCCGCGGAGCCGGGCTCCACGAAGACGCCCTCGCGGGAGGAGAGCCAGCGGTGCGCGGCCAGGATCTCGTCGTCGGTCACCGAGTCGATCAGGCCGCCGGACTCGTCGCGTGCGGCGATGGCGGTGTCCCAGGAGGCCGGATTGCCGATCCGGATGGCGGTGGCGATGGTCTCCGGTTCGGTCACCGGGTGTCCCAGCACCAACGGCGCCGCGCCGGCGGCCTGGAAGCCCCACAGCACGGGGGTCTTGGTGGCGACCGGAGGGAGCATGCCGGCAACGGCCGATTCGTACGGCGCGGCGTACTCCTGGTACCCCTTCCAGTACGCGGTGATGTTGCCCGCGTTGCCGACCGGCATCACGTGGATGTCCGGGGCGTCGCCCAGGTAGTCGACGGTCTCGAAGGCCGCCGTCTTCTGGCCTTGGATGCGCGCCGGGTTCACCGAGTTGACCAGGAACACCGGGTAAGCCTCGGAGAGCTTGCGGGCCACTTCCAGGCAGTTGTCGAAGTTGCCGTTGATCTGGATGATTTCGGCGCCGTGCGCGATCGCCTGGCTCATCTTGCCCATGGCGATCTTGCCGGCCGGCACCAGCACCGCGCACTTCAGCCCGGCCTGGGTGGCATAGGCGGCAGCGGACGCGGAGGTGTTGCCGGTGGACGCGCAGACCACCGCCTTGGCGCCGGCCTCCACGGCGGCCGTGATGGCCATGGTCATGCCGCGGTCCTTGAAGGAGCCGGTGGGGTTCATCCCCTCCACCTTGAGGTAGACCTCGGATCCGGTCAGTTCGGAGAGGGCCTTGGCCTGCACCAGCGGGGTGCCGCCTTCGCCGAGGGTGATGATCTCGGTCTGCTCCGATACCGGCAGCCGGTCCGCGTATTCACGGATGACGCCGCGCCATTGGTGGGCCACTTAGATTCCTTCTACTCGCAGGACAGAGGTAACAGCGTTGACGATGTCGAGCCCGCGCACGGCCTCGACCGTTGCGGCCAGGGACGCCTCGGAGGCCCGGTGGGTGACGAAGCGCAGTTCGGCGGTCACCTCGCCGCCGTCGTGGGCGGGATCCAGCGGACCCTCGGTGTGGATGGTCTGGCGCATGGTCTCGATGGAGACCCCGTGCTCGGCGAAAACGCCGGCAATCTGGGCCAGCACGCCGGGCCGGTCGGCCACGTCCAGGCCGATGTAGTAGCTGGTGCGCACCGAGTCCAGCCCGACGGCGGGCAGGTCCACGGTCGCCGTTTCGGTCCGGCCCGGGCCGCCGCCGACCATGCGCCGGGCGGCGCTGACCACGTCGCCGACCACGGCCGAGGCGGTCGGCGCGCCGCCGGCACCCTGGCCGTAGAACATCAGTTCGCCGGCGTTTTCCGCTTCCACGAAGACGGCGTTGAACGCCCCGTGCACGGCGGCCAGCGGGTGCTGGCGCGGCAGCAGGGTCGGGTGGACGCGCACGGACACGCCCTCGCGGCCGTCGGCGCCGCTCAGCCGCTCGGCGATCGCCAGCAGCTTGATCACGTAGCCGGCGTCCCGGGCCGCGGCGATGTCGTCGGCGGAGACGGAGCTGATGCCCTGGCACTGGACGTCGGCCAGGTCGACCGCGGTGTGGAAGGCCAGCCCGGCCAGGATGGCGCCCTTGGCGGCGGCGTCATGGCCTTCGATGTCGGCGGTCGGGTCGGCTTCGGCGTAGCCGAGCTCCTGCGCGGCGGCCAGCGCCTCGCCAAACTGGGCGCCGGTGGAATCCATCTGGTCCAGGATGTAGTTGGTGGTTCCGTTGACGATGCCCATCACCTTGGTGACGCGGTCCCCCGCCAGCGACTCGCGGATCGGCCGCAGGATGGGGATGGCCCCGGCCACGGCCGCCTCGAAGGAAAGTTCGACGCCGGCGTCGTCGGCCTGGGCGTACAGCTCCTGGCCGTCGGCGGCCAGCAGGGCCTTGTTGCCGGTGACGACGGCGGCGCCGTTGTCGATTGCGGTGCGGATCAGCGTCCGGGCCGGTTCCAGGCCGCCCAGCAGTTCGATCACGATGTCGGCGTCCTTGACCAGCGTCGCGGCGTCGGTGGTGAACAGCTCTGCGGGCAGGTCCACGGCCCGTTTGGCGGCGGCATTGCGCACCGCGATGCCGGTCAGTTCCAGCCGCGCGCCGGTCCGTGCGGCCAGCACGTCGGCGTCGTCTAGCAGGATGCGGGCCACCTGGGCGCCGACATTTCCGCATCCCAACAGTGCTACCTTCAGCGTTTTCATGCTGCCCAAACTCTCAGTCTTAGTCTTACTCGCAATAACTGCTGCCCGGCCGGCGGTCAGCCCAGGTCACGGGCCAGCAGGTCGGCTTCGGTCTCGCCTCGAATGATCAACCGTGCCTCGCCGCCGCGCACGGCAACCACAGGTGGCCGGGCAACGTAGTTGTAGTTGCTGGAAAGCGCCCAGCAATAGGCCCCGGTCGCCGGCACCGCCAGCAGGTCCCCTGCCTCGATGTCCTCGGGCAGGTAAACGTTCCTGACTACAATGTCACCGCTCTCGCAGTGTTTACCAACCACGCGGGAAATAATCGGGGCCGCGTCCGTCACACGCGAGGCCAGCGCCGCCGAGTAGTCGGCGTCGTAGAGCACCGGCCGGGCGTTGTCGCTCATGCCTCCGTCCACGGACACGTAGCGCCGCGGGCTGCTGCCGCCGTCCTCCGTGTCCACCTGGACGGTCTTGCGGGTGCCGGCCGAGTAGAGCGTGAACGTGCTGGGCCCGGCGATGGCCCGGCCCGGCTCGATCGAGATCCGCGGCACCGGGATGCCCAGCCGCTCCGTGACGGAGCGCACGACGGCGGCCATTGCCTGGGCGAGTTCCGCCGGCGGGCGGGGGCTGTCGGCCTCGGTGTAGGCAATGCCGTAACCGCCGCCCAGGTCCAGTTCATGCAGGTCCACGCCGTGGACCCGCTTGACCTCGGCCACGAACGTGAGCAGCCGCTCGGCCGCCAGCGCGAAGCCTTCGGGCTCGAAGATCTGCGATCCGATGTGGCAGTGCAGGCCCAGCAGGTTGATGGACTCGTGCTCCAGCGCCGCCGCCACGGCCTGCGCGGCCGGGGAGCCGGCCGGCCGGGGCTGGGCACCGGCGTCGTGCCCCGCGCCGTGGTCGGCGCCGGCCATCGAGAGCCCGAACTTCTGGTCTTCGTGCGCCGTGGCAATGAACTCGTGGGTGTGCGCGTGCACGCCGGGGGTCAGCCGCAGCATCACGTTGGCCATCTCGCCGCGGGCCGCGGCGATGGCTCCCAGGCGTGCCAGTTCGTCGAGGCTGTCCACCACGATGCGGCCCAGCCCCATGTCGAGCGCGCGGTGGAGTTCGGCGTCCGACTTGTTGTTGCCGTGCAGGCCCAGGTCCTCCCCCGGGATGCCCGCGCGGGCGGCCACGGCCAGCTCCCCGCCGCTGCAGGTGTCCAGCCGCAGCCCCTCCTGCGCCACCCACCGGGCGATCTCCACGCTGAGGAACGCCTTGCCGGCGTAGTACACGTCGACGCCGCCGCAGAGCGTGCTGAAGGCCTCGTCGAAGGCCTGCTTGAACTCGCGCGCGCGGGCCCGGAAGTCGTCCTCGGACACCACGAACAGCGGCGTGCCGAACTGCTCTTTCAGCCGGGTGACGCCGAGGCCGGAGATTTCCAGCTCGCCCTCCGCGCCGCGGGACACGTCCCGGGCCCAGAGCTTGGCGTCCAGCCGGTTGACGTCCTGCGGGCAGGTGAGCCAGTCCGGAGCCAGGTCGGACGCGGCGGCGGTTTCGTGTGCTGCGGGCATTACATCCTCTCCGGCGCGCTGACACCCAGCAGCCCAAGACCGTTGGCCAGGACCTGGGTGACGGCGGCGTTCAACCACAGGCGGGTACGGTGCGTATCGGTGACTGCGCCGTCGCCGATCGGCGTCACCCGGCAGGCGTCGTACCAGCGGTGGTAGGCGCCGGCGATGACTTCCAGGTGCCGGGCGACGCGGTGCGGTTCGCGCAGCTTCGCGGCGGTGGCGACCACCGACGGGTAGGCCCCGAGCACGGCCAGCAGCTCGTTCTCCGTGGCATGGTCCAGCAGCGAGGCATTGAAGGCGCTGCGGTCCACGCCGGAAGAGGCCGCGTTGCGCGCGACGGCGCAGGTGCGCGCATGGGCGTACTGCACGTAGAAGACCGGGTTGTCGTTGCTGTGCTTGACCAGCAGGTCCAGGTCGATGTCGATGTTGGAATCGGCGTGCGAGCGGGTGAGAGCATAGCGGGCGGCATCCACGCCCACGGCGTCGACCAGGTCCTCCATGGTCACCACCGTGCCGGCCCGCTTCGACATGCGCAGGGGCTTGCCGTCCTTGACCAGGTTGACCATCTGCCCGATCAGCACTTCCACCCGGTCGGCGTCGTCGCCGATGGCGGCCGCGGCGGCTTTCAGCCGGGCGACGTAACCGTGGTGGTCTGCGCCGAGCATGTAAATGCACAGGTCAAAGCCGCGGTCCCGCTTGTTCTTGAAGTAGGCGATGTCACCGGCAATATAGGCGGCATTGCCGTCGGACTTGATGACGACGCGGTCCTTGTCGTCGCCGAAGTCGGTGGACTTCAGCCACCAGGCACCGTCCTGGAAGTAGAGGCTGCCGGAGGTTTTGAGCTGCTCCAGCAGCTTTTCGACCGCGCCGTCCTCGAACAGGGAGTTTTCGTGGAAGTAGACGTCGAAGTCCACCCCGAACTCATGCAGCGATTCCTTGATGGCGCCAAACATCAGTTCGACGCCGCGGCTGCGGAACTCTTCCTGCGGGTCGGCCGCCGACAGCGCATCCGGATTCTGCCGCAGCACCGCCTGGGCGATGTCCGCGATGTAGTCTCCGCCGTAGCCGTCCTCGGGGGCGGGTTCGCCCTTTGCCTTCGCCAGCAGCGAGCGGGCGAAGCGGTCGATCTGCGACCCGTGGTCGTTGAAGTAGTACTCGCGCGTGACGTCGGCACCCTGGGCGGCCAGGATGCGGGCCAGGGCGTCGCCGAGTGCCGCCCAGCGGGTCCCGCCCAGGTGGATCGGACCGGTCGGGTTGGCGGAGACGAATTCGAGGTTGATCCGCTGGCCCGCCAGGTCGCCGGCGGTGCCGAAGGCGCTGCCGGCCTCCACGATGCTGCGGGCCAGTGTTCCGGCTGCGGCGGCGTCCACGGTGATGTTCAGGAATCCGGGTCCGGCGATGTCCACCCGGCTGACGCCGTCGATCTTTTCCAGCCGCGCGCTAAGGATTTCGGCGAACTGGCGCGGGCTCATGCCGGCCTTCTTGCCCAGTTGCATGGCGATGTTGGTGGCCCAGTCCCCGTGCTCGCGGTTCTTGGGGCGCTCCACCCGGACCTCGCTGGGCATTTCGACGGCGAAGTCGCCGGCGTCGACGGCGGCCTGCAGGCAGGCGGCAATGGCAGCGGAAAGTTCTTCAGGAGTCACCCCACAAGCATAGGGCAATCCCTTGATCCGACCGGCTTTCGGCGGGCTGGCTGTGACCGGGCTCGCAGGCGCACTGTGCCGGCCGGACCGGCCACCTTGCATGCGGCCGCCGTCGGGGCCGGCCGGGCGCATTTCTTCTGGCGGCGCAGATACTGATAAGCTCAATAGGTCCCGCAGGGCACCGGGTTTCCAGCCGGTGCCGCGCCCTCGTAGCTCAGGGGATAGAGCGTCTGCCTCCGGAGCAGAAGGCCGTAGGTTCGAATCCTATCGAGGGCACTGAAGCGCAGGACAAGGGAGAATCCCCGGCTCAAGAGCCGGGGATTCTCCCGTTAACGGCAGCCGGCCTGCGCCGGAGTCACCTCACTCGCCGTCTCCCGGCCCATCGAAGCGGCGGTCGACGCCCACCTGGTCCACCTTGCGGTGGAAATGCATGCCGGACCTGCCACCAAGAATGGCACCGGCGAGCGAGACCAGCGCGGCGACGACCAGGAATACGATGCCGCCGGTCGTCAGCTCCCCTTCGCCTAGGGGCACGCGGGGGAAACTGTTCAAGCTGCTCAGCACATTGAACTGGCTGCCGGCGATCAGCCCCAGGATGGCGAGCACAATGGCAACCACGATCGCCCACAGCCACACGGCCAGCCCCTGCTTGACGCCGTCGAAGCGGGCCATCCGGCCGGCCACGTACCCGCCGCAGAAATACGAAATGAACAAGATGACGGCCAGGATGATCCCGCCCACTATGCCGACCGTCCCCAGGTTCCGGGATGCCTGCTCGGCGACCTGCGCGGGATCGGCGCTCTCGGCGATCCCCACGGCGGCGCCGATGGCGGCCATCAGCGCCGTCAGGATGACTCCGATCCCGGTGGCCGCGAGCCAGCCGAAGAACGCGGAGCCCCACTTGATGCCGCCGAATTGGCGCCTCTCCGCCGCTACCACGTCATTGCGTCGTTGTTTCGGGCTTCTGGCCCCTTCTGCAGCTGAACTCATCACCGGTTCTCCTTTATTCGCTTGGGGTGCGCGCACCCGGCAGGCGCATGCACCCTGCTCATCCGCCGCGCATCGCCCGCCGGACTACTAAGCACACTTATGAGTGTGCCTGCACGCGGGCCGCGGTACAAGGACAACCCCCGGCGTGCCGCGGAGGGAAACGGCCCCCTAGCGGGCCGCGCTGCCTGCCGGCTGCCGCGCGCCGGCGGCGGCGCCACCGCCGCGGAAGGTGCGGCGGTAGGACGCCGGGCTCACGCCAACGGACCTGGCGAAATGGTGGCGCAGCAGCACCGCCTGGCCGAACCCGGTGATCCGGGCGATCTCCTCGATGTTCAGGTCCGATTCCTCAAGCAGTTCCTGCGCACGCAGCACCCGCTGGGCGTTGATCCATGCCGCCGGCGTCGCGCCGGTCTCGGCCCGGAACCGGCGGGCGAAGGTGCGCTCGGACATGTGGACCCGCGCGGCCAGCTGGGCAACGCTGACGTCCTGGGCCAGGTTCTCGGACAGCCAGGCCAGCAGGTCCTTGAGGGTGTGGCAGCCGGCCAGCGACATGGGCCGGTCAATATATTGCGACTGGCCC
Organism: Arthrobacter sp. MDT2-34-1; assembly: GCF_059091365.1. Classification (NCBI taxonomy): domain Bacteria; kingdom Bacillati; phylum Actinomycetota; class Actinomycetes; order Micrococcales; family Micrococcaceae; genus Arthrobacter; species Arthrobacter sp. MDT2-34-1. The sequence continues at coordinate 918,200 of NZ_JBNHGO010000001.1, forward strand.
CCGGCCCGATGCGGCGGCACCACCATGTCCCGGGCGATGGCCGACGCCACGGATGCCCCGAGTTCGGTCCGGACCAGGTGCAGGCAGGCGTCGATTCCGGCGGCGGTGCCGGCGCTGGTGATGATGCGCTCGTCCTCCACGTACAGCACGTTTTCGTCGACGTCGACCTGCGGATATTCGGCGGCCAGCTGGTGCGAGTACTGCCAGTGGGTGGTGGCGCGCCGGCCGTCCAACAGCCCAGCTTCAGCCAGCACAAAGGCCGCCGAGCACACGGACAAGACCCAGGCGCCGCGGGCGTGGGCCGCCCGCAGGGCCTGCAGAAGTGCTTCGGGGGCCTGGTCCATGCGCTGGTACGGCGCCACCACCACGAGGTCCGCGTCGTCGGCGGCCTCCAGCCCGACGGCGACATTGAGGGAGAATCCCAGCTTGCTGCTGACGACCCCGGGCTCGGGAGTGCAGATCCGGAAGTCGAACGCCGGAACGCCGGTCCCCCGGTCGGAACGGTCGATGCCGAAGACTTCGCAGACCACCCCGAATTCGAACGGCGCAGCTCCCGGAAGCACCACCACGGCCACCTTTTTCAACATGCCCCCAGTATGGCAGTTTTTTATGCTTTATGGTCGTTTCTGCCACTCTTTTTTTGCCGGCAGCAGGACCACCATGGAGGCATGGAACTCCTCCTGATTACCGCACTGGCACTCCTCGTCATCATCGAAACCCTCCGGCTGATCCTGCGTGACGGACGGGGCAACACCCCGCCGGAACGCTCACAGGCCGACTGGACGGCCGGCTCCACCCCGAGCCGCCCCTACACCGACCTCGCCCGGCTGGCCTGACCCGGCCACCCCTCCGCGGGTTCCTGACGAAGGGGCCCGCGGGCCGAACCCTCTGAAGCACCCCGCGGGACCCGGCCCTCTGATGGGACCCGCGGGCCGAACCCTCTGAAGCACCCCGCGGGATCCGGCCCTCTGATGGGAGCCGCGGGCCGGACCCTCTTTACGGCTCCCTACTGGCGGTGGGCGAACAGGTCGCGCAACAGCGCGATCTCGGCCAGGTGATGAATCATTTCCCGATTGATGTGCAGCACCAGCGTCCCCATGGAGCGATCGGCATAGGGGCCTTCGGCCGGCCCGCAGGGCGCCGCCAGCCCCTCGACGCCGAGTCCCCGGACCCCCGCGGTCCAGTGCGCATAGTATTCGTCCAGCAGTTCCAACGCGCCCGACGCCGTGCCCGGATAGTCAAACGATTCGTAGCTGACCGGCGGCCCGCCGAAGTGCGAGGCGTTACGGCTGCCCAGCACGCCCACCAGAATGTGGCCCAGCCGCCAGGCGACCGTGGTCACCGGCGGCGGCACCGGCTCCGGAAGTCCGAAGTCGATCGTGAAAATGCCGGCGCCCACCGCCATCGGGGCGGTACTGGTCCCGCGGTGCCGCACGTTCCAGCAGCCCTCGGCGGGCTCCCAGAAGTACTCTTCGTCGGTGAGCCCCTCCAGCCGCGGCCGGGCCTGGGCGTCCCAATGCCACGTCAGCTGCTCGAGCAACTCCTCGGCTGCATTGAAAGACATGCCCGCTCCTCCCAACGGCGGCTCCCCGCCTGGGGAGCCCGGGAGTCCATCATGCCGGGCGGCCGGCTGTTTGCCCATAGCCGGGACGCACCCCCTTCGACGGGTCAGGTTGCCGACGCCGGGCCCCCTGCATCGCGGACCGTTCCTGTCCTGAATCGGGACTAGAGTGGCCCTGTTGCCGGAACGACCGGCACCCGCGCGTGCTGCACGATTCGGCACGCTCCGGCTGCTGAAGTCAGGTGGGCCATGCTCGAAACATCCGCGCGGCTGCTGCAGTTGCTCTCCCTGCTTCAGATGCGCCGGGAGTGGACCGGGTCCGCCCTGGCCGAGCGGATGGGTGTCACCGAACGGACGGTGCGCCGCGACATCGGCAAACTCCGCAGCCTCGGGTATCCCATCAATGCGTCCCCCGGCGTGGCCGGCGGCTACCAGCTGGGCGCGGGCGCGCAGCTTCCGCCGCTGCTGCTCGACGACGACGAAGCCCTCGCCGTCGCGCTGGGTCTTGGGGCGGTGACCGCCAGCCCGGTGGCCGGCGTCGGCGAGGCGTCGCTCCGGGCGCTGACCAAGCTGGAGCAGGTGCTGCCGGCGCGGCTCCGGCCCAAGTTTTCCACGCTGAAGAACGCCGTGGTCACCCTGGCCGGCCCCACCGCGGCCGTTGACCCCGAGGTGCTGACCGGGATCTCCACCGCCATCGCCGAACGGCGCGTGGTCGGCTTCCGCTACGCCAAGGCGGACGGCGAGTCCGGCCGCCGCCTGGCCGAACCTTACCGGCTGGTGGACACCGGCCGGCGCTGGTACCTAGTGGCCTACGATACCGGCCGGCAGGACTGGCGCACCTTCCGGGTGGACCGGTTCGAGTCGGTTCCCACGACGCGTGAACGCTTTGCCCCGCGGAAGTTGCCGCAGCCGGACCTGGCCGCCTACGTCCAGCAGTCGATCACCAGGTCCCCGTACCGGTTCGACGTGGTGGTCCGGATCGACGCTCCCCTGCAGGCCGTCGCCGAGCGGATCCCGCCGAACATCGCCGTCCTGTCCGACGACGGCGGGGCCACCGTGCTGCGCGCCGGTTACGATTCGCTGGACTACCCCCTGGTCGAGCTGGCCGCCACCGGCTTTGCGTTCGAGATCCTGGAGCCGGCGGAATTCCGGCAGCGCGCCGCGGAGCTCGCGGGCCGGCTGGCTGCCGCGGCCGGCACGGGAACGGCGGCCGCCCCTACCGCCTAGGTGGGACAGCCGCCGTCGTACGTCGACCCGGTCCGATGCCGGTGGCTCCTGCAGCGCGGACGCTACTGGAGCATGGTGCGGTCGTCGACCACACCCTTGATCTTCTCGAACTCATGCAGCAGGTCCGGCACGGTGGCCTTCTGCTTCTGTTCCTGGTTTAGGTCCAGGATGATCCGGCCCTCGTGCATCATGATCAGCCGGGTGCCCAGCCGGAGCGCCTGCTCCATATTGTGGGTCACCATCAGCGTGGTCAGGCGGTGCCGGTCCACCACCTCGGCGGTCAGGCGGCTGACCAGCTCCGCACGCTGCGGGTCGAGGGCGGCGGTATGCTCGTCCAGCAGCAGGATTTTCGGGCTGCTGAACGTGGCCATCAGCAGCGACAGCGCCTGCCGCTGGCCGCCCGAGAGCAGGCCGACCTTGGCCTTGAGCCGGTTCTCCAGCCCGAGCTCCAACGAACGCAGCTCTTCCTTGAAGAATTCGCGCTTCCTGCGGGTCACGCCGGGGCGCAATCCGCGGCGCTTACCGCGTTCGTAGGCGATGGCCAGGTTCTGTTCGATGGTCATCTCCGGTGACGTTCCCGCCATCGGGTCCTGGAAGACGCGGCCGACGAAGCGGGCACGCTGGTGGTCGGCGAGCCTGGTGACGTCGTTGCCGTCGATGCTCACCGTGCCGACGTCGGGGCGCAGCTTGCCGGAGGTGATGTTCAGGATGGTCGATTTGCCGGCACCGTTGCTGCCGATCACCGTGACGAATTCGCCGGCGGCCAGGGACAGGTTGATCTCCTGCAGGGCGACGCGCTCGTTGACGGTGCCCGCGAAGAAGGTCTTGTGAACGTTCTTGATATCCAGCATGTCAGCCCTTCGCTCCCGTCAGGGACTTCTTCATCTTTCCGAGCCCGCCGACGCGGCGAAAGACCTTCCACTGCGGCAGCACCAGCGCGATGACCACCAGCACGGCCGAGACCAGCTTCATGTCGTTCGGCTGCAGGCCGGCCTGGAGGGCCAGCTGGATGACCACGCGGTACAGTACGGAACCGAGCACCACGGCCAGGGTGGCGATCCAGATCAGGCGGGTTCCGAAGATCGCCTGGCCGATGATCACCGAGGCCAGGCCGGCCAGGATCAGGCCGATGCCCATGCCGATGTCGGCGAACCCCTGGTACTGGGCGATGAACGCGCCGCAGACGGCCACGAGCCCGTTGGACAGGGCGAGGCCCAGGATCTTCTGGTTGTCCGTGCTGACGCCGAAACTGCGGATCATCTGTTCGTTGTCGCCGGTCGCCTGCATGGCCAGTCCGATGTCGGTGTGCAGGAACCAGTCCATGATCACCTTCACCACCAGCGCGACCAGCAGGAAGATGGCGATAGCGCCGATGCCGCCGAGCATCCCCGACTCGCGCAGCGGGGTGATCAGGGTTTCTTCGCGCAACAGCGGCAGGTTGGCCCGGCCCATGATGCGCAGGTTGATGGAATAGAGGGCGATCATTGTCAGGATGCCGGCCAGCAGGCCGTTGATCTTGCCCTTGGTGTGCAGCAGGCCGGTGACGGTGCCGGCAGCCATGCCGGCGATGAAGGCCAGGATGGTGGCCATGACCGGCGGCATGCCGTTGATGATGCTGATGGCGGCGACTCCGGCGCCGGTGGTGAAACTGCCGTCGACCGTCAGGTCGGGAAAATCGAGGATGCGGAAGGTCAGGTAGACCCCCAGGGCCATGATCGCGTAGATCAGCCCAAGCTCAACCGCGGTAATCATAGGTAGTAGACCTTGGTTCTCTCGTGGCGTCGATCCGGCGGCCGGGCTGGCCGGCCGCCGGAGGGACTGCGGACTTCTTCGGCTCGAGCTGGGAGTTCGGGCTTACTCGAAGACGTGGTCGGCCGTGTCGGCGTAGCCGTCCGGCAGGGTCACACCCATGCGCTTGGCGGCGGCCGGGTTGACGTAGAGTTCCAGCTCGGTCTGGGTCTCCACCGGCATGGAGGCCGGTTCAGCCTCGCCCTTGAGGATCTTCACGGCCATCTCGCCGGTCTGGTAGCCCAGCTTTTCGTAGTTGATGCCGTAGGTGGCCACCGTGCCGCGCTTCACCGAGTCGCCCTCGGCGGCAATCGTCAGGATCTTCTTGGATTCGGCCACCTGGATCAGGGACTCGAGGGCGGACACCACGTTGTTGTCGGTAGGCACGTAGAACGCGTCGACGTCGAGCGACTCGGCGGCCTGCTGGACTTCACCGGAGTTGGAGATTGCTGCTTCCTTGATCTCCAGGCCCAGTTCCTTGGCCGCTTCCTTGGCCCATTCCACCTGCACGGTGGAGTTGACCTCGCCCGAGGAGTAGACGATGCCCACGGACTTCGCGTCCGGGTTCAGCTCCTTGACCAGGGCCAGCTGCTCCTCGACCGGGTTGCGGTCCGAGGTACCGCTGACGTTCGATCCCGGAGCGTCCATGCTTTCCACCAGCGAGGCGGACTCCGGGTCGGTGACCGCGGTGAACAGGATCGGGGTGTCGACGATGGCCTGCACGGCCGCCTGTGCGGTGGGCGTCGCGATGGCCAGGATGAGGTCCTTCTGGTCGCTGGCGAACTTGCCGGCGATGGAGGTCGCGGTGCCCTGGTCGCCCTGCGCGTTCTGCTCGTCGTAGGTCACGGTCTCGCCCTCGACGTAGCCGTTGTCGGCCAGCGCCTTCTTGAACCCTTCGCGGGCCGCGTCCAGGGACGGATGCGAGACGATCTGGCTGATGCCGATCTCCACCGATTCGGTGGAGCCTTCGGCGGCATTGCCCTCGGAGGATCCCGCGTTGCCGCACGCGGAAACAAGCAGGGCGGTGGCCAGCAGGCCTGACCCCAGGCCGAACATGGTCGAACGTTTCTTCACGATGTTCCTTTCAAATGTCCGTCACGTGCCGGATAGCCCGGCACTTTTCCGCCTTGCCGCCCCTCCCCGGCGCGGCTGAAGCGGTCCGCCACACGCGGCGTCGTCATCGGCGCCGGCGGTTATGGCAGGCAACCCTGCGGAAGCGTCCTGAAGATCTTACCTGTGAACCGAGTCACATTGTCTAATCAGAACCGCGGGGTCAGGACAACCATATGAGATACGTCTCCCCCGCCGGACAAATTGCATCCGTTTGTCGCCGGATAGTTATTTATGTCCACGGACGCACGCCGGGCCGTGCGCGCTGTGCGGACGGTCCGGGTCAGCGGGCCCAGCGACTAGACTGTGGTCAATCATGGCTGTGAACATCACGTATCCCGCGGCCCTGCCGGTTTCGGAGCGGCGCGAGGACATCATGGCGGCCATCGCCGCGAACCAGGTGACCGTCATCGCCGGCGAAACCGGCTCCGGCAAGACAACGCAAATCCCGAAGATGTGCCTGGAGCTGGGCCTGGGCGAGAAGGGGCTGATCGGCCACACCCAGCCCCGGCGGCTGGCCGCCCGGACCGTGGCCGAACGCATCGCCGAGGAACTGGACGTGAAGATCGGCCAGGAGGTCGGCTTCCAGGTCCGCTTCACCGGCGAGGTCGGCCGGGATACCCGGATCAAGCTGATGACGGACGGCATCCTGTTGGCCGAAATCCAGCACGACAAACTCCTGAAAAAGTACAGCACAATCATCATCGACGAGGCCCACGAACGCAGCCTCAACATCGATTTCATCCTGGGCTATCTCAAGCAGATCCTGCCCAAGCGTCCGGACCTGAAGGTCATCATCACCTCCGCGACGATCGACCCGGACCGCTTTGCCCGGCACTTCGGCAGCGACGACGCACCGGCGCCGGTGATCGAGGTTTCCGGCCGGACCTACCCGGTGGAAATCCGCTACCGCCCGCTGAACCAGCCGGCGGCCACCGATCCCGACAACCCGGACGTGGACGAGCTGGAGGAAGACCGCGACCCGCTTGACGCCGTCTGTCACGCAGTGGACGAGCTGTCCCTGGAGGCTCCCGGCGACATCCTGGTCTTCTTCTCCGGCGAGCGCGAGATCCGCGATGCCGCCGACGCCCTCACGGCCAGGATCAAGACCAACCGCCGGCTGGCCGGCACCCAGATCCTGCCGCTGTACGCCCGGCTGTCGCTGGCGGAACAGCACCGGGTCTTCTCCCCCGGCGGCCAGCGCAGGATCGTGCTGGCCACCAACGTGGCCGAGACGTCGCTGACGGTTCCGGGCATCAAGTACGTCATCGACACCGGCACCGCGCGCATCTCCCGCTACTCGCACCGGACCAAGGTCCAGCGGCTGCCGATCGAGCGCATCTCGCAGGCCTCGGCCAACCAGCGCTCGGGCCGCTGCGGGCGCGTGAGCGACGGCATCGCCATCCGGCTCTACTCCGAAGAGGACTACGGGTCGCGGCCCGAGTTTACCGACCCCGAGATCCTGCGCACCAACCTGGCCGCGGTCATCCTGCAGATGACCGCGATGGGCGTGGCCCGCGGTCCCAAGGACATCGAAGCCTTCCCGTTCGTGGAGCCGCCCGAGTCCCGTGCCATCAACGACGGCGTCACCCTCCTGCGCGAACTCGGCGCCCTGCCCGAGCCCGGCGCCAAGGGAGGGCCCGCGCCGAAGTCGGGCCTCACGGCCGTCGGGCGCAAACTGGCGCAACTGCCGGTGGACCCGCGCCTGGGCCGCATGATCGTGGAAGCCGGCCAGCGCGGCTGCGTGCGCGAGGTGATGGTCCTGGCGGCGGCGCTGACCATCCAGGACCCCCGGGAACGGTCCCATGGGGACAATGCGGCCAAGCAGCAGCAGGCCAACGAGAAGCACAAGCGCTTCGTGGACGAGAAGTCCGACTTCACCGGCATCCTGAATTTGTGGCGCTATCTGCAGGAGCGGCAGCAGGAGCTCTCCTCCACCCAGTTCCGCAAACTGTGCCGCACGGAATTCATCAACTACCTGCGGGTCCGGGAGTGGCAGGACCTGTTCGCGCAGCTGCGCCAGTTGGCCAAGCCGCTGGGCATCTCGCTGGAGTCGGGACACGAGGTCGACCCCGTGGGCAGGCACGATGACATCCACAAGTCCCTGCTCGCCGGGTTGCTGAGCCACATCGGCGTGTACGAGGAGCGCAAGCGCGAATATGCCGGCGCGCGAGGCACCCGGTTCGCCATCTTCCCCGGATCGGCGCTGTTCAAGAAGTCGCCGGACTGGGTGATGGCCGCCGAGCTCGTGGAAACCTCACGGCTGTGGGCCAGGGTAGCGGCGAAATTCGATCCCGCCTGGGCCGAAGAGATTGCCCCGCAGCTGTGCAAACGCACGTATTCGGAGCCGCACTGGTCCAAGAAGATGGGCTCCGTGATGGCCTACGAGAAGGTCACCCTCTACGGGGTGCCGATCGTCCCGCAGCGCCGCATTCAATACGGCAGGATCGACCGGGAACTCAGCCGCGAGCTGTTCATCCGCCATGCCCTGGTGGAGGGCGACTGGCGCACGCACCACAAGTTCTTCCACCGCAACCGCAAGCTGCTGGCCGAGGTCGAGGAACTGGAGACGCGGATGCGCCGCCGCGACCTGCGCGTGGACGACGAAACGCTGTTCGAGTTCTACGACAAACGGATCGGCCCCGAGGTGGTCTCCGAACGGCACTTCGACAAGTGGTGGAAGGATGCGCGGGCGGAGAATCCCACGCTGCTGGATTTCGATCCGGATGCCGTGCTGGCCGCCGACGCCGAGGAACTCGACACCTCGGCGTTCCCGAAGACCTGGCGGCAGGGGACCTTCGAGCTCCCGCTGAGTTATGAATTCTCGCCCGTGGCACCGGGGGCAACCCCGGATCCGTCGGACGGCGTAACGGTGCACGTGCCGGTGTTGTTCCTCAACCAGCTGGACGCGGCTCCGTTCCGCTGGCAGATCCCGGGCCTGCGGGTGGAGCTGGTGACCGCGCTGATCAAGTCGTTGCCCAAGCAGATCCGGAAGAACTTCGTTCCCGCCCCGGACGTTGCCCGGAGCGCGGCGGCGGCCCTGGCTGCGGACTTCGATCCGGCCGAAGATGACCTGGAGCCGTCGCTGGAGCTGGTCCTGCGCCGGCTGAAGGGACACATTATCCCGCCCGGCTCATGGAACTGGGAGACCGTTCCGCCGCACCTGCGCATGACATTCCGCGTGCTCGACGGCACCGGCAAGGTGCTGGGCGAGCACAAGGACCTGGACCGGCTGCAGCAGGAACTCGCGCCGGCGAACCGCCGGGCCATCGCCGAGTCGCTGGGAGCGACCCCGAAGACCGCGCAGCCGTCGCCGGCGGGTCAACGCCGCGGCGCCACCGGCAAGAAGCGCGGCGGCGGCCAGGGCGCCGCCCCGGGCACAGCCCCCGTTGCCGGGACACCGGCGTCGGGGACTGCCGCACATGCCGCCGCGGGCCTGCAGGAACGCAGCGGCCTGACCGCCTGGCCGGACGGTGATCTCCCCCGCGAGGTCAGGCGCGAGGTGGCCGGGCACACCGTGACCGGCTATCCGGCGCTGGTGGACGAAGACGGCACCGTCGGTGTGCGCGTCTACCAGACTCCTTCCGGCCAGCAGGCGGCGATGCGCTCGGGCATCATCCGGCTGCTGGTGCTGCGGGTGTCCTCGCCGCAGCGGTACGTGCTGGACCACCTGAACAACACGGAGAAGCTGACGTTCACGCAGAACCCCCACGGTTCGGTGGCGTCGCTGATCGACGACTGCACGCAGGCCGCGGTGGACAAGCTGGTGCCGGCCGAGCTGCCCTTCACCCGGGCCGGCTTCGACGCGCTGTACGAGCAGGTCCGCGCGGAACTGATCGATACCGTCTTCACCGTGACCGCCATCGTGGAGAAGATCCTCTCCAGCACCCGGCGGATCCAGAAGGAGCTGAAGTCCAACGCCAGCCTGGCCCTGATCAGTCCGCTCTCCGACATCAAGAGCCAGCTGGAGCAGCTGGTCTATCCCGGGTTCGTGGCGGCCACGGGTTATGCGCAGCTCAGCCAGCTGCCGCGCTACCTCGAGGGGATTGAGCGCCGGCTGCAAAAACTGCCGACCGCCGTGGGCCGGGACGTGCAGCACATGGCAGTGGTGCAGCGGCTCGAAGACGAGTACGACGACGCGAGGGCGGCGCTGAAGCCCGGCAACCTGGACGGCTCGGGGCTGGACAGGGTTCGCTGGATGCTGGAAGAACTGCGGATCAGCTTCTTCGCGCAGGAACTCGGCACCGCGTATTCGGTGTCCGAAAAGCGCGTCCGAACGGCCCTGAACGAGGCCCTCGCCGGCTGAGGCATGCGCGTCAGTCGGCGGGGACGACGTCCCCGTGTCCGGCCTCGCGCAGCGCCGCCCGGAGGCGCTTGGCTGACTCATCCATCACGGCCGGGTCCGGGTCCTGCTGCGCCCTCTTGAAGTCGAACTCGGCCTCCGAGTTGGAGGGCCAGACGTGCAGGTGCAGGTGGTTCACCTCGAAGCCGGCGATGATCAGGCCGGCCCGGGCGGCGCCAAAGGCTTCCACCTGGGCCTTGCCGATGGTCTGGGCGACCGCCGTGAGTTTCTGCAGCAGGTCGGCCGGGGCGTCGGTCCAGCGATCCACTTCCTGCCGCGGCACCACCAGCGTGTGCCCGTCCGCGAGCGGGCCGATGCTCAGGAACGCCACCACGTCGTCGTCCTTCCAGACGAAGCGGCCGGGGATGTCGCCGTCGATGATTTTGGTGAAGAGGGTGCTCATGTACGCAGTCCTTGTCGGTTGGGGTCACTCGGGGATCGGTAAGAGTCGGGCAGCTTCCAGCCGGGCTGATGGGGGTCCGGTCGGGTGACAGCGAAGGTTCGGCCGGCCCGGCTTCGGTGCAGGCAGGCCCAGACCGGTCGGTCGCCACGGTTTCGGCCCCTGCTCAACGGTTCAGCGATGCGATGTCCAGGACAAACCGGTAGGCAACATCCCCGGCCACCATGCGGTCATAGGCTTGGTCGAGGTCCGGTGCGCCCACCAGTTCGATGTCGGCCGTGATCCCGTGTTCGGCGCAAAAGTCCAGCATCTCCTGGGTCTCGGCGATGCCGCCGATCTTCGAGGCGCCGTAGGCGACTCGCTCGCGCATCAGCAGGTTGACCGGCACCGGAGGCATCGGCTCGGGCGGCACGCCCAGTTGGATCAGCGCACCGTCGCGGCGGATGGCCCGCAGGTACGGGGCCAGGTCGTGGGCCGCGGCCACGGTGTCGATGACCAAATCGACACTGCGGCGGGCGGCCGCGAGCGCCTCGGCGTCTCCGGTCACCACCACGTGGTCGGCGCCGAGCGCGCGGGCCGAATCGGCCTTGTCCGCAGAGCTCGTGAAGACGGTTACCGACGCTCCCATGGCCTTGGCCAGTTTGACCGCCATGTGTCCCAGCCCGCCGAGGCCCACCACGCCGACGGAGTCGCCGGCTTCGACGCCGAAGTAGCGCATGGGCGAGTAAGTGGTGATGCCGGCGCAGAGCAGGGGGGCCGCGGCGGCGGGGTCCAGTTCCGGGGGCACGCGCAGCACGAAGTTTTCATCGACGACGACGGACGTTGCGTACCCGCCCTGCGTCATCTCGCCGCCGTGGCGGCGGTCGCGGGCGCCGTAGGTGCCCACCGCACCCTTGTCGCAGTACTGTTCAAGTCCTTCCCCGCAGGCGGAGCAGTCGCCGCAGGAATCCACCATGCAGCCCACGCCCACCAGGTCGCCGACGGCATGCAGGGTGACGTCCTGGCCGATGGCCGTGACCCGCCCAACGATCTCGTGGCCGGGCACCAGCGGATACTCGATCTCGCGCCACTCGCCGCGGACCGTGTGGACATCCGAGTGGCAGAGGCCGCAGAAGGCAATGGCGATCTCCACGTCGTGCGGCCCGGCGGTGCGGCGTTCGATCTGCAGCGCAACCATTCCGGATCCGGGGCCAGTCACTCCGTAGGCCGCGGCCGTCCTCATGCTGCTCCTCGGTGTCTGCAGGTCGGCTGCCGCGAGGGCCTGCTGCTCTTGGTCAGGTGTAAGCGGTTTCCCCAGCGGCGGCGGTGCCGGACGGCCAAGTGTCATGGGCCTGACGCTACCGTTTGCTGCTTCGCCATGCCAGCACGGCACACCCTCTGTGACGCTTTCGGTGACGTGCTGCAGGGCGCGGGCACGGGGCTGACCAGGCGGCTGGTTACGGCGCGCTCCCCGTGGCTACCGGAAGCTGCGGATGTCCGCACCACTGTGACCAGGAGCCGGGGAAGAGCGCCGCATCCATGCCGGCCTCGGCCAACGCCGCGACCTGGTGGGCGGCGGTGATGCCCGAGCCGCAATAGACGGCCACCTTCCGTCCTTCCGCCCCCAGTTCCTTGAATCGTGCCGCGAGTTCCGCGGGCGGCAGGAAGCGACCGTCCGGGGCCAGGTTGGCCGTGGTCGGTGCGCTGACGGCGCCGGGGATGTGTCCGGCGCGGGGGTCCACCGGCTCGAACTCGCCGCGGTAACGTTCGGCGGCGCGGGCATCCAGCAACAGCGAGGTACCCGCGAAATCCAGCACGTCCTCGAGCTCAAGCCTGGGCATCCTGCCGCTGCCCAGTTCGACGTTGCCCAGGCACGCCAGCTCGTCGCCGCTGTCCAGTTCAAACCCCTCGTCCCGCCAGGCGGCGAGCCCGCCGTCGAGCAGGTAGACGGAGTCGAATCCGCCGTCTTTTAGCAGCCACCACACCCGGGCCGCGGCCATGCCGCCGTTGTCGTCGTAGGCCACCACGACGTCGTCGTTGTTGATGCCCCAATCGCGTGCGGCCTCGCGGAAGGCCTCCGGCTCCGGCAGCGGGTGGCGTCCGCCCTTCGGCGACGGCGCCGACGCAAGCTGCGACGGCAGGTCAACGTAGACGGCGCCGGGAATGTGGGCCTGGCGGTAGTGGCTGTGGCCGGCGTCGTCGCCCAGTTTCCAGCGAACATCGAGCAGTACGGTGCGCTGTCCGGAGATCATCCGTTCACGCAGTGTCTGCACGTCCATCAGAGTCCTCATGAGATCTCCTCCTGACTGCTGGCGGGCGTCGTTGCCCGCAGGTGTCCCGACAGTCCATCACAGCAGCGGGTATTGGGCCAAGCAGCCCCGCCCGTGCCGTCCCCGACGGTCAGGCCAGCTCCACGCTCTCCCCCGGCGACAGGTGCCGGTAACTGGTGCCGTAGTGGCCGCCAAAGAAGGTTACGTGCTTCTCCACCAACGACAGGCCGCGGTTGCTGAGCCCGGCGTCGTGGATCGGGTAGGCGTTCTCGGCGCGCATGGCGGTGACGAAGTCGATCACCTCGGCCGTCTTCGACCATGGCGCGTGGATGGGCACCAAAACGGTCCTGACGTCCAGTCCGTGCGGAACGATGAAGGAATCGCCCGGGTGGTACAGGCTGTCATTGATGACGTAGCCGATGTTGGCGACCACCGGGATGTGCGGATGAATCAGGGCGTGCTGGCCGCCGAAGGTGCGGATGCGGAACCCGGGCACCTCGAACTCCGTCTCCGGTTCGGCGGCATGGATCCGTCCCGCTGCCGCCGGGACCAGCGCCCGGAGGTCGGCGGCCACGGAGGCCGGGGCAAACAACTGCATGTCGTCCGCCGCCGCGAGCAGGCCCGGAACCCGGTCCTGGTCGATGTGGTCCGCATGCTCGTGGGTGACCAGGACGGCGGTAGCCCCATCGAGGGCCTGCTCCACTTCCGAGAAGTTACCGGGGTCGATCACCAGGACGTGTCCGTCCTGCTCAAGCCGTACGCACGCGTGGGTGTATTTTGTCAGCTTCATGGATCACACCCTAGCGGCGGGGCCGGCCGGTATGCCGGCAGTTCGGCCTGTGAGCGGGCCGGCGGGCCCCGCTGATCAGGCCTGCTGGTAGGCTGGGATGCACCCCACGGGTGCCAGTAACAACAGCGAGGAGCCGAAGCGGACATGTCCGTTCCTTCAGCGAAACCGCAGGCGCAGCGCCGCGGTTCGGAACAGCGGGTGACCCGCCAGCGGGTGGCCGTGGCTGCCGCCCTGGACAGCCTGGAGGACTTCGTCAGCACGCAGGAACTGCACCGCTTGCTGCAGGACCGCGGCGACTCGGTCTCGCTGGCCACCACGTACCGGATCCTGCAGGCCATGGCCGACGACGGCCAAGTGGACGTGATGCGCAGTGGCGAGGGCGAGGCCGTGTACCGGCGCTGCGCCGTCGAACATCACCACCACCACTTGCTCTGCCGCACCTGCGGCAAGACCGTGGAGATTGAGGCTCCGGCTGTGGAGCAATGGGCCGCCCGGATGGCGGCGGAGCACGGCTTCACACAGGTTGCACACACCGTGGAAATGTACGGGCTGTGCCCGGACTGCAGCGCCGCCCCCGCCAGCGCTTAACCGGCGGTCACCCGTACCGCGGCGACGGCACGGCCCCGGCCGGGGCTTAACCCGCGGTCACCCGTACCGCGGCGACGTCACGCCGCCCCACCTTGCCGCGCCGTTGCCGCCGCGCCCCGGCCAACCGGCAGACCACGTAGATCAGGAACGAAATCGTCGTCACGTAGGGGCTGATCGGCAGGCTGCCGCCCAGGGCCAGCAGGATGCCGCCCACTACGGCGGTCACCGCGAATACCACGCTCAGCAGCACGACCACGCGCGGCGAACTGCTTACCCGGAGCGCCGCGGCCGCCGGGGTAATGACCAGGGACAGCACCAGCAAGGCGCCGACCACCTGGATGGACAGCGCCACGGCCAGTCCCAGCAGGAACATGAACACGATCGCGAGGGCACCCACCGGCACGCCGCGGGCCTCGGCCAGGTCCGGATCGGCGCTGGCGAAGGCCAGCGGACGCCAGATGGCCACAAGCCCGAGCACCACCACGGCCGAACCCGCGGTCAGAAGGTTCAGCTGCACGGTGTCCACGGACACGATCTGCCCGGTCAGCAGGCCGAACTTGTTCGCCGAGCGGCCCTCGTAGAGTGAGAGGAACAGGATCCCCAGGCCCAGCCCGAAGGACATGATCACGCCCGTGATCGAGTTCCGGTCCCGGGCCCGCATCCCCAGCATGCCCAGGACGACGGCGGCGATCACCGAGCCCACCAGCGAGCCGAACACCACGTTCGCGCCGATCAGCAGTGCGAATGCCGCCCCGGCGAAGGACAGCTCGGCGATGCCGTGCACGGCAAAGGCCAAGTCCCGCATCATCACGAACACGCCGATCAGGCCGCCGACCAGGCCCAGGACGGCGCCGGCAATCAGCGAGTTGCGCACCAGCGGGAGCAGGTCGCCGTAGTCGTTGAAGTTGAAGACCGCATTCAGCAGTTCCGATGCATCCATGCCTACACCACCTCGCCGTGGTGGTGGGTGGTCGCGTCGGGAAGCCCCACCACGATGATCCGGCCCCGGTTGTGGATGACCTCGACGTGGCTGTTGTACATGTGCGACAGCACCTCGGTGGTCATCACTTCTTTCGGCGTGCCAACCCGGAACTGGCCGCCGGCCAGGTAGAGCACCCGGTCCACATAGTCGATGATCGGGTTGATTTCGTGCGTGACGAAGACGACCGCGCTGTTCCTTTCATGGCATTGCCTGTTGATCATGGAGCTCACGGCCTGCTGGTGGTGCAGGTCCAGCGAGAGCAAAGGCTCGTCGCAGAGCAGCACCTGGGGGTCGGAGGCCAGCGCTTGGGCCGCCCGCAGACGCTGTTGCTCGCCGCCGGACAGCTGCCCGACCGGGGCCTCCGCGTAACCGGAGGCGCCCACCATCTCCAGCAGTTCGTCCACCCGCCGGCGATGCCTGCGGCCGTTCAGCCGAATGCCCCACCGGTGCCCGTCCAGACCCAGGCCCACCAGATCGCGCGCACGCAGCGGGGTCTCCGGAGCGAAGGTCTTTTGTTGGGGAATATAGCCGATGTCCCGGCTGCCGCGTTCCAGCGGCCGTCCGTTGACCTCGGCCGTCCCACTGCTCAGCGGCTGCAGGCCAAGCAATACGCGCAGGAAACTCGTCTTGCCGGAGCCGTTGGGACCCAGCACCGCGAAGAACTCGCCCGGGTTGATGGTCAGGTCGAGGTCATGCCACAGCACGCGCTGGCCGAAGGACAGCGAGGCGCCCTGCAAGCGGACGGCGGGGGTCATGGCAGTCTTCCTTGAAGCTTCCGTGCCGCGCGGTGCGCACCGGGGATGTGGGGGCACTTGCGGCGTCCGGCTTGGACTGACTCAGTTAACCACGGCGCGGCGTTCTGTCCGGTCACGCGCCCAGCGCCTGGTCCACGGATTCCAGGTTCTCCGCCATCCAGGTCAGGTAGTCCTGGTCAGGCGGCAGCGTCTCGGTGAAGTTGAGGACGTCAATGCCCGCTTTTTCCGCCAATTTGCGCAAGCCTTGGGTCTGCGGGCCTTCGGTCTGTTCGTTATAGGCGACAAACCGTACCGATCCCTCGGTGATCAACGCCTCGGCCTCCCTCAGGGCTGCCGGCGCGGCGTCGCTGCCTTCCTCGGCCGCCTCCATGAAGCTTGCCGGGGTCTTGTTCTCGAGTCCCAGCGCATCGAAGAAGTGCAACGGCACCGGATCGGTGGCCGCGACGGCTTCCCCGCTCGCCGTGGCGGCGAGTTCGTCCATGTCGCTCTGGAGGCCGTCAATTCCGGCGCGGAACTGCTCGGCATTGGCCCGGAACGTTTCGGCCTGCTCCGGGTCAAGGGCCGAGAGCTTCTCCGCGATGGCATCTGCAATCGCGGCCATGGTGGGCAGGTCGTACCAAACGTGTTCATTAAGGCCGCCGTGGCTGTGGTCCGCGTGGCCGCCGTCCTCCGTGTGCCCCGCGTCGGCGCCCTCGGTGTGCCCCGCGTCGGCGCCTTCTGCACCGGACAGCGGCGACAGCTCCACCGCAGTGATGAGGTACTCGTGGTCGACGCCGGTCTCGTCCGCCAGCGTGTGCATGAAGGTGTCATAGCCCCCACCGTTTTCCAGCAGCAGGTCGGCCTGGGAGATCGCAAGTTTGTCCCGCGCCGTTGCCTCATAGGAGTGTGGATCCTGGGCCATCCGGTCGATGATCGAGGTGACCTCGACGTGCTCGCCGCCGATGGTTTGGGCGACATCACCGTAGACATTGGTGGAAGCGACCACGCTCAGCTTGCCGTCACCCTCGGTCTCTCCCCCTGCAGCGGCGCAGCCGGACAGCAGCAGGGCGGCGGCGGCCAGCCCGGCCAGTGCAGGAACGGTTCGTGAGTGCCTCACGGGCAAACCTCGGTTCTACTCATAATGAGAATCAGTAACAATAAGAGTTTTCAGCTTAGCGCAGTTGCGAATCGTTCGCATTCGCCCTGGCGGGCGCGGCCAGTGGGAGGCGCACTGTCCGGGGCGCACAGGCAAGCGCGGCAGGCCGGGCAGCCCCGGGCAGACTCGCCCGGCCAGGAGAAGGCCTCCGGCGCGCGCGGCGGACGCGCCCCGGCGCGGGACTGGCGGTGCGGCACGGAGCGGCCGCGCCCGGCGCCGGACTTGGGGGTGCGCACGGGGCGGCCGCGCCCGCCCCGGGACTGGCGCGCGGCGCGTGGGCTGACCCGGCCCGGGACCGGCGCGTGGCGCGGGGCGGTCCTGCCGCCCCGCGCCACGCGAGGGCTATTCGCCGGTCCGGCGCAGTCCCTGGGCTTGCGTTTCGTCGCGGATCTCGCCCACCAGCACTTCCAGCACGTCCTCGAGGAACAGCACGCCGTGCGTGGTGCCGTCGGACCCCAGCACGCGGGCAAGGTGCGATCCGGTGCGCTGCATGACGGCGAGCGCGTCCTCGATTTCGTCATCAAGCGCCAGGTTGGCCAGGGTGCGGACCTTGGTGACCGGAATCGTCTTGTTGAGCCGGTCCTCCGGGATGGTCATCACGTCTTTGAGGTGCAGGTACCCGGTGAGGTTGTCGTTGGCATCGGCCACGGCAAACCGGGAGAACCCGGTCCGCCCCACCGCGCGCTCGAACTGCTCCGGCGTGGTGTCGACGCCGATGGTCACCAGTTCATCAAGCGGCACCATCACGGCGGCGGCGGTCACGGCCGAGAACTCCAGCGAACTGGAAATCAGTCCGGCGTCGTCGTCGACCAGCCCGTGCCTGGTGGATTCCTGCACAATGGACTGGACTTCCTCCAGCGTAAAGGTGGAAGAGACCTCGTCCTTCGGCTCGATCCGCACGGCCCGCAGCAAGTGGTTCGCGGTCCAGTTCAGGGTGGAGATCACCGGCCGCACCACCTTGGAGACCGCCACCAGCGGCGGCGCCAGCAGCAGCGCAGCCTTGTCTGCCATGGACACGGACATGTTCTTCGGCACCATTTCGCCGAAGGTCACGTGCAGGAACGTCACCAGCAGCAGCGCCACGGCGAACGAAATGCCGTAGGAGATCTCGTGCGGAATGCCCAGCCAGCCCTCCAGCGGCAGCAACAGCAGTTCCTTGATCGCCGGCTCGGCCACGTTCAGGATCAGCAGCGAACACACGGTGATGCCGAGCTGCGCGCAGGCCAGCATCAGGGAGACGTGCTCCATGGCCCAGAGCGTGGTCTTGGCGCGCTTGGAGCCGCTGTCGGCCAGCGGCTCGATCTGGCTGCGGCGGGCGGACATGACGGCGAATTCGGCGCCGACGAAGAACGCGTTGGCGAGCAGCAGCACTACCAGCCAGAAAATTCCCATGGCGGCCATCAGAGCGCACCGCCCGCGGTGCCGGCCTCAGGCAGCACCGCACCGGTTGCCGGACTCGGGATGAAACGGACGCGGTCCACCCGCCGTCCGTCCAGCCGCTCGACTTCCAGCGTGCCGCCCTCCACGGCCACGGTGTCCCCCACCACCGCAATCCTGCCCAGCTGCGCCATGATGAAGCCGCCGACCGTTTCGTAGCTGGCCCCGTCGGGCACGGTCAGCTGCGGGATTTGCTCGCTGACCTCGTCCGGACGCATCAGGCCGGGGAAATACCAGTTTCCGGCGGCGCTCTGCAGCACGCCGGGCTTCACCCGGTCGTGCTCGTCGGCGACTTCGCCCACGATCTCTTCCACCAGGTCCTCCAGCGTGACCACGCCGGCGGTGCCGCCGTACTCGTCGAGCACCACGGCGAACTGTAGGTTTGCAGCCCTCAGCTCCGACAGCAGCGAATCCAGGTGCACCGTCTCGGGCACCCGCAGCACGTCGGCCATGATGGCGCCCACGGGCAGGTGCGGACGCTTCTTGCGCGGCACCCCGATCGCCTTCTTGATGTGCGCGACGCCGCGGACGTCGTCCGGGGAATCGCCGAGCACCGGGAACCGGGAGTAGCCGGTGCGGCGGGCCGCGGCGATGAGGTCGGCAACGGTCTGGTCTGCGTCGATGAACTCCACCCGGATGCGCGGCGTCATCACGTCGGCCGCGGTCCTGCCGGAGAAAGACAAGGTCTTGGCGAGGAAGTTCGCGGTCCCGGCATCCAGGGTGCCCATTTCCGCGGAGCGGCGTACCAGCGATGCCAGCTCGGAGGGCGTGCGGGCGCCGGACAGCTCTTCTTTGGCCTCCAGCCCGAACAGGTGCAGCACCTTGTTGGCGAAGCCGTTGAGCAGCAGCACGAACGGCTTAAACACCGCGGTGAAGATCAGTTGCGGCCGGGCCACCAACTTGCCGACCGCCATGGGCAAGGCGATGGACGCGTTCTTCGGCACGAGTTCGCCCAGCAGCATGGACAGGAGGGTGGCGATCACCATGGCGATCACCGCGCCCACCGGCTGGATGACGGCCTCGGCCAGGCCCAGCGCGGTCAGCGGCGGACGCAGCAGCGAACTGATGGCCGGTTCCATCAGGAAACCGGTCAGCAGCGTGGTGAGGGTGATGCCGAGCTGGCAGCTGGAGAGTTGGGTGGAGAGGGACTTCAGGCATTTCATCAGCGGCACTGCACCGCGGTCGCCGTTGTCGATGGCGCGCTGCACGGTGGGCTGGTCAAGGGCCACCAGGGCGAATTCCACGGCGACAAAAAAGCCGGTGCCGAGGATCAGCAGCATGCCGGCGGTGATTTGGATCCATTCCATTTAGTGCGCCACCGCCCCAAACTTCAGGCGGTCGGAGGGAATCGGAGGGGGGTCGTCCGAGCCCGGACTAGGAGGCTCCTGACCGGCCGCGCGGGCGGCAAGTGTGTGACGGGCGCGTGCACGGGATTTGCCGGTGCTGGGTGACGCCTCGCACGCGGTGCCCTGTTGGGCTGCCTGTGCTCCCGCGGTCCGGCATGCTGCCTGCCCTGCGGGGTGCGTCACGGACCGGCTCCTAGAATAGCTGTCCATTATGGGCAATAGCGTAGCAGGCGGGGTTACGCCGGGGGCAGTCCCAGGCGGCCGTTCTGCCGCCGGCGTACCGGCGGCAGTCCTACCAGCTCTCCGGCAGCGGACGGCCTTCCTCGTAACCGGCGGCCGACTGCACGCCCACGATGGCGCGTTCGCGGAACTGCACCAGGTTCTGTGCGCCGGCGTAGGTCAGCGAGCTGCGCAGGCCGGCGGTGATCCCGTCCAGCAGGTCCTCGACGCCGGGGCGCAGCGGGTCCAGGTACATCTTGGAGGACGAAATGCCTTCTTCGAAGAGCGCCTTGCGGGCCCGCTCAAAGGCGTCCTCCCGCCGGGTCCGGTTTTGGACGGCGCGGGCCGACGCCATGCCAAAGCTTTCCTTGTACTTGCGGCCGTTGCTGTCCGTGAGCAGGTCTCCCGGGCTTTCGTGCGTTCCGGCGAACCAGGAACCGATCATCACCTGGCTGGCCCCGGCCGCCAGCGCCAGGGCGACATCCCGCGGATAGCGGACCCCGCCGTCGGCCCACACGTGGGCGCCGAGCTCCCGGGCCGCCTCCGCGCATTCCTGCACGGCGGAGAACTGCGGCCGGCCCACGGCCGTCATCATGCGGGTGGTGCACATGGCGCCGGGTCCCACGCCGACCTTGACGATGTCCGCGCCGGCTTCGACCAGGTCGCGCACGCCGTCGGCGCTGACCACGTTGCCGGCGACCACCGGAACCTGCGGGTCCAGGCTGCGGACCGCTTCGAGGGCGTCGAACATCTTGCGCTGGTGCCCGTGGGCTGTATCAACCACCAGGACGTCCACCCCGGCCTGCAGCAGCGCCTCGGCCTTGGCGCGGACGTCGCCATTGATCCCGACGGCGGCGGCTACCTTCAGGCGGCCCTGCGGATCCAGCGTGGGGGTGTAGATGGTCGAGCGGAGCGCGCCGGCACGGGTGAGCGCGCCGACCAGCACGCCGTCGTCGTCCACGACCGGCGCAAAGGACGCCGAGGCCGAGTCGAACAGGTCGAAGGCCTGCCGCAGCGCGGTGTCCGCCCCGGCGTCGAACATGGAGGCATCCAGCAGCAGCGGGTGGGCCGCCATCACCGACTCCAGCGACGAGTAGCGGTCCACGCCCTCACAGTCCTCGGCGCGCACCACGCCCACGCACTTGCCGGCGTCGTCCACCACCGCAACCGCGCCGTGCGCGCGTTTGTCCATCAGGTGCACGGCATCGATCACGGTGTTGCCCGCGGTCAGCTCCAACGGCGTTTCGAAAACGATGTGGCGGTCCTTGATCCACCCGGTGACCTCTGACAGCACGTTCAGCGGGACGTCCTGCGGCAGCACGGCCAGCCCGCCGCGCCGCGCCATCGTCTCCGCCATGCGGCGGCCGCTGACGGCGGTCATGTTCGCCACGACCAGGGGAATGGTGCTCCCGGTGCCGTCGCCGGCTGACAGGTCCACATCCAGCCTCGACGTGATATCCGAGCGCGACGGCACCAGGAAAACGTCCGAATAGGTCAAGTCGGTCATCGGCTCGTTGATCAGGCGCATGGCTGCTCTCTTTCCTCGTCGCCGTGCAGGCCGGGGCGGCCAGGTGGCGCGGCGGCCGGTCGGGTAGGTGTGGCTGCGGGCCAGGGGTCCGGATCCGTTGTGTCCGCGCGCTGCCGGGGCCGCGCACGGAGGGCGGCCCGGCCGCCTGCATACTTCCCGGCTCCCCTGAAAGTCTAGGGCCGCCGGGCCGCGGGACGAATCGGCACGAAGTTCCCCCGCTTAAACGCTAAAGATTAGCCTGCGTTGGGAAAGTGTCATTAGACTGGCAACTGGTCCAGATCTAGTGCGCGGCAGATGCGCACTCGCAATTCCGCTGCTGGCCGGCAGGTTCGGAAGGCAGCCAAGGGAAGCGCGTGATCTGCAGGGCAAGCGGCAATTCACGGAAGAGGCGTATCACAAGTGCCAGAGCATCCCAACCTTCGTCTACCCGAGGAATTCGGCGGTAACGAATGGCTCGTTGACGAAATCTACGAGCAGTACCTCCAAGACAAGAATTCCGTGGACAAGAAATGGTGGAGCATCTTCGAGGCGGCCAACGGCGGCGACGGCAGCCCGAAAGACACTGCAGCTTCCCCGGCGGGCGCCCCCGCGCCTTCCCGCCCCGCCGCGGCTAACACCGCACCCCAGGCCTCGGGCGAGAGCACGGCCACGGAGCAGGCCGGAACCAAGCCGATTCCCGCCGACAATGAGCCGGCCCCCAACACCTCCACCAACAGCTCCGCCGCCCCCGCCAAGCCGGCGGCGAAGGCCGAGCCGGCCGAGAAGGCCGAGGCGAAGCCTGCCCCGATCCCCGCCCAGTTGCCCAAATCCGCGCCCAGCGCACTGGCCGAAGAAGACACCGTCTCCGTGCTGCGCGGCCCGGCCAAGGCCATTGCCACCAACATGGACGCCAGCCTGAGCGTGCCGACCGCGACGACGGTGCGCGCGGTTCCCGCCAAGCTGCTGATCGACAACCGCCTGGTGATCAATTCCAACCTGGCCCGCGCCCGCGGCGGCAAGGTCTCCTTCACCCACCTCATCGGCTACGCCGTGGTCAAGGCGCTGGGCCAGTTCCCCAGCCAAAACGTCCACTACGCCGAGATCGACGGCAAGCCCGCCGCTGTCCAGCCGGCCCACGTCAACTTCGGCATCGCGATCGACATGCCCAAGCCGGACGGAACCCGCCTGCTGGTGGTGCCGAACATCAAGCGCGCCGAAACCATGAACTTCTCCGAGTTCTGGCACACCTACGAGGACCTGATCAAGCGGGCCCGCGCCGGGAAGCTCACCGCCGACGACTACGCCGGCACCACGGTTTCGCTGACCAACCCGGGCGGCATCGGCACGGTGCACTCCGTCCCCCGGCTGTCCAAGGGCCAGGCCACCATCGTGGGCGTCGGTGCCCTCGAGTACCCCGCCGAGTTCCGCGGCGCCAGCGAACGGACGATCGCCGCGCAGGGCGTCGGCAAGATCATCACGCTCACCTCCACCTACGACCACCGGGTCATCCAGGGCGCCGGCTCGGGCGAGTTCCTGCGCCTGATCGAATCGCTGTTGCTGGGCGAACAGGGCTTCTACGACGAGATCTTCGAAGCGCTGCGCATCCCGTACGAGCCGGTCCGCTGGCGCCCGGACAACCAGGTGGACGTCGACCTGCAGGTCAACAAGGTGGCCCGCATCCAGCAACTGGTGCACGCCTACCGCGTCCGCGGCCACCTGATGGCGGACACCAACCCGCTGGAGTACGTCCAGCGCAAGCACCCGGACCTGGACATCAACACGTACGGTCTGACCCTCTGGGACCTGGACCGCGAATGGGTCACCGGCGGATTCGGCGGCAAGGACCGCCTGAAGCTGCGCGACATCCTGGGCGTGCTGCGTGATGCCTACTGCCGCACCACCGGCATCGAATACATGCACATCCAGAACCCGGCCGAGCGGGAGTGGTTCCAGAACGAACTGGAGCGCGAGTACGCCAAGCCCAGCCGCGAGGAGCAGTTGCGCATCCTGGGCAAGCTCAACGCGGCCGAGGCGTTCGAGACCTTCCTGCAGACCAAGTTCGTGGGCCAGAAACGCTTCTCGCTGGAAGGCGGGGAATCCCTGATCCCGCTGCTTGATGCCGTGATCTCCGACGCCGCCGACGACGGCCTGGACGAAGTGGCCATCGGCATGGCCCACCGCGGCCGGCTGAACGTGCTCACCAACATCGCCGGCAAGACTTACGCACAGGTCTTCCGCGAGTTCGAGGGCACCCAGGACCCGCGCAGCGTCCAAGGCTCCGGCGACGTGAAGTACCACCTGGGCACGGAAGGGAAGTTCACCTCCGACAACGGCAACGAGACCAAGGTCTACCTTGCCGCCAACCCTTCCCATCTGGAGGCCGTCGACCCGGTGCTCGAGGGCATTGCCCGCGCCAAGCAGGACCGGCTGGACAAGGGCGACGAGTTCCCGGTGCTGCCGATCATCATCCACGGAGACGCGGCCTTCGCCGGCCAGGGCGTAGTGGCAGAGACCTTGAACCTGTCGCAGCTGCGCGGCTACCGCACCGGCGGCACCGTGCACATCGTGGTCAATAACCAGGTCGGCTTCACCACGTCGCCGCACGCCTCGCGGTCCTCGGTGTACTCCACCGACGTGGCCAAGATGATCCAGGCGCCGGTCTTCCACGTGAACGGCGACGACCCCGAGGCCGTGGTCCGCGTGGGGCAGCTGGCCTACGAGTACCGCCAGCGCTTCCACAAGGACGTCGTCATCGACATGGTCTGCTACCGCCGCCGCGGACACAACGAGGGCGACGATCCCTCGATGACGCAGCCGATGATGTACAACCTCATCGAAGCCAAGCGCTCCACCCGCAAGCTGTACACGGAGGCCCTGGTGGGCCGCGGCGACATCACCCAGGACGAAGCCGACCAGGCCCTGCGCGACTACCAGGAACGGCTGGAGCGGGTCTTCGCCGAGACGCATGCGGCGCAGACCTCGCCGATCCCGGTCATCACCAAGGACTCCGCCGCCGTGTCCGACCTGGAGCGCCCGCTCTCCCAGCAGACCGAGGACAGGGCCGATGTGCCCGCCGGCACCGCCGTGTCCGCCGAGATGATGGCCCGGATCGGCAAGGCGCACGTGGAAGTACCGGAGGGCTTCTCCGTCCACCCGAAACTGAAGGCGCTGCTGGAGCGCCGCGAGCAGATGTCCCGCGAGGGCAACATCGACTGGGGCTTCGGCGAACTCGCGGCCTTCGGCTCGCTGCTGATGGAAGGGGTGCCGGTACGCCTTGCCGGCCAGGACTCCCGCCGCGGCACCTTCGTGCAGCGGCACGCGGTCTTCCACGACCGCGTCACCGGCGAAGAGTGGGCGCCGCTGAGCCACCTGTCCGACGACCAGGCCAAGCTGTGGATCTACGATTCGCTGCTGTCCGAGTACGCGGCCATGGGCTTCGAATACGGCTACTCGGTCGAGCGCCCGGACGCACTGGTGCTGTGGGAGGCCCAGTTCGGCGACTTCGTCAACGGTGCCCAGACGGTGATCGACGAGTTCCTCTCCTCGGCAGAGCAGAAGTGGGGCCAGCGGTCGTCGCTGGTGCTGCTGCTGCCGCACGGCTATGAAGGCCAGGGTCCGGACCACTCGTCGGCCCGGATCGAGCGGTTCCTGCAGATGTGCGCCGAGGACAACATGATCGTGGCCAACCCGACCACCCCGGCCTCGCACTTCCACCTGCTGCGCCGGCAGGCCTACAACCGTCCGCGCAAGCCGTTGATCATCTTCACCCCGAAGCAGCTGCTGCGGCTGAAGGCTGCCGCGGCCAAGGTGGAGGACTTCACCAGCGGCACGTTCCAGCCGGTCATCGGGGACGTTCAGGACCTCAACGGCCGGGATGTCGACCGTGTGGTGCTGGTCTCCGGCCGGCTCTACTACGACCTGCTGGCCGCGCGCCAGAAGAACTCCGACACCAAGACGGCGCTCGTCCGGGTGGAACAGCTCTACCCGCTGCCGGTTGACGAGATCAAGGCGGAACTCGCCAAGTACCCGAACGCGGAAATCGTCTGGGCACAGGACGAACCGGCCAACCAGGGCCCGTGGCCCTTCATGGGCCTGTACCTGCCCGACGCCCTGGACCGTCAGCTGCGCCTGGTTTCCCGCCCGGCCTCCGCTGCCACCTCCACCGGCTCGGCCAAGCGCCACGCCGCGGAGCAGGATGTCCTGGTCAAGAAGGCCTTTGAACGCCGCTAAGTAAGATGGCGGGCGGGGTGCCGCAGGGCGCCCCGCCCACTTTCGTTTAAGCCCGCTTCCCATCCGTCGAACCAGAAAGCTACCCGTGGAGCAACGCAGAATCAGGATCGCCGCCGTGGGTGATCAACTGCTGGCCGGTGTGGGCGACCCGCGCGCCCTCGGCTGGCTCGGCCGCACCTTGGCCCGGACCAACCCGGACCCAGCCACCCTGGAATCCTTCGTGCTGGCCTCGCCCAACGAAGGAACGGAGGAACTGGCCGGCCGCTGGCTGCAGGAAGCCGGACGGCGTTTCGATGACGGCTTCGAAAACCGGCTCGTCATCGGGCTGTCCGGCCGCGATCTCGAGCTCGGATTGTCCACTGCTCGCAGCCGGCTCAACCTGGCGAACATCCTCGACGGAGCGGCGCAGCTGAGCGTCAAGGTCTTCGTCGTCGGCCCGCCGCCGGGACTGGACCCGGACCGCAACATCCAACTGGCCGAGCTGTCCACCGCCTTCGGCGATGTCACCACCCGGCGCAAGCACGTCTTCGTCGACACGTTCACGCCGCTGTTGAACCACGAGCAGTGGCGCACCGACCTGGCCAGCAACGGAGGGGCCCCCGGCCAAGCGGGCTACGGGCTGCTGGCCTGGCTGGTGCTGCACCGCGGGTGGTACCCGTGGCTGGACCTCCCCGAGCCTTTCTGAGCGGGCGCGCAGGACACGGGCGTGCCGTGCAGGCCCTGAACACCGCCTCGGCGGGACCGGAAAACGCTCCGGTCCCGCCGTTCCGCTTTAAGGACGCGGTTCCGGCCCTTGCGGTCGCGGCAGTCGCGATATACCGTGTCCTGCATCACAAGATATATCGCGTTTAGAGCGGTTTATCGCCAGAGGCAGGACAGGCCATGAACGATACGTGGAGCATCGACGGCCCCCGGACGATCGACGTCGACGATGTCCGTTCGCTGCGGGCATCCATCGTGAAGGGGCGGCTGGACATCATCGTCCATGAGGAGCCGACGGTCCGCGTGGAGGTCTCCGAGGTCGCCGGATCGCCCCTGGAGATGACCCTGCGCAACGGCACGCTGGAGATCAGCCACGGCAAGGCCGGCGACGGCCCGCTGGGTTTCCTCGCCCGCCGCGTCAACCTGGTGCTTCCCGGAGCCCGGGACGAAGCGGTGATCAGTATTGGCGTTCCCCGGGATCTGCCCATTAAGGCCGCCACTGTCAGTGGCGACGGCCTGGTGTGTGGCACCGCGGCCGGGGCGGATGTCAGCACGGTCACCGGGTCCATGATGGCGGACGACACGGCCGGCATGCTCACCGTCAATACGGTCAGCGGCGAAATCATCGTCCGCGAGCACAGCGGGAATCTGGTGGCCAAGAGCGTCTCCGGCGAAATCACCGCCTCGGGCTTCCTGGGCCATATCCGCGCCAGCACGGTCAGCGGCGACCTGGGTTTCGATTTGCACGGCGCCCCGGAGGACTTGGCCGTCAATTCCGTCTCCGGCGACGTTACCGTGCGCGTACCGGAGGAATGCGGGGTGGACGTGGCTGCTTCCTCGGCCACCGGCAGCATCACGGTGAACGACCAGAAGTTTTTCGGACTCTCCGAGAAGGTGAAAACCCGGATCGGGCCGGAAGGACCCGGGCTCACTATCCGCTCCACCACGGTTTCGGGCACCTTGGCGGTCTTCCACCGGGACAACGCCGGAAGCCAGGTCGGTTGATGACTCCGGTCTTCGCGCACGGCGCCTTGCGGCTCTACCTGCTCGCGCTGGTGGCGGAGGGCGACAAGCATGGTTATGACATCATCCGTGCCCTCAGCGACCGGTTCGGCGGCACCTACTCCCCCAGCGCGGGCACCGTCTACCCCAGGCTGGCCAAACTTGAGGAGGAAGGGCTGGTGATCACCTCCTCCGATGGCCGGCGCACGGTGTACAGCATCACCGACGCCGGGCGGGCGGAGCTGGCTGCCCGCCGGGAAGAGCTGGCCGGAGTCGAAGCCGACATCTCTGCCTCGGTGCGGCGGCTCGCGGACGAACTGCGGGAGGAACTGCGCAGTTCAATGAAGGGGCTGCGGGCCGACCTTGCCGCCTCGGCCGAGGCCGCCCGCACCAACGCCCGGAAGTCGCCGCGGGCGGCCGAGGCCGCCGGACAGCGCACGGTGAAGGAACTGGAACACCTGCTCAACGATTTCCGCGACGACGTGAGGGTGCACTTGCGCCGGCGGACCGCGGCCGGCACCGTGGACGAAGTCGCCGTGCAGACCATCAGGACCGTGCTGGAGCAGGCCAAGGCCTCCATCACGGCGGCCCTGCGCTGACCGCTCCGGGCCTTCCTCCGGTTAGGAGGTGGGGCAGGCATATGACAGACTGGTGCGCAGTTCTTTTTCGTCCAGCAAAGGAGGCAGCCCATGAGCAAGCGAGCACGCAAGCGCCGCGACCGTAAGCGCGGCGGCGCAAACCACGGCAAGCGCCCCAACACCTAAGCAGTCGCCAACAGCCCGCGCGGCTGAGGCTGCTGAGACAAGAACCCCCGCACCCGGTTTGGGCGGCGGGGGTTCTTTCGTTGTTCCCTGCGCGTTCCCTGCAGCCAGGACGCGGCAGGCCCGTTACACGGTGTCGGTTTCCCTGATGTGGCTGATCCTGTCCAGAATCCGTTCCTTGAGCGTCTGTGGTGCGTGCTCCTGGCAGGAGCGCTTCACCACCGAGCGGATCAGGCACTCCAGGTTGTGTTCTTCGGCGCATTCGGGACAGCTGTCCAGATGCGCCTTAATCTCCGCTAGGTCATCGCGGGAGAGTGCGCCGTCGACGTACTCGTAGATCCGCTGCATCCGGTCGTCTTCGCAGTCGCCCAGTCCGTGGCAGTCGCTCATGTGCCGTTCTCCTGTTGTGTCCCCACCGCCGCCGCGGCGTTTTTCTTGTCCTTGGTGCCTGACATGCCACGTTCGTGCGCATAATCTGCGAGCAGTTCGCGCAGCAATTTGCGTCCCCGGTGCAGGCGGGACATCACGGTGCCGATGGGGGTGTTCATGATTTCCGATATTTCCTTGTACGCGAAGCCCTCCACGTCCGAAAAGTAGACGGCCAGCCGGAATTCCTCCGGGATCGCCTGAAGGGCGTTCTTCACGTCCGAGTCCGGCAGGTGGTCCAGCGCCTCCGCTTCCGCCGAGCGGAGCCCGGAGGAGGTGTGCGCGGCAGCCTGGAACATCTGCCAGTCCTCGACCTGGTCCGTGTTGGACTGCTGCGGCTCGCGCTGCCGCTTCCGGTAGAGGTTGATGTACGTATTGGTCAGGATCCGGTAGAGCCAGGCCTTGAGATTGGTGCCCGGCTTGTACTGGTGGAAGGCCGAAAACGCCTTGGTGTAGGCCTCCTGCACCAGGTCCTCGGCGTCGCTGGGATTGCGTGCCATCCGCATCGCCGCCGAATAGAGCTGGTCCACATACTGCATGGCGTCGCGTTCGAACCGGGCACGGCGCTGGTCGGCGGTTTCCGTCTGGACGTCGACCTGATCCGGCTCCCCCGCCGTGGCGGGGATGGCGCGGTCCTGGGTGGCGTCCGAATTCTCAGTCGTCATTGGCTCCCAGTCTACGCTGGGCTGCCCTGACGCCGGGGCGGACGCAGCGCCGGCAACCGGGCCTGCGCGGCCCCGTTCGGCAAGCGCTGTAGGCACAGGATCTCCCTCCGTTTCGACACCTTGCCGGCCGGAGACAATGCACCGGCCTTCCTCTCATGGCTAACCGCCGACGAGCCGCAACTATTCCCCGCCGGCCGCGGTAAACGGCCCCGCAAGGTGTGCGGTGCCAACAAAAGTGCCAGACTAGTGTCCAGTGCCACCTTCCCGGGGCCTGGCTCCGGGAAAGGCGCAGATCCTTCGACGCACGCTGACAGCCAGGAGGCTTCCATGTCAATCGTCCGCCTTGCCGCCCGCCCGCTGCTGGCCACAAGCTTTGTAGCTACCGGAATAGACCGTCTGCGCCACACCGACGAAACCGCGGTGTCCCTGCGGCCGCTGGTCCAGCAGACAGAATCCGTCCTTCCCGCGGCTGGCGCCCTGGCCGGGCAGGAGAAGCTGATGGCCCGCGCTATCGGCGCGGCCCAGGTGGGAGCAGGTGTGCTCTTGGGCATGGGCAAGTTCTCGCGGCTCGCGGCTGCCGTACTGGCCGGCACCACAGCCCTCAATACCGTGGTGGATTACCGCGCCGCCGATTCCGCAACTCCGGAAGCCAGGCGCACCCGCCGCAACCACCTCTTGAAGAATCTGTCCTTGATCGGTGCGGTCCTGCTCGCCGCTGTGGATACCAATGGCCGGCCCGGCCTGGTGTGGCGGGCCGAGCACCTTGCCGCTGACGCCCGGCGCAACGTCCGCTCCATCGGCAAAGACGCCCGCCGCAATGCCGGTTCTATCGGCCATGACGCCCGGAAGCAGCTGAAGAAGGCCGAGCGCGCGGTGCGCGAAGCCACGGCGGACGTGGTGGCATCCTGAACGCAATGCCCCATGCTGCCAACCACTGGCCCGCCCCCTTCGCGGAGCGGCCGATCGATGCAACAGTAGAAGTCCCCGCCTCCAAGTCCCTCACCAACCGTTATCTGGTGCTCGCCGCGCTGGCCGACGGCCCCTCCCGGCTGCGCTCCCCGCTGCACTCGCGGGACACCGTTCTGATGGTGGAGGCGCTGCGGTCCCTGGGGGCCGGCATCACGGAGACCGAGGGCGACGGCCGGTTCGGCCCGGACTTGTTGGTGGAACCGATCGACCCGGCGCGCCCGCTGGGCGCTGCCCGCATCGACTGCGGACTGGCAGGCACGGTCATGCGGTTCGTGCCGCCGCTGGCGGCGCTGTGCAGCGGCGCCGTGGAGTTCGACGGCGACCCGGCGGCGCGGCGCCGGCCCATGTCCCCCACCATCGACGCACTGCGCCGGCTGGGCGTGGGCGTGGACGACCGCGGGCTCGGCAGCCTGCCGTTCCGCGTCACCGGCGCGGGTGAAGTGGCCGGAGGCCACCTGGCGATCGATGCCAGCGCCTCCTCGCAGTTCGTTTCCGCCCTCCTGCTGGTCGGTCCCCGTTTCCGCGACGGACTGCACCTCGAGCACACCGGCGACCGCGTGCCGAGCCTGGATCACATCTCCATGACGGTGCGGCTGCTGCGGGACCTGGGCGTGCGCGTCGACGACTCCACCCCCAACCACTGGGTGGTCTCCCCGGGCCCGATCCGGGCCTTCGACACCCGGATCGAGCAGGATCTTTCCAACGCCGGCCCGTTCCTGGCCGCCGCCCTGGCCACCCGCGGCCGGGTCAGGATCCCCAACTGGCCCACTGCCACCACCCAGGTGGGCGACGCCTGGCGGGACATCCTGCCGCGGCTGGGCGCCACGGTCACGCTGGAGGACGGCACCCTGTCCGTCACCGGCGGCGCCTCGATCACCGGCGCCGACCTCGCCGACACCAGCGAGCTGGCGCCGACCGCGGCGGCGCTGTGCGCGTTGGCCGACGGCGAGTCCCGCCTGAGCGGCATTGCCCACCTGCGCGGCCATGAGACGGACCGCTTGGCGGCCCTGGTGGCGGAAATCAACCGGCTGGGCGGCGACGCCGAGGAAACGGAAGACGGTTTGCTCATCCGGCCCAAGCCGCTGCACGGCGGCCTGTTCCATTCCTACGAAGACCACCGCATGGCGACCGCCGGCGCCATCCTCGGGTTGGCCGTGCGCGGCGTGGAGGTCGAGGACATCGGCACCACGGCGAAGACGATGCCCGAGTTCCCGCAGCTGTGGCAGGACATGTTCACCGTTGCCCCGGCGGCCTCGGCCAGCGAGGGCTGACGGTGTCGCGCAGCACCGGCAGCTGGGACGAATCGGATGTGCGCATCCGCCCGAACAAGCGCGGTTCCCGTCCGCGCACCAAGGACCGCCCGGCCCACGAGGATGCGGAGCTCGGGCGGATCGTCACCGTCGACCGCGGCCGCTACACCGCCGTCGTCGATGAAGACACTCCCCGCGAGCGCATCGTCGTCGCGGCCAGGGCCCGCGAACTGCGCCGCACGCCGGTGGTCACCGGAGACTTCGTGGCCCTGGTCGGCGATGTCTCCGGCGAACCCGACAGCCTCGCCCGGCTGGTCCGGGTGGAGGAACGGCGCACCCTGCTGCGCCGCAGCGCCGACGACACCGATCCGGTTGAACGTGCGGTGGTGGCCAATGCCGACCAGCTGGTCATCGTGGTGGCGGCGGCGAACCCCGAACCCCGCACCGGGTTCATCGACCGGGCGCTGGTGGCCGCGTACGACGCCGGGATCCGCCCGCTGCTGTGCGTCACCAAGGCCGACCTGAAGGACCCCGCCGAGCTGCTGTCCAATTACGAGCACCTGGAGCTGCCGGTGATCGTCAGCCGCACCGCCGCTGCCGACGCCCTCGGTGTGGACACCCGCTCCGACGAGGGCCTGTCCGCGCGGCTCGATACCGAGGCCGTGGCCGCGCTGCGCGGTTATCTCGACGGCAAGGTCACCGTCACTCTCGGCCACTCGGGCGTCGGCAAGTCCACCATGGTCAATGCGCTCACCGGGGCCCAGCGCGCCACCGGCGGAGTCAACGCCGTCACCGGGCGCGGCCGGCACACGTCGTCGTCGGCCCTGGCGCTGAAGGTCCAGGACTCGCCCGCCGGCACCTGGATCATCGACACCCCGGGCATCCGTTCCTTCGGTCTGGCCTATGTGGACCCCGACCGGATCTTGTCCGCCTTCCCCGACCTGGAGCCCGGCACCGCCGACTGTCCGCGCGGCTGCAAGCACGACGCCGCCGCCGTGGGCTGCGGGCTGGACCCCTACGTCGCTGACGGCGGGGCCGGCGACGCCGGGGCGGCGAGGCTTGCGTCGCTGCGCCGCCTGCTGGGCGCCGAAGAGCGCCCCGAGGCCAAAGAACTCGGCACCGTCTAAGGGCCGCCGGCCGGGCTGCAGCTCCGCCTCCCGCGTCCGCACTTCACTTACCGATAGGTTGAAACCTATGACCCACGCTTCGCAAAGCTACAACGACGACCTGCGCCTGGCCCATGTGATGGCCGACTCCGTCGACGCGCAGACCATGGCCCGCTTCAAGGCACTCGACCTGAAGGTGGAGACCAAGCCGGACCTGACGCCGGTCACGGACGCCGACCGTGCCGCCGAAGAGGCAATCCGCGGGCAACTCTCCCGCTCCCGCCCGCGCGACGCCGTGCTCGGCGAAGAATTCGGCAGCAGCGGCCACGGCGCCCGCCGCTGGATCATCGACCCGATTGACGGCACCAAGAACTTTGTCCGGGGCGTACCGGTCTGGGCCACCCTGATCGCGTTGGTGGACGAGGGGCAGCCGGTGGTCGGGCTGGTCAGCGCGCCCGCACTGGGCAAGCGCTGGTGGGCCGCCAAGGGAACCGGCGCCTACACGGGACGTTCGCTGGCCACCGCGACCCGGCTCCAGGTCTCCGCCGTGGACCGGCTGGAGAACGCGTCGCTGTCCTACTCCAGCCTGGGCGGCTGGAAGGAACGCGGGAACCTGGACGACTTCCTTGGCCTGACCGAATCCGTCTGGCGCACGCGGGCCTTCGGCGATTTCTGGTCCTACTGCCTGGTGGCCGAGGGCGCCGTGGACATCGCCTGCGAACCGGAACTGAACCTCTACGACATGGCCGCCCTGGTGCCGATCGTGACCGAAGCCGGCGGGCGGTTCAGCTCGCTGGAGGGCGAAGACGGCCCGTTCGGCGGCAACGCGCTGGCCACCAACGGCCTGCTCCACGTCGAGGCCCTGCACCGCCTGAACCCCGAACTGCGCGGACAGCGCCCCGCCGGGTCAGCCGCGGCAGCGTACGACGACGAAGCGGCCGGCAGCATCGAGGCCGCCGGCGAGGGCCGGTAGCACGCCGCCGCATCAGGAGCACCACGTGGCACACAGCGGCCCCCGGATGGACGATGAGCGGCGGCGCGCCTACGCCGACGCCTTCCAGCAGGGCGGCGAACACTACGACCGCATCCGTCCCGGCTACCCCGACGACGCCGTCGACTGGCTGCTGCCGGCCGGCGCACGGGATGCCGCCGACGTGGGAGCCGGCACCGGAAAGTACACCGCCGCCCTGGCCGCACGCGGGCTGCGGGTGGTTGCGGTGGATCCCTCGGCCGACATGCTCGCGCAGCTGCAGCGGAACCTTCCGGGCGTGGCCACCGTGGCGGGCACCGCCGAGGACACCGGCCTCCCCGACGCCGGCATGGACGTGGTCACCGTGGCCCAGGCCTGGCACTGGACCGATCCGTTGCGGGCGAGCACCGAGGCCGCCCGCATCCTCAAGCCCGGCGGGACCCTGGGCCTGGTGTGGAACCAGTTGGATACCGGCGTGCCGTGGGTGCACCGCCTCTCGCGCATCATGCATGCCGGCGACGTGCTCAAGCCCGGTTTCCGCCCCCGAGTCGGCCCGGAGTTCCACCCGCCGGAAGGGCACGAGACCCGGTGGCGGGACCGGCTCAGCACCGGCGACGTAATGGAACTGGTCAAAACCCGCAGCTACTACCTGCGCGCGACGGAGGCCACCCGGGCGAAAGTCCTGGGCAACCTCGACTGGTACCTGCACGACCATCTGGGCCACTCCCCCGGGGCCATGATCGACGTGCCCTACCTGACCCACAGCTGGCGGGCCAGGAAGATCTGACCCCGGTCCCCGGACATTTTTCTCCCGCGGTTGTTTTGAGGCTGGCCGTCCTGCAAAATTTAGGCATGCCGAAACTTTGCGCGAGGGGGTTCCTGCTGGCCGTTGCCATCGTGCTGGCGGCGACCGGCTGTGCGGCGCCGCCGCAGTCCGCCGCCGCGTCGGAGCGGCCGCTGGTGCTGACCACGTTCACCGTGCTGGCCGACATGGCCGACACAATCGGCGGCGGCCACGTGGAGGTCGCGTCCATCACCAAGGTCGGCGCGGAGATCCACGGCTACCAGCCCACGCCGTCGGACCTGGTGCGGGCGCAGGACGCGGACCTCATCCTGGACAACGGGCTGGGCCTCGAACGCTGGTTCGCACGCTTCCTGAATGCAGTCCCGGCCCCGCACGTGGTCCTCAGCGACGGCGTGGAGCCGGTGGGCATCACCGCCGGGAATTATGCCGGGAAGCCGAACCCGCACGCGTGGATGTCCCCGAAGGCGGCGAAGGTCTATGTGGACAATATCGTGGACGCCTTCAGCCGCCTGCTGCCCGCACACGCCGCCGACTTTCGCCGCAACGGCGCGGAATACCAACGGGAGCTGGACGTGCTGATGGCCGGCCTGGAGTCGGCCTTCGCCGATCCGTCGGCCGTTCCGGCCCTGGTCAGCTGTGAAGGCGCCTTCTCCTACCTGGCCCGCGACGCCGGGCTGCGTGAGGCCTATCTCTGGCCGGTGAACTCCGATGCCGAGGGCACGCCCCGGCAAATCAGGGACGTGATCGGCCAGGTCTCCGAGCACCGGATCCCGGCGGTGTTCTGCGAATCGACCGTCAACCCGGAATCGATGCAGCAGGTCGCCGCCGCCACCGGCGCCCGCCTCATCACGCCGCTGTACGTGGACTCCCTCTCGGGACCGGACGGCCCGGTGCCCACCCACTTGGAGCTGATCCGGCACGACATCTCCCTGATCAAGGAAGGACTGGCCCCGTGAGCACCCCCGACCTCCCGCCCGGCGCCGCCGCCATCTCCGTGCTCGGCCTCACCGTGGCCTACAACGACGTCGTCGCCCTGGACCGCGTCTCCGCCACGGTGGCACCGGGAACCATCTGCGGCCTGATCGGGGTCAACGGCTCCGGGAAGTCCACCCTGTTCAAGTCGCTGATGGGACTCGTCCACCCGGCGTCGGGCACGGTGGAACTGTTTGGGCTGTCGCCCCGGCAGTCGAGGAAGCTGAACCTGGCCAGTTACGTGCCGCAGTCCGAAGACGTCGACTGGACTTTTCCGGTCTCCGTGCGCGACGTCGTGATGATGGGCCGCTACGGTCGGCTCGGACCCATGCGCCGGCCCCGCCGCCGGGACCGCGAGGCGGTCGACGCAGCCCTGGAACGCACCGGCCTGAGCCACCTGCAGCACCGGCAGATCGGCGAACTCTCCGGCGGCCAGCGCAAGCGAGCCTTCGTGGCCCGCGGCATAGCCCAGCACGCCGGCCTGCTGCTGCTCGATGAGCCCTTCGCCGGGGTGGACAAGGCCTCCGAGGCGGTCCTGATCGCCCTGCTGAAGGAACTGCGCGACGAGGGCAGGACGATCCTGATTTCCACCCACGACCTGGCCGGCATCCCGCAGCTGTGCGACGAGGCCATCCTGCTGCACCAGAAAATACTCGCGCACGGCCGGCCCGCAGACGTGCTCACCAACGAAAACCTGGCCCTGGCCTTCGGCTCCGCGCTGGCCGGTCCGGGGGAAGGAACACGCAGTGGAGCTGTTTAACTGGCTGCTGGAACCCCTGCAGTACGGGTTCCTGACCCGCGCCCTGGTGGTAACGCTGGCCGCCTCCGTCGTGTCGGCTGTGCTGTCCTGCTGGCTGATCCTGATGGGTTGGTCTCTGATGGGCGACGCGGTCTCCCACGCCGTGCTCCCCGGCGTCGCGCTGGCATACATCGTCGGGGTGCCGTTCTCGCTGGGCGCCTTCATCTTCGGCGCGGCGGCGGTGGCGCTGATCGGCGGCGTGCGATCCTCCACCCGCTTGAAGGGCGACACCGTGATCGGCGTGGTGTTCACGGCGTTCTTCGCGGCCGGACTGGCCATCATCTCCAAGACGCCCAGCCAAACCGACCTGCAGCACATCCTCTTCGGCAACGTGCTGGGCGTCAGCGACGGCGAACTGCTGCAGGTGCTCATCCTCGGCGCCGTGGCGCTGTGCGTGCTGCTGTTCAAGCGCCGC
Organism: Arthrobacter sp. MDT2-34-1; assembly: GCF_059091365.1. Classification (NCBI taxonomy): domain Bacteria; kingdom Bacillati; phylum Actinomycetota; class Actinomycetes; order Micrococcales; family Micrococcaceae; genus Arthrobacter; species Arthrobacter sp. MDT2-34-1. The sequence continues at coordinate 954,708 of NZ_JBNHGO010000001.1, forward strand.
GACCTGACGCTGTTCGCCTTCGACCGCATCCACGCCCACGCCATCGGGCTCAGCACCCGCTGGCTGTCGGTGCTGCTGCTCGGGCTGCTGGCGATCACCGTCGTCGTCGGGCTGCAGGCGGTCGGCATCGTGCTGGTGGTGGCCATGCTCATCACGCCGGGGGCGACCGCGTTCCTGCTGACCCGCAGGTTCGATGCCATGCTGGCGATCGCCGCCTCCGTCACCGCCGCCGCCTCGGTCGCCGGCATCTACGCCAGCTACTACCTGGACGTCGCCACCGGCGCGGCGGTGGTCCTGGCCCAGGCCCTGGTCTTCCTCGTGGTCTACCTGGGCGCGCCGCGGACCGGGGTAATCTGGCAGTTGGCCCGGCGCCGCACGGGGCGGGGCTCCCCCGCGCAGCCCGGCTCCGCCGCCGCCAACCTGCCGTCCTGACACGTTCGACGAGAGTGAGACGCATGCCCCCGGCCAGGAAAACCGCGCTGAGCAGCGGCTCATCCAGCGTGCAGGACTACGTCAAGGTCATCTACGCCTTCACCGAGTGGCAGGACAAGCCCATCACCTCCTCGCAGCTGGCCGGCCGGCTCGGGGTGGCCAATTCCTCGGTCTCAGAGATGGTGCGCAAGCTGGTGGAACTGCAGCTGGTGGACCACCGGCCGTACAGCGCCATCGAACTGACCGACGCCGGCCGCCGGCTGGCCCTGACCATGGTCCGCCGGCACCGGGTCCTGGAGACCTTCCTGGTGCAGGAACTCGGCTATGCCTGGGACGAAGTCCACGACGAAGCCGAGCTGCTCGAACATACCGTCTCCGACATGTTCATCGACCGGATGGCGGCCAAGCTGGGCCATCCGCAGCGCGATCCGCACGGCGACCCCATCCCGGCGGCGGACGGCACCGTCCACGTCCCCAGCGCGGTGCAGCTGGAAGAACTCGACGGCGGACACACCGGCCGGATCACCCGGATCAGCGACGCCGATGCCGACCTCCTGCGCTTCTTCAGCGCCGAGCGGATCGGACTCGACGACCGGGTGGAAGTGGTCGGCCGGCGCCCCTTCGGCGGTGCGCTGGTGGTCCGGTTCGGCCCGGACGGGGCGGGCCGGGAGCTGGACCTGGGCGACCAGGCGGCCGCCGCCCTGTGGGTGCACGGCGATCCGCACCCCGGCTGCCGGCTCGCTTCGTGAGCACGACGCCGCGCGGGCGGCTTCGCATCGCGGCGGCGCCGTCCGCACTGCCGGGCCCGGGCGCCTGGGCCGCCGTCGCCGTCGGCGGCTTCGCGGGCGCCGAGGCGCGCTACCTGCTGGGCGTTGCCTTCCCCGAAGACGGCTCCATCCCGTGGACCACGCTGGCCATCAACGTGGCCGGCAGCCTGCTGCTGGGCGTCCTCACGGCGCTCTGGACCGAACGTCCCGGCACCGCGTTCTGGCTCCGCGCCGCGCTGGGCCCGGGGCTGCTCGCCTCGTTCACGACGTTCTCCGCCGTTGCGCTGGCCGTCGACCAGTTGGCGGCGCAGGGCCGCCACGCCGACTGGCTGCTGTATCTGGGCCTGTCCCTGGCCGCGGGCCTGGCCGCCGCCGTCGCCGGGCTGCACGCCGGCCGCACGCTGGGCCGCCGGATCACCCGGGCGGCCGCCGCGTGACGGCGCTGCTCGTCGGGCTGTTCGGCGCCGCCGGAGCCCTGCTGCGCTTCGCCGCCGACACCTGGCTCGCCCGCCGGCAGGCAGCCCGCCGGAGGCCGGAGCAGCACTGGCCGTGGGCCACCCTGCTGGTCAATGTCACCGGGTCGTTCATCCTCGGGCTCGTCGCCGGCGGCGTGGTGGGCCAGGAGCCGGGCCTGGCGGAAACGTGGCGCCTGGCCGAGCCTTGGCGACTGGCGCTGGCCAGCGGCCTGGCCGGCGGACTGACCACTTTCAGTTCCTTCACCGTCGCCACGGTTAAGCTGTGGGCAGAGCGACGGGCGGGCGCCGCCGTCGTCAATCTCGCGGCGAACCTGCTGCTGGGCACCGCCGCCGCGGCGCTCGGGCTCGCGGCAACTGGCCTGACCGTGCCACTGTCCTGAGCAATCCGTGCCCCTCGCCAGACGGCTGTCCGGCAGGGTTCGGGCGGTCCCGGCCGTGAGCATGACCGCCCGCAGATCGGCTAGGCTCGGCTTGTCTGAGCGTCGGCAGAAGAAAGGTGCCCCATGGCAACTCTGGGAATTGAGGAAGAATACCTGCTGCTGGATCCGGCCACCGGCTTACCCGCCCCGGTGGCGGACAGGGTCGCCGAAAACCTGGAAGGCTCGGTACAAGTAGCCAGGGATGAGATCCAGCGGGAGTTGCTCACTTGCCAGATTGAAACTGCCACCGCGGTCTGCTCCACGCTCACCGAGGCCGAGGAGTCGCTGCTCAACTTCCGCCGCGAGCTCGATACCGCCGCCCGCAAGACCGGCGTGCGCGCGGCGGCCACCGGCACGGCCCCGCGGATCCAGGACGACTACCCCGAGGTCACGGACAAGGAGCGCTACCACCAGCTCAAGGCCAGCGCGAAGGGCATCGTGGCCGACCAGTTCGTCAACGGCCAGCACGTGCATGTGTCCGTCCCCGACAAGGAGGCCGGGGTGCAGGCCTTGAACCGGATCAGGCCGTGGCTGCCGGCGGTGGTGGCGCTGGGCGCCAACTCACCGTACTGGCTGGACCGGGACAGCGGGTTCGGCAGCTGGCGGATCGTCCACTACCGCCGCTGGCCCATCCAGGGCTGCGCGCCGGTCTTCCGCGACGCGGCGGACTACGAGCGCCGGATCCAGCGCCTGGTCGACTCCGGCGTGGTCATCGACCGGGGTGTCATTACGTGGCTGGCACGGCTGTCCGACCGCTACCCCACCCTTGAAGTCCGTGCCGCCGACGTGCAACTCGAGGCCCAGGACTCCGTGCTGATCGCGGCGGTTGTCCGGGGACTGATCTCCACGGTGCTGACCGATGAGGCTTCCTCCCGGTCCTTCCTGCAGCCCGAGCCGGAGCTTCTGGACGCCGCCGTCTGGCAGGCCGGACGGCAGGGCCTGTCCGACCGGCTGGTGGATCCTGAGTCCGGCGTGCTGCTGCCGGCACGGGATGTGGTGGGCATGCTGCTGCGCTACATCCGGCCAGCACTCGAGGAAGAGGGCGACTCGGCGTGGGTGGATGCCAGCATCGAGCGGCTCTTCGCCACGGGCACCGGCGCCGACCGGCAGCGCAGGGCCATGGAATCCGGCGGGCTGCCGGCGCTGATGGATCTGTACGCCTCGTCCCTGACCGCGGAGCCATAGCCCGCGGCGCACTGGTCCTTTTAGGCGGGCGGCCGGCTGCCCGGCCCCGATCTGCCGTCCGCCGCAGCCGGCGGCGCGAGCAGGGGTGCCATGAGGTTCATGATCTTGGCCGAAGGCTCCACCCCATAATCCTTCCGCAGCCGGGAGCTGAAGGCCTCGAAGGCCCGCAGCGCCTGGGCATAATTGCCCTCGGCGATCTGCGCCTGGAGCAACAGCCGCTGCGCGCTTTCGCGCAGCGGCTCAATGGCGACGGCGATTCCCGCTGCGTCCGTCGCCCGGTCGATCTCACCGCGCTCCAGATACTGGCCGGCGAGGCGTTCCAGGGCCTTCAGCCTCAGCTGCCTCCACCGCTCCTGCTCGGCCATGACCCAATCCTCATACCACCCGGGCAGCAGTTCGGCCGTGCGCAGCAGGTCGAGCAGGGCCGGCCGCTGGCCAACCCCGCGGTCCCCGTCGAGGGCGGCCAGCCGCCGGCGGACTTCGTGAACGTCCACTGTGACGTCCGGAGCGAGTGCCAGCGGATCCCTGCGCTCCTCCAGCAGTCCCGGCAGCTGGTGGGAAATCATCCAGATCGCCTCCCGCAGGCTACCCGCCGCCTGCCTCTCCGAACTGTCCGGCCACAGCAGGCCGGCCAGAAACGCGCGTGGCTCGCTGCCGTGAAGGGCCAAGGCTGCAATCAGGCGCTGCTGCCGGATGGTGACCCTGACGGGAAGCGTTCCCTGGCGAATCTGCCATCCCCCCAGGAGTTGGACCTCCCACGGGCGTTCTGTTGCATTCATTTCCGTGCCCTCCCCCAAGGGCATCAAGTAGCCCCCAAGCAACTGCCCCGCTTCTCCCCGATTACAGCTTCCCACCGTGTTCAACGTTGTCAATGCGGCCCTCGTCGGCGGCATTCGGCCCGGTAACGCCGCCGTAACACCGGACGTCGTCCAATGTCGTCTAGGGGCCCGTCGTCGCACATGGCTAGACCGTCGCACATGGCTCGACGCACTGCCCGGCACGTCGTCGACTCCCGAGGCTAGGAGGACTGCCATGGCGGCACATGCGCACTTCCCCACGCCCGCCCAGGAGACGCACGCCGCCTGCGGCTTCCTGGTACAGGCGGTCCGGCAACCGGGACAGCGGGGAGCGGCATGAGCGCTCCGGCAGGGCGCAGCGCCCGGCGCCGCCTGACCGAGACAAGCCACCGGCCGAAATCTTTCAGCCGCGCCGAGGCTGCCAGCACCATCCTCACCGGCGCCCCCGGCAACGGAAGGGTACGTTGGCACGATGGGGACAGGCTGGAACGGCTCTTCGAGGACCGCTGCGACGAACTGCGGCGCGACGGCGAGGGGGGACAGCTCGCCGTCGACGGCGTTGGGTCGTCGCTGACCTACGATCAGCTCGACGCCCGGGCGAACCAGCTGGCGCGGTACCTGATCTCGCGCGGCACGCGGGCGGGCGACCGGATCGCGCTGCTCTTTGACCAGCCAACCCGGTCCTACACGGCCATTCTGGCGGTCTTGAAGGCCGGTGCCGCATATGTCCCGCTGGACGCCGGATACCCCTCCGACCGTCTGGCCTACATTGTCGAGGATGCCGGCGTGAGGCTTGTCCTGTCGCTGTCCCACCTTCGTGACCGGATGCCCCAAACGGGTGCGACCATCCTCTGCCTCGACGAGGAGGACCCGCTGGTGGCCACGCAGGATTCCTCGCGCCTGCCCCGGGGAGAACAGGCGGGGCCGCCGGGCGACCTGGCTTACATCATCTACACCTCCGGCTCGACGGGCCGCCCCAAGGGTGTGGCCATCGACCATCCCAGCATCTGCAACTTCGTGCTCGTGGCAGCCGAAGTCTACGGCTATCAGCCGACGGACCGCGTCTACCAAGGGATGACGATCGCCTTCGACTTTTCGGTGGAGGAGATCTGGGTCCCGTGGATGGTCGGTGCAACCCTGGTGCCCAAGCCCGGCGGCGTCAGCCTGCTTGGCATGGAACTGGGCCAGTTCCTGCGGGACCAGCGGGTGAGCGCCATGTGCTGCGTTCCAACGCTGCTGGCCACCCTCGACGAGGACCTGCCCGACCTGCGGTTCCTACTGGTCTCCGGCGAGGCCTGCCCGCGTGACCTCATTACGCGATGGCACCGGCCGGGCCGCAGGTTCCTGAACGTCTACGGCCCAACGGAGGCAACCGTCACTGCGACCTGGGACGCGGTCCATCCGGACAAACCGGTGACCCTGGGCACTCCCCTGCCCACGTACTCGGTGGTGGTCCTCGATCCGGATGAACCGCGAGCGCTGCCACCGGGGGAACTGGGCGAAATCGGGATCGCCGGGATCGGGCTGGCCCGGGGATACATCAACCGTGACGATCTGACCGAGCGGGCCTTTATCCACGACTTCCTTGGCATCGATAACAATCCCTCGGGCCGGATCTACCGCTCGGGCGACCTGGGGCGGTTCACCGAGGGTGGAACCATCGAGTACCACGGCCGGATCGATACGCAGGTCAAAGTCCGTGGTTACCGCATCGAACTTACTGAAATCGAGTCCGTCCTGCTGCAGGTGCCCGGCATCGCCCAGGCGGTAGTGAGCACCTACGAGCCATCCCCCGGACTCGTGGAGCTGGTCGCCTACTACACACTGCGCCAGGACACCGCGGCGGTCGACGAGGCCGGCATCGCCGAAAAACTGAGCGAGACCCTGCCTGGCTACATGGTTCCGGCCTACCTCGAGCGCTGCACCGAAATCCCCGTCATGCCCAGCGGCAAGGCCGACCGGAAGAAGCTGCCGCAGCCCGGCAAACCCCGGCTCACCGGCGGCACTCACGAGTACAGCGCACCGGCAACGGAGGCGGAGGAGATACTGGCCGGTTGCCTCGCGGGGGTCCTGGGCGTGGAGAAAGTCTCCGCCACGGCACACTTTTTCAACGATCTCGGCGCCAATTCGCTGCTCATGGCCGGTTTTTCGGCCGCCGTCCGGCGCCGGGCTGCGCTGCCGCCGGTGGCAATGCAGGACATCTACCAGCATCCGACTGTCCGCCGGCTCGCCGTCGTCCTCTCGGCAGCCCAGGCCGCGGCCGAGCCGTCGGGAACCCCTGCGGGCGAGACGGAGCCGGCCCTGCGGCCTGCGCCCAGCGCGCTCCGGCATATCTTGTGCGGCGTCGCGCAGTTGATGTTCTTCCTGGGCTACACCACCTACGCTGCCTCTTTGCTCGTCATGTCGTTCGTTTGGGTTTCCGATGGAACCGGCTTGATCGACATGTGGCTGCGATCCGTCGGATTCGGCGCCGCGATGTTCCTGATACTGTCCGTCACCCCTATTGTCCTGAAATGGGTTCTGGTAGGCCGCTGGAAGCGTCAGGGCATCCCCCTGTGGAGCTGGGCCTACATCCGGTTCTGGGTCGTCAAGACGCTCAATCGGAGCAATCCCCTCGTTCTGTTCGTCGGCTCGCCCCTTTACGTTCTCTACCTCCGGGCGCTCGGGGCAAAAATCGGCAAGGGCGTTGCCATTTTCTCGCGCATGGTGCCGGTGTGCACCGACCTGGTCAGCATCGGCGACGGAACGGTCATTCACAAAAATTCATTCTTCCTCGCCTACCGCGCCCGCAGCGGCGTCATCGAAACGGGCACGGTGACGCTGGGCCGCGATGTCCTGGTGTCGCAAAAGACGACGCTGGACATCGACACGGCCATGGGCGACGGCGCTCAGCTGGGCCATGCGTCCTCGCTGCAGACGGGCCAGGCGGTACCGGACGGTCAGCGCTGGCACGGCTCCCCCGCGGTCCCTACGGCAACGAATTACCTCAGGGTTCCGCCGGTACGCTGCAGCACCCGCCGCAGGGTCATTTTCACCCTGCTGCAGCTTTTCAACCGGCTGGTCCTGGTCGCGCCGGTCGGACTCATCGGCCTGTCAGCGCTGCTGCCGCCCTATCTCGACAGCGAACACCTGAAAATGGACAATCCGTTCTTCTACCTCGACACCCTGCTCATCACCCTGACCCTGTTCCTTGCCTCCTTCTTCGGCGGCCTCATCGCGGTCCTGACCATCCCCCGGCTCCTGAACCTCGCTCTCAAGCCGGACAAGGTCTACCCGCTGTACGGCGTGCATTTCACGCTCCAGCGGATGGTTGCCGGGCTGACGAACGTCAAGCTGTACAAGGATGTTTTCGGCGACAGCTCGTACATCGTGCATTACCTGAAGGCACTGGGCTACAACCTCGGCAAGAAGGTGGAGCAGACAGGGTCGAACTTCGGCCCCGAGGTGTCACACGATTCGCCCTACCTGAATACCATCGGATACGGGACCATGGTCTCCGACGGCCTGAACATGATGAACGCCGATTACTCGAGCACCTCGTTCCGGCTGTCCCGTGTCAGGATCGCGGGCCGCAACTTTCTGGGAAACGACCTCACCTTCCCGCTCGAGGCACGGGTTGGCGAGAACGTCTTGCTGGCAACCAAGGTCATGATCCCGGTCGACGGCCCGATCCGGGAAAATACCGGCTTGCTGGGATCCCCTCCGTTCGAGATTCCGCGCTCCGTTCAGCGGGACGGCCGGTTCGATGAGCTAAAGATCGAAGAGGCGAAGAACAGGCGGCTGCCGGCCAAAAACCGCCACAATATCGCGTCCATGGGAATCTTCCTCGGTGTGCGCTGGTTCCTGTTTTTCTCCGGGACGCTCATCGCCGCAGCCTCCGTAACAATCTACGATGAATTCGGCGCGTTGGCGGTTGCCGTAGGAACGTTGGGCTTCGTCATTTACCTTGTCCTGCTGTCCGTCCTCGTCGAGCGCCTGGTGATGGGCTTCCGCAGGTTGAAGCCGCAGTACTGCTCGATCTACGACCCGTACTTCTGGCACCACGAACGTCTGTGGAAGATGCTCGCCACTCCACCCTTCAACGGCACGCCCTTCAAATCACTCGTCTGGAGGATGCTCGGCGTCAAGGTGGGCAAGCGTCTCTACGACGCCGGCTGCAACATCCCCGAGAAAACACTTGTCTCAATCGGCGACGACTGCGCCCTGAACGAAGGCACGGCCCTTCAAGGCCACTCGATGGAAGACGGTACATTCAAGTCGGACTACATCGCGGTGGGAAACCGGTGTTCCTTTGGCGTCGAGTCCTTCGTCAATTACGGCGCCGTGGTGGGCGATGGCGTCTCACTCGAGGCCGACTCGTTGCTCATGAAGGGAGAAGACGTGCCGGAGAACGCCATCTATGCCGGCAACCCGGCCCGCGACACGACGGACACCGCCAGACCCAGGCGGTTGACCGGCGCGGCGCAAGGTTGATGAAGTAAACGGGCGCGGAGCAGTGCGCCCGGCGCGGGCGCACTGCACGAAGTTGCTGCAGCTGGACTCCCGGTCCATGGTGGTAGGTGATGATTACGAGACGCGAAGCAGCCCAGTTCCTCGATATCCCACCGGAGATGGCGAAACGCCACGGGATCCCCTCCCGCATCTCCGAGGAGGAACTCGCCGCGATGGACGCGGACCCACCGGCCTGGCTGGCCCAGTCGCGTGCCAATCGCACGGGCAAGAGGCCTGTCTGGACACCGCTGCAGTGCTTCATTTGCGGCTATACCGAGACTGCCCGGCCCAAGAAATGGTGGCCCGAATTCACCTATGTTTACTGTCGGCACCATGATCCCGCGGAGCTGCCCGAGCTGCCCGCGGGATGGGTCCGCAGCGAGTATGACGGCATCGGCACCAGGTTCACCGGAATCGTCGACGTGGCGCTTCCCGGAGACTGACCCCTGGCGGCGGGCGCTGCTGGGCGAGAGGTTTGGAAGAAAGCCGAATCGCAAGCCGAGTCGCCGCCGGTCCCTGCGCCGGACTCGGCCGGCTGCACGCAGAGGGGCGGCCTCCCCGCAGGGAGGCCGCCCCCGATGGCGGAGCCGGCTGGATTACTCGACCTCGCCGACGCCCTTCTCGGCGGCCTTGGCCGTCTTCCACACGGCCTTTCCTTCGGCCTTGGCTGTCTTCCAGTCGGCCTTTCCTTCAGCCTTGACGGCCTTCCAGTCTGCGCTTCCCTCCGCCTTCGCGGATTTCCACGCGGCATCAGCCTCGGCCTTCGCCGATTTCCACGCGGCGTCCGTTTCGGCCTTCACGGCCTGCCAGGCGTGGGTCGGCTCCTCAACCGGAGCAGGGGCCGGCTCTTCCACGACCGGCTCCTCAATGGGGGCCGGTGCAGGCTCTTCCTCCACCGGAGCCGGTTCCTCGACCGGAACCTCCTCTACCGGCTCTTCCCCGGGGACGGGCTCAACGGGCTCTTCACCCTCGTCCGGGGTTGGGGCTTCGTCCTCGACCGGTGCCGGGGCAGCCGGCTCCTCAGCGGGGGTTTCCTCCGCGGGACCGTCCTCGACGACCGGTTCAGCTTCCTCGACCGGGGCCGGCACGATGGTTACGTCCTCGGCCGTGATGGCCACGAACGAATCCTGTGTTTCGTGAGCAGAAGCGGCTCCTGCGCCTCCGGCAGTCACCACGCCTGCGACGAAGACTCCAGCGGCCAGCTGCCGTGCCTTGGTTTTAGCAAACGATGACATGTGTTGCTCCAATCGTTGGGGATGTTGCAACTTAACCGTTACATCCGGCGGCGAGGGGCTTGCAAGCGGAAGCGGTGAATAGCCACCGATTGGCCTTAAGACCAGCTTGAGGTCTTTACAGGCCGGCGGGAGTCCGTCACACTCCGCCACGGCCGGGTGATGACCGGTTTGAGCTTTGTCAGGGGCTGTACCACCGGGGCATAATCGTTACACTCAACCGCGTGGGCGCAACGTCGCATCCCGTCCGTCCTGCACCAACTCCCCGGGACCCCGCCCGTAAGGATGACCCCCATACCTTCGCCCCTGCCCCGCCGCTTCCTCGCCGGACTGGCCTCGTTCACCGCCGCCGCTGTCCTCGGCGGAACGCTCGCCGCCCTTCCGGCTTCGGCCACCGCTGAGTCCGACCCACCCCGCGCGCCGAGCAAGTACCTCAGCCCCCGGGACGTGCCGACCGACCGATTTATCGTGAAGTTCATGCCACGCAAGGGGGCAGCTCCGCCGGTAGGGGGAAAGCCTACGGGCGTACCGCCAAGAAGCTGGGCGTCAGCGTGAAGGAACTGCGCGGCACCGCCACCGGGGCCCGGGTGATCACCACCGGCAAGCCCCTCGCCGACTCCGAGGCCAGGGAACTGGTCGCCGGGCTCGAGGCGGATCCGGCCGTCGAATTCGCAGAACCTGATCAGCGGATGCAACCGTCGACGACGCCGAACGACGAGCACTTCGGCCTGCAGTGGGACCTTTTCGAGGAGACGGCCGGGATGCGCGTGCCGGGAGCCTGGGACGTCAGCCGCGGCGACGGCGTCACGGTCGCCGTCGTCGACACGGGCATCACCGATCACAGCGACCTCAACGCCAACGTGCTGCCCGGCTACGACATGATCGCCGACCCGGCCGATGCCCGCGATGGCGACGGCCGGGACCCGGACCCCCGGGATGAAGGCGACTGGAACGACGCCAGTGATTGCGGGTACAACGACTCCTCCTGGCACGGCACGCACGTAGCCGGCACCATCGCCGCCGTCGCCGGCAACGGTCAGGGCGTGGCCGGCGTCGCCCCCGGCGCGAAGATCCTTCCCGTCCGCGCCCTCGGAGCGTGCGGCGGGTACCTGTCCGATATAGCCGACGCCGTGATCTGGTCGGCAGGAGGCAAAGTCCCAGACGTGCCGCTCAATCCAAACCGGGCCCGTGTCATCAACCTGTCGCTCGGCGCCTCCAGCGTGTGCTCCGCCACGTTCCAGTCCGCGGTGAACCATGCCGTAAACGCCGGCTCCGCCGTCGTGGTGGCGGCCGGCAATGAGAACCAGAATGCCTCCCTGTCCACCCCGGCGAACTGCAAGAACGTCATCACGGTGGCGGCCAGCGGGCGCGAAGGCAACCGCGCCCCGTATTCAAACTTCGGAGCCATGATCGACGTAACCGCCCCCGGCGGCGACGGGAGCACCGGAGCGGGCAACGGCATCGTCTCCACATACAACCAGGGCAGGACCACCCCGGGCGCCGAGGGCTACTCCTACCTCCAGGGCACGTCGATGGCCGCACCGCACGTCGCCGGCCTGGCCGCCTTGATCCTTGCTGCACGTCCGAATTGGACGCCGGCCCGGCTGGAAAACCACCTCAAACTCAAGTCCCGTCCCCTTCCGGGCACCTGCCCCAAAGGCTGCGGAACCGGGTTGGCCGACGCCACCTCGTCCCTGGACTTCAGCCTCGTCCCGGTTATCACTGGGGAACCCCTGGTCGGTCGCCGGCTGGGCGCGGACACCCGCGGCTGGCCCGAGGGAACGGTGGAGAGCTACCAGTGGAACCGCAACGACCAGCCCATCAGCGGCGCCACCTTCGATACGTACACCCCCGTACCGGCCGATTTGGGGTCCGCGCTGAGTGTGACCGTGACGAGCAGCAGGTCACAGGAGGGCTATGCCGTCCGCAGCAACACCTCCGAGCCGACGCCCAAGATCGCTCCGGGCTTGCTGGCCAGTTCCACGCCGACGATCAGCGGAACCCACAAGGTCGGCTACACGTTGACCGCCGGCGCCGGGGCCTGGACCTCGGGCACCACGCTGAAGTATCGGTGGTACCGCGGAACCACGGCGATCTCTGGGGCGACGGGCCGCACCTATGTGCTCACCGACTCCGACGCCGGCAAGCAGATCTCCGTCCGGGTGACCGGATCCAAGAGCGGCTACACCAGCCTGACCCGTCACTCGGCCAAGACGTCCGTGATTGCCAAGGGCACCCTGCGCACCTCCGCACCGGTCATCAAGGGCACGCTGCGGCCCGGCTACACGCTGACCGCGTACCCAGGTACCTGGACCTCGGGCACCACGCTGAAGTACCAGTGGTACCGCGGCACCACGGCGATCTCACGGGCGACGGGCCGCACCTACGTGCTCACCGGCTCCGACGCCGGCAAGCAGATCTCCGTCCGGGTGACCGGATCCAAGAGCGGCTACACCAGCCTGAACCGGTACTCGGCCAAGACGTCTGCGATTGCCAAGGGCACCCTGCGCACGTCCGCACCGGTCATCAAGGGCACGCTGCGGACGGGCTACACGCTGACCGCGTATCCGGGCACCTGGACGGCGGGCACCACCCTGAAGTACCAGTGGTACCGCTCCGGCACGGCCATCCGCGGCGCCACCGGCAAGACCTACCGGTTGACCGCCACGGACCGCTTCGACACGATCAGGGTGCGGGTCACCGGGTCCAAGACCGGGTACAACACGGCGAACAGATACTCGCTCTCCACCGCACGCCTTCGATAGCGCCTGCCGGCCCAGACCAGGAAGGATGTCCGGCCACCTGGGTGCGGCGGGCGGGGCGGAAGATCCCCCGCCGGACCGGCTCATACCATGTTGAGCTCACGTAGGCTGCACTCAGGCTGGCTTCGCCTCAGCTTGCTTTTGGCGGGGCCTGAGCGGCGACGATCTCGGCGATCGCGTACTCGCAAACACCCGCCGCTACCCCCACCTCCTCTTCGGACAAGCCTGAGGAGAGGGCAGCGATGATCTGCTCGTCGCTGGCCGCCTTAGCCTGGTCCAAAGCCCATTCGGCTGCTTCCACTTCGCCGGATCTGCACAGGACGGCGGCCAGCATGCTCCTCTGCGCGGGCGACTTGCCGGTGGGCAGGCCGGGTACCTCAAGGCCTTCAAGATGCGGGTGCGTGCCTTGCCCCAAGTACACGGCCGAATCAAGGCTCGCGATGGAAAGGGCATGGGGGTGGGTTTTGATGTGCGACTCCATGAGAGCCACCTTTCAGAGAATGAAACCAGGCTCCCGGTGGCTCGAAAGAGGGCTTCACAATGGGCAAAACCAGTTGGCCGCCTGTTTCGACCGTACGCGTGGCTGCCCTCGATGACAACAGGCGGGCTGTCGGCGAACCCCTCGCTAGCAAGGCCTCTTGAACATCGTCTTGTCAGTTTGGTGTCTTCCTCGGAGGTTGCGCCCCTTATCTCCTCCGCGAAGCTCTTTTCGGCCTGACTTGGCGGTAGGCTCGGCGAATGTTGCGTAGGGTTTGGGCTGATAGTTGGTCGCCTCGGCCCGCGGCCTGCTTGAGAAGCGCCCTACCCTCCTTAGCCTGCCCCGATTCCCAGAGCGCCAAGCCCAGGTTATGCAGTGCGTTCGGTTCGCCTTCAGAGACGCTGCGCCGCAGAAGTTCGATTTCTTTGTCGCTTCTGCCTGCCTTGGAATAGAGATCCGCTAGAGGGATTAGGACATCAACCTCACCGGTGTCGAGGTGTCTTTCGAGGAGCTGAATCGATGTGTCGAGGTCCAACTGATCCGTCGTGGTGACCAGTTCTACGGCCGCCTCTGCGCTGAGCTCGCTGCCTTTTCGCAGGATTTCAACTGCGGAGCCTTCATCCCCTACGGCTCGGTATGCTCTGGCCAGCCGGAGTGGGACTGATGGGTTCTCACCGGCGTCGCTTAGCCATCTGATCGCCTCGGCCGGTTTCCCAAGGTTCAGGTAGGCCTGCCCCAGGGCTAACGCCGCCTGCGGGTCCCCTGCCCTATGTGCCGTCTCGTATTGCTCCAAGGCTTGCATGGTCCGATGCTGCCCTTCGAGAAAGGTCCCGTAGTTGAGGTGTGCTTCCTTAACCCCGTGCTCAATCGCTAGTCGATACAGGGCTTCGACCGCTTCAGCCGCGGGTATCTGCTGCAGGTCATTTGCGGCGTTGAAGAGACCGTCGGCGTCGCCTGAAAGGATCAGTTCGGCCGATGCGCGAAAGTCGACCGGCTCGCTCTGCTCATTCAAAATCACTCGTCTTGTTCCTGCCGCTCGAAGGCCTCGAATTCATCACGATCCTAAAGCCGTCCGGGCGACCAGGCGTGACCAAAGCTGCGTGCCGCGCCGTCATAGTTTCCAGTGATCGTTTCCAAATGAGTCGGGACACCGTTTACCTGCTCCGGGTGCCAGCATGAGCCTTGTCGAAGATCCGGACCGGAACTACCAACCCAGACAAAAGAAAACACCCCGGTCCGAAGACCGGGGTGTAAGCGATGACCCGACTCATCCGTAAAGGATGTCCCAACTCATCACATAGTGGAGATGGGGGGAATTGAACCCCCGTCCGATGTTGTGTTGCCAGGACTTCTCCGGGCGCAGTTTGCTTCGGGTTTTCTTGGCCCCAACCATCCCGCAAACAGGTGGTTGACCCGGGCCCAGCCGTCTAAATGTCCCGAATACCCCAACGGCGAAGGTATTCAGCAGTGGCTCTCTTAATGACGCCAGCATCCGGGGCGAGAGCATCCCCGGGCTGACGGACTTGCACCGCTACTTAGGCAGCGAGTGCGAAGTCAGTGCGCTTAGATTCGGCACTTATTGGTTTGCAGAGAGCGTTTCCGAGATAACTCTGCATCCTCGGCCCGCTTCCCCTGGCGCGACTAACATCGTCGAAACCTGTCATCCCCGTATGTAGTTATCAAAATAACCATTGCTGCCGGGCAGTTACCTGTCCCGGACCATCCAGTGTAACCCATGTTTGCGCCGGGCTATTCCCGCCGCCCCGGCATAGCCAGCGTGCGGTCGCGGGACTTACGCTCAAACCATGGTTGTGGGCCGGCCCCCAGGCACGCCGCCGCCGGCGTCCACCCCGGCAACGTTCGGCATCGAAGAAGAATTCCTGTTGATGGACCCGCGCACTGGCTTGCCGGTGACGACCGGCCCGGCGGTGCGGGCCGCCCTGCGCCTGGGAACCACCCCGGAATGGGTGAGCTACGAGTTGCTCGACTGCCAGGTGGAAACCTCGACCCCGGTGTGCCGCCAGCTGTCCGAAGCTGCGGACGCCCTGCTGGACTTCCGTCACGAGCTGGCCCTCAGCGCCGCGGCAACGGGCGCGGCCGCGGCCGGCATCGGCGTGATTTTCGACGCCGACCTGCGCCCGGCAGCCGTGACCGACAACCCCAGGTACCGCAGCATCGCCGAGCGTGCGCCGGCCCTGATCGCCGACCAGTACGTGACGGGCATGCACATCCACGTCGAAGTGGCAGATCCGGAGGTGCGGCTGCAGGTCCTTAACCGGCTGCGTCCCTGGCTCCCGCTGCTCACGGCGGTAGCAGCCAACTCACCGTACTGGCGGCACGCGGACAGTGGCTTCGCCAGCTGGCGCACCATCATGTACCGCCGCTGGCAGGTCCAGGGCTGCCCGCCGTTCTTCGCGGACCTGCACGACTACGGCGTCCGCGTGCGGCAGTTGTACGCCTCCGGGGTGGTCCCGGATCCCGGGCACCTCTCCTGGCTGGCAAGGCTGGCCGACCACTACCCCACTATCGAGGTCCGGGCCGCCGACAGCCAGCTAACCGCGGCCGACAGCGTGCTGCTGGCCGGGCTGGTCCGCGCGCTGGTCGCCACCGAGCAGGCCGCCGTCCTCGCGGGGCGCCCGGTCACCAACTTCCATCCGGAACACCTGGACGTGGCGCTCTGGCAGGCGGCCCGGTTCGGGTTGTCGGAGAAACTGGTGCATCTGGACTCGGCCACCCTCTGGCCCGCGCACGATGTCCTCGAACTCTTGCTGCGACATATCGATGAGGCGTTGGAGCAGCACGGGGACGGCGGCTGGGTCCGCGAGCAGGCCGCACGGCTGCGGCTGGAGGGCAACGGTGCGCAGCGCCAGCGGAAGGCGCTGGCCCGCGGCGGCCTGCCCGGGTGGCTGGACTTGGTGCGCCGGTCCCTGACGGCGGGCTGATGCCACACAGGGCTCTCCGGCCGGCGGCATGGCGGGCGGCCGCGGAAGGAACAGGGCGTCTCCCGCCCGCGGCATGGCGGGGCGGCAGCGGTGAAGCAGCTGCTCAGGCCCCGCGGTTCTTTTCCCGCATCGCGCGCAGGGCCTCGCGGTTGTCCTGCTTCTCGCGCAGCGTCTGGCGCTTGTCGTAGTCCTTTTTGCCGCGGCCCACGCCGATCTCCACCTTGGCCAGGCCGTCGTTGAAGTACAGCTGCAGCGGAACAATCGTGTAGCCCGACTCCCTGGTCTGGCGGGAAATCTTTTCCAGCTCGGCCCGGTGCAGCAAGAGCTTCCGCCGGCGCCGGGCGGCATGGTTGGTCCAACTGCCGTTGAGGTATTCCGGGATGTAGACGGATTCCAGGTACAGCTCATCGTTATAGAAGATGGCGAAGCCGTCCACCAGCGAAGCACGGCCCTCGCGCAGAGACTTCACCTCGGTCCCCATCAAGACCATGCCGGCCTCGTAGGTGTCCATGATGTGGTAGTCGTGCCGGGCCTTTCGATTGGTGGCCACTACCTTTCGGCCACTTTCTCTGGGCACGGGGTACTCCTTCGTCGTCGGAACGTTCCATTATAGCGGCGCCACGGCAGGAGCGCCGCCGCGGTGTTACCGCCGCATAAGCCGCAGCGGCGTCACGGCCGGATAAGCCGCAGCCCCGGGTGCCGCCGCCGAAACCTAGAGCAGGTTCATCGGATTGACGAAGCTGCCATTGACGATGGTTTCGAAGTGCAGGTGGCAGCCGGTGGAGTTGCCGGTGCTGCCCACATAGCCGATCAGCTGGCCGCGGCCGACGCTCTGGCCGGCGTACACCACGTAGCGGGTCATGTGGTAGAAGTTGGTGTCCAGCGCGTTGCCGCCGACCACGCCGTGGCTCATCGTCACGCTGTTGCCGCCGCCCCAGACCGTGCTGTCCGCGCGGGCCACGGTGCCCGCCGCCGGCGCGTAGATCGGCGTGCCGCAGGCGGAACCGTAGTCGATCCCGCTGTGCATGTAGCCGCCGGTGCCGTAGAAGTCCATTGTGCCCGCCGGAGTGGGCCGCCAGCCGTAGCCGGACGTGATGGGCCCGTTCACCGGGTTGATCAAGCCAAAGGACGACGGCGCCTGGCTGGCCGGCGGGGGCGGCGGCACCCTTGGGACCAGCTGCGGCACCGGCTGGCCGCTGTTGCGCGCGGCCTGCTGTGCCGCCTTGATCCGGGCCTGTTCCCGCTCCCAGGCTTCCTGGGCCTTGCGCCGCTCCTCGGCCTCGCGCCGGGCCTTCTCCGCCGCCTCGCGGCGCAGCCGTTCCTGCCGTTCCTTGATCTGCGAGAGCACCTGGTTCTGGGCCTGCTCGGTCTTGGCGAGCTCCTGCTCGATCTGCGGCTTCTTGGCCTGCAGGCTGTCCGACAGCGCCGAGGTCTCGGCGATCAGCTGGTCGACCTTCTGCTTTTCGGCGGCCGCCTCGTCGCGGGCGACTTGTTCGGCCGCCAGCGCCTCCTCGGCCTGCGCCTTCAGGTCCCGGATTTCCTCCTCCACGGCTTCCAGCCGCGCCCGGGAGTTCACATTCGTCGCGTTCTGCTGGGCCAGCTTGTCCAGTGCCGCGTTTTGGCTGCGCAGCGCCTGGTCTGCCAGGTCGATGGTGCTGGCCAGGTTGGCGTCGCCGTCGGAACCGAAGAACAGCGAGAGGTTGGACGGCACCCCGCCCTGCTTGTAGGCCTGGGTGGCAATCTGGCCGATGACCTTCTTGGTTTCCTCCAGCTCCTCGGCATCGCTGGCCAGTTGCTGGTTGATCTTGTCCTTGGTCTGCAGCGCCAGGTCCACGCGCTGCGCCAGTGCGGCCACCTTGTTGGCGGCGGCGTCCACCCGGCCCTCGGCCTCGGAGAGCTTTTGCTGCGCCGCCGGCAGCCGGCTCTGGTGCTGCTTCAGCTCCTTGACCGCCTCGACGATGTCGGCGTTGAGGAACTCCAGCGACGATTCGATCTGCTGGATTTCCTGGTCGAGGGCGGCCTTGCGGTCGTCGAGGTCGTCTGCCTGGGCGGGGCCGGCGGAGCCCAGCGAGAACGCGAGCAGGGCGGCCATGGCGGCACTCAAAATCCCTTGCGGAAGGCATTTCTTCCGCGGCTTAGTACGGCTCACAGCCTGGCTCCCCAATGTCAAGTTCTGTGCACGTTTCATGAGTCTAGACCTTAAGGTAGCGGCGCAGGGTCAAAAGGGACGATATTCCGGCCAGGACGGCGCCCAGCAGCACCAGCGCGGGACCGATCACCAGCATGGTGCTGGAGGAAATGAAGGCCGTGTCGGGGTATTGGCTGGCCAGCCAGCCGCCGATGAAGAAGTGCGCCACGGCCCACAGGGTGACCGAGGCCAGCAGCGCCCCGAGCACGGCGGCGATCACCCCTTCCAGCACGAACGGCAGCTGGATCACGGCCTTGGAGGCACCGACCAGGCGCATGATGCCGGTTTCCCGGCGCCGGCTGAAGGCGGAAAGCCTGATGGTGGTGGCGATCAGCAGGATGGCGCAGACAATCATGACGACGGCGATGCCCACCGCCACGAGCGAGGCGATGTTCATGACGCTGAAGACCTTTTCCAGGATCTCGCGCTGGTCCACCACTACTTCGACGCCGGGCAGCGAGGAGAAGATCTCGTTGATGACCTCGTACTTCTGCGGATCCACCAGCGAGACGCGGAAGGACTCCGGCAGCTGGTCGGCCGTCACCGAGTCCACGATCGGGGAGTTCGCGAACTGGTCGCGGAAGTGGCCCAGGGCATCGTCCTGCGACTCGTACAGGTAGGTGTCCACGTACTGTTCCACGGCCGGACTGGTCAGCGTGGCCTCGATTTCCGCACGCTGCTCGTCGGTCACGGGGCCGGCCGCGCAGCTGGCCGTCGTCGAGGTGTCGACGCACAGGAAGATGGCTACCTGGACCTTGTCGTACCAGTAGCCCTTCATCTGGTTGATCTGCATCTGCAGCATGCCGGCCGCGCCCACGAAGCTGAGCGAAATGAAAGTCACCAGCACCACGGAGACCACCATGGACAGGTTGCGGCGCAGGCCGGAACCGATTTCGCCGAGGATAAAAGCCAGCCTCATTTGGCCTCCTCCGGTTCGCCCAGGTAGATGCCTTCGGACTGGTCGCGCACCAGCACGCCGTCGCGCAGCTCGATTACGCGCTTGCGCATTTCGTTCACGATCACGTTGTCGTGCGTGGCCATCACCACGGTGGTGCCGTTCTGGTTGATCCGGTCCAGCACCTTCATAATCCCCAGCGAGGTGGTCGGATCCAGGTTGCCGGTGGGTTCGTCGGCCAGTAGGATCCCGGGCTTGTTCACGACGGCGCGTGCGATGGCGACGCGCTGCTGCTCGCCACCGGAGAGCTCGTGCGGCATGCGGTGGTCTTTGCCCTCCAGGCCCACGGTCTTGAGCACTTCGGGCACCGTCTCGCGGATCACCGCCCGGCTGCGCCCGATCACCTGCATGGCGAACGCCACGTTGGCGAAGACTGTCTTGTTGGGCAGCAGCCGGAAATCCTGGAACACCACGCCGATGCCGCGGCGCAGTTTGGGCACGCGCCAGCTGGGAATGTTGGCCACGTTCTGGCCGGCGACGTAGACCGAGCCGCGGGTGGCGCGGTCTTCTTTCAAAACCAGGCGGATGAACGTGGATTTTCCGGACCCGGACGAGCCGACCAGGAACGCGAAGTCGCCGCGGTCGATCTCCAGACTGATCTTGTCCAGGGCCGGACGAGAGTTCTGGTCGTAGATCTTCGTGACGTTATCGAATCGAATCATGACTACTTTGTGCCTCAGGCCGAGGACGAGGGCTTGTGCTTGGGGGAAGAAACCTCAGCCTCTCGACTATAGGCACGCAGTCTTGAGTTTATCCTGCAGCTTGTTCGGTGTGTCGTTTCACCGCACCGGCCCCTGGCCCGCGGCCCATCCCGCCGCCCGGCCGGCCATGGCGTCGCGCACCGCATCGGCCACCGCCGCCGCGCCCGGGCGGTCCATGACGATGGTGTAGTGGTTGGTTCCGGCGACCTCGCGCACCCGCAGCGCCGGCAGCCGGCGCGCCCAGCCGGCCACGTATCCGGGCGTGTACAGGCCCGCGTCTTCGTTCAGCAGGCCGCGCGGGGCCCGCAGCAGCACCGCCGGAACAGCGAGTGATTCCAGCGCTTCCATCAGGACGGCGCCGCTGTTCAGGTCGGCGGTGTCGCGGGCCATCGCCTCGTAATTCGTCGCCGGCCGCAACAGCGGCGGTTCACCGGCGAGGTCGTAGTCCACGTAGTCCTCCACCAGCGCGTTCCAATGCTCGGCGAACGCCGGGTGCACCCGCCAGAAGTCCCGATACGCCTCCCGGGTGGGGAACGTCGCGGCCAGCCGTTCGGCGGCCGGGCCGAGCACCGACTGGATGACCTCCTCGTCGCTGAGCCCGGCCGGCACCTGCAGCGGCAGGCCGCCGTCGACGAGCACCAGGGACTCCACCAGCCGCGGGTGGCGCCGGGCCAGCACCACGGAGGCGAACGCCCCCATGGAATGGCCGACGACGACGGCCCGGCCCACGCCGTGCGCCGCGAGCACCTCCGCGAGGTCGTCGGCGTGCGCGGCCATGCCGAACGGGCCGGGCAGCCCGTTGCTGCGGCCGCGCCCGCGCAGATCCGGGGCGATCACCCGCACGCCGTCGAGCTCCTGCGCCAGCAGGCCCCACGTGCGGTGGGAGGCGGTCACGCCGTGCACGGCCAGGATGGCCGGCGCCTCGGCGTCCCGGGGTCCCCACACGCCGGTGCGCAGGGTGCCGCCGCGGACCGGCACGTCCAGGGCGGCGTAGGGCAGGGCTGCGGGTTCGGCGCTCATCGGCTGGACCATCCGCCGTCCATCGTGTAGGAGGCGCCGGTGACCATGCCGGCGTCGGGCCCCGCGAGCCAGCACACCAGCGAAGCCACCTCGTGCGGCTCGACCAGGCGCTTGACGGCGCTCTCGGTGAGCATCACCTTCGCGACCACTTCTTCCGGCGGCAGCTGGTGCATCCGGGCCTGGTCGGCAATCTGCTTCTCGACCAGCGGCGTCTTCACGTAGCCGGGATTGATGCAGTTGCTGGTCACGCCGTGCGCGCCGCCCTCCAGCGCGGTGACCTTTGAGAGGCCCTCCAGCCCGTGCTTGGCGGAGACGTACGCGGATTTGTAGGCGGACGCCCGCAGCCCGTGGACGGAAGAGACGTTGATGATCCGGCCGAAACCGCGCTGGTACATGCCCGGCAGCGCCGCGCGGATCAGCAGGAACGGGGATTCGAGCATCAGGCGAAGCATCAGCCGGAAGGCCTCCGGGTCGAACTCCTCGATGGGGTTGATCCGCTGTATCCCGGCATTGTTGACCAGGATGTCGGTGTCCACCGCCGCCGTTTCCAGCGCCCGGGTGTCGCTGAGGTCCACCTGCCACGGGACCCCGCCGATCTCCTGCGCCACCCGTTCGGCGGCCGCGCCGTCCAGGTCGGCCACGGTGACCTTCGCGCCGCGTTCGGCCAGGGCCCGCGCGCAGGCCTCGCCGATGCCGCTGGCCCCGCCGGTCACCATGGCGCTGCGGCCCGTCAGAGTCTTCTCAGCCATGGGTGGGTCCTTCCGTCGTCTGCTGTCCGGGCGCCAGCGCCCGCTCAATGAACTGCATCATCTCTTCGAATACGTGGTCGGGCACTTCCCGCGGGACGGGCTGCGCACCGTCGTCGTCCTCCCAAAGCACCCAGCGCATGCCGATCAGTTCGCCGATGCCCATCAGCGCCCACGCCGCGACGTTCGGGTCCATCGGACGGACCTCGCCGGTGGCCTGCGCCGCCTTCAGTCCCTCAATGTAGCCGTTGACAATGCGCGTGTAGTGCATCCGCAGGGCGCCGGGCGACACGAACTCCGCCTGCCGGATGATCCGGTAGAGCGCGGGGTGTTCGGCGGTGAAGCGGAAGAACGCCTTGAACCCGGCCCGCTCGGCCTCCAGCCGGTTCTCCGCCGACTTCGCCGCCTCGGTCATCGCGTGGCGCACCCGCCGGTTGAGGTCCTCGACGACCTCGTCGAAGACGGCCTGCTTGCCCTCGAAGTAGAGGTAGAAGGTGCCCAGCCCGACGTCGGCCTGCTCGGTGATCTTGACGATCGAGGCCTCGTGGTAGCCCACCGACGCAAACACCGCTTCGGCCGCCTCCAGCAACTTGGCCCGCGTCCGAGTGCCCCGGGCGGTGCGTGGTGCAGCGCTCATGATTCCTGCTCCGATCCTGCGGTCAGCGGGTGGCGGCCGGGGCGGACGGCGGCCTCCCGCAGCCTCCCCCGAACCACCTTGTTCAGTGCGGTGCGCGGCAGCGCCGGCACGAAGGCGAAGCGGCCGGGGACCTTGAAGGCGGCCAGCTGCGCCCGGCAGTGCTCCGCCAGTTCCTCGGCGTCGGTGATCCGGCCCGGCCGGACCACCACGTAGGCCAGCCCGGTCTCGCCCCAGCGTTCGTCGGGAACCCCGACGACGGCGGCCTCGGCCACCGCGGGATGCGAGAGCAGGAC
Source organism: Arthrobacter sp. MDT2-34-1 (assembly GCF_059091365.1). Taxonomy (NCBI): domain Bacteria; kingdom Bacillati; phylum Actinomycetota; class Actinomycetes; order Micrococcales; family Micrococcaceae; genus Arthrobacter; species Arthrobacter sp. MDT2-34-1. The sequence continues at coordinate 977,229 of NZ_JBNHGO010000001.1, forward strand.
CTGCTCCACCTGGGCCGGGGCCACGTTTTCGCCGCCGGAGATGTAGAGGTCCTTGATCCGGTCCACGATCCGGAAGAAGCCGTCCGCGGTGCGTTCGACCAGGTCGCCGGTGCGCAGCCAGCCGCCGGCGAGCGCCGCCGCGGTGGCGTCCGGGTTCCGGAAGTAGCCGGCGAACACGCCCGGTCCCGAGACCAGCAGCTCACCGGTGGCCGCGCCGTCGAGGATCCCGCCGGTGGCCGGGTCCGCCACCGCCACGCTGACGTGCGGGTAGGGCTTGCCCGCGTAGCCGATCATGGAGGCCGCGTCTTCGTTGGGCAGGCAGAGCACGTTGGGCGAGGCCTCGGTCAAACCGTAGCCCTGGCTCAGGGCCACTCCCCGCTTGTGCCAGATCCGCAGCAGCGGCGCGGGCATCGACGCGCCGCCGACGATCGCGTGCTGCAGGCTGGACAGGTCGGCGGACGCGAAGCCGGGGTGCTCGGCCAGCAGGGCGTACTGGGTGGGGACGCCCATCATGGTGGTGACCCTGCGTTCGGCGATCAGCTGCAGCATCCGGCCGGCGTCGAACGTGCGTTCCAGCACCACCGTGGCGCCGGTCCACCAGGCCAGCAGCGGCTGGATGTTCCAGCCGCCCACATGGAACTGCGGCAGCGCGGCCAGCACCACGTCGGAGCTGGAGAGCTCCATGGTCCGCGACAGCGAGAGGTTGGTCCAGAAGCAGTTGGCGTGGGTGAGGATGGCGGCCTTGCTCGGCCCCTCGGTGCCGGAGGTGAAGATCATCAGGAGGGCATCGTCGTCGCGCACGTCCCGCTGCACGGGCGCCCCGCTGCTGTCCAGCCGGCGGGTGGGGCCGGGCACGTGCCGCTCCACCCCGGAGGGCCCCAGCGCGGCCGTGCGCGGCGGCAGCGGGAGCATCGTGGCGGCCGCGGCGGCCAACGCGTCGAATTCATCCTCCACCAGCAGCAGCGCCGGGTCCGCCAGCTGCAGCTGCTCGGCGATCTCCCCGGGCGACAGCCGCCAGGACAGCGGGACCAGCACCAGGCCGGCCTTGGCGCAGGCGAAGAACAGCACCACGTGGTCGGCGGAGTTGCCGGTCAGCGTGGCGATCCGGTCCCCCACCCCGTAGCCGGCGGCGCGAAGGCCCGCGGCCAGGGCGACGGCCCGGGCATCGAGGTCGCGATAGCGCAGGCTGACCCCGCGGTCGTCGATCGCCACCCGGTCGGGGGTGGACACCGCGCGGTCGGCGGTCCAGCGGCCGAGGGTATGGAGGCCGCCGGCGGGCGGATGGGGCTGCAGGTTCACTCGGCTTTCTCCAGGATGTCGCGCTGCCGGGCGGCTGCCTGGCGGCGCTGGCCGCGGCTGAGGGTGGCCCGCTGCACCGCGCCGGTGATGCCGCCGGGCAGGAACAGGACCACCAGGATGAACAGTGTACCGAGGATGAACAGCGGCTCCGAGAGCGGGATCCGCAGGATGTCCGGCAGGTTGGCGATGGCCTCCGACTGCGCCAGCGCCGTCAGCCGCTGGTCCAGCAGCGTGTAGAAGACGCCGCCGATGACCGCTCCCCAGCGCGAGCCCACGCCGCCGAGCACCACCATGACCAGCAGGGTGATGGTGAAGTCGGCCGAGAGGCTGCGCGGGACGGCACCGGACTGCAGCAGCAGGTAGACCATGCCGACCGCCGAGGCCAGCACCCCGCCGACCACGAACACCAGCAGCTTGACCAGGTAGGGCTGCAGCCCGATGACCCGGACGCGCAGCTCGTTCTCGCGCACCGCCGCGGCCACGTGGCCGGCGCGGCTGAACTGCACCCAGCTGACGACGGCGAAGACCACCAGCAGCACGATCAGCGCCAGCCAGTACAGGTTGCGGGTGTTGGCCACGCCCAGCAGGGCCTCGGGCAGGTTCTCCGTGGCCAGGGTCAGGCCCTCTTCGCCGCCGGTGACCTGGCCCGGGTTGCGGCCCACCAGCACGTGGCCGGCCTCCGCGAAGGCCAGGGTGACCATGGCGAACGGGATGCCCGTCACGCGCAGGCCGACCGCTCCGACCACGTGGGCCAGCACGATGACCAGCAGCAACGTCAGGCCCATGGCCGGCAGCAACGGGATGTCGAACGTGTCCAGGATGACGCCGAGCCCGTAGACCCCGGCGCCGAAGTACAGCGCATGGCCGAAGGACAGCAGGCCGGTGACGCCGAGCAGCAGGTGGTAGCTGAGCGCCGCGGCGGCCATCAGCATGCACATGGCGATCAGCTGCAGCGAACCCGGGGTGTAGGTGGGCCCGGGCAGCACGCCCGGCAGGGACAGGTTCAGCAGCGGCAGCAGGGCCAGCAGCACCACGGCCGCTCCCCCGGCGGCCCACTTGAGCAGCCCGCGGACCCCGCCGGCGGCAGCCCCGCCGTCGTTCCTGCCCTTCCGTCCGCGCCGCGGCGTCCTGTCTCCGGCGCCCGGGGTCTCGGCGTGCCCGGCGGTTGCGGCGGCAGGATTCGGCTGCGCGTCCGACTGCGGGTCGGTCTTGCTGGTGGTCATGATTTCCTCCCGAGCAGGCCGGAGGGCCGGAAGAGCAGGACAAGGGCCAGGGCCACGACGACGACGAAATCCCCGGTGCCGTTGAGGTAGAAGTTCGCGAACTGCTGCAGCAGCGCCACCACCACCGAGGCGATGGCCGCGCCGGTGAGCGAGCCCAAACCGCCGATCACGGTGACGATGAAGGCGAAGATCAGCAGCGATCCGCCCAGCAGCGGCGAGACGTAGCCGAAGTAGTGGCTGGCCAGCACCCCGCCCAGGCCGGCCGCGGCGCCGCCGATGGCGAAGACCAGCGTGAACGCCTTGCGGACGTCGATGCCCAGCGCGGTGACCATGGAGCGGCTTTCCACGCCGGCGCGGATGATCATGCCGTAGCGGGTGCGCTTGAGGAAGAACACCAGGCCCAGCAGCACGAACACCGCCGCGATGATGGCCACGAAGCGGTCGTTCGCGATGTCGGCGCCGAGGATTCTGGTGGTCTGGCTGAACCATTCGGGTCCGGAGATGTAGACCGGGTCGGTGCCCCAGATCCCGTCGAACAGCGCGACCGATGCCAGCGAGAGGCCCACGGTGACCAGGACCTGTTCGATGTGCCGCTCGTACAGCTTGCGGATAAGCACGAACTCGGTGAAGGCGGCGAACAGGGCCCCCACGACGGCGCCCACCAGGAGCGAGCCGAGGAAGGTCCACCAGTTGTCGGCGCCGGCGCGGCGGGCCACTTCCCAGCCGGCGAACGCGCCCAGGGTCAGGAAGGAGCCGTGCGCGAAGTTCAGCACGCCCATCAGCCCGTAGATCAGGCTCAGCCCGGAGGCCACCAGGAAGTAGAGCGCGCCCAGGCCCAGGCCGGTGACGGTCAGCAGGACGATGGTACTCACTTGTGCACCCCGTTCGGGTCGGTGCCGGTCTCGGAAAGGGATACGGCGGCGGGGGCCGTGTCCCGGCCGTGCGCGCCGGCGGCGGGGCCGGCCTCGTCGTCGTGCCCGCCTTCGGCGTGGACGCCCAGCAGCCGCTGGGTCAGGTCTTCGTTGTCCAGGAAGTCCAGCGCGCTGTCGGTGGTGTGGACCACCCGCCCGCCGGACAGCACCACCGCGCCGGCGGCCAGCTGGCGGACCACCTGCAGGTTCTGCTCCACCAGCAGGATCGGCACCGTTGCGGCGGCCCGCTCCAGCGTCTCGGAGACTTCCTGCACGATCTTGGGCGCCAGGCCCTTGGTCGGCTCGTCGATCAGCAGCAGCTTGTTCTCATTCAGCAGCGCACGCGCCAGCGAGACCATCTGCTGCTGCCCGCCGGAGAGTGTCCCGGCCATCTGCGCGGCGCGCTTGAGCAGGTCGGGAAAGAGTTCCTCCACCAGCTGCCGACGCGGGGAGGCGTCCCGTTCGGCCAGCCGCAGGTTCTCCGCCACGGTCAGCTTGGAGAAGACCTCCCGGTCCTCGGGGACGTAGCCCACGCCGCGGCGGATGATCTTGTAGGTCGCTTCCTTGTCGATCCGCGTGCCGTCCAGCGTCACGCTGCCGCTGCGGGAGATCAGGCCGATGATTGCCTTGATGGTGCTGGTCTTGCCTACGCCGTTGCGGCCCAGCAGGGCGGTGATGCCGGTGGCCGGCACGGAGAAGCTGACGTTCTCCACCACCTGCTGGCCGGCGATGTGCGCGCTGAGCCCCGCCACCTCCAGGACCGGGCGGGTGTGGCGGTCCGGCCGTGCCGCGGCCTGCGACGTGGCTGCGGCCGTGGCGGTGGTGGTCGTCGCGGTGGGCGTAGCAGCGTCCTGCGGCGCGGCCGCGCGGCTTTCCGGGTGCTGACTCATACGGGTTCTCCCAGGTAGGCGCTCTGGACGGTGGGATTGGCCATCACCGCGTCCGGGGTGTCGATGGCCAGCAGCTTGCCGTGGTGCATGACCGCCACGCGGTCGACCAGCCCGAGGACCACGTCCATGTGGTGCTCGACCATCATCACGGTGCAGCCGCGGTCGCGGTGCATCCGGCGGATGATCGCGCTCAGCCCCGGCACGTCGCCGGAGGCCACGCCGGCCATCGGTTCGTCGAGCAGGATGACCGAGGGGTTGCCGGCCAGGAGCATGGCGATCTCCACCTTGCGCTTGTCGCCGTGGGCGAGGTCTCCGGCTGCGGTGTGCAGCTTGTCCTCCAGCCCGACCTCGGCCACGTTCTGCTTCGCGGCGGCGGTCGCGGAATCCGTCCGCGAGGGGAACCGGAAGACCGTGACGCTTCCGCCGAGCGCTGCCTGGGCCGCGAGCCGGACGTTTTCCAGCACGCTGAGCCGCGGGAACAGGCTGGAGGTCTGGAATGTTCGGCCCAGGCCGGCGCGGGCGCGGCTGTGGATCGAGGCCGACGTGACGTCCTTGCCGTCGAGCGTGATGGAACCGGCCGTCGGCTTTAGGACGCCGGAGATGAGGTTGAACAGGGTGGTCTTGCCGGCACCGTTCGGTCCGATCACGCCGACCATCTCTCCGGTCGCAACGGAGAATCCGACATCCTCGAGGATGCGGGCGCCGCCGATCTGCAGGCCGAGGCCCTGCACCGTGAGCGCGGGCTGAGCTGGGGAGGTCATCATGTCACTTTCTGTCCGGTCGAGGACCCTGTCCGCGGGCCGGGGCACCGCCGCCGGTTAGGTCGGCGGCGCCCCGGTACTGCAGCAGTGCGGGCCTGCCTGTGGTTGTGCTGCGGTTACTTTGCTTCCGGCGGAGCCACCGTGTCGGCCGGAATGGCCTTGATCAGCTCAGGCACCCACTCGCCGTCCTTCTCCACGAGCTTGGCCTGGTACATCTCCTGCAGCAGCGCGTGGTCGGAGGCACGGATGGTCGTCTCGCCCTTGGGCCCTTCGAAGCTGTAACCCTCCAGCGCCTCGACCATAGCGTCGACGTCGTTGCCGCCCTCCTTGACCGCCTGCACGATCATCTGGCCGGCGACGAAGCCGTCTGGGGTGAAGAGGTCGGCCTTCTTGCCTTCTGCCTCAACGCTTTCGATCATGGCCTTCTCCACGTCGTTGCCGGCTGCTCCCGGGAAGTAGTGGTTCAGGAAGCTGATCTTGTCCGAGGCCTTGCCGTAGGCCCCGAAGGTCGCGGCGTCGCCCAGGCCGGTCACGATCGGGGCGGCGTCGAACGCGCCCTGCTGGCTCAGTGCCTGCCACATGGATCCCGACGTTGCGCCGGCCCAGGCCACGAAGACCAGATCCGGCTTGGCGTCGATCAGTTGGCGGGCGAACGGCGTGAACTCGGTGGCGTCTTCGGGTACCAGCACGTCATCGACTTCGGCGCCCTGCTCGCCGAGGACTGCTTCGACGGCGGCGAGGTTGCCCTGGCCGAACGCGTTGTCCTGGCCGAACACCACGACCTTCTTGCCCTTGAGGTCGTCCACGAAGGTGCCCGCGGTTGCTACATCCTGCAGGCTCTGGCGGCCGGAGCGGAAGGTGTAGTCGTTAATGCCCTGCAGCGCGTCCGTGGCGGCGGGGCCGGAGATGTAGAGCACCTTATTCTGCGCGGCCTGCTCCGCGAGCTTCAGCGCGATGCCGGACACCACGGTGCCGGCCAGGATCTTGTAGTCCTTGCCGATCAGGTCCTTGGCGACGTTGACCGCCTTGTCGGGGTCACCGCCGTCGTCGTGGTAGGTCAGGTTGAGCTTGGTGCCGTTGACCTCGCCGGTGCCCTCGGTGGCGTAGTCGATGCCTGCCTGGAGACCCTGGTAGTAGGCCGCGCCGTAGGCGGCCAGCGGGCCGGACTCGGAATAGACGATGCCCACGTTGATGCTCTCGGGGGCCTTGCCTTCCTCGCCGGCCGCGCCGGCGGTGTCGCCGCCGGCGGACGGCGCGCACGCGCTCACGGTCAGTCCGGTGACCAGCGCCGCGGCCATCAGGAACTTCTTCGTTGCCTTCACTCCGATGCCTTTCGTTGAAAAATCTCTTGAGGAGTAACTCTGGAACTGTCTGAACCTGATGGTCAGGTCCCCCAACCTGAAAGGTGATTCAGATTACGGCAAATCTATGGTGTGGCTCACAGAGGTGTCAACAGTCGCGCCGGGTCGCGAAGGTCACGATTCGGTTGCAGGCCCCTGATGGTCAGGTACAGGCGCACGCCCAGACGACAAAAGCCCGGCCGCTCCTGGTGGAGCGGCCGGGCTTCGCGCGACAGGCAGTTGCTGGCTAGTTTTCCGCGTTGCGGTTGTTGGCGCGCCAGCGGATGCCGGCGTCGATGAAGTCGTCGATTTCGCCGTCGAGCACCGCGCCCGTGTTGCCGACCTCGTGTTCGGTGCGCAGGTCCTTGACCATCTGGTACGGATTCAGCACGTAGGAGCGCATCTGGTCGCCCCAGGACGCCTTGACGTCGCCGGCGAGCGCTTTCTTCTCGGCGTCCTGCTGCTCCTTCTGCAGCAGCAGCAGCCGGGACTGCAGCACGCGCAGCGCGGCCGCGCGGTTCTGGATCTGGGACTTCTCGTTCTGCATCGAGACGACGATCCCGGTGGGGATGTGGGTCAGCCGCACGGCGGAGTCGGTGGTGTTCACCGACTGCCCGCCCGGACCGGACGAGCGGAACACGTCCACCTTGATCTCGTTGTCCGGGATGTCGATCGAGTCGGTCTGCTCAATCAACGGGATGACCTCGACGGCGGCGAAGGAGGTCTGGCGCCGGCCCTGGTTGTCGAAGGGGCTGATCCGCACCAGGCGGTGGGTGCCGGCCTCCACGGAGAGGGTGCCGAAGGCATAGGGTGCCTTGACCTCGAACGTGGCCGACTTCAACCCGGCCTCTTCGGCGTAGGAGGTATCCAGCACCTGGGTCGGGTAGCCATGGCGTTCCGCCCAGCGCAGGTACATGCGCATCAGCATCTCCGCGAAGTCGGCGGCATCAACGCCGCCGGCGCCGGAGCGGATGGTCACCACGGCCTCGCGCTCGTCGTACTCACCGGAAAGCAGCGTGACGACTTCGAGTTCGGAGAGCGCCTTCTTGAGCGAGGTCAGTTCGCTGGCCGCCTCGGCCATGGAGTCCGCGTCGCCGGCGTCCTCCTGGCCCAGTTCCACCAGGACTTCCAGATCGTCGATCCGTGCCGCCAGCTTCTCCAGCCGTTCCAGTTCGCTCTGGCGGTGCGAGAGCCTGGAGGTGATTTTTTGCGCCGCGGCCGGGTCGTCCCACAGATCCGGCACGCCCGCCTGCTCGCTCAGCTCGGCAATATCTTTGCGGATCGCCTCCGCGTCGGAGACGGCTTCAATGGATTCATACGTGGCGCGCAGGGCGCGGATTTCAGCGGGAAAGTCGATCTCAGCCATGGTCCTCCCAGCCTACGCCATGGCGGGGAATCCTCTGTCCCGCCAAGACGGCGCCTGACAGCCCCTAGCTCAAGCGCGGGCGCGTGCAATAACCTTTGGAGAGTGCGGGATGCAGGTGCCGCGTATGGGGTTGGGGCCTGATCTAAATCCACTTATTGGGGGAGGCTGCAATGCCCAGTCAAAGTCACGGATCTGTTCAGGGCCTGCGGAAGAGGCAGAAGCCCGAAAGCCGGCAGGACGGCCCGCGGTCAACCACATCGCGAAGAATCCTGGGGGTCTTCGGCGCTCTCGTGCTGGCCGCAGCAACCGCCGTCGCCGCTTCCGGACCAGCCGCCGCCGAACCTGCTGCCGCTGGGGCCGTCGCCGCGGGCGCCGCCGCCGCGGGAGAAGAACACGGCTACACGGTCGTCCTCAAGGACAGCATCGGGAATGTCGATTCCACCGCCACGGCCCACGGGGAGAAGTACGGGTTTACGCGGTCCAACACCTACGAACACGCGCTGAAGGGATACTCCGGCACCATGACGGCATCGGAGGCGCAGCAGCTCGCCGCCGACCCGGCCGTTAAATTCGTTGCGCCCGAGCGGCAATTCGCGTTGCCGGAAAACGTGGGCGGCGCGAATAACGGAACCAGCGGCGCCGAATTCCTCCCGCCCGGGTGGTTGCGGGTCGGCGGCACAACAGAGGAGGCGGCCGAGGACGGTCGGCAAATTACGGTCAACGCCGCCGTGATCGACACCGGTATCGACAGCACCCATCCCGACTTGAACGTGCGCGGCGGGGTGGACTGCTCGTCCGGTACTCCGGTCGAGGTAGCTCCCGTCGACCTGTTCGGGCACGGAACCATGGTCGCCGGGATCCTTGGCGCGAAGAACAACAACGCCGGGATCATCGGCACCGCGAGCGGCGCCCCGCTGTGGTCCGTCCGGGTTATCGCAGACGACGGCACCATCACAGAAAGTGCCCTACTCTGCGGCGCCGATTGGGTGGTCTCCACTCACACGGATGAGGACCCGGGCAACGACATCAGGGTGGCGAACATCAGCATCGGCAGCCCCGGCCAAGAGCAGGGAACCTGCGGCAACGGAGTCGATCCCCTGCACCAAATGATTTGCCAAGGCGCCGAGCAGGGGGTGGTCTGGACGGTCGCGGCCGGCAACGAGACCGCGGACTTCTCGAACACTGTTCCGGCCGCGTATGACGAGGTGCTCACCGCCACCGCCATGGCCGACTTCGACGGCCGCCCCGGTGGGATGGCAACAGCGAACTGCAGCGGATACCCTTTTCCCACCCCCGACGACGAGTTCGCCCTCTTCTCCAACTTCGCCACGCAGCCTGCCGACCAGGAGCACACCGTCGCAGCTCCCGGGGTGTGCATGACCTCTACGGTCCCGGGCGACCGGTACGCGAACTCACACGGCACCAGCTTTTCCAGTCCAATCGTCGCCGGCTCGGTGGCCCGGTGCCTTGAGAGCGGGGTCTGCCAGGGAGACGGGACGGCCGTGATAGAGCAATTCCGTGCAGTGGTCGCCGAGTACAACCAAGAGAATCCCCAGTATGGGTTCATCGGTGACCCCCTGCGACCGGTGCCGGGCCGGTACTACGGATACCTAACCACCGTGATGCCCTTCTAGTACAAGCAGCCAGGTGGGCCAGTTGCTCATCGGCGCCCGGCAGACTTCGGGCTGGAACCTCAGCGCCTGAGTTCCGAGCGCGCATCGCTGGAAACTGTAATCGGTATACCTGCAGGAATCATGAAGTTGACCACGGGCGGCCGGACGACCGCGCTCAGCACCACGTGCGCAGTGCGCTGCTCCAGAGAGCCGGTGTCGCCGCCTACGGTCAGCTGGTCAAACCTGCCGTATGCGCCGGTGTCGGACAAGTACCGAGAGACGGAGCCCCTTACGGACCCGTCGTCCAGCGTCGGCACGGGCGTTCCGGAACCCGATTCGACGTCGGCCAAGGTGAAAGTGTCTGCGGCAGCCAACGCGGCCCCATCCGCAACCGACAGCAACTTCTTCCGCTCGACATACACGGCGGAGGCACCCATCACCACGGTCAGGATCAACAGGCTCAGCAACACAAAGCCGATGAGCAGAACCAACACCTGCCCCTGATCATCGTTTCTGGCCCTTCGATCTCCTGCGCCGTTGTTGATGCAAACGGAAGTCCGGGCGCCTGAAGGCCTCTCGGGCATCATCGGTACCGTTCCACTATCTGGGTTGCCGAGGAATTTACCGTCGCCATGGTGAGGCCCGTGCCGTCCAGCAACGGCAACGGGATCGAAATCGAAACTTCCGTGGTGACCCAAGAGCCCGCTTCCAAACACGCTCCATTGCCGCAACTAATCCTGATATCCACGCGCTCCATGCCAAGACCGAAGTCCCCGGCAGCCAAGAGCGCCGCCTGCTGCGCGGCCTGGCCGGCAGCTGCGGCCTCATCCGACCCCGCATACACTTTCGCCGCTTGGTCCGCGGCATTCACGACGGCGAACGACGCGGCCTGCACCTGTGAGACCGCGATGACGAAATAGACCACCGGAACCAGGAGCAGCGTTCCCAGGAACACGAATTCGACGACGGCGCTCCCCCGTTCCGGTTCCTCTCCCTGCAGGCAGTCCTTTAGTCGCCGCCGCAGGTCCGTCACCGCACTCCTCCGGCAAGTTTCGGGATGGGTCCGGGCCGCCCCTGAGCCCGGCGCCCCGCGTGGTGCCCCGTCAGCGCGGAAGAGCCGCATGACCGTGAACCTCCAGCGCACCTTCGGGACCGATCAGTCCGAGCGCAGGCAGCGGAGCCCGGACCGTCACCCGTAACGTGGGGACGCCGGACCGCACAATCTCTTCAACGTGGACATCCTGGCCGTAAGTGTCGGTCAGCGAAGCCGAGATCAAGTCAACCGTCCTTTCGTGCGCGTCGGCGGCGCCTCGATCGGCCAAGGTTCCGTAGCGAGCACCCGACCCCGCGGCGTCGATGAGCGTGTTGCGCACGTGCAGGACCAGGCTCAGCTGCATGATCGACACGAATATCAGGGTGAGGACACCGCCCACCAACACGAAGTCCACGCTTGCGGAGCCTCGGTCGGAACGGTCCCGGCCCGGAGCGGAACCGCTGCCGACGCCGGCAGCGGTGGACGGCCGCGCTCTGCCGGCCCTTTCCCTTGATCCCATGTCAGGGCTGGGTCACGCGGCCGATGGCGTCGTTGAACAGTCCTTCCAAAGCCGGTTTGGCCAGGGCCAGGATGCCTGCCACGAGCACGGCCGACATCAAGGTGATCATCACCCACCCCGGCACATCTCCGCGTTCGCCATCTTCGGCCTGCGCCGCACGACGTAATCGATCCAGACCTCCGCTCCACAGCAGTGAAATCGTGACGGTGAACATGAGCGGGAGTTTCATCATGGTGTAGTTCCTTCCCTTTGACCCCCAGTGAGAAAATTCCTCGGTGGACTTCACCAGCCGAGATTGATCAGCGCCAGGCCCGGATACACGGCGAACAGCACGGTCAGCGGCAAGACCCCGAAAATCAGCGGCACCATCATGCCGATTTCCTTCTTTCCGGCCGACTCCATCAGGTTCCGCTTCGCCATGTCGCGCACGTCCTGGGCCTGCGCCCGCAGGACGTCCGCCAGCGGAGTTCCGCGCTCGACGGCCACGGTGATTCCGTCAACGAACCGCACCAGCGCTGGCAAGCGGGTGCGGTGTGAAAAGTCCTGCAAGGCCGTCAACATCGGCATACCGGATCGCGTTTGTGCGAGCACCACCGCAAATTCGCCGGCGAGTTCGCCCTGGGCGCTGCGGCAGATCCTCTCGAGTGCTCCCGTAGCGCTCTCTCCAGCGCTGACCGCAAGTGCCATCAACTCCGCCAGGCTGGGAAATTCCGCCAGCATCTTTTCCTCACGGCGTCGAATTTGGACACTCAGAAGGTAATCCCGCATCATGAACCCGCCCATAGCCAGGCCCAGGGTGACAATCACCGCAAGTACCGGGTCCAGCGAATTTCCTGCCGCCGAGGTAATCGTCCACGCAACGCCGATGACGAAACCCGCCGCCGCCCACAGCAATTGTTCAGCACGGAAATCGACGGTTCCCTGTCTGCGTCCGGCCTGCAGCAACCGCTTGGACAACAAGGTGGAACCGAAATTGAACTTTCCAAGCCAGGTGACCGAGTCACGGAGCACCGGGCGAAAAATCCGTTCCAGGGGGCCAAACGGGGTGATGTTTCCCTGTCCGCCGTCGAGCAGCCGCGACTTCATCTCGATCGACTTCAACTGCGGGGCGATCCGGTCCGCGAAACGCCTGCGGCGTGCGAACGGCAGCCGGACGACCGTCAGCCAGAGGCCGAGACCCAACGTGATGCCCAATAACGCCGTCGTTGCAGCTGTGTGATTCACCGGAGCACCCGCTCCTCTTCGGGGAGCGACCCAATGCGCAGCATCAGTCGATAACACACGATCGACACCACGAGCCCGCCCAGCAGGACGGCCGCCCCTGCGGTCGTGTTGTAGGCAGCCACAGCTTCCGGCCTGGTAGCCAACAGCATCAAGATGATCCAAGGCGCGGCAACAGCGAGCCGGGCGGCGTTGACAGTCCAGGATTGGCGGGCCTCCAGTTCACTGCGGGTCCGAGCGCTGTCGCGGAGGAAATCCGCCAGCGTCCCGAGCAACCTGCCCAAGTCGGTACCGCCGACCTCACGAGTCAAGCGCAGGGCCTCCACGATGCGGTCGGCCACCGGATCGGACAGCCTTGTTTTGAGCCGCTCCAGCGCGTCGTCGAAATTCCCGCCCGCTCGGTAGTCGGAGGCAAATTCGCTGAAGGCCGGCCGCAGCTCCACCGGACCTCGCGTTCCCAACTGCACCAGCGCCTCGGGCAGCGAGAGTCCTGCCCGGATGGCCGACCGGAGGTGGTCAACGGCGTCCGGCCAGATTTCGCGCAAGACGGCGGCGCGGCGGCGAGCCCTCCAACTCACCAGGGCGAACGGGAGCCATCCCCCGAACAAGCCGAAACAGGCTGCGATGGGACCGGACGCTGCGAGTGCAAACACCATCAGGAAAGTCGCAGCTGCCATTGCCACGCAGCTCGCTATCAGCGCGCTCGGCGACACCCTCTCGATGCCTGCCTGGCTGATCATCCGCTGGAGCCGGCCCGGCCGCTTCAGCCGCACCTGCGGGGGCGGTTTTTCCCAGCACGACCACCAAATCAAAAAGAGCCCCACGCCGCCAAGGAGCCCCGCCGCCGTCGTCATGGCACCGGTTCCAACAGCTGCATGACTTCATATCCCGCGCGCGCGAACTTCTCCTCCGCGGGGCTGGCAGACGGACTCACCTCAAGCTGGCCGCCCTGGCTGCTGAACAACGTGGACGTTTCGATAATCCCGTTCTCCACCCGTCGGCCCAACGAAACGATTTCCGCGACCTGCCTCCTGCCGTCCGGCCGACGGACACAGTGGACCACCAGGTCGATGCACGATGCCACAGTAGGAACCACGAAGGCGGACGAGATGTTCTGCCCAGCCAGCAGCGGCAGGGTGCAAATCTTGGTGATGGCATCGTGCGCGCTGTTGGCATGGACCGTGCACATCCCCGGTAACCCGCTGTTGAGTGCCACGAGCATGTCAAGGCTTTCGGCCTCCCGGACCTCACCGACAATGAGCCGGTCGGGCCTCATGCGCAGTGCCTCCTTGACCAGCCGCCGCAGCGGTATGGCGCCCTCCCCTTCAAGATTCGGTTGCCGGCACTGCAGCCCCACGACGTCGCGCAGGGGCAGTTGCAGTTCAAAGATCTCCTCCACCGTGACCACCCGCTCCCGGCTGCCGATAGCGGCAGCCAGGCAGTTGAGCATGGTGGTTTTGCCCGCCTGCGTTGCTCCTGACACGAGGATGTTCAGTCCGCTGCTGACCGCCGCTCCCAAGAATCGGGATGCTTCCGGCGTCAGCGAGCCCAGTTCGACCAGATGTTCCAACCGCGAAGCACGGGCGATGAACTTCCTGATGTTGACCGCCCAATGCCGGCGGGTGATGTCCGGAATGACAACATGCAGCCTCGATCCGTCCGGAAGAGCCGCATCTACGAAGGGCGCTGACAAGTCCAGGCGGCGCCCGGACGACTTCAACATCCGCTCCACCAGGTCCGCCACCTGCTGCTGGGTGAGCGAGACGGACGTCAGTTCGGATTCGCCGCCTCGGGCTACATAGACCTCGGACGGAGAGTTGATCCAGATTTCTTCGATCGAGCGGTCGTCCAGCAGCGGTTGCAACGGACCGAACCCGGCCACGGCGTCAAAAACGTACTTGCGTGCAGCATCCAAGGGTCCGAGCGGCGGAAGAGATCCCAGCAAGGACCGTTCGTCATAGTCGGTCACCGCGGCTTCGACCAGCCGTCGGACCTCCGGACCTTGGCGGACAGGGTCCAGGCCTCGTTGGCGGATCAGCTCTCGGACCTCCCCCTCGACGATCCGGAGTCCCTCCATCCCTTCTCCCCCCTCAGAGTTCGGGCGCAACCCCCGCCGCGCGAAGCTGAGACTTGCGGCAGGGTGTCCACCGACCCTAGCGGCCGGTCTTCGGACCGGCCAGCCCCCGCATCCCGATTGTGGAAAAACCGTCCCATCTTCGATCCGCCGCTGGCCAGTAGTCGTCGCGGGTGATAAGGGCGCGATGGAATAGGCTGAGGGGCAGTATGAAAAGCATCCTCGACGTTCTTGTGCCGCTGCTGCGTACCCTGCCCGAGGGCAGCCGGCGTTTCCTGACCGGCTACGGCGCGGCGTCGGCGGCGCTGGCACTGCTGGACGTCGTCGCCCTGGGGTTGATCGCCGCCCTCCTGCCGGCCCTCGTGGGCAGCTCCGACGCCGAGCTGCCCGTCGTGGGCAACGTCGCCGAAAACGGGCTGGCCCTGCCGCTGCTGGCGTTCATCTGCCTGCTGATCGTGCTGAAGGGAGTGCTGGCCGTCCTGCTGCTGCGCTTCGCCACCAAGCGCTTTGCCCGGCACGAGGTGGCCATCGGCGACCGCCTCTTTGCCGCCTACCTCGCCTCTCCGTGGGAGAAGCGCCTCGGCCGCAATTCGGCCGAGATCGTGCGCTCCGTGGACGTGGGCGTGGGAATCACCGTCTCGGGTGTCCTGATGCCGGCGATGAGCCTGTTCGGCGAGCTGGGCACCCTGGTGGCGGTCGTCGTCGTGCTGTTCGTGGCCCAGCCGCTGATCGCGGTGGTGACCATGATCTACCTGGGCCTGGTGGCGCTGCTGCTGGCCAAGGTGATCTCCCCGCGCGCCGTGGCCATCGGGCGGGAGAACCGCGAATGGTCCAATCGCACCGCCAAAACCCTGTACGAGGCGCTGGGCGCGCTCAAGGAAATCACCTTGGCCGGCCGCGGGCCCGAGGTGCAGGAACAGGTGCACGGCACCCGCACCAAGTCCTCGATAGCGCGTGCCGGCGCCATCCAGATCTCGCAGATCCCGCGCTACGTGCTGGAGACCGCCCTGGTCCTGGGCTTCGCGCTGCTGGGCGGCGTGGGCTACCTGACCGGCGGACCGGCCGGGGCGGTCAGCGCCGTCGGGCTGTTCGCCGTCGCCGGTTTCCGGCTGATCCCCTCGCTGACGCGCATGCAGGCCGTGCAGTCCTCCGTGAATACCAGCGCGTCCTTCGCCCGGCAGATCGTCGAGGACATCCACGAGGGCGAGGCGGAAATGTCCCGGCTGCGCGACGAGCGCCCGCAGCACGAGCTTCCGGACAACGCCGCCGACATCGAGCTGCAGGACGTCGCTTTCAGCTACCCGGATACCGCGGCGCCGGCCCTGCACGACGTGAACATCCGGATTCCGGCCGGCAGCCACGTGGCCTTCGTCGGGGCGTCCGGCGCCGGCAAGTCGACGATGGTGGACCTGCTCCTGGGCCTGCTCGAGCCGAGCCGCGGGCGCATCCTGGTGGGCGGCGAGCCAATGGAGTTCGTGCTGGATTCCTGGCGGCGGCGAATCGGCTACGTCCCCCAGGAGGTCTCGCTCTTCGATGCCTCGATCGCGCAGAACGTCGCCCTCGCGTGGGACCAGTCTCGCGTGGATCGCGAGCGCGTGACCGTTGCGCTGCGGCGCGCGCAGCTGCTGGACACGGTGCTGGGCCGCGACGGCGGCCTGGACGCCTTGGTCGGCGAGCGCGGCATGGCACTCTCCGGCGGGCAGCGGCAGCGGCTCGGCATCGCCCGCGCCCTCTACGACAACCCTCGGGTGCTCGTCATGGACGAGGCCACCTCGGCGCTCGACACCGCCACCGAGGCGGCCGTGACGACGGCGATCCGGCAGCTGCACGGTGACGTCACCGTCATCACCGTGGCGCACCGCCTGGCGACGATCCGCGACGCCGACATCGTGTTCTTCATGCGCGGCGGAACGGTGGCCGCTGCCGGAATCTTCGACGAGGTGGTGGCCACCGTGCCGGACTTCGCCGAACAGGCCGCCCTCGCCGGCCTCGGCAAGACCGGGAAGCCGGTGGAAGAACACCGCTGAGCCGGCGCCCGCCGCCCGGCAGCTCCAGGCCCGCGGGCAGGAGCCGGCCGGTCTATCCGGCCGCGGCCTCGGCGTAAAGTCCTGCCAGCCGCTGCACCAGGCGAACCGGGTCGTGGTGTTCGCCGAGCCAGGCGCGGCCGCCCAGGGCCGCGGACGTGCGGGACGGGTTCTCCAGCGCCGCCGCGGCCGCAGCCGCGAGCGCGTCGGCCGACTCCCCCTGCAGCACGGGAGGCGACAGGTAGTACCCCTCCCCAGGCTGCATCACCACGGGAACACCGATGCCGATGGCCTGCAGTTCGCTCATGGCCAGGATGCCGGCCGCCTGGCCGATCACCACGTGCGCCGACGCGAGCCAACGCAGGTACGCGGGCTTGGGCATCTTCGGCACCATCACGACGCCGAGTTCCGCCGCCCGGGAGGCGCCGCCGCCCCACTCCAGCCCCTGCAGCTCCACCTCTGCGCCGGCGGCAACCTGCAGGGCACGCACCAGCTCCAGCTGCCGCCGGCCGCCCTTGGAGTCATCCCAGCGGGAAGCGAAAACGATCCGCGGCCGCTCGGCGGGCCGCCACTCGGGCAGTTCCTCCAGGTCCACCGGGTTCGGCAGGTACACGGCGTCGGGGCGGGCCGATTCCGCGTGTTCGCGCAGGTCGGGGGTGGAGTACAGCACCTTCACGGCGTGGTCGGCGCCCCACTGCAGCGCGGGCCGGCGGACGGGATCGTAGTACTGGGTGCGGATATCCGTGCCGTGGAAATGCAGCACGAAGGGCTTGACCGGTCTGGACCGCACGACGCCGATCCGCGACCCCGAGTGCACATGCAGCAGGTCCGACCGCAGAATGGCGGCCGCCCGCCGGGCCTGCCACACGGCACCGGCGGCCAGCTTCCCCGCCCGGCCCACGGCCGACGACGGCGCGCCTTCCGGCGGGATGACGTTGAAGTGCCGCCACGGACGCCCCGCCCGCCGGCCGTACTTGACCAGGGTGGCACCGACGTCGGCGGCGTCGTAGATGTGCAGGACGCGCGGTTCTGCCGCCACCGCTCAGGCCTCCTGCCGGGCGAAGAGACGGTCCACGGCCTGCTCCCAGCCCTTGATCTGGTGCTCGGAGGACAGCTCACGGGCGGCGGCGTGCGCGTTGGCCTTCCACCCGTCCACCAGCTGCGGCGTCAGGGTCTTGAGCACCTCCACCAGGGCCGCGGGCGTGAAGCCGGCGGTGACCGCACCCAGCCCGTGCCGGCGCAGCAGCGTCTCCATGGCCGGCGAGGGCCCGATGATCAGCCCGGTGCGGGCCTGGACCGCCTCGAAAAACTTGTTCGGCAGCGCGTGGGCCAGGTTGAAGTTGGTGGGCGGGATGATGGAGACGGCGACGTCGTATTCGGCCACGGTGTCCACCAGCCGGTCGTACGGGACCGGCTCGCGGAACCGCACCCGCGGCAGTTCCTCGCCGAGGGCCTTGAGCTCGGCCACGTAGGCCGGCTCGTTGGGCATCACGATCAGGTCCAGCTCCAGGTGCTCGGGCGCGCCGCGCATGGCCTCCATGATGTCTTCGATCTTGCGGTAGCGCTGTCCGGCGGAGCTGTAGATCATCCGGATCTTCGCGCCGGTGGGCCGCGGCTGCCGGTCCGCGTAGGGCGCGGCGTTGGTGACCACGGAGGCGGCGACGCCGAAGTCCTTGGTGTACTGCTCGGCGATGCCCTCCGCCACCGTGGTCACCGAGCGCACGGCCGGCAGGTAGGTGCGGCAGAGCCAGCGCACGTAGGGGGCGACCAGCGCCCGCCAGGCCGGTTTGTTGAAGTGCTCTTTCGGCGCGAACTCGTGCAGGTCGGCGTGGACGCCGTGGTCGGATTGCAGGCTGAGCGCCAGCGGGACGGTGTTGGTGTCGTTGGCCAGGACCGCGTCGAAGCGCTGGCCGCGCAGCAGCTTCCGGGCCTGCGCGACGGCGGCGATGTTCCAATACACGTCCACGTAGCGGCGCAGGGCGAGCCGCCGGGGATCGCGCGGCCAGCTGGCCAGCGCGGTGTCCAGCTCGAAGTGCCCGGCGACGCCGTCCGGTGCGGGGCCGTAGCCGCAGGTGAAGACCCGGTACTTGTCCTTGAACAGGGTGATCTGCTTGAGCACCCGCGGGTCGCTGCGCAGCGGCGAGAACGAGAGGACCAGCAGGGATCGGGCATCAGTCACGGGGCTGCCTAACGTCGGGGCTGGCGGATTCCGGGGCGGCGGAGGAGCCGCTGGCCCCGGCAGGGCGTCCCGCCGCGGCGGCCGGGCTTGCCTGCAGCCGGGCATCGCGGAGCCGGCAGGCGGCGGTGAACGCGAGCGAGTTCAGGTTGGTCCGCAGCGGGGCTTCGCGCCGGGCGTTGTCCGGCCAGCGCCGGGTGAAGGTGCGCCGCAGCGCGCCGGCGGCCTCCCGCCGTCGTATCTCCGAGGCAAGGTCCGCGGCGGAGGCCGCATCCCGCAGGGCCAGCAGCAGCCGTTCGTCCGGGGCGCCCAGCAGGCGCGGCGCCCCGGGCGCGGCGTTGATTAGGGAGCGGACGACGGCGGACATCGCCTCCCGGTCCTCGGCTCCCCAGGCGAAGCCCGCACCGCGGCGCAGCGCCGCGCTGACGACGTGGCCGCGCAGCAGCTTCACCGCGATGGCCTCGCGCCGGGCGGCCGGCAGCGACTGGAACCAGTCCCCGGACACCAGCGACTCGACGTCCTGGAATTGGGCGCGCAGCGGCAGCACGGCGGCGGTGACGCGTTCGTCCGCGTCCTGTCCCACCAGGTACGCCGGGGCGCGGGCCGGGTAGGCGAGCTTTTCGCCGGAGAACCACAGGCGCAGGCCGAATTCCAGGTCCTCCCCGGTGCGCAGCCCTTCGGTCAGCCGCAGGCCCAACCGGCCGACCGCCTCGCGCCGGATCAGTCCCAGGGGTGCCGTCCGGTAGGCCAGGCGGTCGCGGAGCGGATCCACCAGCGGGCCCCTGATCACTCGGGCGCGGGGCGTGAGGATGCGTGCGCCTCCGCGGTAGCGGAGCGGTGCGACGACGGCGACCGCGCCCGTGGCGTGCGCGGCGTCCAGCCAAGCGGACACCGAGCCGGGCTCCAGCGTGTCGTCGGATCCCATAATGCCGACGAATTCTGCCCGGGCCTGGCCCAGCCCGTGGTTGAACGGCCCGGCCGGAGACGGTATCCCGTCGGCCAGTTCCAGCACCCGGACGGTCTCCGGCAGACCGGCCAGCTGCCCGCGCACGGGATTCGGGTCCATGTTGTGGCACACCACCGTGGCGCCGACGCGGCCGGGCGCTGCGGCCAGGACCGAGTCCACGGCGCGGCGGACGGGCCGGTCAGCGGTATGGACGGCGATCACGATCTCGGCTTCGAAACCGCCGTCTCGGCCAAGGTTCTCCGGCACGCTCACGTCCCGCTTCCGGGGGGTGCCGCGTCGCTCGGTCCGGCCACGTCATCCGGCTTGGGCACCTCGTCCAGGGCGATGCGCCGGGCCAGCTTGGTGATCCGCTCCTCGAGTTGCCGGGTGCGCTGGAACGAGCTCGCCATGTAGATCAGGAAGCACACGATCAGCCCGTACAGCACCAGATCGGTGCCGCGGCCGATGCCCAGCGCATTCGCCACGGCGGTCAGGATGCCCGGGAAGAACACGGACAGCGCGGCCATGACCGCGAAGAGCATCAGCAGGATGCGGCGCACGGCCTGGTGCCGGGCGTTCTGGCCGCCGCGCATCAGCGCCAGCGCGCCGAGGGCGACGGCCAGGACCAGGACGATTTGGACAACTATGAGCATGGGTTCACCGGAAGAAGAGGTCAGCGAGGATGTTGATGCCGTTGAGCAGGGACTGCCCCTTGGACTTGGAATATTCCGTGTAGACGATGTGTACCGGTTGCTCCACCACCCGGGCATCGAGGGCGGCGAACTGGTGAACCAGTTCGGAGGCGTGCGCCATCCGGTTCTGGGTCAGATGGATCTTCCGGGCCACGTCGGCGGAGATGGCACGGAGCCCGTTGTGGGCATCGGTCAGGCGGTAGCCGGTGGAAATCCGGGACTGGATGGCCGCCGTGCGCAGGACCATGCGCTTGAGCGCCGAGACCTCGCCCCGCCCGTCGAGGAAGCGGGAACCGAGCACCACGTCCGCTTCGCCGGCCCTGATCCGCGCCAGCATCGCCGCGGCGTCCTGGACCCGGTGCTGGCCGTCCGCATCAAACGTGATGACCGCGTCCAGCTGCGGATCCTGCACGGCATATTCGATTCCGGTCTGCAGGGCGGCGCCTTGGCCCAGGTTCACCGGGTGGGCAACGACGACGGCGCCGGCCTTGCGGGCCAGGGCGGCGGAATCGTCGGTGCTGCCATCGTCCACGCAGACCACGTGGGGAAAGGTTTCGAGCAGCTCCTGAATGACTGAACCGACGACGGTGGCCTCGTTGTACATCGGCACGACGACCCAGCAGCGACTCACCCGCCTAGTATTCCACACAGGGAATGGTCACGGCTGTTCCGGCGGCGGCGGGCCCTGCCATCCGGCGGCCGGCCGCTGGGCTGCCACGTCGCGATAGTGGCCGTCCAGCTCCCGCACGCTGCCCGCCAGGCTCCGCTGATCCACGACGAACTTGCGCGCATCTCGGCGCATGGCCAGGTACTCCGCGCTGCCCAGCTGCAGCAGTTGCTGCAACCCGTCCTGCAACTGGTTGTACTCGGCTTCCGGTGCCAGCAGGCCGGTGACGCCGTCGTCCATCATTTCGGGAATGCCCCCGCTGCGGTACGCCAGCACGGGAGTGCCGCACGCCTGGGCTTCCAGCAGCACCAGTCCGGCCGCCTCCCGGGCGCCGCCGGCTTCCTGGCTGGGGGCCACCAGGACATGCGCCCGCTGCAGCCAGGAGCGGATCGCGCTCCTGTCCTGGCGGCCCAGGTAGTCGATGTGCGGATGGCTGGCGGCCTGCTCGGCGACGGTGTCCCGCAAGGGCCCGTCCCCGATCACCACCAGCCGGTGCCGGGCCTTGCGCCAGACGGCCAGGGAGGCGTCCAACAGATCCCGGATGCCCTTTTGCGTGTTCAACCGGCCGACGAAGAGCACCACCGGCACTTCATCGGCCTCGTAGCGGACTGGCTCGAAATAGTCGGTATCGACGCCCTGGTAATGCACCTGGATTTTCGCGGTGTCCAGGTCCAGCTCCGCGGCACGGCCGGCCATGTAGTTGCTGACCACCAGGATGCGGGTGCTGTGCGCCGCCGCGGCCAGGACGTTCCGGTGGTGCCACCGGGCCATCACCGTGTCCGCGGGATTCCCCAGCGAGACCATGTCGGAGCCGTGCATGGTCGTGATGAGCGGCGTCCCGGACACCATGGAGGCCTTGACGGCGGGCGTCGACCAGGTGGCAAAGTGCTGATGGATGATGTCCGGTTCAAACCGGCCCACTGCCACGGTCATGGCCGGCATGAAAGCGGGCATCATGAGCTCGCGGCGCCGGAAGCCCAGCCGCGGCACCGGAACGAAGTCCGTCACCGGGATCGTGACGGACGAATCCTCGATCTCGGCCACCAGCGTGAAGACACGGAAGTCGTGCCTGTCCTTCAACCGCTCGGCGTGCGCCGTGGCGAAGTACGTTGGCGGAATCCGCAACGTGCTCTTGGTGATCGCGATCTTCACGGGGCTCCCGGATCTTGGTGGGCTGCAGCCGGCTCGGTGCGGCTTATCGCCATCCTAGCCCGGCGTCCTGAACGCCACCCGGGGCTCCGGGCCCCGCCCGGGCCCCTGCCGCGGCCCGGGGTCCGCAGGGCTGCCCTGAGCCCGGCTGCCCTGGGCCGGAGGCCTGCAGCCCAGACCCGCATCCTCCCCTCGCGCCGCGGTCCGGCGCGCCCGGTGCACCGTCGCGCCGCGGCGGACCGATTCCCGGACGGTAATCTTTCAGTGTCCGGCATTCGCCCGGCGTCAGCGACAAGGAGCAGTGGTGGCCCAGCAGATCCTGTGTATCTCGTTCTCGGATATCCAGGCCGATTCCCGGGTGCTGCGGCAAGTCAAGCTGTTGGCCGAAGCCGGTGAGGTCACCACGCTCAGCTATGGCAAGCGGCCCCCCGGAGCCACCCACCACCTCGAAATCGACGCGTCGCTGCCCTCGCTGCCGCAGACGCCGCTGGGTGTGCTGCTGTTGGCGCTGCGCCTGTATTCTGCGGTGGAGCTGGCTGCCCCCGCCATCAAGCAGGCCCGCGAACTGGTGGCGGGACGCCGCTTCGACCTGGTCGTGGCGAATGAGGCGCGCGCCCTGCCCCTGGCCCACGCCGTGGCGCAGGGGGCACCGGTGTGGGGAGACATGCACGAGTGGGCGCCGGAGGAACGCTCCCATGTACTGCCCTGGCGGCTGCTGGTCGCGCCGTATATGCACAGGCTCTGCGCAAAGTACCTGCCGATCAGCGCCGCGGTCACCGCCGTTAACGGATCGATCGCCCGGATGTATGCGGACCAGTTCGGCTGCACGGTGGAGGTGGTCCGCAACGCGGGGCCGTTCCGATATCTTGACCCGTCGGCCCCCGTGCCGGGGAAGATCCGCCTGGTCCACAGCGGCGCCGCGGTACCAGGCCGCAATCTGGAAGGCACCATCAACGCCGTAAAGCTGCTCGATGACCGCTTCACGCTGGATCTGTACCTGGTCAAGGCGCGTGACGGCGGGCGCTACTGGCAGCAGCTCAAGGACCTGGCCGACGGCGACGAACGCATCACCTTCCACGACGCGGTGCCGCCGGAAGATCTGCCGGCAACGCTCAATGCCTATGACGTCGGGGTCTTTTCCCTTCCGCCGCAGACGATGAACCACCGGTTCATGTTGCCGAACAAGTTCTTCGATTTCGTCCAGGCGCGGCTGGCGCTGGTGTTCAGCCCGTCCCCGGAGACCGCGGCGCTGATGAAGGCCTACGACCTGGGCGTGGTGACCGAGGACTTCAGCACCGAGTCGCTGGCCCGGGCGCTGGCGTCGCTGACCACGGAACAGGTGGACAAGTACAAGGCCAACGCCCACGGAGCCGCCGCGGCGCTCAGCTCGGCCGAGGACGAGGCCGTCACCAGGGGCATCCTCGCGGCCCTGCTGACGCCCTGATCGAGGCCGTCGCCGAAGGAATCCTTTCGGGGCTGCGGACCCCCTGACCGCGCCACCGCCGGAGGCACTCCCGCGACCCTGCCGACGCGCTGCCGGAGCCGGCGTCAGCGCGGTCGGAAGTCTTTCGCGGCACCCGCGAGGGCCTCGGCGGCGCGGGCCCCCACGCTGCGCAGCGAGTAGTTCCGCTCGACCCAGTCGGACAGCCGGCGGCGCTCGGCGTCGTCCGGGGTCCGTTCCAGCGCCACGGCCAGGGCCTCGGCCACCTGGCCGGCGTCCCAGTCCACGCTCTGGCCCAGCCCGTGGTCGGCCACCAGCTGCCGCAGCGGCCCGACGCCGGCATAGACCACGGGCGTGCCGCAGCTCAGCGAGACGAAGGCCTTGGTGGCGAAGGCGAAGTCATAGCCGCGGGCCGGCCGCACGGAGGCCAGCCCCGCGGTAGCGGAGCGCAGCGCGCCGGCGATCGTGCCGCCGTCGGCCGTTCCCATAAAGCGGATGCGCTCCCCCGCCGGTGCCGCCCGCCGGCGCAGCTCCTCCAGCTCCACGCCGCCGCCGTACATCAGCAGCCGCGCGTGAGGGTACCGGTCCGAGATCTTGAGGAATCCGTCCACGAACACGCCGGCGCCCTGGATTTCGGACATGGTGCCGGCGTAGACGAAGGTGGGGCCGGGGTGCGCATCCCGGGGCCCGTGCAGGCTGAAGGTGCCGGTGTCGATGCCGGTGCCCACCTCGGCCACCCTGGCGCGTCCGGAGGTCAGCCGCGCCAGCGCCTGGGTCACGCCGGTCGAGATGCTCAGGACGCCGGCTGCTCCGGTCACCACCCAGCGTTCCACTGCCCGCAGCACCTTGACCACCTGCGGGTGCACTCCGATTCCGGCCGCCGCATCGGAGCTGACGTCGGCGGAAAAGTACACGTAGGGACGCCGCCGCAGCGCGGCCGCGGCCCGGACCACCACGCCGGTGGTCGGCGGCGGCTCGACGAGCAGCACGTCGAAGGGTTTCTGCGCCAGCAGGCGGAAGAACAGCGGGATGTCGAAGCTGGCGTACTGGAGATAGCCCCGCACGGCGCCGCTGGCGTCCCGCAGCACGGGCCAGCGGAGGATCCGGGCGCCGTCGCCGCTGGTCCCCGCCGCGGCACGGAGTCCCTGCGGGGGCCGGGTGGTGAGCACGGTGACCTGATGGCCGGCCTCGGTCAGGGCCCGCACGGTGGCGGCCAGCCGGTAGGCGGCGGCGCCGGCCTCCGGTGCGTAGATCCGGGTGGCCAGCACGATCCGCAGGCCCATCAGGCGTGCAGCCCGATGGTGCGGGATTCCTTCGCGCTGGCGATCATGGCTTCGGCCACGCGCAGCGTGTTCAGCCCTTCCCGCATGGTGACGATGCTGGCCGCCGGGCGGCCGGGGCGGGCATCGCCGTCGTGCCGGGCAGCCGGGGAACCGGGCGGCAGGCCGCGGGTGGCGAGCACGGCGTCGCGGAAGGCTTCGTGTTCGACCTTCAGCGGCTCGCGCTTGGGAATGGCCAGGCGGGTGATGTTGCCTTCGGAGACGCCGCGGAAGTTCGCCACGGACTCCCACTCGGTGTTGATGGTGCCGTTTTCGTGGAAGGTCAGGTCCGCGGTCAGTGTGTCGGCCACGAAGGCGCCGCGTTCGCCGGTGACCACGGTGACGCGTTCCTTCGTCGGCGACAGCCAGTTCACCAGATGACTGGTGATCACGCCGTTGTCCAGCAGGCCAGTGGCGGCCACCATGTCCTCGTGCTCGCGGCCGGTGCGGATGGTGGTGTTGGCGCTGACGGATGCGTAGCCCGCCTGTGCCAGCCATGCGGTCAGGTCGATGTCGTGCGTGCCCAGGTCTTTGATCACGCCGACGTCGGCGATCCGGGCCGGGAACGGGCCCTGCCGGCGGGTGGCGATCTGGAAGATCAGGCCGAGTTCGCCGGCCTCCAGCCGGGCGCGCAGCGACTGCAGCGCCGGGTTGTACCGTTCGATATGGCCGACCGCGCCGACCAGGCCGCGCGACTCGAACGCGGCGGCCAGTTTCTCGCCGCCCGCGACCGTGTCCGCGATCGGCTTTTCCACCATGGTGTGCACGCCGGCCTCGGCCAGGGCCATTCCGACTTCCACATGCAGGCCGGTGGGCACCGCGCACATGGCGATGTCGATCCCGGCCCCGATCAGCTCCTCGACGCCGCCGAAGACGGGCAGGCCGGGCGCCGCGCCGTGCGGGTCGCCGTACGCGTCGGCCACGGCCACCAGTTCCACGCCCTCGGTTTCGCGGAGCACCCGGGCGTGGTGGCGGCCCATCATGCCCAGGCCGATCAGCCCGGCGCGCAGCACGTTCTTGCCGGAACCTGCCATGCTCACGCTCCTGCCTTCGCCAGGGCGTTGACCGCGGTGGCGATCCGGTCCAGGTCCTCGGCGTCCAGCGAGGGGTGCACCGGCAGCGAGAGCACCTCGGCGGCCGCGGCCTCGGTCACCGGCAGGTCCGCGGCGACGTTAAAGGAGGGCAGCCGGTGGTTCGGGATCGGGTAGTAGACCCCGGAGCCGATGTTGTATTCGTCCTTCAGCGCCGCGGCGAAGCGGTCGCGCTCCCCCGCGCCGATCCGCACGGTGTACTGGTGGTACACGTGGACCGCCCCGGCTGCCACCTTCGGCGTGCCCACACCGTCCAGGTTCGCGTCCAGGAACGCGGCGTTGGCCCGGCGCCGTTCGGTCCAGCCGAGGACCTTGCCCAGCTGCACGCGGCCGATCGCGGCGTGCAGGTTGGTCATCCGGGCGTTGAAGCCGACCAGTTCGTTTTCGTATTGGCGTTCCATGCCCTGGTTGCGCAGCAACTGCAGCCGGCGCGCCACGTCGTCGCTGCCGGTGGACACCATGCCGCCCTCGCCGGAGGTCATGTTCTTGGTCGGGTACAGGCTGAACATCGCGAACTCGCCGAACGTGCCCACCGGCCGGCCGCCCAGCGACGCCCCGTGGGCCTGCGCGGCGTCCTCGAAGAGCAGCAGCGACTTTTCCGCGGCGAGCCTGCCCAGCCCGTCCATGTCGGCCGGGTGGCCGTACAGGTGCACCGGCATGACGGCCTTGGTCCGCGGCGTAATGGCGGCGGCGACCGCGTCCGGGTCCAGGCAGTAGTGCTCCGGCTCGATGTCGGCGAACACCGGAGTGGCGCCGGTCAGGGCCACCGAGTTCGCGGTGGCCGCGAAGGTGAAGGACGGGACGATGACCTCGTCACCCGGGCCGATGCCGGCGGCCAGCAGGCCCAGGTGCAGGCCCGAGGTCCCGGAATTGACCGCCACCGCGTGCCGGCCGTCCAGCAGCACCTGCGAGAACTCCCGCTCGAAGGCGGCGACCTCCGACCCCTGGGCAAGCATCCCGGAGGCCAGCACGGCGTCCACCGCGGCCCGTTCCTCCTCTCCGATGATCGGCTTGGCCGCCGGTATGAAGTCCTTGCTCACAGCTGCTCTCCTCCGGTTTCGTCCGAAACTTCGTGCAACATGCCCTCGTCCTCCCGGTACCGGGCGCCGGTCGCCGGGCACACCCAGCCCGACGGGTCCGCCGGGTCCTGGACCAGCCGCTGTCCGGCCCGGCCCACCCAGCCGATCCGCCTGGCCGGAACCCCGGCCACGAGGGCGAAGTCGGGCACGTCGCGGGTGACCACGGAGCCTGCCGCCACGGTGGCCCAGGCGCCGATGGTCACCGGGGCCACGCAGACCGCCCGCGCGCCGATCGATGCGCCGTCGCGGATGTCCACGCCCACCGGCGTCCAGTCGTCGGCGCTCTTCAGCGACCCGTCCGGCGCGACCGCCCGCGGGTAGGTGTCGTTGGTCAGCACGACCGCCGGTCCGATGAACACGCCGCGGCCCAGCCGCGCCGGCTCGTACACCAGCGCATAGTTCTGGATCTTGCAGTTGTCCCCGGCCTGCACCCCGGTGCCAATGTAGGCGCCCCGGCCCACGATGCAGTTCTCTCCCAGCACGGCGCCCTCGCGGACCTGCGCCAAGTGCCAGATCTTCGTGCCCTCGCCCAGCCGGGCGGCGTCGGCGACGTCCGCCGAATCGGCGATGAACGCCATGGGTTCCCTCTTTCCGCTCGCGACCGCTGCTCCACCATCCATTGCCTCTACGCTCCGGCCCTCATGCCTTGCCAATCACCCGGTACGCCACGCCCGGCCACCGTTCGGCCGAGCTGACCCGCCGGCCGTCGACGAACACCTTCACGCCGGGAAGGTCGTCCGGTCCCAGCTGCGCATATTCGGCGTGGTCGGCCTGCACCACCGCGGCGTCGGCCGGCTCGCCCAGCCGGTAGGGCGTGAAGCCCAGGGCGGCGAGCTCGGCGTCGCTGAACATCGGATCATGCACGACGGCGGTGCCGCCCCGCGCGTTGATCGCCTCTACCGCGCCGAACACCCCGGAGAACGCCGTCTCCTTCACGCCGCCGCGGTAGGCAGCGCCCAGCACGGCCACGCGCGCGCCGGCCAGGTCGCCGTACGCACCCTCCAGCAGGCCGATCGTGTAGTCCGGCATTCCCGCGTTCGCGGCTCGGGCCGCAGCCACCACCGTGGCCGACGGATCGTTCCACAGGTACAGCCGCGGGTACACCGGGATGCAGTGCCCGCCGACGGCGATGCCGGGCTGGTGGATATGGCTGTAGGGCTGGGAGTTGGACGCCTCGATCACCTGGTAGATGTCGATCCCGGCGGTCGCGGCATAGCGGGCGAACTGGTTCGCCAACCCGATGTTCACGTCCCGGTAGGTGGTCTCGGCGAGCTTGGCCAGCTCGGAGGCCTCGGCCGAGCCCAGGTCCCAGACGCCGTTGCCGCGCGGCAGGTCCGGGCGGTCGTCGAAGTCCAGCACCGCCTCGTAAAACTCCTGCGCCGCCGCAGCACCGGCCCCGGAGAGCCCGCCGACGAGCTTGGGATACTTCCGCAGGTCCTCGAACACCCGGCCGGTCAGCACCCGCTCCGGGGAAAAGACCACATGGAAGTCCTCGCCCTCGACCAGGCCGGAGCCGGCCTCGAGCATCGGCTTCCACCGGGTCCGGGTGGTGCCCACCGGCAGCGTGGTCTCGTAGGAGACCAGCGTGCCCGGCGTCAGGTGCCGGGCCAGCTCCTGCGTGGCGGCATCCATCCAGCCGAAGTCGGGCTTGGCCTCCGCGTCCACGAACAGGGGCACAACCAGCACCACCGCGTCCGCTCCCGGCACCGCCTCCGCATAGTCAGTGGTCGCCCGCAGCCTGCCCGCCGGCACCAGCTCGGCCAGCCTGTCCTGGAGCCCCGCCTCCCCCGGGAACGGCTCGCTGCCCGCGTTGACCAGGTCGACCACGGCGGGGTTGACGTCCACGCCGACGACCTCGTGCCCCTTCGAGGCGAACTGGGCGGCCAGCGGCAACCCGATCTTTCCCAGAGCAATGACAGCGATCTTCAAGAGCAAAGGCCTTTTCTCGTTGTGTCGGTGTGTCGGCCCTTCGGCCCAGAGTCAAGGGTATCGCTTGTTCGCGTCAGCCTCCGGTACCGCAGGTTATCCACATACCGGGCGATGCACGGGAAAGTGGGGCTCCCTTCTGCCTAGGTTCCTTGTCATGGTCCTTCATCTGACGCTGGTGGCGGCCCCCGGCCTTCCGGCCACCGCAGCGGCCTGGGTCGCGGCGCATGCCGATGCAGTCGCGGGGCTGGAATCAGGAAGCAGCGCCGCGCCGTTGGCTGCCTGGCTGGGCGGGCGCCTGCCCGGGGCGGCCTTCACGGTGGCCGGACTGAGCCTGTCCTCCCTCGCCGCCGGCGTGTCCCCGCTGGTCGATGGCGCCGTCGTCGTCTGCGCCCCGGACGCGGCGGCGGTGCCGTGCCGGGAACGGCCCGCTCTGCCGCCGCTGCTGCTGGCCGTCGCCGCCGGCCCCGACGCCGGCCGGTTGTTCGCCCTCGGGCGCGGCAGCTTCAGTGTCGGCCGGCATGCCTGCGCGCTGACCATCGCGGATCCGGCGCTGTCGCGGCTGCATGCCATCGTGGATGTCACCGACCGCCAGGTGCTGCTGCGCGACGCCGGGTCGTCCAACGGGATCGTCTGGCGGGGCAGGCGCACCCTGCAGGTCGTGCTGCAGGCCGGCCGCAGCGTGCGGATCGGCGGCAGCCGGCTGCAACTGGTCGTGGGCAGCGAACCGGACGCACCGTTCCGGCCGGACACGGACCTGGCCGATCCGGTGCCCGTGGCTGAAAAGCCTCCGGAGCAACGGTCCAAAACGGCGTTGCTGCTAGCCGGACTACCGTTGCTCGCCGGGCTCGCGCTGGCCCTGCTGACGGGCCTGTGGTTCTTCCTGGTCTTCAGCGCCATGTCCCTGCTGGCCGCCGCCGTGCCCTACGCCGCCGGGCGCCGGCAGCGCCGCCGCTACCGGGCCGCGGTGCACGCGGCGGCGGAAGCCGATGCGCGGCGGCGGCACCTGGCGGCCCCTGGTGCCGCTGATCTGGCCGCGTCCCTGCTGCGGGCCGGGACGGGGGCCCGGCGTCCTGCCGGGGACCCCGGCCCTCCGGACCGGCCGGCGCACGTGTGGCTGCGGCTGGGGACGGCCGGCCTGCCGGCACACATCGGTTCGGCGTCGGCGCCGGTGGTCCCGCCTCCCCCGCCGAGGGATGTTCCGTTGTGCGTGGACCTGCTCGCCGGGCCCCCGCTGCGGATCCAGGGAACACCTTTCGGGCTGGACGGTCTGCTGCGTTCGGCCCTGCTGCAGTTGGCCGCACGCGCGGCGGGAACCGCCCTGCGCGTTGTCTGCTACGCGCTGCCGGAATCCGTTCGCGCGTCGGCGCGGTTCCTTCCCGGCGTGGAGCTGGCGGACCGGCCCAGGCAACTGGCGGAGCGGCTCGCCACCGGCGGCGGCACCCTCGTGCTCCTGGTAGCCGGACGCGGGGGCGAGGCGGCCCGGGTACTGGCGGATGCCGGACGGCCGGCCGCGCAGCTCTGGTTCGGCGGATCGGCCGACGCCGGGACCCGGATCATCGTGGCCGGACAGGCCTCCCGCCTGAGCGCAGACGGCGGAGACGTCGTGTTCTCGGCGGATCTGGTGCAGGCCCCCACGTTGGACCGCCTTGCCCGGCTGGCCGCCGCGGCCATGCCCTCCGAGACGCTGCCGGCCACCGGTTCGGTGCCGCCGCGCTGCCGCCTGCAGTCGATGCTGCCGCGGGAGCCGCTGGAGGAGCGCTGGTTCCGCGGGGACCGCCATCCCGGCCTCACCGCCCTGCCGGGTGCCGGCGCCGCCGGACCGCTGGCGCTCGACCTGGCCGTCCACGGGCCGCACCTGCTGGTCGCCGGCACCACCGGCTCCGGCAAGTCCGAACTGCTGCGGAGCCTTGTCCTCTCGCTGGCCCTGACCAGGTCCCCGAACACAGTGAATTTCCTGCTGATCGACTTCAAGGGCGGTTCCGGGCTCGGCCCGCTCGCCCGGCTGCCGCACTGCGCCGGCCTGCTCACGGACCTGACGCTGGAGGCAGTCGGCCGATCGCTGGCCTGGCTGCAGGCGGAGGTACGCCGCCGCGAAGCCCTGCTGGCCGCCCGCGGCATCGGGGACATCGCGGCCTGCCCGCCCGGCACGCTGCCGCGGCTCGTCGTCGTCGTCGACGAATTCCGGATGCTGGGCGAGGACGCGCCGCAGGCGCTTCCCGAGCTGATGCGCGTGGCCACCGTGGGCCGCGCCTTGGGCATCCACCTGGTGCTGGCCACGCAACGGCCGCAGGGTGCCGTCTCCTCGGACATCAGCGCGAATATCACCACCATGATCGTGCTGCGGACGCAGAACACGGCCGAGTCCCGCGACCTGCTGGATTCGCCCGTGGCCGCCGACATTCCGGTGACCGCGAGGGGCAGGGCCTACCTGCGCGTCGGCACGCAGGATGTGGTGCCCTTCCAGTCCGCCTGCAGCACCCTGCCGGCCGCCGGACACTTCCCGCTCTTCCGGACCGTGGACGAATGGCTGGCGGCAGAACCACCGGCAGCGGCAGCGCCGGAGGTCACCGGAGTGGTGGAGCGGCTGGTGGCGGAGGCAGCGGCCGCCTACCGTGGCCTCGGCCTGCCGGAGGCCCGGCGGTTGCGGCCGGCCCTGCCGCTGAGCCTGGCCGCCGCCGACCTCGCGGGGCCCGGGCCGTCCGCTCCCGCCCGCTCTCCCGGCGGCGACGACGGCGGCGGGAGCCCGGTCCCCGCCGCCGCGCCCAAGGACGGGGGCAGCATCCCGATCGGCCTGCTGGACATGCCGTTCCGGCAACGGCAGGTGCCGCTGCGCTGGCAACCGGAGCCCGACGGCCACCTGGCCGTTCTCGGGGTAGGGGGCGGAGGACACCGGGAGTTTTTGCGGGTCCTGGCGACGCAGCTCCTGGGCGGACCGGTGGAACGCCACTGCTACGTGCTGGACGGTGACGGTTCGCTGGGCTTCGCCGCGGACGCCGGCCGGACCGGCGCCTACGTCGGCCCCCAGGACAGCGAACGGGCGGCAAGGGTGCTGCGGCGCCTGGCCAACGAGGTTTCCGCCCGGCTCGGCAGCCTGGCCTCGGCCGGGGGTCCGCCCGATCCGGCGGCCGCTGTTCCGCTGGCCGTGCTGGTCAGCGGCTGGGGCCGCTGGCTCGGTGGCTTCCGGGCCGGCCGGCTCGGCTGGGCCGAAGACTGCCTGCAGGATCTGGCGCGCGACGGCCAGGTTACGGGGGTCATCCTGGTTGTGTCCGGCGACCGTGAACTATCGGGCAGCCGCTTCCTGCCGCTCATGGGCAACCGGCTCTACCTGCCGACCGGGGCCGGTCCCGAAACGTTGCTGGGCTGGCCCCGGCTTCCGCCCATGGACGCCGTGCCCGGCAGGGCATTAGTGCAGGGACGGATCGGTGGCGACGGCGGGGTCTGCCAGCTGGCCACCGATCCGGCCGGCTGCCCGCCGCCGGCCGATGCCCGCGCCCGTCCCTTCCGGGTCGAAGCGCTGCCGCTGACCGTTCCCGCGGCCACGCTGCCCCGCGCGGCCCGCGGGCTTCCGGTGATCGGCGTGGAGGGCGACGAGCTGGGGCCCTCCACGCTGCCGCTGGCCGCCGGCGAGGTGTACCTGGTGCTGGGGCCCGAGGGCAGCGGGAAGACCAATCTGATGGTCGTGCTGCAGCGGGCGCTGGAGGGCCTGAGGCCCTGTTGCGCACCCCCGCACGGCAGAGACGCCGACGACTTCTGGGCCGGCCGCGCGGCCGTCGGGAGCGGCGCCGTCCTGCTGGTCGACGACGCGGAGGATCTGGGCACGCGTGCCCACGGTGCCATCGCGGCCCTGATCGCCGCCGGTGCATCGGCCGTGGTGGCCGCGCGGCCCGGGCCGTTGCTGCCGCAGCAGGTTCCGCTGGTCCTGCAGGCCAGGGCACGCGGGCGCGGCATGGTCCTGGCGCCGCGGGCGGGCGCGGATGCGGACTTCTTCGGTGTGCGGCTCGACGACGGGTGGAGACCGGCGGGACGCGGCTACCGGATCGAGGCCGGCCGGGCCGTCCCGCTGCAGGTGGCGTTGGCTACAGGGCGCGGGGTGCGGCGCCCTTGACCAGGAAATCCGTCACGGGCTTGGTCAGCAGCAGGACGAAGGAGGCTGCGGCCGCCACCAACAGGACCGGGCCCAGCAGCAGTTGGCCGCCTTGGATCATGGAGATGGCCACGACAACCACGAAGATCTGCCACACCAGGGCAGCAGCGCGGGTCCAGCGGTACCCGCGGAACAGGTAATGTCCGACGACGAGCAGCCAGAGGCCGAAGACCAGCATCAGGACCAGCAGGAAGACGCTGCTGGTCAGCGATATCGGGGTTTGGGTGGCCAGCCCGTAGGCGAACAGGGCTGCTCCGCCCAAGAGCACCAGTGCTTCCAGCACCACTGCCGCCGCTACAATTTTGATGGCGATCGGACGGGCGGCAGGGAAGGATGAGGGTGCAGGCATTGACACACTCGCACCCTACCTTAGATAGTCGGATTAACGGCTCCAGATCGCCGGGCACCGGCTCCCGCTTGGAGCCGAACCATATCACCCTGTGACGAATGACTCAGGTATTACGGCCGGTTAAGTCCGCACGACCTCTTGTTTACGCGGATTTAACATGAAACGCTTGATGGCGAAGCGCAGAGGGGGCCGGTCGGGCTCCCTTTTCTATGAGTCTGTTCGTGAATGTTTTCACAAAAACCACCGGACACCATTTAAAGGAGTATGTGATCAGCATGGATTGGCGTAGCCGCGCGGCATGCCTGGACAAGGACCCGGAACTGTTTTTCCCTGTGGGGAACACCGGGCCGGCACTCCTGCAGATCGAAGAGGCCAAGAGCGTCTGCCGGCGCTGCCCGGTGATTGATACCTGCCTGCAGTGGGCCATCGAATCCGGCCAGGACGCCGGCGTGTGGGGAGGCATGAGCGAGGACGAGCGCCGGGCGCTGAAGCGCCGTGCCGCCCGGGCCCGCCGGGCCTCCTGACCCGGTACCCCCAGTGTGGCGAGAGGCCGCTGCCGGATTCGGCAGCGGCCTCTCGCGTCGGCTGATCCGCCCGCGCTCAGCGGGCCCCTTTGGTGTTGAGCACCAGGTCGATCCGCACACATGTTCCCCCGCCGTCGCGGGGGGTCCATTCGATCCGGCCGCCTAATTCGCTGGTGACGAGGGTGCGGACAATCTGCAGGCCCAGGCCCTCCCGCCGCGGTTCCTCGGGCAGGCCCACGCCGTCGTCCTCGACCGAGACGGTCAGCAATTCGTCGTCGCCCCGCCGGCTCCGCCGGGCAGTCAACCGGACGGTGCCGTGCCGCCCGGCCAGCCCGTGCTCGACGGCGTTCGTGACCAGTTCATTGATCACCAGGGCCAGCGGGGTGGCGAACTCGCTGGGCAGTTCCCCGAACTCGCCGCTGCGCTCCGTGCGGACGGCCTGCGTGGGCGAGGCTACTTCCGCCGAGAGCCGGAACTGACGCCCGATCAGTTCGTCGAAGTCGACGTTCTGCGCCAAGCCCTGGGACAGCGTTTCGTGGACCAGCGCGATCGAGGCGACGCGGCGCATGGCCTGTTCCAGCCCCTGCTTTGCTTCGTCGCTGACCATCCGGCGCGACTGCATGCGCAGCAGCGCCGCGACCGTCTGGAGGTTGTTCTTCACGCGGTGGTGGATCTCCCGGATGGTGGCGTCCTTCGACACCAGCTCCATCTCCCGCCGGCGCAGCTCGGAGACGTCCCGGCACAGCACCAGGGCGCCGAAACGCTCCTGTTCGTTCCTCAGCGGTATGGCCCGGAGCGAGAGCGAGACGCCGCGGGATTCAATCTCCGTGCGCCAGGGCATCCGCCCGGTGACCACCAACGGCAGGGTTTCGTCGACCATCCGCCGGTCCTTGAGTAGCGCCGTCGTCACCTCGGCCAGTGAGCGGCCCTCCAGGGACTCGACGTCGCCGAGGCGCCGGAATGCAGAAACCCCGTTGGGGCTGGCGTATTCCACCACCCCGTCGGCGTCCAGCCTGATCAGGCCGTCGCCGACCCGGGGCGCGCCGCGGCGCGACCCGGTCGGCGAGGCGAAGTCCGGCCACAGTCCCAGCGTTCCCATCTTCAAGAGGTCGTAGGCGCACTGCCGGTAGGTCAGCTCCAGCCGCGACGGCATTCTGGAGCTGGACAGGTCCATGTGCGACGTCACGACGGCGAGCGTCCGGCCGTTGCGGACCATGGGCACCGCCTCGACCCGCATGGCCATCTCGGTGGTCCAGTCCGCCTCCGACGACCGTTCGATCGCCTGCGACTGGCGTGCCTGGTCCACCAGCGGCTTGAGGTCCGCACGGATCCGCTCCCCCACGAAGTCCCGGTGGAACACCGTGTGGGTGGTTGACGGGCGCACATGCGCCAGCGCCACGTAGCTCCCGTCCGGCGTCGGGAACCACAGGACCAGGTCGGCGAACGCCAGGTCCGCGATCAGCTGCCAGTCGCCCACCAGCAGGTGGAGCCACTCCGCGTCACCCGGACGAAAGTCCGCGTAGTCGCGGATGGGATCGGTGAAGATCGCCAAGCTATCGCCGCACTGTCGAACGCATCAGTCGCAGTGCCACGGACAGCGACGCCATGTCGTCCTGCTCGAGCCTGTTCACTTCCTCGAACATGTCCCGGGTGCGCTTGATGTTCTCCGCGTTGGCCCGTTCCCACTCGTCCAGCCTGGCCTCGGCCTGCTCCCCTGCCGGGGTGCTTTGCATGACCGCCACGGTGATGTCCGTGACCGTCGTGTACAGGTCGTCGCGCATGGCGGCACGGGCGAGCGACTGCCAGCGGTCCTCCCGCGGCAGCGCCGTGATCCGCTCGAGCAGGTTGTCGACGTCGAACCGGTCGTAAACCGCGTAGTAGACGCGTGCGACGGACTCGACCGGTTCGTCGATCTGCCCGGCGATGCGGGCGACGTCGAGCAAACCGAAGCTCTCGAACTGCTCGGCCCACTGCCGGGCGATCCCTGCGGGCAGCCCGCGTTCTTCGGCGGTTTCCAGCCATTCGTGCACGCGGACCAGGTCGTCGCCGCGCAGGTACTGAGCCAGGTTGTTGCGCAACGGGTCCATTTGGGGCTTGAACATCGCGACGCCTTCTGCGACCGGTGTTCCGCTGTCGACATGGTTGATATACCAACGCACTGCCCGGTCCAGCAGGCGGCGCATGTCCAGATGCACCATGCACCACAAATCCGTGGGGAAGCTGGCCGGCAACGCGTTCAACGCTTCCACGAGCTTGTCGAATTCGTAGATCTCGCGCAGCGCCACGAACGCCCGCGCCACGTCCGCCTCGGAGACGGACGTTTCCTCCATGACCCGGAAGGCGAAGGTGATGCCGCCCATGTTGATCATGTCGTTGGCAACGACGGTGGCGATGATTTCCCGGCGCAGCGGGTGGCCCGCCATATCGTCGCCGAACCGCTCGACCAGCTGGTGCGGGAAATAACCGCGCAGCACGCCGTCGAAGTACGGGTCGTCGGCCAGGTTGCTCTCGGTCAGCGCATGGGTCAGCTCGATCTTCGAGTACGCCGCCAGCACGGACAGCTCCGGAGAGGTCAGGCCCTGGCCGGCCGCGATCCGTTCGTGCAGCTCCTCGGTGGTCGGCAGCGCTTCGAGTTGCCGGTCCAGTTCGGCGTGGCTTTCCAGCCAGTCCATCAGGCGTTCGAAGCTCGGGCTCCACTCGATGATCCGCTGGCGGTCGTTGAGCAGCAGGACGTTCTGGTCGATGTTGTCCTGGATGACCAGGCGTCCGACTTCCTCGGTCATTGAATGCAGCAGGTCGGCCCGCTCCGCTACCGGCAGTTTCCCGGCGGCGACCATCTGGTCCACGAGGATCTTGATGTTGACCTCGTAGTCCGAGCAGTCCACGCCGGCGGAGTTGTCGATGGCATCGGTGTTGAGGATGATCCCCTTGCCGGCGGCTTCGATCCGGCCGCGCTGGGTCATCCCCAGGTTGCCGCCTTCGCCGATCACCTTGACCCGCAGGTCGGCGCCGTTGACGCGGATGGCGTCATTGGCCTTGTCGCCGACTTCGGCATTCGACTCGGTCGACGCCTTCACATAGGTGCCGATGCCGCCGTTGTACAGCAGGTCCACCGGCGCCTTCAGGATGGCCTGCAGCAGTTCGGGCGGACTCATGCTCGTGACCTGCGGATCGAGGCCGAGAACTTCCCGCACCTCCGCGGACAACGGGATCGACTTCACCGACCGCGGGTAGACCCCGCCGCCGGCGCTGATCAGCTTCTCGTCATAGTCCGCCCAAGAGGAACGGGGCAGCTCGAACAGGCGACGGCGCTCCTGGAAGGAGGCAGCGGCGTCGGGATCCGGGTCCAGGAAGATATGCCGGTGGTCGAAGGCCGCGACCAGCCGGATGTGCTCGGAAAGCAGCATCCCGTTCCCGAAGACGTCGCCGCTCATGTCCCCGACGCCGACGACGGTGAAGTCCTCGGTCTGGGTGTCGACGCCGAGTTCGCTGAAGTGCCGCTTAACCGACTCCCACGCGCCACGGGCGGTAATGCCCATCGCCTTGTGGTCGTAGCCGACCGAGCCTCCGGACGCGAAGGCGTCGCCGAGCCAGTGGCCGTATTCCAGCGAGATGTCGTTGGCGATGTCGGAGAAGCTTGCGGTCCCCTTGTCCGCGGCGACGACCAGGTAGGTGTCGTCGCCGTCCAGCCGGACCACCCGCTCGGGCGGCACCACGTCCTGGCCGGTTGCGGACCGGACCAGGTTGTCGGTGATGTCCAGCAGGCCGCGGATAAAGGTGCGGTAGCTTTCCTGCCCCTCCGCCATCCAGGCCGCGCGGTCCACGGCGGGGTCGGGCAGCCGTTTGGCGAAGAAGCCGCCCTTGGCGCCGGTAGGCACGATGACCGCGTTCTTGACGGTCTGCGCCTTGACCAGTCCCAGGATTTCGGTGCGGAAATCCTCCCGCCGGTCCGACCAGCGCAGTCCGCCGCGGGCCACGTCGCCGAAGCGAAGGTGGACGCCTTCGACTCGCGGCGAGTAGACCCAGATTTCGTATTTTGGCCGCGGGAACGGTGCACCCTCGATCCGCGACGGGCTGAGTTTAAAGCTGAAGTAGGGCTTGTCCTGGAAGTAGTTGGTGCGAAGCGTCGCGTCGATCAGGTTGGCCAGCGAGCGCAGCACCCGGTCCGCGTCAAGGGTGGGCACGGCTTCGAGTCCCGCCGCGAGCTCGGAGCGGGCGGCCTCGACCGCCGCCTCGCGGTCGCCTTCCAGGTCCGGATCGAAGCTGGCGTTGAACACCGCCAGCAGGGCGCGGGCCACTGCCGGGTTGGCCAGGAGTGTGTCGGAGACGAAGGCGTAGGAGACCAGGTTGCCCAGCTGCCGCAGGTAGCGGGTGTATGCGCGCAGCACCGCAACCTGGCGCCAGCCGATGCCCTCGGCCAGGACCAGCCGGTCAAAGCCGTCCGACTCGCTGCGTCCGGTGACGGCAGCGCCGAAGGCTTCCTCGAGCAGGTCGCCGGTGGCGATCGGGTCGACGCCCGCCGGATACCGGAGGCCGAAGTCGTACAGGAAGTAGTCTTCGCCGTCCGCCGTGTTGATCTCGAACGGGCGCTCGTCCAGTACCTCCAGCCCGGTGTTCTGCAGCACGGGCATGATGTTGCTCAGCGACCGGGCTTCCGGCAGGTACAGCTTCAGCCGGGCGTCGGCGGCGAGTACGTCGGCGCTGTCCTCGGGAACGTAGACGTGCAGCACCGGGGCCGCGCCGGGGTCGCCTCCCTCGTAGTTGCGGAAACGGGCGATGTCCTCGAGCGCGTCTTCCACCTCGTAGTCCACCCGGTAGCTGGGCGGGAACGCGTCCTTCCAGTTCGCCGAGAGGCGGGCAGCCTCCTCGCCGTCGAAATTGGCGCGCAGCACCTCTTCGATGCCCTCCGACCAGGACCGGGACGCCTGGGCAAGCCGGCGCTCAAGGTCGGCCGTGTCGACCTTCGGCACCGTGGAGGCACGCTTGAGGCGGATGCGGAAGAACAGCCTGGCCAGGGCGGATTCGGACATCCGCGCCTCGTAGTCGATGCTCTGCGGGTCGAAGGTGTTGCGCAGCTCCTGCTCGATCCGCAGCCGGACGGCGGTCGTGTAGCGGTCGCGCGGCAGGAACACCAGGGCCGACACGAACCTGCCGTAGGCGTCGGTGCGCAGGAACAGCCGGGTCCGGCGCCGCTCCTGCAGCCGCAGGATGCCCATCGCGGTCGCGGCCAGCTCCTCGACGTCCATCTGGAACAACTCGTCCCGCGGGTACGTTTCGAGGATCGACAGCAGGTCCTTGCCGGAGTGCGAATCGGCCGGGAAGCCGCTGTGCTGCAGCACTGCCGCGACCTTTTCCCGGGCAATCGGGACGCTCTTCACCGAACGGTTGTAGGCGCTGGTGGCGAAAAGGCCGATAAAGCGGCGCTCGCCGTCGACGTTGCCCTGCGCATCGAAGCTCTTCACGCCGATGTAGTCCAGGTATGCCGCGCGGTGCACCGTGGACCGCGAGTTCGCCTTGGTAATCACCAGCGCGCGTTTTTCCCGGGCGCGGGCACGGCCCTCTTCGGTGAGGTGCTGGACCCGCTTCGTGTCGCCGATGTGGCGCATCATGCCCAGGCCGCTGTCCTCGCGGACCAGGAGCACGTCTTCCCCGTCCTGGGTGACGAGATCGTATTCGCGGTAGCCCAGGAAGGTGAAATTCCCGTCGTCGAGCCACTCAAGCAGCTCCTTGGCCTCCTGCAGGTCGGGAATTTCCTCCGCTCCCACGACCGCATCCAGCGACGCGGCAACCTGCCGCACCTGCCGGCGCATGGCCGGCCAGTCCTCGACCGACGCCCGGACATCCGCCAGGACGCTCTTGAGGCCGGACATCAGCTCGGCGGCCTTGTCCGGCTCGATCCGTCCGGTCTCCACGGCCATCCAGGATTCGATCCGCAGGACCTGGTCGCCGCCGGTCTCGAAGGATCCCAGCTGCGGCAGTGCCGCCGTGTCGCCGCTGGAGACCCCGGCGGCGGCCGGCACCTGTTCCACGCCGGTGAGGTCGTGGCTGTCCCGGGCCCGGGTGGCTACAAAGGTGGGGTGCGTGATCATCCGGATGGCAATGCCGTGGCGCAGCAGCTCCGCGGTCACCGAATCGACCAGGAACGGCATGTCATCGGTGACGATCATGACGATGCTGGCCTCGGGTTCGTCCCGGATGGCGATCACGGGCTGCGCCGGCGGCCGGTGAACCGCCAGCTCCCGGTGCGCCAGCGCGCGGGCGCGGAGCACATCCGGACTGTAGCTCGCGGCATCCTCCGCGGCCAGGTGCTCATAGTATTTAGCGATGAATTCCTCATCGCCGGTAGCTGAGCTGGACAGATCCGCCATGCTGGATCCAGTCGACATGTAAAACGCCTCCGATAGGTGGGTCCCAACCGCGCCGTTGCGGTCCTTCGGCAAGCCTAACGCGGCGCGTTCAAAACTTCACTTTGACCGGGCACGACGGCGGATTCCCCGCCTGGGCGGCGCCGGCCGGCTTCCGGCCAGCCCGGCGATGGCGTGCCGCAGCGCAGAGCCCGGCGCGGATTCCAACAGGACCGAGCCGCCCAGCAGGGCGGCATCGGCTGCGGCGGTATCGGACGGCAGCAGGGCGGGGACGCCGGCGGCCGGCACGAACCGTTCCCAGGCCTCCCGCAACTGTGCTTCCGGCCGGGCTCCCACGGCTGCCGCCCGAACCTTGTTGAGCACCACTTCGGCCGAGGCGGAGGGGACGGCATGCGCCAGTTCGTCCAGCGCGCGGACCAGCCGCGGCAGCCCCACCGAATCCGCGCTGCCCACGGCCAGCACCCGGTCCGCCGCCTCCAGCACCCGCAACGTGGCACCATTGCGCCGGGGCGCCATCGAGTCAAAGCTCAGCTCCTCGTCGTGTTCCAGCGAGAAACCGCAATCCACGACGACGGTCTCCGCCACCGCCCGCGCCACGTCCAGCACCGCCCCGAGCGCCGACGGCCTCAGCTCGGTCCACCGGTCCACCCTCGTAATCCCGGTCAGCACCAGCATCGAGGTTCCGGCCACGGCTACCTTCAGGCAGACCCGTTCCAGGGCCGGGCTGTCCAGCACGCCCTGGTCCGCCAGCCGGCAGGCGTGGGCAAGCGCGGCAGATTCATCGAGCAGGCCAAGGAACGCGGCGACGCTGGCCCCGTAGGTATCCGCATCCATCAGCAGGGTCCGCCGGCCGGCGGCGGCGTATTCGGCGGCGAGGTTGACCGCCAAGGTGGTGCGTCCCGGCGCCCCGGCCGGACCCCACACCGCGACGAGTTCACCCTTGGCCCCTGCAGGTGCCGGCGGTTCAACCGCAGCGTCGTGCGGCCGCAGGGCCCGGGCGGGGTCGGCCAGCGCCGCCCCTCCCGGCGCGGCGGCTCCTGCTGCCGCTTTGGCCGCCGTCAGCGAGCGCAGCTGCGCGACGGACTCGGCCACCAGTGCTGCCAGGGCCACGGGCTCAACGGTTGCGGCACCCGTGCGGATGCCGAGCGCTTCGAGCCGGAGGCGTTCCCCGCCGTCGTCGGTCAACGCCACCACGGACACCTCGGCGCCGTGCAGCCGCTCCAGCACGCTGCCGTCGAGCTCCCTCGTCCGGCCCGCCACGATGGCCGCCCGGGCCAGCCCGGACTGCGCCGCCGCCAGCAACTCCGCGAGGTCGGTGCAGCGCCGGACCACGGTGACAGGCCCATGGAGCCGTTCCAGGCCGGTCACGAAGTCGGCGGCCGCCGTTCCCAGCGTGACGACCGGCAGACTCATGGAGTACCGGCCGGGTTGAGTACCACGTTGATGCGTGCCCCGTTGGCGAGGGCATGTAGCAGCGCCGGCATGGTGTCATCCCCCACCAGGACGTGCAGCCGTTCCGCCCCGGAC
Organism: Arthrobacter sp. MDT2-34-1; assembly: GCF_059091365.1. Taxonomy (NCBI): domain Bacteria; kingdom Bacillati; phylum Actinomycetota; class Actinomycetes; order Micrococcales; family Micrococcaceae; genus Arthrobacter; species Arthrobacter sp. MDT2-34-1. The sequence continues at coordinate 1,018,902 of NZ_JBNHGO010000001.1, forward strand.
GAGCCGAAAGCGGTGGTGGCGCGCGTCAACTGCGACACCTCGGCCGCCTCGAGCAGCCTCTCCGGCTCCTTGAAACCGTTGCGTCCGTCGGGCAGCGACACCCATACATCGACCCGGGAACCGGGACCGGCCTCCTCGGGCAACGGGCTCTCGATACTCAGGCCGATCGGTTTCCGGTCCAAGTCGTCGCCGGCACCCAGCACGGAAGCCGGCAGCAGTTCACCGCCCCGGACCAGCGCGGTAGCGACGGCATCTGCCGGCAACCCCGTTGCTGCCGGCAGATAAAGGCTGCCCGCCTCGCCCAGCCGAACGTCGACGACGACCACGTCGGCGGCGGAGATCGGTTGTCCCACCGCGATGTCCGTCCTAGCCGCCAAGACACCGGTGGTCTTATCCGCGCTGTTGACCAGCGCTGCAACTCCGGCCACCGAAGCCGCCACGAGCAGCAGCCCCACCAGCAACCGGGGATCTTTCCACGACGGGCGTTTCAACCGCTGTGCGACGGTTTTTTCTGCGATGGCAGCGCTCACGAATCTTCCTCCCCCCTTATTCCCGCGCCCAAGGGACAGCCAGGCTGCGCTCCGAGAGTCGGCCCCGAGGCCGCGGGTGGCACCATTCTGGCCGTGGCCCAGGGGAAAGGGAACCGCCGCGGCCACCCGGGCCGGATCTGGGGAAAACTTTTCAGAACCAACGGAGCCAGTTGGACCAAACGACGTCAAACGATGCCATAATGGCTGAAACCGTCCCCGCTTCGAAGGATCAGCCCATGCCGCGGTTCCTCACCCTGTCCGATGTGGCGGAGGAGTTGCAGATCTCCTCGTCGCAGACGTACGCCCTGGTTCGCAGCGGCGAACTTCCCGCCATCCAGATCGGCGGCCGGGGCCAATGGCGCGTCGAGCAGGTCATGCTCGACCAGTACATCCAGGACAAGTACGCCCAGACGCGGCGGCTGATCGAAGAGGCCAAGTCCACCACGGAATGAGCATTCAGTCCGGGCTGCGGGACACGAGGGCCGCAATGGCCGCGAAGGGCACCGTGTAGACCGACCGGACATTTGCCGCGCGCCTGTCCTCGCCCGACGGCACCGCCGCGAGGTCGAAGGAGTCCGCCCCGACCCTGTCGACCACCCCCTCGGCCGCCGGGATGCCGAGGCCACCCGACAGGTAGACCGCGACCGGTGCGCGGTCGCGGCCAAGGGCGCGCAGGGCGGAACCGAGCCCGAGCCGACGGGCCCCGGTCGAGTCGGCAACCGCATGCCGGCCCATTCCTTCGAGCAGTTGGACAGCGGCCAACGGCAGGAGCACGCTCCGCACTCCCTCGTACAGCACCAACCAGGTTGATCCGACATGGGCCAGCGTCCCCTCGAACCTGAGGTCTGCGCCTACACGGACGCGCAACCTGCTGTCCAGCTGCCCCCGAAGCCGGTCGGCCAGACCCACTGCCGCCAGCTCGATCCGGGCGCGCTCGTTTACCTCCGCTTCCAGCTCCAGCCGGTCTGCGGCGTGTAGCTGGGCCTCCAAATCGGCAAACAGGGCGTCCCAACGCATGGCGCCAGCCTAGGAACCTGCACCACATGCCGTCAACGGAAAACCTACTGCTTTACAACAAGCGTTTGAAGCTGCCACTATTGGAAACAAACAGCAGTAAACAGAATCAAACTACATCAAATGACGTTAACACGTTCTCTCCGGAGGCACTTCCCATGCTCAGAACCACCGCCGATCTGGCAACCACAGGGCTGGTGACGGCTTGTGCCGCCGTGCTGGTGCTCGCCGGGAGGGAGCTGGCCACCGGCGCCGCGTGGCCTTCGCAGAACTATCAGGACCTGCTGGCGCTCCTGTCGATCGGAGCCGGCGCGGCCGTGCTCTGTTGGTTGCTCCTGGGCATGGCGGCAGCGGCGGCCTGCGCGGTGCTGGCCAGGACCGGCCACAGCCGCCTGGCGGCGCGGTCGGCCGCGTGGAGTCCCGCGTTCCTGCGGCGCTTGGCGGGCGCCGTCGTCGGCCTCAATCTGGTGGTGGTCGCGGGCGCCCATGCGGCGGCCGCAACGCGTCCGGCCGAAGCCGCGGCCGGGACCGGCGCGTCCAGCGCTGCCCTGGTGGATCCCCGGTGGCAGCCGGACGGCCTGGCCGGTCGGGTAAACCCTCCGGTGGACCCCTCATGGAAGCCCGCTCCCCCGGCCGCGGCCCCGGGCGCCGTCGCCAAGCCGCCAACCCGGGAAGCCTCCGGCGCACCCCGGCTGGTTACCGTCACCGCCGGGGATTCCCTCTGGCAGCTCGCGGCCGCCGAGCTGGGCCCGCTGGCGACCGACGTGGAAATCGCCGAGCGGTGGCCGGAGTGGTATGCCGCCAACCAAACCCTCATCGGTCACGACCCCTCCCTAATCAAACCCGGGCAAACGCTCGTCGTACCTCCGCCCGGATAGTGAAGCTTTCCGGAAACGGCCGAGAGACGCACACGGGAGCCGTGCTGTGTGGCGCGGCTGGAAGCCAAGGCAGTACCAGTGGAAGGAAGGGCAGGACATGGACAACGTGCGACACCTCCCGGCCGTGCAGACGCCGGAGAAAGAAGCCGCGGCGGGCGCGCGCCTGGACACGCTGGCACCGGCGAGCGGGGCGCCCCGGCCCCTGACGGTACGGCGGGTCAAACCGGCCGGGCCGGACGGCTACTTTGCGCCCGTCATCCGGTTGCAGCCCAGGCGACCGGATGACACCCGCGGGATGGCCGGACCCGCCGCAGTGCCCCGTCCCGTTCCGCTGCCGGTGGGCGGGGACCCCGAGGCGGAGGCCGAACTGCTCCACGTCACGGCGATGGCCCGGTCCGTGGCGCAGGCCTGCCTGGAGGCCGTCTCCGGCACACGGCCGGTCCAACAGCTGGCTCGCTGGCTGGACCCCGCCAGCTACGAAAAGCTGGTGCACCGGGCGGACATCGCCAGGGCCCACCAGGCGCAACTGCGTTCCGATGGCCGGGCACCGCTGCGGCTGCACCGCAGCCCGGTGGTCCGCTCCGCCCGGGTGTGCCGTGCCGCCGACAGCGCCTATGAAGCGTCGTTGGTGGTGGCCGAGACCCGCCGGATACGCGCGGTGGCGCTGCGGCTGGAGTGGATCCGCGGACTGTGGAAGGTCACGGCCCTGGAGATCGGCTGAACCCGCAAACTACTTCCGGCGCTTGCCGCTCTTGGCGGGGCGCTTGTCCCTGGCGGGCGCTGCCGCCTTGGCCGGGGCCTGGCGTTCGACCCGTGTCTCGGCTTCCCCGGATGCACTGGGCGCCGTGAACTGCAGGGCCGCCGGCCGCTGCGGAGCTTCCAGCCCGGCCGCAGTGATCTGCGGCGCCGCCGCCGCCCGGGCGTCAGCGACCCCGGGGACCGTCGCCTCGGCCGGCTGCTGAACCTGTACCTCGAGGTTGAAGAGATAGCCGATGCTCTCTTCACGGATGGACTCCATCATGGCCTGGAACATCACGAATCCCTCGCGCTGGTATTCGACCAGCGGATCGCGTTGGGCCATGGCCCGCAGTCCGATGCCCTCCTTGAGGTAATCCATCTCGTAGAGGTGTTCCTGCCACTTCCTGCCGATCACCGAGAGCACCACGCGCCGCTCCAGTTCGCGCATGGTCTCGGAGCCGAGCGTCTGCTCCCGCTGGGCGTAGGCGACCTTAGCATCGGAGACAATTTCCGCGCGCAGGAAATCCGCCGTGACCCGCGAGCGCCCGCCGGCTTCCTCCAGCACCTCGTCGATCGTCAGTTCGATCGGGTAGAGCTGCTTGAGGTTGGTCCACAGCTGCTCGTAGTCCCAGTCGTCGCCATGGCCCTCAGCGGTGGCTTCGTTGACCATCGCCGTCACCACGTCCTCAAGGAAGAACGCGACCTTCTCGTGCAGGTCGTCGCCTTCCAGGATGCGCCGCCGGTCGTTGTAGATTGCCTCACGCTGCCGGTTGAGCACGTCGTCGTACTTCAGCACGTTCTTGCGCTGCTCGGCGTTCCGGCCTTCGACCTGTGCCTGGGCGTTCTGGATGGCCTTGGAAACCATCTTGGACTCCAACGCCACGTCGTCGGGCATGCGGGAGGAGTTCATGATCCGTTCCGCTGCGCCCGAGTTGAACAGCCGCATCAGGTCATCGGTCAGGGAGAGGTAGAAGCGGGATTCGCCCGGGTCGCCCTGGCGCCCGGAGCGGCCGCGGAGCTGGTTGTCGATGCGCCGTGATTCATGCCGTTCGGTACCCAGCACGTAGAGCCCGCCGAGCTCCTTGACCTCGTCGTGCTCGGCCTGTACGGCTTTCTGCGCCGCTGCCAGGGCGGCGGGCCAGGCGGCCTCGTAGTCTTCCGGGTTCGCGGCGGGGTCCAGGCCGCGGCGTTCCAATTCAGCCACCGCGTTGAACTCGGCGTTGCCGCCGAGCATGATGTCCGTACCGCGGCCGGCCATGTTGGTCGCCACCGTGACGGAACCCTTGCGGCCGGCCTGCGCGACGATGGCCGCTTCCCGGGCATGGTTCTTGGCGTTGAGCACTTCGTGCCGGATGCCCTGTTTCGCCAACTGCTTGGACAGGTACTCGCTCTTCTCCACGCTGGTGGTGCCCACCAGGACCGGCTGGCCCTTTTCGTGGCGCTCGGCGATGTCCTTCACGACGGCGTCGAACTTGGCGACTTCGTTCTTGTAGATCAGGTCCGACTGGTCGATGCGGGCCATCGGCTTGTTCGTCGGGATCGGAACCACGCCGAGCTTGTAGGTGCTCATGAACTCGGCCGCTTCGGTTTCGGCGGTGCCGGTCATGCCCGAGAGCTTGCCGTAGAGGCGGAAGTAGTTCTGCAGGGTCACCGTGGCCAGCGTCTGGTTCTCGGCCTTGATCTCGACGCCCTCTTTGGCCTCGATCGCCTGGTGCATGCCTTCGTTGTAGCGCCGGCCGGCCAGGATGCGGCCGGTGTGCTCATCGACGATGAGCACCTCGCCCTTGAGCACCACGTAGTCCTTGTCCCGCTTGAACAACTCCTTGGCCTTGATGGCGTTGTTCAGGAACCCGATCAGCGGCGTATTCGCCGATTCATACAGGTTGTCGATGCCGAGGTAGTCCTCGACCTTTTCGATGCCGGATTCCAGCACGCCGACGGTACGCTTCTTCTCGTCGACTTCGTAGTCTTCGGTGTCCTTCAGCCGCATCACGACGCGCGCAAATTCGGTGTACCAACGGTTCACGTCGCCGGAGGCCTGGCCGGAAATGATCAGCGGGGTGCGGGCCTCGTCGATCAGGATCGAGTCGACTTCGTCCACGATCGCGAAGTGGTGTCCGCGCTGGACCAGTTCGTCACGGCTCCAGGCCATGTTGTCGCGCAGGTAGTCGAAGCCAAACTCGTTGTTCGTGCCGTAGGTGATGTCCGCCGCGTACTGTTCGCGGCGCGTCGCCGGGTTCTGGTTCGACAGGATGCAGCCGCTGGTCAGGCCCAGGAAGCGGTAAACACGGCCCATCAGGTCGGACTGGTATTCGGCCAGGTAGTCGTTGACCGTCACCACGTGGACGCCCTTGCCGGTGAGCGCGTTCAGGTAGGCGGGCGCGGTGGCCACCAGCGTCTTGCCTTCGCCGGTCTTCATCTCCGCGATGTTGCCCATGTGCAGGGCTGCGCCGCCCATCAGCTGGACGTCGAAGTGGCGCAGGCCGAGCGTGCGGCTGGCGGCTTCGCGGACGGCCGCGAATGCCTCCGGGAGCAGGTCGTCGAGCAGCTCGCCGTCCTGGTAGCGCTGCTTCAACGTGTCGGTTTCCCCGCGCAACTCGGCATCCGTGAGGGACTTGAAGTCCTCTTCCAGGACGTTGATCGCATCGGCGTAGCCGCGCAGCCTCTTCAGCGTCTTCTTGTCGCCGGTACGAAGCACACGCTCGAGAATCGTTGGCACTACATAGCTCCCAGTCAGTTGCGCAGAAATCTGGCTCGTTCAGTCTACGTGAGAGACGAGTCCCGCAGCGTTTTGGTTCCCGGCGGCCGTTTCGCGCTCTCACGGGCCAGGGCCGGGGCCAAACCGCCGCTCTCATGAACCACCACGGCGTCCAGCGCCAGCCACTCGGCCATGCCGGCCAGCTCGGCTGCCAGCTCCGCGGCGGTTCCGGGCGGGGCGTCGTCTTCGGCGTGCGCAGCCCGGACCACGAGCCTGCCCGAGGCCCGGTCCGCTTTCAAGTCCACGCGGGCACACAGCCGGTCCCCCAGCAGGAACGGCAGGACGTAGTAGCCGTAGGTCCGCTTCGGCGCCGGCGTGTAGATTTCGATCCGGTAGCGAAAGCCGAACAGCCGCTCCACCCGCTGGCGTTCGAACACCAAGGAATCGAAGGGGCTCAGGAGTGCCCTGCCGGTGGCGCGGCGCGGCCGGGCCGCCTCGGCGTGCAGGTACACGTCGCCCCTCCAGCCATCCACCTGCACCGCTTCCAGCTTTCCGGCCGCCTCCAGGGTCCGCACCGCGTCGGCGGCCGCCCGCACCGGCACCCGGAAGTAGTCGGCGAAGCACTTGACGGTCCCGATGCCGTGAGCCAGCGCGGCGGCCTCGATCAGCCTCAGCATCGCCTGTTCAGGATCGGGCCGGTACTGTGCGTCGTGCGGGGCTGGCAGCACCCGCTCGGTCAGGGTGTAGAGCCGTTCGAACTGGGGAGTCCGCGCGGCGGCGCTGACCAGCCCCTGTTCGAAGAGGTCCTCCAGCACCCGCTTGACCGCGTTCCAGTTCCAGCCCCAGTCGGTCTTCGGCTGGTGCGCGTCATGGCCGATCCGGTCGGCGACCGCCCGGGCGGTCAGGCCGCGCGAGGAGGAAAGCGTGTCCAGGATCTTGGCGGTCAGGTCCTGGACGAGGACCGGGTCCATGCCGGCGGCGCCAACCCACCGGCGACGCTGCCACTGGCGGAGATCGGCGAAATCCTGCGGCTTGATATAGCTGGCTTCGTGCGCCCAGTACTCCATCATGCGGCGCGGCGCTTTTCCCGCAAACCGGTGGAGGATGTCGACGTCGTAGCCGCCGAGCCTGGAGAAGAACGGCAGGTAATGCGAGCGCACCAGCACGTTCACGGAGTCAATCTGCAGCAGCCGCAGCCGGTCAAAGGTCCGGCCCACCTGCCTTGCCGTGACAAGGCCGGTGGGCCGTTCCTGAACCAAGCCCTGCGCCGCCAGCGCGATGCGGCGGGCCTGGGCCGGAGTGATGCGGGCTGTCATGCCTTCATACTAGGCAGCCGCGGCGCTGTCAGGCCTTGGCGCCCGCCGACGCGCGGTAGGCCAGCACCTCTTCGCGCGCCTTGGCTTCTTCGGCGCTGCAATCGGCGTCGAGGGTGATCACGCCGTACGTCCAGCCACGACGGCGGTAGACGACGCTGGGTGCGTTCGTCGCCTTGTCGATGAACAGGTAGAAGTCGTGTCCCACCAGTTCCATGTTGTCCACGGCATCGTCGAGAGTCATGGACGCGGCCGGGAAGACCTTGCGGCGGATCAGCACCGGTGAGTCTCCGGCGGGAACATCGTTGTCGATGTCGTAGCCGGTCCGGTCCTCGGCCTGGTCCTGGGCAGTTGCCGCAGCCAGCGCCGCTTCGTGCAGCGGCATGTCCGAGCTGGCCGGTTCCAGCGTGGCGGTGGCCTGATGGACGGCGGTCGGGGTGTGACGGCCGTGGTGGACCTTGCGGCGGTCCCGAGCGCGGCGCAGGCGCTCCAAAAGCTTGTTATAGGCAATGTCGAAAGCTGCAAACTTGTCCGCGGCCTTGGCCTCGGCGCGGACCACGCTGCCCCGTCCGAGCACGGTGAGCTCGACGGTCATCGAGCTTTCGGCATTGCGGGCATTGGCCTCTTTGGTGACTTTGGCATCAAGCCGCTGGACCTTGTCGCCCAACTGCTCGATCTTGGAGATCTTCTCCTCAGCGTACTCGCGGAACCGATCCGAAACGGACAGGTTGCGGCCGTTGATGTTGAATTCCATGGTGCCCTCCATAATTGCCTAGATGACACAACAGCGACCGAAAAGAGAAACTCCTTTCAGCCGCTGAAGACGGGTTGCCTCCCTCGCGGGAGCCCATACTTCACGTTAGATCACGGACACCTTTTATTCACCCTTTACCCACGAATATCTACAACATTTGCCGACGATGTCCGAGGGCACTCCGAGGGCCGGTGCAGCCGGCACTGCATAATCGTTACACTCCGCGTCATTCCGCGGTGCTCACGAGGGCCGGCTCGCGGCCTCCCGGCCCGCATCCCGGCCGGCGGGCCCGGCCGGGGCCGAGGCGGCTGCCAGCACCGCTCCGCCCAGGGGATGTCCGCCGGCGGCACGCAGGGCCCGGGCCAGCTCACCCATCGTGGCACCGGTGGTGAGCACGTCGTCCACCAGGAGGCAGCACCTCCCGGCGATCAGGGGTGCGTACCCCGGCGGCACGGCCATGCTGCCGGCAACGTTCCGTTGCCGCGCCGACCGGCCCAGCGACTTCTGCCCGCCCGGGGAACCCGGCCGCTGCAGGCGCCGCGCCGGGTCCACCTGGCGGACGGCGGGCAGCAACTGCAGGCCGGCCGGCAGCAGGCCTTGCCGGGCCAGGCGGGACAGCAGCAGTTGAAGCGGATCGTAGCCGCGGCGCCGGCGGGAGCTGCCGCGCGAGGGAACCGGGACCAGCACCGCCGCGGCGGGCCGGCCCGCACGTGCCGCGGCCGCGTCCAGGGCTCCGGCCAGCACGACGGCCAGCACCGGCGCCAACTCGGTCCGGCCGTGGTTCTTAAAGGCCAGCACGGCCTGGGACAGTTCACGCCGGTAGGGTCCCCCGGCGGTCACCGGCAGCGGCCGGCCGGCCTCGTCCAGCGGCAAGGAGTCGGCGTCCTGTTCCACGGCGATCGGTCGCACCGTCGAGCGCCGCAGGCGCCGCCCGCAGGCAGCGCACAGGACGTAATCCGTCGCACCGCAGGCCACGCAGTCGGTCGGCAGCAGCAGCCGGCCGAACTGCCCGGACCAGATCCGCAGCGCCTGCGCGGCCCGGCTGAAATACAGCCTGTCCAGCCGGGTGCCCACGTCCGCCGTCACCTTCATCACCGTGTCCCCGCCATCCCTTCAGCCTGGCCGCGCCCCCGCCCGCCCGGGGCGGCCCGGGTACCGGCTGTGGAGTGTTCCGGTGCTGCGGCCGCTGTGGAGGCGGGGCTATCCGGGGAAGGACGGATCGATGACCAGCGGGGAATTTCGCTGCGGAGCCCAGCTGTTGCCGACGCGGATGTAGAGCATCTCGTTGGTCTGGGCGTACACGTCCTGGTCGCCGTTGCCGGCGCTGATCTCCACCATCCCCTGCAGGGGCGCGGTCCGCAGGGTGCTGCCGTCCAGGTTCAGCACCTCCGCAGTCACCGCTTGGTCGGGCGAGGCCTGCATGACGACGACGGTATCCTCGTCCGCCCAGACGCCCGAGTCCACCGGCACCGAGGGGTTCAGCCGCTTGGGGGTGGTGATGCCCCGGGGCCGGCCGTCCTGGTCGCGGACGACGCCGGCAACGTAGACCGAGGTGCTCTCGCCTTCACGGGTGGTGATGAGCGCCCTGGAACCTTCACGTGAAATCTGCAGCTCGGTCACGGTTCGCTCCGTCAGCCATTGGGCGCTGACCGCCACCGATTCGTCCGGCGCCTCGATGGACACCGCGGAGACTTTCCCGCTGCCGTCGCCGGCCGCCGCCCAGGCCCAGCCGAAGGGATCGACGCTGGGTCCGGTGAGGTTGCTTCCGGTTGCCGCCTCCACCGCGCGGCGGTCCTCGCCGATCACGAACATCCGGTTGCGCTCGGCGGTCAGGAAGGCAAAGCGTTCCTGGTCCAGCGACATCGCCGGTTCGCGCGGGCGCAGCCGGCTGACGGACGGCAGGTCCTCCGGCTTGACCGGCCGCGATCCTTCGTAAAACACCAGTTCCTCGTCCAAAACCCCGATCTGCACGTTGCCGACCGCGGGGTCCGTCACCGCGGCTTGGAACTGGGGATCGGGGGAATTGCCCAGGTCCACTTCCCGCTGGTCCACGGTCATCTGGACGGTGGAGACGGTATTGAGCTCTCCCAGCGTCAGTTCCAGCTGCTGTTGCATCTGCTGCCGGCGCAGGAACGTGGTGCCCGTGAGGACTTCGGCCGACAGGTCCACGCTGGCAGCCCCCGATTCGATCGGTACGGCCCGCCGCACCAGCTGCGAGCCTTCCGGGAAGGCACTGATCACGGCGCCGGCCAGGTACGGCGCGGGCCCCTCCAGCATGGCAGCCACGATGGCCGCCGAGATGCCCTGCCGGTTGGCGAACCAACGTACGTCCGGCACGGCATACGTGTACGTCGGGTCGTAGTAGTACAGGTTGAACGGGGAGAACAAGGTGCGGAAGTCCACCGTGGAGACCATGGTCCCGTCCGGAACGCTGGAGATCCGCCATTCGCCGTCCACCTGCGCCAGTTCCACCGGCAGCGATTCGGTGGCCCCTTCCTCGGCCTGGGTGCGGACGCCCGACTCGTTGATCGTGGCATCGACCTCCACCTGGAGCACGAATTCGGTTTCGGACGGCGATCCGACAATCCGCACGACGTTCCGGTACACCAGCGTCCGCTGCACCGGCTGCCATTCGCCGGCGAGGTCCGGGGCGAGGAATTCGCGCGCAATCCGGTAATCGTCCTGCGTGGCCGTGCCCGCCTGGATGAAGCCGGCGACGATCTGCTGCGGGGAGTCCCCCGGCGACGGCCCCGGCGGGTTGAAGGTGTAGCCGGTCCCCCCGGTTTCGCCCGAATCGGCCTGGACCGTGCCCACCGGCCCCGACATCGGGATGGAGGAACAGGAGACCAGCGCCAGCATGGCACAGAGCATGACGACGACGGCGCGCAGCCGGGAGGGGCGGGCAGGCTCAGCTGGGATCCGGAACACCGTTTTCCTCCTGCTGTTCGAGGAGCACATTCTCGGCCACCAGCTGGCCGTGCCACGCGGAGGCGCCGGCCGGTGGCAGCGGCAGCGGCGAATGGGTAAGCGTGCCGCCGCTGTGCCGCGGCAGCGTGAGCCGGAAGCAGGCACCGTTGCCCGGCTCGCCCCACGCCTGCAGCCAGCCGCCGTGGAGGCGGGCATCCTCGGTGGAAATCGACAGCCCCAGACCGCTGCCGCCGGTGGTCCGCGCCCGGGCCGGGTCGGCGCGCCAGAAGCGGTCGAACACCCTGGAGGCTTCCATGGGCGTCATCCCGATGCCGTAGTCCCGCACCGAGACGGCCACGGCGTCCTCGGTCGCCCCGACCGTGACCTCCACCGGTTTGCCTTCGCCGTGTTCCAGCGCGTTGACAATCAGGTTGCGCAGGATGCGTTCGATTCTGCGGCGGTCCATGTCCGCGATGCAGCGCGGCTCGTGGGCAATCAGCCGCAGCTCCGACCCGCTGTTCTCCGCAAGCGGCTGGGCGGCGTCGAGCGCGGTGCGGGCGATCTCCACCAAATCGGTCGGCTCCGCGTCCAGGGCGGCAGCACCAGCGTCGAAACGGGAGATTTCCAAGAGGTCGGCGAGCAGCGCCTGGAAACGCTCCACCTGGTTGTACAGCAGTTCCGTGGAGCGGGCGTTGATGGGATCGAAGTCCCCGCGCGATTCGTACAGCACCTCCGCGGCCATGCGGACCGTGGTCAGCGGCGTCCGCAGTTCATGCGACACATCGGACACGAACCGCTGCTGCATTTCGGACAGCGCCGCCAGCTGCGTGATCTGCTCCTGCAGGCTGTTGGCCATGTGGTTGAAGGAGGCCCCCAGCCGGGCGAGTTCGTCCTCGCCCCGGACTTCCAGCCGCTCCTGCAGTTGTCCGGCCGCCAGCTTCTCCGAGGCGATCGCCGCCTGGCTGACCGGGTGCACGACTGCGCGGGTCAGCAGCCAGACGATGCCGCCGACCAGGATCAGCAGCAGCCCGCCGCCGATCCAGAGCACCCGGTGAATGAAGTCCAGGGTCTGCTGGACCGAGGAGAGGTCGTAGATCAGGTACAGCGCATACAAATTGCCCGGCGGCAACGACACCTTGGTGCCGAATCCGATCGCCGGGACATCGCTGTCGCCCACGGGCAGCGCGAGCGCCTGGCGGTACTGCCCGGTGCCGGTGGCGACTTCCCGGGCCAGCCCCTCCGGAATGATGTTGGCGGTGATGGAGGTGTTCGACTGGCTGAACACGTAGAGGTTCTGGCCGCCCGGCAGCGGCGTCAGCAGGTAGTAGCGCGGCGCTTCGGCGCCGGTGCCTTCCAGCAGTTTCAGCGTGTCCGCCACCATGCTGGAGACGGTCGCCCGGTCGCTGGCGGAGGAACTCTCGAAGATTGTCTTGACCTGGGACAGCCCGCGCCGGGACTCGGCCTCCGCCTGGTTTACCCGCTCCTGGTAGAGCCCGGAGGCGATCTGGCTGGAGAGGAACGCGCCCACGCCCATGAAGGCGAAGGCGGTGAGCAGGACGGCGGCGGTCACCGTACGGAACTGCAGCGACCGCCGCCATTTCCGGTTCAGGAACTCGCGGGCCCGCAGCGTGGCATGCCAAGCGGCCTCAGCTGCCGCCTTCAGCTTGGCTGTCCACCGGCTGAGAACCGGCTCCACTTACCCTTGGCCGGCCTTGTAACCGACGCCGCGGACCGTGAGCACCACTTCGGGGGCCTCCGGATCGCGTTCGATCTTGGAGCGCAGCCGCTGGACGTGAACGTTGACCAGGCGGGTGTCTGCGGCGTGGCGGTAGCCCCAGACCTGCTCCAGCAGCAATTCGCGGGTGAAGACCTGCCAGGGTTTCCGGGCCAGGGCCACCAGCAGGTCGAATTCCAGCGGGGTGAGCGAGATCTTCTCGTCCCCGCGGTGGACCACATGCCCGGCAACATCGATCACCACGTCGGCGATCCGCAGGGTCTCGGGCGCCCGCTGATCGCCCGGGCGCAGGCGCGCGCGCACCCGGGCTACGAGTTCTGCCGGCTTGAACGGCTTGGGCACGTAGTCGTCGGCACCGGATTCCAGGCCCCGGACCACGTCGGAGGTGTCCGACTTGGCCGTCAGCATGACAATGGGAACGTCCGATTCGCCACGGATCTGGCGGCAGACCTCGATGCCGTCCAGCCCCGGGAGCATCAGGTCGAGCAGCACCAGGTCCGGCTTGCTGCTGCGGAAGACCTCGAGGGCCTGCGCGCCGTCCGCGCAGAACACGGGATCGAATCCGTCGTTGCGCAGCACGATGCCGATCATCTCGGCCAGGGCCTCGTCGTCGTCTACGACCAGAATGCGTGCCTTCATATCTCCCTATTGTTCCCTATTCCCCTCATCCCTGACGTAACGACGCACAGGGCACACCGACACTGCGCCCACGGCGGGCCCGCGCCGGGATGGTAGGAACTGGCGGACCGAAACTATAGGCTGATGAGAGGCTAACACTTCGCCGGAGGCCTCCCGCAGCCGGCGACACGAGATGAGGAAGACGGGACGCGATGAGCCACGGGGCCAATGACGCCGGGCACGACAGCAGGGATCCGCAAGGCCAGGGCCCCGACGGCACGGGCCCCGGCAACGGCGCCGGGGCCGACAGCCAGGCGCCGGGCCAGCCTGCGTGGGGGCAGCAGCCGGTCTGGGGACAGCCCGGGCCGGGCGCGCAACACCCGACGTGGGCGCCGCCGGGCCAGCAGCCTCCGCCCTCCCAGTCCGGGTGGAACCCGCAGCCGGTGTGGGGACAGCCCGCGCCCGGCGCACAGCAGCAGGAAGGTTGGCCGGCGCCCTCCCAGTCCGGGTGGAACCCGCAGCCGCAGTGGGGACAGCCCGCGCCCGGCGCCCAGCAGCAGGGAGGCTGGCCGGCGCCCGCCGGTCCGGGCCCGTACCGCGGCTATGTGGCTCCGCCGAAACCGGGCGTCATCCCGCTGCGTCCGCTCGGCGTCGGCGAGATCCTCGACGGCGCCTTCCAGGCGGCCCGCAAGAACGCCGCGGCGGTCTTCGGCACCGCGGTGCTGCTCCAGGTGGTCGTCAGCGCGCTGGCCTGGCTGGTCGGCGGGCTGATCATTTCGGCCTTCGGCGGCCTGCAGGTCATGGCCAACGAGGAACTCACGGATGCATCCGCGGTGGCCTTCGGCCTGTCCATCATCATCTCCTCGCTCGTGCTCGGCCTGCTGTCCGGGGTGGGGATCCTGGTCCTGCAGGGCGTCCTCGCCATTCCCACCGCCCGGGCCGCGGTCAACCAGAAAACCGGCTTCGGCCTGATGTTCGCGCTTGCGAAGGGCCGGATCGGGGCGCTGGTCGGGCTGGCCCTGCTCTATCTCGCCCTCACCGCTGCCGCACTGGTCGCGATCATCGCCGGCTCCTTCTTCCTGGCCGACCAGCTCGGCGTGTCCTCGGCCTGGATCATCGTGCTGATCATTGTGGGCCTGACGGCGGTATCCGTCTGGATCGGCATCAAGCTGATGCTGGCACCGGCGGTGATCATCATGGAACGCGCCTCGGTCTTCCGGGCGCTCGCTCGGTCGTGGCAGCTGACCGACCGCAGCTGGTGGCGGACCTTTGGCATCATCCTCTTGTGCACCATCATCGTCACGGTGATCACCTCCGTGGTCAGCATGCCCATCTCGTTCATCGTGGGACTCGCCGGTCCGCTGCTGGGCGACCCCACATCGCCCGAGAGCATGCTGGCGACCATGGGGCCGCTCACGCTGGTCTCGATGCTGCTGTCTTCCATCTTCTCGGCCATCGGCTACGCCTTCCAAGCGGCCGTGATCGCCCTGGTCTACATCGACCTGCGGATCCGCCGCGAAGGGTTCGACGTCGTGCTGTTGCGCGAACATGAAGCCTCCGGCGGCCGGGAGACCCGGACCATTCCGGGACTCGGCGCGGGCGCGGCACCCGGCCCCGCGGTTCCCGGGCCGGCCGGCCCCTGGCCGACGTGACCGTGCACGCCCCGGGCATCGCGGCGGCGGCACCGGGTTCCGCAGCTGTCCCCTTCGAGGTCCCGGTGGAGCCGGGGCCGGAAGAGGCGCGCGAACTGCTCGTCCGCGAACTGGCCAAGGAGGAGTACCAGGATGCCCGGCCCGGGGTCTTGGAATCGGTGCTGCAGGCCATCCTCGACTGGCTGGCCGGGCTGGTCGCCCAACTCAATGGCTTCAGCCCCAATCTCGGCACGCTGGTCCTGGTCCTGGCCGCCCTGCTGCTGATCGGCGCGGCCGTGTGGCTGGTCAAGCCCCGGCGCAACGCCCGCAGCCGCGCGGCGGCGGAGATGTTCGACGGCGCCGTCCCGCTCACAGCCGACGAACACCGCCGCAAGTCCCGGGCGGCCGCGGACCGGGGCGACTGGGATGCGGCGCTGACCGAGCGGTTCCGCGCGCTGGTGCGCTCGATGGAAGAGCGGGTGGTCCTGGATGCCCGGCCGGGCCGCACCGCCGACGAGGCGGCCGCAGGCATCGCCGCCGCGTTCGGCGCCGAGGCCGGGCGGCTGCGGGTTGCGGCCAACCGGTTCGACGCCGTGAGGTACGGCAACGTTCCCGCCACGCGTGCGGACCTTGACCAGCTGGCGGCCCTGGACGATTCCCTGGCCGCGGCCTCCCCGCAGCCTGGCGGCAGCGGCCCGGCGCCGCTGGCGGTTCCGCGATGAGCCACGCACGCGCCGCGGACCGGACTGCTGCGGCAGCCGATAGCTCCGCCGGAGGCACCACCGGAACCGGCGGCGCACCCGGAGACCTGCCGGAAACCGTCGGCGACGGCGGCTCGGTGCTGTCCACGCTGCGCGACCGGCTGCGCCGGTGGAGCTTCTGGCTCCTGCTGCTGGTGCTGCTGTGCGGCGTGGTGGCGCTGGAACTGCTCCGCGGCCCGGCCGCCGACCGCGCCGGCCTCTCCCCCGGCAACGCCGCGCCCAACGGAGCCCAGGCCGTGGCCGAAGTGCTTCGTCAGCAGGGGGTGCAGGTGACCGCCACGCATTCGCTGCAGGAGACCCGGGACCAGCTGACGGCAGGCGACGCCGCCCTGCTGATCCACGACCCGGACGGCTACCTGACCGCCGGGCAGCTGAAACCGCTGAAGGAGCAGGCCGCGCGGATCGTGCTGCTCGAGCCCGGCTTTGAGGCGCTGCGGGCCCTTGCCCCCGGCGTCCGGGCCGCCGGCGTCGTCCCTGCCGACGGGGGCAACCTCGCGGCCGCCTGCGGCCTGCCCGGCCCCGCCGCGGCCGGCGAAATCACCCGCGGCGGCTTGGCCTACCGCGGCGGCGGCGAGCTGTGCTTCGCCTTCGAGACACCGGCCGATGACGCGGCGCCCTTCGTAGTGTCCGACGACGGAGCCACCATCGTGCTCGGGGCCGGCCATGTGCTCAGCAACGAAGGCGTCGTCCGCGCCGGCAACGCCGCGCTGGCCCTGCGCACGCTGGGAGCCACCGAGCGGCTGGTGTGGTACCGGGCGGGACTGGAGGACCTTCCGGTGTCCGGCGAAGCGGTCAACCCCATGAGCCTGCTGCCCGCCTGGGTGCTTCCGGTGTCCCTGTGGCTCATGGCCGTCGGCGTCGCCGCGATGTTCTGGCGCGGACGCCGGCTCGGGCCCCTGGTGTCCGAGCCTTTGCCGGTGGTGGTCCGCTCGGCCGAGACGATCGAGGGCCGTGCCCGGCTGTACCGGAGCGCCAAGGCCGTGAACCACGCCGCCGACAACCTGCGCGCCGCCACCCTGACCCGGCTCGCCGCCCACCTGCGGCTGCCGGCAGGCGCCGCGAGCGCCGACGTCGTCGATGCGGTAGCCCGGGACAGCAGCCGCCCGCGTGCCGAACTGGAGCGCCTCCTGCGCCACGAGGCACCCGGCACCGAAGCCCGGCTGGCGGCGTGGGCACAAGAACTGCAGCAGCTAGAGAAAGAGGTAACGCACCGATGAGCGATCAGCCAGGACAGCGGCAGGCATCCCAGTACGGCGGAGGGCCGGCCGTCGCCACGCCGCCCGCCGACGACGACCGCCTGCGCCAGACCCTGCATGACGTCCGCACCGAAGTGGCGAAGGCAGTGGTGGGCCAGGATGCCACCGTCACCGGGCTGCTGATCGCCCTGCTGTCGCACGGGCATGTGCTGCTGGAGGGAGTGCCCGGCGTCGCCAAGACGCTGCTGGTCCGCTCGCTCTCCGCAGCCTTGAGCCTGGACACCAAGCGGATCCAGTTCACGCCCGACCTGATGCCGGGCGATGTCACGGGCTCCATGATTTACGACACCCACACGGCCGAATTCCGCTTCCGGGAGGGCCCGGTCTTCACGAACATCCTCCTGGCCGACGAAATCAACCGGACGCCGCCGAAGACGCAGGCCTCGCTGCTGGAAGCGATGGAAGAACGCCAGGTGTCGGTGGACGGCACCTCACGGAAGCTGCCCGAACCGTTCATCGTGGCGGCCACGCAGAACCCGGTGGAATACGAGGGCACCTACCCGCTGCCGGAAGCGCAGTTGGACCGCTTCCTGCTGAAGCTCACCATGCACCTGCCCGACCGGGACGCGGAAATCGAAATCATCCGCCGCCACAGCCAGGGCTTCGACCCGCGCGACCTGCAGGCCGCCGGGGTGCAGGCCGCCGCCTCCGCCGAGGACCTGGTGTGGGCCCGGGCCGCCGTGGCCCGGGTGGCGATCGCGCCGGAGGTGGTCGGCTACATCGTGGACCTGGTCCGGGCCACGCGGTCCGCGCCGTCGTTCCAGCTGGGCGTTTCGCCGCGCGGCGCCACCGCCCTGCTCAACACCTCCCGGGCCTGGGCGTGGCTGAACGGCCGCGGTTTTGTCACGCCGGACGACGTCAAGGCGATGGCCCTGCCGGCGCTGCGGCACCGGGTGGGACTGCGGCCGGAGGCGCAAATGGACGGCGTGCAGGCCGACGACGTGCTGCAGAGCATCCTGGCCACCGTGCCGGTCCCCCGCTGAGTGACGCCGTGGCGATCACCGGACGTTTCGTCCTGCTGGCCCTGGCGGGCGTCATCCCGCTGATGCTCTTCCCGCGCCCCGTCACGGCCCTAATGTGCTGCCTGCTGCTGGCCGCGGCGGTCGGCGTGGACCTGTCGCTGGCGCTGTCGCCGCGCCGCGTCGGGCTGCAGCGGAGGCTGCCGTCGAATGTCCGGCTGGGGGAATCCGTGACGGCCCGGCTGCTGCTGGCCAACCATGGCCGCCGCCGGCTGCGGGCCGTGGTGCGCGACGGCTGGCAGCCCTCGGCCGGCGCCGCCAACCCGGAGCAGCGCGTGCGCCTCGCGCCGGGGGAACGGCGGCTGGTCGATGTGCAGCTGACGCCGCAGCGCCGCGGCGACCTGCAGGCGCACCACGTCACCGTCCGGTCGCTGGGGCCGCTGGGGGTGGCCGCGCGCCAGATCACCATCGCCCTGCCCGGCCGGCTGCGGGTGCTGCCGCCGTTCCATTCCAAGCGGCACCTGCCCTCCAAGCTGCGCAAGCTGCGCGAACTGGACGGCCGCGTGGCGGTGCAAATCCGCGGGGCCGGCACCGAGTTCGATTCGCTGCGCGACTACGTGCGCGGCGACGACGTGCGCTCCATCGACTGGCGCGCCACCGCCCGGCGGCAGGCCGTCGTCGTCCGCACCTGGCGTCCCGAACGCGACCGCCGGGTGGTGATCGTGCTCGACACCTCCCGCACCTCGGCCGCACGGATTGAGGACGAGCCGCGGCTGGACACCGGAATCGAGGCATCGCTGCTGCTGGCCGTGCTCGCCGAGCGCGGCGGCGACCGCGTGGATTTCCTGGCCTTCGACCGGCGGCCGCGGGCCAGGGTCGCCTCCGCGGCCAAGGGCAACCTGCTCAACCAGCTGGTCAACGCCATGGCCCCGCTGGAACCGGAACTGATCGAAGCGGACTGGTCGCAGATACCCGCGGAGATCCACGCCCTGTCCTCGCACCGGTCGCTGGTGGTGCTGCTGACCTCGCTGGACTCCGGGGCGGCGGAGGAGGGGCTGCTGCCGGTGCTGGCCCAGTTGACCGCCAAGCACACCGTGGTGGTCGCCTCCGTCAGCGATCCGCACGTGGACCGGCTGCGCGCCGTCCGCGGGACCGCCGACGACACGTACCGGGCCGCCGCCGCCGAGCGTGCCGTGCTGGAACGGGCGGCAGTCGCCGCGCAGATCCGCCAGTTCGGCGCGGAAGTGGTGGACGCTCCCCCGCACGAACTGCCGCCTCAACTGGCCGACCTGTACATCCGGCTCAAAGCCGCCGGACGGCTGTAACCGCCATGGACCCCGCCACCGGCCTGCCTGGCCGCCGCGGTCCCCGACCCGGATGGTGATGCAATGGTTTCCGTCTACCAGATGGCCTTGGGGCCGGACTTTCCCCGCCTGGCGCCCGAACTGCAGGAATACTTCTCGCTCGCCCCGCCGGCAGCGGACGACGGCGGACACGAAGTCCGGGGCATCGGGTCCGGCCTGTTCGACGTCGCCGGCTGCCCGGTTCCGGCGCTGCGGCCGTTCCTCGGCCTGACCAGCGGCGACAACGCCTTGTTCCCCGAGTACCAGCAGAATGTGCCCTTCAGCATCGAGAACCGGGCTTCCCTGAACGCCAGCGGCCAGCCGGAGCTCACCGCCGTCAGGACACTCAGCTTCCACGACCGGACCCGGATCGTGGAGGACCGGACCAGTTGGGACGACGATCTGCGCCGGCCCGTCGGTGCCCTGGGCCGCAGCGGTCGCCTGCTGACGGATGTGGCGTGCTCGGTCGGTGCCGACGGCCGGATGCGCCTCGCGTCGCGGCGATGCCGGATATCAGCCGGCCCGCTCACCATCGGGCTTCCGCTGCTGCTGGATGCCGCGGCCTTCACGGAACAGTGGTGGGATGGATCCGAGGGTTGTTTCCGGATCCGGACGAAGGTGATCCAGCGCCAGCTCGGCACCGTGCTGGAATACTCCGGATCCTTTACGTACTCGGTGTAAGCCTAATCGAAGTCCAACACAGCGCCGCATCCGGGATTCTTTGCCGGCCGCCCGCGGCCGGCTTTGGTCGGGGCCGCCCCGGTCGGAGCCGCTCCGGGCTCATGCCTCGGCGACGACCTGGTTCAGGGCGTCGGCCGTCTGGGTGAGCCGCTTGACCACCGCGCGCGCCGTCTCCGGCGAACGTCCGGCCAGGCCGGCGGAAGGCGTAATCCTCAACCGCGGCAGCCGCGTCAACGGCAGGCCCAGCTGCCGCCAGGGTCTGACCACCGCATCGACGAGGGCGCTGACCTGCGGGACGGCGCCCACTGCCGGGTCAATGATGCCTGCCCACACGGTCCGGTCCGCTTCCACCGCCGCGGCGATGGTCTCCCACTGCCGGGTGGTCAGGGCACCGGTGGGGAGGGCGACCCCGTCCAGTCCGCTGCCGGCCACGGCGTCGAGGGAGGAATCGGCGGCGGGGACCAGGGCGACCACCTCCACGGCTCCGGCATCGCGCAGCGCGGCGGCCACCAGGTCCCAGGCGGCGGAGGCCTCCGTGGCCGCGACCGCCCGCAGGGTGCGGTATCCGCTGGCCGTAGGGATGGTCCCGGCCAGCACGGCATCGAGCTCCGGCTCCTCGAGCTGGACCACCAGTTCCGTGCCGGCCGGCAACGCGGCCCTGACCTTGGCCAGGTGTCCGGCCGCGCCTGCCGCGAGCGACTGGGCGAGGTCCCGCCGGGCGCCGGCGTCGATCAGGGCGCGTTCGCCGTTGTGCAGGTGGAGGTTGGCGGCCAGGGACATCGGTCCGCGCATTTGGATCTTGAGTTGGTCGCCGGGGCGGTCTTCGGCGCCGACCACATCGGCCAGCACGTTCAGGTCGGTCCGCAGCGCGGACACGGCCCTGCGGTGGTCCTGCCCCGGACGGTCCACCAAGCGCCAGCCGTGCGGCTGCAGATCGATGAACAGCCCCTCCAGCATGCCCGCAGTTCGTGCGGTCGGATCCGACCCGGCGCCGCGGTCCGGCAGCTCGACCAGATGCGGCAGGTTCGGCTCGCCCAGTTCACCGCGGACGATGCGCGCGGCCTCGGCTGGTTCCGTGCCGGGCCAGCTGCCCAGCCCGGTGGCGCTCACGTGGGCGGGCCGCCCGGGCCCGGCAGGCACGTCGGCGGCAGGCCCGTGGGAACCGGCGGCCATGTCAGTTGCCGCCGTTGTGCTCGTCGGAGATGGCCTGATGGTGCCTGATGACCTCCGAAATGATGAAGTTCAGGAACTTCTCGGCGAAGGCCGGATCCAAATGCGCTTCTTCGGCCAGCCGCCGCAACCGGTTGATCTGGGCGGTCTCCCGGTCGGGGTCGGCCGGCGGCAGTTTGTGCGCGGCCTTCAGGTACCCCACACGCTGGGTCGCCTTGAACCGCTCGGCGAGCAGATAGACCAGCGTTGCGTCGATGTTGTCGATGCTTCCCCGCACCGCCAACAGCTCCGCCATCACCTCGGGCGCCACCTGGTCGGAGAGGGAGCTGGCGGTCGGGTCGTAGTCATCGGCAACGCGGGGGTCGGTCATGCCACCAGTTTATGGTTCGGCCCGCGCGGGAGGTGCACCGGTTACCGCTCTGTGAAGCACCGCCCGTGACGCGGCCCGCGCCCCCGGCCCGCGTCACGGGCCCGCGTCCCGAGAGGACGATCGCCGCCGGCGCGGCCCGGACGAAGGGGTTCCGCGCCGGGCGTGCCGCTTCATCTAGGAAACGTTGGCCGGGTCCCAGCTCAGCGAACGCGCCGAATCGATGGTTGCCTGGCCCAGCACCCTGGTTCCTTGGTAGAGCACCATGGTCTGGCCCGGGGCCACGCCGCGCATCGGTTCGATGAGGGTCACGACCAACTGCTGCCAGCCATCCTCGCCAACCTCCGCCTGCGCCCGCGCCGCCACCGGGTCGCCGTGCGCGCGGACCTGCACCATGCAGTCGAACTCGGTGCGCGCCGCGACCTCGGGCAACGGCAGGCCCGCCCAGGAGACCTTGATGCCGCGCATCTGGTCGACGGCCAGCAGGTCCTCGGGTCCCACCACCACCTTGTTCTCCTTGGGCCGGATCTCCAGCACGAACCGCGGCTTGCCGTCCGGGGCGGGCCGGCCCAGCTTCAGTCCGCGGCGCTGGCCGACGGTGAACGCGTTGGCGCCCTCGTGTTCGCCGACCACCTGGCCGTCCTGGTCAACGATGGAACCGGACTCCATCTCGATCTTTTCGGCCAGCCAGCCACGGGTGTCGCCGTCGGAAATGAAACAAATGTCATGGCTGTCCGGCTTGTTCGCCACGGAGAGCCCGCGCGCCGCCGCCTCGGCGCGCACCTCGGCCTTGGACGGCGTTTCGGCCAGCGGGAACATGGAATGTTTCAGCTGCTCGTGGGTCAGTACGCCCAGCACGTAGGACTGGTCCTTGGCCCAGTCGGCGGCGCGGTGCAGTTCGCGGTTGCCGTGCTCGTCCTCGATGACCTTGGCGTAGTGGCCGGTGCACACCGCGTCGAACCCCAGCGCCAGTGCCTTCTCCAGCAGCGCGGCGAACTTGATCCGCTCGTTGCAGCGCATGCAGGGGTTCGGCGTCCGGCCGGCGGCGTATTCGGCGATGAAATCGTCCACCACGTCTTCCTTGAACCGCTCGGAGAAGTCCCAGACGTAGTACGGGATGCCCAGGATGTCGCAGGCGCGCCAGGCGTCGCGCGAATCCTCGATGGTGCAGCAGCCGCGGCTGCCGGTGCGCAGGGTGCCGGGCATCCGGCTCAGGGCCAGGTGCACGCCCACGACGTCATGGCCGGCCTCCACCGCCCGTGCCGCCGCCACGGCGGAGTCCACGCCGCCGCTCATCGCTGCCAGTACCTTCATGAATTCGTTTCCCTACTGATTCGTTGTCGTGTCCGCCGCGGCCGCCACGTTCCGTGCACCCCACCGCACCTGCCCGGTCCGCCGAGGCCTCAGCCGGACTGCGTGCCCGCGGTCTGGATGCTGGAGACGTGGCCGGCCATCCCGGCCTTTCTGGCCCGCGCGTATGCCTCCGGCAGCGCTGCCACCAGTGAGTCAACGTCTGACTCGGTTGTTGTATGCCCGAGCGTGAAGCGCTGGGCCCCGCGGGCTTCTTCTTCGCTCAGCCCCATGGCCAGCAGGACGTGCGACGGCCGGGGCACTCCCGCGGTGCAGGCCGAGCCGGTGGAGGACTCGACGCCGGCCAGGTCCAGCAGGAACAACAGCGAATCGCCCTCGCAGCCGGGGAAGGTGAAATGCGCGTTGCCGGGCAGCCGCAGGCCCTCGTGCTCCGGATCCGGGGTGCCCCGCAACACCGCCTCCGGCACGCCGCGCGCGACGCCGGCGATGAGCCGGTCGCGCAATTCCGCCAGCCGTGCGGCTTCTTCCGGCAACTGCCCGACGGCGGCCTCCGCGGCCGCGGCGAAGGCCGCGATCGCCGGGGTGTCCAGGGTGCCCGACCGGATGTCGCGTTCCTGGCCGCCGCCGTGCTGGACGGGCGTCAGCTTCACGTCCCTGCCGACCAGCAGCGCACCGACCCCCACCGGGCCGCCGATCTTGTGCCCGCTGATGGCGAGGGTGTCCAGCCCGGAGGCCTTGAAGTCCACCCGCAGGTGGCCGAACGCCTGGACGGCGTCCGAGTGGACCGGGATGCCGTGCCGCTTCGCGGCGGCGGCTATTTCTGCCATCGGTTGGACGCTGCCGACCTCGTTGTTGGCCCACATGACGGTGACCAACGCCACGGCCGCGGGGTCGGCTTCGATTTCCCGCCGCAGGGCCTCGACGGAGACCACGCCGTGGGCGTCGACCGGCAGCCAGACCGCCTCGGCGCCCTCATGCTTCGCCAGCCATTCCACCGTGTCGAGCACGGCGTGGTGCTCCACCGGCGAACACAGGATCCGCCGCCGCCGGGGGTCGGCGTCGCGCCGGGACCAGTACAGGCCCTTGACGGCAAGATTGTCGGCTTCGGTACCGCCGGACGTGAAAATCACCTCGGACGGATGCGCCCCGGCCGCGGCGGCGATGGTCTCGCGGGCGTCCTCGACCACCCTGCGGGCACGCCGGCCGGAACCGTGCAGCGAGGAGGGGTTTCCGCTGCGGCTGAGTTCATGGGTGAGTGCGGCCAGGGCCTGCGCCACAAGGGGCGTGGTCGCCGCGTGGTCAAGGTACACGGGCACGCCAATATTTTACATGCCCCGGTGCGCTTGGTTTCAGCCCGTCGCCCGGCCCCGGGAGGCCCGAAGCCCGCAGGCATTTCAGCGCCGGTTGATCCTGGCGCAGCAGAACGGCCCGTCCGGATCCGCGGCGACGCCGTGGGACTGGTCCGCGCAGCCGGCCAGCATCCCTTGCAGCAGGGCGAGGTTCAGGCCGCATACCGTTTCCGTGTGGCTGCGGGCCAGCAGGTGGAACGGGCAATTCCCCAGCGCGAAACCGGCCGCGTCCGGCAGCGGCCGGTAGCCCGCCGCGGCGAGGGCTTCCGCCAGGCCGCCGGCGCCGGCCCCCAGTTCGCGGCCCTTGGCGCGGGCGGCCTCGGCCACCAGTTCATGCGCCGGGCGGGCGGTCCTGGCCGATTCCTCGACCGCCGTGGCCAGCAACTCGCCGGCCAGGCCGTAGGCACGTTCCGGCACGGAGGCCGATACTTCGGGCACCGCTGCCGCGTAGACCTTGGCCGGCCGGCCGGAGCCCGGCCCGGATTTACCGCTGAGTTTCCGGAACTCGATGCTCAGCAGTCCGTGCCCGGCGAGCGCGTCCAGTTGGAGGGACACGGTGCTGCGCGGCAATTCCAGGGCGGCGGCTGCCTGGTCCCGGGTCACCGGTTCGGCGCTGTAGCGGACGAATTCGAAGAGGCGGCGGCGGACGTCGTCGCCCAGGGCCGAGACGGCAGGGAGTCCGGGTGGCGGCTGGTCGGCCATGGGGTCCTTTCCGGTGGGGGGGTGCATTGACTTATCCGGAACCGGTTTCTAAAGTCGGATGTACTCATTTTAGAACATCTGGCCCTGCCCCGACAGGCAGCTGCCGGTGCTTCCATCAGATCGGCGGCCAGGGGGCGGACCCGCCGCGTGCCCGCCGGCACATGAAGGAGCGCTGCCATGGCTGGGAAACCGATCGTCATCGCCGGGGCCGGCCTGGCCGGTGCGACAGCGGCCAGGGAGCTGCGCAGCGGCGGCTTCAGCGACGAGATCGTGCTGGCCGGCGCCGAGGACCAGCACCCTTATCTTCGTCCGCCGCTGTCCAAGGGCTTTCTGGCGGGCCGGGAGGATGAACAGTCGGGGCTCGTGCAGCAGCCCGACTGGTATGCGGAGCACGGCGTCCAACTGTTGCGCGGCACCACGGTGGAATCCTTCGATCCCGCTGCGCGTACTGTCTCGCTCGCCGATGCGGGCACCGTGGAGTACTCGCAGCTGTTGCTGGCCACCGGGGCATCGCCGCGCAGGCTGGAACTGCCCGGCGCCGGGCTGGGCGGCGTGCACTACCTGCGCACGCTGGCGGACAGCCGGGCCCTGCACGCGGTGCTGGCTTCCGGGGACCAGCGGCTGGTCGTGATCGGCATGGGCTGGGTCGGCATGGAGGTTGCGGCCACGGCGCGCCAGCTCGGCAACGAGGTCACGGTCCTGGGCCGCGGCGACATCCCGCTCGCCCCCGCCCTGGGCGACGCCATCGGCAGCATCTTCGCCGATACCCACCGCCGCGAGGGCGTCCTGCTGCGCACCCGTCGCTGGCCGGTGGAAATTTTCGGCGAGGACGGCAACGGCGGGGAGGGCAGGGTCGCCGGCATTGTCCTGGACAACGGCGAGCGCCTGCCCGCCGACCTGGTCCTGGTGGCCATCGGCGCCGTCCCGAACACCGCCTTGGCCGAAGCTGCGGGGCTGGCCGTGTCCAGCGGCATTGACACCGACCAGACCCTGCGCACCTCCGCCGAGCATGTCTACGCTGCCGGCGACGTTGCCCATGCCTACCATCCCGGTTACGGCGGCCCGCTGCGCAGCGAGCACTGGGCGAACGCCCTGGCCCAAGGGAAGACCGCCGCTGCCGCCATGCTGGGCCAGGACGCGTCCAACGACGACATCCCGTACTTCTACACCGACCAGTTCGGGATCGGCATGGAGTACTCCGGCTATTTCCCCTGGTCGGCGCGGGGTGAGCCGGTGTTCCGGGGCAACTACCAGGACCTGGACTCATTGGAGTTCATCGCGTTCTGGCTGCGTGAGGGCAAGGTGGTGGCTGGTATGAATGTAAATATCTGGGACGTCCAGGAGCCCATCCAGGACCTGATCCGTTCCGGCCGCAGCGTCGATGCCGCGGACCTGTCCAATCCCGACAAGGAGCTGACCAGCCTGTGAGCCAGCCACTGACGACGCGGTCGCCGTCCAGCGCCTTCCTGCCCGAGCTGTACCACCCGGTGCATGACTTCGGTGTCCGACGGATGGACTTCCGCCGCCAGGTGGCGCTAATGGCCATCGTCAACCGCACCCCCGACTCTTTCTACGACACCGGCCGCGCCTTCACCCGGCGGGCCGCCATCGACGCCGCCCTGGCGGCGGTGGCCGCGGGCGCGGACTGGGTGGACATCGGCGGCGTGCCGTTCGCCCCGGGCCCGGCATTGTCCGCGCGCGAGGAAGCCGAGCGGGTTGTTCCGGTCATCGAGGCCGTGCGGGCCGGTTCGGACGCCATCATCTCCGCCGACACCTTCCTGCCCGAGGTGGCCGAAGCGAGCATCCGCGCCGGAGCCAACGTCATCAACGACACCACCGGATTGCACCACCCGGAGCTGGCGGCGGTCGTGGCGGAAGGCGGGGCGCATCTAGTCATCACGCACTCGCTCGCCGCCCCGCGCACCGTCTATCCCCGCCCCCGTTACGACGACGTGGTCGACGACGTCGCCGCGTTCCTGCGACGAAAGGTGCAGCTGGCCCTCGACCTGGGCATCCCGGCCGGGAAAATCATCGTCGACCCGGGCCACGACCTGAACAAGAACACGCTGCATTCGTTGGAAATCACCCGGCGCTTTGCCGAAATCGCGTCCCTCGGCTACCCGGCGCTGGCGGCGGTGTCCAACAAGGACTTCATCGGCGAGACGCTGGCGCAGCGCAAGCAGGAACGGCTCTCCGGCTCGCTGGCCGCCGCGGTGATGTGCATCATGAACGGGGCGCGGATCCTGCGCATGCACAACGTCGCGGAAGCCAGCTCGGCCATCCGCATGACCGAGGCCGTGATGGGCTGGCGGGAACCATCCTGCCTGAGGCACAACATGGGCGACGTCAACGAACCGGCGGCGCCGTGACGCGCCCGATCCGGCGCCTCCTGCCGCCTGGGCCGGAGCAGGCTACCGACCAGCAGCTGCTGGCCTGGTACGGCGATCTCCCTCGCTCCGGTCCGTGGGTCCGCTTCAATTTCGTGGCCAGCCTGGACGGCGCCTCGACCTATGCCGGCCGCTCCGGAACCCTGGGCGACGAGGTGGACCAGCGGGTCTTCCTGCTGTTGCGCAGGCTGGCCGATGTCCTGCTGGTCGGTGCCGGAACGATCCGGGCCGAAGGCTACGGCGGCGAGCTGCTCTCGGCTGAGTCCCAGGCCTGGCGCCTCGCCCGCGGCATGAGTGCGCATCCGCCTGTCGCCGTGGTCTCGGCGTCGCTGGACCTGGACCCGGGCAGCGCATTCTTCACCGCCGCGCCCGTGCGGCCGATCGTGCTGACCAGCGCCGCGTCGCCCGCGACCCGGCGCCGGGCGCTGGAACCGGTGGCCGACGTGCTCGACGCCGGCACCACCAGGGTGGAACCGGCGCGGGTGGTGAAGGCGCTGGCCGCCCGCGGCTACGAGCAGATCCACAGCGAGGGCGGGCCGCTTCTCTTCGGCAGCTTCCAGGCGGCGGGGCTGGTGGACGAGCTGTGCCTGACGATCAGCCCGGTGTTGGCCGGCGGGGCCGCGAAGCGGATATCGGACCATGTTCCCGGCGCGCGCGAGTCGCTGCAGCGGCTTCAACTGCGGCAGGTGCTCGAGTCCGGGTCGATGCTGCTGTTGCGTTACACCGCCGCGGACAGCGCACCGGGGACCACGTCCACGGACACCGGCAGCCTCCCCATACGCTCGCCGTCGGCGTAAGCGGTGACGCCGGCGGCCTCCAGCCGGATCGTCCTGACCCGCTCGATGCGGACGGCCGGATGGCCGAGGTGCCGGCCGGCGTAGACGCGCGGAAAGATGCCGACTAAGGCCGGACGGGACAGTGGCGAGACGATGAACAGATCCAGTAAACCGTCGTCGTACGCCGCCCCCGGCACAATGCGCATCCCGCCGCCAAAGGATCGGCCGTTGGCCACGGCGACGAGCATCGCGTCGACCTCCCGCGGCACGCCGTCCACGACGAGGCTGTAGCTGATGGGCCGGAAGGAGGCGAGTTCGCGCAGCATGGCCAGCGGATAGCGCAGCCGGCCGCGGGGGAACCTCCAGCGGTTGGCACGGTCGTTGACGGCCGCGTCGAAGCCGGCCGAGAGCACCCCGGCGAACCAGGCCGTGGACCCGTCCGGATGCGTCACCCGGCCCAGGTCCACACTGCGCGGCTGCTCCAAGGCGTGCAGGAAATGCCCGACGGCGGCGGCCGGCCCGGCGGGCAGGCCGAACAGCCGGCCAAAGTCGTTCCCGGTGCCCGCCGGCACGATGCCCAGCGGAACCTGTGTGCCCGCCAGCGCGTTGACTGCTAAGTGAACCATTCCGTCACCGCCCACCACCAGGAGGGCGGAGACCCCGCGGCGCAGCGCGCCGGCGACCAGGTCGGCGAGCGCGGCCCCCGTTTCTGCCCGCAGCTCGACGGCGGGGCGGCCACGCCGGGCCAACTCGGCCATGACCTCCGCTCCGGCACCGGCGGCCGTTCCGAAGGACGCGCGGGGGTTGACGGCGACGGCGATCGGCGCGGAGGACGGCAGCGGGGTCACAGCAGATCATTGTGGCATCGCGGCGGCCCGCGGCTGCGGTACGACACAGGCGGCCGGCGGTTACACTTGGCTTCGCGCAGGACTCCCGAGACCCGACAGAGAGGCGGCCGGTGATTCCCCTATCCCACTACGACGTCCTGGGGTTGCCGGTTAATGCCACGGCGCACCAGATCAAGGCCGCGTACCGCCGGGCCGCCCGTGCCACGCACCCGGACCATGGCGGGGATGCCGCCGAGTTCCGCCGCGTCAGCCAGGCCTACGAAGTCCTCAGCAACCCGCAGGCCAGGTCCCGCTACGACCGTTCCTACGGTGCCGCCGGCCCGGGCGCCCCGACGGACAGCACCGGAACCTTCGCGGCCGGCCCCGGACCCCGCCACTCTGCGCCCGGACAACGCGGCCCGTCGGCGTCGGACTCCCCCGTCTATGTTCCCGCCTACGGCTCCCCGGACGGGTCCCCTGCATTGCCGGAGAACATCGCCCGCCAACACATCCATGGGGCGCCGCGGAAGCGTGGCATCTTCGGCGCCGGGACCCGGCTGCGGCGCGAGGCGCTGACGGCGCAGCTGATCAGCCGGCAGATCCTGCCGGCCATCCCGTCCGCACGGCTGGTCAACGGCCTGCACTCGCCGGCGGACAACGGCTTCATCGACCACGCGCTGTTGGCAGGCTACCGGCTGGCACTGATTGATTCGATGCTGCTGCCGCGGGGGAATTTCCGCTGGGACGGCCGCACCCTGCACAAGGACGGACGGATCGTGGAACCGCCGAGGCTGGCACCGGCGGTGCGCAGGATGCAGGAACTGTTTCCGGAGCTCAATGTCACCGGTTGGACGGTGATCCACTCCGCCGACGGGAACCTCCACGAACCGGTGATCGATTACACGCGCGGCTACGACCCGGACGGGATCGTCCCGGTGCACGTGGTCAACGCGGCGCGGCTGGTGCGCGAGCTCAAACAGTTCCTGTCCTCCGGCCCGGCGCCAAACACCGTGCACGTCCCCTCGCTCGCCAAGTTGCTGGGCGGCATGCACGCCTGACGGCGTGCTTCCCCGCCCGCCCGGGCGCTGCTCCGCCCGCCAGCCCGGATGCCGGGCCGCGGCTGAGGCGCGTTTAGGATGTAATCCGTGTTCCGCATCCTCTTCTACGCCCCCGAAATCCCCGGCAATACCGGCAACGCCATCCGGCTGGCCGCGGTCACCGGAGCCGAACTGCATCTGGTCGAGCCGCTGGGCTTCACCTTCGAAGACTCCAAGCTGCGCCGCGCCGGGCTGGACTACCACGATCTTGCCGTGGTCCGGGTCCACGCGGATCTGGAGGCTGCGTGGGACGCCCTGCAGCCGGAACGGGTCTTCGCTTTTGCGTCCGACGGGGAGCGCTCCTACGCGGACGTCGCCTACGCTCCCGACGACGTGCTGATGTTCGGTCCGGAGTCGGTCGGTCTGCCGGCATCGGTCAAACAGGATCCGCACGTCACGGCGCGGCTGCGCCTGCCCATGCTTCCGTCGCTGCGGTCGCTGAACCTGGCCAACGCGGCCTCCATCGCCGTCTATGAGGCGTGGCGGCAGCACGGTTTTGCCGGGGCCAAACTGTAGCGCCACGCTGTGCGGTGCGGCGGCGTGTCGGGCTGGACCCTGCCTTCGGCGGGGACGGATAGACTTGAATCCTATGGATACGCCCCAGCCATCTGATCGCCTGGCCAGCCCCGGAAACTCCCCCGGGGACAACGACTACGCACCGGATGACGATGCCTCCGTGCTGCACGCCGACCAGCTCACCGGCGGATCGGAAGACACCGAGCGGCGGCCGATGCCGGCCGTCACCAAATGGCTGCTGCTTGCCCTGGCCGCCGTCGTCGTGGTGGTGGGGGCCATCGCCGTAGCGAAAACCGTGGGCGGAACCTCGGACCAGGACGTTACGGCTGCCGCGGACGTCTTCGCCAGCCAGCAGGAACTGGAGGGAGGCGGCACCGTGGATGCCTCGGTGTCGCTCCGCGAGAACGCCGCCGTCCTGACGTTCCACGGCGTCCAGGCGTCCGAGGGGCGCACGTACCAGGTCTGGCGGCTTCCGGTGGACGGTTCGGCGCCGGTGTCGGCCGGCACCATCGACGCCGCCGACATCACCTCGGGCAAGCCGGTGGTTATCGACGGCATCTCCACCAGCCGCGAACTGGCCGTCTCCATCGAGGCACCCGGCGGAGCGGAATCGCCCCGCCTGCCGTTCGCCGTGGTCATTCCGCTCGCCACGCCGTAGCCCGGCGCCGCCGGCCACCTGCCGGGCACGGGCGCAGGCACCCGCGCGGCCTGCCACCGTGACGCCGTGGGGGCGCAGGTCTCCCACCGGGCCGGCGTGAGCGGGAGATCGGCCGGCGGTCTGCGGCCTGCGTCAGAATCCGGCGATGGTTTCCGGGGTATTGATTTCCACCACGTGGAAGGCCTCGGCGCTGCGTCCGGGCAGGCCGCCGCGCATGGCGTTCTCCGCCAGGTTCTGGCGCACGCGGGCGTCCATGGCGGCCAAGTCCGGGTGTTGGCTCGCGTGGATCCTGATGGCGGCCAGCTTCGTGTCGACGTGGTCGGTGATGTCCACGTAGTGGTTCTCGCGTTCCCGCGGCCCGCCGTAGAACCACAGGAACGGCACCTTGTAGGCGGCCAGCCCTGCCTCGAGCAGTTCGGGATAGGCGTACGGGTTTTCCACGGCCGGGTAGATCGCGCGGGTGACGATTTCTCCGCAGGCCAGATGGTCCGGGTGGCTCTTTTGAATGCGGTCCCAGGCACGCTCCGGGTGCATGGACAGCACAATGTC
This sequence comes from Arthrobacter sp. MDT2-34-1, assembly GCF_059091365.1. Lineage (NCBI taxonomy): Bacteria > Bacillati > Actinomycetota > Actinomycetes > Micrococcales > Micrococcaceae > Arthrobacter > Arthrobacter sp. MDT2-34-1. Next base: position 1,050,427 of record NZ_JBNHGO010000001.1, read on the forward strand.
GGGCCGGATGCGGCGCATCAGCTCCACCACCTGGCGGATCACCTCGTGGGTGGGCTCCAGGTAGCCGTCGGGCTGATGCAGGAAATGCAGGTCGGTGACGCCGGCCAGCGCTGCGGCCTTGGCCTGCTCGGCCGCCCGCAGTTCGACGATGCCGGCGCGCTGGGCGTCGTCAAAGCCGCCCGCGTCGCCGTCGGTCATGATGCAGTAGCTGACTTCCACGCCCGCCGCGGTCCAGCGGGCAATGGTGCCGGCGGCCCCGAAGTCCAGGTCGTCGGGGTGCGCGGCAAAGACCAGGACGCGTGCTGGCTGAAATTCCTCAACCGTCACCGCCGCTAGCCCTTCCGCCGGCGGATCTCGGCGGCGGCCTGCGGCAAGACGGTGGCCAGGTCGCCCACGATGCCAAAGTCGGCGATCTCGAAGACTGGCGAGTCGGCGTCGTTGTTGACCGCAACAATCACCTTGGCGGTCTGCATGCCGGCCTTCTGCTGGATGGCCCCGGAGATGCCCGCGGAGATGTAGAGCTGGGGCGAGACGGTCTTGCCGGTCTGGCCGACCTGCGCCGAGTGCTCGATCCAGCCGGCATCGGTGGCGGCCCGGGAGGCACCCACCGCCCCGCCGAGCGCGTCGGCCAGGTCTTCGATCGGCGCGAAATCGCCGCCGGTGCCGCGGCCCCCGGCCACGACGACGCGTGCCTCGGTCAGGTCAGGACGGCCGGTGGCGGTCTTCTCGGTGCGTTCGGTGATCCGGGCGGCGGGGCCGAAGTCCCCGGCGTCGACCGTCACGACCTGCGGCGCCGCCGCCTGGGCCGCCGGAGCCGCGGCCACAACATTGGCCTTCACGGTGATGACCGGCGTGCCTTCGGTGACGTTGGCCTGCACGGTATAGGCGCCGGCCAGCACGCTCTTGGTGACCGTCAGGTCCGCCGAGACGTCGATGGCGTCGGTGATGACCCCGGATGACAGTTTGATGCCGGCCCGTGCGGCGATCTCCTTGCCTTCGAACGTGTTGTCCAGCAGCACCGCGGCCGGAGCGGCCTGGCGCACGGCCGCCGCCAGGAAGGCGGCCTTCGGGGCCACCAGGGCGCCGTCCACGTCCGCGGCCGGCAGGTAGACGGTGCCCACGCCGTACTCCCCGAGCTCGGTCCGCAGGGCGTCGGTGAGATCGCCGTTGAATGCTGCCACCGGTTCTCCGATGCCGCGGGCGAGCGTGAGCAGTTCCCGGTGGATCTTGTGCAGGGCGTGGCCGGGACGGTCGATGAAGACAAGAACAGTAGTCATGGTGCCGATATCCTTCGCGGTTTCCGTGGCGGACTAGAGCAGGTTCTGGGCGGCCAGGAAGTCCACCAGGCGGATCCCGGCGTCGCCCTCATCGGTGATGATGGTGCCCTGCGACCGCGGCGGCCGCGCTTCTGCCTTGGCGACGGCGGTCCAGGCACCCGCCGTGCCGACCGCGCCGGGTTCGATGCCCAAATCCGCCAGCGACACGGTGGCCACGGGCTTTTTCTTGGCGGCGATGATGCCCTTGAAGTTCGGGTAACGCGGTTCGTTAATCTGGTCGGTGACCGATACCACCGCGGGGAGTTCCGCTTCCAGGCTGTCGGCGTGGGTATCGCCGTCCCGACGGGCGCGCACGGTGGTCCCGTCGACCTCCAGGCTGGCGGCGAAGGTCAGCTGCGGCAGGCCCAGGCGCTCGGCCAGCTGCGCCGGAACCAGCGAGGTTTCGCCGTCGGTGGATGCCATCCCGGTGAGCACCAGGTCGATGTCGCCGAGGCTGCGGACGGCGGCCGCCAGCACCAGCGACGTCCCGGCGGCGTCCGAGCCGGCCAGGGCATCATCGTTTACGTGCATGCCTTCGGTGGCGCCGATCTGGAGCGCCTTCTTCACGGCGGTGGCCGCTGCTGCCGGGCCCATGCTCAGTGCGATGACCCGGTTGCCGGCCTTCGGGCCGCCGCGCTCCTCCGCCAGCTGCAGGGCGGCTTCGATGGCGTATTCGTCCAGTTCGGACAGGATGCTCTCCGAGCGGTCCACCGTTGCCGGATCGCCGGTCAGGTGCCGGTCGAACTGTGCGTCCGGTACGTGCTTGACCAGCACCACGATGTTCAAGGCTGTGCCTGCTGCTTTTTGCATCCTCGCTGAACTTCCTTCCGCCGTCCACGGCCCGCGCGGGTGTTGCGGGCCGCTGCAAACACCCTAACCTTACCGGCATCGCCGCGGCGGTAAACACCTGCGGGGCTGCCGTTGTGCGCCGCCCCGGTGAGGGCTGGTGCCTCACCGGGGACGTGCGGTCAGGCCTGGCCTTCGCCCAGGGTCACGTCGACGGTGCGTTCTTCGCCGCCACGCAGGTAGGTGACCTGCACGGTGCTGCCGGCGGCGTGTTCGCGGATGGCCGCGGTCAAGGACTGGCTGTCGTCAATGACGCGGTTTTCCACCCGGGTGATGACGTCGCCCTTTTTCAGGCCGGCCTCCTTCGCGGGCGATCCCTCAACCACCTCCACGACGGCCGCCCCCACCGAGAACTGGGTGTTGCCGGAGGAGTTGCCGGAGGGCTTGGCCGTCACCGTCACACCGAGTTGGCCGTGGCTCGCCGTCCCGTCTTCGATCAGGTCCTGGGCGATCCGCTGCGCGTAGTTGCTGGGGATGGAAAAGCCCACGCCGATGCTGCCGCTGTCTTCGCCCGAGGAAGCGATGGCCACGTTGACGCCGATGACCTCTCCGTTGGTGTTCACGAGCGGACCGCCCGAGTTGCCATGGTTGATCGCCGCGTCGGTCTGGATGACATTCAGGAAAATGCTGCCCTGGTTCGAGGACCGTTCCTCGCCGGGGAACTGGAAGTTCCACTGGTCGCCCGGGCCCGGCTGGGCACTGTCACCTGAATTTTCCGGCACGGCGGAGGACGAGACGCTGATGGTGCGGCTCAAGGTGGACACGATGCCGTCGGTGACGGTGCCCGCCAGGCCCAGCGGCGCTCCGATGGCAATGGTGGTGTCGCCGACGTTGAGCTTGTCGGAGTCGGCAAACGTTGCGGGCGTGAGGCCCTTGGCATTGATCTTGATCACGGCCAGGTCCGACAAGGGATCGGTGCCGACCACCTTGGCCTTGTGCACGCCGCCGTCGCTGGTGCGCACCTCGACGTCGGGATTAGCCGTCTGGCCGCCCAGCGTCACCACGTGCGCGTTGGTGAGGATATGCCCCTCCGTGTCCAGGATGATGCCCGATCCTGATCCCCCGGTGTTGCCGCTGGCCACCGAGATCGTCACCACGCTCGGCGAGGCCTTGGCCGCCGCGGCGGTGATCTCGTTGACCGAGTCCGTGTTGTTCACGATCAGCTGCTCCGGACCGCTGCCGGTGATGGAGGTGCCCGCCGAGCCGTCCGCCAGCGCCTGCGAACCCACGGCGACTCCACCGCCGGCCAGGCCTGCCAGCAACATGCCGGCGATCAGCGTCCCGGTGCCAAAGCGTTTCCTGGCGCCCGCCCCGGCACGCTGCCCGCCTGCCGGGTTTCCGTAGCCGTTCCCCTGCCCGTGGCTGCCGCTCCCGTATCCGGGGGTGTGGCCCTGTCCCCCGTAGCCGCCTGGACTGCCGGCGTTCTCCGGGCCGTAGGACGGCACGGCATACTGGCCAAACGTGCCCGGGGCGTGCTGGCCGTACTGAGGCTGCTGCGGGGTGTGGTGTTGGGGCTCCTGCCGGGCCTGGTCTTGCGCCGAAACCTGCCGCGCAGCTTCCGGTGCCGGGCGACGGAACCGCTGGGTCTCGTCGGCTGCCGCCGGCTGCTCCCCGGCACGGAAGGCCGGCGGATTCTGCGGCAACGGTGGCATCGGCCGGGCGGGCCGCTGCTGCGGCTCCTGGTTGTTCTCGCTCATGGCAGGTCCTTTCTTGGTCTGCATTCCACTATGCACGGCTTCGCTGGGATAACGTCGCACGTTTCCTGTAAGGAATCTGGAAACCAGCCGTATGCCGGGGCGGGGCGCGGCCCCGCCGGAAGCCTCCGCACGCCCGCCTGCAGGGTCAATCGATGTATCGCAGTCCTCCACATGCGGCGGAGGAGCTGCTCGGGTGTTCGCCGCGGGCGGAGGGCTGTGGTGGACGGTGCCAAACGCAGGACCATAGAATCACGAGTGGGTGGATCCGCCCCGCCCGGGGCCAGGACCACGCCGATGAGCCGGGGCGCCACGGCCCCAGCTGCTGCTGAAGGGACCTTTATGCGCTCACCGTTCAGGCGTCTGGCGGCCGTAGCCGGCCTGACGGCAGTCTTCCTCGCGCCCGCAGCGCTGGCGCTCGCGGTGCCGCCGGTCGACATTCCGCCGGGCGAGTTCGTGGTGGACCAGGCCGGTGTGCTCGGTGCCCGGACGGCCGAGGTCGAGGACGCGGTACGCGAGCTGCAGCAGTCCGAAGGCCTGAACGTCTACATCGTCTTCGTGGATGAATTCACCGAACCGGCCGACCGCAAGCAGTGGGTGCTGGAGATGGCCGAGCTCAACTCGCTGGGCTCCGTCGACAGCTTGCTGGCCGTTGCCGTCGACGGCCGCGAATACCTGTTCCAGTCGGCCGAGGGCAACCCCGTCGTCTCCCGGGACCAGAACATCGCGCAATCCATCCGGCCTGCCCTCGGCGAAGCGGACTGGGCAGGGGCCGCGCTGACCGCCGTGGCGGCGGTCGAGGACGCCGCCACCGGCGGTGACGGTTCCGTCGGATCCGGTGGCGGGGGCGGCTCGCTGGGCCCGGTGCTGCTCATTGGCGGCGTCGTGGTGGTGGGCGGCGGCGCGGCACTGCTGTATGCCCGATCCAAGCGGAACAAGAACCAGCGCCCGCAGCCTCAGCTGCAGACCGGCCCCGACGGGCGGCCGCTGGATCCGCATGACGCCATGTCCGTGGAGGACCTTCGCAAGAAGGCCGGCAGCCTGCTGGTGGCCGCCGACGACGCGATCAAATCGAGCGAGCAGGAACTGGGCTTCGCCATGGCCCAGTACGGGGACGAAGCCGTGCAGCCGTTCCGCCAGGACATCACCGCGGCCAAGTCCCACATGATGGAGTCTTTCAAACTGCAGCAGCAGCTCGATGACCATATTCCGGACACCGAAGAAGAGCAGCGCGCCTGGCTGGGCGACATCATCCGCCGCTGTGAGGCAGTCAACGATTCCCTCCAGGCACACAAAGAGGACTTCGACGCGCTGCGGGAGCTGGAAAAGACCGCACCGCAGGCGCTTGAGCAGGCTCGGGCCGCCGCCCGGGAAACCCGCGGCAGGCTGGACGACGGCACGGCCCGGCTGGAACAGCTTCGCGCCCGCTTCGCCGACAGCGCGCTGCAACAGGTCGCCGACAACATCGGCCAGGCCGGGGAACGGCTGGATTTCGTCGAGAACGCGGCCGACACCGCGCAGGACAAGCTCGACGAAGGAGACCGCAGCGCCGCCGTGATCGCCGTGCGCGCGGCCGAGGAGAGCCTGCACCAGGCCAACATCCTGTTGGAGGCCATCGCCAGGACGGCCAAGGACCTCGAGGACGCCCGGCAGAGCATGGAACGCAGCATCGCCGACGCGACCCAGGACATCGCCCAGGCCAGGGCCATCCTCGTCTCCGGGCAGCACCCCGAGCTTGCCGGCCCCTTGGCCGGGCTGGAGGCGGCCGTGTCCGCCGTCCGGCAGGAGGTCGCCGGGGGACGCATCGATCCGATCATGATGGTGCAGCGGCTGGAGGCAGCCATGGAGCCCTTGGATGCCTCGCTCTCCGGGATCCGGGATGCCCAGGACCGCAACCGGCGTGCCCGCGAGGCCCTGCAGCATGCCATCATGTCCGCGCAGGCCCAGATCTCCGGCACCTCGGATTACATCCAGGCGCGGCGCGGCGGCGTTCGCAGCGAGGCACGCACCCGGCTGGCGGAGGCGGAACGGAATCTCGACCATGCGCTGGCCATCGCCGACTCGGATCCGGAGCAGGCGCTCAACTACGCCCGCCAAGCCAATGCCCTGGCGCAGCAGGCCAGCCATATGGCCCAGGAGGATGTGGACGGTTTCGGCGGCGGCATGGGCGGCTTCGGCGGCGGCGGAATGTTCGGCGGTCGGGGCGGCGGCCTGGGCGGGGCGATCCTCGGCGGCATCCTCATCGATTCCATCCTGCACGGCGGACACGGCTCGCACGGCGGCGGCGGGATCTTCGGTGGCGGCGGAGGCGGTGACGTTTTCGGCGGCGGCGGCTTCGGCGGTTTCGGCGGTGGCGGCGGCGGCTTCGGTGGCTTCGGCGACGGCGGCGGAGCCGGCGGCGGCTTCTAGACCAGACAGACCGGGCAGTCATCCTGGCTGCTTGGAAGGCAAAGTTCGAGTAATCCCGATCGAAAGGCATCACCGTGGTAAAGCACTCAATTTTCGGCCGCATGGCACAGTTGGCCAAGGCAAACATCAACGCGCTGCTCGACCAGGCGGAGGATCCGCAGAAGATGCTGGACCAGATGGTCCGCGACTACACGAACAACATTGCCGAAGCCGAAAGCGCCGTTGCGCAGACCATCGGCAACCTGCGCATGCTGCAGGACGACTACAACGAAGACCTCGAGAACGCCCGCAGCTGGGGTGCCAAGGCCTTGGCCGCCAGCCGAAAGGCCGATGAGTACCGCACCTCGGGCCATGCCGCCGACGCCGAGAAGTTCGACAACCTCGCGAAGGTGGCAATCCAGCGCCAGATCTCCTCGGAGAACGAAGCCAAGGGCGCCGAGCCCACGATCTCCTCGCAGACCGAAATCGTGGAAAAGCTCAAGCAGGGACTCAACCAGATGAAGTCCAAGCTCAATGAGCTGCAGAACAAGCGCGACGAGCTGATCGCGCGCGCCAAGACCGCGCAGGCCCAGTCGCAGGTCCACGACGCCATCAAGAGCATCGACATTCTCGACCCGACCAGCGAAGTCGGCCGCTTCGAGGAGAAGATCCGCCGCGAGGAAGCAAAAGTACGCGGCCAGGCCGAGCTGGCCGCTTCCAGCCTGGATGCCCAGTTCGAGAGCCTGGAAGACCTCGGCGAGCAGACGGAGGTTGAGGCGCGGTTGGCAGCCCTGAAGTCCGGGACCGGCCCGGCCCCGTCGTCGCTGGAGGCCGGCAAGGAAGCTACCTCAGAGAGCTACTGAGCACCAGCCCTCCGGCCGCCCTGGCATGAATGGCTCCGTGCCGCACCTTCCGGTGTGGCCCGGAGCCTTTCCTGTCGGGCCGGGTCCTTCCTTTCCAGGGGCGGTGCGATCGCGTTAACGGCGCGGCTTCACGGCCCGGAGAAGGCTGCGGCCGGTGAAACGGGCGGGTCCGGAGGCGCTGATCCGCGCGCGGCGCAGGGCCTTGGGGTTGTAGTGCCGGGGACGGTGCTCGACTGCGTCCGACACGCCGGCGCCCCGCCCCCGCGGCGCCGAAGCCACTCCCCCGTCCTGCCCGGGCGACGGACGACGGCGGGAGCCCGCCCGGAACGCCGCCGGAGCCGGCTGTGCGGCGGTAGCCGCGGACGGAGCAGGGGTAGCGGGCGCCGCGGACGGAGCAGGGGTAGCGGGCGCCGCGGACGGAGCAGGGGTAGCGGGCGCCGCGGACGGAGCAGGGGTGGCGGCCCGGTCGTACCCGGAGTCAGGTTCCGGGGGCCCGGGACGCCGTCGGCGCAGCAGGAGCCAGCCGATCAGTGCAAGGTAGGCGGTTGGAACCGACCAGGCGGGGACAGCGTGCAGCACATCGGTAAGCAACCCGTGGGCCCCGTGCGCGGCATCGATCAGCCGGTCCTCGACCTCGTGCCCCCCGGCATTCCGGACAGCAAAGAAGGCGTAGTAGGCGGTGCCCAGCCCGGCGAGCAGCAGCACGCAGCCCTGGGCTCTTTCCAGCACCGTCCAGGCTTCGGGCCATCGCCGGCCGGCGGCGGCCCCGACCGAGGATGCGGCGGCGCACAGCAGGCCGAAACCGGCGAGCAGGCCCAGGACGTAGGCGGCCACGCCGGCGACAGGTGCTTCCGGGCCGCCCTGCGCCCCGGCCGCGGCCAGCAACTCCGGCAGCTGTGGCGCGAGCGAGGCCAGCCCGATCACCGCACCGGCAACAGCCATCGCGCTGAGCCGGGCGAACGATCTGCCTCCCGCCGCCGCTGCCTGCAACAGCCGGACCCGCCCGCCGGCCACCAGGAAGGACGCGAGCAGGACCAACAGCATCCCGGTCCCGGCCGAAATGTAGGCCAGGGCCCCGGCATGGGTCGCCGGATTACCTGCCGCCAGGAGCGCCAACGAGAACGACGTCGTGTAGCCGCCGGTCAAGACAAGAGCCGTCACGGCGGACCGGCGCACGGCGTCAGCGGCCGTGCTGTGCCAGCTGCTGCCGGCGACCATTAGGAGCCACGCCGGCAACAGGAGCAGGCTGCAGGGGTTGAACAGGGCTGCCACTCCGGCGGCCAGGGCGTAGCTGCTCACTGATTCCAGCATGGGACAACAACGATCTTTCCGAGGGAAAATCGGGGACGGGTGAAACCATACTACCGGTCGGGGTTGTGGCCTCGGGCACTAACCCGCCTGGCTCGCGGCCCCGGGCGGAGCAGGTCCGGCTTGCGGCATCGGGGCACGCAAACGCCCCGCCCGATATGACATCGGACGGGGCCCTTGCTCTTGGTTGCGGGGAGAGGATTTGAACCTCTGACCTCTGGGTTATGAGCCCAGCGAGCTACCGAACTGCTCCACCCCGCGGCGCAGTGAATACATTACCGGCCGCGGGGTAGCGAAGCAAATCGGTCAGTTGCCCTCGGTCGCCTCCGGAGAAGGCTGCTCCGTTGCCCCGTCCGCTCCGCCTTCGGGGGCGGCGCCGGAGATCGCTGCCTCGGCGTCGATGGCGTCCTGCAGCGCCGCCTGGAGCCGCTCCTGGGCTTCGCCGTAGGCGGCGAAGTCGCCCTCCGCCAGCGCGGCCTGTCCCTCCTGGATCGCGGTGCGCGCGGCCTGCAGGGCCGCCTGCAGGTCCTCCTCGGCACTGGTCTCCGGTGCGTCCGGCGTCGCCGGTGTCTCCCCGACGTTTTCTTCGTCGCCGGTGGTGGCGCCTGAATCGCCTTGGAACACCTGGTCCAATGCTTCGGACAGCGTCGGGGCGAAGCCGACTTCCTCACCGAAGCTCACCAGCACCCGGCGCAGGATCGGGTAGGAGGAAGCGCCCGAGGACTGGACGTAGACCGGCTGCACGTACAGCATGCCCCCGCCGACCGGCAGGCTGAGCAGGTTGCCGTTCTTCACCTCGGAAGCGCCCTGGCGCAGCAGGTTCAGCGCCTGCGACACTTCGGTGTCCGAGTTGAACAGGTTCTGTGCCTGGCCCGGACCGGGCACGGTGATGTCGCGCGGCAGTTCGAGCAACCGCAGCGTGCCGTAGTCCTCGGACTTCACACCGTCCTCGCCGGTGCCGGCGTCCGCGTTGGCGGAAAGGAACCCGTACAGCACGTTGCGTGCCTGCTCGCCGGGAACGGCGAACGGAATGAACGGGGTGGTGAGCGAGAAGGACGCCGCGTCCTGGTTGGGCATCTGCAGCGACAGGTAGTACGGCGGCTGCTTGACGGTCGATCCCTCGCCCAGCGTCGGATCCGTGGGAACGCTCCAGGCGTCGGAGTTCTCGTAGAAGCGGTTGACGTTGGTCACGTGGTACCTGGTGAGCAACTCCCGCTGCACCTTGAACAGGTCCTCCGGGTAGCGGACGTGCGCCATCAGGTCGGCCGACATCTCGCTGTACGGCTTGATCGTCGTCGGGAACACGTTCGTCCAGGCCTTGAGCAGCGGATCCTGGTCGTCCCAGGCGTAGAGGTCCACGGACCCGTCGTAAGCGTCCACGGTTGCCTTGACGGCGTTGCGGATGTAGTTGACCTCCTCCGCCGGCAGCGCCACCGTCGCGCCCCCGGTGGTCCCGGAGTCAATGGTGGCCGACTCCAGTTGCTGCGGAGTCGAGTACGGGAAGTGCTCGCTGGTGGTGTAGGCGTCCACGATCCACTTCACGCGGCCGTCAACGATGGCGGGGTAGGCATTGCCGTCCACCGTCAGGTACGGAGCGACTTTTTCGATACGCTGGCGCGGATCCCGGTCGTAGAGGATCTGCGATTCGGAATTGACCGCGTCCGACAGCATCAGGTCCGTCGACTGGAATTTCAGGGCGTAGACCAACCGGTTGAACCAGTTGCCGATGTTGGGACCGCCGTCGCCGTCGAACGTGTTCCGGGTATCGGTTTCGGCATTGGCACTCTGCGGCCGGTCGATCTCGATCGGGGTGCTGCCCTCGGGCGCACCGACGATCGAATAGTCCGGAGACGCTTCGCCAAAGTAGATCCTGGGCTCGTAGGTCGAGTCGTCGCCCAACACGCCCTGCGACGGGATCCCGGAGAGCATGAACGACGGTTTGCCGTCCGGCTCCACGCGGGAGCCGGCGGCCGCGACGACGCCGTAGCCGTGGGTGTAGAGCAGGTGCTCGTTGACCCAGCCGGCCGGCACGCCCGCGGTGTTCAGTTCGCGGACGGCGATGACGGTGTCCTGCACCTCGCCGTCGACCGTGTAGCGGTCCACGTTGAGGGTTTCGTCGAACTGGTAGTACTGGCGGAACTGTTCCAGCTGCGCGAACGCGTCCGACACCAGGTTCGGATCCAGCAGGCGGATATTGGCCGTGGTTTCGGCGTCCTCGCGCAGCGCGCCGGCTTCTGCCTCCACGACGGCTTCATAGTTCATGGTCTGGACGTCGTCCAGCCCGTAGGCCAGGCGGGTCAGGGCGATGTTGCGTTCGATGTACGGGGCCTCGACGTCCTGCTCATTCGGGATCACCTGGAAGCGCTGGACGATCCACGGGTAGACCCCGCCGGCGAGGATGGCGGTGACGACAAGCATGGCCGTGCCGACGATCGGCAGCCGCCAGCGGCCGATGAAGGCCGAGACGATGAAGAGGATGGCCACCAGCACGGCGGCGACGGCGAGGATGGCCTTGGTGGGAATCACGGCGTTGACGTCGGTGTACAGCGCACCGGTCCAGTTTCCGGCGTTGGACTGCACGGTGGCGTACCGGTCCAGCCAGTAGTTGACACCCTGCAGGATGAGGAACAGCGCGGCAAAGATTCCCACATGGATCTTCGCCGCGGTGGAGGCGAAGAACCCCTTGTCCTCCAGCCTGATCCCGCCGTAGAGGTAGTGGGTCAGCAGCCCGGCGATGCCGGCAATCAGCACCACGCTGATCAGGAAGCCGTTAATGAAACCGAGGAACGGCAGGGTGTTCATGTAGAAGCTGAAGTCCAGGCCGAACTGGGGATCGGTCTGGCCGAACGGCTGCTGGTTGAAGAACAGCAGGACGGTCTGCCACGCCGAGGCGGCGGCGGTGCCGGCGAAACCGGCGAGCACTACCGGGATGCCGATCATCAGCAGGCGCCGCACCGGCTCCAGCTGCTGCTGGTAACGGTTAAGGTTGTCCTGCAGCGAGCTGTCCGGCGCGTACACCGGGCGTGAACGGTATGCCAGCCGGAGGCTGAAGTAGACGGCAAGGCCCATGATCAGGAAGGCAATGAGGAAGATGGCGATCTTGGTGCCGGTTTCCTTGAGCATGACTTCCAGGTAGCCCAGCTGGTTGTACCAGAGAATGTCTGCGTAGATCTGGGAGAAGAAGACGAAGCCCACCACCAGGACGGCCACCACGATGAGGGTGGGCACCAATGCGGAACGTTTCTTGCCAGGACTGTTAAGCGGTGTTGGCCGGTCGCCGTAAGACCGGTCTTGTCCGAACGTCACTCGTTACCTCGTTGTCTGCATGCGTGGCATCACGGCGAAACCGCCGCTGCGGGGACACTCCCCCTAGATGCCACGAACGGCGGTCTCGGAGGGTTCCGTTCCCATTCTGCCTTGTCAACACCGGCCCCGGCGAACCGCGGCGCGGGAACGGTCCGGCACCGTTGCCGGAATGTGACCGCGCCGCAGCTGAAACGAATCAGCTGCAGCCGGGCAGGGCGGCCGCGTCGCCGCCGCCGCCGATCGCGGTGACTGCCTTGACGGCGTCGTCCAGCGTCGCCACCGACACGACCTGCAGGCCCTCCGGAACGTGGCCGGCGACCTGCGCGCAGTTGGCCTCCGGCGCCAGGAAGACGGTGGCGCCGGCCTCCCGCGCGCCCAGCATTTTCTGCCGGATGCCGCCGATCGGCCCGACGGTGCCTTCGGCGTCAATCGTGCCGGTCCCCGCGAAGTGTTTGCCGCCGGTCATCTCGCCTGGCGTCAGGGTGTCGATGATGCCCAGGGCGAACATCATGCCCGCGCTGGGGCCGCCCACGTTGTCCAGTTGGATCTTCACTTCGAACGGAAAGTCGAAGTCGGTGCCCAGCAGGACGCCCAACTGGTAGTCGCCGTCGCCGTTGGCCCGCGGTGCCACATCCACGGTTTCCTCGCGGCCGTCGCGCGCGATGCCCAGTTCGACCGGGGCGCCGGCACTGGCATTGAGCTCCTCGCGCAGCACCTCGATGCCGGTGACGGGCCGGCCGTTGATGGTCCGGATCGCGTCCTGCAGCTCCAAGACTCCTGCCGCCGCCGCGTCCGGGGTGAAATCGGCCACCGAGAGGGTCTGCGAGTACTCCACGTCCAACTGGGTCAGGGCCGCCGCGATCGAGGACTCCTGCGACGAGGCCATCAGCGCCGCATTCTGCTGCTGGATGTCGTCCTGCGTGACGTCCGGGGGGTAGACCAGGTCGGCCGGTGCGACGCTGCGCTGGGGATGGAGCCAGGCGGCCAGGACCTGCAGCATGTTGACGTTCGAGTTGGGCCCGCCCTCCACGTACACCGTCGTCAGGTCCAGGGCGCCGGACGTCTCGTAGGTGGGGCGGTCCGGAACCTCGATCAGCGGGGTGCCGGAAACCTCACCAATGGTGTTGATGGCAGGACCGGGCGTCTCGATGACGTAGCCCGCCGGCAGCGCCAGCCCTGCGGCGCCGGCCACCACGGCAACGACGGCGGCGGCCGCCATGACCGGTTGCCTGCGGTTTCGGGTCGGCGGCGCAGCCGGCTGCGGGCCGGGAGCGTTGCCGGCCCAGCCGTCCGTGCCGTGCTCCGTGCCGTTGTTGGTGGACTGTGTCACCTGGTGGTTCCCTCCCGCAGCTGTCCGGGCCGTGCACCCAACGCGCTGCCGCCCGGGGCGCTCGCGGCGCCTGCTCTAGCGTACGCCGTCGGCCCGGCATCGGTGGTGCTGCGCCTGCTCGGCCTTGAGCGAACTGCCGGTCCCCGGCGCGACAAGGAATCCCGGCTGCCGGTAACGTGGAACTCACGCAACACCCCGGGCACAGCCCCCGCCGCCTCCCCGGCAGCCGCTGCGGCCCGTGCCCGCTCCAACCCCTCGAGGACCGGTGGTAGTGATGACCCCCAAGCAGCCCGACGACGACCCGCAGGATCCGCTGGCGGAGATGTTCGCCAAGCTCTTCGGTGGCCAGGCCGGGGCAATGGATCCCGCGGAAATAGCCAAGTCGGCAGGACTTCCCTCCGACCCCACAGCCCTGGCGCAGATGTTCCAGCAGGTCCAGGCGATGATGAGTGCCCCCGCCGAAGGTCCGGTCAACTGGAAACTGGCCCATGAAAGCGCCCGCAAGGTGGCCGCCTCGGACAGTGACCCGTCCGTCTCTACCGCACAGGGCCGCGCCGTCGACGAAGCGCTCCGGCTGGCCGAGATGTGGCTCGATCCGGTGACGAGCATGCCCGGCACCGGGCTCATCGGCAGGGCCTGGTCCCGCGCCGAGTGGGTTGAGGCAACGCTGCCGACCTGGAAGCGGTTGACGGAGCCGGTCGCCAACAGCATCGCCTTCGCGCTGACCAGCGCGCTGACCGAGCAGGTGCCGGAGGAGATGAAGCAGATGCTCGGCGGGGCACACTCCATGCTGCAGAACCTCGGCGGCGCGATGTTCGGCATGCAGCTGGGCCAGGCCGTGGGCGCCCTGGCCAAGGACGTGGTCAGTTCCAGCGACATCGGTGTCCCGCTGGTGGAAGGCAAGATGGCCCTGCTGCCGGCCAACGTCAAGTCGTTCGGCGAGGGCCTGGACATCCCCGGGCAGGACGTGCTGCTCTTCCTGGCGATCCGGGAAGCTGCGCACACCCGCCTGTTCACCCATGTCCCGTGGCTCTCCGGCTATTTGCTGGGCGCTATCGAAAGCTATGCGCGGGGCATCCATATCGACATGGGGCGGATCGAGGAAGTGGCCCGCGACCTCGATCCCACAAACCCCGAATCCATGCAGCAGGCACTCTCGCAGGGCGTGTTCATGCCGAAGCGCACGCCGGAACAGGAAGCCGCCCTGGCCAAGCTCGAAACTGCGCTCGCGCTGGTCGAGGGCTGGGTGGACGAACTCACCGCCGGCGCCGCGGCCAACCTGCCCTCGGCACCGGCGCTGCGCGAAACGGTCCGACGGCGGCGGGCCACCGGCGGTCCGTCGGAACACGCCTTCGCTGCCCTGGTCGGACTGGAGCTGCGCCCCCGCCGGCTGCGGGATGCCGCCGCCCTGTGGTCCGCACTGAAGGAGGAACGCGGGGTCGACGGACGGGACGCGATCTGGAACCACCCCGACCTGCTGCCGACCGCGGAGGATCTGGACGATCCGGCCGGCTTCAGCGCCCGGCGGAAACTGCTGGACGCCTCCGAGGCGGAAGTCGACGAGGCGCTGCAGAAACTCTTGAGCGGTGGCTTCGAAGGGCAGCAGCCCGGCGACGGCGATGCCCGGAAGCCGGACGGCACCGCCGACCGTGGAGACTCCGGCAGCGCCGGCGGAGGTCCGGACGGCTCCGCTGGCGGTGAGGATACCGGCAGCGCCGACGGAGGCCCGGACGGTTCCGGAAGCGGAGACCGCGGCTAGCAGTCGCTCTCGCCGGCGCCGTCCACGTCGTCCCCGTCCTGCAGGCCGCGGCCCATGGCAAAGGCGGCGCCGGAGAGGAAGGCCTTGGCCCGTTCGAGCTCCGGATAGGCCTGCAGCAAGCGCCAGAAGCGTGGGCCGTGGCCGAGCTCCAGCAGGTGTGCCAACTCGTGCAGGATCACGTAGTCGACGACCCAGGCGGGCATGTCCTTGATCTTGTCCGAGATGCGGATGGTGCCCCGGGCCGGCGTTGCCGACCCCCAGCGGTCGTTCTGGTTGGAAACCCATCGGATGCTGGTCGGGACGGCGTTGCCGGCCAGGTAACGCTGCGACAGCTCCGCCGCGTGGCGGGCCAGGTCAGTGTCGCCCGCGGCGGTCCGTCCCTCCGGCCGGGAGCCGCGCGTCTCGAGCCTGGCCAGCATCCGCTGCACCCACTCCCGTTCCTGCGCCGGCGAAAAGTGGCCGGGAATGGAGATCACGGCGGCCCCGTCCCGCCACGCGGCGGAGACGGTCCGGCGCCGGCGTGCTGACCGTTTGACCACCACGGGGGCCCCGGTGGATGTGGTCAGCGCCACCCGCTCCCCCGTGTCGGCCACCAGCGGGACCGGCCGCGGAGGCGTTGCGCTGGCACGGGATTCCTGCGTCTGATCTGCTCGGGACATGCGACGAGGTTACCGGGTCAATCCGACCGTCCGCATCCGCCCAGGCCCGGTGCCCGGTTTTCTGTGGATAACCCTCCGACGCCTGCCGCCGCCGTGCCAGCATGGAGGACCGGGCCGCGCCCGGACCACGGGCAGGCGGCGAGGAGGGTTGCGGTGGCACAGTTGAGAGTCAATCCAGGCCTGCGCATGCTGGAGGGCGCCGCGGGCAGCGTCCAGTTCGGCCTGGGCGCCGGCGGACTGGTGGTCGAGGGAACCGGGGAAGCGGACCGGCACTTCCTGTCCCGGCTGTGCCGGGGCATCGAATCGGCCGACCTGGATGACGTGCGGGCAGCCTGTGGCCTGGACAGGGAGCGGGCCGCGTCGCTGTTGGCGGCACTGGCACCGGTCCTGCTGCCGGACTCCGGCGGGGAACGCCTATCGGGGTTGCGCGCCGACCGGCTCGCGCCGGATGCGCGCCGTTGGTCGGCGGTGTACTCGGCCGACGGTGAAGGACCGCTGGCCGCCCGGGGCCGCTGCATCGTTCAGCTGATCGGGCTGGGACGCACCGGTGCAGCGTTGGGCACGGCCCTGGCTGCGGCCGGCGTCGGCACGCTTCTGCTCGAGGATTCGGCGGTCGCCGCCGCCTCAGATGTCGGTTCCGGCGCCATCCGGCTCACGGACATCGGCCTGGGCCGCGGGCAGGCCGTGCGGCGGGCCGTGCACCAGGTGGATCCCACGGTAGCCTGCCACCTCTTGCCCGGCTCGACCGCGGAGCAGGGTGCCGCAGGCATCTTTCCGCGCGCGCTCAGCCTGGCCGTCTACGTCGACCGCGACGTGGCCGATCCCCGGGTCGCCGCGGCGCTCATGAGCCGGGGACACCCGCACCTAAGCGTCCTGGTGCGCGAGCAGGACACCCTGATCGGGCCGTTGGTGGTCCCCGGCCAGACAAGCTGCCTTGGCTGCGTGGAACTGCACCGCGCCGAGGCCGATCCGGGGTGGCCGGACGTCGTTGCCCGGTTGACCAGCCGGCCGGCCGAGCCGCCGGCAGACCGGGGCGCGGCCGACGAAGTGTCGCAGTCGGTGGCCGCGGCCGGCCTGGCGGCGATGCAGGCCCTGCTGTTCCTGGATGGACGGAACCAGCCCGGCAGCTTCTCCGCCGTGCTCAAACTCGACAGCGGCGACGGCACCGTGACGCGGCACGCCTACCCGCCGCACCCGGCCTGCGGTTGCGTGCTGGCCCCGGCGGCCTGAGCGCGCGCTTGCCCGGGCCGGCGCAGGTTCAGTTCGCGGCCAGGACGCGCAGCACATCCTCGCCGTAACGCTCCAGTTTGGACGGCCCCACGCCGGCCAGCCTGGACAGCTCCTGCAATGACTGGGGCCGGGCTTCGGCGATGGCCACGAGGGTGGCATCCGTGAAGATCACAAAGGCGGGCATCGAGGCTTCGCTGGCCGTCTCCTTGCGCCACTCGCGCAGCGCCTCGAACGTCGACTCCTCGTAGGTGGGGGGACAATTGTGGCACCGGCCGACCTTGCGTTCCGCCCCGCTGCCGAGCAGGGTGCCGCAGACGCGGCACGTCGCCGGCGCGGCCTGCTTGCGCCGCGCCGGCCGCTGGCCCGGCGTGCTGCGGACGGAGGAGGAAGAGGCGGGGCGCAGCCCGTCCAGGAACCGGGACGGTTTGCGGTTGGCGCGGCCTCCCGGGGTCCGGGCCAGCGACCAGGACAGAGCCAGGTGCTGGCGGGCACGGGTGATGCCCACATAGAGCAGCCGGCGTTCCTCGTCCACGGCCTCGTCGGTGTCGGCGAAGGAGATCGGCATCAGCCCCTCGCTCAATCCGACCAGGAAGACTGCGTCCCATTCCAGGCCCTTCGCCGAGTGCAGCGAGGCGAGGGTGACACCCTGCACCGTGGGAGCATGCTGGGCGGCGGCGCGTTCGTCGAGCTCCGCCACGAAGTCGGACATGGTGAAAACACCGCCGGCCGCGGAACCGCGGACCGCGTCCAGCTCGTCGGCCAGTCCCACCAGCGCGGCCAGGGATTCCCAGCGTTCGCGCACCGCACCGCCGGTCTGCGGAGCCTCCCGCGTGTAGCCCAGGTTCGCCAGCACGTCCCGGACCAGTTGCGGCACGGGTTCGGTTCCGGCGGCCCGGGACGAGGCCCTCAGCTGGAGGATCGCGTCGCGGACCTCGCGCCGCTGGAAGAACCGCTCCCCACCGCGCAACTGATAGCCGATGCCGGCATTGGCCAGCGCCTGTTCGTACGCTTGGGACTGCCCGTTGGTGCGGAACAGCACCGCTATCTGGGCAGCGCCCACGCCGTCGTCGATCAGTCCGCGGATACGGGTGGCCACCTGGGCCGCCTCGGCCTCGTCGTCGGCGCATTCCGTGAACGAGGGCTCGGGCCCGGCCGGACGCTGGGCGATGAGCTCCAGCGGGGTCGGCCAGCTGTCGTTGTCCCGCGCCGGCTGCCGGGTGCGGGCGGCCAGCAGCGAGTTGGCCAGCTGCACCACCTGCGGCGAGGAGCGGTAGTCCCGGACCAGTTTTACGACGTCGGCTCCGGGGAAGCGTTTGGTGAACTCGAGCAGATGCCGGGAGGTCGCTCCCGTGAAGGAGTAGATGGTCTGGCTGGCGTCGCCGACGACACAGAGTTCTTCACGGTCACCCAGCCAGAGGTCCAGGAGCCGCTGCTGGAGCGGCGAGACGTCCTGGTATTCGTCCACCACGAAGTGCCGGTACTGGTCCCGTACGGCGGCCGCCACCTTCGGGTCTTCCTCGAGGATCCCCACGGTGATGAGCAGGACGTCCTCGAAGTCGATGATGTTCCGGTCCGTCTTCACGTCCTCGTAGGCCTGGTACAGCCGCGCCACCGTCGTCAGGTCGTAGCCTGCCGGTGCGGCACGCCCGGCCGCACGGCGGACATAGCTCTCGGGCGTGAGCATGGAGACCTTGGCCCACTCGATCTCGGCCGCCAGGTCGCGGATGGCGGCACGGTCGGTGGTCAGCCGCAGGCGCCGGGCAGATTCGGCGATGACGCTGGCCTTGTGGTCCAGCAGGCCGGGCAACGGACCGCCGACCGCCTGCGGCCAGAAAAACTGCAGCTGGCGCAGCGCCGCGGCGTGGAACGTTCGCGCCTGCACCCCGCCAACACCGAGGTCGCGCAGCCGCGTCCGCATCTCGGCGGCCGCGCGCGCGGTGAACGTCACCGCCAGCACCCGCTGCGGCGTATACACCCCGGTGTGCACCCCGTAGGCGATCCGATGCGTGATCGCCCGGGTCTTGCCGGTGCCCGCTCCGGCGAGGACGCACAGCGGTCCGGCCAGGTTGGTGGCCACCTGCCGCTGCTCGTCATCCAGTCCGGCCAGGATCCGGTCTTCGAGGCTGCTGTCCGGGAGGGGCCCGGCTGCCGCTGCGCTCATCGTCCGGCCTGCGGCAGTTCGCCGCCGTACCAGTGCTCGATCAGCGCCCGCGCAATTGAAATGCCGCTGGCCACCTGGACCTCGTCGGCCTTCAGTGCCGCGGCCAGTTCCTCCCGGCTGAACCACCGTGTGTCCAGGATCTCCACGCCGTCGGGCACCGACGCCGCGTCCGTCGCGACGGCCGTGAACCCAATCATCAGCGATGCCGGGAACGGCCACGGCTGGGACCCAAGGTAGCGCGGCGAGTGCACGACGACGCCGGACTCCTCCTCGATTTCCCGCACCACCGCAGCCTCGAGCGACTCCCCCGGCTCGACGAAGCCGGCCAGGGTCGAATACCGGCTGGCCGGCCATGCGCTGTTGCGGCCGAGCAGCAGGCGGTCGTCCTCGTCGATGACCGAAACGATGACGGCGGGATCGGTGCGCGGGAAATGCTGGCTTCCGTCGGCGGGACAGCGGCGCACCCAGCCGCCCTGCTCGATCTCCGTGCGGTGGCCGCAACGCGGGCAGTGGGTGTGGGTCAGGTGCCAGTTGGAAATCGCCGCGGCCTCCACAAACAGCCCGGCGTCCTGCGCAGAGAGCTCCCCCGCCACGTCCCGCAGGCCCAGCCACTCGCCGTCGTACCCGGCAGCTTCTGCGCGGTCCGCCAACACCGAGAGCACAATGTCGGTCCCGACGGGTACATCCGCACCCTCCACGGCCCGGCCGAGGTAGACGGACAGGTCGGATGCGGTCCGTTCCCTGCTCGGAAGCAACACGATCCTTCCGCCGCGGATCAGCGTCTTGCCGTCCGCGATCAGCATCACATGCGTGGTGTCGCTGCCCCAGATGCCGTCCACCAGGCCGGGGTGGCTGCGCCGCTCGCACCCGCGGTCCATGGTGGTGCGCGCCAGCATCAGCTGGCCCAGCGGCGGGAACCCTGCAGCGGCGGTGCTAAGACTCATGCTCTCTACCGTACTCACCCCGGCGCCCGGACCGTTATTCGCGCCGCCGGCGCTGTGGACTGCGCACCGGCGGTGCCCCGCCGGTGCGGCCTGCCTCACCCTTCCGGCGACTCGCCGCGGCCGTGGCCGGGCTGCCGGTACCGGTTGCACGTACGGTGGACTACGTGAGAAAGACACCTCTGGAGCTGGCGGCCATAGCCACCGCGGCCGTTCCCGGGTTGACGCCCACGGGCGTTGCCGGGCTGCCGGATGATGCGGCGGATTTCCAGTCCGCGGTACTCACCGATGCGTCCGGCAAGCGGTGGCGCGTGCGTTCTCCAAAGCACGCCGAGGCGAGCATGCGGCTCGAAACGGAACTGCTGGTGCTCCGGGCCTTCTCGCCCGCGATCCGCGCGGAGTTGCCTTTCCAGGTGCCCACGGTCGCCGGGACCGTCCAGCAGTCCGAGCTGCGCACCTTCGTTTACAACCACGTGCCCGGGAGCATGCTGGCGCTGGAAGCTCTGGTCGCCGCCGGCGCCGCCGTCCCGGTATCGATCGGACGGGCGACAGCCGGCATCCACGACCTGCCCCAGCGCATGGTCGACGCCGCGGATCTGCCCAGCTACACGGCCGACCAGTTCCGCCAGCGCAAGCTCAACGAACTCGACCAGGCTGCCACCACCGGCAAGATACCGCCGGCCCTGCTGCGCCGGTGGGAGCACGCCCTGGAGGACGTGGCCCTTTGGAAGTTCAATCCGTGCGTGGTGCACGGCGACCTGCACGAAGACAACCTCCTGGTCCAAGACGGCAGCGTCAGCTCGGTGACCGGTTGGACCGACCTGCGCATTGGCGATCCCGCCGATGACTTCGCGTGGCTGGTGGCCGTGCACGAACAGTCGTTCGCCGACGTCGTGCTGGAGTCCTACCGCAAGTACCGCAAGGACCCGGTCGATCCCCACCTGATGCGCCGGGCAGCGCTGTCCGCCGAATTCGCGCTGGCCCAATGGCTGGTCCGCGGACTGGCCGCGGGCGACCAGACCATGGTTGACGAGGCGGTCGACATGCTGAACGAGCTCGAGGCCGACGTGGCCGTACACGGCGGCCAGCCCATCAGTGTCACCGCTCCCCCGCCGCCTGCCGTTCCGCCCACGGTTGCCGCTGTCCCTGCGGCTCCGGCCCGGGAACCGGCCGCCGGTTCCGAGGGCCGGAACCGTGCCGCTGAGCCGGCTGCTGCCGACCGGCCGACAGGGGACGATCCGGCGGACGGCGAGCAGGACGGCGCCGGCAGGGCGGCTTCGGCGGGCGGGAACGGTTCGGCCGGGCAGGAGCACCGGCACGACGGACCCGCCCGCGTCCAGCTCGCCGGCCGATCCGGGAGTTCCAAGGTCACGCTGCTCCCGGTTGAGGGGCCTGACGTCGATCCAGCTTCTCCGGCACCGCCCGCGGCGGAACAGGACGCCGCGGAGCCTGCGCCGCCGGAGAACGGCGGCGCCGACGGCGCAGCGGCCGCCGGCAAGGAGGCCCGGCCGGTTAAGGAAGCCGAGCCTGCGTCCGCGGACACCACGGCACTTCCGATCATCAACCAGCGGCGCTGACACTGCTGCGCGGCGCCGCTGACCGCTGACCGCAGCTGTGCGGGGCGCTGACCGCTGCCGCGCGGCGGCCCTACGCGTAGGCCCGCAGCACCGCCGCCTCCAGCTCCGCCTCGCCGGCCAGGCCGTGCGGGCGCACCAGTTTGTCCTGCCCGACGTAGTAAAAGGCGGCCTTGACGCGGTCCAATTCGATGCCGTGCAGGCGTGCCCACGCCAGCCGATAGACGGCCAGCTGCACCGACTTCACCGACAATTGCCGGCCCGTCGGCGCGGTTCCGGTCTTCCAGTCGATCAGGTCCCAGCTGCCGTCGGCGTCGCGGAACACGGCGTCGATGCGCCCGCGCACCACGACGCCCCCGACGCGGGTCTCGACGGGCACTTCGATGGCTGCCGGGACCCGGTTGGCCCATTCCGATGCCTTGAAGTTCTCGACCAGTCCGGCCAGCTCATAGGCCTCGTCGACGAAGGCGTCGGCCGCGTCCGGGTAGGCCTCGAGATCGAACATCCCTGTGGTGCCGAAGTATTCCTCGATCCAGCTGTGGAAGGCGGTACCCTTTCGGGCGGCCATGCCGGGCTTCCGGGGCACCGGGCGCCGCAGGCGCCGCGTGACTTCGTCCGGGTCGTCGGCCAGGTCCACCAGCAGCGACGCGGAGATGTGCGCCGGCAGCTCCACCTCGCCGGCGGTCGGTGCGGCATTGTGGCGTTCCAACAGCAGCCTGGCCTCATGGGCCCAGGTCGAGTCCGCGGCCGGCTGCCGGTGCTGTGCCAGCGACTCCAGCACGGCCTGCGCGGCCTGTTCCATGGCCGCCCGGCGGCCCGGACGCTGCCGCTGCGGGACACCGCTGCGGTAGACCCGCGGCCCTTCCAACGGGTCGAAGGGCCACATGGCTGTTTCCACTTCGGCCCGAAACGGATTCTCCGGCCCGAGTTCCTCGTCCCCTACCCATTGCCGCACTTGCACTGCCGTGGGTTCGTCCTGTGACATTGCGTGCAGTTCGGCCAGGAAGGCCGACACGGCCGTGGGCTTGACCTTGCTGCCGGTCCAGCCGGCGGAGCTGCAGACCAGCAGGTGCTTGGCCCGGGTGTAGGCGACGTAGGCCAGCCGGCGCTCTTCGTCTTCACCGTGTGCCTGGACTTCCGACTTGTAGTCCGCTTCCGCGTTCAGCCAGGACAACTGGTCCGGCTGGTCGGTATCCCACTGGGGAAGGTCGGACCGGTCTCCGCGCAGCGGCCAGGGCAGGGCGGCGTGGCCGCTGCTCCACCGGTTGTCCGAGGAGGAGGGGAAGGCGCCGTCGTTGAGTCCGGGGACGAAGACTGCGTCCCATTCGAGCCCCTTGGAAGCGTGCACGGTCAGCAGCTGCACGGCATCGTGCCGCACGTCCACCTGCGCCATGTCCAGGCCTCCCTCTTCGGCGGCAGCCGCTTCCAGCCACGCCAAAAAGGCCAGCAGGTCCACGCGCTGCGACGTCTGCATGAAAGCTGCCGCCGCGTCGTGGAAAGCATCAAGGTTGCGCCGCGCCTGGTGGATGCTCTGCCCGGGTTTGGAGGCAACCTCGATGTCCAGCAGCATGGTGCGTTCCACCTCGCCCAGCAACAGCGTCAGGTCGTCGCCGACGAAGCTGCGCAGGTAGCGGACCTCTTCCGCGAGGCGCCCCAGACGCTCCAGCGCGACGGGTGTCAGCGACCGCCCGTGGCGCGAGGTCCAGCCCGGCTTGGGCAGCCGGTCCAGCGCCTCGACCAGGGACGCGGCCTCGGCCAGGTCCTGTTCGACGACGGCCTCCCCCGCGGCCTCGTCCCGGTCCAGCTCGCCGGCCTCGCCTGCCGTTGCCGCGCGGCGCCGGCTTTCCAGGAACCGGGACCAATCGGCTAGGGCCATCAGGTCCGCCGGTCCGATCCGCCAGCGTGCCCCCGCCAGCAGCCGCATCAGCGCGTCGGACCGTCCCGGATCAGCCAGGACGCGCAGGGTCGCCACGAGGTCCACGATCTCCGGCTGCGCCAGCAACCCGGCCAGCCCGATGATTTCGTAGGGAATGCCCCGCTCTTCGAGTACCTTGGCGATGCCCGGGATCTGTGCCCGCCGCCGGCACAGCACGGCGGTGCTGACGGGTTCGGCACGGCCGGTTTCAGGGTCCCGGGCGAAAACCGTCTTCCGTGCCCGTTCGATCGCGTCGGCGAGGGCGAGGGTCTCCTCCGCCTCGGTGGCGTAGCGCCCCAGTGCCACTGTTCCCTCCGTGGCACCCGGCCGTGGGCGCAGCGGCGGAACGCTGATCCGGCCGGGGCGCGGACGGTTCGGGTCTTCCCGGTTTAGCGGTGCCGAGATCCGGTTGGCCATCCGCAGGATGTTGATGCTGTTGCGCCAGGCCACCGTGAGGAAACCGGCCGGAGCCGGGGCCCGCCGGCCGTCGTCGCCCACCAGGGGAAAGTGCTCCTGGAAAGCGAAGAGCTGGCCGGCGGAGGCACCGCGGAAGCCGTAGATGGACTGGTTCGGGTCGCCCACTGCGGTGACGGCATGCCCGTCGCCGAACAGTTCGGAGAACAGCACCATTTGGGCGTGGGAGGTGTCCTGGAATTCGTCCAGCAACACGACTTTGTAGCGGCTGCGTTCCAGCTGGCGGGCCTGCGGCACTTCGCGGGCGATGCGGGCCGCGAGGGAGACCAGGTCACCGAAATCCAGCACCCCCCGTTCCCGCTTGGCCCGGTTGTAGCCGGCCGCCAGGTTGGCCACGGTGATCCGGGTCCGCAGCCGGTCCAGCAATTTCCGCACCTCCGCCTTGGCCTGCTTGGTGCTGCCGTCGATGTAGGGAAGGGCGGCGATCCGCTCCACCTCCTCCGCGAGGTAGCCGGCAGCCTGGTCCGGGGTGACCAGATGCTCCGAGCATTCCCCGGCGAACTGCATCACGGCGTTGACCAGGGTCGATTTGCTGGCCACCAGGTGCTCGATGGGGCCGTCGTACGCCTCCACGCAGTGGCTGGCCAGCTGCCAGGACTGCGCGGTGCCCAGCAGCACCACGTCGCGTTCAATTCCCAGGCGCAGCCCGTAGTCGCTGACCAAACCATTGGCGTACGAGTGGTACGTCGAGACCTTCGGTTCCACCAGTCCGGCAGCATCGTCGGCCTCCTGCGGCAGCAGGCCCTTGCGGTCCAGCTTGGCCAGCTGCGCGCGGATCCGGGTGGCCAGCTCGCCTGCCGCCTTGCGCGTGAAAGTGACGCCGAGGATTTCATCGGGGCGGACGAACCCATTGGCCACGAGCCAGACCACGCGGTCGGCCATCGTCGCCGTCTTGCCGGAGCCCGCGCCGGCGATGACCAGCATCGGCTGCAGCGGGGAGCTGATGATGGCCGACTGTTCGGCTGTCGGCAGATGCTGGCCCAGCAGTCCGGCAAGCTCTTCCGGGCTGTAGGTTGTGGTGACCGTTCCTATGCTCATTCGGTGACCTGCCTTCCTTCTGCGCACAGGGGACAAATTTCCGGTGCACGGCAGCCGTGACCGCCGTTGCCGGACCGCTGCGGATCGTGCCGGGCCTCGAATTCGGAAGCGGCCATGAGCGCCGCGGCCTCGTGGATCATCGCTGTGGCCCAGTCTTCGCCGTCGGCCAGGCTCTCCTGCTGCTGGACTTTGACCGATTTCAGGTCCTGTCCCAGTTGGACCAGGGAAGCGCCGCCCGGGGCTGACGCATGTTCGGGGAATCCTCCGGCCTGGACCGCCGCCTGGTAGCTGCCCAGCTGCGGGTGCCGCTCCAGTTCTGCCTTGGTCGGGGCAGCGCGTCCCGTTTTCAGGTCCACGATGTGGAGCCGCCCGTCGGCGTCCAGTTCCAACCGGTCCACTTGTCCACGCAGCCTGGCCACGCGTTCCGGGCCCGGCAGGTCAACCGAGAAGTCCTGTTCCACGCCGACCAGGCTCCGGCCCTCCGCACGCATCTGGATCACATACTGGGCCAGTCTCCGGACCATTCCTTCGGCACGGTTGAAGTCAAGCCGTCCCTCCCAGTTCTCCTTCATCCCCAACTGCGGCCAGCGTCGGACCAGTTCGGCCACGTATTCCGTTCCCGTGCCCGCGGGGATGTCTTGCGCAATTCCGTGGACCAGGGTGCCCAGGCTGCGGGCGAAGTCGGTGGCCGCTTCGCCCCCTGCCGCTTGGATGAACCAGTCGAGCGGGGATTTCTGGACGGCTTCCACCTTTGAGGGGGAAACCGGGACGGGTTCCCCCTCCGGAACGACCGGTGCCGTGCTGCTCAGCGGCAGCAGTCCCCACCAGTCGCGCGGGTGAGCGCCGGGCACCGGCACCGGGCTGGCCGCCAGCATGGCGAGCACGGCGGCCGCATCCGCCGCCTCTTCCGGACGGGTCGAGGCTTGCTGGGCGGCCTGCCGGAGTTCTGCTGCCAAGGCACGCACGGTTCGCGGGCGGAGGACTTCGGTCGCCGGACGGGGGGTTTCCGGATCCAGCCAGGGCTCAACCAGATCGAGGAACTGGGACGGCTGGGCGTCTTCGGACTGCACCGCCGTGCAGATCAGCCGGCGTTCGGCGCGCGAAATGGCCGTGGAGAAACTGCGCAATTCGTCGTACCGGATTTCCCGCAGCCGGGTCACCGCGTCGATCCGCCGGGCCTCCTCGACGCCGCGCTCCAAAACCTCCACGAACTCCGTGCTGCCCAGCAGTTCGCCACGCAGCCTGGTGTTCGGCCACACCCCCTCCTGGACGCCCGCCACGATGACCAGCGGCCAGCCCCGGCCCGCCGCCGAGGCGGGCGTGAGCAGTTCCACGGCTTCCCGCACCTGGGCGCGCGGCGCGAGGTTGTCCATCGGCAGTTCCTGGTTCAACAGGTATTCCAGGAACTGCCGCGGGCTCGAGCCGGGGAGTTGGTCCACATACCGCTCGGCGGTCTGGAACAGCGCCATCATGGCGTCGAGGTCTCGGTCGGCCCGCACGCCGACCGGGCCGCCTTGCAGTGCCTGTGCCGCCCAGCGATCGGAGAGCCCGGTGGCGGACCACAGTGCCCACAGCACCGTCTCGGCGTTGGCCCCCGGCTCGGCCGCCGCGTCCCGACCGGCCTTGAGCATCCGCGCGATCCTCCTGGCGGATCCGCCTTCCCTTCCGAGCGTGCCGAGGAACACGGGGTCGCCGACCGCTTCCACGAGCAGGGAATCGCTGGACCGGCCCCCGCCGCCGAGCAGCTCTTCGCGCCTCAGTGCCTGGCGCAGGCGGCGCAGGTCGATCGCCGTCGCGCCGCCGATCCTGGAGGTCAGGAGGGCGACGGCAGCGTCGGGGGTGAGTAGTTCCGGCTCCAGGGCCACGGCCAACGCGTCCAGCAGCGGCCGGACCGCGGCCTCGTCGCGCACCGCGCTTTCGGCAACCGGGACCTTGACCGCGATGTCCTGGCCGGTGAGGTAGCGGGCGAGGGCCGAGAGCTGGCCGCCGGTGCGGACGATCACGGCCATCTCGCTGAGCCGGTAGCCCTCGAACAGCCTGGCTTCCAGAATCCGCTGCGCCACATAGCGGTGCTCGTGGACCGGCGACGCGACCACGTGCGAACTGGCGGCGGGCGCGTCGTTCCGGTCCGCGCCGCCGTGGGCGGGCGCGGTTCCGCTCCCGGTTTCTGCTTCCGCACCGGGATGGACGAGGTCGCGGGCGCGGTGCGCCCCGGCGACCTGCGAGATCCGGGCGGCAGCTGACTGCCAGGCGGTTGCGACTCCGGGCGCCATCCGGTGCGAAGTGGTGAGGACCAGCGTGTGCAGCGGCCTGTCCGGTGTGCCAACCAGCCCGGGCAACTTGCCGAGGACATCCGGACGGGCGCCGCGGAACCCTTGGACGACGGTGTCCGGCGAGGCCGCGAAGACGGCATCCTGTCCCTCCGCAAGCAAGGCCAGGAGCTCGAAGACCGCGGGGTTGGCTTCCTGGAGGTCGTCCGCCAGGATCAGCCGGAGGCGGCTGCGCTCCCGCTCCAGCAGGCCGGGATGCTCCAGCAGCAGCTGGCGTGCCGAAGTGATGATTCCGGCCGGGTCGAAGGCCTCGGGCATCCGGAGGTCGATCACGTCACGGTACTCGCGATACAGCCGGGCCGCCGCCATCCAGTCCGCCCGGCCATACTCTGCGCCCAACTGTTCCAGTTGCCCTGCGGTGCTGCCGTACTCGGTCAGCCGGTCGAAGAGCTGGCGGACCTCCTGCCGGAAGCCGCGGGTCGCCAGAGCCTGCTGCAGGTCTTCCGGCCAGCCGGCCCCCGGGCCGTAGCCGGCACGATGGCCGGCCAGCAGTTCGGCGATGATCTGGTCCTGCTCGGGCCCGGACAGCAGCCGGGGCGCGCGCTCCACCAGCGGCAGCAGTCCTTCCACCCGTGCCCGTCGGATCAGGTCGAAGGCATAGGCCGACCAGGTCCTGGTCGGGGTGGTGCCCAGGCTGCGGTTGAGGCGCCCGGTCAGCGCGTCGCGCAGGCGCGCGGCCGCCAGCCGGTTCGGGGCCAGGAACAGCAGGTTCTCCGGGTCAAGTCCGGTTTCCTCCACCCGGCGCACCGCGAGTTCCACCAGAGCGGTCGATTTTCCCGTACCCGGGCCGCCGAGGACCAGCACCGGACCGCAGCCGGCGGGCAGGCCGATGACCTGTGCCTGGTCCGGACTCGGAAGCGGGGCACCGGCGGATCCGGTTTCGGGCCGGACCAGTTGCAGCCCGGCCGACGGCTTGGTCTCGATCATGGCCCCATCCCATCAGCCGGTTCGGACACTTTGCGCCGGAGCTCCTCGATCGCTGCGTATTCTTCAGGCCCGGGCACCCAACGGGCTTCCGCCATGCGCACCCTGGCCGGCCACGCCGCCGGCTCCGCCAGGGGTGTGCCTTCCCGGCGGTAGTGCGCCACAGCCTGTTCCATCAGCTCACCGGGCAGGGAACCGTTGGCACGAATAACGCGCCACCACGGAACCGCCGAGCCGTGCAGGGACAGGATCCTGCCGACCAGCCGGGCGCCTCCGGCGTCGAGCAGCTCGGCGACATCGCCATAGGACAGCACCCGGCCCGGCGGAATGATCGCGGCAAGATCGAGGACCGCCTCTACTATCGCCTCGCGCATTACACCAGTGTAATTTAGCGGCCCCGAGGCCTGCACCGGCGGGCGGCGGGAGCCGCGTCCACACACCCCGCGGCGCCTCCCCGGGATTGTCCGATCCGCCGGATAGCGTTGCGGACATGAACAGCTGGCATACCGGTCCCCGCGCCGCCTTCGATCTCGAGACCACGGGCCGTGATCCCCACACCGCGCGGATCGTGACGGCGTCCATCGTCCTGGTCGACGCGGCGGGACAGCCGCTGCAGGAGCGGGAGTGGCTGGTGGACCCCGGAGTGGAGATCCCTGCGGAAGCCGCCGCAATCCACGGGATCAGCACCGAACGGGCCCGCAGCGAGGGCCTGCCCGCGGCAATTGCCACCGCCGGTATCGCGGAGGCACTGACCGGCTACTTCGACGCGGGTATCCCGGTCATGGCCTTCAACGCCGCCTACGATTTCACCGTGCTGGCACGCGAATGCTCGCGGTACGGCCTGCCGGCCCCGGCGGCGTCTCCGGTGATCGATCCGTATGTCCTGGACAAGCAGGTGGACCGCTACCGGCGGGGGAAGCGCACCTTGGGGGCGCTGTGCGAACTTTACGGCGTCCGTCTCGACGCGGCGCACACGTCGGCGGCGGACGCCCTGGCCACCATCGGCGTCGCGGATGCCCTCGCCCGCCGCTACGCAGCATTGTGCATCGGCGCGGCCGAGCTGCATGCCCTGCAGATCGACTGGTGCGCACAGCAGGCGGCAAATTTCGAGGCCTGGCTGCGGCGCAAGGATCCGGAAGCCGTCGTGGACGGGGTCTGGCCGGTGCGCCTGATGCCCGCCGCTGTCTGACCCTGCCCCCGCCGGCACGCGCGTACCCGCCCGCCCCTGGCTCAGCGCGGCGCTGTCAACTTCGGGTCGCCGTATGACGCAACGTCCCGTCGAATTCTGGCGTGTTGTCGCGGCTGTCATAATTAATCCTTGATGGCGGCACATGCTATGGCGGCTGTCGACGCTTCAGACATCGATTCCCCGAGGTTCCATGATCACCGTTACCGACCTGCGCAAGGTCTACCGCCAAGGCGGCCGCGAAGTGGTGGCCCTGGACGGCGTCAGCCTGTCCGTCCCCAAGGGCACCGTCCACGGCATCGTCGGCCATTCCGGTGCCGGCAAATCCACGTTGGTGCGTTGCCTGACCCTCCTGGACAGCCCGACGTCCGGATCGGTATCGATCAACGGGGCCGAGCTCAGTGCCGCCCGCGACGCCGACCTGAGGTCGGCCCGGCGCCGCATCGGGATGATCTTCCAGCACGCCAACCTGATGGACTCCCGCACCACCGCCCAGAATGTGGCGCATCCCCTGGAGATCGTCAAGACGCCCAAGGCGTCCATCCGCGCCAAGGTTTCGGAGCTGATCAGGCTCGTCGGCCTGGAGGGGTTTGAGGACGCCTACCCGTCCCAGCTCTCCGGCGGCCAGCGGCAGCGGGTCGGCATCGCCCGCGCCTTGGCTTCGGACCCGGACGTGCTGCTCTGCGACGAGCCCACGTCGGCCCTGGACCCGAAGACCACCGACGAAATCCTGACCCTGATCCGTGACCTGACCGAGCGGCTCCAACTGACCGTGCTGGTGATCACGCACGAGATGCAGGTCATCAAGCGCATCTGTGATTCGGTGTCGCTGCTGGAGGCCGGCCGGATCGTCGAACACGGCCCGTTGCGCGAGGTCGCCGCCGACCTGGGCGGCCGCCTCTCGAGCACGCTGCTGCCGCTGCCTTCGGCCGAGGCGACCGGCGGGGGCACGATGCTGGAAATCCTCTATTCCGGCGAACGCGCGTCGGAGCCCGTGCTGACCGGGGCTGCCCGGGCCTTCGGCCTGGACCTGAACGTCCTGGCCGGCAGCGTGGAGTCGCTGGCCGGCACCCAGTTCGGCCACCTGCGCATCGAACTGCCGGCCGGGGCGGACACGGCTGCCCTCACCGAGCACCTGGTCGGCCAGGGCGTTGCCGTCCGCGTCCTGCAGGAGGAAGCGGCATGAACTTCATCGACGAACTGACCACCAACCCGGGCATCACCAATGCCCTGCCGGAAGCGATCGGCGAAACGTTGCTGATGGTCGGGGTCTCGGGGGCTTTCACCCTGCTGATCGGCCTGCCGCTGGGCATCTTCCTCTACACCAGTGCGCCCGCCGGGCTGCGGCCCATGCCCGTGACGAACCGGATCGTGTCGGACATCATCGTGAACATCACCCGGTCCATTCCGTTCGCCATCCTGATGATCTCGCTGATCCCGCTGGCCCGGGTCATCACCGGTACCTCGATCGGTGCCCTGGCCGCCTGCGTCTCGCTGACCATCGGCACGGTGCCGTTCTTCGCCCGCCTGGTGGAAACCGCGCTGCGGGATGTGAGCTCCGGCAAAATCGACGCGGCCCTCGTCATGGGTTCCACCCGCCTGCAGGTCGTGGCCAAGGTCCTCGTTCCCGAGGCTTTGCCCGGGCTGGTTGCCGCCTTGACGACGACGTTGGTCACGCTCGTGGGATACTCCGCCATGGCGGGCCTCACCGGCGGCGGCGGCCTCGGCCAGCTCGCCTACAACTACGGCTTCCAGCGGTTCGACACCACCGTCATGGTGGTCACCATCGTGATCATGGTGGTCCTTGTCCAACTCATCCAATGGATCGGCGACGCCGTGGCCCGGCGGGTGGACCACCGCAGCGCTTCCACCGCAGGCTCGAAGCGCCGGCGGCATGAGCCGGCAACCGCCGTCTGAGCGCAACGTCCGCGACCGTGTCGGGACACCGCCGTCCCGCCCCCACGCTTCCCGCCCGCCTCACCGGCAGCGGAAGAATGCAGCCAGTAGCCGCTAGCTGCACCACATCCGGGACGAACCGACTTCGGCCGGCCCGGTCATTCGAAAGGAACGCACGCAGATGCGTAAAGCACTAACGCTCATTGGTACCGGCCTGGCTGCGGCCTTGGCGCTGACGGCTTGCGGTGGATCCGAATCCACCCCCAGCGCCGAGACCACGCTGGATCCGGCCAATCCCGTCACCGTCACGGTCGGTGCCACTCCCGTGCCGCAGGGCCGGATCCTGGAATTCGTTGATGAGAACCTGGCCCAGGAAGCCGGGATCGATCTGGAGATCAAGGAATTCACCGATTACCAGACCCCGAACATCGCCCTGAGCGACGGCTCGCTGGATGCCAACTACTTCCAACATCTGGCCTTCTTTGAGCAGCAGGTGGCTGACAAGGGCTACGACTTCGAACATGGCGAAGGCATCCACATCGAGCCGTACGCCGGGTTCTCGTCGAAGCACCAGAGCGTCGACGACCTTGGCGAGGGCGCAACCATTGCGATCACCAACGACCCGGGGAACCAGCCGCGCGCACTCAAGATGCTCGAAACGGCCGGGCTGCTGACCGGGATCGAGGACGATTCGGCGGCGCTGACGCTGACCGCGGAGCAGAACCCCAAGGGCCTGAAATTCGAGGAGAACCAGCCTGAAATCCTGGTCCAGTTGATCGAGGATCCGAAGATCGACCTGGCCATCATCAATGGCAACTTCATCCTGGATGCGGGGCTGAACACCGACGATGCAGTGGTCGTCGAGTCCTCGGAGAACAACCCGTATGCCAACTTCCTGGTCTGGAACGCCGGTGACGATAATCCTGCCGTGGCGAAGCTCGAAGAGCTGCTCCACTCGCCGGACGTGAAGAAGTTCATCGAGGAAACGTGGCCCAACGGCGACGTCTTCCCCGCTTTCTAGTCAGTCCCGAACCGCTGGCGTGAGCGGCAACGGCCGACGCCAGAAAGGTCCCCGGAAGCTTGGGCTTCCGGGGACCTTCTGTGTCCGGCCGATATCTGGCCGGCGGCGTGCCTGGTCAGCGGCCTCGCCGGACCGGCGCGGGTTCCTCCGCGGAGCTCCTTCCCGACATCACCTGGATCACCACCCAGCCCACGGCGGTGACCGGAACGGCCAGGACGGCGCCGATGATGCCGCCCAGGATGGTTCCCGCGGTCAGGGCCAACAGGATCACCAGCGAGTGCAGGCTCACCGAGCGGCCCATCACCACCGGCTGCAGGAAGTTGCCCTCCAGCTGCTGCACGATGATCACGACGGCGACCACTACCAGCGCGGCCACCGGCCCGTTGGCCACCAGCGCCACCAGGGTCGCCAGCACGCCGGCGACGGTGGCTCCGACGATCGGGATGAAGCCGCCGATGAAAATCAGTACCGAGAGCGGCAGCGCCAGCGGTACCTGCAGGATGAACAGGGCGAGTCCGATGAAGAAGGCGTCGACGGCCGCGACGGTGGCGGTGCCCCGCACGTAGCTGCCCAGCACGTCCATGGCGCGCGACCCGGCCAGCTCAAGCTGCGGCCGCTTGGCCGCCGGGAACCAGCTGAGCAGGAAACGCCAGATGCGCGGCCCGTCCTTGAGGAAGAAGAAGAGGATCACGGCCATCAGGACGGCCCCGGTGACGACTTCGGCCGCGGTCGACAATCCGCTCAGCGCGCTGCGTCCCACCGTGGCGCTGGTCAGGAAGTCGACCACCCCGGCGAGCGCCTCGTCGATCTGCTGCTGGCTGACCGGCAGCGGGAAGGTGGCCAGGAACTCCTGCAGCTGCATCCAGCCCTCGCGGGCGGAGCTGACCAGCTCGTCCGCTTCGCTGCGGACCGCGAAGACGATCCCGGTGATGACGCCGCCGAGCACCACGAGGATCCCGAGGAACGCCGTCGCCGTGGCCAGCGCCGCGGACCAGCCCCAGCCGCGCAGCAGCCGCACCACCGGGCCCACGGCCGCCGCCAGGATCAGGGCGATCAGGACGGGAATGACGAGGAGCCGCAGCTGCAACAGCCCGTAGATCACCACGCCGGCCAGCAGCAGCGTGAGCAGCAGCTGTGCGGAACGGGTGGCCGTTCGTCCGAGTCCGTCGGACCAGATCGCGCGGGGCGGCATGGGCGCCGGGGCCGGATCCAGCCGTGACTGCACCGGCGCGGGGGCCGGCTCGGTCCCGGACCGCACCGGCGGCGGCACGGCCTCCGCCAGGGGCGTCGCGGCGTCCGCCAGGGGCGGCGCGGCGTCCGCCAGGGGCGGCGCGGCGTCGTAGTCTTCCGGTGTTTGCCTGCGCCTGGAGAACAGGCCCATCTGCACGCTCCTGGGTTCGCGCGGCGGTTCCGTGTACCGCCGTCAGCATCAGTCTGCCATGCCGCTGTCCCCGGGACCGGGCGGCAGCCGACGACGCCCCCGCCCCGGCACCGGAGTTGCGGTCAGGCCGGCGGCGTGGCCGCCGCGGCAGCCCGCGCGGCCGCCGGCAATGCGGCGAAGATTCTCTCCATCGCGGCGTCGTCGTGCGCCGCCGAAAGGAACCACGCTTCGAACACCGACGGCGGCAGGTAGACGCCGGCGTCGAGCATGGCATGGAAGAAGGGGGCGTAGCGGAAGACTTCCTGGCCCTGGGCGTCGGCGTAGTTGTGGACGCCGTTGGCCGAGGTGCCGAAGGCCACGCTGAACAGGTTCCCCGCGGTCTGGATGCTGTGGTCCACGCCGGCCTTGGACAGGGCGGCGGTCAGCGCGGCCTGCAGTTCGAGCGAGCGGGCGTCGATCGCCGCGTAGACCGCGGGCGTCGCGGCGGTCAGGGTCGCGACGCCGGCCGCCATGGCGATCGGGTTGCCGGAGAGCGTGCCGGCCTGGTAGACGGGACCGGACGGCGCCAGGTAATCCATCACGTCGGCGCGGCCGCCCAGGGCCGCCACCGGCATGCCGCCGCCGATGACCTTGCCGAAGGTCAACAGGTCGGGCACGAACGGATCGGCTGCCCCGTCGGCTCCCCCGGTCAGGCCCCAGTAGCCGGCGTAGCCGGTGCGGAAGCCGGTCAGCACCTCGTCCAGGATCAGCAGCGCCCCGTGCTCCCGGGTGATGCGGGACAGGGCCGCGTTGAAGCCGTCGGCGGGGGTGACCACGCCCATGTTCGCGGGGGCCGCTTCGGTGATGACGGCGGCGATCTGGCTGCCGCGGGCGGCGAACACTTCCTCGACGGCGGCGATGTCGTTGTACGGCAGCACCAGGGTCTCCGCGGCCGTCGCCTCGGTGACGCCCGCCGAACCCGGCAGGGCCAGGGTGGCCACGCCCGAGCCCGCGGCGGCCAGCAGCCCGTCCAGGTGCCCGTGGTAGCAGCCGGCGAACTTCACGACCAGGTTGCGGCCGGTGTAGCCGCGGGCCAGGCGCACGGCGGTCATCGTGGCCTCGGTGCCGGTGGAGACCATGCGGAGGCGCTCGACGGCGGAGACCCTGCCGACGACCAGGGCCGCCAGTTCGGATTCGGCGGGCGTGGAGGCGCCGAAGGACAGTCCCCGGTCCACGGCCGTGTGCACGGCCTCGAGGACGGCCGGATGGGCGTGGCCCAGCAGGGCCGGGCCCCAGGAGCACACGAGGTCTACGTACTCGCGCCCGTCGGCGTCGGTGAGGTAGGCCCCCTTGGCACCGACCATCATGCGCGGCGTCCCGCCGACGGAGCCGAAGGCCCGGACCGGTGAGTTCACCCCGCCGGGCATCAGCTGGCGGGCGCGTTCGAAGAGTTCCTCCGAGCGGATGGCTTCAATCATGGTCTTGGGTCCTTTCGGGACAGCGGAATCCGCTGCGGACGGGTCGTGGGGCGCGGCAACCGGCGGCCGACGGTGAACGGTTACTTCAGCCAGCGGGCGATTTCCGGGGCCCAGTAGGTCAGCACCATGTCGGCGCCGGCGCGGCGGATGCCCAGGACAGATTCCAGGATGGCCGCCTTCCGGTCGATCCAGCCATTGGCGGCGGCTGCCTCGATCATCGCGTACTCGCCGGAGATCTGGTACGCGGCCACCGGCACCGGAGACATCTCCGCCACGTCGGAGAGGATGTCCAGGTAGCTCATCGCGGGTTTGACCATGACCATGTCCGCGCCTTCGGCCAGGTCCAGTTCCACTTCCCGGATGGCTTCGCGCCGGTTGGCGGCGTCCATCTGGTAGGTCCGCCGGTCCCCGGTCAGCTGCGAGTCGACCGCTTCGCGGAACGGCCCGTAGAAGGCCGAGGCATACTTTGCGGCGTACGCCAGGATGGAGACGTCCTGGTAGCCGGCCTCGTCGAGTGCCTGCCGGATCACCGCCACCTGTCCGTCCATCATGCCGGAGGGACCGAGCACGTCCGCGCCGGCAGCCGCCTGGGCGACGGCCATTTCCGCGTAGATCGACAGCGTGGCGTCGTTGTCGACGGTGCCGTCGGGGGCCAGCACGCCGCAGTGGCCGTGGTCGGTGAACTCGTCCAGGCAGACGTCGCCCATCACCACCAGGTCGTTCCCGACCTCCGCTTTCACGTCGGCGATGGCGCGGTTCAGCACGCCGTCGGGATCCACTCCGGCGCTGCCCGTGGCGTCACGCACCTGGGGAACTCCGAAGAGCATGATGCCGCCGAGGCCCAGCTCCACAGCCTCGGCGGCCGCGCGCTTGAGCGTGTCGGTGGTGTGCTGGACCACGCCCGGCATGGACTGCAGCGGTACCGGTTCGCTGAGGCCTTCGCGGATGAAGGCGGGCAGGATCAGCTGGTTCGGGTGGGTCCGGACCTCCGCCGTCATCCGGCGGATCGCCTCGGTGGCCCGCAGCCGGCGCGGCCGGTGGGAGGGGAAGCTCATGGCGTTCCTTCTGGTTCGGTGGGATGGTTTTCAAGCGATCGCGCCAGGGCGACGGCGATGCCGGGCGGCGTCGGTTCGGCAGCGGTGGCGGCGATCTCCAAGCCCAGTTCGGCGCCCTGCCGAGCAGAACTGGTGCCGATCGCGATCAGCCGCAGTCCGGCCGGCCACGGGTCAAGGAGTCCCGCCAGCCGTCTGGTGACACTGGGCGAGGTCAGGACGACGGCGTCGATGGCGCCGTTGCCGGCGCGGCTGCGGAATTCCGCGGCCGTGATGAGTTCCAGGTCGTCGGCGGGCTCGCGGGCGGCGATCTCCAATTCCGCGGTCAGGCGGAGCTCGGGACGGGCGGGGTAGTCCACCGTGCGGTAGGCGGTCACGGGCAGCACCTGCCAGCCCTTCGCCATCAGGCCTTCGAACACCGTGGGCGCCGCGATGTCGGCCTGCGGCAGCAGGACCAGCATCCGCTCGGCCGGGCCGCCGGCGGTTTCCGGCGGCAGCGGCCAGGCATCGACCAGGCCGACGGCGTCCATGCTGCCGGGTGGCACCAGGTCGACGGTGAGGCCCTCGGCCTCCAGCGCCCTGGCGCTCGGGCTTCCGACGGCCGCAATCTTCGTGTCCCCTGCCAGCGCGGCGAGGCTGGTGCCACGCTCCAGGGCGCACGCCTTCAGCGCCCGCACCGTCGTGATGCTGGTTATGACCAGCCAGACGGCCTTGTTCTGCGCCAGCAGGGTCAGGGCCTGGTCCAGTTCGTCCGGCTTGTCCGTCCGTTCGAAGTCGATCAGCGGCAGGACGCTGGGGGACGCGCCGCGGCGGACCAGTTCGGCGGCCATGCCAGCCGCCCGGTCAGGGCTGCGCGGCAGCACCACCCGCAGGCCCTGTAGCTGGTTGTCCGGCGCGCCGCGCTGCCACAGCAACGCCATCGTCAGCGCCCGGCCAGGCTCATTAGGTCGCCGGCACCCTGCCCGAGCAGCTCTTCAGCCAGTCGTGCGCCCAGGGCCACGGCATCCTCGGAACCGGCTGCCTGCACCGTCCGCTCGCCGTGCAGCAGCCGGCTGCCGTCGGGGCTGCAGACCACGGCCCGCAGCACCAGGGAGCCGGCGTCGACCGATGCCAGCGCCCCGACCGGGGCGCTGCAGCCGGCTTCCAGCCGCGCCAGCAGCGACCGTTCGGCCGTCACCGCCAGGCGGGTGTCCGCGTCGTCGTAGTCGGCCAGCGCGCCGGCCAGCGCCGTCCCGGAAGCTGCGTCGGCAACCCGGCATTCGACGGCCAGCGCGCCCTGGCCGGGGGCCGGCAGCATGACCGACGGATCCAGCAGCTCCGTGACGTGCTCGGTGCGCCCCAGCCGTGCCAGCCCGGCCGCGGCGAGCACCACGGCGTCGAGATCTGCGTGCTTTCCCTCGTGCCTTTCTTCGCCCGTGAGCCCCTTGACCCGTCCCAGGCGGGTGTCCACGTTGCCGCGGATATCCACCACGTCCAGGTCGGGGCGGGCGGCACGCAGCTGGGCGGCCCGGCGCGGGGAGCCGGTGCCGACCTTGGCGCCGGCCGGCAGCCCGGCCAGGGTCAGCCCGTCCCGGGCGCAGAGGGCGTCGCGGACGTCGACGCGGGCGGGAATGGCGGCAATCTGCAGCCCGTCGGCCACGCCGGTGGGCAGGTCCTTCAGCGAATGCACGGCCACGTCGCAGCGGTCGTCCAGCAGGGCCTCGCGCAGCGCGGCGGTGAAGACTCCGGTTCCGCCGATTTGGGCCAGCGGCCCCCGCAGCACGTCGCCCTCGGTCTTGATCCGGACCAGTTCATATTCCAGGGCCCCGCCGGCGGCCAGCGCCTCGGCCACGGTGGTGGTCTGGGTGACCGCCAGGGCGCTGCCACGGGTGCCGATGCGGACTGTGACGGTCATGGCTGCGGCACCCCCACGGTCGAATCCATGCCGGCCACCGTCGGTTTCTCGCCGCGGCGGTTGGCGCAGCAGCCGGGCATGCACACGTCCATCCAGGGTCCCAGGCCGGTCAGCGCCGGGCGGTCCGCGCGGTGCTGTTCCACCGTCCGCTCACAGACTAGGTCCACGAGGCCCTCGACGAACTTCCGGTGCACGCCCGGGGTGGGCACGCGGGCGGCGGCCAGCCCGAGGCCGCGGCAGGTCTCCAGTGCCTCCGTGTCCAGGTCCCACATCACCTCCATGTGGTCGCTGACAAAGCCCAGCGGCACGATGACCACGCCCTTCACCCCCTGCGCGGGCAGCTCTTCGAGCGCGTCGTTGATGTCCGGCTCCAGCCACGGCACATGCGGCGCGCCGGAGCGGGACTGGTAGACGAGGGACCATTCGACGCCGGCTGCTCCCGGCACGCGGTCCAGGACGGCCCGGGCGGTGGCCAGGTGCTGCGCCACGTAGGCGCTGCCGCCCTCGTAGTCCACCCCGCGGGGCCCGGCGTTTTCGGCGTCCCCGAGGGGAATGGAGTGGGTCGCGAACATCACGTGGACCGGCGCGTCCGCGGCGCCCTGCGCGGACAAGTCGGCGCGTACCCGGTCCAGGCCCTCGGCCAGGCCCTCGGCGAACGGTTCCACGAAGCCCGGGTGGTCGAAGTACTGGCGCACCTTGTCCACTTCCAGCTTGCCGGCGAGCCCGGTCTCGACCAGGGCCATGCCGAAGTCCTCGCGGTACTGGCGGCAGCTTGAGTAGCCGGCGTAGGCGCTGGTGGTCACGGCCAACACGCGGCGGTGGCCGGCGTCGTACGCTTCCTTGAAAACATCGGTGATGTACGGATCCCAGTTGCGGTTTCCCCAGAGCACCGGCAGCTCGATCCCGCGGCGGGCCAGCTCGGCCTCGAGCGCCGCCTTCAGTGCCCGGTTCTGCGCGTTGATGGGGCTGACGCCGCCGTTGGCGCGGTAGTGCGTGGCGACTTCTTCCAGCCGTTCATCGGGGATCCCGCGGCCGCTGGTGACGTTGCGGAGGAAGGGGATGACATCGTCCTGGCCCTCGGGGCCGCCGAAGGAGGCCAGCAGCAGGGCGTCGTACTTCTTCGGCTGCATGGTCCCGTCGGCGGCGACGCCGGCACGCGGGTCAAAGGACGGTTCGGCGGACTGGTTCACCGCAGCACCTCGGCGATTTCGGCGGTGCTGATGCGCTTGCCGGTGTAGAACGGGATCTCTTCGCGCACGTGGTTGCGCGCGTCGGTGTAGCGCAGGTGGCGCATCAGGTCCACCAGGTCGATCAGTTCGGGGGCTTCCAGGGCCAGGATCCATTCCCAGTCCCCCAGCGCGAACGAGGCGACCGTGTTGGACAGCACCTGCGGGAAGTCGCGGCCGAGCAGTCCGTGGTCGCGCAGCATCTTGCCGCGCTCCTCGGCCGGCAGCAGGTACCACTCGTAGGAGCGCACGAAGGGGTAGACGCAGAGCCAGGCCTCCGGGTCCTTGCCCAGGGAGAAGGCCGGGGCGTGGTTCTTGCTGAATTCGGCATCGCGGTGGACGCCCATCGCGGACCAGACCATCTCGGCGGGGGCGAACAGCGGGGTCCTGCGGATGTCGCGGACCGCCGCCTGGAGTTCGTCCGGCTGCGGTCCGTGCAGCCAGATCATCACGTCGGCGTCCTCGCGCATAGCGGAAACGTCGTACGCGCCGCGCAGGGTGACGTTGCGGCCGGCGAGTTCGGCAACCGTCTCATCGAACGCCGCGGCCGCGGACGGATCCACCGGTGCGCCGGTGCGCTTAAAGACCGTCCAGAGGGTGTAGAACAGTTCCTCGTCGGTGCCGCCGGCGGCGGGGATTGCTGACTCTGACCTTGCCGATTCGCTCATGCTTACCAGTCTGCCTTCTGCATCGTAATTAATCGAAAACCACTTCTACATATTGTAGAAGATCAGTGCGCCGCCGGCTGCAGCCGTGCGGCGAGATCGCGTGCACGGCGCCGTGCGTCCCCCACCACGGCCACCAGCCCGGTGCCTGCCAGCCATGCCCCGGTGCTGCCCAGCCCGGGATGCCCAACCAGTTCGCGGCGCACCGCTGCCACCCGCTCGCGGTGCCCCACGGTGGCGGACGGAAGCGCGTTGGTCCAGCGCACCACCTTCGAGCCCACCACGTCGTCGTCGCCCACGGCCACCCCCAGCAGGAAGCTGGCATCGGCCAGCGCCTGGCGGTAGAGCCTGTCGTCGGCCCAGCCGGTGAAGTCCTCGGCGCCCCGCTGCCCCACCGCGCGCCCGTAGGACAGCCGCAGCACGTGGCTTCCCGGGCCGGCTTCGTCCGCCAGCCACGGCCATTTGGCGGTGGCATGGGTGAGTGCCTTGGCCTTGACGTTGCGCACCGACGGCGCCACCAGCATGCCGGTGCCCCGCGGCATGGCGTCGAGGTCGGGCAGGTCCACCACCAGGGTCACCAGCGAGACGGCGGGTCCGGTTTCGGGTTCCAGTCCGGCCAGCCCGGGGACGGCGCCGGAGAGCAGCCGGACGGCGGCAGCGCCATCGGCCGCCAGCATCACGGCGTCCGCGCGGAACGTCCCGGCCGCCGACTCGACCTGCCACCCGCCGCCGTGCCGGGTGACGGCTGTGGCTTCCGCCCCGGTGTGCAGGGCCACGTGACGGGCTTTCAGGTCGGCCAGCAGGGCCTCGGTCAGCCGCCCCATGCCGCCGGCGATGCCGGCCACGTTGGAACCGGCCGGGGCGGCCTTCCGGATGGCGCCCACCGCGGCGGCCAGGGACCCGTGGGCGGCCACCGAGGCGCGCAGGCCCGGCATCACCGAGTCCACGTCCAGCACATCCGGATCCGCCGAGTACACCCCGCCTGCCACCGGCGCGACCAGTTTCTGCAGCACGGCATCACCCATCCGGGCGCGCACCAGCTGGCCCAGGCTGAGCTGCTCGCGGCGCAGCAGCGAACCCAGCGGCATGACCTTGTCGCCCGAGGCGCGCAACGCCGCCCGGCGGCCGATGGCGCGCACCACGTCCGGGTCGGAAGGGTCTGCCGGGATGCCGAGCACGCCCGTCTTCGGGAGCCGTTGCGCACCGTCCGGCAGCTGGATCCAGGCGCCGGCCGGGTTCGGCTGGACAATGTCGTTGCCCAGGCCCAGTTCGCCGATCAGGTCCGGGACCACGCTGGAGCGCGTCGCGAAAGATTCGGCGCCGGCGTCGAGCATCAGCCCACCCACCTCGTGCCGGACCACGCAGCCGCCGAACAAGGGACCGCGCTCCAGGACCGTCACCTCGACGCCGGCCAGCGCCAGCTCGCGCGCAGCGACCAGGCCGCCGATCCCGCCGCCGACGACGACGGCGGTGCCCGGCTTGGGCTTGCGCCCGCCCTGCCGTTCGGGACGGCGGGCGGGCTGCGGATGCGGGTGCTGCATGGCTACGGGGCCACGGAATGAATCAGCTTGACCACCCGGGTCAGGACCTCCGGGTCCGTCTCCGGCGGCACGCCGTGGCCCAGGTTGACCACGTGGCCCGGGGCGCCGCTGCCGGCGGCCAGCACCTCGCGCACATGGGCCTCCAGCACCTCCCACGGCGCCGACAACAGCGCCGGATCGATGTTGCCCTGCAGCGGCGTGCGTCCGCCCAGCCGGCGGTTCGCCTCGTCCAGCGGCAGCCGGTAGTCGACGCCGATCACGTCCGCCCCGACGTCGCGC
This sequence comes from Arthrobacter sp. MDT2-34-1, assembly GCF_059091365.1. Classification (NCBI taxonomy): domain Bacteria; kingdom Bacillati; phylum Actinomycetota; class Actinomycetes; order Micrococcales; family Micrococcaceae; genus Arthrobacter; species Arthrobacter sp. MDT2-34-1. The sequence continues at coordinate 1,092,081 of NZ_JBNHGO010000001.1, forward strand.
ATGGCCACGAGCAGTTCGGACGTTCCGGTGCCGAAGTGGACCAGCGGCGCGCCCAGGTGGCGGACGTGGTCCAGGGCGCGCGACGACGCCGGTGCCACGCGCCGGCGGTAGTCAGCCAGGGACAGCGAACCCGCCCAGGAATCGAACAGCTGTCCCGCACTGGCGCCCGCTTCCAACTGCGCCCGCAGGAACTTGCCCGAAGCGTCCGCGGCCCAGCCGGCCAAGGCATCCCAGGTCTCCGGGTCGGCATGCATCATGGTGCGCGGCCCCAAGTGGTCGCGGGACGGCCGGCCCTCCACCATGTACGCGGCAAGCGTGAACGGGGCGCCGGCGAAGCCGATCAGCGGCTTGGCGCCGAGCTCGGCCACCGTCAGCCGGACCGCCTCGCGGACGGGCTCCAGCGATTCGTCGGTGAGTACCGGCAGGGCGGCGACGTCGGCGGCGGTGCGGACGGGTGCGCCTAGGACCGGGCCGACACCGGGGACGATGTCAACATCCACCCCGGCCAGCTTCAACGGGATAACGATGTCGGAGAAGAAGATGCCTGCGTCCACATCGTGGCGGCGCACCGGCTGCAGGGTGATTTCCGCCGCCAGTTCCGGTTTCAGGCAGGCATCCAGCATCGCGATGCCCTGCCGCGCTTCCTTGTATTCGGGCAATGAGCGCCCGGCCTGCCGCATGAACCAGACAGGACGGCGGCCCGGCTTCCCTCCGCGGTAGGCGGTGATCAGGTCCGAGTCGGCGGTACGCCCATCCACCAGGGGATGGGAAGCATTGAGTGTCATGACATAGATTCTGGTCCAGCGGCCCTGCTTCTGGCCAACCGCGGGCGGCGCCGGGAGCGCGGGATGGCGGCGGCCACCGGCCCGAGTGGCCAATATCACCGGCGCCGGCGGCGCCCGAAACCAGGTTAACGCCGGGTTAATGGGCCAAGCTTGGAGGAGCCGACGCTGGCTTCCCGCTAAGATAGAGGCGCTGTGGTCTTACTTTCACTTGTTGCAACCCATTCCAAGGTCGATCTGGAAACGGTGGCCCGCCTGAGTGCCGGCACCTCCCGGATCGATACCGACGTGCTCGCAGACGGGTCCCCGGTCACCGGCGCCGTGGTCCTGGCTACCTGCAACCGGGTGGAAGTTTACTGCGAGACCGAGAGCGAGTCCGACCTGGAGGCCGCCCGCGCCGCGCTCATTGAACAGATCAGCCGCTGCTCGGGGCTGGACGACGCGCTGGTCGCCCGCTCCTTCGACGTGAACACCGGCGAGGACGTTGCGCGGCACCTGTTCGCGGTCGGGGCCGGCCTGGATTCGGCCGTGGTCGGCGAACGCGAGGTGGCCGGCCAGGTGCGTCGGGCCCTGATCGAGGCGCAGGAAAAGGGCACCGCGAGCGGGGGGCTGGTCCGGCTCTTCCAGACCGCTTCCCGGACGGCCAAGGACGTCGGGACGCAGACGGCACTCGGCGGCCGCGGGCTTTCGATCGTGTCGGTCGCGCTCGACCTCGCCACGGACCTTGCCGTCGAGAAGGACTGGTCGGGCAAGCAGGTTGTACTCTTCGGGACCGGCGCCTACGCCGGGGCCACCATGGCGCTGCTGCGCGAACGCGGCTGCACCCACATCAGCGTCTACTCGGCTTCCGGCCGCGCCGCGGCGTTCACCGAAACCCGCGGCGGCGTCCCGCTGACCCACGCGGCGCTGGACAGCGCGATGGCTTCCGCCGACGTCGTCATCGGCTGCAGCGGCAGCGACAACCAGGTCAGTGCCGAGCGCGTGGCCGGGGTGCGCACCGGCGTCGACAAGCCGCTGACGATCATCGACCTCGCGCTGAGCCACGACTTTGATCCCGCCGTGGGGGCGCTCGAGGGCGTGGAGTTGATCACGCTGGAGTCCGTGCGGATGGCAGCGCCCGAGGAGCAGGCCGAATCCGTGCAGCAGGCGGCCGAGATCGTCGCCAACGCGGCGCGCAGCTTCGAGGCCAGCCGGCAGGCGCGCAGCGTGGACTCCGCCATCGTGGCGCTTCGCAAGCACACCATGCAGGTACTGGAGAACGAGCTCGAGAAAGTGCGCTCGCAGCACGGCTGCACCGGCCCGGCCCAGGAAGTCGAGTTCGCCATGCGCCGCATGGTCAAGCAGTTGCTGCACCTGCCCACCGTGCGGGCGCGGGAACTGGCCGCCAACGGCGAGCAGGAGCGTTACATTGCCGCCCTGGAAGCGCTGTACGGCATCACGGTCGAAGACCCCGCCCTGCCCCGGGCCGCGGATGCGGCGTCCTGCCCGGTCGCGCACGGCGACGAGGCCGCCACTGCCTGAGGCGGCCCCGGCGCCTGCAGCCGGTCGCGGCCGGCGCCAGGGTGACCCTTAGTACACCGGCTTTGAGGGCTCCACGTCCCTGACCCACGCCAGGATTCCGCCGTCGAGGTGGGATACCCGGGTGTAGCCCCGCGCCAGCAGGCTCTGCAGGACTTCGGCCGAGCGCGCGCCCGATTTGCAGTGGAAAACCAGGTCCGTGTCCCGGGGCAGGTCCTCCAGGGCCTCGCCGGACAGGATGTGTCCCTTCGGAACCAGGACGGCGCCGGGAATGTTCACCACTTCGTATTCGCCCGGTTCGCGGACGTCGATCAGCTCGAAGTCGCCCCTGCCGGCATCGCGGTCGGCCAGCATCCGGGACAGGGTGCGGGCGTCCACCGCGTGGTCGGCGTCGACCCGGCGCGGCGGCGCGACCCCGCAGAACGCCTCGTAGTCGGCCAGCCCGGTGATTGGCTCGGCGTCGGGATCCTTGCGTACCTTCAGCTCCCGCCAGCTCATCTGGAGGGCATTGAAGACCAGGACGCGGCCCAACAGCGTCTGCCCGATGCCGGTGATCAGCTTGATCGCCTCGTTGACCATCACGGAGCCGATCTGTGCGCACAGGACGCCGAGCACGCCGCCCTCGGCGCAGGACGGCACCGAACCGGGCGGCGGCGCCTCCGGATAGAGGTCGCGGTAGTTCGGCCCGTGGGCGTCCCAAAAGACACTGACCTGCCCGTCGAACCGCAGGATGGATCCCCACACGTAGGGTTTGCCCAGCAGCGCGGCGGCGTCGTTGACCAGATACCGGGTGGCGAAGTTGTCGGTGCCGTCCAGGATGACGTCGTAGCCGGCGAAAATTTCCAGGACGTTGCCGGTGTCCAGCCGGACCTCGTGCAGCACCACATCCACGCCGGGGTTCAGCGCCAGGATGCTGTCCCGTGCCGAGGCCGCCTTGCTGCGCCCCAGGTCCGCCACGCCATGGATGACCTGGCGCTGCAGGTTGCTCGCTTCCACCTCGTCGTCGTCCACGATCCCGATCCGGCCCACGCCCGCAGCGGCCAGGTACAGCATGGCCGGCGATCCGAGGCCGCCGGCGCCGATCACCAGCACCCTGGCGTTCTTCAGCCTCAGCTGGCCGGCCATGCCGACTTCGGGGATGATCAGGTGCCGCGAATACCGCTCGGTCTCGGCCTTGCTGAGGGACGCTGCCGGTTCCACGAGCGGCGGCAGCCGCCGGGTCTCCAAGGTGCTCATTCTTCCAATCTACGCCCCAGCCGGTTGCTGGTGCGTAGACTGGTCGGGACTGACACTTACTGCACCGTGGCGCTGTAAGTTTTCCTGACCGCAGCGCCGGAAGAGGCCGAGTACTACCGTGACGACAGAACCCCGCTCAGCCGCCAAGCCCACCCGACTGCCGCGGGAGGAACGACGGCGCCAGCTGCTGCAGGCGGCACACGAGGTCTTCGTGGTCAATGGCTACCATGCGGCGGCGATGGACGAGATCGCCGACGCAGCGAACGTGAGCAAGCCGGTGCTCTACCAGCACTTCCCCGGCAAGCGGGAGCTCTATCTGGCCCTGCTGGATCACCACCTGGAATCGCTGAACGCGATGCTGATGGCTGCGCTGAACTCGACGACGGACAACAAACTCCGCGTGCACGCCACCATCCGGGCCTACTACCAGTTCATCGCCCAGGACAGCCAGGCGCACCGGCTGGTCTTCGAATCCGACCTGAACAACGACCCCGACGTGAGCGGCCGCTTGGAGGACTTCAATGCGCGGCTGGCCAGCGCCATCGCCGGAGTCATCGCCGAGGACACCAAGCTCTCGGCGGTCGAGGCCACACTGCTGGGCCGGGCCCTGGCCGGCATGGCGCAGATCAGTGCCCGGCACTGGCTGCGCTCGGGCGGGGAACTGGACCAGGACGCCGCGAGCGAACTGATCTACCGTTTAGCTTGGCGCGGAATTTCACGGTTCCCGAAGGAACCCTAGGATAGATTCGCCAGTAGGGAACCCACCCGGCTTACAGCATTACCAGGAGGCATCAGCGTGGAAGTGAAGATCGGCATGCAGAACGTCGGCCGTGAAATCGTGCTCGATTCGTCGCAGTCGCCGGACGAGGTGGCCGAGATCGCGAGCCGCGCCATGAACGGCGGCGCCGAGCTGCGCCTGACCGACGCCAAGGGACGCCTGGTCATCATCCCGTCCAATGTCCTGGCCTACGTCGAGATCGGCGCCGAGGGGCCGCGCCCCGTCGGATTCGGCGCTCTCTAACCACCCATGGTCGCACTGGTCCTGCTGGTGCTCGTCGCCGCCGCCGTCGGCTTCACTGCTTGGGCGGTGGACCGGCGGCGCCACGCCTACGGGGTGCTGCTGCTGCCCGGGATCGCGGTGGCGGCGGCGGTGCTGCTCTGGTTCGTCCTCATGGCCGCCGGCCTCGGCTCCGAACCGGGCGTGCACTTCCTGTCCTGGCTGCTGCCGATGGCCGTTTCCGTTCCGGCCGCGTGGGCCGGTGCCTGGTGGATCGGACGCCGCCGCGTGCAGCGGGATACCGAACGGCTGACCGCCCTGCTGGGCTGAACGAAGCCGGCCGGGCAGGAAAGCTAGCCGGGATAGCCGTCCGGGTCCGCGTCCGCGCCAAGCTTCCGGGCCAGCACGCTCACCGCTGCCGCCGCGGACACGTCACGGGTAGTGACTGCCGAGTCGGCGTCATGCGACGTGAAGCGCAACAAGACCTTGTTGTACCGCCAGTCAAGGTCCGGGTGGTGCCGCTGCTCCTCGGCCAGGTCGCCCACGGCGGCAATGAAATTCAGGGCCTCGCGCCCATTGTCCAGCTTGAACGCGCTGACCAGCGCTCCGTCCGCGTAGCGCCACTGCGGCAACCCGCGCAGCTGCCGGTCTATTTCCTCACTGTCGAGTACGTCTTTCGCACGTCCCACGATGCCCTCCCGGTTGCGCGGCGGTCTGCCGCGCGGCCCGGCTGCCGCGGCTTGCGGCCGCCTGTGCCGCCAGCCTACCGGTGAAGCCAACCCCGTTGAAGGCCTGCGCTCACGCCGTCAGGCCCAGGTCATTCATTCGGCGCGAATGGTTTTGGGTCAGCCGGGCAAACAACTCTCCGGTGGCCTGTGCCTGCCGGTCGGGATCCTGCCCCCGCATCAGCTCGCTGAGCACGGCGCGCTCAATCCCGATCCGCTGTGCCTGGGTCAAGGCCTCCCCCACCAGCCTGCGCCCCCACAGCGCCAGCCGCGAGGCCAGCCGTGGATCGTCGGCCAGCACCTGCTGCAGCCGGGCCGCGATCATGGAGATCTGCTCGGTGTTTTCCTTGATCCGGGCGACCAGCTTCTGCGTCTCGCTGTCGAGGGCTCCGGCGATGTGCAGGTAGAAGTCCCCCAGCACGCCGTCGGTGACGTAGGCCTTCATCAGGGACTCGTACCAGTCGGCCGGGCGCGTCCGGTCGTGGAAGGCATCGATGGAGGGCTGGAAAGGGGCCATGGCCGTTTCCACGTCCACGCCGAGTTGCTCCAGCTGCGCGGCCACGGCCTCGAAATGTTCAAACTCGGTCACCGCGAGCCGGCCGACGGCGGCCCGGTCATGCAGGGTGGGCGAAAAGCGTGCGTCGGAGGAAAACCGCTCGAAGGCGGACAGCTCGCCGTAGGCCATCACGCCGTACAGATCGATCAGGAATTGCCGGCGGCGGCCGGAATCCTCGTTGGGCGCTGCGGGAACGGTGCTCACGGTGCTCATGAATCCAAGGGTAGCGTCCCATTTCGACGCGGCTGCCGTTAGGCTAACCGTGTGCCGTACCCGCATTTGGACCCGAAGGTCAACGAGTCCCAGCATCTGCTGGCACGGGTGCTGAAAGACCTGCGGACAGAGTTCGACCTGCCGCAGGAGTTCGACGCGGGCGCACTCGCGGAGGCCCGGGCCGCCGTGGCCGCCCATCGGCTGCCGGAGACCGATCTGACCGCACTGGAATTCGTGACCATCGATCCGCCCGCGTCCACCGACTTGGACCAGGCCCTGTACATCGAGTCCACCGACGGCGGTTACACGGTCTGGTACGCGATCGCCGACGTCCCCTCCTTTGTGGAGGCCGGCGGCGAACTGGATGCCGAAACCCGGCGGCGGGGCCAGACCATCTACGCCCCGGACGGACGGATCCCGCTGCATCCCGACGTCATCGGCGAACAGGCCGGGTCGCTGCTGGCGGACCAGCTGCGGTCAGCCTATGTGTGGCGATTCGAGCTCGACGCCGCCGCGCGGGTCACCGCGGCCACCCTGGAACGCGCCAGGGTGCGGAGCCGGGCCAAGCTGAACTACGAGCAGGTGCAGCAGGACATCGATTCGGGCGATGCGGCGCCCACCCTGCTGCTGCTGAAGGAAGTGGGCAGCAAGCGGGTGGAGCTCGAACGCGAGCGCGGCGGGGCGAGCCTGGATGTCCCCGACCAGGAGATTGCCCATGACGGCCGGCACTACTTCATTGTCACCAGGCCGCCGTTGCCGGTGGAGGATTGGAACGCCCAGATATCGCTGATGACCGGGATGGCCGCGGCCGAGATCATGCTGGCAGGCCGGATCGGGATACTGCGCACCATGCCGGGACCGGACGCTGACGCCGAGGCCCAGTACCGCCGGCAGACCGAGGCGTTGGGGTTCCCGTGGCCGCACGAGATGGCCTACGGCGACTATCTACGCAGCCTGGACACCACCGATCCCAAGCAACTGGCCCTGATGCACGGGGCCACCGCCCTCTTCCGCGGTGCCGGCTACACGCCGTTCGTCGGCGAGCTCCCGCCCGAACGGCAGCAGGCCGCCATTGCCGCACCCTATGCGCACGCCACGGCTCCCCTGCGGCGGCTGGTGGACCGTTTCGTGCTGGTGATCTGCCATGCCCTGTGCGCCGGCGAACCCGTCCCGCAGTGGGCCCAGGACGCGCTGGAGGAATTGCCCAAGCTGATGGCGGCTTCCGACCAGCTGGCGGGGCGGGTGGACCGCGCCGCCCTGGACGCCGTTGAAACGGCGCTGCTGAGCCACCGCGTCGGGGAAGAATTCGACGCCGTCGTGATCACCGGCACCCGGTACCCGGGCAACGGAAACGGAAACGGCGCCGGCGGCCGCAACGGGAGCGGGAACGGGAACGGCAACGGGAAGGTCCTGGTGGCCGGCAGGGGCAAAGGCAACGGCGGCCAGGAGCCGTACGGCGTGGTCCAGCTCAGCGACCCGCCGGTCACCGCACGGTGCTCGGGAATCCTGGAGGCTGGGGCCACGGTGCGCGTTCGCTTGACCACGGCGGACATCGGGGAACGGCGCCTGCACTTTGAACTGGCCGACGGTTAAGTGCCCGCACGGTGCGGCGCGGGGGCCGGTTTGCCAACGACCGGTAGACTTAACCGTGTAGTACTGGATGCCCGGTCGTTGATTGAGTGAAGTGAATCCATCAACAGATCCGTCCCTACGCGATCTTTAACCTCCTTGGCTGCCTCGTTGGCCGGCCGGGAAAGCAGTTGTTAGCCCGCGATCGGCTTCCACTGGTTGCGCCACGCTTCCGCCTTGTTCCGCTCCCGCAGCATCTGCGGGACCGTTGAGCACCGCCGGCGTCGGCGCCTGAATGAACGGTATGTAATTGAACACTGAAAATATCCAGGTGGCTGGCGAACAGCTCATCCACGCTGACAACAGCGCCGAAGAACTGGTCGTCGAGGCCGTGCTGGCCTCCGACGAACGCCCCCACGAACTGCCCAAGCAGACCTTCGCCGACTTCAACGTCCGCGCGGACATCGTGCGGTCGCTTTTCGACGCCGGCATTACCCACCCCTTCCCGATCCAGTCCATGACCCTGCCGGTGGCCCTCGGCGGCCACGACATCATCGGCCAGGCCAAGACCGGTACGGGCAAGACCCTGGGCTTCGGCATCCCCGCGCTGCAGCGGGTGGTGGGACCGGACGACGACGGCTTCGACAAGCTTCCGGTGCCCGGTGCGCCGCAGGCCCTGATCGTTGTGCCGACGCGCGAACTGGCCGTGCAGGTCGGCAACGACCTGATGACCGCCTCCAAGCAGCGCAACGCCCGCGTCGCCGTCATCTACGGCGGCCGCGCCTACGAGCCCCAGATCGAGCTGCTGCAGAAGGGCGTCGAGGTCGTGGTCGGCACCCCCGGCCGTCTGATCGACCTGCACCGCCAGAAGCACCTGAGCCTGAAGAACGTCCGCATCGTGGTCCTGGACGAAGCCGACGAGATGCTGGACCTGGGCTTCCTGCCGGACGTCGAGACGCTGCTGGCCGCGACCCCGGCCGTACGCCAGACCATGCTCTTTTCCGCAACCATGCCCGGACCGGTCATCGCCATGGCCCGGCGGTACATGACGCAGCCGACGCACATCCGCGCCGCAGACCCGGACGACGAAGGCATCACCAAGAAGGACATCCGCCAGGTTGTCTACCGCGCACACAACCTGGACAAGGACGAGGTGGTGGCCCGCATCCTGCAGGCCGAGGGCCGCGGCCGGACCATCATCTTCACCAAGACCAAGCGCACGGCCGCCAAGCTGTCCGAGGAGCTGATCGACCGCGGGTTCGCCGCCGGCGCCATCCACGGCGACCTCGGCCAGGGCGCCCGCGAACAGGCGCTGCGCGCGTTCCGCAACAACAAGGTGGACGTGCTGGTCGCGACCGACGTCGCCGCCCGCGGCATCGACGTGGAAGACGTCACCCACGTGATCAACTTCCAGTGCCCCGAAGACGAGAAGGCCTACCTGCACCGGGTGGGCCGGACCGGCCGCGCCGGCAACAAGGGCACCGCCGTCACCTTCGTGGACTGGGACGACGTCCCGCGCTGGGGCCTGATCAACAAGGCCCTCGGCCTGGACGTGCCGGAACCGCAGGAGACCTACTCCTCCTCCCCGCACCTGTTTACCGACCTGAACATTCCCGAAGGCACCAAGGGCAGGCTTCCGCGCAGCCAGCGCAAGCTCGCCGGCATCGACGCCGAGAAGCTCGAAGACCTGGGCGAGACCGGAAAGCACCCGGCCCGCTCCGGCGGCCAGCGGCAGGACGGCGGCCGCGGCGGTGCGCGCCGCGGCGGCGCACGCCAGGGCGGCCCGCAGGGCCGGTCCGACTCGGGCAACCCGCGGCAGCGCCGCGGCACCGAGGAGGCAGCCACCGAGAACACGACCGTTGCCTCGGCCGACAAGCCGCGCCGGAAGCGTTCACGCACCCGCCGCCGCAACGGCGAGGTCGTCAACGGGACCGCCCAGCAGGTCACCGACGGCGCCAGCGGGGAATAGTGGCCGGTATCCGGTGGACGCCCGACGGCAGCTCGCTGGTAGTCCGGGCGGACAACGCCGACTTCCTGCCCACGCTGCCCGACGGCGCTTTCACCATGATCTACCTGGACCCGCCGTTCAACACCGGCCGGGCCCAGGTCCGGCAGCAGACCTCCATGGTGCGCAGCGCCGATGGCGAAGGCGACCGCATCGGGTTCAAGGGCAAGTCGTACCAGACGGTCAAGGGCACGCTCGCCAGCTATGACGACGCGTTCGACGACTACTGGTCCTTCCTGGAGCCCCGCCTCTCCGAGGCGTGGCGGCTGCTGGCCGACGACGGCACGCTGTACCTGCACCTGGATTACCGCGAGGTGCACTATGCCAAGGTGCTGCTGGATATGCTCTTCGGCCGCGAGAGCTTCCTGAACGAGATCATCTGGGCCTACGATTACGGCGCCCGTGCGCGCAACCGCTGGCCCGCCAAGCACGACAACATCCTGGTCTACGTGAAGAACCCGAAGGCGTACCACTTCGACAACGCGGAAGTGGACCGCGAGCCGTACATGGCTCCGGGCCTGGTGACCGCGGAGAAGGCCGCCCGCGGCAAGCTCCCGACCGATGTCTGGTGGCACACCATCGTCTCCCCCACCGGCCGGGAGAAGACCGGCTACCCCACCCAAAAGCCCGAAGGGCTGCTGCGCCGGATGGTTGCCGCGAGCAGCCGGCCCGGCGACTGGGTGCTCGACTTCTTTGCCGGCTCCGGGACCCTCGGCGCCGTGGCCGCCGGCATGGACCGGCGGTTCGTCTGCGTGGACCAGAACCCGCAGGCCATCGACGTCATGCGCAAACGGCTGGGCCGCCACGCGGCAGTGGTTGAGGCCGCCGGAACAGAGGCCGCCGTGGGCGCCGAGGCGACGGTCGGCGCCGGTGAAAGCTAACCGGCGGCAAAGAACGGCGGGGCGCGGACCGGTTCCTGGAACCGGCCCGCGCCCCGCCGTCGTTGTGGTGTCCCGGGGCGGCGGCTAGATGATGCTGCGGCCCTCCCGGCGCGCCTGAGCCCACTCCTTGAAGAAGCCGCGGGCAAAGACGCACAGGGTCGCGGCCACAATGACCGGCCAGACGAGGACGTAAAGCGTCACCGGGCGATGCGGCCGGGAAGGTGCGCCGCAGCGCCCGTCCCGGCGGCGAGGATGCGGTCCAGCATGGCCGGGTCGGTGGTGTTTTCGCCCAGCCGGTTCGGCTTGCCCGCGCCGTGGTAATCGCTGGAACCGGTGACTATCAGATCGTGCTTGGCGGCAAGCCGGCGCAGCTGTTCCCTGCCCTCTTCCGGGTTGTCCCGGTGATCGATCTCCACCCCGGCCAGCCCCGCGTCGAGCATCTCGCGGACGACGGCATCGCCGACCACCCGGCCCCTGCTGCTGGCCACAGGATGGGCAAAGACCGGCACTCCCCCCGCCTCGCGCACCAGGGCGACGGCGGTGGCCGGGTCGGGCGCGTAGTGCGACACGTAGTAGCGCGAGTGGGCAGTCAGGATCCGGGCGAAGGCCTCGCTGCGGTCGGACACGATCCCCGCCGCCACCAATGCGTCGGCGATGTGCGGCCGGCCGATGGTCGCCCCGTGCCCGGCCCGGGCCGTGACCTCTGCCCACGAGATGGGGAAGTCCTCGGCGAGCAGTTCCACCATCCGTTCGGCCCGGGTCCTCCGCGCGTCGCGGGCCTTGTTGATTTCGGCCAGCAGGCCGGGGTGGGCTGGATCGTGGAGATAGGAGAGCACATGCACGCTGATGCCCTCCACGGTCCGGCACGTGACCTCCATGCCGGGCACAAACCCCAGGCCTGCCTCGACGGCGGCGGTTCGTGCCGCTTCCCAGCCGGCAGTGGAGTCATGGTCGGTCAGCGCCACGACGTCAAGACCGGCGGCTGCGGCGGCACGCACCACCTCGGCGGGCGGTTCGGTGCCGTCGGAAACCGTGGAATGCGCGTGCAGGTCGATCATCACAGAACTAATTTACGCCAGGAGCCCCTGCCGGGCGCCGATGTTGGCAGCGCCTTGGGCCGGTGAGACGATGGACCGGTGAGTACTTACCAGAATGAGGACGCCTCACAGCAGCCTGCCGGGGAGCAGCCGCTGGAAGACCGCGTCAACAACCGTTCCCAGCGCCCGGAATCGGATGCCTTCAAGGAGTTCATGGGCAGCCATTGGGCTCCGGCCGGCTCGTCCGCACCGGAGCAGGAAGCCGTCGCACCCTACGCCGCGCGCCGCCGTCGGGCTCTTTCGGAGCACTTCCACGGCGAACGCCTGGTCATTCCGGCCGGCCCGCTGAAGGTCCGCTCCAATGACACCGACTACCGCTTCCGCCCGCATTCGGGCTTCGCCCACCTCACGGGCCTGGGCCTGGACCATGAGCCGGACGCCGTGCTGGTCATGGAACCCACCGAGGCGGGATCTGGGGACGACGGCGGCCACCACCGGGCCACGCTGTACTTCCGCCCCATGTCCGGCCGGGATTCCGCCGAGTTCTACGCCAACGCGCGGTACGGCGAGTTCTGGATCGGTCCCCGGCCCACGCTGGAGGAGCTGAGCCGCCGGTTGGGCCTGCCCACCGCCGACCTGGGCGAACTCGAGGTCGCGATCACCAAGGATGCCGGCGTCGTCCATGTGGGCGGCATGCGCATCCGGCTGCTGCGTGAGGTCGACCTGAACGTGGACGCCCTCGTGGACACCTCCCGGATCAACACCGGCGTGGACCTGGAGGAATCAGACCGGCTCGACGGCAAGCTCTCCGAAGCGCTGTCCGAACTGCGCCTGCTCAAGGACGAGTGGGAAGTCCAGGAGATGAAGAAGGCCGTGGAGGCCACGGTGAACGGCTTTCACGAGGTGGTCAAGGTGCTGCCTCGCGCGCTGACGCACGAGCGGGGCGAACGCGTGGTGGAGGGCGCGTTTTTTGCCCGGGCACGCGAAGAAGGCAACGACCTGGGCTACGACACCATCGCCGCCAGCGGCAACAACGCAACCATCCTGCACTGGATCCGCAACAACGGGCAGGTGAAGGCCGGAGACCTGCTGCTGCTGGACGCAGGCGTGGAAGCCGACTCCCTGTACACCGCGGACGTAACCCGCACGCTGCCGGTCAACGGCACGTTCACCGAGGTCCAGCGCAGGATCTACCAGGCGGTACTCGATGCCGCCGACGCCGGTTTTGCCGCCGCGCAGCCGGGCGTGAAGTTCCGTGACGTGCACACCGCCGCCGTGACCGTGCTCGCCGAGCGGCTGGACGAGTGGGGCCTGTTGCCGGTTCCCCTGGCCGAGGCGCTCTCCCCCGAGGGCCAGCACCACCGGCGCTGGATGCCGCACGGCACCAGCCATCACCTTGGCCTGGACGTCCATGACTGTGCGCAGGCGAAGCGCGAGCTGTACCTGGACGGCGTGCTCACCCCGGGCATGGTGTTCACGATCGAGCCCGGACTCTATTTCAAGGACGAAGACCTGGCCGTTCCGGCCGAATACCGCGGCATCGGGGTGCGGATCGAGGACGACATCCTGATGACCGCCGACGGCCCGGTGAACCTGTCGGCGGCCCTGCCGCGCAAGCCCGAGGACGTGGAGTCCTGGATGGCCGGCATCTACGGCACGTCAGGGGAATAGCGCCCCCGGCGGCCGCGGCCGGAGCAACGCCACGCGGGAAGGGATCCGCCGTCTGCGACGGTGGATCCCTTCCCGTTTATGGTGCCCGCATGGTGCGGGGCCTCGCACGGTGCCCGTTCGTCGTGCGGGCGGTTCATCCTGCGGGGCGCCGGTGGCGTGCGGCTAGGTGCCGGGCCGGTCGTCGTCGTTGAAGGAGTCCGGGTTCCCCTCGCCGGCCCGGGGGCCGGCGCCCGGCTGGCTCCCGCCGGCCGGCGTGCCGCCGTCGGGCTCGGAGACGCCGGTCTGCGGGCCGGCGCCGTTCTGGGGCCCGTCGGCCTGCTGGCTGGAGCCGTTCTGGGGCTCGCCGGCCTGCTGGGGCTGGGCGGGCTCCGGAGTAACGCGGATTCCGTACTGCGGGCGGCCGTCGGGCAGGTCCGGAAAGCGCCCGCGCACGGGCTGGCCCGGCACCCCGGCCTTGACCGCGTCGGGCGGGCCGGGCTGGGGCTGCTGTCCTTGGACGCCGCCCTGGCGGTACGGGTCCTCGCCCCACTGGGCCGGTCGCTCCGGGGCCTGCGGCTGCTGGCCCGCAGGAGGCTGCTGGCCATAGCCGGCAGGCGGCTGCGGCCCGACGGGCGACTGCCCGTGGTTTGCCGGGCGGCCGGGAACCGCGGTCCCGGCCATCGGCAGCTGCGCGGCCAACCGCCGGGCCTCGTGTGCCACCTCGGTGGAGACCACCACGTCATAGCTGGTGGCGATCACCTGGTTGGTGGAGGTGAAGTCCCGCTTGCCGCGCTGCAGCGCGTAGGAAATGATGCCGAAGAGCATCCAGAAGGCCGCGCCCATGGCCATCGACGAGATCAGCAGCACAAAGGTTTCGCCGCCGCCGAAGAGCATCAGCAGCAAGCCGACGAACAGGCCGAACCAGGCGCCGGTGGCCGCGCCGGAGAGGGCAACCCGGGGATAGCTGAGCTTTCCGGTCACCCGCTCGACCGTCTTCAGGTCGTTGCCGACGATGGTCACGTGCTGGACGGGGAATTCCTCGTCCGCGAGGTAGTCCACCACCTTCTGGGCATCCAGATACGAGCGGTAGTTTCCGATCAACTCGCCCTGCGGAAGGGTACGGCTGGGGTCCCGGGAATCTGTACGGCCAAGCATCGACATACCCCCATTGTCGCTGATATACGCAACCGGTGGTTTGGGTATCGCTTCAGGTGAACGTGGGAACCGCCGCGCTGCCTTAGCCTCCGCCAGTGCGGCGGCCGGGAGCAAGGCAAAGCCGGCCCGCCAAATCCCGGATTTCCGGGCCCAGCACGTAGCCTAAAGGGGTGAGCACAAAAACCAACCGCGTCTTCGTAGCCCGGCTGCTCGGCCTGGACGTCTTCGACCCGCTCGGAGACCGCCTGGGCCGGCTGCGCGACGTCGTCGTCCTCGACTACGGCCCCGCCAAGCCGCCCCTGGTGGTCGGTCTGGTGGTCGAGGTCCCCGGCAAGAAACGCGTGTTCGTCCCCATGACCCGGATCACCTCGATCACCGCCGGGCAGGTCATCTGCACCGGGCTGGTCAACCTGCGCCGGTTCGAGCAGCGCGGCGCCGAGACCCTGGTGGTCGCCGAGATGTTCGACCGCCGCGTCACGCTCGCCGACGGCAGCGGCGACGCCACCATCCTGGACATCGGCATGGAACAGTCCCGCGACGGCGACTGGTATGTGTCCCAGCTCTTCGTCCGGCGCGGCCATTCGACGTCGCCGCTGCGCAGCCTGCGCCGCAACGAAACACTGATCGTGGACTGGCACGAGGCCTACCAGGGCGCCAGGCACGAACCGCAGGCGGCCACTACCTTCGTGGCCAGCCACGAGGACCTCAAGCCCGCCGACTTCGCCGAGGCACTGCACGAGATGACCCAGAAGCGCCGGCTGGAAGTCGCGAGCGAGCTGCAGGACGACCGTCTGGCGGATGTGCTCCAGGAGCTGCCGGACGACGACCAGGTGCAGATCCTCACGTCGCTGGATGCCGAACGCGCCGCCGTCGTGCTGGAGGAGATGGATCCCGACGACGCCGCCGACCTGCTGGCCGAGCTGCCCGAGGAGCAGAAGGAAGAACTGCTGCAGCTGATGGAGCCGGAAGAAGCAAAGGACGTCCGCCGTCTGCTGGAGTATGAGGAAAACACCGCCGGTTCCATGATGACCCCGGTGCCGGTGATCCTGCCCCCGGAAGCCACGGTCGCCGAGGCCCTGGCGCATGTGCGCCGCGAAGAGCTCACGCCGGCCCTGGCGTCGGCCATCTTCGTCTGCCGGCCGCCGCTGGAGACCCCCACCGGGAAATACCTGGGCGTGGTCCACATCCAGCAGCTGCTGCGCTACCCGCCGCCGGAGGCGCTGGGCAACATCGTGGATACCGACCTGGAGCCGGTGCTGGACCAGGCCGATGTCAGCGACGTGGCCCGCACCCTGGCAACCTACAATCTGAACGCCCTGGCAGTGGTCAACAGCTCCGGCCGGCTGGTCGGCGCCGTGACCGTTGACGACGTGCTGGACCATCTGCTGCCCGACGACTGGCGGGCGCAGGACGACTCCCCCGTAAGCGGAGGTGGACGCTTTGGCTGAAAAGGCAGACCGGAAAATCAAGGTCGCGGGACTGGACACCCCGCGCGAGACCCGCACGCGCCTGCTGGTCCGGTTGCGGCCGAACCCCGATTATTTCGGCAAGGCCACGGAGTCCTTCGCTCGTTTCATGGGCACCCCGCAGTTCCTGATGTGGATGTCGGTCTTCTGTGCGCTCTGGCTGGCCTGGAACACGTTCGGACCCGCTCACCTGCGCTTCGACAGCGCCGCGCTGGGCTTCACCGCGTTGACCCTCATGCTCTCGCTGCAGGCCTCCTACGCCGCTCCGCTGCTGCTGTTGGCGCAGAACCGCCAGGACGACCGGGACAAGGTCTCGCTGCAGCAGGACCGCCAGCGGGCCGAACGCAATCTGGCGGACACCGAGTACCTGACCCGCGAACTGGCCGCGCTGCGGATCGCCATCCGCGAAGTGGCCACGCGTGACTTCGTCCGGAGCGAGCTGCGCTCGGTGCTGGAAGAACTGTTGGACGACGAGTCCGCGGACGAACGCCGCCGCGGCCGGCGCCGTTCCTCCGATGCCACCACCTCGCTGCCCAAGCTGCCGCCCGTCCAACACGGCGGCCAGGAGAACTGATGCATGACTGATCCACACCCGTCGCAACACCCGGACCCGGCCTCCGTACGGCGCGCACTGGGAACCGTGATCGATCCGGAGCTGCGCCGGCCCCTCGCGGAGCTGGGCATGCTCAAGGACGTCCGGATTGACGACGCCGGAGGGGTCACCGTCGGCGTGCTGCTCACCATCTCGGGCTGCCCGCTGCGCGGCACCATCACCGCCGACGTCGAGCACGCCCTGGCTGCCGTTCCGGGCGTTTCCGGGGTGGCGGTGGAGCTGGACGTGATGACGCCGCAGCAGCGCGACGCGCTCAAGGAGCAGCTGCGCGGTGCCGGCCGCGGCAATCCGTTCGCCGATCCGTCCTCGCTCACCCGCATCTATGCCGTGGCGAGCGGCAAGGGCGGGGTGGGCAAGTCGAGCGTCACCGTCAACCTCGCGTGCGCCATGGCCGCCCAGGGTTTGCGCGTGGGCATCATCGACGCCGATGTCTACGGTTTCTCGGTTCCCGGGCTGCTGGGCATCACGCAGGCCCCCACCCGGGTGGACGAGATGATCCTGCCGCCGGTGGCCTACGGCGTGAAGGTCATCTCGATCGGCATGTTCGTCTCGGGCAACCAGCCGGTGGCCTGGCGCGGGCCCATGCTGCACCGGGCCCTGGAGCAGTTCCTCACCGATGTCTATTTCGGCGACCTGGATGCGCTGTTCCTGGACCTGCCTCCGGGCACCGGGGACGTGGCGATCTCGGTGGCGCAGCTGCTCCCGTCCTCGCAGATCCTGGTGGTGACCACCCCGCAGGGTGCCGCGGCGGAGGTGGCGGAACGCGCCGGCGCCATCGCCGCGCAGACCGGGCAGCAGGTGGCGGGAGTCATCGAGAACATGTCCTGGCTGGCGCTGCCGGACGGATCCAGGATGGAAGTCTTCGGCTCCGGCGGCGGAACTGCCGTCGCCGGGCGGCTCTCCGCCGTGCTGGAGAAGCCGGTACCGCTGCTGGGAAGCATCCCGCTGGAGCCACGGCTGCGCGCCGGCGGCGACGCCGGCCGCCCGATCGTCCTGGACGGGGCGGACGCCTCCGTTGCCGGCAGCGCCGCGGCCGAACTGCGGCGGATTGCGGCGGACTTGGCGGCGCGTCCGCGCGGCCTGGCCGGACGAACGCTGGGCGTCACCCCCCGCTAGGGCCTCAGTGCGGGAAACGCCCCGTGCGCAACGGCGCGCCGGTGGCTAATGCGCCCCGGAGGTCAGGTCGCCTCGGTATCGAACGGCGCTGCCTCACCCGGGGCCAGCTGCGCGCGCGACGCGGCCGGCGCCCGCGAACCGGTTGACACGGCCGTGCCTGCCGCGGTTGCGGCTGCTGCCGCGACAGCCGGCGCCGCCGGCGCGGGACGCGGCGCCTCGTCGTCGTCCAACAGGGCTTCCTTGATGATCCGCCGAGGGTCGTATTGCCGCGGATCAAGCTTGCGCCAGTCCATGTCGACGATGTCGTCGCCGACTTCTTCGCGCAGCTGTTCCTTGGCACCGGCGGCCATGGTCTTCAGCTGCTTAACGAACTTGGCCAGCTGCGCGGCGTATTCGGGCAACCGCTCAGGTCCGAGGATCACCACGGCAAGAATTGCCAGGATGATCAGTTCTGAGCCGTTGATTCCAAACACGATTGAAGGTTACCCGTTCGCCGGGCCGGTCAGCCACTTGGCGGGCTGACCATCATGCCCAGTCCGCGGACGATCCGGCTGAACGGATCGTCGGCTGGGGACGGCATCGGCAGCTTCAGGCGGGAGTTCTCCGACAGCACCACGTGGCTGACCGTCTCCGGCATCTCGGCCAGCGGGAGGTCGGACCACAACGTGTACGTCACCTCGTCGGAGTGGAGCACCACGGTCCAGTCCTCGCCGCCGCGCACCCACACCGCGCGGTCCAGCCCGGCCACTTCCCGGAAGCCGTCCATGGTCACGGGATGGCCCGTGGCCGCATTCACCGGCGGCGCGGGGTCCGCCACCCGGGCCGTTCCGCCGGCGCTGCCGTCTCCGCGCCGTTGCTCGGTGACCGTCACCCGGTGGCTGCCGTCGCCGAGCTCGAGCCTGACGGCAGGCTGCCCGTCCACGACGGTCTGTTCCGCGCTCCGCAGGCGGTAGCCGAGCCCGGGCAGCAGCGGGCAGGTCCAGCCGCCGCGCCGCAGCTCCTCGAGTGCCGCCCCGTCCAGGGCGATCGGACGGGCGGTGCCTGCATCGGCGGCCACCGGCACCCAGGCCGTCCCGGTGGCAAGGCCGCGGCCGGCGTCCGCCTGCCCGGTCTCGCCGCCCAGGACGAAGGCCGCGGACAGCGTCAGCACGGCGCAGCCGGCCAGGACCCCGCCGGCAACCGCCAGCACACGCCTGACCGGCCTGCGCGCGGGCAACGCCTCCGCCGCGGCGTCGGCGGCGGCGTCAGGAAGGGCGGCGGCGGGAGGGAGGGCGGCGGAAGGGAGGACGGCGGGCGGGAGGCCGCAGGCGGCACCGGCCGGCGCGGGGGTGCGCCCGCCCGCGGGTACGCCGGAGTTCCGGTCTTCCGCGGTGCCGGAAGTTTCGAGGCCGAGCGGGGGCCCGGCCGGTCCGGCGGCCCCGAGCCGGCTGCAGCGCAGCAGCCGCGCGGTCAGGTTGTCGTCAGGGGGCGGCACGTCCAGCGAGCGCAGGCGGTCCTGGATCTGGCGGAATTCGTCGACGCTCTTGCGGCACCGCCGGCAGCGTTGAAGATGGCGTTCAAGGGCCGGGCGGCGATCATCGGAGAGTTCGCCGTCCAGGTACTCCGCCAGCTCTCTTTCCGGGTGGAGCATTGCAGCGATTAGTGGGCTCCGGCGATGCGCGGCAGTTTCAGGCGCGGGCGTTCGGCAGGATCCCGGTGCGCCAGCTTTTCCCGAAGCATAGTCCGGCCACGGTGGATCCGCGACCGGACGGTGCCCAGCTTGACGCCAAGGGCCGCGGAGACCTCGTCATAGGACAGCCCCTCCAGGTCGCAGAGCACCACTGCGGCGCGGAAGTCCGGCGGCAGCTCTTCCAGCGCGGCCTGGACATCGATATCCAGGTTGTTAAATTCGAAGCTGCGCTCGGGGCCGGGATCCTTGCCGGGCAGCCGGGCTTCGGCTTCGTCGCTCAGTCCATCGAACCGAATCCGGCTCTTGCGCCGGGCCTGGTCCAGGAAGAGGTTGGTGGTGATCCGGTGGAGCCAGCCGTCCAGCGTGCCGGGCTTGAAGTTGTCCAGTGACCGGAAGACGCGGACAAAGACTTCCTGGGTGAGGTCTTCGGCGTCGTACCGGTTTCCCGTGAGCCTGAAGGCCAAGCGGTAGACCTTGGCGGAGTGGTTGCTCACCACTTCTTCCCACGTCGGAGCGACCCACTGATCGTTGCCGGCCGCGGCGTTCGACGCGGCGTCCTGTAGCTTCGTCATTATCGTGCCCCTTCGTCGGACCGCCCGCGGCCGCCCACCTCCTGGGGGTCCGGGAATGCGGCTGCGTGCTGCCGGTCTGGCTTTCGGCGTCCCGGGTACCCATCTTGGCGCAAAAGACTGGGAGAATTCTGTAAACCGGCTGCACAAAGACCGCTAAGCCCGGTCCCCGTCTGCCCCGGCCGGCGGCAGCGTGTCCCGTCCCCGGGGCACGCGCCTAATCCCGCCACCTGTGGCAGTAGGCTTGGCACTGCGGCCCTGCGCCGTTTTCCCGCAAAAGCTGAAGAGAAAGCGATGTTTCATGAGTGCCGACAAGCAGACGAGTTGGTCCTACACGGAGGGGCTCCCCGCCGAGGATGACGTCTTGCTTCGGGCCCGTGAGCGCTCCCATGAACTGGGCGTTGCCGCTGTCGGCAGGGGGGTCGGCGCGGCCCTGACCGTCCTCGCCGCGGGCACCAAGGCGCAGACGGTGGTGGAAATCGGTTCCGGCGCCGGTGTCTCCGGGGTCTGCCTCCTGCGCGGACTGCCGCCGGCCGCGGTGCTGACCACCATCGATGCGGACGTCGACCATCTGCGCGCGGCACGCCAGTCCTTCGTCGATGCCGGCATTCCGGGCAACCGCACCCGCACCATCTCCGGCCGCGCGGCCGACGTGCTGCCCCGGCTGACCGACAACGCCTACGACCTCGTCTTCGTCGATGCGGACAAGCCCTCATATCCGCTGTACGTGGAGCAAGCGGTCCGGCTGCTCAAGCGCGGCGGCATGCTGATTGTCAACGACGCCCTGGACCACGACCGGGTCTCGGATCCGGCCATCCGCGAAGAATCCACCACCACGCTGCGCAAGGTCGGCAAGGCCATCCGGGAAAACGACCAACTGCTGTCCACCATCCTGCCGACCGGCGAGGGACTGCTGCTGGCCGTCAAACGCTGACCGTCCCGCGGCACCCTGCCCGCGGGCGGCCGGGCCGCCGCCGGCCCGGTGCTAGCCGCGGTAGGAGCGCAGGAAGGACAGCAGCAGCCGGGCACCGTACCCGGTGGCGCCCTTCGTAACCTCGGCCCGGTCGGAGTCTGCCCGGGCGGGGCCGGCGATGTCCAGATGGATCCACGGAAGGGCGCCGGTGAATTCGCGCAGGAACAGCGCTGCGGTGATCGATCCCCCGCCGACCTTCGACCGCTGGGACGCGATATGCGAGATGTCGGCGATGCCGGATTCCAACGCGAAGCCGTATTCGGCCGCCACCTCGTCCAGCGGCATGTGCCAGACCCGCTCCCCGGTTGCCTCCCCCGCGGCTTCGAACGCGCGCACCAGGGACGGCCGGGTGCCGTACAGCGCCGCATGCTGCCTGCCCAGCCCCAGGGACGCCGCGCCGGTGAGGGTAGCGATATCCACCAGGACGTCGGGCTGCAGCCGGGCGGCGGCGTACGAGAGGCCGTCGGCCAGCACCATGCGCCCCTCCGCATCCGTGTTGCCGATCTCCACGGTTGTGCCGTCGTGGACGGTCACCACGTCGCCGGGCCGGTAGGCGTCGGCGCCGATGGCGTTCTCGGCCAGGGCGAGCAGGCCGGTGACACGGTGCGGCACGCGCAGCTCCGCCGCAGCGGCCAGCACCGCCAGCACGACGCCGGCGCCCGCCATGTCGGTCTTCATCGGCAGCATCGGCTCCCGCGGCTTGAGCGACAGCCCGCCGGTGTCGAAGGTGATGCCCTTGCCGACGATGACAACGTGCCTGGTGTTCTCGCCGGCCTGTGCGGGCGTGTAGTCCAGCTGGACCAGCCTGGGCGGAGTCGGCGAGGCCGAGCCCACCGCCAGCAGACCGCCGAACCCTCCGGCAGCCAGCTGATGCTCGTCCCACGTGCGGATGCCCAGGCCGCGGGCCGCGGCGAGGCGCGCGGCTTGGCCGGCCATCCACTCCGGGCTCTTCACGTTGGACGGCATGTTTGCCAGGTCCCGTGCCAGCCACGTGGCCCGGGCGCCGGCGGCGGCCGTTGCGGCCGTCCCCGCTGCGGTTCCGGTCAGTTCCAGCACCGCGGCCATCGGCTTGGGCGCGGCGGACGTCCCGGCGCGCGGCGGCCGGTAGCCGCCCAGCAGGAACCCCTCGATGAAGGCCTGTTGCAGCCCTTCGGGCAGGCCGTCGACGGCGCTGCTGCGCACCCGGTCGGTGCCCATCGTCGCCCTGGCCAGGGCGGCTCCGGCCTTGCGCAGCTCCGCCGCGCTGCCACTGCCCAGCCCAATCAAGATCAGGCGCTCCGGCAGCCGGGCGGAGCCTGGCGGCGCCGGCACCGCCAGCACTTCGCCGGCCTTACCGGCAATCCCGTGGACCTCTGCCAAGGCCGCCACGTCGGCGCCAAAGTCGGCTGCCGCCTCGGCGGCACCCTGGCGCGGCTGCGGCGTGGCCCGCTCAACGTTGGCCTCGCCTTCAGCAATGGGGACCGCCAGCACCGTGACATCCCCGGCGCCCTCGGCCGGAGACCGTCCGCGGCCGAGGGCCGGAAGGGCTTGGACGCGCGCCATCTGCGGTTCAACCAGGGCCTGCTCCAGATGACGGGCGGTTTGTTCCTCTGCGGTGGAGGGAACGTGGCTCACAGCAAACGGTTCCTAGCCTGCCACGTCGCTGGTGACGCCGAGCAGGCAGTCCTTGAGGTTGCCGGCTTCTTCGGCGTTCAGTTCGAGCACCAGACGCCCGCCGCCGTCGATGGGCACCCGCAGGATGAGGCTTCGCCCCTCCTTGGTCACTTCCATCGGACCGTCACCGGTACGCGGTTTCATCGCAGCCATCTGGGAATTCCCTTCCGCCATGGGGCAGCCCGATCGGTGATCGCCCTGCCCGCCAACCTCACATCGGCGGCCCTTCAGTTGCCCGGCCGCCATGTCCAACCACTACCCATTATCGCGTACATCACAACCGGGTGCTAATTTGCGCGACACGGGGCGCACCGGCGCCGGCCGCCGCTAGGGCGGATAGTCCCCGCCGCCGGGCAGTTCGGCCCAGGACCAGAGCCAGGTCACCCAGACAATCTGCCCGGCCAGGAACATCACTGCCAGGCACGCGCGGTAGGCCCGGCTGCGTGATACCAAGGCCGCCGCCAGGGCCAGCGGGAAGAGCGGAAGCAACAGCCGGAAGGTGCTGGTCTGCGGATGCAGAAAGGCAAGCAGGTAGCCCAGGTAGCAGGCGCACCACAGCCTCAGGTCCGCCCCCATCTTCCGGGCAGGCGGGGAGCACAGGACCCCGGCCGCCGCGGCCACCAGCAGCAGCGGGGCGGCCATTCCGCCCAACAGCCCGAAAAGGTTCACGCCCATGTCGAACCACGGCTTGAACAGGATCAGGGCCTCGCCCCGCCAGGCTGTCTCGGTATCGGTGTACGCGGTCATCTCGCCCGTGACCGACCACGCCAGCACCGGCCAGGCGAGGGCCGCGGCACAGCTGACCAGTGCCAGCGCTGCCGCGCGGAGGAATTCCGGGGTCTGCAGCGGATCGGTGCGGCGCTGCCTGATCCGCCACAGCAGGTGAAGGCCGGCGAGCGCCGCGAACGGCACGCCGACCGGCCGGGAGAGGCACATCAGCACGACGACGGGAATCGCCGGCAGGTACTTCCGCCGCACCAGCAGCAGCAGCGCCGCCGCCAGCAGCGCCAGGTTCAGCGATTCGGCGTAGGGCACCTGGAGGATCGGCGAGACCGGAAAGACCGCCACGAAGAACACGGCCCACAGCGCGGTGCCGTGGGGGGCGTAGCGACGGAAAAGTTTGTAGATGAGCAGCACGGCGGCAAAACCGGCGAGGGTCGCAACCAGCGGTGCCAGCAACTGCCACCCCAGCCCGGTGGCCGCCGCCAGGATGCGGACGATGCCGGGGAAAAGCGCGTAGAACGCCCACTGGTTCTCGTCGACCCGCCCGTCCTGGCCGCGGGGAATATCGGCGGGATACCCCTCCCGGTAGACCTGCTCGTACCAGGCGCTGTCCCAGATTCCGATGAAGGACAGATAGTCGGGGTGCGGTCCGGTCCACGGATTCGGCCCCTGCTGGCGTGCCACCGCGAGGAAGACCAGCAGCGAATACACCCGGGAAAGGGCGTAAAGCACGCAGACCTGGACCCACCACGGCCACCCGGAGATCCGTCGGCGCCAGAAGGAAAGCTCCGCGTGCACGGCCTCCCGAAGCACGCGCGTGCGCGGAAGGCGGTCCTGCACCCCCGTCATCCTTCCCGCGCCGGGTGGGCACCGCCGTCGGGCTGCGGCTGTTCGTGGCTCAGTTGCCGGATCAGGCGCTCCTTGGCTCCCAGCTCGGCCCGCAGGACGTCCAGCACTTCGTCCACCTGGTCCATCCGGTAGCCCCGCAGGGCGGTGGAAAACCGGACGCTGTCCAGGTCTTCGGCACGGGGGTGTTCAGGCAGCAAAACCGCCGGCAGCCGCGCCTCATGCTCGCTCAGGCCCTGGAGCGCGGCCACGTGCCCGCGCTCCCATCCGGTGCCGTCACTCTCGCCGCCCGCGCCGGTGGCGGCCGCCTTCCTCCGGCCCCGCCAGCCCGACGCGGCGACAGCGGCCGCACCTGCAACGGCGATGGCAAGGAAAACCAGGAATGCGCTCACAGCACCATCGTGCCAGAGAGGACGTCGCGCCGGGTCAAAATCCGGAGCGGGCGGACAGCCCGGAGATGACCTGCTCGACTGCTTCCTCGGCCGTGTCCACCACGCTGACCAGGTCCAGATCGGCC
The DNA here is from genome assembly GCF_059091365.1 of Arthrobacter sp. MDT2-34-1. Classification (NCBI taxonomy): domain Bacteria; kingdom Bacillati; phylum Actinomycetota; class Actinomycetes; order Micrococcales; family Micrococcaceae; genus Arthrobacter; species Arthrobacter sp. MDT2-34-1. The sequence continues at coordinate 1,116,550 of NZ_JBNHGO010000001.1, forward strand.
TCCGCGATCATCGCTTCGGCCAGGAGCGTGTTGCGGATCCAGTCGATCAGCGGCGACCAGAATGCCGTGCCCACCAGGACGATCGGGAAGGACGTCACCTTCTTCGTCTGGACCAGCACCATGGCTTCGAACAGCTCGTCGAGCGTGCCCAGCCCGCCGGGGAGCACGATGAACCCCTGCGCGTACTTGACGAACATCGTCTTGCGGGCGAAGAAATACCGGAAGTTGATGCCCAGGTCCACCCAGTTGTTGAGCCCCTGCTCGAACGGCAGTTCGATGCCCAGCCCGACCGAGACGCCGCCGGCCTCGCTGGCGCCCTTGTTGGCCGCCTCCATGGAACCGGGGCCGCCGCCGGTGATGACCGCGAAATTATGCCGGACCAGCAGCTGCCCGATCTCCTCGGCGATGGCGTAGTGCTTGCTTCCCTGCCGGGTGCGGGCCGAACCGAACACGCTGATCGCCGGGCCGAGGTCGGCCAGGGTGCCGAACCCTTCGACGAATTCGCTCTGGATCCGCAGCACGCGCCAGGGATCCGTGTGCGTAAATTCCGCCCGGTCCTTGGTGTCCAGCAGGTACTGGTCGGCCTGCGGGATGTCCGCCTGGCTGCGGCGCAGCTCCACCGGCCCCTTGAAACGGGTTTTCGGTGCGCCCGGAAGTTGCGACGGGAGCGGGATGTCTTGCTGGTTTGTCATTTCCCAAGGCTACAGATCCGCCGGCCATCCGTGGCGGTTTCCGCCGTTTCGGTGGCAATTCGGCCCTCACGCGGTCCGGGGCGCAGGTTGCTCTTAAATCACGATTCCGGCGGTTCGGTCGCGAATGCATTGCTTGAAGGGAATCTTTCGCTAGATTCGTTCCATGACCAGTGACGCATCGCACAGTAAAACGCCGCCTGCTGCTCCTGCGGCGGCATCCCGAGCCACGTCCGCCGCGCCGGCGGGTCAGCCGCTGGTGTCCCTGAAGAACGTCAACAAGCACTTCGGATCCCTCCATGTGCTGCAGGACATCAACCTGGAGGTCACCAAGGGCGAAGTGGTGGTCGTGATCGGGCCGTCGGGTTCCGGCAAGTCCACCCTCTGCCGGGCGATCAACCGCCTGGAGACCATCGACGACGGCGAAATCCTGATCGACGGCGAGAAGATGCCGGCCGAGGGCAAGGCCCTGGCCAAGCTGCGGGCCGACGTCGGCATGGTGTTCCAGTCCTTCAACCTTTTTGCCCACAAATCGATCCTGGAGAACGTCACCCTGGGACCGATCAAGGTCAAGGGGATGAAGCAGTCCGAGGCCAAGGAGCTGGCCATGAGCCTGCTCGAGCGCGTCGGCGTGGCGAACCAGTCGCAAAAGCTGCCGGCCCAGCTCTCCGGCGGCCAGCAGCAGCGCGTGGCGATTGCCCGGGCCCTGGCGATGAAACCGAAGGTGATGCTCTTCGACGAGCCCACCTCGGCACTGGATCCGGAAATGATCAACGAAGTGCTCGACACCATGGTGCAGTTGGCCAGCGAAGGCATGACCATGATCGTGGTCACGCACGAGATGGGCTTTGCCCGCAAGGCGGCGGACCGGGTGCTCTTCATGGCCGACGGCCAGATCGTGGAGCAGGCCACCCCGGAAGAATTCTTCACCAACCCGAAGAGCACCCGCGCCAAGGACTTCCTGGGCAAGATCCTCGAACACTGACCCCCACACCTGGCCCTTCACTGACGGAGGGCCGACAACGCAAGGAGAAAACATGCGAAAGACCCGTTATGGAATGGCTGCCATGGCAGCCGGAGCCGCGCTCGTGCTGTCCGCCTGCGGCGGCGGCGGCGGCGGCACAGGCGGCGGAGGCGGCGGCGAGACTGCCGGCGGCGGCGAAGGCGGCGGCGAAGGCATCCGTATCGGCATCAAGTACGACCAGCCGGGCCTGGGCTTTTCCTCCGGCGGCAAGTTCAGCGGCTTCGACGTGGATGTCGCCAAGTACGTGGCCAACGAGCTGGGCTACTCGGAGAACCAGATCGAATTCGTCGAGTCGCCCTCGGCGAACCGCGAAAATATGCTCGCCAACAACCAGGTGGACATGATCTTCGCGACGTACTCCATCACCGACGAGCGCAAGCAGACCGTCGACTTCGCCGGACCGTACTTCGTGGCCGGCCAGGACCTGCTGGTCCGGACCGACGACACCGAAATCACCGGCCCGGATGCGCTTAACGGCAAGAACCTCTGCTCGGTGACCGGCTCCACCTCCGCCCAGCGCATCAAGGACGAGCACGCCGCCGAAGTGAACCTGGTCGAGCGGCCCAGCTACGCAGAGTGCGTGACCGCCATGCAGGGCGGCCAGATCGACGCGGTGACCACCGACGACATCATCCTGGCCGGACTCGCGGCGCAGCCGAACAACGCCGGCAAGTACAAGGTGGTCGGCAACCCGTTCTCGGAGGAGAACTACGGCGTCGGCCTGCCGAAGGGCTCGGAACTCTGCGCGGACATCAACGCAGCCATCAACAAGATGGTCGAGGAAGGTGCCTGGGAAGAAGCCCTCAAGAAGAACACCGAGGGTGTGGATTACTCCTACAACAAGGACCTGAACCCGCCGAAGCCGGGCGAAGCCTGCGCCTAGCACCATCCGTTGTGGGGCGGGGCACTCCCGCCCCACAACATGATCTGCCTCTTCCCACCGAAAGGGGATGGACAGTTTGTCCGAGTATTTCCAGAGCTACCTGACGGCGCTGGAGACCTACGACGTCGTCGGAGCCTTGTGGGTCAATATCCAGCTCGCTTTCTGGGCCGCCCTGGGTTCGTTGGTGCTGGGTACCGTCCTGGCCCTGATGCGCATCTCACCGGTGCCCAGCTTCCGCTGGGCCGGCGCGGCGTACGTCAACGTCTTCCGCAACACGCCGCTGACCATCATCATGGTGTTCTGCATCCTGGTGGCGGTCTTCCAGCTCCAGATGAACCTCTCCGGCGATTTCGACTTCAACTTCTTTCTCTGGGCCATCGTCGGGCTGTCCGTCTACCACGCGGCCTTCGTCTGCGAATCCATTCGCAGCGGCGTCAACACCGTGCCGCTGGGACAGGCCGAGGCGGCCCGCGCCATCGGGCTGAGCTTCCTGCCGGCGGCGCGGATGGTCATCCTGCCCCAGGCCTTCCGGGGTGCCGTGGCGCCGCTGGGCAACACCCTGATCGCCCTGACCAAGAACACCACGGTGGCAACGGCGGCGTCGGTCGCCGAATCCGCCGGGCTGATGAAAACCATGATCGAGTTCCGGCCGGATGTCATCATGGCCATTTTCGCGACCTTCGCCATCGGCTTCGTGATCATCGTGCTGCCGATCGGCCTGGTGACCACTTGGCTCTCCAAGAAACTGGCGGTGTCACGATGAACATCAAGCAGAACGTCCTCTTTGATGCGCCCGGCCCGAAGGCCCGTGCGCGGATCATGGTCACCAACATCATCGGCATCCTGCTCTTCCTCGGCGCGGCGATCTTCGTCTTCGTCGGACTGAACGACAAGGGCCAGCTGGCACCCGAGCTGTGGACGCCGTTCCTGACCGGCGAGGTCTGGCAGTTCACCATCCTGCCGGGGCTGATCAACACCTTTAAGGCCGCCGCAGTCTCGATCCTCACGTCCGTGGTCTTCGGGCTACTCTTTGGCGTGGGCAGGCTCGCCTCGAACGGCCCCCTGCGGTGGCTCTGCGGAGTGATCGTCGAACTCTTGCGGGCTGTCCCGGTGTTGCTGATGATGATCTTCTTCTGGCTCCTGTTCGGGCAGCTGAGAATCGGCACCCCGGCAGACATCCCGTTTTACGCCGTCGTGACGGCCCTGACGCTGTACAACGGATCGGTGATCGCGGAACTGGTCCGCTCCGGCGTGTTCGGCCTGCCCAAGGGCCAGCGTGAAGCCGGGATGGCGATTGGCATGACCCGTGCCCAGTCGTTGCGCAGCATCGAACTGCCGCAGGCCCTGGTGGCCATGCTGCCGGCCCTGGTCAGCCAATTCGTGGTGATCCTGAAGGACTCTGCCCTCGGCTACATCATCACGTACTCCGAGTTGCTGCGGTCGATGCAGATTTACGGCTCCGCCGGTCCGATCCTGCAGTCGCTGACAATTGCGGCCGTCCTCTTCATCGTCGTCAACTTCGCCTTGTCCTGGGTAGCCAACTGGCTCTCCAAGTTCCTGAGCAGCAGGACCGCGGGCGAGACCGCGCCGCTGACCACGCAGCCGATGGCCGTCAAGGTGTGACCGGCTGCCGCTGACCGCCGACAGGGAAGGGGAGGATGCCTGCGCGTCCTCCCCTTCCCTGTTGCCCGGCGGCCTTGTTGCCCGGCGGCGGCGTCCTCCGCCGCCTCAGGCCAGCAGCCAGCGGCGCAGCGCCGCCCGGCACTCGCGGACGGCCTCCGCCGGAACGTGTTCGTTGTCGGTGTGGGCCAGCAACGCGTCGCCGGGGCCGAAGTTGACGGCCGGAATGCCCAGCTCGCTGAACCGCGCCACGTCGGTCCAGCCGTACTTCGGCTTTGGCTCCGCCCCCACGGCGGCGACGAATTCGGCGGCTGCCGGGTGGTCGAGGCCGGGCCGGGCGCCGGCCGCGGCATCCGTGCAGACCACCGTGAAGCCCTCCAGCAGGTTCCGCACGTACAGTTCGGCGTCTGCGGGCGTCTTATCCGGAGCGAACCGGTAATTGATTTCCACCGTGGTGCTGTCGGGGATGATGTTGCCCGCCGTGCCGCCCTTGATCTTCACCGCGTTCAGGCTCTCGCGGTACTCCAGGCCGTCGACCGTGGCAGTGGCCGGTTCATGGTCCCGGAGCCGGACCAGGATGTCGGCCGCGGCGTGGATAGCGTTGATGCCCCGCCACGCGCGCGCGGAATGCGCCGCCTGGCCCACCGTGCTCGCTTCGAACCGGGCCGTGCCGTTGCAGCCGCCTTCCACGGTTCCGTCGGTCGGTTCGAGCAGGATGGCGAAGTCGCCCTGCAGCAATTGGGGGTGGTTGCGCACCAGCCGGCCCAGCCCGCTCATCGCAGCATCCACTTCCTCGTGGTCGTAGAAGACGTAGGTGACATCGCGGTTGGGTGCCGTCAGCTCGGCGGCCAGCGCCAGCTGCACCGCTACCCCGCCCTTCATATCGGTGGCGCCGCGCCCGTACAGCACGTCCCCGTCCCACACCGAGGGCACGGTTCCGAGGGAGCCGGGCACGGCGGGCAACGGCACGGTGTCGAGGTGGCCTGCCAGGATGACCCGCTCCGGCCGCCCCAGCTGCGTGCGCGCGACGATGGCGTCGCCGTCGCGCAGCACCTTCAGGTGCGGCAGGGCCCGCAGGGCGGCCTCCACGGCGTCGGCCAGGGCGGTCTCGTTGCCGGACACGCTGTCAACGTCGATCAGCGCCGCGGTCAGCTCGGCGACGTCGGCGGTCAAGTCCAGGGCAATGGTGGAAGTCACTCCCCCAGCTTAGCCAGACGCGCCTGCGGCATCCCCGCGTCACTGGCCCCGGCGCGCTCGGTAGACTTGCATCCATGACCGCGAGCACCACCGCCACCGCTACTCCGCGCACCGCCCACGGCACCGGGCTGGCCACCGTCACCGACAGCGGTGACGTCCTCGACGTCTGGTATCCGGCGCCGGCCCTGGGCCCTGCCGGCGCCGCCGGGGACGCGGAGACCGGCCTCGAGGCCGACGCCGCGGACAGCGCCGACGCGGACCGCGGCACCCGTCTTGAGGTCCTCACCCGCAGCATCGACCTGGACGCCGCGCCGGCCGACACCGCCGACGCCTACCTCCGGCTGCATCTGCTCTCCCACCGCCTCGTCACCCCCAATTCGCTGAACATGGACGGCATTTTCGGGCAGCTGCCCAACGTGGTCTGGACCAACTTCGGCCCGTGCGCCGTGGACGGTTTCGAAGCGGTCCGCCGCCGGCTGCGCCGCCGCGGCCAGGTCACCGTCTTCGGCGTGGACAAGTTTCCGCGCATGGTGGACTACGTGGTTCCCACCGGCGTGCGGATTGCCGAGGCCGACCGGGTCCGCCTCGGCGCGCACCTGGCCGCCGGCACCACGGTGATGCACGAAGGCTTCGTCAACTTCAACGCCGGCACGCTGGGCACTTCCATGGTGGAGGGCCGCATTTCCGCCGGCGTCATTGTGGCGGACGGGTCCGACGTCGGCGGCGGCGCCTCGATCATGGGCACGCTCTCCGGCGGGGGGAAGGAACGGATCAGCATCGGCGAGCGCGTGCTGCTGGGCGCCAACTCGGGCGTCGGCATCAGCATCGGCGACGACTGCGTGGTCGAGGCCGGCCTCTATGTGACCGCCGGAACCCGGGTCAGCCTGATCGACGTTGCCACCGGGGACCACCGCCAGGTCAAGGCCGTGGAACTCTCCGGCCTGCCCAACCTCCTCTTCCGCCGCAACTCCACCAGCGGCGCAGTGGAAGTCCTGCCGCGCAAGGGCCAGAGCGTGGAGCTCAACGCGGTCCTGCACGCCAACTAGCAGTCCCGGACGGCACCGCCATGTCCCGGCAAGCCCGTGCACGCAGGACACGCAGCCTGCTCAGCCTGATCGTCCTGCTGGCCCTGGTCGGCGGTGCCGCCTACTTCGCCGCCACCTTCATTGACCGTTCCCAAACCCTGGTCCGCGAGCGGTGCACCGCCGTCGTCGGTTCGGACACCTACGAACTGGCACCGGACCAGGCCGCGAACGCCGCGCTCATCTCGGGGATTGCCGTCGGGCGCGGGCTGCCCGCACGCGCCGCGTCGATCGCCCTGGCGACGGCCATCCAGGAGTCGAAGCTGCGCAACATCGATTACGGCGACACGGCCGGTCCCGACTCCCGGGGGCTGTTCCAGCAGCGGCCGTCCCAGGGCTGGGGCACCGAGGAACAAGTGCAGGACCCGGTGTATGCGGCCAACAAGTTCTACGAGGTGCTCGAACAGGTCCCGGGCTACGAGTCCATGCCGGTGACCGACGCAGCCCAGACCGTCCAGCGCAGCGCCTATCCGCTGGCGTACGCGGACCATGAGGCCGAGGCCAAGGCCTTCGCCTCGGCGCTGACCGGGCACTCGCCCGCCGCCCTGAACTGCGTGCTCAAGGATGCCGAGGCAGCCGGCGACCCCGCTGCGGTCCTGACGCAGCTGGAGGCCGTGCATCCCGGCCTGGACATGGCCGTCGCCGGCCGCGAGGTCCGGGTGGCGGCAGCCGACGAGCGGGGCTGGGCGGTGGCGCAGTGGGCGGTGGCTTCTGCCAAAGGGCTCGACCTTGAGTCGGTGGCCCACGCGGGCCTCAGCTGGCAGCGTGACGACGGCGGCTGGGTCGGCGCCGATACCGACACCGGCTACGTCGTGATCACGGTGGCGCGGGGCCCGGTCGCCTGAACCGCCCGGCGCGGCTAGACGATGAGTTCGACGATCGGCTGAAGGTAACTGCGGAAGGCGCTTTCGTCGTCCAGCAGTGTCTGGCACAGCAGCACCCGGTCCGGCTCCACGAACCAGGCACGCGGCTCGCACAGCGGCAGCTCGATGAGCTTCAGCTCGAAGGTACGCGCGGCGCGGCCGAGCTCCATCTCCCGGTCCTGGACGAGCTCGCGGATCAACCCGTTCGTGCCCTTGGCCTCGCGCTCCTGCGCCAACTTCCCGTACTCGGCCATCCGGGCACGCGCCCAGCTCATCCCGGCGCCGAAGTGGGCCTGCAGCAGCAGCCGCAGCGCGGGGCTGCCGGCGAAGGCGGGAAAGGACGGCGGGGCCAGTTTCGCGGCGTTGCCCGGGCGGTCACGGACCAGGTCCTCCCACCACTTCTCCCATTCGTCCCGCAGCGCCGCCGGGCCGCCGACATGCGCGGTCAGCTGGGTGGGATCGGCGGTGCGGACCGTCGGCAACACCGGCGACACCGCGGGCCGGCCGGCTCCGGCCAGGCCGGCGACGTCGCGAAGGTAGAGGGCCAGCAGCATATGTCCCGAGGTGTCTGCGGTGATCCGCCACCCCGGCCCGCCCGTCTGGTGCATGCTGTCCGCGTCCTTTCGCTCGGACCGACGACGCAGCTCATCTGCAGTGGCCCCCGCACGCGGGTGCCGCCCGCGGGCATCCCCACTGCCGCCTGTAGCTCAACTCTAGACCTTGCTGTCCAGCCCTTGTACCTGCCCCGCTGCGGGCCGTGGCGGGGTGACCGGGGGTGAGCTACTAAGCTGGTGGGCATGAGAATTCTGGTCACCGGAGGAACCGGCTTCATCGGCTCGCACACCACGCTCGCCCTGCTGGAGGCGGGGCACGACGTGGTGGTGCTCGACAACCTGGCCAATTCCAGCGAGGAGTCGCTGCGCCGCGTCCAGGAGCTTGCCGGCCGGCAGGCACGGTTCCACCAGGCCGACCTGCTGGACGAGGCCGCGCTTACCCGGGTGCTGGAGACCGAGTCCGTGGACGCCGTGATCCACTTTGCCGGCCTGAAGGCCGTCGGCGAGTCCGTTGAAAAACCCCTGCATTACTACCACAACAATGTGGGCGGCACGCTGAACCTGCTCCGCGCGATGGATGCCCACAACGTCCGCACGATCGTGTTCAGTTCCTCGGCCACCGTGTACGGCGCCACCGAGGAGGTGCCGCTGACCGAGAAGCTTCCGCTGGACGCGATCAATCCCTACGGCCGGACCAAGGAACAGATCGAGGACATCCTGTCCGACCTGGGCGACTCCGACCCGCGCTGGCACGTGGCCCTGCTGCGCTACTTCAATCCCGTGGGAGCGCACGAAAGCGGGCGGATCGGCGAAGACCCGACGGGTGTGCCCAACAACCTGCTGCCGTTCGTGGCGCAGGTGGCCGTGGGCCGCCGGGACAGGGTCCGGGTCTTCGGCAGCGACTACCCGACGCCGGACGGTACCGGCGTGCGCGACTACATCCATGTCATGGACCTGGCCGCCGGACACCTGGCGGCCCTGGACTTCATCGCCGGCCGGCCCGGCGTGCGCCGATGGAACCTGGGCACCGGCAAGGGCTCCTCCGTCCTGGAGGTGCTCGCCGCGTTCGGCAAGGCAGCGGGATTCGACATCCCCTACGAGCTGACCGACCGGCGCCCCGGGGACGCCGCCATCAGCTATGCCGACCCTTCCGCCGCGCTGGCCGAGCTCGGCTGGTCGGCGGTCAAGAACCTCGAGCAGATGTGCGAAGACCACTGGCGCTGGCAGAAGAACAACCCGAACGGCTACGCCGGCTGAAGCAAAACGAGCGGCCCCCGGATCGCTCCGGGGGCCGTCGGCGTTATGGCGTGCTCCGCCGTCGTACTAGCGGGCCGGGTACTCGCGCTCCTGCGCACCCGTGTACAGCTGCCGCGGGCGGCCGATCTTGGTCTGCGGGTCCTTAATCATCTCCCGCCACTGGGCGATCCAACCGGGCAGGCGCCCGATGGCAAACAGCACCGTGAACATCTTCTCCGGGAAGCCCATGGCCTTGTAGATCAGGCCGGTGTAGAAGTCCACGTTCGGGTACAGCTTGCGCTCGATGAAGTAGTCGTCCGCCAGCGCCTTCTCTTCCAGCCGCATGGCGATATCCAGCAGCTCGTCGTTGCCGCCGAGCTTGCCCAGGATCTCGTGCGCGGTGGCCTTGACCAGGCGGGCGCGCGGATCGTAGTTCTTGTAGACGCGGTGCCCGAAGCCCATCAGGCGCACGCCTTCTTCCTTGTTCTTGACCTTCTCCATGAACTGCTCCGGCTCCTGGCCGCTGGCCTGGATCTGGCGGAGCATGTTCAGCACCGCCTCGTTGGCGCCGCCGTGGAGCGGGCCGAACAGCGCGTTGATGCCGGCCGAGACGGACGCGAACATGTTGGCGTTGGAGCTGCCCACCAGGCGCACGGTGGACGTGGAGCAGTTCTGCTCGTGGTCAGCGTGCAGGATGAGCAGCAGGTCCAGGGCCTTGACCACCGTCGGGTCCAGTTCGTAGGGCTCGGCGGGCAGGCCGAAGCTCAGGCGCAGGAAGTTCTCCACCAGGTTCATGGAGTTGTCCGGGTAGAGCAGTGCCTGGCCGATCGACTTCTTGTGCGCGTAGGCGGCGATCACCGGCAGCTTCGCCATCAGGCGGATGGTGGAGAGCTCCACCTGCTTGTCATCGAACGGGTCCAGCGAGTCCTGGTAGAAGGTGGACAGCGCGCTGACCGCCGAGGAGAGCACCGGCATCGGGTGCGCGTCGCGCGGGAACCCGCCGAAGAAGCCCTTGAGCTCTTCGTGCAGCAGGGTGTGGCGGCGGATCTTGTGGTCGAACTCCTCCAGCTCGGTGGGGGTGGGCAGTTCGCCGTAGATCAGCAGGTAGGACACTTCGAGGAAGCTCGAGTGCTCGGCCAGCTGCTCGATCGGATAGCCGCGGTAGCGGAGCACACCGGCGTCGCCGTCGATGTAGGTGATGGCCGAGGTGGTCGCCGCCGTGTTCATGAACCCCGGGTCGAAGGTGACCGCGCCGGTCTGCTTCAGCAGTTTGGATACGTCGTAACCGTCGTTGCCTTCGGCGGCCTTGAGCCGTGGGAGTTCGAGTTCGCCGCCATCGAAGTGCAGCTTGGCACCGGTCTGCTCAGTCATTGAGTCCCCTTCAGGAGGTATAGAAGCTAACGGCACGCCGGGCGCTTGTGGCACTGAGCATGCACATACTCGGGTAAAACGCTACCCGTAGAGTCGCGGATATATCTAATCCGCGACATATATTTTTGTTCATATCCACAGTCAGGCGCTGCCGGGCCGGGTCAGGAAAGCCGCTCGACGGCGGCGTCAATGCGTTCGTCGCTGCCGGTCAGCGCCACCCGGATATGGCCGTTGCCGGCCTCGCCGTAGAACACGCCGGGTCCGGTGACGATGCCCAGCTCGGCCATGCGGCCCACGGTTGTCCATGTATCTTCCCCCGCGCTCCCCCACAGGTACAGCCCGGCCTCGGAATGGCGGATCTGCACGCCGAAATTCTCCAGCGCCGGCAACAGCCGCTCGCGCCGGCTCCGGTACAGGTCCTTCTGCTCCTGGACGTGCGCGTCATCGCGCAGGGCGGCGAGCATCGCGGCCTGGACCGGGAACGGCACGATCATGCCGGCATGCTTGCGGCTGTTGATGATGTTCGGCATCAGCGCCGGGTCGCCGGCCAGGAACGCGGCACGGTACCCGGCAAGGTTTGACTGCTTGCTGAGCGAGTAGGCGCACAGCAGGCCCTCGTGCGAGCCCTGCGCGATGTACGGGTCCAGCACGCTCGGCACGGCCTGCCCGCCGCGGGCGGTGTCCCAGGCGCCCCAGCCCAGCTCCGCGTAGCATTCGTCGGAAGCGACCACCACGCCCAGGCCGCGGGCGTCCTCCACCAGGGTGCGCAGCTCTGCCCGGTCCCGGACAATGCCCGTCGGGTTGCCCGGCGAGTTTACCCACACCAGTTTCACCCGGCTCCTGGTCTGCGCATCCAGGTCCGCCAGGTTGTCCGCCGCCACCGGGGTTGCGCCGGCGAGGATGGCGCCGATGTCGTAGGTCGGATAAGCCACGACGGGGCGCACCACCACGTCGCCCGCCCCGAGTCCCAGCAAGGTGGGCAGCCAGGCGACCAGCTCCTTGGAACCGACGGTGGGCATGACCGCTTCCGGATCCAGGCCGGGAACGTTGCGACGGCGGCCGAACCAATCCGTGATCGCTTCCCGCAGTTCGGCGGTGCCGTGGGTCGTGGGGTAGCCCGGGGCATCGGCGGCCGCGGCCAGGGCCTCCCGGACGACGGCCGGAGTGGAGTCAACCGGCGTGCCGATGGACAGGTTCACCGCGCCGCCGGGGTGCCCGGCCGCTTTTTGCGCGTAGGGCGCCATGGCGTCCCACGGGTATTCCGGCAGCTGCAGGCCGAAAGGACTCATCGAGTTCAGTCTTGGTTCTGCGGCGGCAGCGCGGCGATCAGCGGGTGGTCCTTGTGGGTGTTGCCCAGCTTGGCGGCACCGCCCGGGGAACCCAGGTCGTCGAAGAACTCCACGTTGGCCTTGTAGTAGTCGGCCCACTCCTCGGGGGTGTCATCCTCGTAGTAGATGGCTTCGACCGGGCAGACCGGTTCGCAGGCGCCGCAATCGACACACTCATCCGGGTGGATGTACAGGGACCGTTCGCCTTCGTAGATACAGTCCACCGGGCATTCTTCGATACATGCCTTGTCTTTTACATCCACGCACGGCTGTGCGATTACGTACGTCACGTCCGTCAGCACCTTTCTGAACAGTTCCCACTAGCGTATCCGTTGGGACCATTATCTCCCCAGCCGGGCACGGCCCGCCTAAGATGGTCACGTGATACCCGCTACCCCCGCCGCGTTCCTGGCCGCAGCAGCACCGGGAACGCGCGTGGTGGTCCGGTACCGAATCGAGGGCGGCTTCACCGACGTGCTCGGCGAACTGCGGGCCGTCGACGCCGACAGCTGCACGGTAGGCACCAGGCGCGGAGACGTCGTCGTCCCGTTGCCGGCCGTGGCCGCGGCCAAGCAGGTGCCGCCCGCCCCGCCGCGACGCCGCCCGCGGGCCGGCGGTCAGACCTCGTAGCTGTCCGGCAGTTTCCGCAGGGCCCACAGGGGCGAGAACAGCACCGGCGCCGCGGCAAGCGCGGAACCGGCCGCACCGATCCACAGGGTAGGCACCAACCCGATGGTTCCGCCGAGCAGGCCCGCCAGCAGCCCGGAGAGCGGCAACACACCGTACACCACGAAGCGGATCGACGCGTTCATCCTCCCGAGCAGCCGCGGCGGGCAGACCCGCTGGCGCATCGTCACCTGCATCACGTTGTAGACCAGGGAGCAGAAGGAGACGCCGGCCTCGCCGACGATCAGCAGGAACAGTGCCGAGGCGGTGTCCGGCATCAACACCGACAACGGCATCGCCGCCAGGAAGACCGCCGAGGCAACGCTGGCCAGCGGAATCAGGGCCCCCTCGCCGGTCAGCTTCGCCAGCCGGGGCGCCGCCACCGCTCCCAGCAGCCCGCCGGCCGCGGCGACCGAGTAGACCAGCCCCAGCGCGGCCGGGCCCAGACCCAGTTCGCGCAGCACCAGGATGGGAAACAGCGTGAAGGCCAGTCCGGCGAAGAAATTTGTCAAACCCGTGCACGCGGCTATCCGGCTGATCAGCGGGTGCCGGACCACGAAGCCGAGCCCTTCCCGGATTTCCACCGCGAGCGGCCTCCGGCCGTGCCGCGGAGCAGGCACTTCCCGGTCCGAGGTGCGGACCAGGAACAGGGCCGAGAACAGGTAGCCGAGCGTATCCGCCAGGAACAGCAGCGGAGCCGCCATCACCTGCAGCAGGCCGCCGCCCGCGGCGGGTCCGCCCATCCTCGCCAGCTGCGCGGTGCTCTCCAGCTTGGAGTTCGCCGACGACACCTGGTCGCCGCGCACCAGGACCGGGATGTAGCTCTGGTAGGCCACGTCGAAAAACACCGTTGCGCAGCCGAGCACGGCCGCCACCGCGTACAGGTGCCACATCTGCAGCACGCCCGCCCACCACAGCAGCGGCACGGACAGCATCGCGGCGGCACGGACCAGGTCGGCCGTGATCATGACCCGCCGTTTGAGCCAGCGGTCCACCCAGGCCCCCGCCGGCAACCCGATCAGCAGAAAGGCGGCGGTGGCGCTGGCATTGAGGACACCCACTTGGAATTCGCTGGCCCCGAGCACGGCCACGGCGAGCACCGGGACGGCCAGCTGGCCGACCTGGGCCCCGACCTGGCTGAGCGCCTGGGCCGACCAGAAGGTGCGGAAGTTCCGGTCCCGCCATAACGACGGCGGTGCCCCGCCCGGGTGGGCGGCGCCGGCTGCCGGGGCGGTTCCGGAGGCCCCGGGCGCGGGTAGCTGGGTCACAGGTCACAGTCTCGGGTAGCGATTGGGGAAAGTCAATCATTAGGTGCCCGGTGTCGTATGCTGGAGACATGCCTACGGATCAGGACCTGCAAGCCGCCGGGCGGGCGCTCAGCTCCCCGGTACGGCTGCGCATTCTCCGGCTCTGCCTCCACCGGTCCCGGACCAATAAAGAGATCGCGGAGCTGCTCGGCCTGAATCCGGCCACCTCGCTGCACCACGTGCGCACACTGCTCAACACCGGCTTTCTGGAGGCCGAGGAACCGCGGAAGGGCAACCGGGGGGCCAAGGAAGTCCCCTACCGCGCCACCCGGATGTCCTGGGGCGCGAAGATGCCGGACGCGGCACCGGTGCTGGTGGAGACCTTCCTGCAGGAAATCGACGGCCTGGCCCCGGACGAGATCGAAACCACGCGGATGGGCATTAAGCTCAACGACGCGCACCGCCAGGAGATGCTGGCGAAGATCCGCGCAATTTTCGAGGAATACGCGATGTTGCCCGCCGACGAGGACGGGACTGCTACCTCAATCTTCATGGCGCACCATCTGGACCAGACGGCGAATTGACGCCCCGCGCGCGGGCGGGGCCGGTCAGGCGCCGGCCCGCCGCGGCTTGAGCGCCCAGGCGCAGACCAGCAGCGCCACGATGGTGGCGAAAACCAGCCCGATCATCCAGATCCGCCCCGCCACGGCGATCGGCAGTTCCACCGCCGCCGTGGTTCCCGTGACGATCAGCGGCTCGCCGCCGGGAGCCATCGCCATCAGCCCGACGAGGACGTAGGAGAGGACGCCCGTCAGGCCGGCCATCAGGACGTTATGCGTCTTGAGTCCGGCCCAGACCATCACCGCCAGGGCGAACAGCAGGGCTGCCGCGGCGCCCCACGGATACCCGGACTCCCCGGCATAGAGAATCTGCGAGTGCAGGGCCGTCCCCGCCACCGCCGTCGCCACCGCCCCGAAGACGGCCGTGCCCCACCCGTGGAAGGCGGGACTCCGCCGTCGTGCCGCGCGCCGTTCGGGGCCCTGCCCGGAAACAGCGGAAGGCAACCCGCCGCGGTCTCCGGCGGGTTGCCTCTGCTCTGTCATAGGGTCCAGTTTATGCCCGGGCGCGCGCCCGGGCGGCCTTGAGCCGCTCGTTGGCGTCCAGGACCACCTTGCGGATGCGGATCGACTCCGGGGTGACCTCAACGCACTCGTCCTCGCGGGCGAATTCGAGGGACTCCTCCAGGGTCAGGTTCCGCGGCGGGGTGAGGTTCTCGAAGCTGTCGGAGGAAGCGGCACGCATGTTGGTGAGCTTCTTCTCCTTCGTGATGTTCACGTCCATGTCGTCAGCCCGCGAGTTCTCGCCCACGATCATGCCTTCGTAGACCTCCGAGGTGGGCTGGACGAAGAAGGAGCCGCGTTCCTGCAGGTTGATCATCGCGAAGGGCGTGACCACGCCGGCCCGGTCGGCCACCATCGAACCGTTGGTGCGGTACTCGATCGGTCCGGCCCACGGCTCGTAGCCCTCGGAGATGGACGCGGCGATGCCGGCGCCCCGCGTTTCGGTCATGAACCGGGTGCGGAAACCGATCAGTCCGCGGGCCGGAACAATGAACTCCATCCGGACCCAGCCGGTGCCGTGGTTGGCCATGTTGACCATCCGGCCCTTGCGGGCGGCCAGCAGCTGCGTGACGGCGCCGAGGTACTCCTCGGGCACGTCGATGGTCATGTGCTCCATCGGCTCGTGCACCTTGCCGTCGATGGTCTTGGTGACCACCTGGGGCTTGCCCACGGTCAGCTCGAAGCCCTCGCGGCGCATCTGCTCCACCAGGATGGCCAGTGCCAGCTCGCCGCGGCCCTGGACCTCCCAGGCATCCGGGCGTTCGGTCGGCAGCACCTTCAGCGAGACGTTGCCCACCAGTTCCTTGTCCAGCCGGTCCTTGACCTGGCGGGCGGTGACCTTGGCGCCCTTGACCTTGCCGGCCAGCGGCGAGGTGTTGATGCCGATGGTCATCGAGATGGCCGGGTCGTCCACCTTGATCAGCGGCAGCGGCTGCGGGTTCTCGGCGTCGGTCAGGGTCTCGCCGATGGTGATGTCCTCGATGCCGGCG
Organism: Arthrobacter sp. MDT2-34-1; assembly: GCF_059091365.1. NCBI lineage: Bacteria > Bacillati > Actinomycetota > Actinomycetes > Micrococcales > Micrococcaceae > Arthrobacter > Arthrobacter sp. MDT2-34-1. Next base: position 1,132,420 of record NZ_JBNHGO010000001.1, read on the forward strand.
ACGGCGACAATCTCGCCCGGGCCGGCGGATTCGGCCGGCACGCGCGTCAGTCCCTTGGTGGCCAGCAGTTCGGAGATCCGGACGTTCTTCAGCTGGCCGTCCTGGCGGGCCCAGGCCACGGTCTGCCCCTTCTGCAGGGTGCCGTTGTAGATGCGCAGCAGCGCCAGGCGGCCCAGGAACGGGGACGCGTCAAGGTTGGTCACGTGGGCCTGCAGCACGCCCTCGGGGTCATAGGACGGGGCCGGCACGTGCTCCATGATGGTGGCGAACAGCGGCTCCAGGTCCTCGTCTTCCGGCAGGGTACCGTCGGCGGGCTGGGTCAGCGAGGCGCGGCCGGCCTTGCCGGAGGCGTAGACAACGGGAACGTTGAGGACGGCGTCCAGGTCCAGATCGGGGACTTCGTCGGCAAGGTCCGAGGCCAGGCCCAGCAGCAGGTCCATCGCCTCGGCAACGACGGCGTCGATGCGGGCGTCCGGGCGGTCGGTCTTGTTGACCACCAGGATGACGGGGAGCTTGGCGGCCAGCGCCTTGCGCAGCACAAAACGGGTCTGCGGCAGCGGGCCCTCGGAAGCGTCAACCAGCAGAACCACGCCGTCCACCATGGACAGGCCGCGCTCCACCTCGCCGCCGAAGTCGGCGTGGCCGGGAGTGTCGATCACGCTGATGGTGATGGTCTCGCCCTGGGCGGCCGGACCGGAGTAGAACACGGTGGTGTTCTTGGCCAGGATGGTGATGCCCTTTTCACGTTCCAGTTCCCCGGAGTCCATGACGCGCTCTTCGGTTTCGCCGTGGCTGGAGAAGGCACCGGTGTGCTTCAGCATGGCATCCACGAGGGTGGTCTTCCCGTGGTCGACGTGGGCTACGATCGCGACGTTGCGAAGGTCGCTGCGGACGGCGCTCTGCGTCGATGCGGTGGTTTCAGACATGCGGGATTACTCTTCCGTGGATTACATGGAACCTGGGCCTAATATCGGACAGCCAGCGCCGTGCCCGGATGCGGGTAGGCACTCCATTGTAATCCGCAACGCCACTCATGGCCTAACGGGCCCCCGGACCGCGGGCCGGCGACGGGGCCGGAATCCCGTGTCAGGCCACCTCCGGCGGCAACTCCAGGCTCGCGCCGGGAATGGCGGCCAGCAGCTCCTGCGTGTACCGCTGCTGCGGAGAATCGAAGACGCCGTCCGTGGTGCCGGCCTCCACCACCCTGCCCTTTTCCATCACGGTGACGTGGTCGGCGATCTGCCTGACCACGGCCAGGTCGTGCGTGATGAACAGGTAGCTCAGCCCCAGGTCCTGCTGCAGGCCCGCCAGCAAGTCCAGGATCTGGGCCTGGACCAGCACGTCCAGCGCGGAGACGGCCTCGTCGCAGATCACGACCTCGGGATCCAGGGCCAGCGCACGGGCGATAGCGACCCGTTGGCGCTGGCCCCCGGAGAGCTCGTTCGGGAACCGGCGCATGGCGGAGGCCGGAAGCGCCACCTGGTCCAGCAGCTGCCGGACCTTGGCTTCGCGGCTCTTGCGGTCGCCGATGTTGTGCACGCGCAGCGGCTCCTCGATGGTGCGGAAGATGTTGTACATGGGGTCCAGCGATCCGTAGGGATCCTGGAAGATCGGCTGGACCCGCCGACGGAAGGCCAGCAGGGCCTTGGCGTTGAGCCCGGTCATGTCCACGCCGTCGAAGACAATGCGGCCGCTGGTCGGCGACTCGAGGTTCAGGACCATCTTTGCCACCGTGGACTTGCCGGATCCCGACTCCCCCACCACCGCCATCGTGGTTCCGCGCTTGATATTGAAGGACACGTTGTCCACGGCGGTGAAGTCGGTGGACTTCCCAAACCCGCTGCGCAGTTTGAAGACCTTGGTCAGGTCCTTGACCTCGATGACATTGTCCGTGGCTTGGGTTTTCTGGCCGACCGGGGCCAGCAGTTCCGTGGTTTCGACGCCGGCGGCCTTCGCCGACTGGATCCGCCGCGAGGCCAGGGACGGCGCGGACTCGACCAGCCGCCGGGTGTAGGGGTGGCGCGGGTTCTGCAGTATCTGCAGGGCAGGACCCGACTCCACCACCCGGCCCTTGTACATCACCACCACCTTGCGGGCACGTTCGGCGGCCAGGCCCAGGTCATGCGTGATCAGCAGGACGGCGGTGCCGAGGTCCCGGGTCATCGATTCCAAGTGGTCCAGGATCTGGCGCTGCACCGTCACGTCGAGAGCCGAGGTGGGTTCGTCGGCAATCAGCAGCCGCGGCCGGCACGACAGGCCGATGGCGATCAGGGCGCGCTGGCGCATGCCGCCGGAAAACTCGTGCGGGAACTGCCGGGAACGGCTGGCGGCATCGGGCAACCCCGCCTCGGCCAGCACTTTGGCCACCGCGGCGTTATCGGACCGGAGCCCGTTGGCGCGCAGCGTTTCCCTGACCTGGAAGCCGATCTTCCACACCGGGTTGAGGTTGGACATGGGGTCCTGGGGCACCATGCCGATCGAATTGCCGCGCAGTTCCACGATCCGCTGGCTGCTGGCGCCGGCCAGGTCTTCCCCGGCGAAGACGATCTGCCCGCCGGAGACCCGGCCGTTCTCCGGGAGCAGGCCGATGGCCGCCAGCGCGGTGGTCGACTTGCCCGAGCCTGATTCGCCCACTATCGCCACGGTCTCCCCCGGCATGACGGTCAGGTGGGCGTCTTTGACCGCTTCCACGTCGCCGGTGGACGTTCGAAACGTAATCGCCAGGTCTTTGATTTGCAGCAGGGGCGCGGCGCCCTCGACTTCGCGGATGTGCGTCATCGCTTCCTCGCCTTCGGGTCAAGTGCGTCGCGGAGGGCGTCGCCGAGCATGATGAAGCTCAGCACGGTGACCGACAGCGCCAGTGCCGGCCAGAGCAGGCTGGCCGGGTTGGAGCGCAGCGACACCTGGGCCGTGGAGATGTCATTGCCCCAGGACATCACGTCGGGCGGCAGCCCAATGCCCAAAAAGGACAGGGTGGCCTCGGCGACGATGAAGATGCCCAGGTTCACGGTCACCACCACGATGACGGGCGCCAGCGAGTTGGGAATGACGTGCTTGACCAGGGCGGCAAGCCTGGAGACGCCCAGCGACCGGGCCGCCGTGACGAAGTCGGCGTTCCGCACGGAAATGACAGCGCCCCGGGTGATGCGGGCCACCTGCGGCCAGCCGAAGACCACCAGCGTGATGACCACCGTCCAGACGTTGCGGTTGGCCCGGAACAACGGCAACTGCATGATGATGATGGCGCCCAGGATCAGCGGCAGCGCGAAGAAGACGTCACCGATCCGGGCGATCACCGAATCCAGCCAGCCGCCGTAGAACCCGGCGATGGCGCCGAGCGTCCCGCCGATCAGCAGGGCGCCGAGCGTGGCGAAGATACCCACCGTCAGCGACGCCTGGGTCCCGTAGATGATGCGCGAATAGACGTCGCAGCCCTGCTTGGTGAACCCCAGCGGGTGCCCGGGCGCCGGTCCGCCGTCGGAATTGGCCAGCAGGCAGTTTTGCGCCGGCGGCGTCTGGGTGAAGATCCACGGGAAGAGCGCCACGACGATGACCAGCACCAGCAGCAGCGCCGAGATGATGAAGAGCGGTTGCCTCCGCAGGTTCCGCCAGGCTTCGGCCCACAGGCTCAGCGGCTGGACATCCTCGTCGACCTTGTCGGTCGCCAGCAGCGGCGTTTCGTCCAGGGGCGCCACGAAATGCTCGATGGCCTGGTTGTCGCGTTCCAGCGGTTCTCTAGGCATAACGGATCCTCGGGTCGAGCCAGGCATAGAGCACGTCCACCAGCAGGTTGGCCAGAATGTACACGAGCACGAGCACGCTGACGATGGACACGATGGTGGGGCCCTCGCCCCGCAGCACCGACTGGTACAGGCGCTGGCCGACACCGGGGACGTTGAAGATGCCCTCGGTCACGATCGCCCCGCCCATCAGGGCTCCGAGATCGGCGCCCAGGAACGTCACGACCGGGATCATCGAGTTCCGCAGGATATGCACGACGACGACCCGCGGCCGGGACAATCCCTTGGCCATCGCGGTGCGCACGTAGTCGGCGTTCATGTTCTCGATGATGGAGGTTCGGGTCAGGCGCAGCACGTAGGCCAGCGACACCAGGCCCAGCACGACGGCGGGGAGTATCAGGTCGGACCAGCCAGCCTGGGCGCCGACCGTGGGCCTGGCCCAGCCGAGCTTGACGCCGACGAGGAACTGCAGGACGAAACCGAGGACGAAAATCGGGATGGCGATGACGATCAGCGAGGCGACCAGCACGGTGCCGTCGAACATCCGGCCCTTCCGCAGCCCGGCGATCAATCCGAAGAGGATGCCGAAGACGGCTTCGAAGATCAGCGCGAGGATGGCGAGCCTGACCGTGACCGGGAAGATCTGGGCGAGCACCTCGGCGACGGGCCTGCCGGAGAAGTCGTTGCCGAGGTTAAAGGTGACGAGGTTTTTCAGGTAGAGGACGTACTGGATGAGGAACGGCTGGTCCAGGTTGTACTGCGCCCGGAGCTGGGCGGCCACCGCGGGGTTGACGGCCCGGTCGCCGAACAGGGCCTGGATGGGATCACCCGGCAGCGAAAAAACGAGGAAATAGACCAGGAACGTGGCGCCGAAGAACACCGGGATCATCTGCAGGAAGCGGCGGAAGATGTACCAGAGCACTAGCTTCCTCCTTGCGCCCGGCGTGCCGCCAAGTGATGGATCATCAATCCTGCCTCTCGGTGGGATCGGGAGCTGGGGCGCGTTGCGGGGGCCCGGCCGTGGCCAGGCCCCGCAACGCCCGGGGTCACTTGCCGGTGATCTGGTGGTAGATCGGCACCCCGTTCCAGGCGGTGTCCACGTTGTCGACGACGGAACTCCAGCCGACCTGCCGGACCTGGTACCACAGCGGGATGGCGGGCAGGTCCCGCATCAGGATCTCCTGCGCCTCGTTGAAGATCTGGTTGCCCTCTTCCGGCGTGGCCGCCCCCAGCCCGTCACGCAGCTTCTGGTCGAATTCCTTGTTGGAGTAGTCGCCGTCGTTGGAACCCGCTCCGGTGCCGTACAGCGGGCCGAGGAAGTTGTACAGCGACGGGTAGTCGGCCTGCCAGCCGGCACGCGCGGCACCGGTCATTTCCTTCGCCGTCACCTTGGTCCTCAGCTCGGGGAAGGTGGCGTACGACTCGAACTGGGCGTCGATCCCGAGCACGTTCTTCAGGCCGTTAACGACTGCTTCGATCCATTCCTTGTGGCCGCCGTCGGCGTTGGAAGCGATGGTGAATGTCTTGTCGCCCCACGGCTCGATCTTGTCGGCTTCCGCCCACAGCCGCTTGGCCTCTTCCTCGTTGTACTGCAGGACTTCGTTGCCCGGGATGCTGTCGCTGTAGCCGGTGAGCACGGGGGCGGTGAACTCGGTGGCCGGCTGCCGGCCGCCCTGGAAGATCACCTGGGTGATCTCGTCACGGTTGATCGCCATGGAGATGGCCTGGCGCCGCAGCTGCCCGGCCTCGCCGGTCCATTCGTCCAGGTACTGGGGAATGACGATGGTCTGGTTGCCGGCATACGGCTTTTCCAGCCAGCGGCCCTCGCCGAGGTCGGTCTTGAAGTTTGCCAGCGCGCTCGGCGGGATGGTGTCGAGCACGTCCAGGTTGTCCGAGAGCAGGTCCTGGTAGGCCGCCTCAAAGGACGAATAGAACTTAAAGGTGATCCCGCCGTTCTGCGGGGTCCGGGTGCCCTGGTAGTCCGGGTTCGGCACCAGCTCAATCTGCACGTCGTGCTGCCACGCGCCGTCGCCGCCCAGCATGTAGGGACCGTTCCCGATCGGGTTCTCCCCGAAGGCCTCCATGTCCTCGAAGGCCACGGGCGGCAGCGGCACGAAGGCCGTGTAGCCCAGGCGCAACGGCCAGTCGGATTCGGGCTGGCTCAACGCCACGGTGAAGGTCGTGTCATCGACGACCTTGAGCCCGGACATCTCCTTCGTGGTCGCGCCCTCGGAGCTGACCTCGTCGTATCCTTCGATGCTTTCGAAGAAATAGGCACTCAGCTGGGCGTTCTCGACGGCGGCACCGTAGTTCCAGGCGTCCACGAAGGAGCTGGAGGTGACCGGGTCGCCGTTGGTGAACGTCTGGTCCGGCTTCAGGGTGATCGTGTAATTTTGCGAGTCCTCGGTCTCAATGGATTCCGCCACCTCGTTGACCGGTTTGCCCTCGGGATCGTAGCTGATCAGCCCCTCGAAGATGAGGTCAACCACGCGGCCGCCGCCGACCTCGTTGGTGTTGGTGGGGACCAGCGGGTTCTGCGGCTCGGTGCTGTTGGCCGTTATCACCGCCTCGGCATTGCCGCCGCCGGCCTCCGTGCCGCCGCCGCCACCACCGCCGCCCCCACAGGCCGTGACCGCGAGCGCTGCCGCGGCGGCCAGTCCAACCAGTCGGGATGTTCGAGCGAAACGCATGCCGCCTCCTCAGGTACCGTGCTCCATCCGGCGGCTTGTGACGCCGGACCTTTCCGCGCCGGCATGGATCTCAGCCGCGCAGGCTCAGGTGGCACCAGCATAGGCGCCAACTGTGACGCTGATAACAGGCCTTGCTTCCAATTCGGTTGCGATTTGGTGAAAAGAGGTGCTAACGCGGCCGCTGCCCAGGTTTCCGGGCCGGTGTGCCGGGACCGACACGGCCACGAACCCTACCGGGGCGACGGCAACGGACCGGTCTCCGTCCGCTCAGGACAGCTCGGCGAGCTTCGCTTTCCAGTAGGCACGCCAGTGGTCGAGCTGCTCGGTCGACTCGAGCCGTTCATGCTGCACTCCCACCGAGGACTTGCCCGAAGGCTTCTCATAAATATGCACGCTGACCCGGGAGCCGTCGGCCAAGCCGCAGCGCCAGTACCGCCACTTGGCGGTGTCGCTCAACTCGGGTCCGCGGGTGACCGCGATGCCCGAGAATTCCTCCGCCGCACCCACCGCGGCCACCCACTTGTTCCGCGCCTCATCCATGCTTCCGGTGACGGTCTTGCTCACCGAGGTTTGGAACTCCCCGTCGCAGTCCTGGCCGGGCTGGCGCCGGCCGATCTGCTGTTCGTAGGCGACGGTGGCCGTCTGCGCCCACCAGCCGTCCGCGAGCCCCGACTCGTGCAAGGCGGCGGCGATCTCCTTGTGGCTGAGTTCCTTAGCGTTAATTCCGGCCAAGTACTCCTCCACTTCGGCCCAGCTGACGCCGATGCCCTTTTCGATCGCCTCGATATTCATGCTGCGTACCACTAACACTCCTGGATTGCGCGATGGCCGGCGGCACCGTCGCGGCAGCGCACCGGCCAGGGGCGGCTGAGCCCCCGCCGCCATTTCATCATGGGCGGGGGCTCGGCACTGTGGATGGCGGGCTTGCGGGTCTGTCAGTCGCCGGCGGCCAGCAGCTGGGCGCGCAGCTCGCGGCGCTCGCGCTGCTTTTCCGGATCGGGCAACGGCACTGCCGCCAGCAGCCGCTGGGTGTAAAGTTCCTGCGGGTTGCGCAGGATCTCGTCCCGGGTGCCCTGCTCAACGATCCGGCCGTGGCGCATCACGCAAATGCGGTCCGCGAGCACGTCGATGACGGCCAAGTCGTGGGTGACGAACAGGCAGGCGAAGCCCAGTTCCTGTTGCAGGTTCTGGAACAGGTCCAGCACGGTGGCCTGGACCGACACGTCCAGCGCGGAGGTGGGTTCGTCCGCCACCATCAGTTTCGGCTCCAGCGACAGTGCCCGGGCGATGCCCACGCGCTGCTTCTGGCCACCGGAAAGTTCGTGCGGATAGCGGTTGCGGTACGCGCGCGGCAGCTCCACCTGGTCCAGCAGCGCCTCGATCTTCCGCTGCAGGGCGGCACCCTTGGCGACACCGGCGAGGTACATCGGTTCGCCGATGCTCTCGCCGATCGGCAGCCGGGGGTTCAGCGAGGACGACGGGTCCTGGAACACCATGCCCACGTGGCGGCGCAGCGCGTGCAGCTGCTTGGGCCGGGCGCCGGCGATCTCGTGACCCACCACCCGCAGGGAGCCCTCCGCGACGGGCAGCAGTCCCACGGCGGCGCGGCCAATCGTGGTCTTGCCCGATCCGGATTCTCCGACCAGCCCGACCACCTGTCCCGGATAGATGGACAGGTTGGCCCCCTCCACGGCGCGGAAGGCGGGCACCCGGCCCTGTTTCGGATATTCGATGGCCACATTGGTCAGCTGGAGCACCGGGTCGCCCTTGGCCGATTCATGGCGTGAGTGCGCCAGGGCTTCGGCGTTTTCGCGTTCGCGCCGCTGCAGCTCGGTCTCGTCGATGCTCAGCGAGACCCCGGTGGCGGCGGCCAGCGCCGCCGTGAGGTCGACTTCCGTTCCGTCCTCGGGGCGCCCGCCCAGGTGCGGCACGGCGGCCAGCAAGGCCTGCGTGTATTCGTGCCGGGGGTTGTTGAAGATTTCCAACGCGGTGCCGGCCTCCACGATGCGGCCTCGGCGCATCACGGCGATCTTGTCGGCCAGGTCGGCGACCACGCCCATGTCGTGGGTGATCAGCACGATGGCGCTGTCCAGCTTGTTGCGCAGGTTGCGCATCAGGTCCAGGATTTCGGCCTGGACGGTAACGTCCAGGGCGGTGGTGGGCTCATCGGCGATCAGCAGTTTGGGGTCGCAGGAGAGCGACTGGGCGATCATGGCGCGCTGGCGCTGGCCGCCGGACAGCTGGTGCGGGTAGGACCGGAAGGCCTTTTCCGGGTCGGGCAGCTCGACGAGCTCCAGCAGCCGCAGTGCCCGCTTCTTCGCCTCGCTGGGCGAGATGGCATAGTGCAGCCGCAGCGTTTCCACGATCTGGAACCCGATGGTGTACACCGGGTTCATCGCCGTCATGGGTTCCTGGAAGATCACGGCGACGTCCTTGCCGCGCACCTGCCGGAGCTTGGCGCTGCTGAGGCCCAGGATCTCCCGGCCGTTGAGCTTGACGCTTCCGGTGGCACGGCTGTTGGCCGGGAGCAGGCCCAGCAACGCCATCGAGCTGGCGCTCTTGCCGGAACCGGATTCGCCCACGATCGCCAGGACCTCGCCGGCCTTGACATCGTAGGTGAGGCCAATCGCGGCCGGCACCCACTCCTTGTCCACGCCGAAATCCACGCTGAGGTTGGTGACCTCCAGGACGGGTGGTGTTCCGCCGGCCGTCTCCAGTTTTCCTGCCGGCAGCGTCGGATCGATGATTTCAGTCATAGCTGGTCTTTCCCTTCCAACCTGTCGCAGTTGGTTGTGGCTACTGGAGAACCGGTACCCGGTCCTGAAACTATGGGGGCATGACAACGTCTGCTGCCGCCGGCACCACGGTCTTCCGTCCGCGCTCCGCGACCTGGTTCACGGGAAGCGTCTGGGCGATCGTGGCGGTCAGCCTGGCGTCCTCGGTACTGACCCACGGCCCGGGCAGCCTGCTCGTCTCCTGGCCGCTGCTCGCTATTGCCTATCTGACCTGGTGGCTGGCCTGGTATCCCGCCGTCGTTATCGGCGACGACGGCGTGGTGTTGCGCAACCCGGTGCGGACCGTCTCCGTGCCCTGGGGAGCCCTGGCGACGGTGGACACCAAGTATGCGCTGACGTTGGTTACCCCGCACCGCAAGTACACCTCGTGGGCGGCACCGGCTCCCGGCATGTTCGGCGTCCACCGCGCCCGCGCCGATCACGTCCAGGGGCTTCCGGAGACCACCTACGGGCCGGCGCAGTCGGTCCGCCCCGGCGATCTCGCGAACACCGATTCCGGGGCAGCCGCGTACTACGTCCGCAAGCGCTGGGCGGAGCTGCTGGCTGCTGGCAGCATCAGCATCGGAGATGCCGACAACGTCCCGGTGGGACGGACACCGAACTGGGCGGTCCTCGCCGTCGGGACGGCGCTCGCGGTACTCAGCGTCGTAACCCTGGCCCGCTGAGCCGGGCCTCACGGGGCCGGGCAGGCGACGGGTGCCCATCCTAGACACCCGTCGTCGCGGTGGTTCCGGTCTCGGGGTGCGCGGAAACCGCTGCCGCCTTCGCCCGCTTGGCATTGAACTTCTTCTGCCGCGGGTCGAACGCGTCGCGCAGTCCGTCGCCGATGAAGTTGATGCACAGGCAGATGGCCACGATGAACATGCCCGGCCACCAGAACAGCCACGGGCGGGTCTGGAACGCTTCCTGGTTCTGGCTGATCAGCAGGCCCAGCGAGACGTCCGGTGCCTTCACGCCCAGGCCCAGGTAGGACAGGCTGGTCTCCAGCAGGATCGCCGCCGACATGCTCAGGGTCACCGAGACGATGATGACGCCCACGGCATTCGGCAGGATGTGCTTGAAGATGATCCGGGCGCTGGAGGCGCCGGCGATCCGTGCGGCGTCGACGAATTCGCGCTCGCGCAGGGACAGGAATTCCGCCCTGACCAGTCGGGCCAGGCCGGTCCAGATCACGCAGCCGACGAACAGGCCCAGGAAATACGGCTGGATGCCGGGCCCGACGGCCCGCCCGGCGACCTGGCCGAGCACCGCCGCGATGATGATCAGCGGGATGACGATGACGACGTCGGTCAGCCGCATCAGCACCGCTTCGACCCAGCCGCGGAAGTAGCCGGCGAGTGCGCCGATGACCACCCCGATGGCGCCGCCGACCAGGCCGATGATGAACATTACCGCCACGGAGATCTGGATGCCGCGCATGGTCTGGGCGAAAGTATCGCGGCCCAGCCGGTCCTGTCCGAACGGATGTTCGCCCAGGCTGAAGGGGAAAAGCTGCAGGGTGGGCGCTCCCGAGTTCACCATGTCGTTGACGCCGTTGTGCGTGTACTTCCACCAGCCGGGCAGGCCGAACATCCCGCTGGACGAATAGGCGATCAGCAGGATCAGGCCAAAGACCACCAGGCTGACGACGGCTGCCGTGTTGCCGATGAAGCGCCTGCGGACGATCTGGCCCTGGCTGAGGCCGGCCTTGTTCTCGTTGGTGGCTGCGACGGGTTTCGTTGCTGTGGCGCTCATGCCTTTACCCTCACTCGCGGATCAAGCGCGGAGTAGACCAGGTCCGCGACAAGGTTGAAGACCAGTGCCAGGATGCCGGTGATGAGGAAGACACCCATCACCGGATTCGGGTCGACCCTTTGCAGCGCCTGGATAAACAGCTGCCCCATGCCGGCGAACGCGAACACCTGCTCGGTGATCACCGCGCCGCCGATCAGCCCGCCGATATCGAAGGCGACGATCGTGGCGATCGGAATCAGCGCGTTGCGGAACGCGTGGCGCATGACCACGGTGCGCTCGCCCAGGCCCTTGGCCCGGGCGGTGCGGATGTAGTCCATGTTCATGATCTCCAACATCGACGACCGCGAGTAGCGGCTGTACGACGCCAGGGAAATCAGCAGCAGCGCGACGGTGGGCAGCAGCAGGTGGGTGAACGTGTCGAGGCCGTGGACCCAGTAGTCGCCCTTCAGGTTCGGCGTTTCCGAGCCGATGGTGGCGATGGGCCGCTGGTTGACACGCCCGTTGGTGAAGTAGGTGGGCCATGCCTGCATGAAGCGGTCGAGCGCGATGAGGCATCCGACCAGGAAGGAGGTTATCGCCGCGGCATTCATGCTCTGGCGGCGGTCATAGCCGCCCATCAACCAGCCGACCGCGAGCCCGACCAGGACGGCGGCAAGGGCCAGCAGGAAGATCATCAGCCCGGTGGCCTGGGCCAGGAGCGGCTGGATCGGGAAGTAGATGATCACGCCGATGCCGACGCTGATGAGCGCAGAGTAGAGCGCCTTGCGGTTCTTCAGGCCCGCGGCCAACAGGGTGATGCCGAAGGCGATGCCGACGCCGCTGATGGCGATAACCACCAGGCCGAGCCCGGGAGTCTTGAACCACTGGGTGACCGACAGACCCCAGAACACTGCGGCAGCCAGCAGGAAACCGATTCCGGCGGCGCTCAGTTTCCGTTTGTAGCTGCCGTTGGCGCAGACGAACCACACGGCCGCGCTGACCAACCCGATGATGAGGATGGATTGCAGCGGTATGTCGGGGTTTTTCAAAAAGTTATTGAATCCAATGGCACCGAATTCTTTCAGCAGGACGGCTACCCAGAAAACGGGAAGTGAAAAGAATAGGAACGCCATGAAGGTGATGCCGTAATCCAGGGCGCTGTACTGGCGCAGTGCCGAAACAATGCCCAGGGAAACTCCAATGATGATGGCGAGGACTGTTGCCGCCGTGACCAGCAGAATGGTCATGCCCATGGCCCGGCCCAGTTCGACGGTGACCGGCTGGCCGTTGACGGCATAGCCCAGGTCGCACTGCGCCACGAACGGGACGACGCACTTGGCGGCGCCCGCCAGCCAGCCGAAGTACCGGATGGGTGCCGGTGTGCCCAGGTCGAGCAGCGCGATGCGCTGCTGCATGAGCTGCTCCTTGTTCGCGGCATTGCTTTCCCGGAGGTCGTGCAGGGGATCACCCGACAGCGCCGTCAACTGATAGACCAGGAAAGAGGCACCTAGGAGAATGAGCACGGCGGTGAATAACCGCCGCACAATGTAGGTCACCATAGCGTTTTTAACCTCGTTGGTATGTGTCTGCGGATCTTGTGGATCCGGCATTTTCACAGTGAGTGTAATGCAGGTTACACACGAGCGGAATTTGGGAAATCCCAATCACTTATGCGGGCAAAATCCGGTGGTAAATGGCGCAAGGCGCCGGGACCGTGGTACTCAAGGTCCCGACGCCTTGCATGCTATCTGCCGAGGAACAGGCGGGGCGGTTACTTAACCTTCCACTCCCAGAAGTTCCACCAGACGCCGGTCTGGTTCGGCATGTACTTCACACCGTCGATCCGGTCGCTGTTGTAGGCATCGATGCCGACCGGCTGGAACAGCGGCAGGCCGTAGAACGAATCCCAGACGATCTTGTCGATCTGCTTGATGAGTTCGTCCTGCTTCTCCGGCTCCGTGGTGACGATCAGCTCGTCCATCAGGGCGTCGGCTTCCTTGCTCGAGAAACCGTTGTAGTTGGAGTCGGCCTTGGTGCGGAAGATCTGCGGCACGCCGCTGACGCCCACGCCCGGGGAGATCCAGCCGAAGATGGTGGCATCGTAGGTGCCGCCGCCCAGGGCCGAGCCCCAGTCGGAGCCGCCCAGGCCGCCGTCGACGATCTTGAAGCCGGCCTTGGAGGCGGATTCCTCGATCAGCGTGAAGGCGTCCACGCGGTTGGGGTTGTCCTTGTTGTACATGATCCGGACCTCGGGCGTGGCGCCGGCCAGCAGCTCCTTGGCGCCCTCGATGTCGGCTTCCTGGTAGTTCTCGGAGCCGTTGTTGGCGGCGGAGTCCTCGTACCCGGCCTGCGCCGGCACGAAGAACTGGGAATCCAGCGGCTTGGCCTCCGGATCCAGCGGAGCCATCAGGCGGTCGACGATGGCCTTGCGCGGCACGGCCTTCATGAACGCTTCGCGGACGTTGGCTTCCTTGAAGACGCCCGAGAAGTTCAGGTCGATGTGGTCATAGGAGAGCTGCTCGCCGCGGTTGACGGTCACGCCCTCCAGCCCTTCGAGCAGTTCCACGGTGTCGGCGGACGCCTGCGGGGCGATGATGTCCACTTCGCCGTTCTTCAGCGCCTGGACCTGATCCGGAGCGGCGCCGATGTAGCGGATGGTGATTTCCTCCACGTTCGGCATCGGCCCGAATTCGTAGGCCTCGTTGCGGACCAGGGTCATGGACTGATCAGGAGTGATGCTGTCCACGATGAACGGGCCGGTGGAGAGGTAGAGGCTGGCGTCCGACGGGAGGGTCTTGCTGTCGAAACCGGTGTTCCAGAAATCGGCGACGGCCTTGAGCTCTTTGTTCTCGGCCGGCTTGTCCGGGTTACCCTTGGGGCTCTCGCTGATCAGGTCGACCAGTGCCTGCTCGTCTGCCAGTCCGGCCTTCTCGGCCACCACGTGGGCCGGGCTGTCCAGGACCCCGTAGGAGATCTCCCAGTCGGCGAACGGCTTGGAGTACTTCAGCGTGATGGAGCGGCCGTCGTCGCTGATCTCGGGCTTGTCGGTCAGGCCCAGGCCGGAGGTGTCGCCGGCGTAGGAGAAGTAGGCAGTGCCCTTGTCGACTTCACCCTCGTCGTTGTAGGTGGCATCGTCGAAATGGCCGGAGTAGACGGCCCAGGCGAGCAGCAGGTCGCCGGCGTCGACCGGGTTGCCGTCCGACCAGGCGACGCCCTCGTTGACCGTGTACTTGATGGTCAGCGGGTCTTCGCTGACCTTCTCGTAGGTGCCGAATTCTTCGTTCTTGACCACGTTGAGTTCGTTGTCGATGTAGTTGAAGTCCGCATGGGTCAGGTACGAGATCTTCGAGTTGATATCGACGTTGCCGACGGCCGTGTCCGAGTTGAAGGAGCTGAAGGCGTTCACTTCAGCGACGCTGATGGAACCACCGGCTCCAGCCGCGGTGGAATCGCCTGTGCCCTCGGGGGAATTTCCGCCACCCGAAGTCGCGCAGGCGCTCAGGGCCAGGGCTGCAACAGCCGCGACCCCGATAGCTTTGGAAGTACGTCCGAAACGCATTCCGCCTCCTTGTTTCTGTCTTTGGAAGGTCCCCTGCAGTGCTGCAGGGGACGGACATAGACCGCGTCGCCTGAAGTTCAACGAGCTTCCCGCCGAACGTGGCATGTCTCACACGCAATAGAGCGTAAACCGGAACCCCTCGGCTTGGGTATAAAAACTTCGCTTCATATCCGGTTGTTACCGAGATGCAACCTTAAAGCCACGGGCCGCCACGGGGCGAAAACTTCGACCCCGGGCGGGAGTCGGGGCCGGATGCCCGGAAACACGGCGATCCCGGCCTGTTGGAGGGCTGGGGGCACCGCCGGAAACGGTTGCCTCAGACAAGTTTCAGTTATCGGCGGCTAACCGATTCGTGTCCGGGTCGCCGACCGCCGCGGCCCCTTAGCCCGTCGATTGGGCCCGACGCACGAGGGTCCGCTGGCCGGAGTCGAGCCGTCGTGTCCAACCGCGTGCGTCGAGGTGTTCGAGCAGCGGGATGACCACCCGCCTGGTGGTGCCCAGAGCCCGGCGTGCCTCGCTGGCCGTGAAGGGCTCGGGCAGGCGGGCCAGTTCCCGCATTGCCAGGGCGGGCGCCTGCGGAAGCAGCACCACCCCGCCGGCAAACCGGAGCAGGCGCCCGCTGCGTTCGGCGGCGGCGAGTTCACGGTTGCCGAGACCCAGGGCCCTCAGGTCGTGGGCTTCGGGGGCGGCGAAGGGGTCGGATCTGAGGCGGTGCTCCAGCGTGCTGACCGCGTCCTCGGCGGCACCGAGGCCGCCGTGCCGGCCCGGCAGCCGGACGTATCCGCCGACCTGTTCCAGCCCGGCCTCCCGGACGGCCGCGTCGAGAACCGCGTTTCCTGCCGGTCCGAGCAGGTCAACGGCGGCTCCGCGGGAGAGGCCGGCCGCCAGCGGGTCCCGCTCCCCCAGGTCCAGCACTGCGGCCCGAAGCCGCCGCCGCCAGTCGTCGAAGACGGTTGCGTGCACCCACCACTCGCCGAACGCCCGGACGTCGTCGGGGACCTTGTTGGGCGCCGAGACGCCCATCCGGCGGAGGTGTTCACTGCGGACGGCACCACGGCGGGCCACCTCGATGAGCGCGTCGCCGGCGGGAGGCATCGCCGTCAGGCTTTCGGCGCGCCTGGCGCTGTCCCCGCGGCGGTCGAGCGCGGGCGGGTCGACGTCGAGGACTTGGACTCCGGCCAGCACCGACCGGCTGCCGTCGGCCCGCAGCACCAGGCGGTCGCCGACCGCGAGCGGGAGCCGCCAGTCGAGGGTCAGCCGGGCGTGGTCCTCGTTGAACGGGCGCACCCGACACGGCACGGCCGCGGTGCCGATGTGGGCGAGCAGGTGCCGCGGCCCGTCGGGGAACGCCGCGCCCATCGTGCGGCGGACGTCGATGCTGTCCACGAGGAGCCAGGCGTCTTCGGACAGGAGGACGTCGCCGCGACGGATGCCGCCGGCGGCCATGCCGCGGACATTGACGCCGACCCGGTTGCTCGGACCAATGGTCGGAAAGGCTTCGTTGCGGCTGTGCAGGCCCCGGACCGACACCGGCCGGAGGCTGCCGTGGCCCGCGAGCTGCAAGCGGTCGCCCACGGCCAGGGAGCCGGCTGTCAGCGTTCCGGTCACCACCGTTCCCGCGCCGCTGATTGTGAAGGATCGGTCAATCCACAACCGCACGCGGCCCGAGGGGTCGGGAGCGGGGAGGGAGGACAGGGTCGTATCCAGTACCTTGCGCAGCTCGTCGAGGCCGCATCCCGTGACCGCGGACACGGCGACTGCCGGCGCGTCGCGCAGCCCGGTGCCCGCCAGCTCCGCACGCACCCGCGCGAGGACCTCGTCGGCCCGGCCCGGGGCGCGGTCGCTGCGGGTCAGCACCACCAGCCCGTGGTTGATGCCCAACGCCGCGACGGCGTCCCGATGATCGCTGGACTGGGCCTGCCAGCCTTCGTCCGCGGCGACGACGAAACACACGGCGGGAACGGGACCGAGCCCGGCCAGCATATTGCCCAGGAACTTCTCGTGCCCGGGCACGTCCACGAGCGCCACGTCCCTGCCCGACGGGAGCACGGTCCAGGCAAAACCCAGGTCGATGGTCAGGCCGCGGCGCCGTTCCTCGGCCCAGCGGTCGGGCTCCATTCCGGTGAGCGCGCGCACGAGGGTGCTTTTGCCGTGATCGACGTGTCCCGCGGTGGCCACCACGAACATGTCAGGAGCCCGTGGTTCGCTGCTGGTCGTCGATATGCGCCAGCGCCGAGCGCACGGCGGCGGCGAGCCGCTCGTCGTCGGCCTCGGGCACGCAGCGCAGGTCCACCAGGCAGGCACCGCGGTGGACCCGGGGCAACACCACGGGGTCGCCCGTCCGCAGCCGTCGGGCGGCCGCTTCGGGCAACTTTAGGGCCCACCCGGGCAGCGGCACCCCGGGCGCTCCCCCGCCGCCGACCCTGCCGTCGTGCTCCACCACACGGCCGCCGGCGCTGGCGGCCAGGCGCTCGGTGCGCTGCCGCAGCCGGGCGGGATCGGCGTGCAGGGCCGCCGCCACCGGCGTCTGTTCTCCGGTGAGCGTCGCCTCCACCGCGGCCAGCGTCAGTTTGTCTGCCCGCATCGCCCGCGCGAGCGGATGGCGCGCCAGCCGGGTGATGACCGCGGCCCGGCCCAAAAGCAGTCCCGCCTGGGGGCCGCCGAAAAGCTTGTCACCGCTGGCGATGACGACGTCGGCGCCGGCGGCGAGCGCACCGGAGATGTCCGGTTCCCGGGGCAGCACCGGGTCTGGTCGGAGCAGGCCGCTGCCCAGATCCACGACCAGCGGGATCCGGTGTTCCTCGGCCAGGGACCGGAGCCGGCCGATGCCGACGTCAGCGGCGAACCCGCTGACCCGGAAATTGCTCGGGTGCACCTTGAGCAGGCAGCCGGTCTGCGTGGTGATCGCCGAGGCGTAGTCCTCCAGGTGCGTCCGGTTGGTGGTGCCCACCTCGCGCAGCCGGGCACCGGTCGATTCAATCAGCTCGGGAAGCCTGAAGCCGGCCCCGATCTCGACGAGCTCGCCGCGGCTGATGACCACTTCGCGGGACCCGGCCAGGGCGGTAGTGGCCAGCACCAGGGCCGCGGCGCCGTTGTTGACCACCAGCGCTTCCTCGGCGGCCGGGCAGGCGTCCAGCAAAGCCTGCCGCGCACCGGCCCCGCGCCGGGACCGTCCGCCGGTGGGCAGATCCATCTCGACGTCGACATAACCGGCCGCCGACAGCACCGCCTGGCGTGCGGACCCGGAGAGCGGAGCGCGTCCCAGATTCGTGTGGACGATGACGCCGGTGGCGTTCAGCACCGGCCGCAACGAGCTGGCCGCGCGGGAAGCCACCGCGGTCAAAACCGTCGCCTCGACGTCTTCCGGGGCAAGGTCGCCGCGACGCGCCTGGTCCTGCACCTCCCGGACGGTGGAACGGATGACGTCGTCGCCGAGGCGCACGCGTGCGTGGAGAAGTTCCGGGTGGGCGAGCAGCTGGTCGGTGCGCGGAATGTGCCGGCGCGGGTCGTTCTGGCCCACGGCCCTCCTTCCGGGTCACCTTCAGCTGTGCAGCTGGCGGAAGCGGACGGGAATCGAACCCGCCAGGCCGAGGTACTCGGCCTCACCGGTTTTGAAGACCGGGGGGCCCACCAGGACCCGGACGCCTCCACGAGCATGGTAACACCGGCCCGCCGCTCCTATGCTGTGACCATGAACGGGATCACCGGCGTCGCAGAAGAGTCCGCAGCAGCAGTCCGGCTCACGGGATACGCACACGGCGGAGGGTGCGCCTGCAAGCTTCCGCCCGGCGAGCTCGAGGACGTGGTCCGCGGCCTGACCGGCCAAACCAACCCCGACGTCCTGGTGGGGCTCGACGACGGCGACGACGCCTCCGCCGTCCGGGTCGGCGGGGACCTCGCGGTGCTCTCGACGGCGGACTTCTTCCCTCCCGTGGTCGACGACGCGTATGACTGGGGCCGGATCGCGGCGGCGAACGCCCTCTCGGACATCTATGCCATGGGCGGCCGCCCGGTCAGCGCGATCAACCTGGTCGGCTGGCCCCGTGACGTCCTGCCGATGGAACTGCTTACCGAAGTGCTGCGGGGCGGGCTCGCCGTGGCGTCCGGGGCGGGCTGTCCGGTGACGGGCGGGCACTCGGTGGACGACCCGGAACCGAAGTACGGGATGGCGGTGACCGGCGTCGCCGACCCCGGCAAGCTGATGCGCAATGACGCGGCCCGGCCCGGGCTGCCCCTCACGCTCACCAAGCCGATCGGCCTCGGTCTGCTCAACAACCGGCACAAGAGGACCGGGGAGGTCTTCGATGAGGCGGTCGCGGTGATGACGCAGCTGAACCGGGAGGCCGCGGACGCGGCGGTGCGCGGCGGCGTCCGCGCGGCGACCGACGTCACCGGGTTCGGCCTCCTCGGGCACCTCTACAAGATGTGCCGCGCCTCCGGCGTGGGTGCGGTCATCGACCGGAAGGCCGTGCCGCTCGTCGCCGGCGCGCGGGAGGCGCTGCGGGACGGCTACATCTCCGGCGGCACCCGGCGCAACCTCGAATGGGTCCGCCCGCACCTGCGGCCGGGGGCAGGCATCACGGAGGATGACCTGCTGCTGCTGGCCGACGCGCAGACTTCCGGCGGATTGCTCGTGGTCGGGGAACTGCCCGGGCACCCGGTGGTGGGGCAGACCGTTCCGGGACCCGGGATCGAGGTGCGCTAGACCCGCGGCCGGCAGGCTTAGCCGGCGGTCGTGATCGAATCGTGGACGGTGCCCGCGCGGCGCCGGGCCGCGAGCCGGTTCTTCTGCGGCTCGATCGTGTAGCGGGGATCCTCCGCCGAGCGGATGCCGGCACGCAGAATGCCGAACCGCGTCAGCGCCGAGGCGGCCAGCAGCGCCGTGCCGCAGGCCGCGGCCGCCGGCCTGTGCCTGCCGACGGCGAGCGCCCCCACGCCGGCGGCGACGGCCAGCCGTTCGCTCCACTTGAGCATTTGCCCGGGAGCACCCTCGTGGAGGGGTTCTGCGGCCACCGGGTCCATGCCGCGTTCCAGTGCCCGGGTGGCGATGACCTCACCGGCGACGCCCAGGACCGCGAGCGCCCGGGCGGGCCCGGCTTCGCGGACCGGGGTCGTGATCATGGCAAGACCGGCCGCGGCGAGGCTGGCAGAACTGACGAAAACGAAGGGCAGGTTGTCACGCCCGGCATTCCAGGTCGGGTTCGCGGTGTCCGACAAGAGAACCGCGGTGTAGGCGGAGAGCGGTGCCGCGAACACCGCGGCCCCTACCCCCGCCGGGCCCTCGAGCAGGCGCAGCACCGGGCGCAGCGGCCCCAGCGGCAGCCGGGAGCCGGTCAGGCGGTCGATTTCGGACGCCGCCGAAATCCCGGCACCGGCACTGAACGCGGCGAGGATCCAGGAGCCCAGGCTCATGGGCGAGGTGGGCTTGATGGTGCGCAGCATGTTGAGGAACCGCTCGGGCCGGCCCAGGTCTTCGATCAGCGCCACGGCACCGAACCCGACTGCCGTGAGGGCGGACAGGCGGCTGTTGCGGCACAGCACACGCCGGCCCGTCAATTGCCCGCCGAGTCCGAGCAGCGCCGAGCCGCCGGCCACGCCGCCCAGGAAGAGGTAGAGGGCTATCGGGTCTCCCCACGGCGGCGGCTTGACCACCGGCCGGCCGTAGTAGGAGGCGAACCCTGCCTCCGGCACCACCGGCATTTCGCCCGAGCCGTCTCCGGTCCCGGCGCGGCGCCGCTTGCCGCCGCGCCGGTCCCGGCGCGGCGGCTCGGGCGGGCGGTAGCTGTCGAAGTCGGAGACGGTCACCCGCGG
Source organism: Arthrobacter sp. MDT2-34-1 (assembly GCF_059091365.1). Lineage (NCBI taxonomy): Bacteria > Bacillati > Actinomycetota > Actinomycetes > Micrococcales > Micrococcaceae > Arthrobacter > Arthrobacter sp. MDT2-34-1. The sequence goes on from NZ_JBNHGO010000001.1 coordinate 1,152,728, forward strand.
CCTCCCGTCAGGAAGGCGGCCGTGGCCGCGGCCAACATGCCGGCCGCGGCGATGCCGGCCCGTTTGAACATGCGCGGCAGGTCCGCCGTGGGCACCCGCGGGTCCGGCGGCAGCCCGTACACCTCCGGTTCGTCGAGCAGCAGGAACAGGGAACCGGTGCCGCCCACGCCGTCGGCATCGTTGGCCCCGTAGAGGCGTGCCTCGGTCAGCCCCTGCGAGTGGAGTTCTGCTACCCGCTGCTTCGCGGTGGCCACCATTTCCTCGCGCTCGCCGTACTTGATCGACGTCGTGGGGCACGCCTGGGCGCAGGCCGGCGTCTGGCCGTCGGTGATCCGGTCGTAGCACAGCGTGCACTTCTGGGCGACACCGACGTTGCGGGTCGGGGCCTGTTCCCCCGGGGTGAAGTCGCGCTGTGTCTTCGGTCCTGCCGTGCCGTCGCTGCGCCGTTCGATCACGCCGAACGGGCATCCCGCGACGCAGGTGCCGCACCCGTTGCAGACGTCGTCCTGCACCACCACGGTGCCGTGCTCGGTGCGGAACAGCGCACCAGTGGGGCACACGTCCAGGCACCCGGCGTTGGTGCAGTGCTTGCACACATCCGAGGACATCAGCCAGCGGAAATCGGGCGTATCGGGGGGCGTGGTATCCAGGCCCGGAGGCTTCCCTGCTGCAGCCGCGCTTCCCGGCGGGCCGATGCCGGGCATGCCGAGGCTGACGAGTGCGCGCCCGGAGTCGCGCGCCTTTTCGATCCGCCCGCGGTCCTGCTCGACGAAGGCGACGTGGCGCCACGTGTCGGCTCCCAGCGAGCCGGTGTTGTCGTAGGAGGACTGCAGCAACTCGTGCTGCGGGTCGGCGGGATTGCGGTTCCATTCCTTGCAGGCCACCTCGCACGCCTTGCATCCAATGCAGATCGAGGTGTCCGTGAAGAAGCCCTTGCGCGGGTGTCCGGTGTGCGGAATGTCCCCGGGCGCTTCGGTCAGCCGGTTCATGAGCCTTCCCTCGTGGTGTCATCGCCCGGCACGGGGCCGGGGTGGGTGATCTTGTCGCTGCCGGTCTCGGGCGTCACCCCGGCGCGGGCCTGGTATTCGGCGACCAGGGCGAGCAGTTCCGGGCCCCGGGGACGGCGGCCCGGGAGGATGTCGCACGATCCGGCCTTGGATTCCTGGATCTGCACGTTGGGGTCGAGGGTCACGCCCAGCAGATCGTTGGCTGCGTCCCCGCTGATGACCGCTTCCTGTCCGACGCCCCAGTGGTAGGGCACCCCGATCTGGTGCACCGTGCGCCCGCCGACGACCAGCGGCTTCATCCGTTCGGTCACGAGCACCTTGGCCTCGATGGCTGCCCGCGGCGAGACGATCGTCGCCCAGCCGTACGGTTCCAGTCCGCGTTCCGCCGCCAGTTCCGGCGACACTTCGCAGAACATCTCCGGCTGCAGCTCCGAGAGGTACGGCAGCCACCGGCTCATCCCGCCGGCCGTGTGGTGTTCGGTCAAGCGGTACGTGGTGAACACAAAGGGGTAGATGTCCGCACCGGGCACGTTGGCACTCGGCGCGCTGAGATTGTCTGCGCGCGGGAAAGTGAGCCGGGCGGGATTCTGCTGCTGCCCGTAGAGCGGGTTGGCGACCGGAGATTCCTGCGGCTCGTAATGGGTCGGCAGCGGCCCGTCCACCATGCCCTTGGGCGCGAACAGCCACCCCTTGCCGTCGGCCTGCATGATGAAGGGGTCGTCTCCGGCCAGCGCGGCGGCGCCGCCGGCCGTCGGATCCGGCCTGCTCCCGGGAGCGCGGTCCAGCGGGAAATCGGGGACGTCCTCCCCGGTCCACCGGTTCTGCTCCGGGTCCCACCAGACGTACTTCTTGCGTTCGCTCCAGGGCTTGCCGTCGGGGTCCGCCGACGCGCGGTTGTAGAGGATCCGCCGGTTCGCCGGCCAGGCCCAGCCCCACTCGGAGGCGACCGGCCCTTGTTCCTGGCCGGGCTTGCGGTCGGCTGCGTGGTTGATGCCGTCGGCATACACGCCCGTATAGATCCAGCATCCTCCCGAGGTCGAGCCGTCGGGGCGCATCTCGGTGTACGACGAGAGGGGCATGCCGGCGCGGGGACCGGTGAGATGCCGGCCGTTGATTTCCGCAAGCACCGCCTCGCCGTCGGGGTCGCCGTGTTCGTCGGTGGGATAGTCCCACGTGAGGTCCAGCAGCGGCCGGTCCCGTTCATCGGTCGAATCCGCCAGCTTTGCCCGGAGGCGTTGGCCCAGCTCGTAGAAGAACTGCAGTTCGCTGCGGCAGTCCCCCGGCGGCTGGATGGCCTGGTGCCGCCATTGCAGGAGCCGCTGGGTCTGCGTGAAGGTTCCGGCCTTTTCCACGTGCGTCGCCGCCGGCAGGAAAAATATTTCGGTGCCGATGTCCTCGGTCCGCAGCTCGCCCGTGGCGATCTCGGGGCCGTCCTTCCACCACGTCGCCGACTCGATGAGGTTCAGGTCGCGCACCACCAGCCATTTCAGATGGGACATGCCAAGGCGCTGCATGCGCCCGTTGGCGGATCCGACCGCGGGGTTCTGGCCGAACAGGAAGTAGCCCTCGACCTCATCGGCCAGCATGCCCATGACTGTCTGGTAGGTCCCGTGCGGGCCGTTGATGCGCGGAAGGTAGCCGTAGCCCCAGTCCGAGTCCTCACGGGCCGCGTCGCCCCACCAGGCCTTGAGCAGGCTGATGGTGTAGGCATCGGCGTCGGCCCAGTAGCCCTTTTGGTCCGGCGACGCGATGCCGCCGAGGTAGTCCTGCAACGTCTCCATCTCGGCCTTCGGCATGGGGAGGTAGCCGGGCAACAGGTTGAACAGGGTCGGGATGTCGGTGGAGCCCTGGATGCTGGCATGGCCACGCAGCGCCATGATTCCCCCGCCCGGCCGCCCCATGTTGCCCAGCAGGAGCTGCAGGATCGCCGCGGTCCGGATGTACTGCGCGCCCACGGTGTGCTGGGTCCAGCCGACGGAATACGCAAAGCAGGTGGTCCGGTCGCGGCCGGAGTTCTCCGTGACCGCCCGCGCCAGGTAGTCGAAATCCGCCAGGGAAATGCCGCAGGCGTCCCGGACCATCTCCGGGGTGTACCGGGCATAGTGCCGTTTCAGGATCTGGAACACCGTCCGCGGGTGCTCCAGCGTGGGGTCCTGCTCGAAATCGGGGTGGGCCAGGGTCGGCCCTCCGCTGCCGTACTGGTGCCCGGTTGCCCGGTCCGCGGTGTCGGCGCCGTGTTCGTGGCCGCCGGCTTCTCCGGCCTCCGCCTTCCGTTCATAGGCCCACGACGCGAGGTCGTACTGGCCCGTTTCCGGATCGAATCCGGAGAACAGCCCGTCCAGGTCCTCGGTGTCACGGAACTCTTGGTTCACCAGGGTCGCCGCATTGGTATAGGCCCGCACGTAATCCTTGAACCACAGATCGTTGCTGATCACGTAATTGATCAGGGCGCCCAGCAGCACGATGTCCGAACCGGCCCGGATGGGCACGTGCCTGTCTGCCACCGCGCTGGTGCGGGTAAACCGCGGATCAACATGGATGACCTTCGCGCCGCGGGCCCTGGCTTCCGTCACCCACTGGTAGCCCACGGGATGGCACTCGGCCATGTTGGAGCCCTGGATGACGATGCAGTCGGCGTTGGCCATGTCCTGCAGCGACTGCGTCGCGCCGCCGCGTCCAAACGAGGTTCCCAAACTGGGAACCGTTGCGGAGTGTCAAATGCGGGCCTGGTTCTCAAGTTGGATGGCGCCCGCAGCGGTGAAGAGTTTCTTGATCAGATAGTTCTCTTCGTTGTCGAGGGTCGCCCCGCCCAGCCCGGCGATGCCCATGGTCCGCCGGAGCGGCCGGCCGTGCTCATCGCTTTGCTGCCACGTGTTCCGGCGGGCTTCGAGGAACCTGTCGGCAATCATGTCGACGGCGGTGTCCAAGTCAAGGTGCTGCCAGTCCTTGGCGTGGGGCGCCCGGTAGAGCACCCTCGTCTGCCGGCCGGGCGCGTTGACCAGCTGCTCGCTTGCGGATCCCTTGGGGCAGAGCCGGCCGCGGGAGATCGGCGAATCCGGGTCGCCCTCGATCTGGACAACCTTTTCGTCCTTGACGAAGACACGCTGGCCGCAGCCCACCGCGCAGTATGGACACACGCTCTGCACCACGCGGTCCGCGGTGGACGTCCGGGGAGCGATTTCACGGGTCCGCCGCGAGGTCACGGCCTCGCCCCGCCCGAGTGAATCACTCGTGCGGAACTGCCGTACCACCGGCCACTCCAGGAAGCTGAACCGCGACATGGGCCCACCCTAACCCATCCAATTTCTCTACAACAGGGGAAAACGACGACGGCGGAGGAGCAGCTCCGGGGCACAGGCTGCTCCCCCAGTAGCGAGCGGGCGCCTGCGGGGAACGCCGCCAGGTACTCGTCCACGGTCTTCGGCTTGTCCCTGTCTCGAAGCTACCCGCCGCGGGCCAGACCGGGGCCGGTGTTTGCCTGATTTGCGCGTGAGGGCCGGCAAGGTATTCCCTGCGGGCAGCGCGCGGTCCATACTCGGACACGTACGGGGCATCGGCGGGACGGAGCCGCCCCTGGCGCAGGCTCCGGCCGCAGATGCAGGCGCGAACATCGGAGTCTGGCATGGCTACTTGGAGCGGTTCCCAGTCCCTCCTCAGGCGCAAGCCGATCACGGAGCTGGTGGAGGAGAGCGGGGAAAGCCATCTGTCCAAAAGCCTGGGCGTCTGGCAGCTGACCGCGATCGGCGTCGGCGGGATCATCGGCATCGGCATTTTCACGTTGGCCGGGCTGGTGGCCAACGGCGGCCCCGAGGCTGCTCCGGTCGGCCCGGCTGTGCTCATTTCCTTCCTCATTGCAGGCCTGGCCAGCGCGGCGGCGGCCCTGTCGTACGCGGAATTCGCGGGCATGATCCCGTTTGCCGGCTCGGCCTACACCTATGGCTATGTGGCCCTGGGGGAGGTCATCGGCTGGTTCATCGGCTGGGACCTGCTGCTGGAATACACGGCCATCGTCGCCGTCGTCGCCATCGGCATCTCGGGCTATTTCAGCGCCTTTATGGAAGGCATCGGCGTCCAGGTCCCGGCGTGGATGGAGGGCACCGCGGACACGGTCGAGGGCGGCGTGGTCAACCTGCCGGCCATCGTGGTCTGCCTGCTGATCACCTGGATCCTCAGCCGCGGGACCCGCACCTTCGGCCGGTTCGAACTGATAGCGGTGGGGCTGAAGATCCTGCTGATCCTCTTCATCATCGGGCTGGGGTTCTTCTTCGTGAACCCGGGCAATTACAACCCGTTCATGCCCTCCGGATTCGGTCCGGTGCTGGCCGGAGCCGCCACCGTGTTCTTCGCGGTGTTCGGCTATGACGCGATGAGCACCGCGGCAGAGGAATCCGTCGACGGCAAGAAGCACATGCCGAAGGCGATCCTGCTGTCGCTGGCCATCGCGATGACGCTCTATGTGCTGGCCACGCTGGTGCTGACCGGCATGCAGAACTACAGGGACATCAGCCCCACGGCGGGGTTCGCGTCCGCCTTCGAGTCGGTCGGGCTGCCGGTCGTGGCCACGATCATTGCCGCCTTCGCCGTTGTTTCGATCCTGACCGTGATGCTCACCTTCCTGCTGGGCGTGACCCGGGTGTGGTTCTCCATGAGCCGCGACGGGCTGCTGCCGTCCTGGTTTGCGGCGACGGACCGGCACGGCACCCCGCAGCGGGTGACCTGGATCGCCGGCACCGCGTCGGCGCTGCTGGCCGGAGTGTTCCCCATCCGGGCCGTGGCGGACCTCACCAACATCGGCATCCTGGCCGCCTTCGTGGTGGTTTGTGTGGCCGTCATCGTGCTGAGGCGCACCCGTCCTGAGGTGCCGCGGACTTTCCGGCTGCCGTGGATGCCTGTGGTCCCGGCCTTCGGCGTCTTGGCCTCCGGGTTCCTCATGCTCCAGCTGCACTGGGAAACCTGGTTGCGCTTCGTGGTTTGGCTGATCATCGGCCTGGCCATCTACCTGTTCTACAGCCGCAAGCACTCTCTCATGAACCCAAACAGCCCGCGCCACCGGGCCGTACCCGGGTCATCCGACGCCTGAAGGCAGCCGCTTAGCCGTTGAGCTCGCTAGTCGTTGAGCTCGGCGGTGGCGACTTCGTACTCTTCGACTTCGAGGATCTCCAACGATAAGGAGTTGCTTGCCTCAGAGCGGAGACTCTTCGCCCTTTCCTTACTTCCAGCCAGGTTTTCTTCCGTGTCGTACAGCGCGATGGATAAAGATTTGCCGTTCCCCTTCCCATTCAGGAAATAGAAGCCCCGGCAACCGGGGAGTTCCAGCACCCGGGTGACGAGATCCTCCGGGGGCCCGCCGGAAGTGTCCTGGCTGCCTCGGTAAGTGCTGACTCGTGCGAACATGGCTACCTCCAATGGTTTATCAGCCGGAGCCCCGCCTGCCGCTGCATACTAGAGGCGCAATTTCGAGGCCGTGCACAACCTCTCGGCAAGCCATACCGCTGGTTCGGGCTCCTCCCACCAGTAGGCACCCCTCAGCGCCTGTAGACAATACCGGGACTCGACAATAATGCTTGCCCTTCGTCAGCGGCAGGTCTACTTGCAGCCGCGGCCTGCCCACGCGGCGCAGTACAACGGATGGTGTTCGGGCCCTAAAGCGCGTCGCCGTCGTCCTTCGCGAAGGCCTATGGGAGCCGCCGGTCCTCGGGATGCTGCAGGCGCAACCACTTGCAGCCGAACCCCTCGAGGGGCAGGGTGCAGGTGCCGTCCTCGGCGATTTTCACGTCCGCGCCACCCAGCGGGTCCAGCATCCTTACCGTGCCTTGGCGGGTTGTCGAGGCACGTATCTCAGGTACGCGATGCCGTTGTCGAAGATTCTGTGTTCGGTAAGGCGCAGGTCGAGGTGCACGTCGTCAGGCAGGGCGCGCAGGCCTCCGCCCACCATCTTTGGCACCACGAAGAACCGGAAGTCGTCAACCAGGCCCGCACGGATCGCGTCTGCCGCGACCGTGGGCCCGAAGATCTCGACCACACCCTTCGCACGCTCCACGACCCGCTGCAGCTCGACCAGGCTCAGGCGCGGCACGATGCGTGCCCGGTCCGAGGTGAGCTCTTCGACTGTCATGGTCGACGACACCACGACCTTGTCCAGGCCCCGCCAGCGCCGGGCGAACTCCCGCTCAGCCACAGGACGGTCCTCGCCATCCGGATAGGTGTCCCAGTACCCCATCAACGCATAGGTTCTCCGCCCGAGCACCTCGGTGGACACCTCCGCCATGCGCTCGAGGTGAACGGCAAACACGGCATCGCTCGGGCCCGTCCACTGGAAGTCGCCGTCGGCATCGGCGACGTAGCCGTCGATGGACGTTGTTGCCACGAAGGCGAGGGTTCCCATGATCGTTCCGCCCCTTCACGCTGGGTGTGCCGGGTTCCCACGGCGACACCGGCACCGGTCAGTTCTTCTTCAGTTCCTCGGCTAGCATCACGATGATGCCGCTGGGACCGCGGACGTACGTGAGCCTATAGGCGTCCTCATAAGTCGCCACCCCGCGAAGCGGCCGGCAGCCGTGTTTCGCGGCTATTTCGAGGGCCTTGTCCAGATCGTCTACCGAGAAAGCGACCCGGTGCATGCCGATCTCGTTGGGACGGGTGGGCGAAGACTCGATCGCTTCGGGGTGGAGGTACTCGAAGAGTTCGAGCCGGCCGTGGCCGTCCGGGGTCTGGAGCATCGCGATGTTGGCGTGGTTGCCGTCGAGCCCGACGGCGGTGTCGGTCCAGTCACCGCTGACCGTGTCACGGCCGAGGACCGTCAGGCCGAGGTCGGTGAAGAAGGCGATCGCCGCTTCGAGGTCGCGAACGGCGATACCGACGTTCTCCAGTTTGATGGCCATGCGCGACATGCTAGCGAGCCGGGAGGACAAAAAAGAAGCCCTCCGCCAGCTGCGCCGCGTCGGAGTTGCGGCACAATAAATCGTGTGGACGACCTGCATGTGCCCCCGGGACCCGGCGCGCCCCGCGGCCTCCGGGTGCCGGCGGGAGAGCTGGTCGAGCAGTTCTCCCGAGCCTCGGGCCCCGGCGGCCAGAGCGTCAACACCGCCGACTCACGTGTGCAGCTCAGTCTCGATCTGGGCACCACGACGGCGCTCAGCGAGATCCAACGCGAACGCGCCGTCGCCAGGCTCTCCGAGAGGATCTCGGGCACGGTGCTCACCATCAGCGCCTCCGAACACCGCTCCCAGCGGCAAAACAGGGCTGCGGCGCGGCAACGCCTCGTCGTACTCCTGCGGGACGCGGTGACTCCGCCGGTCGTCCGGCGGGCAACCCGGCCCACGGCTGGCTCGCGGCGCCGCCGGCTCGAATCGAAACGGTTGCGCTCGGAGACCAAGCGCAACCGCAGGCGCCCCAACTCCGAGTAACCCGTCTGTTTGCGTCGATCGCTGGGGCCCTCTCTCCGACGATTGACCGGCCCGACTGCGCTCCCCTTTTCCGGCATCCCCGGGGATGCTTCCGGTGACCGCGGCCGGTCGGACTTCAGCGCTTGACACAAATCCGGCAGCGGAGAAAAGTGTCGGCCATACCGCCCGCTCCCCCTGCCGCCGCCACCCGTTGCAGTCCCGGGAGCCGGGCTTGGCCGCCTGATCATGGAATGGGTGAGCATGGATAACGGTGCCTCGAGAGCCGAACCGGCGCCATCTCCCCGCGGAGGCCCTGCGGGACGCCTGATCGCCCGGCATCCGGTAACTGCCTTTGTGGTCATTGCGATCGGGCTGACGTGGGCGGCGCAGGCGATATCGATCGCTCTGCTGGGCAACGTTGTGCCCGGGCTCCTGGCAGAGCTGCTGATCCTGCTGGGTACTGCGGTCCTCGTGACCGCAGCCTCAGGCGGCGGGAAGGCCGTCCGGGGCCTTTTTCGGCAGGCTGTCCGCTGGCGGGTAGGGGTCGGCTGGTACATCGCCGCCCTGCTCGCCATACCCGTGTTGACCCTGCTGATCGCCGCGGCGACCGGGTCTTTTCGGCAACCCGAAGCCGGCTGGGCGGCTGAAACCGGCAACTATTTCCTCAATGCCATCCTCGTCGGGGCTGTTCTGGCGAATATCTGGGAGGAACTGGCCTGGACCGCCGTTGTACAGCACCGGCTGATGGAGCGGTGGGGCCTGATCGCCGGCTCGCTGCTGACAGCCTTACCCTTTGCCCTCATCCACCTCCCCCTCGCCTTCGCGGACAAAGGCTTCACGGGGACGCCCGTCCAGGAGGTGCTTTTCTACTGGGCGGTCCTGTTTCTCTTCGCCCCGATTTTCAGGCTCCTGGCAGGCATGGTGTATCTGGGCGCGGGCGGAAGCATCCTCATCGTCGGCCTCCTTCACGGGTCCTTCAACGCCTCCGGCTCGGAAAAGCTCAAGGCGTTCGAGGGAGAGTGGCAGCAGATCGCCGCCGCAGCCATGCTCGCCGTCGTCCTGGCGCTCTACCAACAAAGCGTGGCACGCGCCAAGGGACGTCGAACAGGATCCCGACCGGATCGCTACTCAGCATTCCCGGACGACACCTGAACTGGACTGGGTGCAGCGGTGCGTCTTGTCGGACCAAGCATTGAGGGAGCCCGGAATTCAAGTGGACACGATACGAGTATCCTCGGGTGGCATCACGTCCTAGAGCAGGGGCACCCCAAACGGGCGGGTCGAGTCCCTTAGGCGCGAGAGTCACCGAAGTTCTCGGGCAGTCGGGCCGCCAGCTTCCACGCTGCCGGCATGGCGGCTGCCGCGATCAGCGACTTCACGATGCCGCCGATGATGAACGGGTACAGGCCCCACTCGAGCGTCTGCTGCAGGTCGGCGCCCAGGGAAATGGCCAGCCAGGCCATGCCGAAGACAAAGGTGATCACGGTACCCGCCAAGAATGAAACGGTGGCGCCCAGGAACTTCTTGTCCCAGTTGCGCTTGGCCAGCCAGCCGGTCAGCCCCGCGGCGGCGATGAAGCCCACCAGGTAGCCGCCGGTCGGGCCAACGGCGGCGGCCAGGCCGGAGGATGCGTCGCTGAACACCGGCATGCCAGCCACGCCGGCTACCCAGTACAGTGCCATCGACAGCATGCCGCGGACCGGGCCCAGCGTGCTGCCGACCAGCAGGACGGCCAGGGTCTGGCCGGTGATCGGGACCGGCCACAGCGGCACGGCCACCTGCGCCATGACGGCGGTCAGGCCTGCCCCGCCGACAACCAGCGCGGTGTTGGCCAAGGCGGTGCTGGGGACCAGGGCGTCGGCCAGGACACCCTGTCGCGCAACGGCGGCTGATGCTGTGCTCATGGTTGCTCCTAGTGTTTTGCGGAAAATCATCAAGAACCGCGGGCACCCCGGCGGATTTGAGCGGTGCCTCCGCTCAAATCCGCGGTATCCCACCTCTGACACTAACTTGATCGACGATTGTTGACAATAAAATAATGTGACGCGCATCATGGGACGCATGGCCTCCCTTAGCCCTCTCTTGAAGCAGGCGACCCCACTGACAGTCGATCACGCCTTGGGCAGTTGGATCTACGCGACCGATGGAAAAACGTACCTTGATTTCACTACCGGCATTGGGGTGACGAGCACGGGTCATTGCCACCCGCGGGTAGTGGAGGCGGCCCGCGGTCAGGTGGGAAAGATCATTCACGCCCAGTACACCACGGTGATGCACAAGCCGTTGCTGGCGTTGACCGAGAAGCTTGGCGAGGTGCTGCCGGCAGGCCTGGACTCGGTGTTTTATGCCAATTCCGGATCGGAGGCGGTGGAGGCTGCGATCCGTTTGGCCAGAATGGCCACGGGCCGGCCAAACCTCGTAGTGTTCCAGGGCGGTTTCCATGGTCGGACGGTTGCGGCGGCTTCACTGACCACCGCCGGAACGAAGTTCTCCGCAGGGTTCTCCCCGCTGATGCCGGGGGTGCACATGTCCGCCTTCCCCTACGCCTACCGGTACGGCTGGGATGAGGCGGCCGCCGTGGAATTCGCATTGAAGGAACTGGACTACCTGCTGCAAACCCGCACCGCGCCCAACGACACCGCAGCATTCCTGATCGAACCGGCCCTGGGCGAGGGTGGGTACCTGCCCACCCCGGCGGCGTTCCTGGAGGGACTGCGCGAACGTGCCGACCGGCACGGCATCCGGCTGATCTTCGACGAAGTCCAGACAGGCGTGGGCCGCATGGGCAAGTTCTGGGGGCACCAGTACTCCGCCGCCACCCCGGACATCCTCATCACTGCGAAGGGCATCGCCTCCGGATTTCCGATCTCCGCAATCGCCGCTTCCACCGAACTGATGTCCAGGGGCTGGCCCGGGTCCCAGGGCGGGACCTACGGCGGGAATGCGGTCTCTGCCGCCGCCGGCGTCGCCACCCTCGATGTCATTCGTGACGAAGGGTTGGTGGAAAACTCACGGATCCGCGGCGAGCAACTCCAGGCCGGACTAAAGGAAATCCAGGCCCGTTTCCCCGCCATTGGCGACGTCCGCGGCAAGGGCCTGATGCAAGGCATAGAATTCACCACCGAAGCCGGCGGCCCCGACGCCGCCACCGCGGCAGCCGTCCAACAGGCGACGACCCGCCACGGCCTGCTCACCCTTACGTGCGGGCCCGCAGGCAATGTCGTCCGCCTGATCCCCGCCCTTATCGTCACCGCCGAAGAAATCGCCACCGGCCTCGAACGCTTCGAAAACGCCGTCGCCACCGTTACCGCGGCCGTTCCCTCGAAATATTGAGCCTAACCATGACGGATGCTGTTCGCTCCCCCGCAGGCCCGGCAACGGGCACGCGCCGAACAGGCGCACCGGATGCAGGTCTCCCCGCGGTGCTTGCACGCCTGACATCCGCGGGCATGGCTGCCGACAGCTCGCCACGCCGCGTAGCGGAATACTCCTATGACGCTTCCAACTACCGGGTAACCCCGCTTGCCGTGGTGTTCCCCCGGACGGTCGAGGACGTGCTCGCGGTCGTTGCTGCATGCCGGGAAACGGCAACCCCGCTGATCGGGCGCGGCGGCGGGACGTCCATGGCGGGCAACGCCATGGGCCCAGGCGTGATACTTGACTTTTCCCGCCACATGAACGCGATCCACGAGATCGACGAGGTGGAGGGCACCGTGAGCGTCGAGCCCGGCGTCGTGCTCGCCGTCCTCTCCCACGAGGTGGAGAAGGCCACCGGTGATCGGTTCACCTTCGCCCCGGACCCGTCCTCCAAGAACCGTGCCACCGTGGGCGGCTCGCTGGGCAATGATGCGTGCGGCAACCACTCCGTTCGCTACGGCCGGATCTCCGACCACGTCGTGGAGATTGACGTCGTCACTTCGGACGGCGCGCGCCTGACGGCCACGGCCGGCGGGCTGCGTGCCACAGATCCTGGCGACAGCGACTCCGCAGCGCGTGCGGGTGCACTGACCGCCTCCTTCAAAGACTTGGCCCGCAGTCACCTGTCCGAGTTCCGCCTGGAACTCGAACGGATCCGGCGTCAAGTCTCCGGCTACCATCTGGCCCACCTTCTTCCGGAAAACGGGTTCAATATCGCCCGAGCCCTCGCGGGGTCCGAGGGGACCTGCGCCATCATTGTCGGCGCCCGGATGAAGCTTGTGCCTAAGCCGGCCAGCGCCCTGCTGGTGTGCCTGGGTTATGCGGACATAGTCGACGCGGCTCGGGACGTCATGACCATCCTGGAGTTCTCCCCGGCTGCCGTCGAAGGTATCGATGAGGCGATCGTGGACACCATGCGCTTCCGCCGCGGCAAGGGCTCGGTGACGGGTTTGCCCACAGGCAAAGCCTGGCTGTACGTGGACCTCGACGGCGGGAATCCGCACCAGGTCAGGGCGGAAGCTGACCGGCTGCTCGCCCGACTCAGGGAAAACGGCCGCTTGGTGGATGGGCACGCCGTGCCGGACCTGCAGGAGCGAGCCGCTCTTTGGCGTGTCCGCGAGGACGGCGCCGGGCTCTCAGCACGCCTCTCCACCGGTGGAGAATCCTGGCCAGGATGGGAAGACTCTGCAGTCGCACCCGAGAACCTTGCGGATTACCTCTCAGACTTCCGCGACCTTCTGGGCCGCTACGACCTGACGGGCGTAATGTACGGACACTTCGGTGCCGGCTGCATGCACATCCGGATCACCTATGACCTGCGCACCCCAGCCGGCCGCCGCGTCTTCCGCGACTTCACACAGGAAGCTGCCCGGCTGGTGGTCCGCCACGGCGGTTCGCTCTCCGGCGAACACGGCGACGGCAGGGCACGATCGGAACTGCTGCCCCTGATGTACTCCCCGCGCCTGCTGGCGGCCTTCGCCACGTACCGGCGCATCTGGGACCCGGCAAGAATCCTCAATCCCGGATCCCTCACCGATCCTGACCCCCTGGACGTCAATCTGGCGCTCCAAGGCATTCCCGAGCGGCATTGGCGCACGAGCTTCGACCTGCGCCCGGTCAGCACCGGAGGCGGAGCGACGGCCGAAACCGACACCCCCGAGACCTCCACCGGCAGCGGTACAGACCCATGGGTCCACGCGCTTCAAAGCTGCATAGGCGTGGGACGATGCCGCACGGACGCGGGCGGCGTGATGTGCCCCAGCTACCGCGCCACGAAGGACGAGAAGGACTCCACCCGGGGCCGGTCCCGGGTACTCCAGGACATGGTCCGCGGCGCCCGCACCGTGGAGGAAGGCTGGAAGTCCGAGGAGGTCCGCGAGGCGCTTGACCTCTGTCTGTCCTGCAAGGCCTGCTCCACCGACTGCCCCACGGGCGTCGACATGGCCACCTACAAATCCGAATTCTTCTCGCACTACTACAAGGGCAGACTCCGCCCGATGTCCCACTTCTCCCTGGGCTGGCTGCCCCGCTGGCTTAAGCTCACGGGCCGCTCCGCGCCTCTGGTCAACGCCGTGATGTCCACCCCGCTGGCGAAGGTCGCCTCCGCCCTGGGCGGGCTGACCACCCGGCGTGCGATGCCACGTTTCGCCGGAGCCGGCGAGTGGCGTCGCGAAGTAGCAGCCGCCGGCATCGGTCCGGCAACCGACCACAGCGGCGGCCTTGCTCCAGATGAACACGGCGTGGTGCTTTTCGTGGACAGCTTCACCCGCGGCTTCCGGCCGGAGGTGGCCGGTTCCGCTGCCCGCGTTCTGGCCGGCTCGGGCTCCGTGGAATGCTCAGCCGAGTCCTGCTGCGGCCTGACCTGGATTTCCACCGGCCAGCTGGACACCGCGAAAAAGCACATGGCCTCGGCAGCGGAAGCTTTGGATGACGGGACCGATCGGCCCATCGTGGTGGTGGAACCCAGTTGTGCGGCGGCGCTGCGCAAGGACCTGCCCGAACTGGTCCACACCGAACGGGCCCGCCGGGTTGCCGCCCGCGTGCGAAGCTTTGCGACGTACGTCGACGAGCTGTCCACCGCCGGATGGAAACCAGCGCCGGCCCGCCCCCTTCCAGAACAAGTGGTGCTGCAGACGCACTGCCACGAATACTCGGTCTTCGGAGCCAGTGTCCAGCGCTCCGCTCTCAGGTCCGCAGGCGTCAAGAGTGTGGTGGATGCGCCCGGCTGCTGCGGCGTGGCCGGAAACTTCGGCTTCGAGAAGGACCACTACGGCATCAGCATGCTGGTTGCCGAGCAAGCGCTGGCCCCGGCCCTGCGTCAGACCGATTCCTCTTCGGTGATCCTTACTGACGGATTCTCCTGCGCCATGCAGGTGAAACAGATCGATGGCTCCAGGCCGGGTCGTCACCTGGCCCAACTATTGGACCCCGGCGAATGAGCAGCATTGATTTCCCAACGCAACGCCGGCCACAACACCTCCAACCAAGAAAAGGATCGCTCATGAGCATTCAGTCAGCCGGCTCCCGAACGTCACAAAAGGCGCTCAACGCCGTCGCAAAGGTCAGCACGAACCTCTACATTGACGGGGAGTGGACCGAAGCATCGTCCGGTGCCCGGTTCGATGTCGTCAATCCTGCCACCGAGGAAGTCATCGCCAGCGTCGCCGACGGGGGCCCCGAAGACGCGCGCCGGGCGATCGAAACCGCCGGCCGGGTCCAGAAACAGTGGGCCAAGACCCCGCCCCGGGAGCGCAGCGAAATCCTGCGCCGCGCGTTCGACCTGATCATGGCCCGCCAAGACGAACTGGCATTGATTATGACCACGGAGATGGGAAAACCCTTTGCCGAGTCAAGAGGCGAGGTGGCGTACGCCGCCGAGTTCTTCCGTTGGTTCTCGGAGGAAGCCGTCCGCATTAGCGGAGATCTGACCACCAGCGGCGACGGCAAGAACCGCATCCTCGTCTCGAAGGAACCCGTTGGACCCTGCGTCTTGGTCACGCCCTGGAACTTTCCACTGGCGATGGGCACCCGGAAGATCGGCCCTGCCATTGCGGCCGGCTGCACCATGGTCTTCAAGCCTGCCAACCTTACTCCACTGTCTTCGCTGGCACTGGCGGACGTCCTGGCAGAGGCTGGCCTGCCCAAGGGTGTGCTGAACCTGGTCACGACCTCCAAAGCCTCCGAGGTGGTCACCCCATGGATGGAAAGCGGCATTGCCCGAAAGGTTAGCTTCACCGGGTCCACCGGCGTGGGCATCCGCTTATTGAAGCAGGCTGCCAAAAACGTCATGCGTTCTTCCATGGAACTGGGCGGGAACGCCCCTCTCATTGTGTTTGATGACGCGGACTTGGACCGCGCCGTTGAGGGAGCTTTCGCCGCGAAAATGCGCAACATGGGTGAAGCCTGCACCGCCGCCAACCGGATCTTCGTGCAGCGCTCCGTGGCCGCTGACTTCGCCGTCCGCCTCGCCCAGCGGCTGAGCGCCTTAAAGGTCGGTGACGGCGCAGTAAGCGGCACGGACGTCGGCCCGCTCGTGGAGGAAAAGGCTCTCAACAAGGTCCAGGAACTTGTGGACGACGCCGTTTCCAAGGGCGCCAAGGTGGTCTGCGGCGGCTCCCGCCCCGAGGGCAGCGGCTACTTCTACTCCCCAACAGTGCTTGCGGACGTCGGCCCCGACGCCGCGTTGATGAACGAGGAGATTTTCGGGCCGGTGGCGCCCGTCATCCCCTTCGACACCGAAGACGAGGTGGTGCGGTGGGCGAACGACACCCCTTGGGGCCTTGCCAGCTTTGTGTTCACCCAGGACCTGGACCGCGCCCTCCGCGTCGGCGAAAGTCTGGAGTCGGGCATGGTCGGCCTTAACACGGGCATCGTTTCGAATCCGGCGGCGCCGTTCGGCGGCATCAAGGCCTCCGGTCTGGGCCGCGAGGGCGGGCGCGTGGGCTTGGATGAATTTTTGGAGATCAAGTACATGGCCATCCCGCGGGTCTAGGGATTGGCAACCTCGTCCCACGACGCCGCCTCGCGAATGGCTCCCCCACTCACCGGCTGGAAATGTGGAAGTGAGGGAGCACTGGCGCAACCGAGGGGACGGCTAGGGAATCAGCCGCATCAGTGCGTCCTCCATGTGTTCGGCCATCAGCTTCTCGGCGAGGTCTGAATCTCCCTTGGAGATGGCTTCCGCGATGCGTTTGTGCTCGGCGATGCGCTTGTCGGCCGTAGCGTACGTGCTTTTCAGAGCATTGAGGCACATCCGTGTTTCCGTCAGGAGAGTGTCGTGCATCTTCTTCAGGCGAGGGCTGCCGGCGAGCTCAACCAGGAGGGCATGGAAGCTCATGTCCGCTTCGGTCATGGCTTCGCCGCGGGGGCTTTCCGCCGCATCCTCCATGGCACGCACGGCTTTCATTAGCTGGGCCGCGCTGTCCTCCGGGTTCGTGCTGACCAAGCGGCGGATGGCGGCTGCTTCCACCGCGGTTCGGGCCAGGTAGATGTCCCGAAAATCGTCCTCGTCCATGCTGACGACGAAGAGGCCCCTGTTCCGGTAACTGACGAGCAGCCCTTCCTGGGTGAGCCGCTGCATGGCCTCCCGCAGGGGCCCCCGGCTGACCCCCAGTTCTTTGGCAAGCTCGGCTTCACCGAGTTGGAGGCCTGGAGCGAAATCACCTCGGGCGATTGCATCGCGGATACGGCGGGCAATAATGGCCGGCGTAGACTCCTGCACTATCGGGTCGAGCACTCCCCTTTTCATCCTGATTTCCATCCTCGCTGCCATTGAGCCCCACCAACTCGTTCTGGTCGAACCCGTAGCCATCGCTGTCCAAGTCAGATGTCTTTAGTCGACAATTGCATAGTTTACTCCGTAGCCCGGAGTTGGCCCGGAAAGCCTGCCGGTCGGCGCGAACAAAGCGCGGTTGGCAGAGGTCCGCCCGGCCGGCCCGGCGAGACCTGAAACGCGCGATAGGTGCGGCGAGTCCAGGCCGTACTTCAGCACTGAACTTCAAGCGATGCGAGAAACAGCGCAAAAAGTGTTGATGTGACCCCCGTCACGGACTATGCTGGCAACACCCGCTGGCAGATTGTGTACAAAAGGCAATCGACTTAATCGGCCTCCGCCGGGCGGGCCTTCGGCTATCGGCGCTGGGAGAAACACATGAAGCTGAACAGGAAAGCCAACACCATCGGCGCGCTTGCACTGGCCGCCACCTTGGCGGCAACCGGGTGCGGGGCAATGG
The DNA here is from genome assembly GCF_059091365.1 of Arthrobacter sp. MDT2-34-1. NCBI lineage: Bacteria > Bacillati > Actinomycetota > Actinomycetes > Micrococcales > Micrococcaceae > Arthrobacter > Arthrobacter sp. MDT2-34-1. Next base: position 1,170,269 of record NZ_JBNHGO010000001.1, read on the forward strand.
GAGGCTCCGGAGACGGGCAGACCGGGGAAGCCACGGGCACCGGTTCCGCGGAGAACTGGACTACGCCCGCCCTCAATACGGCTCTGAACGGCAAGACGACGGAAACCACCTATGAGCCCATTGCAAACGACAAAATTACCAAGCAGTGGAAGATCTGTGTCCTGTTCCCTCACATGAAGGATTCCTACTGGGCCGCCACGAACTACGGGACGCTGATCGAGGCACAGAGGGACAAGGTTGAGTACAGCATGTTCGAGGCTGGAGGCTATACCAACCTCGACAAGCAGCTAAGTCAGATGCAGGACTGCATCAACGGCGGCTACGACGCGATCGTTCTGGGCGCCATCAACGCAACGGGCGTGTGCCCCCAGGTGGCTGCCGCGCTGGAAAAGAAAATACCGGTGGTGGACTTCATCAACGGTACGGACTGCCCCGAGTCCAAGGACAATCCCCTCTTCTCCCACGCGCTCGTGAGCTTCCATGATCTGGCAGTGACGACGGCCGAGTACATCATCGATGACACCAAGGGGTCACCCGCCCTGGTGGGTTTCTTCCCCGGGCCGGAAGGCGCCGGATGGTCCGATGCGGCAGTCAAGGGTTTCCAGGACACCATCAAAGGAACCAACGTCAAGATGGCGGAGATGCGGCGCGCCGATCCGGGCCTGGAGATCCAGCAGAACCTCATTGAGGACACCCTCAAGGTCCATCCCGACATCACCCACATCGTGGGAGTTGATATTGCTGCCGAAGCCGGCGTGAATGCGGTGCGGAACGCCAACATGACGGGGAAAGTTGACGTCTACGCCTTCGACATCATCCCGCCCGTGTACGACGCGATCGTGGCCGGCGACGCCGTAGGTTCGCCAACGGACTTCACCACCATCCAGGGACGCATGGCCGTTGACCAAGCCGTCCGCATGCTGGAAGGCGAGAAGCTGGAGGCGCCCACCTCCGGACCGGTGCCCAAGATGATCACCCAGGAGAACGCCGCCGACGTGCCCTACAACGAGATGTTCGCGCCGCGGGACTTCAAGACGGTGACGAGCTGGACACCGAAGAGCTGATCCATCCACGCGGGGCCGGGCCCCGCGTGTGTTCCCGGTTCGTGGGCACTCGCATCTGAAGGGAGTGAAGCTGGCATTGGAACAGCATCCGATCGTTGCACTCGGCAATATCGTCAAGACCTTCGGGCCCGTGAGGGCACTCAAAGGGATGTCCCTCGACCTTTACCCCGGCGAAGTACACATCCTGCTGGGCGAGAACGGCGCGGGAAAATCCACGCTTGTGAACATCCTCCTCGGTAACTACCAGCCGGACAGCGGCACCATTACCGTCCGCGGCTCGGACGTCGCCCACCACTCACCGGCGAATGCCCGGAAACTGGGCATCAACGTCGTCCTGCAGGATTTCAGTTTGGCTCCAACGCTGTCCGTCACCGAGAATCTGTTCCTCGGCCGTGAGGTGAAAACATTTGGGTTTGTGAACCGCACCAAGATGCGGGCCATTGCCCGGGAGAAGGTCGGCCAGCTTGGGGCAGCCATCGACCCGGACGCTGAGGTTGGGACGCTGCCAAGGGCCGAACAGCAGCTCGTGGAGATCACGAAAGGGCTGCTCGGGACACCGGGCATCCTCCTTCTCGATGAGCCCACGGCTGCCATCAGCGAACGGGAAGCGGACCGGCTTTTCCGGATCATAGACCGGCTCCGGGACGAGGGCTGGGCGCTTCTCTACATCACCCACCGGATGGAGGAGGTCCGACGCCTGGGCGACCGGGTCACCGTGATGCGGGACGGCACCTTCATTTCGACCCATACCCTCGACCAGGTTTCCGAAGAGCAGTTGATCACCGACATGGTCGGCCGGGAGCTCGCGGCCGTCTATCCGGAAAAGGCCGAAACCAAGGGTGAACCCCTGCTGGAGATCGAGGATGCATCCACGGCCGACGGCAAGGTCGCCCATGCATCCCTGCGGGTGTGTCGGGGTGAGATTGTCGCCGTGGCCGGGCTCGTGGGTTCGGGGAAAAGTGAACTCGCAAAGGCCGTCCTCGGTCTCATCCCCCTGTCCAGCGGTTCCGTCTCGGTCAACGGCAGGAAATTCAGTCGCCCCAACCCCCGCCAGATGATCCAGGCGGGTATCGGCTTCATGCCGGAGGACCGCAGGCGGGAAGCCCTGGCGCTTGACCTCAGCGTTCAGGAGAACATTGCTCTTGAAGTCAACCGGATTAAGAAGTACAGCACGCTGGGGCTGATCCACGGAGCACGGATCCGTTCCCTCGCGCAGGCACTGGCCGAGCGGCTCGATATCCGGCCGCGGTCCGTAACTGCCGAGGCCCGGGCCCTGTCGGGCGGCAATCAACAGAAGGTCGTTCTGGCCCGCGCCCTGACACGGGAACGGAAGGTTTTCGTGGTGGCCGAGCCTACTTCCGGGGTGGATGTCGGGGCCCGCCAGGAGATATATGCCAATCTCCGCAAACTGTGCAGTGACGGTGCCGGCGTCCTCATGGTCTCCTCCGACCTCGAGGAGGTCGTCGGACTTGCCGACCGGGTCTATGTGATGAACGGCGGGCGCGTTCAGGCCGAGCTCGTTGGCAACCAAATCACAAACGAAGCCGTTGTCGCTGGTGCCTTTGGGCATGCAGTAGGCGCATCAGCATAAGGACTGCCATGTCAACAACCGAAGTCAAGGGCCCGGCGACCGCCGTCCGAGGTACCAAGAAACCAAACCGCCAGTTCTGGCTCAGGTTTTTCAGCAGCGTCGGACCGCTGCCGCCGCTGCTGATCGTCATGGTGGTCGTCTTTGCCGTGGCAAACGACCGCTTCCTGCAGCCCGACAACCTGCTATCCGTCTCCCAGCAATCCGTCACGCTCCTGCTGATTTCCCTGGGACAGATGCTGGTACTGGTAACGGGCGGATTTGATCTGTCCGTAGGGGCAACCGTCGCGCTGTCTTCCATCGTGTCTGCCACGATGATGCAGAAAGTCTATGGCGGCATACCGGAATTCTCAGGCCAGTCCATGATCATGGGTTTCGTCGTCTGCATCGCAGTCGGACTGGTCGTCGGGATGGCCAACGGCCTCGGCGTGGCTTTCCTGAAGGTCAACCCGTTCATCGTGACACTTGCCACTGCCACCATCGTCACGGGCATCACGCTGGTCTACAGCGGGGGCGCCACCGTGTCCGGCCTGCCGAGGGACTACATAGTCGGCCTCGGGTCAGGCTTCACCCTGGGCATACCCAACCTGGTTCTCGTAGCACTGCCGATCCTGGCAATTGTTTTCGTCGCACTGAAATGGACAACGTTCGGCCGCCACCTGTATGCCATCGGCGGAAATGCCCTGGCGGCAAAAACCGCGGGCATCCAGGTTCGGCGGAACCTGATTGCCACCTACATCATCTGCGCCGTTCTGTCCTCTATCGCGGCCTACCTCCTGACTGCCCGCAGCGGCTCAGGGCAACCGACCTTTGGGGGAGCTTTTGCGCTTCAATCCATCACCGCGGCCGTCATCGGCGGCGCCTCGCTCCAGGGCGGCCGCGGCGGCGTCGGCGGCACTGTCCTGGGCGTCATCTTCATCATGCTGCTGGGCAACGGAATGAACTTCATGCGGCTCGATACCAACATGCAGAGCATCGCCCTGGGGTTGGCGCTCGTTCTCGCGGTCCTTGCAGACCGCTTCCGTGCCTCGGCCAAGGCGCGCCTCATCGCCAAAGGAGTCGTCAAGTCATGACCACGCCGTTGTTTGAATCCCTCTTGGTCACCAACCGCGGCGAGATCGCCCGGCGCATCATCCGCACAGCGAACGCCCTGGGCATCCGGACCATCGCCGTCTGCTCGGATGTGGACACAGAGCTGCCCTTCGTAAAGGAAGCCGCGGAATTTTTCTCCCTGGGTCCGGCCAATCCTGCCGAATCCTACCTGAACGTCGACAAACTGATGGAAGCAGCCCGTACCGTCCGGGCTTCGGCCATCCACCCTGGCTACGGTTTCCTCGCCGAAAATTCCGGCTTCGCCCGGCGGGTTATCGAAAGCGGCATCACGTGGGTGGGACCTTCACCGGACTCCATGGACATGGTGGCGGACAAGATCAACGCCCGCAACCTGATGCAGGCCGCAGGCGTGCCGGTGGCGACAGGATCGGCCGAACCGGTAAGCGACGCCGCTGAGGCAGTAGAGATCGCCAATTCTGTCGGCTACCCGGTCATCGTTAAACCATCCGGAGGCGGCGGCGGCATCGGGATGATAGTCGCCGACAATGACGAAGACCTGCGGGCAGCCTTCGACACTGCACGGTCGCGTGCAGAGCGCTTTTTCGGGGACTCGCGGATCCTCATTGAACAGTTCATTCAACACGCCCGCCACGTCGAGGTCCAGATCCTCGGACTCGCGAGCGGCAAGGTGATAGCGCTCGGAGAGCGGGACTGCTCGGTCCAGCGCCGTCACCAGAAGGTCGCCGAGGAGTCGCCGTCGCCGGGCATCACACCGGAACTAAGATCCCGGATGCTGGACGGCGCGGTAAGAGCGGGGACTGCTGTCGGTTACCGCAATGCCGGTACGGTCGAATGCCTGGTCGATCCAGTGCGGCAGTCTTTTGTTTTCCTGGAGATGAACACCCGGCTGCAAGTGGAGCATCCTGTCACCGAAGCCGTGTTCTCCATCGACCTTGTCGAGGAACAACTCCGCGTAGCCGCCGGCCAGGACGTCAGCTTCGACGCCGGCAACCTCCAACCGACAGGACATGCCATCGAGATGCGGATCTATGCCGAAGATCCGCAACGCTTTCTGCCGTCGCCCGGGCTCATCAGTGAGTGGACGGAACCCGCAGGAGAAGGTGTCCGCGTCGACAGCGGCTATGCAGCCGGCAATACCGTGACCACGGCCTACGATCCGCTCCTGGCAAAACTCATCGTTTGGGGGCAGGACCGGGAAGAAGCACTCGCACGTGCCGGATCCGCCGTCGAAGCCTTCCAGGTGGCCGGGCTAAAAACCAACCTTCCATTTTTCCGGATGCTTCTCAACGATCCGGCCTTCAAGTCGGGCCGCTACAGCACCGGCATCGTGACCGAAGTCCAGCACCGGGCCGCCGAATCAAAAGCACGGGGCGAAACAGGTCAGGAGGAGCACGCACGATGAAGCCGCACGAGGTTTCCAAACAGTACATCTCGGAACGCTGGGCAGGAGTCCCGTCCGCACTTTACGAGCGCCGGGCGGCCACCGATGGCAAACCCGCGCTCACGTACCGCCTCGCCGGCGACAGTTACCTCCTCGCCGAGTTCGGTGACATGCATTTTGACCTGAACCTGAACTTCTTTGTCCACAACATCAACACCGAGGTGAACCGGTCCCGCCCACCTGGACTGGTCGAAACATCCCCCGGTTTCCGTTCCATACTGCTCTCCTACAACCCGGCGGAAACAAACGTGGCGAACCTCGTTTCGGCATTGGACGAGGCCTATGACAACGCAGCCGGTACGGAAAACCTGGTCCTTCCCAGCCGACGAGTGAATCTTCCTGCCGCGTTTCACGATTCGACCTCCAAGGAAGCCGTTGCCCGCTATGTGCGCAGCATCCGCTCCGACGCCCCCAACTGCATGAACGATAACAACGTCGATTACACGATCGCCTACAACGGGCTTCGGGACGTCGACGAGCTGGTCGAAGTCGTCACCGGGACCGACCTCTGGGTCGGATTCATCGGGTTCTTCCCCGGGCTGCCCTTCACGTTTCCTTTGGATCCGCGGAAGGTTCTCTTCGCGCCCAAATACAACCCGACCCGTACCTGGACAGCGGAAGGAGCTATCGGCCTGGGCGGACCGTGCTACTCGATCTACCCCGTGGAATCGCCTGGCGGATACCAACTGCTCGGCAGAACCCTGCCCGTGTACGACATCCAACAGCGCAACCCTGCTTTCGCCCAGTCGCCTCTGCTGCTGCGCCCCTGCGACCGGGTCAGATTCCATGCCGTTTCCGAGCAGGAACTGACCGATTCCTTCGAAGCCGTGCACCGGGGCGAATACGTCTACGACATACAGGACGAAGACTTTGACGTCGCCGGCTATAACGCCTGGTGCGCTTCGCTCGTGGCCGAGGCCGCAGACTTCACCGCCAAGCGGGACACCGCTGCCGCCGCAACCGCCGTCCCGTGAGGAGCCACGTATGTCCATTGAAGTTGCGCAACCCGGCATCCAGACAACCGTCCAGGACTGGCCTGGACGAATCGGAATGCTGTCACGCGGTTATTTCCCCGCCGGTCCGATGGATGATTTCGCGTTCCGGCTCGGCAATGTCGCCGTCGGCAACAGCCCCGACGCTGCGGGCCTGGAAATCACACTGGGCAAGACCAAATTCCGGTTCCGGTCCCCCGCCACGGTGGCCGTAACCGGCGCCGCAGGTGAAGTGACCGTCGACGGAAGCCCGGTGCCACAATGGGCTGCCGTTGACGTTCCCGCGGGTGCCGAACTGAAAATCGGTTTGGCGTCATCTGGGTTCAGGTTTTATCTGGCGGTAAGAGGCGGAATCGATGTCCCCCAAATCCTCGGTTCCCGGTCCACCTACACCATGGGTTCACTCGGAGGAGTGGAAGGACGGGCGCTCGTCAAGGGAGACGTCCTGGACATCGGAAGCTCGGATACCTCATCCATAGCGGAACTGCCGCAGGAACGGATCCCCGAGTATCGGCACGACTGGGAACTGGAAGTAGTGCCAGGGCCATTTGCCTCACCCGAGTTCTTCACGGAAACGGACGTACAAAACTTCTTTGCTCGCTCTTGGACGGTTGACCAAAATTCAAACCGTACCGGTATCAGGCTGGACCCAGTGAGGTTGCAGTGGGCCCGGCCCGACGGCGGGATTGCCGGCGGACATCCATCCAACATCCTCGACACCGGCTACCCTGTCGGCGGAATCAACCTCAATGGTGACACTCCCGTGATCCTCGGACCTGACGGGCCCACTTCCGGCGGCTTCGTCGTCTTCGGAGTCGTGCCGAAGGCGAGCCTATGGAAAACCGGCCAGATGCGGCCGGGGACCGACACGATCCGGTTCAAGCCCATTTCCATCGACGACGCCTATGCATTGGACGAGGAACGTTCCATGCTCATGTCTGCAGCAGGAGGAACCGGATAATGAACACAGCCATCGAAATCAACTGCGACATGGGAGAAGGTTACGGCCGCTGGCGCTTCGCGCCGGACGAGGAGTTCATGCCCTATATCAGCGCCGCCAACATCGCCTGCGGCTTCCATGCCGGGGACCCAAGAACCATGCGCCGCACCGTCCGGGCGGCGGTCGACCAGGGCCTCCAGATCGGAGCGCACGTCGCGCTGCCGGACCTTCTGGGCTTCGGACGACGACGAATAGCGGTCTCGGCAGAAGAGCTTCAGGACTACACGCTCTATCAGATTGGCGCCCTGAAGGGCTTCGTGGAGGCTGAAGGGGCGAAACTATCGCATGTGAAACCGCACGGGGTCATGTACCTGATGTCGCTGGAGGACGAAGAGCTGGCTGAAGCTGTCATCGCGGCCGTCGCCGAAATAGACAGTTCCCTGCCTCTCTACTGCTTCGACAAGCGCCACACGGAGCTCGCCGCCCGCTACGGCGTCCGGTTGGTCCAGGAAGGATTTGTCGACCTCGGCTATGACGACGCCGGCAACCTCCTTATCGAGCGGGAAAAGCTCGCTTGGGACCCGGCACTCGTGTCCTCACGTGCGATCAGGTTCGTGCGGGAAGGGAAAGTAGCTACCGTCTCCGGGCGGGATCTTGAAATCTCCCCGGAAAGCATATGCCTGCACGGGGACGCGCCGAACTCAGTGGAGGTGATCCGCACGGTCTGGCAGTCCTTGAAGGATGCCGGCATATCTGTGCGTCCGTTGACGGAAGCCGAAAACGCGGCGCCGGCACCGGACTGATCCCGGTGTGCATCGAGCTGACCGCCGGATGGGTAGGAGCAACGAGTTGAGTGAGCCTGTACTGGAGCCGATCCTCATCGACGGGACGGTGGACACCATTGTCAACCGGCTGCGGGGCGCGATCGAAAAGGGCGCTTACAGGCCCGGCCAACAGCTGCGCGAAACCAGTCTTGCCCGGCAGCTGAACGTCAGCCGATCGCCGGTGCGCGAAGCAATGCAGCGGCTCATACAGGAAGGCCTCCTGCACCGGGTACGCAACCGCGGGGTTTTTGTCCTGGAACTGTCCGAGGCGGATATGGATGACATATCCGTCGCCCGCCATTCCGTTGAAAAGGCAGCAGCCGAGGAGCTGGCGAAGAATCCAAGGAAACAGATTTTCGATGAACTTCGCAGCATCGTCGTCGACATGAAGGAAGCCTCGGAAAGAGGTCATCCGTGGTCGGATCTGGTCGACTTGGACCTGGCGTTCCACACGGTCTTGGTCGGGAGTCTCGGTAACAAACGCCTCACGGTTTTCTATCAGACCCTCCTCACTGAAACGCGCCTGTCGCTCATGATGCTGGAGAACCTGTATCCCCATCCGGAAGAGATAGCGGCCGAACACCAGGAGCTCCTGGCAAACGTGGAAGGTGGAAACATTGAGGACCTGGACGAGCAGATCAAGAAACACATGGACCACACGGGCCAGCGCCGCCGGTCCACGACGAACACAACACCTTAAAGGCCGGGCTATTCGAGGAGGAACAAAAATTGAGCGAAGTACGGTCGGATCTGGCTGCCAACGTTTGGAAAATCCTCGTGGCGCCGGGAGCGTCTGTTGAGGAAGACGAAACCATCATGATCCTCGAATCCATGAAAATGGAAATTCCGGTTGAAGCGCCCGAATCGGGTGTTGTTGCGGACATCTCCGTGTCCGAAGGAGACGCGGTCACGGAAGGGCAGCTGCTCGCCGTCCTCGATTAACCGGCGCGGCACATGCCGCAACCGGATGTTCAAGTGCAATTTCACCTGAACGAAAGCTGGCTCCGCGCCTGACTCCCGCAACCGATGCAAAATCGGGGGCTGCCGACGAGGTACAGGGCAGTCCGGCGGTGTCTTCTACATGGAATCGCCCCCTATTGGCCTGCCTAGGAGAAAAACAATGGCTACCGACGCAACCGTTCTTGATCCGGCAAACCCTACCAAGCTCGTTGGCGAGTCACTGTGGAGCGCCCAGGCGCACATGCCCTCGGTTCTGCAACGCCGCATCGTCATTACCGAAGGCCACGGCGCATACCTGACCACCTCGGACGGCCAGCGCCTGCTGGATGCCACCGCCGGACTGTGGCACGCAAACATCGGCCACGGCAGGGAATCAGTGGCGAAAGCGGCCTATGACCAGATGTGCAAACTGGAGACATACCACGTTTTTGGCCGGTTCTCGAACGATGTGGCACTCTCCCTCGCCGACCGGCTCGTGGCCCTGGGGCCGATCCCGGACGCCAAGATAATTTTCAACAGCGGCGGGTCTGACTCCGTCGACTTGGCCTGCAAGATTGCGCGGCGCCATTGGCAGCTTGAGGGCATGCCGGACAAGAAAACCATCCTCAGCCGTACTTACTCGTACCACGGGCTCCACGCCTTTGGCACCAGTATCGCCGGGCTTGATTTTAATAGGGACGGCTACGGGACGGATTCCCTCGTCCCCGAGACGGCCCTCGTTCCGACCAACGATCTGGAAGGCGTACAGGCAGTCGTCGACGACATCGGGCCGGAGAATATTGCCGCCATCTTCACCGAGCCAATCATAGGGACCGGTGGGGTGATTCCCCCTGCCCCCGGTTATCTTGAAGGCCTGCAGCAAATCGCCCGGAAGAACGACATTCTTCTAATCGTCGATGAAGTCATCACCGGATTCGGCCGGGCAGGCTTAATGTTCGCCTCCGAAAGGTTCCATCTCGAGCCCGACATGATTCTGCTGGCCAAAGGAATAACATCCGGCTACGCCCCGCTGGGCGGGGTCCTCATATCCAACCGGATCTGGGGACGGTTCTATCAGGGACAGGACGCCCCCGTATCGAGGCACGGCATGACGTACTCGGGGCATGCCACAGCTTGCGCAGTTGCACACGCCAACCTCGACATCCTCGAGAACGAAAATCTCGTTGCGCGGGCCTTGGAATTGGAATCCGTCCTCGATAAGGCCCTTGCACCTCTTGCCTCGCATCCTCTCGTGCAGGAAATCCGCAGCGGCGTTGGATTTCTCGCCGGCGTCCAGCTCGCAGACCAGGCGGACGCCGAGGCTGTGGCCAACTCATGCATCGACAACGGCGTCGTCGTGCGGCCCCTGCGCGGCAACACCCTCCAAATCAGCCCGCCATTCGTCGTGAGCGACGAGGACGTTCACTTGATCGCGAAGACCATCGGGCAGGTTCTGGACGCACGCACCAGTACCCGGCCGGCATCACCAGAGCTGTCGGGAACATGATGTTAGACCGATAGTCCTTCGCCGATTGCTGTTCGTCCCGTCCCTGGGCAAAAACCACGCGACCTCACAAATGCTGGGCACTTATCACTCGAACCTCTTCCACTGTCCTTCGGAAACCACCTCGACGGAGCCGTCGACGACCTTGATCGCTGTCTGTTCGTCGATGGCGTAGGCAGGGGCGCCTATGTCGGCGGCCCACCGCTCTGCGTGGGCCAGGGTGTTGCTCGGGAAAGCGTTCAGGTGCGGAAAGATTGAAAATTCCACCACCCCCAGAGTCCGGTCATCCGGAGCGGACGGCCACTCAACGAAGACTTCCCCGATCCGGGGCGTCATCACCATGCTTCCGGCACTCACTCCCACCCACACCATGTCGGGAAGTGACGGGAGCAGTTCGGCCAGCCCGGACTCCCGCACCCAATGGGACAGGTACGTCGCCTCGCCGCCGTCGACCAAGAGCACGTCGGCCTCCCGAAGCCACGGGACCCACCGATCCGCGCCAATGGTGGGCAGCGCGGTAAGCTCGAGAACCCCGAGCGACGCCCAGCCCAGGCCGGACAAATGACGGAAGTCATTCTCGGCGGCCAGGAGGTTCCGCACCGATGCCGGTCCGCACAGCGGGTGACCCCACTGCGCTGTCGGGATGACCAGGGCGCGGCACTGCGACACCGGCTTGTCGAGAAGCTGCACGAGCGCAGAGTGAATGCTCGGGTTCGTCACGCCGCCAGAAGTCAGCAAGAGCTTCAACGTGCCTCCAGAGTCCCCGCGTGGATGGTGAATGTGCCCGGAGCCGTGGGAACCGGCTGGAACTCACCGACAGATCCGGTAAGAACGCCCGTCTGCTGCCCGGACCTTCAATAGGTACACACCCAGTCAAACTTTGTCCACAGTTCGACGTGGACGCAGACCTCAGGTTGGTCTGTCCATTCATGAAAGCGTTATTGGTCTGTTCGACGCGCGACCCTCTGCGGCTCACACCGCCGTCGAACGGGTGGTTAGGCTGGGTGGATGGCGACAGTCATCCTCGTGCGGCACGGCCGCACCACAGCCAATGCCACCGGCCTGCTGGCCGGTCGGGCCGGCGGCGTCTGCCTCGACCAGGTCGGGCGGGATCAGGCGGCCCTGACCGGAGACCGGCTCGCGGCGGTGCCCGTAGTCGGGGTGGTGTCGAGCCCTCTGGAGCGTTGTCGGCAGACCGCGCAGTTCATCCTCGACCGCCAGGCTGGCTCGCCGTACGCGCCGGTCGACCTAGACCTCACCGAATGCGATTACGGCGAGTGGCAGGGCCGCGCGATCAGTGATCTTGAGACCGAGGAATTGTGGCCGGTCGTGCAGTCGCAACCGTCCGCCGTCGTCTTTCCCGGCGGTGAATCCCTGGCCTCGATGCAGGCTCGGTCGGTGGCAGCGATTCGACGCCACGATGCAGCCTTCGAGACGGAATACGGGCCAGGGGCCGTGTGGGTGGCGGTGAGTCACGGTGACATCATCAAGTCGATCCTCGCCGACGCGCTCGGCATGCACCTTGACCTGTTCCAGCGAATCACCGTGGGCCCGGGGTCCGTATCGATCGTGCGTTACGGCGTTAGTCGGCCAAGCGTCTACGCGACCAACACCGACGCCGGTGATCTGTCGTGGCTGTCGAACGGCATCCGCTCTGCCGATGCGCCGGTGGGCGGCGGTGCAGGGCAGCAGGAGCCATGAACCTCATGTGCCTAAAATACTGACATGCCTGCACGTGTTCACGAGTTTGCCTGGCCCGATCGGGTCGTCGTTGGCACCATAGGCCTTCCGGGGGCGCGTACGTTCTATCTGCAGGTGCGTGCGGGGACGCAGATCGTGAGTATTACCCTGGAGAAACAGCAGTCGGCCCTGCTCGCAGAGAAGATCGACGAAATTCTCGACCAGCTCATGGCTCTCGACGGCAACCCCTTCAGCGTTCCCGCGAGTACTCCCACTGAACTCGTTGACAATGATCAGCTTGAGGCAGTTCAGGAGCAGTTTCGCACCGGCTCCATGAGCTTAGGTTGGGACCCGACGACCGCGCAGGTCGTGATAGAGGCCTACCCCATCACCGACGTCGATGCCGACGACGACGAATCGCTTGATGAGGGCGGGGCTCAGGCGGCCGAAATGCTGCTGGTGCGCATGCCGGTCGGCACCGCCCGCGCATTCACCAAGCGCACCCGTGAGATCGTGGGCGCCGGACGTCCGACGTGCCCGCTCTGCGGCTACCCCATAGACGCCGACGGGCACACCTGTACCCTTCCCGAGGCCTGATGCCGGCGCCGGACCTGGTGACCGCCGAGCTGACGCTCACCGGACGCATCACGACGGCTTCAAACGCTACATTTCTGGGCAGCATCGGCGACGTGGCCGTGGTCTATAAGCCGATAGCGGGGGAAAGTCCGCTGTGGGATTTTCCCCACGGCACCCTGGCTCACCGGGAGGTGGCCGCCTACTTGGTCTCGCAGGCCTTCGGCTGGGACATCGTGCCGCACACCTGGCTGCGCGATGGTCCGTTGGGCGAAGGAATGGTACAGCTTTGGCAGGAGCAAGACCCCGCCCAAAGCGCCGTGGACCTGGTCGCGGCGGACCAGGTGCCGGAGACGGGCTGGAGACACGTTCTCAAGGGCCGGGATGAGAACGGACGGATGGTCGCCCTCGTTCACGAAGACTCGCCGGCGCTGAGACGCATGGCGGTGTTCGACATCATCGTCAACAACGCCGACCGCAAAGGCGACCACATTCTTGCCATGACGGACGGACACCGGCACGGCGTGGACCATGGGCTGACCTTTCATCGTGACCACAAGTTGCGCACGGTGTTGTGGGGATGGTTGGGAGACGCTCTAACCGCCGAGGAACGCTACGGCATAGACCGTGTCAGCGAAGGACTGCACGGCGGGCTGGGCCGAAACCTGGCGGACCTGCTCAGCGCCGAAGAAATCGCATCGCTCGCCGCGCGCTGCGCCAAGTTGCGCTTGGCAGGGCGGTTTCCGGCTCCGAGCGGTGAGATGTCCGCGGTGCCCTGGCCGCTGTTCTAATTCGTTAATCAGCAAAGCGCGGGCGGCATCATTTCGCTCCGCGGACTTCTAACCCCGGTAGGACTTCTTCGGCCGACTGCTCGACCTTGCTAGAGGCCTTGCCCTTGGTGAAGCTCACAGTCTTGAGGATGACCCGCTACGGCCGGTAACAGCGTAAGTGTGCTGCGTCCACTCGCCGCCAGCCTGGTTGAGACAACGCTGCCTCCGGGGCAAAAGGATAAGGATTCCGCCTAATCTGTCTACTCGCTCACATTAGTTGACACATCAACCTTTACGGGCCCATGGTAGATGCATACGCATATAAGTTGCGTCTCGGACACTGACGAGGTCACTACCCCACCCGCCTTTGTCCCCGCCTGGTAAATCACCACAAGGAGAAGACAATGTCGCAGCGCGTTCTGGTCACTGCCGGAGCAAACGGAATCGGCTTGGCTATCGCCAAGGCCTTCGCCGCCACGGGTGCACGCGTGCACATCGCGGACATCAACGCCGACGCCGTCGCCGCGGTTACCGCGGAGTACGCCAACATCAGCGGTTCGGTGGTCGATGTCAGCGCCCCTGAGGCCGGGCATGTGCTCGCCCAAGACGCCAACACGAGGCTCGGCGGGCTGGACGTGCTGGTGAACAACGCCGGGATTGCCGGCCCCACCGCTCCGGTCGAGGAGTACGATGCGAACGCCTTCGCCGCCGTCGTAGGTGTGAACCTGCAGGGCACGTTCAACGTCACGCAGGCGGTCATTCCGCTGCTCAAGCGGTCGGAGGCCGCCTCCATCGTCACCATGTCGTCGCTGGCCGGCCGCTTTGGCTACCCGAACCGAGTTGCCTATTCCACCACCAAGTGGGGCCTGGTCGGCTTCGCCAAGACCCTGGCCATGGAGCTCGGCCAATTCGGCATCACCTCCAACACCATCCACCCGGGTGCCGTCGACGGCCCGCGCATCATGAGTGTCTTCGAAGGCCGCGCTGCAGTCTCCGGCCGCACCGTGCAGGAGGAGATCGACAGCGCGATGGCCAACCAATCGGTCAAGCAGTTCATCAACCCCGACGACATCGCCCAACTGGTCCTCTTCCTCGCCGGACCGCACGCCCGCACCATCTCGGGCCAGATGTTTCCCATTGATGGCGACTCGAAGGCGGCCATCTGATGAGCACCACCACCCAATCCCAATCCACACAGGCAGCCCCGATCCGGAAACCCTGGCGGGGACGGATTCTCTACTTCCTCGGTCTGATCCTCATGGCGTTTTCCCTGCGCCACGCGGTGACCGGCATCTCGCCGATCCTGGGCCGCATCCAGGACGACGTTGCCCTCGGTACCACCGGCGCCACGATCCTCGGCATGCTGCCGACGATCGCCTTCGGCGTCGCCGGCTTCGTGGCCCCGGTCTTCATCCGCCGCCTCGGCCCGGCGAAGATGGCCGTGGTGGCCATGGCCCTCGGCGTGCTCGGCACCGTGCTGCGGGTGATCGGGGATTCAGCCATCGGGTTCCTGGCCTTCGGAGCGATCGCCCTGTTCGGCATGGGCATCGGCAACGTGGTCGGCCCGCCGCTGGTCAAGCGGTACTTCCCGGACCGGCAGGGCACCGCCATGACCGTGCTGACCCTCATGACCCAGGCCGGAGCCACCGTCCCCGCCATGCTCGCGGTACCGATGTCCAACACCGCCGGCTGGCGGGCCTCGGTCGCCTCCTATGCCATCCTCATGGTGCTCGCCGCACTCCCGTGGATCCTGGCCGCCGTCCGCTCCGGACGCCAGGACACCGCGGCCCAAGGCACCGGCACGGACCCCACAGCGCAGAAGGTCGGCATCGCCAAGCTGTTCACCAACCCGATCTCCCTGGGCGGGGCTATCTTCTACGGCATGGCCGCGCTGAACACCTACGCCATGCTCGCCTGGCTGCCCACCATCTTCCAGGCCCAGGGCCTTAGTGAGGCCGGTGCGGCCGGAATGTACTCCATCTACACGTTCCTGACCCTGCCGATGGCCCTGATCACCCCGATCATCGCCACCCGCATGAAGAACCCGTTCTGGCTGGGCATCCTCTTCCCCGTCGCTTCCATCATCGGTTACACCGGCATCATGGTCGCTCCCGGCGCGGCCGGGCTATGGGCCGTCATCGCCGGCATCTCCGGCGGCGCGTTCCCGTTCGCGATGGTCATGTTCAACCAGCGCACCCGGACCCCCGAGGGCTCTTCCACCGTCACCGGATTCAGCCTGGGCATCGGCTACGCCTTCGGCACCGTCGGCCCCTTCCTCGGCGGAGTGCTCTCGTCCCTATCCGGAGGGTGGACGATCCCGCTCCTGGTCTTCATCGCGGCCGCAGTGGTCATGATCGTCGCTGCCAAGATGCTCACGAGCAAGCGGATCTTCGAGGACATCCGGTAGCACCCGGACAAGCAGCCTCACAAACAAGCAGTACCTGAAAGGACAATCACCATGAGCATCACAAGCAACTCCAACCGAACGATCGCCGTCGTTGGAACCGGCGTCATCGGCGCCAGCTGGGCCGCGTACTACCTGGCTCAAGGATTCACGGTCGTCGCCTCTGACCCCGCAGACGGGGCCGAGGACCGACTGCGCCGCTGGGTCGAGGACTTCTGGCCAGCCTTGGAGACCATCGGCCTGGCCGAGGGTGCCACCAAAGACAATCTTCGGTTCACCGCCTCGATCACCGAGGCCGTGAGCGGCGCCGAGTTCATCCAGGAGAATGGACCGGAGCGTCTGGAGGTCAAGCACGCCATGCTGGCCCAGATCGAAGCCGGCGCCAGCGACGAGGCCATCATCGCGAGCTCCTCGTCCGGGCTGCTGATCACAGACGTCCAGCAGGGCATGCAGCACCCCGAGCGCATGGTCCTCGGGCACCCGTTCAACCCGCCGCACCTGATCCCGCTGGTCGAAGTCCTCGGCGGTCGGCAAACCTCGCCCGAGACCGTGGACCGGGCCTTAACCTTCTACACCGAGATCGGCAAGAAGCCCATCCGCATCAACAAGGAAGTGCCCGGCCACGTAGCCAACCGCCTCCAGGTGGCCCTGTGGACCGAGATGTTCCACCTGGTCTCCACCGGGGTGACCAGCGTCGAGGACATCGACACCGCCATCTCCTATGGCCCGGGCCTACGGTGGGCGCTGCTGGGCCCCTTCCTCAACCTGCACGCCTCCGGCGGCGACGGCGGCATCACCCACGTCCTCGAGCACATCGGCCCGGCCCAGCGCGAGTGGGCCAAGACCCTGGGCACCTACCCGGAGACCGACGACTACATCCCTGTCATGGCCGACGGCGTCGCGCAGGAGCTCGACGGTTACGACTGGTCACAGACCCTGAACCAGCGCGACCAGCTCCTCATCGACCTCATCGTCGCCAAAAACGCCAAGCCCCAGATCCCCTGACCCAAGGGCGGTCCCGGCTGGCCAACGCGTTGGCTCCCACCGGCAGCTGCCGATTAAGCAGCGATTCAAATTCCGCCTGCTGATCCGGCCCGCACATTGCTGCGGGACGGAAGCCCATGAGCTTCCGTCCCGCAGCAATCTGCTCCCCCAGCTCCCCATCGACCACGAAGCCGGAGGGCACCGCATCAGTGGCGACCGCCCACACACCAGGCAAGTAGCAGGTCAGGTCCTTGCCTTGGCGGGAGAAGAACGCCGTGCGTTTCCTGGACCGACGTTAGGCTGCAGAAACCGGGCGTCGGAGATATTCGAGGTGGTGGAGCTGATTGTCCGCCGCCTGCTGCCGCTGGCCGCCGACGGACTGGCCGATCTTCGTGTGGGCCCGGATCTGATCGACAGGTACATGGAGATCCTGCGCGCCCGCGCCTAGACGGAACAGAACGGCGCCAGCTGGCAGATCAAGACCCTGCGGCTGTTTGTAGGAGGCGGGCTGGACCGTCCGGCAGCGCAGGCCGAGATGACGCGGCAGAATTCGCACAACATGCATACCAAAGAGGCGGTGCACACCTGGCCGCTGGAGGGTGCGGCGGGTTAGGTCTGCGGTTAGCCCTGCGCGCCTGCCACGGTTGCCTCGGCTTCCGGCCGGCTGCTGTTAGAACCGTCTACCTCTGCTTCCCCTTCCGGTTGGACGGGGAAGACCACGTCCCGCAGATAACGCAGCACCACAATTCCCACCGCTGTTGTTGGTACCGATAGGAAAGCTCCGACGATGCCGAACAGGGTGCCGCCGACTGTTACCGAGGCCAGCACCACGGCCGGGTGGATCTTCAGCTTAGTTCCCACCAGGAACGGCTGCAGCAGGTTGCTCTCCAGTTGCTGGACCACAATCACCACGCCGAGCACGATCAGGGCCGTGACCCAGCCGTGGGAGATCAGGGCGATCAGGGCGGCGAGCAAACCTGTTGCCACCGCACCGACGACCGGGATGAAGGCCGCGATAAAGATCAGGATGGTCAGCGGCAAGGCGAGCGGAATGCCCAGGATGAAAAGGGCGGCGCCGATGAAGACAGCATCGACCAGGGCGACGGCGGCCTGCGCCGCGATGTAGCCGGACAGAGTCTGCCAGGCCCGGGAGGTCACGGCGGCGGCGTGTACGTAGACCTTGGCGTCCGTCCATCGGCTGGTCCAGGCGAGGAAGCGGTCGCCGTCTTTGAGGCAGAAGAACGTGAAGACCAGGACCAGCACAAAGATGATGGTGCCCGAAGTGATGGCCCCCAGTCCGGTGGTGATCCCGGAGGCGATGTCTCCGGCGTGCTCGCGGATCTGGGATACCGCGCTGTCCACCAGGGAATTCAGGTCCGCGTTTTCAAGATTGAACGGTGGCCCGGCCAGGAACTGGGTGATCTGCCCGAGGTTTTCGCGTGCCTTCCCGGCCAGCCCCGCGGTTCCCGAGGCCAGCGACGGAATTACCAGTAGCAGCACTCCGACGACGGCAGCCAGCGCAGCGAGCACGGTGACAAAGGCCGCCAGCGCCTTGGGCATGAGGCGGCGGGCCAGGCGGTTCACCGGCCACAGGATGCTGGCCAGCAGCAGGGCCAGGATCGTCGGGAAAACCACCGACCACAGCGAACGGACCAGCCACCAGGCCAGCACTAAACCGATAGCGATGACAACGGCCCGTCCAGTCCACAGAGCCGTGCGGTCAACGCCGGCGGCGAAAATCCCGCGCGGTTCCTGCGGCTTCACTCCGGGTCCGGTGGCGGATTCCACCGCCTCGGGATCAGCCTTGAGAGTGCTCGACACCGAGCGAGCGGTCGATGCCTGACGCTTCGGAATAAATCGCATGCCTCCTATCCTGCCCCACTTGGGCAACTGATCCCGCGCCCACACCACAGGCCATGCCGCAGATTCAACTTGGCAGGCATCGTGCGTGGACCGTTCCGATGGGATGGCTCCGCGGTACTTGAAGATTGCCGGGAAATGGCATGACCACAACCTACGGGGTGCGTCTCCGGGACTGGGTAGTGCTGTCCCTCGTAGGTAGCGCGCGCCGCCGCAGGAGCACCGACATGGCGACAATAAAGAAAAGGATGTACAGCCATGCGGGGATTAGCCGCGCCCAGACGGGGGCGGATACGAGGATCAGAATCAGATTCGCCACTGTCAGCCCGAGTAGACAGATCGCAAAGGGCCACCACAGGGGGTCCGGCTTCCATGTCGCCATGCCCCGAGCCTAAACCTGAGGAGGAGGGAGGGGTACCTCCTTCGGCCGGCTATGGTCCCGTCCGCCTGCATAGCCATCGCGAAAGCGTGCGGGCACGCCCTACAGCACAGGAAACCAAGATGACACCGAGGACAATTGCGGCATGCCGAGCAGCCTTCGCCTCGACTGCTGCGCCTGGCCGCTAAGAACACGTGTTCTTAGCGGCTATCGCAAAAGGTTCGAGGGAGATCAGGAACTACACATTGAATCTAAATTCAACCACGTTCCGTAGCCGAATAACTTCTAGCGCTCAGAGGTTCACATGCCCATTGCAGCTCATCGACAATAGGTGTTCCGCGGCTCGGGTGCAACGAAACTTCTCATAGCCTCGGACGCCGCGACCGTGGCCGAGAACTCCGCCTCGAAAACCGAGTCCAGCAGATTCAACGGCGACTGTTCAGTACGTCCACTGCCGAAGGCAAGTCCGGGTGCCGACCTTGCCACCAGTCCATCAGTGCACCAGCGACCTGCACCGCATGGTTCTGCTAGAGCCTGGTTGATCTCCGCAATGCGTCAATGACCTTCCCGTCGCGGAACTGGAAGGATGGGTAATACTTCACTGAGTTCGATCTCGATCACCCACCCGGTAACGAAGATACGTTCGCAGTAAGGCCTTCTGCACTCCTCGCTTTGCTCCCGCCATCTGCTCCGCCGCCCGAACCTTGCCAGATGGTTCGACATCCGCAGCAGTAAACACCGGACGGGTTTCCGGAGCAGTGAGAGTGTCCGTTCGGTCGAGCAAGCTCGCGGCGCGCATTGGCGCACGATCAAGGGCGAATGCTCGCTGCTTCAACTGGTCGCCGGTAACGCGGGCCCGACATGGGCGAGGAACGTCCGCGTGGTCATGGACACGCCGACTCCGAGCATCCTGGTTGTTCGAGAGCGGCCGGTTTTGTCCGAAAGAAAGTGCACGTATTCTCTCGGTGGCTTCGGGAAGAGTATTCCACTGGTCCCTGGGCGAGGCTCCCGGCCGGGTGAAACCTCACCTGACGCATGGCAGCTCGCCGACTATATCGAAGTCTCATGCCGTGTTTCCACCAACACGCAGGAACTGACCGCCCCAACGCACCGCTCTAGACATTCAATCTAAATTCGAGCACAAGACGTCGTCGATAATCGTCCACAGGACTCGGCAGTCACCATGTCACCAGCCTCCCCGATTGGGTGCCCGTCGGCCGATATTATTCACGCAGCCGTAGGGATTTCCCCCAACGCGAGAGAGGACCAGTGTTGAATTTGGCGGAGCAGACTGGCGTGTCTACCCGGATCAGCGTCTTCAACCTCGACCCGGTCGAGCAGACAAAATTGTGGTTGCAGGTCGGGCCGACCGAGGCGAAGCGGGTGCTTGTCGGGGTGCTGCGAACCGCACTGCTGTTCGGCGGCACCGTCGTCGTCGATCGCAACCAGCTCCTTGAAGGAACCTTTTTCGTCGCGATGTCTCCAGACCGGCTCGCCTGGCACCTCGGACTGGAGCCGGGAGCGCCCCTGCCGATCGAAGTGCAGCTGCTGCCATCGACACCCACCGCGACGCCGGCGCCGGGCCCATGGCTGCTCGCTGACGGAAGGAGGAGCTGGGGTGTTGACGATGCACTAGCCACGGCAATCGAGGCGAATCATGCGGCGATCCGTGACGACCCGCACCGGGTGTCGACGCCGCTCATAGCTCTGACCGGCGGGGCGTACGAACATGCTTTGGATGTGAGCCAGCGTCCGTCGCATTCTTCCTCCGGCGGTATGGTCGCGGATGCCTGGTACGATTCGGACCCGGTCGTTGTGCCACAGGCCCTCTGGGCCGCCCAGGATATTGAAGTGGCGAAAGCAGTGCGTGAGAACGGTCGGCGGGCGTGGGTTGAGGCGATGCGGGATGGACGCGTCCAGGTTCGCAGCAGCTCCGGTTTGGGGCCGAACCCGCTTGGTCCTGAGCTCGATTCCGAGCTTCCCCCGAATTCCGGTGACCTCCCGGAGGTGAACGAGCTCGTCGCCGCACTGATGGGTTTGGAGTACGCGAACGATGCTGACCGGCGCAAGGCCGCTGCCTGCGGAGTTGTACATTCGGGCGAGTCCGAACCCTGCCAGCGGGCTCACGTGACGACCCGATCCCTTGTGACTCGGTGGCTCGACGGCGAGCGGGTGGAGTTGCTGAAGCCGCTGCAATTGCCGGAGCCGCTGCGGGATCCCGAGTTAGCTGGCCACCGCAGCTCAGCACTCGGCTGGTGGACGCTCGCCTACAACCGGGCCATCTGCGATCGGGACAAGCTAAGGCTGCTCACCATCTACAACGCGCTGCCGTCGCCCTCGGGCATCCATGGCGACGGCGCTGCGGCTGCCGAGCTCGCCTGGGGACTTCGTCGACCCAAGGAAAATCTGCGGGCCCGGATGCGCGCCCGCCTTCGACGCAGGTCGCGGGCAGCGGCCCCAGCCGCGAACACTTTGCCTATCGGCGGCGACGTTGTCAGCCGTCTGGCGGCCTTCACCCCCTCCGAGTACTCACGGCTTCAGGCCTTCGAGGCCGTGGGCTCGAGTGAGTTGTTGCGCAAACCGGGTCGGCGATCACTCATCGATCTCGTGATCGCCATCGACGAGATCGCCGGTGACACGACGTCACGATCCCGGCGGATCCGGTCAACGATGCTGCGCTGCACCGTCGTCACCATCGGTGGGCTCTCGGTTGTGCTTTACGACTACGGGCTCCTCGCCCTTTCCGGTCCAGTCTGGGGGGTCATCGCGTTCGTTGCCGCTGCACTCCTCGCCGCGCCTTGGTCAGATCTTGGTACCCTCCGCCGCATGTCCGGATCACAACTGCAATCCACTCTTCGGTTCCAGGCATGAGAGCGACCCCTCGCTGGCGCAACGTCTGGACGACGCCGGGGACGCGGCTCTTCGTGCAGGCGCGCGACGAAGAGGGCTGGACCCGTCACCGAATTCTGTCGAACTCCGAGGGCGACGGGGCAGTTGCAGTTGTAGTTGACGGAGCGCGGGTTCTATTCATCGATGTGGAGCGGCCCGCAATTGCGCGGTCTCTCTGGGAACTGCCACGCGGTCAGGCCGACACCGTGGACGGATCCCCGGAGGCGACAGCTGAACGAGAACTTCTCGAAGAGACCGGTCTGGTGGCGCTCGAGTCCCGTCTGCTCGGTCAGATTTGGGCGGAAAGCGGCCTGAGCGGTGACGCGGTGAACGTCGTTCTCGTCCGTGTCGATCCTCATGCCGACCGGGCCGCCGCAGAGTATTCGACACTGCGGTGGATCGAACTGGATCAAATCGGCCATGAGATAGCCAACGACCAGGTCCGTGACGGCATCAGCATCGCCGCGCTCGCGCTCGCTTGGGCGAAAGGCGAGCTTAGTACTGCGGCTCCCGCCTAGGAAGCCGTACGTCGCCCCCGTGTAACCCCATGAGCTCATGCTGTGCCTGACAGCTTCGACCTGGACGCATTCCAGATCCACACCTAGTTCAAGGTTGGCCGCCTTTGAGCTACCAAGACCCGCTCCGGAGGTTGGCCGACCCTAGAAAACCACGGTTGCCGACGATAAAAGTCTTGGCGTGCAGACGATCAATGTGACTGACACGGACCCTGCCAGCCGTAAGCAGCTTCAGGCCTTCGATAGACAGATAGCCATTGGCCACTGCAGTCTTCATGTGGCTAATGTTTCTGCTCGCTCCCCACGGAGTTCGTCTCCGCTCCTCCGTCGTAATGTAAAGTCCCTGCTCAATACCTTGCAAGGGCCTATGTTCGCCGAAAACAGGAAGCTCTTGGAGCCGGGTTAGAGGGAGCTCTTCTATCTGCCTTGAACCTTCAGCTTGAACGCGCTGGGGAGCTCTCGAGGATTTCTCCGCTGAACATCACATAACTTCAGGGCGTTTCTGACACTGGGAGCTCTCGGCTCGCCCTTCGCCAATGAGAGGACTGAGTGCTTCACATACAGGGTCAAGAGCCTCTCCCATACGTGCGACGACGTCCCCATTGAACCCTTCATCTCGACCCCATGACCGCAAGGTCGCCAAGAAAGCCCCTTGGATAGCGCCGCCGATGCTCGCGGGAATGACACTCTCTGGATGGGTACCTGTGCGCTCTCCGACGAACTCGGCAACAGTTCGCCCCCAGTCGAACCATCGAATCGACACGCTAGGGCGAAGGGACCGAGTTTGCTCAAGTACCTTGAAACGCCTCCGCCATAGTTGCCGTTCATCTGCAGCTTCCTCTAACGCCTGCAGAACCGCAGCCTCTACCGCCGCAAGGACCGGGTGGTTCTCGGATTGGCAGCGCAGGAGTTCGCCTAGACGTACGAGGTGGTCATCGAAGCCAACCCACAGGATGTCGGCCTTTGACGGGAAGTAGCGAAAGAGAGTCGTACGACCCACGCCGCAGGCCGCGGCAATCTCGGCCATTGTAGTCTGATCGAATCCCTTCTCGAGGAACAGCCCTATAGCAAATTCCTCAACTTCCGCTGCAGATGAGGCATACGGCCGCCCGCCACGCCGATTTCCGCCTTGTCTCGCCAAGCCCACTTCTCCCACTCATCTGGAATGCCCCCCCTTTTGGTACTGAGTACCATTAGGGTAGTGTCGGACGTCACGTACACCTTACAAACGTTCCATTTACAGCATGGCATGGTGCGAGCCGGGCAGTGACAGCGGCCCCTTCAGGCATAGCGGCCAAACCTAAGGATCGGGGAGACATTATGGCTAGGAAGCCAATAGAGACCGTAGAAGACGCGAGACAGCGAGCCAAGAAACGGTTGCCGCGCGCAGTATTCTCTGCACTACTCGCCGGCAACGAGCGCGGTGCCACTTTGGACCAGAACCTCCAAGCCTTCGACAGCATCGGCGTGATCCCGCGTGTAGGGGTTGAGGTTAAGAGTCGGGACTACAGCACCAATTTCATGGGCATCGATATGTCGCTCCCGCTGATCATGAGTCCTGCGGGGGCGCAGGCGATGCACGTCGACGGGGAGGTCCCCGTGGCCAGGGCGACCAGAAAGGCCGGCCTCACCCTCGGGCACAGTAACTTCGCCTCGAGCCGATTCGAAGATGTCATCGCCGAGAACCCGAACGCGATCTATCAGCTGTACTGGACCGGCACACGTGATGACATTGCCGTGCGGATCGGACGGGCGAAGGCATCGGGCGCGAAGGCCCTGATCCTGACGATGGACGCTCTTCCCATTCAGGCCCGAGACTGGGGATCCCCGGCCATGCCAGGGAATCTCAACCTGCCCGAGATGATCAGATTCGCCCCGGTAGCACTCTCCCGGCCCAGGTGGCTCAGCAGCTACCTGCAGCGTGGCCAAATCCCCGACCTTACCGTGCCGAACTTCGGCGACGGGATCGGCGATGCCCCCACAATGATGGACGCATTTATGCAATGGCTTGATACCCCGCTCCCGAGCTGGGATGACGTTGCGTGGGTGAAGGAGGCTTGGGGCGGACCGTTCATGATCAAGGGAATATGGCACCCGGACGAC
Organism: Arthrobacter sp. MDT2-34-1; assembly: GCF_059091365.1. Classification (NCBI taxonomy): domain Bacteria; kingdom Bacillati; phylum Actinomycetota; class Actinomycetes; order Micrococcales; family Micrococcaceae; genus Arthrobacter; species Arthrobacter sp. MDT2-34-1. Next base: position 1,194,792 of record NZ_JBNHGO010000001.1, read on the forward strand.
GCTCTCCGCGCGATCGACGCCGGTGCGACAGCAATCGGGGTATCCAACCACGGCGGAAACAACCTCGACACGACGCCGTCGGCGCTGCGCGCACTCCCCGCGATCGTCTCAGCGGTCAACGGGCAGGCTCAAGTGTCTTACGACGGTGGAATCCGACGGGGTGGTGACATCGTCAAGGCGCTGGCGCTCGGCGCGGACGTGGTCCTCGCCGGACGAGCTTGGCTGTTTGGGCTGTCCGCCGACGGAGAGCGGGGGGTCACCGAAGTGATCACCGCCTTACGGACCAGCATGGAGAAGTTCATGCTTGGGTTGGGACACGATAGCATCGACCAAATCAGCAAGGATGACTTGGTAATCCCGGATGGATTCATCCTGGAGAAGTCTGCATTCGAGCGAGTTGCAACTCTCGTTTAGAGTGCGTCTACTAGTGTGAACGAGTCGAAGTAATGCGCTGCTGCGTAAGTAGGTTGAGAGATCTGGTGGACTAAACCAAGGAGACGCTTCCCAGACCGAAATCTGGGAAGCGTCTCCTAAGCGGTTGCAGACACAACCGACTAAACCCATGTCTATTGGGAATGGGCGCAGGTCAGAGGACTTTCTTCACCACACTGGACTTTAGTTGCATCCGCCCAAACCCGGGAACAGTCGCATCAATGTCGTGATCGCCCACCCCGTCCTCAATGAGTCGTATGCCGCGCACCTTCGTGCCGACCTTCACCACACCGCCACCGGCGCCCTTGACCTTGAGGTCCTTGACGATCGTGACTGTGTCACCATCGGCGAGCACATTGCCAACGGCATCCTTGATCGAAGCGGTCTCGGGCGTGGTCTCGGCCGAGTCTTTCGGCCATTCATGGCCGCACATCGGGCACACCAGCAAGGGGCCCTGCTCGTAGGTGAACGCCTCGTGGCACTCCGGGCAAGCCGGCAGACCGTCAGACATTGAAGCGGAATTCAACCACGTCGCCGTCGACCATCACGTAGTCTTTGCCTTCGATCCGCACCTTGCCGCGGGCTTTAGCCTCGGCCATGGACCCCGCCTCCACCAGATCGGCGAAGGAAACCACCTCGGCCTTGATGAAGCCGCGCTGGAAGTCCGAATGGATCACGCCGGCAGCCTGCGGAGCGGTGTCGCCGCGGTTGATGGTCCAGGCGCGCGCTTCCTTCGGCCCGGCCGTCAGATAGGTCTGCAAGCCCAGCGTGTGGAACCCCACCCGCGCCAGCTGGTCCAGCCCGGACTCGTCCTGGCCGTTCATCTCCAGCATCTCGCGGGCCTCTTCCTCGTCCAGCTCCACGAGGTCCGCTTCCAGCTTGGCATCCAGGAACACGCAGTCGGCGGGTGCCACCAGCCCGCGCAGCTCGGCCTGCCGCTCGGGGCTGCCGAGCACGGCGTCGTCCACGTTGAACACATAGATGAACGGCTTGGCGGTCAGCAGGCTCAGTTCCCGGAGGTTCTCCATGTCCAGCTTGTCGCTCTCGACGGAGGAAAAGACGGTGTCGCCGCGCTCCAGGACTTTCTGCGCTGCCTGCAGGGCGGCCAGCTCCGCGGCGTCGCGCTTCTTGATCTTGACTTCCTTCTCCACCCGCGGGAGGGCCTTCTCCAAGGTCTGCAGGTCGGCCAGGATCAGCTCGGTGTTGATGGTTTCCATGTCCGAACGCGGGTCGACCTTGCCGTCCACGTGGACCACGTCGGGGTCGTCGAACACACGGATGACCTGGGCGATCGCCTGCGCTTCGCGGATGTTCGCCAGGAACTGGTTGCCCAGCCCCTCACCCTCGGAAGCGCCCTTGACGATGCCGGCAATGTCCACGAAGGACACGGTCGCGGGCAGGATCCGCTGCGAGCCGAAGATCTCCGCCAGCTTCTCCAGCCGCGGATCCGGCAGCGAAACCACACCGACGTTCGGCTCGATGGTGGCGAACGGGTAGTTTGCCGCGAGCACGCTGTTGCGGGTCAGTGCGTTGAAGAGGGTTGATTTGCCGACGTTGGGCAGTCCGACGATGCCAATAGTTAGAGCCACGGTAGTCAAGGATACCGTGGCCCGGACACATCGACCCGCGTGCCGTATTTTGTCCGGGGCGGCTGGCATGGTGAAGGTATGGATGCATCGCATGTACTTCTCGCCCTTCTGGCCCTGTTCGTGGGCGCCGCCGCCGGCGCCGCGGCCGTGGCCGTCCTTCTCCGCCGCCGGCTGGCGGATCTGCAGGACGCCGCGAAGGACGACGGCGACCGGCTGGCAGAGCTCTCGGCCCGCCTCGCCGGGGTGGAGGCGGAGCGCCGGATGCTCGCCGAGCAGAACGCACAGCTCTACGCCCAGGACGAGCAGGAGAACACCGTGCTGCGCGCCCTGATCCCGGTCGGTGAGAAGCTCAAGCTCGTCCAGCAGCAGGTCAGCCTGCTGGAACGGGACCGGGTGGAGCAGTTCGGCCAGTTGGCCGAACAATTGCGTGCAGCCCAGCGCAGCGACGAGGCGCTGATGCGTTCCACGCAGACGCTCGCCTCCGCGCTGCAGTCCAATTCCGCCCGCGGGCAGTGGGGCGAGGTGCAGTTGCGTCGGGTGGTGGAAGCTGCCGGAATGCTCGCCCGGGTGGACTTTGACGAGCAGGTGCACCTCGCCGGGGCGGACCGGACCGGCCGTCCGGACATGATCATCCGGCTGCCGGGTGGAAAGTCCATCGTCGCGGATGCCAAGGTCCCGCTGCGCGCCTACCTGCAGGCCCAGGAAATTCCGGCGGCCGCATCGGCTGCCGAACAGCAGCAACGGGTGGATCTGCTGAACGCCCATGCCAAGGCGGTGCGCGCCCACGTGGATGCCCTGGCGGGGCGGAAGTATTGGGAGAGCCTGCAGGCGTCCCCGGAGTTGGTGCTCTGTTTCCTGCCCTCGGAGGCAGTGCTCTCCGCCGCCCTGCATGCCGATCCCGGCCTGCTCGACCACGCCTTCTCCCGCAGCGTTGCGCTGGTCTCCCCCGTCTCGCTGCTGGCCACGCTGAAGTCGGTGGCCTTTGCCTGGCGGCAGGAAGTGCTCAAGGACAACGCACGCGAGATCTTCGACCTGTCGCGGCAGCTCTACGAGCGGCTCGGAACGCTGGGCGACCATGTCACCAAGCTGGGCTCGTCGCTCAAGAGCTCGGTCGAGCGCTACAACTCGTTTGTGGGGACCTTGGAATCAAGGGTGTTGCCGACCGCGCGGAAGATCTACGCCTTCGACGGCACATCCCTGGAGGAGCCCGCCGCCCCGGCGGCCCTGGAGAACACGCCCCGGCTGCTCTCGGCCCCCGAATTGATCGAAGGCCGGGACCCGGCCGCGTAACAGGGCGGGCAGCGCCAGGGCCAGGGACGCTGCGGCCGGCGCCGGTTCAACTGACCCGGCACAGGATGCCGGGCCCCGGGCTCGGCTCCCGGGCGCCGCCGGTGGCCGGGGCGCTAGCGTCCCGGGCGGGTGACGCGGCCGCCGAGGCCGCGCGATTCGTCGCCGCGTTCCTTGAGCGTGGCGCGCAGTTCCTTCGGCAGCGAGAAAAGGATGTCCTCTTCGGCGGTAACCACTTCTTCCACGTCGCCGTAGCCGTAGTCGCCCAACAGGCGCAGCACCTCGCGCACCAGGACCTCGGGCACGGAGGCTCCGGAGGTCACGCCGACGGTGGCCACGCCCTCGAACCAGGACTCGTCTACCTCGTTGGCGAAGTCCACGCGGTAGGCCGCCTTGGCGCCGTACTCGAGGGCGACCTCGACCAGCCGCACGGAGTTGGATGAGTTTTCGGAGCCGACCACAATGACCAGGTCCGCTTGGGGTGCGATCTTCTTGATCGCGGCCTGGCGGTTGGAGGTGGCGTAGCAGATGTCGTCGCTCGGCGGATCCTGCAGAGCCGGGAAGCGGTCCCGCAGGATCGAGACGATTTCCATCGTCTCGTCGACCGAGAGCGTCGTCTGCGACAGCCAGATCAGCCTTTCCGGATCCCGCACTTGCACTGTCCGCGCCTCGTCCGGGTTGTTGACGATCGTGGTGTGGTCCGGCGCTTCCCCGTAGGTCCCTTCGACTTCTTCGTGTCCCTCGTGACCGATCAGCAGGATCTCGTTGCCGTCGCGGGCGAACCGCACCGCTTCCCGGTGCACCTTGGTCACCAAGGGGCAGGTCGCGTCGATGGTCCGCAGCTGGCGGTCCTCGGCGGACTGCACCACCGCAGGCGAAACACCGTGCGCCGAGAAGACGACCAGGGCGCCTTCGGGCACCTCGTCGGTCTCTTCGACGAAGATGGCGCCCTTTTCCTCCAGCGTGGAGACCACGTGCACATTGTGGACGATCTGCTTGCGCACGTAGACGGGCGGGCCATAATGCTCCAGCGCCTTTTCCACCGCGATCACGGCCCGGTCGACGCCGGCGCAGTATCCACGCGGGGCCGCCAGCAGCACCTTCTTGTCACCGTCCACGGGTGCGGCAGCCCAGACCTCGTCCGGGGTGCGGCGCTTGCGGGGAATGGTAGGCATGGAAAGGGAAACAGCAGTACTGGCCATGCCTCTATGCTAGCCCGTGGGCCCGGTCCGCCGGGCCCCGCCCAGCACCGCACGCAGGGTGAAACCGGCCACCGCGACCCCCAGTCCGGCGGCGGCAAAGACGGCGGCCCAGGGCCGGAAGTCGGCGACGGCCAACTCGACCAGCCTCCCCAGGACCACTTGGGCCAACGCACTTTCGCCCGCCGCATTCACTGCCAGCGGCGGTGCAAGCCCGGCGGCCAGCCAGAGGACCCCGCCCAGTAATGCCGCGCCAATACCGGCCCAGGCCAGCGCCGTGGCGGGACGCCGGGCGGCCAGCAGCATCAGCACCAGTGCCGCGGCCGCTGCCACCGCGGCAACCCACCACTGCGACGGCAGGTCCCGCACCGAGGCCAAAACGCCGCCCGCCTCTGCCGAGCCCAGCGGCAACAACACCTGCTCGGGGCTCCGGATATTAGTACCCAGCGCGTCCGCTACCCGCGAAACCGCCAGGGCCACCATGGGGGCGATATCCAGCGTGACGGCCGCCTCTCCCCCGGAAGTCCCGGAGAACGTATGCGCGTGCGACAGGGCCAGCGACTCGTTGAGGGCCCGCGGGAATCCGGCCAGTTCGGTCATCGCTCCAGCGGTTCGCTCCACGATGGGCCGCACGAGTTCCTGCAGGCCGGCCGGCAACTCGGCACTGCCGGCAACTTCTTCCGTGATGGTGGCGGCCAGCGCCGACCGGAACCCGGCGTCCTCGCCCAGCGGGGCGGCCAGCGACACGAAGCCCCCACGGTCGAGCACCCGTTGGTCGGCCCAGGCCCCGCAGAGCGCGGCCCCGGCGAGGAGCACGGCCAACAGCCCGCCGACCGCAGCCAACAACGTCCGCACGGTCTCCTCCGTTTCCTTGCTTGCTTCAGGCAGATCCGGCGGGGCTCGAAGAGCGCCGCCTACCCCTACCCAGTACAACAGAGAATCCGATTGACAGGGATAACTGGTAAGAATGTAGGGTCTCCGGCAGCCGTCGGAATCACACCTCCGGAAGGGGCAATTCATGGAGTCAAGCGCGGTCCAAGGCGCCGGCACCGGACAATCGACCCTGCCCCCGACTGCCAACCAGACGACGGCGGACAACCCGTGGCCGCTGCGGCTGCTGTCCCAAAAGCTCAAGATGCACATCGACCGCGTGCCGCCCACGTGGGTCGAAGGCCAGGTCATTGAGCTCAACCGCCGGAACGCCACCACCTACCTGACCCTGCGGGACACCGACGCCGAGGCATCCTTCAGCCTGGTGGTCTGGGGCAGCGTGATGGCGCGCCTGGAGCTGCCGCTGGAACCGGGCTCCCGGGTGGTGGCCCAGATCAAACCGGACCTGTACGTCAAGACCGGGCGGCTGACCATGCAGACCCGGGACATCCGGCCGGTGGGGCTCGGCGACCTGCTGGTGAGGCTGGAGCGGCTGCGCCGGGCGCTGGCCGCCGAAGGCCTCTTCGATCCGTCCCGCAAGCGCCGGCTGCCCCTGCTGCCGCACCGCATCGGCCTCATTACCGGCCGCGATTCCGACGCCATGAAGGACGTCATCCGGAATGCATCGCTGCGCTGGCCGGCCGTCGAATTCGAGGTCCGGGAAGTTGCCGTCCAGGGCGTGAATGCCGTGGCCCAGGTGATGCAGGCGCTCGGCGAGCTCGACGCCCGTGACGATGTGGACGTCATCGTCATCGCCCGCGGCGGAGGTTCGCTGGAGGACCTGCTGCCCTTCAGCAACGAGGATTTGGTCCGGGCGGTGGCCGCCGCCGGCACGCCGGTGGTGAGCGCCATCGGACACGAAGCGGACCGGCCCCTGCTCGACGAGGTCGCGGACCTGCGTGCCTCCACGCCGACCGACGCCGCCAAGCGCATCGTCCCGGACGTCAGCGAGGAACTGCACCGCATCGGACAAGCCCGCGCCCTGCTTGCCCGCCGGGTGGAGCAGTTGGTCCACCGAGAAACCGAACGCCTGGCCGCGCTGCGCAGCCGCCCGGTGATGGCAAACCCCGCGGGCATGGTGGACGTCCGGGCGGAAGATCTCCACCGGCTCGTCTCCCGGGCCCACCAGGCCGTCTCGGCGGCCGTGCACCGTGACAGCGACCGGGTCGCCCACCTGAAGGCACAGGTGCGCGCACTGTCCCCCCAGAACACACTGGACCGCGGCTATGCCGTGGCCCAGCTGCCCGATGGCCGGGTGCTGCGCGATGCGGCGGACGCACCGGCCGGAACACGGCTGCGGCTCCGGGTGGCCGTGGGCGAAGTATCCGCCGAAGCCCTTCCCTGACGCCGTTCCCGGAATCCCAGACACCACCACACAACACCGGCACCGAAAGCGAGACCCCATGACAGAGCAGCCCGCACCGCCCGACGTCGCCTCCCTCTCCTATGAGCAGGCGCGCGAGGAATTGGTGGCCGTCGTCAGCCAGTTGGAAGCCGGCGGCGCCAGCCTTGAACAGTCCCTGGCGCTGTGGGAGCGCGGCGAGGCCTTGGCGGCCCGCTGCGAGGCATGGCTGGAAGGCGCACGGCAGCGGCTCGACGCGGCACGCGAGGCGGCAGGGACCGAGCCGTCGCCGGCCAGCCCGGGCAGCTCCGGAACCGCCGCGTCCCCGGTGTCACCCCTCTAGTCCGCCGCGGAACCGCCGCGTCCCCGGTGTCACCCCTCTGGCCAGCCCGTTCCGGGGCATCGGACCGGCGAACCCGGCGGGCGTGCGTTACGAGGCAGCCAGGCGGGCCTTTTCCGCCTCGACGTCGAAGTCCGCCGGCGGCCACTGCGGGTCGATGTCTTCCAGTGCCTGCAGCAGAAGCTCCTGCACGGCGATCCGTGCATACCATTTGTGGTCGGCCGGCACCACGAACCACGGCGCGTCGACGGTGCTGGTCCGCTCCAACATGACCTGGTAGGCCTGCTGGTATTCGTCCCAGCGCCGCCGCGCGTCCACGTCGCCGGGATCGTACTTCCAGTGCTTGTCGGCCCGGTCGAGCCGGTCGCGCAACCGTTTGCCCTGTTCGCGCTTGCCCAGGTGCAGCATGACCTTGATCATCCGGATGCCCCGGCGGGCCACCATCGCCTCGAAGTCGTTGATCTGCCCGTAGCGTGCCTCCACCTCCTCGAGGGGCGAGAGCCCGTGCACGCGGTGGATGAGCACATCTTCGTAGTGCGACCGGTCAAACACTCCGATCATGCCGGGACCGGGCAAGGCCCGCTCCACCCGCCAGAGGAAATCGTGCTCCAGCTCCTCCGGCGTCGGCGCCTTGAAGGCCCGGTGGGAAATCCCCTGCGGGTCGGCGGCTCCGACCACGTGCCGGACGATCCCGCCCTTGCCGGAGGTATCCATCCCCTGCAGCACCAGCAGGACCGCGTCCGGCGCCCCGGCGCGGCTCTGCGCGAAGAGGCGTTCCTGCAGTTCGGACAGCCGGCGGTCGGAGGCCCTGAGCAGGAGTTTTCCCTCCGTCCTGCCGCCGAGGAATCCGGGTGTGGAGCCGGTATCCACACCTGCCAGGCCGAATCCCGGGCCGACCCGCAGCATCTCCGACGGCGTCCGCGTGAACTCGGGCAATCCGGTCTGTTCCACCTGGTCCTCCTGTTCGGCCCCGGCCGGCTTGGCCGGCGGTGCGGGTGGCGACAGCCTACCGAGCCGCCGGCGGCGCGGCTACGCAGACGCGGCTGTTACTGCCGGTATCCGGCCAGGAACTCCTCGATCCGCCCCACGGCTTCGGTCAGCACGTCCACGTTGGGCAGCGTGACCAGCCGGAAATGGTCCGGCTGCGTCCAGTTGAACGCCCGGCCGTGCGAGATCAGGATCTTCTGCTGCTTGAGCAGGTCCAACGCAAACTGCTCGTCGTCCTTGATCCCGTAGACTTCCGGGTCGAGCCTGGGGAACAGGTAGAGCGCGCCCTTGGCCTGCTGCGTGCTGACGCCGGGGATGGCGTTCAGCAGTTCATAGGCTTTATTGCGTTGCTCGAGCAGCCTGCCGCCGGGCAGGATGAGGTCGTTGATGCTCTGGTGGCCGCCCAGGGCGGTCTGGATGGCATGCTGGGCGGGCACGTTCGCGCACAACCGCATGTTGGTGAGCAGGTTGATGCCCTCGATGTAGTCCGCGGCCAGGTGCTTCGGCCCGGAGATGGCCATCCAGCCGCTGCGGAAGCCGCACACGCGGTAGGCCTTCGACAGGCCGCTGAACGTCATGACCAGCACGTCGTCGGCCAGCAGCGCCGTGTTCACATGCTCCGCATCCTCGTACAGGATCTTCTCGTAGATCTCGTCCGAGAACACCACCAGGTTGTGCCGGCGCGCCAGTTCCAGCATCCCCTCGAGGATGTGCCGCGGATAGACGGCGCCGGTGGGGTTGTTCGGGTTGATGATCACGATGCCCTTGGTGTTGGGCGTGATCTTCCGTTCGATGTCTTCGAGATCGGGCAGCCAGCCCTCTTCCTCGACGCAGAGGTAGTGCACCGGGTGGCCGCCGGCCAGCGACACCGACGCGGTCCAGAGCGGGTAGTCGGGGGCCGGGATGAGCACTTCGTCCCCATTGTTCAGCAGCGCCTGCAGGCTCATGGTGATCAGCTCGCTGACCCCGTTGCCCAGGTACACGTCGTCCACGCCGATCTCTTGGATGCCGCGGGTCTGGTAGTACTGCGACACCGCGGTCCTGGCCGAGAAAATGCCGCGCGAATCGCTGTAGCCCTGCGCGGTGGGCAGGTTGCGGATCATGTCCACCAGGATGGCGTCCGGAGCTTCGAATCCGAACGGCGCCGGGTTGCCGATGTTCAACTTGAGGATGCGCTGGCCCTCGGCCTCCATCCGCTGGGCATGCTCGAGGAGCGGACCGCGGATGTCGTAGAGGACGTTGTGGAGCTTGTTGGACTGCTTGTACTGGGCCATCCAACGATCTTCGCACACGGCACGCGCCGCCCCGGAGACCGAAGCGGCGCGTGAACGGGAGCCTAACCCCTAGCCGGCCAGGCCCTTTTCCGCCAGCCAGTCCGCGGCGGCGTCGGCCGGATTGCGCTTCTCGTCCCCGCTGACCTGGCGGTTGAGGTCGATCAGGTCCTCGGTGGTCAGCGCTGCCGAAACCTCGTTGAGCACCCGGGCCGCCTGCTCGTCCACGGCGTCGCTGCGGATCAGCGGCAGCACCTGCTGGGCAATGAAGTTGTTCTTCGGGTCTTCCAGCACCACCAGATCGTTGTCCTCGATGGACGGGGTGGTGGTGTAGATGTCGGCCACCTGAATCTTGTCGGTGATCAAGGCGTTGAGCGTGGTCGGTCCGCCGTAGTCGTTGATCGGTTCGAAGGACTTGGGGACGCAGCCGTAGTTGGCTTCCAGCCCCGGCAGCCCGTACTCGCGCTCGGCGAATTCGGGGTTGGCTCCGAGCACCAGTTCGCCGCACACCGGGCCCATGTCCTCGATCGACGTCAGCTGGTATTCCTCCGCCGTAGCCTTGGTCACCACCATCGCGTCCTTGCTCTCCGCCGATGCGGGCTCCAGCACGCCGAGTCCCTCGGGCAGGGCATCAGCCAGGGCTGTCATGACGTCCCCGGCGGAGGCCGCCGTCGCCTCGGTGTCCAAGAACAGCAGGAGGTTGCCGCTGTAGTCCGGGATGATATCCACAGACCCTTCCTGGACGGCGCTGACGTAGACCTCGCGCGAGCCGATGCCCGGTTTCGTGGTGACGTCGTAGCCGGCGGCGGTCAGGGCGCCCGCATAGATTTCGGCGATGATCTGGCTCTCCGTGCCGCCGCTGGCACCGACCACCAGGGACCCGCCGGTGCTGCCTTCGGGTGCCGGCGTCGGGTCCTGCAGGGGGTCGGATCCCCCGCCGCAGGCAGCGAGCACCAGGGCGAGGGCGGCCGCCCCTGCGGCGAGCACGCTGCGCCGCGCGGCCGGGTTTTTGTCGTGTCCGCGGTTGCTGGCGTTGTTCCCGGGGTGGTCCTTCATGCTCATCTCCTCATGTGCCGGCACTGGCTGTTCCAACCTTACTTGTTCTGCCTTTCAGCCCGCCCCCTCAAGCCGCGCAGGCCGGGCGACACGGCGACTTTCTGCACCGCGGCCAGCAAGGCGTCCACGACCAGTGCCAGCGCCGCGATCAGCAGCGCACCGGCAAACAGCCGCACCGAGTCGCGGACCGCCAGCCCGTCGATCAGATACCGGCCCAGGCCGCCCAGGTTGATGTAGGCCACGACGGCCACCGTGGCGATGACCTGCAGCACGGCGGCACGCACCCCGCCCAGCAGCACGGGCAGCGCGTTGGGCAATTCGGCGCGGAACAGGACCTGCCACTCGGTCATGCCCATCGCCCGGGCGGCGTCCACCAGCTGGCGGTCGACGGCGGCGATCCCCGAATAGGTGCCGGCCAGCAGCGGCGGAATGGCCAGGATCACCAGGGCGTAGATCGGCGGCATCAGGCCCAGGCCCATCAGGATGACGAACAGGGTCAGCAGGCCCAGCGTGGGCATGGCCCGCAGTCCGCTGGCAATGCCCACGACGGCGAGGCGCCCCCTTCCGGTGTGGCCGACGAACAGCCCCAGCGGCACGGCGATGGCCGCGGCGATCACCAGGGTCAGGGCGCTGTAGTACAGGTGCTCGGCCAGCCTGGCCGGCACGCCCGCCGGACCGGCCCAGTTGACCGGATCCGCCAGCCACGCCGCGGTTTCCTCGAACAGGTTCATCCGCGCACCGCCGCTTCCGCGGCGTCCGGCCGTTCCCCTGCGGCGGCAAGGGAGCCCGCCCCGGCACCGCCGGCCGCCGGCAGCGCGCCGGTCGCGCCGCGCGTCCGCGGCCCGGTTCCGCCGGCGGCCGCACCCGGGCGCCGCCACGGCGTGAGCACCCGCTCAAGCGCCAGCAGGAGCACGTCCATCAGCGCCGCCAGCACCAGGGTCATCAGGATCCCGACCACGATTTCGGTCATGAAATAGCGCAGCAGCCCGTCGGTGAACAGGAAACCGAGGTTCCGGACGCCGATCAGCGCGCCGACGCTGGCCACCGAGATGTTGCTCACGGACACCACCCGCAGCCCGGCCACCAGCACCGGAATGCACAGCGGAAGGTCCACGCTGAAAAACCGGCGGACCGGCAGGTAGCCCATGGCCACCGCGGCCTGCCGGATGCCGTCGTCCACGGAGTTCAGCGCGTCCACCACCGCGCGGACCAGCAGCGCGACCGAGTACACGGTCAGCGCCACGATCAGGTTGGACATTTCCAGGATCCCGGTACCCAGGATGACCGGCAGGATCACGAACAGGGCGAGCGAGGGAATCGTGTACAGCACCGAGGAGAGGGACAGAATAACGCCGCGCACTGCGCGGATCCGCCAGGCCAGGTAGCCCAGCGGCAGCGACAGCACGAGCCCGAGTACCAGCGGGAGCGCGGACTGGAACAGGTGGAGGGCGCTCAGCTCCAGCACATAGGGCAGGTTCGCCAGGAACCACTCCATCAGCTGCCGCCCGCTTGGAGCCTCTGCAGCACGGCCGCGGGATCGACCAGGCCGGCCACCCGCCCGTCGGCGTCGACGGCGACGCCGGCCCCGGACGGCGACGACAACGCCGCATCCAGCGCCTGGCGCAGGCTGGACCCCACGGTGAACAGCGACCCGCCGATGCGGGCCCGCGCCGGGTCCACTTCCCCGGGCGGCAGCCACCCCGCCGGTGCGCCGTCGTCGTCGGTCAGCAACAGCCAGCCTTCCCGGGACGCCTCGCCGACGCTGTCCGCGGTCGCGGTGCGGGCAGGCAGCAGCGGCAGCCCGTGCGCGCTGCTAAAGGACAGCGAGCGGAAGCCGCGGTCCCGGCCGACGAAACCGGCGACGAAATCGTCCACCGGCGCCCGCAGGACCTCCTCGGGCGGGGCGAACTGGGCCAGCCGGCCCCCGGTGGCGAAGACGGCCAGCTTGTCCCCGAGGAGGGCCGCTTCGTCGATATCGTGCGTGACGAAGACGATGGTTTTCGCCAGCTGCTGTTGCAGCCGCAGCAGTTCCTGCTGCAGCTCGGCACGGACCACCGGATCCACCGCACTGAATGGCTCGTCCATGAGCAGGATCGGCGGGTCCGCCGCGAGCGCCCGCGCCACTCCGACGCGCTGCTGCTGGCCGCCGGAGAGTTGGGCCGGATACCTGCCGCCCAGCTCCCGGGACAGCCCGACGACGGCGAGCAGCTCGTCGGCCCGCTTGCGGGCCGCGGCCCGGCGGACGCCGTTCAGCCGCGGCACGGTGGCGATGTTGTCCAGCACCGTGCGGTGCGGCAGCAGCCCGGCGGCTTGCATGACGTAGCCCATGGACCGGCGCAGGGCCGCTGCGGGCCGGCCGGAGACGTCGTGGCCGTCCACGAGGACGGACCCGGAGGTCGGCTCCACCATCCGGTTGATCATCCGCAGCGAGGTGGTCTTGCCGCAGCCCGAAGGGCCCACGAAGACGGTGATCGCGCCGCGGTCGATGTCCAGCGTCAGGTCTTGGACCGCCGCCTGTCCGGCGTAGGTCTTCGTGACGGCGCGGAACTGCGCCATGGGGCCTGCACCGGCTCCGGCCGAGCGTTCGGCCTGCAGCTCATCCGGCCGGGCGGCCGGCCTCGTGGGCTCGGGCATGCTGAACCTTCCGTGGGGGGGTCCTGCGGCCGGCAGGCCCACAGGTGCTGCCACCGAGTCTAGTCAACGGCGCGGCCCGCGAGCACCCGGTCAGCGCCTGCCGCGATGGTCCTTGGCCTGTGCGGCGGCCTTGGCCGCCTTACCGAACTGCCGGCCGGCCCGGCGCTGCTCCGCCACGTTCTGCCGCAGGTGCAGGCGGGCCAGCTCGCGTTCCATCTTCCGGTAGCTGTCCCAGCGCCGCTGCTCCAGGCTCCCGGCGGCGAGGGCCTGGCGCACGGCGCAGCCGGGCTCGGCGTCGTGGGCGCAGTCGTTGAACCGGCAGCCGGCGGCCAGGTCTTCGATGTCCGCGAACATGGTCGCCAGCCCCTCCTCCGCGTCCCACAGCGCGAAGCCGCGGATGCCCGGAGTGTCCATGAGCACAGCGCCGTTGGGCAGGGGAATGAGCTCGCGCGCCGTGGTGGTGTGCCGGCCCTTCCCGTCGCCTGCCCGGACGGCTCCGGTGTCCTGCACCGCCCGGCCTGCGAGCGCGTTGATCAGGCTGGATTTGCCCGAGCCCGAGGGCCCCAGCAGCACCATCGTCCGGCCGGGGCCCAGGTATTCGGCCACGGCATCGAGCCCGTCGCCCGTTTCAGCGCTCGTCGCCAAGACGTCCGCGCCGGCGGCCTGCTCGACGATCTGGGCGGCGACCTCGTCATGGCGGCCGCTCAGGTCGGCCTTGGTCAGGATGACCACCGGCAGCGCCCCGGAATCCCACGCGGCCACCAGGGTGCGCTCCAGCCGGTTGGCCGACAGCGGCCGGTCGAAGGGCACCGCGATGCCGACCAGGTCCATGTTGGCGGCCAGGATCTGCTCGGCCGCCAGCGGGTCGTAGGCCTGTTTGCGGGACAGGGCGGAAAACCGCGGAAGCAGCCCGGCGATGGCCGGGCTGCCGGCGGAAGTTGGCCGGGCGGCGTCGTACGCCACCCAATCTCCGGTGGCCGGCTGCGGGCTGAGGCCTGCGGTGGCCAGGTGCAGCAGGCCGCCGTCGGCCGCCAGCAGGACGCGGCCGCGGTCGGTGCGCACCACCCGGGCGTTGCGGAGCGCCGGATCGGGAAAATGATGGTCGAACTGCGCGGCGGTGTGTTGGGTGTAGCCGTAGCTGCGCAGCAAGGACTGCGGGTGATGGGTGTCGGTCACGACGGTTACCTCGGGGCGTGAGGCCTCCGCGCGGGGACGTTCCGGCCGCTAGCCGCGGCGCGGGCGGGGTACGGAGGCTGGGCTGGTGATGGCAGCAGGATCTGCGGGATAAACGGTCATCACACCCACCTCCTCGGGGTTGTCCGGCGGGCTGGTCAGCCCGGCAACTGGATCAGCATAGCGCTCACCGGCCGTTTGCGGAATGGCCCGCCGGGACGCCGTCCGGGAAGTAGAGGCGCAGCCCCAGATCCACCAGGTCGACCCGGTCCAGCGTCGGAACCTCATGGAGCGGGATCCACCGGGCAAGGTCCGTGGAGCCGTCGGCCTCGTCGGTCAGTTCGCCGCCGACAACGCTGGCCGCGTAGATGACGCGGAAGGCGTGCAGCGGCCGGTGCCCGTGCAGGCGCTTCGCGGCCGGAATGTGCTTGCTGTCCACGCCCAGCAGCTGCTCGAGCCTGGCGGCGTAGCCCGTTTCTTCCCGGATCTCGCGGACCGCGCCGGTTGCGGCGTCTTCGCCGTATTCCAGGCCGCCGCCGGGCAAAGTCCAGCGCGGCCAGCCTGCGCCGGTCCAGCGGACCAGCAGCACGGCGCCGTTGGCAACGATCACGCCGTAGGCGGCCACGCGCGTGTCGAATTCCATGTCCCCCAGTGTAGGGGGGCGGCTAGTGTAGGGCGGCGGGCGAGGCGGCTATCGGACGCGGAGGCCGCTGTGCGCCGCCGCCTGCGCATCCGTGCGCAGTTCGTCGCGGGCGCGCAGCAACGCGTCCCGACGTTCCCGCGGCGCCACCGCGGCGGCCCACGGGCCGGGCCGCAGGCGCTGCGCTTTCAGCCGCGCCCGCCGCTCCCCGGCCCGCACCAGTGCGCGTCCGGCGCGGATCAGCAGCGACTCCAAGACCGGTGTCCGGATGCCGGCGAGGGCTGACGACGGCGGGCGGTACGGCTGGGTGGGGACAGTTGTCATGATGGGCTCTCACAGGTGGTGTGCCGGCCGGTCCGACCGGGAGTCGATGATGGGAAAGGCATTGACGTGGAGCTGAACCGGGCGGACGTCCTCCGCGCCCTCGGCATTTTGCTCCAGGTAGGGTTCGGCCAGTTTCCGCACAAAGGCGGCTGCCTGTTCGGCGATGTCAGCCAGCTGTTCACGGGTCAGGCGGACGTTGATGGTGCTGGCCACCGACGCCTCCAGCCATTCCTGCGGCAGCAGGTCGGCACCGCGGGTCATGAAGTCGGCCAGCAGGTCGGCGCGGCTGCGCTCGAATTCGCGGGTGACCAGGCGGGCCGCCTCCCGGGTGGCCGGAGTGCCGGACAGATCGCCGGCGCTGATGGTCAGGCTGCCGGGAGTGCGTCGCCACCAGCGTTCGCGGGCCGTGCCCCGGCCTTCGACCTCCCGGACGAAATCGTGCCTGGCCAGCTGGCGCAGGTGATAGCTGGTGGCGCCGCTGGACTCCCCCAACCGTTCCGCCAGTCCGCTGGCCGTTTGAGGGCCGTACTGGGACAGCGCGTTGAGCAGCTGCACCCGGAGCGGATGCGCGAGGGCCTTCAGCGCGACCACGTCTACGTGGCGTTCGTCGCCGTAGCCGCCGCGTCCGGGCTCGCTTTCCTGCTCTCTCTGCTGCTCCATGGGCACCAGCGTAGCGGTGCAAACAAATCTTTGCAAGCGTTTCTTTGCAATGCTTCCTTTGCATATTTGTCGCGCCGGCCGGCGGTCTGTAGGCGAGGTTCCGGCGCGCCCCTTCGGGGAGCGCCGGGGCATTGCGCCCACCCCGGTTCGCGGCTAGAACTAAGACCATGGGGAACGCGCCAGCTGGGTTCCACGGCACAGCGCTGCGGAGGCGGGGCGGCCGTGCCTGAGTCCGCCGCAACGGTGCCGCGCGGGCTGATCGCCGACCGCCTGCGCGCCGTGCTGGAGAGCGCCGGCCCCGACCCGGCACGGTTCCCGTCGTCAGCCAGGGACTGCCTGGACCGCGCTTACGAGGCAGCCTATGCCGAGAACCACGCGGGCGCCCGTGCCCTGGCGCAGGCCGGACTCGCCCGGTCCTCGGACACCGAACTTGACGTCCGGCTGGGCTTGTACTCGGTGCTGATTGCGCTCGCCCAGCTGGCGGGCGAAGAGAAGCAGGCCCGGGAATATCTCCACGCCCGCATCGCCTTGCTCCGCAGCCACGGGCTGGAAGCCGAGGCCGCGGCCGGTGAGCGGCTGGGAACGGCGTTGTTCCGCGAAGCCGGCGACGACGACCTCCCGCTCCTGGAGGCTGAACTGGACCGCCTGCTGGAGGCCCGTGCCCCGGGGTCGGTGACGGCGGACGTCCAGCTGGCCATCGCCGTCGTCCGTTCCCAGCGTGGGGAAGCGAAGCAGGCGATCGCGCTGCTGGAAGACGCGGTGGCCGGCTACGAGCATTCCGGCCGGACGGACAGCTTGTCCGGCGCGCTGATGTACCTGGCCAACACCTACCTGCAGGCCGACCAGCCGGAACGGGCCACCGCAGTTGCCGACCGCATGCTGGCGTTGCCCGGCAACCGCGCCACCACCGCC
The DNA here is from genome assembly GCF_059091365.1 of Arthrobacter sp. MDT2-34-1. Taxonomy (NCBI): domain Bacteria; kingdom Bacillati; phylum Actinomycetota; class Actinomycetes; order Micrococcales; family Micrococcaceae; genus Arthrobacter; species Arthrobacter sp. MDT2-34-1. The sequence continues at coordinate 1,211,568 of NZ_JBNHGO010000001.1, forward strand.
AGCATGTGGCTCTTGAAGGCCAATGCCGCCGGCGGCGACGGCGCGGCCGGGCTGGAGGAAGCGCTGACCGCGCTGGAACTGTATGCGGCGGCCGGGGTCCGCAAGGGTGCCATCAGTGCCGCCGTCGTGCTGGCCCGGCTCTGCGCCGGCATCGGCGACTATGAGGACTCGGTGCTGGCCTGGCAGGCGGCGGTCGCCCAGGCCGAACGCGGCGAGGTCCAGGAAGAGCTCACGTTGCGCCTGGCGCTGGGAAACCAGTTGCTGGAGGCCGAAGAGTACGAACTGGCGGGCGAGGTGCTGTCCAAGCTGCTGGCGCGGCTGGAACACACCAAGGCGCCCCATGCGCAGGTGGCGCGGGCGCTGATGAGCCTGGGCCACGCCCACCGGCACGCCGGCCGGACCGCCGACGCCCTGGACTGCTGGCGCCGGGCGGTGGCCGAATTCAGCCACGGCGGCGAGTTCGGCGAGGCGGCCCGCGGCCTGCTGGCGACCGGCACGCTGCTCTCCCGCGAGGACCGCGACACGGACGCGCTGGTCTGCTTCGAGGCGGCGGTGGCCGCGGCCCGCAAGGCCGAGGACGACGACGCCGCGCTGCCGCAGGCCCTGCATGCCTTGGGACATGCCCTGTGCGAGGCCGGCGACCCGGACGGGCTCACGGTCTTGGACGAGGCAATCCGGCTGGCGCACCTCTACGGGGCCCGGTGGTACGAGGCGGACTACAGCGACACGCGGGCGAGGGGGCTGTGGGCGCTGGAGGACGGCACCGGAGCGGTCTCGGCGGCGCTGCAGGCGGCGGACCTCTACTCCGCTGCCGACGACGCAGCCTCGGCCGGCAATGCCGAACTCTTCGCGGCCCATGTGCTGGCCGAGATGGGGCGGGCCGACGACGCCGTGCCGATGTTCAAGCTGGTGCTGCAGGAGCCCGACGTCAGCCGCACACTCCGCGTCGCGGCGCAGCTGGGGCTGGCCTCGGCGCTGGACGCCCTGGGCCGGACGGTCGAGGCGGACATCGCCCGCCGTGCCGCGGACGCCGCGGCCGACAGCCCCGACTGACCCGCGGCCGACGCGGCCCGTTGCGCCGCGGGGTTGGGCCGCTGGGCAGGGTTCTCATCTTGGTCTCATCTGCGCCGTGGATACTGGTGTCATGCCCCGTACAGCCATCCGCACCGCCCTGGTGGCGCTGGCCGTGCTGCTCGGGCTGGGCGCCGGAGGCGCCGCACTTGCTGCGACCCTGCGCGAGCCCGGGCCCACCGACCTGGGCCCGTCCATCACCGTCACGCAGTCCGGGCCGCCGTCCCCTGCCGGCGAACCTGCTCCGGCCGGCAGCGAGCAGCCGTCCCCCACGCCCACGCCCACCGTCCCCTCGTCCCCGGCCGCTCCGACCCGCCCGCCGGAAGGCACCGGACCGGTTCCGGTCCAGCCGGCGCCGCCACAGGACTACGACGACGATGACACGGACGACTGGGACGACGATGGCGGGGACGATGACTGAGTCCGTCCCCCTGTCCCTACACCCCCACGCCGTCCGGCACCGCGGCGGCGCTCCGCGTGGCGGCGGCAGCCCGCGCGGCGGCGGCGCTCCGACTGGCGGCCGCATCCTTTCCGGCGGCCGTGCGTAGGCCGTCGGGCGGGCCGTCCGTCCGCGTCCGGGTGCTGGCCGCCGTGCTCGCCCTTTCGGCCCTGGGCCTGCTGGTGGCCGGCTCGGTGGCGTTCGCGCTGCAGCGGTCCCATATCATCCAGCGGGTGGACGACTCGCTCCAGCGCAGCGTGAGCGAGTTCAAGACTCTGGCGGAGACAGGCATCGACCCCGACACGGGCGAACCCTTCACGCAGGCCAGCCGGTTGGTCTTTTTGGCGATGGAGCGGACGCTTCCCTCCGCGAACGAAGGCATGCTTGGCCTCGTCGACGGGAAGGTGACATACACGGCGAGCCCGTCAGTGCGGCTCCGGCTCGAGCGGGATGCCGAACTCGTAGCCCTGCTGGGCCCGGACGCAACTGCGTCCGACCGGGTGGTGCTCAGCACCATGGAGACGCCGACCACGACGTACCGGGTGGTCACCGTGCCGGTGCAGCTCTCGTCCGACCCGGCCCACAGCACGTTCGTGCTGGCCTACGATTACGACGCCGAGCTGCAGCAACTGGACGACATCTTCCTGACCTACGCACTGATCGGGTTCGGTTCGCTGGTACTGATCGGCGTCGTCGGCTGGCAGGTGGCCGGCCGGCTGCTGGCACCCATCCGGCTGGTGCGCGAAACGGCACAACGGATCACCGACGCGGACCTGACCCAGCGCATCCCGGTGGGCGGCAACGACGACATCTCCGAACTCTCCCGCACCTTTAACGACATGCTGGACCGCCTGGAGGCGTCCATGACGGCGCAGCGGCAGCTGCTGGACGACGTCGGGCACGAGCTGCGCACCCCCATCACCATCCTGCAGGGCCACCTGGAACTGCAGGACCCGCACGACCCGGCGGACGTCGAGTCGGTGCGCGGCATCGCCTTGGACGAGCTGGACCGGATGCGGCTGCTCGTCGACGACCTGGTCCTGCTGGCCAAGGCGGAACGTCCCGGCTTCGTGAACCCGTCCGACGTCGAGGTGGGGCAGTTGACCGACGACGTGCTGGACAAGGCCCGGCCGCTGGGCGCCAAGCGCTGGACCGTCGATGCACGGGCCGAAACCCGCTGGCAGCTGGACGGGCGGCGGATTACCCAGGCCTGGCTGCAGTTGGTGGCCAACGCCGTGAAATTCTCCGAGCCCGGGTCCACGGTGGCGATCGGTTCGGCCGTGCGCGGCAATGAGCTGCGGCTGTGGGTCAGGGACGAGGGAACGGGCATCCTCCCGGAGGACCAGGGCAGGATTTTCGACCGTTTCGCACGCGGCAGCAACGGGACGCGGGCGGAAGGCTCGGGACTGGGGTTGACCATCGTCAGCGCCATCGCCGCGGCGCACGGCGGCAGCGTCGAACTGGCCTCGGCCCCGGGCGCCGGATCCACTTTCACCGTCGTGCTCAGCGGCCCGGAGGCGGGCGCAGACAAGGAGGAGAGCGCGTGAGCCAGATTCTGATCATTGAGGACGAGGACAGGATCAGTTCCTTCATCGCCAAGGGCCTGAAGGCCGCCGGCTACGTGCCCACGGTCGCCGGCACCGGGCGGGAGGGCTACCATCTGGCCATGACCGGGGACTTCGAGCTGGCCATCCTCGACCTGGGACTGCCGGACCAGGACGGCTTCACCGTGCTGCGCCGCCTGCGCGAGGGCCGCAACGACATCCCGGTGATCATCCTCACCGCCCGCAGCTCGGTGGACGACACCGTTGCCGGGCTGGAGAACGGCGCGGACGACTACATGTCCAAGCCGTTCCGGTTCGAGGAGCTGCTGGCCCGGGTGCGGCTGCGCCTGCGCTCCGAGGCGCAGCCGGCCGACCTGGCCGTCCTCGGCAGCGGCACGCTGAGCCTGGACCTGCGGACCCGGCGGGCCAGCGTCGGCGGCCGGGAGGTGGATCTCTCCGCCCGGGAGTTCGCCCTCGCCGAGGCCTTCCTGCGGAATCCGGGGCAGGTGCTCAGCCGCGAGCAGTTGCTCTCGCGGGTCTGGGGATACGACTTCGACCCCGGCTCCAACGTGGTGGATGTGTACGTGCGCTACCTGCGCAATAAGCTCGGGGCGGAGAAGTTCGCCACCGTGCGCGGCATGGGCTACCGCCTCGTCGCCGACGCCTGAGGGAAGGGTCCGGTCAGGCCGCGCCGGCGGCCAGGTCCTCGGCGATGGCAAGCCGTTGCCGGGCGTCCTGCTGCCACCCGTCACCCTCCCCGGGGGTCTTCGCCCCGGCCACCAGCGACAGCGCCACGCCGGCGGCCCGGCCGCGCAGGGCCGCCGGGTCCACCACGGTGTCGAAGGCGGCAGCGAAACGTTCCAGCGCCGCCGGGACATGCACGTACCCCGGGTGCACGGCGGGCAGCACGGCCAGGTGCCCGAGGAAACAGGCCAGGTCGTCCACCAGATGGCCCGGACCCAGCGAGTCCACGTCCATGAGTCCGGTAATCTTCCCGCCGTCCACCAGCAGGTTCGCCTCGTAAAAGTCGCCGTGCGTCGGGACCAGCGGGCCGGCATCGGTGGCCGCCAGCAGCTGTTCCACCCGATCGGCCAGGTTAAACACCCGGTCCTGCTCGTCGGGGAGCACGGCCGCCGCTGCCTTGGCGTAGTCGGCTGCGCGGTCGGCCCAGGCCGGGCGCCGCGAGAGCTCCAGCACACCGGCCGGGAGCTCATTCAGCAGCGCCAGGAGGGTTTCGGGCGCCAGGCTGGCGGCGCCGTCGTCCATCAACGCCTGGGCCAGCGGCACCCCCTTCGCCTCCGTGAGCACCACCACGCCGTCGGCCGGTCCGGCGGAGGCAACCGGGGCCGGCAGCCCGGCGTCGGTCAGCAGCCGGTGCCGGAGCATCAGCTGCGCCGCCCGGTCCGGACGGACCACCTTCAAAAAGACCCGGTGTCCGTCCTGGACGGCTTCCAGCACGGCCCGCCGCAGCGGCCGGTAGCTGACCATTTTCAGGTCCGCTTCTCCCCCGCCGAAAACGCTGCGGCCCACCGCAGCCGGGTCGCACGCCGCGGGCAGTCCGACCAGCACCGGGTCGGACGGATACAGCCAGGCGGTCAGCGGGACGGGCCCGCCGTCCAGACGTACCAGCGGAAGCCCGCAGTCGGGCACCGGCGCCGTGGTGACGCAGACGTACTCGGTCCGCTCGCCGCCGTCGTGCCCGCGGAGCCGCACGGTGTAGATCCCGGTCGCGCCGGCCCCGGGCCGGTGCTGCAGCTTCGCCAGCTGCCAGGACCGGACCGTCCCGCCGACGGTGCCGACGGCGAGTTCCAGCGCTTCGCGCATGCCGGGACTTTCCAACACGTCGATGCCGGCGGTCTCGGTGGCCATCAGGTCAACGTTCGCTGCGTCCATGTCTCCATTGCACACCATCGCGGCCCGGAACGCTCGCAACCACAGACCGGAAAAGGCTGCGGCCCGTCCGGGTGTGGACGGGCCGCAGCCAACCTGCCGGGCGCCTCGGGTCAGGCCCGCCGGCGCTGCAGGACGTCGTCCAGATTGAGCCGGTTCGCGGCCGACTGCTGGGCGGATGCCTCGGCGGCCGAGGCGCCGTCCGCCGGCTGCTGCGTGGCGGCAGTCTTCTCTGATGTCCGGGCGGCGGCCTCGTCGGTCCGCTGCGCGGCGGTCTGCTTGATCGATGTCTTGGTCTGCGGCTTCTTGACCTCGGGGACCGGCAGCGGCGCGGGAGCCGGGCGGGTGGCCTTGGCCGCCGCGACATACGTCGGTTTGGGCACGTCGACCGGCTGCCAGGGAGTGCCGGACGGCTGACCCGGCGCGGCGGTGTCGCCGGCGTCGGCGGCGACCTTCAGGGCTTCCTCGCGCAGCTCGGCGGCCGTCAGCGGCGCCGGACCGGGCTGGGCGGCCTGCTGCGCGGCCCCGGTGTCCCCCGCGGCCCCGTCAAACAGTTCGGTGGGCTTCCGGGGATTCTTCGCGGCTCCCGCCGGCTGCGATGCCGATGCCGCGCGGGAGGCCTGCCGGGCGCGTGCGGCGGCGCGCTTGCTGCGGTCGCGGACCGCCAGGGAGCGCAGGATAACGACGACGGCGCCCACCGCCAGCAGCGCGAAGCCCGGCACGCGGCCCGAAACTGCGCCGGCCAGCGCCAGGGCGCCGCCGACGACGAACACCAACAGGGCGGAGGCCCCGGCAAGTGCCAGCGCGGTCCGGCCGTAGCGGATGCGGAACTCGGGCTGCCGGGCGGGCGGGGGCACGGGCGACGCTGTCGAGGGTGCCGGCTGGGCGTTGTATTCCATGATGATCCCCTGGTTGCCGCCCGAGGCGGTTGCGGGTACTGAAACTAGTGGTGCTGCATGTCCCGGCGCCGGTTCAGCCAGCACGGGACGGAATGCTCCGCGGAGCACGTACGGTCCTACCCAGACAAACCACAGCCCGACGATGACCGCCAAGATCACAGAGCTCTGAATGTCCACTCTCAAAACCGTAGAAGCTCAAGCATGCCGTACGCGGCATTCATCACGGTGTGTCGGATAACGATTCCGTGCGGCGCTGCCTTATGGTGTCGGGCCGACGTCGCCGTGCTCCAGCCAGCGGTCCAGCAGGCCGCCGGGAACCTCCTCGGCAGTGAGCGCGAAGCTGCGGTGGTCTGCCCAGGCCCCGTTGATATGCAGGTACCGCGGACGCAGTCCTTCGTCGCGAAAGCCGAGCTTCTCCACGACGCGCAGGCTGGCGCGGTTCTCCGGCCTGATGTTGATCTCCATCCGGTGGAGCCCGAGCGTTTGGAAGCAATGGTCGGTCGCCATGGCCACCGCCGTGGGCGCTATCCCGCGGCCGGCACGCGCCTCATCCACCCAGTACCCCAAAGTGGCCGACATTGCAGAGCCCCAGACGATGCTGGAGACAGTAAGCTGCCCGACCAGCGCCGGCCGGGGCCTCCCCTCCTGCAGTTCGGTGATGATCCAGGGCAGGGCCGTGGCCAGTCGTGCCTGGTGCTTGAGCGAGCGGACCATCTCCGAGAACGAGGGCAGATACCCGTCCGGAGCCGGGTTCGTGGCCTCCCACGGTTCCAGCCAGCGCGCGTTGCGGCGCCGCACGGCCGTCCACTCGCTCCGGTCCCGGTACCGGATCGGGCGCAGCGACAAGTCCCCGCATGCCAGCGTCGCTGGCCAGATTGCCGGTCCGTACCCCATGTGAAGTTCTTAGCGGTCGCGACGGGGCTCAGTCGCCCGAGCCGTCAATGAAACTCTTCAGCCAGGTCCGCAGTTCCGTCCCGATGTCTTCACGTTCGGAGGCGATGGTCACGACGGCCTTGAGATAGCTGAGCTTGTCGCCGGTGTCGTACCGGCGCCCGGAAAAGACCACGCCGTAGACGCCGCCGCCTTCGCCTTCGCGGCCGGCCAGGGCTTCGAGCGCGTCGGTCAACTGGATTTCGCCGCCGCGGCCGGGCTTGGTGTCCTCCAGCACGTCGAAGACGGACGGGTGCAGGACGTAGCGGCCGATGACCGCCAGATTGGACGGGGCCTCGTCCGGCGATGGCTTCTCCACCAGTTCGTTGATCCGCACGTAGCCGCCGTCGCCCATCGGGGTAACGTCCGCGCAGCCGTAGGCGCTGATCTGGGCGGGGTCCACTTCCATCAGGGCGACCACGGAGCCGCCGGTCTGCTGCTGGACCGCGATCATCTGGGTCAGCAGGTCGTCGTGTTCGTCGATCAGGTCGTCGCCGAGCAGCACGGCGAACGGTTCGTCGCCCACGTGCTGGCGGGCCCGCAGGACTGCGTGGCCGAGGCCCAGCGGATCCCCCTGGCGCAGGTAGTGGATGTCCGCCAGTTCCGAGGCTGCCTGTACGGCGGCGAGCTTCTCCAGATCGCCCTTCTCCTCCAGGATCTGCTCGAGGTTGGGCACGCGGTCGAAGTGGTCTTCCAGCGGGCGCTTGTTGCGGCCGGTGATGACCAGGACGTCGCTCAAGTCAGCGCGCACGGCTTCCTCGACCACGTACTGGATGGCCGGCTTGTCCACCACGGGGAGCATTTCCTTGGGCATGGCCTTGGTGGCGGGCAGGAAACGCGTTCCCAAACCAGCGGCCGGAATGACAGCTTTGCGTACCGTGCGATGAGACGTCATGGGTTCAGACTACCGAACGAAGGTGCGAAGCAAGCCGATCCGGGAGGAAGCAACTACGATGTCGGCCATGGAGATGCAAACCGGCATGGACAAGGAAACCGCCCGCGCATTCTTCCGGGCACGCCGCCGGGCCCGCCCCGAGGAAGAGCAGATCAAGGCCGGGACCGCCCTGGCGCACCAGGTGCTGGACGGTCTTCGGCGGCTGGACGTCCCGGCCGGAACCATCGTGCCGGCCTACCTGTCCGTCGGTTCCGAACCGTCCACGCGCATGCTGCTGCCGGCCCTTGAGGAGGCCGGCTACCAGGTGGTGGTCCCGATCTGCGAACCGGACTACCGGCTCAGGTGGGCACGCTGGTTCAGCGGGGTGGAGCTGGTCCGCAGTCCCCGGGCCTGGATCGACGAGCCGGTCGGAGAACGTTTCGGAGCGGAAATCATGGCCGGCCTGCCGCTGGTGCTCGTGCCCGGGCTGGCCGTCGACTCCGAGGGCAACCGGATGGGCCAGGGCGGCGGTTATTACGACCGGTTCCTGGCGTCGCTGGGCGACGGCGAAGACCGCCCGAGGTTTGTCGGGGTTTTCTACGCCGACGAGGTGGTGGCGGCGGGAGCCTTCGAGTCTACGGTGCTCGACGCGCCGCTGGACGGCGCCGTGTCGCCCGACGGTTGGACGTGGTTCCCCCGCCGGACGGTGTAGAATTGGCACTCTGAGCGGGTGAGTGCCAACGCCTGGCCGGGCGCTTCCTGCTCCTGCCAAGTTTTTTTCAGGAGGAATTACTGTGCCCACGTACGCCTACGCCTGCAAAGACTGCGCCCATGCCTTCGACATCCAGCAGTCCTTCAGCGATGAATCGCTGACCGTCTGCCCCGAGTGCGGCGGCAACCTGCGCAAGAAGTTCAACAGCGTCGGGGTCGTCTTCAAGGGCTCGGGCTTCTACCGCACCGATTCGCGCGACTCTTCCTCGGCAGGCTCCGTCCCCGCTGCCGCCTCGGGATCCGCCGGCACCGGGTCAACCGCCTCTTCCGAGGCGGCGAAGCCCGCCGCGGCCGAAGCCTCCAAGCCTGCCGCCGCCCCGGCCCCGGCGGCAGCAGCCAGCTAGCCGCATCGGATGCCGGCGGGCCGCTCCTACACCGCGAAGCGGCGGCGGCGCTGATCCACAGGCGGGCCCTCCCCGCTGACCCGTGCGGGCCCGATGCTTCTAGCGTGGCCGCATGCCCGTTGCTGCCGCGTCCCGCACCGCCCGCCCTGCACTGTCGCCGCGCCGCCTGCTGCGCCGGCATTACCGGCTGCTGGCCGCCCTGCTGCTCTGTGCGGCCGCGGCGCTGGTGGTGCAGCAGCTGACCCCTGTGCCGGACCCCACCGACTCCGTGGTGGTCGCCGCGTCCGACCTCCCGGCCGGCGCCCACCTGTCCGCCGACGATGTGGTGCTGGGCGAGCTGCCGGCCGGTTCCGTACCCGAGGGAACTGCCGACAGTCCGGCCCTGGTGGTGGGCCAGCGGCTGGCGACGGCGCTGCGCGCCGGCTCTCCTGTCGTGGACACCTCGATCGTCGGTCCCGGCCTGTTGACCGGGGCGCCGCCGGGGACGGTGGCCGTGCCCGTGCGCCCCGCAGACCCCTCCACCGTCCAGTTGGTGTCGCCGGGCCAGTTGGTGGACATCGTGCTCAGCAGCGGCAACGGGTTCGAAGAGCCTGCCGAAAGCACGGTCCTGGCTCGGGCCGTTCCGGTGCTGTGGAAGGCCGACGACGGCGCTGCCGCGGCCGGCTTGCTCGGCGCGGGCGAGCCCGACGGGCTCGTGGTGGTGGCGGCGGCACCGTCCGACGCAACCGCGCTGGCCGGCGCCTCCAGCCGGGGCAACGTCTTCCTCGTGTTGGTCGGCTGATGACTGCCCAGGACCGGCCGGCCCGCGGACCGGCTCCCGGCCTAGCCCCAGTGCGGCGGCCGCTGCTCCCGCAGCCAGGCGTCCCGGTCCTCGTCCCGGTCACCCCACGCACGGGGGTCGTCCTCCGCTGCCTTGGTCGGCAGCGTCGGCGACTGGTTCCGCCTGGCCCGGCGCGGCCGCAACCGGTCGTCGCCCGCCTCGCCGGCCTCGCCGGCCTCGTCCGCCGAGCCTGCTGAGTGCGAAGACTCCTCCGCCCGCGGGGTCTGCTCCGCCGCCGGCTTCGGTCCCCGTGCGCTGGCGGGACGGTCGTCCTTGCCTGCCGGTTCTTCCGGCTTCTGCAGTCCCAAGTAGCCTCCGATCAGGTCTGCGCATTTCTCCGGATCCGTGAACACCTCGATGGTCCACAGCGTCAGCGGCCGCCAGCCCAGCCGCTCGAGCTGTTGCGGGCGCAGCCGGCTGCGCTCCCGCACCGTCAGCTCCTGGTACTGCGGGCTGCCGTCAGACTCCAGGGCCACGGGCAGGGCCGGTTCAATATCCGGCGAATACTGCACCGTTCCGGTGCTGGCGGCGATGTCGATGACCCCGTAATAGTGGTCCCAAACGCGTGCGCCGCGGGTGCGGATGCGCTCCACGAGGTCCGCGACCAGCGGGTCGTCGATCCCGGGAGACAGTTCGGGCGCCGCGAACCGGCCGTCGCCGAGGTGGCGGTCCAGCAGGTCATGGAAGTCGGCGGCCCCATGCCGCAGCCGCTCGGGGTCCAGATCCTCCGGGCGGAAGCAGCTGAGGACGTGCAGCGACTGCCGGGAACGGGTGACCGCGGTCGCGAAGAGCGACCGCCCGTGCGGCGCCGACAGGGGTCCGAAGTCGTGGACCGCCCGCCCGTGCGGCGTCCGGCCAAAGCCGAGCGAGAAGATCACATCGTCGCGGACCAATCCGGACGCGCGTTCGACGGGAACCACGCGGAAGGGCTCCTGCCGGCGGTTGAAGAAATCCGCCGCCGCCGGATAATTGGGCATCTGCAGCCGGATGGCCTCCGCCACGCGGGCGGCGTGCCGGGCGCTGGCCGTCACCACCGCCAGCGACCGCGACGGCCGAAGGCTGATGTGCTCGAAGACAAGGTCCACCACCCGGTTGAGTTCGGCCGGGACGCTCTCCACGCCTTCGTGTCCGGCGCCGGGCATCCCGGTACCGTCGGGCAGATATTCCACTTCCAGGCCGCCACCGCGGATGGAGCTTGCGCCGGGCAGGCGGGACAGCGATCCGCCGTAGAACTTCTCACTCAGCGAGCGGGTCAGGTCGAGGTCGACGGCACGGTAGGCGGTGGTCAGCGCCACCACCGGCAGCACCTCGGAGAGCGCGTGGAAGCAGCTGGCCAACGGTTGCGGTGCTTCGCCGGTGACGGGGTCATTCCGCCGGTCCACGTTGACTTCGAAGGGCTCGGCGCGGCCCAACTCGCCGTCGCCGAACGCCACCACCTGGTGCGCCCGGGAGACCGCGGTCAGCGCCGACGGCAGGCTGGTGGCCTCGGCGTCGAGGATGATGACGGCATCGAAGTGCTTGCCTTCCGGGAGCAGGAGCGGCAGCACCAGCGGGGAGGCAGTCCAGATCGGCAACAGCGCCGAAACCAGCGACTCCGACTGCTGTCCCAACGCGGCCAGGGTGGGTTCGCCGGCCTTGAGCAGGTCGCGCAACCGCTGCGCGGCCTTGGGCTTGCTCTTGAGCGAATGCCGCCAGTTCTGTGCCAGTTCCCAGCGCAGCCGGGCGGGCCCCGACGCGATGTGCGCGTTGTCCGCGAGCCGGTAGACCGCCTCGAGCTTGCGGAGATTGTCGCCGTCCGACATGGCCAGGTAGTCGTCGCCGCTGATCATCGCTTCGAGTGCCGACTGCCACCACGCCAGGTCCAGTTCAGCACTGACCTCGCCCGCACCGACTTCGCGTGTGGCCAGATCGTCCAGCAGTTCGGTCAGCCCGTGTTCGCGCATCTGCTCCAGCAGCAGCGTACGTTCGGGCAGGTTCACCAGCGTTTCGCGGTCCGCTGCCAGGGCGTCCAGCTGTTCCTGGAGTTCGCCGTCGGGCAGGGCCGCGAGGGCCCGGTCTTCGGGCACCGGTGCCAGCAGGGCGGCCAGTTTCTCGAGGCGCTGCGCCACCTCCCGGTAAAAGCCGTTCAGGTCCGCCAACCCGGAGGGCACCGCCGGATGCCGCTGCGACGTTGCGTAGTCGGCCCACTTTGTCCGCTGCTGCTGCACCTCGAAGAGGGACTCATGCAGGTCGGAGATGTGCACGCCCGGGCGGATGTATTCCTTGGCCACCTTGCGCAGCCGGGAACGCGTCATCGAACTCATTTCGATTCCGCGGTCGCGCCGCCAGGAACTCGGCGCGGTCGCGGAAATCAGGTCTGTGACCGGCCGGTCGAAGATGTCCGGGGTGAACTTGTCGAGGCTGCCGCGGACCTCCACCAGCAGCTGGAGCTGCTCCCCCCACTCGCGGAACGTCCCGGCGAGGGCGATCTGCGAGTGTTCGGCGACCTTGTTCATCCGTTCGCGCAGCCGTGGGACGTCCTTGGCCAGGTCGGCGGCCAGCTGGTGGGCGTCTTCGGTCTCCTTGCGGTTGAGCAGCTTGGCACCGAACCACGGGCTGGTGGTCGCGGACTTGCTGAAGCTGCCCAACTCGGCCGCCCGGACCAGCCGTGCCGCCAGCTCCGCCCGGTCGGTGATGTTGTCCAGCACAGACCGCTTCAGCCGCACGGTGGTCGCCGGAGCCGGATCGAGCGAGGTGAGCTTGGCCAGCGACTGCATCGCCTGGTAGGGGGAACAGCGCCACCGGCTGCGCACATTGTGCAGCGACTTCACATGCTCCATCAGCTTGTGCCGGTGCTCGGTGAGGGTGGTGTGCAGCTTCTGCAGCTGCGGCTCCTGCGCCTTCTCGTTGCGGCTGATCGCGCGGATCATCGCCCGACGCAGCTGCTCCGGCGTCAGGTCCGCGCTCAACTGCAGGGCCAGCGACCCCAAATCCACGGTTTCCAACTGCTGTGTGAATTCGACCAGCGTGCCCCGGCGTTCCGCGACCACCAGCACGCTCTTGCCCTCGTAGGCCAGGGCGGCCGCAGCGTTGAGTGCCGTCTGGGTTTGTCCGGTGCCCGGCGGCGCGGAAACCACCAGCGAATGCCCCGCCTGGACCAGGTCCAGCACCCGTTGCTGCGCGGCGTCTGCGTCGAGCAGCAGGAACTCATCCTGCGGATCGCGTTCGTCGATCGGCGGCAGTTCCACCTCCGGCACGGGCACGGCGTTCCGGCCGGCCCGGGGACGGGGACCGGCCTGGGATCCGGCTCCGGCTTCGGCCAGCGCGCGGATCACCGGGTGCCCGGCATCGAGCAGGACCGGGTCGGTGACTGCTTCCAGGTCCGCGAAGGTCGACACCAGCAAATGGTGTTCGATGGTCATGTTCCGCACGCCGGCGGTGAGCAGGCGCAGCCGTTCCAGCACCGGGTGCGGATCCAGGCGGGCGGTGCTGTAGGCCAGCCGGGCGGTCGCCTCGGCGTCGATACCGATCCCCTGCTCCGCGGAGAGGTGGCGGACGAGCGCCGGGTTCAGCCGGGCGCGGTCGGTCAACTGCAGTTCGAAGTCGTCCTGGCTGGGGCGGACGGTCAGCGCCACCGGGATCAGCATCACCGGGGCATTCAGGGACTCCGACCGGCCGATGTCGGGAACCCGCCAGGAGGCCGTTCCGGCGGCCAGATACCCGACGTCGATACCGCGGTCCGAACCCAGTTCGTAGATTTTGGCGCGCAGGCTGCGGGCGGTACGCATGGCCGCGGCGTACTGGTTCGGCTCGCGCAGCAGGGTGGAAAGACGGGTGCGGCGGCCGGCCAGCAACTGCGCCAGGCCGGAAGGGTGGGCATGCGTCAGGTCAATGCTGTTCGACGACGTCGGGGCGAACCGCAGCAGCGTGTCCGACCCGGCGAGATCGCCCAGGTTGTCCAGCCACGATGCCACAACGTCTTCAGCAGCCTCAGCTACGCTGGCCAGCGACACGGCTGCCCCCTTTACTTCACTCTCGGCGACTTGCCTCGACCACAACGGCATGTCAAACAAGGTATCGGACTTTAAACGCCAAACGGGCGACCGCAACACTGCTCGGCGAAATTGCCTCGCAGTTCACCCGCAGCCGCGCTGCGGGCGGGCAGCGGTCGCCCGTTGTGGCTACTCCCACTCGATGGTTCCCGGCGGTTTGCTCGTCACGTCGAGCACCACGCGGTTAACGCCGTCCACTTCGTTGGTGATGCGGTTGGAGATCCTGGCCAGCAGGTCGTAGGGAAGCCGCGACCAGTCTGCGGTCATCGCGTCCTCGGAGGAGACCGGACGGAGCACGATCGGGTGTCCGTAGGTGCGGCCGTCGCCCTGAACGCCCACGCTGCGCACGTCGGCCAGCAGGACCACCGGCATCTGCCAGACTTCCTGGTCCAGGCCCGCAGCGGTCAGTTCGGCGCGCGCGATCGCGTCCGCCTTGCGCAGCAGGTCCAGCCGCTCCTGGGTGACTTCGCCGATGATCCGGATGCCAAGACCCGGTCCGGGGAAGGGCTGGCGTCCGACGATTTCGGCCGGCAGGCCCAGTTGGGCGCCGACCGCGCGGACCTCGTCCTTGAACAGCGTCCGCAGCGGTTCCACCAGCTCGAACTGCAGGTCCTCGGGCAGCCCGCCCACGTTGTGGTGGCTCTTGATGTTCGCGGCGCCTTCGCCGCCGCCGGACTCGACCACGTCCGGGTAGAGCGTGCCCTGCACCAGGAACTTCACCGACTCCCCCTCGGCGGCCGCCTCGGCCAGCACGGCCTTTTCGGCGGCTTCAAAGGCGCGGATGAACTCGCGGCCGATGATCTTGCGCTTGGTCTCCGGGTCGGTGACGCCGGCCAGCGCGGACAGGAAGCGCTGCTGTTCGTTGGCTACGTACAGCTTCACGCCCGTGGCCGCGACAAAGTCACGCTCCACCTGCTCGGCTTCGCCCTCGCGCAACAGTCCGTGGTCCACAAAGACACAGGTCAGCTGGTCGCCGACCGCGCGCTGCACCAGGGCCGCGGCGACGGCGGAGTCCACGCCGCCGGACAGCCCGCAGATCACGCGGGAGTCGCCGATCTGGGCGCGAATGCGCTCCACCTGCTCCTCCACGATGTTGCCGGTGGTCCAGTTGGGCTCGAGCCCGGCACCACGGAACAGGAAGTTCTCCAACACGCGCTGGCCGTGGGCCGAGTGCTTGACCTCGGGGTGCCATTGCACGCCGTACAGCTTCTTCTCGTCGTTCGCGAAGGCGGCCACCGGGGCGCCGGCCGTGCTGGCCAGCACGTCGAAGCCTGCAGGTGCTTCCTGCACCGAGTCGCCGTGGCTCATCCAGGTGTTCTGGACGGAGGGCACCCCGGCCAGGATGGACCGCCCCTCCCCCACCGCGGTGGCGTCCGTGGCACCGTACTCGCGCAGCCCGGTCCTGGCCACCTTGCCGCCCAGGGCGTTCGCCATGGCCTGGAAGCCGTAACAGATGCCGAACACCGGGACGCCGGCTTCGAACAGGTCCGCGCCGATCCTCGGCGCTCCTTCGGCGTAGACGCTGGAGGGCCCGCCGGAGAGGATGATGGCCACCGGGTTCTTGGCCATCAGCTGTTCGGTGGTGTAGGTGTGCGGAACGATCTCGGAATACACGTTGGCCTCGCGCACGCGGCGGGCGATCAGCTGCGCGTACTGGGCCCCGTAGTCGACGACGAGGACGGGCCGGTGGTCCGTAGTGGCGGGGGGAGGAGTAGTCACCCTTACAGGATAGTCGCCGGGTCCGGCGCCTCGCACTCCGGCGTCCGCCCCCGCTGCGTGAGGTAGCGCACGCCAGGCTCCGGTCAGTAGCGCTTGGCGGCTTCGGGATGGGCGGCCAGTTCTTCTTCCACCTCGCGGTGCACCTTGCGTTCCAGGATGATGGACAGGAACGGGATGACGCCGCCCAGGGCGATCAGCACGAACTTGCTGAACGGCCAGCGCATCAGCGACCAGAGCCGGAAGTCGGCAATCAGGTACAGCACGTACAGCCAGCCGTGCGCTATCAGCACCGCGATGGACAGGTTCAGGCCGTCGATCACGGACGGTTCGGCCTGCGCCAGGCCCAGCGCGAAGGTCTCGCCCGTCAGGGTGTTGGTGGCCCCGGCGAACAGGAACAGGTTGAAGCCGTACCGCAGCACCATCTCCACACAGAGCAGCAGCAGCATGATGCCGGTGATGTAGGAGGTGACCTTGTAGAAGGTCAGGGCGGAGCGGATCTGGGCGTGGGTTCCGCCGAAGCGGCGTTTGACCGGACGCTGGGTCGCGGCGGAACGGTCGGGGGCGTTTTCGGTCACGTGGACTACCTCGTTGTGTGGGGTGAGCTGGGTGTGGTCTGGTCGGCGGCGGCGGCGCCGCCCTGGCGGGCGCCGGAGGGGCCCGCCGCGCTCCCCCGCCCGGATTCGGCTGCATGGCGGGCCGCTTCGGCCGCGTCTTCGGCCGCCTCCAGGTCGCGGCGGTAGTCGTCGGCCACCAGCCGCCACCAGAGGAAGATGGCGAATCCGGCGAACACCACCCATTCCACCGCGTAGAAGACGTTCATCCAGTTGACCGGCGCTTCCTGCGGCTGCGGTCCGACAACCACCGGCTGCATCAAAGTCCCCTCGGTCGCGGTGCCAAGGTCCGTGCCGCCCACGGTGAAGCCGGTCCCGACCACGAAGCCGGAGTAGCCGGGCGCGTTCCAGCGGTTGATCAGCTCGGCCGCCGACAGCGAAGCCACCTGGCCGGCGGGCAGGCTTCCGGGCAGCGGGGCTTCCGTGGGCAGCAGCCGCCCGACGACGGTGGCCTCACCGTCCGGGGCGGGAACGGCATCCGCCGGTTCCTCGACCCAGCCGCGCACCACGGGGATGACCACGTCTTCGCCAAACTGCTCCACGCCGTCCACGGTGAACGGGTCGACCACCCAGAGGCCTTCTTCGCCGTCCTGCAGGCGGTTCCGGACCAGCACCTGCCCGCCCTGGACGAAGCTGCCGTCGAAGGTGACCATCTGGTCCGCGGTGGCGGCCGTCATCGGGATGCCCGGTTCAAAGACGTCGGTGAGCGGCTTGACCGTTTCGGTCTCGCCCGGGGGCGGGGGCGGTTCGCTCTGCGACGTGGAAAACTGCCACTGACTCAGCAGCACGAACACCGTGGACAGCGCCAGCGCAAGCACCAGGGCCGCTATCCAGCGGGGTTTCAGGGCAGTCTTGAGCACCCATTAAAGGTACTTCGCAACCATGTAGAAAACGAATCCTGCCCGGTGCCCTCAGGCCAGCGGAACGATGTCGTCGACGCCCATCCTGGCGCTGTCGGCCGTGACGTCGTCGGGCTGCTCCTGGCTGAGCCGTTCGGCTTCGACCCGGGCCAGGTAGTGCTTCACCTCGCGTTCCACCTGTCCTTCGCTCCAGTCGAGAAGGGGCGCCATCAGCCGGGCGACGACCGGGGCGGCGGAGACGCCGCGGTCCCAGGCCTCGATGGAGATCCGGGTCCGGCGGGTGAGCACGTCGTGGATGTGCCGGGCTCCCTCGTGCGTGGTCGCATAGACCACCTCGGCCGCCAGGTAGTCGTCGGCGCCGGGCAGCGGTTCGGCCAGCTCCGGCCGTTCGGTGATGATGTCCAGCACATCGCCGGCCATGGCTCCGTACCGGTTGAGCAGGTGTTCCACCCGGGCAACGTGGATGCCGGTGCGGTCCGCCATGCGGCTGCGCCTGTTCCAGGCCGCCTTGAAACCGGAGGCGCCGAGCAGGGGGATGGTGTCCGTGCAGCTGGGCGGGACGCGCTCGTCGAGGGCCCGGGCCGCCTCGTCCACCGCGTCCTTGGCCATCACGCGGTACGTGGTGTACTTGCCGCCGGCCACCACCACGAGCCCGGGGACCGGGTGCGCCACCACGTGTTCGCGCGAGAGCTTGGCGGTGGAATCGTTCTCGCCCGCCAGCAACGGCCGGAGCCCGGCGTAGACTCCCTCGACGTCCTCCCGGGTGAGCGGGCGCTGGAGGACCCGGTTGACGTGTTCCAGCAGGTAGTCGATGTCCTTGGACGAGGCCGCCGGATGGGCCTTGTCCAGATTCCAGTCGGTATCGGTGGTGCCGATGATCCAGTGCCGCCCCCACGGAATCACGAACAGCACCGACTTCTCGGTGCGCAGGATCAGCCCCACCGTGGACTGGAACCGGTCCCGCGGCACGACCAGGTGGATTCCCTTGGAAGAACGGACGCTCAGCTGGCCCCGTTCGGTCACCATGGCCTGGGTCTCGTCCGTCCACACGCCGGTGGCGTTGACCACCTGCTTGGCCCGGATGTTGAACTCGCTGCCGTCCTCCTGGTTCCGCACCCGGGCCCCGACCACGCGTTCGCCCTCGCGCAGGAAGTCGACCACCGCCAACCGGTTTGCCGCGTGCGCCCCGAACGCCGCCGCGGTGCGGACAAGGTTGACCACCAGCCGGGCGTCGTCCACCTGCGCGTCGTAGTAGCGGATGGACCCCACCATGGCGTCCTTCTTCAGGCTGGGTGCCGCCCGGAGGGTTCCCCGCCGGGAGAGGTGTTTGTGGAAGGGGACGCCGCGGCCGCGCCCGGAGGCGATGGCCAGGGCATCGTACAAGGCCACGCCGGCGCCGACGTAGGGCCGCTCCACGTACCGCCTGGTCAGCGGGTACAGGAACGGCACCGGGCGCACCAGGTGCGGCGCGATCCGCTCCAACAGCAGTCCCCGTTCCTGCAGCGCCTCGCGGACCAGGGCGAAATCCAGCATCTCCAGGTACCGCAGCCCGCCGTGGATCAGCTTGGAAGACCGCGACGACGTGCCCGAGGCCCAGTCCCGGGCCTCCACGATGCCCACGTCCAGCCCGCGGGTGACCGCGTCCAGGGCGGCCCCGGCGCCCACCACCCCGCCGCCGACGATCAGCACGTCCAGCTCGGCCCCGCGCTCCTGTGTGGCGCGCAGCGCGGCCAGCGCCTGCTCGCGGCTCTCGGGACTCAGGGCTCCGGTGGTCATCGCCTATCAGCCTCCCAGCATGGTCGGATCAGTCGCGGGCCTGGATCGGGGCCAGCACCACTTCGCAGCGCTGGAACTCTTTCAGGTCCGAGTACCCGGTGGTCGCCATCGACCGGCGCAGCGCACCGACCAGGTTGGAGGTTCCGTCGGTGTGGTTGGACGGGCCGTGCAGCACCCGCTCCAGCGGTCCGACGGTTCCCACGTTCACGCGGTCGCCCCGGGGCAGTTCGTCGTGGTGGGCCTCCTGGCCCCAGTGCCAGCCGCGGCCCGGAGCTTCCTCCGCCCGGGCCAGCGCGGAACCGAGCATCACGGCGTCCGCCCCCATGGCGATGGCCTTGACGATGTCGCCGCTGAAGCCCACGCCGCCGTCGGCGATCACGTGCACGTAGCGGCCGCCCGATTCGTCCATGTAGTCCCGGCGCGCGGCCGCCACATCGGAGATCGCCGAGGCCATCGGGGCGTGGATGCCCAGCGCCCGGCGCGTGGTCGTCGTCGCTCCCCCGCCGAAGCCCACCAGCACGCCGGCGGCACCGGTGCGCATCAGGTGCAGCGCCGGGGTGTAGCCGGCGGCGCCGCCGACGATCACGGGCGTGTCCAGCTCGTAGATGAACTGCTTCAGGTTCAGCGGTTCCTGCGTCTTGGAGACGTGTTCGGCGGAGACGGTGGTGCCGCGGATCACGAAGATGTCCACGCCGGCGGCCACCACGGTCTTGTAGAACTCCTGGGTGCGCTGCGGCGTCAGCGAGCCGGCCACGGTCACCCCGGCTTCCCGGATCTCGGCCAGCCGGGAGGTGATCAGTTCCGGCTGCACGGGGGCGGAGTAGAGCTCCTGCATCCGCTTGGTCGCGGCCGGGCTGAAGTTCTCCGTGCCCAGCGCGGCGATCTCGTCCAGCACCGGCAGCGGATCCTCGTACCGGGTCCACAGGCCCTCGAGATTGAGGACGCCCAGGCCGCCGAGCTTGCCCAGCGCGATGGCGGTGGCGGGCGACATGACCGAGTCCATCGGCGCGGCGATGACCGGCGCGTCGAACGTGTAGGCATCGATCTGCCAGCTGACCGAGACGTCCTTGGGATCGCGCGTCCGGCGCGAGGGGACGATCGCCACGTCATCGAGGGAGTAGGCTCGGCGCCCACGCTTGCCACGGCCAATTTCAATCTCGTAAGTCACAGCTCTAGGTTATCCCACCACTGGAACGCTTCACCTTGCAACGGGCAGGGACAGGACTTTCGCCGGCGCCTGGCGGACAGGGCGGACCCCCTCGTGACGGCTGCACGGCTCTCCTGTTCCGACTGCTGGCGTCGTCCCGGCGCAGGCGGTACGCTCGACCTGCCGCACGGCCGGCAAGCGCACCGCAGGCCCCCTCTCTTGACGGTTGCCGCGGGCCGGCCGCAGGTAGCCGGAGCGGGAAGTGGTCAGTCATGGGAGGAAGATTCCGGCGGTCCGTCGGGCGCATGCGACCGTTCGCGAGCCGCTTGGCGGCCACCCTGTGTTTTGGCATCGCCGGGCTGGTCTGGTCCATGCCCTCCCTTCATTCGCGCCGGTTGCGGCGAGCCGCATCGTGTACCGTTTGCGCTTCCCACCAGCGGGTGCGCGGCACAGCCCTCTTTGTGGTGGCGGCCCTCCTGGTCGCCGGAGCCGGAGCCCGGGTCCAGGAGGCACTCTCCCCGCAGATCGTTTGCCACAGCCATATCACTGCCGACGGGCAGATCAAGCCCGAGCCGCGCCTGCAGATTTCACCGCCGGCCCCGTGGCGCATCACCCGCGATTTTCTGGTGGCCCCCATCAGCGGCGTCGGGGTCCTGACCGGGCGCAGCCTTGATATGGAAGCGTGCGCGGGACCGTCGCTGTTGGTCATGTTCTGGCCCCCGCCGCGCACCAGCGGTGGCGGAACAATGCTCGGGGACGTGTTCGTTGCGTGGATGCCGCCGGTGGACCCGGCCGGTCCACTGAGCGTCAACGGATATGGCATTGCCGATGAAGGCCAGTATGTCCGCTACGGCCCGAACATCTCCCAGACCCGGACCGGGGACGAGGCCCTCGCCCTCCACGAGTCACGGCATGTTGACCAGTGGGCCGTAGCCAATCTGCTCGCCGGCCCGTTCGCCTTTCCGGCGGCGTACATCATCGACGGGGCGCTGTTCCCCTCCTCGCGCAACCACTTCGAGCGGGCCGCCGGATTGGCCGATGGGGCGTATCCGCCCGCGCCGGATAACTGGCCGGCGCCGCGCTGGCCAGACACCGCGGCCCTCGTGCTCCTCGCGCTCCTGATCTTCCGACGCCGGCTCCGTTGGCTCACCCGCGCCGCGGTCGGCGGCCGCGCGCACGCCCGGGCGCACGAGCCGAGGCGCTGTCCCGTCCATACGCGGGGCTGGTCGCGGGGCGCCGGCGAAGGTCCTGCCGCTGGTTAACGCGAGTGGCGCCGCTGCCCCGGTGCGGGGAACGGCGCCACCGGCGACTGCGGGACTACCGCTTGTAGTTCGGTGCCTCCACGGTCATCATGATGTCGTGCGGGTGGGACTCCTTCAGCCCCGCCGCGGTGATCCGCACGAACTTGCCCTTGGCCTTCAGCTCGGCGATGTTGCGGGCACCGGTGTAGAACATGGTCTGGCGTAGTCCGCCGACCAGCTGGTGCGCGACGGCCGAGAGCGGGCCGCGGTACGGCACCTGGCCTTCGATGCCCTCGGGGATCAGCTTCTCGTCGTCGGGCACGTCGGCCTGGAAGTAGCGGTCCTTGGAGTAGGAGGTGTTCTTCCCGCGCGTCTGCATGGCCCCCAGCGAGCCCATGCCGCGGTAGGCCTTGAACTGCTTGCCGTTGACGAACACCAGGTCCCCCGGGGATTCCGCGGCGCCGGCCAGCAGCGAGCCGAGCATCACCGTGTCCGCGCCGGCGACCAGGGCCTTGCCGATGTCGCCGGAGTGCTGCAGGCCGCCGTCGGCAATCACCGGGATGCCCGCCGGGATGGCCGCCTTGGCCGACTCATAGATCGCCGTGATCTGCGGTACGCCAACGCCTGCCACCACCCGGGTAGTGCAGATGGAGCCCGGCCCCACGCCCACCTTGATGGCGTCGGCACCGGCGTCGACCAGCGCCTGTGCGCCCTCGCGGGTGGCGGCCTGGCCGCCGATCACGTCAACGTGGGCCGCGGCCGGGTCCTTTTTCAGCCGGGCGATCATGTCCAGTACGCCCTGGCTGTGGCCGTTGGCGGTGTCCACCACGAGGACGTCCACGCCGGCCTCGATCATGGTCATCGAGCGCTCGTAGCCGTCGCCGAAGAAGCCCACAGCCGCGCCGACGCGCAGCCGGCCGTCGTCGTCCTTGGTGGCCAGCGGGTACTGCTCCGCCTTGTCGAAGTCCTTGACGGTGATCAGGCCCTGCAGCATGCCGGCGTCGTCCACCAGCGGGAGTTTCTCAATCCGGTTCTTGCCCAGCAGTTCGATGACTTCCGGGCGGCTGATGCCCACCTTGCCCGTGATCAGCGGCATGGAGGTCATCACCTCGTGCACCTTGGTGGTGGGATAGTCGGCGCGGGGCACGAAACGGGTGTCGCGGTTGGTGCAGATGCCCACCAGCTTGCCCTCGGAGTCCACCACGGGCAGTCCGGACACGCGGTAGTTGTAGCAAAGTTCGTCCAGTTCGGCCAGCGTGGCGTCCGGGGCGATGGTCACCGGGTTGGTGATCATGCCGGACTCGCTGCGCTTGACCCGGTCCACGTGCTCGGCCTGGTCCTGGATGGACAGGTTGCGGTGGATGACGCCCAGGCCGCCCTGGCGCGCCATGGCGATGGCCATCCGCGATTCCGTCACGGTATCCATGGCGGCGGAGAGGAGCGGGGTCTGGACCGTGATGCGGCGGGTCAGGCGGGAGCTGGTATCGGCCTCGGACGGAATCACATCCGTCGGGCCTGGCAGCAGGAGCACGTCGTCGTAGGTCAGACCCTCGAAAGCGAACGGATTGAATTCTTCGGACACTGCAGGGCCTTTCGAGCGATACCGGTGGCGGCCGCCGGTCACCGACAGCGGGGATCGGGTTCCGGGGTTGGTTACATCCTAAAACGATTCCGCCCTGCCCACTATTTCCCGCGGCAACCGATGTGGCGGAGCTAACGTGCGCGCCCGGCTCCGGGGCTTTCACCACCCCGGACCCCACGACGACGGAGGGGACCCTGCACGGGCAGGATCCCCTCCGGACGGGCGAAGCCCGACCAACAGCCGGCGGCGTGCGCTAGTGCTGGTGGTTGTGCCCGTCCTCTTCGGCCGGCTTCTCGACGACCAGGGTTTCGGTGGTCAGCACCAGTGCCGCGATCGAGGCCGCGTTGCGCAGGGCCGAGCGGGTCACCTTCACCGGGTCGATGATGCCCGCGGCGACGAGGTCCTCGTATTCGCCGGTAGCGGCGTTGAAGCCGTTATTGAGCTCCATGTCGCCCACCTTGGAGACGACGACCATGCCCTCGTGGCCGGCGTTTTCGGCGATCCAGCGCAGCGGCTGGGCCAGCGCGCGGCGGACCAGGCCGACGGCGGTGGCTGCGTCGCCCTCGAGCGCCAGCACGTTCGGGTCGGTGTCCAGAGCCTGGGCGGCGTGCACCAGGGCGGTGCCGCCACCGGCCACGATGCCTTCTTCCAGGGCAGCGCGGGTGGAGGACACAGCGTCCTCGATCCGGTGCTTCTTCTCCTTCATTTCGACCTCGGTGGCAGCGCCGACCTTGATCACGCCGATGCCGCCGGACAGCTTGGCCAGCCGCTCCTGGAGCTTCTCACGGTCCCAATCGGAATCGGTGCGCAGCACCTCCGCCTGCAACTGGGACACGCGGTCGGCCACGTCGGCCTCGGAGCCGGCGCCGTCAACAATGGTGGTGTTGTCCTTGGTGACGGTGATGCGGCGTGCCGTGCCCAGCACCTCGAGACCCACCTGGTCCAGCTTCAGGCCGAGGTCCGCGGACACGACCTGGGCGCCGGTGAGCACCGCGATGTCCTGCAGCATGGCCTTGCGGCGGTCGCCAAAGCCCGGCGCCTTTACGGCGGCAACGTTGAGGGTGCCGCGGATCTTGTTGACCACCAGGGTGGACAGGGCCTCGCCGTCGATGTCTTCGGCGATGATGAACAGCGGCTTGTTGGCCTGCAGCACCTTTTCCAGCAGCGGCAGGAACTCCTGCACCGTGGAGATCTTGCCCTGGGAGATCAGGATCAGCGCGTCCTCGAGGACTGCCTCCTGGCGCTCCTGGTCGGTGACGAAGTACTGCGACAGCAGGCCCTTGTCGAACTGCATGCCCTCGGTGAGCACCAGTTCGGTCTCCATGCTGGAGCCCTCTTCGATGGTGATGACGCCGTCCTTGCCCACCTTGTCGAACGCTTCGGCCAGCAGTTTGCCGACCTCCGGGCTCTGGGCGGAGATGGTGGCGACCTCGGCGACCCTGCCTTCGACCTCGCGGGCGTTCTCCAGCAGGCGGGCGGCAACGGCCTCGACCGCTACCTCGATGCCGTGCTTGAGGGCGCCGGGGGCGGCGCCGGCGGCCACGTTGCGGAGGCCTTCCTTCACCAGCGCCTGGGCCAGGACGGTAGCGGTGGTGGTGCCGTCACCGGCAACATCGTTGGTCTTGGTGGCGACTTCCTTGGCCAACTGCGCGCCGAGGTTCTCGTACGGATCGTCGAGTTCCACCTCGCGGGCGATGGTCACGCCGTCGTTGGTGATGGTGGGGGCGCCCCACTTCTTGTCCAGGACCACGTTGCGGCCACGCGGGCCGAGGGTGACCCGGACGGTATTGGCGAGCTTGTCGACGCCGGCTTCCAGCGCCTTGCGGGCGGCGTCGTTGAACTCCAACTGCTTTGCCATGAATTTGTTCCTTTCACGCAAAATGCCCCGGCTGCGCTGCTAGAGGAGGCAGCCGGGGCATTTCGGTTGTCCGTGATTCCGGCTGCGGGCGTCGACTGCGCGCGCCCGAGCCGCCGGACTCAGCTGATGGGCCTTACTTGGTGACGATGGCCAGCACGTCGCGGGCGGAGAGCACCAGGTACTCTTCCCCGCCGACCTTGACCTCGGTTCCGCCGTACTTCGAGTAGATGACGACGTCACCCTCGGCTACGTCAACGGGAACCCGGTTGCCATTGTCATCGACGCGGCCGGGGCCGATCGCGACAACTTTGCCTTCCTGCGGCTTTTCCTTGGCGGTGTCCGGAATGACCAGGCCGGAGGCCGTGGTCTGCTCTGCTTCGAGCGGCTGGACAACAATACGATCCTCAAGAGGCTTAATGGAGACCGACACTCGGCTCTCTCCTTTTCATGCGCTACGAATAGGTTGGCCAAGGAGATGTCTGCCGTCGTCGCGGTGCCGGCAGGCGGTTCCTTGTTAGCACCCACACGGGGTGAGTGCTAACTGCGACTCTATGAGAAGGATTAGCACTCGGTCAAGGCGAGTGCCAGCGGCGGGCCCTCCGGTTTCCGCGCCGCCGCCTATGTGACGAAGATCGGCGCCTCCGTCAACCGGCCAAGTTGCGTAAGGCTAACCTAACCCGGTAGCTTTCAAGCTGCGCGCAAATAGCAAACGTTTATGTTGCCTAATGCCGGTACCCGCCCGGGACGGCGTTGACGAACAATGGAGAGTCAGTGAAAAAGCCCCTGAAGTCCGGCCTGGTGGCCATGACCGCAGCCGTTTCCATGCTCGCCCTGAGCGCCTGCGGCCAGCAGACCGACGCCGCGGCAGGCACCGGTGCCGAGACGATCAGCGTTGAGCACGCCTCCGGCACCACCGACGTGCCGGTGAACCCGGAGACGGTCTACACCTTCGATCTCGGGGTGCTGGACAGCCTCACCGCCCTCGGCGTCGAGGTCGACGGCGTCCCGGAGGCGGCCGTGTTCCCCGAATCGCTGGCGCAGTACGCCGGCGACGAATACACCAAGATCGGCTCCATGAAGGAACCCGACTTCGAGGCCATCAGCGAAGGCGCACCCGACCTGATCATCATCTCGGGCCGCACCGCCGAGGCCTACGGGGAGCTGAGCAAAATCGCCCCGACCATCGACCTGAGCGTGGACACCGCCGCTCCGATCGAGAGCTTCAAGGAAGTCTCCGCGACCCTCGGCGAGATCTTCGGCAAGGAAGCCGAAGTCGAAGAAAAGCTGGCGGCCATCGACACCCGGATCGAGGACACCAAGGCCGCAGCTGCCGACGCCGGCACCGGTTTGGTGCTGATGACGAGCGGCGGCGAGATGACGGCCTACGGCTCAGGGTCCCGCTTCGGCATCGTGCACGATGTCCTGGGCGTGCAGACCGCCGCCGATGTGAAGTCCGAGGGCCCGCACGGCGAGGCCATTTCGCACGAATTCGTCGCCGAGGCCAACCCGGACCACCTGTTCGTGATCGACCGCGACTCCGCCGTCGGCGAATCCGGGGAAGCCGCTGCGGCCGTCCTGGACAACGACCTGGTCAACGGCACCAGCGCCGCCAAGAACGACAGCATCACCTATCTGGACTCGGCCTCCTGGTACCTAGTGGGCTACGGCCTGAATAATACGGACGCCATGATCAGCGCCGTCCAGGCAGCCGTCACGAAGTAGCACCCGTACGGCCGCCGGTGTTCCGCCGGCGGCCTGCGCGGTGGCCCGACCCATGGCTTCCTCCACGATTTCCAGTCCGGCCCCGGCGGCAGCAGCCGCGGCGGGACGCTCCCGCGCCCGCGGATCCGGGTCCCAGCTCGCCTGGGCGGCCACCGCCGTCGTCGTCCTGGCCATTGCCAGCATGTTTGTGGGCGTCAGCGACGTGTCGCTGCCTGCCCTGCTGGCCGGCGACCAGAAGGCCTGGGACATTTTCTGGATCAGCCGGCTGCCGCGCACCCTGTCGGTCATCCTGGCCGGCGCGGCGCTGGGGATTGCCGGGCTGATCATGCAGCTGATGGCGCGGAACAAATTCGTGGAGCCGTCCACCGTGGGCACCGTGGAGTCTGCCTCGCTGGGCATCCTGGTGGTCACGGTGGCGATCCCCGGTGCCACCCTGTTGGCCAAGATGTCCGTGGCGACCGTGTTCGCGGCCGCCGGGACCGGCCTGTTCCTGCTGGTGCTGCGCCGGATCCCGCTGCGCAACACGCTCATCGTGCCGCTGGTGGGCATCATGCTGGGCGGCGTCATCGCCGCGGTGACCACGTTCTTTGCCTACCGCTTTGACCTGCTGCAGACGCTGAACAGCTGGATGATCGGCGACTTCTCCGGTGTGCTCCGCGGCCGCTACGAGCTCCTCTGGATTGTCGCGCTGCTCGCGGTGATCGGCTACCTGTGCGCGGACCGCTTCACGATGGCCGGCATGGGGCAGGAATTTTCCACCAATCTGGGCCTGCACTACGGCCGGATCCTGACGCTCGGGCTGGTCATCGTCTCGCTGATCAGCGCCGTGGTGGTGGTCAACATCGGCGCCATTCCGTTCCTGGGGCTGGTGGTGCCCAACCTGGTGTCGCTGGCGTTCGGCGACAGCGCCCGCCGCGCGGTTCCCTGGGTTGCGGTCTTCGGTGCGGGCTTTGTGCTGCTGTGCGACATCATCGGCCGCACCATCCGCTACCCCTACGAAATCCCGGTGGGCGTGATCGTCTCCGCCGTCGGCAGCGCCGTCTTCCTCTACCTGCTGCTGAGGACCCGCAAGAATGGCTGATTCGGTACTTCCCGCCGCCCTGACGCAGCGCAAGCGCCGCACCCTCACCACGGTCCGGCCGCGGACCTGGATCATCCTGCTGGGCCTGCTGACGGCCGCCCTCGTGGCGGTGTTCATGACCATCGACCTGCGCGGCAACCTCGGCTACATCCTGCCCCGGCGTGCCATCAAAGTCGGTTCGATGCTGCTGGTGGCGTACGCCGTGGGCGTGTCCACGGTGTTGTTCCAGACGGTGACCGCCAACCGGATTTTGACTCCGTCGATCATGGGCTTCGATGCCCTCTACATGCTGATCCAGACCGGGCTGACCTTCGCGATCGGCGGGCAGGCGCTGCTGAGCCTGGGCGCGCCGGTGCGCTTCGTGATCGAAGTGATGCTGATGGTGGGCTTCTCCTTCCTGATCTACCGCTGGCTGTTCACCGGCGGCGGCAAGAGCCTGCACCTGATGCTGCTGGTGGGCATCGTGTTCGGGACCATGTTCCGCGGCATCTCCTCGCTGCTGCAGCGGCTGATCGACCCGAGCGAATTCATCATCCTGCAGGACCTTTTCTTCGCCAGCTTCAACAACGTGGACGGCGTGCTGCTGGCCGTGTCCGCGCTGGCCGTGGCCGCGGCCACCGTCCCGGTCTGGCGGATGCGCCGGCAGTTGGACGTGCTGGCGCTGGGCCGGGACACGGCGCTGAACCTGGGCGTTGACCACCGGCGGGCCGTCACCACCGTCCTGATGCTCTGCGCCATCCTGGTGGCCGTATCCACCGCACTGGTGGGACCGATCACGTTCTTTGGCCTGCTGGTGGCCAGCCTGGCCTACCTGCTGTGCTCGCACTTCCGGCACGTGTACGTGCTGCCCATCGCCGTGCTGCTGGGCGCCATCGCCCTGGTCGGCGGCCAGCTGGTCCTCGAGCAGGTGTTCAGTTTCGATACCGCGCTGAGCATCGTCATTGAATTCGCCGGCGGCATCCTGTTCATCGCCCTGCTGCTGAAAGGCTCCATCAAATGATCCACGTCTCCGGAGTCTCCAAGACCTACGGCACGCAGACCGTGGTGGACGACGTCAGCTGCTACATCAAGGACGGCGGCATCACCTCGATCATCGGGCCGAACGGCGCCGGCAAGTCCACGCTGCTGTCCATGGTCTCCCGGCTGCTGCCCATGGACGCCGGGGCGGTGACCATCGACGGGCTCGACGTCGGCAAGACCGCGGGCAAGGAACTGGCCCGCAAGATGGCCATCCTGCGCCAGGACAACCAGCTGACCGTCCGCCTGACCGTACGGGATCTGGTGGGCTTCGGCCGTTTCCCGCACAACAACGGCCGGCCGGGGCCGGCCGACCTCGTCCAGATCGAGCAGGCGCTGGCGTACCTGGACCTGACGTCGATGGCGGACAAGTTCGTGGACGAACTCTCCGGCGGCCAGCGGCAGCGGGCGTTCATCGCCATGGTGCTGGCCCAGGACACCGATTACCTGCTGCTGGACGAACCGCTGAACAACCTGGACATGAAGCACTCGGTGGAGATGATGCGGCTGCTGCGCCGGCTGACCGATGAGCTGGGCAAGACCGTGGTGCTGGTCATCCACGACATCAACTTCGCGTCCTGCTACTCGGACTCGATCATCGCCATGCGCTCCGGCCGCCTGGTGCACCAGGGCCCGCCGGCGCAGATCATGCAGCCGGACGTGCTGCGCGACGTGTACGACATCGACATCCGCATCGAGGAGATCGAGGGCAACAGGATCGGCGTCTACTTCGCCTGAGGCCGGACGGCGGAGTTGTTGCCGCCACGGGGCCCCGGAGGGCCCGGCCGGCGAGGCCGGCAGGGTCGGCAGGGCGACACGGCGTCAGACCACGGAAAAATCGCCGGGCAGCATGGTTCGCCCGGTCAGGGCCAGCAGCACCTGCGCCCCGTCGCCGCGTTCGGCGGCAATCTCCATGGCCAGCCGCCCGGCTTCCAGCTCCACGCCGCGCGGCAGCTCCGCCACCAGGCCGCAGGCCCGGGACAGGTCGAGCGTGTGCACCGCAAGTTCGAAGATCCGGGTGGGCAGGTAGTCGCTGAAGCGCATCCCGCCGGCGGCCGTCTCGATGACCCGGTCCTCGGTCAGCGGCAGCGTGTTTTCCAGCTGGGCCAGCAGCCGGTCCACCATGTCCACCGGGTGCGGGCCCAACTCCTTGCCGGCTGCCACGGCCCGTTCGGTGACGCCGGGATCATTGGCCAGTCCGGTGGCCAGGTAATAGTCCGCGGCCGATTCCACCTGGACAGTCTTGGCGGGGCGCCCCAGGTAGGTCAGCACCGTGGACAGCGCCCGGCTGGTATGTCCGGCGAGCGTCCGGACGCTCCAATCGTCCAGCCCGGGTGCGTTCCATGCGGTCGGCGGCACGTTTGCCAGCACCTCGCGGAAGTACCGGCCCGCGGACAGGAACGTTGCCGCCGATTCGATCATGCGCCCATGCTACGGCCGGCAGGCGGCCGCGACCAGCGTCCCCTTCGTCCTAACCGGTCCGGCCGGGAATGATTGCAGGAGTCGTTCAGGCGAGGCGCCGCAGCTCCGGCTTCCAGCCCGGGGCAGGTGCAGCGACGCCTGCGGCGACGTCATCCCAGAGGGCCTGCCAGCCCCGGTGTGCCCTGTTGCCGGCTTCGATCAGCTCGCCAAGTTCCGCTTCAATCTCGGCTTGGCAAGCGTCTGTATCAATGTCGTACCCGTCGATGGATGTGGACATCATGCACGCCTCCTCACAGTAAGCTTCCTTACCGACCCTACGGAGTCCCAGCATATCCCGCCATGGGGAGAACTACCCATCGCCGCTTTTAAGGCACGAATCGGCCGGTCCGCCTGCCTGCGTCGGCCGCCTGAATCCGCTGCACTAGGCTTGAAACCATGGCACCCGAGACCCACGCCGAGAGCATTGCACCGATTCTCACTCCGGAAGGCTGGGAGCTGCTGAATTCGCTCGGCCCCTATTCCGAAGCGGAGAGCCTGCACACCGGCACCGAACTGCGCAAGGCCGGCCACTCCCCCGAACTGGTCTCAGCCGCCATGACACAGTCCCGCCTGCGTGCGAAGGCCAAGGCGAAGTTCGGTCCGTTCGCGGAGAAAATGCTGTTCACCACGGCGGGGCTGGAACAGGCCACGCGGCTGAACATCGCGGCCCTGCACGCGCGGCGGTTCCAAGCCGCCGGGGTGGAG
The DNA here is from genome assembly GCF_059091365.1 of Arthrobacter sp. MDT2-34-1. NCBI lineage: Bacteria > Bacillati > Actinomycetota > Actinomycetes > Micrococcales > Micrococcaceae > Arthrobacter > Arthrobacter sp. MDT2-34-1. The sequence goes on from NZ_JBNHGO010000001.1 coordinate 1,241,961, forward strand.
CACGTCGCGGACCTGGGCTGTGGAATCGGCGCGGACGCCATGGCGCTGGCCAGCCTGGACCGCAGAGTCACCGCCGTGGAACGGGACGAGACCACCGCCGCGGTGGCCACCATCAACCTGATGCCGTGGCCGACCGCGACCGTGGTCAATGCCGATGCGGAGGGACTGGACCTCACCGGGATCGACGGCGTGTGGCTGGACCCGGCGCGGCGGACGACGACGGCCTCGGGCACCACCCGGATCTTCGACCCGGAGGCGTTTTCTCCGCCGCTGTCCTTCGTGGAGAGGCTGGCTGACCGGGGAATGCCGGTCGGGGTCAAGCTCGGCCCGGGGATTCCCCATGAGGCGCTGCCCGACAACTGCGAGGCCCAATGGGTATCCGTCGACGGCGACGTGGTCGAGGCGGCGCTGTGGTTCAACCGGCTGGCGCGGCCGGGCATCCGGCGGGCGGCATTAGTCACCGGAGCCGGCGGCACCGCCGAGCTGACCAGCGCCGTCGGCTACGACCCGGCCAACCAGGACGTGGCGATCGGACCGGCGGCGGGGTACCTGTACGAGCCCGACGGCGCCGTGATCCGCGCCGGGCTGGTGGCCGACCTGGCCCGCGGGCTGGGCGGGCACCTGCTGGATGAGCACATCGCCTACATCTGCGCCCCGCAGCTGCAGCCATCGCCGTTCGCCCGGGCGTACCGGGTGCTGGAGGTCAAGCCGTACAACGTCAAGAAGCTCAAGGCCTGGGTGAAGGCGAGCCGGATCGGCACGCTGGAGATCAAGAAGCGCGGCACGTCGGTTGCACCGGACGAGCTGCGCAAGACCCTGTTGACCGGTTCCGGCAAGGGGCCGAACAAGGCGACCCTGGTGCTGACGAGGGTCGGCGAGGACCGGATCGCCATCGTCGTCGAGCCCGTTCCCGCCGCCGGCGCCCGCAGCCGCGAGCGCAGCGCCAGGCCCTGACGCACTAGAATCAAGCTGTGTCTGGCCCCGCGGCCCCAGCAGACGCATACCTCCGGCGGCAGCCGGTCCAGCCAAAGACGGAGCAACGTTTGTACATCGATTTCGCACGGTCCGCCCAATCCTCCCTCGGGGTTGAGTGGGAGCTGGCGCTGGTGGATGCCCAGACCGGCGAACTGGTCTCGGTGGCCGAGCAGGTGCTGGACGCCGTCCGCGCCGGGCATCCGGAGCTGCGGGACGATGACGAGCACCCGCACGTGAAGCAAGAGCTGCTGCTGAACACCGTGGAGCTGGTCACCGGCGTCTGCAACACCGTCCGCGAGGCCAAAGCGGACCTGAGCAGCGCCCTGGCGGCCGTCCGCGACGTCACCGACCCGATGGGGGTGGAGCTTTTCTGCGCGGGCAGCCATCCGTTTGCCGCGCCGCGGTTGCAGCCGGTCACCGACAAGGAACGGTACGCCAAGCTGATCGACCGTACCCAGTGGTGGGGGCACCAGATGGTGATTTACGGCGTGCACGTGCACGTGGGCCTGGACCACCGGGACAAGGCCCTGCCGGTGTTGGACGGGCTCGTCAACTATTTCCCGCACTTCCAGGCGATCTCCGCCTCCTCCCCCTTCTGGGCGGGAGAGGACACCGGCTACGCCTCGCAGCGCGCGCTGATGTTCCAGCAGCTGCCCACCGCGGGGCTGCCGTTCCAGTTCCCCAGCTGGGCGGTGTACGAGGATTACGTCGAGGACATGTTCACCACCGGGGTGATCGACACGATCAGCGAGATCCGCTGGGACATCCGGCCGGTTCCCGCGCTGGGCACCATCGAGATGCGGGTGTGCGACGGGCTGTCCACCCTGCAGGACGTCGGGGCCGTGGCCGCGCTGACGCAATGCCTGGTGGACGAGTTCTCCACCGCCCTGGACAACGGCTGGGCCATCCCCACCATGCCGCCGTGGCACGTGCAGGAGAACAAGTGGCGTGCCGCCCGCTACGGCATGGACGCCATCATCATCCTCAACGCCGCCGGCAAGGAAATGCCGGTCACGGAGCACCTGCGCGAACACGTGCTGAACCGGCTGGAACCGGTCGCCCGAAAGCTTGGCTGCAGCGACGAACTGGCAGACGTGGAGAAGATCCTCGAAGCCGGCGCCGGCTACCAGCGCCAGCGCAGGGTTGCCGCGGAACACGGCGGCGACCTGCGCGCCGTCGTCCTCGACGTGGTCAGCCAGCTTCGCGGGAGCAACTGAGAGCCGGAAACCGGTCCCGTTTGGTCCCGAACAGGCGTAGGCTCTGCCCCAGGGAATACAGAGCCGGATGCGGGAAAGGGCTGGGCATGGCCGGGGACAAGCACGCTGACGACGAGGCGCTGTACCAGGCGGACGCCCCGGATCCGGAGCAGGATTCCGACGCGCCGCCGCACGCCGGCTCGGCCGGCCTGGCTGCCGCCATCGAACCGGACGTCGACCGCGGGCCCGAGGACCGGGCGGAAGACGGGGACAAGGAACCGGCCTCCCCGCGGGACCCGGAAGACGGCGCCTAGGACCGGCCACGCCGGTCTCCGGCAACACGGTCTCCCGGGCGGGGGGCCTCCCGGACGCCTGAGGGCCTTGACCGTTGCTTGCCGGGCGTGTGAAGCTTGCGGGCACTCGACTATCCGCTTCCCCCAGGAGGCACCGATGAGAGCCATGGTGTACCGCGGGCCCTACAAGACCCGGGTAGAAGAAAAAGACATTCCCGCCATTGAACACCCCAACGATGCCATAGTCCGGGTGACGCTGGCCGGTATCTGCGGCTCGGACCTGCACCTTTACCACGGCATGATGCCCGATACCCGGGTCGGGATGACCTTCGGCCACGAGTTCATCGGCGTGGTCTACGAGGTGGGGCCGTCGGTCCGGAACCTCGCACCCGGCGACCGGGTCATGGTGCCGTTCAACGTGTACTGCGGTTCCTGTTACTTCTGCGCGCGGGGCCTGTACTCCAACTGCCACAACGTGAATCCGAATGCCACGGCGGTGGGCGCCATCTACGGCTACTCCCACACCTGCGGAGGCTACGACGGCGGCCAGGCCGAATACGTCCGGGTGCCCTTCGCCGACGTCGGCCCCGCCCTGATCCCGGACTGGATGGACGACGAGGACGCCGTGATGCTCACCGATGCCCTGCCCACCGGCTACTTTGGGGCGCAGTTGGGCGACATCGTCGAAGGCGACACCGTGGTGGTGTTCGGGGCCGGACCGGTGGGGTTGTTTGCCGCAAAGTCCGCCTGGCTCATGGGAGCAGGGCGCGTGATCGTCATCGACCACTTGGAGTACCGGCTGGAGATGGCCCGTTCCTTCGCGCATGCGGAGACCTACAACTTCGTCGAGCATGACGACATCGTGGTGCACCTGAAGAAGGTGACGGATGACCTGGGAGCGGACGTGGCGATCGACGCCGTGGGCGCCGAGGCGGACGGCAACCTGACCCAGCACCTCACCTCCGCCAAGTTCAAGCTGCAGGGCGGCTCGCCCGTCGCCCTGAACTGGGCCATCGATTCGGTCCGCAAGGGCGGGACTATTTCCGTGATGGGTGCCTACGGGCCGATGTTCAGCGCGGTGAAGTTCGGGGACGCCCTGAACAAAGGGTTGACGCTGCGGATGAACCAGTGCCCGGTCAAGCGCCAGTGGCCGCGGCTGTTCGAGCACATCCGCAACGGTTACCTGAAACCCAACGACATCGTTACCCACCGCATACCGCTGGAGCATATCTCCGACGGTTATCACATTTTCTCGTCGAAACTCGATGGCTGCATCAAGCCGCTCATCGTGCCCGATGCCGGCTAGGAGACCCCCGATGCCCTACAGAGCCGAAAAACCCGAGCGCAGGCATACCAGCGAAGAACTCCGCGCCCGGATCCCGGGCTGGGGTGCCGACCTGGATCCGAAGGACCGTCCGGCCGTGCCGAAGGAACGCTTCGATCCCGGAGCCACCGGCGCACACTGGGACTTTCCCGACCGCCAGGAGGAGAAATGGCCGCGCGAGCGATCCCTTGAGCACCGCATGCTGACGCCCGTCTTCGGCACGTCGACGCCGCCCAAGGGACTCTCGGGCGCCCTGCGGCGGTACTCCTACCGGAAGTACAGCGAGGCGCGGGCGGCCCACTGGGTGATCCTGCTGGCCGCCGACCGGGTCGACGCCTGGGAAAGCCACCTCCGCTCCTTCGCGACCCTGCGTCCGGACAATCCCGTCACCGAATCCGGTGTGCGCAGCGAGTTCAGCCATCACGGGCTGGCCTCCCGGACCGGGGCGAAGCGTGCCGACCTGAGCCACCAGTGGCTCGACCCGGTCATCGTGGCCGGTCCCTGGCTGGCGGCAGGCGGCCTGGCCGCGCTGGCGGCCAGGGGCCTGGCCCGGCGCCTGCGCGCCTGAACGGGAAGATCCCGCGGCGTCTACTTGACGAGCTGGAGCAGCTCCTGGTTGTCGGCGAAGACCTCCGCGGCGTTCTCCTTGGTGACCGGCTCCGCTTCGGTCAGGTAGGCGGCCACGCTGGTTTGCGCGTTGCCGTAAGACTCTTCCTCGTCGGCCTCGGGTGCATCGTCCTGCGCGAACCCTTTGACGACCGTCAGGGCCTCCCCCACCATGGCCGCTGGGTCGGCGTAGGTGGTGGCGTACTGCTTGCCGGCCATGATTGATTCCACGGCTTCCGGGGCGGATCCGCTGCCGACGACGACGGCGGAGTCCTGCCCGCCGTCTTCGGCGGCCCGGATGAGGGCCTGGGCGGTGGCGTCATCGGCGGCCAGGATGCCGTGCACGTCATCGGAGGCATATTCCTCCTGCAACAGGCCGGCCAGCCGTTCTGCCGCCGCATCCGGGTTTTCGCCGGCGGTTGCCTCGAAATCCGTCTGGCCGGACAGCACGGCCACGGTGCCGTCGTCGATCTTGGGCTGCAGCACGCTCATGGCTCCGTCGAACGCCAGACGCGCGCCGCCGTCGTCCGGGTGGCCGCTGAACAGCTCGACGTTGTAGGGTCCTTCGCCCTGCCGTTCGGCCAGCCCGTCGAGCAGTGCCTGGGCCTGGAGCTCACCGGTTTGGAAGGCATCCGCGCCCACCAGGTAGCCGACCGCGCCGGTGCCCGTGACCATGGTGCCGAACGCGATGACCGGGATTTGCGCCTCCTGCGCCGCGGCCAACTGCTCCCCCAGGCCTGCCGGGTCTGCCGGGTCCACGATCAGCACCTCCGGTTCACCCTCGAGCATGGTGCTGATTTGTTGCTGCTGTTCAGCGGCGGTTTCGGCAACCTGGACATTCGGTTCGAAGTTTGAGCCCTCGATCTGTTCGGTGAACAGCGCTTCGGCGTACGCGGTGTCGGCGGAGAGGGACACGCCGATCAAGGAGCCGCTCTCGAAGCCTCCGGCGCCTCCCGCTTCCGGCCCCTCTCCCGTTTCTTCACCCGTGCGGGAACAGGACGTCAGCAGGAGTGCCGCCGTGACGGCCACCGCCGCCGGCAGTTTCATTCGTCCGGCAAAAGATCCCATGACGTTGACCTCCGTCGTTCCGCCGTCCGACCGGATGGGAGAGTTGTGAGGAGGGGCCGGCGTGCCCCGCCGTGGTTTCAGCCTAGGACCCCGCCGAGGATTGGGATAGACGGTGTGCGTCCTGCGCGGCGGGCGCGGGCCGGATCGCCCTAGAGGTGCACGCTGGTGACCGGCATGGACGAATCCGGAGCGAATTCCAGACCCGAGGGCCTGCCGCCGGCCATGACCACCTGGGCGCCGAGCGCGGCGACCATCGCCCCGTTGTCCGTGCACAGGGACACGGGCGGCACCCGCAGGGAGATGCCGTGCTCCGCGCAGCGTTCCTCGGTCAGCGCCCGCAGCCGCGAGTTCGCCGCAACGCCGCCGCCGAGCAGCAGGTTGGTGATGCCGTTCTCCGTGCAGGCCAGCATCGCCTTCGCGGTGATGACGTCCGCCACGGCTTCCTGGAAGGACGCGGCGATGTCGGCCACCGGCAGGGGTTCCCCGGCGGCCTCGAACTGCTCCACGCAGCGGGCCACGGCCGTCTTCAGGCCGGAGAAGGACCAGTCATAGCGGTGCGGGCCGGGGGCCTCGGCCGAGCCCATGTACTTGGGCTGGCTCAGTCCGCGGGGGAACCGGATGCGCCTCGGGTCGCCCTCCCGCGCCAGTTTGTCGATCGCCGGGCCGCCGGGATAGCCCAGGCCCAGGATGCGGGCCACCTTGTCGTAGGCTTCACCCGCCGCGTCGTCGATGGTGGAGCCGAGCAGTTCGACGTCGTCGGTCAGCGAGCGCACGCGCAGGATCTCCGTGTGTCCGCCGGAGACCAGCAGCGCGCCCAGGTTCTCCGGCAGCGCTCCCCCGTCCAGCACGCCGACGCCCACATGGGCGACCAGGTGGTTGATGGCGTACAGCGGCTTGCCGGTGGCCAGCGCCAGGGCCTTGGCCGCGCACACGCCGACCATCAGGGCACCGGCCAGCCCGGGGCCGGAGGTCACCGCGAGCGCGTCCACCTCGCCGAGGGTGACCCCGGCCGTGTCCAGCGCCTGTTCCAGCGTCGGGATGAAGGCGTCGAGGTGGGCGCGCGAGGCGATTTCCGGGATCACCCCGCCGAAGCGCACGTGTTCCTCCATCGAGGAGGACACCGTGTTGGCCAGGAGCGTATCCCCGCGGACGATGCCCACGCCCGTTTCGTCGCAGGAGGACTCGATGCCCACCACCAGCGGTTCGGTGCGGTTCATGGCGTGTCCTCCGTCGTCTCGGGTTCGTGGGTTGTCCGGCCGGTCCCGGTGCCGCCGCCGGTCCCGCCATCGGTGCCGCCGCCGGTCCCGGTGCCGCCGTCGGTGCCGGTGCGGGCCTCGGTGCCGGGAGCACCTGCCCAGTCCTTGAGGCGCAGCCGCATGATCAGGGCATCAACACCGCCCCGGTAGTAGCGCGGGCGCACATGGATCTGCTCGAAGCCGAACCAGCGGTAGAGCCGCTGCGCCCGGGGGTTGTCCGCGCGCACTTCCAGCAAGACGTCGTCGGCCCGCTGGCTGCGTGCCAGGTCGATCAGCAGGGTCAGCAACGTGGTGCCGATGCCTTGCCCCTCGCGCTCGGGGACCACCGCAATGGTCTGCACATCGGCGATCGGCCGCACGCACATCAGCCCGGCGTAGCCGATCACCGTGCCGAGCGCGTCCTGGGCCACGAAGTAGCTGCGGGTGTCCTGTGCCAGTTCCTCGTAGAACATTTCCGTCGGCCACGCGTCGTCCGGGAACAGCCTCCGTTCCAGCGCGTCCACGGCCGGCACGTCGGCCTCGGTCATCGGCCGGATGCCGCCCGCCGGCCGCGGCGTGCGGGCGGTCACAGGGCGCGCTTCCGCGGTCCGGGAACCTTGGCATCGGACTCGCGCAGGTACAGCGGCGTGGTATCCGGCAGGGCAAGCCCCTTGTCCAGGCGGGCGACGGCGGTGCGGCCCAGCGCTTCGGCGGTCGGCTGGGTGCCGCTGTACTCCGTGACGGCCAGCAGCTGCTCCGGATACAGCCCGGCACCCATGCCGTAGGCGGGCAGGCGCGGAACGTCCGAGGGCGCGCCGACATGCGGGCCGTCGAGCAGTTCGTGCGTGCCGCCGGTGCTGCGGTAGCGCGCCCAGTACACTTCCTTGCGCCGGGCGTCGGTGGCCACCACGAACTCGTCCACGCCGGCGCGCCACGCGTCCGGAGCGGCGTCCACGGCGATGGCGTCCAGGCTCATCGCCCCGTGCAGCGGCTTGCCCCAGGCGAAGGCCAGCGCCCGCGCGGTAGCGATGCCGGAGCGCAGCCCGGTGAACGGTCCCGGGCCCACGCCCACCACCAACGCGTCGACGTCGGCGCCGGTGACGTCCGCCGTCGTCATGATCTTGCTGATCCCGAGGGCCAGCACCTCGGCGTGGGTGCGCGTGTCCTCGGTGGCGAACGCGGCCAGGGTCTCTCCTTGTCCGGCCAGCAACGCGGCGCTGGCGATGGCGGAGGTATCAATGGAGAGAATGAGCACGCGTCAATTTTACTTGAGGCACGCGGGGTGGCTTTCGGGCGCCGATCAGGAGGCGCCGCACCCGGCCGGGACAGGGTTAGGGCCCCCGCGGCGGCCGCGCGGGCGGGCCATGTCGGGCGGCGCTCACGCCTGCGGTGTGCCGGCGTCCTGCGGCGTGCCGGCGATGTTGACCAGCCACTGGATGCCGAACCTGTCCGTGCACATGCCGAAGGTGTCGCCCCAAGGCGCTTTTTGCAACGGCTCCGTGACGTCGGCGCCGTCGATCAGCTTTTCCCAGTAGCCGCGCAGTTCGGCCTCGTTGTCGCCGCTGAGCGAGAGCGAGTGGCTGGACCCGGGGGTGTATTCCATGCTGGCGGGAGTGTCCGCTGCCATGAGCACCAGCCCGCGCTCGGTGGACAGTTGCGAGTGCATGATCTTGTCGGTCTCCGCCGGGTCGTCGCTGGCCTGGAAATCGCCGAAGGTGTTCAGCGTCAATTCCCCGCCGAACACCGACTGGTAGAACGTCATGGCTTCCCTGGCCTGGTCGCGGAATCCCAGGTACGGGTTCAGCTTGGTCTCCATGGCGGGCCTCCTCGTGGTCTGATGACGCCATCGATTATGGACCTGCGCCAGGGGGCCGTGAAGACCGCGGGCTCCCCGAGGTCCCCGTCCGCCCGAATTCACCCGCGCCGATGAAACGGCGCTGCCTGCAGGCCCGGCGGCGCCTCCGCAACCGGCGCGACGGGAAAAATCTGCTGCGGGTCAGGCAAACATGTACGCGGCCCAGCGCGGCCCGTAGGCGGCCATGCGGATCAGCCGCGGCTCGCCGTCGTCGGGCTCGTCAAAGTCGAGCACCACGCCGGTGCTCCGCTGCGCTCCCGCGGCGCCACCCCCGGCGGCCGGCACGGCGGTGTCGCCCGGCCCGACGGCACCCGGTGCCGCACCCCGCGGCCCGTCCTGCGCTCCCTCGGCTGGCCGGTTTGCCAGGTCTGCCCCGGTGGCCCGGACCAGCGAAATGTCCAGCCAGCTCTCGGAGAGGTGCTCCACCCGGCCGCGGCCCCACTCGACCACGGTCACGGCCTGGTCCATGGTGTTTTCCAGGTCGATGTCGTCGATCTCCCCGTCCGACTGCAGCCGGTAGGCATCCACGTGGACCAGGTCCGGCCCGCCGTTCATGCTGGGGTGGCTGCGGACCAGCACGAAGGTGGGGGAAATGATGCCGGGCCGGACGCCGAGTCCTTCTCCCAGCCCCTGGGTGAAGGTGGTCTTGCCCGCCCCCAGCCCGCCACTGAGCACCACCAGGTCGCCTGCGCGCAGAATCCTGCCCAGCCGGGCGGCGAGCGCCTGCGTTTCCTCGGCCGAGCCTACGTGGAACTCGCGCTCCCACACCGGCGCGGCCGGTTGCTGCTGCGTCATGGCAGGTGCTCCCCCTGTCCGGTCGGTGTCATCCTTCACGTAAGCACGGCCTTCAGGCCAGCACGGCGCCGGGATCCCCGGCGCTGTCGGTGTTCCGGTCGTCGATCGCGGCCAGCGCTGCCCGGACCTGGGCCGCCGCCGCTGCCTGCTCGGCCGCGGACGCCGTGACTCCGGGTGCCGCGGCCGCCGGAGTCGCGGCCTCGCCGCCCTCCCGTTCGTCGGCGGTTCCGGTGTAGTAGCGCGGGACCCGCTGGCTGACGCGGGTGACAATCTCGTAGTTAATGGTGCCGGCGCCCGCCGCCCAGTCCTGGGCGTCCGGGACTTCCCGGCCCGGCCCGAAAACGATCACTTCCTCACCCACGAGGTCTTCGGCGTCGTTGGTCCTCAGGTCCACCACGAACTGGTCCATGGCCACCCGGCCCACCACGTCATAGCGGCGGCCGCGGATGGACACCTGGACGTTGGCGGCGCTGCGCGGGATGCCGTCCGCATAGCCCAGCGGCACCAGCACCAACGTGCTCGGCCCGGAGGTCAGGTAGCTGAGCCCGTAGGAGACGCCCTGGCCGCTGGGCACCCGTTTGCAGTTGGCCACCCGTGCTCGCAACGTCATGGCCGGCACCAGCCCGAGTTCCTCGGGGGTCTGCCCCTCGAAGGGCGAGAGCCCGTAAATGCCGAGCCCCACGCGGACCATGTCGAAGTGCGCGTCCGGGCGGCTGAGCGTGCCGGGCGTGTTGGCCAGGTGGCGGACCTCCAGGTCCAGCCCCGCGTTCTCGGCCACCGCTACGGCCTCGCGGAAGCGGTCCACCTGCTCGTCCGTCTCCGGCCGGTGCGGTTCGTCGGCGACCGCCAGGTGGGAGAAGACGCCGACCACCCGCAGCAGCCCCTGTTCCTGGTACTCCACGGCCCGGTTGACCAGGTCCTCCCAGAGCGCCGGCGGGCAGCCGTTGCGACCCAGCCCGGTATCTATCTTCAGGTGCACGCGTGCCGGCCGTTCGAGCCGCCGGGCCGACTTGACCACCGGCTCCAGTTCCCAACCGGACACGCCGACGTCGATCCCGGCCTCGATGCCCGCGGCGAAGTCCGTGTCCGGGGTGTGCAGCCAGGCCAGGATGGGCGCGTCGATGCCCGCCGCGCGCAGGGCCAGCCCCTCGGTGAAGTGCGCAACGCCCAGCCAGGACGCACCGGCTTCCAGTGCGGCCCGGGCCACCGGGACGGCGCCGTGGCCGTAGGCGTCCGCCTTGACCACCGCCATCACCCGGGCCGGAGCGGCGACCTCACGCAGATGCCGCACGTTGGCGCGGATGGCGGCCAGGTCAATGACGGCTTGGCGGTCATAGGGCAGCAGTGACGTTGTAGAGCTCACGGATCCATTCTCCCATCCGAAGCATGCTTCCGGCTGAAGGCCTGCGCCGCGGGGCGGAAGGCACCGCGTCGAACGTACCGCAGCGAAGGCACCGGCCGACGATCTTCGGCGCGGGCGCAGGTTCAGCCGCCAGGGCCTGTGGTTGGCCCATGCTGGCACAATACAAGCAAGGGCCGGGTCCCGGGCCGCGGGCGGCCCGATCGTTATCCAATGTCAATGGTTCGGGGGGAGCAGTGGCAACACTTGCCATACTGGGCGGCGGCGGGTTCCGGGTGCCGCTGGTCTATCGCGCACTGGCCAACGGATCCGCGGCCGGCCTGGTGGACCGGCTGGTGCTCCACGACGTAGACGCCAGCCGGCAGCGGGCGATCGTCCGGGTGCTGGAGGATGCTCCCTTGCCCGGGGCCGGCCGGCCGCCGAAGATCGAGTCCGCCCGCGACCTGGATAGCGCCCTGGCCGGCGCCGACGTCGTTTTCTCGGCCATCCGTCCCGGCGGCACCCTGGGCAGGACGCTGGACGAACGGGTGGCAACCCGGCTGAACCTGCTGGGCCAGGAGACCACCGGCGCCGCCGGGATAGCCGCCGGCCTGCGCGCCGTCCCCGCCGCCCTGCACATCGCCAGGCGGATGAATGAATTGTGCCCGGGCGCGTGGCTGATTAACTTCACCAATCCCGCCGGGCTGGTCACCGAAGCCGTGCTGCCGCTGCTCGGCCATCGGGTGGTCGGGATCTGCGACACGCCCATCGGGCTGGTGCGCCGCGCGGCGAGGGCCGCCGGGGTCACGCTGCGCCGCGGCTCGTTGGCGGGCGTGGATTATGCGGGCCTCAACCACCTGGGGTGGCTGCGCGGGCTGGAGCACGAGGGCCGGGACCGGCTTCCCGGTTTGCTCGGCGAGCCGGGGCGGCTCCAGTCGTTCGAAGAGGGCCGGATCTTCGGCACGCGCGAACTGCAGGTGCTCGGCGCCATTCCGAATGCCTACCTGTTCTATTACTACTTCCGCCGGGAGGCCACCCTGGCCCTGGCCGGCGCCGCCCAGACCCGCGGCGAGTCCATCCACGACTTGCAGCAGGAGTTGTACGCCAGGCTGCAGGCTTCCGGAACCCCCTACGCGGACTGGGAGGACGCCCTGCGCCGCCGCGAGGAGGGCTATCTCTCCGAGGCCCGCGAGATCGGCGTCTCGCGCGACGAACAGGACCTGGCCGCCGGCGGCTACGAGCAGGTGGCCCTGGACGTGATGCGCGCCCTGCTGTCCGGCGAGCGCACGGAGCTGATCCTCAACGTGCGCAACGCCGGCACCATCCCGCAACTGCCGGACGACGCCGTCGTGGAGGTTCCGTCGGTGGTGGATGCGGACGGCGCCCGTCCCCTGCCGGTAAAGCCGCTGACCCTGCACCAGGCCGGACTGATGACGCAGCTCAAGGCCGTGGAGCAGGAGGTCATCCGCGGCGGGCAGGGAGACCGCGCGGCGGCCCTGCGGGCCTTCATGATCCATCCGCTGATTACCTCCGGCCATGTGGCCCACCGCCTGCTCGCGGCCTACGAACAGGCCCACGGATACCGCTGGAACTGACCGGGCCTGATCGCGGCCCCGGCCGGCCAGCCGGTAAGGCCGGCCGGGCGGGGAGGCTGGTCCGCCGGCGCCGCACGTGGCAGGGTGAGGACATGCCCACCGAGGACGATGTGCGCCGCCTCTGTCTGGCCCTGCCCGGCGTCACCGAGCGGCCCAGCTGGGGCCAGCCCGCCTGGTTCGCCAAGTCGCTGATGGCGCGGATGTGGAAGCCGGGCGTGCTGACCGTCAAGTCCGACGAGCGCGACGCCCTGGCCGCGACGGCTCCGGACGTCTTCTTTTGGACCCCGCACCACGAGCGTTCCCGGCTGCTGGTGCTGATGCGCCTGGACAAAGTCGAACCCGGCCATCTCGAAGAATTGCTCGACGAATCGTTCCGGCTCGCCGGAGGCCGGCACCCCCGGGCCCGTCCGGGACGTTAGCGCGCCCCGGCGGGCTGCGCCTCGGCCTGCTCGGGCCGCCGGGCGTGCTGCGCCAGCTTGGCGCCTTCCACATCCACGTCAGGGAGCACCTTGTCCAGCCACGCCGGCATCCACCAGGCCGCCTTGCCGAACAGGTGCATCGCCGCCGGGATCAGCGTCATCCGCACCACGAACGCGTCCAGCAGCACGCCCAGGGCCAGCGCGAAGCCGATCGGCCGGACCATGGTCAGGTGGGAAAAGATGAACCCGGCGAACACGGAGACCATAATGATTGCCGCGGCCGTGACTACCTTGGCGCCGTGGTTGAAGCCGCTGACCACGGCGGCCCTGGCGTCCTCGCCGTGCGCATAGGATTCACGCATGCCGGAGACCAGGAACATCTGGTAGTCCATCGCCAGGCCGAACAGCACGCCGATCATGATCATCGGCAGGAAGCTCAGGATCGGCCCGGGGTCGTGGACGTCGAAGATGCCGCCCAGCCAGCCCCACTGGTAGATCGCCACCACGGCGCCGAAGCTGGCCCCGAGTGACAGCAGGAAACCGGCGGTGGCCAGCAGCGGCACCAGGACGGAGCGGAAGACCAGCAGCAGCAGGATCAGCGAGAGCCCGATCACGATGGCCAGATAGACCGGCATGGCGTCCGCCAGCTTGTCGGAGACGTCGATCTGCATCGCCGGCTGCCCGGTCACGGAGATCGCGACGCCGGTCTCCTGCTTGAGGGCGCCGGCCTGCGCCCGGAGGTTATGGACCAGCTCCTCGGTGCTTTCGGCCGCGGGGCCCTCTGCGGGAATGACCTGGAGCACGGCGGTGCGCCCGTCCCCGCTGGTGCCGGTCGGAACGGCTGCGGGGACGTGGTCCATCGCCCGCAGCTCCTGCGACAACCGCAGCAGCGCCTCGTCGGTCCCGGTCCCTTCCAGGCCCGCCGGGAGGTCGGCCACCACGATGAGCGGGCCGTTGATTCCCTCGCCGAAGCTCTCGCCCAGCTGGCGGTAGGACTGGTAGGCCGTCGAGTCCCCAGGCTCGGAGCTGCCGTCCGGCAGGCCCAGCCGCAACTCGGCGGCCGGCACCGCCATCAGGCCCAGCACCGCCACGCCCGCGGCCAGCGCGAGCCACGGGTGCTTCGTCACCGTCTTGCCCCAGCTGCGCTTGGGGTCGTTGTGGAAGTCCGCCACCCTCGTCGTGGTCTCTGCGTCGGCGGCGGCCGGGCCGGGCAGGCCGGCCTTGGCCCACGCGCGTCGGGAGAGAATGCGCCTGCCCATGATGGCCAGCATCGCCGGGGTCAGGGTCAAGGCGACGACGACGGCGACCGCCACCGTTGCGGCTCCGGCCAGTCCCAGCACCGTCAGGAACGGAATGCCCGGCACCGCCAGCGCGGCGAGGGCGATGATCACGGTGAGCCCGGCAAAGAGCACTGCGTTGCCGGAGGTGCCGGTGGCCCGGCCGATCGATTCGATCAGCGGCACGCCGGAGAGCAGCTGGGTGCGGTGGCGGTTGACGATGAACAGGGAGTAGTCGATGCCCACGGCCAGGCCCAGCATCAGCGCCAGCACCGGCGAAACCGAGCTCATCTCGATGACACCGCTGAGCGCCATGGTGCCGCCCACGCCGACCCCGACGCCGACGATCGCCATCAGCAGCGGCAGTCCGGCCGCGATGAGCGTGCCGAGCATGAGCACCAGGACGGCGGCGGCGACCGCGATGCCGATGATCTCGGCGGCTCCGAACAGGCTGGAGATGTCCTCGACGATGTCCTTGCTGTACTCCGCCCGCAGTCCCGGCACCAGGCCGGCCTCGGTGACCTGCTGGACCTGTTCGCGGTCCTCCTTGGAAACCTCCATCATGCCCTGCTCGAACTGGACCTGGACGAAGGCGGCCGAGCCGTCCGCGGATACGAACCGCAGCCCCTCGGAGGACTGCTGCCGCAGTTTCCCCGCCTCCAGATCGGCGACGCCTGACTCGTACTCCGCCCGGCCGTCTGCCAGCTGGCGTTCGGCTTCCGCCAACCGGGCCCGTGCCGTTTCCAGCTGCGCCCGCTGCGGCTCCAGCCGGGCACGTGCCTGCTCGGCCATCGCCACCTGGCCCGCTGCCTCCAGCTGCCCGATCTGCGCCTCGGCCGCCTTCAGCTGCTGCAAGCCCGGCTCCAACTGCGCCTTGCCTGCGTCCAGCTCGGCCTGGGCGTCCTCAAGCCGCTGTGCGGCGGCGTCGAGCTTCTCTTCGCCGGCGGCGATCGTCCGTGGCGCATTGTCCAGGGCGGCCTGCAATTCCACCGGGTTCGTGGCGTTCTTGACCGCGTCCAGCTTCGTGAGGTCCGCGGCGATGGCCGCAATGGCGTCCTGGTGCCCCGCGGTGAACGCCCGGCCGTCCGCCGTCGTGAACACGATGGTGCCGAGGCCGCCCGAGGCGGCCGGCATTTTTTCCCGCAGGTCGTCCGCAACCGCCTGGGCGGGAGTGCCGGGAATCGTGAAGCTGTTGGAGAGGGTGCCCATGAAGGCAGCGACGGATCCGCCGACGGCGACCATGACCACCAGCCACACGGAGACGAACCACCAGCGTTTGCGCGCGGCGAGCTTACCGAGTCTGTAGAGCAGTGAGGCCATGGGGTCAGTCCTTGGAGTGGGGGTTGAAGCCGCTGCGCAGCAGGTCAAGGCTCTCGAGCAACTGCTGGCGGAAGGCCGACGGTTCGGGTGCCCCGCCGGCGGGGGTTTGGGTGGCGGCCATGCGCATGGCCGCCTGAGCGCAGGCGATCAGCGAACCGGCAAGCGCCGTGACCATGAGCTCGCCGGCGTTCTCCGGCAGCCGGGGGCGCAGTCCGTCTTCGAGCGACTGCCTGGCCTGGCTCCAGGCTTGCAGTTGCACGCGCTCCAACTGGGCGTCGTCGATACCCATCTGGTAGATCTCGCACAGCAGCGCAAGCCGGCCCTGACTGATCTCCCCGCCGAAAGTGGCCAGGACCGCGTCCATGATCGGTTCGTCGTCCGGGCGCTCATCGAGCCGCTTGAAGGACTCGGCCAAAAATTCTTCCACCGGCCGCGTGACCGCCGCCTCGACGGAGGGGAAGTAGTTGAAGAAGGTCCGGCGCGAAACGCCCGCCTCTGCTGCCACCTGGTCCACCGTAAAGCCGCCCGGCCCCTGTTCCCTGGTCAGCCGCAAGGCGGCCGCGGTGATGGCACCGCGCGTAGCCGCCTTGTTTCGTTCACGGAGCCCTTCAAGGGGAACCGGAGTTTGTGCGCTCATCGGGCCAGTGTAGGGCTAAGTTGCACACCATGCAAAGTTGCCTTGTGTGCAGAAACATTTCGGGTGTGGCCGGGTCCTCGGCTAAATTAGTGGGGGTGCCCTACCCCCGAGGACACCCACGGCACGATTGCCGAAGCCAACTAGTCTCCTAGGACGTGCATGTCTCCGCGTACCCTGTTCCGTACCGTCGCCTTCGCCGAGGCGGTGACGTGGACGTTGCTGTTACTGGCCCTGCTCCTGCGGGCGCTGGTGCCGGAAGCACGCCTGGCGGTCAGTATCGCGGGCGGCCTGCACGGCTTTGTCTTCCTCTGCTACGTCGTCAGCACCTGCTTCACCTGGGTGAACCAAAGGTGGTCGGCAGGCCGCGGCATCCTGGCCGTGGTCTCTGCCGCCATTCCGTATGCGACGATTCCCGTCGAGAAGTCGATGGACCGCCACGGCCTGCTCGGCGACGTTTGGCGGCTCGGCGCAGGCGGTGACGCCCCGCACGGTTTCCTCGAAAAGCTGCAGGCCGCCGTGCTCGCCCGCCCGCTGGCGGCTATCGCCGTCGTCATAGCAGCCGTTGCCGCCGTCTTCGGCTTGCTGCTCTACCTGGGTCCGCCGGATACCTGGTTCGCCTAGAACCGGGTCACAACCGGACCACATCGGTGAGGAGCCGCCGGCGCCGTTTTCGGGCCTGCGGCTCCTCACTGCCGTTTTAAGTGATGCTGTGGCTCAGGACGGTGAAGAGGTCCGGGAGATCCCCGTCCCTCCCCACCGTTGGGGCACCCCTGGCGGGATACCTACCTTAAGGGTGATCTCCTAGTGGTGGCCGTGGCCGTAGTCGTCGTCGTCGTCGCACCGGAACTTGACGCGGTCGCTCGACACCCATCCGTCGTCGCGGCTGTAGCTGACAGCCTTGTACGTCTTGCCGCACTTCAGGTCGTCGCCACGGACGGTGAAGTCGCCGTCATGGGTCCGGACGTAGAAATGATCCACGACCTTATGCTTCGAAACGTTGATGATCCAGACGTGGACGCGCCTCGCTTCGTAGTCCTCGCCCCTTACCCGGTAATCGCCGTCATCATAAATGCGCAGCTTCAGGGTGGCGTCGTCGTCGTGGTGGTCGCCGTAATCGTGGTCGGAATGCGAAGCAGGTACCGCCACGCTGCTGGCACCGGCCGGTGCCGCTACGCCGATTGACGCGAGAAGTCCCAGGATTACGCCGGTCATCATCAACCACACGCGCAGTCTTGCTGAAGTTTTCATTGCTGAGAGTGCTTCCGTGCTTTTCCGGGAGGCCGGGAACGCGGAAGGCGCGTCCGCCTGTCATCGATGAGCGGCCTGGCGGGCCCCCCGGCTTCCTATCGCCGCTGCCGCTCACTGGTGCCGGAAAAAAGACGGGACTGCCCCCGGCCCAACAGTGGTTACTTGAGGTTGCCATCCCTCGGGAGGATCCTGCCTCCGGTGCCCCGCGCCGTGCCCCTGCGGTGCGGTCGGCACCCCTACAGCGTAGTGGAAACAGGTATCGCCGGGTACCCCGTCACGCGGTTTTTCCCCTGATCAATGAAATCCTAGGCCAGTCGGATCGGATACCGCATTTGGAGGCCTTGGCGCCGCTAGCCCTGCGGCTTCCAGATGTTGATGTCGGAGTCCACCGCGAACCGGTTGATCGCGTCTGCTTCCTCGGCCGTGAAGTCCAGTTTGGCCACGGCGGCGAGACTGTCCTCCAGTTGCTGCACGCTCGAGGCCCCGATCAAGGCCGAGGTCACCGCGGCGCCCTTGGCTTGCCGGCGGAGCACCCAGGCGATGGCCAGCTGCGCCAGCGACTGGCCTCGGTCCGCCGCCAACTGGTTCAGTCCGCGGACGCGGTCCAGATTCTCGTCGGAGAGCATCTGCGGGAACAGCGACTTGTCCTGCGCGGCACGGGAGTCACCGGGGATGCCGTTCAGGTAGCGGTCGGTGAGCATGCCTTGGGCCAGCGGCGAGAACGCGATGCAACCCATGCCTTCGTCTTCCAGGACTTCCAGCAGGTTCGGGCTGCCGCCTTCCACCCAGCGGTTGAGCATCGAGTATGAGGGCTGGTGGATCAGCAGCGGGGTCCCCAGCGCGCGCATGATCCGTGCAGCCTCCCGGGTCTGCTCGGGGGTGTAGGACGAGATGCCCGCGTACATGGCCTTGCCGGACCGGACGGCCTGGTCCAGCGCGCCCATCGTCTCCTCCAGCGGCGTGTTCGGGTCGGGCCGGTGGCTGTAGAAGATGTCCACGTAGTCCAGGCCCATCCGCTTCAGCGAGGCGTCCAGGCTGGAGAGCAGGTATTTGCGCGAACCCCACTCGCCGTACGGGCCGGGCCACATCAGGTAGCCGGCCTTGGTGGAGATCACCAGTTCGTCCCGGTAGGGCAGGAAATCCTGGCGCATGTGCCGGCCGAAATTGGTTTCGGCGCTGCCCTCCGGCGGGCCGTAGTTGTTGGCCACATCGAAGTGCGTCACCCCCAGGTCGAAGGCCCGGCGCAGGATCGCGCCCTGCACTTCGAACGGCTTGTCGTCGCCGAAGTTGTGCCAGAGGCCCAGCGAGACGGCGGGCAGCTTCAGCCCGCTGCGGCCCACCCGGCGGTAGGGAATGTTCTGGTACCGGTTCTCTGCAGCCTCATACGCCATCCCCTCATCATGCCATCGTGCGGCTACCGGTCCCTACCGGCAATGATCCTGCCCACAACCGCGGGGAGGGCGGCGCTGATAGCGGAGGCGGCCAGGGGCGCGCCCGGTGACGACGACGGCGACGCCCGCCGCCCTGCGGGGCGTCCCTCCGTCCCCCGAGGCTGCGGCCGCGCCCGCGCCTCCCGCCCTGCGCCGTCCCGCATGGATGCCTCCGTGGAAGCCTCCGTCGCGGCGAGCCCGTGCAGGCAGGCGGCCATGGCAGCCACCACCGCCCCGTGCTCGGCCGCGGCGAAACCGGCCGCCTCCAGGTCTTCGGTCCGGACGGTCGCCGCGAGCGCGCCGAGGATCCCGGCCAGGGTGTCACCCGAACCGGCCGTGGCCAGCCATACCGGCCCGTCGTCCTGGCTGAACAGGGCGCCGTCCGGGGCGGCGATCACCGTCACGGAGCCCTTGAGCAGAACGGTGGCCCCGGTGAGCCCTGCGGCCAGCGCGGCGAACTCCGCGGGGGCCGCCTCGATGTGCTCCCGGTCGGTCTCCACGCCCTGGGCGGAGAGGATGCGCAGCAGTTCGCCGGCGTGGGGCGTCAGCACCACCCGGGGTCCCGGCTCCGCGGGAAGCACGTCGAAGGCACCGGCGTCGGCAATCACCGGCAGCCCGGACGCCAGGGCGTCCCTGGTGCGCCGGTGCTGCTCCGCGTCGCCGTCTGTTCCCGGCCCCACCAGCCACGCCTGGACGCGGGAGGCGGCGACGGACTCCTGCGAGCAGACCGCTTCGGGGGTCAGCACGTTGATCTGGCGGCACACCTCGGCCGGGCCGAGGTAGCGGATCATGCCCACGCCGGTGGCGGCGGCCGCCTGGGTCGCGAGCAGGGCGGCCCCGGGATAGGACGCAGAGCCGGCGGCGACGCCGAGCACCCCGCGGGTGTACTTGTGATCGGTTCGGCGGGGCACGGGCCACAAGCGGGCCAGATCCTGTACCTGGAGCCGCCGCAGCCGCGGCGCCGGAAGGAGGTCCCCGATGCCGATGTCCACCGTTTCCACCCGGCCGGCGGACGCCGCCGCGGGATCCAGCATCAGGCCGGTCTTGGCTCCGCCGAAGGTGACCGTGAGGTCCGCCGGCAGCACGGGGTGGTTCACCTCGCCGGTTTCGGCGTCGACGCCGCTGGGCAGGTCGCAGGCCACGATCCGCGGGCGGCAGCGGCCCGGCTCCGGTTCAAGGACCGCTCGGACCAGCTCCCGGGCCGGTCCCCGCAGTGCCCCGGATGCGCCGGTGCCCAACATCCCGTCGACCAACACGTCGGCGGCACAACAGGTCGCGGCCGCCTCGCCGATGACCCGTGCAGCCTCCCGAAGCTGCGGAGCCTCACCAGCCTTCGGGGCCTGGCGGGCCGGGCCCTCGCCGGCTCCTTCCGCCGCCAGCCGCAGCACGGATCCTCCTGCCCTCTCGAACGCGGCCAGCGCCGCCGCGTGCACCCGCTCCGAGGTGAGCACCGCCGTCGCCATGGCGCCGCGGCGGGCCACCGAGGCAGCGGCGAAGAGGGCGTCGCCGCCGTTGTTGCCGCTGCCGGCCAGCACCACCACCCGGGCGCCATAGACCCGGCCCCGGACGCGCTTCAGTTCCCGGATGACGGCGGCCGCAAGCCCGGCCGCGGCGCGGGCCATCAGCAGCGGGCCCTGCCCGGCGTCCAGCAGCGGCCGTTCGGCGGCGCGGATGTCCTCCGGGGACCAGGCACGGATCATGCAATCCCCTCGGTTCAGCGGGTGGGCACGCTGCGGACAATGGCGGCCGAGTGTGCGGGCAGCATCAGCCGGCCGACTGCTGCGGCCTCCGCGGACCCGGTCCCGCCGGCTGTGCCGGCGATGTCCCCGGCTGCGAGCGCAACGCCGTCCCCGGACGCAGACCCTGTTGTGCCGCCGTTGTCCCCGGCGGCGAGCGTGGCGCCGTCGTCGGTGGCCAGGACCAGTGTGCCCGGCCCGACAGGCAGCCGCCGCGGCTCGGTGGAGAAGTTGCAGCAGACCGCGAAGGAGCCGCGCCGCAGGATCAGCCAGCCCTCCTCCGCATGGGACTCCACCGACGCGGACGCAAAGTCCGGTTCCGTCAGCTCCGGATGCTGCTTCCGGAGGGCGATCAGCCGGGTGTAGAGCTCGAGGAGCCGGGCATGGTCGCCCGTGCCGGGCTCGGCCCAGTCCAGTTTCGAGTTGTGGAACGTCGCCGGGTCCTGCGGATCGGGCACTACCGCGGGATCCCAGCCCATCCGCTCGAATTCCTTGAGCCTGCCGGCGGAGGTCGCCTCGCCGAGCTCCGGTTCGGGATGGGAGGTGAAGAATTGCCACGGGGTGGACGCCGCAAACTCCTCGCCCATGAACACCATCGGCGTAAACGGAGACATCAGGTTCAGCACGGCGGCCAGTGCCAGCTGCCCGTAGCCGAGGGTGCCGGTGAGCCGGTCTCCGGCGGCACGGTTGCCGATCTGGTCGTGGTTCTGGGTGCAGACCACCAGTTGCCGGGCGGTCACCCGGTCCTTGTCGATCGGCCGGCCGTGGTGCCGTTCCCGGAACGAGGAATAGCCGCCGTCGTGGAAGAAGCCGTCCCGCAGCACCTTTTCCAGCGCCCCCAGTCCGGCAAAGTCGGCGTAGTAGCCGCTGGTTTCGCCGGTGAGGTTCACGTGCACGGCGTGGTGGAAGTCATCGCTCCACTGGCCGGCCAGGCCATAGCCGTTCACCTGCCGGGACTCGATCAGCCGCGGATTGTTGAGGTCCGACTCGGCGATCAGGAACAACGGCTTATCCAGCTCGGCGGCACACTCGTCCGTCGCCGCCGCGATCTCCTCGAGGATGTGCACGGCGCGCTCGTCCCGCAGCGCGTGCACCGCATCCAGCCGCAGGCCGTCCACGTGGTAGTCGCGGAACCACATCAGCACGTTGTCGATGATGAAGCGGCGGACCTCGTCCGATCCGGGTCCGTCCAGGTTCACGGACTCGCCCCAGGTGTTGGCGCTGCCGCTGCTCAGGTACGGCCCGAACCGCGGCAGGTAGTTTCCGCTGGGGCCCAGGTGGTTGTAAACCACGTCCTGGATGACGCCGATTCCCTTGGCGTGCGCGGCGTCCACGAACCGCTGGTAGGCGGCCGGCCCACCGTAGCTCTCCTGCACCGCGTACCAGAGCACTCCGTCGTAGCCCCAGTTGTGGGTGCCGTTGAACGCGTTGACCGGCAGCAGTTCCACATAATCCACCCCGAGCCCGGCCAGGTAGTCGAGCTTGGCCGCGGCGGAATCCAGCGTCCCCTCGGAGGTGAACGTGCCGATGTGCAGTTCATAGATCACCCCGCCCAGCCCCGGCGACACCCAGTCCTGGTCCTGCCAGGCGTGGGCCCCGGCATCGAAGGTCCGCGACATCCCGTGCACCCCGTCCGGCTGGCGGCGCGAGCGTGGATCCGGCAGCACCGCGTCCCCGCCGTCCAGCAGATAGCCGTAGTCGCTTTCCCCCTCGGGCGCGGCCGCGGGGTCTGCCAGACGCCACCAGCCGGCGTCGTCCGGGCCCTGCATCGGCAGCCGTGCGGCGCCGGCCTGCAGTTCAACCCTTCCGGCACGCGGGGCCCACACCGCGAAGTCCCGGCTCATGACGTCTCCTCCTGTTCGCGCACCAGCAGCGCCACCGGCAATTCCGTCAGCAGGCCGGCCAACGGCAGGACGCCGTCGCCGGCATGGCTCCGCCCGCTCAGCACATCGCGGTATCGTCCGGCGGGCAGGACGACGGCAGTGTCCCGCCACCCGCCGTCGCGCTGCAGCCGCACCGGGAGCCTGGTGGCCAGCGTGATGGCGCCGCCGCGGTCGAAGCCGAAGGCGTGGCCGGCCGCCGCGCCCCGGACCGGGACGACCTCGTAGCCGGTGAACAGCTCGGGCCGGTCGCGGCGCAGCCGAAGTGCCCGGGCGACCACCAGCAGCTTGGCTGCCGCGCCGTCTTCCACCGACGGCGTCCCGTCCCGGTCCAGGTTGTCCAGCGCCCGGCGGCGGGCGGTGAAATCCACCGGCCGGCGGTTGTCCGGGTCCACCAGCGAATGGTCCCAGAACTCGGTGCCTTGGTA
Organism: Arthrobacter sp. MDT2-34-1; assembly: GCF_059091365.1. Lineage (NCBI taxonomy): Bacteria > Bacillati > Actinomycetota > Actinomycetes > Micrococcales > Micrococcaceae > Arthrobacter > Arthrobacter sp. MDT2-34-1. The sequence continues at coordinate 1,264,617 of NZ_JBNHGO010000001.1, forward strand.
GACGTCGGGCACTCCGGGCATGGTCAGCTGGATGAGCTTGGCCGAGAGGGAGTTGCTCCGGCCGAAGGGCTTGATCCTCTCCGCCAGGTTGACCAGCAGCCGGTTCACCTCCGGGTTGTCGAAGGCCGCGTCCACGGCGGCGTGGAGTTGTTTTTCGAAGTCATGGTCGGGGTCGATCCACGAGGTGCTGTTGCCCGCTTCCCGGGCGGCCTTCTCCGCGTAGGCGTGGGCCCGTGCCCGACTGAACGGCCATGCGCCCAGCGCCGCCTGCCAGAGCAGGTCCGCGAACGGCAGGTCCCCGAAGGGTGCCAGCCGGTCCAGCTCGGCCAGCCAATCCGGCCACTGGTCCGCCAGTTCCGCGAGCACCGAGATGCGGGCCCGGGTGTCCTCGCTGCGCTTCGTGTCGTGGGTGGACAGCGCGGTCATGGCGAGCGGCTGTTCCTGCTGCCGGCGGATCAACCGGGTGTGGAGCTCGAACGGCTCCACCGCGAAGATCGACGGGTCCGCCCCCACCTCGTTCAGGGAGGTCAGGCGGGTGTAGCGGTAGAACGCGGTGTCTTCCACTCCCTTGGCCATCACCATGCCGGAGGTCTGCTGGAACCGCACCGCGAGTTCGGTGAGCACTCCCTGCGGATTCAGCAGCGGCAGCAGGGTGGTGACGGCGTCGGCCAGGTCGGGACGGCGGACCTGGGCGGCGATTCCGGCTTCCTCGAGGTACTGCGCGCCGACCGGGAGGTAGCTCCGGTACACCGGGAAGCAGCTGAGCAGTTCCGCGATCGCATCGGCCGCCGTCTCGAAGTCCAGGCCGGCGCCGGCCGGAACCAGCCGGGCCAGGCGCAGCACCTCGGAGCGCAGGATACCGTCGGCAATGCCCCGCTTGGTGTCGTGGATCATGTGCTGGTAGGGCTGGACGGGGGCGGCGTCGGTGAGGCGTTCCCGCCCGTCGGGATCGACCAGCAGCCGGTCCACGTCCGCCAGCGCGTCGTACCCGGTGGTGCCCGCGCAGGCCCAGTCGGCCGGCAGCTCCTCCCCCGGCTCCAGGATCTTCTCGACCAGGACGTAGGCGCCGCCGGTCAGCTCGTGCAGCCGCTGCAGATAGCCCTTCGGATCTGCCAGCCCGTCGGGATGGTCCACGCGCAGCCCGTCGACCAGGCCCTCGTCGAACCAGCGCTTGATCTCGGCGTGGGATTCGTCGAAGACCCACGGCACCTCCACCCGGACCCCGGCCAGGGAGTTGACGCCGAAGAACCGGCGGTAATTGAGTTCGGCATCGGCCCGCCGCCAGTTCACCAGCTGGTAGTGCTGGCGCTCATGGACTTCGCGGGCGGTAGCGCCGTCGTCGCCGGTCCCCTCGGCGAGGGGAAAGCGGTGGTCGTAGTAGCGCAGCTCGCCGTCCGCCAGCTCCAACGCCTCGAGTTCCGCGTCGCCGTCGCCCAGCACGGGCAGCCGGAGCTTGCCGCCGCCGGCATCCCAGTCGATGTCGAACGCTTCCGCATAGCGGGAGCCGCGGCCCTCCGACAGCAGCGACCACCACCAGCGGTTGTTGGCCGGGGTGGCCACGCCCATGTGGTTCGGCACGATATCCACCAGGAGGCCCATCCCGTTCTTCCGGGCGGCGGCGGAGAGCGTCCGCAGCCCGTCGATCCCGCCCCGGGCCGGATCCACCGCGCTGAAGTCGACAACGTCGTAGCCGTGGTCGGACCCCGGCTCTGCGGTCAGCAGGGGCGACAGGTACACCCAGTCGACGCCGAGCCGGTGCAGGTAGGGCAGCAGCTCGGCGGCGTCATGAAGCGTGAACGATTCCCTGATCTGCAGGCGGTAGGTCGAAGCCGGGGCCCTCATCCTTTCGCCTGCCCCGTCTCGCTCCCGGCGCCCTGCTGCCCGGGTTCCCCGTCCGGCTCGGCCGCGGCCGGCTCGGCCCCGGCCGTCCGCTCCGCCTCGGCCATCGCGGCAACGGAGGCGGCGACCGAGTGGTCGGGCTCTTCCTCCGGCGCCGTGTGGGCCTTGAGGACCACCGTGGACTTGGCGGCGACCGGCACCTTCGTTCCGGCCGTCAGCGGGCCGGGCAGTTGGTCGCCGCCGGCCGTGTCGATGATGATGTCCCAGGCCGCCGAGTACTCCCGCGGCGGCAGCACGAACGGCACGTCGTCGTCGGCGGCGTTGAAGTACACCAGGAAGTGCTCGTCCGTAATCCGCTGCCCGCGGTCGTCGCGCCCGCGGATGCCCTGGCCGTTGAGGAAGACGCCGATGCAGCGGCCGAGGGCCTCGTCCCAGTCCTCGGGCTCCATCGGTGTTCCCTCCGTGGTCAGCCAGACGACGTCGCTCAACGGTTCGCCCTGGCCCCGGCGGACCGGCTTCCCGTCGAAGAACGTGCGCCGCCGGAAGGTCGGGTGTTCGGCCCTTAATCGGTTGACGGTGGCCACGAACTCGAGCAGCGGCTGGTCCACGTTGTTCCAGTCCACCCAGGACAATTCCGAGTCATGGCAGTACACGTTGTTGTTGCCCTGCTGCGTGCGTCCCAACTCATCCCCGTGCGCGATCATCGGCACGCCTTGGCTCAGCAGCAGGGTGGCCAGGAAGTTCCGCTGCTGGCGGGCGCGCAGGGTGAGGACCGCCGGGTCGTCGGAGGGCCCCTCTACCCCGCAGTTCCACGAACGGTTGTGCGATTCGCCGTCGTTATTGTCTTCGCCGTTGGCCTCATTGTGTTTCTCGTTGTAGGACACCAGGTCCCGCAGCGTGAATCCGTCGTGGGCGGTGACGAAATTGATGGAGGCAACCGGGCGCCGCCCAGTGGCCTCGTACAGGTCCGAAGAGCCGGTGATGCGGGAGGCGAATTCGCCCAGCGTGGAGGGCTCGCCCCGCCAGAAATCGCGGACCGTGTCCCGGTACAGGCCGTTCCACTCGGTCCACAGCGGCGGGAAGTTGCCCACCTGGTAGCCGCCCGGGCCGATGTCCCACGGTTCGGCGATGAGTTTGGTTTGGGACACGATCGGATCCTGCTGCACCATTTCGAAGAAGGTCGACAGCCGGTCCACGTCGTAGAACTCGCGGGCCAGGGTGGAGGCCAGGTCGAAGCGGAAGCCGTCCACGTGCATTTCCGATGCCCAATAGCGCAGCGAGTCCATCAGCAGCTGCAGCGAATGGGGGTGGCGCACGTTCAGGGAATTTCCCGTGCCGGTGTAGTCCATGTAGTACTGCTGCTGGTCCTCGACCAGCCGGTAGTAGGCCGCGTTGTCGAGTCCGCGGAAGGACAGCGTCGGGCCCAGGTGGTTGCCCTCGGCCGTGTGGTTGTACACGACGTCGAGGATCACCTCGATGCCGGCCAGATGCAGTTCCCGGACCATTGCCTTGAACTCCTGCACCTGCTGCCCGGTGTCGCCGGAGGAACAATACGTGTTCTGCGGCGCGAAGAAGCCGATGGTGTTGTAGCCCCAGTAGTTGGACAGCCCCTTCTCCTGGAGCGTGCTGTCGTTGACGAACTGGTGGACCGGCATCAGCTCGATCGCGGTGACGCCCAGCTTCTGCAGGTGCCCGATGACCGCCGGATGCGCGATGCCGGCGTAGGTACCGCGCTGTTCTTCCGGGATTTCCGGATGCAGCTGGGTCAGGCCCTTCACGTGGGCCTCGTAGATCACCGAGCGGTGGTAGGGGGTGCGCGGCTTGCGGTCGCCGTCCCAGTCAAAGAACGGATTCACGACGACGCCGAGCATCATGTGCCCGGCAGAGTCCTCGTCGTTGCGGGAGTCCTCGTCCCCGAAGTTGTAGCCGAACAGTGGCTGGGCCCAGTCGATCTGGCCGCTGACGGCCTTCGCGTAGGGGTCCAGCAGCAGCTTGTTCACATTGCAGCGCTGCCCCTGGCCCGGGTCGTACGGCCCGTCCACCCGGAAGCCGTACTTCTGTCCCGGCTGGACTTGCGGAAGGTAGCAGTGCCAGACGTAGCCGTCGACGTCCTTGAGCTCGATCCTGGTCTCGGCCCCGTCGTCGTCGAACAGGCACAGGAAAACGGCCTCCGCTGCCTCGCTGAACACGGCGAAATTGGTGCCGTTGCCGTCATACGTGGCCCCCAGCGGATAGGCGTCTCCCGGCCAAACTTCCATGTGCAAACTCCTGATGATCGGTTGTGGTCCCTGTTCCCTTCATACCCCATGGTCCTGACAATGGATATCCCCCGGTTGTCCGCCCGGCGGGCCACCCGAGGCGGCGCGGCAGGCGTTTCCGGCCCGCTGCCCCGGCGCGCGTTGCGTTGAACACACGGGCGGCGGCACACCCTGGCGCCGGGCCCGGCCACGGCCACCCGCCGGCCCGTGTCACGCTCTCCGCACTGTCGGCATCACGGTTTCCGCCACTGTCGGCGGCACGAATGCGGGCGTATCGTTGAGCTACCATCAGGTTCTCGTGAGGCAGGGCTGGCCATGACTGGCAGCGGTTCCGGTTCCACAGGCGCCGTCTCCCGGCGCCACTTCACGACGGCGACCGCCCTCACCGTGCTCGGCGCGGCAGGCCTGTTGGGCGGCAGCCTCTCCCGCGCGGCCACGGCCCCCGGCGGTACGCTGGAGGTCAGCCTTGCGGCGGCGGTCATTAACCGGGTCTACCGCATTACCGCCCGTGAACGGGCGCGGGTCACGGACGCGCCCAAGCACGAGTTCCGGGGCTTCTGGCTCTCGACCGTGCTGAACATCGATTGGCCGTCGCGCCCCGGCCTGTCGGCGGCCGTTCAGCAGGCCGAACTGCGCAGCTGGCTGGACCTTGCCCGCAGCCGAAACCTCAACGCCGTGCTGCTGCAGGTCCGTCCCGCAGCAGACGTCTTTTGGCCGTCGACGGCGGGAGAGCCGTGGTCCCGCTACCTGACCGGCACCCAGGGGCGGAATCCCGGGTACGATCCGCTGGCCTACGCGATCGGCCAGGCGCATGCCCGCAACCTGCATTTGCATGCCTGGTTCAACCCGTTCCGTGTGTCCATGACGGCGGACCCGGCGGACCTGATTTCTTGGCATCCGGCGCGGAAAAACCCGGGCTGGAGCTTCGCCTACGGCGGCCGGCGCTATTACAACCCCGGCATCCCCGCCGTCCGCAGCTTCATCATCAAGGTGATCACCGAAGTCGTTGCCAAGTACGACGTGGACGGCGTCCACCTCGACGACTACTTCTATCCCTACCCGGTCGCCGGGCAAACCATCCCGGACTCCGCTGCCTACAATGCCTACCGGTTGGCCGGCGAGAGCGTGGCGGATTTCCGGCGGCGCAGCGTCAATGCTTTCGTCCGCGACCTCAGCGCCGCGATCTTCGCGGCCAAACCGCGGATGCTGTTCGGCATCAGCCCCTTCGGCATCTGGCGCAACCGATCGACCGACAGCCTGGGCTCCGCCACCTCCGGCCTGCAGAGCTACGACGCCACGTACGCCGACTCCCGGCTCTGGGTCAAACAAGGCTGGCTGGACTACGTGGTCCCGCAGCTGTACTGGCACCAGGGGAACCCGGCTGCCGATTACAACACCCTGGTCAACTGGTGGGCGGCCCAGGTGGGCGGCACGGTCTGCAAGCTCTACATCGGCGAGGCGGCCTACAAGGTGGGCGACCCCGCCCAGGGGGCCGACTGGCAGGACCCCCGCGAGCTCTACAACCACACGGCGAAATGCCGGGCCACGCCGGCGGTGCGCGGCCAGGTTTACTTCTCCGCCAAGTCCGTCCGGGCCAATCGGCTGGGCGGCATCGGCCTCGTCCAGGACAAGTTCTACCGGCGCGTGGCGATGACCCCGGTGATGTCCCACCTGGGCGCCCAGCGACCCTACTCGCCGCTGATCGTCAGCGCCCGGTGGAACGGAACCGGCGTCGAACTCGTCTGGCGGGGGGCGACGAGCGGGACGTTGCCGAGGCACTATGCCATCTACCGCTGGGAGTCCGACGGCGCCGCGGCGGCGTTCATTCCCTCGCAGGCGGGAGCCCTCCGGCGCGTGCACCGCCGCCGCGGCAATCCCGAAAGGTTCGTGGACACGGGCGCCGTCCGGGGACGAACGTACTGGTACGTTGTGGTCGGCATGAGCGACCTCATGGTCGAATCCGCGGCCGCATCCGCCATCTTCATCCGAGCCTGACGCCGGGACGAAGCCATGACGCCTGCCTCCCCATCAGACGGCGACCAGGGCCTCGTCCTGCTGGAGACTCTCGCCCGCCGGTTTGCGGATGACCCGCTGGTCGAACGCGGCACGATGTTGCGCAGTGACGGGCTGAGGGTGGCCGGAAAGATCTTCGCGTTCCTCGGCCACGGCGGCCGGCTGATCGTGAAGGTTCCGCGGCAGCGCGCGGAAGAGTTTGTTGCTTCCGGAGCGGCGGAACCGGTCACCATGGGACGTCGGACGATGAAGGAATGGGTGGCCTTCCCGGCGATCGCCGACGACGCGTCGGCTGCCGGCGACGCGTCGGCTGCCGGGCAACAGTGGCTCAGCGTCGTCGACGAGGCGTATGCGTACGTCAGAAGCCTGGGCGGCAGCTGAAGACGGGCGCCGTTACCCTGCCCCCTGCCCTGCGGGCTGGAACAGTTCCACCAGATTTCCAGCCGGGTCGGCGAGCAGTATCTGACGTCCGCCGGGACCGGCAACCACTTCGCTGCGGAACGACAGTCCCGCCCCGCGCAGCCGGTCGATCTCCGCGTCCAGGTCTTGCACGACCAGGTGGATGCGGTTGCGCCCGGCGGCCGCATAATCCGTTGGGGTCGCGCGCGCCCCCGAGCTTGCCGGCCCGGAGAGCAACAGCCGCAACGGCCCCCGCGTCACGTCGGCGAAGGCGGGCGAGCGCATGTTGACGGTGAAGCCGAAATGACCGGTGTAGAAGTTCACGGCCGCCCCGACGTCATCTACGAGGTAGCGGACGCTGGCGTACTGCTCCGATGCTGGCACGGCTCTTCCCCCTCAATGTGCGGCGAGCGGCGGGCGCCGGCTGTCAGGATACATCGCACGCTTTGCCCGGAACAGGGCCCGGCACCGGTCCGCCCGACGGCGATCGCGACGGCGGAGCAAGGGGGAACAGCGCAGCGGGCCGGAACGACAGCCCCGGCCTTCCGCCGATGCGCAAGGTTGGGGAACAATGGGCGGACCCTCCCCCGCCCTGCCCAATAGCCCAGGAGTCATCGTGGCACAGCTGCTGTATTCCGCAATCATGTCGCTGGACGGCTACATTGCCGACCGGGACGGCAACTTCGACTGGAGCGTTCCCGACGAGGAGGTGCATTCCTTCGTCAACGATCTGGAGGGACGGGTGGGCACCTATCTCTTCGGCCGGCGCATGTACGAGGTGATGGCCGTCTGGGAAACCGTGCCCGACGGCCCGGAGGTTTCCCCGGTCGAGCGGGCCTTCGCGGAGTCGTGGCTGCGGAAGGACAAGGTGGTCTATTCCCGGACCCTGCAGACGGTTTCAAGCGCCCGAACCCGGATCGAGCGGGAATTCGAGCCGGAGGCGGTGCGGCGCCTGAAGGCCTCGGCAGCGGCGGACCTGAGCATCAGCGGGCCCGACCTGGCCGGCCACGCCTTCGCGGCGGGACTGGTCGATGAATGCCTGTTTTTCGTCTCGCCGGTCGTGGTGGGCGGCGGGAAGCGCTTTCTGGCGGAGGACCTGAGAGTCGGGCTCGAGCTGCTGGACGAGCGCCGCTTCGGCAACGGCGTCGTGTACCTGCACTATCGGGTGGAACGTTAGCCCGGCCCCGACGCGCGCCCGGCTGCCGGCCGCTACTTCTCGGCGACCGCCATGGCAGTTGCCAGATCGCCGTCGTGGCTCATGGACAGGTGCCAGAACTTCACACCCCTGGCCGCGGACGCCGCGGCGACAGTGCCGGTGAATTCCGGGTAGGGGTCTCCCCCCGCGTCGACACAGATGGTGCAGTCCTGCCAGTTCATGCCGGCCGGAGCCCCCAGTGCCTTGGCGATCGCTTCCTTGGCGGCGAAGCGGGCGGCCAAGGACCGGGTGTTGAGCTCGCGTTCCGCGGGCGTAAACAGTCGCTCCAGCAAGGCCGGGGTGCGCTGCAACTGCCGGCGGAACCTGGAAACTTCCACCACGTCCACGCCGATGCCCACGATCATTCTTCGGCTCCCGCCCGAACCGACCACGGCGAGCGGGCGCACCGCGGAGCCAGGACCGGCTCCCCGGTGGAAATCAGGGTGCACCGCACGGGCGGCACGGACAGCAGCCGGACGCGGCGCCGGAGCGCCGCGTGGCGGGCGCGGACTGGACGTCTGGGAACGGAGCAGGCCCCGATCCTGTTGTACGGAGACCGGGGCGCCGCGAAGAGTAACCGGGTGGACATGCCTGCCAACTGCCTGCTACTCGACGGTGACGCTCTTGGCCAGGTTGCGCGGCTGGTCCACGTCGTAGCCCTTGGCCGTCGCCAGTGCCAAGGCGAAGATCTGCAGCGGGACCGTGGTGAGCAGCGGAGCCAGCAGCGTCGGCGTCTCGGGAACGTAGAAGACGAACTCGGCGAAGTCCTTGACGGAGACGTCGCCTTCCTCGGCGATGACAATGGTCTTGGCGCCTCGGGCGCGGATTTCCTGGATGTTCGAGACGACCTTGGCGTGCAGCGAGTTGCGGCCGCGCGGCGAAGGTACCACCACGAAGACCGGCTGGCCTTCCTCGATCAAAGCGATCGGCCCGTGCTTGAGCTCGCCTGCGGCGAAGCCTTCGGCGTGGATGTAGGCCAGCTCCTTAAGCTTCAGCGCGCCCTCCATGGCGACGGGGAAGCCGACGTGCCGGCCCAGGAACAGCACCGACTTGCTCTCGGCCATGAGCACGGCCAGGTCCTTGATGTCCTTGGCGTTGTCCAGCACGCTCTGGATCTTCGCCGGGATCTTGCCCAGGTCGGCCAGGATGTCCTTGATCTCGCCCTGGAACTTGTTCCCGCGCAGCTGCGCCAGGTAGAGGCCCAGCAGGTAGGCTGCGGTGATCTGCGCCAGGAAGGCCTTGGTCGAGGCGACGGCGATCTCGGGTCCGGCGTGGGTGTACAGCACGGCGTCGGCCTCGCGCGGGATGGTCGAACCGTTGGTGTTGCAGATGGCGAGGACCTTGGCCCCCTGCTCCTTGGCATACCGGACGGCCATCAGGGTGTCCATCGTCTCTCCGGACTGAGAGATGGCCACAATCAGGGTGTTGGCGTCCACGATCGGGTCCCGGTACCGGAACTCGTGCGAGAGTTCGACCTCCACCGGGATGCGGCACCAGTGCTCGATCGCGTACTTCGCCACCTGGCCGGCATAGGCCGAGGTGCCGCAGGCCAGCACGATGATCTTGTTGGCGGTCTTGAGCAGCTCCGGGTCGATCCGCAGCTCGTCCAGGGTCAGCCTGCCGTGCAGGTCCGAGCGGCCCAGCAAGGTCTGGCCGACCGCCTCGGGCTGGTCGTTGATTTCCTTCTCCATGAAGGACGGGTAGCCACCCTTCTCCGCGGCGGCGGCATCCCAGTTCACCTCGAATTCGGTGCCCTGGGCGGCGTTGCCGAAGAAGTCGGTGATCTCGAAGGAGTCGGGGGTGATGGTCACGATCTGGTCCTGCTCCAGCTCCACGGCGCGGCGGGTGAAGTCGATGAAGCCGGAGACGTCGGAGCCCAGGAAGTTCTCGCCCTCGCCCAGTCCGACTACGAGCGGCGAGTTACGGCGTGCGGCCACGACGACGTCGGGCTGGTCCTGGTGGATGGCCAGCAGGGTGAAGGCGCCCTCCAGCCGCTGGCAGGCGAGCTGCATGGCCTTGGCCAGGGTCGCGGTGGCGGGATCCTCCGCAACCAGAGACCGGTAGAGGTCTCCGAGCAGCACCGCGGCCACCTCGGTGTCCGTTTCCGAGCGGAACGTGTGGCCCTTGGCCAGCATGGAGGCACGGATCTCGGCGAAGTTCTCAATGATGCCATTGTGGATCACGGCGAGCTTGTCGCCGTCGGCCAGGTGCGGGTGCGCGTTTTCGTCGGTGGGGCCGCCGTGCGTGGCCCAGCGCGTGTGGCCGATGCCGGTCAGCGACTCGGGCAGCGGGGCGGACTCGAGCTCGTCCAGCAGATTGCTCAGCTTGCCCGACTTCTTCCGCGCCTCGATCCCGGAGCTGGAGATGACTGCCACTCCCGCGGAATCGTAACCGCGGTATTCCAGGCGGCGAAGGCCCTCGAGAACGACGTCCAGGGCGCTGTGATCAGCAGCGCTGACTCCGGCCCCGCCGTCGCGGCGGCCAACATAACCTACGATTCCACACATGGGATTAAGGGTACCTGCCCGCGGGACCGTCACCGACAGAGGGTTCCGCACGCCATCCCGGCGGCCGCTGCGAAGGCGGGACGGGGCAATCCGCCGCGCCGCAGCGGGGCGCCTTTTGGGATTTGAATCCCGCAGCAGGCACAATTCATAGGTGACTGATGCGACACCGAAGACGACGGCGTCCAACGGTGAGAGTAACTTCACACCATTCGTGGAGCTGGACCGGCAGACCTGGTCCCGGTTGTCCAACGAGATTGAACAGCCCCTGGACCAGGACGATATCGAGCGGCTCCGGGGCCTGGGCGATGCCCTGAACCTGGACGAGGTCCGCGAGGTCTACCTGCCGCTCTCCCGGCTGCTCAACCTGTATGTGGGCGCGGCCGGCGAGCTGCACAAGGCCACCACCACCTTCCTGGGCGAAACCAGCCGCCGCACACCGTTCGTGATCGGCGTGGCCGGATCGGTCGCCGTCGGGAAATCCACCACGGCCCGCGTGCTGCGCGAGATGCTGCGGCGCTGGCCGGACACCCCGAACGTGGAGCTGGTCACCACCGACGGTTTCCTCTACCCCAACGCCGAACTGGCGCGGCGCGGGCTGATGGAACGCAAGGGCTTCCCCGAGTCCTACGACCAGCGGGCGCTGCTGCGGTTCGTGTCCGAGGTGAAGTCCGGGGCAGAGGAAGTGCATGCGCCCTGGTATTCGCACCTGACCTACGACATCGTGCCGGACAAGGAAGTGGTGGTCCACCGTCCGGATGTGTTGATCGTGGAGGGCCTGAACGTCCTGGCTCCGGCGCGCCCGCGGGCGGACGGACGCACCGGGCTGGCGCTCAGCGATTTCTTCGACTTCTCCATTTATGTGGATGCCAAGACGTCCTATATTGAGCAGTGGTACGTCAACCGTTTCCACAAACTGCGGCGGACGTCCTTTACGGATCCGGAATCCTATTTCCACCGCTACGCCTCGCTCACGGACGAGGAGGCCACCGAGACGGCCCTGGGCATCTGGCGGCGGATCAACGAACCGAACCTGAGGGAGAACGTGCTGCCGACACGCGGGCGGGCACAGCTGGTGCTCACCAAGGACGCGGACCACTCGATCCGCAGAATGCTGCTGCGGAAAACCTGACATGGCCGTTCTGAGGGCGCCGGTGCTCGCAGCCGGCCTGGCCGCCGCGCTGGCCCTGCTCACCGGTTGCGCCCCGGCGGGGGAAACCGCTCCGCCTCCCGCCGCGTCCGCCGGCACGGCGACGGCCGCACCGACTGCACCGGCACCGACCCCGGCCGAGGAAACCACGTCCCTTCCGGTCCCCGAACAAAGCCCGAAGGCTCCGAAGAAAGACGGCGACGCCACCGGCGGCGGCCGGAAGGACGGCGGAAGCAAGGGCGGGGCCTCGGACGGCGGCCAGAAGGACGGCGCGGGGGGCGGCAAGAAGGACGGCGCCGCGGCCGCCGGGGAGGACCACACAGATCCGGCGAGCATCGCCGTCGTCGTCAACAAGGCCCGTCCGCTCGATCCCTTGGACTACTACCCCGGAGACCTGCGCCAGCCGGCGGTGGCCCTGGGCGCGGGCGGGGAATCGGCGCTGCTGCGGGACGCTGTGGCAACTGCCACCGAGGACATGTTCAACGCGGCCGCCGCCGACGGCGCGTTCATGATCATGATCAGCGGGTTCCGGTCCTACGCGACGCAGGCCAGCACCTACAACCACTGGGTCCGGCAACACGGCAGCGAGGCCGCCGCGGACATGATTTCGGCGCGGCCCGGTTATTCGGAGCACCAAACCGGGCTGTCCCTGGACATCGGCGACGCCACCGGGGTCTGCAACCTGCAGCAGTGTTTCGCCGACACGGCGGCGGGCAACTGGGCGGCACACAACGCCGCCCGCTTCGGATTCATCATCCGCTACCGGCCCGGCGCCGAGGCCATGACCGGTTATTCGCCGGAACCCTGGCACCTGCGCTACGTGGGAAAGAAAGTGGCCGCGGACATGGCCAAACGGGGCATCGAGACGCTCGAGGAGTACTTCGGGTTACCCGGAGCCGCCCGCTATTCGTGAGCGGGCGCAGCCACCCATCCTGCGGCGGCCTCATCCCGGGGCGGCCTCCGTCCCTGCCCCCGCGCCCCCAGGTCCCTGCCCCGAGGCGCTACATTGGCCACATGATAAACGGATTCAAAGAGTTCATCATGAAGGGCAACGTCATTGACCTTGCCGTGGCCGTGATCATCGGCGGGGCCTTCGGGAGCGTGGTCAACGCCTTGGTCAACAGCGTGCTGATGCCGTTCATCGCCGGGTTGGTCGGCTCGCCTAATTTCGACAGTTTCCTGCTCTGGAACTTCAACGGGAACAACGTCGCGTTCGGCGTCCTGCTGACCGCCATCGTGAACTTTTTGCTCATCGCCTCGGCGATCTACTTCGTCATCGTGGCACCGATGAACCACATGATCGAGCGGCGCAACCGCCGCCTGGGGATCAACAAGGAAGAAGAGGCCGTCGACCCTCAGGTCGCGCTGCTCACCGAAATTCGGGACGCACTGCAGGCACGCAACCAGGCGTAAGGGCGACGTCCGGAAGCGGGCCGCTACCGCCGCTGCCGGCCGTTCGGGCAGCGCCGCCGGGAGGGCCTGACGTTTCCGCCGGCCCGGCGTACGCTATGAGCATCACCATCGGGAGCCTGCTGGAGGGAACTCCCGACACCATCGCGCAAGAATCAGGTGAACCTCCATGCGACCCCTCCTCCCCCTTTCCCTGGCGGCACGATGTGCCGCCGCCCTGCTGACCGCCGTCGCCCTGATGCTGACGGGGCTGCCGGCTTCCGCCGGCCACGTTGTCGCCGGCACCCACGGCTCGTCACCGGAGTGTACGGACCGAATCATCGACCTGCCGGACGCGACGTCCGCGGAGGGCATCGCCGCCGGCCGTGGCAGCACCTTCTACGCCGGCGACCTGCTGGCGGGCGATATCTTCCGTGGCGACGTACGGCGGGGCACCGCCGAGAAGTTCATCGACGCACCGGACGGCCGGTTCGCCGTCGGCATGGCTGCCGACACGCGGCGGAACCTGCTCTTCGTGGCCGGCGGACCTACCGGCAAGGCCTATGTTTACAACACCCGGACCGCGGAACCTGTGGCCGAGTTCCAGTTGAACGACCCCGCCGGCTCCTTCATCAACGACGTAACCCTTGGCCGGGGCGGCGCCTGGTTTACGAACTCGCGCGAAGGCGAGCTGTACTTCGTGCCGATCGGCCACCGCGGGCAGCTGGGCAGCCCGCGGACATTGCAACTGAGCGGCCCTGCCGCGGAAACCCCCGCGGCGTTCAACCTGAACGGCATAGTGGCGGCCGACCACGGGCGGCAGCTGATTGTGGCCCACTCGGCCAACGCTGCGCTATACACCGTGAACCCGGAAACCGGTGCCAGCGCCGAAATCTCCGGCGTCAGCGTCCCCAACGTCGACGGGTTGGTGCTGAAGGGCCGCTGGCTTTGGGCGGTCCAAAACATGGACAACCAGATCAGCGTGATCAGGCTGGACCGCCGGATTGACTCCGGGGAGGTCCGGTCCGTGATCACCAGTGACGCTTTCCAGACCCCGACCACCGCCGCGCTGTTCGGCCGCCGACTCGCCGTCGTGAACGCGAAGTTCGACACCGGGAACCCGCCGACGGCGGACAGCTACGAGGTGGTGCTGGTGAAGGCCCGGCGCTGATGGCTGCCCCGCACGCGGTCCTTGGGTCCCGGCAGGTCCGCCGGCCGCCGGACCGGCTTCCCGCCCGCCCAGTCTGCGGCGGCGCCCCTACTCGGCGGCGGCCGCCTCCAGCGACAGGTGCGCCTTCACGGTCCGGGCCAGCTCCTCGGCGGTTGCCTGGGCGGTTTCCATGTCAGCGGCTTCGACCATCACGCGCACGACCGGCTCGGTGCCGGAGGGGCGCAGCAGCACCCGTCCGGTCCCACCCAGCGCGGCGGACGCGGCAGCCACGGCCTGCTGGAGGGGCTGGTTGGTTTCGACCCCGGACTTGTCCACGTCCTTGACATTGATCAGGACCTGGGGAAGCCGGACCATCCGCTGCGACAGCTCCGAGAGGGGCTTGCCGGACTTGGCCACCTGTGCGGCCAACTGCAGCCCGGTCAGGACGCCGTCGCCGGTGGTCGCGTACTCCGAGAAGATCACGTGCCCGGACTGTTCGCCACCCAGCGAGTAGCCGTGCGCGCGCATGCATTCCAGCACGTACCGGTCGCCCACGGCGGTTTCCTGGATGCGGATGCCGGCATCCTGCAGGGCCAGCTTCATGCCGAGGTTGCTCATGACCGTGGCAACCAGGACATCGTCCTTGAGCCGGCCGGCGTCGCGCAGGGCCAGCGCCAGGATAGTCATGATCTGGTCGCCGTCCACAACGTTGCCGCGCTCGTCCACAGCCAGGCAGCGGTCGGCGTCGCCGTCGTGGGCAATGCCCAGGTCAGCGCCGTGCTCGACGACGGCGGCCTGCAGCTTCTCCAGGTGAGTGGACCCCACGCCGTCGTTGATGTTCAGCCCGTCCGGCTCGGCACCCATCACCACAATGTCCGCACCGGCGGCGCGGAACACCTCCGGCGAGCAGCCGCTGGCCGCGCCGTGCGCGCAGTCGAGAACCACCTTCAGGCCCTCCAGGCGGGAAGGCAGGGTCTGCAGCAGGTGCAGGATGTAGCGGTCTTCGGCGTCTGCAAAACGCTGGATACGTCCGATCTCTGCGCCCGTGGGCCGGACGCGCGGCTGCGCCATCTCCTGCTCGATCGCGTCCTCGACCTCGTCCGGCAGCTTGTGCCCGCCGCGGGCGAAAAACTTGATGCCGTTATCCGGGGCCGGATTGTGCGAGGCGGAAATCATCACGCCAAAGTCGGCCGCCAGGTCCCCCACCAGGTAAGCGGCCGCAGGGGTGGGCAGCACCCCGGCGTCGTAGACATCGACGCCCGCACTGGCGAGGCCGGCCTCCACGGCGGCGCTGATGAACTCGCCGCTGGCGCGCGGGTCGCGGGCGATCACCGCCGTCGGGCGCTTGCCGTCTTCAACTTGCCGGTGGCCAAGGACCACTGCGGCCGCCTGCGCGACCTCGAGCGCCAGCTCTGCAGTGATCAATCCGTTGGCCAGTCCGCGGACTCCGTCGGTACCAAATAATCTAGACATCGCGACCTATTTTACGGCAGCGCACCAAGGAGCCGGTTCACCTCCCGCCGGCGGCCGCGTGCTGCGCCCTGTTTTGGCTTCTGACCCCGCCGCAAGCGGCCTTACACCCCGGCCCGCCCCCTCGCTATGGCCGCTTAAACACACGCGAGGCCCCGCAGCCATGCTGCGGGACCTCGCGTGGAAGCAAAAGCTTCGGAAGCGGTTTAGCGCTTCGAGTACTGCGGCGCCTTGCGGGCCTTCTTGAGGCCAGCCTTCTTGCGCTCGATGATGCGTGCGTCGCGGGTGAGGAAACCGGCCTTCTTCAGGGTCGGGCGGTTGTTCTCGCGGTCGATCTCGTTCAGCGCACGGGCAACGCCCAGGCGCAGCGCACCGGCCTGGCCGGAGGGGCCGCCGCCGTGGATGCGGGCGATGACGTCGTACGCGCCTTCCAGATCCAGGATCTTGAACGGATCGTTCACTTCCTGCTGGTGCAGCTTGTTCGGGAAGTAGTTCGCCAGCTCACGGCCGTTGATGGTCCAGTTGCCGGCACCCGGAACCAGACGTACGCGGGCGATAGCCTGCTTGCGGCGACCCACGGCGCCTCCGCCTACGGTGAGGGCGGGGCGTTCCTTCTTGGCGGTCTCGGTGACCTCGGATGATTCCGAGGTGTAGCTGGTGAGGGTTTCGCCCTCAGCAGCGGTGTTCAGCTCTTCAGCCACGATGCTCCTTGAATTAAGTTTCTAGTGGTGGCCGGCGCTACTGGGCGACCTGGGTGATTTCGAAGGTCTTCGGCTGCTGGGCAGCGTGCGGGTGCTCGGCACCCGTGTAGACCTTCAGCTTGGACAGCTGCTGGGCAGCCAGGGAGTTCTTCGGCAGCATGCCCCTGATGGCCTTCTCAACTGCACGAACCGGGTTCTTCTCCAGCAGTTCGGCGTAGTTGACGGAGGACAGGCCACCCGGGAACCCGGAGTGGCGGTAGGCACGCTTCTGTTCGAGCTTGGCGCCGGTCAGGGCGACCTTCTCAGCGTTGATGATGATGACGAAATCGCCCATGTCCATGTGAGGAGCAAAGGTCGGCTTGTGCTTTCCGCGCAGCAGTGTTGCGGTCTGGCTGGCAAGACGACCCAGGACGACGTCGGTGGCGTCAATGACGTGCCACTGGCGGTTGATATCGCCGGGCTTCGGAGTGTACGTACGCACGGTTTTTGCCTTCGTTTGGTGTTCTAAGGTAGCGGCGCATTCTTCACAGAACACACGCGCAAAGTTGGTGATGCGCTACCGGAACTTCAGGTGAGGACTGAAATGTAACCAGTGGCCCAGAAAGTCTCGGCTATTTCCGTGGACCAGGTTGGCCCTGCAACTGGGCCGCCACACGGACATAGCGTATCGAGGTTGGACACGCACAACGACTACCAAGGTTATCCTGCCGTGCCGGGTTAGGTCAAAAAGGCCACAACAGCACGACGACGCCGGTGCCTGGCCGGTGCCCCTGGCCCCGCCCGTGAACGGGTAGCTGCCGGCACCGGTGGGGCTGCCGGCGAGCGGATCAGCTGCCGGGGATGCCGGGGCCGCTGCTGCCGGGAAGGTTCAGTCCCAGCAGGGCCTTGATGCGTTCCTCGGCCTCCGGGCCGCTCTGGGCGGCCGCCATATTGGCCTCGCTGACCGCCTGGACCACCTCATCACGCTGGATCTTCACGCCGCGCGGGGCCTCGATGCCCAGGCGGACGCCGTCGCGGCGGGCGTCCAGCACGGTGATGACAATATCGTCACCGATCAGGATCCGCTCTCCGGGTTTTCGCGTCAGCACCAGCACGCGTCAACTCTATCGCAGCTGAACTTGGCGCCTGGGCAGGCCCGCTCGACCCGCCGCGGCAGTCAGAGCCAGGCGGTCTCGGACGGCGCGCCGTCCACCCAACCCACCGGCACCCCCAGGGTGTTCACGGTCTTGGGCGAGCCGGTGTGCCTCGTTCCGGTGACCGCCAGGCCGTCGGGAACCACCACCCGCTGCACGGCCTGCACCCAGCGGTCGGTGTCTTCGACCTTTCGCCGGGCGTCCACCGCCAGCCAGATCTGGTCCGCCCCCAGTGCCGGAAGCAGCGCGAGCATCTCCACAGGCGGCGTGAGCGCCTGGCCCAGGCCAAAGGCCACGAACACGCTCTGTCCCCGCTCCACGCCCCGGGCACGGGCACCGATCGCACTGTTCCGGTCCTGCACCGGTCGCCGGACATCGGCGGCATGCGCACCGGCCATCTTCACCATGTTGCCGCCGCCCGATATCCAGTCGGCGGCCTCCGAGGGCGCACCGTTGACAGCCGGGGCCGCGGCAGCCATGGAGTTGGCAGCCTCCAAGGCAATATCCCCCTGGCCGATTACCAGCACCAGGTCCCCCGGCCCGTAGAGCGGCACCGGAACGGCCGGCCGGCGGGCCCTTTCGGCGGCGGCGGGTTGTGCCTCCGCTGCCGGCGGCAGCCCATCCTCCAAGACGGCGCCAACGACGACGCCGGCGCCCGCGCCGGAGCCCGCGTCGCCGCCGGTGAGAGCCGAGCGCCGGGCAGCCGGTTCGGTGGCAGCCCCGCCCGACTGCCCGGCCTGCCCGGCCTCATCGTCCTGCCCCGCCTGCCCGGCCCGCTCCGCCACGAACGCCCCGGCCTCAGTGGCTCGGGCCGCCGCGCGCCGACCCGTCCCGGCCGTCGGGTTGGCGGGTCCGGCGGCCTCCCGGGAGGCGTCAGCTTGGGCTGCTGCGTGCAGCGCCGAAGCCGCCGGGGTTGCGGCTGCGACTTCCCCGACGGCCGCTGCCCAGGCGGAGCCTTCCGCAACGGGGACTGCCGTGGCGGGGGCTTCCAGGGCCCCTGCCCCGGCCCCGGGTCCCGGCGCGGTTGCGCCGCCGGAATCTGCTGCAGCGTCCTTCGGGGGCTTTGGGTCGTTCCGCCGCCGCCCCCAGCCGGGCCTTGCCGCCGCGGCTCCGGGGCGCTCCGCCTGCCCGGCAGCCTCCGGCGGCGGTTCCTCCAGTCGGGCGCCCTTGGGCAGGCGGGTGGGCCGCGCCGTGTTGAGGGTCAGGTTGTCCATGATGACCGCGAACTGGTCGGTGTGGGTGGAGACGTGCAGTTCCGGCGCCTTGCCGTGCAGCCTGGATTCGGTGCGCTCGGCGTCGGCCAGCAGCGCCGCGATTCCGGCGCGGGCCTTCTGGTCCAGGGCATGCTGGCCGCGCACGGCCGAGGCCGGCAGTTCCACCGTGACTTCGTAGTGCTCGCGGGCGAAGAAGCCGCGGATGCCGCCGACCGTGACCTTCTCGGCCGCGACAATCTTCGCGTCGGGTCCGTGGTCGGCCAGGACCTTGGCCTTGAGTTCCTGGAGGGAAGCGCCCTTAAGCTGCAGCCGTCTGGCCGACACGTACTACCCCCACGGTCTCGATCTTCACGCTGGCGGAGGTGACCTCCTGATAGGACAGTACCGGAAGTCCCCCGGCCTGCGCCGAGACGAGCCGCCGGATGGCCGGGCGCAGCGCGGGCGCGCACACGAGCACCGCGGTGAGGCCGTTGGCTTCCACTTTCTCCAGCGCATCCCGCAGCGAGGCCAGCACGGCTTCGGTCCGCTCGACCGAGAGCAGGATCTGAGTGCCGTGCTCGGACGGGCGCATGCCCTCCAGCATGGACTGCTCCAGCGTGGGATCGATCATGATCACCCGCAGCAACTGCCCGTCCAGGTACTGCGCGGTCAGGGCCGGGCCCAGCGCCTGCCGGGCCGCCTCCACCAGCCCCTCCGGGTCGGTGGACGACTTGGCCTTCAGCGCCAGCGCCTCGTAGATGCGTGGCAGGTCGTTGATCGGGATTTGCTCCGCCAGCAGCCCCTGCAGCACGCGCTGCACCTCGGCCAGCGACAGCAGCGACGGGGTGAGTTCGTCCACCGCGGACGGGTTCACCGACTTCACACCCTCGGTCAGCACGCGCACGTCCTCACGGGTCAGCAGCCGGGCGGCGTTGGCGGAGATCAACGAGGACAGGTGGGTGACCAGCACGGAGACCCGGTCGATCACGGTGGCTCCCGCCATCTCCGCGCTGTGCCGCATCTCCGCCGGGACCCACTTGCCGGCCAACCCGAACACCGGCTCCACCGTGGCGATGCCCGGCAGCGATTCCAGGTTGTCCCCCAGCGCCAACACCTTGCCGGCCGGGGCCTCGCCGCGGCCGGCCTCCACGCCGGCAATCCGGATCACATAGGTGGACATCGGCAGGTCGATGCTGTCGCGGGTGCGCACCGGCGGCACCACGACGCCCAGTTCCATGGCTATCTTCCGGCGCAGCGCACGCACCCGCGCCAGCAGGTCGTCGGAGGCGCCGGAGACCAAATCCACCAGGTCCGGGGCCAGCTGGATCTCCAGCGCGTGCACCCGCATCTGTTCAATCAGGTCCTCGGTAGTCTCCGAAGCGGGAGCCGCCTGACCCGCCTCGGCGGCGGCGGCGTCTTCGTCCTTGGCCTTGGCCGCCTCGGTGGCCTTGAGCCGCTGCGCCATGAAGATCAGGAACGCGCCCACCAGGATGAACGGGATCTTGGGCATGCCCGGGATCAGGGCCAGCAGAATGGCCGCGCCGCCGGCGATCATCAGCGCCTGCCGGGACTGGGTCAGCTGGTCGGAGGCGTCGGAACCCATTTCGGAGTCGGCATTCGAACGCGTCACGACCATGCCGGTGGACACGGCCATCAGCAGCGCCGGGATCTGCGTGACCAGGCCGTCGCCGATGGTCAGCAGGGTGTAGGTGCTGACCGCGTCGCCGATTTCCATGCCGCGCTGCAGCATGCCGATGGCGATGCCGCCGACGATGTTGATGATGATAATGATGATGCCGGCGATCGCGTCGCCCTTGACGAACTTCGACGCGCCGTCCATCGCGCCGTAGAAGTCGGCTTCGGCGGATACCGCGGCACGGCGTTCCCGGGCCTGCACGTCGGTGATCAGCCCGGCGTTCAGGTCGGCGTCGATCGCCATCTGCTTGCCCGGCATCGCGTCCAGCGTGAAGCGCGCCCCCACCTCGGCCACGCGCTCGGCGCCCTTGGTGACCACCACGAACTGGATGACCACCAGGATCAGGAACACCACCGCGCCGATGATGATCGAGCCGCCCACGGCCACGTGGCCGAAGGCCTCGATCACCTGCCCGGCATAGCCGTCGCCCAGCACCAGCCGGGTAGACGCCACGTTCAGGCCCAGCCGGAACAGCGTGGCCACCAGCAGCAGCGACGGGAACACGGAGAAGTCCAGCGGCTTCTTCACAAACATCGTGGTCAGCAGGATCACCAGCGCCAGCAGGATGTTCACGATGATCAGCACGTCCAGCAGTCCAGCCGGAATCGGCACCACCAGCAGCAGGACGATGCCCACCACGCCGATCGGGACGGCGAGCTTGGAGAGGTTGCGGTTCATCAGTCACCTCCGGGTGACGGTAGGGACAAGGCTCGGCGGCCCTGCCGGGTTGAAGCGTGGGCGGCAGCGTCGGCGTCGGTCATGGCCGGCTCCGCCATAGTGTGGACGCCTGCGGCTGTACTGGCTGAGGTGCCGCGGGCCTTCAGGCTCATGACGAAGGCCAGCACGCGGGCCACGGCGTTGTAGAGCTCCAGGGGGATTTCCTGGCCGATCTCGCAGGCGCCGTGCAGCGCCCGGGCCAGCGGGACATCGCGCACCACCGGCACGCGGGTGGTTTCGGCTTCCTCGCGGATGCGGGCGGCAATGTTGCCCGCCCCCTTGGCCACCACGCGCGGCGCCGACTTTCCCGGTTCGTACTTCAGCGCCACCGCGTAGTGGGTCGGGTTGACCAGCACGACGTCGGAGCCTCCCACCGCGGCGATCATGCGGTTGCGGCTCATCGCCAACTGCCGCGAGCGCCGCTGCGACTTGATCAGCGGATCGCCCTCGGAGCTCTTGTTCTCGTCGCGGACTTCCTTCTTGGTCATCCGGGTTTTCTTGCGGTTGCGCCGGATCACGACCATCACGTCCAGCGCGGCCAGCACCAGGCCGGCGATGATCGCGGTCTGCAGCAGCCCGGCGGTGCCGCCGCCCGCAGCCTCGAGCAGCGATCCGACCGAGAGCCCGCCGGCGGTCATCAGCACCGGGACCAGCCCCTGGATCACAAAGTACAGGGCCAGCCCCACCACCACGGTCTTCAGCAGCGCCTTGGCACCCTGCCAGAGCGCCTGCAGGCCGAACACCTTCTTCAGCCCGTTGACCAGGTTGAACTGCTGCGTCTCGGGTTTGAACTTCTTCCAGTGGATGCCGCCCTGCAGCGCCGCACCCGCGATGATCACGGCGACCACGGCCAGGAACATCGGCGTGAGCGTGTACATGATCGTGCCCAGGCCGTCCTCGAGCGCCTTGACCACCAGCCCCGGGTCCGGTGACTGGATCATCCGCGTGACGGTGAACATCTGGTCGGTGCCGGCCTGGGAGGCCCTGCCGATGGTCATCGGCAGCATCAACGCGGCCGCGCCCACGCCCAGCCACGCGGTGAGGTCCTGGGATTTGGAGAGCTGGCCCTTCTGCCGGACTTCCTTCATCCGCTTGGCGGTGGCTTGCTCTGTTCGTTCTTCGGAGGTGTCCTGCGACATCTAGCCCACCACCCCCGTCAGTGCCGTCACGGCCTGTCCTGCGAGCGAGGAGACAATCCGCGGCAGCGCCACGAACACCACGCCGGCCAGGGTCAGGGTCAGGAAGATCTTCAATGGGAAGCCCAGCGCAAACGCGTTCAGCGCCGGGGCCACCCGGGTGAGCAGGCCCAGGCCGGCGTCGGCCAGGAACAGCACCACCAGCAGGGGTCCGGCAATCTGCACCGCCGCCAGGAACATCTGCGTCACACCGGTGATGATCAGCTGCACCGGCTCGGCCAGGTCCACTCCCCCGCCCAGCGGCAGCGCGGTGAAACTGCGCGCGAGCCCGCCAATGATCAACTGGTAGCCGTCGGAGGCGAACAGCAGCGCCAGCGCGGCCATCTGGAACAGCCGGGTGAACTGCGCGCCGTTGACCATCGACTGCGGGTCGAACGCCTGCGCCATGGAGAAGCCGCCGAACAGGTCGATCAACGTGCCCGCCGACTGCACCGCGGAGAACACCACCAGCACGAGGAACCCCAGCAGGGCGCCCACCAGGATCTCCAGCACCAGCGCGCCGAAGAATCCCGCCGTGCTCATCGGCTCGTACCCGTTGGCCACCCGCGGGGACACCGCCAGGGCCAGTCCGACGCCGAGCATCGCCTTGATGCGGGCCGGGATGGCTCCGTAGGAGAACGGCGGGGCAATCAGCAGGAAAGCCACCATGCGGACACCTGCCAGCATGGTGGCCTCAATCCACGCCTGGTCGAGCGGGATGTTCATTATCCGCCGCCGAGCAGGCCGGGGATTTTCTCGAACATCTCCTGCGTGAAGGAAACCATCTCGGAAATCATCCAGTGTCCGCAGATCAGCAGCGCCACGGCCACGGCCACGGCCTTGGGCACGAAGGACAGCGTGATTTCCTGGATCTGTGTCATGGACTGGACCAGGGAGACGGCGAAGCCCACCACCAGCGCGGTGACCAGCACCGGGGCGGAGAGTTTGGCGGCGACCAGCAGGCCCTGCAGGCCGATGTCGAGGACGGCGTTTGTATCCACGGCTAGGTACCGTAACTTCCGACCAGGGCGGTGATGATCAAGCCCCAGCCATCCACCAGCACGAACAGCAGGATCTTGAACGGCAGCGAAATCATCACCGGCGGGAGCATCATCATGCCCATGGACATCAGCGCCGAGGCCACCACCAGGTCGATCACGAGGAACGGCACGAAGATGACGAACCCGATGATGAACGCGGCGCGCAACTCGGAAATCATGAACGCCGGGATCAGGGTCTGCAGCGGCACGGCCTCGGGATTCTCCGGGTTGGGCAGGTCGGCCGCCCGCATCATCAGCGCCAGGTCTTCTTCGCGCGTGTGCGCCAGCATGAAGTTCTGCAGCGGAGCGGCGGCGGCGCCCACCGCATCCGTGAAGTCCGTGGTCCCTTCCATGTACGGCTGGACGCCCAGCTCGTTCACCTGGGTCAGCACCGGCCACATGATGAACAGCGACAGGAACAGTGCCAGCCCGGCCAGCACCTGGTTCGGCGGGATGGAGGGCAGGGACAGCGCGTTTCGGGTCATCGCCAGCACCACGAAGATCTTGGTGAAGGACGTCATCATCAGCAGCAGCGCGGGGGCCACCGACAGCAGCGTGATGCCCAGCAGCGTGATGACGGCGGACGACGGCGTGCCGTTGGGCCCGTTGATCTCCACCGAGAACCCGCCGTCGCCGTCCGGCGAGCCCGGTTCCACGGGGGCCAGCGGGTCAACGGGGGGAACCGGGGCGACCGGCGACGCGAAGGCCGACGGCGCGCTCAGGATGGCGGCGGCGACGGCAAAGGCCACTGCCAGCAGTAATGCCAGCAATGCTGCGGTGGCCAGACGGGGCCAGCGGCCCGCCGTCAAGGCCATGATGCCGGTGCT
Organism: Arthrobacter sp. MDT2-34-1; assembly: GCF_059091365.1. Taxonomy (NCBI): domain Bacteria; kingdom Bacillati; phylum Actinomycetota; class Actinomycetes; order Micrococcales; family Micrococcaceae; genus Arthrobacter; species Arthrobacter sp. MDT2-34-1. The sequence goes on from NZ_JBNHGO010000001.1 coordinate 1,288,466, forward strand.
TCTCAACGCGAACGGACCTGCTTCAGGGCTTCGGCGGTCTGCTTCCAGGTGGACGGAGACAAGATGGACCCGGCCAGCGGGGAATCCGGAGCCTGCTCCTGCCAGCCGGCCGGACGGAACGCCCGGCGGCCCGTGCGAACGGAACGCCGTCCGCCGTCGATCGGATACAGCCCGGCCTGCCGGAGGGGAATGACGTCGCCGTCGTGGTGCGGCTCGTCGAACTCCTGCGCGACGTCACGGTGCTCTTGAAACGTTTGTTCGACGGGCGGCTCGGGCATAGCGGGGGCACGACGGGCCGCGCGGCGAGGGACACCGGCGTCGCCGTCGGAAGGTGCTGCCGGACGGGCGGCGACGGCGGCGTCGACCGACCCCGATGGGGCCGTGACGTCCCCACCGGCCTGGACCTCGCCCGAGGCGCGGCCGGTGGCCAGCTCCAAAAGCCGGGAAAAGCTGTCCGCCGCGGTCTGTGGGGCGCGGTGGGCGGGCTCGGCGGCCTCTTCGACCGGCGCTTCGCGGCTGTCCAGCACGTGCACCGCCTGGTCCGTCACGCCCAGCACGAAGCGCTGGCCGTCGGCGTCGACCACCACGACGGCGGCCTTGGGCCCGATGGTCTGGCGTTCCACCACGCGCACCAGCTTGCGGGCGCCGGTGCGGGCGCCACGGCTGAAGCGGCGCTGCAGCACCCAGAGCAGCCCCAGCACCACGGCCAGCGAGAGCGCTACCCGCACGGCAAGGACGACTGTCTCCATTTAGAGGAGTCCTTCGGGCACGTCGAGGATCTTGGTGATGCGCACGGCGTAGTCCTGGTCGACGACGACGACCTCGCCGTGGGCGATCAGGCGGCCATTGAGCAGCACGTCGGCGGGGGCGCCGGCCGAGCGGTCCAGTTCGATCACGCCGCCCGGTTCCAGGTTCAGCACATCGCGCACGGACATCCGCGTGCGGCCGATTTCCACCGTCAGGGCCATTTCGACGTTGTTGATGCGGCCCAGCTTGGCCAACACCGAGTCGTCGGCGCCGTGGCCGGCCGGGTTCTCGCGCAGCCGGATGGCGAACCAGCCGCCGGCCTCGCCGTCGCCGCCGGTGAGCTTGAAGACGGCGGCTTCCGGATCGGAGAACAGTGCCGCGGCGTTGCCGACGCGTGCCTCCCCCAGCACCCCGGCGCCGAGCACAGAGGTGGCCGCTTCCAGCGCCGGGCGCAGCAGGTCGGCGGCCGAAACAAGCGGGGAATCGGTGCCCGCGGCGGCGGACAGCGCGGCCTGGTCGGCCACCACCAAGGCCACGTCGGCCGAGGTACCGCCGACGAAGGACCCGACGACGGCGGAGGCTACCTGCCCGGGCAGCGGCCCGCCTTCATCCTGGCGCACTGCGTAGAGCGGCGTGTTGGTGGGCAGCAGCCCCAGGAGCGCGTCGGCGGCAGCAGCCTGAAGGGTCTGGGTCTGTGTCATCGGGCGTTCTCCTCGGTTGTAACAATGACTCCGGCCAGGCGGTTGCCGTTGGCGCCAACGGCGGCGTGTGCCAGCCGTTCGCCGTTGACGGCAACATCCAGCGGGCGGTGTTGCGGGTGCGGCAGCGGCAGCAGGTCACCGATGGTTAGGTCCAGGACCTGGCCGGGCCGGACGCGCATGGGGGCGAACTGCAGGGATACGTCCACCGGGATTTGCACCAGCTGGGTCTCCAGCAGTTTTCGCGCGTTGGCCGGGCTGCTCATCGCGAACGAATCACGCAGCTGGGTCAGCAGTACCTCGGCCGGGATGGCGACCGTGGCGGGCGCGGACAGGTCGCCGACACGGATTTCGAAGGTGGCAACGATCATCAGGTCGTTGGTGGCCGCCGCCTGCGCGAACTGCGAGTTGTAATGGATCTGGTCCAGGCTGATGGGCGTGGTGAGCAGGGAACCCAGCGAGTAGCGCAGGTCCTCCAGCGCATCCTCCATCAACCGGCTGACCAGGGCCTGTTCAATCTGCGTGAACTTGCGGTCCGGATAGTCGTGGCTGCCGTTGCCGCCCAGCATATGGTCGACCCACGTCATCGCGGCCTTGGTCGGAAACTGGATCACGGCCTTGCCGGTGATGTCATCGAGGGCGCAGAGAACCATCGCAGTACTGGCCGGCAACGAGGCCGCGTACTCGTCGTAGGTCTGCATCTGGACCTGCTCCGACGTGACCGTGCAGATCACGCGGACCTTGGCAGTCAGCTGGGTGCCCCACTGTCGGGCGAATGTTTCGAAGGCCAACTCCAGCACGCGGGAATGCTCGCGCGCCAGGGTGGTCGGCCGCCGGAAGTCGTAAACTTCGACGGCTCTGGCCGGCTTTTCGGGCGCGCTAGAGTGCGCATGTTCCTGGACCGTCACAGCAGGCACTATCGGCAGCGTGGTTCGGCATGTTAGGAGTTTGGATAATGCGGGTGGGGTGCCCCGCCGCACGTCCAACTCGGCCGTGTCAGAGGCGGGCGCTCAGTGGGAGGACTACCAACGCCGGCCGGCCGGTGCCAGAGGCGGGCGCTCAGTGGTCGGAGGATGCCCCGCCGGGCGCCGGCGCGTAGGTGGCGTCCGGCCCCGGGCCGCCGCTGCGGCCACTACCGGTAACCACGTCGCGCCCGGAGCTTTTACCCGGTTCGCCTGCTACGCGCTCGGCAGGTTTGTCCTCAGGGGCTTCGGTTTCAGCCGACTCGGCCTCCGCCTTTTCCGCAGATTCAGCTTCGGCGGCCTTCTTGGCCAATTCCGCACGTTCCGCGGCGGCCTCTTTAGCGGCACCGGCAGGATCCTTCATGACTTCGGGAATCAGGTTGCGGATGGCCTCCGGCTGGCCGGAGAGCACCACAATGTCCACGCGGCGGTTCATGGCGAGATCTGCATCACTCCCGCTGCGGGTCAGCGGCCTGGATTCGCCGAACCCGACCGCGGAGATGCGGTTCGAAACCACGCCGCTGTCTTCCACCAGATGGCGCAGCACGTTCACGGCACGCTCCGAGGAAAGCTCCCAGTCCAGTGCGTTCGGGTCCAGGTGGCGCACCTGGGCCGTGTGCCCTTCCACCTTCAGCTCGTAGCCGACCGGCCTCAGCACCGGACCCACCACGTTCAGGATCTTGATGGTCTGCCGGGTGAGCACCGGCGAGTCGGGCTCGAAGAAGGTCTCGCTGCCGATCAGGCGAACGGTCAGGCCGCGCTCGTCAAGCTGGAAGCGGACAGCTTTTTCAAGGCCTTCTTCCTGCAGCCCCTTGGTGATCTTTGCCTGGATGTTGCGCAGGTCGTTGACTTCCTTGATGGCCACGTCGAGATCGGTTTTCAGTTCACCCTCGGTGTCCTCTTCGGCGTCGCCACTGGTAAACCCCTGGCCCTCCTCGTCAATGAGTTCAGACGGGACCACTACCCCTTCGGCCGTGTCGACCGCCTGCGTGCGTTCCACGCCGAAACCCGTGGCCAACGAGTTGGCCAGCTTCTCGAACTTTGCCGCATCCACCGTGGACATGGCGAAGAGCACGATGAACATACACATCAGCACGGTGACCATGTCCATGTAGGAGGCCATCCACCGCTCGTCCGGGTGCTCGTCCTCTTCCGCGCCGAGAGGCCGGCGCGGGCGCCGCGACTTCATGCTGCCTTGACCGCAGGCTTGTCGTCGGACTTCCCGGATTTGCCTTCCTTGGCCGGCTTCCCCGCGCCCATCTCATGCTCCGGAACCATGGCACGCAGGCGTTCGCCCAACAGCCGCGGCTGGCTGCCGGCCTGGACGGCCAGCATGCCTTCCATCAGCAGGGTCATGCGCTCGGTTTCCAGGTCGGCCAAGCGCCTCAGCTTGCCGCCGATCGGCAGCCAGATGAAGTTGGCGGAGAGCAATCCCCACAGCGTGGCGACGAACGCCGTCGCAATCATCGGTCCGAGGGTGTCCGGGGTGGAGAGGTTTTCCAGCACGTGCGTCAGCGATACGACGGTGCCGATGATGCCGATGGTCGGGGCGTAGCCGCCCATGCCCATGAAAAACTTGGAGGATTGGCGATCGGCGCGCGCCTTCGTGCTGATCTCGTCTTCGAGAAGGATCCGCAGTTCCTCGCCGTCGGTGCCGTCGGCGATGTTCTGCAGCGCCCGCTGCATGAACGGGTCCTTTTCCTCGGTCGCTTCTGCGTCCAGTGCCAGCAGGCCCTCGCTGCGCGCCTTTTCGGCCAGCTCGACGACTCGGTCAATGACCGTCTGGGGCTTCGCCACCTTGCCGGTGAAAGCCCGGGGCAACGCTTTGAAGGCGTGCAGGCCGTCCCTGAGGGTGGTGCTGGCCAAGCCCACGGCGATAGTTGCTCCGAAGACCAGGATCATGGGAGCCGGGATGAGGAGCGCCGAGACGTGGGCGCCCTCGAGGGTGATCATGGCATAGAGCGAGCCGAAGGCCAGCAGGAGGCCAATAAGTGTTGCGGGATCCATTTACGTATTCCTAGGGCGCAGCGGCACAGTGTTGCCGGGGTCCGCGGAGTCGTCTCCGGGGGCCGGGGCGGCTGGCGGCACGAGGCCGAGCTGGGGGTGACCGTGCTGGTGGACTGAAGGCGGCAGCTCACGGGCCAGGTGCAGCACGTAGGCGCGGTAGCTGGCGATCATCTCGATGACCTGGCTCATCGTCTCGGTGACGATGTACTTGGCGCCGTCAACCATCACCAAAGTGGTGTCCGGGTTGGAATGGACGCGCTCAATCAGGTCAGGGTTGACCGCAAACTGGCTGTCATTCAGCCGCGTTACTACGATCATTGGCCCCGTCCCAGGTCTCTCGAGGGCTCCGGTGAGCCGCTACCTACTACCTTCGGCCGCGCGCGCCCCGCGGTTAGCTGCCCAGCCCACTTGTCGCGCGCGTCACGCGGAGAGTGGCTGGACTTGATCCTGATTCCGGGTCTTGCCACAGCAAGACATTCACTCAGCGACCCTAAAGAAGGCCTCAGCTGCTGTCTGGGTGGTGATTCATCCCGTAGCTCCCGTAGCAAGACTGGACAGCGGGCATCGCGGGAGACCTGCCTCATCATCCAGTGGCTTGGAGTGGTTGGGGTGGGACGTGGGTGTGCCAGTAGGTGTTGCGCAGCGGTTTGCGGCGCGGGTCGATGTAGTCCGGCGGGGTGAACCAGGGGATGCCGTCGACGACGTTGATCTCCCAGTTGCCTTGCTCGATCAGGTCGTGGTGGAGCAGGCAGAGGCACACCCCGTTAGTGGCGTCTTGCTAGTCTGACCCCATGAAACTACCCCGTTCCGCCGCGATCTACGCCCGCATCTCCTCGGACCAGTCAGGGGAGGCTTTGGGTGTCACGCGCCAGCTGGAGGACTGCCGCAAGCTCGCCGCGGACCACGGTTGGACGGTCGGGGATGAGTACGTCGACAACGACATCAGCGCCTACAAGGGGAAACCCAGGCCCCAGTACCAGCGGATGCTCGCTGACCTTGCCGAGGGGTACCGGGATGCCGTGATTGTTTACAACATGGACCGGCTGACCCGGCAGCCGATGGAGTTGGAGCAGTTCACCCGGTTGTGTGAGCAGGCCGGGGTGACACAGGTGAAGTCGGTAACCGCTGACATTGACCTTGGTAACGATGACGGCCTGTTCATGGCCCGCATCCTGGCGGCCATTGCGTCCAAGGAGTCCGGGCGGAAGTCCCAGCGCCTCCAGCGCAAGGCCCGCCAGCTGGCGGAGCAGGGATTACCTAACGGCGGCCACCATCGGCCCTTCGGGTACGAGCAGGACCGCATGACGGTGAACGATGCCGAGGCTGAAATCCTGCGTCAGGCTGTGGCCCGGTTCCTGGCTGGGGAATCTTCACGCTCAATTTGTTCTTGGCTCAATGAGGAAGGAGTGCAGACCACCGCTGGCGGCTTATGGCAGACCATGACGCTAAACGCGCTCCTGAAGTCGGCACGGATCGCCGGGCTGCGCGAGCACAAAGGCGTCGTGGTTGCGGACGCTCAATGGGCAGGAATCATCACCCCGGAACAGCGGCAGCAGATCCTCGCCCGCTTCGAAACCAAGAAACGCACGAACACCCGAGCGCCGCGCCGCTACGTGCTGTCGGGCCTGTTGCGCTGCGGAAAATGCGGAAACAAGCTGTTCTCCGCCGCCCGCTTAGAATCCCGCCGCTACGTGTGCGTGTCAGGTCCGGACCACGGAGGCTGCGGAGGCATCACGATCGTGGCTCCGCCACTGGAAGAGTTTCTTGCCGCTGCCGTACTTATGCGCCTTGACACACCGGAGATGTCTGATGCTCTGACGGGGCGTCGGGCAGCGGACGAGCTGCAAAGCAAGCTGCTGACAGAGTTGGAGGCAGACCGGAGCCAGATGAAAGAACTCTCGGAACTGTGGGCGGCCAAGGAAATTTCATCCGCGGAGTGGAAGGCTGCGCGCGGGCCCATCGAGACTCGGATCAAGGCCACCGAGCGTCAGCTGGCGATGGCGTCGAACTCGACCGCTCTGGACGGCTTGATCGGCACCGGAGGGCGCATAAAGGAGACATGGGAGACGCTGAACCTCGACCGGCAGGCCGCGATCATCAAGGCCGTTCTGGACTACGCGACCATTCTGCCGGGGACGCCGGGAGCGCGGGCGCTGGACCCGGCACGAATTCAGCCCGTTTGGCAACTATGACGCCGCGGCGGTACTCCGGCCGCTGCCGCGTCCGTCCGTTCCGGGCGCGCCGCCGCCCATGAGCACGCCAATCCGGGCGAGAACACCGGGATCGGTCACACGGACCGGAACCCCTTGGGCGGCGCAACTGGCCTCCAGCCACGCACCAAGCACACACTGATCCAGCATCATGCACCCCACTGCGCCCAAATTGCAGGAGCACCGGCCCAGTCCTCCACAGAGGCCGACGACCACTGGGTCACCGGAGGCCCGTTCAGATAGTCCGAGGCCTGCTCCAGAACATCGCTGGGAGAGTGGCCGCTGAGAGATAGTTTGACCGGCTGAAAGCCCTGGGCCACGTCGTAGCGGTGAAGTCCGAACACCTGCAACCCCGGTTCCGTGAAGCTCTTCGAGACGTACTTCGACAGATACCCGGCTGCCTTGCGCGCCTCGGTTAGCGCCCCCGACCCGACCGGCAAGTCGCCCAGCAGCTTGATGTGGACATGCCCGCGGCCCCAGGCCTCTTTGATCAGACGGCGGTGAATGTACCTACCGACCGCGAAATGCGCGTGCAGCCCGTGGTCGGTCTTATGCCACTCAGGAACCCACGCGTAAGGCAAGGGAGAGCCACCAAGCCCCGACCTAAGGTCGCGGAAAAAAGCGCCTAGGTGAGACCGCAGTTCCTGGGAGTCATGACAGCCGGTCCCGGCGTAAGTCAGCGTCCCCAGACGGTTGAGCCGATTCGCTGCGCAGTAACGGCGCAGTTTGGACCCAGCGCGCCGAGCGGCTTCGGCAGCAGCGCGCTCCGGATCTGCGGCTGAGCCTTTGGCGACGAACGCACGGTTGGGCTTGTTCGAGGAGCGGAAACAGCCGCCGCCCTCGCCTGCGTCCGGGTAGAGCGAGAAGAACCATCCGGCAGCGGTGAGCCGGCCATGTGAAGAGCCGACAGCAGAAGTAGACATTGGGACCCCAGGAGAACGAAACCGACAAGGAATCGCTGAAGTCCGCCAAAAAGCAGAAGAAGAAAGATTCGGCTAAGACAGGGGCTTCAGCATCCGGTCTCGCTCCGGATGGGCCCTCTCTGTTTTAACCGTGAGCATTATCGGGAACGCGGGCCTACCACGTCGCTCGGCCCTCAGGACGGCCACCCTGCATATTAAGTATCTATCCGGCCCTGAGTTGGTTCTGCCGGTTACTGCTAGCGCCTATCCTGCCACACGAATTACACGGCTGTCACTAGCTGCCGCGTAACCGTTCGTCCTCGGACGCAGAGCGTCCTGCGGGCGCTGCGTTACTTGCCACGTCCATTGTGGCTGGCTTGGGTGCGTTTGTTCACTTGCTTCCGAGTTATGTTGCTATTTCAAGTAAAGCTGCGGCTTCGCCGCACCTCGCCTTACCCAGCGGACAAGGCTCCGTACACAATGCTTGCCGCCAACGACATCACCCATCCAACTAACACACCGACGGCTACCTGCGATCTGGACTTCTTGTTGGGAAGAACTAATTCGAAGGCCGGTATCAGCCACCGGATACCAAACCATTGTGCGTAGAAAACTGCGGGCATAAGCACGCTCAGCCACCACGTAGCTTCCACAGACTCAGGCCGTATCACTTGCATCAGCGAGTAGATAAAACCGAGCGTAGTCGCTGCTAGAAGAGGAATTAAAAACCCTGGGCTTCGCATCCACCAATTTGCCGGTCGTTGTTGGCGGAAAATCTCCTTGAGCCGGTTGATTGCACCATTTACGAACATTTCATCGCCGACCACGACAGCTTCCGCGCCGCCCCGATTCATAGAGATTTTGATACCGTCTCCCGTTGAGTCGAAGACACGCCCGTACTCCATCTCCACTTCGCGAACTTGCCTGACATTGAGCCTATCGAGGACGGCATTAGGTTCTCCGGTGTCCTTCGTGTTGAACTCTTTGTACATAACCGTCATTGCGGGAACCATAGCCTTCAAGGCCAATTGATCACTGATCTTGACGTAATCAATATTGGTTTTCTTCAACAGGTGCCCAAGGTATTCCTTCGTATGGGGTTTAAGGTCTTCTTTAAAAAACTCAGCAGCCTCCTCCATCCGCTCTTCGAATTCCCGCACTTCAGAGGCGCGGCTTTGGGCTTGTTCGGTGACAACCTTCGCCAGAGCGTCTTGCTGGAGGGAGATAAACAGGGCGACCAATCTTGCCAGGTCGTCAGGACTCCCATGCCACGGCGAGGATTGAATTGACCCCTTTGAACGCCTTGCTGATGATGTGCTCACGTAGCCCGTGCCTTCCGCAATCCGATGATCTCCGACCACTATTGTGCCTCAGGCATCTATTTGTAGTTAACCGTTTAGTAGGACGTGCTGCGTATCGAACACCCCGACCTCCTCGCTTCCGCTGTAGGTGCATGGCCCGCCCGTCCTGCACCCCGTATAACCTCGGTCCATTTGACGAGCCATCCGGGCTTCACGACCTTACTGCGTCGGGTGACACAAGTCGGGAAGGCTACCTTGCTGCGACTGCGCACAAGGGGTCATATTTACAAGTTGTCCCGTTGTTGACGTCGGTGCGGCCGCCGGCCCACCACGGGATGATGTGGTGGGCTTCGGTCCAGAACGCGGGCATGCTGCACCCGGGGAAGGCGCAGCCCTTGTCCCGGGCGACCAGGGCCCGGCGGATGGCGCGGTTGAAGAACCGTTGGGACCGGCCCAGGTCCAGGATTTCGCCCTCGGATCCCAGGACGGCCGGAATGATTTCGGCGTCGCAGGCCATCCGGCGGACCGTGGTGGCCGAGACCGGGCCGTTGAAGACCGCGCTACCGCCGCCGGAGAGCAGTCCGGCCAGCTGGTCGTATCCGGTGGTGACGATCACCTGGGTGCGGTGCCCGCCCGAGTCCGGAAGCCTGCCGGTGTTCAGCGCGATCCGGCACGCCCCGACCAGTCCCGCGAGCAGCTTCTGCGCCCGGGTGGCGCCATCCATCGCCTCCACCACGGCCGGATCCACGCCGGCGAAATCATCCCTGCCGGGGCGACCGGCTCCGGCAGCCGCGCTGCCCTCCGCAGCGGCCCCGTCCGTCCCACCCGCATCAACGGCACCGACTCCGCCCCTGCCCGCTTCCGTGGTACCGGTGCCGGTTCCAGTTCCAGTTCCAGTTCCAGTTCCAGTTCCAGTTCCAGTTCCAGTTCCAGTTCCAGTTCCATCATGGTTACCGCCGCCGTTGGCCGTGCCGGCGACCGTGGTTCCGCCACCTTCGGTGCGGGACTCCCCAGAACCGGCCGGTCCCGCGTCGGACGGGCTGTTGGCGGCAGGGTGGGTGGCGGCAGGGGCTGTGGCGGCGGTTTCGATGGCGTCGGGGCGGATCCTTGGGTTCGCGGCGCTGTTCATCACGGTGGCGAGGGCTTCGTACTGGGCGTCGGTGGTGTTGATGACGAACTGGTGCAGCCCGCGGCGCCGGCCGCGGTAGAACATGCCCTGCCGGGCCCGCAGTTCCTCCTGGGACGGTTCGGCACCGTCCTGGTCGACCGCCGTTTCCCACGTCCTGGCCACCATCACCAGGGTGTCCGCGTCGGCGTCCGCGGCCTGCCGGACCAGTGACGCTTCCATCGCCTGCAACGCCTGCGGGCTACCGGCGTGGCGGGCCCGGTCCAGGGAATCGACCACCAGGGCCGCGGCCTGGCCGCTGACCTGCCCGCCGGCCATGGCCTCGGCCAAGACCGGCAGCGCCGGCGCACCCGGTTCCCCGTCCAGCCGGACCGGCGCGGTGATCGCCTTGCCGACCCGTAGCCGGCGCCGCGCCTCGACAATCCCGATTCCCAGCCGGGAGCGCAGATACTCCGCCGTGTTGGCGAACTCCGTCTTGCGGCGGCGCCGCACCTGCTGCGCCCCGGACTCCTCCGGGGCCGCGGTGGTCGCGCTCCCGGTGCTGATCGCCGCGGCCGGGTCCGCCCACTCCCCCGCCCCCGCGATGCCCGACGCGGCGGCACCGGGCTCCGCGGTGTTTTCCCCGATGGCGGCGATATCCGCCCGCTCCACTCCGGCGTCTGCGCCGGCGGCGGCGCTGGCTCCGAGTCCTGCCGCCGCGTGTTCCCCGTTGGCGGCGATGTCCGCCCGCTCCACCGCGTGGGCGCCGACCGCCTGCAGGAACTCCACGAGCTTCGACACGCCCTCGACCGCCGCCACCGTGTTGGCCAGGTCCCGGGTGCACAGGGACGACAACTCAACGGGGAAGCGGTCGGCGACATCCTGCAGCAGGACACACGCCTGGCCCAGGGGTGCTTCCATCTCCCCGGTGCGGTCCAACGGTGCAAGAGCCATACCACAATTTTATTCGTACACACATTCGATAGCCATCAAAAGGGCCCAGTGTGTAGGAGTAGTGCCACGCAACTGAAGCAACTGGTGAACAGAGGTTTGATTTCGCGGCAAAGAAATAGCGGCCGCCTGCGAACGGTGCAGGCGGCCGTGCAGCTGCCCGCGAACCGTCGCGCAGCTGCACTTCGGTGGTAATCATTTCGCAGCTCCGGGAAGGCGGACCGCAACCGGTGGGTCATCCCTGTGACCGTCGGATTGCTCACGTGTGAAGGTTACCGGGACCGGGCGCGGCTTTCGGCAGCGCGGCGGAATCCGGTAAGGGCGGTACGTGGTCTTAGGGGTGACGAAGAAATGGTCTGCAATCTCTCTTGCTTGAAGAGGTAGGGGTTTGGGCAACGGCGATGCACGTCTGAAGCGTCACCTTCGTTGAACATTCATTACGTATCCCCAAACTGCAGTCGCGAGCAATACAACAGCGCACAGAAGGATAGCTGCTTTAGGAACTGCTTGACTCGAATCCAAAACGAGCGCGGCGAATAGCGCCGCCAACAGTGCAAAGATCGCCATGGACATATATACAGCGATATGCTGCCTCTTACGCATGCCCTGCCTCGATTCGCTTGGGCTGACTGCACTTGAACAAGAGTCCGCAGCTCCTATGCTCGGTGCCCGCGGAGACCACGGCCCCAACCACTAGCGGAGCCGCAGCAGCCCCCACTACAGTCCGCCCACGGTGAGCACCGGCGAGAGGACGGGCGGGATGTCCAGCGGGGCACGCCGAGCTCCTGCTCGACGACGATCGGGTCCCACCCGCCGCCGTATTAGATGCGTGTACTAGACATGAACCTGCCTCCCCGGTATTGGAACGAGTGTAATGCAGGTCACACAAATAGGAGATAGCCTCGGTCCGAACGTATCGGACCGGGGCTATTTTCCTATGTCTGCTAGGAAACAGGGTAAAAGTTCCGAAATTTTAGCGCTTCAGGTTAGTCAGTTCCTGCAGCACCTCGTCGGAGGTGGTGATGATGCGGGCGTTGGCCTGGAAGCCGCGCTGCGCGACGATCAGGTTGGTGAATTCCTGCGACAGGTCAACGTTCGACATTTCCAGCGAGCCGCCGGAGAGTGTACCGAGGCCACCGGTGCCGGCGGTTCCAAGTTCCACCTGGCCGGAGTTGGCCGTGACGCGGTACGACGAAGAGCCAGCCTTTTCAAGGCCTGCCGGGTTGGTGAAGTTGGCCAGTGCAACGCGGCCGACGACAGCCTGGTCCCCGTTACTAAAGGATCCCATGAGTGTGCCATCCGGGCTCATGGTGAAGGATTCAAGGGTTCCGGCCGCACGACCGTTCTGACTGTCGAATCCAACGGTAGTCATGCCTGCGTAACCGCTGAGACTCGTCAGATTAACGTTGATGCCGTCAACCGCCATGGGGCCGCTAGGCGTCAGGACGCCGTTCCCGTTGAGCGCAAGCGATGCACCGACAGTCCCGCTGCCGGTCTTGGAGACATCCCAGCCGTCTGGTGTCCGAGTGAACGTCAGGGAGAGGCTGGCCTTGGTGCCGTCCGCCTTAAAGACCTCAACATCGCGGACGAGGGCATCTGCTTGCTTCGCGTCAGACGGAAGGTTCCCTGCGAGCACTGCCTCGGAAGTGGCACGGGCCTTGGAAATGGCGTCGGGGGAAAGATCGATTGCGCCAATGGGGCCGCCAACGGGCATGTTTCCGTCGGCATCTGCCATCCAGCCCTGCAGGATTGCACCGTCCGGGGAGACGAGGCGCCCCATGGAATCGAGTTCGAAGGCGCCGGCGCGGGTGTAGAGCTGCTCGCCGCCCTTGGTGGTGACGAAGAATCCGTCGCCGGAGATCATCATGTCGGTGGCCTTGCCCGTGGCCTGCGAGGAGCCCTGGGTGAAGTTGGTGGAGATGCCGGCCACCTGCACGCCGAGGCCCACCTGTGCGGGATTGGTGCCGCCGGCCTGGGCCTGCGGGCCGCCTGCGCCCTGCGTCATCTGGGACAGGGTGTCCTGGAACTGGACGGAGGAGGCCTTGAAGCCGGTGGTGTTGACGTTGGCGATGTTGTTGCCGGTGACATCAAGCATGGTCTGGTGGGAGCGGAGTCCGGAGATTCCGGAGTAGAGCGAGCGGAGCATGATCAGCGCCTTTCGGAGGGTGGAACGGACGGGTAATTCAGTGATTGGGAAAATTTGGTGGCGGCATAAGCCGGCTTAGGGGGAAACATCTCAGGCGGCGGCACCCCCGGTGGTACCGGCGGCGCTGGCCACGGAGTCGGTGCCCGGCGCATCGGTGCCGCTGGCACCCGAGGCAGCACCGGCGTCGTTGGCACCCAAGCCGGAGGCGCCGGCGTCGTTGGTGGCTTCACCAGTACCCGACTCCCCCGGGGCGCCGGCCGCGGTGATCCCGGCGACCAGATCCAGCGGGATTTCCCGGCCGTCAACGATCACCTGCGGGACCGGCCCGGCATAGGACACCGAAGTGGCGGTTCCCGTGACGAGCGAACCGTCCGCGCCGTAGTAGCTGACCTCGCGGCCCACCAGCGACGCGGCTACGCCACGCATCTGCAGGGAGAAGTTCTCCTCGCTGGTGGTGGTCATGGTCGCGATGCTTTCCATCATGGCCAGCTGCGTGGACTGCGAGATCATCTGGTTGGTGTCCATCGGCGAGCTGGGGTCCTGGTTCTGCAGCTGGGTGACCAGCAGGTGCATGAACATCTCGCCGTCCATGGACTGCTTCGGTGCGCGCACGGGCGGGGCGGTATACGTCGGGGCGACTGTGCCAACGGGCGCGACTGAGTCGGTGGGCATGGTTCTCCTTGTCTCAGGCCAGCACGTCGAGGCTGGTCGATATCCCGTAGGGGCGTCTCAGGGCGGATGGGTCGGTGGTGTCCGGGGCCGGGTCGGCGGCGGTTCGGGTGGCCGCGCCGGGGCGGCCTTCCTGCCCCTGGGGGCCGCCGGAGGGCCGGCCGTCGGGGCCGAACTGCATGCCGGGGCGCGCATCGTTCGGGCGGTTCTGGTTGGACAGGTCAAGGTTGGCGTTCAGGCCGGTGGCCGCAAGATCGCGCTTCAGGTCGGCCATGACGGCGCGCAAGGCGTCGCGGCCCGCGTCATTCGGCGCGAAGAGCTCCACGCGGACGCCCTCCCCCGTCACGTGGGCTCGGACGGTAACCGGGCCCAGGTTGTCAGGGGTGACGCTGATGGTCATCACGTGCTCGCCGGGCTTGGCCTGCGCGAGGGTGAAGAGCGGGCGGGCCACCTGCGCGGTGAACGGCAGCTGCTGGTGCGGCGGGACGGGAGCGGGCGCCGTGGCGGGAGCGGCAGCCGCCGGCTGGGACACCGGGACCGGCTGCGCGGCGACCGGCACCTGGAGGCCCGGCTGCAGCTGTTCGCTCTCGCCGCGCACAGCTGCGGCCGCGGCTGTGGCGGTCGCTGCCGTTGCGGCCACACCAGTCGCGGCTCCGCCGTGAGCCGGAGTGCCCGGGGCGGGTTGTCCGGGAAGCACGACGCCGGTGGTCTGCTGCGTAGGAATGGTCGCCTGGGCTGCGGGCTGGGTGGGAGCCGGTTGCGCGACAGGGTCGGCGGGCTGGCTCCGGGCTGCGTCGCCTGTCCCGGCCACCGGCTCCACGCCGGTTCCGGCCGCGGGGGTTGTCGCGGCGGCTGTCGCTGCTCCAGCGGCCGGCCCGGGTGCACCGGTGTCTGTTGCGGCAGCACGTGCCAAGGTGACAGCCGGACTTCCTGCGCCTTGCCCGGCGACGCCCTCGCCGTCAACATGGCCAGCGGCGGACGGGGCACCAGCCAGGGTTGCTGCTGCTGCGGCGTGGGAAGCAGCGTGGCTAACCGGGCTGGCGACAACGGATGCTCCGGCGCCGCCTGCGGTGCCGTGGGCAGAGACAGGCCAGCGACCGGTACCGATAAATGCACCGGCTGCACCCGCTACACCGAGGCCATTGGAAGCGCCCCCGCCGGCCGACTGCTCACGTCCAGCGGCAGCATCGGCTGGCACCGCGGGCTGAGCCGCGTCGCCACCCTCTTCGCTGACCTGCGTGACCGCGATCGTCGTTTCGCCGGCGGTGAGGCCTTGCCCGGCAAGGAGCGGCCAGGGCACTGGATCAGTGGCTGCGGTACTGCGGGCCGGACCTGTGACAGAACCGGTGGTGCCGGCGCCTGGCTGCGATGCAGCACCGCGACCGGCTTCGGCCCGGGCAGTTCCGGACTCGGCGGCACCCGCGGCACCGGCGGCAGCCTCGGCACCGCCCCCGGCGGAGGCACCGCCGTCGTGCTTGGAACGCTTGGCGGAAGCAGCGGAACCGTGCCTCAGCGCATCCTGCATGGCGGCGTCGAAGCCGGGAGACGAGGAGCGCGCGGCAGCCGGCGCGCCGGCACGGGCGGAGGACGCCGGGGCGACGGGCAGGGAGTTCACGGGCAGGCTCATGCGGTTCGTCCCCTCGCCATGGCCGCCTGCGCGGCGGCCAGCAGGTCGGTCAGCTGTCCGGCGCCGCCGGAGCCCTGACCGCCGTTGATCGAGGCCAGTCCAGTGTTTCCGGTCTGGCCGGAGAGCATGGCGGTGATCGCGCCGGCCGTGCCGTTCTGCCCGGTGAGCATGGAGCTCAGCCCAGTGGACGTAGAGAGCTGGGCTGCGCCGATCAGTTCGGTCAGCGCGCTCTGCTGGTCCGCGCTCAATCCGGCGGCGCCGGCAGCCACGCCGGAACCGGCGCCTGCTGCCTGGACCGAGGACTCCTCGGGCAGGATGCGGCGGATGGTGGTGAGGTTGGAGTCGTTCTCCCAGGCGTCCCGGACCTTAATCGTGTCGCCGGGTTGCGGGGCGTCGATGGCCTTGCCGTTGCCCAGGTAGATGGACACGTGGCCGCCGTCAAAACTGAAGAGCAGGTCGCCGGGCTTGGCGTCGGCCATGGAAGCCACCGGCGTGCCTTCCTTCATCTGGTCCCAGGTGACGCGCGGCAGGTCGATGCCAATGTCGCGGAAAGCATGCTGCACGAAGGACGAGCAGTCGAGGCCGACGGACGCGTCGTTGCCGCCCCAGACGTAGGGCAGGCCCACGTACTTCTCCGTGGCCTTAATCAGCTCGGCGGCGGTCCCGGTCGCGGCACCGGTCCCGTTCGCGGCGCCGGGCCCGGAAGCGGCGCCTGCGGGGGCCTGGGCTGCTGCCGTCAGCGCGTCGGCAAACGCGCTTGCCGTGGCGCCGCCGGTGCTGCCGGCCGCGGTGGCCCTGGCCGCGGCTTCCGCGGCGGGGGCGGGCTGGGCGAGCTGGGTCAGTGTGGACTGGATCTGCTGGATCCGCCCGAGGGTGTCGGTCATGCTCATCGTCCGTCGCCGCCCCGGGCGCCGGTGGACAGTTCGTCCAGCACCAGCTGTTCGCGCCGCAGCTCTTCGAACGCCTCGGCCGCGAGGTGTCGCGTCTCGAGCTTCTCCAGGCCCACGGACTGCTTGCGCACGGCGAGGAACTCCTGCTGGGCCTGCTGCGCCTCGTTCCGCCGGGCCAGGTCCAGGTTTTCCAGGTCGGCCAGCATGCTGCGCGAGGCGGAGCGGGCCGCGGCCACCGCGTGCAGCGTGGCCGCATCGGAGACTTCGCTGATGATCTCGCCCAACTCGTCGCGGGCAGCCACCACCCGGGCGCCGGACTCGCGGGCGCGGTGGTTCGCGGCGGCGAGGTTGCCGGCGGCCTGGTCCTGCTGAAGCTGGCGCAGCCGCAGCAGCCCGGCCAGGGGGAAGGATCGTGCCATCTCTACATACCTCCAAGGGTGCGGGCCAGGCGGTGCAGTTGCTCCCACGACTGCGCGGCCGGCGTCTGGTCATCCATCCGCTGCTGCAGGAACAGGTTGATGTCGTCTTCGTGCTGGACGGCCGCGTCCACCAGCGGGTTGGAACCGGGCTGGTAGGCGCCCACGTCCAGCAGGTCCTGCGCGGCCTTGCGGGCCGCCAGCACCTTGCGCAGGGCGCCCGCGGCGCGGGAGTTCTCCGGGCTGTTGACCTTGGATGCCACGCGGGAGATCGAGCCGAGCGGATCCACTGACGGGTAGTGCCCGGAAACGGCCAGCTTGCGGTCCAGCACCACGTGCCCGTCCAGGATAGAGCGGGCCGAGTCGGCGATCGGTTCGTTGTGGTCGTCGCCGTCCACGAGCACCGTGTACATCCCCGTCACCGATCCGGTTTCGGCGGTGCCGGCGCGTTCCAGCAGCCGGGCCAGCAGGGAGAAGGTCGACGGCGGATACCCGCGGGTGGCCGGCGGCTCGCCGACGGAGAGGCCGATCTCGCGCTGGGCCATGGCCACGCGGGTCAGCGAGTCCATCATCAGCATCACGTCCGCCCCGCGGTCGCGGAACGATTCGGCAATCCGGGTGGCGGTGAAGGCGGCGCGCAGCCGCATCAAGGCCGGTTCGTCGGAGGTGGAGACCACCACGATGGACCGGGCCAGGCCGGCCTCGCCGAGGTCGTCTTCGAGGAACTCGCGGACTTCACGCCCGCGCTCCCCGACCAGCGCGATCACGGAAACCTCGGCGTCGGTGCCGCGGGCGATCATGGACAGCAGCGAGGACTTGCCCACGCCGGAGCCGGCGAACAGGCCCATGCGCTGGCCCTTGCCCACGGTGGTGAGCGTGTCCAGCACGCGCACGCCCAGCTGCAGCGGCGTCTCGATCCGTGCGCGGTGCATGGCGGACGGGGTGTCGTTGTCCAGCGGGACCAGCGAGTCGAAGACCAGCGGCCCCTTGCCGTCGATCGGCCGCCCCATCCCGTCCAGCACCCGGCCGAACAGCCCGTTGCCGGTGGGCACCAGCACCGGCGCCCCCTTGGCCTTGGCCGGGGTGCCGGTATTGATCCCGGTGAGCCGGCCCAGCGGCATGCAACGGATGCTGTCCCGGCCGGTGGCCACGACCTCGGCCTCCACGCCCTGGCCGTCGCCAATGAGCACCAGGTCGCCGATGGCGCAATCCAGGCCAATGATCTCGACGCCGAGGCCCACCACCGAGGACACCATCCCGTAGCGCGGGGGCCGGGCCGCCGCCAGCGCGCCGGCGAACCGGTCGGCGCGGGGGCGCCAGGCGACCGCGGTCACTGCCGGGCCTCCAGCAGCGCGGCCTTGGCACGGGCCAGCGCGGCGCCGATCCGCGCGTCCAGAAAGCCGTCGGCGAATTCGGTGACGGCGTCCCCGGGCGCGAGCGACGAATCGGGGCTGAAGCTCACACCGGCCTGCTGCCGCGTCTCCGGCGCCAGCATGGTCAGGTCCGCCGGATTCATCCGCACGGTGTGCACGCGCGAGGCATCCACCCCGGCCAGTGCCCGGGTGAGGGCCGAACGGGCGGAGGCCGCGCCGTCGGACAATTCGTGGCCCAGGATGGCTTCGGCCAGTTCCATGGCCGCGGCGGCCAGGGTGTCCTGCGCGGCGGCAAGTACCGGCGCGGTCCGCTCCTCCAGCGCACGGGTGGCCGCGCCGAGCGCTGCCACGGCGTGCTGCAGGCGGGCGCGGGCGTCCGCCATCGCGGCGGCGTGGTCCTGCTCCATCGCGAGCTGGCGTTCGCGCATCAGCTCGGCGCCTTCGCGCATGCCGGCGGTGTAGCCGGCGGCGTGGCCGCGGACCCTGGCCTGTTCGAGCGCCTTGTCCTGCGAGTCGTCGCTGCGCAGTTCGGTGTAGCGCAGCTTGGCGAAGGCCCCGGTCCCGGTGTTCAGCTCGGGGAAGCTCATCCTGGAGAACGCGGCGTCAGTAGACATATTCGTCCTCCTCCGCAGCGCGCTGGACGGTGATGATGCCGCTGGCCTCGAGCTCGCGGATCGAGCGGACGATGTCCGCGCGGGCCTCTTCGATCTGCGACATGCGCAGCGGTCCGGTGGCCTTGATCTCGTCGTCGAGGATGTCGCGGTTGCGCTCGGAGACGTTCTTGCGGATCAGCTCGGTGACCGGTTCGCTGGCGCCCTTCATGGCCACCGCGAGCACCGCGATCTCGATGCCGCGCAGTACCTGCTGCACGTCGCGCGGTTCGAGCTTGGTGATGTCTTCGAAGGTGAGCATCCGGGAGCGGACTTCCTCCGCCAGCTCCGGATCGCGTTCCTCCAGCGCCTCCAGGAGCGCGCGTTCGGTGGCGACGTCGGCGCGGTTAATGATGTCCACCAGCGGCCCGACGCCACCCACTACTTCCACCTGCTGGCGGGGCACGACGGCGCCCGCCCTCACCTTGAGCGTGTCCGCCACGATCGACACGGCTTCGGGGGTGGCGGTGCCCATGGTGGCGATGCACTGCGCCACCTCCGGCCGCACCGAATCCTCCAGCCCGGCGATCACCGTGGACGCCAACTCCGGGCGCACGTGCGCGAGCACCAGCGCGATGGTCTGCGGGATCTCGCCGTTCAGCAGCGTGATCAGCTGGGTGGGGTCGGCGTCATCCAGGAACTCGAACGGTTTCCCGGCCATGGAGGTGGCCAGTCGGTCGAGCACGCCGGCGGCCTTTTCCGCGCCGAAGGAGGCGGCCAGCAGCCCGGCCGCGAACTCCCTGCCGCCGCGGGGCCGGCGCCGGCCCTTGACCGTCATGTCGTGGAATTCTTTGAACGCCTCCTCGGCAGTCTCGGGGTCCACCCGGCCCATGCTCACGAGTTCGGCCGTGATCAGCTCCGCCTCGGCCTCGCTGAAGCGCTTCATGACCTCGGCGGCCCGGGCCTGTTCCATCTGCATCAGCACCACCGCCACCTTCTGGGTGCCGGTCAACGTAGTCAGTAACTCGCTCATGCGTTCTGCTTGTCATCCATCAGGGAGCGCAGGAAGTCGGCGGTCTTGTCCGGTTCCTGGGCGGCCAGGGCGTCGATCTCCGCCCGCTTGCGATTCATTTCCTTCTGCTCGTCGGACAGCTCCGGGGGGCCGGCGAGCTCCAGCGCGGTGGTGTTCGGGCCGGTGACCACGGGGATCGGCTCCGGCACGATGATGGGCTTCGCGGGAAGCTGCAGCTCCTGCGGCGCCTCGATCTCGGGCTGGAAATCCTGCAGCTCGCCCAGGTCCACCGGCTCCCGGTTCTGCCGGCGGGACCAGCGGGCGTAAATCAGCAGGGCGATGATCACCAGCAGGATGATGCCGGCGGTGATGATGGCGGTGCGGATCAGTTCGGCCTGGCGCGCGGCTTCCTCGGCGGCCTGCGCGGCGGCGAGCGCCTCGGCGGCCTCCTGCGCGCCGGCGGTGTTGAACGGCACAAGTTCGACCGTGACCTCGTCCCCGCGGTCGGCGTTGATGCCGGCGGCGGTGGTCACCAGGCCCTCGATGTTGGCCACGTTCAGGGCCCCGGCGGCGTCGGCGTCCAAGGCCACGGACACCGTCTGGCGGTTGATTGCCCCGGCCGGGATGGCGCGGGTCTCGGTCACCTTGTTCAGCGCGTTGTTCTTGGTCTCGGACTCGGAGGTGAAGGTTCCGTCGCCGCCGGTGTTGCCCGGTACGGCGATGTTGTCCGGGCCCAGCACGCCGGCCGCTCCCCCGCCGGTCCCCTCGTACTCTTCGGTCTGCGCGGACTCGTTCAGGGCCGGCGCGCCGTCCGGCGTCGTGAAGGTCTCTTCCACACGCTCGGCGGACTCGTAGTTCATGTCCGCGGCAACCACCACGGAGGAATTGCCGGGCCCGACCACGCGGTCCAGCATGCTCTGCACCGAGGCGCGCACCCGCTCCTCGTAGTCGGAGGCCTGCTTGTCCGCGGAGCCGGTAGCGCCCACGCCCACGGCGGAGAGCACGGTGCCGGCGGCGTCGATGACGGCGACGTTTTCCGGCTTCATGCCGTCGATCGAGGCGGAGGTCAGGTGAACGATGGCCTGGACGTGGTCGGCGGACAGGGTGGTCTTTTCGGTGTCCACAAACACGGAGGCGGTGGCCTCGCCCTTCTCGGAGACGAAGACCGTCTCCTCCGGGATGGCCAGCCGCACGGAGGCGGTCTTGACGCCGTCGAGCGCCTCGATGGTGGAGGCCAGCTCGCCTTCCAAGGCCCGCTTGTAGGTGACCGACTGTTGGAACTCCGAGGACGTCACGCCCATGTCGTCGAGCAGCGAGTAGCCGCCGGTGGACGAGCTCGGCAGGCCGGCCGCCGCTGCCTTGAGCCGCTGGTCGTAGACCTTGTCTTCCGGCACCAGGATGGTCCCGCCGCCGTTGGTCAACTCGTACGGCACGCCGTCGGTGCGCAGCTGCTCCACGATGGTGTTCGCGTCGGCCGCGGCCAGACCGGAGAACAGCGGGGTGTAGGAGGGCTTGGATGCCCACGTCGTCAGGGCGGCAATGCCGAGCACGACGACGGCGATGCCGATGATCGCGATGGTGCGCTGGGCGACGGTGAACTCGCTGACCGTTTTGCCCAGCCGGGAGAACCAGGAGGAGACCTTGCCGGGCATCAGGCCTGCATCCTCATGATCTCGTTGAAGGCGTCAACGCCCTTGTTCCGGACGGCTGCCACGAGTTCCAGCGTCACGGCGGCGCGGGTGGAGGCCAGGGTCGCGTTGTGAATGTCGTTCAGGTCGCCGGTAACGGCCTGGATGGCCAGTTCATTGGACGTGGACTGCAGTTGCTGCAGGTTGTCGATGGCACCGGTCAGGGAGGTGGCAAAGCCGACGCCGTTGGTGGCCTGCGGAGCCTCGGCGGCCGGCAGGTAACCGGTGCCGGTCACGCCCTGAATCGGCGGAATGGAAGAGAGCGGCATCAGTTGCGTCCAATCTGGAGGGCGGCCTCGTAGGTCGTCTTCGCCCGGTCCACCACGGCCGCGTTGGCCTGGTAGCCGCGCTGGGCCAGGATCAGGTTGCCCATCTGCTGGGACAGGTCGATGTCCGGGTAGCGGACGTAGCCGTCCTCGTCCGCCAGCGGGTGGTCGGGCTCGTGGACCATGCGGCCCTCGGCCTCGCCGAATTCGGCACCGGCCACGTAGACGCCGGAGACGCCCTGGCCTTCCTGGGCGATCACGTAGCGCGCCTGGAAGGCCGCGCCGTCGGTGCTGGTGGCGTTGTTCGCGTTGGCGAGGTTATCGGAGACGGCGTCCAGCCACTTGCGGTGGACGGTCAGGCCGGTCCCGGCGATTCCAATGGCGTCGAAAGTCATCAGTTGGTCCTCATCGCCGTGCGGACGCCGCTGAAAGGACTCTCGGCGGCACGGGCTGCAAACTGGTAGCGCAGCACTGTTTCAATGTTGGAGAGCGTCTCGGTGTCCAGGTTGACGTTGCTGCCGTCGAGCCGGGTGGGCTCCAGCGAGCGTTCCATCGTGGCACTGGCGCTGCCGTTCCCGTGGGCCACCGATTTTGCGAGTGCATCCTCGAACTGGACGCGCTGCGCATGGTAGCCGGGGGTGTTCACGTTCGCGATGTTGTTGGCGATGGCGCGCTGGCGCATGGCGAGGCCGTCCAGGGCGCTCTGCATGGCAGCCCCCGTCACAGATTCGAACACAGCAAAGACCCGTCTTACTACTGGCATGTGGGCGGCCGATCCATGGCCTGTTCTGTGAGCGATCCGTGCTCACTATCCAGTTATCGGCAGAAGACGGGAGCGCGTTAGGTGAATCTTGAGATTGGTTAACCGTTTACGTCGAGGTAGACGGAACGACCAGAAGTACCAGGGGTGGGAACGGCATCCAGAAGCGCGGATTCCTGCCGGTTTTGCCGCATCTCGGCGCGCAATTCCTGGATCACTGCCTGCTGCGCGGCGGCGAGCTCTGTCGCCCGCTCCACCAGCTCGTCCGGAATCGGCCCCAGCCCCTGCGGGGCCTTCCACCGCGCGACGGCGGTGCGCGGGCTGCTCACTGCCGCTTCCAAAGTCTTGTCCCCGGGGAGAGCAACTTCGGCGGGCGCGCTGCTCTGGCCTTCGGTCCCGGCAGTTCCGGTGAGCCCGGGGGCATGGCCCCCGGTCTCGGCCGGTTCGTTTAATCCACTGCCATGGCCAACGGTCTCGGCTGTTTCGGTGAGCCTGCCACCTTGGCCACGGGTCTCGGCCGCCTCGGCAAGAGCCAGTTCGAGTTCGTCCAGCACCGACGTCCAGCGCTCCAGCGCGGAAACTTCGCCCTCCGGCATGTCAGGCGATACCGAGTTCGCCGCCGAGGCCGACGCCACGGGAAGGCTGTGCCGGGAGCTGCCCGGCGGCCTCGTGCCAGGCCTCGCGCAGCGGCTCCATCAGTTCAATGCATTCGCGGGTCCGGGCAGCATCGCGATGGATGTTCGCATTCATCATCGCGGTCAGCGTGTAGGTGTAGAGCGCTTTCAGGCCCTCTCCCCCGTCCCACACGTCCGTCTTTAGCGAGGACATGAGTTCGGACACGATGGCCTGCGCATGGATCAGATTCTCTGACGCCACCGACCAGTGCTGGTTCTGCTGCGCGGTCTCCGCCCGGTTCAGGTCCAAGAGCAGCCGGTCATACAACATGGTCAGCAGCCGGGCGGGCGTGGCGGACATGATCGCGTCACGCTGGAACTGGTTGCGCTTGGCCTGGGCTCCGAAGCCCGGCCCGTATGTCAGTGTCATTTCTTCGTGCTCCCCCATGAGGGCAGGGTGGCCAGCTGCGAGTTGAGCCAGTCCCCCTGCGACTGCAGGCCGTTCAGCGTTACTTCAAGTTGCGCCCACGTACGTTCGAGTGTGGAGCGGCGCATCGCCAACCGGGTATCCCACTCGGCAACTTGATCATTCATGCTGCGGACCAGGGATTCCTGGCCTTGGATTCGCTTGGTGATGGCGCCGTCGTACTTGTCCGAGGCATCCGTTGCAGCAGTAGCCACGCGACCGGCAATCGTCTGGACCACCTTCTCGACCCACGCAGAGTCTTGCGTCATCGCCTTGCCGAACTTCTCGGCGTCAAACTCAATCGAGCCGTCCTTGGTGATGCTGATGCCTATTTCCGACGGCGACCGTCCGTCGATCGGGCTCGTTGCAGCGGTCATCATGCGCTGCTGAATATCGCGGACGCTGCTGTCCCCGGTGAAGATCCCGCCCTTGGTCGTCGTTGACCCGGTGGACGTGGAGACGTTCACGGATGAGTTCTTGGAGATGAAGGCGAACAAATCCTTCAAGCCGTCAACCAGTGCCTTGGATTTGGCAGTGACGGCTTCGTCGTCGCGAGCTACCGTGATGCTCGATTTCTCGCCAGGAACCGCGTCAGCACCGATGGTGACGCTGACGCCTGGCAGGAGGTCAGCGAATGTGTTGGAGGACGACGAGATGATTTGTTCGACGGCGGTTCCCGCCCAAAGCTTCAGCTTGGCGTCCTTGGCAGGAGCGACGTCTACGAAGTTGAAGGACGCCGCGTCGGATGTGACGGTGAAGGCATTGTCAACGCCGGTTTCTTCCGCGGCCAATTGCAAACGAAATTCCGGGTTTGCTGGATCGCCGACTGAGACTTTGGTCGCCGTGACGCCTTGTCCGGATTCGTTGATCTCTCGGACAATCTGATCCCACGTCTTGCCCTCGGTGGGCACGCTGATCATGCCATCCTTGAGCGCGATCGTGAGGACAGTTGCGGACTCAGGCCAGTCGCTGAGGAGCGCTGAGACAGAAACTTGCCCCTTCGCCAACTCCACGACTTCCGAGTCAATGGCACCCGAGGCTGCCCCCTCAGCAGCGGTCACAGAAACTTTGTCGGAACTGCTCGTGCCGGAGTAGATGCTGAGTGCGTTCGCTTTGCTCGTCTCGGTGGCAGTTTTTCCGAGATCGGCGATGCGCGTGTTGAGCGCCTGAAGAGCGCTGACCAGCGTCTGGGTGCTGGAGACCTTGTTTTTTAGAAGAGACTGCGGACGCGCTTCCAACTGCATCAGCTGGTTGATCATGGTGGCGGTGTCCAAGCCGCTAACCATGCCGCCAATCGAAAACGCCACGCCAGTTCCTCCTGAAAGAAGTCTGTTTACTAGAAGGAATGCTGACGCCCGGCAGCGAAGAGTGTGAGGTCCAATTCGTTCGCCTCGCTGCCGGGCCGCATTCAGCCGTTAGCTACCCGGATTTAGCCGAGGAGCTGCAGCACACCCTGGTTGATCTGGTTGGCCTGAGCCAGCATCGCAGTGCCGGCCTGGGACATGATCTGGTTCTTGGTGAACTTAGCCATCTCCGAAGCCATGTCGGTGTCACGAATACGAGACTCGGATGCCGACAGGTTCTCAGCAGAGATGTTGATGCTCTTGATAGCCGACTCGAAACGGTTCTGCCGGGCGCCAAGCTCGGAACGAGAAGTCGAAACATTCGAAATGGCCTTGTCGATGGCTTCGATAGCCAAGGCCGCATTTGCTGCGGTATCAACCGCAATGTCTGCTTTGAGGTCACCGCCACCAGCGGCCACGCTCACCACACCCGTAAGAGCTGTTGCCAAGTCCGTAAGGGTGACCTTGATGGTGTTCGAATCATCCCCGGTTGCATTGCCGTTGGCACCGACCTGGAAGGACTTCTCAGAACCGTCCATCAGGTTGATTCCGTTGAACTGCGTGTTAGCAGAGATACGGTTCAGCTCCGAAGCCAAGCCATCGACCTCAGCCTTAATCGCGAGACGGGATTCTTCGTTATTCGAATCGTTACCAGCCTGGACGGACAGGTCACGCATGCGCTGCAGGATGGAGTGGACCTCGGTGAGTGCACCTTCAGCGGTCTGGATAACCGAGATGCCGTCCTGGGCGTTGCGGGCGGCAACGTTCAGGCCGTTGACCTGCGAGCGCAGGCCCTCGGAGATGGACAGGCCGGCTGCGTCATCGGCAGCGCGGTTGATGCGCAGGCCGGTGGACAGCTTCTCCAGGGACTTGGAAATGTCGTTCTGGGTGTTCGACAGGTTGCGGTACGAGTTCAGGGCCGCAACGTTGGTGTTAATGGCGAAAGCCATGATGAAACTCCTCCATGAGATGGTACAAATTCACCGGCCCGTCCATGGGCTGGCACTTGTAGCTATCGGAGGATTACGAGGATCCGTTAGGAGAAGTGCAAAAAATTTTTCGCGGTGCGGGCCGCCGGGGCGGGCTGCTGCGAATAGGTCAAGAAACCGCGGCCCGTGGCTGCGTGGCGGCGAAGCGTGTAATCCCGCCGATGGTCTGGTCGGCCAGCGCAGTCAGGTATGCCTTCCGGCGGGACGGAGCGATCCGTGACTCGGGCACATGGCTGGCGTCGTCGTCGTCGGAATAGTGCGTGTGCAGGCCGTCCCGGAGGAGGCGGATGGCCTCGGAGCGCTGCTGGGAGACGGCCGAGTGGGTAGCGCCGAGCTCTTCGGCAATTTCCTTGACGGTGCGGTCCTCGAAGTAGATTTGCTCCACGATGTAGCGCATCTTCGCGGGAAGGTGGTGCACGGCGGCCTTCAGGAAGGCGAGCCGCTCCTCGGTGAGGAGCGAGCCTTCGGGCGACGCCGTCTCGGAGACCAGGAATTCGGCCGTGGTGTCATCCAGGGCGGAGACGGTGCGGGAGGCATCATCCATGGCGGCCTCTGCGGTCTCGCGGTCCACCCCGAGCGCGGCGGCAAGCTCGTCAACGCTCGGGTAGCGGCCGAGTTCGGCAGTCAGGGTTTCGCGGACGGACAGCGTCTGCTTGATGCGCTTGCGAACGGAGCGCGGAGCCCAGTCGATGGCCCGCATCTCGTCGGCAAAGGCGCCGATAATGCGGCGGCGGGCAAAGGCGCCGAATGGAACGCCGAGATCCGGATTAAAGGCGTCGGCGGCGGTGATGAGGGCTACCGAGCCGGCAGAGGCGAGGTCGTCGCGGGAGAGGTGGGTGGCTTTGGCACACACTTCGGAGACCAGATATCCGACGAGCGGGAGGTTTTCAACCACCAGTGCATTGCGGTCAGCGCGATTCACTGACATGTCCCCCTCCGTGCCCAGAAATACGTGGACGAACCATCCCAGCTACCGAGGGGTGCGGCCCCGGAAGAACGATTCATCTCTTGGTGAAACCTACCATCAAATGCTCCTAACGCAAGGGGGTGGTGCTGCCGATAGATAGGAATGTAGCCATGCCGTTACTTCTTGTTCATTTAGTGCGGCTTTTGACGCGGACCCGCGGGGGTTGTGTCCGCAGAATCAACCAGGGGAGGTGCCTGACATGGGAGCCCATGAACTGTCCGCCATGCTGTGGCACGAACGCGAACTTCTTGAACTGCTGGTCTTCAAACTCGAGGAGGAGCAGTTGCTCCTGACCGCCGGCAAGTCCCGGTGGCTGCAGCACGCCACCCGGGAGGTGGAACAGGTGTTGGAAAGGCTGCGCGACGCCGGCCTGGCCCGCACGGTGGAGGTGGCCGCACTGGCCCGGGAGTGGGGTACGCCGGAAGGCGCCACGCTGCGGGAGCTGACCGAACAGGCTCCGGTGGGTCCTTGGGGCGAGATCTTCACGGGACATCTGCAGGCGCTGACCCAGCTGACCCTGCAGATCCGCGAACTGCGCGACGTGAACGAGAAGTTCCTGCGTGCAGCGGCCCGCTCCACCCAGGAAACGCTGGCCAATTTCAATCCCGATGCCGGGACCTACGACTCGCAGGGGACGGCGGGGCTTTCGGGCAACCGCTCCCAGCTGTTCGACACAACGATCTGAGGTTTTCGCAGTGAGTACCTTCAGCGGCCTGAACACCGCGTACACCGGTCTGGTGGCTGCCCGCCAAGGTTTGAACGTGGTGGGCCAGAACATCGCCAACGCCAATACCGAGGGCTACACCCGCCAGCGGGTCAGCACCTCGTCCATCGGAGCCCTCGACCGCACCGGCCTGCTGACCGGCGGAGTGCAGATCGGCCAGGGCGTTTCCGTGGACGCGATTGCGCGGCTGGGTGACATGCACCTGGACACGCGCGTCCGGTTCTCGGCCGGTGTCGCCGGCTATTCTGCCGTGCGCGCCAATACGATGTCTGGCCTGGAAGCGTCGCTGCGCGAGCCGGGCCAAAACGGCATCTCGACGCAGCTTCAGGAGTTCTGGGCTTCCTGGCAGGCCCTGTCGAACCGGCCGGATGACGGCGCCGCCGGCGCGGTGGTGCTGGAAGAGGCGAACATCCTGGCCAACATGGTCAAGCGCGGTTACCAGGAGGTTCGCGAGCAGTTCTCCCGCCTGCGCTCCGATGTGGACACGATGACCGCGGAAGTCAACGGCACGGCGTCCCAGGTAGCCAACCTCAACGAGAAGATTCGTTTTGCCGTCGCCAACCGGGGGTCCGCCAACGAGCTGATGGACCACCGCAACCTGCTGACCGAACGGCTGGCTGCCCTCACCGGGGCCACGGTTCGCCACGGCAGTGACGGGCAAGTGGATGTGCTGATCGGCGGGAATGCGATCGTGACTGGTTCCAGTGCCCAGAGAATCACCGTGACGGCGGACTCGGATACGGACATCTCTGGCACCAAAGGCGTGCGGCTTGAATGGGCGAGTCCGAGTCGGGTCGGCATGCCGGTGGTTCTCGACGGCGGCGAAATCGCGGGCGCGATGTCCATGTTGGGCAACGCTCAGGGAGATGGGCCGCTGCGGCAGGCCGCCGCCAGCTACGACACTTTCGCCACCACGTTGAAGGCCTCGGTGAACAGCGTCTACGCGAAAACTGCGCCCGGCGAGGATCCCCCACCGGAGTTTTTCAGTTTCGATCCCGAGCTGCCGAACAAGGCACTTGGACTGATCGTTGCGGTCAAAACGGTAGGCGACCTCAAGGCTGGAGATCCGGCCAAGGGCGCTCTTAATGGTTCCGTTGCAGACGAGTTGTCCCAAGTCGGCATTAGGGCTGGCTCCCCTGACCGCGTTTGGGAGAACATCGTCACGACCATCGGCGTAGCCGCGAAAACGGAACTCCAGCAGTCCAACCTCGCGGATATTGCCTCACAGTCCGCCAAGACCTTGCAACTGTCCAACGCGTCGGTGGACATGGACGAAGAGAACGTCAACCTGCTGACATACCAGCACGCCTACCAGGGCGCCGCTCGGGTCATGACGGCGATTGATGAAATGCTCGATACGTTGATCAACCGCACCGGATTGGTCGGGAGGTAGCCATGATTTCACGAGTCACTAACCAAACGATGAGCAGCTTCGCGCAGCGCAACCTGCAGGACAACATGGCGCGTATTGCCAAGCTGCAGGAGCTGGCCGCCGGCGAGTCGCTGATTGCCCGCCCCTCGGACAATCCGACGGGCACCGCCGATTCCATGCGCACACGTGCGGATATGCGCGCCAACGCGCAATACAAGCACAACATCGACGACGCCAATGGCTGGCTCACCACCGCCGACTCCGCGCTGGGCACGGTCACCGACTTGCTCAACAAGGCCCGCGACCTGACGATTCAGGCTTCCAATGGTTCCATCTCGCAGACGGCCCGCGGGGCCGTCGCCCTGGAGCTGGAAAGCATCAAGGAAAGCCTGTTGGCTGCGACTCGGACGCAGTACCTGGGACGCAACGTGTTTGCGGGGAACTCCGACAAACCGGACGTGTATAGAGACCCCCCAACCGCGCCGTACACCGTGACCGAACCGAACGCCACCGGGGTCGAGCGCCGCATCGGACCCGGGGAACACCAGACGGTACGCGTCGATGCCAGCGCTGCCGCGGTCTTCGGCGACGATTCCACGGGCACGGGCCCGTCGGTCTTCGCCCTGCTGGATTCGATGATCGCAAAGCTCAACGGCACTGGCAGCGTCAGCGAAGACTTGAACGCCATCGACGCCCGGCTGAACACAGTGATCAACGCACGCGCCGAGGTCGGCACCCGCCACGCCCAGATCCTGAAAGCCCAGGAGACGAACTTGGACGAAGCTGTTTCGCTTGAAGCCCGCCGCTCCGGAATCGAGGATCCGGATATCGGAAAGGTCATCCTGGACCTCAAGATGCAGGAAGTGGCCTATCAGGCCGCCCTGCAGGTAACCGCGCGGGTGCTGCAGCCGACGCTCATGGACTTCCTGCGATGAGCGCCGCGCTGACCTTCGTGGCCCCTCCCCCGGGACTGGCACCGCTGGTCGATTTCACCCTCGACGAGATCGCGGGAGCGGCCGGCCTGTACTCCCTGCAGCCCGTGGCCGAACCGGGCAAGCGCCTCTTCGTCCTGGACGCGGCGACCTACCTGAACCAGTACACCCCCGTGATTTCCGACGACGATCGTGCCGCCCTGGACCTCAATGCCTCCGAGGACGCCATGGTGCTGGTGGTGGCCAACCCCGGCGAATCGGGCACCACCGTGAACCTGATGGCCCCGATCGTGGTCAACGTGCACACCGGCGTCAGCGCCCAAGTCATTCTGGAAGGCCAGGACTGGCCGCTCCGTGCCGAACTGACACCGCAGGCCGCCTAGCTTCACCCCCCGATCGCGTGACACGGCGGTAACGGCTGAAGAAGTCAGACGTCTGAAACTCTTGAGCTGACGGCGGCTACCGTGCAAGAGTTATGCCCACGGTCCAAGGGACCTGCTGGGGGATCCGGAATCACCGGTTATGGCTTCCGGCGGCTTATGGGGGAACCGCCGGAAGCAACCACCCTCACCCCTCGTCCGGATCCGCGCGTTTTGCCCGGGTCAGCTCTGCCCGGAGCAGCAGTTCGCCGCCGTCGGGATAGAGCACCTCTTCCAGCACCAACGGGTGCGGCGGAGCCAGCTTGCTCTTCGAGTCCCTTACCTTCGCCAGCATCCGGTCGCGCAGCCACTCCGGCGCCTGCTCGCCGCTGCCCACCAACAACGATGCGCCGATCAGGGCACGCACCATGTTGTGGCAGAACGCGTCGGCTTGCACCGTGGCCGTGACAACGCCGTCGGCTCCTCGGGCGAATTCGAACTTCTGCAACTCCCGAATGGTGGTGGCGCCTTCCCTGGGCTTGCAGAACGCCAGGAAGTCGCCGATGCCCAGGAGCTTGGCGGCTGCGCGGTTCAGGAGATCGACGTCGACGGCGTGCTTGTGCCACAGCGTGGTGTTGCGAGACAGCGGGTCCCACGTCTCGGCCCGGTCCGCGATCCGGTAGCTGTAGCGGCGCCAGAGGGCGGAGAACCGGGCGTCGAACCCGTGGGGGGCGAGGACGGCGCGCTTAACCTCGATGGCCCCGGCAAGGTCCCGATAGGGTACCGGGGCGCCGACGCGGCCGCCGAGCACCTTGGCCAGCACGCCGCGCAGGCGCCGGACCAGGGCTTCGGCGGGATCGACCTCGCGGCCGCGGGCCAAGCCGTGCCACTCCCCCGGGTCCAGGTCGAAATGCACCACCTGCCCGCGGGCGTGGACCCCCGCGTCGGTGCGGCCGGCAACCGTCAGCCGGACCGGCCGGCGGATCATGATTGCCAGCGCCTCCTCGAGCGCGCCCTGCACGGTCAGCCGGCCGGGCTGCACGGCCCACCCGCTGAAGGGGCCGCCGTCGTACGCAAGATCCAGGCGGACACGCAAGGGCCCGCCGTCCCGGCCTGGGACGGGGGAAACAGTCGGAGGCATGGATTCCATGCTACCGGGAGCCCCCGAGTCCTCCGGATGCCGCCGGCGCCCGCGGCTGGTTGCAGGCGGCGACCTGCCAGGCATCGGCGGACTGTCGACGGGGGCGGGCATTCGGTCTATGTTGCTGGGACAGCGCCCGCACACACGGGCGGGACCGCGAGGTTCGGAGGAGCGATGGCAGGCAGCCCCGGAACGGCAACCACCACGGATCACAACCGCCGGATCGCCCTGCCCGGGATCGTCCTCGGGGTGGGGCTCGGCGGCTTCGTGGACGGCATCCTGTTGCACCAGATCCTGCAGTGGCACCACATGCTCACGAGCGCGGACACCGCGAACATCGACGTAGGTTCGTTCCCGGCGAACACCGTCCACGGCCTGCAGATGAACACGCTGTGGGACGGGCTGTTCCATACGGTGACCTGGCTGGCCGTGCTGATCGGGCTGGGCCTGTTGTACTCGCGGGTGACGACCTCGCGCGGACGGGTCTGGGCATCCCGGACCCTCTGGGGCTGGATGCTGCTCGGCTGGGGACTCTTCAATCTCGTGGAGGGGATCATCGACCACCACATCCTCGCCATTCACCACGTCATCGGCGGCGAGTACCAGATGCTGGCCGACATTCTCTTCCTGATCTTCGGGGCACTGCTGGTGATCGGCGGTTGGCTGCTGCAACGGTCCGGGCGGGTGGTAGACCTGAGGGCTGGCACCCCCGGGCGGGAACCAGCGTGATCGGCGCCCACTCGGTCCACAACCATCAGCCGGCCGCGTTCGACGGCGTGCTGCTACCGGCCCTCGTGGCGGCGGCAGCCGTCGCCTACCTGGCGTTGGCGTGGCTGCGGAGCCGCGAGGACCGCGGCTGGAGCCGCCGGCGGACCGTTTCCTTCCTCGCCGGCGCGCTGTTGCTGGCGCTGGGCCTCGCGCCGCAGCTGATGCCGCTGCCGCCGGGCGGGCTGCCGGCCCACATGGTCCAGCACCTGCTGATTGGCATGTATGCGCCGATCGGCCTAGTGCTTGGTGCGCCGGTGACTCTGCTGCTGAGGTCGGTGCCGCGCCGTTGCGGCAGGGTGATCGGAAGGGTGCTGCGCTCACACCCGGCCCATCTGGTGGCCAACCCCGTGACTGCGCTGGTACTCACCCTCGGCGGGCTGGCGGGGCTGTACTTCACGCCGCTCTACAGCCTCGCGGCGGACACCCCGCTGCTGCACCACGCCGTCCACCTGCACTTCCTGGCCGCCGGCTGCCTCTTCGCCTGGGTGATCGCCGGGCCGGACCCGGCACCGCGCAGGCCCTCCGTGCCGGCGCGGCTGGTGGTGCTGGGCGTCGCCATCGCCGGCCATGCGGTCCTGTCCCAGTTGCTCTACGCGGGGCTGTTCGTCCAGGTCCCGGCGCCGGCCGCCGAGCTGAGGCTTGCCGGCGAACTGATGTATTACGGCGGAGACGTTGCCGAGCTGCTGCTGGCCTTCGCGCTGGTGTCGACGTGGCGGCCCCGGCGCATGCCGCTGGCCAGCCGGCCGATTCCCGTCCACGACGCTGAACCGCGTCGCGGCGAACCGGCCGCACCAAGCTCCCGCGGGACCGGACCCCGCGCCCCCGAGGCGGGCCCCGGCGTCGTCATGGGGGGGCTTGAAGATACGCAAAAGCCCGCCGCCCCGGAAGGGGACGGCGGGCTTCAAGCAGTGAAGGCGAAGAACTACTTCTTCTCTTCGGCAGCTTCCTCGGCGGACTCGGCCGACGGAGCGGACTCTGCGGACTCGGGAGAGTCAGCGGAATCGCCGGACTGCGCCGACTCGGGCGATTCAGCGGACTCGGCCGAAGCGGTCTCTTCCTCGACCGGAGCCGGGGCAGCCTTGGCCGTGGCCTTCTCGGCCTCGTTCACGACGGCCTGCTTCGGGGACACCGGCTCCATCACCAGTTCGATGACGGCCATGGGGGCGTTGTCGCCCTTGCGGTTGCCGATCTTGGTGATGCGGGTGTAGCCGCCGTCGCGGTTGGTCATCACCGGCGCGATGTCGGTGAACAGCTCGTGCACGATGCCCTTGTTGCTGATCACTGCCAGCACGCGGCGGCGCGAGGCCAGGTCGCCGCGCTTGGCGAACGTGATCAGGCGCTCGGCGAACGGGCGCAGGCGCTTGGCCTTGGTGACCGTGGTGGTGATCCGCTTGTGCTCGAAGAGCGCGGCGGACAGGTTGGCGAGCATCAGGCGCTCGTGGGCAGGACCGCCTCCGAGGCGCGGACCCTTAGCGGGGGTAGGCATTATGTTTTCTCCTCAATGGTGCCGCTGTGCGCTCCCGAGCGCCGTGGCGGCAGAATTCTTGCGTTTTAGAGTTCGTCCTCGAAGGTTTCGTCCTCGTCGATGGCTGCGGCGCGGGCAGCCAGATCGAACCCAGGGGGCGAATCCTTCAGCGACAGACCCAGTTCCACCAGCTTTGCCTTGACCTCGTCGATGGACTTGGCACCGAAGTTGCGGATGTCCATCAGGTCGGCCTCGGAGCGGGCTACGAGTTCACCCACGGTGTGGATGCCCTCACGCTTAAGGCAGTTGTAGGAACGGACGGTCAGTTCCAGGTCCTCGATCGGCAGGGCCATGTCGGCAGCCAGGGCGGCGTCCGTGGGGCTCGGGCCAATCTCGATGCCTTCGGCGGCGGTGTTCAACTCGCGGGCCAGGCCGAACAGTTCAACCAGGGTGGTTCCGGCAGAGGCGACGGCGTCGCGCGGTGCAATGGAGGCCTTGGTTTCGACGTCGACGATCAGGCGGTCGAAGTCGGTGCGCTGCTCAACACGGGTTGCCTCAACCTTGAAGGTCACCTTCAGCACCGGCGAGTAGATGGAGTCGACCGGGATGCGGCCGATCTCCTGGTCGCCGGACTTGTTCTGGGCTGCCGACACGTAGCCACGGCCGCGTTCGATGGTCAGTTCGAGTTCGAACTTGCCCTTCTCGTTCAGCGTGGCGATGTGCAGGTCCGGGTTGTGGAACTCCACGCCGGCCGGCGGCGCGATGTCCGCGGCGGTGACGACACCGGGTCCCTGCTTGCGCAGGTAGGCAACCACGGGCTCGTCGTGCTCGGAGGAGACAGCCAGGTTCTTGATGTTCAGGATGATCTCGGTGACATCTTCCTTCACACCCGGCACGGTGGTGAACTCATGCAGCACGCCGTCGATGCGGATGCTGGTGACGGCAGCCCCCGGAATCGAGGACAGGAGCGTGCGGCGGAGGGAGTTTCCGAGGGTGTAGCCAAAGCCCGGCTCCAGCGGTTCGATGACGAACCGGGAGCGGTTATCGGCCACTACTTCTTCAGTAAGGGTGGGGCGCTGTGCAATGAGCACTTAGATTTCCTTTCAGCGAGCATCCGCTATATGACGCAGCACGAATTGGTGGAAAAGGGCGGCTGGTCAGCCTCCAGCGTGGAACTTTCGGCCGCCGACAGACTCTCCCGCAAAAGTGGGAGGAATCTGTGCGGCGGCCAAAAGTATCCTTGGGCTGTTTAGACGCGGCGGCGCTTCGGCGGACGGCAACCGTTGTGCGCGCTGGGGGTGACGTCCTGGATGGAGCCAACCTCGAGGCCAGCGGCCTGCAGCGAACGGATTGCGGTCTCGCGTCCGGATCCCGGGCCCTTCACGAAGACGTCGACCTTCTTCAGGCCGTGCTCCTGGGCACGCTTGGCGGCCGATTCGGCAGCCATCTGCGCGGCGAACGGGGTGGACTTGCGGGAGCCCTTGAAGCCAACCTCGCCGGCCGAGGCCCACGAGATGACGGCACCGGTCGGGTCCGTGATGGACACGATGGTGTTGTTGAAGGTGCTCTTGATGTGCGCCTGGCCCAGCGCGATGTTCTTCTTGTCCTTGCGACGCGGCTTGCGTACCGCTCCACGAGTCTTGGGGGGCATTGCTTCTCCTACAAAGTTGGTTGGTAGCTATCTGACCGGCTGGGAATCAGCGGGTCTTCTTCTTACCGGCGACGGTGCGCTTCGGGCCCTTGCGGGTGCGAGCGTTGGTCTTGGTGCGCTGTCCGCGGACGGGCAGGCCACGGCGGTGGCGGATGCCTTCGTAGCTGCCGATCTCAACCTTGCGGCGGATGTCGGCTGCAACTTCGCGGCGGAGGTCGCCTTCTACCTTGTAGTTGCCCTCGATGAAGTCACGCAGCTGCACGAGCTCAGCGTCGGTGAGGTCCTTGACGCGGGTTTCCGGGCTGATGCCGGTCTCCGCGATAACCTGCTCTGCACGGGTCTTACCCACGCCGTAGATGTAAGTCAGGGCGATAATTACCCGCTTTTCGCGGGGAATATCTACGCCAGCGAGACGAGCCATAGTGGCGGTTCTCCTTGTTGTATCCGGAGGTCTGAAGCAGCGCAACCCCGTTGTTCGGGTCCCCGGCCTCCGTGCCGGGGGTGTGCAGGTTGCCCTGCTGCGCTGCCTTTATCTTGAGTTACTACGCGTGGGCGTGCTGCCCCTGCTTGAAGCAGGAGTCTTAGCCCTGGCGCTGCTTGTGGCGCGGGTTCTCGCAGATCACAATGACGTTGCCCTTGCGACGAATCACCTGGCACTTGTCACAAATCCGCTTGACGCTCGGCTGGACCTTCATGGTTTTCCTTTGCGTTGTTAGCTGATGCTGCCTTGTAACTACTTACGGTTTTCCGCAGTTGCCTGCGGCATAAGCCTTTACTTGTAGCGGTAGACGATACGGCCCCGTGAGAGGTCGTACGGGCTGAGTTCCACCACAACGCGGTCCTCGGGGAGGATCCTGATGTAGTGCTGACGCATCTTTCCCGAGATATGAGCCAGCACAACGTGCCCGTTGGTCAGCTCAACGCGGAACATCGCATTGGGCAGAGCCTCCTGCACAGTGCCTTCAATCTCAATGACACCGTCTTTCTTAGCCATATCCTCCGCTAACGTCAGTAACCATCGCCGGAGCGGTGGCTAGTTTTAGGGTTTCGCTTGCCGCTACACTCCCACTGAGCCGTACGTTTCCGGCAGGCTTTCGCGGGCGCCATGCACCCGAAGATGGGCATGAAAGTAGAGACAACCAACAGACAACTGTACTCCGGAAGCCGGATAAAGTTAAATCCGGGTAACGCCTGGGGCCCGCGCGCGACAGACTTCAGCCGAGGTGCGGATACTTCTCCAGTACGACGCCGGCCGCCTCCACCCGTTCGGCACTCACCACGGCGTCCCAAATGGCCGCGGTGACCGCTTCCGCGGCCAGCACGTGCAGTTCCGCCCGGGGATCAATGGGCCCGTCCTGCACCAACTGCTGCGCCCCGGTGGCCAGGACGAAGATCACGTCCCCGTCCATCAGGGTGTGCGACGGGCTAACGGCCCGGGCCAGGCCGGCGTGCGCGGCCGACGCCGTCCGCTTGGCCTGCGCCGGATCCAACACGGCGTTGGTGGCGACGACGCACAGGGTGGTGTTCAGCGGCCCGGCTCCCTGTGAGCCGCTTCCTCCCGGTGCTCCCGCCGCTCCCGGTGCTCCCGCCGCTCCCGGTGCTCCGGACCCTCCTGCCGCGCCGGGTGTGCCAAGCGGTTTTTCTGCTTGCGCCGCGGGCGATGCTCCCCTGGTCCCATGGAACGGATTGCCGGCGGCATTGGCCACCGCGAGCGCGCCGACCACGATTCCCTCGTTCGCGCCGCCCATGCGCAGCGAGGCGGTCCCCACTCCCCCCTTGTACTGCTGGAAGCCCATGGCAGCCCCGGTGCCGGCGCCCGCATTGCCCCGCTGCACCACACCAAAGTCCTCCATCGCGCCGGCGGAGGCAGCGGCGTCGTACCCCATCTGCTCATCAGGCCGCGCCCTGATGTCCCCGCCGCGGCCCAGGTCATAAAGGGCAGCGGCCGGAACGATCGGCACCACCGCATTCTGGGTGCGGAAGCCGCGCCCTTGCTCCTCCAGCCAGCGCTGCGCGCCGTGCGCGGCCACCAGCCCGAAGGCGCTGCCCCCGGCGAGCACCACGGCATCCACAGTGGGCACCAGCGTGGTGGGCTCAAGCGCGTCGGTCTCGTGCGTGGCCGGCCCGCCCCCGCGGACATCCACTGCGCCGACCGTCCCGGCGGGCGGCAGCACCACGGTGACGCCGGTGAGCCAGCCGTCGCCGATCTTCTGGACCTGGCCCACGCGGACGCCGGGCACGTCGGTAATGGAAGAAGCCATGGCCTCATCCTCGCCCGGAGGATGAGGATGGGCAAGGATGAGGCGCAGCGTCCAGCACGGTCCGCAGTTCCCCCTGCCCACCGGTCCGCTGCGGGTTCCGAAACTGTCGTACCCGGCTAATAGCCTGTTCTTAGTAGTTCAGCAGCATCGTTGGCCATCGGGGCGGGGGGCCCGGCGGCGTCTGTGGACCTTGTTCCATGACCTCTCGTAGTCGTTGCCGTGCCGCGGGCACGCCGAAGATTGAGACGCCGACATGTTTGATCCGGCCGGACCCGAGCCACCAGCAGCACCCGAAGCAGCCGAGGCACGCGAAGCAGCGCGCGGAGCGCGGCCTGCGCACGCCGAACGCGGTGGCCCGGTCGGGACGCCCGGGATCGATGCCTTCGCCGGCGCCCTGGCCCGGGTCGACCTGCTCGGTTCCGAACAGGACCTGGTGGACCGGATCACCGCGCTGGAAAACGCCAAGGACGCGGCGGCCGCCGCCCAGGCCAAGCTGCAGGTAGCCCTGGATGAGGCCACGCGGGCCCGGCGCGCCGCCGCCGGGGTCCCGAAGAACCGGCAGGGCCAGGGCATCGCGAAGCAGATCGGGCTGGCGCGGCGGGAATCCCCGCACCGCGCCGCGCTCATGCTCGGCGTCGCGAAGATCCTTGTCACCGAAATGCCTCACACCCTCAGCGCCCTGGCCACCGGGCATCTGAACGAGTGGCGCGCAGCGACCCTGGTCCGCGAAGCCGCGTGCCTGACCAAGGAAGACCGGGCCGCGGTGGACCAGGAACTGGCCGGCAACCCGGCCCGCCTGCACGGGCTGGGCAACCGGCAACTCGAAGCCGAGGCCAAACGGATCGCCTACCGTTTGGACCCCCGCGCCGTGGTGAACCGCGCCGCGAGAGCCGAAGCCGACCGGCACGTCTCCGCCCGCCCCCAACCCGACACCATGGTGGCCGTCCGGACACTGCTGCCCGTCGTCCAGGGCGTGGCCCTGATGGCCGCGCTGCACCGCGAAGCCGACCGGTTGCGCAACAACGGCGACGCCAGGACTCGCGGCCAGGCCATGGCCGACACCATGTTCGAACGCGTCACCGGTGCCTCCACCGCCGACCCGGCCCGCACCGAAATACAGCTCGTCATGACGGACCGCGCCCTGCTCCAAGGCGACAGCGAACCGGCCTGGCTCACTGGCTACGGCGTCGTCCCGGCCCAATACGCCCGGGACCTCATCCGCCTCCCGCAAAACCCGCCCGTATCTACCGGCCACGCCAAGGCCGGCGTCGGCCACGCAGCGGGCTTGGCCGGCAAGAGGCCAGCCGGCCAAAGAGCACCGGCAGGAACGCTGACCGGCCAGGAGCCGCCGGGCCAAGCGCCCGAGCGGAATGCGCCGCCGGCAGGCACCGAACCTGGTTGGAAGACCGCACGGCAGACCGCCCGACGCAGCAAAGAGCTGAAACCCGGCGGCGTTGCGGACGTCTGGATCCGCCGCCTCTACACCGCCCGCGGCACCGGGCAACTACTCGGTATGGATTCGAAAGCCCGCAGGTTCCCGGCCGGACTACGCCGGATGGTCATCGCCCGCGACCAGGTCTGCTCCGGCCCCTGGTGCGACGCCCCGATCCGGCACATCGACCACATCGTCGCCTGGTCCGACGGCGGGAAAACCACCATTACCAACGGACAGGGCCTGTGCGAACGCTGTAACCAGGACAAAGAAGCCGAAGGCTGGTCCAGCCGGACAGTCGGCGGGCCCCTGCACCAGGTCGAAACCACGACCCCCACCGGGCACACCTACATCAACACCGCGCCGCCACCGCCGGGCACGCCTCCGCCCGGAACGAAAGCGGCCTAGCGGCCGGCCCGTTGGCGCTCGTGGCCGCTCGGTGCAGCCCTCACACTCTTCTCGAATCCGGCGATTAGCAGCTAGCCGGCCCCGATGGCCACCAGGCTCTGCTGCCCGACGTCGAGGCACGCCCCGAGGAGTAGGACCACCACATAGGCGCTGACCGGGACCAGCAGCGCCCACTCGCGTGCCGAACCGGCATTGCCCAGCAGCGGCAGGGCGAAGTAGCCGTTCCGCCGCCAGATGGCGTTGAGCAGCGGGATCCTACGCCACACCTTGGGTGGCTTGATTCGCAGCGGCCACAGCAGGTTCACTCCCCCGGTGGTCAGCATGTCGCCGAGCACATGCGTGACGACGCCGATGCCCATGGCCAGCGGGAACCAGTTGTGCTGTTCCGGGGCGTACAGGGCGATGAAGACCGCCACAGACAGGCCGACGGCCCACGGAATTTTCTGCAGCCCGTCGGGCAGGAACTTCAGGGCCTTGGCGGCAAAGGCCACCAGCAACACGCACAGAATACCGGCGCCCGGGTAGACCGTGCCGAACCGCTCGGTCTCGGCAGTCCAGAGCCCGGCGACCCACGCGATCGCGACGAACGCCGCCAGGCCGATCAGCGAGTGGGTGCCCCTGCGGTGCCCGCCGGCCACAGCGCCAATACCGGCACAGACCGCATTGGAGAGCGGCGGCAACGAGCGGGCGATGGTGGCGTGGCGGTGATCGGCATCCGGGACGAGTGCGGCGCCGGCGGTCACCATGGCACCGGTGATCAGACCAAGCGGTCCCACGTCCAGCAGCCCCCAGCCCAGGGTGAGGCTCTGCCCGCCCCAGCCCATCGGCGTCGTCAGGGCATCCAGCGGTATGTGGACCTGGCTGGTGACCGCGATCCAGGCGGCGGCGCCGGAGAGGGCGTGGTGGGCTCCCATCATGATGGGCAAGGTCCTTT
Source organism: Arthrobacter sp. MDT2-34-1 (assembly GCF_059091365.1). Classification (NCBI taxonomy): domain Bacteria; kingdom Bacillati; phylum Actinomycetota; class Actinomycetes; order Micrococcales; family Micrococcaceae; genus Arthrobacter; species Arthrobacter sp. MDT2-34-1. Next base: position 1,328,612 of record NZ_JBNHGO010000001.1, read on the forward strand.
CGGGAGGGTGGTGTCCGCGCGCAGCCTATCGACTGACGGGCCAGGGTTGGGTGGTGCGGTGTCCGGGCGCAGCCAGTCGGCTGGCCGCGACGAGCCGGGATCAGGGTGCGGAGCCAGTCGGCTGGCCGCAGGGCCCGGGATCGTGGCTGCGGGCTGCGGATTAACCGCGAAAGGCCGGGCCGGCTGGACGATGGATCCAGCGGGCCCGGCCTTTCGATGACGTCAGGCCAAGGGTGTGGCAGCGGGCGTCTAGTCCAGCGGTACCGGGGTAACCCCCAGCGGAGCCAGCCTGGCCGCTCCCCCGTCTTCGGCGGTCAAAACCCAGATGCCGCCGTCGTGCACTGCCACGGTGTGCTCCCACTGGCAGGACCGCGAGCCGTCCGTGGTCACGACGGTCCAGTCGTCGTCCAGCACCTTGGTCTCGATGTCCCCGCGCACCAGCATGGGTTCGATGGCCAGGCAGAGCCCGGGACGGATCTTCGGGCCGCGGTGGTTCGTCCGGTAGTTCAGCACGTCCGGGGCCTGATGCATGGCGGTGCCGATGCCGTGGCCCACGTAGTCCTCCAGGATGCCCAACGGTTTGCCCGGCACCGAGGAGACGTAGTCGTCGATGGCGTTGCCGATGTCGCCCACGCGGTGGCCGGTGGCGAGGGCGGCAATGCCGTGCCACATGGCCTCCTCCGTGACGTCGGACAGCCGCTGGTCTTCCGGATCGGCGGTGCCCACGATCACGCCGCGGGCGGAGTCGCCGTGCCAGCCGTCAATGCTGCAGCCCCCGTCGATCGAGATAATGTCTCCGTCGCCGAGCACCTTGCCGCCCGGGATTCCGTGGACCACTTCCTCGTTGACGGACACGCAGACCGTTGCGGGGAAGCCGTGGTAGCCCTTGAAATTGCTCTTGGCCCCGGCCTCGTCCAGCACCGCTTCGAAGGCCGCGTCCACATCCGCGGTCGTCGCGCCGGGGACGGCTGCGGCAACCGCAGCGTCCAGGGCGCGGCTGACCACCAGGCCGGCGGTCCGCATTTTCCGGATCTGGTCCTTGGTCTTGTATTCGATGCTGGGCTGGCCGAAGGCCATGGGCTGCCTCTTCTAACTGTCTGGCGGGGTGTCAGGCCGTGACGGACTTGAGCGCGGACATGATGCGCTCGGTGACCTCGTCGATGTCGCCGATGCCGTCAACGGTCGCGACGATCCCGCGGTCAGCGTAACGGCTCACCACGGCCTCCGTCTGCTCGTGGTACAGGGCCAGCCGGCGCCGGATCACGGTTTCGTTGTCGTCGCTGCGGCCTTCCTGCGCGGCGCGGCCGAGCAGGCGCTTGACCAGCTCCTCGTCGTCGGCGGTCAGCTGCAGCACGATGTCCAGCTGCGAGCCGGCCTCGGCCAGGATGCTGTCCAACTCGTCGACCTGGCCGCCGGTGCGGGGGTAGCCGTCCAGCAGGAAGCCGTCGGCGGCGTCGGGCTGCTTCAACCGGTCGCGCACCATGTTGTTGGTGACGCTGTCCGGCACGAACTCGCCCTTGTCGATGTACTTCTTGGCCTCGACGCCGAGCGGCGTCTCTTCCTTCACGTTGGCGCGGAAGATGTCTCCGGTGGAGATCGCGACGATGCCCAGCCGGTCGGAGATGCGGGAGGCCTGGGTGCCTTTGCCCGATCCGGGCGGGCCGATAATGAGCATTTGTGTCATCGCAGAAGTCCTTCGTAGTGACGTTGCTGTAGTTGAGCGTTGATTTGTTTGACGGTCTCCAGGCCCACACCAACCATGATGAGGATGGAGACGCCGCCGAACGGGAAGTTCTGGTTGGCGTTGATCAGTACCAGGGCGATCAGCGGGATGAGCGAGACGATGCCCAGGTAGAGCGCGCCGGGCAGCGTGATCCTGGCCAGTACGTACTGCAGGTACTCGGCCGTGGGGCGGCCGGCCCGGATGCCCGGGATGAAGCCGCCGTATTTCTTCATGTTCTCCGCGACTTCCTCGGGGTTGAATGTGATGGCCACGTAGAAGTAGGTGAAGAAGACGATCAGGGCGAAGTAGACCGCCATGTAGAACGGCGAGTCCCCGCTGACCAGGTAGGTGTTGATCCAGTTGACCCACTCCGGCGGCGCGGTGGTGCCGTCGGCCGGCGTGTTGAACTGGGCGATCAGGGACGGCAGGTACAGCATCGACGACGCGAAGATTACCGGGATGACACCGGCCATGTTCACCTTGATCGGAATGTAGGTGCTGGTGCCGCCGACCGTGCGGCGTCCCACCATGCGCTTGGCGTACTGCACGGGGATGCGGCGCTGCGACTGTTCCACGAAGACCACCGCGGCGACGGTCAGCAGGCCGACGATCAGCACGCCCAGGAACACGTTCACGCCCTGGGTGTTCCAGATCTCGCCGAGCGAGCTCGGGAAACCGGCGGCGATGGAGATGAAGATCAGCAGGGACATGCCGTTGCCGACGCCCTTTTCGGTGATCAGCTCGCCCATCCACATGATCAGGCCGGTGCCTGCGGTCAGGGTCAGGATGATCAGGGAGATCGTGACCAGGTTGTCCTCGGGGATGATCGGGACCGGGCAGTCCCCCAGGAGGGCGCCGGTCCGCGCCAGCGACACCAGCGTCGTGGCGTTGAGCAGGCCCAGCGCGATGGTCAGGTAACGGGTGTACTGCGTGAGCTTGGACTGGCCCTGCGGGCCTTCCTGATGCAGTTCCTGGAACCGGGGAATGACGACGCGCAGCAACTGCACGATGATGCTGGCGGTGATGTACGGCATGATGCCGAGGGCGAAGATGGACACCTGCAGCAGCGCACCGCCGCTGAAGAGGTTGACGAACTGGTACAGCCCGCCGCTGGTGTTGCCCAGCGCCAGACACTGCTGCACGTTGCCGTAGTCCACGCCGGGGGCGGGGATGAAGACGCCCATGCGGTAGACCGTCATGATGCCGAGCGTGAACAGCAACTTGCGCCGCAGGTCCGGCGTCCGGAATGCCCGGCCAATTGCGCTAAGCAAGCGTCCTCCCAAGAAGTTTCTGATGCCGCTGCGCGGCAAGTCACAAGATCCGAGTCTATCGGCTCGGCCCGTTCGCATTAAACGGGTTAAGAATACGTGGTGTGCCTTAAAGCGGCTGAACTCGTGGCGGCCGGCATAAACCGGCCACCACGAGTTCAGTCAGAGGCTGCTAAAAGACCCCACCAGTCACGGGCTGCTAGAGCGCCGTCACGGTGCCGCCGGCGGCGGCGATCTTTTCAGCGGCACTGGCGGAGAAGGCGTCAACCTTCACATCGACCTTGACGGTGATGTCGCCGGTGCCCAGGACCTTCACGGGCTGGTTCTTGCGAACCGCACCCTTGGCCACCAGGGCGTCCACGGTCACTTCGCCGCCCTCGGGGAACAGCTCGTTGAGCTTGTCCAGGTTTACGACCTGGAATTCCACCTTGAACGGGTTCTTGAAGCCGCGCAGCTTCGGCAGGCGCATGTGCAGCGGCAGCTGGCCGCCGGCAAAGCCAGCCTTGACCTGGTAACGGGCCTTCGTACCCTTGGTACCGCGACCGGCGGTCTTGCCCTTGGAGCCTTCACCACGACCGACACGGGTCTTGGCGGTCTTGGCACCGGGGGCAGGACGCAGGTGGTGGACCTTCAGAGTTTTGTTCTCTTCTGCCATCTTTACTTCGCCTCCTCAACCTTCACCAGGTGAGAAACAGTGTTGACCATGCCGACGGTCACTGCATCGGCGCTGCGGACAACGGTGTGTCCGATGCGCTTCAGGCCCAGTGAACGCAGCGTGTCGCGCTGGTTCTGCTTGCCGCCAATGACGGACTTGATCTGCGTGATTTCCAACTGCGCATCCGACGGAGTCAGATTCTTGGGTGTGGTCATTACGCACCTGCCTTCTGCATGTTGCGCAGCAGGATAGCCGGAGCAACCTCGTCCAGGGGCAGGCCACGGCGGGCAGCCACGGAGCGGGGCTCCTCCAGGCGACGCAGCGCATCGACTGTTGCGTGCACAATGTTGATCGCGTTGGCCGAGCCGAGCGACTTGGAGAGCACGTCGTGGATACCGGCGCACTCGAGCACGGCGCGGACCGGGCCACCGGCGATCACACCGGTACCGGCAGCAGCCGGACGCAGCATGACAACGCCTGCAGCGGCTTCGCCCTGCACCTGGTGCGGGACGGTGCCGGCGATGATCGGCACGCGGAAGAAGGACTTCTTGGCCTCTTCCACGCCCTTGGCGATCGCCGCCGGAACTTCCTTGGCCTTGCCGTAGCCCACGCCGACCATGCCGTTGCCGTCGCCGACAACTACCAGGGCTGTGAAGCTAAAGCGGCGGCCGCCCTTGACGACCTTGGACACGCGGTTGATGGTGACGACGCGCTCGAGGAACTTGTCCTTCTCGGCGTCGCGGGCGTTGTCGCGGCCACGGCCGCGGCCGCCACGGTCGTTGCCACCACGGTCGCTGCCACCGCGTTCGCCACGACGGCCGCCGCGGCGGTCCTCCTGGCCGGAAGCAGCGGTGGTTTCAGCGGATCCCGCGGCAGCGGTCTCAGTTGCTTCAGTCACCTGAGTTTCCTTTTCGTTGTTCTCAGCGGTCACAGTGCCAGCCCACCTTCACGTGCGCCGTCGGCAACCGCTGCGATACGGCCGTGGTACCGGTTGCCGCCGCGGTCAAAGACCACGGCCTCAACACCGGCAGCCTTGGCACGCTCGGCAACGAGCTCACCGACGCGCTTTGCCTTGGCGGACTTGTCGCCGTCGAGCGCCCGCAGGTCGGCTTCCATGGTGGAAGCGGAAGCCACGGTGATGCCCTTGCTGTCATCGACAACCTGGACAAAGATGTGGCGTGCGGAGCGGTTGACCACCAGGCGCGGACGGACCGCGGTACCGGTGATGCGCTTGCGGACGCGCAGGTGGCGGCGGCCGCGTGCTGCGGACTTGGACTTCGAGGTCCGCTTCTTATTAATGCTGATCGCCATGGTTTACTTACCAGCCTTTCCGACCTTGCGGCGGATTTGCTCGCCGGCGTAGCGAACGCCCTTGCCCTTGTAGGGGTCGGGCTTGCGCAGCTTGCGGATGTTGGCAGCAACTTCGCCGACCTGCTGCTTGTTGATACCGGAAACGGAGAGCTTGGTGGCGCCCTCCACGGCGAAGGTGATTCCCTCGGGTGCGTTGACGACCACCGGGTGGCTGAAGCCGAGGGCGAACTCGAGGTCCGAGCCCTTGGCCTGCACGCGGTAACCGGTGCCGACGATCTCGAGGTTCTTCTTGTAGCCTTCGGTGACGCCGACGATCATGTTGTTGATCAGCGTGCGGGTCAGGCCGTGCAGGGACCGGGATTCGCGCTCGTCGTTCGGGCGGGAGACGGTGATGGTGTTCTCGTCCAGGGAGGCCGTGATGGGCGAAGCCAGAGTGTGGCTCAGCTCGCCCTTGGCGCCCTTGACGGAGACGACGTTGCCGTCGATCTTGACCTCAACGCCTGCGGGAACGGTGATGGGGAGACGTCCAATACGTGACATTTAATCTCTTCCTTTCCGTTACCAGACGTAAGCGAGGACTTCGCCGCCCACGCCCTTCTTGCCGGCCTGACGATCAGTCATCAGCCCGGAAGAGGTGGACAGGATTGCGATGCCCAGGCCACCGAGTACGTGCGGCAGGTTGGTGGACTTCGCGTAAACGCGCAGACCGGGCTTGGAGATGCGGCGGATGCCGGCAATGGAACGCTCGCGGTTCGGACCGAACTTGAGTTCCAGGGTCAGCTTCTTGCCAACCTCGGCCTCTTCTTCCTTCCAGCCGGCGATGTAGCCTTCGGCCTTCAGGATGTCGGCGACGCGAGCCTTGAGCTTGCTGTACGGCATCGACACAGAGTCGTGGTATGCCGAGTTGGCGTTGCGCAGACGCGTGAGCATGTCTGCGACAGGATCTGTCATAGTCATTGTGGGCTCTTGCCCTTCCTCGTAACGGTTTCCTCGCTCCGGTCAGCGCTGGGCGCCGGGGCGGGACCTTTCACGTAGCTAATTAATCTTCGGTCTTGAACGGGAAGCCCAGCGCCTTCAGCAGCGCGCGGCCCTCGTCATCGGTCTTTGCAGTGGTTACTACGGTGATATCCATACCGCGCACGCGGTCGATCTTGTCCTGATCGATCTCGTGGAACATGGACTGTTCGGTCAGACCGAAGGTGTAGTTGCCGTTGCCGTCGAACTGCTTGCCGTTGAGGCCGCGGAAGTCGCGGATACGGGGCAGGGCCAGGGTGACCAGGCGGTCCACGAATTCCCACATGCGGTCGCCGCGCAGCGTCGCGTGGGCGCCGATCGGCATGCCTTCGCGCAGCTTGAACTGGGCGATGGACTTGCGGGCCTTGGTGATCTGCGGCTTCTGACCGGTGATCTGGGTCAGGTCGCGCACGGCGCCGTCGATGAGCTTGGAGTCCTTGGCGGCATCTCCAACACCCATGTTGACTACGACCTTGACCAGGCGGGGAACCTGGTTCACGTTCTCGTACTTGAACTCGTCCCGCAGAGCCTGCTTGATCTCGCCGGCGTAGCGAGTCTTCAGGCGGGGGACGATCTTGGTGACAGTCTCAGTCATTAGAGGTCCTTCCCGGAGGCCTTGGACACGCGGATGCGCACAGTGCGCTCACGGCCATCACGCTCGACGGTTTCGGTGCGGTAGCCAACGCGGGTCGGCTTCTTGGTCTCGGGATCGACAATCGCCACGTTCGAGATGTGGATCGGGGCCTCAACGGTCTCGATGCCACCGGTCTTCGTGCCGCGTTCCGACTGCCCGGCCTTGGTGTGCTTGGTGACGCGGTTAACGCCTTCGACCAGCACCCGGTTGGACTCCGTGAACACCTTCAGGACCTTGCCCTGCTTGCCGCGGTCGCCGCCGCGCTCAGCCTTGGCACCGGTGATGACCTGAACCAGGTCACCCTTCTTGATCTTGTACTTAGCCATGGACTACAGCACCTCCGGAGCCAACGAGATGATCTTCATGAACTTCTTGTCGCGAAGCTCACGGCCGACCGGGCCGAAGATACGGGTACCGCGGGGGTCGCCGTCGTTCTTGAGGATCACGGCTGCGTTCTCATCGAACTTGATGTAGGAACCATCCGCACGGCGGCGTTCCTTCTTGGTGCGAACGATGACAGCCTTGACGATGTCACCCTTCTTGACGTTGCCGCCGGGAATTGCATCCTTGACGGTGGCAACAATGGTGTCGCCAATGCCTGCGTAGCGACGGCCGGATCCACCGAGAACGCGGATGGTCAAGATTTCCTTGGCACCCGTGTTGTCGGCGACCTTCAGTCGCGACTCCTGCTGAATCACTTATTACTCCTGTCGTCGCGCCGGTTCTCATTGCTGAGCCTTGCGGAACGGATATGGGTAGCCCGCACCGTAACTCCCCCTGGCCGCACGCGTGTGCGGTCCGAAGGCGGTTGCGGGAATTTGCCTATTCTGTCCATGCGGAAGGATGGATGGTCTTTCCAAACGGCACAGGCAAGATTACTAGTTTATGACCAAGACACCCCGGACGTGAAATCACGGCCAGGGGCTTGTGCTTTTCAAAGGGTCTGCGGCCGAAACCACGGACCCTTCCAAACCCTTCCGGCTGCTCCGGCGGACCGGGATCCATGGTGCCGGAAGGGAAACTTAAGGGTGCGGGGCCCGCCCGCTCGGCAGGCGGGCCCCGCGCAGGACGTAGGTCCTACTTGGCCTTTTCGATGATCTCGACCAGGCGCCACCGCTTGGTGGCGGACAGCGGCCGGGTCTCGGCGATCAGAACCAGGTCGCCGATGCCGGCGGAGTTCTGCTCGTCGTGGGCCTTGCGCTTCTCGGTCCGGCGGATCACCTTGCCGTACAGCGCGTGCTTCACGCGGTCCTCAACCTCGACCACGATGGTCTTTTCCATCTTGTCCGAGACGACGTAGCCGCGGGCGGTCTTACGGTAACCGCGAGCCGGAGTGGCTTCTTCCACAGTTGCATCCTTGTTCGTGTTTTCGCTCACTTGGCCTCATCCTCCGAAGCGGGGGTTTCGGTCCCGGCGGTTTCGGCTTCGGCCTTGTCAGACTTCTTAGCCTTCTTGGCCTTCTTCTCCTCGACCGGAGCCTCCGCAGAAGCAACGACCTCGGGACGAATGCCCAGCTCGCGCTCACGCAGCACGGTGTAGATGCGCGCGATGTCCCGCTTGACGGCCTTCAGGCGGCCGTGGTTTTCCAGCTGACCGGTGGCGGACTGGAAACGGAGGTTGAACAGCTCCTCCTTGGCCTTGCGCAGCTCCTCTGCGAGACGGTCCTTATCGAAAGTCTCGAGCTGATCGGTTGCCAGTTCCTTTGAACCAACTGCCATTTCTATTCACCACCTTCGCGACGCACAATGCGTGCCTTCAACGGCAGCTTGTGGATCGCCAGGCGCAGGGCCTCGCGAGCTACCTCTTCATTGACACCGGACAGTTCGAACAGAACCCGTCCCGGCTTGACGTTGGCGACCCACCATTCCGGCGAACCCTTACCGGAACCCATGCGGGTTTCGGCCGGCTTCTTGGTCAGCGGGCGGTCCGGATAAATGTTGATCCAAACCTTGCCGCCACGCTTGATGTGGCGGGTCATCGCAATACGGGCCGCTTCGATCTGGCGGTTGGTGACGTATGCCGGCGTCAGAGCCTGGATACCCCACTCGCCGAAGCTGACCTCGGTGCCGCCGGAAGCAGCGCCGGAACGACCCGGGTGGTGCTGCTTACGGAACTTAACTCGACGTGGGATAAGCATTTAAGCTTCTCCTCCTTCTGCCGCCGGCGCTGCTGCCTCAGCGGCAGGTGCCTCGGCCTTGGCTGCGCCCTCGCCTGCGGCGGGAGCGGCAGCACGGTCATTACGACGACGGCGCTCGCCACCGGCAGGGCGGCCCGGACGGTCGCCGCGGCCACGCGAGGACGGAGCGGCAGCCTGCTGGGCCGCCAGTTCCTTCGCGGTCACGTCGCCCTTGTAGATCCAGACCTTGACGCCGATGCGGCCGAACGTGGTCTTGGCCTCGAAGAAGCCGTAGTCGATGTTCGCCCGCAGCGTGTGCAGGGGCACACGGCCTTCGCGGTAGAACTCCGAGCGGCTCATTTCGGCGCCGCCGAGGCGACCGGAGCACTGGACACGGATGCCCTTGGCGCCGGCGCGGGTGGCGGACTGCATAGCCTTCTTCATGGCGCGGCGGAAGGCCACGCGGGAGGTCAGCTGCTCGGCGATGCCCTGGGCAACCAGCTGCGCTTCGATCTCCGGGTTCTTGACCTCGAGGATGTTCAGCTGCACCTGCTTGCCGGTGAGCTTCTCCAGCTCGCCGCGGATGCGGTCCGCTTCGGCGCCGCGGCGGCCGATCACGATGCCGGGGCGGGCGGTGTGGATATCCACACGCACGCGGTCACGGGTACGCTCGATCTCAACCTTCGCGATGCCCGCGCGGTCCATGCCCGTGGACATCAGCTGGCGGATCTTCACGTCCTCGCGGACAAAGTCCTTGTAGCGCTGGCCGGCCTTGTTGCTGTCAGCGAACCAGTGGGAGACATGGTCGGTGGTGATACCGAGTCGGAATCCGTGCGGGTTTACTTTCTGTCCCACTTACTGGTCCTCCTCTTTCTCCGGGGTAGCGACAACAAGCGTGATGTGGCTGGTCCGCTTCTTGATGCGGTAGGCACGCCCCTGGGCGCGCGGCTGGAACCGCTTCATGGTGGGGCCTTCATCTACGAATGCTTCGCTGATGTACAGGTCGCTCTCGTCAAAGGCGACGCCGTCGCGGTCCGCGATAACGCGGGCGTTGGCGACTGCCGACGCGAGTACCTTGCTGACCGGCTCCGAAGCTGCCTGCGGGGCAAACTTCAGAATTGCCAGAGCCTCATTCGCCTGCTTGCCACGAACAAGGTTGACGACGCGCCGGGCCTTCATAGGCGTCACGCGAATATGGCGCGCAATAGCCTTGGCTTCCATTGCTTTCCTTCTCTCGTCTTCTGCCGTAAGAGCAGCGCCTAGCGGCGCTTGCCCTTGCGGTCGTCCTTCACATGGCCGCGGAAGGTCCGCGTCGGGGCGAATTCGCCGAGCTTGTGCCCGACCATCGACTCAGTGACAAACACCGGGATGTGCTTGCGTCCGTCGTGTACGGCAATCGTGTGTCCGAGCATGTCGGGCACGATCATCGAACGGCGGGACCACGTCTTGATGACGTTCTTGGTGCCCTTTTCGTTCTCTGCAGCTACCTTCACGAAGAGGTGCTGATCGACGAAGGGGCCTTTCTTCAGGCTGCGTGGCATGTTCCCAGGCTCCTATCGCTTGTTCTTGCCAGTACGACGGCGACGCACAATCAGGCGGTCGCTTTCCTTGTTCGGGCGGCGGGTGCGGCCCTCGGGCTTGCCGTTCGGGTTGACCGGGTGACGGCCACCGGAGGTCTTGCCCTCGCCACCACCGTGCGGGTGGTCGATCGGGTTCATGGCCACACCGCGGACGGTCGGGCGGACGCCCTTCCAGCGCATGCGGCCGGCCTTGCCCCAGCTGATGTTGGACTGCTCGGCGTTGCCCACCTCGCCGATGGTTGCGCGGCAGCGCACATCAACGTTGCGGATTTCGCCGGACGGCAGCCGGAGCTGGCCGTACTTGCCTTCCTTGGCCACCAGCTGCACGGAGGCACCGGCGGAGCGGGCCATCTTGGCACCGCCGCCCGGGCGCAGCTCCACGGCGTGGATGACCGTACCGACGGGGATGTTGCGCAGCGGCAGGTTGTTGCCCGGCTTGATGTCGGCGCTGGCGCCGGCCTCGACCGTGTCCCCCTGCTTCAGCTTGGCCGGAGCCAGGATGTAGCGCTTGGTGCCATCAACGTAGTGCAGCAGGGCGATCCGCGCGGTGCGGTTCGGGTCGTACTCGATGTGAGCGACCTTGGCGGGCACGCCGTCCTTGTCGTGGCGACGGAAGTCGATCAGACGGTACTGGCGCTTGTGTCCGCCGCCCTTGTGGCGGGTAGTGATCTTGCCGGAGTTGTTACGTCCACCTGACTTGGTCAGCGGGCGCAGCAACGACTTTTCCGGCGTCGATCGCGTGATTTCAGCGAAGTCGGCTACGCTCGAGCCGCGACGGCCCGGTGTAGTCGGCTTGTATTTACGGATTCCCATAGTTCATTTCCTCGTTAAAGTGGTCTCCGCTTAAGAAAGCGGACCGCCGAAGATGTCGATTGTGCCTTCCTTCAGGGTGACAATTGCGCGCTTGGTGTCCTTGCGCTGTCCCCATCCGAACTTGGTCCGCTTGCGCTTACCGGCACGGTTGATGGTGTTGATCGAGTCGACCTTGACGGAGAAAATCTTCTCCACGGCCAGCTTGATCTCGGTCTTGTTCGAGCGGGGGTCGACCAGGAAGGTGTACTTACCTTCGTCGATCAGGCCGTAGCTCTTCTCCGAAACGACGGGAGCAAGGATCACGTCGCGGGGATCTTTTGTGGTGGTCGCGCTCACTTGGCGTCCTCCTTGGCAGTTGCCTTAGCTGCGATGAATGCCTCGTAGGCGGCCTGGGTGAAGACCACGTCGTCGGAAACGAGCACGTCGTAGGTGTTCAACTGATCCACGTAAATGGTGTGAACAGCCTCGATGTTGCGCAGGCTCAGGGCCGCCACATCGTTGGCGCGCTCGATGACTACGAGCAGGTTCTTGCGGTCGGTGATGGCGCGCAGGGCCTCGGTAGCGGCCTTGGTGGACGGCTTGTCGCCGGCAACCAGTGCCTCCACGACGTGGATGCGGCCGTTGCGTGCCCGGTCCGAGAGGGCGCCGCGCAGGGCAGCGGCCTTCATCTTCTTGGGGGTGCGCTGGCTGTAGTCGCGCGGGGTCGGGCCGTGCACGACGCCGCCGCCGGTCATGTGCGGGGCGCGGATCGAACCCTGGCGGGCGCGGCCGGTGCCCTTCTGCTTGAACGGCTTGCGGCCGGCACCGGAAACCTCGGCGCGGGTTTTGGTCTTGTGGGTTCCCTGCCGGGCAGCAGCGAGCTGGGCGACGACGACCTGGTGCAGCAGCGGCACGTTGGTCTGGACGTCGAAGATCTCTGCAGGCAGGTCAACCTTGAGCGTGTTGGCCATTGAACTAGGCTCCCTTCACAGCGGAACGGACGAGAACGACCGAGCCGCGGGCACCGGGAACGGCACCCTTGATCAAGAGCAGCGAGTTCTCGGTGTCCACAGCGTGAACCGTCAGGTTCAGCGTGGTCTGGCGGACGGCACCCATGCGACCGGACATGCGCATGCCCTTGAAAACGCGGCCCGGAGTGGACGCGCCACCGATGGAACCGGGCTTGCGGTGGTTCTTGTGCGCGCCGTGCGAGGCACCCACACCGGCGAAGCCGTGACGCTTCATGACACCGGCGAAGCCCTTACCCTTGGTGGTTCCGACGACGTCGACCTTCTGGCCGGTCTCGAACAGTTCCACGGAGAGTTCCTGGCCCAGCTCGTAGGAGCCGGCATCGGCGGTGCGCAGCTCAACCACGTGGCGGCGCGGGGTAACCCCGGCCTTCTCAAAGTGGCCGGCCAGCGGCTTGGTCACCTTGCGCGGGTCGATCTGGCCGTAGCCGATCTGGACGGCGGTGTAGCCGTCGACGTCCGCAGAGCGCAGCTGGGTGATGACGTTGGAGTCGGCCTTGACGACCGTGACCGGGATGAGCCGGTTGTTCTCGTCCCAGACCTGGGTCATGCCGAGCTTGGTGCCCAGCAGTCCCTTTACTTGGCGTGTAGTGGTAGACAAAATACTCACTCCCCTACAGCTTGATTTCGATGTTCACGTCCGCCGGCAGGTCGAGCCGCATCAGCGAATCGACGGCCTTGGGCGTGGGATCGATAATGTCGATCAGCCGCTTGTGGGTGCGCATTTCAAAGTGCTCCCGGCTGTCCTTGTACTTGTGCGGCGACCGGATAACGCAGTACACGTTCTTCTCGGTGGGCAGCGGCACGGGGCCCACTACCGTTGCGCCTGCACGCGTGACCGTCTCAACGATCTTCCGTGCTGAAACATCAATGACCTCATGGTCATATGACTTCAGACGGATGCGGATTTTCTGTCCCGCCATGGCGTCTCCGCTCTCTTTCTCAGTGCTGCTCTGTTGACTTTCTCCTGATGCGCCCCGACGGCTGGATCGCTCCTGCCTGGCGCTCCTCCGGCAGACTGAATCCGGATGAATCCGGGTTCCTCACCCTGCTGAGGCTCCGACCCCCGCGGTCGGGCGTGTCGCGAACATTCTGCGCACTCCGCCCGCTCAAAATGGAGGGTGGGTTATATTTGGGCTTCTTTGAAATCCGTGGAGCCTGACCCTGCCCCGGGCATTATCCCGGGCGGGACCCAGCTTCGCACGAAGACATGCAAAAGCGCTTGAACAACTCATCTAGTGTGGCAGACTTTGGCCCTGATTGCGAATCGGCCCCCGGGCCGAAGCCCGCACCCCGGCTGCCCTGCTATGGCGCGGACCAGCCGGCAGTGCGATGCTGGTGCCAGCCCGCTCCGGCGGGCGCCGCACACGGGAGACCAGGTTTCAGGAGGACAGCAGCGAATGGCAATGGACAGCGGGCGCCTGGCGGCAATGATCCCGTCCGACTTTACCCTGGGAGTGGCGACGGCGGCATTCCAGATCGAGGGCGCCGTGGCCGAAGACGGCCGCGGACCCTCCGGCTGGGACGCGTTTTCGCACGAGCCCGGGCGGATTGCCGGCGGCGCGACGGCGGACGCGGCCTGCGACCACTACCACCGGATGCCGGAGGACGTCGCGCTGATGGCCGAGCTCGGTGTGGACTCGTACCGGTTCTCGCTGTCCTGGCCAAGGATCCAGCCCGGCGGACAGGGGCCGGTCAACCAGCGGGGCATCGACTTCTACGACCGCCTGCTGGATGAACTGCTGACCCGGGGCATCTCCCCGATGTGCACGCTCTACCACTGGGACACCCCGCTGCCGCTGGAGCACGCGGGCGGCTGGCTCAACCGGGATACCGCGTACCGGCTGGCCGACTTTGCGGCGATCGCCGCGGACAAGTTCGGCGACCGGGTGGACCGCTGGGTCACGATCAACGAGCCGACCACCGTCACCCTCAACGGCTACGGCCTCGGCGTCCATGCTCCCGGCCAGGCCGGGCTGTTCGACGCCCTGCCGGCCGCGCACCACCTCATCCTCGCGCACGGGCTCAGCCTCTCGGCCCTGCGGGCCGGCGGGATCACGGGCGAGGCGGGCATCACGAACGTCTACTCCCCCGTGGTGGGCGCCAAGGACGGGCTGGCCCACGATGTGCTGGTGGAACTGTACGACGTGCTCCACAACGGCATGTTTTCGGACCCGGTGCTGCTGGGCCGCTACCCAACGTTCAACCCGGTGCTCAAGCCCGCGCTCCAGTACCTGCGCGAGATTCCGGACGAGGACCTGGCGGTGATGAGCCAGCCGCTGGACTTCTACGGGCTGAACTACTACTTCCCCACCAGGATTGGCATCGGCCCGGGGCCGCTGACCGGGCCGGAGGCGATCCCCGACGGCCTGCCCGAGCTGCTCTGGGAGCAGGGCGGCGAGCTGCCGTTCCACCTGGCCGCGTGGCCGGGGTATGACCGGACAGAATTCGGCTGGCCCGTGGCACCCGACTACCTGCAGGTCGCCCTGGCCCAGATGGCCGGGCGTTACCCCAATCTGCCGCCGGTCTACATCACCGAGGGGGGCGCCAGCTTCAAGGATGTGGTGGTCCGCGACGCGCTGACCAAGGAGCCGTCGGTCGCCGACGTGCGGCGGATCGACTACCTGGCCTCGCATTTGGAGGCCGCGCTCACCGCGACGGCGCCGGACGGGCCCGCAGCCGGCATCGACCTGCGCGGCTACTACGTGTGGACGCTGATGGACAACTTCGAATGGGCGGCCGGATACAGCCAGCGCTTCGGCCTGGTGTACGTGGACTTCGCCACCCAGCAGCGGATCCGCAAGGCGTCCTTCCACTGGCTGAAGGATGTGGCCGCGCGCCGCACTCGTGCCGGTGCCGGCGAGGCGGCAGGGCAGACCGAGCCGGCGGTGGCAGCACCGGGTCAGGCCTGACGGCCCGCCGGCGCGTTCGCCGGTCCCCGGCGCTTCGCTACCGCCCGCCGTCGGCGCGCCGGATGCGGCGGGCACGGTCCAGTTCGTGGCGGAAGTACCGCCTGCCCCAGGACACCGCCCCGACCACCGCGGCAACCAGGCCCAGGACGATCCACACGATCAGCCATTCCATGGTCTGATCCTACTGGTCGGCGGTCAAAATTCGTGCCCGTCCGCCAGTTCCCGGGGCCCCGGCCGAGACTATTCTGGGAGTGTCCACCGCAGATGCTCCCAGGAAGCCGGACAACCATGCTCAGCACCAAAACCATGACGACGGTCCTGCCCGTGAAGGACATGGACCGGGCGCGCGCGTTCTACCAGGATTCCCTCGGCCTGCAGCCGGCCGGCCCGCTCGGAGAGGATTCGTTCCTTTTCTCCAGCGACGGTTCCACCGCGGTAGAACTCATCGTCCGACCGGACGCCGACACGTCGGACCACACCTCGATCAGCTTCGAGGTGGCCGATTTGGAAACCGAGATGTCCGAACTGGCCGGCCGCGGCGTCGACTTCGCGGACTACGACCTGCCGGGCCTCAAGACCGAGAACCACATCGCGGTGACCGGCCACCAGCGCTGCGCCTGGTTCCCGGACACGGAGGGCAACATTCTCTGCCTGCACCAGAACATCTAAAACGGAAGGACCATGACCGAAGGCGCGCCCGGAGCGTGCGCGCAGCATCACACCCGGCGCATCATTAAAAGAAAGAACCCCCGCCGTCCTGAGACGGCGGGGGTTCTCCTGCCTCCGACCGGAAACCTCCGGTCAGCAGATCACAGAGTTACTTGGTGATCTTGGTGACGCGGCCCGAACCAACGGTGCGGCCGCCTTCACGGATAGCGAAGCCGAGGCCCTCTTCCATGGCGATCGGCTGGATGAGCTCAACGGTCATCTCAGTGTTGTCGCCCGGCATGACCATTTCGGTGCCCTCGGGGAGGGTGATAACGCCGGTCACGTCGGTGGTGCGGAAGTAGAACTGCGGACGGTAGTTCGAGTAGAACGGGTTGTGGCGGCCGCCTTCATCCTTGGACAGGATGTAGACGTTGGCCTCGAAATCGGTGTGCGGGGTGATCGAACCCGGCTTCACGATAACCTGGCCGCGCTCCACGTCTTCGCGCTTGATACCGCGCAGCAGCAGGCCACAGTTCTCGCCTGCCCATGCTTCGTCGAGCTGCTTGTGGAACATCTCGATACCGGTAACCGTGGTCTTCTGGACCGGGCGGATGCCGACGATCTCGACCTCGGAGTTGATGGCGAGGGTACCGCGCTCGGCGCGGCCGGTCACCACGGTGCCGCGGCCGGTGATGGTGAAGACGTCTTCAACCGGCATCAGGAACGGCTTGTCCTTGTCGCGGACCGGGTCCGGGATGTACTCGTCAACGGCGTCCATCAGGTCCTCGACGGACTTGACCCACTGGGCGTCGCCTTCCAGGGCCTTCAGGCCGGAAGTGCGGATGACCGGTGCGTTGTCGCCATCGAACTCCTGCGAGCTGAGCAGCTCACGGACTTCCATTTCGACCAGGTCGAGCAGTTCCTCGTCCTCAACCATGTCCGACTTGTTCAGGGCCACCAGCAGCGTCGGAACGCCAACCTGGCGGGCCAGCAGAACGTGCTCGCGGGTCTGGGCCATCGGGCCGTCAGTCGCGGCAACCACCAGGATTGCGCCGTCCATCTGGGCGGCACCGGTGATCATGTTCTTGATGTAGTCGGCGTGGCCGGGGGCGTCCACGTGTGCGTAGTGGCGCTTCTCGGTCTGGTACTCGACGTGCGAGATGTTGATGGTGATGCCGCGCTGGCGCTCTTCCGGGGCAGAGTCGATAGCTGCGAAGTCACGCTGCTCGTTGAGATCGGGGTACTTGTCAGCAAGCACCTTGGAAATGGCAGCGGTCAACGTGGTCTTACCGTGGTCAACGTGACCGATGGTGCCAATGTTGACGTGCGGCTTAGTCCGCTCGAACTTTGCCTTCGCCACGGGTTCCTCCTAGAACGTGTTGAGAAGATTTGCTCTTCGGACGCGATTGTCACGGCCGAAACTTGAACAAGTCTACTTCGGGCTTTTGTATTTGGTGAAATTACTGGTTCCGTCAGGTACCGGCAAAAACTTGCGCGGTTCCGTCAGTGGGTGGTGCCGGCGGCCGGCTGCGTGAGCCGACCGGCCGCCTGCACGGCGTGCCGGATCCTTACGGATAAGGACCCGCCACCCTGGGGTTTACTCGCCGCGCGTCTTCTGGATGATCTCGTCGGCAACAGCCTTCGGGACCTCAGCGTAGCTTTCGAACTGCATCGAGTACACCGCGCGGCCCTGCGTCTTGGAACGCAGGTCGCCGATGTAGCCGAACATTTCGGAAAGCGGAACGTTAGCGCGCACAACCTTCACGCCGCTAGCGTCCTCCATGGACTGGATCTGTCCACGGCGGGAGTTCAGGTCGCCGATCACGTCGCCCATGTATTCCTCAGGGGTACGTACCTCGACGGCCATCAGCGGCTCGAGCAGGACCGGGTTGGCGCGGCGTGCGCCTTCCTTGAAGACCTGGGAACCAGCGATCTTGAAGGCCATTTCCGAAGAGTCGACGTCGTGGTATGCGCCGTCGAGCAGGATGGCCTTGACACCGACCAGCGGGTAGCCGGCCAGAATGCCGAGCTGCATGGCATCCTGGATGCCAGCGTCGACCGAGGGGATGTATTCGCGCGGAATACGGCCACCGGTGACCTTGTTCTCGAACTCGTAGAAGGTGCCGTCGCTGGTGTCCAGCGGCTCGAAGGAGACCTGGACCTTCGCGAACTGGCCGGATCCACCCGTCTGCTTCTTGTGGGTGAAGTCGACCTTTTCGACAGCCTTCTTGATGGTTTCACGGTAGGCAACCTGGGGCTTGCCCACGTTGGCCTCGACCTTAAATTCGCGGCGCATGCGGTCCACCAGGATGTCCAGGTGCAGCTCGCCCATGCCGCCGATTTCGGTCTGGCCGGTCTCTTCGTTCAGCGAAACGGTGAACGTCGGGTCCTCGGCGGAGAGCTTCTGGATCGCCGTGGAGAGCTTTTCCTGGTCGCCCTTGGTCTTCGGCTCGATGGCCACGAAGATCACCGGCTCCGGGAAGGACATGGACTCGAGCACGATGGGTGCATCGACGGCCGACAGGGTGTCGCCGGTGGTGGTGTCCTTCAGGCCGATCACCGCGTAGATGTGGCCTGCGTGCACCTCTTCCACCGGGTTTTCCTTGTTGGCGTGCATCTGGAACAGCTTTCCGATGCGCTCCTTCTTGCCCTTGGTGGTGTTCAGCAACTGCGTACCGGAAGTGGCCTTGCCCGAGTAGACCCGGATGAAGGTCAGCTGGCCGAAGAACGGGTGCGCCGCAACCTTGAAGGCCAAGGCCGAGAACGGCTCCTCCTCGTTCGGCTTGCGGGTCAGTTCGATTTCCTCGTTCTTGGGGTCGTGACCGACCATCGAGGGAACGTCGACCGGGGACGGCAGGTAGTCGATGACTGCGTCGAGCATCGGCTGCACACCGCGGTTCTTGAAGGCAGAACCACAGAAGACCGGGTAGATCTCCGAGTTGACGACCATCTTGCGGATGCCGGCCTTCAGCTCGTCGATCGAAATCTCTTCGCCTTCGAGGTACTTCTCCATGAGCTCGTCCGAGGACTCGGACACGGTCTCAACGAGCTGCGCGCGGTATTCCTCGGCCTTGGCCTGCAGGTCCGCGGGGATCTCCCGGGTCTCGTAGGCAGCACCCATGGTGACGTCGCCCTTGGCGTCGCCTTCCCATACCAGTGCCTTCATGGTCATCAGGTCGACGACGCCGATGAAGTCGTTCTCGGAGCCGATTGGCAGCTGCATGACCAGCGGCTTTGCGCCCAGGCGCTTGATGATGGTGTCTACCGTGAAGTAGAAGTCGGCGCCGAGCTTGTCCATCTTGTTGACGAAGCAGATGCGCGGAACTTCGTACTTGTCGGCCTGGCGCCACACAGTCTCCGACTGCGGCTCCACGCCTTCCTTACCATCGAAGACAGCAACGGCACCGTCGAGGACGCGCAGCGAACGCTCCACCTCCACAGTGAAGTCCACGTGGCCCGGGGTGTCGATGATGTTGATCTGGTTCTGGTTCCAGAAGCAAGTCACCGCGGCGGAGGTGATGGTGATGCCGCGTTCCTTTTCCTGTTCCATCCAGTCAGTGGTCGACGCACCGTCGTGAGTTTCGCCGAGCTTGTGGTTCACACCCGTGTAGAACAGGATGCGTTCGGTAGTGGTGGTCTTGCCGGCATCGATGTGGGCCATGATGCCGATATTGCGGACCTTCGTGAGGTCGGTTAGCACGTCCAGTGCCACAATGTCTCCCTTTGTAGGTGAGGGATACGACGACGGCGGTTGGCGCCGTCGTCGTATCGACTCTTTACCAGCGGTAGTGGGCGAAGGCCTTGTTGGACTCGGCCATCTTGTGGGTGTCTTCGCGACGCTTCACAGCGGCACCGAGACCGTTTGACGCATCCAGAATCTCGTTCATGAGACGCTCGGTCATCGTCTTCTCGCGGCGGGCCTTCGAGTAGCCGACCAGCCAGCGCAGGGCCAGGGCCGTAGCACGGCCCGGCTTGACCTCGACCGGAACCTGGTAGGTGGCGCCGCCGACGCGGCGGGACCGGACCTCCAGGGTCGGGCGGACGTTGTCCATGGCCTTCTTGAGGGCGGCAACGGGATCGCCGCCGGACTTGGCCTTCACACCGTCGAGGGCACCGTACACGATGCGCTCCGCGGTGGACTTCTTGCCATCAACGAGAACCTTGTTGATCAGCTGGGTAACCAGCGGCGAGCCGTGTACCGGATCAACTACGAGCGGCCGCTTGGGGGCCGGACCCTTACGGGGCATTACTTCTTCTCCTTCTTCGCGCCGTAGCGGCTGCGGGCCTGCTGGCGGTTCTTGACACCCTGGGTGTCGAGGGCGCCGCGGACGATCTTGTAGCGGACACCGGGCAGGTCCTTCACACGGCCGCCGCGCACCAGCACGATGGAGTGTTCCTGCAGGTTGTGGCCCACACCGGGGATGTAGGCAGTCACTTCGATGCCGCCGGCGAGCTTGACGCGGGCTACCTTACGGAGCGCGGAGTTCGGCTTCTTCGGGGTGGTGGTGTAAACGCGGGTGCAAACGCCGCGCTTCATCGGGCTGCCCTTGAGGGCAGGCGCCTTGGTCTTATTCACCTTAGGTGAGCGGCCCTTGCGGACCAGCTGGTTAATCGTAGGCACTTTCGTGTTCTCCGTTTTTCTTGGGCTTTGCCCCGTCTGTCATGCAGGGCCAGGCACTGTCGGTCGTCTTCGCACCCGCTGCGGAATCGAAGCGACCGTAGGCGTGCAAAAGTGTGGCATTCTCCGCGCAAGAACCCCGCGGACCGGAAACAGGCCCCGTTCCGTTATCATCCGAAACGGCCTTCATCCACTGCCACACAAAAACAATCGAACATAAGTCTAGCAGAGTATGCGGGTCGCGCACGACGCGGTGGCCCGGCGGCTGCCCAACGGTTGCTGCACGGCGGGCCGGCCGCGGCGTCACGGCCGTTCCATCGCCAGCAGCAAGGCCGTTTCCAGCGGCCGGGCCAGCGTTTTCATGTAGGTGCCGGAGACGTGGTTGAGGTCCCGGTACACCAGGACGTTGCCGATCACCGCCGGGCAGGTCTCCCGGTCGCAGAAGTGCGCCGACAGGTCGATGACCCGCGCCCGCGGGGCCAGCATGGCCGCATCCTCGGTGAGGTCCTTCCCGTCGAGGCCGTCGCGGCGCGACTGGCCGCATTCGGCCGGGTCGTCGTAGTTCACCGCCACGCAGTCCCGGGCGATCGCGCCCTCACGCGGGCGGGGCGTGTCCTTGAGCGCGTACACGTCGATGCCGGCGTCGGCGAGTTGGTTCCAGTACTCGGCGAAGCCCGCCGCGCCGGGCCGCTGGCCGGTGCCCGAGTCCACGAAGGAGGACTCCGCGTAGTACGAGGTCAGGACCGCGTCCACGCCGCCGCTGGTCAGCCGTTCCATGGTCTGTTCGTTGGGCCCGCGGCAGACGGACTCCCCCTTCGCTTCCAGTTTGCGCTGCTCCGCGTTGAACGGGCAGGAATGATGGATGTATGTCAGCAGGCGCCAACCCCGCTCTCGGGCGACAGGCTCCAAGGCCTTGAACCACTGCCCCGCGTGCGAGTCTCCCACCAGCGCCAGGGTGAAGTCCCCCTCCGGGTCCCCGTAGGTGCATTCCTTGGTTTCGGCCGCCATCGAGGTGACGGCGCAATCGCCGAGGCCGGACTGGTCGGCTCCGGCCCGGGCGGGATCCGGGACCACCAGCGGGGTCTCGGTGGCGAAGGCGCGGTGGCCGTCCTCCGTGATCGAGGCGACGCCGAAGCCGGGCGGCGGGGCGGCCAGCAGCGCGGACGTCGCCTCGGCACGCTGGGCCAGGATGCGTTCCTGCTGGTTGGCCGGCACGAAGGCCAGCGTGCCGACCAGCGCGGTGGCCGCGGCGCCTGCGGCGAGCGGCCGCCAGGAGTTGGCGCTGAACCAGCCAAAGCGGCGCACCGGTGTCTCCACGAAGTAGTAGCTCAGGGCGGCCAGGCCAAAGGAACAGGCCAGCAGCAGCGGGCTGGTGAGCGGCCCGGGCTCCCGATCCGCCAGGATGGTGAAAAACACGATCAGGGGCCAGTGCCAGAGGTAGAGCGAGTAGGAGACATTCCCCGTCCATTGGACAGGCCGCCAGTCCACCAGGCGGTGCAGGGACAGCGGCCCGCCGGTCCGTCCGGCAGCGATGACGGCCATGGTGCCCAGCACCGGGAGCAGTGCCGCCGCCCCGGGAAAAGGCGTGCTCGCGTTAAAGAGGAACGCCGAGGCCGTGATCGCGGCCAGGCCCGCTGCCGCCAGCAGGCTGCGCAGGTACGGCCAGCGGCGCGTGTCCCGGTGCAGGGCGGCCAGCAGCCCACCCAGCCCGAGTTCCCAGATCCTGGTGGGCGTGATGAAGTAGGCGGCCGGGCTGCCGCCGGCGGTGGCCCAGATGCCATAGGCCAGCGACGCCGCGACGACGGCGGCGAAGATCGCGGCTGCGATCCCCCGGCGGCCCTGCTTCGTTCGGCGCGCCGCGAAGACGGCCAGCAGGACCAGCAGCGGCCACAGCAGGTAGAACTGTTCCTCGACGGCCAGGGACCAGAAGTGCTGAAGCGGCGTCGGCGTCTCGGTCGCGGCCAGGTAGTCGACGGAGTCGGCGGCCAGGACCCAGTTTTGGAAATAGAGGGTGGAGGCCAGGGCCTGGCCCCCGATGCGCTCCCACTGGCTCATGGGCAGCAGCGCCAGCGTGGCCGCCAGGACGACGGCAACGGTCAGCAGCGCCGCGGGCAGGATGCGCCGGATGCGGGCGGCCCAGAATGACCTCAGGGACAGCGTGCCGGTGGCCGCCGCCTCGCGGAGCATGTGGCCGGTGATCAGGAAGCCGGAGATGACGAAGAAGACGTCCACTCCGACGTAGCCGCCGGGCAGCCAGCGCGGCTCCAGGTGGTAGGCCACCACCAACAGCACCGCAAGGGCGCGCAGGGCTTGGATTTCGGGCAGGAATTTCCGCCGCGGCGTTGTCTCAGGATCCATCGCAGGACATTCAGCCATGCCAAGGTCAACGACAGTTGGCGGCGGGGTGAACGCCCGGGTGCAGGACCGGGCCGGCTACCTCAGGCCGTGCGGCGCCGCCACCAGAGGAGGGCCGAGCCGAGCATCAACAGGCCCACTCCGCCCGAGGCGAGCCAGGCGGTGCCGGCGGCACCGGTGTCCGCCAGCGCCCCGGCCGGGACGGCCCCCGGCAGCACGTTAGACGGCACTGCCGGCTGGGGCTGCGAGGCCGGGATGATAACTGCCGCAGGTTCCTTGGCGGGTTGCTCCGGTCCGGGCTCATCGACAACCGGCCACTCGCCGAAGTCGCCCGGCCATTCACCGATTCCGTCCAACAGCTCGTACATCCACAGGATGAGCTCCTCCCCCGCTGCAGGATCGGAGGCGCTCATTTCCCGGATCAGCGCGGCCAGGCCGTCCAGGTCGCCCGCCATGAGGTACTCCATGATGAGGTTCATCAGGTACGTCATGCCCTCGGACTCGAGCACGAGGTCCATGTTCTCTTCCATCCAGCGCATGACGGTTTCCTCGTCGCCGGCGGCGATGTCATCCGGGATGTTGAAGTCGCTGTGGGTCAGGGTGCGTCCGCCCACCACTATGGGCTCGATCACGGGAGCGGGTTTTGCAGCCGGAGGAGCTTCGGGTGCGGGCGCAGCCTCCGTGGGGGGCTCCACTGCAGGTGCGGACGGATCGGCGGCGGGAGAAGTAGGTATGGTTTCCGGTGCCGGAGTTGAGTCCTCGGCCGAGGCGCCTTCCGCGGAGGCCACCTCTTCGCCATCCGCGGGAAAATCGATCGCGCCCGCGGCCCCGTCGGTGCCGTCGGCGCCGTCCATCGGTCCGCCGTCGTTATCTGCGGGAGCCTCGACCAGCAGGGTAACCACGGCGTCAGCCAGGGCCTCTTCCTGCTCCGCCTGAACCGGCTTGGCAGGGGCAGTTTCTTCAACCGGCGCGTTCACCGCCGCTGCCGACCCAACCGTCCCTACGGCAACCGCGTCCGGGCCGGGCTCGGGAGCGGTGTCACCGGGGATCAGGCCCTGCTGCCCGGCCGGATCCTGGCTGCCGGCGTGGGCGGGAACGCTGCCCAGGGCGAGAGCGGCGGCAACAGTGCCGGTGAGCAGCGCAGCGCGCAGTCGTGATGTCACGTGAAATGTCCTGTCCCCAACTCGGCTGTCCTGGCAGGGCGGAGATCGCGCCGATCCGATTGCTTCGGTGCCCTGCGTCGGCCGGCATTTACCGGCCCTTGCAGAAATATAAATGATGCAGGTCACATCCGCTAATCCGACGCGCCTGCCGGGTCCGCGGCAACGCGGGTCGTCCTACCCTGACCGCTCCCCGGCCCCGCCGTCTGCCCGGCCCTGGCTGAGTGTTGCCTCGCCTTCCAGCAGCCCGAGGGAACTGATCCACGGGAAAACGAACTCCAGGAGCACCAGGACGACCGCCGCCAGCAGCATCAGCGACAGCATGATCCGCACGGCGAACGGGCCGGGCAGGTTGCGGAAGATCCAGGCGTACACCTCAGGCTCCTGCCTGCGCGGCGACCAGGCCGGCGATGTCGGCAGGCGGTCCCGCCTCGGCGGGGCGCCATGATTCCAGCGCGGCGTACGCGATGTACCGCTCCCGGTCGCCGAACCGTGGATGACAGGTGGTCAGGGTCATCATCGCCCTGACAGGTTCGGCCCCTGGTTTTTCCGGCACCGGCAGCAGTACATCCGTCCGGTCCGGCGTCACGATGGTGTGCTCCTCGAAGACGTAGGTGAAGTACCCGTCGGCAGTGCGCACATGGATGCGGTCCCCGGGCCGGAGCGCGTCGATGTTGTCGAGGACCTTGCCGTAGGTCTGGCGATGGCCGGCCACCGCGAAGTTTCCGACCTCCCCCGGCATCGCCGTGCCGTCGTACATGCCCAGCCCCAGCGAATCGAGGATCTCGGGACCCACCCCCGCCGAGACCGGCACGGTGAAGTCATCGCCGAAGCGCGGGACGTAGACGATCCCGAAGGTCTCGCCGTCCCGGGGCTGCCCGCCCGGCTGCGGCGGCCCGAAGTCCTCGGCGGCGGCCCTCACGGCGGGGCCTTCGAATTGCCGGGACAGGGCGGTGACCGCGTCCTGCTGCGCCGCCCGGGCGTCCAGGTTGGTCCACCACAGCTGCCAGACGACGTAGAGGAGGACGATGGCTCCCAGGGTCACGAGCAGTTCGCCGGCCAGGCCGGAGGCGGCCCGGAGCGAAAACATGGTTTGACGTTTTCCCATATGCGCAATCCTCCCTGGGGAACTCGATTCCTGCCGGCGGCGGGGCCGGCGCGCCCGCCTTCGGGACCTACTGCTGGGCGCGCAGCGCGTCGGTGACCTTGGCGGCGACGGCCTGCAGCTTCGGCAGGGCTTCCGCGACGACGGCGTCCACGTCCCGGGTGCCGTCTGCCAGCGATGCCTGCATGGACATGTTCAAGGCGGCGGCCACGGAACCGTCCGGATGCAGGACCGGAACGGCCACCGAGCGCAGGCCGATCTCCAGTTCCTGGTCCACCAGGGCCCATCCCTGGCTCCGCACCTTGTCCAGCTCCGCCCGAAGCTTGTCCGGGTCGGAGATGGTCCGTGACGTCAACGGCTTCAGCTCGGCCGAGGCCAGATAGTCCTCCAGCCGGCCGGCGGGCAGGCCGGCGAGCAGCACGCGGCCCATGGACGTGGCGTAGGCGGGGAAACGCGTGCCCACCATGATGCCCACGGTCATGATCCGCCGGGTGTGGATGCGGGCGATGTAGACGATCTCATCGCCGTCGAGAATCGATGCGGAGGTGGATTCATGCAGCTCCGCGGAAAGCTCTTCCAGCAATGGCTGCACCAGCTGGGGCAGACTCTGCCCGGCGAGGTAGGAATACCCCAGCTGGAGCACCAGAGCGGTGAGTTCGAAGACGCGGCCGTCGGTGCGCACATAGCCCAGGTCGACCAGGGTGTGCAGGAACCTCCGCGCGGTGGCACGGGTCAGGCCGGTCCTCTTGGAGACCTCGCTGAGCGTCATGGTGACGTTGTCGGCGTCGAAGGCCCTGATCACGGTCAATCCGCGGGCCAGCGACTGGACGAACTGGTCGCCCGGCGTCTTGGTCTCGGTCATGGTTCCTTTTACTCGGTGGGCGGAAGCAGCTTGATGTCCATCTTGGACTGCAGTTCCTCAAGCGTGGTTCCGAACGTCTCGCGCACACGCACGCCTTCCTCGGTAATCAGGAAGACCGCGTCATTAGTGTATACGCGGGTGACGCAGCCCACTCCCGTGAGCGGGTAGGTGCATTCGGGCACCAGCTTCGGCTTGCCGTCCTTGGTGAACAGGGACATCATCACGTAGACGTCCTTGGCCCCCGTGGCCAGGTCCATCGCCCCGCCGACGGCGGGAATGGCGTCGGGTGCGCCGGTGTGCCAGTTGGCCAGGTCGCCGGTGGCGGAGACCTGGAACGCGCCGAGCACGCAGACGTCCAGGTGGCCACCGCGCATCATGGCGAAGGAGTCGGCGTGGTGGAAGTAGGACGCGCCCGGCACCTCGGTGACCGGGACCTTGCCCGCGTTGATCAGGTCCTGGTCGATCTGGTCGCCCTGCGCCTCCGGGCCCATGCCCAGCATGCCGTTTTCGGTGTGCAGGGTGATGTCCTGCTCGGCGGTCAGGTAGTTGGAGACCGACGTCGGCTGGCCGATGCCAAGGTTGACGAAGGAACCGGGCTGGATGTCCCGGGCCACCAGCCTGGCCAGATCTTCGCGGCTGAGTTTCTCGCTCACTGGTTTGCCTCTCCCTCTGCGGCCTGCGGCGCAATTTCGACGACGGTGTCCACGTAGATGCCCGGAGTCACGATGACCTCGGGATCCAGTTGGCCGGTCTCCACGATGCCGGAGACCTGCACGATGCTCTGCTTGGCGGCGGCGGCCATGATCGGTCCGAAGTTGCGGGCGGTCTTGCGGTAGACCAGGTTGCCCTTCCGGTCGGAGGTCAGCGCCTTGATCAGCGCGACGTCGCCGTGGATCGGCGTCTCGAGCACGTAGCCGCGCCCGTCGATCATCCGGGTCTCCTTGCCCTCGGCCAGCATGGTGCCGTAGCCGGTGGGCGTGAAGAAGGCGCCGATCCCGGCGCCGGCGGCGCGGATGCGTTCGGCCAGGTTGCCCTGCGGCACCAGTTCCAGTTCGATTTCGCCGGCGCGGTAGGCGGTGTCGAAGTGCCAGGAGTCGGACTGGCGCGGGAAGGAGCAGATGATCTTCTTGACCCTGCGCTCCTTGATCAGCAGCGCCAGCCCGGCGTCCGCCTGCCCGGCGTTGTTGTTCACCACGGTCAGGTCGGTGGCGCCGCAGTCCATCAGCGCGTCGATCAGTTCCATCGGCTGGCCGGCGTTGCCGAAGCCGCCGATCAGCACCGTGGCGCCGTCCTGGATGCCGGCCACGGCGTCCCGGGCAGTAGCAGCGAATGTAGGCACCCGCTTACCTCCTTAGTTCTTGGTTGAGTTGACGTTTTCCAGCACGACGGCGAGGCCCTGGCCCACGCCGATGCAGATGGCGGCCACGCCCCAGCGGTCGCCCGATTCCTGCAGCCGGCGGGCCAGCGTGCCGAGGATGCGGATGCCCGAGGCGCCCAGCGGGTGGCCGATGGCCACTGCCCCGCCCCAAGCGTTCACGATCGCCGGGTCGATGTCCCAGTTGTCGATGCAGGCCAGCGACTGCGCGGCGAAGGCCTCATTGAGCTCGACGGCGGCGACATCGGACCAGCTGATGCCGGCCCGCTTGACGGCCTGGTTCGCGGCCTCCACCGGCGCGAACCCGAAGAACTGCGGCTCCAGCGCGGCGGCGCCGCGGCCGGCGATCCGGGCCAGCGGCCCGGTCCCCAGCAGCCCGGCGGCGGCCTCGCTGCCCAGCCACGCCGCCGAAGCGCCGTCGTTCAGCGGCGAAGCGTTGCCGGCCGTGACCGTGCCGCCCTCGGGGCCGTCGCCCGCCGGCCGGAAGACGGTCTTCAGCCCGGCCAGGACGTCAACGGTGCTGGTGGGGCGGATGGACTCGTCGCGGGCCAGGTCGGTGCCCGGAACCTGCACCACCATCGAGTCGTACTTGCCCGCGTTCCAGGCCTCGTCGGCGAGGCGGTGCGAGGCGGCGGCGAACTCGTCCTGCCGTTCGCGGCTGATGCCGTGGCGCTCGCGCAGCTGTTCGGTGGCCTCGCCCAGGGAGACGGTCCATTCCCGCGGCATCTTCTTGTTCACCAGGCGCCAGCCCAGGGTGGTGGACGCGAGGGTCATGTCGCCGGCCGGGTAGGGCTTCTCGGTCTTGGGCAGCACCCACGGCGCCCGGCTCATCGACTCGACGCCGCCGATCAGCACCAGGTCGCCTTCGCCGGCGTTGATCTGCCGGGAGGCGATGATGGCGGCGTCCAGGCTGGAGCCGCACAGCCGGTTCACGGTGGTCCCCGGGATCGAGGTGGGCAGGCCGGCCAGCAGCGTGGCCATGCGCGCCACGTTCCGGTTCTCTTCCCCGGCGCCGTTGGCGTTGCCGAAGATCACCTCGTCGATGCGTTCCGGGTCCAGGCCCGGGGCGCGGGAAACTTCCGCCTTGACGACTTCGGCCGCCAGGTCGTCCGGGCGGACGCCGGCCAGCGCACCGCCGAACTTGCCGAAGGGGGTGCGGACGGCGTCATACAGATATGCCTGGTTCATTCGAGGCTCCTTCGCGGCGCACTTCCGGGGTGCGCCTTTGGGTTACAGCAAACGGCCCGGCCCGGCGCTCAGGCCGGACCGGACCGCTCCGTCGACACGGGGGTCCGCGCGGAACATACCGTTTCGGCGGGAACCGTCGCGGGCTCTTCCGTTCCAGCCGAAGTGTTCGCTACACGAACGCATGTACGTTATATGAACTATATCGAGCCCTTGTGATCCTCGTCAAGGCTGGCAAAGACGCCCTTGGCCACCTTGAACGCGACGTTGGCGTCCGGGACGCCGCAGTAGATGGCCGACTGCAGCACGACTTCCTTGATCTCGTCGCGGGTCATGCCGTTGGTCAGCGCCGCCCGGACATGCATGGCGAATTCCTCCCAGTGGCCCTTGGCGATCATGGCGGTGAGCGTGATGGCGCTGCGCGTGGTGCGCGGCAGCCCCTCCCGGGTCCAGATGGTCCCCCAGGCGTAGCGGGTGATCAGTTCCTGGAAGTCCTGGGTGAACTCATCGATCGAGCTGTTCGCGCGGTCCACGTGGGCATCGCCGAGCACCTGCCGGCGCACGGCCATGCCCTCGTCGTACACTTCCTGCTGGGTCTGGGCAGGATCGAAGGTGCGGTTATCGCTCACGGCGTGTACTCCTTGGTTGTTCAGTCATCGGTCCGGCTGCGGTTTCAGGCGGCCAGGAAGAAATCGCGCAGCAGCGCGGCGGTTTCCGCGGGTGCCTCGGCGGGCGCCTGGTGGGCCACACCGTCGACGACGGCGGAGCTGCCCTTTTGCACGCCGGCGGCCACTGCTTCGGCGAACTCGGGCGGGCACACCTGGTCGAGCGCCCCGGCGACGGCGATCACCGGAGTGGTGATGTCGCCGAGCCGCTCGCGGACGTCGAAGCCGGCCAGGGCCTCGCAGGCGTGGGCGTAGGCGAAGCGGTCCGCGTTCTGCAGGGTGTGCAGCAGCCGGGTGGTGCGCTCGGGGTGCTTCTCGATAAAGCCCGGCGCGAACCAGCGCTGCGCCGAGCCGGTGACCATCGTGGGCGTGCCCGCCTGGCGTACGGTCTCCGCGCGTTCCAGCCACGCGGCCGCTTCGCCGATCTTGGCGGCGGAGCAGACCACGCCCAGGCCGGCGAAGCGGTCCGGGTGGTCCAGGCCCAGCTGCAGGGCCAGTTCACCGGCCATCGAGACGCCGGCAAAGTACACCTTGGTGCCGGGGTCGATGTCGCCGGCTTCGCGCAGCTTGTCCAGCATCGCCACGACCGCCTGGCCGAGTTCGGCCATGGTGTACGGTCCGGTCGAGGCCGGGCTGGCCCCGTGGCCGGGCAGGTCCACGCCCACCACCTGGAAGTCCTGCAGGTGCTCCACGGCGTCGGCCCAGAGCGCCTTGGCGCCGGTCCCCAGTCCGGCGCCGGCCAGCAGCACCGGCCTGCCTTTGCCCTCGGACAGGAGGGTGGGGGTGATGTCGGGAACGGTCACGAATGGCTCCATTCTGCGTAGTGGGACGTGATCCGGTCGATCAGGCCGCTGCTTTGGCCGGTATACCCGGCCGGGTCCAGCAGTTCGGCCAGCGCCGTGTCGGAGAGGACGTCGCCGGGCACGGCTTCGCGCAGCAGCTGCGACAGGCTGCCCTGGCCGGCGAGCGACTGGTTGACCAGGCTCTGGACCTTCGCCTTGCCGGCGCCGGGGGTTCCGCCGTCCAGCATCGGCGCCACCGTGGCCATGACGCGTTCGCTGACCACCAGCTCGCCGGTGATCTCCAGGTTCCGGCGCATCTTCTCCGGGCGGACCACCAGGCCCTCGGAGAGTTCGGCCAGCTTGGCGGCTGCCCCGCCGGCGAGCCGGAGCAACTGGCGCAGCGCCTGCCACTCCACGTGCCAGGAGCCGTCCGGCCGCTCGTCGATTGCCCCGGCCGCGGCGGCCTGGACCTGGGCCAGGTGCCCGGGGGCGGCGAGGGCGGCGCTGTGGATCAGCACGGACAGCACCGGATTCTGCTTCTGGGGCATGGCCGAGGAGCCGCCGCGGCCGTCGGCGGCGGGTTCGGAGACCTCGCCCACTTCGGGCCGGCTCAGCAGCAGCACGTCGTTGGCGACCTTGCCGGCGGCCGCCAGCACATCGGCCAGCGCGGCGGCCAGCGCGGTGACCGGCAGCCGGTTGGTCTGCCACGGTGCCAGCGGATCGGCGAGCCCCAGCCGCCCGGCGAGGCGGGCCGCCAAGGCCAACGCACCGCCGTTGTCGTCCTGCCCGGCGCCCTCCGCCGCCGGGCGGGCGGGCAGGCCGGCCAGGTCGGTGAGCGCCGCCATGGTGCCGGCCGCGCCGCCCCACTGCAGCGGCAGTCCGCCGGCCACCCGCTCCAGCCGGACGCCGGCCTGGGCGACGCCGGAGAGCCAGTTGGCCGCCTTGAGCCCGAACGTCGACGGCAGCGAATGCTGGGTCAGGGTGCGGGCCACCGTGACGGTGGCGCGGTGTTCGTCCGCCAACCGGCCCAGGGCCGCGGCGGCGGACTTGAGGTCGGTGACGATCCCGGCCAGCGCGCGGCGGGCCATCAGCATCAGGGCGCTGTCCAGGATGTCCTGGCTGGTGGCGCCCCGGTGGATCGCCGGGACGGCGGCCGGGTCGTGCTTCCTGGTCTCCGCCCTCAGGTCGGCCAGCAGCGGGATGACCGGGTTGCCGCCGCCCTGGGCCCGCTCGGCCAGCCCCGCGGCGTCGTAGAGGTCGGCGTGCGAGGCCCGCTCGACGGCCGGCACGGCCTCGGCGGCCACCCGGCCGGCGTCGGCCAGCACGCGGGTCCATTCAAGCTCCACGTCGAGCATGGCTTGGATGAATTGGTAGTCGCTGGTTAAACGGGACGCTGCTGTCCCGGCCGAGGCCGGAGACAGCAGCCCGAAATCAGCGTGGTCCGCCGGATTCATACAGGCCTAAATCCCCGGGTAGGTCAGGAAGACGGTCTCGCCGTCACCCTGCAGCCGGATGTCGAAGCGGAGGTCGCCGTTCGGTTCGCGCTCTGCGATCAGCGTGTTCCGCCGCTCTTCCGGCAGCGAGGACAGCAGCGGGTCGTTCGCCAGCGCCTCGGTTTCCTCCGGCAGGTAGATCCGGGTGAACAGCCGGTTCAGCAGGCCGCGGGCAAAGACCACCAGGGAGATGAACGGGGCCTTGCCCGGCTCGGTGGCACCCGGGTTGACCGTGGTGAAGGTGTAGTGGCCCACGTTGTCCACGGCCACGCGGCCGAAGCCGGTGAAGGTGTGGTTGTCGCGGACCAGGGAACCGGTTTCGCGGGAGATCTTGCCGTGCTCGTCGGCCTGCCAGATCTCCAGCATGGAGTCGGGGATCACGGTGCCGTTGCCGTCGTAGACCACGCCGTGCAGCCGGATGGACCCGGGGTGCGCGCGGTGGACCAGTTGGCTGTCCTTCTCGTAGGGCAGCGCGAAGCCGTAGAACGGGCCTATGGTCTGGCCCGGGGTGGGCACCAGTTTGGTGGTGGACTCGCTCATCAGTGCTCCTCGCCTTCTTCCATCCAGGTGCGGTTGCTGCCGGAAAGGACAATGTCCCAGCGGTAGCCGGTGTTCCACTCGTGGCTGGTGACCGAGTGGTCATAGGTGGCGACCAGGCGGTCGCGGGCCGCCGGGTCGGTGATCGACTGGTAGATCGGATCCAGCGGGAACAGCGGGTCGCCCGGGAAGTACATCTGGGTGATCATGCGCTGGGTGAAGTCGGTGCCGAACAGCGAGAAGTGGATGTGTGCCGGGCGCCAGGCGTTGTGGTGGTTCTTCCACGGGTAGGGGGCGGGCTTGATGGTGGTGAACTTGTACTCGCCGTTGGGCCCGGTGATGCAGCGGCCCACGCCGGTGAAGTTCGGGTCGATCGGGGCCGGGTGCTGGTCGCGCTTGTGCACGTAGCGGCCGGCGGCGTTGGCCTGCCAGACCTCCACCAGCTGGTTGCGCACCGGGCGTCCGTCGCCGTCCAGGACACGGCCCTGCACGATAATCCGCTCGCCGATCGGCTCGCCGTTGTGCTGGATGGTCAGGTCCGACTCCAGGGCGTGCACGTCACGCTCGCCGAAGGCCGGGCTCCACAGCTCGATGGTCTCCGGGTCCGCGTGGTGCAGGTCTTTGGTGGGGTGGCGCAGCAGCGAGGAGCGGTACGGCGCAAAGTCGATGCGCGGCTGCGTCTCTTCGGCGCCGCCGGCCTCCACGCTCTTGCGGTACGCCTCGTGGCTGTCGGCAATTTCCTGGCTGATCTTTTCCTGCGAATCCGTGGTGGCGGCAGGGTCCAGCAGGTGGCTGTCGTCAAACGTCTCGTCCTCGAAAGCCTCGTCCGGAGCTTGTGCGTCGCTCATCGGGACTCCTTTCCGTTGTGGCTGTGGATGGTTTAAGGGTTTGCGCGCCCGGCGTGGTGCGGGCGGAGCGGTCACTTGTGCGGCCAGCCCGTGTAGGACTCGGCCAGGTACTGCTGCCCGAAGCGGGAACCGGTCACGGTGGCCAGCTCGCCGAGTGCACGCTTGGTCTCGAAGGGCGAGGCATCCGTGCGGGTGTGCAGCATGCTGGTCATCCAGTAGGAGAAGTTCTGCGCCTTCCAAACCCGCTGCAGCGCCAGGTCGGAGTAGCCCTCCAGCAGTGCGTCGCTGCCGGTGGAGTAGAACGAGTCGATGGCCTCGAAGAGCACCTTGACGTCCGCGAAGGCCAGGTTCAGGCCCTTGGCCCCGGTGGGCGGCACCGTGTGTCCGGCGTCGCCGGCCAGGAACATGCGCCCGTGGGACAGCGGTTCCCGCACGAAGGAGCGGAAGGCCAGCACGGTCTTGTCGAAGATCGGTCCCTGCTTCAACTGGAAGCCGTCGGGCCCGTCGACCCGCTTCTGCAGTTCCGCCCAGATCCGGTCGTCGCTCCAGTCGTCCACGTTCTCGGCCGGATCGCACTGGAAGTACATGCGCTGGACGGTCTCGCTGCGCTGGGAGATCAGCGCGAAGCCGTGCGGCGAGTTCGCGTAGATCAGTTCCGGGGCGCTCTTCGGGGCCTCGGTCAGGATGCCGAACCAGGCGAACGGATACTCGATCTTGTAGTCCTGCTCCCCCTTCACCGCGCGGCGGCAGAAGCTGCGGGAGCCGTCGGCACCCACCAGGATGTCGCAGTGCACCTCGAAGGCGGCGCCGTCCTTGTCCGTGAACCTGAACTTGGGCGTGGTGGTCTCCAGGTCCAGCACCTCGGTGACCTCGGCCTCGTAGCGCACGTCGCCGCCGTCGCGCCTGCGGGCGGCGGCCAGGTCCAGGAACACCTCGTTCTGCGCGTACAGGGTCACGGTGGCGTCCACGAGGTCCTTGAAGTCCAGCGGATGCGACTCTCCGTTGAAGCGCAGATCGATGCCGGCGTGCTCGTCGCCCTCGGTCAGCACCCGGCCGTCGACGCCGGTGTCGGTCAGCATCTTGACCGAGCCCGCCTCCAGGATGCCGGCCCGGTGGGTGTTGTGGATGGTGTCGTGGTCACGGGATTCCACCACGAGGTTATCGATCTCGTGCCGGGCCAGCAGGTGGCTGAGCATCAGGCCGGCCGGTCCCCCGCCGACGATTCCTACCTTGGTTTTGATGATCTGCGGTTGCGCCATGGGTAAGTCTCCTGGGTCGAAGAGGAAGCCGTCTCTTCACCAGTGTGAGCCCGGCGACACGGATTCCGCCCCGGCGTTCTTATTGAATGAGAATTACGACGGCGGTGGCCGCCGCTGTCACAGCGCGACGCCCATGGCCCGGGAGATGCCGCGCGCCGCCGTCATCAGCGCCGGCACCACGGCGTGGAAGTTCTCGAAGCCCAGCGGCACCACCACGCCGAGGGCGGCCAGCGGCCGGCCGGCCGGGCCGAGCACGGGGACGGCGATGCCGGTGGTGTCCACGTCGATCCGCCCGTCGAACGCGGCGTAGCCCCGCTTGCGGATGTCGGCCAGGTGCCGGCGCAGGTCGAAGGACACCGGGTCGGCCGACGTGACGGCCTCCGGATGCCGGGTCAGGTAGGACTCCTGGACATGGTTGGGCGAATAGGCCAGCAGCACCATGCCCATCGAGGTCCGGTGCACCGGCATGGTGCCGGCGATCTGGGCCTGGTTCACCACGGAGCCGCGGCTGGAGAGCCGCTCGATCACCAGGACTTCGTCCTCGCGCAGCACCGCCAGCTGGGTGTGCTGGCGCACCACGGACTGGATGTCCTCCATGAACGGCATGGCGGCCTGCCGCAGGTCGACGGCCGGCGAGCTCCGGTTGGCCAGCTCCCACAGCCGCAGCCCGAGCCGGATTTCGCCGGGGCCCTCCTTCGTCAGCAGCCCGTGGCGGGACAGCGCCTCCACCAGCCGGTAGGTCGTTGCCAGCGGCACATCCGCCCGGCGGGAGAGCGTGGCGACGTTCATCGCCGGCTTGTCCGGCTCGAACGCAGACAGGATGCGCACCAGCCGGTCCAGCATCGAGTCACCGGACGGGGAATTGGCCATGTTCCCAGAATCTCATGTGCGCGGCGGCCGCCGGGGCCGTTAAACGCGGAAACCGCCCCCCGCTGCCCCGGTATCGGGGAGCAGGAGGCGGTTCCATACTGGCGGCTAGCGGTAGTCGCTGCCCAGGTCGTAGTCATCCAGCGGGATGGCGTGGAACTCGGGCGTCAGCGAACCGTCGGCGCCGGCGTAGTCGAAGTCGCCGAAGGCGCTCGGGCCGGTAAACAGGTTGGCCTTCGCTTCCTCCGTCGGCTCCACCGACACCTGGGTGTACCGGTCCAGGCCGGTGCCGGCCGGGATCAGCTTACCGATGATGACGTTCTCCTTCAGGCCCAGCAGCGGGTCGGACTTGCCCTCCATGGCCGCCTGCGTCAGGACGCGGGTGGTCTCCTGGAAGGACGCGGCCGACAGCCACGACTCGGTGGCGAGCGAGGCCTTGGTGATGCCCATCAGCTCGTCACGGCCGTTGGCCGGCTGCTTGCCCTCGGAGACGGCCTTGCGGTTCTCCGCCTGGAAGCGGCTTCGCTCGGCCAGCTCGCCCGGCAGCAGGTCGGTCTCGCCGGACTCGATCACGGTGATGCGGCGCAGCATCTGGCGGACGATGACTTCCACGTGCTTGTCGTGGATGCCGACGCCCTGGCTGCGGTACACGCTCTGGACCTCGTCCACCAGGAACTTCTGCGCCTGGCGCGGGCCGAGGATACGCAGCACCTGCTTCGGGTCCTTGGCACCGGTGACCAGCTGCTGGCCGACGTCCACGTGCTGGCCGTCTTCGACCAGCAGGCGTGCACGGCGCAGCACCGGGTAGGCGATCTCTTCCGAGCCGTCATCGGGGGTGACGATGACGCGCATCTGGCGCTCGCCGTCCTCGATGGACACGCGTCCGGCCACTTCGGCCATCGGCGCGACACCCTTGGGGGTACGGGCTTCGAAGAGCTCCTGGATACGGGGCAGACCCTGGGTGATGTCTTCCGCGGAGGCTACGCCACCGGTGTGGAAGGTACGCATGGTCAGCTGGGTACCGGGCTCGCCGATCGACTGGGCGGCGATGATGCCGACCGCCTCGCCGATGTCCACGGTCTTGCCGGTGGCCAGCGAGCGGCCGTAGCAGAGCGCGCAGGTACCGACGGCGGACTCACAGGTGAGCACGGAGCGCACCTTGATCTCGGTGATGCCGGCGTCGATCAGTTCCTGGATCAGCACATCGCCGACGTCGGCGCCTGCCGTGGCCACCACGGTGCCCTCGGAGTTCACCACATCGGTGGCCAGCGTGCGGGCGTAAGCGGAGTTCTCCACTTCTTCGTGCCGGCGCAGTTCACCGTTGTGGTCGGCTTCGGCGATGACCGTGTTCAGGCCGCGTTCGGTGCCGCAGTCCATTTCGCGCACGATCACGTCCTGCGAAACGTCCACCAGGCGGCGGGTCAGGTAACCCGAGTTGGCGGTACGCAGCGCGGTGTCGGCCAGGCCCTTGCGGGCACCGTGCGTGGCGATGAAGTATTCCAGCACCGACAGGCCCTCGCGGTAGGAGGACTTGATCGGGCGCGGGATGATCTCGCCCTTCGGGTTGGCCACCAGACCACGGATACCGGCGATCTGGCGGACCTGCAGCCAGTTGCCACGGGCACCGGAGGACACCATGCGGTTGATGGTGTTCTCCTTGGTCAGGTTCTTCCGCATCGCGTCGGCAACCTCGTTGGTCGCCTTGTTCCAGATGTCGATCAGTTCCTGGCGCCGCTCGTCGTCGGCGATCAGGCCCTTGTTGTACTGGGACTCGACGCGGGCGGCCTGGGTCTCGTAGCCCTCCATGATGGCGGCCTTTTCGGCCGGGGCCGCGATGTCGGAGATCGCCACGGTCACGCCGGAACGGGTCGCCCAGTAGAACCCGGCGTCCTTGAGGTTGTCCAGCGTCGCCGCGGTGACGACCTTCGGGTAGCGCTCGGCCAGATCGTTCACGATCGCCGAGAGCTGGCCCTTGTCCGCCACGTTCGCCACCCAGGGGTAGTCATCGGGCAGCGTGTCGTTGAAGATGACCTGGCCGAGCGAGGTTTCGATCAGCGCTTCCTGGCCCTCTTCCCAACCCTCCGGTGCCGGCTGGTCCGCGCTGGGCACGAAGCCGGGCACGCGGATCTTGACGACGGAGTTCAGGTGCAGCTCGCCGGCGTCGTGGGCCATGATGGCCTCCGCCGGGCTGGCGAAGACACGGCCTTCGCCGGTTCCGCCTTCGCGCTTGGTGGTCAGGTGGTGCAGGCCGATGATCATGTCCTGGGAGGGCAGGGTCACCGGACGGCCGTCCGACGGCTTCAGGATGTTGTTCGAGGAGAGCATCAGGATGCGCGCCTCGGCCTGGGCCTCGGGGCTCAGCGGCAGGTGCACGGCCATCTGGTCGCCGTCGAAGTCGGCGTTGAACGCGGCGCACACCAGCGGGTGCAGCTGCAGCGCCTTGCCTTCGACCAGCTGCGGCTCGAACGCCTGGATGCCCAGCCGGTGCAGGGTAGGTGCACGGTTGAGCAGCACCGGGTGTTCGGTGATGATCTCTTCGAGCACGTCCCACACCTGCGGGCGGAAGCGCTCCACCATCCGCTTGGCGCTCTTGATGTTCTGCGCGTGGTTCAGGTCCACCAGCCGCTTCATGACGAACGGCTTGAACAGCTCCAGCGCCATCTGCTTGGGCAGGCCGCACTGGTGCAGCTTCAGCTGCGGGCCGACCACGATCACGGAACGGCCGGAGTAGTCGACGCGCTTGCCCAGCAGGTTCTGCCGGAAGCGGCCCTGCTTGCCCTTGAGCATGTCGGACAGCGACTTGAGCGGACGGTTGCCCGGCCCGGTGACCGGACGGCCGCGGCGGCCGTTGTCGAACAGCGAGTCCACGGCTTCCTGCAGCATCCGCTTTTCGTTGTTGACGATGATTTCCGGCGCGCCCAGGTCCAGCAGGCGCTTCAGGCGGTTGTTGCGGTTGATCACGCGGCGGTACAGGTCGTTCAGGTCGGAGGTCGCAAAGCGGCCGCCGTCCAGCTGCACCATCGGGCGAAGCTCCGGCGGGATCACCGGAACGGCGTCCAGCACCATGCCCAGCGGCGAGTTGGTGGTGGTCAGGAAAGCGTTGACCACCTTCAAACGCTTCAGGGCGCGGGTCTTGCGCTGGCCCTTGCCGTTCTTGATGATGTCGCGCAGGGACTCAGCCTCGGCAGCCATGTCGAAGTTCTCGAGGCGGTTCTTGATGGCTTCGGCACCCATGGCGCCTTCGAAGTAGAGGCCGTAGCGGTCGCGCAGCTCGCGGTAGAGCCCCTCGTCGCCCTCGAGGTCGGCGACCTTGAGGTTCTTGAAGCGGTCCCAGACCATGTCGAGGCGCTCGATCTCGGCGTCGGCACGCTTGCGCACGTTGGCCATCTGGCGGTCGGCGGAGTCGCGGGCCTTCTTCTTCTCGGCGGCCTTGGCGCCCTCGCCCTCCAGCCGGGTCAGCTCGTCCTCGAGGTCCTTGGCGATCGCCGCGATGTCGGAGTCGCGGGTATCGGCCAGCTGCTTCTTCTCCAGGTCGTGCTCGGCCTGCAGGTTGGGCAGTTCCTCGTGGCGGCGCTCCTCGTCCACGCTGGTGATCATGTAGGCGGCGAAGTAAATGACCTTTTCCAGGTCCTTCGGCGCCAGGTCGAGCAGGTAGCCCAGGCGGGAGGGGACACCCTTGAAGTACCAGATGTGGGTGACCGGGGCGGCCAGCTCGATGTGGCCCATCCGCTCGCGGCGGACCTTGGCACGGGTGACCTCGACGCCGCAGCGCTCACAGATGATGCCCTTGAAGCGCACGCGCTTGTACTTGCCGCAGTAGCACTCCCAGTCGCGGGAAGGTCCGAAGATCTTCTCGCAGAAGAGGCCGTCCTTCTCGGGCTTCAGGGTGCGGTAGTTGATGGTTTCCGGCTTCTTGACCTCGCCGTAGCTCCAGTCGCGGATGTCGTCCGCGGTGGCAAGGCCGATGCGCATGAGGCCGAAGGAGGATTCGCTGGACATATGGTCCCTGTTCTCTCTTGTTCTCTAAATCTGAAAGTCTGTCGGGTTACGGACAGAGGGCGCCGTGCGGCGGGCCGGCCGCGGTGCTCCAAGGCACCGGCGGCCGGCCGGCGCGGCTAGACCTCTTCGACGGAACTCGGCTCGGCCCGGGAAAGGTCGATGCCCAGTTCTTCCGCGGCCCGGAAGACTTCTTCATCCGAGTCACGCATTTCGATCGCGGTGCCGTCGGTGGAGAGTACTTCCACGTTCAGGCAGAGCGACTGCATTTCCTTGATCAACACCTTGAAGGATTCGGGAACACCCGGCTCCGGGATGTTCTCGCCCTTGACGATCGCCTCGTAGACCTTGACGCGGCCGTGGATGTCGTCGGACTTGATGGTGAGCAGTTCCTGCAGGGTGTACGCGGCGCCGTAGGCCTCCAGGGCCCACACTTCCATTTCGCCGAAGCGCTGGCCGCCGAACTGCGCCTTGCCGCCCAGCGGCTGCTGGGTGATCATCGAGTACGGGCCGGTGGAACGCGCGTGGATCTTGTCGTCCACCAGGTGGTGCAGCTTCAGGATGTACATGTAGCCCACGGACACCGGATCCGGGAACGGCTGGCCGGAGCGGCCGTCGAACAGACGGGCCTTGCCGGAGGCGCCGATCAGGCGCTCGCCGTCGCGGGTCGGGTTGGTGGCATCCAGCAGCCCGGTGATCTCGAACTCGCTGGCACCGTCGAACACCGGCGTGGCCACCGTCGTCGGACCCGACTGGCGGGGCAGGTTCGGCAGGTCCTTGGCCCAGTCCGGGTTGCCCTCGATGTTCCAGCCCTGCTTCGCGGCCCAGCCGAGGTGGATTTCCAGCACCTGGCCCACGTTCATGCGGCCGGGGACACCCAGCGGGTTCAGCACGACGTCGACCGGGGTGCCGTCTTCCAGGAACGGCATGTCCTCGACCGGCAGGATCTTGGAGATGACGCCCTTGTTGCCGTGGCGCCCGGCGAGCTTGTCGCCGTCCGTGATCTTGCGCTTCTGCGCCACGTACACGCGCACCAGCTGGTTCACGCCCGGGGGCAGCTCGTCGTCGTTGTCGCGGTCGAAGATCCGCACGCCGATCACCGTGCCGGACTCGCCGTGCGGGACCTTCAGGGAGGTGTCGCGCACTTCGCGGGACTTCTCGCCGAAGATCGCACGCAGCAGGCGCTCCTCCGGGGTCAGCTCGGTCTCGCCCTTGGGGGTCACGCGGCCGACGAGGATGTCGCCGGCGTCGACCTCGGCGCCGATGTGGATGATGCCGCGCTCGTCCAGCTGGGAGAGCACTTCCTCCGACACGTTCGGGATGTCGCGGGTGATTTCCTCGGCACCGAGCTTGGTGTCGCGGGCATCAACCTCATGCTCCTCGATGTGGATGGAGGTCAGCACGTCGTCGGAGACCACGCGCTGCGACAGGATGATCGCGTCCTCGAAGTTGTGGCCCTCCCAGGACATGAAGGCCACGAGCAGGTTCTTGCCCAGCGCCAGTTCGCCCTGGTCGGTGGACGGACCGTCGGCGATGATGCTGCCGGTTTCCAGCCGCTGGCCCTCGGAGACGAGGACGCGCTGGTTGTACGCGTTGCCCTGGTTGGAGCGGGCGAACTTCATGATCGGGTACCGGGTCTCGGTGCCGTCGTCGTTCAGGGCGGTGACCAGGTCCGCGGAGACCTCGGTGACCACGCCCGGCTTGGCGGCAACCACGGAGTCGCCGGCGTCGACAGCCGCGTAGCGCTCCATGCCGGTGCCGACCAGCGGGGCTTCCGAACGCAGCAGCGGCACGGCCTGGCGCTGCATGTTCGCGCCCATCAGCGCGCGGTTGGCGTCGTCGTGCTCCAGGAACGGAATCAGGGCGGTCGCCACCGACACCATCTGGCGCGGGGAGACGTCCATGTAGTCGACCTCGGTGGCCGGCACGAGCACCGGCTCGCCGCCGCCGCCGCGCTCCCGGCTGAGGACCAGGTCCTCTTCGAAGTGCAGGTCCTCGGTGAGCGGAGCGTTCGCCTGGGCGATCACGCACTCGATCTCGTCGTCGGCCGTGAGGTAGTCGACCTGGTCGGTGACCTGGCCGTCGACGACCTTGCGGTAGGGGGTCTCGATGAAACCGAACGCGTTGATCCGCCCGTAGGAGGCCAGCGAGCCGATCAGGCCGATGTTCGGGCCTTCAGGGGTCTCGATCGGGCACATGCGGCCGTAGTGCGAGGGGTGCACGTCACGGACTTCCATGCCGGCGCGGTCGCGGGACAGGCCGCCCGGGCCCAGCGCGGACAGGCGGCGCTTGTGCGTCAGGCCGGCCAGCGGGTTGTTCTGGTCCATGAACTGGGACAGCTGCGACGTGCCGAAGAATTCCTTGATCGCTGCCACCACGGGGCGGATGTTGATCAGGGTCTGCGGCGTGATCGCCTCGACATCCTGCGTGGTCATGCGTTCGCGGACCACGCGCTCCATGCGGGAGAGGCCCGTGCGGACCTGGTTCTCGATCAGCTCGCCGACCGCGCGGATGCGGCGGTTGCCGAAGTGGTCGATGTCGTCGATCTCGACGCGGACGTCGTGGTCGGCGCCGTCGCGCTTACCCGGGATGGTGGTCTCGCCGGCGTGCAGGGCGACCAGGAACTTGATCATGGCGACGATGTCGTCATTGTTCAGGACCGAGGCGTCCGGATCCGTCAGCGGCTTGTCGATGCCCAGCTTGCGGTTGATCTTGTAGCGGCCGACCTTGGCCAGGTCGTAGCGCTTGGGGTTGAAGTACAGGTTGTCCAGCAGGGACTGGGCGGCCTCGACTGTCGGCGGCTCGCCCGGACGCAGCTTGCGGTAGATGTCCAGGAGGGCTTCTTCCTGGGTCTGCGTGGCGTCCTTCTCCAGCGTGGCGCGGATGGAGTCGTACTCGCCGAAGGTCTCCAGGATCTGGCCCTCGGTCCAGCCCAGGGCCTTGAGCAGCACGGTCACGGACTGCTTGCGCTTGCGGTCGAGGCGGACACCGACCTGGTCGCGCTTGTCGATTTCCAGCTCGAACCAGGCGCCGCGGGACGGAATGATCTTCGCGGTGAAGATGTCCTTGTCACTGGTCTTGTCGGCGGTCTTCTCGAAGTAGGCGCCAGGCGAGCGGACCAACTGCGAGACGACGACGCGCTCGGTGCCGTTAATGACGAAAGTGCCCTTGTCGGTCATCAGCGGGAAGTCGCCCATGAACACGGTCTGCTGCTTGATCTCGCCCGTGTTGTTGTTCATGAACTCGGCCTTGACGTACAGCGGCGCGGAGTACGTGGCGTCGCGGTCCTTGCACTCGGCCATGGTGTACTTCGGATCGGCGAACTCCGGCTCCGAGAAGCTCAGGGACATGGTGCCCTGGAAGTCCTCGATCGGGGAGATCTCTTCGAAGATGTCGGCGAGGCCGGAGGTGCCGGCCACACCCTGGCGGCCTTCTTCCTGGGCCTTGGCTACGCGCGCCTTCCAGCGTTCGTTGCCGACCAGCCAGTCGAAACTGTCGGTCTGAAGGGCGAGCAGATTGGGAACGTCAAGAGGTTCGTGAATCTTGGCGAATGAGAGCCGCCGGGTTGCTCCGTCGTTCGACGAGGCGTCCAGCAGGCTGTTAGCGGTATCGGTATTAGAGGTGCTCGAGGCGACCAAGAGGGATCCTTCCACAGACCTTCAGGCTTGTCCTGCGCTTCCGCACCGCCGGCACCCCGAATGGGGTCCGGACATCACCTGGATCCGCTATATGATCCTTGCCCGCCGCACGATCTGCAGTTAAACACAGATAGGGC
This sequence comes from Arthrobacter sp. MDT2-34-1, assembly GCF_059091365.1. NCBI lineage: Bacteria > Bacillati > Actinomycetota > Actinomycetes > Micrococcales > Micrococcaceae > Arthrobacter > Arthrobacter sp. MDT2-34-1. The sequence continues at coordinate 1,371,175 of NZ_JBNHGO010000001.1, forward strand.
GTGGCGAAGCCCACCGCTATATGAAGGCCAAAGGTTTTGAGGGAAGACGCAAATACTTAGTGTACGGCACCGCGTCGCGGCTTGTCCAACATGCCGGGCAGGCACCAGTCACCGCTCCCCCGCCATCGGGATTCGAGCGGCCTGCGGTGCGAAAGGGGCGTCTTCGCGGTTGTCTTCCCCGGGACAACGCCACCAGCATATACCGGCCCGCCCGCAATTTCCGGCCCGCGCTCCAGGCGAGTTGCCCAAACACGGGTAATCTGTGAAGCAGATCATACCCACGGCAGCAGCCATGTGGCCCCTGCTTGCGCAGGCCACAGGCGCGGAAAAGAGGCATCGACACCATGGCCGAGAACAACAGCAGCCGCGACGACGTCGTCATCCTGAACGGCGCACGCACGCCCACGGGACGACTGAACGGCCAGCTCGCGTCCTTCACCGCCGTCCAACTCGGTGGCAAAGCGATCGCCGCGGCGCTGAACCGCTCCGGCGTCGCCCCCGAACAGGTGGACGCGGTCATCATGGGGCACGTCATCCAGGCGGGCGCCGGCCAGAACCCCGCCCGGCAGGCGGCCATCGCCGCCGGACTGGGCTGGAACGTGCCGACCGTGACGATCAACAAGGTTTGCCTCTCCGGGCTGGCCGCCGTCACCGACGCCGCCCGGCTGATCCGCTGCGGCGAGGCGCAGGTGGTGGTGGCCGGCGGGCAGGAGTCGATGACCAACGGCCCGCACCTGCTGCCCGGTTCCCGCCAGGGCTGGACCTACGGCAGCCTGACCGCCCTCGATGCCACCGCCCACGACGGCCTCACCGATGCTTTCGACCACGAGTCGATGGGCGTCTCCACCGAGCGCCGGAACGCCGAGCTGGGCATTCCCCGCGAAGCGCAGGACGAAGTGGCCGCCGCCTCCCACCAGCGCGCCGCCGCCGCCGCCAAGAACGGGGTCTTCGACGACGAGATCGTCCCCGTCGCGGTGCCGCAGCGCAAGGGCGAGGACCTGGTGGTCGACAGCGACGAGGGTGTCCGCCCGCAGACCAGCGTGGAAAGCCTGGCCCCGCTGCGCCCGGCGTTTGCCAAGGACGGCACTATCACCGCCGGCAACTCCTCCCCCCTGTCCGACGGCGCGGCCGCCGTCGTGGTCGCGACCCGCGGCTTTGCCGAGGACAACGGCCTGGACTGGCTCGCCGTCGTCGGCCGTCCGGGGCAGGTGGCCGGACCGGACACCTCGTTGCAGTCGCAGCCGTCCAACGCAATCACCCAGGCGCTCAAGCGTGCGGGCTGGACCACGGCCGACCTGGACTTCATCGAGATCAACGAAGCCTTCGGGGCCGTGGCGGTGCAGTCGCTGCAGGACCTGGACTACCCGCTGGAGAAGTGCAACATCCACGGCGGGGCCATCGCATTGGGCCATCCGATCGGCGCCTCCGGCACCCGGCTGGCGCTGACGGCCGCCTTGGAACTGCGCCGGCGCGGCACCGGCAAGGCCGCGGTCTCCCTGTGCGGCGGCGGCGGCCAGGGCGAGGCGCTGCTGCTCTACCGGGACTAGCGGTTCCGGGCGGCCCCCGGCGGCCCGGCCGGGAATACCGGGCGGGCGCCGGGGCTTGAACCGGGCATGAGCAACGACTCCGGTGCCCCTGCCCTGCCGGCCGGCCTGCAGCGTTTCCTGGCCGGCGCCCAAGCCCACTCCCTGAAGGTCGACGTCGCCGAACGCGCCGGCGCCCGCAGCCTCGCGGAGGCCGCGCAGCTGCTGGGCATCGCCGAGGCCGACATCGTCAAGACCCTGGTCATCAAGCACAAGGACGGCTCGTTCCTGTTCGCCCTCATTCCGGGCGACCGGCAGATCTCCTGGCCCAAGCTCCGCTCGCTGCTGGGGGTCAACAAACTTTCGCTACCGCACGCCGATGTTGCCTACACGGCGACGGGATACCGGCGCGGCACCATCACCCCGCTGGGCAGCAGCACGGCCTGGCCCGTGTACGCCGACGAGTCCATCCGCGGCCGGCGGATATCGCTGGGCGCCGGGGAACACGGTTACTCCGCCTTCGTCGACGCCGATGCGCTGACCTCCGCGCTCGGCGCCACCGTCGCCGACATCTCCGACCCGGCCTGAGCCCGCCGGGCCCGGCCTGCGGCGTCCGGCCCGCACAGCACAAAGCCCCGCCGCCCGGTGGGGCGGCGGGGCTTTGCAGAAGCTAAAGAGAGCTTACTTGAGGGTGACGGTCGCGCCGGCAGCCTCGAGAACTTCCTTGGCCTTGTCGGCGGCTTCCTTGGTGGCGCCTTCGAGGACGGCCTTCGGAGCACTGTCGACCAGGTCCTTGGCTTCCTTGAGGCCCAGGGAGGTCAGCGCGCGGACTTCCTTGATCACTGCGATCTTCTTGTCGCCGGCAGCTTCGAGGACGACGTCGAACTCGGTCTGCTCCTCAGCAGCGGCTTCGCCGGCGCCGCCGGCTGCGGGGCCCGCAACGGCAACGGCTGCAGCGGTGACGTCGAAGGTCTCCTCGAACAGCTTGACGAACTCGGAGAGCTCGATGATGGTCAGTTCCTTGAAAGCTTCAATGAGCTCTTCGTTGGTGAGCTTCGCCATGGTTGGCGTCCTTCCTGATAGGTGATGCGGCTGGTGTGTCCGCACCAAGAGTTGGTTGGTGAAGAGTCTTACTGCTCTTCGGCGGCAGCCTCGGCCGGGGCCTCGGTTGCTTCGGCAGCGGGAGCTTCGGCTTCGGCTTCGGCAGCTTCGGCCGGAGCTTCGGCAGCGGCGCCGCCGTTCTCCTCCTGCTTGATGCGCAGCGCATCGAGGGTGCGGGCCAGTGCGGACATCGGCGCCTTGAGGACACCGGCGACGCGGGCCAGCTGGTGCTCGCGGGATTCGAGAGCGGCCAGCGCAGCAACGGCGGTTGCATCCAGGGCCTTGCCCTCGAAGATACCGGTCTTGATGATGAGCTGCGGGTTGGACTTTGCGAAATCCGTCAGGGACTTGGCGGCTGCAACGGCGTCACCCTTGATGAAGGCGATAGCAGTGGGTCCGGAAAGCTGGCCTTCGAACGCGTCGATGCCGGCTTCCTTGGCTGCAATGCCAGTCAGGGTGTTCTTGACGACCGAGAACTTGGTGTCCTGGCCGAGAGAAACACGCAGCTCCTTGAGCTGTGCAACGGTAAGCCCGCGGTATTCGGTTAGGACTGCAGCGCTGGATTCCTTGAAATCGCTGGTGATTTCTTCAACGGCTGCCACCTTGGTTGGCGTTGCCATAACCCTCCTTCCGGGGAATAGTGCCGGTGGTTCGGGTCGCACGCATAAAAAACGCCCCATGCAGGCGCACGGGGCTTGGTTCCCGCACCGGAGTTACGGCGGCGGGGCAATGCTTCGTTCACCTGCGCAGGCCGTCCCAGGCATGGGACTTTCGGTTGAAAACGTGGAGGATTTCAACGACCGACGGTCTTTGGTTCTTCAAGGTTACGGGATCCTGCCGCCGGACGCCAAATCGGCGGCCCGGAGCCGCGCCCACGACTGCACCCCCGGACGGATCAGCCGGCGGCCGACCGCAGCGCGGAGGCTCTCGCCGGGCCGGCGGCATTGGCGTCGAGGTCGTCCTGGACCTGGTCCACGTGATCCTCCATCGCCTCGCGGGCTCCCTGGGCGTCCCCGCTTTCGACGGCGGCGAGCACCCTGCGGTGCATGGCGAGGGTGCGGGTGCGCACGGCCTGCGCCCCAAACGCTTCCCGCCGCGCGTCGGCCAGCACCCGGCCCATCGGCACGAAGACCGCCGGAAAGAGGATATTGCCGGACGCCTTGAGGACCACCGTGTGGAACAGCCGGTCGGCTTCGACGAAGGCATCCGCGTCGCCCGCGGCGTCCGCGGCGGCCATCGACTCCAGCTCCCCGCGCAGCAACTCCAGGTCCGCAGCGGTGCGGCGGAGCGCAGCCAGCGCGGCGGCCCCGGACTCGACCAGGCGCCGCACTTCGAGCAACTGCCGCGAGGCGGCGGAGTCGCTCATGCTGTGCGCCGCGGCGCGGACGACGGCCTCGACCGAGGTCCACGACCCGGGCGGATTGATAAACGTGCCGCGGCCCCGCTGGATGCTGATCACGTTCATCGCCCGCAGCATGGTGAGGGCTTCCCGGACAGTCAGCCGGCTGACCTGCGACCGGGCGGCGATCTCGGCTTCGGTGGGCAGCGCGTCGCCGGGCGCCATCCGGCCGGCGATGATCTGCTCCAGCAGGTCTTCCGCCACCGTGTCAACCAGCGTCCTGCGTTCCATTGGCCCTCCCGCCACGCCCGGCAGCATGCCGGCGCGCTGACATCGTAACCGCCGCTGCCGGTTACCGGCGCGTAGCATGACGCTCCGGCGACACGTGTACGAACACGCCCGGTACGCCGTCACGCGGCGCCGGCCGGGCGGGTCTCCCCGGCCTGCGGCCCGGGACCCAGCTTCTTCTGCCAGGCGGCCTCGTACCCGGCCGGAGCGAAGCCGAGGGCGGTGTTGATGTCCAGCATGTGGCAGTTTTCGTCGGCGTTCCAGGTGTAGAGCCGGCGCCCCTGCGGCCACGCCTCCGCCACCCGCTGCAGGTTGCGGGCCTTGATCCACAGGCCTAGGCCGTGGCCGCGGTGGGCCCGCAGCACCAACGTGTCCTCCTGGAAGACCACCTCGGGCTGCTCCGGGAAGAATTCCAGCACCGTATGGCCCACCAGCCGGCCGCTGGGCACATGCCCGGCCGCGACCACCAGGCAGCGGCCGCCCTTGCGCCGCAGCTCCTCCTCATGGTGGCGGACGCGGGCGGCATCCCACGCCTCTTCCTCGTAGTCCAGGTCACCCAGCGGGACGTCGGTGCTCATCCGCTGCCGCAGGGCCGCGTACTGGTCCACCCAGTCCGGCGGGCAACCGTCGGCCCACTCGACCAGGCGGTAGTCCGCGCCGGCCTTCCCGGCAGCCGCCGACGCGTGGGCCGCCAGACTGTCCTGGTCGGCGGGGAGCGGCATCCTGCTGCACCGCTCCACCTGTTCGAGCCGGAAGCCGCCGGCCAGCGCGAAGCGCACGGCCGGCGCGGACGCCGGCAGGGCCCCGGACCCGGTCCCCGGCCGGAGCATGTCCGGGCCTCCTAAATCGAATCCGGCAGGATGTTCGCTCCAGGCCTGCAGGGTGGTCCGGCCCCGGCGGGCGGCGCAGGCCTCGGCTTCGGCCAGCAGCCTGCTTCCCACGCCCCGCCGCCGGTAGTCGGGATGTACGGCCACAAAGACGTACCCGTTGCGCGGGTTGTCCCGCAGCGACAGCTCGAGCAGGGCGCGCCCGACGTGCCGGTCCCCGTCCCTGGCCGCCCAGAGATACGTCACCGAGTAGTCGTTCGGCCGCGCCCCCTCGAGCCTCACTGCCGGGCTCACCCAGAAATCGTTGTTGCCCCAGATCAGCCCGTTGACCAGGTTGGCCAGCTCGGCGGAGGCGGCAAAGTCCGCACCGCCCGGGCCCTGAAGGGCGGGCGGGATCGGCAGCGGCGCGATCGTGATCGAGGTCGTGGGCATGCGTGCTCCTCGGCGCGAGGCAGTGATTGAGTAGTGCCAATCACACTACTGCATCCCGCCGCGCCGCACTATCTCCCGCTTAAACGGGCTATGGCCGCAGCATCTGCTGCGGCCATAGCCGAAGTGTCCGCCGTTGCCGGCGAACCTGAAGTCCCGGTTAGGCCTCCACGGCCACCTTGGTGACGTTCGGGTCCACGGAGATGCCCGGGCCGAAGGTGGTGGTGATGGTGGCCTTCGCGATGTACCGGCCCTTGGAGGCCGAGGGCTTCAGGCGCAGCACCTCTTCCAGGGCGGCGGCGTAGTTCTCCACCAGCTTGTTGGCGTCGAAGGACACCTTGCCGATGATGAAGTGGAGGTTGGCGTGCTTGTCGACGCGGAAGTCGATCTTGCCGCCCTTGATGTCGTTGACGGCCTTGGTAACGTCCGGGGTCACCGTTCCGGTCTTCGGGTTCGGCATCAGGTTGCGGGGGCCGAGGACCTTGCCCAGGCGGCCGACCTTGCCCATCAGTTCCGGGGTCGCCACGGCGGCGTCGAAGTCGGTCCAGCCGCCCTGGATCTTTTCGATCAGGTCGTCAGAGCCAACGAAGTCGGCGCCCGCGGCGATAGCGGCCTCGGCCTTGTCGCCGGTGGCGAAGACCAGCACGCGGGCGGTCTTGCCGGTGCCGTGCGGCAGGTTCACCGTGCCGCGGACCATCTGGTCTGCCTTGCGCGGGTCGACGCTGAGGCGGAAAGCCACCTCGACGGTCGCGTCGAACTTGGACGGGTTGGTCTCCTTGGCGAGAGTGATTGCCTCGACCGGGGCGTAAACCTTGTCCGCCTCGATCTTGGCTACAGCTGCCTCATATGCTTTGCTGCGCTTTGCCATCTGCTTTTTCTCCTTGTGCAGTTGTGGTCTGCGGACCGCGCCCGGCCCTGCCACAACGACGGCGGTGTTCCCACCTGTGGCGAGCTGTGTCGCCGTCGTTTTGTGAATTGTCTTGGTGAAGGCCTTGCTGGACATCTGTCCTGCTGGCCTCCGGGTTGAGGGTGTTTAGCCCTCCACCTCGATGCCCATGGAACGGGCGGTGCCGGCGATGATCTTGGCGGCAGCCTTGATGTCGTTGGCGTTGAGGTCAGCCATCTTGGTGCCGGCGATCTCATCGACCTGCGCCTGGGTCAGCTTCGCAACCTTGTTGGTGTGCGGGGTAGCCGAACCCTTCTGCACGCCTGCGGCCTTCTTGATCAGCTCGGCGGCCGGCGGGGTCTTGGTGATAAAGGTGAAGGAACGGTCTTCGTAGACCGTGATTTCAACCGGGATCACGTTTCCGCGCTGGGATTCCGTGGCGGCGTTGTACGCCTTGCAGAATTCCATGATGTTGACACCGTGCTGACCAAGCGCCGGACCGATCGGCGGGGCCGGGTTGGCGGCGCCTGCCTGGATCTGGAGCTTGATGAGGCCGGTGACCTTTTTCTTGGGGGCCATATCGGGTCCTTCTCTCACATTACGTACCGGCGGCACAGGAGCGTGCCGGCGGTGGTTGGCCGCCATGGCTTGGCGGCCGGCCGTGCGGATTCGGACAAAGCGGGTCCGTATCCGCACGAAGTCTTGGTTAGTGGATCTTGGTGACCTGGCTGAACGAGAGCGTCACCGGGGTTTCGCGCTCGAAGATGGTCACCAGCACCACCAGCTGCTGGGATTCCGGCTTGATTTCGGAAATCGTTGCCGGCAGCGTCTCGAACGGCCCGTCGTTGACGGTGACGGACTCGCCGACCTCGAAGTTGACGGTGATCGGCGTGCTCGGTGCCGTCGACTTGCCCGCAGCCTTGCCGCCGGCTTCCGTCTTGGTGCCCGTGATGGTGTGCTCCAGCATGGAAGCAACTTCCTTCAGGCTCAGCGGCACCGGGTTGTGGGCGTTGCCGACGAACCCGGTCACGCCGGGGGTGTGGCGGACGGCGCCCCATGAGGCGTCAGTCAGGTCCATCCGGACCAGCACGTAACCCGGGATGCGCACGCGCTTGACCAGCTTGCGCGTGGTGTTCTTGATCTCCACGACCTCTTCCATCGGGACCTGGATCTCGTAGATGAAGTCTTCCATGTTCAGGGTCTGGATGCGGGTCTCCAGGTTGACCTTCACACGGTTTTCGTAGCCGGCGTAGGAGTGGATGACGTACCAGTCGCCGGGCTGGCGGCGCAGCTTGGCACGGAAGGCTTCGAGGGCTTCCTCTTCGGTCTGCTCAACCTCTTCGGCTTCTTCGGCCGGCCCGGTCTCCTCCGGGGCCCCGTCGGCGGCCTCGGCTTCGGTCAGGTCCGCCTCGGCGGCGGCTTCGGCGGCCTCGTCGAGGACGGGGGCGTCGTCGGCGGCCTGGTCAAGCTCGCTCGCCAGATCGGCACCGGCAGCCTCTTCTGCGGCGTCAACGCCAAAAGCCGGCACCTCGTCGGCGCCGGTCCCGGTAACCTGCTCGTCGGCTTCCAGCTCCGCGTTCTCTTCGGAGTTCTGGGCTTCGAGTTCCTGGTCGGACACTTAGCTTCCTGCTTTCTTCTTCAGCTCACTTGACTCGCGGCGGCTTTGCGCCGTCGTCGTATCCATCCGTACGGCTGCCGCAACGCGGACGTTACTGTTCGGGTATGCCGTCTCCGAAGACGAAGAACGCGCCCTGGCCGAAAACCAGATCCAGTGCCGTGACGATCAACATCATGACCGCCACAAAAGCGATCACCACCAGCGTGTAGTTCAGCAATTCCTTGCGGGTCGGCGTGACGACCTTTTTGAGTTCGGCAACGACCTGGCGGACAAACAAAATGATCCGGGCGAAGAGACCGCGCTTCTCGGTCTTTCGTCCGGTGGGGCGTCCCTGGGGACTGCTGGAAGACGTATCGGTCAACCTGGCCTCACTCATTCTGTCCGGTGTCCGGCCCCCGGACGGCCTCGGCCGGCCTGGACCGCTGCTTCGTGCTGGGATGCTGAACTGCTGCAGTTTATGCCTGCGGCGGTTCTGCGCAGGGCAGACAGGACTCGAACCTGCAACCTGCGGTTTTGGAGACCGCTGCGCTACCAATTGCGCCACTACCCTATGGAGCCGAATACTGCCGGATGCCCCCGCCGCGCGGGCATGGAACATCATGGCGTTTTCAACACCGAAGATCCAGTTTACGCCAGCGATGCGCCGACGTCGAACCGAACCCCGTTTGCCGCCCACAAGGCGACTGATCCATTATGCAACATTTCCGCCGGCCCGCTGACCAAGGGGCCGGGCGGGCACCCGGCAACGGGCCGTACCCCCGACGGGCTGCACCCGGACTCGGCCTGCACCTAGACTAAGGAACAGTCCTACACGCTACTGAAGACGGGAACACCATGCCTGCCAACGCCCGCGTCTCCCGGCGCATCGCGTCCATCGCCGAATCCGCCACCCTCGCCGTCGATGCCAAGGCAAAAGCGCTGAAGGCTGCCGGGCGCCCGGTGATCGGCTTCGGGGCGGGCGAACCGGACTTCCCGACCCCGGACTACATCGTGGAGGCCGCCATCGAGGCCGCGCGCCAGCCGCGCTTCCACCGCTACTCCCCCGCCGGCGGCCTGCCCGAACTGAAGCAGGCCATCGCGGACAAGACGCTGCGCGATTCCGGCTACCGGGTGGACCCCGCCCAGGTGCTGGTGACCAACGGCGGCAAGCAGGCCGTGTACGAATCCTTCGCCACCTTGTTGGATCCGGGCGACGAGGTCCTGGTCCCCGCGCCGTTCTGGACCACCTACCCCGAGGCGATCCGGCTGGCCGGCGGCGTCCCGGTGGAGGTCTTCGCCGGGCCGGAGCAGGGCTATCTGGTCACCGTCGACCAGCTCGAAGGCGCGCTGACCGACAAAACCAAGGTGCTGCTCTTCGTCTCCCCGTCCAACCCGACCGGTGCCGTCTACCAGCCGGAACAGGTTGCCGAGATCGGCCGGTGGGCCGCGTCCAAGGGCCTGTGGGTCATCACCGACGAAATCTACGAGCACCTCACCTATGACGGCGTGCCCTTCACCTCCATCGCGACGGCCGCGCCGGAGCTGGGCGACAAGGTCGTCATCCTCAACGGCGTGGCCAAGACCTACGCCATGACCGGCTGGCGGGTGGGCTGGATGATCGGCCCGAAGGACGTGGTCAAGGCCGCCACCAATATGCAGTCCCACGCCACCTCCAACGTGGCCAACGTGTCCCAGATGGCGGCGCTGGCCGCCGTGTCCGGACCGCTGACCGCGGTGGACGAGATGAAGGTTGCCTTCGACCGGCGCCGCAAGGCCATGGTCGAGGGCCTGAACGCCATAGCCGGCGTCGAATGCCCGACGCCGGAGGGCGCGTTCTACGCCTACGCCGACGTCCGCGGGCTGCTGGGCAAGGAATTCCCGACGGCGGACGGCACCATCCGTCCGGCGACCTCCGCCGAGCTCGCCGCGCTGATCCTCGACGAGGTCGAGGTCGCCGTCGTTCCCGGCGAGGCCTTTGGGCCGTCCGGCTTCGTGCGGTTGTCCTACGCCCTCGGCGACGAAGACCTGGCTACCGGCGTCGGCCGGCTGCAGGATTTCCTGGCGAAGGCCAAGTAGCCGCCGGATACGCTCCCGGCCGGACTGCCGAGGGGCAGCCCGGCCGGGTGGCGTTCCGGCTACTTTTCCGGCTGGGACTGGTGGGCCGGATTGCCGTGGAACGGCGGCACGACCCGTGGGCCCGAGGTTTCCGGCTGCGCCGCGGAGCCGCCTTGGCTTCCGCCGACCTCGGGCATGTCCGGCATCGTGGTCCCGCTTGGCTCTGCTCCGGCGCGCAACTCCTCGAGCCGGCGCTCGAGGACCTGGACGACCGGGAGCCGGTTTCCATGCTCCCGCTCGTAGGTCAGGAGCTCCGTCATTCCCTGCTCGTCCAGCCCGGTGATCCGGGTCGGGAGCGTGCCCAGGGGTATGTGGTCGTAGTCCGGCAGCGGAAGTTCGTCGTGCCGTGGGGAGTCGGTCATGAATCCTCCTGCGCTCGTCGGTCCTGACAGTTCCCCCAAGCTACCACCGGCGCTCGGGGGTACAACAGGGCCCGGCGCCCCTGCTACAGGATCCGGCGGTCAACGGCCCAGCGGGTCAGTTCGTGCCGGGAGGACAGCTGGAGCTTGCGCAGCACGGACGAGACGTGCGTTTCGACGGTCTTGATGGAGATGAACAGTTCCTTGGCCACCTCCTTGTACTGGTAGCCGCGGGCGATGAGCCGCATGACCTCCAGTTCGCGCGCGGAGAGCTTGTCCAGTTCGTCGTCAACGTTGGCTACGGCTGCGGTGCCGAAGGCGTCCAGGACGAACCCGGCCAGCCGCGGCGAGAAGGCCGCGTCACCGCCGGCCACGCGCTCCACGGCGTCGGATATTTCGGCGCCGGAGATTGTCTTGGTGACGTACCCGCGGGCGCCGGCCCGGATGACGGTGACGACGTCTTCGGCGGAGTCGGACACGCTCAGCGCCAGGAATTTGGTCTCCGCCAGCAGGTCGGCGCAGCCCGCGACCACCTCGGCCCCGCCGCCGCCCCTGCCTCCGGGCAGGTGCACGTCCAGGAGGACGACCGCGGGCCGCTGCTCGTGGATGGCCGCGATGGCTTGCTCCACGGTCGCGGCCTCGGCGACCACCTCGATCCGCCCGTCCAGGTCCGCTTTCAAGCCGGAACGGAAGATGGCGTGGTCGTCGACGACGACCACGCGGATGGGTTCGGTCACGATGCGGTTCCTTCCTGGGGGTGCTGCAGGCTGAGATGGACTTCGGTGCCGCTGCCGGTGTTGCGGATTTTTGCCTGGCCGCCGTGCCGCTCCATCCGGCCGATCAGCGATTCGCGCACGCCCATCCGGTCCGGCGGCACGGCGGCGGGCTCGAACCCGGGACCGCGGTCGCGGACGAAGATTTCGCTGCTGCCCGGGGTGCATTCAACGTAGACGGAGATGGGGCCGCCGGCGTGCTTTGCCGCGTTCTGCACCGCCTCCCGGGTGGCGTGCACCAGGACCTCGTGCCGGTCGGTCATGGCGCTGTCGCCCACGGCGACCATGTCCACGGGATGCCCGTAGGCGTCTTCGATTTCCGCGGCCACGGCCTTCACGCGGTCCACCAGGTTGCCCTCTTCCTGCCGCCTGTCCCGGTAGAGCCATTCGCGCAGTTCCCGTTCCTGGGCGCGGGCCAACCGGGTGACGTCGTGTTCCGAACCGGCGCGGTTTTGGATCAGGGCGAGCGTCTGCAGCACCGAATCGTGCAGGTGCGCGGCGATCTCCGCGCGTTCGGTTTCGCGGATCCGGCCGGAGCGTTCGGTCTCCAGGTCCCGCCAGTACTTCAGCACCCACGGTGCCAAAACCAGCAGGACCCCGGCCAGGACGGCCAGCGAGGCGAACAGCGTGGGCCACATGGCCTCCCAGGTGATCGAACCGGACACCATTGTGACGATGCCGGCCACCACCAGGACCAGCCCGGCCAGCAACCGCACGGCGCCCTGGGCCCCGGTTGCCCCGGCGCGGTCCATCAGGCCGCTGCGCCGGGAATCGTCCAGCTGCATCCACGCGATCACCGCGCCGGCCGCGATGGCGAGGACGGGCAGCCAGGTCCCCCAGGGCAGATTGATGCCCGCCAGTTGGGCGACGACGGCGCCGCCCGCGAGGACCAGGGCCGCGCCGATCAGGATTTCCTTGCCGCCGCGCTGCATCAGCCGCGGGGCGCCGGCCGCGGCCTGCGGAAGCGCTCCGGGTTGCCCGCCGGGACGGGCGGGGGGCGGACCGGGCTGCGCGACGGGGCGGCCCGCAGGCAGGCCGGCCGCCTGCCCGACCGGCCGGCCGTTCCCCTCCTGGCCGGGACGCGGGGCGCCGAATCCCCGTGCGAAGTTCTCCGCGATGCCGCGGGGATTGAAGGCGCGCTCGGCTGCCAGGGCCTCGTCGGCCGCGGTCGGCACCAGCAGCCAGAGCCAGACATAGAGCAGCACGCCGGCTCCCCCGGCGAGCGCCAGGACCACCATGCCGACCCGGACGATCCCGACCGAGGTGTTCAAGTGCCGGGCCAGGCCGGTACACACGCCCGCGATAATGCGGTCCTCGGTGGAGCGGACGAGCGGTTCTCTCATGGGTCAATCCAAGCACGCGTGGGCGTACCCGACCTACCGCCGGGCGCCGAATCAGGGGAACCCGGCCGGCCGGTCAGGGAAGGGTCAGGGTGGCACCCCATAGAGGAGAGGGCTGCCGGTTGGAATGATCAAACCATGACCTCACACGCACCGAGCCCGTCGGATAACGACGGCACCGACCGAACAGACGAACCGGACCAGCAACCGGCAGTCCCCGAATCCGGGCAGGAATCCGCCCCGGCAGCGCCCCAGGCGCCCGCTTCCGCAGAGCCCCGGACCATCCAGGCGGCAGAGGACGACGACGCACCCGCCAATCCGACCCAGCCCATCCTTCCGGGCACCAACCCCACCCTGCCGCTGGGCGCCGGCTACCACGATCCCGGCTACGCAAACGCGGCCGGGGCCGACGGGACCGGCTACGCCGGCCATGACGGAGGCGGCGGTAACTTCCCGCCGCCGCCTCCGGGCAGCGCCGGCGCTTACCCGCCGCCGCCCGCCGGCGGCTTCCCGGCGCAGAGCAACGCGTTCTTCAGCTGGTTCCGCAACCTCGGGGTTTCCCGCGGGCAGGACCGCTGGATCGGCGGGGTGGCCTCCGGCGTCGCGCACCGGATCGGGCTGGACCCGATCCTGGTCCGCGGGCTGTTCATCCTGCTCGCCGTCTTCGGCGGCATCGGCGTGCTGCTCTACGGCGTGGCCTGGGCCCTGCTGCCCGAGCCGGACGGCCGGATCCATGCCGAAGAAGCCGGCCGCAGCAACTGGACGGCAGGCATGACCGGCGCGGTGATCTTCACGGTCCTCGGCGTGTTCAGCCGCCCGTTCAGCTGGATCTTCGGGTTCAACAACGACGGCGGCTGGGGCTTCGGCGGCTTCGTCTGGGCCGTGATCTGGCTGGGCGCGGTGGGGTTCTTCATCTACTGGCTCGCCACGCGCAACAAGGCAGGCGCACCGGATTCGGCACCGACCGGAGCGGACGGCTTCCCGCCCGCACCGGCCACCGGCAGCGGTACCTCCGCCTACTACGGTGCCCCCGGCACCTCCGGCACCACCGGCACTGCCTACGGTTCGACGCCGGCTTCCGCGACCGGATACGGTAACGCGGGCCACGGCGGCCACCAGGGCCCGCCGCGGCAGGCCTATCCGCAGCCGCGCCCGTATCCGCAGCCCGCGCCGCGGCCCTACAAGCCCGCCCCCCGCGGCCCCTCGGGTGCGGCCATCGCCCTGACCCTGGGCGCCGCCATGCTGGCCGCCGGCGTGGTCCTGGGGCTCAACGCGCTGGAATTCGTTGAGCTGGGCCGGAATGTCGTGCCCGTCGCCATCGCCGCGGCGCTGGTCGTGATCGGCATCGGCGTCGTGGTGCTGGGCGCCGTCGGCCGCACCTCCGGCGTCCTCGGTTTCCTGGCCGCTGTGGGACTGGTCCTGGCGCTGGCCTTCTCCGCGGGAACGCAGTGGACGGCCTCCAACTACGCCATCGCCTCGAGCCGGACCTGGACCTCGGCCGCGACCCCGGCCCAGGGTGACGGCTACAGCGTCGTGGCCGGCGACGGCACCGTGGACCTGCGCGCCGTCTCCGGTTCCCGTTTCGGCGGCCCGGCCCTCGTCCCGGTCAACGCCGTGGCCTCCTCCATCACCGTCATCATCCCCGACGACGTCCCGGTGAAGGTGGAAACGCAGATGGCGCTGGGCAACGTCGAATACGTCACCGGCGCGGACAGCGGACGGCAGTCCGGGTTCTGGCAGCCGGGAAGCTACACCATCAACGACGACGGCGGGGCGCCGGAAATCGTCCTGGCCGTCCGGGGCGTGGCCAGCAACGTCGACATCGTGACCGTCAGCGAACTGGAGGAAATCCGATGAGCAGCCAACTGAACCGCGACCAGGACCGCCGTCCCCGCGTCGGCACCATCATCTGGGGCTTGATCGCCGTGGCCGTCGGCCTGCTGGTGCTCGCCGGGACCTGGTGGGACATCAGCTTCAACTGGGCCTATGTGATGATCGCCCTGCTGATCGGCTCCGGCATCGCCCTGGTGGTCGCCGGCGTCCTGAGCGCCACCCGCAACCGGGACCGCTAGCCCGGGACCGACAGGACCGCACCCGACCGACAACCAAGGCGGCCCGCGCCACCCGCGCGGGCCGCCTTCGACGAACCGGCAGTGACAATAGCTCCCGAACACGAAAGCATGGTGCCATGGATACCTTTTACCGCGTGCTCCGCTCCAGCCCCGTCCGTCGCGGCCCCGACCGCTGGGTCGCCGGCATTTGCGGCGGCATTGCAGCCAAGTTCGGCTGGGACGTGATGTGGGTGCGGATCGCCACCTTGCTGGTCTTCCTCTTCCCCGGCGTCGGCATCGGCACCTACCTGGTGTTGTGGCTGCTGCTGCCGAAGTACGACGGCAGCATCGCGCTGGAGAAGCTGCTCGCCGGCAAATCCTGATCCGCTGTCCACCGGCCGGAGGACAAGGGAGTCGGCAGGACGGACGTGCCGGCCTCGGCCCCGGGCGGAGCATGCTGGAAGCATGAGAACACACGCCACCGCCCGCGCCGCGTTGGACGCCGCGGGCGCGCCGGCCCCCGGCCACCCGGTGCCGGCCGCCTCCGATCCTGCCCCGCCGGGCGCCGCCGTCGTCCTCGACCGGTTGGTGAAGGAGTACCCCCGTGCCGGCGGCGGAACTTTCCGCGCCGTGGACGGCATCACGCTGCAGATCCTCACGGGCGAAACGTACGCACTGCTCGGGCCCAACGGGGCCGGCAAATCCACCACCATCGAGATGATGGAGGGCCACCGGAAGCCGACCTCCGGCCGCGCCGCCGTGCTCGGCGTCGACCCGTACCGGGCGGCGCCGTCGTTCCGTGCCCGCATCGGTGTCGTGCTGCAGGAGGCCACCGATGCCGGCGAGCTGAAGGTGGCCGAATCGCTGCGCGCCCTCGCCGCCTACTACCCCGCCCCGCGCCCGGTCGACGAGGTGACCGCCGCCGTTGGGCTGGAGGAAAAGGCCGGCGCACGGATCGGCGCCCTCTCCGGCGGCCAGCGCCGGCGGCTGGACGTGGCCATGGGCCTGATCGGCAATCCCGACCTGTTGTTCCTGGACGAACCGACGACCGGCTTCGACCCGGAGGCCAGGCGGTCCTTCTGGGAGCTGATCCGCCGCCTGGGTTCCGACGGCACCACGATCGTGCTCACCACGCACTACCTCGACGAAGCCGAGCAGCTGGCGGACCGGCTGGGCGTCATCGCCGCGGGACGGCTGGTGGCCGAAGGCACGCCCGCAACGATCGGCGGGGCGGCACTGCGCCGGCCCAGGGTCAGCTGGACGGACGAGGCCGGCGACCACCTTGAGACGACCGACGAGCCGGCGGCGCTGGTGCACCGGCTCAGCGGCGGCGGGCGGCGCGAGCCGGCCGACCTGCAGGTGCGCGTGCCGCACCTCGAGGACATCTACCTTCAGTTGCTGCAGCAGCACGGCACGGACAGGACCGACGCGGCATGAACGCCCCGTCCCCCTCGACATCCGGCCCCGCCGCGTCCGCCCCCTCGACATCCGGCCGCCCCGGGGCAGGCCGGGCCTGGCGGCCGAACGCCGTGCTGCTGGGCTGGAAACGGACGCTGCTGGAGGTGCGGATGTTCTCGCGCGACCCGGCCGCGGTGGTCTTCACCCTGCTGTTCCCGCTGATCATGATGGGCCTGTTCAGCACCGTCTTCGGCGAGGACGCGTCGATGGGCGATCCGGCGCGGCCGGAGTCGCTGCTGCGCCCGGCCGAGTACTTCCTGCCCGCGATGCTGGCGCTGGGCACGGTCCTGAGCGGCTTCCAAAACCTCAGCGCCTACGTGGCCGCCGAACGGTTCAACGGCAGCATCAAGCGGCTGGCCGGAACGCCGCTGCCCAGCCTGTCCTACTTCCTGGGCAAGACCGGCATGACGCTGGTCCTGATCCTGACGCAATCGGCCCTGCTGTTGCTGGGCGCGCGGTTCCTGTTCGACGTGCCCCTGCCGGCGACGCCGGAGGCCTGGCTGACGTTCGCGTGGCTGCTTTTGGGGTCCACGGCGGCCTGGTCGGCGGTGGGGATCGCCTTCGCCTGCCTGGCCAGGTCCGGGCCCTCCGCCTCCACCATGGCGGCCGTGCCGCCGCTGCTGCTGTCCTTCATCTCCGGCGTCTATTTCCCGTTCCCGCAGATCCCGGACTGGCTGCGCGGCCTCGCGGACCTGACGCCGCTGCGCTGGACCGCCAGCGGCATGCGCTCGGTGTTCCTGCCGGAGGGCTGGGAGGCCGTGGAGCCC
Organism: Arthrobacter sp. MDT2-34-1; assembly: GCF_059091365.1. NCBI lineage: Bacteria > Bacillati > Actinomycetota > Actinomycetes > Micrococcales > Micrococcaceae > Arthrobacter > Arthrobacter sp. MDT2-34-1. The sequence goes on from NZ_JBNHGO010000001.1 coordinate 1,388,028, forward strand.
GGCGGGAGCTGGAACCTGGGGATGTCCGCCGTCGTGATCCTCAGCTGGCTGGCCGCCGGTCTGGTGCTGACCCGGCTGATGTTCCGTTGGCCGCCGCAGAAGTAGTCCCCCGCGGCAGGGCGCCGCGCCGGCCGGGCGGCGGGGCCGTCGTAAGGTGATGCCATGAGTGAATCAGCGGTCCCGCCGGCGCCTGCCCCGCCGTCCGTCGGGGACTCGATCTGGTTCCGGGGTCTGAAGTGGTGGCACCTCGGGTTCTACGTGGCGCTGGCGACCGTCGCCGTCATCGTCTGGGTCAGCGCCGAGGCGGGGAATCCCGCCAAGGCATCGGCGGTGGCGTCCCTCGTCCTGCTCGGGGCCGCCTACCCGTTCCTGACCCGGGCGAAGGACCTGCACACCTGGAAGCCGAAGCTGTACGTGGTGCTGCTGATCGCCGTGGTGACCTACCTGGCGTTCCTCTCCGGCGCCGGCTCGATCATCCTCTTCATCGCGTTCCCGCAGGTGTGGATGTTCGCGGGGTCGGAGCGCAACGGCGTGGCCGCCTCCGCGCTGATCTGCGTGCTCGTGGCCGCCGGCCAGCTGCACCTGTACGGCACCGGGGCCGCCGGACTGCTCGCCGCCGGGCTGCAGGCGGTGATCTCCTTCCTGGCCAGCACGCTGCTGGGCCTGTGGATCTACAAGATCATCGAACAGAGCGAGCAGCGGGCGGACCTGATCGCGGAGCTCAACGCCGCCCGGGCGGAACTGGGGGCCGCGCACGAGCGCCAAGGCGCCATGGCCGAGCGGGAGCGGATGGCCCGCGAGATCCACGACACGCTGGCGCAGGGCTTCACCTCGATCGTGATGCTCTCGGAGGTGGCCCAGGCGCAGCTGCGCAAGGCCGGCACCCCGGTCCCGGCGGTGCTTGCGTCCTCCCTGGCCGGGATCCGGACACCGCACGGGACAACCTGCAGGAAGCGCGGGCCCTAATCGCGGCCTCCGGCCCCACGCAACTGGCAGGCGGCGACCTGCTCGGCGCGCTGCGGCGGCTCGAGGCCACCGCCCTGGACGGCACCCGGCTGAGCGTGGAGCTGCCGGCGGCGCTGCCGGAACTGACGCCGGCGCAGCAGGTGGTGGTGCTGCGGGCCGCGCAGGAGGCCCTGAACAACGTCCGCCGGCACGCCGGCGCGGGCTCCGCACGGCTGCGGCTGCACCTCGACGGAGCGTCCCTGGTGCTCTCCGTGGACGACGACGGCGCCGGCTTCGTCCCCGCGGCCCGGACCTCAGGCGACAGCTACGGGCTGCGCGCCATGGCCGAGCGGCTGTCCGAAATCGGCGGCAGCCTCGACGTGCGCTCGGCGCCGGGCGACGGCACCCGGCTGACCATGACCATCCCGCTGCAGCTGCAAGGAGCCGGCAATGTCCGCTGAACCCCGACCGGACAGCCCGGGCAACGACACCGGTGCCGCCACCGGGGCCCCCCGCATCCGGGTCGTCATCGCCGACGACCACCCCGTGGTCCGCGCCGGGCTGGCCGGCTTGCTGGGCACCGAGGACCGGCTGGAGGTGGTGGCCCAGGCTCCCGACGGCGACGCGGCAGTGAGTGCCGCGCTGGACGCGGGCGCCGACGTCGTCCTGATGGACCTGCGGATGCCGCGGCTGGACGGCGCCGACGCCACCGCGCGGATCGTTGCCGCCCGGCCGGGCACCAAGGTGCTGATCCTGACCACCTACAACGGCGACGCCGACATCGTCCGCGCGGTGGAGGCCGGCGCGGTGGGCTACCTGCTCAAGGACACCCCCGGCGAGGCGCTGATCGCCGCGGTCTTCGCCGCTGCCCGGGGCGAAACGGTCCTGGCCCCGCCGATCGCGGCCAAGCTGGTCTCCCGGCTGCGCTCGCCCGCGCCGCCGGCGCTGTCGGCCCGGGAGACCGAGGTGCTGGGGGCCGTGGCCGACGGCCTGAGCAACCCGGAAATCGCCGCCCGGCTGTTCATCGCCGAGACCACGGTGAAGACGCACCTGCTGCGGATCTTCGCCAAGCTCGACGTCGACGACCGCACCCGCGCCGTCGTCGTCGCCATGCAGCACGGCCTGCTGCCCGCCTGAGGCGCCGTCCCGCCCGGCAGGGCTCCCCGCCGCCGGAGCCGCTCGCGGCCGGAATGACTCGGGCCCCGGTTCCTGCATAGGATTGAGGCGGGCTCAATGGGGTGCTCGCGCCGACCGGCCAGCAACCGAGAAGGAGTACCCATGAGGATTGGCATCATGACCAGCGGCGGGGATTGCCCCGGCCTGAATGCGGTGATCCGCGGCATCGTGCTCAAGGGCATCACCGCGCACGGGCACGAGTTTGTCGGCTTCCGCGACGGCTGGCGCGGCGTGCTGGAGGGCGACATCATGGAACTGCCGCGGCACCAGGTGCGCGGCATCTCCAAGCAGGGCGGCACGATCCTGGGCACCTCGCGCACCAACCCGTTCGAGGGCCCCAACGGCGGGCCGGAGAAGATCCAGCAGACGCTGGACCGGCTGGGCGTGGACGCGGTGATCGTGATCGGCGGCGAGGGCACCCTGGCCGGCGCCTACCGGCTCACCCAAAGCGGGCTGAAGATCGTCGGCGTGCCCAAGACCATCGACAACGACCTGGAAGCCACCGACTACACCTTCGGTTTCGACACCGCGGTGCAGATCGCCACCGAGGCGATCGACCGGCTGCGCACCACCGGCGAATCGCACCACCGCTGCATGATCGCCGAGGTGATGGGCCGCAACGTGGGCTGGATCGCGCTGCACGCGGGCATGGCCACCGGCGCGCACGCCATCCTGATCCCCGAGCAGAGCGTGAGCATGGACCAGGTATCCGACTGGGTGCTGCACGCGCAGAAGCGCGGCCGCGCGCCGCTGGTTGTGGTGGCCGAGGGCTGGGTGCCCGACGGCGAACTGGGCCCGCACGCCGAGCGCGGCGTGGACAGTTTCGGGCGGCCGAGGCTCGGGGGCATCGGCGAGCGACTGGCCCCCGAACTGGAGGCCCGCACCGGGATCGAAACGCGCGCCACCACGCTGGGGCACATCCAGCGCGGCGGGGTCCCCTCCGGCTACGACCGCGTGCTGGCCACCCGCCTGGGCATGGCGGCCGTGGACTCGGTGGTGGAGAAGCGCTGGGGCTCCATGGTGGCTCTGAAGGGCACGGACGTCGTGCACGTGGGCTTCGAGTCGGCGCTGAACAATCTAAAAACCGTCCCCCAGCATCGTTACGACGAGGCAAGGGTTCTCTTCGGCTAAGCGTTCAGTAGTGTGGCAGGTATGCGATTGGACGCAGGGACGGCTGACATTGTGCTGCTGGCGTGGGCACGGTTGCTCGGATTCTCCGACAACGCCTTCACCGCGGCCGGCGACCGGCTGACCAGGATCAACGAGGACGCCGGGACTCTCACCTTCGTGCGCTTGTTCGGCCGCTCAGCGCTTGTGGGGCCGGAATGGGCCGTCGCCGCGGCCGCCCGGTACTCGGACGACGACCTGGCCGAACACCAGACGCTGATGCTGCTGAGCCGGGAGCACGGCGGGCACGGGCTGGGCAAAGCCGTGCTGTCCTACGCCGAAGACCTGCCGGTGGTCCAGCCCGAACGGGAGGCCCTGGTGTCCACCGCGGGCAGCGACGTCGCCCGGCTGGAAGACAGGTGCCCGCCCGATGACACGCACGAAGCGGGGCTGGCCGGCATGGACAAGTCGTTCGTGCTGCTGGACGGCAGCACCCCGATGGCCGGCGCCGGCTACCAGGAGTGGCAGCAGATCCTCGGCCACGTGGGCGTGCTGACCGCCCCCGCCTACCGGCGCCGCGGAGCCGGCGCGTTGATCGCGGCGATCGCCGGCCATGAGGCGCTTTCCTCCGGACTCATTCCGCAGTGGCGCTCGCACGAAGAGAACAGGGCCTCCCGCGCGCTGGCCGCGAGCCTGGGATTCTGGGACGCGGGCACCCAGACCTCGGTGATCCTGCAGAAGCGGAACTGACGACTGCGGCTTAGCGCGGCGGGCGCAGGAACCCGGTCTGGCGGCCGACCACCTGGCCGGCATCGGGGGTGACAATCACTTCCTGGGCGGCGTCGTAGCTCTCGCCGTCGTCCAGCACGGTCAGCTGCGCCTGCGGATCGACCGAGCGCTTGACCACGGCCAGCGCAATCGGTCCCATCTCGTAGTGTTGCGCGGCGGACGTGACCGCCCCGACGCGCTTGTCGCCGAGCATCACGTCGCTGCCCGGGACCGGCAGCGTGTGCTGCGAGCCGTCCAGCTGCAGGAACACCAGCCGGCGCGGCGGGCGGCCCAGGTTGTGCACGCGGGCGATGGTTTCCTGGCCCTTGTAGCAGCCCTTCTCCAGGTGCACGGCGGTGCGGATGAGGTCCAGTTCGTGCGGGATGGTCTTCTCGTCGGTCTCCGCCCCGACCCGTGGCCGCCACGCGGCGATCCGCAGCGCCTCGGCGGCCCAGACGCCGGCCAGCTGCAGCCCGGAGACGGCCGATTCCAGGTCGGCCGCCGGCAGCAGGTATTCGTACCAGGACCGTTCCAGGCCGGGGTGCTTGGGTTCCTCGATGCCGGTGTAGGCATAGCCGCCGGCACCGATCTGCGGCCACGGATCCTGCCACACGAGGCGGCCCTCGAAGGCCGGGACCGGCCTGACCGACCCCACCACGGCCCAGTCGGCGGAGACATCGGCAACCTCTACCCGCAGCATGAACTTCATTCTGTCCAGCCATGCGGCCAGCGGCGCCGCCTCGAAGGATTCGACGATCAGCCAGGTGCGTTCGCCGTCGTCGATAATGCGGGCGTCGTATTCGATCCGGCCCTGCACGGTGAGCAGCAGCGCTTCGCTGGACTGGCCCGGCTTCAGGTTCAGCAGCAGCTGCGAGGAGAGCGTGTTCAGCCAGCTCAGCCGGTCTTCGCCGGCCACCGTCACCACCCCGCGGTGGGAAAGGTCCGTGACGGCCTCGCCGCGAGCCAGGGCGCGCTGTTCGCGCAGCGGGTCGGAGTAGTGGGCGGCGACGCCGGCGTCGGCCCCGGAGGCTTCGACGGCGCCGTGTTGCAGGAGCAAAGGGCTGCGGTAGGTCATACCGGCGTCAACTCCCGGCGGCCGTGCCAAATTCCCTCCCCGGTCAGGCGCGCTTGGCCAGGATCGCCGAGGCGTGCGGGGCCAGGTCCTTGCCCTTGGCCTCGGCAACGTCCCAGCGCCAGTAAAGATCGTTGTTGACCAGGCCGAAGATGCGCGTGGCCGCGCTGTAGTCCTTGGACTGCGAACCGCGCATCACCATGTCGGTGCTCAGCTGCACGCGGGGACCCTTGATCTGCCCGTAATAGAGCTCGGAGATACCGCCCGGGTGCACGATGGTCGCGGTGATATCGAAGCCGCCGTCGGCGTTGCGCAGCTCTTCGACCTCGTCCGCCGACCTCAGGGCCGGCACGATTTCGGCGGGGACCAAGCCCGGGCCGACGTCGGCGTCGTTGAGCTTGCGGTCCAGCGCCCAGAAGCCGGTTTCCACGGACAGCGGGCGCAGCCGGTTGCCATCCTCGTCGGTCAGCCAGCTCTCGGCGGTGTACTGCAGGTAGGGCAGGCCGTTCTGCGTGAACGTGGCCTTCTGGACGAAATGTTCGTCCCCCTCCTCGCCCGCACCCAACCGGCCGGCACCTTCCCAGGTACCCAGCAGCCAGGACAGCGGCACCAGTTCCGGGGTCAGCTCCGTCGGGAGTTCAATCGGCATCGTTAAGCTTTGGTCGCTTACTTCTGGCCCTTGAACAGGCGGTAAACCACCAGCGAGGCAAAGCCCGCGATGCCAAGGCCGGCGAGGACCAGCAGGGACAGGTAGAAAATTTCAAGACCGAGATACGACATGGCTCCATAGTAACGGCCCCGGCCGCAGGATGCCTGCCCGTGACGCCGGCCCGCACTGTGACCTCGCTCATTCGGCGGCCCCGCTCATTTCAGCGCAGCAGCATCCGCTCCAGGAAGTAGACCAGCGATCCGGCGGCCATGACCGGGGCGGCGCCGACGGCGAGCATCGCCGGCAGCCGGGTGGGACCGCCGTCGGCCAGCACGAGCCGGCGGAAACTGACCAGGATGATGCCGGCGACGGCGCCCACCGCCGCGGCGGGCAGCATGTGGACGGTGGAGAACAAGGGGGCGGCCAGGGCCCCTGCCAGCGGGGCCAGGACCACGCCCAGCGGCGCGACGATCCGGTCGGGCCAGGGCAGCAGGCAGACGCCGATGGCCACCAGCATGCTGATCCCGGTCACCAGCATCATTCCGCCGTTGTTTGCATTGGCCGAGAGCCGGTCGGCGGCCACCCAGCCGGCGCCCAGCGAGGTGAGCACCAGGCCGGCGCTGGCGCCGAAGGTCGATTCGAGCCGCCGGGGCTGGCCGGTGCCGCGGAGCAGCTGGATCAGGAAGACGGCCATCACGCCGAGCGCAATCACCACGGCCATCCAGAGCAGCGGCATGCCGGCGGGCGCGATCCCGGCGAGCACCGCCGTCGCAATCCCGGCCAGGGAGATGACGGCGGCAAGGGTCTTCTTGGCGGGCACGCCCAGCAACACCGGCCAGCCGATCCCGATCACCACCGCGGCGACGCATACCGCCGCCGTCAGCACCGGGAGGGAGAGGTAGGAGGCGCCGATGACGGCGCACAGTACGGCGGCAGCGGCTGCGGCGACGATCCACGTTTTCACGCTAGTCATACTGCCCTATGACGCAGGGGCGGGGCGAGAAACCGCGGCCCGGCGGGGCGCGGCGCTATACTTATGCCACCGTCCGGCAGGCTGCGCCTGCGCGTGTGAGGACCTGCCGGGCCCGGCCCGATGATGTGCGCCGCGAAACCCCTGGAGGAACCATGCCGCACATTCTGCTGTTGACCAACAGTTCCGGCTCGTCGATCGACGTCCTGCCCGCCCTCGAGCTGCTGAACCACAAGGTCCACATCCTGCCGGCCGAACCGACCGCCCTGCTGGAAACCGACCCGGCCGACGTGGTCATGGTTGACGCCCGTAAGGACCTGGCCGGGGCGCGCTCGCTCACCCAGTTGCTGAAGGCCACCGGCCTGGGGGCACCGCTGATGCTGGTGCTCACCGAAGGCGGCATGGCCGCCGTCAGCGCCAACTGGCTTGCCGACGACGTGGTGCTGGCAACCGCCGGACCGGCCGAAGTCGAGGCGCGGCTGCGGTTGGTCATCGCCCGCGCCCGTGCCGGCGACCAGGACACCCGCACGGAGATCCACGCCTCCGGCGTGGTGATCGACGAGGCCAGCTACAGCGCGCGCGTCGGCGGACAGCCGCTGAACCTGACCTACAAGGAATTCGAACTGCTCAAGTACCTGGCCCAGCACCCCGGCCGGGTGTTCACCCGCGACCAGTTGCTGCACGAGGTCTGGGGCTACGACTACTACGGCGGCACGCGCACGGTCGACGTGCATGTGCGGCGGCTGCGGGCGAAGCTGGGCCCGGACCACGAGCAGCTGATCGGCACGGTCCGCAACGTCGGCTACCGGTTCACGCTGGTACGCGAGGCGGAAGAAGAACCCAGCGGCGTCGGCTGAGGCGGCCCGGTCTGCGCCGGACCGCGGCGCCCTCCCGCCGCCGGAGGCCGCTCGGATAGTCTGTGCTCATGACTGCATCGGATTCGGACCTCTGGCCCGTGCTGACCATCAAGGGCGCCCCCGACGCCGAGACCCTCGCGGACATCAAGGCGCTGGCCGCCGCCGCCGAGGAGGCCGACGGCAATCCCCCGCTCTCCGAGCAGACGTGGGTGAACCTGCGGGCTGCGGAGTCGGCCGACGTGCTGGTGCTGGCGACCTACGCGGGCGAAGAGCGCTCCGATCCCGCCACCGCGACGGCGCTGGCCGGCGTCGCCGTCGTCAGCCTTACCACCGCTGCCGGCACCGACAACGTCCTGGAACTGGTGGTGCACCCTTCCTACCGCGCCGAAGGGGTGGGGACCCGGCTGGTCGAAGCCGTCCGGCAGCACACCGAACTGACGGGCCTCAAGGCCTGGTCGCACGGCGGCCATGAGGCCGCGGGGCGGCTGGCCGCGCGCTTCGGTTTCGCCCCGGTCCGGGAACTGTGGCGGATGCGCCTGACCCACCCGACCGGATTGCCCGCCGCCGAATTGCCGCCCGGCGTGGCCATCCGTTCCTTCGTGCCCGGCAGGGATGAGGAGGCGTGGCTGGCGGCCAACGCCGCTGCCTTCGCCGACCACCCCGAACAGGGCGCGATGACGCTCTCCGACCTGAAGGCGCGGATGGCCGAGGACTGGTTCGACCCGGCCGGCTTCCTGCTGGCCGAGCGCGAGGACGGCGGCGGCCTGCTCGGGTTCCACTGGACCAAGGTCCACCCGCGCTCCGGCAGCCACCCGTCCATCGGCGAGGTGTACGTCGTGGGCGTCACGCCGCAGGCGCAGGGCACCGGGCTGGGCAAGGCGCTGACCATCGCCGGCATCAAGCACCTGCAGGACGCCGGCGAGCACGCCATCATGCTCTACGTCGACGCGGAAAACGAGCCCGCCGTCGGGCTGTACCGCAAGCTGGGTTTCACCCGCTGGGACGCGGATGTGATGTACGCACCGCAGGAAGAGGCCGGCGGGCAAGAGTCGGTAACCTTGTAGCTACCGGACGCCTCTACGATGAGGTGAGTCCGGCCCGCCCCAACGCCCCAGGAGAGAGCATGGTCATCGAACCCGAAGCCGCAGCCATTCCCCGGCTGGGTTCCTCGGAAATGGTCCCTGCCCGCGCCACCCAGGACCGCATCGACATTCCGGAGTTCGCGCCCTCGCTGGCGCCCGACGGGGACTTCACGCTGGAACGCTTCCTCGACCGGGAAATCAGCTGGCTGGACTTCAACGCACGGGTCTTGGAACTGGCCGAGGACGAGGACCTCTACCTGCTGGAGCGGCTGAACTTCCTCTCCATCTTCGCCTCCAACCTGGACGAGTTCTTCATGGTCCGGGTGGCGGGCCTGAAGCGCCGGATCGCCACCGGGCTGGCCGTGCCGTCCGCCGCAGGGCTCTCCCCGATCGAGCAGCTCGAACAAATCAAGGTCGCCGCGCACAAGCTGCAGCAGCGCCACGCCCGGATCTTCGCCGAGCAGATCCGCCCGGCGCTGGCCTACGAACACATCCACATCGTGCGCTGGGACGAGCTGGACGAGGCGGCACGGACCGAACTGTCCGTGATGTTCCGGGAGCGGGTGTTCCCGATCCTGACGCCGCTGGCCGTGGACCCGGCCCACCCCTTCCCCTACATCTCCGGGCTCTCGCTGAACCTGGCCGTGATCGTGCGCAACCCGGTGAGCGAAAAGGAACTCTTTGCCCGCCTCAAGGTCCCGGACCAGCTCTCGCGGCTGATCCCCGTGGACGGCCCCCGCGCCGGCTCGATCCCCGGCCGCACGGCCCGGTTCATCACCCTGGAAGACGTCATCGCCCAGCACCTGGACCTGCTCTTCCAGGGCATGGAAGTGCTGGAGCACCACACGTTCCGGGTGACCCGGAACGAGGACCTGGAAGTCGAAGAAGACGACGCCGAGAACCTGCTCCAGGCGCTGGAGAAGGAACTGCTGCGCCGCCGGTTCGGGCCGCCCGTGCGGCTGGAAGTGGCCACGGACATCAACCCCAGCGTGCGCGAGCTGCTGGTGCGCGAACTCGGCGTCGAAGAATCCGAGGTGTACGCGCTGCCCGCGCCGCTGGACCTTCGCGGGCTGGAGGCGATCTACCAGATCGACCGGCCGGACATGAAGTATCCGAAGCAGCTGGCGCACACCAGCCGCCACCTGAACGAAAGCGAAACGTCCAAGGCCGCCAACGTCTTCGCGGCCATGCGCCGGCGCGACATCCTGCTGCACCACCCGTACGACTCGTTCTCCACCTCCGTGCAGGCCTTCCTGGAGCAGGCCGCCGCCGACCCGAAGGTGCAGGCGATCAAGCAGACGCTGTACCGGACCTCGGGTGACTCGCCGATCGTGGACGCGCTGATCGACGCCGCCGAAGCCGGCAAGCAGGTGCTGGCGCTGGTGGAGATCAAGGCCCGGTTCGACGAGCAGGCCAACATCGACTGGGCGCGAAAGCTGGAACAGGCCGGCGTCCACGTGGTCTACGGCATCGTGGGCCTGAAGACGCACTGCAAGCTCTCGCTGGTGGTCCGCCAGGAAGGCGACGGGCTGCGCCGCTACTGCCACATCGGCACCGGCAACTACCACCCGCGCACCGCCCGCTATTACGAGGACCTGGGCCTGCTGACGGCGAACTACCAGGTGGGCGAGGACCTGTCCAAGCTGTTCAACCAGCTCTCCGGCTACGCCCCGAAGTCCACCTTCAAGCGGCTGCTGGTGGCCCCCCGATCGGTGCGCTCCGGCCTGATCGACCGGATCGAGAAGGAGATCGCCAACAGCAAGGCCGGCCGCGCCGCGCGCGTGGTGATCAAGGTGAACTCGATGGTGGACGAGGCCGTCATCGACTCGCTCTACCGCGCCTCGCAGGCCGGCGTGCGGGTCGACGTGATCGTCCGCGGGATCTGCGCGGTGCGTCCGGGCGTCCCCGGGCTGAGCGAAAACATCCGGGTCCGCTCCGTCCTCGGCCGGTTCCTGGAGCATTCGCGCGTGTTCGGGTTTGCCAACGGCGGCGAACCGGTGGTCTACATCGGCTCCGCCGACATGATGCACCGCAACCTCGACCGCCGCGTGGAGGCGCTGGTGCAACTGAACTCCCGCGAGGACATCAACGACCTGCTGTCACTGATGGACCGCTACATGGACCCCGGAACCGCCAGCTGGCACCTGGACAGCGACGGCGCGTGGACCAGGCACCACAAGGACGACGACGGCAACCCGCTCTCGGATATCCAGTCCTGGCTGCTCGCCTCCCGCTCCCGCCAGCGCACCGCCACCCGCCGCTGATGACGCAGAGCAAGACCAGCGACGCCGGCGCTCCCCCGGGCGCCAGGATCACCGCCGCCGGGGCTTTGTGCTGGCGCGTCCGCCAGGGCCGGCTGGAAGTGCTGCTCATCCACCGGCCGCGCTACGACGACTGGTCCTGGCCCAAGGGCAAGCTGGACAGGGGCGAAACCACGCCCGAGTGCGCGGTCCGCGAGGTCCACGAGGAAATCGGCGTCCAGGTGCGCCTGGGCATCCCGCTGCCCACCATCCGCTACCGAGTCAGCGCCGGACTCAAGCAGGTGGTGTACTGGGCCGCCAAGCTGGAGAAACAGGACCCCGTGCCCGACGGCGACGAGGTGGACCGCGTGCTGTGGTGTCCGCCCGCCCGGGCCCGTGAACTCTTGACCAACCGTTCCGACGTGGAACCGCTGGACGCGTTGGAGGCCGCGCACCGGCGGGACGAACTCGATACCTATCCGTTCGTCGTCGTCCGCCATGCCAAGGCCAAACCGCGGTCTGCCTGGTCGCAGGCCGAGGGCGAGCGCCCGCTGGTCGCCACCGGGCGGCGGCAGGCGCTGGCCGTGTGCCGAATGCTGTCCGTGTGGAAGCCCAAACGGATCGTCTCGAGCCCCTGGCTGCGCTGCGTTCAGACCGTCACCCCGTACGTGCTGCACACCCAGACCAAGCTGCGGACCGTCGAGGCCATCACCGAACACAACAACGAGCGCAACCCGAAGAAGGCCCGGGCCGCCCTCATCCAGATGCTCGACAAGGGTAAGCCCACCGCCGTCTGCAGCCACCGGCCGGTGCTGCCGAACCTGTTCCAGGTGCTGGCGGACCGGATGGATCCCGAACTCGCCGCGCAGCTGCCCACGGACGATCCCTACCTGCGGCCGGGAGCCGTGCTGGTCTGCCACATCGCCAAGCACCGGGGCGGGCGGATCGTCGCGCTCGAAATCCTCGACGCCTACGACGACTAGCGGCACCTGACGAGTGCTCGTGCCGCCGCCCGGCAACCCCCACCCTTGACCCCTTGCCGCTTTGTATCAAATACTTGATCCATTGATACAGCACGAGGGGGATCGTGGACTTACTGACCAGCACCATCACCGGCCTGCTGTTCGGCGCCGTCATCATCTACGGCGTGCTGCGGATCATCGCTGGCAGGGCCGGCGCCAGTGCAGCCATCCTCGCGGAGGCGGGCTCCGGCGTGGACACCGAGCCATCGGACGGGGCCGGACTGGACGCCGCCCGGATGCATGCGTTCTGGACGGCCCTCATCGCGTTCTTCGCCAGCGGGCTGTCTGCGGCCTCGAAGGTCGGCGATATTCCGGCCGCCTACTACGCCGGACATACACCGGCGCCTTCCTGGCTGGCTGACCTGCTGACCGTCCTGGTGCCGCTGGTCAGCCTGGCCGGAATCTACATCATCGGCCAATACACCTGGCCCAAGCCCCGCGGCAGGGTCCGCCGCGCCGACATCACTATCCGGCGCATCCGCGACTACATCCCCTCGGCGCTGCTCTCAGTCATGATTTCGGCGGCCGTGCTGGCCGTGATCGCGGCGATCGTCGTCCGGGAGTTGCCGGGCATCGACGGATTCAGCGGTTCCCAATCCTTCGCCGGTGTTGAGGTCTCCGGCGGGCACAACGGCCGCCAGCCCGGCAGCTACTTTGCCCCGATCCTGCTGATCGGCATCCTGACGCTCGCGGCCGGCGTCGCCGCGGCGACGGCGGTCATCGTGCGCAGACGCTCCGTGGACTCGCTCAACCGCGAGGACAACGACATCTTGCGGCGCATCCTCATCAATCGATTGTTCCGCACGGCCACCTTGCTCTTCGCCACGCTCGGCACCATGGCAGTCAGCTTCGCCAATCACCAGGCGCCGGCCCTCATCCTCGACGGACCGGCACCGGCCACCGGCTGGGAACCCGCCCAGCAACTGGCAGGCTGGCTCACGGTCACGCTGATGATCGCCATGGCCCTGTGGCGCCCTCCCCTGCTGGCCCCCGACGGCACTCCGGGCCGTCCGGTCATCTACCGCGGCAGCTATGCCGCGGGGCAGGAGATCACGGAGTCCATGCACACCGTCGCGATGGTCTTCACCGCAGTTGCGCTGGTTGCTGTCGGTGGGTGGGCCGGTTTCGCGGTCCAGCCGGCCACCGTCTCCGACGACGGGAACCCCATCTTCCCTGCTTCGCCCTTACTATTGCTGCCTCTGGCGTTTGCGGTGCCGGTGGCCGTGTTTTTGGCCGTTGTCGCAGCCGGGGAAGTTCGGCTCTGGCGCGGCCACACCAGATCGTCCGGCCAAGCCACTTCCGGCCCGCCCTCTGACGACCGGATGATGCCTGCGACCCGGCTGGTTCCGCGCCCGCTCCTTGCCGCCGTTGCCGCCGGCGCGGTGCTGCTGGCCGTCGCCATCGGCTTCAATGCCGCCGCCCCGGGCCGACAGCCCGACCTGCTGGCAGCCTTCGCCGTGGCCGGTCTTGCCCTGCTCTTGCTCGGCGCAGCGGCCGTCCTGTTGGTGCACCGCCGTCCCCCGCTGTTCGAGGCAACCCCGGAGGCGGACAACTTGCTCCGCTGCGTTTCCGGCTTCCGCGTTGCGCGGATGACCGCCGCCGGGCTGTTCGCCCTGACCGCCCAACTGCTCAACGCACATCCGGCGGCCTGGGGCTGGTTCCTGGACGGCGGCATCTCGTCCTACCTCCACCAGCTTTCCCCCGGCCTGCATACAGCGCTCCGCATCACCACGGCCGTGCTCTACCTGGCCGCCATCGTGCTGGCGCTTCTACCGGGAGCATCGCGGCCGCGCCGTTCGATGGCCAGCTTTGTCGGCCACGCCGTCACGCAACACTCCGGCAACGCCGTCGGCGGGCCTCCCGACCTTGGCCGGGACCGCGACGAGTCCGCTGTTCGCCAGGACCGAACACCGTGAGCACCCAGATCCGGGTGGACCTGGCGGCACCCACTCCTCCGTACGAACAGATCCGCAGCCAGGTCGCCTCGCTCATCGCCGTCGGCACGCTGGCTGCCGGACAGCGCCTGCCCCCGGTGCGCAGCCTGGCCGCAGATCTGGGTGTGGCCGCCGGCACCGTGGCCCGTGCGTACAAGGAGCTTGAGGCCGCGGGCCTGCTCGTCAGCCGCCGGCGCCATGGCACTACCGTGGCTGACACGGCAGCCGCCACGCACCAAACCGCAGCGGGTTCCGCCGAGGTGGGCCTCGCCGTCGTACATTTGGTGCGCGCCGCCCGGGACGCGGGACTGGACGATGAGACGGTCCTGAACCTGGTGCGCGGCCAGCTGCGGCGCCCGCGCGGGTTCGCACCGGACGCACCGTGAGCCTGCCGTCCCTCGGCAGCCGCCGCAGCACCCCTCAACTACACTGGACGCTGTGAACGCGATTCCCACCCCGTACGAGGACCTGCTGCGCGACGTCATGGCCAACGGCACGGCCAAATCCGACCGCACAGGCACCGGCACCCGCAGCGTCTTCGGCCGCCAGCTCCGTTACGACCTGGCCCAGGGGTTCCCGCTGATCACCACCAAGCGCGTGCACTTCAAGTCCGTGGCGCTGGAGCTGCTGTGGTTCCTGCGCGGCGACTCGAACGTGAAATGGCTGCAGGAGCGCGGGGTCAAGATCTGGAACGAATGGGCGGACGCCGACGGCGAGCTCGGCCCGGTCTACGGAGTCCAGTGGCGGTCCTGGCCGACGCCCGACGGCGGACACATCGACCAGATCGCCCAGCTGGTCGAGGACCTGAAGAACAATCCGGATTCGCGCCGGCACATCGTGTCCGCGTGGAACGTGGCCGAGATCAAGAACATGGCCTTGCCGCCGTGCCACGCGTTCTTCCAGTTCTACGTGGCGGACGGCCGGCTGTCCTGCCAGCTGTATCAGCGCAGCGCCGACATGTTCCTGGGCGTGCCCTTCAACATCGCCTCCTACGCGCTGCTCACCCTGATGCTGGCCCAGCAGGTGGGCCTGGAGCCGGGCGACTTCGTGTGGACCGGCGGCGACGTGCACATCTATGACGACCACGTGGACCAGGTCCGCGAGCAGCTGTCGCGCGCCCCGTACCCCTACCCCACGCTCAACATCCTGCGGAAGCCGGAGAGCATTTTCGACTACTCGCTGGAGGACTTCGAGGTGGCCGGCTACCAGCACCACCCGGCCATTAAGGCACCGGTGGCCGTATGAGTGCCGACCACGCAGCCACGCGCCCCTACCCGGACAGCGTCGCCGAAGCCGTGCACGGGGCCGGACGGTCCGGGGCGCTCTCCGCTCCGGTGGTCGGCATGATCTGGGCTCAGACCAGCAACGGCGTCATCGGCCGCGACGGCGGCATGCCCTGGCACCTGCCCGAAGACCTGGCACACTTCAAGCGGACCACGCTGAACCATCCGGTGATCATGGGACGCAAGACCTGGGAGTCCTTTCCTGACAAGTACCGGCCGCTGCCGGGTCGCACCAACATCGTGGTCAGCCGACGGCCGGAACTGCGCGGGCAGCTGGCCGCTGCGGGCGCCGTCGTCGTCGAAACCATCGAAGACGCCCTGGCGGAGGCGGCGGCCAGCCCGGGCAGCGACCAAATCTGGATCCTGGGCGGCGGCGAGATCTTCAACCTCGCCAGGCAGCACGCGAACGCGGCCTCGGTGACGGTCATCGACCTGGAGACGGACGGCGACACGTACGCCCCGCAGCTCGGCCCGGAATGGAAGTTCGAGGGCGTCACGCCCACCGAGGACTGGCACACCGCGGCCAACGGCACCCGCTACCGCATCTCGCTCTGGGTCCGCGGCCAGGAGTAGGAGCGCCTAAGGCCCGACGTGTAGGCCCGGCCGGAGCGGACAGGCCGGGCCGGGAATCGCCGGCTCCGGGCACCGCCGTCGTCATTGTGAGGCATGCTCCACCCACTCTGGGCAACTCACAGCGGCAACTTGTGTCAGCCGCCGCGCCTACTTTGTGTAACCCGCAGCGCCTACCTTGTGTAACTCACAGCGCTTAAATTGACCCGGTCCGTAAAATGGAATGCATGACTTCCCCTGCAGCCACTTCATCTGCCCAGTCCGTCGGCCTGATCGGTTGGCGCGGCATGGTCGGCTCCGTCCTCATGCAGCGCATGCAGGATGAAGGCGACTTCGACCTCATCAACCCCGTGTTTTTCTCCACGTCGAACGCCGGCGGCGACGCCCCGTCCTTTGCTGCGGGTGCGGGCAAGCTGCAGGATGCGTACGACATCGAGACGCTGGCAAAGCTGCCGATCATCCTGACGGCGCAGGGCGGCGACTACACCGCCGAGGTGTACCCGAAGCTGCGCGACGCCGGCTGGGACGGCCTGTGGATAGACGCGGCGTCCACCCTGCGGATGCAGGACAGCTCCATCATCGTGCTGGACCCGGTCAACCGCGACGTGATCGACGCCGGCCTGGCGCGGGGCGTGAAGGAATTCATCGGCGGCAACTGCACCGTCTCCTGCATGCTCATGGGCCTGGGCGGCCTGTTCAAGAACGGCCTCGTCGAGTGGGGCACGTCCATGACCTATCAGGCGGCCTCCGGCGGCGGCGCCCGGCACATGCGCGAACTGCTGAACCAGTTCGGTACGCTGAACGCCGCGGTGGCCGACGAGCTGGCGCAGCCCTCCTCCGCCATCTTGGAAATTGACCGTAAGATTTTGGCCCAGCAGCGCAGCCCCGAACTGGATGCCTCCCAGTTCGGCGTGCCGCTGGCCGGTTCCGTGATCCCGTGGATCGACAAGGACCTGGGCAACGGACAGTCCAAGGAAGAATGGAAAGCCCCCGCCGAGACCAACAAGATCCTGGGCTTGAGCGACGACAAGCGGATCCCGTTCGACGGCCTGTGTGTCCGTATCGGCGCCATGCGGTCGCACTCGCAGGCCCTGACATTGAAGCTCACCGAGGACCTGCCGGTGGCCGAAATCGAGCGGATCATCGACGCCGACAACGAGTGGTCCCGCGTGGTTCCCAATACCAAGGAAGCCACCATGGAGCACCTGACGCCGGTGGCGGCCAGCGGCACGCTCGAGATCCCGGTCGGCCGTATCCGCAAGCTGGAAATGGGTCCCGAGTACATCAGCGCCTTCACCGTGGGCGACCAGCTCCTGTGGGGCGCGGCGGAACCGTTGCGCCGCATGCTGCGCATCGCCACCGGCAACCTCTAGGACCTGCCGGCAGGAGTGCCGGAGCCGCTTCGCGAGCCGCGAAAGCCATAGTGGCCTGAGGCCACGAGGAGCCCGTCCCTTTGGGGACGGGCTCCTGCTGTTTAGGGACGGGCCCCTCCCCTTTGATGACGGTCCCCTGCTGGGGTGGGCTCCCGCTGGTGGCAGTTCGCTTTTCCGGCGGCGCAGACTGCCCATGGAAGTCCCGCTGCGCCGTATCCTGAGCTGTCCACATCAAGACGCTATGCAGGCGATCCCGTCCTCCACCGGCGTGTGACGGCTCGGCGTCGAATCGTTCGCCTCCCGACTTGTCCTGCACAGGCATGGAGGTTCCGCATTCAGCCGTCCGCCTACTCAGTTGTCCTACACAGGGCAGGACGGTCCCCCGTTCAGCCGTCCGCCTGCTCAGTTGTCCTACACAGGGGAATGACGGTTCCCCGTTCAGCCATTCGCCGGCTGAGTTGTCCTACACAGGCAGGTGTCGACGGCAGGTTGTGCACTTTCCTCGAAGACCCGTTCTACCCGCGGCGTGGGCTGCGTAGCGTTGAAGTATGGCAGCGGAACCGTTGGACGATGCGCAGGAGCCGGAGGAATCCTCCGGCACCCCTGCCGCGCCCGACAATGGTGCCGCGCCGGACAATGGTGCCGCGCCCGACAATGGTGCCACCGAATCAGCACCGGTGCGGCGGGGGTGGGCGAACGACTGGCAGGAGCTGGAACCGGCAGAACTGGCCGGCCTGCTCTCCGGCACCGACCCCGCGACCCTGGACGACTGGTCGACCCTCGACTACCTCCAGGCGGTGCGCAAACACGAGGCCTGGACCCAGTCCCACAGGCTGCGAGCCGTGCACCGCCTGGCCGTGCTCCGCCCGGCAACCGGGCCCGACGCCGGGGCACCGGACGGGATCTGCCGGCACGCCGCCGCCGAACTCGCACCCATCCTGGCCCTGCCCCGCCAACGCGCGGCCGCGGAACTGGCCGACGCACACCAGATCGCCACCTGCCTGCCCGCCACCCTCGCCGCCCTCGACGCCGGCGACCTCGATCTGCCCCGCGCCACCGCCATCGCCCGCAAAGGCGCCGGCCTGCCGCCCGAGGCCCTGGCCCGCTACGAGGCCAAGGTTCTTCCCGGCGCCGGGACCATCACCCTGGAATCCGTGCAGGCCCGGGCCCGCACCGCCCGCGACCGACTGCACCCCGAACCCCTCGAGACCCGGCACCGCGCCGCGATGGAACGCCGCACCGTCCACTACCAGCCCCAGGACGACGGGATGGCCGAACTCTACATCCGCGCCAGCGCCGACAAAGCCCTGCTCGCCTACAACCTGATGCAGGCCCACGCCCGCAAACTCCAAACCGTTGACGAACCCCGCACCCTGGGCCAACTCCGCGCCGACGTCTTCACCGACATGCTCCTGCGCTACCCCGGCCACGCCTACCAGCCCACGGCCACCGCCACAGACACCGGACCCGCCGCCGACGACACCGCCGCCACCCAAACAGCCACCGCCAACGACGAGGCAGCGGCCGACAACCAAGGAGCAGCCGGCCCGCGGCGACCGACCCGTTCCGGAACGGTGATCGGATCCGGGACCGCGACGAACACAACGACACCGGCAACGACAGCCACAGGCGCTCCACCTGGCGCCCGCAAGAAAACCGGCTCCCAAATCCCAGACGCGGAAGTTGCGGCGGACTCCGACCGCAACACGGCAGCCGCAGGCGCTCCACCGGGTACGGCACGGCAAGGTCCCTGCACCTGCGGGGGCGGGAACGTTACCGCGTCCGTCGCCGTGACCGCGCCCCTGCACACCCTGCTCCGGCTCGCCGAAGAACCCGGCGACCTCACCGGCTACGGACCCATCCCGCCCGATATGACCCGCGACCTTGCCGCCCTCGCCAAGTCCTGGCTGATCGTCCTCACCGATGACTACGGCAAAGCAACCGCCGCCGCCAAAGACCTGCGCCACCCGCCCGAATGGCTCAAACGCCTCGTCCGGCTACGAGACCGCCACTGCCGCGACTACGGCTGCACCGTCCCGGCGGACCACTGCGAGATAGACCACACGATCGCCTGGGAAGACGGCGGCCAAACAGTCCTGGAAAATCTCAGCGCCAGGTGCAAACCCGGGCACAAAACCAAACACCACGGCGGCGGAACCGTCACCCAAGACCCCGACGGGACCCTCCACTTCACCACCCGCTCCGGCCACACCCACACCACCACCCCCGACGAAGGCTGGACACTCACGCTCCCCGCAGCACCCGGCGCAGAAGAAGCCACGGAAAGCCCGGGCAACGGGGCCAAAAGTCCCCGACGCTGTACCGGCGGCGAGGGCGACACCGGCGACGAAGCCACGGACGGCCCATGGGACAACACCCCGCCACCGTTTAACCGACCCAACGTGAAACCAACAGCAAGAGGATTCAACAGTGACCAGGTATGCGAGGCCCAAGGCGCGAATCGAGGATGTGCTTCGGGAGTTCTTCGTCCAACAACGTCAGGTGAGACCAATCCAGCTCGACCGCTCACTCAGGTTGGAGGCTCACCTGCGGCGCTTCCTGGAGACCTGCGGTCCTGCCTACCTCTCAGAAGAATGGTGGATGATGCTTCAGTTGGAACAGTGCTTCGAACCGCAGGGTGCCTTCGCGCGGTTACTGCCCGCCGATTATTTGCTGGCACCGATGCATGAGTTTTTGTCGCCCGATTGGCTCATGGACCACGGTACCGACCGGTTGGTCCAAGTGAACCACAGCTACCGACTGGTCTGCTGGCTTTGCGGCAGCGGGCTGGTCAATCTTCGTGCGCTTCGCCCGAGCATCATCCGCTTCATGATTCGGCATGACGAGCTTTCCGCACATTCGAAGCGCCGCGTTGAACGGCAGCGCATTCCACGACCGGCAGGAGCACCGCAGGTCGAGGACCCGCAGGCTGACGCGACGATCAGACGGGAAGACCTTCCCTAGGAGCATGCCGCGCCAGACAGGGTCCCCGAATGTCCGAGGACCTCTCGCTCGGCGCGGCCTGGACGCACGACGCCGAGTCCGCACACACCTCTTGGGGATCGCCAACGAAGTGAGGCGAGGTTCGGTTGCCGCTGTGGACCGCCCGGCTTCCCGCACGTACTCTCTTGGTGAGCCCGGCTAAGCAGCGGCATCCCGGCCGTCACCCTCAACACAAGCCCGGCGAAAGGTGGTTGCATGCGCACTTTCGGTGTCGAAGAGGAGCTACTGCTGGTCGACCCCGCCACGGGCCTGTCTGTGCCGCGCGCGGCAGCCGTCATGGACCAGTATCGGCTCACAGCGGGAGAAGCCCAGCAATCTGGGCAAACGGAAGTCGCTGCTGCCTCTGCCTCAACCGGCCCGACGCTCGCAACCGAACTCCAGCAGGAACAGATCGAGGTCATCTCCCCGCCCCGCGCAGCCTTGTCCGATCTGGCAGCCGAGATTCTGGCCGGACGAGCCTTGGCCGACGCTTGTGCCCGCGCGTCCGGAGCAAGGGCCGTTGCGCTGGCCACATCGCCGTCGCCGGCCGCACCGCATCCAGCTCCTGATACCCGCGTCCAGGCACTGAGGGCGCAGTTCGGGCTGACCGCAGAAGAGTCCTTGACCTCCAGCTGCCATGTCCACGTCAGCGTGGATTCTGAGGAGGAGGGCGTAGCTGTGCTGGACCGCATTCGGATTTGGCTTCCCGTACTCGCCGCCCTCAGCAGCAATTCCCCGTTCTGGCAGGGCCGCGACACTGGGTATGCCGGTTTCAGAACCCAGGCTTGGTTGCGCTGGCCGGGCACCGGGCCTTCGGAAATATTCGGCTCGGCTGCCGCCTACCACCGCTCGCTCCGGCGTGCCTTGGACAGCGGCGTCGTACTCGACCACGCCATGCTTTATCTCGACGCGCGGCTGTCCCACAAGCACCCGACGGTCGAGATCCGGGTGGCCGATGTCTGCCTTCAGGCCAGCGACACAGTGTTGATCGCCGGATTGTCCAGGGCACTCGTGGAGACGGCGACGAGAGAGTGGAGGTCCGGGTTGCCCCCTGCACCGGTTCCGGCGTCGGTACTCCGGTTGTCCGCTTGGCAAGCCAGCCGCTGGGGCATCGCCGGCAATCTCCTGCATCCACTC
This sequence comes from Arthrobacter sp. MDT2-34-1, assembly GCF_059091365.1. Classification (NCBI taxonomy): domain Bacteria; kingdom Bacillati; phylum Actinomycetota; class Actinomycetes; order Micrococcales; family Micrococcaceae; genus Arthrobacter; species Arthrobacter sp. MDT2-34-1. Next base: position 1,409,195 of record NZ_JBNHGO010000001.1, read on the forward strand.
ACCGGCGTTCCTTGCCGTGCCGACACCGTGATCTCCCTGCTCTTGGAGCACACCCGGCAGGCCCTTGCCGACGCCGGGGACGAGACCGGCATCGGGCTCCTATGCCAGGAGGTCCAGGCGCGAGGCACGGGCTCCCGGTTCCAGCGCGAGGCCTTCGCACGCGGAGGCCTCGTGGCCTTGGCAGGCACAGCGGCCTACTTCACCCACCTCACGCGGCAGGAACCTGCGCTGGCGGACGACGACCTCGTGTCCGAAGCGGCCGGGCATTCATAGGCGCACTCATGCGGGCACCGGGCACCCGGTGTGCGGAGGGCCAAGAGGCCTGCCGCTACAGACTGCAGCCAATCAGAAGGGGCTCAGGCTGAAGCCGGATCCCGAAGGACCGTTCAACTCCGTCCCGGACTACGCGTGCAATCGCGAGGATATCCTCGGCGCTGGCGCCGCCGCGATTGGTAATCGCCAACGTGTGTTTGGTCGAAAGCGAGGCGCGGCCGCCCGCCACCTCATAGCCGCTGAGGGGACCGTTTGACGTTCCCGAAAGCCCAAAGCCCTTCGAAAAGCCCGCGTGGTCAATCAGCCAGGCAGCACTTAGCTTGGCCTTGTCCTCGGCCGGCCAGCGTGGCGCATCAGCCGGCAGCTTCGCCGCCGTGTCCATGTCGACGATGGGGTTCGTGAAGAACGAGCCCGTGCTGAACGTATCCCGGTCGGCTAAATCGTGGACCATGCCCTTGGAGGCGCGGAGCCGGAGTACCTCACGGCGAACGTCGGCGGCCTTGGCCACGCCTCCGACGTCGACACCCAGCACGCGTGCCAGCTCGGCGTAACGGACCGGAAGGCTCTGACGGCTGGGGGCCAGGCGGAACTCGACTTCCAGTACCACGAAGCGTGGAGATCCATTGGACGTGCTTTGTTTCAGGACCGAATCCCGATAGCCGAAGGTGAGGTCGCGGTTCGCGAATTCCCGGACAGCCCCGGTCTTACGATCCCAGGTTCGCACCCGGACGATGGTCTGCGAGACATCGGATCCGTAAGCGCCGACGTTCTGAACGGGCGTTGCCCCGGTCAGTCCGGGAATGCCGGAGAGGGCCTCCAGCCCGGCCCACCCGTTGTCGACCGTCAGCGCCACCAGCTCGTCCCATGGGTGGCCCGCCTGCACCGTTAGTCCGACGGCGCCGTCTTCCTCGCGGATGATGTAGCCGCGGTTGGCGATGGCCACCACGGTGCCGGGGTAACCGTCGTCGGAAATCACGAGGTTGGACCCGCCGCCAATGACGAGCAGGTGGTCTCCGGACTCGTCGGCGGCACGGACAGCCTCGATGATCTCGGACTCGGAGCCTGCTTCAATGAATTGCCGGGCGGGACCGCCCACACCGACCGTAGTCAGCGGCGCAAGAATCGTTTCAGTCACGGTGCAGGCCTCTCACCCGCCGTGGGCGCGGTGCGGTTTACCAAATCTTGACGACCGCCTGGGCTTTGACCAGTACCTTCACGCCTGCAGCGGTTACGGTGAGGTCGACCCGTGCCGTGCCGTTGTCCTGGTCGATGGCCCCGATGGCGCCGCTGACGTCGATCGTGGCACCGGGTCCGTCGAGATCTTCCACGAGGACCGGCTTCGTGAAGCGCGTCTGGTAGTCGACGACGGCGGCCGGGTTGCCGATCCAGTCCGTCACCAGCTGCACCGCGGCACCCATGGTGAACATGCCGTGCGCGATGACGCCGGGGAGGCCTACCTGCTCGGCGAAGCGTCCGTTCCAGTGGATCGGGTTGAAGTCGCCGGACGCTCCGGCATACCTGACCAGGTCCGCGCGGGAAACCTCAATGCTCCGTGAGCCAATGTCCTGTCCAACAGTCAGTTCGTTCAGTTCAACGCTCACTGGCCTTCCCCTCTCACCAGGATCGACGACGTGGTGGTGGCCGTTTTCTCGCCGGCGACGGTGCTGATTTCCGCCCGGGTGGTGATCATGGCGCCGCCGCCCATCGCTCGCACTTGGTCAACGTGCAACTCGGCCACCAGTTCGTCGCCGGCGACGATCGGCCGGTGGTGCACGAACCGCTGGTCAGCATGGACCACACGGGAGAAATCGATCCCGGAATCCGGGTCCTCGATCAGCCGGGCGTCCGCACGCTGGGCCACAATGATGGCGAAGGTGGGCGGAGCCACCAGATCGACATAGCCCAGTTCCTGCGCGGCTTCGACGTTGAAGTGCGCTGGATGCGTGGCCTTGACCGCCGATGCGAACTCCCGGATCTTCTCGCGGCCCACGGTATAGGCGGGGCCGGCCGGGTAGGTGCGGCCGGCGAGGTCGGGGTTGACCCCGGCTTGTTCGGACATGGATCTCCTTCAGATGGAGTGGATGGGACTATCGACGCTTCGCTGGCCGTGTGCCCCGCGGGTGGGCGGCTGCCTGCCGGGCCCGGGCGTCGCGGAACCGGACCAGCAGCCCGGCCAGGTGGGTCAGCAAACCCGTGATGATGGCGGCCAGTGCAGCCCAGATCAGCCATTGGATGCTCGCCGACGCGGCGATGACAGACAGGAGGATCCCGACGCCGATCAGCACCATGGCAGAGATGACCAGCTTGCGGTACAGCGGCGAGCCAAGGTCCCAAGGATTCATACCTCAAGGTTACCGGCCACGCCCCTGCCAGCCGAACCGCGGAGCCGTGCGGGACTGCGGGCTCCGGCAACGCCTGCCGTTCGCCTAGAACAGCTGTTCCTGGATGACGCGCTGCTCCGAGACGAAGTCGCCGACGGCGATCCGGCGGCCCTTCACCCCGCCCAGGTCCACCAGGAAGAGCGGTCCGCCGTCCTGCAGCCGCGCGGCCGCGACGCTGCCCAGAAGGCCCTCCACGATGAACCCGTGGTCGCCCGAGGCAAAGCTACCCGGATAGCCCCTTTTGATGCCCTCCTCCAGCACCGGTGCCGCCAGCTCCGGGACCTGCCATTGTTCGTCGACGACGTCGAAGCCCTCCAGTTGAACGGCAGGCAGCAGTTCGCGCACAGCGGCAGCATGGCCGGAGTTGAGCCGGTCCACCTCGGGCACCGGCAGCGGGGCCAGCAGCCCGGCGAACTTGGCGGCGCTGCGCACGGCTTGCGTCAGGGCGGTATTGCCCGAGACCGCGTCCTCGAGTACCCGCACCACCCGTCCATCGCGCGCCCGCGCGACGTAACGGGCGGCCACCGCGCCTTGTTCGGCCAGCCGCAACGCTTTCCGCACGTGGGCCGCCGTGCCCACCTTGCTGGCACCGTTGGCAAACGTCGCCACGTACAGCCAATGGGGTTGGGCGAGGTAAGCCAGCAGCCCCTCGGGGGCCCGGCCGCTGCGGTGGCTGTCATGCATGAAGCGCAGGTCGTCATTGAGGAAGCAGTTCACACATTGGTGACCCCGCTCCGCCGGAGCCTGCAGCCGGCACGGCACATGCGTGCGCTCCGCGGCAGATAGTACCCGGTGGCTGCCCAGGCAGTAGCGCTGGGGGTCCATCACGCGGAAGCCCAGTCTCAACCCCTGCGTCACGGGCAGGTCTTTCGGCGTGCCGTCCGGAGTTGCCAGGCGCAGCCGGGGGCCCGCGGGGGTCCAGGCGATGCCGTGGGCGAGGTAGAGGGCGGGCATGGCGTCCACTCTAGTAAAGGACGTGAGAGTTCCCCTGACCCCGCCGGCTGCGGTCGCGGGGCGGCCTTCGGGGTCAGCGGGGGCGTTTAACAGCCGAGGGGCCCGGCCGGAACCAAAGTTCCAGTCGGGCCCCTCAGGGTCTTGGTAGCGGTGCCCGGACTCGATCCGGGGACCTCACGATTATGAGTCGTGCGCTCTAACCAGCTGAGCTACACCGCCACGAATGGGAGCGCCCGCGCTGCGTCTCGCGACGCAGACGCGGGCTTTGCCATTCCGAGCCCCCCACCGGAATCGATCCGGTGACCTCGTTCTTACCAAGAACGCGCTCTACCACTGAGCTAGGGGGGCAACGGAGAAATACATTACCAGCAATTCGCCCCTGAAAGAAATCGGAATCGTGCCCCGTGGTGAAGGCCACACGTCCGACGGCGGTCTCCTCCGCGGAGAGCCCCAGGCGGCCTGTCCCCGGAGGCGTTTCGGGTGGATGGACTGCAGTCAAGATCACAGCGAGGCGGCCAGCGGACGCGGACGAAAGGGTACTCTGGCGTCATTCGAAAGGACTCGACATGCAGGTTTCCCAGCCATGGGGCCGGGACGACATCGCCTCCCGGCTGCGCGCGGCAGGCTGCGTCTTCGCCGAGGAAGAGGCCGACCTGCTGCTCGCCGAGGGCGGTCCCCGGGAAGAAATTTCCGCCAAGGTGGAACAGCGGGCAGCCGGGACGCCCCTGGAACAAGTCCTGGGCTGGGCCGGGTTCTGTGGCCTGCGCATTCGCGTTGCCCCCGGGGTTTTCGTCCCCCGGCGGAGGACCGAGTTCCTGGTCCGGCAGGCCGCGGCCTTGGCCCCTGTGCCCACCTCCGTCGTCGTCGATTTGTGCTGTGGTTCGGGGGCCGTGGCGGCGGCACTGGCCGCACTGCTCAGGCCCAGCGAACTGCACGCCGCAGATGTGGATCCGGCGGCGGTGGCGTGCGCGCGCGCGAACCTGCCGGGGGCACAGGTGCACGCGGGCGACCTGTACGCGGCCCTGCCCGCGGCATTGCGCGGCCGCGTCGACGTGCTGGCGGCGAACGTCCCCTACGTGCCCACAGAGGAGATCACGTTGCTGCCGCCCGAAGCCCGCCTCCACGAAGCACCGTGGGCGCTCGACGGCGGCCCTGACGGCCTGGCTGTCATGCGGCGGGTCGCGGAAGGGGCGCCGGACTGGCTCGCGCCGGGCGGATCGGTTCTGGTGGAAACGAGTGAGCGGCAGGCGGAGGCAGCGGCGGCGGCCTTCGCAGCGCGCGGACTGGTTCCGGCCATCGCCCGTTCCGAGCAGCTCGCCTCCACGGTGGTTTCCGGCACCCGGCGGGCTGGTTGAACACGGCGGGGCCGTCGCGAGAACGCGGCGGGCGGGGCCGTTAAACGCCTCCGGGGCACCTGTGCAATGACAAGTGCCCCGGAGGGGTGGTTCCTGGCTGAAAGCCAAACCGGCCAGGCTAGCCGCGGGTGTGGCGCGGCCTGCGCGGAGGCTAGCCGCGGGTGTGGCGCGGCTTGCGTGCGGCGCCAAAGCCGCGGTCGCTGCGCTCCCCGCCGAATCCACGGTCGGAGCGGTCCCCGCTGAAGCTGCGTTCGCCGCTGAAGCTGCGTTCGCCGTCGGTCTTGTACGGGCGGTCGCCCTCAAACTTCTTCTTGTAGGGGCGGTCGCTTTCGAACTTCTTCTTGAACGGCCGGTCGCCCCGGTCGCTGCGGAAGCCGCCGCGGTGTCCGCCGGCGACGTCGTCGCGGTCCCGGCGCGGCTTGCGGCCGCCATCCAGCTCCAGGTGGATCAGCTCGCCGCCGATGCGGGTCTTGGACAGCGCGCGCAGCTGGTCCTTGCTCAGGTCAGCGGGCAGCTCGACCAGCGAGTGGTCCGAGCGGATGTCGATGCCGCCGATCTGCGCGGCGGACAGGCCGCCCTCGTTGGCGATGGCGCCGACGATGGAGCCGGGCATCACGCGGTTCCGGCGCCCCACGGCGATCCGGTACGTGGCGTTGCCCTCGGTCAGCGTGCGGGACGGGCCCCGCGAATTCATGGCGTCGCGTCCGCCGCCGGCACGCTCGCGCTGGCCCTTGGGTGCCTCGGGCAGGTCCTGGACCAGCAGCGGGCGACCGCCCTGGGCCATGACCGCCAGCGCGGCCGCGATCTCGGCGGCCGGCACGTCGTGCTCGGTCTCGTAGTTCGCGATCAGGTCGCGGAAGATCGAGACGTCCTCGGACGCCAGGGTCTCGGTGATCTGTTCCGCGAACTTGCGCATCCGCAGGTTGTTGATGGTCTCCGCCGAGGGCAGGTGCATCTGCTCGACGGGCTGGCGCGTGGCCTTCTCGATCGCCCGCAGCAGGTACTTCTCGCGCGGGGTCATGAACAGGATGGCGTCGCCCGAGCGGCCCGCACGGCCGGTGCGGCCGATGCGGTGCACGTAGGACTCGGTGTCGTGCGGGATGTCGTAGTTGACCACGAGGGTGATGCGCTCGACGTCCAGCCCGCGGGCGGCGACGTCCGTGGCGACCAGGATGTCGATCTTGCCGTCGCGCAGGGCCTCGACGGTGCGCTCACGCTGCTGCTGCGGGATGTCGCCGTTGATGGCGGCGGCCCGGTAGCCGCGGGCCTTGAGCTTGTCGGCCAGGTCCTCGGTAGCCATCTTGGTGCGCACGAAGGCGATGACGCCGTCGAAATCTTCGGCTTCCAGGATCCGGGTCATGGCATCCAGCTTGTGCGGGCCCATGACCTGCAGGTAGCGCTGGCGGGTGTTGGTGCCCGTGGTGGTCTTGGCCTTGACCGTGATCTCGGCCGGGTCCTTCAGGTACTTCTTCGCGATCCGGCGGATGGCGGTCGGCATGGTCGCCGAGAACAGGGCAACCTGCTTGCTTTCCGGGGTCTTGGAGAGGATCTGGTCGACCTCTTCGGCGAAGCCCATGCGCAGCATCTCGTCGGCCTCGTCCAGCACCAGGTACTGGAGTTCGGACAGGTCCAGCGAGCCCTTTTCGATGTGGTCGATCACGCGGCCGGGGGTACCGACAACCACCTGGGCGCCGCGGCGCAGGCCGGCCAGCTGGGGCCCGTACGCGGAGCCGCCGTAGACGGGCAGCACGGTGAAGTCGTCCATGTGGGCGGCGTAGGAGGAAAAGGCCTCGGCCACCTGCAGGGCCAGCTCACGGGTGGGGGCCAGCACCAGGATCTGGGTGTTCTTGGTCGGCGGCAGTTCGGCCATCCGGGAGAGGGCGGGAACAGCGAAGGCTGCGGTCTTGCCCGTGCCGGTCTGCGCCAGGCCGACGACGTCGCGGCCTTCGAGCAGGACGGGAATGGTGGCGGCCTGGATGGGCGAGGGCTTCTCGTAGCCGACGTCGGTCAGCGCGGCCAGGACACGGCCGTCGAGGCCGAAGTCGGTGAAGAGTACGGTGTTCTCGTCTTCGACGGCCGGGGCGGCGTCGGTGTTTTCGGGCAGGGTGTTAACAGTGTTTTCGGACACGGGGCAGTTCCTCGTATTCAGCTGGGGACCGGTGGCCGCGGCACATTGATGTCCGCGGTCCTCTGACTCAAAGCCCGGCGCTATTACAATCCCGTGGCAGGGCTTTCCGCCGCTTCGCTGGCCATCCGCAAGCTGCGGAGAGACCTGGCGGCGTTTTCTTTAGCCGGCGCTCCCAAACATGAAACTGCCCGCCGCATAGAGGCGGGCCCACACACAATCAGACGCTTCGACAAGACCGTAAACGGCATTATCGCGCAGAACTAAGGGAATACCGACAGTGGGGGATGTATCCAGTGTACGGCACGCTCCGGGTGGGCGGGGACGGGGAGCACGACGGCGGGCGGTGACCTTTGGCACAGCAGGGCACCCGGCGCCGAGCCCCGGGTCGTGTTCCTACTCCCCCTGCAGGGTCTGCTCGGCCCACTCGATCCAGGCCTGCTCGAACATGATGCCTGCCTGCAGCACGGCCCGCTGCAGCCGATTGGCGTCGGTCCAGGTGCCCCGCTGGTCGAGCTGGCGGTAGGCCGCGAGCTGCGCGCGGTGCAGGCCCAGATGCCGCTCGATTTCGCCGTGGATCGGGACGTCTCCGAGCACCGAGGAGGCGCGGAGGCGGATCATCAGCTCCTCCCGGACGGGGCGCGGGTTCTGCTGTTCGTCGGTCCAGCGCCGCAATTCCTCCCGGCCGCCGGCAAGCACCTGGTACTCCTTGGCGCGCCCGCGGCTGGAGTCGCGGCCCGTTGATTCGACCAGGCCGTTCTGTTCCAGCTTGGCGAGCTCGCGGTAGATCTGCTGGTGCGTCGCCGGCCAGAAGAAGCCGAACGACTTGTCGAAGCGGCGGGCCAGTTCCGCCCCGGACCCGGGCCGCTCCAGTAAGGCGGTGAGGATGGCGTGCGGCAAGGACATGAGGGCTCGCTCCGTTACAGCGCCGCGGCCAGACGGGTCGCCTGGTTGATGGCGCGTTTGGCGTCGAGTTCGGCCGCCACGTCGGCGCCGCCGACCAGGTGGACCGGCAGCCCCGCAGCTTCGAGCGCCTCCTGCAGCTCCCGCTGCGGCTCCTGGCCGGTGCAGAGCACCACGCTGTCGACGGCGAGCACCGTGTCGGTGCCGTCGACGGTCAGGTGCAGTCCGTCGTCGTCGATCCTGCGGTAGGTCACGGCCGGGATCATCTGCACGCCGCGGCTCTTGAGCTCGGCCCGGTGTATCCACCCGGTCGTCTTGCCCAGCCCGGCGCCGAGCTTGGATTCCTTGCGCTGCAGCAGGTAAACGGTGCGGGCCGGGCGTTCGGGCCGGGGAGCGGCCAGGCCGCCGGGCGCCGCCGGGTCGTCGTCGACCCCCCAGTGCTCGCGGAACCGGCCCGGATCCAGGGTGGCGCTGGGACCGGCCTGCGTGATGTACGCGCTGACGTCGAAGCCGATACCGCCGGCGCCCAGCACCGCCACGATTTCACCGAGCTGCCGGTGGTCGCGCAGCACGTCCAGGTAGCCGAGCACGCTCGGGTGGTCCACGCCGTCCAGATCAGGGACCCGCGGCAGCACGCCGGTGGCGAGGACGACCTCGTCAAACCCGCCTTCGGCCAGGGCCGCCGCGGTGGCCCGGGTCTTCAGCCGCACCTCCACGCCGAGCAGTTCCAGCTGGCGGCTGAAATAGCGGATGGTCTCGTGGAACTCTTCCTTGCCCGGGATCTGCTTGGCCAGGTTGAACTGGCCGCCGATGCCGTCCGCCGCTTCAAAGAGGGTGACGCGGTGCCCGCGCCTGGCCGCAGTGACGGCACAGGCCAGCCCGGCCGGCCCGGCCCCGACCACGGCCAGCGATTTGGGCGCGGCGGCGGGCGCGATCAGCAGTTCGGTCTCGTGGCAGGCCTGCGGATTGACCAGGCAGGAGGTGGTCTTGCCGACGAAGGTGTGGTCCAGGCAGGCCTGGTTGCAGGCGATGCAGGTGTTGATCTCGTCGGCCCGTCCGCGCGACGCCTTGAGCACGAATGCCGGGTCGGCGAGCAGCGGGCGGGCCATGGACACCATGTCGGCGTATCCGTCGGCCAGCAGCTGCTCGGCGGTATCCGGGTTGTTGATCCTGTTGGTGGCTACCAACGGGATTCCGACGGCGCCCATCAGCCGGCGGGTGACCCAGGAGAAGCCGGCACGCGGGACCGAGGTGGCGATGGTCGGCACGCGGGATTCGTGCCAGCCGATGCCGGTATTGATGATGGTGGCCCCCGCCGCTTCGACTCCGCGGGCCAGTTCGGCGACTTCCTCGAAGGTGGAACCGCCCTCCACCAGGTCCAGCATGGACAGGCGGTAGATGATGATGAAATCCTCGCCCACCCGTTCGCGGGTCCGGCGGACAACCTCCAGCGGAAAGCGGATCCGGTTCCGGTAGCTGCCGCCCCAGCCGTCGGTCCGCCGGTTGGTGCGGGCGGCGATGAACTCGTTGATCAGGTAGCCCTCGGACCCCATGATTTCGACGCCGTCGTATCCTGCTTCGCAGGCCAGCGCGGCCGCGTTCGCGAAGTCCTCGATGGTCTGCCCGATCTCCGGTTCGCTGAGCCCGCGGGGCGTAAACGGGCTGATCGGGGCCTGCAACGGGCTGGGCGCTACCGGCTCGGGATGCGCGGCGTAACGTCCGGCGTGCAGCAATTGCAGCGCTATCCGCCCACCTGCGGCGTGGACGGCGCCGGTGACGATCGTGTGGCGGGCGGCCTCCTCCGCCGTCGTCATCATGGCGCCGCCGGGCTGCAGCCTGCCGGCCGCGTTGGGGGCGAAGCCGCCGGTCACGATCAGTCCGACGCCGCCGCGGGCGCGTTCGGCGTAGAAGGCCGCCATGCGCTCGAAGCCGCCGGGCAGTTCCTCCAGCCCGACGTGCATGGACCCCATCAGCACCCGGTTGGGCAGGACCGTGAAGCCGAGGTCCAGCGGTTCGAACAACTTCGGGTAGGCCACGGCCACGATGCACTCCTTTGCACAACAAGTTGCATAAAGCCTACGGCCCTGGGCGGCGCCGGACAACCGGCGTCCGAGGAGCGCGGCCTGCGTCTCAGGCCTGGACTCGGCCGAGTGCCCTCCGGACCGCCTTGGCGACGTTGCCGTGCAGCGCAATCTCCCCACTGGTCTCGGAGGCCCGCAGCGCCTGCGCCTGCCCGGGGCTGAGCCCCAGCGAGGAGTCGGCCACGCTGACGCCGTGCGCCGGGCGGAAAAGGACCTCGATGCTGTCACCGGCCGCCAGCGAGCCGGTGGCGATGACCTTGAGATAGGCGCCCGGCAACCCCTTGCGCAGGAAACGCTTGGCCCACCGGGGCTCCTCCATGTGGCGGGCGAAGGTGGCGCACGGTATCCGCGGCATCGTCACTTCGACGACGACGTCGGGGCCCACCTGCCACCGCTCCCCCACCAGCGCCCCGCTGACGTCCAGGCCGGTGGTCCGCAGGTTCTCGCCGAACAGCCCCGGCGCGATGTCGCGCCCGAGCTCGGCCGACCACGCGTCGGCATCCTCCTGGGCATAGGCGTAGAGGGCCTTGAGTTCTCCGCCGTGGTTTTTGCGATCCGCCTGGACATCGGCGCGCAAGCCCATCGGGTGAACCGGCACCCGTCCGTCGACCGGGCGCTTGTCGATCCCGGTGATTCCCACCTTGCTGGCATCGGGCTTCAAGGCGTGCAGCCGGCAGAGGGCCAGCAGGGATCCGGATTTCATGGGGCAATCATAAGTGCGTCCGGTGCTGGCTCAGGCGTGGCCCTCGTAGCTGACGTCCTGTTCCTTGGCCGAGTCGGCCGGCAGCGGTTGCCCGCGGTATTTTCCGATGGCCCACAGATTTCCGTCCGGGTCGTTGATGCCAAAGCCTCGGTCGCCGTAGTCGGTGTCCTGCAGGTCCCGGATGATCGACGCCCCGGCCGCCTTCATGCGCTCGTACGCGCCGTCCGGGTCGCGCGTGTAGACGTTCAGCTGGGCCGAACCGGGTTCCCGGGCCCACAGGGTCCCCTCCGCGTGGCTGGAGACCATCACCATCCCGCCCTCGGGCCAGAGCAGTTCCGCGTGCACCACCAGGCCATGCTCCTCGAACCGTGCATGCTCGATGAATCCCATGGCCCCGGTCAGGAACTCGATCAGTTCGTGGGCCTTGCGCGACTGCAGACCGGCGACGACGCTGGCCGGAGGGTACTGCTTGTTCGCATCCATGGACACAGTATTCTCTTCCGGCCCCGGACGCGCCAGAGGCGGCGGACCGGCCTGCCGGTACCGCCGCCTCTATGGGTGCCTAGAGCTGGCCGAAGGCCTTTTCCAGGTCCGCGATCAGGTCATCGATGTCCTCGATGCCCACCGACAGCCGGATCAGGTTCTCCGGCACCGCCAGTTCGGTGCCCTTCACCGAGGCATGGGTCATCTCCGCAGGGTAGTTGACCAGCGACTCGATGCCGCCCAGCGATTCCGCCAGCGTGAACACCTCGGTGGACTCGGCCACCTTGCGGGCCGCCGCCTCGCCGCCCGTGAAGGAGACCGAGACCATGCCGCCGAAGCCGCGCATCTGTTTTTTGGCCAGCTCGTGGCCGGGGTGCTCGGGCAGGCCCGGATAGTAGACCGCCTCGACTTCGGCCCGGCCCTGCAGCCATTCGGCCACGGCCTGGGCGTTCGCCGAGTGCCGGTCCATCCGCACGCCCAGCGTCTTCAGCCCGCGGGTGGTCAGGAAAGCGTCCAGCGGCGCGGAGACGGCCCCCACCGCGAACTGCACGAAACCGACCTTCTCGGCGAGCGCGTCGTCGTTGAGCACCACGGCACCGCCGATCACGTCCGAATGTCCGCCGATGTACTTGGTGGTCGAATGCACCACGACGTCGGCGCCGAAGGCCAGCGGGTTCTGCAGGTACGGAGAGGCGAAGGTGTTGTCCACGACCAGCAGCGCGCCGGCGGCGTGGGCCAGCTCGGCGAGGGCGGCGATGTCGGTGACCTTCATCATCGGGTTGGAAGGGGTCTCTACCCAGAGGAACCGGGCCTTGTGCCCGTTGACCGCGGCGGCCACGGCCGACTCGTCGGACATATCGACCACGGTGTGGCCGATCCCCCAGGCACCGAGCACGCGGTCAATGAGCCGGTAGGTTCCGCCGTAGGCGTCGTTGCCCAGCACGATGTGGTCGCCCGGGGACAGCAGGGCACGGATCAGCGCATCTTCGGCTGCCAGCCCGGAGGCGAAAGAGAAGGCGTGCTTGCCGCCCTCCACCGCCGCCAGCTGCACCTGCAGGGAATCGCGGGTCGGGTTGGTGCCGCGGCCGTATTCGTAGCCGTTGCGCAGCCCGCCGATGCCGTCCTGCGCGTAGGTCGAAGACTGGTAGATCGCCGGCACCACCGCGCCGGTGGCCTCGTCCGGCACCTGGCCGGCATGCACGGCGCGGGTGTTGAAGCCCTGGTTGTTCTCTGCGCTCATTCTTCTCTCCTTCAGCTCGTCAGGTAGGACAGCAGGTCGTGGCGGGTCAGCACGCCCACCGGGGCACCGGCCAACGTCACCAGCACGCCGTCGACCGCCTGCAGCTTCTCGCGGGCGGCCGAGACCGGTTCCAGCGCCCCGACCAGCGGCATCGCCGCGCTCAGATGGTCGCCGACCTTGTCTGTCAGCTTCGCTTCGTTCTTGAACAGCTTGGCCGTCAGTTCGCGTTCGTTCACTGCGCCGACCACCTCGCCCATGACCACCGGCGGCTCCTGCGAGAGCACCGGCAGGGTCGAGACGCCGAACTCGTTCATGATCCCGATGACGTCGCGCACCGTCTCGTAGGGATGGGTGTGGACCAGGTCCGGCAGCGTGCCGCTCTTGCCCCGCAGCACCTCGCCCACCGTCGCTTCGTCTCCGCCGGCGATAAAGCCGTAGGACTTCATCCAGTCGTCGTTGAAGATCTTGCCCAGGTAGCCGCGTCCGGAGTCCGGCAGGATCACTACCACGATGTCGTCCGGCCCCAGCCCCTCGGCCACCTTGAGCGCTGCCACCACGGCCATGCCGGAGGAACCGCCGACCAGCAGCCCCTCTTCCTGGGCCAGCCGCCGGGTCATCGCGAAGGCCTCGGCGTCGTTGACGGCCAGCACCTCGTCCGGAACCGACTTGTCGTAGTTGTCCGGCCACATGTCCTCGCCGACGCCCTCGACGAAGTACGGCCGTCCGCTGCCACCGGAGTAGACCGATCCCTCGGGGTCGGCGCCGATGATCTTCACGGGACCGCCGGCGCGGTCGGCGGATATTTCCTTGAGGTAGCGGCCGGTTCCCGTGATGGTTCCGCCGGTGCCGGCGCCGATCACCACGTGGGTCACCCGGCCGTCCGTGTCGCGCCAGATCTCCGGGCCGGTGGACTCGTAGTGGCTGGCCGGTGCGGCCGGGTTGTTGAACTGGTCCGGCTTGTAGCCGCCGTCGACCTCGGTCACCAGCCGGTCGGAGACGCCGTAGTAGGACTCCGGGCTGTCCGGCGCCACGGAGGTCGGGGTGACGACGACGTCGGCGCCGTAGGCCCTGAGCACGTCGCGCTTTTCCAGGCCCACCTTGTCCGGGGTCACGAAGATGGACTTGTAGCCCTTCTGCTGCGCCACCAGGGCCAGGCCCACCCCGGTGTTGCCGCTGGTGGGTTCGATGACCGTGCCGCCGGGCTTGAGCCGCCCGTCCTTTTCGGCTTCTTCGATCATCTTCACCGCGATGCGGTCCTTGATCGAACCGCCCGGGTTGAAATACTCCACCTTCGCCAGGACGGTGGCGGCAAGACCTTCGGTCACTTTGTTCAGCTTGACCAACGGGGTGTTGCCGATCAGGTCCAGAACAGAATTGGCATATTTCATGGGCCCAAATCTACCCGCCAGCGTATCCGGGGGCACATCCGGCGTAAGACGGGTTCATGCCCGGGGCCCGCCTGCGGCCGCCGTGTGCCGCGCCTGCGCGGCTGCTTGCCCGAAAAGGGTCTTGCCCGAACAGGCCCGGGTGAAAGAACTGTCCGGAGCGCGTGGGACGATTAATCCATGCTGTCCACCGCCACCGCGCCCGGCACCGGGCTCACCGCACTGGTGGAGTTTCCGGAGCCGTATGACCTGCGCGGAACGCTGTCCATCCTGTCCCGCGGCACGCAGGATCCCACCGCCCGGATCGACGACGCCGGCGCCTGGCTGACGCTGAACACCTCCTCCGGCGCGGCAACCCTGCGCCTCACCCGCGGTCCGGGAGGGCACGACGGCAGCCGGGGCACCGCCGTCGTCATGGGACGGGCATGGGGGCCGGGTGCCGAGGAAGCGCTGACCGGGCTCCCCGCGCTGCTGGGGGCGGACGATGACTGGTCGGGGTTCGACACCCCGGATTTCCATACTGGCCTGCCCCGCCTGGTGCGTGAGCCCCGCCGGCGGCATCCCGGGCTGCGGCTGCCGGCGACCGGGCGGATGATCGATGCGCTCGTGCCGGTGATCCTGGAGCAGAAGATCACGACCATCGAGGCACGCTACTCCTACAAATACCTCGTCCGCCGCCACGGGTCTCCGGCGCCGGGGCCCGCACCGAGCGGGCTCATGGTCCCGCCGACGGCGCAGGGGTGGCGGCGCATCCCGTCCTGGGACTGGCACCGGGCGGGGGTGGACTCGAAGCGCTCGGGCACCATCATGCGGGTTTGTTCCTCGGCCGGCGCCCTGGAACGGCTGGCGTTGCTGCCGGCCGGCGAAGAACTGGCCCGCAAGCTGTGCACCGTCCCGGGGATCGGACCGTGGACCGCGGCCGAGACCGCGCAGCGCACGCACGGGGATCCGGACTCGGTGTCGGTGGGCGACTTCCATCTGGCGGCGTTCGTCGGCTACGCCCTCACCGGACGCAAGACGGACGACGCCGGCATGCTCGAGCTCCTGGAACCGTGGCGGGGCCACCGCCAGCGGGTGGTGCGGATGCTGGTGCTGAGCGGTTTCCGCAAGCCCGCGTTCGGACCGCGGCTGGCGCCGCAGGACCACCGCCGGCACTAACGCGCCACCAACGCGGCACTGACACCGAAAACACCGCTCGCCTTAAAGCCCGAGGGAGCAGGGCATGCGCCCTGCTCCCTCTGGCATCTTGACCGTTGTAGCTATTCGGAGGCCTGGCCGTCCTGCGCCGCCTGCTGCTGGGCGGCCACCTGGGCGTGGACTTCCTCCATGTCCAGTCCCTTGACCGCGTCCACCAACTGCCCGAACTGGCTGGAGTTCAGGGCGCCGGGCTGGGAGAACACCAGCACCTTTTCGCGGAAGGCCATGAGGGTC
The DNA here is from genome assembly GCF_059091365.1 of Arthrobacter sp. MDT2-34-1. Lineage (NCBI taxonomy): Bacteria > Bacillati > Actinomycetota > Actinomycetes > Micrococcales > Micrococcaceae > Arthrobacter > Arthrobacter sp. MDT2-34-1. The sequence continues at coordinate 1,424,509 of NZ_JBNHGO010000001.1, forward strand.
GGAATCGAGGTGATACCGGCCGCGGCGGCCAGGCCCTGCTCGGCTTCGGTGTCCACCTTGGCGAAGACGATGTCGCCGTGTTCCTCGGACGCGGCATCGTAGACGGGGGCAAACTGCTTGCACGGGCCGCACCAGTCGGCCCAGAAGTCAACGAACACAATGTCGTTCTCTTCGATGGTCTGCGGGAACTGGGCCTCGGTGATATCGATGGTTGCCATACCCCCACGCTAACGCGCCGGGTTGCGGCCTGTCGCCCCCTGTTCGCTCAGCGCATGAGCCGGCGCCGCGGCCGTTATCCACAATCCCCCGCGGGGGCTACCGGCCGCCGTGGCCGGATCCCTAAGGTCGATTCCACCAGAAACCGCGACCGGAGGATTCGACATGAACCGCTTCACCGTCTTGATTGTCACCGACGGACTGGAACTCGACGCCGCCATTTCCAAGAGCCTCGCCGTGATGGACGAGTTGGAGGAGCAGCTGCCGTTTGCCCACGACCCGTCACGGAACGAGCTGTACGCCGTGGGTGAGGGCGCCGCGCTGAAGGGCAGGATCGGGCTGCCGCACGGCAGGCCCGGCGCCGGACCGGCGGCCACCTACGTGGGCGACCTGCACTGCATCTGGAGCGAAGGGCGGTGGTACACGCCAGCCGACTGTCCACCTGCTCCGGCAGACCATAACGGCGCCACTGCCTGGCAGTGGCTGTACTACAACGTGATGCACCATTCCGGGCCGAAAACGTACTGCTTCCTCTGGGACATCCACCCGCTGCCGCTGGCCGAAGCGGCCTGAACACTCGCTGTCCGGGCGGCTACAGGGCCGGGCGGGCTGTTGCGAAGTGCCGGCGCTCGGGCCGGCGGCGCCGCTCAGTAGAAGGGCTGGTGGCGGCGGCGCACGTAGAGCCCGCGGGCAATCTTTTCCCCGGCCGCGGACCACAGTTTGTACTTCAACGGGGAGATCACCTGGTCATAGCAGCCGACGAAGTCGGTGATGGTCTTGGTGAAGCTGGTCTTGAACAGGCCCAGCCCGTAGTACTCATGTTCGGGGTTCTTCAGTTCCGACGACGGCGGAGTCCCGCACAGGTCGTAGCTGGTAATGCCCAGCTCCTTGAGCTGGTTCATGGCCGTCCACTGGATCAGGTGGGAGTCGCCGTACTGCTTCCGGCGCGGCAGCGATCCGCCGTCTTTGTAGGTGCCCTTGCGTCCGTAGTTGACCACGAACGCGCCCACCGACGGCTTGCCGTCTTCGTACGTGAACAGCAGCCGGCCCTGCCCGGCGGCAATAAAGTTGCCCCAGAACGCCTTGAAGTACTCGAAGGAGCGGACCTGCACGTTCTTCTGGCCCTGCTGCACCTGTCCCATCAGGTTGAACATCGCCCGGAAGTTCTCTTCCGTCGGTTCGGCAGTCACCACTTCGGCGCCCTCTCGGATGGCGCGGCGCACGGCGTTGCGCCCGCGGGACGAGAAGCTCTTGAGGACGACGTCCGGCTCCGGGGAGATGTCGACGATTGCGGTGTGGTCGTTCGGCTGCAGGTCGGGCATCTTGACCAGGCCTTCGCGCGCTAGAAGCGCGCGGGTTCCGTCCGTGGCCTCGACATCCGGCTCGATCCGGATCACGAACACGCCGCGTGCCTGCTCCCGGCAGAAGTTGCGGTTGGCCTCGAAGATGCTGGGCAGGTCCTCGGGCGAGGCGACGTCGGGACCCTTGATCATGTACCAGTAGTTGCCCAGCAGCGGAACGTGCTTTTCCAGTACCAGGTTGTAGCTGGTGTAGTCCTCGGTCTCATACGCCAGGTACAGCGGCTTCCACCCGTGGTCCGCCTTGACCTGGGCGTAGGCCTTGGCTTGGAGCATGTTGCCGCCGTTGGGGTTGGCCGTGACATGGCTGTCCCATGCCTCGATTTCCTCCGTCGTCGCGAAGCGGGCGGTGAATTGTCGCAAGAAAACTCCTCGTCGTGGCAGTTGGTCGTCGCCGGTCACATCCGCGGTCAAGTCTATCGACGCCGGTCCCCAACCCTGTGCCGGGGAATGAACCAGCGGCGGCCGGCATGGCCGGCAGGTACGGAAAAACCCCGTCCGACCAGTGATTCACCTGGTCAGACGGGGTTTCCCGTTCGGTGGCAGATGAGGGATTCGAACCCCCGTAGGCAATGCCAGCTGATTTACAGTCAGCCCCCTTTGGCCGCTCGGGTAATCTGCCGAACGCCTTCTTCAGAAGAAGACCGCTTCCCCGTGAGGAAGCAAGACAACTTTACACAAAGATCGGTCCAAGAATCGAATCGGGCTCCGCGGGGTCTACAAACCCCGGGAAATCCGCTCCTCCATCTGCCCGACGAACCGCTCTGCCTGCTCCGCGGTGACCAGCTGCATCCGCACCGCCTGATCCATCTCGCGGCGGATGCCGTCCAACCTGGCAGCGAGCCCGGAACCATTCCTCTCCCCCGCGGCGCTGGAGTCGGCGCCCGCGGCGCTGGACGGGTCGCCCAGGCCTGCCAAGCCGCCATCGCCGGTGGCACCATCGAAGACGGCCCCTGCCGCGAGGTCCTGGCGGAGTTCACGCTCCAGCTCTTGGGTGTCCCGACGGATCATCGTCACGGCGCCGGCCGCCGCGGCGGGCGCCTGCGCGGACGCCAAGGAGGCAGTGGCCGCCGAGGCCGGCGCGGAGCCCATCACAACCACTGTGGCGACGGCCGTTACGGTCAGGAACGAACCAGCGGCAACCCTCATCGAAGTGACTATGTACTGCGGGCGGGCTGCCATGTGTGTGCTTCTCCTGAAGATTGGTGTCGATACGGCTTCTCGATTCTCGCCAACCCGGATGAAGGAACAATGGACGGAACCTGCGTCCCAGCTGGGAAAGCCGCGCCATCGGATGCGATTCAGTAGGCTGGTGGCGAGACACATACGCCCCGACCCAGGAGGAACCATGGCCAGCGATTCTTCGTTCGACATCGTCAGCAAGGTGGACAAGCAGGAAGTCGCCAACGCGTTGAACCAGGCGCAGAAGGAAATCGCGCAGCGCTATGACTTCAAGGGAGTCGGCGCCGAGGTTGACTTCAGCGGCGAAAAAATCCTGATGAAGGCCAACTCCGAGGAACGGGTCAAGGCCGTTCTGGACGTGCTTCAGTCGAAACTGGTCAAGCGCGGCATTTCGTTGAAGTCGCTGGACGCCGGTGAGCCGTTCGCTTCCGGCAAGGAGTACCGGATCGAGGCCGGCGTCAAGGAGGGCATCGCCCAGGACCAGGCCAAGAAGATCTCGAAGATCATCCGGGACGAGGGCCCCAAGGGTGTGAAGGCCCAGATCCAGGGCGACGAACTGCGCGTCACCTCGAAGTCCCGGGACGACCTGCAGGAAGTCATTTCGCTGCTCAAGGGCTCCGACTTGGACGTCGACCTGCAGTTCATCAACTACCGGTAGTCCGGGAACGAAACGCCTGGCTCAGGTGGTTACCAGGCGTTAGTCCGTAGAGAGTCCGCGGGAGTGCCAAGGACCGCAGCCATAAGACCAGCGGCTGCGGTCCTTGTCTTGTCATCGGCCCTGCCGCCACCCGCACCGTAGCGACTTCCCCTATTAACGGATTGGCAAGGGCACCCCTCAAGGCTGACCAGCCGTGCGTGCGAGGAATTGACCCGAGCGGCGGAAATCCCGTATGAGAAATAGGAGCCCGATCATGAAGAGAAATACCATGCCTGCAAAGACCCAGCCGAATGGATCATTCCGTCCGGCGCCGTTGATGGCTTGCGGGATGAAAACCAAAGGGTAGAACGGCATTATCAACAGCTGCGTCGCAAGAGCCTTTCGCATCTGCACAGCCGCGCCGCGCGTTACCGTGAGATGCTCCGGAACGACTGCCGCCTTGCCTGCTACCTGCCGGCGGACGTGCTTTCGTTCCTCGCTCGTCAGCGACAGGGTCACGTCGACGTTTCCATATTCGGCTGCCGGTACGAGCCTTTTCGAGTTGAAGATCAGGCCTCCGATCATGGTGCCTAGCCCTGCCAGCATGAAGCCGAACGGTAGGTACGTTGGCCAGTCACCATAAGAAGCCCCAAACGCCAGAGCCGCCGCCAGGGAACCAATCGGGACCAGGACGATCACGCCCACTAGCCAGAATCGCGTGTAGTAGACCTTCACGGCGGCGCCCAGTCCGTTGTCCGCCAACCCTTGGGCTCTTTTGGCCGCTTTAGCCCAACGTTCGTTGGACTCGGCCATAAGTTCCTCAATTCCGCCCAATTTCCACCCCTCGGTGCTTTAGTTACCGCATCGCAACGTTCGTTTCGTCCTTTGCTGATCATTTCCCGCTTAGCGTGAGGCAAACGTTGTTTCACCAGAGGCGGGGAGATCATGCGCACGCTGACCAGACTGAGCGTTGCAGCCGCGGTACTGCTGGCGCTGGCAGGCTGCACCAGCCACCAGCCTCCCCGGGTGTCGGCGCTGTCGGCCCCATCCAGCACCGCGGATGACATACCGGCGGAGCGCTTGGAACACCTGGACGTAGTCCCGGACAGCGTACGGTTCCTGACGGAGATGAACGGCTACGCGTTCTACGCCGCCTTGATGGACACTCCTGATCCCCGCGAAATGTGCTTGATCGTGGACAATCCGGCAGCCGGTCTTTACGCCGCCGGGTGTGGCCGGCTGGAGCATACGGGCCTTCTCGGACTCGATGCCTCCGGAATCAAGGCCAAACTGATCGCCGATGGATATGACGCGAAAACAGCACTGGCCAAGGGTTGGGTGCAACCGCACCGAAACCTCCTGGTGCACGGACTCTAGCCGCCTGCAGTAGCCGTCCGGCTTGGGCATGCCCGCGTGGCGCTGCCGCCCTCCCGGAGGGGAAGGCGGCAGCGTCAGTGAACCCGTTCGGAGCTAGGCTGCGCAGCGGTTGCTCCTCTGCTCTGCGTTGGAGGGGTTGTTGTAGCAGGTCTGCCCGGTGCTGCGGACGTCGGTCGTCACGATCGGCGCCCCCGGGGCCTCGGTCTCGACGACAAGCGGTTCGATGTCCTCACGGGTCACGGTGACAACCGGCTCTGCGGGCACGGTCGCCGTCGTAACCTCCTGCCTCGTTTCCCCTTCGGTGACCGTCACCACGGGGGCGATCGGCGCGCACTCAGTCTCCGATTCCTCGTCGCCCGGCCGGGTTCCGGTGGTCACGATCGGCGTGCCGGGAACCACCGCTTCCGTCACCACAAGAGTCCCTGGTTCCGTTTCCTGCGTCACCACCGGCACGCCAGTGGGGGTGGGGACGTCGGTGCCGCGCGGGAAGTTGAACGTGGTGATCGTCGTGGTGGTGGTCCGCGTTGTCGGCTGCGTAGTCGTCGCCGTGCGCTCCGTCTGCTGCGTCGTCGCGGTGGCGATCACCGTTTGGTAGGTCGTCGTGGTGCACATTTCACGCTGCTGGGTGCTGGTGAAGACCTCCGTGAACGGCGTCGTCGTGGTAATCAGCGTTTCCCGCGGCTGGGTCGTCGTGGTGACTCGTTCCTGCGGGGTGGTCGTCGTGGTGACGATCGTTGTGGGCGTCGTCGTCGTGGTCAGGACGGCCCTTTCGCATCTCTCCACGGGCTTCGCCGCCCGCTCGTTGTTCACCCTGCGGCAGTTGGTGGTCGCGGGCGTCTCGGTGCTCGTCGGCGTGCCCCGCTCCGTCCGGGTTGTCGACGTCGGAGTGCCGGGAACAACGACGTCCTCGCTGACGGCCTCGCCGGCATCGCGCTCTTCCTCGGTCACGACCGGGGTGCCGGCCCGCTCGGTCCTGACGACGGTCGCGTCGCCGACGTTGCGTTCCTCGGTTGTCACCGTGGGATCCGGCTGCCGGGATGGAAGGGACGTGTCCACGGTGACAGGATCGCCCACGGGCCGGTCCGGGCTGAACGTGGTCGTCGGAGTGCCTGACGGAACATCCGGACCTACGACGACGGTTTTCACGGTGCAGGTTTGATTATTGCCGTTGCCGCTGAGCGTTCCGCCCAGGGCTGTGCAGGCGGCCTGCCGTTCGGCGGGGCCGGCGAGCGCCGGACCGGCTGGCGCCAATGCGACGACGAGCCCCAACGTCGTCGCGGCCACCAATGACGAAAAACGCATGATGAACTCTCTTCCCCCAACTGAACCCCGCGCGGCGCGGATCCGGCGACACTAACAGGCGGACTAAACCGGCGGCAACGAAACTCAGGCGGATCCGAAAGAGTCGAGTAGTGGGCCGGATATATCCCCGTGTTTGCCCACCGGAAGCCGGGTATTTGCCCCGCTCCCGCCGGTAAGCAGGCCTGCAAAAACCGAGTACGCGGTCGCGCCCCTCGGCCCCCTCCGAGCGCTGCGGTTACCGTGCCGCGGCGGTGCGGGGGCCGCGGGGCCAACTGTACGATCCGCTGCGTTTGAGCTCGCCCCGGATCCACGACAGGGTCATGCGGCACACCTGTTCCTTGACCAGGGCGCCGCCCCTGCGGCCCAGGGCGAACCGGCGCGGGGTGTCGTCCGCATGCACCGGCTGGACAAGTCCGGACCGCCGGCCCAGGCTGATGCAGCGCACCATGAACCCGACGGACAACTCCTGAGGGGAGCGCTGCCGGATCCGGGCGATGACGTTCTCTGCGGCGTGGGCGCCCATGGGCATGGCCACGGCGCAGCCCATCCGCAGGTGCGAGGCCACCGTGTCCTGGGCGCGGACGGCGTCTCCGGCGCCGACGATCTCCGGGTACCCGGGGCAGGCGAGCGTTGAGTCGACGAGCAGCCTGCCGTGGTCATCGGTGGCCAACCCGCTCGCTTCGGCGAGGCCGGAAGCGCTGAAACCGGCCGCCCAGACGGTGCAGTCCGAGTCCACGGCCGTGCCGTCCGGCAGGATGATGCGCTGCGCGTCCGACCGGTCCACCCGGGTTCCGTCCATGACCTCGACGCCGATGTCCGCCAACTGTGCCAGCAGGGCTCGGCGGCCCCGCTCGGACAGGTCCGCACCTGTCCGCCCGCGCGAGACCAGCCGCACCTTCAATCGCGGAAGCGCCCCGGCAATTTCGGCAGCTGCCTCGATGCCGGTCAGGCCACCACCGATGACGCTGACGACGGCGCCGGGAGCCAACTGCTGCAACGCGTGCTGCAGGCGGGCGGCGGAGGATGCGTCCTGCAGCGTGAAGCCGACTGATCCCGAGGGGACGGGTTGGCTCGCGCTGCCGGGAGCGTAGATCAGGAAGTCATACTCCAGCGCGGCCCGGCCGTCGTCGAAGTGGACGGTGCGCAATCGGGGATCGATCCGGGAGGCCGTTCCGACCACCAGGGTGGCCTCCGGGTGCAGTAGCGACTCCATCGGAACGGCGGCCGATTCCCGGCCTCCCGCCGCGACCTCATGCAGCCGTATCCGCTCGACGAAGTCGGCCGAAGGGTTGACGACGCTCACGCAGATCCTGCCCGCCAGCTCCTTGCTGCCGGCGAGCCGGTTTGCGGCCATGACTCCGGCGTAGCCCGCCCCTATGATGACAATCCGATGCTTAGCGCTCACCGTGAACTCCCTCTCGTGTGTGGTTACAGAGACAGGACACCGCCGCCGGCAGATGTGTGACATCGGCCGGCGGCCGCTCCGGGTCTGCGCGGTTTTTTGCTTGTCAGTCCCGGGAGTCGGGGCCGGAGGGGACGCTCCCGGGGTTGACCGGATCGGCGGTCGGTCCGTCGGTGAGCGGGTCGGCCAGTTCGGGCCCGCCAACGGCCTGGCCCATCCAGGTGAGCGCCTCCCACCCGTCGGGACCACCGTCGAGCACCACCACCCCGGTGTTGCTCAACTGGTTCCGGGCCACGAACGGGACCGTCAGGTTGGACGCCCGCGCGCCGGCCCAACTGCGGATCATGGCGCCGTGGCTGACCACCGCCAGGGTTCCGATGCCGGAGGATCGGGCTTCTTCAATCACGGCATCGAAGCGTCCGAACGTTTCGTGGCCGTCCGGCCCGCCCGGCATCCGGCGCTCCAGGTCGCCCGCCGCCCAGGCGAAGACCGTGGTCATGTAGGCAATGATGGAATCGCGGTCGCCGCGCATTTCCAGCTCGCCGGCCGAGATTTCGCGCAGCCCGTCCCGCACGTCCGTCTCAAGCTTCCGGGCGGCGGCCAGCGGGGACGCCGTGAGCTGGGCGCGCACGAGGGTGGATGCGAGCAGGGCGTCGATCGGCTCGCCGTCGAGCGCCTGCGGCAGCGCCCGCGCCTGTGCATGCCCCAGGTCGGTCAGCTCGGCGCCGGGGGCACCGGTGTCCAGCAGCCCGCGGACGTTGGAGTGGGTCTGCCCGTGCCGGATCAGCAGCAGCCGCATGCCTGCCTCAGTAGCCCAGCGGGCGTCCGGCCATCCGTTCCAGCCGCGCCACGCGGTCGTCCATCGGAGGGTGGGTGCTGAACAGCTTCTTCGCGCCGCCGCCCTTGAAGGGGTTGGCAATCATCAGGTGGCTGGTGTTGACCAACCTCTGGTCCTGCGGCAGCGGCGCCTGCTGCGTGCCGTACTGCAGCTTGCGAAGCGCCGACGCCAGGGCCAGCGGATCGTCGGTCAGCGCGGCGCCGTCCTCGTCCGCGTCGTACTCGCGGGTGCGGCTGACGGCCATCTGGATCAGCATGGCGGCAAGCGGAGCCAGCAGCGACATGGCGATCAGCGCAAGCGGGTTGGCGTTGCGGTCGCGGCCGCCGAAGAACAACAGGAACTGCGCGACCGACGTGATCACGCCCGCCACCGCGGCGGCCACGGAGGAGGTCAGGATGTCGCGGTTGTAGACGTGCATCAGCTCGTGGCCCAGCACCCCGCGCAATTCGCGCTCATCCAGCAGGCGCAGGATGCCCTCGGTGCAGCACACGGCCGAGTTCTTGGGATTGCGGCCGGTGGCAAAGGCGTTGGGGGCCCTCGTCGGGGACACGTAGAGCCGGGGCATCGGCTGGTTCGCCCGCGCAGACAGTTCACGGACGATCCGGTACATGCCCGGTTGGTCGGCTTCGGTCACGGGGTAGGCCTGCATGCTGCGGATGGCGAGCTTGTCGCTGTTCCAGTAGCTGTAGGCGGTTGTGCCCACGCCGATCAGGGCCATGATCCAGATCCAGTTGGCGCTGCCGGTCCCACTGGCCAGCAGCGCGCCGATTGCCAGCAGGAGGGCGAAGAGCCCACCGAGCAGGCCGGCCGTTTTCAGTCCATTGAAGTGGTTGTGCACCGCTTATGAGTCCTCTCCCGCGCCCATCGGCCCCGTGCCATGCAGGCACAGGGCTCCGTCTTTCAGTGTATCCACCGGTCACTTATTCCAACGCTGGAGTCCGGCGCCATGTTCCGCCCAGGCGCTTAGGGCTCGGGGTGCCTGTCGTTGTAGCGGGAGAACCGCGGCTGGAACCTGTGCAGCAGCCCGACGGCGCAGACACAGGCGACACCGCCGGCGAGCGCGGCAAAACCTTCGCCCAGCCATTGACCGCCGCCGCCGGCGACGGCATCGCCGAGCCGCGGGCCGCCGGCCACCACCACGATGAAGATGCCCTGCAGCCGCCCGCGCATGGCGTCCGGCGTCGCCGCCTGCAGGATGGTGTTGCGGAAGACGCCGCTCACCGTATCGGCCGCACCTGCCGCGGCGAGGCAGAGGGCCGCCGGCACGAGCCATCCGCTCACGTCCCCGGCGGCCGCGGCGTTTGTCTGCCCGGCCATGACGACGACGGCGCCGAACCCCGCGACGGCTATCCCCCACACCACCACGCACCACAGCACCGCCAGCCCCTGCCGGCGGACGCCTCCCAGCGGCCCCGAGAACACCGCGGCGATGAACGACCCGGCGGCGACAGCGGCCAGCAGGATGCCCGCCGTCGCCTCGCCGCCGCCGATGATGACCGCACCGATGGCGGGCATCAGGGCGCGAGGCTGGGCCAGGACCATCGCGGCCATGTCCACCAGGAACGTCATGCGGATGTTGGGACGGCTGCGCAGGAACCGGAAGCCTTCGGCCACCGAGCGCAGGCCGGCCTTCCGGACCTCGCCCTCAGGCGGGATGGGCGGCAGCTTGACCACCGCCCAGATGGCCGCCGTGAAGGTGAGGACGTCGAGGGTGTAGGTCCAGCCGAAGCCCACCCCTGCCACCAGCACCCCGGCCGCCAGCGGACCGATGGTCATGCCCAGCCCGAACGTCATCATGGTCAGGGCATTGGCGGCCGGCAGCATCTCGCGCCGGACCAGCCGCGGCACGATGGCGCTGCGTGCCGGCTGGTTGAGCCCGGCCGCGGCCGAATGCACCGCGATCACCAGGTACAGCAGCCACACCTGTTCCAACCTGAACCACGCCTGCAGCGCAAACACGGCGGTGCAGGCCCACAACACCAGGCCGGAATAGAGCGCCACCTTGCGCCGGTCGTAGGCATCCACCACGGAGCCGCCGTAGAGGCCCGCCAGCACCAGCGGGATCAGCCCGACGACGCCGACGCCGCCCACCGCCAAGGTCGACCCGGTGAGCTGGTAGACCTCCAGGCTTACCGCCACTGCCGTCAACTGCGCGCCGATGGCGGAGAGCGAGGTTCCGATCCACAGCCGGCGGAAATCCGGGCTCTCCTTGAGCGGCGCCGTATCGGCGAACAACTTGGGCATGGCGGAGATTCTAGTTGCCCGCAGCACCTTTCCCGGGCGGTTCGAGCCCCGGCAGCCGGCGTGGCGGCCCGGCGGGCAGCGCGCCCGGGCGTGGGAGCCCTGCAGCCGGCGCCGCGGCTGCCGGCGCGGCGTCCCGGAGGGCAGCGCGCCCCGGCGGGCAGCGCGCGCAGGGCGAGGTGCCTCCCGGCGGTCGGCACCGCCGTCGTAATGATTGGACTGAGTCCAGATAATTTTCTGGACTCAGTCCAAAAAAGGTGGCAGAATCGTTTCATGGTCGAGATGAGGGATCCGGAGGACTTGTTGCGCGAGGCGTCGCTGCGCGTGACCCGTCCGCGGGCGGCGGTGCTGGAAGCAGTCCGCGCGCACCCGCATGCCGACGCCGACACCATCATCGGTGTGGTGCGGGACGAACTCGGCGGCGTCTCCAAGCAGGCCGTCTACGACGTGCTGGCGGCGCTGACGGACGCCCGGCTGCTGCGCCGGATTGAGCCCTCGGGGTCCCCGGCGCGCTATGAGGCCCGGGTCGGCGACAACCACCACCACGTGGTGTGCCGGTCGTGCGGCAATATTGCCGACGTCGACTGCACCGTGGGCGAGGCACCGTGCCTGACGGCGGCCGAGGGCCACGGTTTCGCGATCGACGAAGCCGAGGTCACCTTCTGGGGCACCTGCCCCGCCTGCACTGCCACGAAAGACCTTCAATTGGAAGATCCGACAAGGAGCGATAACTAAATGGCTGATAACACCAAGCCGTTGACAACTGTTGCGGGCGCGCCCGTAGCCGATAACCAGGACAGCCTGACCGCGGGTCCCCGCGGTCCGATGCTGCTGCAGGACGTCTGGTTCCTGGAGAAGATGGCCCACTTCGACCGCGAGGTCATCCCCGAGCGCCGGATGCACGCCAAGGGCTCCGGTGCTTTCGGCACCTTCACGGTGACCAACGACATCACCAAGTACACCAAGGCCAAGATCTTCTCCGAGGTCGGCAAGAAGACCGAACTGTTCGCCCGCTTCTCCACCGTCGCCGGCGAGCGCGGCGCGGCCGACGCCGAGCGCGACATCCGCGGCTTCTCGGTCAAGTTCTACACCGAAGAGGGCAACTGGGACCTGGTCGGCAACAACACCCCGGTGTTCTTCTTCCGCGACCCGCTGAAGTTCCCGGACCTGAACCACGCAGTGAAGCGTGATCCGCGCACCAACCTGCGCAGCGCCGAGAACAACTGGGACTTCTGGACCAACCTGCCCGAGGCCCTGCACCAGGTCACCATCGTCATGTCCGACCGCGGCATCCCGGCGTCCTACCGCCACATGCACGGCTTCGGTTCGCACACCTACAGCTTCATCAACGACGCCGGCGAGCGCTACTGGGTGAAGTTCCACCACCGCACGCAGCAGGGCATCAAGAACCTCACGGACGCCGAGGCCGCCGCGCTGGTCGGCGTGGACCGCGAGTCGCACCAGCGCGACCTGCTCGAGTCCATCGACAAGGGCGATTTCCCGAAGTGGAAGCTCATGGTCCAGATCATGCCCGAGGCCGACGCGGAGACCTACAAGTACCACCCGTTCGACCTGACCAAGGTCTGGTCCAAGAAGGACTACCCGCTGATCGAGGTGGGCGAGTGGGAGTTGAACCGCAACCCGGAGAACTACTTCGCCGACGTCGAGCAGGCCGCCTTCACCCCGGCCAACGTGGTTCCGGGCATCAGCTTCTCGCCGGACCGCATGCTGCAGGGCCGCCTGTTCTCCTACGGCGACGCGCAGCGCTACCGCCTGGGTGTCAACCACCACCAGATCCCGGTGAACTACCCGCGCGGCGCCGGGCTGGTCAACTCCTTCCACCGTGACGGCTCCATGCGCGTTGACGGCAACCAGGGTGCGACCCCGGGCATCGAGCCCAACGGCTACGGCCGCTGGCAGGAACAGCCGGCCTACCGCGACCCGGCCCAGGCCGTGGGCGCCGTGGCCGACCGGTTCAACTTCCGCGAGGACGACGACAACTACTACGAGCAGCCCGGCATCCTCTTCCGCGAGAAGATGACCGCCGAGCAGCGCCAGGTCCTGTTCGAGAACACCGCCCGTGCCATCGACGGCGCCTCCCAGGCGACCATCGAGCGCCACATCGCCAACTGCACGAAGGCCGACCCGGCCTACGGCGAAGGCGTGCGCAAGGCCATCGAGGCCCTGCAGGCCGGCAAGATCTCCCCGGTCGACGTGAACACCGACTCGGCGTAACTGCCCCGCCTGACGGCATAAAACTGCCCGGAACCAGCCCTTGCGGCCGGTCCCGGGCAGTTTTTTCGTTCTAGTGGATTGCTACTTGTCCAGCAGATGCTCGCGGCCGAACATTCTGGCCGAATCGCGCGCGGACGGCGTGCCGGCATCCAGGTCCGCCCCAGCCGCCAGCAGCCTGGACACCACGGCGTCCTCGCCCTTGAACAGGGCGCCGGCGATCGGCGACTGGTCGCGCACGTTGCGGATATCGGGATTGGCCCCGCGTTCCAGCAGCATGCCCACCGTCTCTTCCTGCCCGTGGTAGGCGGCCAGCATCAGCAGGGTGTTGTGGTCGGAATCCAGCGCGTCCACGGGCAGCCCGTGGTCGAGGAATTCCGCGAGCTCGCCGGTCTTGCCCTCGCGGGCCAGGTCCATGGCGAGCGCAACCACGCGTCGGGTCTGTTCTTCGTTCAGCGGTATATCGTTCGTCACTCCCCCAGAGTATGCGAGCCCCTGCCGAATCACGACGGCGGAGCGCCCCTTCCGTCCAGCGGCGGCTCCCGCAGGGTGTCACCACGGCGCCGCGCGGACTTCTCAGGCGGCGGCCGCCAGGAAACGTTCCAGGAGCAGGTTGAACGCCGCCGCCGGCTCCCCGGTCTGGTCGGCAACCACCTGCCCGAACCACAGGCCGCACACGCCGGCGGCGAAGAGCGTTCCTTCGGCCGCCGCCGTCTGCTCCCCTGCCCCGCGGGCCCGCAGCCACCCGGTGGCGGCATCGCGCCACCGGACGAACCCGGGCGGTCGCGCCGGCGGCGCCGGATGGGTGGTGTGCCTGGCGGCCGCCTGCTGGATGGCCGCTTCGAATCCCAGGCGCTGCAGGGCGCGGCTGTGCGGGGTCTGCGAGTGCTCCCACACCTGGAGCAGCAACTGCCGCAGCTCCGGAACCGCCAGGCCGGCCAACTGCTCCGGCGACGGCGCGGAGAGATCGGCTTCGACCCGTTGCACAATCTCCTCGAGCAGCTGTTCCCGGTGCCCGAAGTGATAGACCAGCATGTAGCTGCTGATGCCCAGGGCTTCGGCGAGCGGGCGGAAGGACAGGTCCGCCAGGTTCTTGTCCTGCAGATAGGCCAGGATGTCCTCGAGCAGCTGCGGCTTGCGCTGCGGGTTCTGCGGTCTGGCCATGCGGTGTGCCCTGCCTCCTTCTGCGTGGGACCTGAAGCGCCCGACGCGGATCGGGGCGCCGGTGGATGCGGCCGGCCACCGGCTCGGCTTCAGCATAGTCGTTGCGGGCCCAACACCCGTCCTTCCGCGACATGCCGGGACGCCTCGCAGATAAAGGGCCGCCGGCTCCCATACTGGGCGTAAGGGCAGAAACGCGGAATCAGACCGGCCGGCGGCCGGCAGTGAAGCGGGCAAGGATGGCGATGGTGGCTCCAGTACAGTCCCTGCTGCAGCGGTGCGGCGCCCGCTTCCGGACCTGGCTCCACCGCCCGGAGCCGGGAGGCCCACGAGGACCGGATGCTTCGCTCCCGGATCCTTACCAGGCGCTGCTCAGCTGCCTGCGTTCCACCTATCCCGAAGCCCGCCTCAGCACGCCCGGCGACGACAAGGTCCGCGTGGAACTTCCCGGCGGCGACGTCCTGCGCTTCTACCTCAAGCGCTAGCCGCGCGCCGCACAACGCGCGTCGGCGCGGCGCTGGGTCGGGCGGGCTCCCCGCGCGGAACCGCGTACCCGGTTCCGCGGGTCAGTGCTGCGAGATCTTCACCATTTCTTCGCGCGGGACCACCTTGACGCGCTCGCGCTCGACGGCGGGAACATCGCCGTCGTTGTTTTCGGGGACGAAGGAGGCCCCGAGCTCACGCTCATGGGCATCCAGCTTCAGCCAGCCTTCCCACGTGGTGTAGGCGACGCCTCGCTCCTCGAGCAGCTTGATGATCGCATCCTCGGCGGGGTCGGAGGCCGCGGGCAGGTCCAGCCGGTCCTCGAGCAGGAAGCCGATGGTCTCCAGCGCATCGCCCTTGGTGTGGCCGATCAGGCCCACCGGCCCGCGCTTGATCCAGCCGGTGGCATAGATGCCCGGCACCGGGTTGCCGTCCTCGTCCAGTACGCGCCCGCCCTCGTTGGGAATGACGCCGCGGCGGGCATCGTAGCCGACCTCGGGCAGCTCGGAGCCGAAGTAGCCGATGGCCCGGTAGACGGCCTGGACCGGGTATTCGACGAACTCGCCGGTGCCGCGGACGTTGCCGGTGCCGTCCAGTTCGTTGCGCTCGAACTTGATCGCTGCCACGTGCCCGGCGCCGTCGCCGCTGCCTTCCACGATCTCCACCGGGGTGTGCAGGAAGTGCAGGTGCAGGCGGCGGGAAGCGCCGGTGTCTTGTTCTTCCACCAGCCAGTTGGTCAGGGTGTTGACCATCGTCTTGGTCTGGTTGTTGGAGCGGATCGCCTCGTCGGAGCCCTCGTCGAAGTCGAAGTCCTCCGGGTAGAGCACGATGTCCACGTCGCGCGAATGCGAAAGCTCGCGCAGCTCCAGCGGGGTGAACTTCACCTGCGCCGGACCGCGCCGGCCGAAGACGTGCACATCGGTGACGGGAGAGTTCTTCAGGCCGCGGTAGACGTTGTCCGGGATCTCGGTGCTGAGCAGGTCGTCGGCGTGCTTGGAGAGCATGCGGGCCACGTCCAGCGCCACGTTGCCGTTGCCGATGACCGCGATTTCTTTGGCCTCCAGCGGCCAGTCGCGGGGCACGTCCGGATGGCCGTCGTACCAGGACACGAAGTCGGCCGCGCCGAAGGATCCTTCGAGCTCAACGCCGGGGATGTCCAGCTCGGCATCCTGGATGGCGCCCGTCGCGAAGATCACCGCGTCGTAGAAGTGCCGGAAGTCGCTCAGGGTCAGGTCCCGGCCGTAGTCGACATTGCCCAGGAAGCGGATGTCGCCGCGGTCCAGCACCTTGTGCAGGGCGTTGACGATGCCCTTGATCCGCGGGTGGTCGGGGGCCACGCCGTAGCGGATCAACCCGTAGGGCGCGGGGTAGCGGTCGAAGAGGTCGATGCTGACCTCGAAATCCCGCTCCGCCTTGGTGAGGATGTCGGCGGCGTAAACGCCGGCTGGTCCGGCGCCGACGATAGCCACCCTCAGGGGACGCTGGGTGATGGCCTCGGCAGAGTTAGACACGGGCAGTCCTTCTTCTTCGGGAATCCTCCTGCGCAATAAGCGCACAGTTTCCTATTCTAAATGCCCGCCGGTTTCCCTCCTAACAGTGTGCCGCGTATCTCACTGGCTCCCGGGCGCCGGCGGTGCGTCGCCGGGCCAGGGACCGGTGCGGCTCCTCAGGCTTTTGGCATCGTTCGGCCCTCAGCCGGCGGCTTCCAGCCGGTCCGGACCGAACAGCGGCGAGCCGTCGTCCGACTCGATCGACGCCAGCAGCTCCTCGATGGGCGCCCCGGAGTAATAGGTCAGGTGGCGCGCCCCGGTGCCGGCCGGGAAGAAGGCCCGGAACTCCCCCCGCTCGCTGGTGCCGGTGAGGGTGACGGGGTATGCCTGGTCGGGGTCCTCGACCCGGCAACCGTATCGGTCGGTGTAGGGCAGGAAACCGTCCCCGGCGTCCGCTGCCTCCAGGAACCGGTTGGCCCGGCCGCTGAGGAACAACAGGCAACGCGTAAGTATGTCCGGGTCCTCGGTGCGCACGTAGGACCTTTTCCGGTCCGCGTTGTCGTGCGGCATTTCAAAGTCCAGGATGTACCCGTCGGCGGTCGCGCTGACGGTCGTGCGCTCTCCGGCCGCGTTCATGAACGCCCACTGATCGTCACGGATCAGCGGTTCGGCTATGGCGGCGTACTGGACGGCCTTGTCCATCCGTTCAGGCGGCAGTTCCGCCAGCCGGCCCGGCAGCCCTTGGAGAACGTGGCCCGGCCTGCCCGGCCCGAACAGCGGGGCACCGTCGGCCGCGACGAGTGACACCACGAGGGACCCCAGCGGAAGTGCAGCATACCGGGTGAAGATCCGCGCGTCGCGTGCCACCGGAAAGCCGGCGCTGACGGTGCCGCCGGGTCCCGTACGTTCGAGCACGGCGGGCGACTTGTGCGGCTTGCTGCGAAGCGTCCAGCCGCCGGCGTCATCCATCCCCTGGTCGGAGAGAGCCAGAAAGCGCAGGCCGCGGCGTTTGCGCTGCCAGAACGCCGCCCGGAACAACAGGCAGCGCAGCAGGGCCTCCGGGTCCGTGGTGCGGACGTATTCCGGTCTCCCGGGCCAGTAAGGCGCGATAACGTCCCGAAAGACGAAGCCGTCGGCCTCGGCAGCGATGGACATCCCCACGCCGTAGTTGTTCCGGACGGTCCAGGCGCCGTCCTCCAGGGAACTGCTGCCCCCGAACCACTCTGCAGCTGTCGTCAGCAGGGCTTCATCCAGCTGCCCCAGGTGGGAGGCCATGTCAGAAGTCCGAGGCGCGGAGCAGCGCTTCCGGGCCGGCGGGGTCCACCACCATCGACAGTTCGGGCCTCTGGCGCAGCATGTCGATGGCCCAGGTTGCCGGCACTTCCCTGAATTGCGCCGCCGGGCGGAAAGCGGCAACTTCCGGCCCGGACGAGAACACGGGAAGAATCGGCCCGCCGTCCTGGCCCTTGAGCAGGATCGGACCCCCGTCGGAGCCACCCTCGTCCGAACGGTCAACCGCCAGAACGACGGCGCCGGGCCGCTTAAGCTCTTCCGCGACGGCGTCGGTGCCGCCCTGGCCCGCCACGGCCCGCTTCAAGGCGACATTGGCCAGGCTCCCGGCCGCGAAGCCGATCTCCGGACGACCGAGGGCGCAGGCGGGGCCCGCGGGATTGATGTAGAGGTAGGCAATGTCCCGGTGTCCGTCGACGAACTTCAAAAGGTCCTCGCCGGGCTGGACCCAGGACACCGGCGCTCCCGGCCGGCCCGTGGAGGCCCGGAATTCGGCCAGCTTCTCCTGCGAGGTGAAGGCGAGCACGGACGGCGAACCGTGGACTTCGACGACGCTGATGCCCGGGCGCCCGGGATTATCTGTGGCATCAAGCAACACTTCGCTGCCGATCAGGTGGCGCAACACATTGACGGCCGCCGCCTTCCCCGGATTCTCGCTGAACTTCGCCACGGCGTCGGCGACCAAGCGGTTGTCCAGCCCGCGCCGGCCGGCCTGTTCCTGTCCCGCTGCTGATGCGGGCCCCTGGTCGGCCGGTTCTCCCAGACCGAAATCGGGGGCGGGCTGGTCGAAATTGAAGTAGGTGTCCAGGGAGTATTTCGGTTCCGGCCAGTCCCGTGCGGAGAGGTTCACGGCTGCCGAGCGCCAGGATTCTCCGTTCTCCCCCGCGCTGAGGCTGCGCAGTTCGACGGCGGCGTCGAAGGGCGCGGTGCCGGGCTTCAGGGCGCCGGCATTGGCCGCGGCCATGCCGCCGCGGTCTTGGGTGATGCGCATGAGCATGGCGTCGGCGGATGGTTTCAGCTCCAGCACCATCCGGTCCCAGCCGGGCTCGGAGTTGACGGCCTGCAGCATCCAGCCGGCGAGTATCTCGGCCAACTGCTGTTGGCGGAGCAGCACAGGCGTCTGTTCGGACATGGAATGGGTTCCTTCTTCCGGGAGAGTGCGGGGGAGCTACTGGGCGGGATCCTGGAACGGAGCCCGTTCACTGCCAAGCACCAGCTCTTCGGTCGCCGGGTCGAGATACGGCACGTCCAAACCGTTGCTTTCGAGGATGTCGCGCATCCAGCCGGGAACCCGTTCCTGTTCGCGCGGAAACAGGGCCAGCTCGGCCTGGACCGCAGCGGGAGGTACCGGCATCTGGAGGGCGCCCGGGGCAGGTTCCAACGGCTCCGTGTCGAACCGTTCGAACCGCGGCTCTTCGTCAGGGACCAGGGTCAGCCGGGCAGCGAACCATGTGCCCTTACCTTTGGTGTAGCTGGCGGCTTTGTCAGACTTTAACGCCCTGCGGTCCAGCGGCGCGGCGTCGGAGAAGTCAATGCTGACCCATGCGCCTTCAGCCGTTAGTGCCATCTCCGTCCAGGAGACGGTTGCACCGTAGATCTCGAACTCCAGCCGGATCTCCTGATAGGTCCGGAACCGCGAAGAGGCCGCGGTTGCCATGGCCGACAAAAACTCGTCGGAGAGCAGCTGTGATGTCACGGGGAGTACATTCCTTAGTTTTCGAAGTCGAAGCGCCGGGTTTGGCCGTTAACCGTTACCTTGAGTTCCACCATATGTGGAACACGGTTTCCCCCACCAGCATCGTAGATCGGGCGGACGTCCCACGTGACCGAGGGCTTGCTGCCCCCGGGAGGCACGTCGCGGAGCCGGTTGCGGATCCAAAGCTCGGTGTCATACCAGGTGTCGGCGGCCCCCGTCAGCCGCAACCGCTCGATGGGCGTCAGGGCGCCCAGGCCGAGGTTCCGGTTTTGTATGTTCAGCTGGGGAATCAGGTTGATCTTCTCCCCCGGTCCGCCGAACATGGCCGCGAGGAGGTGGCCGCCGTCGTAGTCGCCGCCGCCGTGCCCGCCCACGTGGGTCTGGTTGCCCGGATGCCGCCAGGTGTCGGCCTGGTTCTTGGGGAAGTACTCGAGGTCGTGGGCGTGCAGTGCCGTGGGGCGCCCGAACCCGTCGGTGTGGACCACGATGTTGCCGTCGATGTGGTACCGGACGTTGGGCCGCGGGTTGTTCAGTTCGGGATTCCAGTTGCCCTTGAATCCGCTGGGAGCCTCGATCTGCTGGATGTGGCCGGCGGAGTTCGTGTAAAACTTGCCGCGGCCATCCACCTCGTAGACGGTCGTGGGTTTTAGCGTGATGCCCTGCTCTTCGACCGCGTCAATGACCGATTTCCGTGCGGACAAGTCGAGGTCGTGCTTGGCCAGCAGGTCCACCGGGTCGCCGGCGTTGCGCGCCCACGGCGGGTCGAACTGGCGCGGCCCGGTCTCGTGGAGGCCTTCCCTGCGGATCAGTTCGTCGACGCCGATGGCTTTGGGATCGGGGCCCTGGGTGGTGTCGAGGAACCGCAGCTGGGTTCCGCCGCCCGGGCGCCCGAACGCCGGGGCGATTTCGGAGACCTCGACCTCGACGCCCTCGGGCAGGCGGCCAAGCTCGAAGTGGTGCAGCTCCTTGCCGAGGGTATCGACCGGCAGGCCGCGCATGTGCCACGGGGTTCCCTCGATGGCCAGGTAGGCTCCGCCGTTGGGGCCGATCCGGTCCAGCTGGACACTTCCAAAGTCTGACTGCAGCTCGTCGTATGAAGAGTACGTCCGGATGGTTCCTTCGACCGCCCCGGCGTTGTCCGGATAGGCCGCCCGGTACTCGTCCGGGCGGAACTCGTCCAACTCGCTGTACCGGTTCGCGTACTCGGCTCTATCCAAGGGGTTCCCGAGCTCGTCGGTGCCGTAGGCGGGCTGGGAGCGGTCCACGATGGCGTCGAGGTCGCTGTTGATGGCCACGCGGCCGTGCTGGTCCTTGGGCAGGTCCGCCCAGTCCGGCATCTCGACGTCCTGGTAGAGGTCATCGGCCCGGTGCTGGCCATATCTGGCGTGTGCCTCCGGGTTCTGGATCGCGTCGGGCACAGCGGTGCCGTGCTGCGGTTCCTGCGGATGGCGGAAGCTGTCGCTGACCCGCTGTCCGTTCACGTCATAGGCGTTGATGCCGTCGCCGGCCCCCGCAGCGGTCGCCTTGGGTGTGGCGGGATCGGGTTCCGGGGCCCTTGAGCCCGGAGCCTCCGCGTCGGGGATGCGTGCCGGCGCCTCCGCGTCGGGGATGCGTGACGGAGCCTCCGCGTCGGGGGTGCGTGCCGGCGCCTGCTCGTCGGGAGTGCGTGACGGAGCCTCCGCGTCGGGGGTGCGTGCCGGCGCCTGCTCGTCGGGAGTGCGTGCCGGCGCCGGCTTGGCCTCCGGCGTCTCAATCCGCTGGCCGTACTGCGGAGGGCCGGGACGTTCCGGCACGGTGTAGCCGCCGGTGCGCGACGACGGTTTGGGTCCGTCCGCGTCAAAGTTCATGATGGTGTTGGCGTTGCGGCCGGACGGCGTCTCCACATCGAAGCGGCGCCCGGTGGTGTAACCGCCGCCCGCGGTAGCCAGGCGCGGGCCGCCCAGCGCGTTCGCCAGGTTGTCCGTGCCGGTGCGCAGCGACGTCGTGAAGTTGTCCGCGCCGGCGCGCAGGCCCGAGGCGGCGTTGCGCAGCCCGTCGGTGAAAGCGTGGCCGGCGGTGCTGACGTAGGGGCGGACCGTGCCGGTGACCGTCTTGAAGCCGCTGGTCGTGACATCGATGGCAGTGAACTTGAAGTTGGTGGAGAAATCGATGGCGCGGGTGGTCAGGCCCGCGGTCTTGGACAGGCCGGAGAAGTCCAGCACCTTGGCCGCTGCCCCGCCGGCTCGGCTGACCGCGGTGACCTTGTTGGCCACGCCGCCGGCCTTGGCGACGGCGCCGCCGCCGGCGGTCAGGAGGATGGCGGAGAGATCGAACGCCGTCGCGCCGGCGGCGTAGGCCGGGTCGCGCTGCCAGTCGTCCCAGTGGATGGCCGCCTTGCCGACGGCCAGCAGTTCCTCGCCTGCCTTTTTGACCGTGCCCGGGCCGCCGATCGACTCGGCCACGAGCGCGGAGATCGGGCTGGAGACGATGGCCACGTTCAGGGCGATCTGGCCGATGCCCTTCCAGGTGGCGGCGAAGGTCTCGCCGTCGGTGAAGTTGACCATGTTCCACAGGCCGGTCACCGTGCCGGTGATCCCGCTCCAGACGCCCTTGCCGAAGGACACCATGCCGTCCCAGGCGTCCGCGTACCACGGCTTGTCCCACTCCGTCGGCTTGCCCCAGGGAATGTGGCCCTCGCCGGTCGCCGAATCAAGCTGTTCTGCCGAGTAGCCGTAGGCCTGCTGGCCGGTGCCGGGGCCGTCCTGCGTGGTTTCGACCAGGGTGATGCCGCCGTAGAGTGCGGCAATCGCGTTGGCGCAGGTTCGCTCGGCCGCCATGTGCTCGGCCGCCAGCGCGTTGGCGTCCCTGAGGATCCGGTTGTCGTCGTTGACCAGGTCCTCGTCCTTGCGCCAATCGCTGCCTTCGTTGGCGATCCGCGCCCGCACGCCGTGCCAGCGGGCCACCAGTGCGTCGTAGCGGGAGGTGAAGGTGTCCGCCCAGTCGGCGAACGCCTCGATGGCCGACTTGATGGCCGCGGTGTCGGACTTGATGTCCTCGGTGGTGGTCCTGATCGGTTTGACCGCGACGTAGACCTGCGGGGCCTCCGGTGACTTATAGACCGCTTCCAGCCCGCTCCAGTCGCTCTCGATCAGTTCGACGGCGTCGTCAATGTCTTCGGCCTTGTCGTCCAGCGCCTTGGCGTGGGTGCGCAGCAGTTCCGCGTCGGGCCGCTGCGGGTATTCCTCGGCGTAGGGATCCCAGGCCGTCATTGCTTCCCCTTATTCGGTGCGTGAGACTTGATGTTTGTGAAAGTGGCGGGACCGGTCGATCAGAGCGCCAGCGGAGTGGGTCCGTGCGGCCGGTGCGGCCGCGAGGCGTCTGCCTCCTCGGGCAGCGTCCCGATCAGGTTTTGGGCATCCGACGCCATCTGCGCGTCCCCCATGACGTAGGAATTCACCGCGTCCATGGTGCCCTGGAAGGTGGTCTGCAGCCGTCCGGCAACACTGTTCAGGCCCGGTTGGACGGTCTTCTCCGCCCAGCCGTTGAGCGCGTCCATTACCGGGCCGGACTTTGCGGCAGCGACGATGTCGCTGACGGCGGTACCCAGGGCTGGGAAATCCGTCTCAAAGCTGTCGGCCCGCCCGCTGGCGGTGGTGACGATTGTTTGGACTTTGGTGGGTTCGATGTCCCAGCCGTCGAGTGCCACTGCTGTTTGCCTTTCGTGCCGGACCTTGGCGGACTGGATGCGATCTGGATGCTGCCGGTCTAGATGTTGGCGATCTTCGCGCCGGCCGTCTTGATGGTGTTGCCGGCGGTGCTCTTGGCATCCTCCAGCAGCTTGTGCACGTCCGCCATGATGCCTGCGAACGCGAAGCCCGCGTCTGCCCAGGCCTGCTCCACCCGGTCGTACTGCTCTGCGATGTCGGTGGCCTGGAACTTGGCCTGCAGGTCCGCGGCGTCTTTCTTGCGGGTTTCCACCAGCGCGTTAAGCTTCTTCTTCACCCGGTCCAGGTTGTCCTGGGCCTGCGATGCTCCGCCGTCGGAGAAGGCGAATGAATTCTGGTCTGCCATGATGTTTCCTTCCTCATGCCCGGCCTCGGCCGGAAAAAGATCGTCTGTGGGTCATTGCCGCTTGAGCGGCGGGAGCCTGCCTGCTTCCGGTGCAGGCTAGCCGCGGTTGCGGAAGACGGCGTCGTCCCAGGCCGCCTTGCCCTCGGTGGCATCGGCGTCGTCGGCCTGCTGCTGCTCGCCCAGCTGCATGGTGGTGTTGACCTCGGACTGGCCCTGCTGAATGGAAACCAGCGATTTCTGCAGCCCGGACGCCACCATGTTGGCCCGGCCCATGATGCCCTTGAACTTCTCCCAGAAGTCGCCGGCGGTGTTGCCACGCATCGGCTCGGGAACTGCCTCAAGCTCCTTCATCAGCGCCTGGAGTTCGGTATCGGCCGCCGCGCTGGCCTTCCCGGCGTCGACAAACGCGCTCTTTTCCATCTTGATGAACTGGTTGCCGCTCATTGCTCCACCTCCGTGCCCCGTCACGGGGCTGTAGCTGCCGCTTCCGCCGGCGGACGCCTGCTGCGTCCGCGGTGCGCCGGGTTGCCGCCCGGCCGGTTGTCTTCGAGCGGTTCCCCGCCTTTACCATAGAACGCGCTGGCTCGCACCGCGTCAATCGACGTTAATGGGTACATCTCCCCATCCTGAGCGGGACACGCGGGAATTTATCCATCGTTTGGAGCGATAAGCTCGGTAGGCGACGCACCGCTTGGGAGGAGAGACGTGGCTCACGATTACGACAACCAGCTCATTGAGTCAGTGGCTGTCCGGCGTGCCCGGCTGACCACGGCGCTGCTGTACGGCGCGAACCCGCTCCAGCGGCGCTGGAAGTCCAGCGTGCGCACCTTCTTCTTCAGCATCGCCATGGCGGCTGTCATCGCCGCCGTCTGCGTGGGCTATTCGTTCGTGACCAACCTGCTGGAAGACCTGCGGCAGGAACGGCAGCAGCGGACGCAGTCAGCCGTCGTCCTCCACCTCGGTGGCCATCCGGCGGACGACGACGGCGCCCGCCTGCCGCCCGTCACCCACCGAGGAGCCGCTTGAGCATGGCCGAAACCTTTACCCGCGTGACCGTGGCCGGGCCGCAGCGCCATGTGGACGTCCTGCTCCCGTCGCAAACGCCCGTCGGCCTGCTGCTGCCGCAGGTCCTGGACCTGCTCGATGACCAGCCGGCCGCCGCCGTCGCCGTGAAAACGCTGATCACCCCCGCCGGCGATCCAATCCGCGAGGACGCGTCGCTGAGCGAGGCGGGCATTGCCGACGGCGCCATGCTCCGGCTGGTGAATGTTTCCGAGGCCCCGCCTGCACCGGTGGTGTACGACATCACCGACGCCGTGGTGGAACAGACCGAGGACATCGGCGGCCGCTGGACCGAGCGGGTCCGCCGCGGGACGGGCGCCGTCTTCGCCGCCGTCGGACTGTACCTGGGCGTGCACCTGCTGCTCGAGGGCGCCGCCACGGCAATGGCCGCGGCCGTCTTCTTCGCGCTGGCCGCGGTGCTGCTGGCCGCCGGCATCTACCTGGGCCGGGTGACCGCCACGGTGCTGGGCCCGCTGCTGGTGGGCACCGGCTGGCTGCTGGCCGTGGGTGGCGTGCTGCGTCTGCCTTCCGATCCCGGGACGCACGTGCTGCTGGCCGCCGCGGCGAGCGCCGCGGCACTGGTCGGTGCCGGCCTGATCTCGCAGCGTCCGCGGGCGCTGATGTCTGCCGCGGGACTGCTCGCCCTGCTCACCGTTTTCTGGGCTGCCTCGCTGGCTCTCTTCGGCGCCCCGGTGCTGGCCGCCGGCGTGGCCGCGCTGCTCAGCTGCGCGACCCTCGGCCTGCTGCCGCAGATCGCCCTCTCCGCGTCCGGACTGGCCACGCTGGACGACCGGCGGGCCAAGGGCGGCCGCATCGGCCGCACCGACGTCCACGTGGCCATCGGCTCGGCGCACCGCGGCCTCAGCTTCGGCACCGCGCTGGCGGCGCTCTCGGTGGCCGCCGGACTGTGGATCCTGGGAACGGACACCGAGCGGCAGGCCTGGACACTGCCGCTGATCGCTTGCCTGGCCCTGGCCACCGGGCTGCGGGCGCGCGCCTTTCCGCTGGCCACCGACCGGATCGCGCTGTACCTGGCGGCCGCCGTCGGCACGCTGTCCCTGGCGTGCGCGGTGCTGGCCTTCTCTCCCGGGCACGGCTGGTTCGTGGCGGCCGGCCTGCTGGTGCTGGCCATCGCCGTGGTGATCTCGCTGACCGTCACGCTGGCCGACCATTCCGCCGCGAAACTGCGCCTGCTGGCCAACCGGATGGAGACGCTGGCCATCCTGGCCGCCGTCCCGCTGGTCATCGGCTTGTTCGGCGTCTTCGCCTCGCTGCTGACCACCTTCGACTGAGACAGGTTGGAACCGATTCCATGGAACCGATGTCGCGCAGGGACCTGATCGCCCGGGAGAATACCGCCACCGGGCACGTCCCGGCAGGCCCGCCCCGGCAGGCTTCCGTGCCCCCGGCCGCCCCGTCCGGCGCGGGCTTGCCCGGCCGGACACAGGTGGCCGACCCGTGGAGCACGCCGGCTCCGGCCGCCGAACCCGCCAAGCCCGGCCCGTTCGAGTCCGATGCCGAACAGCGGCGCCGCCGCCTGCGCGGCCGGCGCGGCGAGCCCTGGCTGGTCCGCACCGTCCTGGCGGCGAGGGGCCTGCTCTCCTCCGACGACTACCCGCGGCGGTTGGTCGCCGCCACGGCCGGCGCGCAGGCCGCGGTCAGCACGGGGCGCCGGATCGCCGTGATCGGCAGCAGGGGCGGGGCCGGGAAGACCACGACGGCGGCGCTGCTCGCATCGCTGTATGCGGCCGCCCGGCAGGACACCATCGCGGCCGTCGACCTGGCGCCCGCCGGCGGGACCCTGGCGCTGCGGCTCGGGGTGCCGGACGCACCGGCCATCGACGACGCCGCCGCCGTCCTGCACTACTCCCCCGCCGGGAGCGCCGACGACCTGCGCCGGCAGCTGGCCGCCGCCGGGCCCAACCTCTGGGTGGCCGGGGAACGTGCGCTCGGCGGGCATGCCGGCAATGCCGCGCTCTCGGCGGCCGGCCAGAACATCTCCCGGTACTGCCCGGTGGCGGTATACGACTGCGCCACCGGCCCGGGCGAGAACCCTGACACCAACTGGGCCATCGGCGTCGCACAGTTGGCCGTGCTGGTGGCCCCCGCCTCGGTGGCCGGGGTCCAGGACGTGCGGCGCACGGCGGCCGCGTGGGCGGCCACCCCTGAGCTGGCCGGGACCGGCCTGCTGGCCGTACTGACCCGGACGGATGCCGACGCCCCGCTGGACCCGATGGCCGAAGCGAAGCTGCTCGCGCGGGACGGAATCTCCGTGCTGCCCCTGGGCTACGACC
Organism: Arthrobacter sp. MDT2-34-1; assembly: GCF_059091365.1. Classification (NCBI taxonomy): domain Bacteria; kingdom Bacillati; phylum Actinomycetota; class Actinomycetes; order Micrococcales; family Micrococcaceae; genus Arthrobacter; species Arthrobacter sp. MDT2-34-1. The sequence continues at coordinate 1,450,820 of NZ_JBNHGO010000001.1, forward strand.
GGCACCTGGCCGGCGGAGTGGAACTCGACCCGGCCCTGATGTCCCGCGCCGTCCGGCTGCAGGCGGCCGAGCTGGCCTCCACCGCGCTGGCTTTGGCGATGGAGCACACCGGCCGATGAGCGTGAAGATCTTCCACCGGCCGGCCCGGACCACCGCCCCGGCGCGCGAGGCCGCCCCCTTCAGCCTGGAGGCCCCGCCGCCCATGGGCGAGAAGGCCGGCAGGATGAACGCCATGGCGCTGATCCCGCTGCTGGGCGCCGGATTGTCCATGACCGTGATGATGCTCTTCCGCGGCAACAGCCTGGCCGCCGTCGGCGCCATCGCGATGATCGTGACCGTCGTCGCGTCCATCGTCATGATGCTGGGCCAGCGCGGCCGGGCGGCCCGCGCCCGGGCCGAAGAACGCGACCGCTACCTGGAATACCTGGAGGAGTCCCGGGCCACGCTCCGCGCCGACGAGCAGCGCACCATCACCACGGCGCGCACCAGCAACCCGGAGCCCACTGCCCTCTTCGACATCGTCCGCAATACGCAGCGGCTTTGGGAGCGGCGGCGCGGCAACGAGGACTTCCTGCACGTGCGGATCGGTTCCGGCGAGCGGATCAGCCGGCAGATCACCGTCAACGAGCAGGGCCCGGTTACGGCCCAGCGCGACACTTTCATGGACAACGAGGTCCGGATCCTGCAGCGGCGGTATGAGTCGTCGCCGGATTTGCCGCTGACCCTGCCGCTGGACTCGGCCGGCAACGTCAGCATCATCGGCTCCCGCGGGTTCGTGCTCAACGCCGCCCGGAACCTGCTCGCCGAGGCCTGTGCCTTCCACTCGCCCGAGGACCTGCACGTGGGGATCGCGGCCGGCGAAGACCGGCTGGGCGACTGGGACTGGGCCCTGTGGCTGCCGCATCTGGCGGACCAGAAGCAGGCCCACGCCACCGGCCCGGTCCGCCGGATGGCCCGGTCCCTGGACGAACTCGGTGCCGTGCTCGCCGACGAGCTGAACCGCCGCGCGGTGGTGGCTGCCGAATCCTCCAAGAACGCCCGGGGCGCCAGCCAGCACCTGCCGCGGCTGCTGGTGCTCGCCGACTGCTACGGCGGGCTGCCCGAAGAACTCGTGCTGCCGGACCGGCACGCCGGACTGGCCCACCTGGGCATTACGGTGGTTTATCTGGTGGCCGACCGCGGCCAGGAGCCCGGCGAGGTCAGCGTGCGCGTCACGCAGGCCGGCGCGGCCGCGGATTCCGCGGTCTCCGGCGCCCCGCCGTCGGACTCGGGATTCACGATCCAGAACTACCGCGAGGATCCGGTCGAGCCGGTCGTGGAACAGGGAACCCTGGACCCCCTGGCCGTGCCGACCGCCGAGGCGCTGGCCCGGGAACTGGCACCGATGCGGCTCTCGGCGGACTCGCTGGAACACAACACCGCCGCCAGCTCGGACAGCTTCCTGGACATGCTCGGCCTGAGCCCGGCGCTGGACGAGGCGGACATCAGGCGGCTCTGGAAGCCGCGGAGCGAAGTGGACTTCCTGCGGATCCCGCTGGGCCCCGACGACCGCGGCCGGCCGACCCTGCTGGATCTGAAGGAATCGGCGCAGTTCGGCATGGGCCCGCATGGGCTCTGCGTCGGCGCCACCGGCTCCGGCAAGTCGGAGATGCTGCGGTCGCTGGTGCTGGGTCTGCTGGCCACCCATCCGCCGGAACTGCTGTCCATGGTGCTGGTGGACTTCAAGGGCGGCGCCACGTTCGCTCCCTTCGCCGACGCGCCGCAGGTCTCCGGCGTGATCACCAACCTGGCCGATGACGCGAGCCTGATCGAACGAATCTACTCCAGCCTTAACGGCGAGGTGGTCCGGCGGCAGGAAGTGCTCAAGGCCGCCGGCAACATCGCCAACATCACCGACTACCAGCTGCACCGGCAGGAACGGCTCGCCCGCGGCGAGGCCATGGAACCGCTGCCGCACCTGGTGGTGATCATCGACGAGTTCGGCGAACTGCTCACCGCCCGGCCGGACTTCATCGACCTGTTCCTCTCCATCGGCCGGATCGGCCGGTCCATCGGCGTGCACCTGCTGTTGAGCAGCCAGCGGATCGAGTCCGGCAAGCTGCGCGGGCTGGAGACCTACCTGTCCTACCGGATCGGGCTGCGCACGCTCTCCGAATCGGAATCCCGCACCGTGCTGGACACGCCGGATGCCTTCCACCTGCCGCCGGTCCCGGGATACGGCTACCTGAAGGTGGATACCACGGTCTACACCCGGTTCAAGGCCGGGTACGTCTCCGGGCCGCTGGAGGATGTCCAGGCCCAGGAGGCGGACGAAACCGCCGGCGACGACGGCCCCCGGGTGCTGCCGATGCCCACGTATGCGGCCAGCCTGGAGCGGGCGGACGACGCCGGCGCTGCTGCCACCAGGCCGGCGCGTACCGGGGCGTCCAAGCGCACCACCGGTCCGACCGTCCTGTCCACGCTGATGGCCACCCTGGCCGGATTCCCGCGCGCCGTGGATCCCATCTGGCTGCCGCCGCTGCCGGCGGCGCTGGCTCTGGACACCGCCGCCGGTTCGGTGACCACCACCAGCCAGGGCATCCGGCTCGCCTCCGGCGGCGGGCTGAAGGTCCCGATCGGCCTGCTCGATGACCCGGCCAAACAGTGGCAGGGCGTGTGGGAACTGGACCTGAAGTCGGCGGGCGGCAACGTGGCCATCATCGGCGGGCCGCAGTCGGGCAAGAGCACCGCGCTGCGCACCATCGCGGCCTCGCTGGCCCTCACGCACAGCCCGCAGGAAGTGGGCATCTACTGCGTGGACCTGCTGGGAAACTCGCTGATCCCGCTGGAGGGCCTGCCGCACGTGGGCGGCGTGGCCGTGCGGACCAACCGCGAGGTGGTCCGCCGCACGGTGGAAGAACTGCTGGCCATGCTCGGCGAGCGCGAGATCGTCTTTGAGAAGTACCAGGTGGATTCGCTGGCCACCCTGCGTAGGCTGTGCGCCCAGGGCAAGATTCCCGAACTGCCCAGCGCCGACGTCGTGCTGGTCTTGGACGGCTACGGCCTGCTGACAGACGAATTCGAGGACATCGAACCGGCCGTGCATGCGCTGATCGCCCGCGGCGGCGGCTATGGCATCCACGTGATCACCACCGCCAACCGGCAAAACGAGATCCGGCTGGCCCAGCAGTCCTTCTTCGGCACCAAGATCGAGCTGCGCCTGGCGGATCCGGCAGATTCCTCCTACGGCCGCAAACTGGCCGAGACCATGCCCGCCGACCGGCCGGGCCGCGCGCTGACCGACGCCAGGCTTTTCGGCCACTTCGCGCTCCCGCGCATCGACGGCGTCGCCGACGCGGACACGGCCACGCAGGGCACGCGGGACATGGTGGCCGCCGTCGCCGCCTCCACCGATGCCCGCGCCATGCAGGTGCGCATCCTGCCGCAGGTGGTGGAAGCCGCCCAGCTCGAGGTCCCGGCGCTCCAGGGCCTGCTGCCGCTCGGCCTGCGCGAGACCGACCTGGGCCCCGAAATGCTGGACGTCGTCCGCGGCGAGCACCACCTGATCGTGATGGGCGACGAGCAGTCCGGCAAAACCAACCTGGTCCGTTCCCTGGTCGCCTCGCTGGTGGCGCAGTACCCGTCCCGGGACTTGGTCTTCGCCGTCTTCGATCCCCGCCGGGCGCTGGCCGACGTGGTCCCGGACGCCTACCTGGGCGGCTACGCGCCGAGCGCCGCCCAGGCCGAGCCGCTGGCCAACGCGATCGCCTCGGAGCTGTCCAAGCGGACCACCGGCGGCGACGCGATGCAGGACAGCATCGGCGAGGCGGACAGCATTCCGCGGATCGTCCTGCTGGCCGATGACTACGACATCCTCACGGCCGGCGGCGCCGGCCCGCTCCGCTCGCTGATCGAATACCTGCCGATGGGCCCGGAACTGCAGCTGAACGTGATCCTCACCCGCCGGGTGCGCGGCGCCGGCCGCGGCATGTACGAACAGTTCTTCGCCGCGCTGCGGGACTCCGGCAGCACCGGCCTGATCCTCTCCGGCGACCGCTCCGAAGGCGGCCTGCTCAACAACGTGCGCGCCCGCCGGCTGCCGCCCGGCCGCGGCCTGCTGGTCCGCTCCGGCGGGCCCGTCCAGACCGTACAGACCCTGTGGACCCCGCTGGAGGCGACCGCCAATGTCTAACACCGTCACCGTCGTCGCGCTCGATGAGCCGGGCCAGGACGTGGTCATGGTTTCGCTGCTGGCCGTGGTGCCGCAGGAGTACGTCCGCGAGGCCGCCGGAAACGCCCTGCTGGAGGTCGAGGACGGCAACGGCACCACGCTGCTGGCCGTCGAGCTGCCGCGCCTGGTCCGGGTTCCCGGCGAGGTGTCCCGGCTGCTCGCCGGCGCCACCGTGAACGCCATCGAGGGCACCCCGATCCCGTCGATCTTCTCCGACCACCCGGACTTCGCCGAGCCGGAGCACCAGGACCTGTGGTGGCAGGAGATCACCGTCCGCAACGGCATCCCCGACGGCGACTCGCTCGGCTACCGGGTGGCGCAGAATATCGCCGTGCGGTGCCGCGGCGCCGTCGTCACCCACCAACTGCCCAACTCCGGAGAATAGGGATGGGCATGCACGCCTCCGCCTTCGATTTCCACACCGAACGAACCGCCGTCGTCTTCCAGGACAAGCCGCTCGCGTTCCTCTCCCCCGCCCTCACCCGCGCGTATGTGGCCGCGCGCGCATCGGAACGCCAGTTCGTGGTGATGACGCCCAGCACCGGCAAGCTGACGCTGCCGCTGTACCAGCTGCTGCAGCGCGAGGGCTGCATCTGGATGGCCAGCGCCGCGGACGGCACGTTCTACAACGGGTTCACCGGCCAGCAGTACCGTTGGGGCGGGGACGTCTTCGCCGCCGAGGAACAGTTGGCACCGGACTACCTCCAGGCACCGGCCGGATCCGACGGCGTGATCCAGGCCCGCGGCGAGATCCTGCATCCGGCCAGCGCATCCACCCGCATCGGCGACTTCACCGCCGCGTTGTTCACCGAGCTGACCGGCGCCGGGCCGCTGGGCTGGGGCATCCACGAGCCGGTCAGCGAACCGTGGGACGTTGCCGACCTCACCGACTACTGCTTCCGTCTCGCGCCGATGACCGGCAACATCGTCGTGGTCGGCCGTCCCCGCCCCGGCACGGAGGTGCCGTCCATCGGCGTGCTCACCGTGACGCGCTCGTCGACGGGTGTGCACGAGTCGGTGGAGCTGTTCTGCGAATCGGTGGACCCGCTCAGCGACGACGAGCTGGCCTCCTTCGGTTCGGCCATGCACCGCGCCCACGCCCGCACCGCGCTGGCCGGGCACACCGTGCTGCTGGACCGGCTGGCCTTTCCGGCGCGCTTCACCGGCGTCAGCGTCCCCGCCTGCTCGTTCTTCGGGCCGGAGGCGCTGGCGCAGTTCGGCCCGCAGCAGGCCCTGGCCGCCGCCGGCGACCGCGCGCGGCTGGTGGGCGTCCCGCCGCTGCAGTCGCTGGCCGTCACGTACCACCGCGATCCCTCCGGGGGCCGCCAGCATCCGCTCGACGAATTCAGCGACCTGGTGGGAAAGCTGGCCGGCGGGAAGTTCTGACGGCCGCGGCTGCGCGGGGGTACGGTGGGTGGAATAGAACCCACCGACCGGAGGTTGTCGCCAGCGTGTCCATGAACGACGGCGGTGCCACCTCGGAGCCCTCTTCTCCCGCCCGCGTGGCCGGGAGCCAGGATGGCGGCGCCAGCGCTGCGTCCCGCGGGGGGCGGGACACCGAGACCCGGGCCGGCATGGCCTACGGCCTCTCGGCCTACGGCCTCTGGGGCATCCTCCCCCTGTACTTCACCGCGCTGATACCCGCCGGCCCGCTGGAGATCGTCGCCAACCGGATTGTCTGGTCGCTGCTGTTCTGCTTCCTGCTGATCACGGCGCTGCGCGGCTGGCGCACCTTCGGCGCCGCGCTGGGCAACAGGCGCACTTTCGGGACGTTGTCCCTGGCCGCGGGCCTCATCGCGATCAACTGGTTGACCTACGTGTTCGCGGTGCTGAACGGACACGCCATCGAGGCCGCGCTGGGATACTTCATCAATCCGCTGGTCTCCGTCCTGCTGGGGGTCATCCTGCTGAAGGAACGGCTGCGCCCGGCGCAGTGGGCCGCCATGGGCGTTGCCTTCGCCGCCGTGCTGGTGCTTGCCTTCGGGTACGGCAATGTTCCGTGGATTGCCCTGATCCTGGCGCTCAGCTTCGGGTTCTACGGCCTGGTCAAGAAGAACATCGGCGGCCGCGTCGACGCCGTCACCAGCCTGAGCGTGGAAACGCTGGTGCTGACCCCGGTCTCCGTGGCCGTCATGCTCATCCTGATGGCCGGCGGCCAGGCAACCCTGCTCTCCGAAGGCGGCGGCCACTTCTGGCTGATGGCCGCCAGCGGCCTGATCACCGCGCTGCCCCTGTTGTTCTTCGGCGCCGCCGCCCGCCGGCTGCCGCTGAGCACTGTCGGCATGCTGCAGTACCTGGCCCCGCTCCTGCAGTTCATCATCGCCCTCGTCTTCCTGCACGAGCCCATGCCCTTGGAACGCTGGATCGGTTTCGGCCTGGTCTGGCTCTCCCTGGCCATCCTGACCACGGACATGGCCGTGGCCCTGAAGCGGGCGCCCAAGGCCGGCGGGGAGCCGGCGGCCGCCCAGGCACCCCAGCCGCCGGCGGCGGCTTAGAGGCCGGACAGCCCGTCGTGCGTTGACCAGAAGTCGGACATGGGTCGGGGCCGGCCCAGGGTGAGCGCTTCCAAGTAGAGAAGATGCGCGTGCCAACCGGGCAGGTAATTGACCGCTTCGCTCCCCAGCCCGTCGTGGGCCAGGTTCAGGGTGGTCGTACTGCCGACCGGGGTGAGGGTGATCCGCACCTGCGAAGGCGGCTCGTCCGGAAAGTCCCACGTCATGTGCAGCAGTTTTTCCGGTTCACATTCCAGAATCCGGCTGGTACAGCAATAGTTTTCCGCGTGCTGGATGGTCACCACATCCCCGCCGACGAACCGCCCGGAAGTTAACTTCCCCAGCCAATGAGGCAAGGCTTCCGGGTCTGTCAGCCCCCACCAAAGGCGGGCCGCGGGCACCGGCATGGACCACCTGTGGGACACGTGTCCCTTCGCCGCGTGAACGGCACGACTTAGGAGAGGCATACCCGGAGGCTAACGCACCCTCGGGCACTTCGGGCTCTGCCGCTTCGGTCCGTCCCGCCGGGCAGGCCCCGCACTAGTATCGGATCGCGTCGATCACCTTGACCCGCACGGCCACCACCGCCGGGATCAGGCCGGCCAGTGCGCCGACGGCCGTCGCGGCGCCGATGCCCAGCAGCGCCGCTTCCACCGGGAACGGCGGCAGTTCGCTGATGCCCTGGGCGATCAGGTCCTGGATCCACGGGCTCTTCACCACGGCGACGGCGAGCATCACCCCCGCCACGCCGGCCACGAACGTCGCGACCACCGATTCGAGCATGACGCCGAAGAAGATCCGGCCGGAGGTCGCCCCGAAGCTGCGCCGGATGCCGATTTCCCGCACCCGGTACCTGACCGTCACCATCGAAATGTTGAGCAGTCCCACGGCGCCCAACAGCAGCACCAGGCCGGCGATGCCGCCTACCGCCCACTGGATGCCCTCGAACGGGTCGCCCCAGGCGGCATAGTCGCTGCGGTACACATTCGCCTGGGCATCGGGGAACTGGGCCTGAAGGTCACCGGCGATCGCCGCGCTCAGGCCCGGCTCGAGCTCGACCGGGAGCCACATTTCCAGCACGGGAGGAGGACCTGCCTCCCCGCCGAGGCCCCAACGCTCGTATTGGTTGGTGAGCATCATTGCTTGGGCCATGGCTTCCTGGTGGAAGTCCGGCATCACTCCCACCACGGTGGCCGCGATCGGCCGCTGCTGGAAGATCTGCACCACGGGGTTCAGCGCCAGGTCCGGTGCACCCAGCTGCCGGTGGAATGCTTCGTTGATGATCACCGCCGGCGCAAGCGCCGCGGCGTCGGCTTCCGTGAACCAGCGGCCGGTGACCAGGTTGACCCGCCGCATCTCGCCGTAGCTGCGGTCCACCACCGTGGTCTCGGCCGTCATGACGCCGTGGGGGAACTGGAAGGGAACCTGGGCGAAGGCCCGGCGGCTCGCGTATTCCACGCCGTAGCGTTCCACGAGCCCCTCGAAGGCGGCCTGCCGGACCGCCGGTTCTTCGGTTCCTGTCGGCAGGTGGACCTCAGCCGTCACGGTCGCTGCGCGGCCTCCGGATTGTTCCTGCCCCTGCACGATGCCTTCCCTGGCCATGTTGCCGAGCCCGACGACGGTGGTCAGGGCCGCGACGGACAGCGCCACGCCGATCAAGGCCAGCAGGACCCGGGTCTTGTGGATGCGCAGCTCGGCCCATGCCTCGACCAGGAGGGCAACGGCGCCGGTCATGCTGCCTGCTCCGAAGCGTGCAGAATCCCGTCGCCCAGCCGATAGTGCCGCTGGGCCAGGACCGCCACGTTTGCATCGTGCGTGATGGTCACCAGGGCCGCACCCGACTCCCGAACCACCTCGTCCAGCAGGGCCATCACGTTTTGCCCGGTTTCGATGTCCAGGGCGCCGGTAGGCTCATCGGCAAGAATCAGCCTGGGCGAGCGCACCAGCGCCCGCGCGATGGCGATCCGCTGCTGCTCACCGCCGGAGAGCCTGTGCGGTTTCTCCCCCAGCCGGTCGCCCAGGCCGACCCGATCGAGCATTTCGGCGGCCAGCCGCTCGCGCCGCCAGAATTGCCGGCCGCGGGCATAGAGCAGCGGGGTCATGACGTTTTCCAGTGCTGTACGGCCCGGCAGAAGGTTGAACTGCTGGAAGATGAATCCCACGCGGGCACCGCGGGCCATGGCGCGCTGCTTTTCCCCGAGGGACGAAACCGCCCGCCCCTCGAAGAACATCTCGCCGGTGCTCGGCACATCCAGCAGGCCCAGGATGTTCAGCAGGGTGGACTTTCCCGACCCGGACCGGCCGACTATCGACACGTGCTCGCCGGTACCGATGCTCAGCTCGATGCCCTGCAGGATGTGCAGCGGGCCGCGGTCCGGGATGTGCACACTCCGCGTCACTCCCTGCAACTCCAGCAGCGGGGCCCCCGCCGCCGCAGCGCTCATCCGCCCACCATGCCGAAATCGCCTTCCATCCCGGGCATCATCTGGTCCCCCGGCGCGCCGGGAATGAACTGCAGGACCAGGTCGCCCTCGTCCAGCCCGTCGACGATCTCCACCTGCATCCCGTCGGTCAGTCCCAGGGCGACCGGGCGCTCAACCGGTGTCCCGCCGTCGTCCTCCACCACCCACACCAGGCCGGTGTCCACCGATCCGCGGACCGCCGTGGTGGGCACCACGATCACGTTCTCGGCGGTTCCGGCCGTGATATCGATCGTCGCGCCCAGCCCGGGGAAAACCCTGACATCGGCCGGTACGGCGCAGTTGACAGTGCCCGTCGCCGCCGGGGCCGCCGGCCCGAACGGATCCCCGGGCTGCTCCGGCACCGGTCCCGGGGCGCCGGCTGCCGGGCTCTCCCCGACCGTCACGGCCTTGCACTCGAAGGGAGCCGGACCGCCCATGACGGTCACGGTGGCGGAACTGGGGCGGTCGAGCAGCCGGAACTGCTGCTCGGCGGTCAGTGTCCCGGTCACCGAAAAGGTGCCCGGGGAAATGACGGCTGCTTCGGCACCGACCGAGACCTGCTGGTCCACCAGCACGGACAGGTCGGTCAGCTTGCCGGCGGCCGGGGCCACCACGTTCACGTAGGTATACGCCGGGGCAGCCGGTAAGGCCGGTTCATCCTCCGGATCCGGTTCGAGCGAAACCTGCTGCACGGCGTCGGGTTCCACCGGCTTCTGCACCTGGAACAGCGCATCACCCTTGGCCACGTTCGCGCCGGCCTCTACGAAGAGGTGGTTCACCGTGCCTTCCGCCGTGCTGCGCACGGTCACGGCCGGGTCGCCGGCAACCGATCCCTCGAGCTGGACCACGTTGATCACCGTGCCCACGGCCGCGGGTACGCTGGGCGTGACCAGGCGGGCCGAAGGCTGCTGGTCGACCGCCTCCGCGCGCATGCCATCCACGAAGGCGAGCTTGAAGAGCGCGGCAGCTATGACGGCGAAAATCGCCAGCCAAACCACCGGCAGAACGTAGCGGCGCACAGCACTCATGCAGAATCCCCCTCGTCGACGTGCGCCTGAGGCGCGTCACGGCGGGAAGCTGACACATGACGTGAGACAAACACCCGCTTGTGACGGAGGCTACCAGTGCCGGATGGCGGCGGGCGGCCAAGACACGGCCGCTACCGGCGGCCAGGGCGGAGACCGGAACCGCCCGGCGCCGCAACAGTCACGGCAGCGGCCTGCCGGCGGCCTGATCCGGAGCCCCCCGGCGATCCCCCGCGTTCCCCGCACCCCTTAGTCCCGCACCCCGTCCACCTCCTGCGGAACCACCACCATGGGCACCGGCAGCGAACGCAGGACCTTGTACGCCGTGGCACCGAGGAACAGGCGGTTGTGCTGGGCGAGCCGGCTGGATCCCATGACCACCAGTTCCCCGTCGTCCCAGTCCAACGAATCGATGGCCTCTTCGATGTTGCGCCCATGGGCCACGGTCACCGTGGCGTTGCCGGGAGGCAGCTCGGTGGCGGCCTGGGCCAGCACGGAGTTCGCGTGCAGGTGGGCACTGTGGATAGCCTCGCCGCTGTCCGGCTCTTCACGGGTGTCCAGGGAGACCAGGGAAACCAGGCGCAGCTGCAGGCCGCGGCGCGAGGCCGCGTTCAGGGCAACGTCCCGGGCGGCCTGCGCGCCCTGCCGCTCGCCGATGAACGCGGTCAGCCGGGTCAGCGGCTCTGTCCGCTGGTACCCGCGGGGCGCCAACGCCACCGGAATCGGCGAGGCGTGCAGGAGGGCATTGGCCACGCTGCCCACCGTGAAGCGTTTAAACAGGCTGTTGCTGCTGGCACCGATGACGATCAGCCTGGCGCCGGCTTCCTCGCCCGCCGCGATCAGCCCTTCGGCGAACGATTCGGCGGACCGTACCTTGAATTCGGCGTTGACGTCTGCCGGGACCAGCTTCAGGGCCTCGCGGCGGGCGGTGAGGACTTCCTGCTCGCTGGCGCTGACGCGGCTGCCTTCGGGATTCAACGCCACGTAGGGGGCGCTGTCTGCCACCACATAGACGATATCCAGCCCCGTCCCCTGCGTTCGGGCGATTGCCACGGCCAATGCCACGGCATCGGCTCCCCGCTCGTCCGGCTGGTATCCCACCACATAACGCATGCAAACTACCCCTGTCCCTGTCCGTGGAGCAGCGGATGCGACGGTGCCGGCAACATCCGCACCCCGTGACGCGATGATGGTTCCGACTCTAACCCGAGACCGCCGGCGGCAACAGGCCGGGAGCAGGACGGGGCGGGCGGCCGGAGCGACCTCCAGAACGGCCGCGGGCGGCCGCCGGAAACCCTCGCTGGCGAGGGATCCGGCAGCCGCCCGTTCGGACGCTGCCCGTACTAGGCCGCCGCCACCTTGCGGATGGCTGCTTCCAGCACGTCCAGGGCGTCGGCCAGCAGCTCGTCGCCAATGACCAGCGGCGGGAGCAGGCGCACCACGTTGCCGTAGGTGCCGCAGGTGAGGATGATAACGCCTTCCTGCAGGCAGGCGGCCGCGATTTCCTTGGTGGCCTCGGCGTTGGGCTCCTTGGTGGTCGCGCCGGTGCCCGGCTTGACGAACTCCATGGCCAGCATGGCGCCGCGGCCGCGCAGGTCGCCGATGATGTCGACTTCCTCGGCCAGCTTCCGCAGCCGGCCCATGACCTGCTCTTCGATGTGGCGGGCCCGGGCGTTGAGGTCCTGGGTCTGCATGGTGTCGATGGCAGCCAGCGCGGCGGCGCAAGCCACCGGGTTGCCGCCGTAGGTACCGCCCAGTCCGCCCGGGTGCACGGCGTCCATCAGCTCGGCGCGGCCGGTAATGGCGGACAGCGGCATGCCTCCGGCGATGCCCTTGGCCATCGTGATGATGTCGGGCACCACGCCGTCGTGCTCCGAAGCGAACCAGGCACCGGTGCGCGCGAAACCGGACTGAACCTCGTCCGCGATGAACACCACGCCGTTGTCCTTGGCCCACTGGGCCAGCGCGGGGAGGAAGCCCTCGGCCGGGACAATGAAGCCGCCCTCGCCCTGGATGGGCTCGATCAGGATCGCGGCCACGTTCTCGGCGCCGATCTGCTTCTCGATCATCGTGAGGGCGCGGCGTGCCGCGTCCTCGCCCTTGATGTCGGCTTCCTCGCGGTACGGGTAGCTCATCGGCACCCGGTAGATCTCCGGCGCGAAGGGGCCGAAGCTGCCGGCCGGGCTGGACTTGTACGGGGTCGCCTTGGCGGTCAGGCCCATCGTCAGGTTGGTGCGGCCGTGGTAGGCGTGGTCAAAGGCGACGACGGCGGTGCGGCCGGTGGCAATGCGGGCCACCTTCACGGCGTTCTCCACGGCTTCCGCCCCGGAGTTGAACAGGACGGAACGCTTCTCGTGGTCGCCCGGGGTCAGCTCGGCCAGTTTTTCGGCGACGGCGATGTAGCCCTCGTAGGGGCTGACCATGAAGCAGGTGTGGGTGAACTTGGCGACCTGCTCCTGCACCGCGGCGACGACGGCGGGGTCGGAGGCGCCGACGCTGGTCACGGCGATGCCGGAGCCCAGGTCGATGAACGAGTTGCCGTCCACGTCGGTGATGATGCCGCCGTCGGCGTCGGCCACGTAGACCGGAACGCCGGAGGCGACGCCGCCGGCAACCACGGCGCTGCGGCGGGCGGCCAGTTCGGCGGACTTCGGGCCGGGGAAGCCGGCCGAGACGTCGCGCTTCTGCTCCAGCCGGAACTGGGGCTGGGTCGTCTGAGTGGTCATGATGTGCCTTTCACGTTGAGGGTGGGAATGCAGCGGACAGCCCGGAGGATCCGCACACTCGCATCGCAGCGGCAGCTTCGCGGGGGACCGGCGGACAGGCCGGGCCACGGGACGCCGAGCTCTACAGCGAGATTACGGTTCCCGGCCCGCAGCTGCCTATGGCGGCCCGCACAGCGAATGCGCAATGTTGCCGTGCAGATGGCCAGAGGCAGCGACGGCGGCGCCCGCCGGCACGGAGGCCGCAGGACGCCGCCGCGGCGGCCGTCGGGTTAGAGTTCCGGTGCGCGGTCCGCCGGCAGGGCACCCTCGTCTTCGGGGTGGCGGCTGAGGTTGACCAGGGCCAGTGCCAGGCCTCCCCAGACCGTCAGGATGGAAATGATCAGCATGACAATTGCTGCGGTACTCACGGCTGTGTCTCCTTCAGGGTGTGGGCATCCAGCTCCGGGTCGTTGGCCGCCGACTTCTTGCTCCAGGGAATCAGCGACAGGATGAAGCCGGCCACGATCAGGGACCCCGCCATGCCCCAGCCGAAGACGTTCACGAACCAGTCGGGCATGGGCGGGTCGCCGTAGCCTTCCTGGATCCTCTTGATCAGTTCGCTGATCAGGATGTAGCCCAGCACGATCGGCGAGACGATGCCGACCATGATCCGCCACCCTAGGCCCAGCTTGATGGACGAGACCTCGCTGACGTGTCCGCCCAGCAGCGGCAGCTTGCGGAATCCGTAGGTCACCAGCAGCACGGTCGCCAGGGCGCAGGCCATGATGCCGAAGCTGTTGACGAAGGCGTCGGTGACATCCAGCAGGTTCAGGCCGGTGGTGGTCGGGAACAGCAGGATGGAAATCAACGCCAGCGGGATGCCGACGCACCACGTGGTCTTGACCCGGCTCATGCCGAGCTTGTCTTGGACCGCGGAGATGATGACTTCGATGATGCTGATCAGCGAGGTGAATCCTGCGAACACCAGCGAGCCGAAGAAGAGCACGCCGAGCAGTCCGCCCAGCGGGGCCTCCGAAATGATGGTCGGGAACGCGACGAACGCCAGCCCGATCCCGCCGGCGGCAACGTCGCCGACCTCGGCGCCGGCGCTGAAGGCCATGAAGCCGACCGCCGCGAAGACGCCGAGGCCGGCCAGGATCTCAAAACCGGAGTTCGCGAAGCCCACCACGAACCCGGATCCGGTCAGGTCCGTCCGGTGCTTGAGGTAGGAGGCGTAGGTGACCATGATGCCGAAGGCAACGGACAGCGAGAAGAAGATCTGGCCGTAGGCCGCGGCCCACACCGTCGTGTTGGTGAGCGCACCCCAGTCGGGAGTGAAGAGCGCGTTCAGCCCGTCGGCCGCACCGGGCAGGAACAGGGACTGGACCACCAGGAGCAGGAACATGACCAGCAGCAGCGGCAGGAACACGATGTTCGCCCGTCCGATGCCCTTTTGGACGCCCGCGGCCAGCACCAGCAGCACCACCGCCCAGACAACCACCAGCGGGATGAGGACCGTGGGCACGAAGTCGAAACCGATGTTCACGTCCTTGCTCACCTGGAGGAACGATTCCATGAAGAATCCGGCGGGGTCGTCCCCCCACTCCTCGGTGACGGAGTAGATCATGTACATCGCCGCCCAGGCGATGATGACGGCGTAGTAGACGCAGATGACGAAGCAGATGGCCACCTGCCACCACCCCAGCCCTTCGGCGCCTCGCGCCAGCCGGCGGTAGGCCAGCGGGGCGGAGCCACGGTGGCGGTGTCCGACGGCGTAGTCCAGGAACAGCAGCGGGATGCCCGCGGTCAACAGCGCCACCAGGTAGGGAATGATGAAGGCGCCGCCGCCGTTTTCGTAGGCGACGTACGGGAAGCGCCAGATGTTGCCCAGGCCGACGGCGGAGCCGATCGCCGCGAGGATGAACACCTTGCGGGTGGACCACATCTCGCGCTTGGGCTTGGCGCCCAACGCTGCCTGCGGGGTACGGGTACTCATGAAGGGACCTCACGGTGTAGGGCTGGCAGTGGTGTGACGCGTGTGACGCCGCCGACCATCCTAGCGCCGTGGGGCGGCTGCCCCGAAAACCGGCCCGGCCCCATGGCGCGACGCGAGAGCACTGGAGCCTCGGTGCCCGCCCCGTCGCCCGGCGGGCCGCTCCGCGCCGCTCGTTGACGAATAGTGCACCTGCACAACGGCGGCCCGTATAGTGAAGGCATGGCTGTCACTCTCGCCAAACTCTTGGCCTCCCCCGCGCTGCACCTGAAGCTGGTGGGTACCGCGCAGGGCGACCCGGACGCGCCGATCACCTGGGTGGCTTCGACCGAGCTCGAGGACCCGTTGCCCTTCCTGACCGGCGGCGAAGTGGTGCTGACCACCGGCCTTCGGCAGAAGACCGCTGCCGCGCAGCGCCGGTTCGTGGAGCGGGTGCACGAGGCCGGCGCGGTCGGCATGGGCTTCGCGCTCGGGCTGACGCACCGCCGGGTTCCGGCGGGCGTGCTCGCCGCCGCGAACCAGCTGGAGCTTCCGGTCTTCGAAGTTCCCTACGAGACACCCTTCGTGGCGATCAGCAAGATGGTCGCCGACGCCATTTCCGCCGACCATTACAACCGCCTGGAGCACCTCCTCAAGGACCACCAGGCGCTGGCCGCCTCGCTGTTGGGCGGCGGCGGCCTCCCCGCGCTCCTGCGCACCCTGTCGGCGATGGTGGGCACCGACGTCGTGCTCTCCCAATACGGGACCCGGCTGTACGGAACCGGCGGCGGCGAGGAAAACGGCTGGCATGAGCTTCCCATCGCCACCGGCCTGAAGGACCGCTGCACGCTGGCCCTGGGCAAGCCGTACGAGCGCAACGCCATCGTGGACTACGCGCAGAGCCTGATCAGCCTGGAATTGAGCAACCAGGCGCACCGCCGCGCGGCCGACCGCAGTTCCGTGGGCCAGGTGCTGCTGGACGTGGTGCGCGGGGTGCTGCAGGGCGGTGACGCCTCCCTGCGGCTGAGCAACGTGGGGATCGACGCCGGACGGCGCCAGTTGGTGGTCATGGTGCAGGTGGCCGCCGCCCAGCGCCGCGCGCTGCCCACGCTGCCGCTGCCCGCCGCGTTCGACGGCGTGGTCACCGGCCTGGTCGACGAGCGGCTGGTGCTGGTGGTGCAGGGCGCCGAATCGGGCGAGGCGCTGGGCCGGGAGCTGAGTGCGTACCTGCAGAACGCGGGCTTCGCCGCCACGGTCGGGGTGGGCGGCAGCTATGCGCAGGCGAACGGGCTGCGCTGGAGCTACTTCGAGGCCAAGGAGGCGGTGGGCCGGGGCGAGCGGCTGAACGTGCCGCAGCGGCTGTCCCTGACCTCCCTGCTGCTGGCGTCGGAAGACGTGCCGCTGGCCGATCTTGCGGCCGAGGCACTCGACCCGCTGGCCGAGTTCGACGCGGCCCACGACGCGGCGCTGCTGCCCACGCTGCAGGCCTATCTGGAGCTCAACGGCTCGGTGGCGGCCGTGGCCGAGGAGCTGGGCCTGCACCGGAACTCCGTGCGCTACCGGCTGTCCCAGATCGTGGAGCTGACCGGTTACGATCCCGCCCTCACCGCGGACCGGGTGCACCTGTGGCTTGCCCTGACGGTGCGGCGGCTGGGTTCGGTGTCCCGGACGAAGGGCTAGCCGGCCGGTCCCTTGCCAATACCCGGTGCAGACACAAGGCTGGGGGCATGGGACACGAGACGCACGAAAGCCGGACGGTCACCTGGCTGGGAAGCGACGATCCCCAGCGCGCCGACACGGCGACCCTGAACCTGGAACCGGAGCGCCTGAGCGCCCACGGCGCCTCCCGCACCGCAGGCTACGCCGCCAGCTGGTCCCTCACGACCACCGGCAACTGGTTCACCGAAAGCCTCACGGTTTCCGTCCACGGGCGGGGCTGGAGCCGGCATCTGGTGCTGGACCGCGCGCCCGACGGCAACTGGAGTGCCGCGACCAGGGTGTCCGGGGACAGCGACCTGCCGGAACCGGGGATCGCCGATCCGGACTCCCTGGTCGGGGCGGTGGACTGCGACCTGGGTTTGTGCCCGGCCACCAACACGATGCCGATCCTGCGGCTGGGCCTGGTTCACGACGCCGACGCCGCCGCGGAACTGACGGTCGCGTGGGTGGAGATGCCGAGCCTGCGCGTGCTCGGCCAACAGCAGATCTACAGCGGCTCCCGCGCCTACGACGACCGCACGGGCACCGCCGCGGTCACCTACACCTCCGGGGACTTCAGCGCCGAGATCGTGGTGGATTCGGACGGCATCGTCATCGACTACCCCGGTTTGGCCACCCGCCGCCGGGACTGACGACGGGCCGTCCGAGGGCACCGGCGGGCCGTGTGTGCCGCCGTCGCCGTCCAGCGCAGTCGGTGCCGCCGCATAGGATGGAACCAAGCCTCCAATCAACCGTTCCAGGGAGAAACCATGCCCGAAATGTTCGTGGACAAATTCCGTGCCCTCGTGCCCAAGTACCTGGACCGGAAGTGGACCGAGGACGACGGCCTCTCCTACGACGAACTCGAAGGGCTGCTGGGCGCCCACAAGTTCCAGGTCCCGCAGGCGCTGGTGGAGTTCTACCACGCGCTCGGGGGCTGCGAAGACCTGATGGAGGCGCACGACTTCTTCTTCGACCCGGACGAACTGGAGATCGAAGGCGGCTACCTGCTGTTCCTGGACGAGATGGACGAAGAAGCGAACTGGGGTTTCAAAACCGAACACCTGGACGTGCCGGACCCCATCGTCTGGATCCGCACGAACGGCCCGAAGCCGCAGTGGCAGAGCGAGGAGGCGACCTTCAGCGAGTTCGTCTTCGAGATGTTTGAGTGGGTCTTCGGCGACGACGACGAAGAGGAAGACTGAGCCACCGGCCGGTTCAGCGGCTCTCGGCCGCCAGGGCGACGCCGAAACCGACCAGCACGATGCCCGTGATCCGGTCGATGGAACGCGTCACGGCCGGAGTGCGCAGCCACTTCCGGGCCGCATGCGTGCCCCAGATGATGGCCGAGAAGAACACCAGCCCCTCCAGGTTGTGCACCAGGGCCAGCAGAATGCCCATCAGCGCCGGGGAGACGCCCGGCGGGATGAACTGCGGGATCATCGCCACATAGAAGACGCCGACCTTCGGGTTTAACAGGTTCGTCCCGACGCCGGTGAGCCACGCCCTGACGTACGACGCCGGAGCGGCCGGGGCGCCGGGGTCTGCGAGGCGCGTGGCAGGTTTTCGGAACGACCTCCACAGCATCCGGGTGCCCAGCCAGGCCATGTAAGCGGCGCCGGCCACCTTCAGCACCGTGAACGCCGTTTCCGAGGCGGCCAACAGGGCCGACGCCCCGACCGCGGCCGCGATGCCCCAGGCCAAGGCTCCGGTGTTGATGCCCAACGCCGTCGCGTACGCCCTGCCCCGGCCTTGGCTGACGGCTGAGCGCAGCACCAAAGCGGTATCCATCCCGGGAACCAGGGTCAGCAGGCCGGCCACCAGGGCGAAAGACACCAGTGCTTGTTCTACGGTCACCCGTTAGTCCCCGAAGGACGGCGCCGGCAGGGTTGGCATAGTCAAGGTGGACCCGTCGGTCAGACCTCGCGGTCCACGACGGCCTCGGCGAAGGCCGTCAGCGCGGCCTTGACTGTGCTCTCGGGCAGCGGGGCAAGGGAGGCCTTGGCGGCGTCGGCCCATTCGCCCGCGATGGCCCAGGCCTGGGCGGTGACCGGATGCCCGCGCAGCGCGGTGACGGCGTCTGCCAGGGCCTGGTCCGACGTCAGGTCCGCGTCCACCAGGTCCAGCACGGCGGCGGCGGACGCGTCGCCGTCGGCCGCGGCCTGGCGCAGCAGCAGGACCGGCAGGGTGGGGACGCCCTCACGCAGGTCGGTGCCCGGGGTCTTGCCGGACTTGGCCTTGAGGCCGGTCACGTCGATCACGTCGTCGGCCAACTGGAACGCCACGCCCACCTTCTCGCCGTATTCCAGCATCACGTTCACGGCCTGCTCGCCGGCTCCGGAGAACATGGCGCCGAGCTGGCCGGACGTGGCGATCAGCGAGGCGGTCTTGTCCGCGATCACTGAGAGGTAGTGTTCCACCGGATCCTCGTCCTCGCGCGGGCCGACGGTCTCGTGCAACTGTCCCAGGCAGAGCCGCTCGAAGGTGCGCGCCTGGATGCCGACTGCTTCGGGCCCCAGCTGGGACACCAGCAGCGAGGCGCGGGCGAAGATCAGGTCGCCGGCGAGGATGGCCACCTGGTTGCCCCACACCTCGTGCGCGGTCGGGGCGCCCCGGCGGTACGGCGCGGAATCCATCACGTCGTCGTGGTAGAGCGTGGCCAGGTGCGTCAGTTCAACGACGACGGCGGCCTGCACCACGTCGGGAACGGAGCCGTTGCCCAGCTGCGCGGCCAGGATGGTCAGCAGCGGACGGATCCGCTTCCCGCCGGCTTCCACGAGATGGCGGCTGGTGGCGTCGGCGAACGGATCGGAGTGTGCGATGGCCGCGCGCAACTGCTTCTCCACGCGCGCCAGGGCGGTGGAAACCGCGGGACCGAGCTCGGCGTCCTGGGCCACCGGGGCGAAGCCGTCCGGCAGGTTCAGGCTGGTGGCAAGGGCGGCAGTCGCGGTATCCAGCTCCGGCGACTGCGGCGGGTTCTGGCCGGCGGGAGTCCAACTCGGTTTGGCGTCAGTCACTGTTCAACACTAACTAATCGTGGGGGCGGTATGGCCGGCCGGTTTGTGGCCGCCGGCCTGGTTCGATGCCGGCGGCGTCAGTTGCTCCAGCAGATGAATAACTCTATCCTCAAATCCCTTGCCGCCCGAGTCGGTCAAATTGGCCAGCATCCGCACCACGAAGCGCATCAACGGCGGGACCGGCATTCCGGTCCGCAGGGCCAGTTTCATGATGGCCGGTTTGCCGATCAGCTGGGCGAAGATCCGGCCCAGCGTGAAGTGGCTGCCCCAGTGCCCGCGGATGATGTCCGGGTAGCGGGCCATCGCGGCGTCGAACCCGGCCATGCTGAGCAGCTGCCCGCCGGTCCCGGACAAACGGCCGTGCGCGTCGGCGATCAGCTCGGCCGCGTAGCGGGCGGACTCCATGGCGTAGGAGATGCCCTCTCCGTTAAACGGGCTGACCATGCCGCCGGCGTCGCCGAGCAGCAGCAGGCCGGGGCTGTAGTGCGGCGTCCGGTTGAACCCCATCGGCAGGGCCGCACCGCGGACCTGTCCCACCTGGTTTTCCTCGGTGAAGCCCCACTCCGCCGGCATGCCGGCGGTCCACTCGCGG
Organism: Arthrobacter sp. MDT2-34-1; assembly: GCF_059091365.1. Classification (NCBI taxonomy): domain Bacteria; kingdom Bacillati; phylum Actinomycetota; class Actinomycetes; order Micrococcales; family Micrococcaceae; genus Arthrobacter; species Arthrobacter sp. MDT2-34-1. The sequence goes on from NZ_JBNHGO010000001.1 coordinate 1,470,993, forward strand.
AGCACCTGCCGGTAGTCCAGCTTGCCGAAGGACTTGGACGAGTTGAGGATGCCCAGGCCCACGTTGGATGTGCCGTCGCCGACGCCGAAGACCCAGCCGTAGCCGGGCAGCGGGTTGCCGGCCGCGTCGGGGAGTTCCAGCCATCCCTCCATCCAGTCGTCGTCGTGCCGGGGCGAGGTGAAGTAGGTACGGACGGCCACGCCCAGCGGCCGGTCGTCGCGCTTCTCGATGCCCAGGCTCAGGGCGGTGCGGGTGGAGTTGCCGTCGGCGGCCAGCACCACGTCGGCGAAGAAGTCCTTGGTCTCCCCGGTCTTGCGTCCGCGCCCGTCCAGCACATTGGCGCGGACCCCGGTGACCCGTCCGGCCTCGTCCCGGAGGGCGGTGGAAACGGAGTGGCGTTCCAGCACGACGGCGCCGGCGGCCGCCGCGTGACGGGCCAGTTGCTCGTCGAAGCCCATCCGGGTGCGGATCAGGCCGTAGTCCGGGAAGTCGCTTAGTTCCGGCCAGGGCAGCTCAAGCTGCCGGCCGCCGGCGATCAGCCGCAGCCCCCGGTTCCGGCGCCAGCCGGCGGATTCCTCGTGCGGCAGCCCCAGCAGTTGGACTTCGCGCACGGCGCGGGGCGTCAGGCCGTCGCCGCAAACCTTTTCGCGCGGGAAGGCCGTCTTTTCCAGCACGGTCACGTCCACGCCGGCGCGGGCGAGGTAGTACGCGGCCGTGGAACCGGCCGGCCCCGCCCCAACAATGAGAACTGACATGGCTACAGGGTGTGCCTGCTGCTCTGGCGCCGCAGCGCGGCCTGGGCCCGGGCGTTGGCCGCCTCGTCGCGGCCGGGCTTGACGGCCCGGTGCACGGCGACGATGCCGCCGGACAGGTTGCGGTAGGCCACGTCCTGCCAGCCTTCGCCGGTGATCCACTCGCCCAGCTGGTCCTGGTTGGGCCAGGCGCGAATGGACTCGGCCAGGTAGACGTAGGAGTCGGGGTTGGACGAAATCTTGGACGCGATCGCCGGCAGCGCGCGCATCAGGTACTCGGTGTAGACGGTGCGCCAGACCGGGAGGGTGGGGTGCGAGAACTCGGCGATCACGAGCCGGCCGCCGGGCTTGGCCACGCGCAGCATTTCGCGCAGCGCCAGTTTCGGATCGCTGACGTTGCGCAGGCCGAAGGAGATGGTCACGGCGTCGAAGGAGTTGTCCGCGAAGGGCAGATTGGTCGCGTCCCCGGCCACGAAGTCGATGTCGGGGCGGCGGCGCTTGCCGACGCGCAGCATGCCCAGGGAGAAGTCACACGCGACCACGTGGATGCCGGCATCGGCATAGGGTTCGCTGGAGGTGCCCGTCCCGGCGGCCAGATCCAGGACCTTCTGGCCACGTTCGGCGTCCACCGCGTCCACCACGATCCGGCGCCACCGGCGGGTCTGGCCCATCGACAGCACATCGTTAACCAGGTCGTACTTCGGCGCCACGTCATCGAACATGGCGGCTACTTCATCCGGGCGCTTCTCCAGCGATGCACGATTCACTGGGCCATTGTCTCAAAGACCGGCGGCCGCCCGCGAACCCGGGCTTCGCGGGCGGTGGCGTTTGCCGGGCAGAGTAGGCTTAATGACCATGACCTCCCCCCTGTCCCCCTCGTCCGGCCTGCCCGGAACCGGGCCTGCCGCAGCGGCCGGCCGCACGGAACCGGAGGCCGCTGACCGGTTGCCCCGCGGGACCCTGCGCGGCATCACGGTCGAGTGGCCCGCGGTGCCCGACACCCAAGGGCTCATGGAGTATCTGGTGCGCGACGACGTGCTCTGCTGGGTGCGGCGCGAGGGCGGGCTCGCCGGCTTCGGCGAGATCGCGCGGTTCACGGCCAGCGGGCCGGACCGCTTCCGGCGGGCGGCCGCATGGTGGCGCGGGATCCAGGCCACCGCCGACATCGACAACCGGGTGGGCGGCCCGGGAACCGGGCCGGTCGCCTTCGGCTCCTTCGCGTTCTCCTACACCTCGACCCACAGCTCCCGCCTGGTGGTGCCGGAGGTGCTGGTGGGCCTGGATGGCGACCGCGCCTGGCTCACCTATCTGACGTACGACGCCGATGCACACCTCAGCGCCGAGACGGCCGAGGCCGTGCTCGCGGGCTGGCTGGAAGAAATCTCGGTAGAGCGCAGCCCCGATCCCGCCGACTCCCTCGTTCCGGGACAGGTCTCGGAGCAGGCGTACATGGATGCCGTCGCGGCCGGGGTCAAGCGCATCCAGGCCGGGAACCTGAGCAAGCTCGTCGTGGCCCGGGACGTGGTGGCCAATCTCGCCGCGCCCATCGCCACCGCCCAGGTGCTGCGCGAACTCGCGGCGCGGTACAAGGACTGCTGGACGTACTCGGTGGACGGGTTGATCGGCTCCACGCCGGAGATGCTGATCAAGGTGGAGAATAACGTGGCGCGCGCCCGCGTGCTGGCCGGCACGCTCGACCGCTCCCGGGCCCACGGCCACGCCGGCGAATCGGACACCGACTACGCCCAGCGCGTGCTCGCCGGCTCCGAGAAGCAGCTGCACGAGCACCGGATCGCCATCGACTCGCTCACCCGCAAACTCGAGCCCTTCACCACCGCGATGAGTTCGCACAGCGAGCCGTTCGTGCTGGAGCTGCCCAACGTATGGCACCTGGCGTCCGACGTCTCGGCCGAGCTGGCGCACGACGGCGGGCAGCCGCCGTCGTCGTTGGAACTGGCCGAAGCTGTGCACCCCACCGCGGCCGTGTGCGGCACCCCCACCGAGGTCGCCGGCGCCCTGATCCGCGAACTGGAGCAGATGGACCGCGGGCCGTACGCCGGCCCGGTGGGCTGGACCGACGGCGCTGGCAACGGTGAATGGGGCATCGCGCTGCGCGGCGCCGTGGTGGAGGGTCCCCAGCGGGTCCGGCTTTATGCCGGCTGCGGCATCGTGGACGGCTCCGATCCGGAGGCCGAGCTGGCGGAGACCTGGGCCAAGTTCCGGCCGATGATCGAGGCGCTCGGTTTGCGCCGCAGATAACTATTCACCGACAATCGGCACGGCCGGGGGCCAACCGGCCTCCCGCCGACTACGCTGTTTTCCAATAGGCAATGGCTGTAGCCTGTGGTGCATATCACCTGTTGCGGGCATTCCCGTTACACTTAAGCCGGATTTCCAACGAGACAAAGGTAGTAACTATGCGCAAAAACGCATCCAAGGCGGTCCAGGGGTTCTCCCTTCTGGCCGTGGCGGCACTCGCTTTGACCGCGTGCGGTGGTTCGGACGACGCCGGCGGCAACGGCGCCACGGGCACTGCCGGCGCGGGATCCGAGCTGCCCCTCGTCCAGCCGGGCACGCTGACCGTCTGCTCCGACATCCCCTACCCCCCGTTTGAGTTCGAAGAGGGCGGCAAGTACACGGGCTTCGACATCGACCTGATCACGGAGATCTCTTCGGAGATGGGCCTTGAGGTGGCCATCCAGGACGTCGGTTTCGACGCCCTGCAGTCGGGCGTCACCCTGGCCGCCGGGCAGTGCGACCTCGGCGCCAGCGCGATGACCATCACCGAAGACCGCAAGAAGAACATCGCCTTCTCCGACCCCTACTACGACTCGCTGCAGTCGCTGCTGGTCCCGAAGGACTCCGACATCAAGGCCGTGGGCGATCTCTCCGGCAAGAAGGTGGGCGTCCAGCAGGGCACCACCGGCGAGGCCTACACCCGGGAGAACGCGCCGGAGGACGCCGAAGTCGTCGCCTTCCCGTCCGATGCCGAGATGTACCAGGCCATCCAGGCCGGCCAGGTCGACGCCTTGCTGCAGGACCTGCCGGTGAACATCGGCCACACCGAGGACGGCAAGTTCACCATCGTCGAGGAGTACAAGACCGACGAGTCCTACGGCTTCGCGGCGAAGAAGGAAGGGTCCGAGGCCCTGGTCTCGGCCGTCAACGATGCCCTCTCGACGCTGCGCGACAACGGCAAGTACCAGGAAATCTACGACAAGTACTTCACCGAGTAGCAAGCCCTCCGGCCCCCGTTCCCGTGCGTGAAGCAGCGGGAACGGGGGCCGCCGACTTACAGCTGGAAGGCATCACCAGTGAAACCTTCGACCCGCCGCCGACTTTTCCGCGGGGTCCTTTACGCCATCTTCATCGCCGCCGTCGCCGCCGTCGCCCTGGTGGCCGATTGGGAGGCCATCCGCACGAGCTTCCTGAACCCGGAAGTCCTGGGTGAGCAGTTCCCCACCATCATCGTCACGGCGGCCAAGAACACGGTCGTCTACACCCTGATCGCCTTCGTCGGCGGCCTGCTTTTCGGTCTCCTTTTGGCGCTCATGAAGCTCTCGCCCGTGGCCCCCTACCGGTGGGTGGCGACCGCCTACATCGAGCTGTTCCGCGGCCTGCCTGCCCTGCTGGTCATCTTCGGCTTCGCCTTCGCGGTCCCGATCGCGTTCCAGTGGCGTCCGCCGGGAGGCAGCACCGGGGCCGGGCTGATCGGTCTGATCGTCGTCTCCGCCGCCTACATTGCCGAGACACTCCGCGCCGGCATCGAGGCCGTCCCCGCCGGGCAGCGGGAGGCGGCCCGCTCGCTGGGCATGAACCCGAGCTGGACCATGGTCTCCGTGGTGCTGCCGCAGGCGGTGCGCATCGTCACGCCGCCGCTGACCAACGAGCTGGTCATCCTGATCAAGGACACCTCTCTGCTCTTCATCGCCGGCATGGCCCTGGGCAATCGGGAACTCACGACTTTTGCCCGCGACGGCGTCTCCCAGTTCGCCAATGCCACTCCCCTGGTCGCCGCGGCGCTCATGTACCTGATCATCACCTTGCCGCTCACCCAGCTGGTCGCCTGGCTGGAGAAGCGCAACAACAGGAGCCGGTAACCCCATGACTGAAGAATCGCTGCGCCACGACAGGCCGGCCATCGAGGTCAAGGACCTCTGCAAGAACTTCGGCAACAACGAGGTCCTCAAGGGCATTGACTTTCATGTGAACCAGGGCGAAGTGGTCTGCGTGATCGGGCCCTCGGGCTCCGGCAAGTCCACCTTGCTGCGCTGCGTGAACCGGCTCGAGGAGCCCACCAGCGGCACCGTCCTGGTGGAAGGCGTGGACATCACCGACCCGGAAACGGACCTGGACCGGGTCCGTACCCGGATCGGCATGGTGTTCCAGCAGTTCAACCTGTTCCCGCACCTGAACGTCCTGGACAACCTCACCCTGGCCCAGCGCCGGGCCAAGAAGCGCGGCAAGGCCGAAGCCATGGAAGTCGCCCGGAAGAACCTGGAGAAGGTGGGGCTGGCAAACCGCGAGAACGCCTACCCCGCCCAGCTCTCCGGCGGGCAGCAGCAGCGGGTGGCCATCGCTCGCGCCCTGTCCATGAACCCGGACATGATGCTCTTCGACGAGCCCACCTCGGCGCTGGACCCGGAACTGGTGGGCGACGTGCTGGAGGTCATGCGCAAGCTGGCCGACGAGGGCATGACCATGATGGTGGTCACGCACGAGATGGGCTTCGCCCGCGAGGTGGGTGACCGCGTGGTCTTCATGGACGGCGGCGTGGTGGTGGAGCAGGGCAAGCCCGAGGACGTGCTGGCCAACCCGCAGCACGAACGCACCAAGGCGTTCCTCTCGAAGGTCCTCTGAGCAGGCTTAACCAGCACACCGGGCAGGCTCCCACAGCAATCTGGGCAGGCTCGCCCAGCACACCGGGCAGGCTCACCCCAGCAGACGGGAAGTGGCGGTCGCGACGGCGGCCGCCACTTCCGCGTGCACGGCCCGCAGCCGGCTTCGGTCAGTGCGCACCTCCACCACGCTGCGCCCTGCCACCGGCTCGGAGAGGACGGCGTCCAGTTCGTCCGCGTCCTTGATCAGCCGGTGCCGGACCCCGTAGCCAGCCGCCAGCGAGGCAAGGTCCGCGCGGTGCGGGGTGCCGAAGAGGCGTTCGACGGCGGACGTGAACGCCGCGTGCTCCCCCACCTTTCCGTGTTCCAGGGTCGAGAAGATCCCGCCGCCGGAATCGTTGACCACCACGATCTGCAGGTCGGGTTCGGGCTCCCCGGGTCCGAGCAGCAGCGATCCGGCGTCGTGCAGGAAGGTCAGGTCGCCCATGAGTGCCCGGGTTCCGGTTCGTGCTCCCAGCGCGATGCCCGCCGCAGTCGCCACGGTGCCGTCGATGCCGGCCACCCCACGGTTGGCGTGCACGAAAGCGTCCGGAATGTCGGTGGGCGTCCCGGCCAGGTCCACGTCGCGGATCGGGTTGGACGAACCGAGCACCAGCCGGCCGCGGGTGTGGAGCCAGACCGAACGTGCGACCCGCAGGCCCGTCAGCTCCGGTTCGACGTCCAGGCGTTTGATCAGGGCCGCATCGGCCGCATCGGCGGCGTCCCGCCAGAGCCGCAACCACGCGCCGGACCCCTGGCCCGAGAAGATCGACAGGTCCGCCGGCTCGGAAATCACCCGCTCCCGTCGGCGCCCGGGCTCGTACCAGGGGACCGGATCCGGCTGGAACAGCGCGGCCTGGACGTCCTCCCGCGCCAGCAGGGCGGGCACCGGCCGCGAGAGCGTCGGGCGGCCAAAGACCACGGCCCGTTCGATCTGTGGCCCGAGGTGGCCCAGCAGCAGGCGGTAGGGTCCGATGGCGTTCGGGCCGAACCTCGCGTTGGAGGACGGCTCGGCCAGCAGCGGCAGCCCGTGTGCACGCGCGAAGGCTTCGGCTCCGGCTCCCGCACCGTGTCCCGCCACGACCACGGTGCGGCGTTCCTCGGTCGCGTGGATAGTCGGTTCCGCCTGGCCCGCGTTCCAACTGGTGGCCCGCCCGGGTGCTATCGCCCCGGGTGCCGAGGCACCGCCGTCGTCCGTTGCCCGCACCGGCGCCGCGGCGTGGTCAGTAGCCGTATCCGTATCCGGGAACAGCGGATCGCGGAACGCGAGATTGATGTGCACGGGACCGACCGCACCCGGATGCGCCGCCGTTTCGGCCGCCGTGGTCGCTGCGTTAGCCGCCGACGGCGTGGCCGCCAGCGAGAGCAGTTCGGCCGTCGCGGCCGCCGGGGCCGGCGGGGCCGGCGGGATGCCCTTCGCGTTGAGGAGGATGGAGCGGATGGCGTCCGTCGGGTCGTCTCCGGCCGGGATGTCCACGGCCGAGCGCACGTGGATGCCGAACAGTCCGTGTTGCACCGTAGTCTGGTTGGCACCGGTGCCGCGCATTTCGGCCGGGCGGTCGGCGGAGAGCACCACCAGTTCAACGCCGGCGTGATTGGCTTCCATCACCGCCGGCAACAGCTCGCCCACCGCCGTTCCGGAGGTTGTGACCACCGGAACCGGGCGCAACGAGCCCAGCGAGAGCCCGAGCGCGGTAAACGCCGCGCCCCGCTCATCGATGCGGACGTGCAGCCGCAGGTCGCCGTGTGTTTCGGCCTCGGCGAGCGCGTACGCCAGCGGGGCGCTGCGCGAACCCGGCGCGATGACGACGTCGCGCACTCCGCCCCAGACCAAGGCCTTCACGGCCAGTCGGGCGGTATCCATCGAGCTCAGCTGCGCAGTCACCCCCTCATGGTAAGCAGACGGCCGCGCCCCGAGGGACGCGGCCGCCTGCCTTCCGTCGGCGTGGCCGGGCTAGCCCTTGAGGTGCCCGTTCTTGCCCTTGAACATCTGGATCACGGACGGCCGGGGCATCGCGGCGTCGCCCGGCTTGGCGCGGCGCCTGTCCCCGACGTAGTCCGGGAACATGGAGCGCTGGGCTCCCCAGCTGCCGTCCTCGCCCGGGTGCTGGACGGCGACGAACACCAGCCCGTCGTCGTCGTGGATCAGCGGGCCGCAGGTCTCGGCATCGATCGGCACGGCCATGAACTGCTCCACCTTGCCGCGTTCCTGTCCTTCCAGCGTCACACGGAAGAGAGCGTCGTTGCGCTGGATGGTGCCGGGCTGCCCATCGGTGGAGACCCACAGGTTTCCGGCCGAGTCGAAGGCCAGGTTGTCCGGGCAGGAGATCGGCTGCACCTGGTCGGCCGGGTAGCCGCTGAAGTAGACCGAATCGTCCACGGCCGGATCGCCCGCCACCAGGATCAGCTGCCAGGTGAACTCGGTGGAGGTCTGGTCACCGGTCTCGGTCATTTCGATGATGTGGCCGTGGCGGTTGTTGGCCCGGGGGTTGGGCTCGTCCACCTGCGCGCGGGTCCGGGCGGTGTTGTTGGTGCAGGCCATGTAGATCTTGCCGGTCGCCGGGTTGATCTCCACGTCCTCCGGGCGGTCCATCTTGGTAGCACCCATGGCGTCGGCCGCGAGCCGGGTGTACACCAGCACTTGGTCGATCCGCATGCCCGGCACCAGCGATTCGCCGTCGCGGGTCAACTGGATCCAGTGTCCGGTGCCGTCGAACGCGCCGTCTGAGGGCAGCACGCCGGAGCCGTCGATCTGGTTCTTTGGGGAATTGCCCTTGAAGCTGGCCACATAGAGGTCGCCCTCGGTCAGCAGGGTCATGTTGTGCTTCTTGTCGCCCTCGCGGTAGGTGCCCTTGGAGACGAACTTGTACAGGTAGTCGAAGCGCTCGTCGTCGCCGGAGTAGGACACCGCGTGGCCGGAGGCGGCGATGGTCACGTTGGCGCCCTCGTGCTTGAACCGTCCCAGGGCGGTGTGCTTGCGCGGGGTGGAGGTGGGATCGAACGGGTCCACCTCGACGATCCAGCCGAACCGGTTGTCTTCGTTCCTGCCCTCGGGCCGATCGGTGTCGAAGCGCGGCTCCGGGATGTGCCAGCCGCGCGACGGGTTGGCGCTGGTCAGGCCGTAGCGGCGCTGCTCGGCAGTCGGGGCGGACACCTTGAAGTACTGGTTGAAGTTCTCTTCGCCCGAGAGCACCGTCCCCCACGGGGTGGTGCCGCCGGCGCAGTTGTTCTGCGTCCCCAGCACGATGCGGCCGGTGGGATCGGCCTGCGTCTTCAGCAGGTCCGAGCCGGCGGCCGGTCCGGTCAGTTCGTATTCGGTGTCCATCAGGAAGCGGCGGTTCAGCCTGGCCCCGCGGACGTAGGTCCACGGCTGGCCCTTGCCCTTGCGCTCCAGTTCCACGACGGACAGCCCGTGCGCAGCCATGGCTACCTCGCGCTGGCGTTCGACGGGCATGTCCGGCGGGAACATGATGCCCTCGTTGGTGTACTCGTGGTTGGCGAACAGGACCGCACGCTTGCCGTTGCTGCCCGGGATCTCGATGATGTCCAAGTAGTCGTTGTTGTAGCCGAACTGGCCCGACTGGGACTCCTTGGTCTGGTTCTCCGGATCGAACTCCGCGCTGTCGTGGAACAGGGGGTCTCCCCAGCGGATGACCGGATTCCAGTTGTAGCCCTTGGGTACCACGACGTCGTCCACGTTGTTGGGCACGGCCTTGATGCCGTCGAACTTGAGCTTGCTTGCGTTGCCCCGCCCGCGCCCGGCCTTGGCAGCCGGGGCGAGTCCAACCTGTGCCTCCGCGGCTGCCCCTCCGCCGAACATCAGCGCCAGCGCGCCGGCGCCGCCCAGCCCCATCATCCGGCGGCGGGAGTATTCGGCGGAGACGATGTCCCGGAAGTAGTTATTGTCCGAGGTGTTGCAGACGCCCTTGGCACAGGCGTTGTCGCACTTGAGCGCGCAGGTCACGGCGCTGCGTTTTCCGGACACATGGCCCAGCATCGGCAGGTAGCGCTTCTTGGTTTCGGTCACGTTTTCACCTTCTGCATTGAACTGTGGGATCGTCCTCCAGTGTGCTGATCGAAGTCGACCGGCAGGCCGAGCAGTGGTGAATTTTCGGCCAACGGCAGGCAAAACACCTTGCCGGGCTGGGCCGGGACCGCGAGGCTTCGCGTTCTTCCAGGGCGAGGCAACGAGTTTTTTCACGGCTGGCCTCGGCGTCAGAGGTGTCACCCGCAGAATCGGCCAAGCGCATTGCAGCGCCGAGGTCAGAATGGGGGTGGTGCGTTGGGGTCGGTGTTGTCGTCCGGCAGTTCGATGCCGCCGAGCGTACGTTTTGGTGGTTGGTCACCGCGGTCGATGGTGTCGCGGGCGGCGGCGCCGTCGGCTGCTTGTGTGGCGCCATCGTCGGTGTCTCCGCCTGCGCCTTTGGCGCCGCGGGTGTTGTCTTCGTTTTCGCCGGTGGCTGCCGCTTCCGTTTCCTTCGGCCGGGGCAGGAGGGTGTCCCAGCCCTCGTCCGGGTGGGTGGTCTTGCGGTGGCCGGTGCGCGTGGTCCACGTGATCTGACCGTGTGGGCCGGCCTCGGCCCGGGCGTGCCCGGCGGTCTTCGCCGCGTGGTGGGCGCTGCACAGGCACTGCAGGTTTTCCGGCACAGTTGGCCCGCCGTCGTCCCAGCCTCGGACATGGTCGATCTCGCAGTATCTGGCCGCGCGGCGGCAGCCGGGGAAGCGGCAGTGCCGGTCCCGGACACGGACCAGGCGTTTGAGCCATTCGGGCGGAATCCGCAGTTGCCGGGCGGCCGCGATCGCCTGGCCGTGGTCGTCGGTGAGCACCGGCAACCAGGACCTGGCCAGCTGGGCCAGTTCCCGTCCCATGTCTGCCGGGATCGGCCCGTGCCCGGCCAGGTCCCCGGGCTCCTCGCCCAGTCCCAGCAGCGCGGCCAGGGGCATGGTGACCAGCATCCCCGGCCCCGCACCGCCGCAGTTACCGCCGCAGCCGCGGCCGAGTGCGGCCCGACCACCTCCTCCGGCCGGTGCCGGCGGAGGGACCGCGACAGTGCCGGTCCCAACGGGGTCTTCAGCGAACCTGCAGCTTCCGCTGCCGGCTGATGCCAGTGCCGCGGCCGGTTCTGTCGGTGCCGCGGCCGGCTCCGGTGCTGCCGGTCCCGCGTCTTCCGCTGCATCCGTGTTCGGGGTGCAGGTCCGGCCGGTGCGGCCGGGGAGCATGAGGTCGCAGAACACGTCGGCGCGCAGTTGGGGCAGGGTCCTGGCCTCGCCCGGGCCTTGGAGGGAGCGGGCCGTGGTCTGGATCCGGTCGAAGACCAGATGCGCCTTGTCCGCGCTGGTGCGGATCCACAACTCGGTCATCCCGTCGTCCTGGTCGGTCAACTGCACGTCCCGGGACTCGTTTGCCCGCCGGTGCCGCTGCTCCAAGGATTCCGGGTGCAGGCGGTCCCGCATCCGCCGGGCACGGGACCGCACCGTATCCAATGTGACGTCCCCGGCGCCGGGCAGCACCGCGGCCTCGAAATCCTGCAGGCATTCGGCCGGCAGGTCCGCGCAGCCGCGGGCCAGCGCTTTCGCCCGCGGCAAGTCCAGGTCACCGCGGCCCATCGCCTCGAGAGTGCCCGGCAGGTGCGTGCAGATCTGCCGGGCATCGGCCAGCATGGCCCGCGCCGCCGCGTCACCGGTGCACAGATGCGCCGAGATCTCCTGGTGCGCGAAGCGGGAAAAGCCTTCCGGGTCCCGGTCCCCGCCCACACCGGGACGCAGCCGGGCGAAGCGGTCCAACGCCTTCACCCGGCAGGACTGCACCCACGCCTCCACCCGCGCCGCAGCCAAAAGATAATCCATGGTCTGCACGTCATCCAGTTCCGCCGGCTCCACCACCGCCAACAAACCGGCCAGCACGGCAGGCACCCCCACCCCACCCTCCGGCACCACAGGTTTACCACCGGTGCCCTCCGGCACCACGGGCAGACCTGCCCCCTCCTCAGTGGTCCCGGCCGTCGGCTGTCCGGTGCCAGATCCCTGGGACGCTCCGGGATCCTCGGGCATGGCTGGCTGCCCGCCGCCGTCGGCTTCGGTGGGCGAAGGAATCTCTGCAGTGTTGGCCGCCTCGGCGGCGGCAGACGCATCAGGGTCAGCGGCCGCGGGAAAGAAACCGGCGCGATCAGGCCCGATGCCATAACGCCGGAGCAGTGCCTCTGCCACCACGTGCTGCAGCAGCGCCTCGAGCAGGGAACTGTCCGGACGCGAGGGCACGCCAAGGTCCATCACCAGTTCCTGTCCCGGAACCGGGAACCGAAGCTCGTCGCCCTCGCCCTCCATATCCACACGCTACCGGCCGCCTCCGACAGTTTGAGGGCCGCGTTTCGATGGCGCAGTGGATGGAGTCGGCAAGGTCAGACTGCGTTCGGACGATTGAGCCTCACATTCAGCTTTTGAGGAGCCGCGCATATAGAACCGGGCCCAAACCCTGAGGTTGTTCCGGCCGGGGGCTGCTTCCCGCAGCCCCGAAGCACGTCAGGAGCACAGGCGCTTCACTGCTCCAGCGGGCCCGCAGGCGAGGTCGATGGCGCTGCCAATCCCCCTGCTCTTTCGGCACGTCCCCCGGCCGCCGGGACGGTCCCGCCTAGGGAGCCGTTCCCCCGCCCCTACGTCACGGCTCCAGCAGCCGGTACGTCCGCGTCAGCCGTTCCAGCCACCACTGCCGCCGGTCCTCCGGCGCAGCAAGACGATCCAGCAGGTCCGCGTCGGGCACCACGTCGCGCACCGGGAGGCGGCCGGCCACCGGCACGAGCGGTTCCGCCGCCACGTCCGCGTCCATCAGGGACACCGTCGCCAGTCCGCAGGCAAAGGGAAGTTCCGGCAGCGCCGCAGCCAACGCCACGCCTGCACGGATTCCCACGGAGGAGTCCAAGGCGGAACTCACGACGGCGGGGAGCCCGGCTTGTGCGACGATCTCCAGCGCCCGCCACACACCCCCGAGGGGCTGCACCTTGACCACGATCAGGTCGGCGGCGTCTTCGCGGGCCACCCGCAGGGGGTCGGCGGCCTTGCGCACGCTTTCGTCGGCCGCGATCGGGGTGGCGATCCCGCGCCGCCTCAGTTCGGTCCGCACGGCGCGCAGCCCGGCGATGTCGGCGACCGGCTGCTCGGCGTACTCCAGCGAATACGCGGCCAGCCTGGTCAACGCCTCCACCGCCGCGGGCACGTCCCAGCCGCCGTTGGCGTCGACCCGGAGCGCGGCGTGCGGGGCTGCGGCACGCACCGCCGCGACGCGGGCCACGTCCTGGTCGATGTCCTGTCCGGATTCGGCAACCTTGATCTTCACCGTCTGCGCACCGTCGTAGCGGGCCAACACGCCGGGTACCTCGGCCGGCGCCACCGCGGGCACCGTGGCGTTGACGGGGACGCTGTCCCGGACCGGGGTCGGGAAACCCCGCCAGCCCGCCTCCACCGCGGCCGCCAGCCACGCTGCGGCTTCGTCGTCGTCGTACTCAAGAAAGGGCGAGAACTCCGCCCAGCCAGCCGGGCCCTCCAACAGCAGCACCTCGCGCTGCATCACCCCGCGAAAGCGGACTTTCATCGGCAGCGACACCACGCGTGCGGTGGCGAGCAGGTCGGCGAGGTCGGGGAGCTCCGGCCGGTCGGAAAGCCCGGGAACATCGGGAATCTGGTGCGGTGTCATCACCTCCAACTGTACGGCGGCCGCCCTTCCCGGAAGCTGTCAGCATTGTGTGCGACCCTAGAATCGATGACTCCGCAGCGTTCCCGTGTCCGCTCCCGGCCCGCGCCCAGCCGTCCGGCGGCGCACGCTCCTGCCCTGTTCTGGCTGGGAGCACTGTTGTGCGCGGGAGCCTTTGTGCTGAACTACTACGCCTTCGTCCGCACCACCACCGGGCAGTTCGCCGACGAATCGGCTTGGGCGGAGGCGGACTCCGGCTGGCGGCTGGGCCGCGGCGTTTTCCTGGACTTCCTGGACCTGCTGCCGGATATCTCCGTCGCCGTGGCGGCCGTCGTGCTGCTGGTGGCGGCCTTGGTACGACGCCGGTGGGGGCCGGCGGTGGTCGGTGTCGGGGTAGTCGCGGCGTCGGCGGCGACGACGTGGATCCTGAAGAACCTTGTTCTGGACCGGCCCGACCGCGGCGTGCCCACGCTGGAACACAATTCGCTGCCGTCGGGGCACACCACCATCGCCACCGCTGCCGCCCTGGCCATCTTCCTGGTGGTCTCGCCCCGCTGGCGGCCGTTCGCCGCGGCCGCGGGCGGTCTGTATGCCGTGCTGGCCGGTGCCGCTACCTTGATCAACGGCTGGCACCGCCCGGCGGACGTGGTGGCGGCCTTTTTGGTGGCCGGCTTTTGGGTGCTGGCCGCCGGTCCGGTCGTGCTGCGGCGCGGCAGCGACTGGAACATCTGGTCCGGCTACGGCAGCTTCTGGGCGGCGTCCGCGTGGTGGCCGAGGCTCTGCTGGCTGCTGGCCGTGCTGGGCATCGGCGCCGCCGCGGGACTCTACCTGCTCGCGCAACAGGCCGGCGCCGCACCCGTCCCCGGCACCGGCAGGCTCCCCTTGTTTTTCTGGGCGGGAATGGGCCTGATCACCGGCACGGGGATGCTGCTTAGCGCCCTGCTGACCTGGTTGTTCGGCCTCCAGTCGCGCCGGCATTAGATCACCCGCGGGAACGGCAGCGGCGGCCGGGCACGGGGCCGGCCGGCGGGCGGGGCCCCGGAGCATTGCCAGCGGCCGCGCTCAAGCATTGCTCAGCGCCCCGGCCCGGAGCATTGCCAGCACCGGACGGCGGTGGCAGTGTGATCCCATGGCCATCGAGGTGCGTCCGGCAACGGTCTTCGGCGATGTGAAAGCCATGCTGGGGCCAAAGCGCGCCGATGCCAACGTCTGCTGGTGCCTCAGCTACCGCCTTCCGTCGAAAGACAACGCCTCGCTGCGGGGCGAGGATCGAGCGGCCCTCGTCGAGCGCTTGTGCGGACAGGACCCGCCGCCGGGGGTGCTCGCCTACGACGGCGACGAGGTGGTCGGCTGGGCCGCCGTGCATCCCCGGGCGGACACGGCCTTCGCGCGCAACCGAAAGATCCCGCACGTGGACGACGTCGATGTGTGGTCGGCGTGGTGCATCCGGGTGCGTCCAGGGCATCGCGGCAAGGGAATCGCGCATCATCTGCTCGCGGGCGCCGTCGACCTGGCGCGCCTGCATGGTGCCCCCGCGATTGAGGGCTACCCCGTCGACAACGAGGGCAAGAAGGTCGACCTGACCATGGCCTACGTCGGCACCCGAAGGCTCTTCGAACAGGCCGGCTTCACGAAGGCGGCAGACACCGACTCGGTGGTAAACGGGTTCCCGCGCGTGCTCATGCGGCTGGAACTGGGCTGACGCACGCCTTTCCGACGCCGCTCCCCCACCCCTTTCCGACGCCGCGCCCCGCTCGCCGCCGCCGCTCCCTTACCGGTTGGCGCTGAGGCGCTGCAGCAGGGCGCGGGACTGCACGGGCCCGTAGGGCAGGATCGGGATGGCCTTGGTGGAGTCTGCGGGAGTGTCGCGGCTGGCCTGTTCACCCATCCGGACGGCCAGGGTCATGGTCTCGCACATGTTCTTCACGTAGGCGTCGCTGACGGTCTGGCCGTGGCCGGGCACCAACACGTCGTACTCGTGCCGCAGCCCGGAGATCCGGCGCAGCGCTTCCACCCAGTCGCGCGGGTAGGAATCTTCGAAGGCGGGCGGGGCACCCTGCTCCACCAGATCGCCGGCAAAAAGCGTGGTGGGCGAACCGACCAGCAGGTCACCGTCGGTGTGGCCGCGGCCCAGATGGAAGAGTTTGACGCTGACCTCGCCCAGGTCGACGGTGGTTTCCGTGTCCACCAGCTTGTTGGGCATCTTGATCCCGGTATGCTCCCCGTCGCCGGCCGCCATTTCGGGTTCTGTTTCCCCGACTGCCTCACGCTGGAGAACGCCGTTCTCTGCGACGTCGTGCGCGCAATTGCGGTGGGCGTAAAAGTCCTGCACGCCCTGGGCCGCGAAGTAGGCGTTGCCAAAGACGTGGTCAAAGTGGAAATGCGTGTTCACGACGACGAGCGGCAGCTTGGTCAGCGCGCGTACGGCCGCGTAAATCCGCCGTGCCTGCCGCGGCCCGGCACCGGTATCCACCACCAAGGCCTTGTTCCTGCCGACGACCAGCCCGGAGTTCAACAGATACTCCCGGGTCCTGATCACGTAATTGCCGGGTGCCACCTGCACACATTCCGCCGGCTCCCCGGCCTTGTCCTCTGATCGGGCGGCATCGCTCATCCGGGTAGTCACCCTCCGTCGCGTCGAACACCGGCCGCGCGGACAGCGCAGCCTGATCCTGCCACGGTACCGTGCCGACCACTCCGGCACACCCAGCCACCAGACCGCGGCCGACTGGCTGCGGCCTCCTGGCGAGCGTCCCGCGCTAGAGTTCGTGAACGGAGCGAAGCACCTCGCGCACCTCGCCGAACGGCACGGAGTCGTCGACGTAGGCCTGCACATGCTTGGAGCCCATGCCACGGACCATCACGCCGTGTTCCCCCTCGGCGGCCGACTCGAGGAACACCGGCCGCAGCGCCTCGGCATGGTGTGCAGACAGGCGGGAGAGGTACTTTTTGTACGCCTCTGGCAGAGTGACCATGCCCTAAGGGTAGCGCCGGCGGGACGGGCCAGCTAGGGATAATTTCGGGCTGCCGCCGGCCGGTCGGGCGCCGGCCGGCGGGGAGCTGCTACAGGTCGGCGAGGACGCTGCCGGGGTTTTCGATCGCGTCCGCCACGTAGCGCAGGAAACCGCCCGCGATGCCGCCGTCGCAGACGCGGTGGTCGAAGGCCAGCACCAGTTCGGTCACCTTTCGGACCGCCAGCTGCCCGTCCACCACCCACGGCTTGTCGATGATCCGGCCGACGCCGAGGATCGCCACCTCGGGGTAGTTGATGATGGCGGCGCTGCCATCCACGCCGAACACGCCGTAGTTGTTCAGGGTGAAGGTGCCGCTGGTCAGCTCGGCCGGCGTGGCCTTGCCGTCGCGGGCGACGGCGGTGAGCCGCCTGATCTCGGTATCCAGCTGCCGGGCGCTGAGCCTGTCGGCGTTGCGTACGCTGGGCACCATCAGACCGCGGTCGGTCTGAGCGGCGAAGCCGAGGTTCACGCCGTCGAAGCCGACGATCTCCTCGCCCTCCACCCGGGTGTTCAACTCCGGATATTTGGCCAGGCCGGCCAGCACGAACCGCGCGATGAAGGCCAGCAGCCCCGGGGTGTTCTCCGGGTCGCGGCGCTTGAGGTCGGCGCGCATCTGCAGCAGGGCGGTGGCGTCCACGTCCACCCAGACGGTGGCCTCGGGGATTTCGCTGCGGCTGCGCGACATCGCCTGAGCCACGGTCTTCCGCACGCCCTTCATCGGGGTGCGGGTGGCGATGCCCAGACCGGTACGGGCGTCGATGCCGGCTGCACCCGCCGTGCGACCCTCCGTCGGGGCTCCGGCCAGGCCGGAGGCGGGGGCCGCTGCTCCGGCCATTGCGCCGGAGGGGGCCGCGGCTCCGGCCAGCGCGGCCTCCACGTCCTTGCGCAGCACCATGCCGTCCGGGCCCGTGCCGGCGATGTCGGTCAAGCGGAGACCCGAGTCGCGGGCCAGCTTGCGGACCAGGGGCGAGATGACCAGCGGGGCCCGTCCGCTCGCGGCCGGCACGGGTTCCTCCTGCGTTGCCGCGGTCGTCGGAGCTACCGCCGGGGAGGCCACCGCCGCCGGGGCGGCCGCCGGAGGGGTCGCCACGGCAACGCGGCCGGTCTTCGGTTTCCGGGTGCGCTTGGACCCCGCCGACCCGCCGGGTGTGCCGTAGCCGATCAGCACGTTGCCGGAGCCGGATTCGGCAGGCTCCTGGATGCCGGCGCGCTCCTCCCTCCGGTAGGCCTCGCCGTCGGGATGGCCGGCGCCTGGCCCCGCACGGTCCGGGTCGGGAGCGTCTCCCGCCGCGACCGCGGCGGCGGCCTCCCCCGCCCGGGGGGCCTGCGGCGCGGCAGTCTGGGCGCCGTCGTCGTGCACGTAGCCCGGAGCGTCGACGGAGATGAGGGGCTTGCCCACGTCCAGGGTGTCGCCGGCCGCGCCGTGCAGCACAGCGACGGTCCCCGCGAACGGGCTGGGCACCTCCACCATGGACTTGGCGGTCTCCACTTCGGCCACCGGCTGGTCCACGCGGATCTCGTCGCCGACCTTGACCAGCCAGTTCACCAGTTCGGCCTCGGTCAGGCCCTCGCCGAGGTCGGGCAGTTTGAACACCTGTCGCGACATGGCTACGCGTCCTCCCACTGAAGTTCATCCACCGCGTCCAGGATGCGGTCCACGCTGGGCAGGTAGTGCCGCTCCAGCTTCGGCGCGGGATACGGAATATCGAAACCGGTCACGCGCAGCACCGGGGCGGCCAGCGAGTGGAAGCAGCGCTCCTGCACGCGCGCCACGATCTCGGAGGCGACGGACGCGAAGCCGGGGGCTTCGGCGACGACCACGGCGCGGCCGGTTTTCCGCACCGACGCCATCACGGTTTCATCGTCGAACGGCACGATCGACCGGATATCAATGACCTCCAGCGAGCGCCCCTCCTCGGCGGCGGCCGCGGCGGCCTGCATGACGGTGGGCACGGACGGACCGTAGGTAATCAGCGTGGCGTCGGTTCCCTCGCGGGCGACGACGGCGCGCCCGATGCCCGACCCCGAGGTTCCGGCCTGCCCCGCTCCGGATCCCTGCACGGTCTCCGAGGCCGCCCACTGCGACTGCAGCGCTTCGAGGTCCAGCTGCTCCTTGGAGAAGTAGAGCTTCTTCGGCTCCAGGAACACCACGGGATCCGGGAAGCGGATGGCCTCGCGGAGCATGGTGTAGGCGTCTTCCACCGTGGCCGGCGCCACCACGGTCAGGCCCGGCGTGTGCGCGTAATAGGACTCCGAGGAGTCGCAGTGGTGCTCCACTCCCCCGATGCCGCCGGCGTACGGAATCCGGATGACCATCGGCAGCTTGACCCTGCCGCGGGTCCGGTTGGGCATCTTGGCCACGTGCGAGACCACCTGCTCGAACGCCGGGTAGGCGAACGCGTCGAACTGCATCTCCACCACCGGGCGGAGGCCGTTCATCGCCATGCCGATCGCCATGCCCATGATGCCGGATTCGGCCAGCGGGGTGTCGAAGCAGCGTTCCTCGCCGAACCGCTTGGTGAGGCCGTCGGTGATGCGGAAGACGCCGCCCAGCGGGCCCACGTCTTCCCCGAAGACGACGACGGAGCGGTCGGCTTCCATCTCATCGGCCAGGGCCGTGTTCAGCGCTTTGGCGAACGTCATTGTTGTGCTCATGCTGTGTCCTTTTAGTCGGCGGCGGCGCTCAGGCCGACTCGTGCGAGAGCTCGTCGCGGAGCATGGCGGCCTGCTCGCGCAGCTGGCTGGTCTTTTCGGTGTAGACGAAGCGGAACAGGTCCTCCGGGTCCACGTCGGTCTCGGCGTTGAGTCCGTCGCGCATCTGCGCGGCCACGGTTTCCGCCCGCTCGGCGATTTCCTCTTCGAGTGCCTCGTTCAGGAGGTGCAGTTCCTTGAGGTATGTCCGCAGGCGCACCAGCGGGTCCTTCGGCGCCCACTCGGCCACTTCGTCGTCGGTGCGGTAGCGGGTGGCGTCGTCGGCGTTGGTGTGCGACTGCATCCGGTACGTGTGTGCCTCGACCAGGGCGGGGCCGCCGCCGTCGCGGGCACGGGTCACGGCCTTGCCGAGCACGGACAGCAACGCGGCGGTGTCGTTGCCGTCCACCCGCTCGCCCGGCATGCCGTAGCCGATGGCCTTGTGCGCCAGCGACGGCGCCACCGTTTGCTTGTTCAGCGGGACGGAGATGGCGTACTGGTTGTTCTGCACGAAGAACACGACGGGGAGGTGGAACACGGCGGCGAAGTTCAGCGCCTCGTGGAAGTCGCCCTCGCTGGTGGCCCCGTCACCGCAGAGCGCGACGACGACGGTGTCCTCGCCCTTGAGTTTTGCGGCGTGGGCGACGCCGACGGCGTGCAGCAGCTGGGTGGCCAGCGGCGTGGCCTGGATCGACACCTTGTGCTCGTAGGGATCGTAGCCGCCGTGCCAGTCGCCCTGCAGCAGGGTCAGGGTCTGCACCGGGTCGACGCCCTTGGCGATCACGGCGACGGTATCGCGGTACGTGGGGAACAGCCAGTCGTCCCGGCCCAGGCACAGGGCCGCCGCCACCTGGCAGGCCTCCTGCCCGTGCGATGAGGGGTAGACGGCCAGCCTGCCCTGGCGGACCAGCGCGTTGGCCTGGTCGTTGACGCGGCGACCGACCACCAGTTCGCGGTAGGCGCCCAGCAGGGCCTCGCCGTCGGGCAGCGGGTACTTGTCGTTGTGCACGTGCCGGCCAGCCGGGTCCACCAGCTGCACGGGCTGCTCGGAGGGCAGCATGTAGGCCTCGGCGGTGACCTGATCATCCATGCCGGGGCGGCCTGACGGGTCGGACATCGAACCCTCGATCGGGTTACCGGTTGAGATGGTCATGGTGTCTCCCTCGAATCCTTGGTCGGCGGGCGCCGTTGCCTGCCGCCCCGCATGGCGCGGGCGGCTCTGGTGAAGAAACTGTGTAGCTTTAGTATGGATTCGGCTACTTTTCGTATCCACTTATGCGGGAAAACGTGGATTATCTGCCCGTCTGACCGTAGTCTTGGAGACGAATTGTTAATGTGAGCTGGATAACCCCGCGAGGTGTAGACAGATGGCCAACGGTGCCGCCGCAAAGGTCCCGCAGCTGGACGAGATCGACCGCCGGATCCTGGCGGAGCTGACCCGGGATGGCCGGCTGTCCGTGACCGCGGTCGCTGAAAACGTGCACATCTCCCGCGCCCACGCCTACTCGCGCATCGCCCGGCTGACCGAGGCGGGCGTGCTGACCAAGTTCACGGCGTTGGTGGACCCGATCAAGGCGGGACTGAAGGCATCTGCCTACGTGACCCTGAAGCTGCGCCAGCACTCCTGGCGCGAGCTGCGCGAAGCCCTGCGCGCCATTCCCGAGGTGCACCACATCGCCCTGGTCGGCGGGAACTTCGATGTCATCCTGCTGGTCCGTGCCGTGGACAACGTGGACCTGCGCCGGGTCATCTTTGACCAGATCCAGTCCATGCCCGGCATCCTCGACACCCAGACCTTCCTGGTGTTCGAGGACCTGGACACCCGCTGAAGCGCGCGCGCTCAGCCGCCGTTCCCGTCCGGGGGCGCAGCGACTTCGTTCATGTTGCCCGTCTCGACCCCGCCCGCACGCTCATATACCAGCGCCACCGCGCCCTTCTCGAAGGAGCGGGCGGGGCCGGCGAGGCGGAAGGATGCCGGGATGGTGCCGGAGCCGAAGAGGCGCTTCCCGCTGCCCACCGTGAGCGGATACAGAAAGAGGTTGAGGCGGCCGACCACGTCCTCGGTGAGCAACGACTGCAACAAGTCGCCGCTGCCGAACACGTGCACCTCGTCGTGCCGCTCGCGAAGGTGGGCGGCCGCCATCGCATCGTGCAACGCGGTCGTGCCCGCCCAGGCGGGCTCGGTGAGCGTGGTCGACACGACGTACTTCGGCACCGCGTTGAACTTCACCGCGATCGGAGAGTCCTCGCCGGCATTGGGCCAGTAGGACGCGAAGATGTCGTAGGTCTTCCGCCCGAGCAACAGCGCGTCGATCCGGTCGATGACCGCCCCGATCGCCTCGCCGGATGCTTCGTCGAAGAACGGCGCCTGCCAGCCGCCGTAGTCGAAGCCGCCCTCCGGGTCCTCGTCGGCCGCGCCCGGCGACTGGTACACGCCGTCGAGGGTGAGGAACATGTTGGCCACGATGATGCCCATGGGTCTTCCCTCCCGGCGCGTAACACCGCTGCCGACACGCCGCCTTCATCCTGCCCGCGGGCAGGGACGGTTGTCCAGACCCGGAAGCCTCGGCAGGCCACCGGCGGGGCTTTCGTGGACTCAGGGCCGAAAGCGGCCCGGCTGCACCAGGTTCTGCGGCGCCCGGCCGGCTGCGACCGCCGCCAGTTGATTCTTCAGGAGCCGGACGATCCGCGGTTCGAATGCCGTGGTGTCGCCGCCCAGGTGCGGCGTGATCAGCGCGTTGCCGGCCCGCCACAGCGGGTGGTCCGGCGGCAGCGGTTCGGGATCGGTGACGTCCAACGCGCACCTCAGCCGGCCGGAGACGATTTCCGCGGTCAGGGCCGCCGTGTCGACCACCGCCCCGCGCGCCACGTTGACCACCAGCGCACCGTCCGGGAGGGCCGCCAGTACCGCCGCATCGATCAGCCCGCGGGTGGCTTCCGTCAGGGGTGTGATGAGGATCAGCACCTCGTGGGACGCCGCCAGTTCGGTCAACTCGTCCGTGCCGTGGACGTGGCCGTCGCCGTCGTCCCGGGCGCGGGTCCCGACCCGGGTCAGCTGCACGTCGAAGGGCTCCAGGCGCCGCGCGATGTCCCGGCCGATGCCGCCCACGCCGACGAGCAGCACCTTACGGTCCGCCAGCGACGGCCGTCGCACGTGGCGCCACCGGCCCTCGGGCTGGTCCCGCGCGGCGACGTCGATCCCGCGCAAGGAGGCAAGCACGAGCCCGACGGCGAGTTCGGCGGTGGCGGCGGCGTGCACTCCCGCCGCGCTGGCGATGGCGACGTCCGGTCCGACGACGGCTGCTATCCCGTCAACCCCGGTGGTTTGGGCCTGCACGAGCTTCAGGTTCGCCAGCTTCGGCAGGCGGGCGACGGCCCGGGACATGTCCGGGTACGGCAGCACCACGGCCTCGATCTGTTCGGGCCGGACGTCCTCGGGGTCGCCGTCGAAATCCCAATAGACGGTGCGGATCCCCGCCGGCAGGGGTTCCAGGGCGGCCATCAGGTCCCGGTCTGGGCAGGCGACGGTGGTGACGGCAGGCGGGGCGGCATTCATGTGACTCCTGGAGCAGAGGCCGGCAGCCCGGCAGCGCGAACGGGCTTCGCCTGGAAGCCTACCGTTCGTCCGCGCGGGCACAGGCTCATCGCGCGGCGCCGGGCTAGCCGCGCGGCACCGGCCTCGGCCCGCCGTCAGCCCTTGAAGACCGGCTTGCGCTTCTCCTGGAAGGCCTTGAAGCCTTCGGCGTAGTCGTCGCTCTTGCACAGCCGGCCCTGCGCGGCGTTTTCCTCTTCGGTGGCGAGCCACAAGCCCAGCCGCTGGTCGCGGATGTTCGCGACCAGCTCCTTGGACGCCCGGAAGGCGCCGGTGGCGCCCTGGGCCACCTTGCCCACGATGCCGCGGGTGGTCTCCAACAGCTCGTCCGCCGGCATGGCCCGGCTGAACAGCCCGGCCCTCACCGCTTCCTCGCCGCTCATCAGCTCGGCGGTGTAGATCAGGTCCAGCGTGCGGTGCGCACCGAGCCGCTCGGTGAACAGCCAGTGCCCGCCCGAATCCAGGGTGGCTCCAAGGTTGGCGAACGGCGAGCCGATCTTGGCGCTGTCGGCCACGTACACCACATCGGTGGCGATCAGCAGGCCGAGCCCGACGCCGAGCGCCGCCCCCTGCGCGGCGGCGAAGGTCGGCGCGGGGAACTCCGCCATCTTCCGCAGCACCGGGGTGACGACGCCGGACAGGTAACCGTAGGCATCGTCGGTCGCCGGGTCCACCGCCGAGATGTCGCGGCCGGCGCAGAAGCCGCGGCCCTCGCCGCGGAGCAGCAGCGCCCGGACGCCGGCGGCGGCGGCGTCGTCGTACGCCTTGCCCAGATCATGGACCGCCTGTTCGTCCAGCGCATTCATCTTGCCCGGTGCGTTGAGCACCACTTCGGCGATGTTGTCCTGGATGGACAGCTCAATCATGCTCATGGGACTCCTTCGGGGTCGGTGCTGTTTAAGATCGGTCAGGCGTCGTAGTCGACGGTGATTTCGTCGCCGGTGGGGTGGGTCTGGCAGGTCAGCACGTAGCCGCGCTCGATCTCGTCCGGTTCCAGCGCGTAGTTCTCCTCCATGGTGAACGTGCCGGAGACAACCTTGGCGCGGCAGGTGCCGCAGACACCGCCGGCGCAGGCGAACGGAACGTCCGGGCGGACGCGCAGCGCGGCGTTGAGCACCGACTCCCGGGCATGCTTGGGCGAAGCGACCGTGCCGGAGAGCCCGTCCAGCCGGAAGTTGATCTCGTAGTTGTCCGCGCTGGGGTCAAGCTGCACCGGCCGGCCGATGTTGCCCTGCGGTTTGGTCGGCTCGCCGGTGCTGAACAGCTCGAAGCGGATCTTCTCGGCCGGCACGCCGCGTTCGGCCAGGGTGTCGCGGCACAGCTGCACCAGTTCGTAGGGGCCGCAGAGGAACCATTCGTCCACGTCGTCGGTGCGGAGCACGTTGTCGAACAGGCTGGTCAGCTTCTCGGCGTCGATCCTGCCGGAAAGCAGCGGCGAAATGCGCTGTTCGCGGGAGAGCACGTGGTGCAGCGCGAAGCGGGTGGGGTATTTGTCCTTCAGGTCGGCCAGTTCCTCCACGAACATCACGTCCATGGCGGCCTTGTTCGCGTAGACCAGGTCGAACCGGACGCTGTCGCTGGCGGCCAGCACGGTCCGCGCGATCGAGATCACCGGCGTGATGCCGGACCCGGCGGCGAACGCCACGAAGGTGGCCCCGGCGTCGGCATTGATCTGTTCGGGGTGGTTGATCTCCGTCATCTGGTGCTTGGAGATGAAGGCGCCGGTGGGGCTCATGACGTCCAGGACGTCCCCGGCCTTGAGGTGGTCGTTGGCCCAGTTCGAGAACAATCCGCCGATGTCGCGCTTGATCGCCACCCGGATTTCGCCCGGCTTCGGCTCGGCGCAGATGGAGTAGCTGCGCCGGATTTCCTGGCCTTCGAGCGTGGTGCGCAGCGCCACGTACTGGCCGGGCACGTAATCGTACTGGCCGTGCAGTTCCTCCGGCACCTCGAACGTGACCTCGACGGCCTCGTCCGTGAGCTTGCGGACCTCGGCGACGGTCAGCGGGTGGAAGGTGGCGCGGCGCTTGACGGCCGTGGCCTCCGTGGTGGAAGTAGTCATCTAGAGCACCTTGAAGTAGTCGAAGGGTTCATGGCAGTCGTTGCACTGGTACAGCGCCTTGCACGACGTGGAGCCGTAGCGGGACAGCTCGCGGGTGTTGAGGGAATCGCAGCGCGGGCATTTGACGCTCAGGCCCAGCCTGACCGGTCCGGTGCGGACCGGCGCCATGCCCGACGGCGGGGCGATGCCGTACTCGTTCAGCTTGGCCTTGCCCTCGGCGGTCATCCAGTCCGTGGTCCAGGCCGGGGCCAGCACCTGCTTCACCCGGACGTCGGCGTAGCCCTCGGACGCCAGCGCGGCGACGATGTCGTCGCGGATGGCATCCATGGCCGGGCAGCCGGAGTAGGTCGGGGTGATGGTCACCTCGACGGCCGGCCGCCCGCCGTCGTCCGTTTCATCCAGCACCGACACGGACCGCAGGATGCCCAGGTCCTCGATGCTCAGCACGGGGATCTCCGGGTCACAGACGGTGGCCGCAACGTCCCAGACGCGCGCCGCTTCGGTTCCTGCCGGCCGTTGGGCCGTATTGGTGGACATGAATAGCTCCGTTACTCCGATGGCCGGCCTGGTTACCAGGTGGCGCCGGGGTGTTCGCGGGCCAGCACCTGCATCTCAGCCAGCAGGTAGCCCAGGTGTTCACTGTGTTTGACGCGGGTCTTGTCCGTCATGGCGGGCTGGACGTCCGGGACCTCCAGGGTCGCCTCCGCGAAGACGTCCGCGATGAAGGCGTCGAAGCCTTCGCGCAGTTCCGAGGGCCGCACCGCGATGCCGGGCAGCCGGTCGATCAGCTCATCGTCCAGGAACAACTGCTCCACGTACGGCCAGATGGAGAGGAAGCCGGCGGCGATGCGCCGGTGCGACTCTTCCGTGCCGTCGCCCAGCCGCAGCGTCCACTGCGCCGCGTGGTCGCGGTGGTAGTCCACTTCCTTCAGCGCCTTGGCCGCGATGGCCGCCAGGGTCTCGTCCTGCGAGTCGACCAGCCGCGAGTACAGCTCGTGCTGGTACGTGGCGATGACCAACTGGCGGGCGATCGTCCTGCCGAAGTCGCCGTTGGGCTGTTCGACGAGGTAGCTGGAGCGGAATTCGTTCTCCCCGCGCCAGTAAGCCAGGTCGTCTTCGGACTTGCCCCAGGCGGAGCCGGCGTAGGTCAGGAACGACCGGGCGTGGCCGATCTGGTCCAGCGCGATGTTGGCGAGCGCGACGTCCTCTTCCAACTCCGGCGCGCGGGAGATCCACCAGCCCAGCCGCTGGGCCAGGATCAGGGCGTCGTCGCCGAGGCGCAACGCGTACTCGCCGACGTCGTGGCTGGCCTTCGTGCCTTCGGTCACCTGCGCGGCAATGTCCTCCGGGCGCAGGGCGTTGCCCGGCGTGATCCGGGTGGCGCTTTCGCCGCTCACAGGTGCTTCACCCCTTCGCTCTTCGTGTAGTACGTGGCATGGCGGTAATCCTTGCCCTTGGGGGATTCGAAGAACTCGCCCTTCGCGTCAGGATCGCTGGCCACGATGGCCGACGCCGGCACCACCCAGAGGGAGACGCCTTCGTTGCGCCTGGTGTAAAGATCCCGCGCGTTGCGCACGGCCATCTCGGCGTCCGGGGCGTGCAGCGAACCGGCGTGCACGTGGGAGAGCCCGCGCGAGGAGCGGACGAATACTTCCCACAGCGGCCAAGGCTGCTTGTCGGACGACGCGGCTTCCGCCGTCGCCGTCTCCACGGGTCGGGCCATTGCGGTCTGGTCTCCAGTTGCCATTCAGGCCACCTGTGCTTTCTGTGCCTTCTTGTCCGCGTAGGCGGCTGCTGCTTCGCGCACCCAGGCGCCGTTCTCGTGTGCCTCGCGGCGGCGCTCCATCCGCTGCGCGTTGCAGGGGCCGCGGCCGGCGAGGACTTCGTAGAATTCGTCCCAGTTGAGTTCGCCGTGCTCCCACATGCCGGTTTCCTCGTTGTAGCGGATCTTGTCATCGGGCAGGGTCAGGCCCAGGACCTTGACCTGCTCCTGGATCATCCCCACGAACCGCGAGCGCAGCTCGTCGTTGGAGAACCGCTTGATGTTCCAGGCCATCGACTGCTGCGAGTTCGGGGAGTCGGTGTCCGTGGGGCCGAACATCATCAGCGCCGGGGCGTAGAAGCGGTTGACTGCGTCCTGGGCCATCTGCTTCTGCGCCGGGGTGCCGTTGGCCAGTTCCAGCAGGATCTCGAAGCCCTGCCGCTGGTGGAAGGACTCTTCCTTGCAGATCCGCACCATCGCCCGGCCGTAGGGGCCGTAGGAGGCCCGGCACAGCGGCACCTGGTTGGCGATC
This sequence comes from Arthrobacter sp. MDT2-34-1, assembly GCF_059091365.1. NCBI lineage: Bacteria > Bacillati > Actinomycetota > Actinomycetes > Micrococcales > Micrococcaceae > Arthrobacter > Arthrobacter sp. MDT2-34-1. The sequence goes on from NZ_JBNHGO010000001.1 coordinate 1,497,959, forward strand.
GCGGCGCCGTCGACGAGCCAGCCGATGGCCCCCATGTCCGCCCAACTGTTGGCCGGGTAGTTGAAGATCGAGGAGTACTTGGCCTTGCCCTCGAGCAGCTGCTGGTTGAGGACGTGCCGGGGCGTGCCCAGGGTCTCGGTGGCGGAGTAGAGGTACAGGCCGTGGCCGGCCTCGTCCTGCACCTTGGCCATCAGGATGGCCTTGCGCTTCAGGCTGGGCGCGCGGGTAATCCAGTTCGCCTCCGGCTGCATGCCGATGATCTCGGAGTGCGCGTGCTGGGACATCTGCCGGACCAGTGTCTTGCGGTACTTCTCCGGCATCCAGTCGGCCGGCTCGATCCGGGAATCCTCGGCAATGATCTTGTCAAAGTAGGCCTTCCCGGCCTCGTCCTCGGGGGACGGCACGGCGTGCAACTGGGAGTCGCCGGCCTGGGTCTGCGTTGCCACGATGGTCACCTCACTGTACGAAATCCGGCCGCGAAATAATTACCGACCGTTCGTTCAGGATATAGCGCATTTTCCGCAACCGTCAAGGCCAAGGGCGGCCGTCAGGGATCAGCCGGGATAACTTCCGGCCCGGTGCTTCCACCCTCAGCCGAACCCGTCCGGCGGGGCGGGCGGGCTCTATATATTGGTGGCATGACGCACAGCCCCGCCGAAACCGTCCCCGCCTCCTCCCCCGCAGCCCTGCCGGAACCGCCGTCGCCCCGCAAGGTTCCCGTCGAGCGCTCCCATCACGGCGACGTCTTCGTGGACAACTATGAGTGGCTGCGGGACAAGGAGAGCCCGGAGGTGGTTGCGCACCTGGAGGCGGAGAACGCCTACACGGCGGCGGTCACCGGGCACCAGCAGCCGTTGCGCGAGGCCATTTTCCGTGAAATCAAGAACCGCACCCAGGAAACGGACCTGTCGGTTCCGGTCCGCAAGGACGGCTGGTGGTACTACGGCCGGATGGAAGAGGGCAAGCAGTACGGCATCCACTGCCGGGTCCGGGCCGCGGACACCCGCGACCGGGCGGCCGATTGGACTCCCCCGCAGGTCGACGCCGGCCGGCCGGTGCCCGGCGAGCAGGTGCTGCTGGACGGCAATGCCGAGGCCGAGGGCAAGCCGTTCTTTTCGCTGGGCGGCTCTGCCGTGACCAAAGACGGCAGCCTCTACGCCTACGCCGCCGACTTCGCCGGCGACGAGCGCTTCACCCTGAGGATCAAGGACCTGGACACCGGCGACCTGTTGGACGACGTCGTGGAGAACGTCTTCTACTCGTTGGCGTTCGATCCCGACGGCAGCCGCGTGTTCTACACGGTGGTCGACGAGTCCTGGCGCCCGTTCCAGATCAAGGCGCACACCATCGGCACACCGGCGGCCTCCGACGTCGTGATCTACCAGGAAGACGACCCGGCCATGTGGATGGGGTTCGAGCTCTCCTCCGACCGCCGGCACCTGGTGATCGGGATCGGCTGCTCCGAATACTCCGAGACGCGCCTGCTCGACTTCGCCGCCCCGGAAGCCGGGCTGCGGACGCTCATCCCGCGCGGCGAGCGGGTGCTGTACGACGCCGAGCCGTTCCTGCTGGACGGTGCCCACAAGGTGCTGCTGACCCACAACAAGGACGCGGTGAACTCGATGGTCTCGCTGGCCGACCTCGCGGAGTTCTCCAAGCCCCTGGCCGAGCAGCACTGGGACACCGTGGTGGAGCACGACGACGCCGTGCGGGTCAACGGAGCCGGGGTGACCGCCACCCATATGGTGCTGTCCATCCGCCAGGACACCATCGAGCGCGTGCAGGTGCTGCCCCTGGCCGGTTTGGGCACGGCCGCGCAGGCTGCCCCGGCGGAGCCGGCATTCGACGAGGAATTGTTCACCGCCGGCGTCGGCGGATCCGACTACGAGGCACCGGTGATCCGGCTGGCCTACACCTCGTTCCTGACGCCGCCGCGGCTCTACGACTACGAGCTGGCCACCGGCACGCTGCACCTGCGCAAGGAAACGCCGGTGCTCGGCGGCTACGACCCGGCGGACTACGTGGCCGGGCGGGAGTGGGCGGCCGCGGCGGACGGCACGAGGATTCCGCTGTCGGTGGTCCGCAAGGCCTCGGTGCGGCGTGACGGCAGCAACCCGGCGCTGGTCTACGCCTACGGCAGCTACGAGGTGAGCATGGACCCGGCGTTCAGCACGGCGCGGCTATCGCTGCTGGACCGCGGCGTGGTCTACGTGGTGGCGCACGTCCGCGGCGGCGGCGAGATGGGCCGGCACTGGTACGAGGACGGCAAGAAGCTGCGCAAGAAGAACACCTTCACGGACTTCGTCGCCGCCACCGAGTGGCTGGCGGCCTCGGGCTGGGCGGATCCGGGACGGATCGCGGCCATGGGCGGCTCCGCCGGCGGCCTGCTGATGGGCGCCGTCGCCAACCTGGCGCCGGAGAAGTACGCGGCGATCGTGGCGCAGGTGCCCTTCGTCGACGCGCTGACCTCGATCCTGGACCCGGACCTGCCGCTTTCGGCGCTGGAGTGGGAGGAGTGGGGCAACCCGATCACGGACCCGGAGGTCTACGCGTACATGAAGTCGTACACGCCCTACGAGAATGTCCGGTCGGCCGCGTATCCGAAGATCGCCGCGGTCACCAGCTTCAACGACACCCGGGTGCTGTACGTGGAGCCGGCCAAGTGGGTGGCGGCCCTGCGGGAGGCCACAACCGGCACCGAACCGATCGTGCTCAAGACCGAGATGGACGCCGGCCACGGCGGCGCGTCCGGACGGTACGAAGCCTGGAAGGACCGGGCCTGGGATTACGCCTTCGCCCTCGACGCGATCGGCGCCAGCGAGCCGGCCTAACCCGCCCGGCGCTGCCCGGCCGCCTTGACTTGAATCACAAATCAGGATTACCTAATGAACATTCGGTAATGAACAGCGAGGGGCTTCCATGACGGACATCGACGTCGACACTTCCCGGGACGTTCCGGCGGAAAGCAACGAGCTGCAGCCGGGCGAACGGCCAGTGCACCCGGCCTTCGTCAACGACCAGGCCGCACGCTGGATGGGCGTGGAAGTCGTGAAGGCGGAGTTTGGCGACGTCGTGATCGAGATGCGGCTGCGCGAAGAGATGCTCAACGGCTTCGGCATGGCGCAGGGCGGTATGGTGTTCGCCTTCGCCGACGTGGCTTTCGCGCTGGCCTGCAACGACCCCGACGGCGACGGCAGCACCATCACGGTGGCCTCCGGCGTCGACGTCAATTTCCTCAACCCGGGATTTGCCGGCCGGCTGCTGACCGCAACCGCCCGGCTGGTCAACCAGACGGGGCGGAGCGGCCTGTACGACATCACCGTCACCCAGGAGAAACCGGACGGCGGTGCCGACGTTCTGCTCGAATTCCGCGGCCGTTCCCGCACCGTCCCCAACCCCGCCCGCAACCAGCGAAAGCCCTGACTGCGCCGCAGCTTCCGACAGCGACGCCCCCAGCCTTCACCGACAGCACTGCCCGACCCGCATTAAAGGACCGTTCCCATGACGACCACCACCGGTACGAAAGCCCGCAAGACGACTCCCGCCGCCGAGGACACCCTCGACCCGGAGGAGCTGATGAGCCGGGACGAGCTGGAAGCCCTCCAGCTGAAGCGCCTGCAGCACACGGTCGCCTACGCCTATGAGCGCGTACCCATGTACAAGCAGAAGTTCGACGACGCCGGCGTCCGCCCGGAGGACCTCAAGGAACTGTCCGACCTGGCCAAGTTCCCCTACACGGACAAGGAAGACCTGCGCCGTTCCTACCCGTTCGGCATGTTTGCCGTGCCGCAGGAGGAGGTGGCCCGGATCCACGCCTCCTCGGGCACCACCGGCCGCGCCACCGTGGTGGGCTACACCCGCCGGGACATCCAGAACTGGGAGACGCTGTTCGCGCGCTCCATCCGCGCCTCCGGCGTCAAGAAGGGCTGGAAGGTCCACAATGCCTACGGCTACGGCCTGTTCACCGGCGGGCTCGGGGCACATTACGGCGCGGAGAAGCTCGGCTGCACCGTCATCCCCATGTCCGGCGGCCAGACCGAGAAGCAGATCCAGCTGATCCAGGACTTCGAACCGGACGCCATTCTCTGCACCCCCACCTACCTGCTCACCATCGTGGACGCGATGGAGCACGCCGGCGTCGATCCCGCGAAGACGTCGCTGAAGGTCGCCGTGCTCGGCGCCGAGCCGTGGACCGATGAGATGCGCCACGAGCTGGAAGGCAAGCTCGACATCGACGCCTGCGACATCTACGGCCTCTCCGAGGTCATGGGCCCCGGCGTCGCCGGCGAATGCGTGGACTACAAGGACGGCTCCACCATCTGGGAGGACCACTTCCGGCCGGAAATCATCGACCCGCTCACCGACCGGGTGCTGGGCGACGGCGAGTCCGGTGAGCTGGTGTTCACGTCGCTGACCAAGGAGGCCATGCCGGTGATCCGTTACCGCACGCACGACCTCACCCGGCTGCTGCCCGGCACCGGGCGGCCGAATATGCGCCGCATCGGCCGGATCACCGGGCGCTCGGACGACATGATCATCCTGCGCGGCGTGAACCTCTTCCCCACCCAGATCGAGGAGATCGCCCTGCGCATCCCCGGCCTGAGCCCGCACTTCCAGCTGGAAATCAGCCGGCCGCACCGGATGGACGAGCTGACCGTAAAGATCGAACGCCGCGAAGACTGCACCCCCGCCAAGGCAACCGAAGCGGCCCGGGAGCTTCAGCGCCAGATCAAGATCCACGTCGGCTCCAGCTGCAAGATCGTGGTTGCGGACCCCGGCACCCTCGCGCGGTCCAGCGGCAAGCTGCGCCGGGTCTACGACCTGCGCGACAACGCCTGACGGATGTGGGAACGGCGGGCGGCAGCAGGCCTGTGCAGGCGCCGCCCGCCGCATAACTGACCTAACGGTCGTGGGAGAATAGGACCATGGCGAAAACAAGGACCCAGGAGACCGCTCGCCGCGGCCGCCCGGGCTACGACCAGCAGTCGGTGCTGAACGTCGCCGTCGCCGTGTTCAACAAGCACGGCTACGAGGCAACCTCCATGGGCATCCTCGCCGAGAACCTGGGCATCTCCAAGAGCGCCATCTACCACCACGTGCCCTCCAAGGGCGACCTGCTGCGCCTGGCCCTGGATGAGGCCCTCGGCAGCCTGGAAGGCGTGCTCGAAAACCCGTCGGCTTCCGCCGGCCGGGCGGACGCGCGCCTGGAGTTCGTGCTCCGCGGCACCGTCCAGGTCCTGTGCGAAAAACTGCCCTACGTCACCCTGCTGCTGCGCCTGCGCGGCAACACCGAGATCGAACGCGACGCGCTGGACCGCCGGCGCGCGTTCGACCACAAGGTGGCGGACCTGGTGGACGCCGCCCGGGCCGAGGGCTCCCTGCGCGGGGACATCGACCCGAGGACCACGGCCAGGCTGCTGTTCGGCACGATCAACTCCATCGTCGAGTGGTACAAACCGGGCGGATCGCTGTCCCCGCAGAAGCTCGCCGACGACCTGATCGCCATGATGTTCGACGGCCTCCACCTGCCTGCCGCGGCCCGCGTCATCGCCTGACTCCCGGCGCAGCGCCGGCCCGCACCAACGCCTGATTCCCGGCGGCAGCGCCGGCCGCACCCCCGCGGATCCGCGGCCGCCCGACGGAGCCGGCGTACCTGCTGAATTCGCCGTCCTCCCCTGCTAGGCTGACCTCACCATTCGATGTTATGGGGACGTGATCGATATGGATGGGGAGTTCGGGTGGGTCTCGGCGCTCAGCATGGCGCTCACGATCGCCGCCATTGTCCTGTTCGCCTACCGCGTGCCGTGGGCCTGGTTGCTGCCGGTGGCCGCAACCGCCGTGCTGCTGGCCACCGGGATCCCCTACGGCCGGTTGAACACCAGCACCGTTTTTGTGCTGGCTGCTGCCCTCTACGGCCTGTGGAAGTGGACCCAGTACCGGCGGGAAGGCGTCCGTGTCCCGCTCCGCTCCGCCCACGGGCGTGAGTGGGGAATCGGTGCCGGGCTGTTGCTGCTGCTGTTCCTGCTCAACGGGTTCGCCGGCGTCACCCCGGTTGCCGAGATCGGCCCCCTGTACCTGTTCAACGCCCTGCTGGCCGCACTCCCGGCCGTCATGTACCTGGGCTTCGCCCACGGCATCCTGCAGTCGTGGTGGCTGGGCGTTGCGCTCTCGCTGTCCACCATGTTCCTCTCCGCCATCCGGGACGCACCGGTCTGGGTCTCGCTGTACGGCGCGATAGCGGCCGGCCTCCAGGTCTTTGGTTACCTGGGCTGGCAGGCGGCCTTGCGGCGGCCGGTGCGGAGCAAACACCGGTTGGCGCCGGTGCGACCGGGGCGTCCGGCCGCTCCCGGTCGTCCGGCCGCTCCCGGGCCTGGCCCAGCGGGACGGGCCGCATAACCAGCTGACGGGAGGGCGGCGGCATGGACTGGATCATGGCCTTGAAGGTTTTGGACGGTCCTGCCGGCGCGCTGGTTTCCGTGGGCTACCTGCAGGCGTCGGTGGGCCTGCTGACGGTCTTCCTGTTCGGCCTCCACTCCCGCTGGGCCTGGCCCGTGCTGCTGGTGCAGGAGGCCCTGGTCTTCTTGCTGCTGCTCACGCCGGCTTTCGACGGCGGCGGCGGGTTCTTCGTCGATGCCTCGATAGGCGTGGCGCTGCTGCTGCCCTGCTACGGCGCGTGGCGCTGGCGGTCCGCCGCCCCGCTCCTTGCGCCGGGTGCAGCCGGCCCGGCGGTGTGGGTGCAGCGGGCATCGGGCCGAACCTGGGCGGCCGCCGTGCTGGTCCTCATCGCCGCCACGGTGGTTTTCGTGGCCAGCGACATTCAGGCGGGCTTTCCCTTGGAGGGCGGCCTGCTGACCGTCCTCCTGCTCCAGGCGTTCTACGCGGCGGTGATGACGGTGGTGTATCTGGGGTTGGCGCACCGGATCTATGAGGCCTGGTGGCTGTGGCTGGCTTTTGCCGTGGTGCAGCTGGCCACCTCGCTGGTCTTTCCCAGCCAGCCGACGCCGCAGCTGCTGTATGGCGCCACCGTGCTGCTGGTGCTGTTCGCCTTCTGGCGTTGGCACACGGTGGTGTTCCTGCCCGTCCCCGGGGCCCGGGCCGCCGGGGACGCGGCAGGAGGAGGAGCTCCGGCTACTTCTCCACCAGTGTGAGCACGTCGTAGGTCGCGACGATCTCGTCGTTCTGGTTGGTCAGCACCGCGTCCCAGGCGACCTCGCCGTATTCGTCCGTCTCGCGCGGGGTGATGCGCTTGGCGGTGAGGGTCACCCGGATCGAGTCGCCGGCTGCCACCGGAGTGATGAAGCGCAGGTTCTCCAAGCCGTAGTTCGCCAGCACCGGTCCCGGTGCCGGCTCCACGAACAGCCCGGCACCCCAGGCGAGCAGCAGGTAACCGTGCGCCACAATGCCGGGGAAGAACGGGTTGGCGGCGGCGGCCTCCTGGTTGGTGTGGGCGTAGAAGGTGTCGCCGGTTTCGTTGGCGAACGCGGTGATGTCCTCCAGCGTGACCTGGCGGAGCTCCGAACGGATGGCGTCGCCGATCCGCAGTGTGGCCAGGTTCTTGCGGAACGGGTGCACGTCGTCGAAATACTGGTCGGCGCCGGTATGCCACACGCCGGTCACGGCGGTAAGCATGTTCGGCGAACCCTGGATGGCGGTGCGCTGCATGTGGTGCAGCACGGAGCGGATGCCGCCCAATTCCTCGCCGCCGCCGGCGCGGCCCGGTCCGCCGTGGACCAGGTGCGGCACGGGGGAACCGTGGCCGGTGGACGTCTTGGCGTCTTCGCGGTTGAGCACCAGCACGCGGCCGTGGTGGGCGGCGATCCCGGTAACCAGCACGCGGGCGGCCTCGGGGTCGTTGGTGGCGACGGTGGCCACCAGTGAACCGGAGCCCTTCGCGGCCAGCCGCACGGCGTCGTCCAGGTCCTCGTAGCCGATGACGGAGGAAACCGGGCCGAAAGCTTCCAGCGAATGCACGGCGTCGGCCTCGGCATCGGCCCAGGTCAGCAGCACCGGCGACATGAAGGCGCCCTCGGAGTCGCCCACGGTCCCGTCTGCGCGGGTGACCTGCGGCGAATCGAGCGTGCCGTAGGCGAGCTCGCCGCCGGCATCGATCATGGCCTGGACGGCTGCGCGGACGTCGTCAAGCTGCTCCACCGAGGCGAGCGCGCCCATGGTGACGCCTTCGGCCCTCGGGTCGCCGACGACGACGCGCTGTTCGATCCGGGCACGCACGGCGTCGGCGACGTCCTGCATGCGGTCCTTGGGGACGATGGCGCGGCGGATCGAGGTGCACTTCTGGCCCGCCTTGGCCGTCATTTCGGTGACCAGCGACTTGATGTACGCGTCGAACTCCGGGGTGCCCGGCACCGCGTCGGGCCCGAGGATCGCGGCGTTGAGCGAATCCGCCTCGGCGGTGAAACGGATGCCGCCCTGGGCCACGTTCGGGTGGGACTTCAGCAGGTTCGCGGTGTCGGCGGACCCGGTGAAGGCCACGGCGTCGCGGTAATCCAAATGATCCAGCAGGTCACGGGCAGAACCGGAAATCAGCTGGAGTGAACCGGCCGGCAGGATGTTGGACTCGATGATCAGCTTCACAGCGGCGGCGGCCACGTAACCGGTGGGAGTGGCCGGCTTGACGATGGTGGGCACGCCGGCGATGAAGGCCGGCGCGAACTTCTCGAGCATGCCCCATACCGGGAAGTTGAAGGCATTGATCTGCACGGCCACGCCGGGAATCCGGGTGTAGATGTGCTGGCCCATGAACGAGCCGTCCTTGGCCAGCACCTCTGCCGGGCCGTCCACCACGATTTGCGAGTTCGGCAGTTCGCGCCGCCCCTTGGACCCGAAGGTGAACAGCACCCCGATCCCGCCGTCGATGTCGATCATGTTGTCGATCTTGGTGGCGCCGGTGCGGTGCGAAACCTCATACAGCGCATCGCGCCGCGCGTTCAGGTACTGGGCCAGCTCCTTGAGCTTGAGCGCGCGCTGGTGGAAGGTCAGCCGGCCCAGCGAGGCCTGGCCGACGGTGCGGCCATGTTCGACGGCTGCGGCGAGGTCGAGGCCGTCGGTACTGACCCGGGCGAGCACGGCGCCGGTGCTGGCATCGCGGACCTCGGTGCCGGACACATCGCCCTCGGGGGTCCACCAGGCATCCTGGATGTAGCTGGGAACAATTTCGACATCAACGGCGGTAGAGGTCATCGTTGACAGCCCTTTCTTCGCCCGGCCCCGGTGCTGGCGCAGGATGGGGCGGGACATAAAATACTGAACGGTCGGTCGGTAACGTATCCAGCCTACATGACAGCCGCAGCCGGCACAGCCCCTTTTCGGTGACCGCATGACGCCCGCCCGCCGAAGGATTCAAGCGAGCCGGCGCCGGAGCGCGTCGACGTCGGCGGGCGTCAGGCCATGGCGCAGCAGGAACGGCTCCACCTCCAGCTGGGCCAAGACCTGCAGCAGGGACCCGCGCATCTCCGCCACCCGAGCCTCCAGCTCGTCGCCGCCAACGTACCGCTCCACCGGATGCGGGTAGGGGCTGACCCGGTGCCAGTCGTTGATGCCGCGGATGCCCAGCTCGTGTGCGTCGGCGATCCGCTCGGCCGGAACGCCCGCGAGCTGCAGCAGCATCATGGAGACCATGCCCGTGCGGTCCCGCCCGGCGGAGCAGTGGACGACGACGGCGCCCTCCGCGTGTGCCAGGGTGCGGAACACCTCGGCGATCAGGTGCGGGAAGACCCGCACGTTTTCCAGGTAGAAACGCGGGTGGTTCATGTACGGGGCGCTGTTGGCGAACTTCGCGTGCCCGGGCTCTTCGGTCGGCCGGTTGAGCACCGTGAATTTATCCAGCGCCCCGGCCGGCACCACCGGATCGGTCGGCCGGCGCGAGCGCTCGCCCGGGTTCCGCAGGTCCACGATGGTGCGCACGCCGTCGTCGTACGCCTGCTGCCAGCCCGCGGCGGTCAGCCATTCGGCGCGGCCCATGCGGAAGATGTCCCCCGCCACCCTGCGGGCGTTGACCGCGCCTTCCCAGGCAACAGCGCCGGCATCGCGGGACCGTTCGGACGACATTGCAGCAGCCTACAGCCGCCCGGCTAGTCCTCCCAGTCGAAGAAACCCTTGCCGGACTTGCGGCCGAGTTCGCCGCGGGCCACCTTGTCGCGGAGGATCTGCGGCGGGGCAAACCGGTCCCCGAGCGTGGAATGGAGGTACTCGGCGATGCCGAGGCGCACATCCAGCCCCACGATGTCGGTGGTCTTGAGCGGGCCGACCGGGTGCTTGTAGCCCAGCACCATCGCGGCGTCGATGTCCGCCGCGGATGCCACGCCCTCTTCCACCATGCGCATGGCTTCCAGCGCGATGGCCACCCCCAGCCGCGAGGAGGCGAACCCCGGCGCGTCGTTGACGACGACGGCGGTCTTCCCCAGTGCCTCGACCCAGCTCCTGGAGGCGGCGGCGAGCTCTTCCGACGTCTTCGGGGCCAGCACCACTTCGACCAGCTGCGAGGCCGGAACCGGGTTGAAGAAGTGCAGGCCGCAGAAGTTCGCCGGGCGCTGCAACTGGTCGGCCAGCTTGGCGATGGACAGCGAGGATGTGTTCGTCGCCAGCCAGGCCGTCGGGGACAGCTGGGCCTCGACGGCCTTCAGCGCGGTGGCCTTCAGCTCGAAGTCCTCCGGCACCGCTTCCACGACCAGCCCGCACGCGGCGAACGAGCCGTAGTCGACGGAGACCGACAGCCGGGACTTGAGCGCGTCCAGGGGTTCGGTGGCCGTGCCGCGCTCCACGCTCTTGGCCAAGGCCCCCGTCACGCGCTCGCGGGCCGCCTCGGCGGCGGCCTCGTCGCGTTCCACCACGACGACGTCGGCTCCCGCCGTCAGGAACGCGTGGGCGATGCCGGCGCCCATGCGCCCGCCGCCGAGGACACCGACGTTGTTGGGAATAGTCTGCACAGAATTCATCTCGCTCACTTCGATCCTTGCTGCTCTGCGGCGCCGGGGCGTCGGACGGCGTCCCCGTCCGGGGCGGCGGCAGCCGTCTTGACCGCACTGCGGGCTGCGCTCTTGGCCGCGCTCTTGGCCGCGCTCTTGTCTAGGAAGGCCTGCATCCGGTCGAACTTGGCCTGCGACTCGAACAGGATGCCCTGGGCGATGGTGTCGATCATCGGGTGCGCCTCGCGCGGGGTATGGAACACCGACTTGGTGATGCGCACGGCCAGCGGATCCTGCTTGCCGATCCGGTCGGCCAGCGCATGCGCGGCGTCGAGGAGCGCGGCCGGCTCGTGGATCTCGGTGACGAGGCGGGCCGCCAGCGCTTCTTCGGCGTCCAGGATGCGGCCGGCCAACAGGATTTCCTTGGCCAGCGGCTCGCCCACCAGTTCCTTCAGGCGCCAGGTGGCCCCCGCCGCGGCCATGATGCCCAGGCCGACCTCGGGCTGCCCGATCTTCACGGAAGGCGTGGCGATGCGGAAGTCGGCGGCGTAGGCCAGTTCCGCTCCCCCGCCCAGTGCGAAGCCGTCGAGCGCCGCGATGACCGGCATCGGCAGCTGGGCAATGCGGTGGAATACCGTGGAATTGATTCCGGCCAAGGCGTCATCACGACGGCGTTCGCGCAGCTGGGAGATGTCCGCACCGGAGGCGAATATTCCCTTGCCGTTGACCTCGGTGCCGGACAAGATGAGGATTCTCGGCGCCCGTTCCAGGACGGCGCAGACGGCATGCAGTTCGTCCACCATGGCCTGGTCGATGGCGTTGCGGACCTCCGGGCGGTTCAGCGCGAGGTGGACGCGGTCCTCCCGCTCGTCCAGCCGCAGCGTGCTGAAGGAGTAGTCGTCGAAGAGCATCAGACCCGCTCAACGATCATGGAGGTGCCCTGGCCGACGCCCACGCACATGGTGGCCAGGCCACGCTGCGCGCCTTCGCGCTCCATCCGGCCCAGCAGGGTGACCACCAGGCGCGATCCGCTGGAACCGAGCGGGTGCCCCAAGGCGATGGCGCCGCCGTCGTTGTTCACGATCGACTGGTCCAGCTTCAGGTCGCGCAGCACCGCGAGCGACTGGGTGGCGAAGGCCTCGTTGAGCTCCACGGCGCCGAGGTCGTCGATGCTCCAGCCGGCGCGGTCCAGCACTTTGCGGGTGGCCGGCACCGGCCCGATGCCCATGATCTCCGGTGCGACGCCGGCCGAGGCGCCGTCGACAATGCGGGCGCGGGGGGTCAGGCCGAACTTCTTGACGGCGGCCTCGGAGGCGACCACGATGGCCGAGGCGCCGTCGTTGAGCGAACTCGAGTTGCCGGCGGTCACCACGCCGTCCGCGCGGTTGATGGGCTTCAGGCCGGCCAGGACCTCGAGGGTGGTGCCGGGGCGGGGTCCCTCGTCGGTGTCGACGACGGTGTCGCCCTTGCGCCCCTTGACCGTCACCGGGACGATTTCTTCCTTGAGCCGGCCGCCCTCGATGGCGGCGATGGCCCGCTGGTGGGACTGCACGGCGAAGGCGTCTGCGTCCTCGCGGGAAATGCCGTAGACGTCGGCGACTTCCTCGGCGGTTTCCGGCATGGAATAGGTCATCTTGCCGTCGCGGCTGAGGTCGCCGCTGGCGAAGCGCTTGTTGACGAAGCGCCAGCCGATGGAGGTATCGAAGATCTCGCCCGGCTTGGCGAAGGCCTTGCCCGGCTTCTCCTGCACCCAGGGTGCGCGGCTCATCGATTCGACGCCGCCCGCGATGACGATGTCCGCGGCGCCGGCCTTGATCATGTGCGACGCCTGGATGATGGCGCTCAGGCCGGAGGCGCACAGCCGGTTAACGGTGATGCCGGGAACGTGGTCGCCGTAGCCCGCCAGCAGCCAGGCCATGCGGGCCACGTTGCGGTTTTCCTCGCCCGCCCCGTTGGCGTTGCCGAGGATGACCTCCTCGACGGCATCCGGATCGATGCCTGCCCGGACCACGGCTTCCTTGACGACCAGCGCCGCCAGGTCGTCGGGACGGACCGCCGAGAGCGCCCCTCCGTAGCGGCCAACCGGGGTCCGCGCCCCGCCAATCAGGAATGCCTCAGCCATAGAAATAATCCCTCGCGCTTGATCGTTCAACGGTGACGATGAGCGGTCGCTTCGGCTGCCGCAGGCGACTAAAATTACCGACCGACCGTTCTATAAAGAATCCCACGCGGCCGGGGAGGGGTCAACTGCCGTGACGCAGAAGGTCCGAGACAGCGCCCCGACGGAACCCGGCCGGCTCAACCGGCGGTTTCGTCCCGGCCCTCGGCCTTGGCGGCGATCTCTTCCAGGTCTTTGGCCATCTGCTTGCGCGCCACGCGCAGTCCCAGCTTTCCGAAGAGCGCCATCATCAGCCTCGAGAGCGTTCCCGGGTTCTCCAGCTCGGCCCCGAAAAACATGGCCAGCCGGGTGCCGCCGTCCACGGGCGCGAGCGTGAACCTCGTGGTGTAGTCGGCGCCGTTCGATGCCGCCTTGACCGTCGTCGACGCCGGCGCGTCGACGTCCGCCACCCACATCTCCTCCGTGGCTTCCTTGCCCATCATTTTGCGGGTTTCGCGCCACCGGAAGCCCTCGGCGTAGTCGCCGGGCGTCAGGATCTCGACCCGCGTCACTGAGCTCAGCGTCCGGGCGGAGCCGGGGATGTCGGTGATCACGCGCCACACGGCGTCGACCGGTGCGTTGACGTGCCGGACTATTTCAAGGTGATGGCCCACGGTCGCTCTTTCGGAAGGGGTCAGGTTTCGAACAGCCTAGTGGAGGCACTGCTCCCGGCGCAGCCGCGAAACGGCAACGATAAACTCGAAGGGTGACTTCCGAGAGCCCCGCCCCAGCCAGCACCGCCAACACTACCGCCGGCCACGCCGGAGTCCCGGCGCAGCCTGCCCTGCCGGAGAAGGTTTCCGACCTCTTCGACCCGGCGCGGTGGCGGGTGGTGGAAGGCTTCGACTTCCAGGACATGACCTACCACCGCCAGGTGGAGCGCGACGCCAGCGGCAGCGTGGTGCGCGACCTGCCGGCGGTGCGCATCGCCTTCAACCGGCCGGAAGTGCGCAACGCCTTCCGGCCCGGCACCGTGGACGAGCTGTACCGCGCCATGGACCACGCCCGGATGACGCCGGATGTGGCCACCGTGCTGCTCACCGGCAACGGCCCCTCGCCCAAGGACGGCGGCCACTCGTTCTGCTCGGGCGGTGACCAGCGCATCCGCGGCCGCGACGGTTATCGGTACCCGGTGGAAAACGCGGCCGGCGAGTCGGCCGAATTCATCGACCCGGCCCGCGCCGGCCGGCTGCACATTCTGGAAGTCCAGCGGTTGATGCGGACCATGCCCAAGGTGGTCATCGCCGTCGTCAACGGCTGGGCCGCCGGCGGCGGACATTCCCTGCACGTGGTGTCCGACCTGACCATCGCCTCCCGGCAGCACGGCAAGTTCAAGCAGACCGACGCCACGGTCGGCAGCTTCGACGCCGGCTACGGCTCGGCACTGCTGGCGCGGCAGATCGGCCAGAAGGCCGCCCGCGAGATCTTTTTCCTTGCGCGGGAGTACTCGGCCGAGGACATGGTCCGCATGGGCGCCGTCAACGAGGCGGTGGACCATGATCGGCTCGAGGAGGTGGCGCTGGAATACGCGGCGGACATTGCCCGGCAGTCCCCGCAGGCCATCCGGATGCTGAAGTTCGCGTTCAACCTGGCCGACGACGGACTGGCGGGCCAGCAGGTCTTCGCCGGTGAAGCCACCCGCCTGGCGTACATGACGGACGAGGCCGTCGAAGGCAAGGAAGCTTTCCTGGCCAAGCGCGACCCCGACTGGTCGTCGTTCCCCTACTACTTCTAGGGCGGGCGGCATGGACATTGAGCCGGCCCTGGCAGCGCTGACCGCGGCGCTGGGCGGCGAGGGCCCCGCCGTCGAACTCGCCCCGGACGGCACCCCGGTGCCGGTGTCCTCGCCCGGACTGGTTCCCGGGACCGCCGCGGTCGTGCGGACCTCGGGGTCCACCGGCACGCCCAAGGCCACCATGCTGGGGATCGACGCGCTGGCCGCGTCGTCGATGGGCACCGCCCTGCGGCTGGGCGGCGAGGGGCAGTGGCTGCTGACGCTGGCGCCGAACTACGTGGCCGGCCTCCAGGTTCTGGTCCGCTCCCTCTACGCCGGCACCCGGCCCCGGGCGATGGACCTGTCCGGCGGGTTCACCGCCCGCGCGTTCACCGACGCGGCAGCCGCCCTGACCGACCGGTTCCGGATCACCTCGCTGGTGCCCACCCAGCTGCACCGGCTGCTCGCCGCGGCGGAGCCCGAAACGCTCAAGGCGCTGCGCCGGTTCGATGCCATCCTGCTCGGCGGCGCCCGGATGCCTGAGGCGCTGCGGGCGGAGGCGGCCAAACAGTCGCTGAAGATCGTGCGCACCTACGGCATGAGCGAGACCTGCGGCGGCTGCGTGTACGACGGCGTCCCGCTCCAGGGGGTTACCCTGCGGCTGGAGCGAGGCCGGGTCCTGATCGGCGGCGACGTGGTTGCCGGCGGCTACCTGGACAATCCGCAGCTGACCGACGCCCATTTCAGCGCGGCCGGCGGCACGCGCTGGTTCCGCACCGAGGACCTCGGCGAGACGGACGACGCCGGCGCGCTGACCGTCATCGGACGCGCGGACGACGTGTTGATCACCGGCGGCGTCAAGGTGTCCGCGGCGGCCGTCGCCGAGGTGATCGAGGGGCTGCCGGGCGTCCAGGCCGCGCTGGTGGCGGGCATCGACGATCCCGAGTGGGGCACCAGAGTCTGCGCCGCCGTCGTGGGCTCCGCCGCGGAGGCGGACATCGAGGCCCGGGTGCGCCGGGCGCTGGGCGCCCCCGCCGTCCCGCGCCACCTGGTGCGCCTCGAAGCGCTGCCGCTGCTGCCCAACGGCAAGCCGGACCGGCTGGCCGTGGCCGATCTCCTGCGCCGTGCGGCGGCGGAGGGAGCCGGCCACGACCGCGGCTCGCGTGGCGGGAAACCGCCGTCGCCGTGACATCGGCCACTCCTGCGGCGACGGCTGCACCGGCCTTCCGCTTCCATGGGCGAGAATAGACCGGTGCTGCGGCTGCCCGCAGCCAACGATGCATGAACCCCCACAGGTAAGGACTCTCCACAGTGGCTACAGCCGGGCAATGGTTCGAAGGGGCACGGCCCCGCACCCTCCCGATGGCGGTCGCTCCGGTGATCATCGGCAGCGCGGCCGCCTACGACCTGGGTTCCTTCCGGCCGCTGCATGCCCTCCTCGCGGCGCTCATCGCGGTCCTGTTCCAGGTGGGCGTGAACTACGCGAACGACTACTCGGACGGTGTCCGCGGCACCGATGACGTGCGGGTGGGCCCGCTGCGGTTGACCGGGTCCGGGCTGGCCAAGCCGAAAGCGGTGAAGGCCGCCGCGTTCGCCAGCTTTGGGCTGGCCATGGTGGCCGGGCTCGCCCTGATCATCCTGTCGCAGACCTGGCCGCTGCTGCTGGTGGGCGTCGGCTGCGTGATCGCCGCCTGGGGATACACCGGCGGCAACAACCCCTACGGCTACCGGGGGCTGGGCGAAGTGTACGTGTTCCTGTTCTTCGGCATTGTGGCCACCATGGGGACCACCTACACGCAGGCCCTGCAGGTCAGCTGGCCGTCCTTCCTCGGCGCGGTCGGGACCGGCCTGATCGCCACGGCACTGCTGATGGCCAACAACGTCCGCGACATCCCGACGGACCGCGAGGTGGGGAAACTGACGCTGGCCGTCCGGATGGGTGACGAGGCGGCGCGCGTCAGCTACGTCATGATGCTCGCGGTGGCGCTCCTGCTGCCGCTCATCATGGTCTACGACTTCCCGTGGATCCTACTGGTGCTGCTGCTGGTGCCGGCATGCCTGACGCCGAGCTGGCTGATGCTCAAGGGCAAGAAGCGCGAGAGCCTCATCCCGGTACTCAAGCAGACCGGGATGATCAACCTCGGGTTCGCCACCGCCTTCGCGCTCGGCGTGGTGCTGAGCCGGCTGTCGTAGCCGGCCTCCGGCCGGTAGCCGCGGCGGCCCGCCCGAGGCCGGGTCAGCCCCGGTCCACGGGCCGGGTGCCGTCCGGCTTCTGCCCGGAGTCCCGGGTCCTGCGGTAGGAATCCACGTTCAGTTCGCCGTGCCGATCGACGGCGGCGTCCTCGGCCAGCGCGTCCGAAATCTCCGTGGACGTCCTCGGTGCCTTCGCGCCGGCGGAGAACCGGCGCGCCAGTGCCGCCCCCGCTTCGTCCCTCATCTTGCGGAAGAACAGGTACGTGATGCACCAGCCCATGATCGCTGCGGCGAGGGCCGAGTAGACGACACCCAGCCTCAAAAACAGGCAGATGACAAAGATGACGGCCATGATGCCGAGACGCAGGGCGCTGAATTTCCAAAAAGCCACACCTCAAGTTTACGCTGCCCGCGAGATCGACCGGCCGGTCCGAAGATTCATCAGCCTCCGGCTTAACGCTCACCTACAATTGACTCATGGTCCGTCTCTATGTCCTGCTCGCGGTACTGGCCCTCGCGGTGGTGATCTATGCCCTCATCGAGTGCATCCGGTCGCGGCCGCACGAGGTGCGCAGTATCTCAAAACCGGGATGGATCCTCACAATCATCCTGGTGCCCCTGATCGGAGCCCTGATGTGGTTCGTGTGGGGCCGCCCCAAAGCGGGCGGCCGGCAGGCCCAGCAGGCTCCCCGCCCGGTGGCCCCGGACGATGACATCGCCTTCCTGCGCACGCTCGATGCGCAGCGCCGCGCCAAACAACGTGAAGAGGAACTGAACCGCAAGGAGCAGGAGCTCAAGAAGCGCGAGGACCCCAAGCACGGCGGAGAGGACAAGCCCGCGGCCCATGACGACCGCCAGTTGAGCGAAGACGACCCGGAGAACGGCCCCCGCTAGGCGCCCGCTGACCTGACGCCGGCATCCGGCTCCCGCAGGTCCCCGGACCCGCAGAAGGCCCGCCGCCCCGATGGGGCTGCGGGCCTTCTGTTGATTCGGAGGCTGCGGTCCTATGTCTTGATTCGGGGCCGCGGCCTTCGGCCGATGCCGGCGGCTTGTCCTAGACCCCGGCGTAGCTGTGCAGGCCGGCGAAGAAGACGTTCACGATCGTGAAGTTGAAGACCACGCACAGGTAACCGACGATGGACAGCCAGGCTGCGCGGGTACCGGTCCAGCCGCGGGTGGCGCGGGCGTGCAGGTAGCCGGCGTAGACCACCCAGATGACGAAGGTCCACACTTCCTTGGTGTCCCACCCCCAGTAACGGCCCCAGGCCTGTTCGGCCCAGATCGCGCCGAGCACCAGCGTGAAAGTCCAGAACACGAAGCCGACGGCGTTGAGCCGGTAGGCGGCGTTCTCCAGTGTCAGTGCCGAGGGAGCCAGCCGCATGAATGCCAGCTTGTCCGCCTTGCCGGCGCGGCCGCGGGCCTCGCGTTTCGCTTGCACGAGCTGCAGCACGGACATGGCGAACGTCAACGTGAACAGCGCCGACGCGAGCACGGCGACCGAGACGTGGATGATCAGCCAGTAGCTCTGCAGGGCGGGCACGAGGTGGGCCACCGGCGTCGGGAACCCGATGGACGCCGCGATCAGCATGACGACCACAAGGCCGATCACGAACGAGCCGAGGAAGCGAAGGTCCTTGCGGGTCAGCGCAATCAGGTAGACCACTGCCACCATCAGCGCACCCGTGGTGCAGAACTCGTACATGTTGCCCCACGGCACGCGGTGGGCGGCCAGGCCGCGGGCCACCACGCCGGCGGCCAGGATGACGGTAGCCAGCACGCTCAGGGCCACGCCGATCCGGGCGGCGGCACGCCGTTCCTTGCCGTAGTTCATCGAGTCCGCGGCCATCTCGACGCCGGCGCCGGCGCCGGCGCCCGCGCCGGCCGCCCTCGCGCCTGCAGCTGTCGACGCCGCACCGGCGGCGCCGACGAGCACGCCCTGCTCGGCCGCGTCGTGCCCGGCGGCCAGCCGGTCTTCCACAGCCTTGATGGTCTTGCTGGATGTCACCAAATCCCAGCAAAAGGCGATAAAGGCGACGGTGAATGCCATCGCACCGAGCAGGATGAACAGCTCGCTGTACTGGGCCATGGTCTGGTCAATCGTGGGCATGGGAAGAGATGTCCTTAGTGGTTGTCAACGCCGGCGGCGCTCTTGCTATTGTGCGCCCCGGGGGCGGCATCCGTCAGCCACTGGGTGCGGAAGAGTTTGCTGAGGGCGACCGCTTCCGGGGCCAGCCGGTGGTCCTCGCCCCGGGCCAGCAGGCCCCATTCGACCATGGTGCGGCCGTCCTCGTGGGTGCCGGCCCGCACCCAGACGCGGCGGCGGCCGATGAACAGGGAGGCACCCAGGCCGGCCAGGGCCAGCGAGGAGAACACAAGGGCACCGACCTTGCCGGGATCATGGTGGATGTCCAGCGCTGCATAGCGGACGAGGCCGTCGAACGTGACGCTGCCCATCCCGTTGGGCAGTTCCGCCGTTTCGTAGGCGGCGAGTTCGATGCCCCCGTCCTCCTGGTTGCGGTCGTTGAGGACGGTCAGCTCGGTCGTGTCCAGGACGTAGACATTCTTGGGGTCGCCGTTGTCCAGGCCCAGGTCCCCGTAATAGGAGTTCAGGTACAACCGGGGGTTCATGGGATCGGGGTCGCTGCCGTAGGCCACCCCGTCTTCGCCCTCCATCGCGGTCGGCAGGAAGAACCCCACGAAGCCCAGCTGTTCCGGCTGCGCGTCCGGCGCCTTGATCACCAGCGTGGAGGTGTAGGCGCCGTCGTTCGGGATGGCGATGACGGGGCCCTGGTGGGCGATGTTGCCCTCGCCGTCCCGGATGGTCACGACCGGCGCGTAGCCGTTGCCCATGAGGTACACGTTCGTTCCGCCGAGGGTCAGCGGGTGGTTGATTTTCAGCACCTGCTGCTCCTCGGGCGCCCCCGGCTCGCCGCGCACGGTCAGGGTGGCGGTGAAGTCAAGCGGCTGGCCGTAGTGGGTTTGTGATTCCCGGTCGAAGACCACATCGAACTCGTCGAGGCGCATGGAGAACGGCTCCAGCCGGTCCTCGGTGAACCCGGTTCCCGGATTGAAGCTGTCGTAGCCGATGAGCGAATTCACGAACGTTTCGCCCTCGACCAGGATCCGCTGGCCCGTGTAGCCGAACTGCCCGCCGATGGCGACGGACACCAGCACGCCGATCAGCGAGGTATGGAAGACCAGGTTGCCGATCTCCTTGGTGAAGCCGCGCTCCGCTCCGACGGAGGGCCGGTCGGTGTCCGCGTCGCGCACATCCACCCGGTACCCGCGGCGCTTCAGCAAGCGGGCGGCGTCCTCGACGGCGGAGCGGGCGGAAACGCCGGCGTCGGCGGGGACCGCCATGGACCCGTACTCGGGCAGCCGGGACAACCGGCGGGGAGTCCTGGGCGGCTGCGACCGCATGGCCTTGTAGTGCTGGATCGCGCGCGGGATGACGCAGCCGATCAGCGACAGGAAGAGCAGCAGGTAGATGGCGGAGAACCACACCGAGGAGTAGACGTCGAAGAGCTGGAAGCGGTCCAGCCACGGCCCGACCGCGGGATTGTCCGCAATGTACTGGGTCACGACGGCGGGGTTGGCAGGGCGCTGCGGGAACAGCGAGCCGGGCACCGCGGCCACGGCCAGCAGCAGCAGCAGGAACAGCGCGGTGCGCATGCTCGTCAGCTGGGTCCAGGCCCAGCGCAGCATGCCGGCGAGACCCAGCGCGGGGACGGCAACGTCGTCCCGGCCGCGGTTGCGTTTCCGGTCGTCGGCGGGCCGGCGGTCCTTCACGGTCCGGCCGCCGCGATCCGTCCCCGGTCCGGCCGCTGCGGTGGCATCGGCTTGGTCGTGGCGTCCAGCGCCTTCGGGTGTCTGACTCATCAGATCGGGAGCCTCACTTCATTTGCAAACCAGTCCTGCAATTGCGTCACCCAGTCTCCCCATAACCCGCTGGCCATCAGCAGGCCCAAAACCACCAGCATGGCGCCGCCGGCCCGCTGCAGGAACAACCGGTGCCGGCGGAAGAACGCCATGGCGCCCATCCCCCGCCGCACGCCGAGCGCGATCAGCAGGAACGGAACCCCCAGTCCCAGGCAGTACACGAAGGCCAGGAACGCACCCTTGGCCGCATCCGCGCCGCCCGAGTAGGCCAGCGCCTGCACGGCCGAGAAGGTGGGGCCGATACAGGGCGCCCAGCCCAGCCCGAACGTCATGCCGAGGACCGGCGCCCCCCACAGCCCGGCCGGCGGCCGCGACTGGATCTTGCGGTCCCGCTGAAAGTAGGACAGCCCGCCCATGAAGATGATGCCCATGGCGACGACGACGACGCCCAGCACCTGGGTGACCCAGCCGGCTTCGCTTCCCTTCAACCAGGCCCCAAGCTGGCCGAAGATCGCCCCGATGATCACGAAGACGATGGAAAAGCCCAACACGAACAAACCAATGCCCGCGAACATCCGGCCGCGGCGCTGGCGTTCAAGATCCACGCCGGTCAGGCCGGTGACGTAGCCCAGATAGCCGGGCACCAGCGGCAGCACGCACGGGGACAGGAAGGAGACCAGCCCGGCCAGCATGGCCACGGGGATTGCCAGCAGCACGGAACCGTTGAGCACCGTGTCGCCGAAGGCGCCGCCCACAGTCATCGGCAGCGCGGCCGTCGCCCACCCCATTGCTAGGCGGCCACTGCGTCTTTAATCAGGGCCCGGAGCGTGCCCTTGTCCGCCACACCCAGGATCCGGGCGGCGACGCGGCCCTCCTTGTCCAGCACCAGCGTGGTGGGGACGGCCTGCGGGGGCACGTAGGCGGTCATCGCCAGCAGGACGTCGCCGTTCTTGTCCATGAAGCTGGGGTACGTCACCCCGAAGTTGCGCTCGAAGGCCTCTGCCGTGGGGCGCTCGTCCCGGATGTTGACGCCGTAGAACCGGGCGCCGTCGGCGAATTCCTCGCTCAGCGCCTGCAGGTCCGGAGCCTCCAGCCGGCAGGGCGCGCAGGAGGCGTACCAGAAGTTAAGGACGGTCACCTGGCCGGCCCAGTCGGCCGCATCGACGGTGGTGCCGTCGAAGAGCTTGGCGGTCAGCTGGACGGGTTCGCCGCGCGAGTCGGGCGCGTACTCGGTGACCGAGCCGTCGCCGGCGATGTAGTTCTTGTTGTCGCCGGCGTTGGCCTGCTGAGCCAACGGATCCTCGACGGAACAGGCGGCGAGCGAGAGGGCGCCCAGCAGCCCCGCACCGACTTTGAACGCGGTACGGCGATTGAACGAACGGGGGTTATCGGCAGTCACAGTCACACTTTTCTTCGTGGGGTTGGGGGTGTCCCACTTCTACAACGCGTAGTAATTCTATTATGCTCCGGGCAGGTTCGCGGCACCGGGCAGGAGGTGGGCGCACGGCTCGGCGTAGCGCACCCCGGCGAGGCGGCCGCCGTCGAACTCCAGGGAAGTCACCGAGGCCAGCGTGCACTGGCGGCGGCGGGGATCATGCCAGAGCCGTTTGCCCTCGGCGGCCAGCCGGGTCACCCAGATGGGGAGCTGGTGGCTGACCAGGACCGCCTCGGCGCCCTCCCCGCCGCGTTCCACGGCTATCCGGCGGGCGTCGTCGATGGCCTCGCGCATCCGGGCGGCCTGCGCCGCGTACGGCTCCCCCCAGGACGGCCGGAAGGGATTATAAAGGTGCGGCCAGTGCCGGGGCTGGTTCAGGTGCGAGCGGATGTCCGCCAGCCCCTCGAAGTGGTTTTCGGCTTCGATGATCCGCTCGTCGGTGACGATCTCGAGGCCGAGCGCCTTGGCGGTCGGGGCCGCGGTCTCCTGGGCCCGGGTCAACGGCGAGGCCACCAGGTAGCTGATCCTGGCGCCGTCGTCGCGGCGTTCGGAAAAGTAGCCCGCGGCACACTCGGCCATTTCCTGGCCCAGCGCGGACAGCCTGAAGCTCGGCAGCCTGCCGTAAAGCACGCGGTCGGGGTTGTGGACCTCGCCGTGGCGGAGCAGGTGGACGGTAGCTTCGGGCATGGGTACAAGTGTCTCAAACCGCCGGTGTTTGCCCAAAAGCCCCGCTGTCCGCCCGCGGGGGTGTAGTGTCTGGCCCCGCCGGCTGCCCGGGAAGAAAATCATCCTTCCGGCCGACCGCCGCGGCACTGGCCTGCATTGTAGTGTTGCCTTAACAGCTGCCAAGCACCTCTGCGGCCGGCGCGCAGGCCGGCCGCACGGAGGGCGACCCGTGTGGATGAGATGAAAAGGAACCGGCCATGAGCACCCCAGTAAACGAACCGAACCAGCCCGGTGACGGGGAGGGCCGGCCCGGAGGCCAGGAACAGCCCCGGTACGGGCAGAACCTGCCGCAATACGGCCAGAACGCGCCTCAGCAGCCCGGCTCGGAGCAGCCTCCCTACGGGCAAAACGCCCCGCAGTACGGACAGTACGGGCAGAACCCGCCGCAGTCCGGACCCCAGTATGGACAACAGTACGGGCAGCAGCCCTACGGCCAGGGCCAGCAGGGGCAGTCCCCGTACGGCCAGCAGTACGGGCAGTCCCCGTACGGCTACCAGAACGCCGTGCCCGGCCAGTACGGCTACCCCGGCGGGCAGGCGCAGACCGCCGCCAAACCCACGGCGCCGCGCGAGGTCGTCATTGCGTTCTGGTTGATCATTGCTGCCGCCGTGCTGACCGCCATCGAAATGCTGACGGAACTGGCGAACCTGGACGGCACCATGGCGATGGTGCTCAACGACCCGTCGGTCCGCGAAGCCCTGGGCGAGCAGGGCGGCCAGTTCTCCGACGCCGAGCTGGCGGAAATGATGAGCGGTACGGCAGGAGTGTTCATCGTCATCACCGCGGTGATCGCCGTCGGGCTGTACCTGATGGTGGCCTTCGGCGTGAAGGCGGGCAAGAACTGGGCCCGCATCACCGGGGCGGTGTTCGCCGCGCTCTCGCTGTTCGGACTCTTCAACATCTGGTTCGGCACCTTGTCCGTGCTGCTGGGCATCGCGGCGATCGTGCTGCTGTTCCTGCCGGCGTCGAACAGGTTCTTCCAGGCCACCAAGGCGCACAAGTTCGGCGTCTACGGCCGCTGACCGGGAGCGGGTTCCGGCCGCCTGACGGCCGGAACCCGGCGGGGCGCAGCAGTGTTCAGCCGTGCTCCGTCGTCTGCGCCCGTTGCGCGTGGTACGCCAGGATCTGCAGTTCGGTGGCCATGTCCACCTTGCGCAGCTGCACGGATGGCGGAACCTGCAGCACCGCCGGCGCGAAGCTGAGAATGCTCGTGACGCCGGCTTCGACGAGCCGGTCGCAGAGCCCCTGGGCCGCGCCGGCGGGCACGGCCAGGACCGCCATGTTGGTGCCGGTCTGCCGCAGGATAAGTTCCAAGTCACCGATCGGGCTGACGCGCATCCCCGAGACCTCGGACCCGACGACCTGCGGATCCGCGTCGAAGAGCGCCACGACTCCGAATCCCTTGGTGGTGAATCCGGAGTAGCCGGCCAGGGCCCGGCCCAGGTTGCCGATGCCGACAATCGCGACTTTCCAGTCCTGGGTGAGCCCCAGGGCCGCGGCAATCTCCTGGCCGACCAGCCGGACGTCGTAGCCCACGCCGCGGGTACCGAACGACCCGAGGTAGGAAAGGTCCTTGCGCAGGGTGGGCGGGCTCACGCCGGCGGCCTCGGCCAGTTGCTCGGACGATATGCGTTCCGTGCCCTCGGACACCAGCGAATTCAGGGCCCGGAGGTAGATGGTCAGGCGTGCGAGCGCGGCCGGCGGGATCTCGTGGCCGGATGGCTTGGCAGCCTCGGTATCCGGGAGGTGGGTCACTGTTGTCGCTCCGATGCCTGCTGCGGGGCTCCGGCCGTGCCGTTTCCAGCCGTTCCGGGTCCTGGGTGCCGCCGGCGGCTGTCCAACCGCAGGCTTGTGTCCCCCCAAGATTAAGCTCCCCCGCGCCGCTCTCCAACTCCTGTGACGCCGGCCGGGCCGCCCCGGACTACTGTGTGAGCAGCCGTCGCAGCCGGTCCGGATCGATGTGCCAGAAGTCCCGCTGGACGCCGTCGATCATGACCACGGGGATCTCCTCGGCGAAGCGCCGTTCGAGCTCGGGGTCCTCGAGGATGTTCTTCTCTTCCCAGGCGAGACCGAGCTCCCCCGCAACGCTCCCGACGGTCTCCCGTGCCGCCTGGCACAGATGGCAGCCGGGTTTGGTCAGCAGCACCAGTTCGTGCCCGGGGCGCGTGTCGGATCCACTCATGCCTTCCACGGTAGCGGCCAGTGGCGCTGAACGGACAATCTCCGGCGCCTCGTTAGACTCGAAGCATGCCCAAGACCGCCGCCGGCCATGCACAGCGCGCCTCGGTCTCCACGGACCCGGGGACGGAAGCGGCATTTTTCGACGTCGACAACACCCTGATGCGCGGCGCCAGCCTGTTCCACGTGGCCCGCAAGATGTACCAGAGCGGCGCCTTCCGGATGCGCGACGCTGCCGGTTTCGGCTTCAAACAGGCCCGCTTCCTGATGCGGGGTGAGAACCTCAAGGACATCCAGTCGATCCGCGACACGGCACTGGCCCTTGCCACCGGCCTGCTGAGCGACGACGTCAAACAACTGGGCGACGAGGTCTACGACGAAGTCATCGCCTCCAAGATCTGGCCCGGGACCAGGGCCCTGGCGGACCAACACCTGCGGGTGGGCCGCAAGGTCTGGCTGGTCACGGCCACGCCGGTTGAAGTGGCCGCCGTCATCGCCGACCGGCTGGGCCTGACGGGCGCCCTGGGCACGGTGGGTGAAACCGAAGACGGTGCCTACACCGGACGACTCATCGGGGACATCCTGCACGGGCCGGCCAAGGCTATCGCGGTCGAGGAGTTGGCCATCCGCCAAGGCTTGGACCTGGCGCGCTGCTGGGCCTATAGCGACTCCTACAACGACGTCCCGCTGCTGACCCTGGTGGGCAACCCGGTGGCGATCAACCCGGACGCCAGGCTGCGCCGGCACGCCCGGGAGAACAACTGGCCGGTCTACGACTACAGGAGCGGCCGGCGGGCGGCCACCTTGGGCCTCAAGGCCGCCACCGGTGCCGGCGCGGTCTACGGTCTCTGGCGCGGGGTCAACAGATTCCGGCGACCGGCGGCGTAACGGCCGGACCCACGCCGGCGGGGATGAAAACCGGTTAACGGCACAAGGCCCGCCAGTTTCCTGGCGGGCCTTGGAAGAGAAGGGAACCGGTTGTCGGTCCTACTTCTTGTTGCGGCGCTGGTGACGGGTCTTGCGAAGCAGCTTACGGTGCTTCTTCTTGGCCATACGCTTGCGGCGCTTCTTGATAACTGAACCCACGAGTCCCTCATTCACTGATAGTTTCGTCAGCTGCCGGTGCCCGGCGGGGCACACGTCAACTCACGGTTTTCGACGATGACGTAAAACGTTCCTTAACAGGGTACCGCCTCCGCGCCCCCCGGTTTGACCGCCGGACGGCAGCCGGCCCGCTCCGGAGCGTCAGGCCGTCCCGGTCTCCCGGTCGATCACGGCGCCGCGCAGGTACTCCTCCACGGCCGATTCGGGCACACGATAGGAACGTCCAAAGCGCACGGCGGGCATCTCGCCCGAATGCACCAAGCGGTAAACGGTCATCTTGGACACGCGCATGACCGCGGCCACTTCCGACACCGTCAAGAAGCGCACACTCGAGAAATTGTTCTCGTCAGCCATTACGCACTGTTCCTTTACTGTAAGCAACACCGGCGGCGTGCCGCCTTGCCCCGCCCCAACAACCGTCTTCCTAGATACTTTAGAGGCTGTTGTGGCAAAAGTGAAAGTGCACACTGTAGCTTAAGCATTTTAACCAAGCACGGCCTTTTACCCTCGGGCCGCTTTCGTGGCGCGATTCCCCGCGGCCGACGCCAGCTGGGCCAGCACATCCGCCGTGACGTCCCACTCCATGCAGGCATCCGTGACACTCTGCCCGTAAACCAACGCCGCTCCCCCGCCGTCCCGGGACACCTCCAGTTTCTGTGCCCCGCCCACCAGGAAGCTCTCCAGCATCAGGCCGGCGATGGCGCTGCCGCCCGCTTCGACCTGCGCGGCGATCTCCAGCGCCACCTCGGCCTGGCGGTGGTGGCTCTTGCCGCTGTTGGCGTGGCTGGCGTCCACGATCAACCGCGGATTCAGGCCGGCTTCCGCCAGCGCTGCGGACGCCGCCGCCACCTCTTGGGCTCCGTAGTTCGGGCCGCTTGCGCCGCCGCGCAGGATCACGTGGGTGTCGGGGTTGCCGTTGGTGGAGACCAGCGCCGCCCGTCCCTCGCCGTCGATCCCCAGGAACACCTGAGCCGCGGCCGCTGCGTGGCAGGCGTCGAGCGCAACCTGCAGCCCGCCGTCCGTGCCGTTCTTGAACCCGACCGGCATGGAGAGCCCCGAGACCAACTGACGGTGGATCTGGCTTTCGGTGGTGCGCGCACCGATCGCTCCCCAGCTGACCAGGTCCGCCAGGTACTGCGGGCTGATCGGTTCCAGGAACTCCGTGGCCACCGGCAGGCCGAGCTCCGCCACCTCCAGCAGGAACGTCCGCGCCAGCCGCAGGCCGGCGGCGATGTCGTGGGAGCCGTCCAGCTGTGGGTCGTTGATCAGCCCCTTCCAGCCCACCGTGGTCCGCGGCTTCTCGAAGTACGTGCGCATCACGATCAGCAGCTCTTCGCGGTGCTCACGTGCCACCTGCGCCAGGCGGCGCGCGTAGTCCAGGCCCGCGGCGGTGTCGTGGATCGAGCACGGTCCCACGATCACCAGGAGCCGGTCGTCCACCCCGTCCATGACCGCCCGGATGTCCTCCCGGCCGCGGGCGACGACGGCGGCGGCCTCGGCGGTCAGGGGCTGTTCCTGCAGCACCTCGCCCGGTGACGGCAGCGGGCTGAAGCCGCCCACCCGCAGGTTGTTCGTGCTGCGCGGCGAGGCCGGGTCGGCGGCTTCGACGCCGGCCCGCGTCGGCGCTTCGGTTTCCAAGAGCTGGTTGGCTGCTGAATTCATGGTCGGTGTCCCGTCTGTTGGCGGCGGGACTTCGCTACAGAACCCGCCGGAGAAATGGCGAAGGGCAGAGAATCATCTCTGCCCTGTTGGCTCTGAAGGTTGGTATGCGTAGGCGCTAAGCGGTTACGTCAGGCCCCTCCAGAGCCAACGCAAAATACGCATACCAACGAGTCGTCATACCCGGAACTGTACGCCCGGTCCGCGGGGGAAGGAAAACGCGGGCCCGGGACATGACAGATTATGACGACGCCGGGGCGCCCGGTCCTACAGCCGTAGGTGTGGGGCGCCGGCCGCGCTCAGGCCAGGCCGGCCAGCACATCGAGGCCGAAGACCGGTTCCCGGTCCAGCGGGCGGAGGTCTGCGATCCCGTGCGGTTCCAGTGCGGCGGCGAGCGAGCGTTGGAACCGCGGGACGTTCATACCCAGCCCGCCGCCGAGCACCACCGGGCCGCCCATGCCCAGCCGCCGGGCGACCAGGGCAATCTGGCCGGCCAGGTCGGCGGCCGCGCGGTCGACGATCGCCTCCGCCGCCGGATCGGCGCCTTCGGCGGCGGCCACCACCAGGCGGGACTTGCCCGCCCAAAACCGCCGGTCGGTTTTCGCCGAGTGGAACAGCGCTATCAGCTCGGCCGGCTCCTGCAGCCCGCAGTCGTCCAGCAGCAGGTCCGTGAGCCGGTCCCGCCGCAGGCCCGCATCCAGGCGGGAGAGTGCGTGCCGGACGGCTTCCCGCCCCAGCCAGTAGCCGCTGCCCTCATCGCCCAACAGGTGCCCCCAGCCGCCGGCGCGGACCTCAAGCCCGGCCTCGCTGATGCCCCACACCGACGATCCGGTTCCTGCGACCACGCCGATCCCGGTGCGGACTCGTCCGGCGGCGAGCACCAGGCGGGTGTCGTGGACAACATGGACGACCGCCCCGGGGGCCAGCGGGGCGATCAGGGCGCGCAGCGCCGCCGCGTCGCCCTCGGTGTCGATCCCGCCCGCCCCTGCATAGACCGCCGCGATCCCGGGCGCGCCGAGCCGGCCGAAGACCTCGGCCAGGGCCGCGGCGGCCTGGGCGGGGCTGGCGTTCTGCACGTTGGCGCTGCCCGCCGTGGCTTCGGCGACCGGCAAGCCGTCGTCCAGCCGGATGCCGTGTGTCTTGCTGCCGCCGATGTCCAGCCCGATGAGTCTTTGCACCATGGGGTGAGTTTACTCGGGGCGTCGCTGCGGAGGCCGGGCCGGAACGTCCGCCAGCCTGCATGACCCGCGGGATGACCCCGTGCGCACCAGAACGAAACGGTGCCCGCCGTGGCGGGCACCGTCGTCGTCATCAGTGTTGTGGGCTGTGCTGGCTGCCTTAGATGAGGCCCAGGGCGAGCATGGCGTCGGCTACCTTTTTGAAGCCGGAGATGTTCGCGCCCGCCACGTAGTTGCCGGGCATGCCGTATTCCTCGGCGGTCTCGGCGCAGCGGTCGTGGATGCCGACCATGATGTCCGCCAGGCGCTGCTCCGTGTACTCGAAGGTCCAGGCGTCGCGGCTGGCGTTCTGCTGCATCTCCAGGGCCGAGGTGGCCACGCCGCCGGCATTGGCGGCCTTGCCCGGGCCGAACAGCAGGCCCGCGTCCTGGAAGATGGAGGCCGCTTCGCTCGTGCACGGCATGTTGGCGCCCTCGGCGACGGCGACCAGCCCGGACTCCACCAGGCGCCGGGCCGATTTCTCGTCCAGCTCGTTCTGCGTGGCGCACGGCAGCGCCACGGTGCAGTCGACGTCCCAGATGTTGCCGTCGGCCACGTAGTGCACGGCCGAGCCGCGGCGCTCGGCGTACTCCGAAATGCGGCCCCGCTCGACTTCCTTGATCTGGCGCAGCAGTTCGACGTCGATGCCGGCCTCGTCGACGATGTAGCCGCCGGAGTCGGAGGCGGTGACGACCGTGGCGCCGAGTTCCTGCGCCTTTTCGACGGCGTTGATGGCCACGTTGCCGGAGCCGGAGATGGCCACGCGCTGCCCGTCCAGGCTCTGCCCGCGGGTTTTGAGCATTTCCTGCGCGAACAGCACCGCGCCGTACCCGGTGGCTTCGGGGCGGACCAGCGAGCCGCCCCAGCCGATGCCCTTGCCGGTGAGGACGCCTGACTCGTAGCGGTTGGTGATGCGCTTGTACTGTCCGAACAGGTAGCCGATTTCGCGGGTGCCCACGCCCATGTCCCCGGCCGGAACGTCAGTGTATTCGCCGATGTGGCGGTAGAGCTCCGTCATGAAGGACTGGCAGAAGCGCATGACCTCGCCGTCGGACCGGCCGCGCGGATCGAAGTCGGACCCGCCCTTGCCGCCGCCGATGGGCATGCCGGTCAAGGCATTCTTGAAGATCTGCTCGAAGCCCAGGAACTTGATGATGCCCAGGTAGACCGAGGGGTGGAAGCGCAGGCCGCCCTTGTAGGGGCCAAGCGCGGAGTTGAACTCCACGCGGAAGCCGCGGTTGATCTGGACGTTGCCGGCGTCGTCCACCCAGGGCACGCGGAAGATGATCTGGCGTTCCGGCTCGCAGATGCGCTGCAGGATGGCGGCGTCGGAATATTCGGGGTGCCGGGCGGCCAGCGGCTCGAGGGTTTCGAAGACTTCGGTGACGGCCTGGTGGAATTCCGTTTCGCCTGGATTGCGCCGGAAGACTTCGTCGCGGACTTCAAGCAGGTGGGCATCCATGGGTGCGTCCCTTCACTAGCTGACGTATGGGGGCACTCAGGTTGCTGCGGGCCCTCACACAGAAAACCATAAGAAGCGGGATCTAAGAAACACACCTGACACATCGCCGAAC
This sequence comes from Arthrobacter sp. MDT2-34-1, assembly GCF_059091365.1. Lineage (NCBI taxonomy): Bacteria > Bacillati > Actinomycetota > Actinomycetes > Micrococcales > Micrococcaceae > Arthrobacter > Arthrobacter sp. MDT2-34-1. Next base: position 1,528,718 of record NZ_JBNHGO010000001.1, read on the forward strand.
CACCTCGTAACGCGCCGGACGGCGGTACAGTCGGCCGGTTTGTCGCACTGAACGGGGCAGTTCCGGCACCGCTGGGCGGGGTGGCAGGGCGGAAAGTGCCGGCCGTCACGGGCGAACACGCCCGCCCGTCGGGGCCCGAATGTGCGGCTCATCACGGCCCGGGGCCCTCCGCGTCCCCGCACGGGTGGCCCCTCTGGTACTCCGCCGGGCTGCCGCCGCGTGAGCCGCCTGCGCTCGAGGCCGGGCTGCCGCGCGCACCGGCATCAGGGCCCGCCGCTCAGCCGCGGCGGCGGCGCGGCAGTTTGGGCAGATGCGCGAAGATGTCCGCGGCCTTGGTCGTCGCCTTGTTGGCCGCCTGGCCGAGCGACCGGCTGAGGTTGGCGGGAACCGGAACCTCGAGGCTCCGCCCCGTCACCGCATGCGCGGGTTCCTGCGGGGCGATGACGGCGGCTGCCACCGCGGGCGACACCGGCCCCGCCTCGGCGGCGGGCAGGACATCGACCCCGAACCCGATGATCCAGTCGGCCACATGCTGCAGCGGCCCGGTCTGCAGCGAGTAGTAGCGCTTCTGGCCCTGGGCGCGCATGGACACGAGTCCGGCTTCGCGCAGCACCTTCAGGTGCTTGGAGACGGTCGGCTGGCTCACCTCCAGCTCTTCGACCAGTTCGCCAACCGCCTTGTCGCCGTCACGGAGCGACCCTAGTATGTCCCGGCGGGTACCTTCCGCAATCACTGCAAAGACATCATCGATGGCCATTGCATTACCCTAACCGCATATATGCTCCGGGGCACACCCCCGGCGTTGGTCCCGGCGCCGGGCACGATACCGGGTTCGGTGGACGACTGCGTCTGGCGCGGCCGCCCGGCCAGGGTCTGCCGCCCCATCCGCTGGGGGCTTGGCGAACCCAGTAACGGCCTAGTCGAACCAGGGATCGAGCCCGTGGTAGGGGAAAATTTCCTTGCGGGTGGCCATCACGGTGCGGTCCACGCCGTCGTTGGGGTCATAGCCGACCTCCCACGAGCGCCACCACAGGTCGGCGTCGTCGCCCATGTACAGCGGTGCCTGCTGGCCGTACCGCACCTCGACGTAGTCATGCCAGGACTGCGGCACCTCGCTGTGCAACGGAATGGCCCGGCCGGAAACAATGGCGAGCATGTGCGTCCAGGACCGGGGCACCACATTGAAGACGTCGTAGCCGCCGCCGCCCGTGGCGATCCAGCGGTCGCCGCAGACCTCGCGCGCCAGGTCGGACGTGTCCAGCATCATTTGCCGCTGGGCGTCCACGCTCAGCCGGAGGCTGCTCAGCAGGTCGCGGGCATGGTTGTCGCAGCCGTGCTGGCTGACGATCACTTCGGGGGCGAAGGCCCTGACCAGCTGCGGCACCACCGCGTGGAAGGCCCGCAGGAAGGCGGCGTCGCCGGAGCGGGGCGGCATGGCGACGTTGACGGAACTGCCCGGTGCCTCCGGGCCCCCGCTCTCGTTCGCGAAGCCCGTCCCCGGGAACAGGTGGGTGCCGGTTTCATGCAGGGAGATGGTCAGCACCCGCGGGTCGTTGTAGAAGATCGACTGGACGCCGTCGCCGTGGTGCGCGTCGACGTCGACGTACGCGACCCTCTGCACGCCGTTATCCAGCAGGTGCTGGATGGCCAGGGCGCAGTCGTTGTAGATGCAGAACCCGCTGGCCTTGCCGCGCGCGGCGTGGTGCATGCCGCCGGCGAAGTTCACCGCATGCAGCGCAGAGCCGTCCAGGATCGCGGCCGCGGACTGCAGCGAGGCCCCGGCGATTCGGGCGCTGGCGGTGTGCATGCCCGGAAACACCGGATCGTCTTCGGTGCCCAGGCCGCGCTCGTCGTCGATGGCGTCCGGGTTTTCGCTGACCGCCTTCACCGCGGCCACGTAGGCCGGGTCGTGCACGGTCTGCAGTGCCGCGTCGCCGGCGATTTCGGCTGCGGCCAACGTGACGTTCGGGCGGTGGAAGATGGCGAATTCGTCAGCCAGCCTGGCCGTCAGGTCCAGCCGGATCGGGGACATGGGATGATGCGCGCCGAAATTGTAGGCCAAGACGGATTCACTCCACACCGCCAGAGTGGGAACCGCGGGAACTGGGGTCGCTGACATCACAGACAGGCTACGCGAAAGCACCGGTGCGCGCGCATTCTTCCCGCGCCCCGTGCGATCAATTGATGATTTACTACTGCAAGGAGCAAGTCAGCGATTTCGGAGCCGGACAGAAGCGATCGGGATGACCAGACAGCAGCCGTCTTGGCTAGCCGGGCGGGAACACGAACGATTCTCGCTTTTGCGCACGCTCCGCGACTTCGTGGACAGCGTTGCCAACAGTTCCCCGGCACGGCTGGCGCTGATCGTCTACGTGGCGGTGATCCTGGTCTTCACCGGGCTGCTGTCCTTGCCCGCCGCGGCCCGGGACGGGGTCATCACGCCGCTGCACGACGCCTTCTTCACGGCAGTCTCGGCGGTCTGCGTCACGGGCTTGACCGTGGTGTCCACCGCCGGCCACTGGACCTTCCTCGGCCAGGCCGTGATCCTGCTGGGCATCTTCATCGGCGGCCTGGGCACGCTGACGCTGGCCTCGCTGCTGGCGCTCATGGTGAGCAAGCGGCTGGGCGTGCGCGGCAAGCTGATCGCCCAGTCCGCCATGAGCAACGCGGGCCGCCTGGGCGAGGTCGGCGCGCTGCTGCGGATCGTGATCACCACCTCGGTGATCATCGAGGTGGTGCTCGCCCTGGTGCTGATCCCCCGTTTCCTGATGCTCGGCGAATCCTTTCCCCAGGCCGCCTGGCACGGCATCTTCTATGCCATCTCGGCGTTCAACAATGCGGGGTTCACCCCGCACTCCGATGGCCTGGTCCCCTACGAGACCGATGAGTGGATCCTGCTGCCGCTGATGGTCGGCGGTTTCCTGGGCAGCCTCGGGTTCCCGGTGGTCATGGTGCTTCTGGAGCGCGGTTGGCGCTTCAGCAAATGGAACCTGCACACCAAGCTCACGGTCGAGGTGTCCCTGATCCTGCTGGTGGTAGGCGCCCTGGTCTGGGGCGCCATGGAGTGGAGCAACCCGGAGACCCTGGGCGGCATGAGCACCTGGGACAAGGTTCTGCACGCAACGTTCGCGTCCGTGATGACCCGCTCGCTCGGCTTCAACCTGGTGGACATGAACGACATCGAGCCGTCCACCATGCTCTTTTCCGATGCCCTGATGTTCGCCGGCGGCGGTTCCGCCTCGACCGCGGGCGGCATCAAGGTCACGACCATCGCGATCGTGTTCCTGGCCATCGCAGCCGAGGCCCGCGGCGACCGGGACGTGAAGGTCCATGGCCGGACCATCCCCGAAGGCGCCATGCGGGTGGCCATCTCGGTGATCGTCATGGGTGCCACGTTGGTGGCCTTCGCCGCCGGCCTGCTGCTGGCCCTCACCGGCGAAAGCCTGGACCGAGTGCTGTTCGAGGTCATTTCCGCGTTCGCCACCGTCGGGCTGAGCACCAACCTGAGCGCCGAGCTGCCGCCCGAGGGCAAATATGTGCTCTGCGCCCTGATGTTCGCCGGCCGCGTCGGCACCATTACGTTGGCCGCCGCCCTGGCGCTGCGCGAGCGCCGCCAGCTGTTCCACTACCCCGAAGAGAGGCCCATCATTGGCTGACAAGTCCGCATCGAACAGACGTCCCGCCCACAACGCCCCCGTGCTGGTGGTCGGTCTGGGCCGCTTCGGTTCCTCGACCGCGGAACAACTGGTCAAGCAGGGCCGCGAGGTGCTGGCGATCGAACGTGATCCGGCCCTGGTGCAGAAGTGGTCGGGGCAGTTGACCCACGTGGTGGAGGCCGACGCCACGAACATCGACGCGCTGCGCCAACTGGGCGCCCAGGAGTTCAGCTCCGCCGTCGTCGGTGTCGGCACCTCGATCGAGTCCTCGGTGCTGATCACCGTGAACCTGGTGGACCTGGGCATCGAGCACCTCTGGGTCAAGGCCATCACACCGTCGCACGGCAAGATCCTCTCGCGCATCGGCGCCAACCATGTCATCTACCCGGAGGCCGACGCCGGCCGCCGCGCCGCGCACCTGGTGGGCGGCCGGATGCTGGACTTCATCGAGTTCGACGACGGTTTCGCCATCGTCAAGATGTACCCGCCGAAGGAGACCCAGGGCTTCACGCTGGGTGAGTCGCAGGTGCGCTCCAGGTACGGCGTCACGGTGGTGGGCGTGAAGTCGCCCGGCGAAGACTTCACCTATGCGCGGCCCGAAACCAAGGTCTCCAGCCGGGACATGCTGATCGTCTCCGGGCACGTGGACCTGCTGGAGCGTTTCGCGGCCCGCCCGTAGGGGGGCCGCCCGTAGCGGGGCCGCCCGCAAGTCCAGCGGACCCAGGCCCCCTTACGGCTCAGGCCAGCTCGCGCGACAGTTCGGCCGCCCGTTCGGCAGCGGCCGCGGCACCGCGCGCGATCACCTGCGGCAGCCCGTCGTCGTCGAAGGAGGCGATGGCGCGCTCCGTGGTGCCGTTCGGGCTGGTGACGGCACGGCGCATGACCGCCGGGTCGGCATCCGGCGCAGCGAGCATGATGCCCGCGCCGGCCACGGTCTCACGGGCCAGCGTCATCGACAGCTCCGGTTCCAGGCCCAGCTCCACGCCGGCGGCGGCCATCGCTTCGGCCAGGTAGAAAGCATAGGCGGGGCCGGAACCGCTGACCGCGGACACCGCGTCCAGCTGGTGTTCCGGAACCACGACGACCGTGCCGGCGCCGGCGAATACTTCGCGGGCGGCCTCCAGCTGGGCATCGCTCACGTGGCTGCCGGCGGAGACGCCGACCGCCCCGCGGCGCACCTTGAGCGGCGTGTTGGGCATGCTGCGCACCAGCGGCTGGCCTTCCGGCAGGGCAGCTTCCATGGCGGCAACGGTGACTGCCGCGGCCACGGAAACCACCACGGTCCGCTTATCCAGAGCCGGCGCGATGGTCCGGCACAGGTCCGCGATGCCCGCCGGCTTCACCCCCAGCACGGCTACGTCGGCGCCCTGCACCGCATGGGCGTTGGCCCCCGGGTCGTCTTGTTCCGCCAGCACCGTCAGGCCGGGATAACGTCCGCGCAGTTCCGCGGCGCGTTCGCTGCGGCGCACCGTCGCCGTCACGTTTTCTGCCGGTGTTCCGGAGGCCAGCAGCCCGGCCAGGATGGCCTCGTTCATGGACCCACAGCCCAGGAAAGCGATGCGGCGTGCGGTTGGTGTTTCCGTGGCGTCAGCAGTCATGTCTGCCATTGAATCATGGTGCCGTCATCCGGCGCGTGCCGCCGTTCGGGCCTCCGCGCACACCGGCGGGGAAGAACTCACAGGTGCCGTTCAGGTGTTTAACGGCGTTGTCCCAAGGTCCCCGTCTAGTGTCTTAAACACCTCATCAAGGTGCGAGTGATGATGGACCGGATCTGCTGGTTCCGGTCCAGGCGCCGGCGAACAGCGGTTGACTCCCCCAACCGACCGCAACGTTCGCCGGCGTCGCCATTTAAGCCCTCCACCGCAGCCCTGCCGCGTGACGTGTCCGCGGTTTTGCGCCGCGGCTGCTAACTGCCCACCTTCTCGACGGCGGGGGCCGGCTCCAGCGCCTGCCGCACCAGCATGGTGCCCACGGGACTGACCGGGGCGTCGCTGTCGTAGAGCAGGTGATCGAAGCGTTTGAGGATCAGCCCCTCCCGCAGCGCCCACGGGCAGATCTGCAGCGTCTCGGTCTCGAACATCTCCATCGCCGCCTCGGCGACCATCGCCCCGGCGAGCAGTTGCGGCGCCCGCACCATCGAGACACCCGGCAGATTGACACGGTCGCTGACCGGCATGGCGGCCAGCCGCCGCGTCCAAAGGGACAGGTCCGTGCGGTGCAGTTCCCGCCGCACGTACGGGCCGGCGGCCGAGGGTGCGGCCCCGGCGATCCGTGCCAGCGAGCGGAAGGTCTTGGAGGTTCCGACCACCATGTCCGGCCGGCCGTAGGCAGAAATTTCTTCGACCGCGGGAGCCAGCGTCTCGCGGATATACCCGTGCAGGTCCTTGATGCTCTTCACGCTCGGGGGGTCCTCGGGCAGCCACTCCCGGGTCAGCCGGCCCGCTCCCAGCGGCACCGATACGGCGTGTTCGGGTAGTTCGTCGTGGCCGATGGCCATCTCGAAGGAGCCGCCGCCGATGTCCAGGTCCAGGATGGTGCCCGACCCCCAGCCGTACCAGCGGCGGACGGCCACCAGGGTCATGCCGGCCTCCTCGGGGCCGGTCAGCTCCTGCAGCGTGACATTGGCTTCCGCCTTGACCCGGTCCAATACTGCCCTGCCGTTGGTCGCTTCGCGGATGGCGGAGGTGCAGAAGGCCAGCATGTCTTCGGCTCCGTGCAGCCCGGCGAACCGCCAGGCCTCTCGGATAAAGCCGATGAGTTCCTGCTGGCCCTCTTCGCTGATACTGCCGTCGGCATCCAGGTACGCCACCAACGACAGCGGCCGCTTGTGCGAGGCAAAAGGCACCGGCCGGGCACCCGGGCGGGCATCCACCAACAACAAATGCACCGTGTTGGAACCGATGTCGAGAACACCCAGACGCATGTTCATATTATGCAGGCCTGCGGCACGGGCACCGCAAACGGGCACCGGGTCCGGCCCCCACCGCGGCGGGCGGCGGCCGGGGCGGCCGCTACTTCTTGGCGGCGGCCTTGCGCCGTACCGGCTTCTTCGCCGCCGGTTTCGCCGGTCCCTTCGCGCGCTTCTCCGCCAGCAGTTCGATGGCCTGCTCGCGTGTCAGCTCTTCGATGCTGGTGGCGCGCGGCACCGTGATGTTCGTGACGCCGTCGGTGATGTAGGGGCCGAACCGGCCGTCCTTGACCACGATGTTCTTCTCCGACACCGGGTCCACGCCAAACTCGGCCAGCGGTGCGGCAGCGGTGCGGCCGCCCCGGGTCTTCGGCTGCGCGTAGATCTCCAGCGCCTGTTCCAGCGTGATGGTGAAGATTTCCTCCTCGGAGCCGATCGACCGCGAATCGCTGCCCTTCTTCAGGTACGGGCCGAAGCGTCCGTTCTGCACGGTGATTTCGGTGCCCTCGGCATCGGTGCCAAGCACCCGCGGCAGGCTCAGCAGCTTCAGCGCGTCCTCGAGGGTGACGGTGTCCGCGCTCATCGACTTGAACAGGGAACCGGTGCGAGGCCTGACCTTGGCGGGCTTCTTCGGCGGCTTGGGCTTGCCGTTCTTGTAATACTCCACCGGCTGCGCGGCCAGTTCCTCGGCCGTCGGCTCATGGATCACCTCGGTGACGTAGGCGCCGTAACGGCCTTCCTTGGCCACGATCGTCCGGCCGGTCTCCGGGTCCTTTCCAAGCTCGCGCTCGCCAGGCCCCTGGGTTTCCATCAGCTCGAGGGCTTTCTCCGGGGTCAGCTCGTCCGGAGCCAGGTCGTCGGGGACATTGGCCCGCTCCGGCTCCTCGCCGTCGCCCTCGCCGTTGCGTTCCAGATACGGGCCGAACTTGCCCACCCGCAGGGTGATTCCCTCGGCAATCTCGATCGAATTGATCCGGCGCGGGTCGATTTCGCCCAGGTCGTTCACCACGGTGTTCAGGCCGGTTTCCTTGCGGTCCCCGTAGTAGAAGCCGGAGAGCCACTCGGTCCGGCTGGCCTCGCCGCGGGCAATGCGGTCCAGGTCCTCTTCGAGTTCCGCCGTGAAGTCATAGTCGACGTAGTCGCTGAAGTACTCCTCCAGCAGCCGTACCACGGAGAACGCGATCCAGCTCGGAACCAGGGCGGAGCCGCGGGTGCGGACGTAGCCGCGGTCCATGATGGTGGAGATGGTGGCGGCGTAGGTGGACGGACGGCCGATGCCGCGGTCTTCCAGCGTCTTGATCAGCGATGCTTCGGTGTAGCGCGGCGGTGCCGATGTCTCGTGCCCCACGGCGTCGACCGCCTGCGCGTCCAGCGCGTCGCCCTTGGCGAGGTTCGGCAGGCGCCCGCCGGTGGCATCGTCCTCGTCCTCGCGTCCGGCGTCCTTGCCCTCCTCATAGGCGGCCAGGAAACCGGGGAACGTGATGACGGTGCCGGATGCGGTGAACTCCGCGTCCCGCCCGTCCCCGGCCGTGGCGCCGAGCCGCACGGTCGACGTCGATCCCTTGGCGTCGGCCATCTGCGAGGCCACCGTGCGTTTCCAGACCAGCTCGTACAGCCGGTACTCGTCGCCGGAAAGCTGGCTGCGCACCTGGCCGGGTGTGCGGAAAGAATCACCGGCGGGCCGGATGGCTTCGTGGGCTTCCTGGGCGTTCTTGTCCTTGCCCTTGTAAACGCGGCGGGCATCCGGGACATACTCGGGCCCGTACAGCTCGGAGGCCTGGCGCCGCGCGGCGTTCACGGCCTGATCGCTTAGCGCCGGCGAGTCGGTACGCATATAGGTGATGTAGCCGTTTTCGTACAGCTTCTGCGCCACCTGCATGGTCGAGCGCGCGGAGAACCGGAGCTTGCGGGCCGCCTCCTGCTGCAGGGTGGAGGTGGTGAACGGCGCCGCCGGCCGGCGGGTGTAGGGCTTGTTCTCTACCGCGCGGACGGAGAAGCTGGCGCTGCGCAGGGAGTCTGCCAGCGCGGTGGCGGCCGCCTCGTCCAAATGGACGGCGGAGCGGGCCTTGAGTTGGCCCAGATCGTTGAAGTCCTTGCCGGCGGCGACCCGGCTGCCGTCGACCGAGACCAGCTTCGCCTTGAACACCCCGCCCTTGGCCGCGTCCTCCGGCGCCACGGTTGCCACCAGGTCCCAGTAGGAGGCCGCCCGGAACGCCATCCGCTCGCGCTCGCGCTCGACGACCAGCCGGGTAGCCACGGACTGCACGCGTCCGGCGGAGAGCCCCGCCTTGACCTTGCGCCAGAGCACCGGCGAGAGTTCGTAGCCGAAGAGCCGGTCCACGATCCGGCGGGTCTCCTGGGCGTCGACCAGGTCGGTGTCCACCTCGCGGACCTCGGTCAGGGCGCGCTGCAGGGCTTCGCGGGTAATCTCGCTGAACGTCATGCGGTGCACGGGCACCTTGGGCTGCAGCACCTGCAGCAGATGCCACGCGATGGCTTCGCCCTCGCGGTCACCGTCAGTTGCCAGATAGAGTTCGTCGGCGTCCTTGAGCATCGACTTGAGCTCGGACACCTTTTTCTTCTTGTCCGGAGACACCACGTAATACGGCTCGAAATCGTTCTCGATATCCACTGCGAACTTGCCGACCGACGTCTTTTTCAGCTCGGCCGGCAGGTCGGAGGGCTGGGGCAGGTCACGGATGTGCCCCATGGAAGCCGTGACCTCAAAGCCCTCGCCGAGGTACCCGGCGATGGTTTTGCCCTTGGCCGGGGACTCGACGATGACGAGTTTCTTACCGGTTTTTTCGCGGGCCTTGGCTGGCACTGTGCTCCTACGTAAAGAAAGGGTGTTGATGCGCTTGTAAATACGTCCCCCAACCCGGCGGGGTGGAGGACCGTCAGCACTAGGTTAGCCGCAACAGTACCGCGAAACAGAAAACGCCAGCGCGTGCAGCCGGCTGCCTCCGCGGCAACGGACCGCTGCCGATGCCCGCGGCAAGGCCCTAATCGTTGTCGATGTCGCCGGGCAGGAAGGAGAAGACGTAGTACAGCTTTTCCGCCCCTTCTCCCCGGTTTTCGGGATTGGTCGTCGGGCTGTATTCCAGCAGGATCTCGCCGATCCGCCGGCCGAGGTCCTTCCGTTGTTCCTCGGTCAGGTAGAACCGCCCCGTGCTGAGCGCAGCCAGGTGCCCCTCCTGCCGCCAGGTGTCCGGGTTCGGCAATTGCTTGTCCCGTTTGACGTACTTGGACAGGCGTTCGCGCAGGTCGTTCAGTTCCACATCCACCACGCCCATGGTGGCGGCACGGCTGTCCGCCACGCTGGTCACGTCCAGGCGTCCGGCGGCGGCCTGCCAGTGCCGTTCCCGGCCGTCGCCCTGGTTCACGCACCGTTTGACGAATCCCCACTTTTCCAGCGCCCGCAGGTGGTAGCTCATGGCGCTGGGTGTCAGCCCGTGCCGCTGCGCCAACTCCGTGGCGGTGGCCGGCTGCTGCGTATCAAAGAGCTCTTCGATGACCTTCAGCCGCACGTTATGGGCCAGCGCACGGATGGCGCGGGCATCGGAGATATTGACCCTGTCTCCGGCCGCCGGCTCGGCCGGAGTGGCCGCCGCTGCCGTGGCCGCCCGGCCGGTCGTCGTGCTTGAAGCCTTAGTCATGATCAGTAAGTGTAATGCCGGTCACCGCTCCCGGGCGGGGCTGCCGGCCAATCCCGGACTGCAATCCGGCAACAATTTCCTATTCGCCGGCAGGCACCAGGAAGCCGTCTGCCACCAGGTTCCGCACTTCGGCGGAGAGTTGCCCGGCGAAGTCCGGCTCCTCGCGGCCCAACAGCGCCGCCAGCGCACCGATGATCTGGTCCACGCCCAGCTCGCCGTCGCACGCGGAAACGAACCCGGCCAACTCGGTGCTCATCAGGTTGGTCCGGCGCAGCCCCGCGCCCTGGCGCAGCAAGATGACGCCGGGATGTTCGGCGCCCGGCCGCTGGTGCCGCTCTTCGGTCACGTCCTCGGCCGCCCGCAGGTGCTGGCGGCCAAAGTCCGCGGCGTGCTCGGCCAGCCAATCGGCCCGCTCGACCGCCGCGGCCAGGTGCGGGCCGATGGGCTGTTCGATCGGATAGGTGATCTCCTCGAACCTCCGCAGCAATCCTGCGCCTGCAGCGGCGGCCGCGGCGTCGGGCAGGGAGCGGCGCAGCCACACGAGCCCGAAGCCGAGGGCCTCCACGTCCCGGGACGCGAAATCGTCCAGGTAGGCGGCGTACGCGGATTCGAACAGCTCGGGGTCGCGGTTCACCGAGGCGTCCCGCAGCCACGTCTGCGCATACTGCGCCGGGCTGAGCTGCTCGCGCTGGATGACCCAGGCGTCGGTGTCCGGCGCCAGCCACTGCTCCAACCGGGCGTGCCAGCTGCCCGCGCCCGCCGGAATTTCCCAGTTGCCCAGCATCTGTGCGACGCCGCCGTCGGCCAGCACCGAGGGCAGGGAGCGGAAGAGGGTGGCCACGATGTCATCGCCGGGCAGTCCGCCGTCGCGGTAGGTGAACTGCTCGTCGGCGCGTTCGGCCGGGCGACGCGGCGTGATCACGAACGGCGGGTTGGATACCACGAGGTCGAACCGTTCCCCCGCCACCGGCTCCAACAGGCTGCCCAGCCGCAGGCTGACCCGCTCCTCCAGGTTGTCCGGGTCCAGCCCGAGGGCGCCGGCGTTGAGGGCGAGGTTGAACCGGGTGAAGGCCAGCGCCCGCTCCGAAATGTCCGTCGCGGTGGCGTGGCGGGCGTGGCCCAGCAGGTGGAAGAGCTGGATCCCGCACCCGGTGCCAAGGTCCAGGGCCCGTTCCACCTCGGTGCGGACGGTCAGCTGGGCCAGCGTCAGCGAGGCCTGGCCGATGCCCAGGACGTGATCGTGCCGGAGGACGCCGGGCCGCTGGTGCGCCCCGAGGTCGCTGGCCACCCACAGCTCGGTCTCGCCGAAGGCGTACGGGCGGAGGTCGACGGCGGCCCGCCACTCACCGCCGTCGCGCTCGGCCAGCCGGAGGGCGGCGAGCCCGTCCACCCCGGTGCGCGGGAACGCCCGCGCCAGCAGCCCGGGCGGCACGCTCCGACCCAACAGCCACAGGCGCACGACGGCGGCCAGGCGGCCCTGTGCCGGATCCTCCAGCAGGCGGGCGGTGGCCAGCACGGCCGGAACCAGCTGGTCGCGGTCCAAGGCCTCCCACGCCTCGGTTCCGAGCAGCGCCGCGACGCCGTCCACGCTGTAATCCAGGGTGGTCAGGTCGGCGGCCAGGTCCGCCAGCAGCCGCCGGTCGCTGCTGGCGGGCGCATGGGGAACGTCGGAGAAATCTGCACTATCCACGGCCCAAGTCTAGTAACCCGGACAGACACGCCCCGGACCTGCCGGCCAAGGTGCCCGCGGCCCTTCAGCGGCCGCCGGTCACTGCTGCCCGTGCCTCCGGGGCGGTTCCCTGATGGTTAAATGACCTCATGCTCGTCACCACCACCTACCTTGAACAGACCGATCCGGCCCAGCTGGTGCCGGGCTCGCGCCCGCTGCCGGATGATGCCGCCGTGGTGCGGGTGCGGCAGATCAGCCCCGAGTTCAGCAAGTTCCTCTACCGCAGTGTGGGCAGCAGCTGGAACTGGGCCGACCGGCTGGTGCTCACGCGCAGCGAATGGGAACAGGCAGTGCGTGCCCCCGGGGCGGAAACCTGGGTGCTGTACACCGGCAACGCTCCGGCCGGCTACGTGGAACTGTTGGGCCGGCCCGGCGAGACCGGCACCGACGTCGAAATCATGTACTTCGGCCTGTTCCCCGAGGCGATCGGCCGCGGCTTCGGCGGTGCCCTGCTAACCGAAGGCATCCGGCAGGCCTGGCAGTTGCATGGCCGCTGGGACGGGTTTCCGCCGGTGCGGCGCGTCTGGGTGCATACCTGTTCGCTGGACGGGCCGGCGGCCGTGGCCAACTACCAGGCGCGGGGCATGAGCGTGTTCAAGACCGAGGTCGAGGACACCGAACCGCAGGATGCCACCGCGGGCCTGTGGCCCGAGACCGCGAACGCCTGACCCGCCGCGGAACCTGATGCCGTTGGGCAGCCCGCGACGTCCACAAAACAGCTCCGGGACGCTCCCCTGCCCGGGGACGGACGGCCCGGATGCCGCCGGGCCACACAACGGGAGCCGGCCGGCGGCAGTCAGCAGCGGCAGTCAGGCGGCGGCAGGCTCCGGGCAGCCGTCCGGGCAGCGCAGGGTCTGCGGCTCCGCTGCGCACGCGGAACAGTACAACGTCAGCTGGCGGCAGTCCGGATTGGAACAGTTCTCGAACTTGTTGGTCGGCGCCTGGCAGCGGACACATTCCCCGATGGTCTTGGCGTCCGGCGTGAACTCCAGGTGCATGCGCTGATCGAAGACGTAGAGCGAACCTTCCCACAGCCCGGCGTCGCCGAAGGTTTCGCCGTAACGGACGATTCCGCCGTCGAGCTGGTAGACCTCCTGAAAGCCACGGTTGACCATCAGGGACGACAGCACCTCGCAGCGGATGCCGCCGGTGCAGTACGTCACCACGGGCTTGTCCTTAAGATCGTCGTACTTGCCGGAGTCCAGTTCCTTGATGAAGTCGTGGGTGGTGGCCACGTCCGGCACGATGGCGTCTTTGAACTTGCCGATCTGCGCTTCGAAGGCGTTGCGGCCGTCGAAGAAAACCACGTCTTCGCCCGCCGCCTTTTTTGCGTCGATGAGCTGGTGCAGCTCCTCGGGGCGCAGGTGCGTCCCGCCGCCGACCACTCCGCCCTGGTCCACCTTGAGCTCTCCCGGGGCACCGAAGGATACGATCTCGTCCCGAACCTTGACGCTCAGCCGCGGGAAGTCTTCCGCCCCGCCCTCGGACCACTTCACGTCGAGGCCGCGGAAGGCGGGGTATTCGCGCGTGGTTTTCACGTACTGCTTCACCGCGTTCAGCTCTCCGCCGACGGTGCCGTTGATGCCGTCCTTGGAGATCAGGATCCGGCCGCGCAGGCCGAGTTTCTCGCACAGCGCGCGTTGCCAGAGCCGGACGGCGTCCGGGTCCGGCAACGGGGTGAAAGCGTAATAAAGCACAATCCGGTTCAAAGCCACGCATCAAGGTTACGCGGTGGCCGGTAATCAGGGATTGTGACAGGGTTGTCATCGATTAGGCATGCCGCCCGCGCCCGCTGTTCGGTACAGTCCTGCTATGGGTCACGAATATACGACTGACGTCCCCGACGACGTCCTTGCCGCCTGGGTCGCCGGCTGGTCGGCCTGCCGCGGCTACTCCGCCGAAGAGGTCGACGGACACCCGGCCGTGTTGCTGGCGGACAAGACCGGGGACTGGGAGTACTTCGCGTTCGAACCCGGCGACGAGGAATTCGCCGCCGTGGCCCGCGACACCACCAAGTCACCGGGACGGATCTTCACCGTGCTGACGCGCGACGCGCAGCGGATCCATCAGCTGGCGCCGCAGCATGGGCTGCGGGTGCACCACAACGCCCAGTCGCTGATGGTCACCGACATGTCCGGCCAGGACGCCGAGGACCCGTGGTACCGCGACCCCGATTACAAGACCGAGGTCGAGAAGCACGGGAACGTCCACAAGGTCCGGGTGGTGCATGAAGGAAACGAGGCCGCCCACGGCGTCGCCGCCGCCGTCGACAATTTCGCGGTCTTCGACCACATCGAAACGGACCTGAACTACCGTAGGCGCGGGCTGGCCACGCACGTGATGCGCGCGCTGATCGCCTCCGTGCTGGAGCACATGGTGGACACCGGGCTGCTGATCGCCTCGCACGACGGCCAGATGCTGTACCGGCACCTGGGCTGGGACACGGTCTGCGATGTGATGATCCTCAAGCCCGTGGCGGAGGGCTGACCGCCTGCTGCCTGGCACCGGTGCTGCGTTCCCACCCATGCAGGCCGGCCCACCCATGCAGCCCGGCCCACCCGTGCTGCTTGGCCGATCGGTGCGGCGCGCTCACCCGTGCAGCCGGCCCGCACGGCCCGCAGCTGCCGTACTGCGGGTGCTGCCCGCCGCGCCCCGGTGTGGTGACACAATGTTCGGGTGGCCCTGCACGATTCTCTGATTCCGCTGCTCGGCTCCGGTCCGGAGCCTGAGCAACTGGTGCATGTCCGCGAGCTTCCGGCCCGGGAGGCGGTGGTCGAGCCGTGGCCGGAGTGGGTCCACGGTGACATCCGTGCCGCCTATGCCTCGCTCGGTGTGCACGAGCCGTGGCGCCATCAGGTGCGCGCCGCCGAGGGTGCCCATCAGGGCCGCCATACGATCATTGCCACGGGAACTGCCTCCGGAAAGTCGCTGGCCTACCAGATGCCGGCCCTGGACGCCATCCACCGGACGGCCCTGGCAGACACCGTGAGTCTCGAGCCGAGCGGCGCCGTCGCCCTGTACCTGGCCCCGACCAAGGCGTTGGCGGCCGACCAGCTGGCGGCGATCAAGGCGCTGAAGCTGCCCACCGTGCGGGCGGAAACCTACGACGGCGACACCGATCCGGGTGCCCGCCGCTGGATCCGGGACCATGCCAACTTCGTGCTGGCCAACCCGGACATGCTGCACTTCGGGATCCTGCCCAACCACGCCTGGTGGGCACGGTTCTTCCGCCGGCTCCGCTTCGTGATCATTGACGAGGCGCACAGTTACCGCGGTGTCTTCGGCTCGAATGTTGCCAATCTCGTGCGGCGGTTGCGCCGCGTCTGCGCCAGTTACGGGGCGGACCCCGTGTTTATCGGCGCTTCCGCCACCTCCGCGGACCCCGCAACCTCCTTCGGTCGGCTGATCGGCGCGGAAGCAGAGGCGGTAACCGAAGACTGCTCGCCGCACGGCTCCACGACCGTAGCGTTCTGGGAACCCCAGCTCACCGAGCTCAAAGGCGAGAACGGCGCCAAGGAACGGCGCACGGTGGTTGCCGAGACCTCCGACCTGCTGGCCAATCTCGTCGCGGCGCGGGTGCGTACCATCGCCTTCATCAAGTCCCGGCGTGGTGCCGAGACGATTTCCTCCATCACCAAACGGCTGTTGGACGACGTCCACCCCTCGCTGCCCGGGCGGGTGGCTGCCTACCGCTCCGGCTACCTGCCGGAGGAACGCCGCGAGCTGGAAGCCAAGCTCAGGTCGGGGCAACTGCTGGGCGTCTCGAGCACCTCGGCGCTTGAGCTGGGCATCGACATCTCCGGACTGGACGCCGTCCTGGTCGCGGGGTGGCCGGGCACCCGCGCCTCCTTGTTCCAGCAGATCGGCCGCGCCGGCCGGTCCGGGCAGGACGCGCTGGCTGCCTTTGTGGCCAGCGACGATCCGTTGGACACGTATCTGGTCCACCACCCCGAGGCCGTCTTCGACGTCTCCGTGGAGGCGACCGTTTTCGACCCGTCGAACCCCTACGTCCTGGGACCGCACCTGTGCGCCGCGGCCCAGGAGCTTCCGTTGACGCCCGCGGACATCGGGCTGTTCGGCGGCGCGGCTCCCGCCCTGCTCGACCAGTTGACCGCCGACGGCTATCTCCGGCGCCGGCCGGCCGGCTGGTACTGGACCCATCCGGAAAGCGCGGCGGCCATGGTGAACCTGCGGGCCGACGGCGGCGGGCCCATCAGCATTGTCGAAACGGAATCCGGGACACTGCTCGGGACCATGGACTCCCCGCAGTCGCACTATCAGGCACACAATGGCGCCGTGTACGTGCACCAGGGCACGACATACGTCGTGGATGAACTGAACGAGCAGGACCACTGCGCGATGGTGACCCGGGGAAGTCCGGACTACTACACCCAGGCCCGCGACGTCACGCAGATCGAAGTGCTCGGCGCGCAGCGAACCGAGCAGTGGGGCGAAGTCCAGGCCTGTTTCGGCGACGTCAAGGTCACCACCAAAGTCGTCTCCTTCCAGCGCAAGGCCTTCATCTCCAACGAGATCCTGGGCGAAGAGCCGCTGGATCTTGGTGCCAGGGAACTGTTCACCAAGGCCGTCTGGTTCACCATCGGCGAGCAGCAACTGACGTCGGCGGGGTTGGTCGCGGCCCGTGTACCCGGTGCCCTGCATGCGGCCGAACATGCCGGCATCGGGCTTCTCCCGCTGGTGGCCTCCAGCGACCGGTGGGACATCGGCGGGGTATCGACGGCACTGCATGCCGATACCGGCAAGCCGACCATCTTCGTCTACGACGGGCATCCCGGCGGCGCAGGCTTCGCCGAGCGTGGCTTTGAGGCAGCCAGGATCTGGCTGGCGGCCACCCGGGACGCCATCCGGTCCTGCGAGTGCGAAACGGGCTGCCCCTCCTGTGTGCAGTCCCCCAAATGCGGCAACAAGAACAATCCCTTGGACAAGTCGGGGGCGGTCACGCTGATCGAGGCTCTGCTTTCCCAAGCTGGCCCTGCCCCTTCCGACAGGCACCAGGCGGCCGTCGCCTAGCTAAGGGGCCCCGCCGCCCCGCGTGGCTCGGCAAACACTGCACGCGCCTGGCGGGAAACAGCGCTTCGTCCGCGCTGCCGATGGTTATCGCCTTGGGGCTGGCCCACCCCACGCTGTTGATGGCTTACCCGCCCGGTGGTGGCCCCGCACGTGCCCGGCCCTCGGCATGCGTCCACTGTCCGTCAAGCCACCCCAGCACGTCGGGCAGCCGGGTTCGGGTTCGGACGTCGACCACCACACCGCCGGGTCCGGAACGGCGGCACGCCAGCAGCTCGGCGTCCTGCTTGCGTGCCACGTCTGCGGCCAGGGTACATGGTTCGCCGGCCAGCAGGCCGCGGGCAGCATCGGCGCCGGCCAAGGCAGCCAGGTCGGCCGCCTTCCCCGCCCGCGCCGATGCCAAGCCCGCCTGCATCACCGTGACGAGCACCGCGAGCATCAGGCACAGCATGAGCACCAGCCCCACCGACAGCACCGTTCCAGCGCCGTGGTCCGTGCCGTGCGGTCCGGTGACGCCAGCGCCGGCGCCGTGGTCGTGGTCGGTGCTGTCGGGTCCGGCTGCTCCGGAACCGGCACCCGCACCGGGTGGTGCGGCACGGGGCGCCGGCCGTCGCTTAGCCGGCTCCATGTCCTGCGCCTGACGGAATCACCGGCCCGCCGGTCGGCTCGGCAGGCGCGGTTGCCCGGGCCTCCAGCGTCCAGCCGCCAACCCCGGGCCATGGACCGGATACCTGAGCAGTAACATGGACCGTAACCCAGCCGCCGCCGCTGCCGGACGCCAACGTAGCGCCGTCCCCAGCGATGGTGCGGACCGTGTGGGCGGCTGCTGTCTCCGGCTCGCCGCGGCCGAGCTGCCGGACCGCCGCCTGTGCGGCCTTCTCCACATTCAGCTGTGCTGCTCCGGCGGCCGCACCGGCCAGCAGGAAAGCCAGCACGACGACGACGGAGGGCAGGACAACGGCGAACTCCGCCGTGACGCTGCCGCGCTCGCCGGCGCGCTGGGCGGCCGGGGCACACCGGCCGCTGCTGGAGCGGGCGGGGCGCCGCACAGACATCGGTCAGACCGCCCTCAGCGCCAGCTCCACCAAGTCCGTGAGCATGCCGCGGACTTCGCCGCTTCGCAGGATCAGGACCAAGAGACCGGCGAACGCCACCGCGGCAAGCGTCGCGATCGCATACTCGGCGGTAGCCATTCCGGCTTCGGAGCCGGTCAGGTGCCGCCAGTTTCTCCGGGCGAGCCTGTTCCGACCGCCTGCCGGGAAGTCAATGACATCCGCCAGACTGCCGGGGCCGTCTGGCGCCGCGGGCAGTAGTGCCGCCGCAGACCGTTGTGCCGCGGCGTTCCCGGTCGGTTCCGCTGATGGGGATGGTTGCCCTGCCGTGGCCCCGGGTGGTTGCGCCGTCGCGGTCAGCTGAGCGGGCGCGGGTGGTTGCGCCGCGGACGGTTGCCTCGCCGTGGCCCCGGGTGGTTGCGCCGCCGCGATCTGTCGCGCCGTCTTGTCCTCGGGTAGTTGCACTGCAGAGTTCGGCGGCAGCGAACGTGGTGTGCGGTCCCGGATTTCGGCCAGTGACAACATGTTTTCCTCCTGGATGAGACCGCCGGATTGCGGTTATTCGAGCTTCCCCGACCGGGCCAGTAGCCCGGCACCGCCGGCTTGGTCCCGGTGCACACTCCGGGATGAAGCCTGCGCTGTGGAGGAGTGCTTACAGCTTGGGCACGAGGGCGACGAGCACCGGCACGACGCCCAGCGCGATGAAGGCGGGAAGGGCGCACAGCCCCAGCGGAAGTACAAGCCGGGTGCCGAGCGCGGCCGCACGCTGCTGGTCTTCCTGATGCCCGCGCCGCCGCAGCTGGTCGGCTTGGGCAAAGAGCACCGCCGCCGAGGGCGCACCCGTTGCGGCACCGAAGCGCAGGGAGTCACGCAACACGTGCAGTCCGGAACCGCCCTCTGCGAGCGCCCAGGCCTCCTGCCAGTCCACGCCCAGCAACAACGCCGAGGCGACCTGGTCCAAAGCCGTCTTCGTCGTTCCCTGGCTGGTGGCAGCGAGGGCAGCCACTGCGTGAGGCAAGGGAAGTCCCGCTGCCAGCATCGCGCCCAACAAGTCCAGGTGCAGGGCAGGATCGGCCGCTGCGTCCCTGCCGCCACCCTTCCGGGATCCGCCTGAAACCAGCGGCAGCTTCGCCGGGATGCGGCGGGCACCGACCAGTCCCGGATACAGCAGCCAGGCAGCAGCAAAGAGCAGTACACCGGTCAGCGCCGGAATCACAGGCCCTCCCTTCCGGCAGCATGGCGCACGAGCTGCCGGGACCAGAAGCGCGCGCCAACCATGAGCGCCGCCCCGGTGACCAGGACCGGCCACCCCGTCGGTGACAGCAGCAGCGTGGCGACGGGGTCGGCACCCATCGTGGCGCCGAGCCCAAGTCCCAGTAGCGGCAGCCACCCGAGCAGGGCCGCGGTGGCCTTCGGTCCCGCCAGAGCGGTTCTCCGGGCAGCCCTGGCATCAAGCCGATGCTGCAGGTGCCGCGCATAATTCTCCAGCAGCAATGACAGTGGTGCCCCGGTCCTCTCGGAAACCTCCCAGCAGGAAGCCAGATCGTGCCACATCCGTTGCACGGCGGCGGCCTCGGGGCGTACCCGCCGGCCGTCGCCCGGCCCCTGCCTGCGCAGAACCGGCCCGATTCCCAGGCCCAGGTCCGCGGCTTGTGCTGCCGCCTCAAGGGTCGGGAGCAACAGCCCGGCTTCCCGCGCTGCCGCACCTGACGCCGGCCCCGTTCGGTCCCGCCGCCGTGCACCCGGAGTGGACCGGTCGGGCGGTCCCGCCGCCGCGTAGACGGTGAGCATATCCGGCCAGAGCTGGGCCGGCGTGCGCCCGGCACGCAACAGCGCCGCCAGCTGCCGCACGAAGAGGGGCAGCTGGTCCAATTCGGCGGCGGCGGACCGGCGCCGCGTCCGGCTGCCGGCCGACGCCCAGCCGAAGCCCCGGCGCACCTCGGCTGGCCGGGATGCGCGCCTCGGCAACAGCAGCAGGCAGGCCGCCGCAGTCAGCAGGAAGACCGCGAGGCCGGTCACGGGAACAACCGTTCGTGGAGTTCGTCCGCTCCAGCCGCGTGCCTGATGCCGGCTCCGTCAGCGGCCAGCGCCGGAATGGTCTGCAAGCCACCCGAGGGATCGCGCCGCAGCAGGCAGATCTCCTGCACGCAGCGCCCTTCCCCGGTCCGGTGCATCGAGATCACCAGGTCCAGTGCGCTCGCGGCCTGAAGTACGACCGCTTCGGCGCTCATCCCGGCGAGCGCGCCCATGGCCGCCAGCCTGGCCGGGACCGCCGCGGCGGAGTTTGCGTGGATGGTGCCGCCGGCTCCGGCGTGGCCGGTGTTCATCGCCGCAAGGAACTCGCGGACCTCGGCTCCCCGGCACTCTCCGACCACCAGCCGGTCCGGCCGCATCCGCAGGGCCTGCCGAACCAGTTCCGCCATGCCGATCGACCCGGTGCCCTCGACGTTGCTGGTCCGGCTCTGCAGGCCCACCACATGCGGATGGTCCGGGTCCAGTTCGGCGGCATCCTCGACCAAGACCATCCGTTCCTGCGGGCCGGCGACCCCCAACATCGCCGAAAGCAAGGTCGTCTTGCCTGACCCGGTGGCTCCGCAGATCAGGAAGTTCAGGCGCTGCCGGACGACGGCTTCGAGATAGGGCTGCCACTGCGGCGCGGCGGTGAGCAGTTCCGCGAGCGTGAAGCGGCGCGGACGATGGAGCCGGATCGAGAGCAGCGTCCCGCCGGTCGAAACCGGTGGCAGCACAGCATGGACCCGGTAACCCGCAAGGCGCACATCCGCGCACGGGTTCCCGTCGTCGAGCCTGCGCCCGCCGGCTGCTACCAGGCGTACGGCCAGCGCCCGTACCTCGGCGTCGCCGGCGAAAGCGACGGGGGCACGGAGCAGACCGCGTTCGCCGTCGGTCCAGACGTCCTGCGGGCCATTCACCAGGATGTCCGTGGCTCCCGCGTCCGCCAGCGGTTGCAGCGGCCCCAGCCCGCGCAAGTCTGCGGCCAGTGAGTCCACCGCCTGCAGCGTACCGGCCGTTCCCAGCAAACGGCCGCTCGACTGAACGGCTGCTGCCAGGCGGGCTCCCGTCACCGGCGATGGATCGGAGAGCACCGCGCGACGGAAGGGCTCCAATCCGATGGCGGAGACCGCTGCCGGGGCAGCCCGCCTGCGTCCCGCCCCGTTCATGACCCGCTGCCCTGCCCCGGTGCTGGGTTCAGGCGCGCCAGCAGGCCGGCGCACAACGCGCGGATCCGCCTGTTCGAGGCCAGATCCAGCAGGCGCCCTCCCCGCTGTGCCGCCGGGACCGCGCGCAGGTGCGGCACATAGCCGGCCAACGGCACCCCCAGCTCGTCGGCGATCAGCTGTTCGTCGGCTCCGGCCGGCAACGGTCCCCGCACCACCAAGTGCAGGTTCGTTCCGGCTTCGGCCGCTGCCGCCGCGGCCGCCGCGGCCCGAAGGGAGCGGCTGTCCGTCCGGGCCAGCAGCACAGTATCGTTGGCCGGAGGCCCGGCCTGGGGCGGTCTCCTCAGCCGTCCGGTGTCGACAACCACCAAGCCGAAAGCGCCTGACGCGGCCGCCATGATCTCCGCCTCCACCTCGTCCTGCGGGGTGCCGTGCAGGGCGGGGTCCCCTGTTCCCGGCCAAGACAGCAGGGAGAATCCGCCGGTCGCCGGCAAGGACGCCGCTAGTTGGACCGGGTTCACCGTTCCCTGCACCGCCGCCAGATCCGGCCAGGTTAGGCCCGGGACGTCGGCGGCACACAGGGCAGCCGAGAGTCCTCCGCCGAGCGGGTCGTCGTCCACCAAGACCGTGGCCGTTCCCGAGCGGGCAGCCTCCGCGGCCAGCCAGGCGGCCAGGGCAGAGGCCCCTACTCCACCGCTGGCCCCGTGCACGGCAACCACCTTCCCGGCCGTTTCGCGCCGCCAGGTCCGGCTCAGGTATTCCGCCAGCCACACCGCACCCTCGGGCAGCACCGCCACCCGCCCGGCCCCCGTGGAGGCCGCCAGGTCCCACAGGGCCGGTGCCTCGTCGATGAACCCGACCACGATGATGTCCCCGCCGCTCCGCTGCACCCGGTGATGCCCGGCGGTGCCCAGCAGCATCGGGGTGGCTCCACGAGCGGCATCCGGGGTTCCCTGCAATCCGCCGGGACGTCCGTCGGGGCGAAGTGCCAGCCCGGCCGCCGCCGCGATCCTGGCCACTTCATCCCGCAGCCGGTCGGTGCCGCCGACGAGGACGACGTCCGTCGCTTCCGCGGGTTTCCAGCGGGACCGCTCGGCGGCGGTGTGGTGTCCTGGCATGCCCCGATCTTCGCTGAACTCCCGGCCCGCGCCCGCCACGCCAACTCCGGATGTGGGCCGCAAGGGACGGCTTGGGGCGTGTGGAGGACCGGTCGGTGCAGAATTGAGGTGTGTACATGGTCCTGGCCTCCGCCGCGCGGAACATTTCCGTGCCGGAGGGCACAGAACCCGTCGCTTACCTGCAGCGCACCGACGCGCACGGCACCCCCTCCGGGCCGCCCGTCGTCGTGCCTCAGGGACGACTTGCCTCGACGATCCGGAGCCTGGACGGCGAGGGACCCCGCTGGGTCTTCGAAGCCACGCGCGCCGCGTATCAGCCGCTGCTGGCCGCCGGCACCGGCGTGGACCGCAGCCACGATCTCACGCTCGCCCGCAACATCCTGGCGCTGTCGGTCCACGCCCCGGACACCGGGTATATCCGCGCGCTGCGGGAGGCGCCGGCCGCGCATCAGGACGAAGAGCTGCCCCGTCAGCTGCCGCCGCCGCAGCAGTCCCCGGACCAGTTCACCCTCTTTGACGAACCACAGCCCGGCGGCACCGACCTCGAGGACCTCGTGGCCGAGCTGCAGGACCAGTTGGCGGCCGTGGCCGCGTCGGTCCACCGCGGCCGGCTGCAGCTGCTGCTGGCGGCCGAATCGGCAGGCGCCCTGATCGCAGCCGAGATGGAGCACGCCGGCGTGCCGTGGCGCGAGGACGTGCACCTGGGCATCCTTACCGACCAATTGGGGGCACGCCCGCGGGAAGGCCAGCGGCCGGACAAGCTGGAGGAGCTCGCCGTCAGGCTCGGACAGGAGCTGGCCAATCCCACGTTCAACCCCGACTCCCAGCAGCAGCTCATCCGCGCCCTGCACCGGGCCGGCATCGAGGTCAAAACCACCAGCTCCTGGGAATTGAAGCAGCACGCCCATCCGGCGATCGAGCCGCTGCTGCAATACCGCAAGCTCGCCCGCCTGTTCACTGCCAATGGCTGGGCGTGGCTGGACGCCTGGGTCCGGGACGGCCGCTTCCGGCCCGAGTACGTGGTGGGCGGCGTGGTCACCGGGCGATGGGCCTCACGCGGCGGCGGGGCCCTGCAGATACCCGGCCAGATTCGGGACGCCGTCCGCCCTGATCCCGGCCACAAGCTCATCGTCGCGGACGCAGCGCAGCTGGAACCCCGGGTGCTGGCGGTGCTGGCGCAGGACGAGGCCCTGGCAGCGGCCGGCCGCGGCAAGGATCTCTACCAGGGCATTGCCGACGCCGGATTCGGCGGCGACCGTGCCAAGGCGAAGATCGCGATGCTCGGGGCCATGTACGGTGCGACCACCGGCGAGTCCGGCCGGCTGATGCCCCAGCTCACCCGGACGTATCCGCAGGCCATCGCGGTGGTCGAGCGCGCGGCCCGGGCCGGCAAGGCGGGGCAGGTGGTCAGCAGCTACCTGGGCCGCAGCTGCCCTCCGCCGTCGGAACGCTGGCTGGCCTCCCAACGCACCGCCACGGCCGAAGAGCAGCGACGGGCCGATACCTTGGCCCGCAGCCGCGGCCGCTTCACCCGCAACTTCGTGGTGCAGTCCACGGCCGCTGAATGGGCGCTGTGCTGGCTGGCGGAATTACGACGGCGGCTTCGCGCCTTCGCGGCGGAAGGAACCTTCGTGGGGGAAATGGTGTTCTTCCTCCACGACGAGGTCATGCTGCACGTCCGCGAGGACCGTGCCCAACTGGCCTGCCGGCTGGTGGAGGAGTCCGCAGCTGCCGCCACCCGCCTGGTCTTCGGCGCCATCCCTGTTGCCTTCCCGGTCAGTGTGGCAGTGGTCGATTCCTACGCCGACGCCAAGTAAGGCAGCGCGCCTCCCCCGGCTGGCCACCGGTCCATGACCGTCAGCCCGGCCGGAGGGGCGCGGGGCAGCCGTCAGCCCGGCCGGAGGGGCGCGGGGCAGCCGTCAGCCCGGCCGGAGGGGCGCGGGGCAGCCGTCAGCGGGCGCGGGGCAGCCGTCAGCGGGCCGCAGGGCGCGGGGCGATCGGTGCCGGGATTTCGCGCGACCTGTCCCAGTCCAACGACCATCCCAGGTCGTCAAACAGGTGACTGAGCAGTATGGCGGTGAAGCCCCAGACCACCACTCCGTGGACCAGGAACGCGGGGCTGCGGAAGACCTGCCCGCCGCGGCGGAGCACCGACATCCGCCGGTTGGCAGGATCCAGCAGGTCGGCTACCGGCACACGGAAGACCTGCGCCGACTCGGCAAAGTCGACCACGTCGACCGGCGAGGGAGCGGCCCACCAGGCCAAGACCGGCGTCACCAAAAAGTTGCTGACCGACAGCGGGATGTCCGGAAGGACACCCAGGACTTCGACGCCGGCCGCGTCCAGGCCTGTCTCCTCGACCGCTTCGCGGACCGCCGCGGCGGCGGGTCCGTCGTCGTCGGGGTCGATGCGGCCGCCCGGAAACGCCACCTGCCCGGGATGCGAGGAGAGGCCCGCGGCGCGTTCCACGAAGAGCAGGTCAAGATCATCCGGGACGGCCGAATCGTGGAAGTGGGCCGGTGCGTCGTCCAGGGCGCCGAAGAGCAGGAGCACCGCGGCCGGGCGCGCCGTCCCCTGGTCAAGCGCGACGTCGTACCAGCGCTCCCGTTCGCGGACGGAGAGCCGCTGGTCCATCGGCAGCTCCACCAGCCGCTGCAGGTCCTGCTTGGCGCTCATCGTCAGGCTCCCAGCGGAAAGCCCGCTGCGCGAAGCTCCCGCCTCGTCTCCCCGGCCATCATCCGGGCCAGCAGTTCTTCGCGTCCCGGCGCGAGTTCATACTTCAGCAGTTTCCGCGCCTTCTCCGGGTCCACCTCTCCCTCGCCGTAGGACGGGCACCATTGGGCGACGGGACAGGCGCCGCACGCCGGCTTCCGGGCGTGGCACACCCGGCGGCCGTGAAAAACAACACGGTGCGAGAGCATGGTCCAGTCCTTGGGCTCGAACAGCTCCGCAACATCAAATTCCACCTTGACCGCGTCGGTCGACCCGGTCCACCCAAAGCGGCGGGACAACCTGAGGAAATGCGTATCCACGGTGATCCCCGGGATCCCAAACGCATTGCCCAGCACCACATTCGCCGTCTTTCGGCCGACGCCGGCGAGCTTGACCAGGTCGTCCAGGTTTCCCGGAACCTCGCCGTCGAATTCGTCGACGATCTGGTTGGCCATCTTCAGCAGGCTCTGGGACTTGGCCCGGAAGAAACCCGTGGGCTTGATCAGCTCCTGCAGTTCGGCCTCATCGGCTGCTGCGAGGGCGCGGGCGTCCGGGTAGCGCTGGAAGAGCACCGGAGTGGTCATGTTGACCCGGACGTCGGTGGTCTGCGCGGAGAGGATGGTCGCCACCAGCAGCTCGAAGGGGTTGGAGAAATCCAGTTCCGCCACCGCATACGGGTAGTGTTCGGCGAGCTCCTTGTTGATCCGCCGGGCGCGGCGTTTGCGCGCCAGCAGGGACTCTTCGGTCTTGCGCCGGCGGGTGGCCGGCGCCCGATCAGGCACGCTCAATGTTCGTCAGGTCCCTCAACACGCCCACCCGGCCGTCCGTGTGCTGCACCAGAAATTCGTCGCCGCGGTCCTGCAGCGCCAGGATCCACGACCCGGGCTCCACCGTGAACATGACCTGGCCGGTGTTCTCGTCCAGCACCGGGCGGGTGCGCCCGACGGCGAACCAAAAGGCCTCGTATTCCCCTTCGGCTTCCTCGTCCTCGTAGTGTTCCCTGGTGGCGCTGATGGGAGCAGACGCCGAGGCAGCGTCGGCGCCGGCGCGGGCGGTTACCTTCTCCCCGACCGACGGCATGGCCGTGGTGGCTGCTGTCGTCGTCTGGTCGCCGGCGGCGGGTGTGGCGGCACTGGCTCCGGCCCCGGTGGGCTTGGCGGCTGCACCGCCGACGGCCGCACCGGCGGTCGGCTTGGCGGCTGCACCACCGACGGGCCCGCCGGCGGGAACGGCCGACTGGTCCTGCCGTTCGGCTGCGCCATGCTCGCCTGTGCCGCCGGGAAGATCCGCGGCCCCGGTGCGGCCCGTTGTGGCAGGCTCCCGGGATTGCCGGCCGCCGGCGGACGCGGCAGATCCGCCCACCACAGTTCCGGCGGAGTAGCCGACGTCCGTGGCCACGCCGCTCGCCGAGGACGCGGCGGCGCGCGCCGTTGCGGATCCGCTCGCATCGGCGGTCACGGGGATGCCGACGGCCTCACCGTCTGCCGCCCCCGGCGACAGGGAATCGTCCGGTTCAAGGTCCTCGGCCCGCTGCGTGCTGATCGGGCTGGCGTCGGTGTCCCGTCCCGACGCGATCGTCGCGGTGCCGGTGCCGGTGCCGTGTTCCGGCGAGTTCATGGCGTGGGCGGCCGCGGCGGCGCCTGCCACTCCGGCCGCTCCCTTACCCGAGGGTGCAGCGAACTGCCCGGTGGAAGGTTGTTGCGCTCCGGCGTAGTGTGCGCCGGACGGAGCAGGTGCTGCGGACCCGGCGGGGACCCCTGCGCCGCGCGCTTCCGCCGCCTCGTCAATCCGGACGGCACCTGCCCTGGCCGTTCCCTGGCGGGCGGCTCCGCTGTGGCCGGCCGGTTGTCCGACCCCCGTCTGGTTCGCGCCGGGCTGGTTCGCGCCGGGCTGCCCGGTGGCGGGCTTGGGTTGCTTGGGCCGGGGTGCAGCCGGAACAGCGTCGCGCGCCACGGGGTGGGCGACGGCCTCGGGACGGCCGGCGAAATCGACGGCAAGCTGCGGAATCCAGCGCGCGCAAACGGTTCCCGCAAAGAGCACCACCGCGCCGATGAATCCGATGACTCCGCTCACGCTGAAGACGGTAACGATCGTCAGGAAGTAGAACGCCAGCGCCAGCGAAGCGACCACCGAGGCGAATTGGTCGACCGACAAAGAGCCCACCCGCAGCGGCGTCTGCGGGGCCAGCCGCCGCACGACAAACAGGACCAAGACCACCGCCGGAAGCAGGATGCCCAGCCCCAGTTGGAACAGGCCGCCTGAATTCCATAGGTTCACGCCGATGCCTTGGAGAACTTGCAGGGGCATCACGGACGAGAGGAAGAGCAGGACGATGCCGGCGCCCACCACCATGTCTCGCACGGTGAACGGGCCGGCCACCGCAGTTTCTGCCGTGCCGTGGGTCTGGGAGCTCTGGGACATCTTCGATCCTCCGGTCGTTTACGGTTGCAGCGCGGGCCGGGCCCGCCGTGGGTCGTTGCGGGTTGCACCGCGGGCTTGGGCCGCCGCGCAACCTTCTGGCGCTGGTCTCAGCGTAGTCAAGGAACCCACCCTTCACTAGCCGGATTCCCGCGGGCGACGGCGCCACCGGGTGCCGTTCACCGCAGATTCACCTCCATTTACATCGTGCAGTGTGACGCTCAACACCGCCGGCGGCGCACAAAGGATTAGGCTGGCAAGCAGCAGGTGCGCCCGGCTGACAAGCCGGGGGCACGCCAATGACCCAGCACGACGAAGGGGCCCCCACATGTCTGAAGCCAACGGAACGCAGTCGACCGCCGCCACCGGCGACGCCCTGGAAAACCTGCTCCACGAGAAGCGTAGATTTGCGCCCAGCGCTGAATTCGCCGCCGCAGCCGTAGCCAAACAGGACGTTTACGCAGACGCAGAGGCGGACCGCCCGGCTTTTTGGGCCAAGCAGGCCCGCGAGGTCCTCTCGTGGGACACGGACTTTAGCCAAGCGCTGGACTGGTCGGACGCCCCGTTTGCCAAGTGGTTCGTCGGCGGCGAGCTGAACGCGGCCTACAACGCGCTGGACCGGCATGTGGAGAACGGGCTGGGCGACCGGGTGGCGATCCACTTCGAAGGCGAGCCCGGCGACACCCGCACGTACACCTACGCCCAGTTGACCGAGGAGGTAAAGAAGGCCGCCAACGCCTTCGAATCCCTGGGCGTAACCAAGGGCGACCGGGTCGCCGTCTACCTGCCGATGATCCCGGAAGCCGTGATCACCATGCTGGCCTGCGCCCGGATCGGTGCCGTGCACTCGGTGGTGTTCGGCGGCTTCTCCGCCGACGCGCTGCGCTCCCGCGTCGACGACGCCGAAGCGAAGCTGGTGGTCACCGCCGACGGCACCTGGCGCCGCGGCAAGCCGTCGCCGCTGAAGCCCGCCGTGGACGAGGCCCTCTCCGCCCCCGGCCACACGGTGACCAACGTGGTGGTGGTCAAGCGCAACGGCGAACCCGTCGACTGGCAGCAGGGCCGCGATGTGTGGTGGGCGGACACGGTGGAGGCCGCGTCGGCGGAGCACACGCCCGTGCCGCACGACGCCGAGCACCCGCTGTTCATCCTCTACACCTCCGGCACGACCGGGAAACCCAAGGGCATCCTCCACACCACCGGCGGCTACCTGACGCAGTGCGCCTACACCCACAAGGTGGTGTTCGACCTGAAGCCGGAGACGGACGTGTTCTGGTGCACCGCGGACATCGGCTGGGTCACGGGCCACTCCTACGTCACCTACGCTCCGCTGATCAACGGCGCCACCCAGGTGATGTACGAGGGCACCCCCGATTCCCCGCACCAGGGCCGCTGGTGGGAGATCGTGGAAAAGTACAAGGTCTCCATCCTCTACACCGCCCCGACAGCGATCCGCACCATGATGAAGTGGGGCGAAGAGATCCCGGCCAAGTACGACCTGTCCTCCATCCGGGTGCTCGGTTCGGTCGGCGAACCCATCAACCCGGAGGCCTGGATGTGGTACCGGCGGGTCATCGGCGGCGATAAGGCCCCGATCGTGGACACTTGGTGGCAGACCGAAACCGGTGCGCACATGATCGCCCCGCTGCCCGGAATCACCGCCGCCAAGCCCGGCTCCGCGCAGGTCGCGATCCCCGGCATCGCCATCGACGTCGTGGACGAACTTGGCGACTCCGTCCCGGACGGCCACGGCGGCTACCTGGTGATCCGCGAGCCCTGGCCGGCCATGCTGCGCGGCATCTGGGGCGACCCGGAACGGTTCAAGGAGACCTACTGGTCCCGCTTCGAGAACATGTACTTCGCCGGCGACGGCGCCAAGAAGGACGAGGACGGCGACATCTGGCTGCTCGGCCGGGTCGACGACGTCATGAACGTCTCCGGCCACCGCCTCTCCACCACCGAAATCGAATCGGCGCTGGTCTCCCACCCCGCCGTCGCCGAGGCCGCCGTCGTCGGCGCCAAGGACGAAACAACCGGCGAGGCTGTCGTGGCGTTCGTCATCCTGAGAGGAGGCGCGGCGGAAGAGCCGGACATCGTCGCCACGCTACGCGCCCACGTCGGCAAGGAAATCGGACCCATCGCCAAGCCGCGCACCATCCTGGTGGTGCCGGAACTTCCCAAGACCCGCTCCGGCAAGATCATGCGCCGCCTGCTCAAGGACGTGGCCGAAGGACGCGAGGTCGGCGACGCCACCACCCTGGCGGACAACACCGTCATGCAGCAGATCGCGACCTCGCTGAAGGCCTGACGCCCGGACAGTCGGCTGATGCCGTGGCCCTCCCGCCCCTGGCGGCGGGCGGGCCACGGCATCACACCGCGAGGCCAGGACGCCCCGCTGGAACAGGTCAGCTCCCCCGAGACGCGATTGAGGCATAGTAAAAGGCATGACTGCAGATATCCCCGGCACCCGCCGTGTTTTGATCCTCAACGGCCCCAACCTGAACCTGCTGGGCACGCGGGAACCGGACGTCTACGGCACCGCCACGCTGGCCGACGTCGAGCGGCTCGCCACCGACGCCGCGGCCGCCCGCGGCTGGACCGCCGAGTGCGTGCAGTCCAATCATGAAGGGGAGCTGATCGACGCGGTCCACGCCGCCCGCGGCACGGCCGATGCGATCGTCATCAATCCCGGCGGCTACAGCCACACGTCGGTGGCACTGCGCGACGCCCTCTCCGGCGTGGCCCTCCCGGTGGTCGAAGTGCACATCACCAACATCCACCGGCGTGAAGAGTTCCGCCACCACTCCTACATCTCCGGCATCGCGGACGCCGTCATCGCCGGTGCGGGCATCACCGGCTACCGGCTGGCGGTCGAATACCTCGCCGAGGCCCTGTAGCGGGAGGGCCGCGGCGACGATGGGTGGACAGCGAGGAGACACCGCCGGCTGGTACCGGAACTTCGGCCTGCACGAGGCCGCCGGCCAGTCCCCGGTGTACGTCGAATGGGCCCTGGGCATCAGCGACGATCCCGAGGTCCTGGCGCTGATCGATGCCCTGCCCGCCTCGAAGCGCCAGCCCAACCTGATCCTGGCGGCCGCGCGCTCCCTTGGTGCCGGCGCGACGGAGTACGCGGCCTTCCGAGACTTCCTGCTGTCGCGGTGGGACTCGGTCCGGGACGTGGCACTGGCGCGCACCACGCAGACGAATGAACCCGGCCGCTGCGCCGTGTTCCTGCCGTCCCTGGCGGCCATCGCCGCCTCCGAAGCCAAGCCGCTGGCGCTGATCGAGGTGGGCGCCTCGGCGGGGCTGTTGCTCTACCCCGACCTGTACCGCTACCAGTACGACGGCGGTGCGGTCCCCGCGCCGCGGTCCTGGCCTGCCGCCGGGGCCGGGGCGGAAACGGCGCCCTCCGGGGCTGCGGCGGAATCGGCGTCCGCGGGGGCCGGGGCGGAAGCCACGCCCGCCGGCGGTGAAGCGCAGCCGCCGCTGCTGGAATGCTCCACCTCCGGCCGGCCGCCGCTGCCCGAGTCGTTGCCCGAAGTCTGCTGGCGCGCCGGAATCGACCTGAATCCGCTGGACATTGGCGATGCCGACGACGTCGCCTGGCTCGAGGCCCTGATCTGGCCGGGGCAGGAGTTCCGCATCCGTCGGCTGCACCAGGCCATCGAGGTTGCCCGCCGCACACCGGCCCGGCTGGTGGCCGGCGACCTGACCGAGCAGCTGCCGGCACTGGTGGCCCGGGCGCCCGGGGATGCCGCCGTCGTCGTCTTCCATTCGGCAGTGCTGGCCTACCTGCCCGAGCCGGACCGTCGGCGGTTCCGCACCCTGGTGGAGGGGCTCATCCGTGAGCGGGGCGTGCACTGGCTCGCGCACGAAGGTCCCGGCGTGATGCCGCTGCCGGATGGTGACTCCGGCATTCCCGGCCTGGACGACCGGACCCGCCGGGGCCGCTTCCTGCTTTCGCACAACGGGCGCCCGGTGGCGGTCAGCGGCCCGCACGGCCAGTTTCTGGACTGGCTACCGCAGGAGAGCCGCTAGCGGGTCACGCATTGGCCGGCGGAGATCGTCTCCTGATAGCCGAGGGCTGCGTCGACGACCGGCTGGACCTCCGCCAGGGTCAGGGCGTAGCCCACCGGCACGTCCTCCGTGGACTTGGCGAAGACCACGCCGGCCACGTTTCCGTCCGCATCAAGCAAAGGTCCGCCGGAATTGCCCTGCTGCACGTTCGCCGCCAGTGTGTAGACCTCGAGCGACGACGGGTCCGCACCGTAAATGTTCTGGACCAGCACCTGCGAACGGCCCTGCACGGTGGCCGGCTTGCTCTGGAAGGGACCGCCGGCCGGGTAGCCCTGGAACGCCGCCAGGTCGCCTTCGGACAGTTCGCCCGCCAGCGGCAGCGGCCGCACGTCCAAGCCGTCCACGGCCAGGACGGCCAGGTCGCGCACCGGGTCGAAGAACACGACCCGTCCGGGCAGCACCCGGCCGTCGGGGATCTCCACCACCGGTTCGTTGACGCCGGCCACCACGTGGGCGTTGGTCAGCACGCGGTCCGGGGCCACCGCAAAGCCGGACCCGGTCTGGTTCTGCCCGCATTGGAAGGCCGTCCCCGCGATCCGCAGCACGGAGGCCGCCGCCTCGTTCAGGGCCGCGGTATCGGTGCTGGCATCGGGAACCGGCGCCGACTCCTGCGGCACCTGCGGGTCGAGGACCAGCGGGATGCCGTCCGCAACAACGATCGAGCGCACCTGCGCCGCCCACGCCTTCACCGGATCCGGGGTGAGGTTTTCGATCGACGCGATCACCTTGGACGCGGCTATCTGCTGCGAGATGAACGGCACGCCCATGGTGCCCAGGCTGAACGCCAGCATGGAGATAACCAGCGCGGTCACGGCGAGATTCATCAAGCCGCCCAGCAGCCGGTCCAGCGGCCGCAGCGGCGGGAAGTCCATCCGGCGCCGGATGGCCGCGCCGATACCCGTTCCCAGGGCGTGCCCGAGCACCACGAGCAACATGGCCACGGCAATGGCTGCGGTCAGCCGCCAGGCGCTGTCGGGGACCCATTCACTGACCAGGGGGATGGCGAAGAAAGCTGCCACCGCTCCCAGGGCGATGCCGGCGATGCCGCCGAGGGTGAGCAGGAACCCCTTGCGCAGACCTGAGACCAGGTACGCCAAGAGGATCAGCAGCAGGACAACGTCCAGGATGGTCAGGCCGAAAATCACTCATTCTCCGTTGCGGTGGGATGTGCATCAGTCTAGGCGGTCCGCCCGCGGGAATTATTAACCGCCGTTACGGGTTGTCACCTCCGGCAGCCCGTGCCGGTGCTCGATGCCGGCGCTTTCCTCCTCTGGGAGCGAAAAGCCTTGTGGAAGATGTCACACGGGCTTTACATACGGCAAAATGGAGAACAGTGCCCCCACGGGAGAGCAGCTTGAACCCCAGCCAAACAGTACTAACTTGGAGAATTCATGGACGTAGAGATCCTTCGCCGCGCACCTCTTTTTGCCACTCTTGACGACGACGTTTTCGCCGCGCTGACCGACGAGCTGACCGAGGTCGACCTGTCCCGCGGCGCATCGGTGTTCCGCGAAGGTGACCAGGGCGACCAGCTCTACTTCATCGTCTCCGGCAAGATCAAGCTGGGCCGCACCGCTGCCGACGGCCGCGAGAACCTGGTGGCCATCCTCGGCCCGGGCGAGCTCTTCGGTGAGATGGCCCTCTTCGACCCGAGCCCGCGCAGCACCTCGGCGACCGCCGTCTCCGAGACCCGCCTCGCCGGGCTGAAGAACGAGAACCTGCGTGGTTTGCTGGAGACCCGCCCCGAGGTGTCGGCGCAGCTGCTGCAGGCTTTGGCCCGCCGCCTCCGCCGCACCAATGACTCGCTGGCCGACCTGGTCTTCTCCGACGTTCCCGGCCGCGTAGCCAAGGCCCTGCTGGACCTTGCCGACCGCTTCGGCCGCCCCGCCACGGACGGCATCCTGGTGGCACACGAACTGACGCAGGAAGAGCTGGCCCAGCTGGTCGGCGCCTCCCGCGAAACCGTCAACAAGGCGCTGGCCGAGTTCGTTCAGCGCGGCTGGCTGCGCCTGGAAGCGCGCGCGGTAGTCATCCTGGACATCCAGCGGCTGCGCCAGCGTTCGCGCTGATCTTCGCCACATAAGTACGACGGCGGGGGCTCACCGATGGTGGGCCCCCGCCGTCGTCGTGGCTTGAAATGGTGGGTGCCGTTGACCGTCCGGCACGGGCCCATCGGGGCTGGGTCCGTGTTGGCGGAGCGGCTCAGCGTCCCCGCGGGGCGGCACCGCCTTCGGTGGCCGCGTTGGCCGCGACCTCCAGCATGGGCACGCCGTCAACCTGGATCAGTTCCGGGTGGTAGAGCCGCTGGGGGCGCTTGTGCGAGAGGTAGGCGATGCAGCCGCGGGCGCCGGCGATCTTCTCCACGATGATTTCCACCGCGGGCGAGGTCACCTCGCTGAACGTCAACCCGCGGGTGTCGGGCTGGTCCACCAGATCGCCCAGTGTCGTGGTCGTCCGCCCCGCCACCAGCTCCTGCGCCGGCAGCCAGGAGGCCCACACGCCCTTGCTTTCCAGCAGGGACGGCCGTTGATTGGCCGGCTGGGCCGCAGCGAAGTAGCGCGTGTCGAAGCGGCGATGGGCAAAATCGGGGCTGAGCCAGTGGGCCACGGGTTTGAGCAAGTCGGTGCGGACGCCGAGTCCGCGCTTGCCGAGCGCTTCGCCGAAGGACACCTCCTGGGCGGCGACGGCCTCGCGGGTCCGCATCCAGTCGGCGCCGGAGGTGGACTCCGGCAGGGTGGATTCATCCGGACCGGCCAGCAACACGCCCGTTTCCTCGAACAGCTCGCGGATGGCCCCCACGACGTGGGCGTGGGCCAGGCGGTGGTCGTCCAGCCCGAGCATCTCGGCCCATTTGCTCGGCGAGGGGCCGTACCAGGTCACCGGGTCGCCGTCGCTCTCCTCCACGCTGCCGCCGGGAAAGGCCACCGTGCCCAGCGGAGAGGAGCCCGACCGGTAGCCGAGGTACGTTTCCGTGCCGGCCGCGCCGTCCCGAACGAGGACGACCGAGGAGGCCATCCGGGGCTTGCGCGGCGTACGTTCCCCGTGGTGGAACCAGCTGTGGGCCGCGCCCAGCTGGTCCGGTACCACGGGGAAGAGCCGCTGCTCCTCGCGCAGCGGACTAGCTGAATTCGGCAATCAGTTCTACCTCGACCGGCGAATCCAGCGGCAGCACGGCCACGCCGACGGCGGACCGGGCATGCGCGCCGGCCTCGCCGAGGACCTGCCCCAGCAGCTCGGAGGCGCCGTTGATCACACCCGGCTGGCCGGTGAATGCCGGATCGGAGGCCACGAAACCGACGACCTTGACCACCCGGGTGATCCGGTCCAGGTCACCGATGACGCTCTTGACCGCTGCCAGGGCATTCACGGCGGCCGTCGCGGCGAGGTTTTTCGCCTCGTCGGCACTGACCAGGCCGGCACCGTCGCCCACCTTGCCGGCGGCCGGAAGTTCGCCGTTGACGAACGGCAGTTGCCCGGAGGTGTACACATAATTCCCGGAGACGACCGCCGGGACGTAGGCGGCCACCGGAGCTGCCACGTCCGGCAGGGACAGTCCCAAGCCGGCCAGCCGCGCTTCGACGGTGGACTTCCGGGCTTCAGTGGTTTCCGTCATGGCTACTGCTTCTCCCGCTTCAAATAGGCGACCGGATTGGTTCCGTTCGGGCCGGGGAACACCTGGACGAGCTCCCAGCCGTCCTCCCCCCACTGGTCAAGAATCTGCTTGGTCGCGTGGATAATGAGCGGAATTGTCGCGTATTCCCATTTGGTCATAACTCAAAGGGTAGCGCTTGCTTGTAAACTGAACCCCATGGCCGCTCGCAAATCCCCCTTCTTCGACACTGCGACCACCCTAGGCAAAGTTGTTGGCTTCCTGGGTATCAGTGCGCTCTGCGGCGTGCTCGCAGCCGGTCTGCTGGTTCCGGCCGCAGCCGTGGCCGGTGTCGGGGCAACCTCATCGATCGAATACTTCGACCAATTGCCGGACGAACTGCAGACGCAGCCGCTGTCCCAGCCGTCGCGGATCCTCTCCGCCGACGGCAAGCTGATTGCCACGTTCTACGCCGAAAACCGCGTCCCGGTGACCCTGGACAAGGTCTCCCAGCACATGCAGGACGCCATCATCTCCATCGAGGACGTTCGTTTCTACGAACATAACGGTGTGGACCCCCAAGGCATCATGCGCGCCGCGGTGACGAACATGGCCGGCGGGGACCTGCAGGGCGCGTCGACGCTGACCATGCAGTATGTGAACAACGTGCTGATCGACGCCGGCGCTTCCGCGGGCAAGGGGGCCGAAGAGCTGACCATCAGCGGCACCAAGGACATCGGCGACAAGCTGCGCGAGGCGAAGCTGGCCATCGCCGTCGAAAAGGAATTCAGCAAGGAAGAAATTCTGCAGGGCTACCTGAACATCGTGTTGTTTAGCGGCCAGGTCTACGGCATTGAAGCCGCTGCGAAGACCTTTTTCGGCGTTCCGGCGTCCAAGCTGAACATCCAGCAGTCGGCCATGCTGGCCGGCATGGTGCAGTCGCCCAACTACTTCAATCCGGTGAACAACCCGGAAGCCACGCTGGAGCGCCGCAATACGGTCCTGGCCGCCATGCGCAACGCGGGCAAGATTACCCAGGCGGAGTACGACGAAGCCGTTGCCAGCGACCTGGGCTTGAATCTCAAGCCGGTACGGTCCGGCTGTGTCGCGGCAAACTTCGCCGACTACTTCTGCAGCTACGTGCAGCACGCCATCATGCAGTCCGACGCGTTCGGTGCGGACTCCACCGAACGGGCGAAGCTTTTGGCCCGTGGCGGCCTCACCATCAAGACGACGCTCGACTCCCGCCTCCAGAAGGAAGGCCAGAAGCAGATCGAGCAGGAAGTCCCGGTGGGCGACGAGTCCGGCGTCGGCTCGTCCATGGTCTCGATTGAACCGGGCACCGGCAACATCCTGATGATGGCCCAGAACACCAACTACAGCCCCGAAGACGGCGCGGCCAATACGGAGCTGAACTACAACGTCGACGCCGATATGGGCGGCGGCAACGGCTGGCAGCCCGGCTCCACGATGAAGCCCTACACCATGGTCGCCTGGCTCGAAGCGGGCAAGGCGCTCAACGCGTCGGTCGACGCGCGCCGGACGGAGTACCCGGCGCAGTACAACTGGAACGCGAGCTGCCTGCCCCCGGACGCGTGGTTCAGTGAGTGGGACTTCCAGAATGCGCTGCCAGGTTTCGAGCGGACCATGACCGCCAGCCAGGGCCTGACGTGGTCGATCAACTCCGCTACCGCAGCCATGGCCGCGCAGCTGGACCTCTGCGACATCCGGGATGCGGCAACGCGCCTCGGCGTCCGGACGGCGACGGACAAGGAACCGATCAGCATTGAGCACCCGTCCTTCATCATCGGCACGACCAACGTGTCCCCGATGACGATGGCGGCTTCGTTCGCGGCGTTCGCCAGCGGCGGCGTGTACTGCAAGCCGATCGCGCTGACCTCCGTGACGGATGCCCAGGGCAACGAGTACGAGGTGCCGAAGAAGTCCTGCGAACGGGCGATCTCGGAGGAAGTAGCTGCTGCCGTCAGCGTCCCGCTGGAGAACCTGGTCAACCTGCAGCTGGGAGGAATCCATCCGATTGGCGTTCCCGCCGCTGTCAAGACCGGCACGACCGACAAGTCTGAGTACACCTGGACGGTGGGTTACACCAAGGGCATCTCCACTGCTTCCTGGGTGGGCAACCCTCATGCCTACAAATCGATCAACAACATCCCCATCAACGGCGTTACGCGCGACTACGTGGACGGTGCGACCATTGCCGGCGGGCAGTGGACCGATTACATGGAGAAGGTCGCCGGCCTGTACAAGACGGGCGAGTTCGGCTCCGCGCCGAGCAGCATGATGTATCCGCCCCGACCGGTCCAGACTCCGGCACCCGCCGAGTCGAACAACAACTCGAATTCCAGCAACAGCAGCGACGACGGGGATTCGGGCGGCGGCTCCGGTGACTCCGGCGGTTCCGGTGACTCCGGCGATTCCGGCGATTCCGGCAACGGAAACGGCGGAGGCAACGGCAACGGCGGGGGTAACGGAAACGGCGGAGGCAACGGCGGAGGAGGCAACGACTAACCGTGGACACTGACTTGTTGCGGGCACGGCTCCGGACCGCAGGCACGCTGGCCCTGGGGGCCACGGCTGCGGGCGGGGCCGCGCTCGTCTACGGCTCCGTTATCGAGCGGAACCTCTTCAAGGTCCGCGAAGAAACGCTGCCCATCCTGCCCGCCGGACGAGGCCCCCTGAAGATCCTGCACCTGTCCGACATCCACATGACTCCCGGGCAGACGCTGAAGCAGAGGTGGCTGCGGCAGCTGGCGTCGCTGGAACCGGACCTGGTGGTCAACACCGGCGATAACCTCAGCCATCACCAGGCCGTGCAGCCCCTGCTGGACTCGCTGGCACCGCTCATGGACGTTCCGGGCGTGTTCGTCCCGGGCTCCAACGATTACTACTCCCCAGTGATGAAGAACCCGTTCTCCTACCTCACCGGCCCCTCCTCTCAGCCCAAGGACTACGCGGAGCGTGAACTGCCGTGGCGCGAGATGCATGCGGCTTTCGGCACCGCGGGCTGGATCGACTTGACCAACCGGCACCAGTCCGTGGTGGTGGACCGGGTTCGGCTGGACTTCACGGGGGTTGACGATCCGCACCTGCAGCGCGACCGTTATTCGGGTTTCCCCAACGGTTCGACATCCGCCGATGAGGCCGCATTCCTGCGGATCGCGGTGGCCCACGCCCCGTACCAGCGGGTGCTGGACCGGTTCACTGCCGACGACGCCGACCTGATGCTGGCCGGGCATACCCATGGTGGCCAGGTCCGCTTACCCGGCTACGGGGCCTTGACCAGCAACTGCGATCTGCCCACGTGGCGCGCCCGGGGGCTGACGTACTGGGAGCACGAGGGGCGTAGCGTCCCGTTGAACGTGTCGGCCGGGTTGGGAACGTCGCGTCTGGCTCCGGTGCGCTTCGCCTGCCGCCCGGAGGCTGTGTTGCTGACACTGACACCGGCTAATCCGGCCGGCGAAGTCCCTGCCGAAGGCCGCCCCACCGGGCCCGGCCCCGGGCTCAGCTGAGCACAGAAGCACGCTTGTCCATCTGGTCTCACACCAGCTCTCGCCTTCTTCTGTGCAACCCGCAATGCATCTTTAGATGTGCCTGCGCGTCCGCCCGCTGAGACTTCCTCAGATGTCACCTGCGCGCCCGCCCGCTAAGACTTCCTCAGATGTCACCTGCGCGCCCGCCCGCTAAGACTTCCCCACCGGTGCCCTGCGCACCCGCCCGCTAAGACTTCCTCAGCTGCGCCCTGCGCGCCCGCCCGCGCCGAATCGCTAGGTCAGGCTTGGAGTGGTTGGGGTGGGATGTGGGTTTGCCAGTAGGAGTTGCGCAGCGGTTTGCGGCGCGGGTCGATGTAGTCCGGCGGGGTGAACCAGGGGATGCCGTGGACGACGTTGATCTCCCAGTTGCCTTGCTCGATCAGGTCGTGGTGGAGCAGGCAGAGGCACACCCCGTTGTTGACGTCGGTGCGGCCGCCGGCCCACCACGGGATGATGTGGTGCGCTTCGGTCCAGAACGCGGGCATGCTGCACCCCGGGAAGGCGCAGCCCTTGTCCCGGGCGACCAGTGCCCGGCGGATGGCGCGGTTGAAGAACCGTTGCGACCGGCCCAAGTCCAGGACCTCGCCCTCGGATCCCAGGACCGCCGGGATGATCTCGGCGTCGCAGGCCATCCGGCGCACCGTGGTGGCCGAGACGGGGCCGGTGAAGACCGCGTTGCCGCCGCCGGAGAGCAGCCCGGCCAGCTGGTCGTATCCGGTGGTGACGATCACTTGGGTGCGGTGCCCGCCCGAGTCCGGAAGCCTGCCGGTGTTCAGCGCGATCCGGCAGGCCCCGACCAGTCCCGCGAGCAGTTTCTGCGCCCGGGTGGCGTCATCCATCGCCTCCACCACGGTCGGATCCACACCGGCGGAACTATCGCTGCTGGCTTCGGCCCCGGAGGACAGTTCGCCCCTCGCGCCGGTTATGTAGCCGCGGTCACCCTCAGCGGCACCGGCTCCGCCCCTGCCTGCCTCCGTGGCACCGGCGCTGGGACCGGTGCCGGGAACATCGTGGTTACCGCCGCTGCTGGCCGTGCCGGCGACCGTGGTTCCGTCACTTTCGGTGCGGGACTCCCCAGAACCGGCCGGACCCGCCTTTGCGGTGTTGGCGTTGCCGGTTGCGTCTGCTTCACCTGTGTCCGTAGGGGTGCTGCCGGTGGCGGCGGTTTCGATGGCGTCGGGGCGGATCCGCGGGTTCGCGGCGCTGTTTATCACGGTGGCGAGGGCTTCGTACTGGGCGTCGGTGGTGTTGATGACGAACTGGTGCAGGCCGCGGCGCCGGCCCCGGTAGAACATGCCCTGCCGGGCCCGCAGTTCCTCTTGGGACGGTTCGGCACCGTCCTGGTCGACCGCCGTTTCCCATGTCCTGGCCACCATCACCAGGGTGTCCGCGTCGGCGTCCGCGGCCTGCCGGACCAGCGACGCTTCCATCGCCTGCAACGCCTCCGGAGTGCCGGCGTGGCGGGCCCGGTCCAGGGAATCAACCACCACGGCAGCGGCCGGGCCGCTGACCTTCCCGCCGGCCATGGCCTCGGCCAAGACCGGCAGTGCCGGAACACCCGGTTCCCCGTCCAGCCGCACCGGCGCTGTGATCGCCTTGCCGACCCGCAGCCGGCGCCGCGCCTCGACAATCCCGATTCCCAACCGGGAGCGCAGATACTCCGCCGTGTTCGCGAACTCCGTCTTGCGGCGGCGCCGCACCCGCTTGGACCCGGACCCCTCCGGGGCCGCTGCGTCCACGCCGCCGGTGCTGATCGCCGCCGCCGGGTCCGCCCACTCCCCCGCCCCCGCGGTGCCCGACGTGGCGGCACCGGGCTCTGCGCCGGCCCCGGCGCTTGCTCCGAGTCCTGACACCGTTGCATGTTCCCCGTTGGCGGCGATGTCCGCCCGCTCCACCGCGTGCGCGCCGACGGCCTGCAGGAACTCCACGAGCTTCGAAACACCCTCGACCGCCGCCACCGTGTTGGCCAGGTCCCGGGTAGACAGGGACCCCGACTCGGCGGGAAAACGGTCGGCAACATCCTGCAGCAGGACACACGCCTGGTCCAGAGATGCTTCCATCTCCCCGGTGCGTTCCAACGGTGCAAGAGCCATACCACAATTTTATTCGTACACAGATTCGATAGCCATCAAAAGGGCCCAGTGTGTAGGAGTAGTGCCCGAGGGCCGCGGTCCAAGCCGAAGCACAATGCTGGGGCGAAGCACGGCGCCAA
This sequence comes from Arthrobacter sp. MDT2-34-1, assembly GCF_059091365.1. NCBI lineage: Bacteria > Bacillati > Actinomycetota > Actinomycetes > Micrococcales > Micrococcaceae > Arthrobacter > Arthrobacter sp. MDT2-34-1. The sequence continues at coordinate 1,569,600 of NZ_JBNHGO010000001.1, forward strand.
GCCGAAGGACGGCGCCGCGATGCTACGTCGAAGCGGCCGTCTCCGCGTGCGCCTCGCGCCATTTGGACCAGCCGTACAGACTCAAAATTCCCAGCAGGACGGTGAACACGATGGAGTCCAGTGCAAAGAGGACCTGCGGGTTTGCGTTCGCTGCCAGTCTGGTCAGCCCCATCAGCGAGAGGGCGACGCCGATCCACCAGGCTTCGATGACACCGCGCGCCAGACCGAGGTACAGCAGCGGAGTCAGGAGGCTAACGACCGCCGCTTCAACAATGGCCCATGGGTCCGCCATGTGCATCAGCATCATGGGCAGCACGTCGATGCCGAAGAACAGCAGGACGAGCACGATCAGCCCGGCCGCGGCCAGCCAGTCGGGCCGCTGGACCGGATGGACAAGAACCCCGCCGGTCCTCGACCGTCGGCGCCACCGCCACCATCCGTAGGCGGCCACCGCAGGCAACACCAGGACGGCCAGGCTAAATGCGCCAGCCACGCCCATCAACACCATGGACAGGACCGGTTCCGCCAGCAGCACCAGCCAGCCGGCCGGTTTCCGCAGCACCAAGAGCAGGACGCCGGCCACCCGCAGCAGCGGAAAGAGCATTGACATCCACAGGAACACCCCGAAGCCGTTCGCGACGTCCGTCAGATCCATGCCCGCCCCCGTTGGTGAATGGTTCCGCACAGCCTAGCAAGCATCGGTTTCCCAACGCGTCGGCTCGGGCCGGGCCAACAGTGACCCGCGCCTCAACGCGGTCGCTAGGATAGTTGCTGCAGTACACGAAGCCCTCCGAACCACTGCAACGAATCGACCACATGACTGAGTTATCCCTTTGGCGCTCGATCGCCCGGCTCAAACACTATGTCCGGCCCATCCTCCCCCGGCTGATCCTGGGATTCTTCAGCGCCCTCGGCGCCAGCCTGGTGGCACTGGCCATTCCCCAGGTCTTGCGCGGCCTGGTAGACACCATCCATACCGGCGGCCGCCCCTCGGAAGTTTGGGGCCCCGCCGTCGTCATTGCGGTCCTGGGCGTGGCCGAGGCAGGCCTGGTGTACCTGCGGCGCGTGTTCGCGATCGCGCCCGCCACGGACGTGGAGATGGGCATGCGCACCAGCTTCTACCGGCACGTGCAGCATCTGCCGGCCGCCTTCCATGACCGCTGGGGCTCGGGCCAGCTGCTCTCCCGCTCCATGGCCGACCTGGGCCTGATCCGGCGTTGGCTGGCGTTCGGGTCGCTCATGCTGGTGGTCTCCTTGGTGACTGTGGTCGCGGGGCTGGCGCTGATGTTCGCGCTGAACCAGTTGCTGGGACTGATCTTCCTGGCCGCCGCCGTGCCACTCGTCTGGCAGGGGTTCCGCTTCCGTACCGCGTTCGGCGCTTCCTCTCGGCTGAGCCAGGACCAGGCGGGCGACCTCGCCACCACCGTGGAGGAATCGGTGCACGGGATCCGGGTGCTCAAGGCCTTCGGCCGCGGCAAGTACGCGCTGGAGAACTTCCACGGCCAGGCCGAAGAACTGCGCCAGACCGAACTGGCCAAGGCCCGCACGCTGTCCAAGTTCCTCGCCACCGTCGTGTCACTGCCCGATCTGGTGCTGGGCGCCGCGTTGGTCATCGGCATCATGCAGGTCTCCGGCGCGCACATGACCGTGGGCGACCTGGTCGCCTTCTTTGCCACCGCCGCCGTGGTGGCCGGTCCGGTGGAAGCGATCGGTTCCCTGATGGGCATGACGCTGACGGCAAAGACCGCCCTGGACCGGCACTTCGACGTGATGGATACGAAGAACACCATCATCGACCCGGACGTTCCCGCACCGGCCGGCCCCGTGCGCGGGGAACTGCGCCTGTCCAACGTAGTCTTCCGCTATCCCGACGCCGCCGCGGACGCGGCCCCGGTTCTCGACGGCGTGGACCTGCACGTGCGCGCGGGTGAAACCCTGGCGCTGGTAGGGGTCACCGGCTCGGGCAAGAGCACCCTGCTGCAGCTGATTCCCCGGCTGTACGACGTCACCTCCGGCGCCGTGTTTCTGGACGGTACGGATATCCGTCATCTCCCGCTGGCCGAGCTGCGCGCCCGCGTGTCGGTGGCCTTCGAGGACTCCACGCTGTTCTCCACCTCGGTCCGGGACAACGTGCTGCTCGGTGCCCGCCCGCGCGGGGAAGATCCAGACATCCTCCTCTCGCGGGCGCTCGAAGTGGCGCAGGCCGGGTTCGCCTATGACCTGCCGCAGGGCGTGGACACGCGGATCGGCGAGGAAGGACTGAGCCTGTCCGGCGGGCAGCGGCAGCGGATCGCGCTGGCCAGGGCCATCGCCGCGCAGCCGGCCGTGCTGGTGCTGGACGACCCGCTCTCGGCCCTGGACGTGCGGACCGAAGAAGCGGTAACGCAGCGGCTGCGGGAAGAACTGCGCGGCACCACCACCGTGATCGTGGCCCACCGGCCCTCCACCGTGGCGCTGGCCGACCGGGTGGCGCTGCTGCAGGACGGACGGATTACTGCGGTCGGCAGCCACTCGGAGCTGCTGCGCAGCAGCACACACTACCGGTACGTGATCGCCTCGCTGGCGGCCGAGCCCACCGTCGAAGACGTCCTGGATGCAAAGGAAGCCCGATGAGTTCCATGACCGGAGTCGCCGGCGAAGACAACATCAACCTGGACCAAACCGACCGCAGAGCCGTCAGGCGGCGCTCCCTGCGGCTGCTGGGCGAACTGGTGTCTCCGCACAAGCGGCTGTTCGCGCTCTCCATCGTGCTGGTGGTGGCGAGCAACGCCGCCCGAGCCGCCGGTCCGGTACTGGTGGCCTTCGGCATCAACAATGCGCTGCCGGCCTTCACCGGCGGCGACACTATGCCCCTGGTGCTGGTCGGCGCCGCCTACGCCGCCGTCGCGATTGCCGGCGGATCCCTGCTGGCGGCCTACATCTACGTCACCGCCCGGCTCAGCCAGGCCATGCTGCTGGCCCTGCGGGTCCGAGTCTTCCGGCACACCCAACGGTTGAGCCTGGAGTTTCACGAAACTTACACCTCCGGCCGGATCATCTCCCGGCAGACGTCGGACCTGGAGGCGCTGCGGGAACTGCTGGACAACGGCGTCACTCAGCTGACCTCCGGCGTGATGTTCATGCTCTTCACCGCCATCAGCATCGCCGGACTGGACTGGAAGAGCGGGCTGATCATCCTGGTCGCCGCCATACCCATCGCCTTCGTCACCCGGTGGTACCAAAAGGGCTCCGAGCTGGCCAACCGCGCCTCCCGGGTGGTGTCGGCCCGGCTGATCGTGCACTTTGTGGAAACCATGACCGGCATCCGGGCCGTCAAGGCCTTCCGCCGCGAGCACGACAACTCCGAACGCTACAACAAGCTGGCCGCCGACTACCGCGGCGCGACCCTGCGGAACATCAAGTACTTCGGCGTGCTCCAGCCGGTGCTGAACGGCGTCGGCAACCTGACCGTGGCCGTGGTGCTGTTGATCGGCGGCTTCCGGGTGCTTGACGGCGATCTTGCCATCGGCACCCTGGTCGCAGTGCTGCTGGCCACCAAACAGGTCTTCCGCCCCACAGAACAGATCGCCATGTTCTACAGCTCCTTCCAGTCCGCGGCCTCCGCGCTGGAGAAGGTCTCCGGGCTGCTGGAAGAAGAACCAACCATCGTCCCCCCGGACCGCCCGGTCCCGCTCAAGGACGCCCGCGGGGCAATCCGGTTCAGCGATGCCGTCTTCGGCTACGGCGACGGGCGGGTGGTCCTGCCCAGATTGAACCTGGACATTCCCGCCGGCCAGACCGTCGCCGTCGTCGGGCAAACCGGGGCCGGCAAGTCCACCGTGGCCAAACTGATCGCCCGCTTCTATGACCTGACCTCCGGGTCGCTCACCCTGGACGGGATCGAGCTGCGGCAGCTGTCCAACGAAGACCTGCGCCGCGCCGTCGTGATGGTCACGCAGGAAGCGTTCCTGTTCAGCGGCAGCGTCGCGGAGAACATCGCCCTGGGCAACCCGGAGGCCAGCCGAGCGCAGATCGAGGACGCCGCCCGCGCCGTCGGCGCCCACGAGTTCATCCTGTCTCTGCCCGAGGGCTACGACACCGACGTGAACAAGCGCGGCGGCCGCGTCTCGGCCGGCCAGCGGCAGCTCATCTCCTTCGCGCGCGCGTTCCTGGCCGACCCGGCGGTGCTGATCCTGGACGAAGCCACCGCGTCGCTGGACATTCCCAGCGAGCGCCACGTCCAGGAGGGCCTGCAGACGCTGCTGGGCAACCGCACGGCGCTGATCATCGCGCACCGGCTTTCCACCGTCGAGATCGCCGACCGGGTGCTGGTCATCCACGAGGGCCGGGTGGTCGAGGATGGGCCGCCGGCGGAACTGATCGCCGGCGACGGCCGCTTCGCCCAACTGCACGCCGCGTGGAAGGACTCGCTGGTCTGACCGGGGCCTGGCCGCTCGCTGGTCTGACCGAGGCCTAGCCGGGCCGCGTCCGTCTGACCGAGGCCTGCCCGGGCCCTCGCCGATTTCTCCTTTGGGGGCTGTCTCCGCTATCCTTGAACAGTTGCTTTCGCGGCCGTCACGACGACGGCGGGGGCGACGGTATCGGGGTGTGGCGCAGCTTGGTAGCGCGCGTCGTTCGGGACGACGAGGTCGCAGGTTCAAATCCTGTCACCCCGACCAATCACCGGGAACTCCCGCTGCTCTTCGGAGCGGCGGGAGTTCTTGCTTTTCCGCTCCCGGAACCGGTTTGTACCGGACGAAAGTTGTGAACCCGGCCCAAAAGCGGGAAGTATGGACCCATGGGGTCTCTGCAGCGCTCGGCGCTCATCGTAGGGGCCGGAATCGGCGGGCTCGCCACTGCGCGGGCCTTGCAACGAACCGGCTGGAAAGTCCACGTGGTCGAACGCGCCGGAACGCTGCAGCAGCTGGGCACCGGGTTGACGATCTGGGCCAACGGGACGCGCGCCCTGCAGCGGCTCGGCGTGCTGGACGCCTTTGAAGAGGCCTCCCTCCCGGTCGGCGGCAGCTCGCACGACCAGTTCGGCAACGTGCTGTCCACGTTCAGCAGCGACGACCTCCGGCAGCGCTACGGCCACCCGCTGCGTTCCATCCACCGCTCGGACCTCACCACGTTGCTGAACGACTCGCTCTACGTCAACACGGTGCATCTGGGTTTGCAGGCCGTGAAGTTCCGGCGCGATCAGCACGGCGGGACGGTCACGCTGAACAACGGCGGCTCCCTGCACGCGGACCTGGTGGTCGGCGCCGACGGCCTGCGCTCGCTGGTCCGCCACGACCTAATCGGCGACGGCGCCCCGCGGGCCTCCGGCATCACCGCCATGCGCGCGGTCTGCCCGATCGGCGACCTCGATCCGGGCTGGCTGCCCTGGGGCGAGTCCTGGGGCAACGGGGAGGTCTTCGGCATGATCCCGCTGCCGGGCGGCCTCATTTACTGGTACGCCACCATGCCCAACCACGTGCTGGCGCAGGACGACGAGGTCCTCTGGCGCACCCTGGCCCTGCAGCGCTTCGAGGGCTGGCACCCGGCCGTCCGGGCGGTCATCGGCGCCACCAAGAGCCAGGACATCATGGCGCACGAACTGTTCGACCGGAAACCCGCCGCCGTCTGGTCCGGCAGCCACGCCACCCTCGTGGGCGACGCCGCGCACCCCATGCTGCCGTTCCTCGGCCAAGGCGCAAGCCAGGCCCTCGAGGACGCGGTCGCGCTGGCCGGCGCGCTGAACGCCGACTGGAACATCACCACGGCCCTGCGCAACTACGAACGGGCGCGGGGCCCGCGCACCGCCAAGGTGGTCGAGCGCTCGCGCAAGATGGCAGCCATGGCACGGCAGCAGAAGCCGTGGAAGCAGAAGCTCCAGCGGACGGTGATGAGCAAGGCGCCGCAGGCCCTGGTCTTCAAGCAGTTGGACGACGTCGTCGGCCGCGTCGACAAGTGAGCCGTAGGCGCCGCCTCGCCCTCACCATTGACTCTGCCCGCGCCCCGTATTGGAATGGAAGATAACTCCGTCAGCAGGGGTGCCGATGTTCCTCGCAGAGTTCGCGCAGCTGGCCGTCGCCACGGCCGTGCTGGCTGCCGTGGTTTTCCTGACCTCCTACACGGTGGAACGCGGCCTGCGCCGCCGCCCCGATCCGGACACCGCGTTCTGGTACTGCTTCTCCGGGCTGTGCTGCGCCCTGGCCGTGGTGCTCGCCGCCGCGGCCGTCTTCCCGTCCGCCGTGCCGCTCTGGCTGCTGCTCGCTGCCGGCTGCGCCGCGCCCGCCGTCTGGCGGATCAGCCGTACGGCCGCCGCCGCCATCCGCTACCAGGACAGCCGGGACTGGCATGAAGCTACGGCCCGGCATGACGGCCTCCGGTCCCGCTGGCTGGCCTATGAACTGGATCCGGCGCTGGCCATCGATTACCCGGACATGTCGGACGTCTCGCGCCCGGCCACCGCTGCCATGCTCCGCGCCCTGAAACGTGCGGACGCGCTGCGTTCCCTTGGTCCGGCCGACGACGGCGGTGCCGGCGGCTATCCGGCAGCCGTCGCCGAAGCCGCGGCCCGGTTGGCGGCCGCCGAGCTTGCGGCCGGCCGCCTCCCGGAATCAGCTCCCGACTCCCCTGCCGGCCAGGCAGGGCTGCCGGCCCGCCCTCTACCGGCCGGCCCCCTGCCCGACCCCCTGGGCGCGGCCGGGAGCACCCGGCCCGGGCCCCGCGCCGCTGCCGATCAGGCGAACGTCCGGCCGGTGAGCCGTTCGTAGGCTTCGACGTAACGCGCCCTCGTCTTCTGCACGATGTCCTCCGGCAGGGCCGGCGGCGCAGCGTCCGAGTTCTTGTCCCAGCCGGAGGCGGGCGACGTCAGCCAGTCGCGCACGAACTGCTTGTCGAACGACGGCTGCGCCCGGCCCGGCTCGTAGGTGTCCGCGTCCCAGAACCGCGAGGAGTCGGGGGTCAGCACCTCGTCGCCCAGCGTGATCTCCCCCGTCGTGGGATCGACGCCAAACTCAACCTTGGTGTCAGCCAGGATGATTCCCCGCTCCCGGGCGATAGCTTCGGCGCGCGTGTAGATCTGCAGCGTCTTATCACGCAGCCGGGCCGCGGTCTCCGCGCCGACGGTCTGGACCACGGCGTCGTAGGTGATGTTCTCGTCGTGCTCGCCCACCTCGGCCTTGGCCGAGGGGGTGAAGATGGCGGGCTCCAAGCGGGAGCCGTCCACCAGGCCGGCGGGCAGCGGCAACCCGCAGACGGTCCGGGATTGCCGGTACTCGGCGAGGCCGGACCCGGTGAGGTAGCCGCGGGCGATGCATTCCACCGGGTACATGTCCAGTTTCTTGCAGACCATCGCCCGGCCGGCGACCGCGTCGGGCACCTCCGTGGACACCACGTGGTGTGCCACCGGGTTGTCCCCCTGGGCGAGCTGTTCGAACCACCACAGGCTCAGCTGGGTGAGGATCCGTCCCTTGTCCGGGATTTCGCTGGACAGCACGTGGTCGTAGGCGCTGATCCGGTCGCTCGCCACCACCAGCACGGTGTCGTTGCGCCGGTCCAACAGGCCTTCGGCGGCAATGTCGTCGCTGGCCGTCTCCACCTGCTGCGAAGCGGCCGGAACGTAAAGGTCGCGGACCTTGCCGGAGTAGACGTGCTTCCAGCCGGGCAGTTCGAGTACTTCGGGGGCAAATGCCATGGTTGACGTCCTCAGTCTCTCTGTGCGCCGGCCCGGGAGTTCGTGCCGGACGCGGGCACCTTGATCTTGCCCTCGGCCGCCAGCAGGGCAATGTCGCTGCGGTACTGCGCTCCCTCCAGGCTGATGGCGTCGATGCCTTCGTAGGCACGTTCGCGGGCTTCCACCAGGTCTTCACCCAGCGCGACGACGGCGAGCACCCGCCCGCCTGCGCTGACCACCTTGCCGTTCCCGTCCAGGGCGGTCCCGGCGTGGATCACGTGCACGTCGGTCAAGGCATTGGCCTTCTTCAGGCCGCGGATCCGGTCCCCGGTGCGCGGAGTTCCCGGGTAATTCTCCGCGGCCAGCACCACCGTGACGGCGGACCGCCTGGACCAGACCAGCTGTTCACTGTCATCCAGTTCCCCCTTGGCTGCCGCCAGCAGCAGCCCGCCCAGCGGTGTGCGCAGCCGGGCCAGTACCGCCTGGGTTTCCGGGTCCCCGAAGCGGGCGTTGAATTCGATCACCCGCACGCCGCGGCCGGTCACGGCCAGCCCGCAGAAGAGCACGCCCACGAACGGGGTGCCGCGGTGGGCCATCTCGCGGATGGTCGGCAGCGCGACGCGGTCCATGACTTCGTCCACGAAACCGGGCGGCAGCCAGGCCAGCGGCGTGTAGGCGCCCATGCCGCCGGTGTTCGGGCCCTCGTCGCCGTCGAAAATCCGCTTGAAATCCTGCGCCGGCACCAGCGGGATGGCGCGTTCGCCGTCGGAAATCACAAACAGGGAGACTTCCGGGCCGTCGAGGAATTCCTCGATGACCACGGAACCGCCGGCGTCGAAGCAGGCCTGGGCATGTGCCAGGGCGGCGTCGCGGTCTTCGGTCACCACCACGCCCTTGCCGGCCGCCAGCCCGTCGTCCTTGACCACGTAGGGGGCCCCGAACGAATCCAGGGCCTCGGCCGCTTCGGCGGCGTTGGTGGCCACGTGCGCCATGGCGGTGGGCACGTTCGCCGCGGCCATGACCTGCTTGGCGAAGGCCTTGGAGCCTTCGAGCCTGGCCGCTTCCTTGCTGGGGCCGAACACCGGGATCCCCGCCGCGCGCAACGGGTCGGCCACGCCGGCGGCCAGCGGGGCCTCCGGGCCCACCACCACCAGGTCGGACTCCAGCCGCCGGGCCAGCTCGGTCACCGCCGCCGGGTCGCCCGCATCCACCTGGTGCGTGGGCACGATCTGCGCGATCCCGGCGTTGCCGGGGGCGGCATGCACCTCGGTGACAAAGGGATCGGCCAGCAGGGAACGGATTATTGCGTGCTCGCGGCCGCCGGGGCCGATCACAAGTACCTTCACAAGGAACTAGCCTACTGGTCGCGGGGCGGAGCCTCGAAGTTGTTGCACCGGCCCCTAAACTGGGTCCATGCCCGAGACATTCAAAGCCGCGGACGCCGTGGAACTGGCCGTCGTCGAACGCAACGGTTTCATCGAGTCCCGCCATCTGGGCTCCGCGGTGGTCATGGCCGCCGACGGCACCGTGGTGACCGAACTCGGCGACATCAGCGCACCGATCTTCCCGCGCTCAACGCTCAAGCCGTTCCAGGCCCTGGCCGCCATGCAGTCCGGCGTCCCGCTGCGCGGCGACCAGGTGGCCCTGGCCTGCGCCAGCCATGTGGGGTCGCTCGAGCACATGGACGTGGTGGAGGGCATGCTCAAGGCCGCCGGCCTGACCGACGCCGATCTTCGCTGCCCGCCGGCCTGGCCGCAGGACGAGCAGGCGCGCGGCTGGCTGGTCCGCACCGAACGCGGCCAGCAGCGGCTGTCCTTCAACTGCTCCGGCAAGCACGCCGCCTTCCTCTGGGCCTGCGTGGAGAACGGCTGGAATACCCAGACCTACCTGGAACCGAACCACCCCCTCCAGCGCCGCGTGATGGAGGTCCTCGAGGAGTACGCCGAAGAAAAGATCGAGCACATCGCCGTCGACGGCTGCGGCGCCCCGGCGCCCGCGCTGTCGTTGACCGGCCTGGCCCGGGCCGTGGGGAAGCTGGCGAAGGCTCCGGCGGACAAGAACGCCGATGCCCGCGCCGCCACCATCGCCACCGCCATGCTGGACTACCCGTGGGCGGTGCACGGCTGGGGCCAGGAAAACACCGTGGTGATGGAGCAGCTGGGGGTCTTTGCCAAGTCCGGCGCCGAGGGCGTGATGGTGATGGCCACCCCCAATGGCGTCTCGGTGGCGGTGAAAATCCTGGACGGCAGCGGCCGCGCCGGTTCCCTGATCGCGCTGACACTGCTGGCCGCCTGCGGCGCCGTCGACGTGGAGAAGGTGGGCCCGGTGCTGGAGGACGTGGTCAAGCCCGTCCTCGGCGGCGGCCAGCCGGTGGGCAGGCTGCGGCTGGCGCCGCCCATGATCGCGCTGCTGGACTGAGCCCCGGAAGGACCTGAATCGATGGGAGTACGACGCCGGATCCCGGCTCGGGAGGGCGACGCCGCCGTGGGTGCGTGGCGCGGCGGGGCCACGGACCGAAAGACCACTGCCACGGCGGTGCGGTACGCGTTGGAGGAACTGGCCGAGCGTGCCCCCGGCAACAGCGTGGAGGTGCGGGTGCCGCCGTTCGGCGTCGCCCAGTGCATCGAAGGCCCCAAGCACACCCGGGGCACACCGCCGAACGTGGTGGAAACCGACCCCGCCACCTGGCTTGCCTTGGTGACGGGGGCGCTCGGGTGGGACACCGCCGTCGCCGAGGGCAGGGTCGCTGCCTCCGGGTTGCGGGCCGAACTGGCGGACAGGCTGCCGCTCTTCGCCCGGTAGGCTGGAACGTATGACTTCTGAGCAAGAACCGGCTCGCGACCGCAGACCCATCGAGCCGGAGCGCCGCGACGTCACCGTTCGCCGGGCGCCGAAGTATGCGCCCTTCATCGCCGTCTGGGCCGTGCTGGGCGTCGTGCTGGCCGCCGTGTCCGCCTACACCGGGCCGGAGAACGCGGAGTTCACCCGCGGCACCGTTTTTGCCTTCCTGGCCGTGCTGTTCGGCTTGGCCGGCATCCTGGTTGGATCGTTGCTGTTCCTGCTCATCGACCGCGCCAGCGTCAAACGCGCGAAGCACCTGACGGCAGTTGCCGAACCCGGGCAGGAAGAGTCCGCGGACCCGGCTGCGGATCCGGGCCCCGCCGACGTCCCGGAGACGCCCCGTGATCGGGACGGGAGCACCGCCGTCACCCGCGAACGGGACCGCGAAACCGGGGGCGGAACCGAAGGCGAACGCCAGGCGTAACCTGCCGGCAGGCCCCCGTAATCCCCGTCACCCCGGTGCGGCCGCGCGCCGGGCGCATGAGAGAATGGGCGGGTGGCACGCGGTGACGGAAAACTCTCCCATGAACTTCTCCCCGGCGAAAAGGGACCCCAGGACGCCTGTGGCGTTTTCGGCGTCTGGGCACCCGGCGAAGAAGTAGCAAAACTTACCTACTACGGCCTGTACGCCCTGCAGCACCGCGGACAGGAGTCCGCCGGTATTGCCACCAGCGACGGCAAACGCATCAATGTCTACAAGGACATGGGCCTGGTGTCCCAGGTCTTCGACGAGACCACCCTCAACACGCTGAGCGGGCACATCGCCGTCGGCCATTGCCGCTACTCCACCACCGGCGGCTCCACGTGGGCAAATGCGCAACCGACGCTGGGCGCCACCGCCACCGGCACCGTCGCGCTGGCCCACAATGGCAACCTGACCAACTCCGCGGAGCTGTACGAGAAGGTGCTGGAGAAGTTCGGCAAGCCCGACCGCGGCGAGCTGGCCCAGGGCAACACCACGGACACCGCGCTGGTCACCGCGCTCATGGCCGGCGAGGAGGGCCAGACCCTCGAGGAACGCTCGCTGGAGCTGCTGCCCAAGCTGCGCGGCGCCTTCTGCTTCACCTTCATGGACGAAGGCACGCTGTACGCCGCCCGCGACCCGGCCGGGGTGCGCCCGCTGGTGCTGGGCCGGCTGGAGCGCGGCTGGGTGGTCGCCTCCGAGACCGCTGCGCTGGACATCGTGGGCGCATCCTTCGTCCGCGAAGTCGAACCCGGCGAATTCATCGCCATCGACCAGAACGGCCTGCGCTCCCAGCGCTTCGCCGAGAAAAAGCCTGCCGGCTGCGTCTTCGAATACGTCTACCTGGCCCGCCCGGACACGTCCATTAACGGCCGCAGCATCCACGCTGCCCGCGTGGAGATGGGCCGGAAGCTGGCCAAGGAACACCCGGCCGAGGCCGACCTGGTGATTCCGACGCCGGAATCCGGGACCCCGGCCGCCATCGGCTACGCCGAGGCCTCGGGCATCCCCTACGGCCAGGGACTGGTCAAGAACGCCTACGTGGGCCGGACCTTCATCCAGCCCAGCCAGACCATCCGCAAGCTCGGCATCCGGTTGAAGCTGAACCCGCTGCGGTCGGTGGTGCAGGGCAAACGGCTCGTGGTGATTGACGATTCGATCGTCCGCGGCAACACCCAGCGGGCCCTGGTCCGGATGCTCCGTGAAGCCGGTGCGGCCGAGGTGCATGTGCGCATCTCGTCTCCGCCCATCAAGTGGCCGTGCTTCTACGGCATCGACTTCGCCAGCCGGGCCGAGCTCATCGCGAACGGCATCGGCGTCGAAGATGTCAGGGCGTCGCTCGGCGCCGACAGCCTGGGCTACATCTCCGAAGAGGGCATGATCGAGGCGACCGAACAGCCCCGCGAGCGGCTGTGCACCGCGTGCTTCACGGGCGAGTACCCGATCGAACTGCCCACCGCCGACCGCCTGGGCAAGAACCTGCTGGAACGCGGCGAGGCGGACCAGGAACACGGCTCATGCGACCCCGGGCCGGATTCGGACCTGGAGAAGCTCCTGACCGCCGACGACAAGAAAGAGCGAGTATGACCTCCCCCGAACAGGGCCAGATCACCTACGCCAGCGCCGGCGTCGACGTAGAGGCCGGCGACAAGGCCGTCGAGCTGATGAAGGGGGCCATCAAGGCCACTCACAACGCCAACGTCATCGGCGGGGTCGGCGGTTTCGCCGGCCTGTACGACGTTTCGGCACTGCTGAAGTACCGCAAGCCCCTGCTGGCCACCTCCACCGACGGAGTGGGCACCAAGGTCGCCATCGCCCAGGCCATGGACATCCACGACACCATCGGCTTCGACCTGGTCGGCATGGTGGTGGACGACATCGTGGTGGTCGGGGCGGAACCGCTGTTCATGACCGACTACATCGCCTGCGGCAAGGTGGTCCCGGAGCGGATCGCCGACATCGTGCGCGGCATCGCCGCCGCCTGCGAGGTGGCCGGCACTGCACTGGTGGGCGGGGAGACCGCCGAGCACCCCGGCCTGCTGGGCGAACACGAATACGACGTTGCCGGCGCCGCCACCGGCCTGGTCGAGGCCGACGACCTGCTGGGCCCGGAGCGGGTCAAGGACGGGGACGTCGTCATCGGCATGGCCTCCTCGGGCCTCCATTCCAACGGGTATTCCCTGGTCCGCCGGGTGATCAACCATGCCGGCTGGGCACTGGACCGGCAGGTCAGCGAATTCGGCAGGACACTGGGCGAGGAACTCCTGGAGCCCACCCGCGTCTACGCGGCGGACTGCCTGGATCTGGCACGCTACCAAGCAGCCGGCGTCCACGGCTTCAGCCATGTCACCGGCGGCGGCCTGGCCGCGAACCTCGCGCGCGTGCTGCCGCAGGGACTCATGGCCACCGTGGACCGTTCCACCTGGGAGCTGCCGGCCATCTTCAAGCTCATCGGCGAACTGGGCAACGTCCCGCAGGCCGACCTGGAACGGACCCTGAACCTCGGCGTCGGCATGGTTGCCATTGTGGAGCGCTCCGGTGCCGATGCCGCCCTGCAGCGCCTGAATGAGCGCGGCGTGCCCGCGTGGGTGATGGGCCAGGTCGGTCCCGCCGACCCGTCCCTGGGCGGCATCGATTATGTCCAGGGCGCCAAGGGCGTCGACGGCGGTGCCGTCCACCTGGTGAACTCCTACGCTTAGGCCCGTCCGGACACCGGACCGCCCCTGCACCGCGAACGCGACGGTGCGGGGGCGGTTTTGTCCGGCCTGCCGGCTGGGCGGTCCGGGTGGCACACTGGACGGATGGGTGCGTACGTGGTGGTGGCGTTCGTCAGGCCGGTGAGCGCCGGCTACACGTTCCCGCGCAGCCGGTGGCCGCTGCACATCACGCTGGCCCGCTTCGATACCCGGGAGCCGGCCGACGCCGTGGGTTGGCGCGTCGGCCGGGCTCTCTCCCGACGACCGGGGTTTGACGTGTGTATCGGCGCCGACGACTTTTTCGGCCGGAACGGTTCCGTCCCCGTCTCGCTGGTACAGCCGGAACCACGGTTGCAGTTGCTGCACGAAGGCGTGCTGGACGCACTCGGCGAGGATTCCCATGTGCTGAGTCCGCACCATACCCGCCGGCACTTCCGGCCGCACATCAGTCACCAGGCGGAAGGCCGCCTCCACGCCGGCGACACCGTCCATGTGGGCCAGGCGGCCCTGGTGGACATGCGTCCTGACGGAGACCCGAGGCATCGCCGGGTGATCGAGGTGTGGCCCCTGGCGGACGCCCCGGAGCCGCAGCAGTCCGGCGCCTGAGTTCGGGAGTCCGGGCAGGCACTTCCGCGCACGCCATGCGCCCCCGCTGGCAGACCCCGAGAGGGTGCAGGAAGGTGAGGCTGGTGCGTGGTCCCGTCCGGGAAGAAACGGCCGAAGCCGGCTAGCCTACGTTGCGGCTGCCGTGGTCTTCGTCGTCGTCGTACTGATCTGCGTACTTGTCCACGTAGTCCGAGTAGTCCGGCTCATATGGCTCCTCGGAAAACGTGTCGGAGTTATGGCGTTTCGCAGCGCCGAGTTCGCGCTGGAGTGCAGTCAGGTCAGTGGCCGGGCTGAAATACTTCATGTCCCGGGCCTGCCTGGTTGCTTTTGCCTTCTGACGGCCGCGCCCCATGGCGTGACCCCCTTTGTACGTCGATCCGGAAGTGGTCGCACGACTGGCGCACGAGGTCCCGGAATAATTGATCAATTCTGTCGTACCTATAGGGTACATGGTTTTCACGACCGCTCGTGGCAGGCGTACAGTGGCCGCGAGGGGGCCTCCCGGCCCCCGAAAGGACTAAATCGTGCAGCAACGCGGGAATGTTGGCTAAAGTCATCGTGGACCGGTTCTCCCGTTCTCCCGGAAGACAACACGCACGGAAGGCAAGTTTCCCCATGAGCGAACAGGACAAGCGGCCTGACGACGACGGGAGGCCTCCGCTGGAGCGCCCCGAGAGCCTCGAGGTACCCGACCCCAGCCTGCACGTCAGCGCGGACGAGGTGGAGCTGGCCGAGCCAACCCTGGGGCAAGCGAGCATCAGCGAGGATGCCGCGGCCGAGGCCGACCTGGCCAAAGCTGCCGCCGAAGCCGAAGAGGTGGAGAAGGAAGCCGATGCCGCCGGCCAACTGGTGGGCGGCACCCGGGAGGACCGCGCCGTCAAGGCCCGCGGCACCGCACCCGCGGGGGCGCCCGCCGGCGACCAGGGCCCGGCGGGCGACGCTCCGGCAGGCGACCGGACAGCGGAGGAAGCCTCGAAGCCCGACTCGCCTCACCCCGCCCGCGGGGCCACCGCCGTCACGGGTACACCGGAAACCTCGAAGCCCGACGCGGCCCGCAACCCCGCCCCCGGGGCCGGTGCCGCGACCGGGGCGCCGGCATCGCCGGCTGCGGCCGTCCCGCCGTCGGCCTGGGAGCCCGCGCCGCCCGGCACCGACGGCTCCGCGCCGGAAAAGAAGTGGTACTCCACCGCCGCCGACGCCCTGCGCCGCGGCGGCGCCGCTGACGAAGCGTCCGGCGGTCCCGCCGCGGGCCCGGCCCGGAAAATGGACTGGAAGCCGCTGGTCATCATCGGCGCGGTCGTCATTGTGGCGATCGTGATTATCGCCATGATCGTGTCCAGCCTGACCGGCGGCTCCCCTGCCGGCGGGGCGGCCAGTCCGGCGTCGTCGCAGACCGCCGCAGAGACGCCCAACGGGGACGGCGTCGTCGCGGAGAACGTCTCGCCGTTCGATTTCCAGCAGGGCCAGTGCTTCACCGACTTCGAGGCCGTCATGCGTGAAGCAACCGTCGTCACCTGTGACACGCCGCACGAGGCGCAACTGGTGGGCACCTTCTCCTACGGGGACGACGAAGAATTCCCGGGCGCCGACGAACTGAACATCAAGGCCCAGGAGGTCTGCACGGCCGTTGCCCTCAACGACTCCGCGGCCGACCAGCCGGACCTCAAGGACTCCTACGGCATGCCGTCAAAGGAGACGTGGGCGCAGGGCGACCGCCGGATCGATTGCTTCAAGATCGCCGAGGAGGGCCAGGAAATCACCGGGTCGCTGGTCGACCTGTAACCCGGCACGGAACAGTCCGGCGGTCCCGCCGTGGCGGGGCCGCCGGACTTCTTCCGCGACCCGGCCGGGCCGCTCAGGTCAGCCGCCCCGGACCGCCCCCACCTTCGACTGCACGATCAGCCCGCCGGCCCCGCCGTCGACGTCGATCTCCGGCACATCCACCAGCACGGTGTCGCCGTCGCTGATCGCGCCCGCGAGCAGGCCGCGGGCCAGCTTGTCGCCGATCTCGCGCTGGACCAGCCGGCGCAGCGGCCGGGCGCCGTAGGCGGGATCGAAGCCGGTCAGGGCCAGCCACTCGCGGGCGGCGTCCGTGACCTCGAGGGTCAGCCGGCGTTCGGCCAGCCGCGCAGCCAGCGCCGCCACCTGCAGATCCACGATCCGGGAGAGTTCTTCGATGCTCAGCGGGTCGAAGATGATCACGTCATCCAGCCGGTTGAGGAACTCCGGCTTGAAGCTGGCGTTCACCACGTTCAGGACCGCTTCGCGCTTCGTGTCTGCGTCCATGGTCTGGTCCACGAGGAACTGCGAGCCGAGGTTGGAGGTCAGCACCAGGATCACGTTGCGGAAGTCCACGGTGCGGCCCTGCCCGTCGGTGAGGCGTCCGTCGTCGAGCACCTGCAGGAGGATGTCGAAGGCCTCGGGATGGGCCTTCTCCACCTCGTCCAGCAGCACCACGGAGTAGGGACGGCGGCGGACTGCCTCGGTCAGCTGGCCGCCTTCTTCGTAGCCCACGTAGCCCGGAGGGGCGCCGACCAGGCGCGACACGGAGTGCTTTTCCGAGTACTCGCTCATGTCGATCCGGACCATGGCCCGTTCATCGTCGAACAGGAAGTCCGCCAGCGCCTTGGCCAGCTCGGTCTTGCCGACGCCGGTGGGACCCAGGAAGAGGAACGAGCCGGTGGGCCGGTCCGGGTCGCTGATGCCCGCCCGGGCGCGCCGTACCGCGTCCGCGACCGAGGCAACCGCCTTGGACTGGCCGATCAGCCGTGAGCCGATGTGCTCCTCCATCTGCAGCAGCTTCTGGCTTTCGCCCTGCAGCATGCGGCCGGCCGGGATGCCGGTCCACGCGGAGATGACCTCGGCGATGTCGTCGGCGGTCACCTCCTCGGAGACCATCTGATCCCGCCCCGCGCCGCCCTGTTCCTCGGCGGCCTGCGCCTGGGCCAGCTCCTTTTCCAGCGTCGGGATTTCCCCGTACAGGATCCGGGATGCCTCGGCCAGGTCGCCCTCGCGCTGGGACTTGTCGGCCTGCGAGCGCAGCTCGTCCAGCTTGGCCTTCAGGTCACCCACGCGGTTCAGCCCGGCCTTCTCCGCCTCCCACCGGGTGTTCAGGGCCGCCAGCTGCTCCTTCTTGTCTGCCATGTCGGCACGCAGCGCTTCCAGCCGTTCCCGCGAGGCCGCGTCGGTCTCGTTGGCCAGCGCCAGTTCTTCCATGGTGAGCCGGTCGACGGCGCGGCGCAGCTGGTCGATCTCCTCGGGCGCCGAATCGATCTCCATCCGCAGCCGGGAGGCGGCCTCGTCCACCAGGTCGATGGCCTTGTCCGGCAGCTGCCGGCCCGAGATGTAGCGGTTGGACAGCGTCGCGGCGGCCACCAGCGCGGAGTCCCCGATCGATACCTTGTGGTGCGCCTCGTAACGCTCCTTGAGTCCGCGCAGGATGCCGATGGTGTCCTCGACGCTCGGCTCCCCCACGTAGACCTGCTGGAAGCGCCGCTCCAGCGCCGGATCCTTCTCGATGTTCTCGCGGTACTCGTCCAGCGTGGTGGCGCCGATCAGCCGCAGCTCGCCGCGGGCCAGCATCGGCTTGAGCATGTTGCCGGCGTCCATCGAGCCTTCGGAGGCCCCCGCGCCGACGACGGTATGCAACTCGTCGATGAAGGTGACGATCTGCCCGTCCGAGCTCTTGATCTCTTCCAGCACGGCCTTCAGCCGTTCCTCGAACTCGCCCCGGTACTTGGCGCCGGCCACCATCGCCGCGAGGTCCAGCGACATCAGCGTCTTGCCGCGCAGCGATTCAGGCACGTCGCCGGCCACCATCCGCTGGGCCAGGCCCTCCACCACGGCGGTCTTGCCGACCCCGGGTTCGCCGATCAGCACGGGATTGTTCTTGGTGCGGCGCGAGAGCACCTGGACCACGCGGCGGATTTCCGCATCCCGGCCGATCACCGGGTCCAGCTTCCCGGCGCGGGCGATGGCGGTCAGGTCGGTGCCGAACTTCTCCAGCGCCTGAAACGTGTTCTCCGGATCGGAGGTGGTGACCTTCCGGTCTCCGCGCAGGCCGGGCAGGGCGGCGAAGAGTGCTTCATGGGAGGCACCGGCGTCACGCAGGATCTTCCCGACGGCGGCGTTGTCCGCCGCGAGGCCCAGCAGCAGAAATTCCGTGGACACGTAGGTGTCCCCCCACTTTTCCGACTCCTGCCGGGCGATCTGGACGGCTTGGAGCAGGCCCCGGGAGTACTGCGCCTGCGCCACGGAGGATCCCGACGACGACGGCAGGGCCTTGATCGCGGTGCTCGCCTGAACACTCACCGAGTCCGGATCGGCCCCGGCGGACTTCAGCACGGCTACGGCCACGCCGTCGCGCTGGTCCATCAGGGCCTTGAGCAGGTGGGCGGGCTCGATCTGCGGATTGCCCGCCGTCGAGGCGTTCATCGCCGCGGCCGACAGCGCTTCCTGGCTTTTGGTGGTGAATTTAGCGTCCAACGCATCTCTCCGTTCGCTCCGGAATGGATCTGGCCAGCCCCGTTAGTGCCGGCCCTGAAACTAAGTTGAGTGTAGTCCACTCAACTTTGAATGTAAAGTTATCCACAGGCTGCGGAGCGCAGGATCACCGCCCCCGGAGCTCTGCTCCCCCGCCACCGAAGCCTCCTTGCCCGCCTCCATCTTGTCGCCCCGGCGCCCCTGCCCGGAAGGGCATCCGGCGAATAGGCTGTAGCGGGGACGTGCAGGAGGCGGACGGAGGTGGCCCTGACGGAAACCATGTTGGAAACTGCCCGGCTGCTGCTGAACCAGCCGACGCCGGAGGACATCAGTGCCATGTTCCGGATCCTCTCCGACCGGCGCACCACGCGGTTCAATCCTTCCGACGCGCTCATCTGGAACGAGGAAGCCGAGGGCCTGTTCCAGCGCTGGGAAAGGCAGTGGGAGGACCACGGCGTGGGCTACTTCGCCGTCCGCCTGCCCGGCCGCGAAGACGCCATCGGGTTTGCCGGCGTCAAGCACGTGGCGCTGTCCGGCCGCCCGGTGCTGAATCTCTACTACCGTTTCGACCCCGCCGTGTGGCACCGCGGTTACGGGCGCGAGGCGGTGGCCGCCGTCGTCGCCCATGTCAACGAGTTCTTGGAACTGCCGCCGATCCTGGCGCTGGTCCATCCGGCCAACACCGCGTCCCGGCGCATCGTCACGTCGCTGGGGTTCGTACGGAACGAGGCCGCGGCGGTCAGCGGCCCGGACGGCTACCAGGACGCTTATGTGCTGAACTGGGACCGGCAGCTATAACATCCGGTCAAGGAGTCCCAGTGGAGATCATTCGCGCAGCCGCGCTCAAGGAACAGCGGTGGCGGAACGGCGGCGGCGTCACCAGGGAATTGGCGGCCGGTGACGTCGGCACGGACGGGCTCCCCGGTTGGCGGTTAAGCCTGGCGGACATCAGCTCGGACGGCAGCTTCTCCGAATATCCGGGCGTGGACCGAATATTCACCGTTGTGGACGGCGACGTCGCCTTCCTGACCGTGGACGGCAGCCAGCACCGGATGGAACGCTACCGCCCGTTCCGGTTCGACGGCGGGAGAAGCGCGGACTGCAGCCTGCCCACCGGGCCGTGCCGCGCGCTGAACGTCATGACCCGCCGCGGGGCCTGGGGCGCCGGCCTGCTGATCGTCGAGCTCTCGAAGAAACAGCCGCTGCGGCTGTCGGCCGGACAGTACCTGGTGCTGCTGCAGGGCCAGGCCCAGGCGACGGCTGGCGGCACCGCCCAGCCGCTGCATCCCTACGACACCGTGGTCGGCTCGGTCGCGGCCGAGGTCGGCGGCCGCGGGTTCGCGGCACTGGTGTCGGTCTATCCCGCCGGGGACTGAGGCGGCCGGGCCCTGAGGGCGCCGGGGTTTGAGGGCGGCCGGGCCTCCGGAGTTGGTCCCTCATTGCGCCGGTTCCCTACTGCGCGGCGGCGTCCTCGACCTTGACCGCAGAGACCTCGAACTCCAGCATCACGCGGTCCGACACGAGCATGCCGCCCGAGTCCAGGGCCGTGTTCCATTTGACCCCGAACTCCTGCCGGTCAATGCGCCGGGAGCCCTCAAAGCCCGCCCGGAGCTGCCCGCCCGGGTCCCGCTCCACGCCGATGAAGTCGATCGGAACCGCAACCTGCTTGGTGATGCCGCGGATGGTCAGGTCGCCGTTCACAATGAAGTTTGCGCTTTCCACCTGATCGATGCGGGTGCTGACGAACGTAATCTCCGGATAGTTCGGCGCATCGAAGAAGTCGTTCGTGCGCAGATGCTCGTCGCGTTGCGGGCTGCGGGTATCAATGCTGGCGACCTTGATCGTGACCTTGACGGACGAGTTGGCCGGGTTGTCCACGTCGGCCTGGATGATGCCTTCCACGTCGTTGAACGCGCCCCGGACTTTGGTCACCATGGCATGGCGGGTGGAAAATCCGATCCGGGTATGGGCCGGGTCGAACCGCCACTCCCCGGACAGATCAGGAGATAGTTCGGACATGGCAGCGCTCCTCCTCTGGCACAGGCACTGCCTTCCCCAAAGCCAGATGGATGCGCCCGGCCGTCTCCTTCAGCCGCATGCGGCTCGTGTGGTAATTCCAACACATAATGGGACGCAGTGCACCACCTGGGCGCCTGAATTCCGGGGCCGCCCCGGCGAGCCGCAGCGGCACCCGACCGGCGGAATCCGCGCCCTATCCCAGCCTGTCGGCGGTCAATAGACTGATGCCATGACCACCGCGAACGAGATGCCTTCATCGACGACACAGCTGCCTGTGGCCGATTGCTGGAAATTGTTCCGCAGCGCTGACTTCGGCCGGCTCGGAGTCGTCGTCGATTCCCACCCGGAGATCTTTCCGGTCAATTACGTCGTGGATCACGGCAGCATCGTGTTCCGCTCCGCCCCGGGAACCAAGCTCGACGCCGCCCTCGCCGGCGAAGTGGTTCTGGAGGTGGACGGCTTCGATCCGGCCACCGGCGTCGCCTGGAGCGCCGTCGCGCGCGGCAGCGCCCAGCGGATGAGCAGCATTGAGGACGTCCTAGAATCGGCAATGCTGCCGCTGTTCCCCTGGCAGTCGGGCGAAAAGAACAATTTCGTCCGCATCGTTCCCACGGTGGTCACCGGACGGCGTTTTGTGGTGCCGGCATCGGCCCGCCGCACGCCGGGGCTCAGCGACAGCCGCCGGCTGCAGATCGAGTAGCCGCCGGCATGGCCGGCCGGCCGCACCGACGGGTCAGCGCCAGGTAACGGGTCCCGGCTGATAGCCGGGAATGTAGCCCGGGAACGCCCTGTCGGTGGGCACGATCTGTTTGCCCAGCGGCGTCAGGGACACCGGAATCATCTTGAGGTTGGCGATCGCCAGCGGGATGCCGATGATGGTGATCGCCTGCGCCACCGCCGTCAGCACATGCCCGATCGCGATCCAGATGCCGGCGACCAGCAGCCAGATGATGTTTCCCAGCGTGGACATAAAGTAGGTGCGCCCGCCGCGGTCCACCACCATGCGGCCGAACGGCCACAGCGCGTAGCCCGCGATGCGGAACGACGCAATGCCGAACGGGATCGTCACGATCAGCAGGCAGCAGACGATGCCGGCCAGGAAGTAGCCCAGCGCCAGCCAGATGCCGCCGAACAGGAGCCAGATAACGTTCAGGAGTGCCTTCATCCCACCATTCTGGCCACGGAGGCGCCCGGCCGCCATACGGGACGTCCCTGAGTGGCCCCCGATGTGCAGTTGGGGCGCGGGTCGTCGGGGGAGCATCGCAGTGCGGCCCCCGGCACGACAAGACTTCCCTGTCGAAAATTAAAGGCCGCAGGGCGGCCCCTTCCGTACGGAGGGGCCGCCCTGCGGCCTTCGGCTCTACGCCCGGCCTAGCTGGTCCGGCGCTTTTCCTGCGAAGCCGGCGCCGTGGCGCGGCGCGGGCCGCGGCGTGCCGGACGCTCGGAAGCCGGAGTCTCCGACCGGAAGACCGGGCGGGTGCCGCCGGCCGTAGAGCGCTGCGGACCGCCGGCGGTGCGCGGCGCGCCGCCCGACCGGGCCGGGCCGCCGGAACGCGCCGGCCCCGCACTGCGGCCGCCTGCCGCGGTGCCCGACTGGCCGCGGCGCCCGGCGGTATCCGCCCCGGCGGCGCTGCGATGGCTGCCGTGGCTGCGGGCCGCAACGTCCCGGCCGGCCTGGCCTCGGTTTTCGCCGCGGGCCGGCTGGCGCTGGCCGCTCTCCGGACCGCCGGCGCGTGCGGCGCCGGAGGCCTGGCGGGCTTCACCGGAGCGGGTCCGTCCGCCGCGGCCGCCGGACCGCATGGCCCGCTTGCGCTGGGCGTTGGCGCCGGTGGAAGTGCCGCCGCCGTGCTGCGGCTGGTTCGCTGCCTGCTGCTGGGCCCGCAACTGCGGATCGACCGGTGCGGCCACCTCGCCCACCAGTTTCACCAGCAGGTCCGAGGACGCGGTGACGCTTTCGAAGGCTACGTCCACGCCGGCCGCCTTCATCAGCTTGCCGACTTCCAGCCGTTGTTCCGGCAGCGCCAGGGTCACGACGGTGCCGTCGGAACCGGCGCGGGCGGTACGGCCGGAACGGTGCAGGTACGCCTTGTGTTCGGTGGGCGGATCCACGTGGATCACCAGTTCCACCTCGTCCACGTGCACGCCGCGGGCGGCCACGTCCGTGGCGACCAGCACGCGCACATGGCCGGAGGAGAACTCGGCGAGGTTGCGGTCGCGGGCGTTCTGCGACAGGTTGCCGTGCAGGTCCACCGCCGGGATGCCGGCGGCGGTGAGGGCCTTGGCCAGCTTCCGGGCGTGGTGCTTGGTGCGGGTGAACAGCACGCGGCGCCCGGCTCCGGCGGCCAGCCGGTTGAGCACCTGCTTCTTTTCGGAGGCATCGCGGGTTACGAGCACATGGTGTTCCATGGTGGTGACCGCGGCCTGCGGGTCGTCCACGGAGTGGGTCAGCGGGCTGGACAGGTAACGCTGCACCAGCTTGTCAACGCCGTTGTCCAGGGTCGCGGAGAACAGCATGCGCTGCCCGCCGGCCGGGGTGGTGTCCAGCAGCTTCTTCACCACGGGCAGGAAGCCCAGGTCGGCCATGTGGTCGGCCTCGTCCAGGACGGTGATTTCCACCGATTCCAGCGTGATGATCTTCTGCTTCATCAGGTCTTCGAGCCGGCCCGGGCAGGCAATCACGATGTCGACGCCGGCGCGCAGCGCCTTTTCCTGGCGTTGCTGCGAGACGCCGCCGTAGATCACCGTGGTGTTCAGGCCCAGCTCCGACGCCAGCGGCTCAATGGTGGCATTGAGCTGGGTGGCCAGCTCACGGGTCGGCGCCAAGACCAGGCCCAGCGGGCGTCCGGGTTTGCGGAAATGGGCGGCCTCGCGCTCGGCCAGCCTTGCGACCAGCGGCAGCGCGAACGCGAGCGTCTTGCCGGAGCCGGTGCGGCCGCGGCCCAGCACGTCCCGGCCGGCCAGCGTATCGGGCAGCGTCTCGGTCTGGATGGGGAACGGGGCGTCGATGCCATCGGCAGCGAGCTTCGAAGCAAGGGCCTTGGGCACGCCAAGGGCAACAAAAGTAGTCATAAGAAAGTGAGAATGTCTTCCGGTCAGTGTCCCCGCGGCAGGTTAGCCCAGGGTCGCCGAAGAAAAATCAGACAGTGCCAACCGCCCGGACCTGTCCGGTCACGTCGTTAGACGGAAAGCGGCGGCGCAATTGAAAGCGTTCATCGACGCAGGGAAACGCGTCAAACTGCGCCTCCGAGTAGCACCAGTCTAGCAGCACGTCCGGGCCGCCCGCGCACGGGCGATACTCTGGTGGGGATGACCAGCGACTCCCCCACCCCTGATTTTCCCGCGAACGACGACGGTGCGCCCCTCGCGCAGCCCACCCACCTCGCCCGTCCGGTCAGCTTTGTGCGCCGCGGATCCCGGCTGCAGGGCCGCCGCCAGCAGGCCTGGGACGAATACGGCCCCAGGTTCGCCGTGGACCTCCCGCGCCACGGCGGCGACACCACCGTGGACCCGGACTATGTCTTCGACGCGGCGGCAGCCTTCGGACGCGAGGCGCCCCTGGTGGTGGAGATCGGATCCGGCCTCGGGGAGGCCGTCTGCCATGCGGCGGAGCAGCATCCGGAGTGGAACTTCCTGGCTCTGGAGGTCTACCGGCCAGGGCTGGCGCAGACCCTCCTGCGGATCGGCCAGCACGGCCTGTCCAACGTGCGGGTGGCGCAGGTCAACGCGCCTGACGCCCTCGCGACCATGTTGCCCGAGTCCTCGGTCGCCGAGCTCTGGGTGTTCTTTCCCGACCCGTGGCACAAGACCCGCCACCACAAGCGGCGGCTGGTGCAGGAGAGCTTCGCAGACCTCGCCGCCCGCGTCCTGCAGCCGGACGGAATCTGGCGCCTGGCCACCGACTGGTCCGACTACGCGATCCAGATGCGCCGGGTGGCCGACGCCTCGCCGGACTTCCGCAACCTGCAT
Source organism: Arthrobacter sp. MDT2-34-1 (assembly GCF_059091365.1). NCBI lineage: Bacteria > Bacillati > Actinomycetota > Actinomycetes > Micrococcales > Micrococcaceae > Arthrobacter > Arthrobacter sp. MDT2-34-1. Next base: position 1,594,315 of record NZ_JBNHGO010000001.1, read on the forward strand.
GCCGGCGAGCGCACCGGCAAGGACAGCCCGCTGACCCAGGTCTGGGAAAGCGGCGTGGAAGGCGTGGTGGGCGGCGCCCCGGTGCGCGAAGGCAAGATCCCGGTCAGTACCGGAAATGCCAGCACCGGTGAAGGCATGGATGAGCACGGCGGCTGGGCGCCCCGCTTCGACGGCCGGACCATGACCAGCTTCGAGCAGAAGGCCCACGACGCCGGGCGGATGATCTTCGACCTGGCCTACCGCCGGAACTGATCCCCGCCTGAGCTAAACCGCACTGGACCCCGCAGGCTCAGTCCGTAACCACGGCCGCCAGCGTTGTGTCCGCCCCGTTGCGCAGCTCCACCTGGACAATCTCGTCGGTGGCCATGGCGCAGGCTGCGGTGAGCGTGGCGCGGCCCGCCGGCGTCGCCTGCCAGGAGGCCACCTGGTAGGTGTAGCCGGTGTCTCCTGTCACCCAGAGGGTGAGTAGTCCGTCCCGCGGCAGCTGCTCTCCCGCTACCTGCATCTCGGTGCCCCACGCCTTGTGCACCAGCGCCAGCTCCAGCTGCAGGCCGCCGTCGGCGGTCATCACATAACTCTCCGTCGCCGGCGGCTGCTGCTGCTGGGTCAGCAACGGCCCGATGGCCGCCCCGGCGACCAGGCACACGCCCGCCACCGCCGCCACCAACCCGGCCCACCGCCGTCGCTCCTTCCGCCGCCGGCGGGCCAGTTCGTCCACCAGTTCCCGGGTGCGTTCCTCGACTTCGTGTTGCGGCGGTGCCGCCAGCTCCAAGGCGGCGTCGCGTGGCAGCGCGTCCAGCAGATCGGGCAGCGTTTCCAGCTCCGCGGCCTCCCGGCGGCACGCGGGGCAGGATGCCAGGTGTTCTTCGAAGCCCGCCCGTTCCCGGCGGTCCAGTCCGCCCAGCACATAGAGGCCGAGCAGTTGGTGCTGTTCCTCGTTGGCATTCACTGCTGCCCCACCCCCATCTCGTCCAGTACGGCCCGCAGGGCCTTGGCCGCGTAGAACGCCCGCGACTTCACAGTGCCCAGCGGAATGCCCAGCGACCGGGCTGCTTCGGACGACGTGAGCCGCTGGTAGTGCAGGGCGAGGATGATGTTGCGGTGCTCGGGGCTGATGCGTGCCAGCGCTTCCTCCATGACCACGCGGAGCAGGAGCCGCTCCAGCTGGTCTTCTTCGCTGGCCGGCTCGTCCTCGCCCAGGCCGGTCTCGCCCGGCCGCCGGGTGCGGCGCCGGTAGCCGTCGATAATGACGTGACGGGCGGTTTGGTAGAGGTAGCCGCGCATGTTGTCGGTTTCCGGGCCGCGCTTCCACACCCGCAGGATCGTCTCCTGCACCACGTCCTCCACCTGGTCCGCGTCGGAGGTCGCCGCGCGCACGAACCGGCGCAGCGCCGTGGCGTGGTCGCGGTAGAGGCGGGCCACGGCCTCGTCGTCCAATGCCACGGCCGCCTCCTTCCTCCCGGCAGCCCCGGCCGCCCCGCCGGCGGCGGACGTCCCCGCGCAGCGTCCCACGCGGCGTCCTACCGGGTACGACGACGGCGGCGGCGTTCCGGTTCATCCAGCCCGCGGGATCCACTCCGCCCGACGTTGAACCATTGTGGGTGCGGCCGGCGTCTTTGCCAATAGCGGGCCGCGCGCCCCGCGGCACGACGTTCCGGGCACCGCCCGGGAGACCGCAAAAGGAACCCCATGAAAATCACGCAGACAGCCGCGGCAGCCCTGCTGGCCGCCGCCATGATGGGCCTCGCCGGGTGCGGAGGAGGCTCGGGTACGGAAACGCCTGCCGGCCCGGAGGCGCCGCCGGCAGGCGAGGCGCCGACGACGGGCGCCCCCGGAATGACCACGCCGGCGGCGCCGAAGACAGACGGCGGGGAGACCGGCGGCGCGCAGGCATCCGGCGCCGCCTCTACCCTCACGACGGCCGAATCCGACCTGGGCGAAATCGTGGTGGACGGCGAAGGCATGACCGTTTACTACTTCACCAAGGACGTTCCGGACTCAGGCGAGAGCGCCTGCACGGGCGACTGCCTGGCCGCGTGGCCGCCCGTGCTGGCCGAGGAAGAGCCGGAACTCGACGGGGTCACCGCGGAGGTGGGCCTCATCGACACCCCGGACGGGCAACAGCAGGTGACGCTGAACGGCATGCCCATCTACTACTGGGCGCAGGACAAGGCCCCGGGAGACACGACCGGACAGGGCGTGAACGACGTCTGGTTTGTGGTCGCCCCCGACGGCGAAATGATCAAGTAGCTCCACGCCGCCATCCTGCCCGCAGCCGCCTGCCCGGGGCCGGCAGCTGCGGGCGTCCGGTCACAGGCGCCGGCCGGACGGGTCAGCGCTGCGGCCGCCAGACCATCAGCGCCTGGCTGCGCGGACGCGGCCGCTGGCCGCGGGCCAGCGTCACCACGTCGCCGGCGAGGCCGGCGGCGAACACCCGGCTGGAGTCGGTGCCCCGGCGCTGCCGTGCCATCAGTTCCTCGGAGAGGTCCCGGACCTGGGCCTTGAGCGCGGCGACCTCGTTTTCCAGCTGGAGGATGCGCTTGATCCCTTCCAGCGAGACGCCCTCCTGGGACAGCCGCTGGACCTCACGCAGGGTGTTCACGTCCTTCTGCGAATAGCGGCGCTGCCTGCCCCGCTGGCGCGACGGAGAGACCAGGCCGAGACGGTCGTACTGGCGCAGCGTCTGCGGGTGCATGTCCGCCAGTTCGGCCGCCACCGAAATCACGAAGATCGGCGCGTTCATATCGATGCTCATGGTGCTCTCCCTCCTGCGCTTCGCGCGTTTCCCGTCCGGACTGTCCCGACCTGTCGTAACGTCCCGCTACAGCCTGGCCTTGGCGGCAAGATTCCCGCGCGGGTCGGACCCGGCAGTCGCCGCCGCGAAGGCGTTAACCGCGTCTTCGGCCTCTTTCCCAAGGTTCTGCGGGACCACCACGTCGATGGTCACGAGCAGGTCGCCGGTGTTCTTCGAGGTCTTCACCCCGCGTCCCTTCACGCGGAGCGTTCGGCCGGAGGGTGTTCCTGCCGGCACCTTGACCTTGACGAATTCACCCGTCAGGGTCGGCACGTCGATCTGCGCGCCCAGCGCGGCCTCCGGGAACGTGACCGGGACGTGGATCCGGATGTTGTCGCCGTCGCGCTGGAAGAACGGGTGGGGCTTGACGTTGACGGTCACCATCAGGTCGCCCGCGCCGGCGGGGCCGGCCTGGCCCTTGCCGCGGACGCGGACCTTCTGGCCGTCTTTAATCCCGGCCGGGATCCGCACGTCGATCACTTCGCCGCTGGGTTCGCGCAGCCCGATGGTGGTGCCGTTGATGGAACCGGCGAAGGAAATGCTGGTGGTTGCGGTGCGGTCGGCGCCCCTGCGCGGGGGCTGCTGCTGCGGGAAACCGCCGAAACCGCCGAACAGATCAGCGAACTCCGGCGGCACGGTGCCCGCGGAGCCGGGGCGGGTGCGGGTGCCTTGGCCGAACAGGTTGCCGAAGATGTCCTCGAAGCCGCCCGCGCCCGGCCCGCCGGCGCTGCCGGGACCGCCGGCGCTGAAGCGCGCGCCGCTGCCCATGGCGCGGATCGCGTCGTACTGCTCGCGCTCCCCCGGGTCCGAGAGGACCGAGTAGGCCTCGGAGATGTCCTTGAACTTCTTTTCCGAACCTTCGTCCCCCCGGTTGGTATCCGGATGGTGGGTCCGCGCGAGCTTGCGGTACGCCTTCTTGATGTCCGCGTCGGATGCGTCCTTGGAGACACCGAGGATCTTGTAGAAGTCCTTCTCGACCCAGTCCTGGCTAGCCATGCAGGCGCCTCCTTTCAGTTGTCACAAAGTCTATGGGCACCGGCGCCCCCGGACGGTGACGGGTTGGCCTCCGAGCGTCCGAAGGCCAACCCGTCATCAGGGGCTGGGCGCCGTGGCGCCCGCTGCCGGTGTCATTCTGCCGGTACGGCTACCACTACCTGGGCGGCGCGCAGTACCCGGTCGCCGGCCCGGTAGCCCAGGCGCAGGACCTGGCTGACGGTGTCCAGCTCCACCTCGGCGTCGGGCTGCTGCATCAAGGCCTCGTGGATATTCGGGTCGAATTCGACGCCGGTCTCCTCGATGCGGGCCAGGCCGTAGGTCTTGAGCACACCGTCCAGCTTGGTGGCAATGGCCGCGAACGGTCCGTCCGCGAGATCGCCGTGCTGGCGCGCAGCATCGATGTCGTCCAAAACGGGCAGCAGCGAGTTCAGCACGCCGATGACGGCCATCTCGCCGGCCACGGCGCGGTCGCGTTCCACCCGCTTGCGGTAGTTCACGTACTCCGCCTGCAGCCGGAGCAGGTCGTTCTTCAACTCCTCGGCCTCCTGCGACGTGCTCCCCTGGGCAACAGATTCCCCGGCCGGGACCTCGGCCCCGTTCAGGATCTGCTCCGCCTGGGCCAGCGCGTCGGCGTCGGCGCCCTGGCCGGCCGCGGCGGTTGCTTCCGCGGCCTGCCCGGCGTTCCCGGCTGCTCCCGCGGCACCGCGGACCTGTCCGGTTTCCGGATCGATCTTGCGGTTGTCGCGGAAGTTCACCGGCTCGCTCTGGTGTTCTTCTTCGTTACCTTTTTCGGCCATGGTTACTTCTTCTCGTCTTCGTCGACCACTTCGGCGTCCACGATGTCCTCGTCGGCCGCACCGGAGCCGGCATCGGAGGCACCGTCGCCGGCAGCCGCACCGTCACCGGCCGCGCCGGAGGCCTGCGCCTGCGAGTAGATGGCCTCGCCCAGCTTGGTCTGGGATGCCTGCAGCTTCTCGAACGCGGCCTTGACCTCGTCGTCGTTGTCCTGCTTTTCCAGTGCGGACTTCAGGGCGTCGACGTCGGCCTTGACCTCGGTCTTGACCTCTTCGGGCAGCTTGTCATCGTTGTCGGCGAGCAGCTTGTCCACCGAGTAGGCCAACTGCTCGGCCGAGTTGCGGACGTCGGCGGCCTCGCGGCGCTTCTTGTCCTCGGCGGCGTGCTCTTCGGCCTCCCGCACCATGCGGTCGATGTCATCCTTGGACAGCGCGGTGCCGCCGGTGATGGTCATCGACTGCTCGGCGCCGGTGCCCTTGTCCTTGGCGGACACGTGCACAATGCCGTTGGCGTCGATGTCGAAGGTGACCTCGACCTGTGGCACGCCCCGCGGCGCCGGCGCGATGCCGGTCAGCTCGAAGGTGCCCAGCGGCTTGTTGTCGCGGGTGAATTCGCGCTCGCCCTGGAAGACCTGGATGGCCACGGAGGGCTGGTTGTCATCCGCGGTGGTGAACGTCTCGGACCGCTTGGTCGGGATCGCGGTGTTGCGCTCGATCAGCTTGGTCATCACGCCGCCCTTGGTCTCAATGCCCAGCGACAGCGGGGTGACGTCGATCAGCAGGACGTCCTTGCGCTCGCCCTTCAGGACGCCGGCCTGCAGGGCGGCGCCAACGGCCACGACCTCGTCGGGGTTCACGCCCTTGTTCGGCTCCTTGCCGCCGGCCATTTCCTTGACCAGTTCGACGACGGCGGGCATGCGGGTGGAGCCGCCGACCAGCACGATGTGGTCGATGTCGGAGACCTTGATGCCGGCTTCCGTGATCACGTCGTGGAACGGCTTCTTGGTGCGCTCGAGCAGGTCCGCGGTCAGGTCCTGGAACTTGGCCCGGCTCAGGTGCTCGTCCAGGTGCACCGGTCCCTCCGGGGTGACGGAGAGGTACTGCAGGGAGATGTTGGTGGAGGAGGCCGATGACAGTTCCTTCTTCGCCTGCTCCGCCGCTTCCTTCAGGCGCTGCAGGGCGATCTTGTCCTTCGACAGGTCGGCGCCCTTGGACTTGGCCTGCTGCAGCAGGAAGTCGACCACCCGCTGGTCCCAGTCGTCGCCGCCGAGACGGTTGTCGCCGGAGGTGGCGCGGACCTGGATGGTGGAGAATTCGTCCTCGTCCTTGCCGACCTCCAGCAGGGACACGTCGAACGTGCCGCCGCCGAGGTCGAAGACCAGGATCAGTTCGTCTTCCTTGCCCTTGTCGAGGCCGTAGGCCAGGGCCGCCGCGGTGGGCTCGTTGACGATGCGCAGCACGTTCAGGCCGGCAATTTCGCCGGCTTCCTTGGTGGACTGGCGCTCGGCGTCGTTGAAGTACGCCGGCACGGTGATGACCGCGTCGGTGACCTTCTCGCCCAGGTAGGACTCGGCGTCGTGCTTGAGCTTCTGCAGGATGCGGGCAGAGATTTCCTGGGCGGTGTAGTTCTTGCCGTCGATCTCCACCTTCCAGTCGGTGCCCATGTGGCGCTTGACCGAGGCAATGGTGCGCTCGATGTTGTTGACGGCCTGGCGCTTGGCGATCTCGCCGACCAGCACCTCGCCCGACTTGGAGAACGCGACGACGGACGGCGTGGTGCGGCCGCCCTCGGCGTTGGCGATGACGGTGGGTTCGCCGCCCTCCAGAACTGAAACAACGGAGTTGGTGGTTCCGAGGTCGATACCTACTGCACGAGACATACGCGTGTCCTTCCTTTGCGGCCGCCGCAACGGCCTGGATTACTGTGGCGGCCCGACCCCCGGAGTATCCGGGCGGCGCCGCAATGGGCGGCAGCCGATGTGAGCCTTCTGCACTCAAGTTTACTCGGACGACGGGCTTTGTCAATCAAGTTGAGCGCACCAGACTCAACTTCTGCTCCGCCGGGTCCCGCGGGAGGCCCCGCCGGGACAACTTGGCCGGCCACCAGATCTTCGGTCCGAGATCGTAGGAAAGCGCCGGGATCAGCAGCGACCGCACCAGGACCGTGTCCAGCAGGACCCCGAACGCCACGATGAACGCCAGCTGGACCAGGAACAGGATCGGGATCACCGCGAGCGCGGCGAAGGTCGCCGCCAGCACCACGCCGGCCGAGGTGATGACGCCGCCGGTGGAGCCCAGCCCCCGCAGGATGCCGGGCCGGGTGCCCAGCCGCAGGGACTCCTCGCGCACCCGGGTCATCAGGAAGATGTTGTAGTCGATGCCCAGCGCCACCAGGAACACGAAGCCGAACAGCGGCACCGATGCATCCGCCCCCGGGAAGCCGAAGACCTGGTTGAAAACCCACGCCGAGACCCCCAGGGCGGTGAGATAGGACAGCGCCACGGACAGCACCAGCAGCACCGGGGCCAGGACCGAGCGCAGCAGCAGGATCAGGATGAGCAGGATGACGCCCAGCACCATCGGGGTGATCTTCAGCAGGTCGGCCTGCGCGGTCAGGTTGGTATCCAGCGCCACCGCGGTGACGCCGCCGACCAGCGCGCCCGGATCGGCGCCGTCCAGCGCCCCGCGCAGGTCGGCGACGGTGCCCTCGGCGGCGTCGGAGTCCGGCACGTCCCGGAGCGTGGCATTGATCAGCACCCGGCCGTCCAGTTCAACCACCGCGTCGCCGCGGGTGTAAAACTCCGCGGACGCCACGCCCTCCTGGTTGCGGACCACGTCCAGCACCTCGTCCCGCGCCGCGGCATCGGCGACGACGACGGCGGGGCTGCCGGTACCGGCGTCGAAGTGCCGGCCCAAGGCCTCCTGCCCGTCGGCGGAATCCGTCTGCACCATCACCAGCTCCGACTGCGGCACGCCGTGCGCCTGCAGCTGCAGCACGCCCAGCGCCCCGGCCACCAGGACCAGCACCGAAGCCAGCCAAGTCACCCGCGGCCTGCGGGCAACCAGCCGGGCCACCTGCAGCCAGAGCCCGCGCAGGCCCTCGGTCCCGGCCACGGGGCGGTCGGGCCGCGCGCGGTGCAGGTGGTGGCCGGGACGGGGCACGATCGGCCAGAAGGCGGCGCGGCCGGCCAGCAGCAGCACGGCGGGCAGGAAGGTCAGCGCGGCCAGCACGGCGAACACTATGCCGACCGCGGCGATCGGCCCGAGGCTGCGGTTGGAGTTAAGGTCCGAGAACAGCAGGCAGAGCAGGGCCAGGATCACCGTGGCGCCGGAGGCTGCGATCGGCTCGACGGACCCCCGGTAGGCGGTTTTCATTGCCGCCCATTTCGACTCCTGCCCGCCCAGTGCCTCGCGGTAGCGGGCCGTGAGCAGCAGGGCGTAGTCGGTGGCGGCGCCGATCACCAGGATGAACAAGATCCCCTGGCTCTGCCCGCTGAGCCGGATCCAGCCTTGCAGGGCGAACCAGTACACCACGAGGATGGCCGCGCAGAGGGCGAACACGGAGGTGAGCAGGACCAGGAACGGCAGCAGGACCGCGCGGTAGACCAGCAGCAGGATGACGAACACGGCGCCCAGCGCCACGGCCAGCAGGAGCCCGTCGATCCCGCCGAAGGCCTCCACCAGGTCGGCGATGAACCCGGCCGGTCCGGTCACATAGCCGGTGGCGGAAACCGGGAGTTCGGCCGCCAGCACGGCGCGCAGGCCGGCGACCACCTCGCCGGTATCCAGGTCCTCGGGCACCGGGGCGATGAACTGCACCGCTTCGAAGTCTTCGGACGGAATCGGGCCGACCACCCCGGCGGCGCCGCCTCCCGCAGTCCCGATGGCCTCCGACAGCTGTTCGGCCAGCGGGGCATACTCGGCCAGTTGCTGCGGCTGGAGCGGGTCGTCGAATTCGACCACCACGATGGCCGGGACCGCATCGGCATCCAGGAACCGCTCCTGCCATTCGCCCGCGGCGGTGGATTCGGCGGCGGCCGGAAGGAATCCGGCCTGGTCGTTGGTCGACACCTCGGAGAGCTTGCCGAAGGTCGGTCCGCCCAGGCCCGCGGCGGCGAGCCAGGCAACCGCCACCAGGGCGGGCAGGAGCATTCTGAGCCAACGGGCCATGGGAACCGGACCTTTGCAAGTCGACCGACTAAAACAAGCTCCACTATAGAGTAGTTCCAGCGTAGAGATAAGTCTCGGGTGAACTATCCTTGGAGAGGTTGCCGGAGGGAGGAACGTGGCGCACAGTGAAGAGCGGCTGCTGCTGTTGCTGCAGCAGTTCGTCGTGGAGAGCGAACGCTACATCGAAGCGGTCAGCGAGCGGGACGCCCTGCACCGCACCGACCTCAACGCCCTGGCCGCGATGGTCCGGGCCGCCGCCGAGGGCCGCACGGTGACGCCGGGCAGCCTGCGGAACGAGCTGCACCTCAGCTCGCCGGCGACCACCGCGCTGGTGGACCGGCTGGACCGCTCCGGCCACGTGAAGCGGACCCGCAGCGACACCGACCGCCGCAAGGTGCACCTGGAGCTGACGGACCTGGCCCGCGCCACCGGCGGCGCCATGTTCGCGCCGCTGGCCCGCAACATCGGCCGGGTGCTCTCCGACTATCCGGCGGAAGACCGGCAGCGGCTCGCGGCGTTCCTGGCGGACATCATCGCCGCCACCGAAACCGCCTGCGCCGAAGTCTCGTCGGCCGAAGTCGCGTCGGCCGAAGTCGCATCGAACGAAGTCGCGTCGGCCGACAAATAGCGCAACATTCCGGCACGGCAGCCGCCTGGCCGCGGGGGCGCGGAGTAGTCTCCCACTATGAAGGACGAGGTCTACTCCCACGGACACCACAAAAGCGTGGTCAAAGCCCATGCCATCCGGACCGCCGAGGACTGCGCGGCCTACCTGCTGCCGGAGCTCAAGCCGGGCATGATGCTGCTGGACGTGGGCTGCGGCCCGGGCAGCATCACCGTTGACCTGGCCGAGCGGGTGGCCCCGGGACAGGTGACCGGATTGGACCGGTCCGACGATGTCCTGACCCAGGCGGCCGAACTCGCCGCCCTGCGCGGAATCGAGAACGCCACCTTCGTCGCGGGCAACATCTACGACCTCGAGTTTGATGACGACACCTTCGACGTGGTGCACGCCCACCAGGTCCTCCAGCACCTGACCGACCCGGTGGCCGCGCTCTACGAGATGCGGCGGGTGGTCAAGCCGGGCGGCATCGTGGCCGTCCGGGACGCCGACTTCCACGGCATGAGCTGGTACCCGGAACTGCCCGAACTCGACGACTGGATGGAGACCTACCAGCAGCTGGCCCGCGGCAACCGCGCCGAACCGGACGCCGGCCGGCACCTCATCGCCTGGGCGCAGGCGGCCGGTTTCCACGACATCACTCCGTCGTCATCCAACTGGCTGTACGCCACCGAGGAGCAGCGCCGCTGGCAGGGCGAAGTCTGGTCGGAGCGGGTCCTGCATTCCGGCTACGCGGAACAGTCGCTGGAGCGGGGACTGATCGACCGGGCCGGACTGGAACGGATAGCCCGGGGATGGCTGACGTGGGCCGCTGCCCCGGATGCGTGGTTCCTGATTCCCAACGGCGAGATCCTGGCCCGCAAACCCTGATCCCGCCGGCCTGATCCCGCCGGCGGGACGGAAGGACTGATATGCCCCACTACGACGTGATCATCGCCGGCGGCGGCCACAACGGCTTGGTGGCGGCCGCCTACCTTGCCCGCGCCGGGCGGAGCGTCCTCGTGCTCGAACGCGAAGACCAGGTCGGCGGCGCCGCGGTTTCGGCGGAAGTCTTTCCCGGCACCGGGGCCCGCATCTCGCGCTATTCCTACCTGGTCAGCCTGCTGCCGCGTCGCATCATCGAGGACCTGCGGCTGGACCTGCGGCTGCTGCGCCGGCGCTTCTCGTCCTACACTCCCCTGCCCGGGACCGCGGCGGGCCTGCTGGTGGACAACCAGGACCCGGACGCCACCCGCTCCTCCTTCGCCGCGGTGGGCGCGGCCACCGACTTCGAGCCCTTCACCGGGTTCTATCAGCGCACCAGCGGGCTGGCCCGGGCACTCTGGCCCTCCGTCACCGAACCGCTGCCCCGCCGGTCCGAGGTGCGCAGCAGGGTCGGCGACGACGAGGCCTGGCACGACTTCATCGACCGGCCGATCGGCGAGGTTCTCGAGCACAGTTTCGGCTCGGACCTGGTCCGCGGGGTGGTGCTCACCGACGCCCTGATCAGCACCTTTGCCGCCGCCCACGACGCCTCGCTGCAGCAGAACAAATGCTTCCTCTACCACGTGATCGGCGGCGGGACCGGTGACTGGGATGTGCCCGAAGGCGGCATGGGTGCGGTGAGCGCGGCGCTGGAAAAGGCGGCCCGCAGCGCCGGCGCGGAGCTGCGGACCCGGGCGCGGGTCACCTCCGTCTCCCCCGAGGGAGAGGTGACGTACGACGACGGCGGCGCGGGCGACGTCGTCGTCTCGGCGGAACGCGTGCTCGCCAACGTCTCCCCCGCCGTGCTCAACGGGCTGCTCGCCGCCGCCGGGGCCGGGCCGGCCACCCGGCCGGAGGCGGCGCCGGAAGGCGCGCAAGCGAAGGTGAACCTGCTGCTGTCCCGGCTGCCGAAGCTGCGGGACGGCGCGGTGGCGCCGGAGGCGGCGTTCGGCGGCACCTTCCACATCAACGAGTTGTACTCGCAGCTGGAAGGTGCCGCCGCCGAAGCGGCCGCGGGCCGGGTGCCGGATCCGCTGCCCGCCGAGATCTACTGCCACTCCTTGACCGACCCCTCCATCCTCTCGCCGGAACTGCAGGCAGCCGGAGCCCACACGCTCACCGTGTTCACGCTGCAGACCCCGCACCGGCTGATCACCGAGGAGAACAACGACGCGATGCGGCAGCGGCTGCAGGACGCCGTGCTGGCCTCGCTCAATTCCGTGCTCGCCCAGCCGATCGAGGACTGCATCCTGCGCGATCCACGCGGAGAGCCGTGCATCGAAACCAAGACCACCCTGGACCTCCAGCGGGAGCTGAACCTGACGGGCGGCAGCATCTTCCACGGTCCCCTGGACTGGCCGTTCGCCGAAGACGACGAACCGCTCGACACCCCGGCGCGGCGCTGGGGCGTGGGCACGGCGCACGAGCGGATCCTGCTCTGCGGGGCCGGCGCGCGGCGCGGCGGCGGGGTCAGCGGCCTGGGCGGCCACAACGCGGCCATGGCCGTGCTCGAGTCCCGCTGACCGAAACCTGCCGGGCCGCACCGTAGGATCATCTGGTGCAAATCTCGTTATGGCTGGCGCTGCTTGGCGCCACCCTGGTCATCAGCTTCACCCCCGGCGCCGGCGCCATCAACACCATGAGCAATTCGCTCAACGCCGGCTTCCGCCGTTCCATCTGGGGGATTTTGGGCCAGCAGGCCGCCCTGGTCATCCACGTGGTGATCGTGGCGCTGGGCCTGGGCCTGCTGGTGTCCAATTCGCCGATGCTGTTCGCCGCCATCAAGTACGCCGGCGCGGTGTACCTCATCTACCTGGGCCTGCGGCAGTTCTTCGCCAAGCCGACGGGCAGCGCGGAAATCGAAGAGTCGCGGCGCAACGAGCCCGCCTTCTCCATGTTCCGGCGCGGACTCTGGGTCAACCTGCTCAACCCGAAGGCGATCGTCTTCTTCCTGGCCTTCATGCCCGGCTTCATCCGGCTGGACCAGCCCCAGCTGCAGCAGTACCTGGTCCTGATCGCCACCGTGGTGGTGGTGGACATCCTCGTGATGTGGTTCTTCTTCGCCGCCGCGGCCCGGTCCTTCCAGCGCTTTACCCGGACCACGCGCGGGCTGATGATGATGAACCGGGTCTTCGGCACGCTGTTCATCGCCGTCGGCCTCATGCTGGCGTTCCTGTAGCCCGGTTCTCATAGACTCAAGGACATGTACCGCATCATCGCCGCCAGCACCGGCAGCCCCTGCCGCCGCGATCCCGTCCGGGGGCATCCCCCGGTTTGGGCCGCCGCCGCGACCGGATGCGGGGAAATCCGTGCGCACTAAGCCCGTACTGATCGCCGTCGACGGGCGCTCGGGGGCCGGCAAGACCACGCTGGCCGTGGAACTGGCAGCGATGCTGCGGGTCCACCGCACGGTATCGCTGTTCCACCTGGAGGACATCTACCCCGGCTGGCACGGCCTGGCCGGCGGGCAGCAGCGGTACCTGGAAACCGTGCTGCGGCCCCTGGCCGCCGGGGACAGCGCGCACTGGACCGCCTGGGACTGGGAAGCAAACGGCGACGGCGCATCCCGCACCACGGAGCCGGCCGACGTGGTGGTGTTCGAGGGCGTCGGTGCCGCCCATGCCGCTGCCCGCGGGCTCCTCGACGCCGTGATCTGGCTGCAGGCGCCCTCCGCCGACCGGCGCACCCGCGCCCTGTCCCGGGACGGCGCTGCGTATGAACCGTTCTGGGACGTCTGGGCGGAGCAGGAAGAGGCCTGGCTGGCCGGCGACGACGTCGCGGCGGCCGCCGACGTCGTCGTCGAAGCCGGTCCCTTCGGCACCGATCCCCGGCAGGTGCTTGGCGCGCTGGCCTCGGTGCCCGCCCTGGAACACGCTTTGGCCCCGGAGCGCGCGGCCCGCGAGGGCGTCCGCCTGGTCGCCGAACGCCTGGCCGCCTATCCGGACGCCGAAGACATCTACCGGCGCCTGTACGCCGGCTCCGGCCGCAGCGTCTGGCTGGACAGTTCAAATACCCGTGAATCCGCCGACCGGAACCGGATCAGCGTCCTGGCCGACGATGGCGGAGCCTTCGGCGCCTGGGCCGAACACCGCAACGGCACCACCGTGGTCGGCCAGGGCAACGCCACCGCCCGGATCCGTGGCGGTTTCTTCCGCTGGCTGGACACCGTGTGGGGACGCCGCACCGTCACCCTGCCGGCAGGGGTCCCCGGGAACTTCGCCCTGGGCTGGCTGGGCTACCTGGGCTACGGGCTCAAGCGCGAGACCGGGGGCTCGGAAGCCGGTGCCGAGGTGCCGGACGGGGCGCCGGATGCCGCTCTGCTGTTCGCCGGCCGGGCCGTCGTGCTCGACCACGGGCGGCAGTGCACGTGGCTCCTCGCGTTGGCCGGCCCGTCCGCGGGGGACGACGCCGACGCCTGGCTCGCCGCTACCGGTGCGGTGGTCAGCGGACTGTCCCCGGCCGCCGGCCCGGCCCCGGCTCCGGCCCCGCCGCCACAGGCGCCGGAATTCCGTTCCCGCGACACGCGCGAGGCCTACCTGGCCAAAATCCGGGAAGCGCAGGCGGAAATCACCGAGGGAAACACCTACGAGGTCTGCCTGACCACGGAGCTGCAGGCGACTGCGGCGGAACCGCTGGATCCGCTGGACACCTACCTGGCCCTGCGCAGCCGCAACCCCGCGCCCTTTGCCAGCCTCCTGCGGTTCGGGCGGCTCACCGTGGCCAGCACGTCGCCCGAGCGGTTCCTGGGCCTCGACGCCCGTGGCCGGCTGCGGGCCGAACCGATCAAGGGCACGCGCCGCCGCCTCCAGGATCCCGACGCCGATGCCCGCGTCGTCGAGGAACTCGCCGGCAGCGCCAAGGACCGCGCCGAGAACATCATGATCGTGGACCTGCTGCGCAACGACCTGAGCCACTTTGCCGTGCCGGGCTCGCTGCAGGTCAGCCGGCTGTGCGCCATCGAGTCCTACGCGACGGTGCACCAGATGGTGTCCACGATCGACGCGCAGCTGTTGCCCGGGGCGGTGCGGGCGGAGGCCGTGGCCGCTGCTTTTCCCGCCGGATCGATGACGGGCGCCCCGAAGATCAGCACCATGGACATCCTGGATCGGCTGGAGACCGGACCGCGCGGCGTCTACTCCGGTGCCGTGGGCTACTTTTCGCTGGACGGGGCCGCGGACCTGTCCGTGGTGATCCGCACCCTCGTGATGGACGGCAACCGGTTGAGCCTGGGCGTTGGCGGCGCGATCACGGCCGATTCCGTGCCCGAAGACGAATGGGACGAGGTCCGCGCCAAGGCCTACGGGGTGCTCTCGGCGCTCGGGGCAACGTTCCCGGAGTAACGCAGTCCACCGCGGCGCACCCGCGGCCGGACTTCAAGCGGCAGATCCTGGCGGCGTTCACGGAGGGCAACAAGCACCGCCCCGAGTGGGGCCCGGTTACTGCAGCGTGGCCGTCAGCCTGGCCACGTTGTCCACGTAGCGCTGCCAGCGGGGCCGCTGCCTCCACTCCTCGAGCGTGAGCTCCCGGGAAATGACCCGATAGCTGTCCTGGATCTCCGAGACCTGCTCAACGATGTGGTCCCCGAGCATCATGACGGAGACCTCCATGTTCAGGGAGAAGGAGCGCATGTCCATGTTGCTGGAGCCGATGACCGCGACCTCATCGTCCACGGTGAAGTGCTTGGCGTGCAGCACCAGCGGCTTCGGGTAGCGGTAGATCCGCACGCCGGCCTCCAGCAGCGCCTGATAGTAGGACTGCTGGGCGTGATGGACCAGCAGCTGGTCGCCGCGTTCGGATACGAACAATTCGACCTCTACGCCGCGCTGGGCCGCCGTCGTAATGGCATAGAGCAGCGAGTCATCCGGCACGAAGTACGGGCTGCAGATGGACAGCCGCTCCACCGCCGCGTAGATGAGCGTGTTGAACAAGCGCAGGTTGTTCTCGGTTGCGAAGCCTGGGCCGCTGGGCAGGGCCTGGCAGGTCATGGGGCCGGGCTCGCGGAAGGGGGCCGGGGTGAACAGCTCGCCTTCGAGCGTGTCGTCGGTTTCGCTGGACCAGTCGGTGGCGAACACCACGTTCAGCGCCGTGACGATGGGCCCTTCGTAGCGCGCCATCAGTTCCACCCATTTGCGGCCGATTTCATGGCTGGACGTGCGGCGGTAGCCGGGCTCGATCAGGTTCTGCGACCCGGTGAACGCCACCCGGCCGTCCACCACCAGGATCTTGCGGTGGTTTCGCAGGTCGATCCGGCGCCACTGGCCGCGGACCGGCAGCACGGGCAGCATGCGGCGCCAGTCGATGTCGGTGGTCTCGAGCCAGCGGCGGAACTTGCGGTAGCCGGCGACGCGGAGGGTGCCGATGTGGTCGAACAGCAGGCGCACGCGGACACCCCGGGCGGCGGCTTCTTCCAGGGCGGTGAAGAGCTTGCCGGTGGTTTCGTCGCGGCTCATGATGTAGAACTCGATGTTCACGAACTCACGCGCCTCGCGCACGGCCTCGGTCATCGCGGCAATGGACTCGTCGTAACCCGGATACAGCTCCACGTGGTTGCTGTCCACCATGGGGAAGGCGCCGAGCCGCCGGTTCAACTCTGCCGCCGAATGCACCCAGGCCGGGGCTTCCTGCTCGCTGGTCGGCTCCTTAAGGTTGCGGGTGGCGGCCCACACCCGGCCGTTGATCTCCGACTGCTTGGCGATCCGGCGCTCCGAGAGGCGGTACCGGCCGAACATGAAGAAGAGCAGCAGCCCGATCAGCGGGATGAAGAAGATGGCCAACAGCCAGGCCATGGCGGTATTGGGGCGGCGGTTCCCGGGAATCACGCCCAGGGCGATAACGCGGATGGCCATATCCACGACGCCCAGAATCACGACGGCCCACTCGGGGAATGTGCCCAGCCCCGCAAACGACCACAGCACGCGGCTGTTCCTCCCCTCCCGCCGTGTGCCGGCGCAATCCTCCCAGCCTACCCGGCGTTTGGGGGCAGACTCACTAAGCTGGAGCCATGACAGTTCTGGTGTTTTTGGACCCTGCCCACGAGGCGGGACGTGTCGCAGATGCCTCCCGGCCCCAGCTGATGGCCACCGATCTCGGGGCCACCCGCGGAGACGGCATCTTCGAGTCCCTGCTGGCGGTCAACGGGGTCCCGCGCAAGCTGCGGGCGCACCTGGACCGGCTTGCCGGCTCCGCCCGGGCCATGGACCTGCAGCTTCCCTCCCCGGACGCCTGGGAGCGTGCCATCGCGACGGCAATCGCCGAGCACCCGCCGGCCGAGGAGCTGGTAATCAAGCTGCTGGTGACCCGCGGCGTGGAAGGTGCACCCACACCCACGGCCTGGGTTCAGGCCTCGCTGCCGCCGGCGGCAGGGCGGCGCCAGCGCACCGACGGCATTTCCGTGCTGCTGCTCGACCGCGGGTACGACAGCTCGCTGGCCGAACGCGCCCCGTGGCTGCTCATGGGGGCCAAGACTCTCTCCTACGCGGTCAACATGGCGGCGCTGCGTTATGCGCACAAGAACGGCGCCGACGACGCCATCTTCACGTCCAGCGACGGCCGCGTGCTGGAAGGGCCCACGTCCACGGTGCTGATGGCACGGGTGCGCGACGGCGTGAAGACGCTGGTGACGCCGCTGCTGGAGAGCGGCATCCTGCCGGGCACGTCCCAGTCGGTGCTGTTCAAGGCGGCAGAAGCCGCCGGGTGGCAGCTGGGCTACGGCCCGCTGGAGCCGCACGACCTCTATGAAGCCGACGCCGTCTGGCTGGTTTCGAGCATCCGCCTGCTTGCCCCGGTCAAGAGCATCGACGGTAAGGAAATCCCCGTCTCCCCCGATCTGACCCAGGAACTGACGGCGCTGCTGGCCCAGGGCAGCCAGGAGGAGTAACCGGTGAGGAAACATCGCGCCTAACGCTGCCCCGACCGGGTCTTCCGAGGAGCCACCGCCCATGTTCATGAAGCTTGAATGCGTCTGCATGCCGACCCTCGACGTTGAGGCCTCCGTCAGGTTTTATGCCGGGCTCGGGATGCGGGAGTCCTGGCGGATCAACCGCAAGACGCCGGCAGGACTGGCATGGACCCTGGTGGGCATGCGTTTTCCGGACGGGAACAGTTCCGAACTCGTTCTCAGCGACAACCCCGACAACCGGCGCCTCGAGGTCGAAGTCTTCGTGGGCGATGTCCGGCGCGCCTACGAGGAGCTGTCTTCCAACGGCGGAGTGGAATGGATCGAGGCGCCCTTCGCCACCGAGTCGGGGCATGTGGCCGTGATGCGTGCGCCCGACGGCAACGTCTTCGTCCTGGTCGGTTCGTAGGACGCCGTCCTGCCGTCGGACTGATGAAAAATGCCCCTCGGCCTGGACGCCTTCCGGGATCGATACCCGCTTCGACCACCGCGTTGGTGCAGTGTTAGGGTCGATTGGACCGAAAGATCAGCATGCTGTCGTTCCGTCCGGGGCGGCAGCCCTGAGAAGGAGGACAATGAAGGCTCTGACGTGGCAAGGGAAGCGCTCGGTCAGCGTGGAGGAGGTCCCGGATCCGCGGATCCAGGAGCCCACGGACGCGATCGTGAGGATCACCTCGACCGGCATCTGCGGCTCCGACCTGCACCTCTACGAGGTGCTCACTCCTTTCATGGACAAGGGCGACATCATCGGACATGAGCCCATGGGGATCGTGGAGGAGGTCGGCTCGGCCGTCACGCACATCAAGGCCGGGGACCGGGTGGTCATCCCGTTCAACGTCTCCTGCGGCCACTGCTTCATGTGCCGGCAGGGCCTGCAGTCCCAGTGCGAGACCACCCAGGTCCGCGAGTACAACAACAATGCCCAGTTCCTGGGCTACTCGCGGCTTTACGGCTCGGTGCCCGGCGGACAGGCCGAGTACCTGCGTGTGCCGCACGCGGACTACGGACCCATCAAGGTGCCCCACGCCGGTGAGGACGAGCGCTACCTGTACCTCTCCGATGTGGTGCCCACCGCGTGGCAGGCCGTGCAGTACGCGGCCCCGCCGGAGGTCGGTTCCCTGGCCGTGCTCGGCCTTGGTCCCATCGGCCAGATGTCCGCCCGGATCGGCCGGCACCTCGGCTACCGGGTGCTCGCGGTGGACCCCGTGGCGGAGCGGCGGGCAATGGCGGAGCGCCACGGCATCGAGACGCTGGACCTGCACGGCGACGTCGCGGACGACCTGCGGGAGCGTACGGACGGCCGCGGGCCGGACTCGGTGGTGGACGCCGTGGGCATGGAGGCGCACGGCTCGCCCGTGGCCGGCGCGGTCCACCAGGCGGTGGGGCTGCTGCCGTCCGCCGTGGGCCGCAAGGCGATGGAGGCGGCAGGGGTGGACAGGCTCGACGCGCTCTACACCGCCATCGACGCCGTCCGGCGCGGCGGCACGATCTCGATCAGCGGCGTGTACGGCGGGATGAAGGACCCCCTGCCGATGCTGACCATGTTCGACAAGCAACTCCAGCTGCGGATGGGCCAGTGCAACGTGAAGCGGTGGATCGACGATCTGCTGCCGCTGGTCGACGACCCGTCGGACCCGCTGGGCGTGCTCGACCTGGCGACCCACCAGGTTCCGTTAAAGCAGGCGCCGGAGATGTACGAGAAGTTCCAGAAGAAGGAGGACGGCTGCATCAAGGTGGTGCTCAAGCCTTAGCCCTGTATGGATCGGCGGACCCCGGCTCTCATGGATCGTCGATCGCCGGGGTCCGCCGGGGGCCGGTTCACACGAAGATGAAGTTCCAGGTCCCGGCGGCCACGGCGGCGGCGGCGGCTGCGCCGGCGACGACCGCGCCGCCGAGCAACACCCACACATCCACCATGCTGTAGGTGGATTCGCGCGCCCAAGTCCGGGGCCCGGCGCCGAAGCCGCGGGCCTCCATCGCGACGGCCAGCCGGGTGGCCCGGCGGATGGCCTGCACGATCAGGCCGAACGCCTGGCCCGCGAACGCGCCCGCCTTGGCCAGCGGCCGGTTCTCCGCCCCGACACCGCGGGCGCGGCGCGCCAGACCGAGGGTGCGCCATTCCTCCACCAGCAGCCCCACCAGCCGCATGGCGGCCAGCGCTCCCAGCACGAACCGGTGGGGCAGCTTCAGCTTCTGCGCCAAGGCGTCCGCCAGGTCCGTCGGGTCGGTCGTCAGGAGCAGGAAAATTCCCGGCAGCGCAACGGCGAGCGACCGCAGGCCGATGGCAACGCCGCCGGCCACCGAGTCCTCGGTGAAGATCAGCGGACCGAACCGGAACAGCACGGCCCCGGTCTTCTCGGCCAGCAAGGCCGTTGCCCAGGCCCCGACGGCAGCCGCCGCCAACAGCGGCCAGCCGCGCTTCAGCAGCAGCCATGGGCTGACACCCAGCACGGGCATCAGCAACAGTTCGGCGGCCAGCACCACGGAGGCGCTGACCCAGTCCACACTGAGCATGACCACCACGGTGACCAGGGCGGCGGCGGCCAGCTTCGATACCGGGTTGGCGCGGCTGAACGGGGAGGCGGCCAGCCGCGGGTTCATCAGGTCCATGCTCATGCTGCCCTCCCAAGCGGCTGGGCCGGGCGAACGCCGCCGTCCGCCACCCGGATGACGGCGCCGCCGAGCGCGGCGGTGAAGTCGTCGTCGTGCGTCACCGAGACCACGCTCCGGCCCTCGGCCACCAGCTCGGCCAGCAGCGTGACCAGTTCGGCCCAGGTGTTGGCGTCCTGTCCGAAGGTCGGCTCGTCCAGCATCAGGATGTCCGGGCCGGTGGCCAGCATGGTGGCTACCGACAGCCTGCGTTTCTCGCCGCCCGAGAGGGTGAACGGGTTGGCCTGCAGCAGGCGGGTCAGCCGGAGCCGCTCGGCGATCGTGTCCACGCGCTGCCGGACGGTCGCCTCGGGCAGTTTGGCCACGCGGCGGGGACCGAATTCCAGTTCGTCGAGCACCGTGCCGGTGAGGAACTGGTGTTCAGGTTCCTGGAAGACGCTGCCGATCCGGGTCACCAGCTGCGCGGACTTCCACTTCGCCGGTGACAGGCCGGCACCGCGTTGCAAGGCCGGTGTCGCCGAGAGATCCCCTCCCGCGGGTGCCAGCAGGCCGGCGAGGGTGAGGGCCAGGGTGGATTTGCCGGCACCGTTCGCGCCGGTGACGCTGAGCGCCTGCCCGGCCAACAGGTCCAGGTCCACCCCGCGCAGCACCGGCGCGGCTTTCCGGTTCCGCGACACGTCCAGTGCCGCCGCCCGCAGCAACGGCCCGCCCGGGGCCGGCGCCGCGGGCAGCTCCAGCCGCGGGGTATGACCGGGAACCCAGACGCCTGCCTCGATCAGCCGGTCGCGGGCGGCGCCTTCGGCGAGCACCTTGCCCGGCGGCCCGTCGGCCAGCACGCCGCCGCCGGCCGCGAGCACGATCACGCGGTCCACGACGTCCGCCCAGACCGCCACCCGGTGCTCGACCACCACCAGGGTGGCGCCGGTGCGGTCCAGCACCCGGGCCACGGCGTCCCGTACTTCCCGCACCCCGGCGGGATCCAGGTTTGCGGTCGGCTCATCCAACAGCAGCAGCCCCGGCCGCATGGCCAGGACGGAAGCCAGCGCCAGCCGCTGTTTTTGGCCCCCGGAGAGCGCCGACGTGGGATGTTCCAGCGGCACGGCCAGGCCGACATCGGCCAGGGATTCACGGACCCGGTCCCAGATCTGCCCGCGCGGCAGCGACAGGTTCTCCGCCCCGAAGGCCACCTCGTCGCCCACCCGGGCCAGCACCAGCTGGCTCTCCGGATCCTGCAGCACGAGGCCGGCCCGGCCGCGGGCCTCGGAGGGACGCACCCCCGCCACGCTCAACCGGCCGGTCTCCTCGCCTTCGCCCTCGTCGCCGAGGACGCCGGCCATGGCGTGCAGCAGCGTGGACTTGCCGGCCCCGGAGGCGCCCAGCAGCAGTACCCGTTCGCCCGGGGCGATGCTGAAACTGGCCGCACGCACCGCCGGATCCTTGCGGCCGGCATGCCGCCAGCCCCACCCCTCGGCGAGGACCGGCACCGGGCCGGGCGCCGCCGTCGTACTCTGCGCTCCCATCAAACGGCTCAGGCGTCTGCCGTGCGTCCCGCGGCGAAGGAGGACAGCGCACCCGTCTTCGCCAGGCCCCTGACCGCCAGCCACGGCAGCAGCCCGGCGATCACCACGCCGGACACCGCCGCGAAGCCCACGTAGGCCAGCTGCCACTCGGCGGCCCAGAGCATGTTGTAGAGGATGTTCTCGCTGATGGACAGCGCCAGGCCTGCGCCCAGGCCGGCCAGCAGCGCCACGCCCAGGTTGAACCTGCGGTACAGGAAGAGCAGAAAGACGACCTCGGCGCCCAGGCCCTGGATCAGGCCGGAGACCAGGACGGTCATGCCGAAGCTCGTGCCCAGCAGCGCGGAGACAACCGCGGCCAGCATCTCGCAGTAGATGGCGGCCCCGGGCTTGCGGATGATCAGCCCGCCCAGCACGCCCGCCATTAGCCAGCCGCCCGTGTACAGCCCGGCGGAAGGCGGGAAGGCTATGGTCAGGCCCTCGATCAGCGGCCAGCCCGCCGACCAGGCCCAGAAGATGACGCCGACGGCCACGGCGACCACCGAGGCCACGACGATGTCCACTACCCGCCAGCCGTAACGCTGCTTCCGGGCAGGGGTGGGTGTGGCGGGTGCATTCGAAACGGTACTCATTGGAATCCTCCTGGTTGCAGGAGGGGAGGGCGGCCACGCGGCGCGCCCCGAGAACTCGACTCCCTTCGCCGGTACTAACCGGAGCAGGTTCGAGGGTCTGCGGTCTATCCGCACTCTCAGCGTCCCTCCCGGTCTCGGTGTGCACCGGCCGGTCGGACGCTCCCCTGTCGTCACTAGATGCTGTCTGGCAGCACGCACCAGTCTACACTCGCCCGCGGCGGCGCGGCATTCGGGGCGCAGACCCGGGGAAAATGCACGACGGCACACGGCCCGGGCGGGTGCCGGGCAGTAGGCTGGGAACCGGAACAGCAGTTGAGACGGGGCTGCGGCCCCGGAAGGGAGCGGGCATGAGCGTTGTGTTGAGGCTCTTGGGCACACTGGTGAGTATCGGCGCGGGCCTGGCAGCCAGCCAGTTGCTGGGGCTTGTTTGGAAGATGGTCACCGGAAAAGATGCGCCGAAGAGCGACGATGACCTGGAGAACAGCCTGCGGGCGGCGGTAGCCTTCGCCGTGGTGTCCGGCACCGTGGCGCGCGTGATCCAGGTGCTGACCAAGCGCGCCACCGCCAAGGCGGTCATCCGCTACGACAAGACCCGGGAAATGGTCTAAGCGGTCCCTCGAGGATTCCGATGGGGGACGGGCCGCGGGCCCGTCCCCCATCGCGTTCTGTTACCGGCCGCCGGCACCCGCCCAAGGCACGCGCCCCCGTTGGTCGGCAGGTTACCGCCCCTTGGTCCGCAGGTTACGGAGTTCCCGCGGGCCCGGCGCCGCCCCGGTCGGTCCGCCCGGGAACGGCCGCCGCCCCCGCGCTGCGCCGTTCCCCCGGCTTCCCGGCGTCCTGCCCGCCTGCCATAGCACGGCTGCCGCCGTCGGCACCGGCACCGGCAAGCGGTGCGTCATCTGAGGACGCCGCGGCGTCTTCCCGTGCCGCCGCCTCCACCACCGCGTCGAGGTCGTCCACGCTGAGGATTTCCTTGCGCAGGTGTTTGGTGCGGTAGCCGGCCCGGCCCACCATGTGGGCGGACACCGGCACGGTCAGCAACTGGAACAGCCAGGCTATGAGGAGCACGGGCACCGCCACCCAGCTGCGCAGCTGCAATCCCAGTCCAGTCAGCAGCAGCAGCAGGCCGAAGACCTGGGGCTTCGTGGCCGCATGCATCCGCGAGAGCAGGTCGGGAAACCGCAGCAGGCCGATGGCCGCGGCCAGGGACATCCCCGCGCCGGCGATCAGGCAGACGGCGGTCGCGATGTCGAGTATCAAGTCAGTGTTCACGGGGCCGCCCGTCCGTCACGAAACGAGCCACGGCGACCGAGCCGATGAAGCCGACAACGCTAATGACGACGACCAGCGTCAGGTTGTTCATGTGGCCGCCGGCGGCCATGTCCACGATGAGTCCGGCGCAGACGATCGCCAGCAGCACGTCTATGGCCAGCAGCCGGTCCAGCAGCGACGGCCCGCGGGCCAGCCGGATCAGCGACAGTACAGCGGCCCCGGCCAGCACTGCGCTCACGACGATTTGCGCGACCGGAATGACGTCCCCGTTCACACTGCACCTCCCCTGCCGGTACCTTCGGCCTTGACCATCGCCAGTTCTTCCTTCGTGCCCATCGTCCGGATCAGGCCGGCCTCGATCCGCCGCACCTGGGCGCGAAAACGCTCGGCGGCCTCCTCGGTGTCAACGTCGATCACGTGCAGGTAAAGCGTGGACGTCGAGCGGTCCACGTCCACCACAAAACTGCCGGGGATCAGCGAAATGGCATGCCCGGTGGCAGTCACCAGCAAATCCGAGTGGCTTCGCAGCCGGACCGCCACCACCGCGTTGCGCAGCGTCGGGCCGCGGGTCAGGGCCAGCCACAGGACTTCGACGCTTGCGACCGCGACCTGCCAGACGAACGTGGCGGCGAAAATTCCCGCGGCCAGCGGATTGAAGCGCCCGCTGAGTTCGACCGGCGGCAGGTAGAACAGGTTCACGATGAGCAGCGCGATCAGCAGGCCGAAGATCAGGTTGCCCGGGCTGAAATCCTGCCACAGGGAGCCCCAGAGGATGACCAGCCAGGCCAGCAGCGGCAGCTCGACCCAGATGGAGATGCGCGGTTTCCTCATTGGCCCACCTCCTGCATTGCGCCCTCACCCAGGACGGCCTCGACGTACGGGGTGCGCTGCAGCATCTCCCGCGCCGCCTGGTCACTGAGCTCGAACAGGGGCCCGGCGAACACGGTCAGGGCAACGCCCATCGCCACCAGCCCGACCGTCGGCCAGACCATGGGCAGCGGCAGCAGCTGGACGACGCCGCGGCCGGTGAACCGCCCGTGCGGTTTGTTTTCCACGTGGCGGGTGGTCCGCAGCGCGGACCCGTCGGGCTTGGTGGCCACCAGGACCGGGTCCGGGTGCTCGGCGTCTTCGGGGCGGCGCCAGAACACGCGGTTCCAGACCCGTGCCATGGCCAGCAGGGTCAGCAGCGACGTGACCATGCTGCCCGCCACGAGCACCCAGGCGACCGGGGTGCCCAGTTCCACGCCGCCCTGCACCAGGCCGATCTTGCCCAGGAAGCCGGAGAACGGCGGGATGCCGGCCAGGTTCATGGCCGGGACGAAGAACAGGATGGCCAGCAGCGGCGACAGCTTGGCCAGGCCGCCCAGCCGGTCCATGTTCGTGGTTCCGCCGCGTCGTTCGATCAGCCCGGCCACCAGGAACAGGCTGGTCTGCACCGTAATATGGTGCGCCACATAATAGACCGCCGCGCCGAGCCCCACCACCGAGGACATCGCCAGGCCAAACACCATGTAGCCGATGTGGCTGACCAGGGTGAAAGAGAGCATGCGCTTGATGTCGATCTGGGCCACGGCCCCGAGGATGCCCACCACCATGGTCAGCACCGCCACGATCATCAGGAACGTGTTCAGCCGGTCGCCGGGGAACAGCAGTGTCTCCGTGCGGATCATGGCGTAGACGCCCACCTTGGTGAGCAGGCCGGCGAACACCGCGGTAACCGGCGCCGGCGCCGTCGGATAGGAGTCGGGGAGCCAGAAGGACAGGGGGAATACCGCCGCCTTGATGCCGAAGGCCACCAGCAGCATCAGGTGCAGCGTCATCTGGGTGGCAGGATCCAACTGGCCGAGCTTGATCGCCAGGTCGGCCATGTTAATGGTCCCGGTGGCGGCGTAGATCATCGCGATGGAGACCAAAAACAGCACCGAGGAAATGACGCTGACAACGACGTACGTCACCCCGGCGCGGATCCGGGGGCTGGTGCCACCCAGCGTCATCAGCACGTAACTGGCCGTGAGCAGCATTTCAAAGCCGACGTACAGGTTGAAGAGGTCGCCGGTCAGGAACGCGTTGGAAACGCCCGCCACCAGGATCAGGTAGGTCGGGTGGAAGATCGAGACCGGGCCTTCTTCGTCGCCGTCGGTCATGCCCTGGCCGGAGGCGTACAGCAGCACCGCCAGGCTGACGGCCGAGGAGACCACCAGCATCAGGGCGGACAGCTCGTCCACCACCAGGGTGATGCCAAAGGGGGGAAGCCAGCCGCCGAGGTTCACCGCCTGCGCGCCGTTGGCCCAGGCCGAGGCCAGCATCACGGCTTCCAGTGCCAGCGTCACCGTCAGCGTGATGGCGCCGGTCCTGCGCTGCGCGTTGGGGTGGCGGATCAGCACGAACGCCAGGGCAGCACCCAACAGCGGCAGGACTACTGCCAGCGGCGCGATGGTGGCGGCGTTCACTGCTTTCTCTCCATCCGCGACCTGGTGGTGGCTGGCGTTTCCTCGGCTTCGTCGGGCGGGACGAACTCGGTGGTCTCGGCTGGGATTTCCGCGTCGTCCTCGGCGTCGAAGGTGGGCTGGTTGGCCACGCGGCGGTCCTCGATGTCGTCCTGCACCTCGTCCTGCCGCCCCAGCACCCAGGAGCGGTAAATGATGGCCAGCATGAAAGCGGTGACGGCGAAGGAAATCACGATGGAGGTCAGGATCAACGCCTGTGGCAGCGGATCGCTGTAGGCGTCGGCGGGGATGTCGCTGCCGAAAATGGGGGCAAGGCCCGCCGGGCCGCCGGTGCTGAGCAGCAGCAGGTTGGCGCCGTTGGTGATGAGCATGAGGCCGAGCATGACCCGGGTCAGGCTGCGTTCGAGGATCAGGTAGACGCCCACGGCGAACAGCACGCCCATCACCAGCAGCAGCGTCAGGTTCACGGTCACCGGGACACCTCCTCCTCGATCGTTGCGGGCACTTGCAGTTCGGCGGTCTTGCGGCGGCCGTGGGTCCGTTCCTCCGTGCGTTCGTCGATCTCGGCGCCGAAACTGCGCAGCACGTCCAGCACCAGGCCCACCACCACCAGGTAGACCCCGATGTCGAAGATCGTCGAGGTGACGAACTTGTGGTCGCCGAAGACCGGGAGGCTGAATTCAAGGATCGCGCTTTGGAAGACCTGGCCGCCCAGGAAGAGCGGGACGACGGCGGTCAGCGCCGCGGCGCCAAGCCCCAGGCCCAGCAGCAGGCCGGCGCTGATGGGCGTGGCTTCGGCCAGTTCGATCCGTCCGCCGGCCAGATAGCGGACGGTCAGCGCGATGCCGGCCAGCAGGCCGCCGGCGAACCCGCCGCCGGGGAGGTTGTGGCCGGTCAACAGCAGGTAGACGGAGAAGATCATCACCGAGTGGAACAGGAGGCGGGTGATCACCTCGAAGATGATGGAGCGGCGTTCCGGCGCCAGGGTGCGGCCGGCCACCAGCCAGGCGTCGCGCGGGACGACGGCGAACTTGCGGGCCGTCGCCAGGGCCGCCGCCTCGCGGTCCGAGTGCGCCACGGTCTCGTAACCGCGCCCCACGGATCCGCTGGCGACGGCGTCCACGGGCTCCGGACGCTTCTCCCCGCGGCTCCGGATGAAGATCAGGCTGGCCACGCCGGTAGCTGCCAGGGCCAGCACGGAAATCTCGCCGAACGTGTCCCAGGCCCGGATGTCCACCAAAATGACGTTGACGATGTTCTTGCCGCCGCCGCCCTCATAGGCCAGCTGCGGCAGGGCCAGGGACACCGGATCGGCCGTGCGTGCCGCCATCGCCGTCATCGCGATCACTATCATCGTGAGGCCGAAAGCGGCGCCGATGATGGCGCGCAGCAGTTTGAAGCGCCCCGGCGTGCGCAGCCACAGCCGCGCCGGCAGGGACCGAAGGGCCAGCACGATGGCCACCAGGGAGACTGTTTCCACCAGCATCTGGGTCAGCGCCAGATCCGGCGCCCCCTGCATGGCGAAGATAAAGGCCAGGCCATAGCCGGCCACCGAGACCATCAGCACCGCCATGAAGCGCTTGTTCGCGCGGATGGCACCCAGCGCTCCTGCCGCCACGATCAGCCCCGCGATGGCCTGCGCCGGGGTATCGAACCACACCACGCTCTCGGGCAGCGGAGCGTCCATCAGGACGATGGCGCTCAGCGGAGTCACGATCGCCACGATCAGGATCACGCACAGGTAAAAGACCAGCGAGCCCCGCTGGGTCCGGCCGGTGACCCAGATGGCCACCTCGTCCAGCACGCCGATGATGCCGCGGTAGATCCGGTCCGCGTCCGGGATGAAGCTGATCCTGGCTTGGAAGGCCGCTATCGGAGTGCGCAGCAGGAACAGGGCGACACCGGCGGCGATGGTGACAGCGGTCAGCCCGAGAGCCGGCGTCACCCCGTGCCACAGCGCCAGGTGCGTGGCTGCGGTGTCCAGGGTGAAGAGACCGGCGTAGGGGGCGACGGCGGCTTCCACCGGGGCTGGCCAGAGCCCGAACACCACGGTGGCTACGGCGAGCACGGCAGGAGCCGCCAGGAAGGCCCACGGAATGGGCTTGAACTCGATGGCCGCGCGGCCGGGTTTGGCCGCGAACCCGCCCCAGACGAAGCGGGCGCTGTAGGCAAAGGTCAGGATGGATCCGGCCACCACGCCGGCCAGGAGCAGGCCCCCCACCCAGCCGGAGACTTCGGCCCGGTGGATGAAGGCTTCGTAGACCGACTCTTTGGCGACGAAGCCCAGCAGGGGCGGCAGGCCCGCCATCGACGCGGCACCGATGACGGCGACCACGAACAGTTTCGGGGCCTTGCGGTACAGGTGCGACAGTTCGCGGATGTCACGCGTTCCGGCCTGGTGGTCGATGATGCCCACCACCAGGAACAGGGTCGCCTTGAAGAAACCGTGGGCCAGCAACAGGCCCATTCCGGCCAGCGCGGCTTCCTGCGAACCGAGCCCGACCACCAGGGTCAGGAAGCCCAGTTGGCTGACCGTCCCGTAGGCGAGGATCAGCTTCAGGTCGTTCTGGCGCATGGCCTGCCAGCCGCCCACCAGCATGGTCAGCAGCCCGAGCCCCAGCACGACGCCGTGCCAGTAGTCGGTGCTGGAGAATCCGGGCGACAGCCGCGCCACCAGGTAGATGCCGGCCTTCACCATGGCGGCGGCATGGAGGTAGGCGCTGACCGGGGTCGGCGCCGCCATGGCCGCCGGGAGCCAGAAGTGGAAGGGAACCAACGCGGACTTGCTGATCGCGCCGATGAGTACCAGCAGGATGGCTATGTCGATGATCTGGCCGTGTGCCATCAGCGTTCCGGCTGCCGCGAGGATCTCGGAGATCCGGTAGGTGCCGGCGGTTTGGCCGATCATGAGCAGGCCAACCAGCATGGTCAGCCCGCCGAGGGTGGTAACCATCAGGGCCTGCAACGCGGACCGGCGCGCCGAGAGGCGGTGCCTGGCGTACCCGATCAGCAGGTAGGACAGGACGGTGGTGAGTTCCCAGAAAATGTAGAGCAGGATCAGGTCATCGGCGGTGACCAGGCCGAACATGGCGCCGCTGAAGGCCAGCAGTTGCGCGCCGAAAGGACCGATGTCCGGATCGTCGGCCTTGAAGTAGCGGGCGCAGTAGAACAGCACCAGGGCGCCGACGCCCAGGATCAGGATGCACAGCACCGCCGCGAGGGTGTCCATCCGAAAGGCCAGTTCCAGCTGCAGGCCCGGGACCCAGGCGAAGACCTCCGACGGCGGGGCGTTCGGAGCGCCGTCCAGCGCCGCCTGGCTGGACCCGGTGTAGTTGTCGAACGTGGCGATCAGCCAGACGAATCCGGCGGCGGGAACCGCGGCGAGGATATAGAACGTTGAGCGGCCGAGCTTCCGGAATATTAAGGGCGCTATAAAGGCCACCGCAAAAAGCAGGGTGAGCACAATCAGCACGAGGATACTCCGGAACTTCCTTCGGGTTTGCCAAGGATTTAGACGGACAGGGCCAAGGTCCATTCTACCCATGGCATAGACGGCGCGGCGCCCGCCGAGGGCCGCGGACAGCCGCCGGGAGGGCCGCGGACAGCGGCCGGGAAGGCCGCGGCGGGCTCGTGATCCCGCTGTTCGCCAAAGATTCACGCGGCTCCCGGCGCTGCTCAAAGTTCGCAGCAGGCGAAACGGATAGCATCGCGGTATGACTGAGTCGGCCGGCATTCCGGCAACCCACACGGCGGGCGGCGTGGCCGCGGAGCGGTTGAATAAAAAGCACGTCCTGGCCTGGGCCTCCTGGGACTGGGGCTCCGCCGCCTTCAACGCGGTCATGACAACTTTTGTGTTCACCGTCTATCTGACCAGCGATGCCTTCGGCGGCGAGGCCTTCGCGTCCGAAATCCTCGGCTACGGGCTGGCCATCGCCGGGCTGGCCATCGCCCTCCTGGCCCCGGTCACCGGGCAACGCTCCGACACCGGGGGCCGCCGCAGGCTGTGGCTCGGGCTCAACAGCGTCGCCGTCGCGGTACTGACCGGCCTGTGCTTCTTCGTCTTCCCCTCCCCCGGCTTCCTTTTCCTGGGCGTGGGACTCATCGCGCTGGCCAACATCTTCTTCGAGTTCGCGAACGTGAATTACTACGCGATGCTCACCCAGATCTCCACGCCGTCGACCATCGGCAAGGTCAGCGGCTTCGGCTGGGCCATGGGTTACGTCGGCGGGGTCGTGGCGCTGGCCCTGGTGCTGGTCGGGTTTGTCCTGCCCGAAACCGGCTGGTTCGGGGCGACGGCGGAGAACGGGCTGAACATCCGCCTGGTGGCGGTGTTCTGCGCCGTGTGGTTCATGGCCTTCGCGCTGCCGGTACTGTTTGCCGTCCCGGAGATCCCGCGCCAGCCTGCCGCCGCGTCGCTGAGCTTTTTTGCGTCCTACGGGCTGCTCTTCCGCCGCATCAAGGCGATCTTCACCTCCAGCCCGCACACGATTTTCTTCCTGATCGCCAGCGCCATCTTCCGCGACGGGCTCGCGGCGGTGTTCACCTTTGGCGGGGTGATCGCCGCCGGCACCTTCGGCTTCTCGCTCAGCCAGGTAATTGTCTTCGCCATCGCCGGGAACGTTGTCGCCGCGGTCGGCGCGGTCGCGGGCGGGGTCCTGGACGACCGCATCGGCCCGAAGAACGTCATCGTGGGGGCGCTGGTCGGGCTGATCGTCGCCGCCGTCGCCATTTTCGCGCTGGGCCCGGGCAACCACGTGTTCATGGGCAACGCCTGGACCGGCGACACCACGTTCTGGGTCTTCGGCCTGCTGCTGTGCCTGTTCGTGGGGCCGGCCCAGTCGTCGTCCCGGGCCTACCTGGCCCGGCTCGCGCCGCGCGGCGAGGAGGGCGAATTCTTCGGCCTCTACGCCACCACCGGGCGCGCCGTCAGCTTCCTGGCCCCGTCCCTGTTTGCGCTGTCCATCACCGTTTTCGGCGAACAGCGCCACGGCATCCTGGGCATCCTCGTCGTGCTGGTCGCCGGCTTGCTGGCGCTGCTGCCGGTCAAGACACCGGCACGGATCCAGCGCGCGAGTACGCCCCGCGCCTGAGACGCCCGGCCAGGGTCAGCGTTCGATGACGGTGCGGTGGAAGTTCTGGTAGCTGCGCGAAGCCGTGGGGCCGCGCTGGCCCTGGTAGCGGTTGCCGTA
Source organism: Arthrobacter sp. MDT2-34-1 (assembly GCF_059091365.1). Classification (NCBI taxonomy): domain Bacteria; kingdom Bacillati; phylum Actinomycetota; class Actinomycetes; order Micrococcales; family Micrococcaceae; genus Arthrobacter; species Arthrobacter sp. MDT2-34-1. The sequence goes on from NZ_JBNHGO010000001.1 coordinate 1,625,216, forward strand.
TACGCCCGAACCATACGGATGCTCCGCCGGCGAGGACAACCGGAAGAAGCACAGTTGGCCGATCTTGGAGCCCGGCCAGAGCATGATCGGCAGCGTCGCCATATTGGAGAGTTCCAGCGTCACGTGCCCGGAGAAACCGGGATCGATGAACCCTGCGGTCGAGTGGGTCAGCAGGCCCAGCCGCCCCAGCGAGGACTTGCCCTCCAGCCGGGCCGCGATGTCATGGGGCAGCGTCACGGTCTCGTACGTGGAGCCGAGCACGAATTCGCCGGGATGCAGGACGAACGGTTCCTCGGGGTCCACTTCCACCAGCCGGGTCAGCTCCGGCTGCTCCAACTCCGGGTCGATGTGGGCGTACTTGTGGTTGTCGAACAGCCGGAAGAACCGGTCAAGCCGCACGTCCACGCTTGAGGGCTGGATCATGTCCGGCTGGAACGGATCCAGGACGATGCGTTGGGAGTCCAGTTCGGCACGTATATCGCGGTCGGAGATCAGCACCCTTCAAAAATACACGGGACCGGCGCTCTCCCCCGACGCATGACGCGGCCTTCGCCCGGGCACTTGCACCGGGCCTCTGGTCGGAACGGTGTCAGCGGTGCGACGATTGAACCAGGCGGGCCGCAGCTCTCTCGGTGGCGGCCACCGGGCCGCTGTCGGCGGGGGAACGAACGGCCTCCGCCGGCAGCTTAGAAGCCGGCGGTCAGGCCTTGCCGATTTCCGTGCGCACCGCGTACAGCTCCGGGAAGAAGGTGAGCTCCAGCGCCCGGCGAAGGAAGCCGGCGCCGGAGGAGCCGCCGGTGCCCTGCTTCATCCCGATGGTCCGCTCCACCGTCTTCAGGTGCCGGAAGCGCCAGAGCTGGAAGTTGTCCTCCAGGTCCACCAGTTCTTCGCAGGCCTCATAGACGTCCCAGTTCGCGCCGGCATTCTCGTAGACCGCCTTGAACGTCCCCACCAGTTCCTGGTTGAACTCGTGGGCCTCGGTCACGTCACGGTTTAGCAGCTCCGCCGGAACCGGGTAGCCGTGCCGGTGCAGGTAGGCCAGGAATTCGTCGTACACGCTGCTTTGTTCCAACAGCTCGCTCAGCATGGCCTGGGCGGCCGGATCGTCCGCAAAGACGGCCAGCATGCCCTTGTTCTTGTTGCCCAGCAGGAACTCCACGGCACGGTACTGGTAGGACTGGAAGCCCGACGCCGAACCCAAATCGCCCCGGAATTCGGCGTATTCGGAAGGCGTCAGCGTGGCCAGCACGGACCATTGCTCGGTCAGCGAGCGCTGGATGTGCTTAATCCGGGCGATGCCTTTCATGGCGAACCGCAAGTCGTCGTCGCGCAGCTTCTGCCGGACGGTGCGCAGCTCGTGCAGCACCAGCTTCAACCACAGCTCGGACGTCTGGTGCTGAATGATGAACAGCATCTCGTCGTGGTGCTCCGGGCGGCTGACCGGGTGCTGGGCGGAGAGCAACTGGCCCAGGGACAGGTAGGAGCCGTAGCTCATCTTGTCCGAGAAATCAGTCTCGATGTCGTCCTCGAGACGTCGGGTGTTCTTGTCTACGGTCATGGCGGCTTCCGTCGGTCCTCCTGCCTCGTGGCAGGCCTGCTACCAGCCTACGGCCCCGGCGCCGCGAATGCTCCGCAGCCGCGCTGGGGTCCTCAGCCGCGGACCGAGGAGTCCCACCGCCACTTCCGGCCGCGGGTTTCGGGCGTCCTGCCGCTGGCGTGGAGCAGATCCTGCCAGGGATCGTCGGTGCGCCGTGCGGCCGGAAAGATGCGGTTCAGCACCCGTCTCAAGACGGCTTCGTCAGGCCGGTAGCCGACCCCGTGGACGGCCAGTATGTCGAAACCGTGCAACACGGCTTCGGCGATGCCCATCGCCGCGAATCCGGAGGCATCCGAGGTCCCGGCCGGATGGTAACCGCGGTGGGTGCGGGTGGCCGTGGCCGTCACCGCGTACAGCAGTCCCGCGGCGGCATCGAAACAACCGACGATGCCGGCCGTTCCCGTGGCAGGGTCGGGCCAGAACAGGATCTGCGGCCCGCCCGGGCGCCAGGGCGGCGGGTCCAGCAGCGCCACGTAGCCGTCCCGCGGCGGGTTCCGCCCCGACAGCTGCAGGGCGTAGAACGCGAAGTCGTCCATGACGTGGGCCACCGTCTCGCGGCAGCTCCACTCCAGCTCCAGCGCGGGGTCGTCCCAGGCATCGTCAGGGAGCTCCGCCAAGCGGCCGGCCAGGTCATCGGTGATGGTGCGGAAGTCTCCCGCCGTTGGGTCCATCCACTGATCCTGCCGTAGAGGAGCGGCAAAGCGCCACCGTTCCCGGCGATGCTCAGCCCATGCGGCGCTCCCCGGCCTCCACCGGTGCCGCAATGATGTTGCCTTCCACCGGCATCGGGCAGGTGCCGAACGCGGTAAAGGCGCTGGGGAAGTTGGTGGCCCGGTTGAAATCGATCAGCACCGTGCCGTCGGGCCCGGGACGGCGGGTCACCACGGAACGCCAGCCGGCGGTGCTGTCTCCGTTGGTTTCGTCGTGGAAGTTCAGCGACAGGGCGCCCAGTTTCTCTTGCTCCGCCACCAAGGTATGGACGGTTCCGCCCAATTCGAAGCTGACCGTGCCGACGGCGGTGGCGATGCCTCCCACCGCCGGGTTCGAGGTGGCTATCTGCAGCGCGAGGGGCTCCGGATACGCCTGGAACCGGCCGGCCACCACCAGGTCCGGGTTGTAATCGAACACCGGGACCCCGGCGAAGTCCCGCCGCTTGGGCGAGTCGTTGTCCCGCGTCCGGATGGCGTACCGGTCGCCCCGGACGGCCAATTCGACGGCGATACTGCCGCGGCGCACCCAGAGCAGCGACTCCTCGTTTCCCAGGGATGCGGTCAAGGTGCCGGTGGCCGGCTCCCCGCTGTCCGCCAGATACAGGCCGTCCTCGGCGCTCGCCGTCAACGAGGCGTGGCCGCCGCCGGATGCCGGCCCGTTGGCGCTCCACAGGCCGGTGATCTTTTCCAGCCGCGCGGGCTCGGCCGGCAGCCACTGCAGCGAGGTGAGCGTGAGCCAGCCGTGCTCCGCTGCCAGCGCCTGGTTCCGGTTGTCCCTGAACCGGAGCCAGCTTTCCCGCCGGCGGGTCTCGTCGCGTGGAGTGGTCATGCTCGCCGTCCCTCAAATCAATTGCCGGGCACTCCGGCAGTACGGGGCACAACGTGCCGCCCGCCGTGCGGTATTCCCCGGCCCGCAGTCCCTGACCTCCGCCGAACCATGGCGCATTCGCCTGCAGGAGAATACGCTCTATTTCACAAGGCTGCGTGGCACAAAGCGCAACGGAAGCCGGGCGGCCAGTGCGTCTACCAGAATGGGAGGCTCATGCCGATGCCCAAGGACGAAAACCGGCGGCGCCACCGGCGCGCGACAGCCCGCGTGGGGGCGGCGGTGACGCTGGCGCTGGGAGCCACGCTGTTGGCGGGCTGCAGCCCCGAGGATGGAACTCCCACCCTGACCTGGTACATCAACCCCGACGACGGGGGGCAGGCGACGATCGCGGAACTGTGCACCGATCAGGCGGACGGCGCGTACCGGATCGAGACGTCGCTGCTGCCCAATGACGCGGCCTCCCAGCGGGAGCAGCTTGCCCGGCGCCTTGCGGCCGGCGATTCGTCGTTGGACATCATGAGCCTGGACCCGCCGTTCATCCCCGAACTGGCCGAGCCCGGGTTCCTGGCGCCGGTCCCGGACGATGTTGCGGAGCGCACCACGCAGAACGTGGTGGAAGGCGCGCTCGCGGGGGCCACGTGGAAAGACGAGCTGGTCGCCGTCCCGTTCTGGGCCAACACCCAACTGCTGTGGTACCGGAAGTCGGTGGCCGAAGCCGCCGGGCTGGACATGACGCAGCCGGTCACGTGGCAGCAGCTGATGGATGCCGCGGCCGAGCAGGAGAAGTTCCTGGGCGTCCAGGGCCAGCGCGGCGAGTCCATGACCGTGTGGCTGAACGCGTTGGTCGAGTCGGCGGGCGGTCAGATCCTGGAGAACCCCGAGGCGGACGCCGATCAGATAGAGCTGGGGCTGGCCAGCGATCCCGGGACGGCTGCGGCGGAGGTCATCTCCACCATCGGCCGGGAGGGGCTGGGCGGCCCGGGGCTGCCGACCCAGGACGAGAACAACTCCATGATCCTGTTCCAGGGCGACGAGGGCTCGTTCATGGTCAACTGGCCGTTCGTCTGGCCGGCCACGAACACCGCCGCGGAAGAAGGCACGGTGGACCCCTCGCTGATCGAGGACATCGGCTGGACCCTGTACCCGCAGATGAACGAAACCGACCCCGCCGCTCCGCCGCTGGGCGGCATCAATCTGGGCGTCGGCGCCGCGAGCGAGCATCCCGACCTGGCCTACGCGGCCATCGAGTGCATCGTCACCCCGGAGAACCAGGCCGAGTACTTCATCACCAACGGCAACCCGCCTTCAAATACGGAGGCCTACGAGGATCCGCGGATCGAGGAGTCCTTCCCGATGGCGGACACCATCCGCGAGTCCCTGGAGTTGTCCGCGCCGCGGCCGCAGACCGTCTTCTACAACGAAGTTTCCACCAGCCTGCAGCAGAATTTCGCCCCGCCGTCGCAAGTGGATCCGGCCACGACGCCGCAGGAAACCTCAGACTTCATCGTCTCCGTTCTACGGGGGGAGAACCTGCTGTGAGCACCTCGATCGAAATCCCCACCCAGCCCGCCAGCGGGACCGGACGGGCCGGACGGCGGCGCGCGGTCCAGCAGTACAGCGACCGCGCCAGGGCCGAGCGGCGGCTGGGCTGGCTGCTGGCCGGTCCCGCCTTCGTCATCATGCTGGCGGTCACCGCCTACCCGATCCTGCAGGCCGTGTTCGACTCGCTCTTCAGCTACCGCCTCACCGCGCCGGACGAGCGCGAGTTCATCGGGCTGGCCAACTACGGCGTGATCCTCACGGACATCGTCTGGTGGCGGGACCTGGGCGTCACGCTGCTGATCACCGTGGTGACCGTCGTCGTCGAACTCGTCCTGGGCTTCGCGCTGGCCTTGGTCATGCACAAGGCGCTGAAGGCGGTGCGAGGCTGGCTGCGCACCGCGATCCTGGTCCCGTACGGCATCATCACGGTGGTGTCCGCGTTCGCCTGGTTCTACATGTTCGATATCAACTCCGGCTTCGTGAACTCATGGTTCGACTGGGTGCCCGGGATTGATCCCGACCTGAACTGGTTCGCCAACACCGGAACATCGCTGAGCGTGATCATGGCCAGCGAGATCTGGAAGACCACGCCGTTCATCTCGTTGCTGCTGCTCGCCGGCCTGGCCCAGGTTCCCGACGAACTCACCGAGGCGGCGGAGGTCGACGGCGCCACCTGGTGGCAGCGGATGCGGCGCGTGATCCTGCCGAACATGAAGGCGGCGATCATGGTGGCCGTGCTGTTCCGCGCGCTGGATGCGTTCCGCATCTTCGACAACGTGTTCATCATGACCAACGGCGCGTTCGGCACCGAGGTGCTGTCGCTGCTGGCCTACCGGACCTCGATCGGGCGGCTGGAAATCGGGCTGGGTTCGGCGGTGTCCGTGCTGCTCTTCGTCTGCGTACTGCTGATCTGTTTTATCGCCGTCAAGCTGTTCAAAGTGGACCTCGCCGGCCAGAGAGGAGGCAAGTGATGAGAGCGTCGCGGACCAAGGAGCGGGTCATCTGGACCATCATCTCCGTGCTGGTGCTTATTTATGCGCTGTTCCCGGTGGCGTCCATCCTGGCCACCTCGTTCAAGCTGCCCAGCGAACTGACCTCCGGACAGTTCCTGCCCAACACCTGGACGGGTTCGAACTACGAGCAGATCCTGGTCGGCTCGGCGCAGGAGCTGTTCCTGAGCTCGCTGCGGAACTCGATCGGCATCGCGCTGATTGCGACCTTCATCGCCGTCGTGCTGGCCACCCTGTGCGCCTACGCCATCGCGCGGCTGAATTTTCCCGGCAAGAAGGTCATCCTGACCACCGCGCTGGCGGTGTCCATCTTCCCGGTGATCTCGATCGTCACGCCGCTGTTCAACATCTGGCGGAACATCGGCCTCTATGACACCTGGCCCGGGCTGATCATCCCCTACCTCTCGCTGACCCTGCCGATCTCCATCTGGACCCTGGCCGCGTTCTTCCGCCAGATTCCGTGGGAACTGGAACAGGCCGCACAGGTTGACGGGGCCACCACCTGGCAGGCGTTCCGCAAGGCCATCGTGCCGCTGGCCGCACCCGGTGTCTTTACGACGGCGATCATTGCCTTCTTCATCGCGTGGAACGACTTCGTCTACGGCATTTCGCTGACGTCCACCGAAGCGGCGCGGCCGGTTCCAGCGGCGCTGGCCTTTTTCACCGGCGCCTCCCAGTTCGAATCCCCCGTCGGCGCTATTTCCGCGGCGGCCATCATCGTCACCATTCCCATCGTGCTGCTGGTCCTGCTGTTCCAGCGCCAAATCGTCTCCGGCCTGACCCAAGGCGCCGTCAAGGGCTGAGCCCGCGGCAGGAAAGGAAATCCCATGGCATCGATCACGCTGCAGAACCTCGTCAAGGAGTACGGCGACGGTTTCGCCGCCGTCAACGACGTCAGCATCGACATCGCCGACGGCGAGTTCATCATCCTGGTGGGACCGTCCGGCTGCGGCAAGTCGACCCTCCTGCGCATGATCGTGGGGCTGGAGGACATCACCTCCGGCGACCTGTTGATCGACGGCGAGCGCGTCAACGAAAAGGCCCCCAGGGACCGGAACCTGGCCATGGTGTTCCAGAATTATGCCCTCTACCCGCACCTGACCGTGTTCGAGAACATCGCGTTCCCGCTGCGCCTGGCCAAGGGCAAGTTCACCGAGGACGATATCCGGAGGCGCGTCACCGACGCCGCGAAGACCTTGGAACTGACCGACCACCTGGAGCGCAAGCCGGGGAACCTGTCCGGCGGCCAGCGGCAGCGCGTGGCCATGGGCCGGGCGATCGTGCGCCAGGCCGATGCCTTCCTGTTCGACGAGCCGCTGTCCAACCTGGACGCGAAACTGCGGGGCCAGATGCGCTCCGAGATCTCGCAGATGCAACGGCGGCTGGGAGTCACCAGCGTCTACGTCACGCACGACCAGACCGAGGCGATGACCCTTGGCGACCGGGTGGCGGTGCTGAAAAAGGGCTTGCTGCAGCAGATCGCTTCCCCGCGGGAACTCTACGAGCAGCCCGTCAACCTGTTCGTGGCGGGCTTCATCGGATCGCCGTCCATGAACTTCCTGCCGGCCACCCTGGAGGGCAACGTCCTGAAGACGCCGATCGGCGACATCCCCGTGTCCGGTGACAGGGCCAGGGCGGCCGAAGGCAGGAAGGTGGTGCTCGCGGGTTTGCGGCCCGAGTTCTTTGAGGACGCCTCCCTGGTGGAAGAACACAAGAAGGACCGGGGATCCACGTTCATGGCCGAACTGACCCACACCGAGTGGCTGGGCAACGAGCAGTACGGCTACATCAACTTCGACCCGGACCCCGCCGTGCGGGAGCTGCTGAATTCGCTGGCCAGCGAGATGGACGCCGAGGAACTGCGGCCGCAGATCGTGGTCACGCTGGACGCCGCCAGCCGGATTCGCGGCGGGCGCTCCGCTGAACTGTGGCTGGACACCCGAAAGATGCATCTGTTCGACCCCGAGACCGGTGAAAACCTGACCCGTGATGCCTCGGCCGGCGCGGCGCTGACGGAGGAAGCCAACCGTGCCCGGGCAGAGGAAATCGCCGAAGCCCGCGAACGGGAAGCCTCCACGGCCGGCCAGCCGGCCTGAATTCCGGCCAGCCGCAGAACTGGGGTAAACTCGGTTTCGTTGTTGACCGGATCCGCCTGCACGGCGGATCCTGTGCGGGCGTAGCTCAATGGTAGAGCGCTAGCTTCCCAAGCTCGATACGCGGGTTCGATTCCCGTCGCCCGCTCCACACGCACTGCGCACCCCGGCCCCTCGGACCGGGGTGCCTTTGTTTGTCCCATCCCTGCGGGAAGCGGCCGTCCTACTCGTCGTCGTCCGCCAGGAAGCCGGCACGGTCGATGGCCCGGTGGTAATGCATGCCCGCGGCACCGCCCAGAAGCGACCCGGCGAGACTCGCCAGCAGCACCACGGCCAGCGCCACCAGGCCCGGCACCGCCAACTGCCCGATGGGGCGGTCGATCACCGGCGCCGGTCCCGTCAGCAGGCCGAGCCCGCCGGCGGACAGCCCGATCACGCCCGCGATGACCGCCATGACCAGGCCCCAAAGCCAGACCGCGAAGCCCTGCCGGACGCCATCGAAGCGCGCCATCCGTCCGGCCACGTAGCCGCCTGCAAAATAGGCGATCAGGATGCCGGCCGCCAGTGCCGCCCCCGCGATCATGGCGTCCGGCCCGTTGCCGGCGGAGATGTCGTCCAGCCTGCCGCGCACGTCGGCCTCGTTGGCGAGGCCGAAAACCGCGGCGGCACCGGCGGCGACCGCGGTGAGCAACACGATCATGGCCGTGGCGGCCAGCCAGCCGAAGAACGCAGACCCCAGCCTCAGCCCGCCGTAGGCATTGTGCTGCCGCTGGTACAGCAAGTCCTCGTCGAGGGTTGGTTCGGGCCGGTAGGCGCTGGTGTCCCGGTAGCCCCGCTCGGTATACATCCCGTCATCCGGGCTCCCGCCGGCGGCGTCCGGGTCCATGTCGTCCGCCGTGGGCCGGCGGCCGAACACGGCCGTCTCCGGAGGGTCGTTGCGGGTGCGGTCCTCGCCCGCCACCGGCATGGCCTCGGTCGGCGGGGGTTCGGCCTGCGCGGGCTCGGTCCCGCCGTCCCGCGGTTCGCGGGCGGCTGCCGGAACATCGTCGCCCGGACGCACCCCGCCGTCCCGCCGGCTGCTGCCGATTTCCGAACTCATCACATGCCTCCTGCGTCGATCGCCCTCGCTGAAGCAGGTTGTTGCCCCCTGTGGGTACACCCTAGACCTGCCGCCGGCGGCGGGCCAGATCGGGAACCCTTTCGGGGGCGGCCGGGGCGGGGACTAAACTGGTAGGCGATGATGCGCAAAATGTTCAAGTCCAAGATCCACCGTGCCACGGTCACGCACGCGGATCTCCACTACGTCGGGTCCGTGACCGTGGACCTCGACCTGCTGGACGCCGCCGATATCCTTCCCGGCGAGCTGGTCTCCATCGTGGACGTCACGAACGGCGCCCGGCTGGAGACGTACACCATCGCCGGCGAACGCGGATCGGGCGTGCTGGGCATCAACGGTGCCGCCGCCCACCTGGTGCACGAAGGCGATCTCGTCATCCTGATTACCTATGCCGACATGACCGACGACGAGGCCAGGTCCTTCGTGCCGTCGGTCGTGCACGTGGACGCCGGCAACAGGATCGTGGACCTGGGCTCCGACCCGGCGGAGTCCGTGGACGACGGGCTGATGCGCCCGCCGTTCGCGGTCAAGTAACCGTCCCCGGCGGCGCTCAGCGCCGGTGGTACTGCCGGTGCAGCGCGCGGACCTCGTCCGCCAGTTCGCCGGACGGCCCGTCCACCAAGGTTCCCGGCGCCACCTGCTGAATCGGCAGCGCGGCCACCGGCGCCGGCCCGACGCCCCACTCCGCCAGCCACCGGCCCAGCTGTTCGGATGACACTGCGTAGACAATCCGTCCGAGGCCCACCCAGGCGTGCGCCGCCGAACACATCGGACAGTGCTCGCCCGAGGTGTAGACGGTTGCCGCCCTGCGTTCCCCGGGTGGAAGGTTCCTGGCGGCCCAACGGGCAATCTCGAACTCCGGGTGCCGGGTGTGGTCCCCGTCCTTGACCCGGTTGCGGTCCTCGAACACAACGTTGCCGCCGGCGTCGACCAGCACCGAACCGAACGGCTCGTCGCCGTCGTCCAACGCTTCACGGGCCAGTTCAACGCAGCGCCGCAGATGCCTGAGGTCCTCGGTTGCCAGTTCCATGGGCCGATTATGGCAGAACGCCCAGCCGCCGGCATGTAACGCAGCTGACACCGGTCCGGGGAACCGCGCCGACAGGTAACGGGCGCCCTCAGCAGGTAACGTAGGGCGGGTGGGAAATTCGACAGTGCTCAGGACCGTGGCCACGTGGCTGCTGTGCCTGATGCTTGCCGTGGCCGCTGCCGCCATGACGATCATGCTGGTCAATGCGTTCGTGTTCAGCCCGCAGCACCAGGTGAAGGCGTACTTCAAAGCGCTGGAAGACGGCGACGGCGGTGCGGCGCTCGGTCTGCTTCACGCAACCGTGCCGGACGCCAACGCCGCCATGCTCGACGGCGCCGCGCTCAAGGCCTCGGTGGAGGACATCGAAGACCTGGAAGTCGGCGATCCGGTGCCGGCGGGCGAGGACAAGGTGGACCTGCCCGTCCACTACACGGTTGGCGGGGCGCCGCACACCTCGACGTTCACGTTGGAAAAGACCGGCACGACGTGGTTCTTTTTCAACCAGTGGTCCTTCGTGCCCAGCACTCTTCCCACCATCAGCGTGGACGTGATCAACGAGAACGAGGCCTCACTGAACGGTACCCGGGTGGCGCTGCCGGAAGGCAGGAATTCCTTTGCGGTGTTCTATCCCGGCACCTTCGAGGCGCACTACGCGAGCGACTACTTCGCCGCCCCGGTCGTGGAATCCGTACTGACCGGCCCGGAAAACGCGCCGGACGCCCAACTCTCGCTGGCGACGGCGGCCACCCCCAAGCTGGTTCAGGACCTGGGCGCCCAGGTCAACGCCTTCCTCGACTCGTGCGCGGAGCAGCGCGTGCTGCAGCCCTCCGGCTGCCCGTTCAGCGCCGCGATGGACCGCGTCCGGGACGACACCATCAACTGGTCGATCGTGAAGTACCCGGACGTTAAGGTAGAACCCTTCAAGGGCAGCTGGGTGCTGAGCCCGCTGACAGGCGTCGCCAAGCTGAACGTCGTGGAAATCGACTTGTTCACCGGCGCCTCCGTCGAGCGGGAGATCGAGCAGGAATTCGGCTTCACCGGCCGGCTGTCCGTCATCGACGGCAACGTGACCCTGACCCCCGTCGTGGAGTACTGAGTCCGCTCCTAACCAGACGCCGGAGGCGGACAGGCTGTCCTGTCCGCCTCCGGCGTTGTCAGTCCTGCCGCGCGGCCGCCTAGTTCAGCCCGCGCAGGTCCAGGGTCATCTCGCCGGTTCCGGAGCCAATCACCACGGGGATGCCCCAGTCCTGCTGGTACAGGTGGCAGGCGGCATGGTCCGGGATCTCGCCGCCGGGTTCGCCGTCGCAGGCCGCCGCCCGTGCGGTGATGTGCAGGACGCCCTCCGCGACCTCGTCGGACAGCACCAGTTCGCGCACCAGCCCCACGGAAGTGCCGGCGCCGGAAACCAGCAGGTTTTCCGGCGAAGAAGAGATCTTCAGCTGCGTCGGGTCTCCCCAGCGGTCATCCAGCTTCTGACCGGTGGGGGCCGCGAAGCGGACGGTCAGCGCCAGCGGCCCGGCCGAGACCTCGGTCTTGGGCCGCTGCGTCTGCGAGGCCCCCTCGTCCACCTTCAGGGCTTCCTTGGGGACGGGAAGCCGGACGAGCTGGTGCTTGTTCGCTTCCACCACCAGCAGCAGCGGCTCGCCTCCGCCGGCCACGGCGGACGTGTCCAGCATGACGTCGGACGGCTCGGCCAGACCGCGCGCCAGGGTGGAGACGGTCCCGCTCACCGGGTCGTAACGGCGTACCGCCCCGTTGTAGGTATCCGCCACGGCCACCGAGCCGTCAGGCAGGACGGCCACGCCCAACGGATGCTGCAGCCGCGCCTCGGCTGCCTCCCCGTCGCGGAATCCGAAGTCGAAGAGACCGGTGCCGACGGCGGTGGAGACGTGCGCCCGCTGCTCGCCCTTGACCTCCACGAAGGAAATCTTGCGCAGGGCCGACGTCTCCGAGTCCGCGACCCAAATGCCTCCTGCCGCGTCCTCGGCCAGGCCCGACGACTGGGCGAACCAGGCCGCGGTGGCCTCGCCGTCCTGCAGGCCTTCCAGCCCGGTACCGGCAAGGATGGCGACGGCGCCGGAGGCCGGGTCGAAGGTGAAGATCTGGTGCACGCCGGCCATGGCGATCACCACCGCCTCCAACCGGGTCGACCACAGGACGTCCCACGGCGAGCTGAGCGAGACGGCGAGCGGATCGGCGGGAAGCTGCTCCCGGCCCGATGCGATGGCTTCCGCCAGTTCCTCCCCCAGCGCTTCCCCGGAAGCCGCTTCGTCCGCCACGGATCCGGGACCGGCTTCGGCGAGCCCCGGCGCGGTGCGCTGGGAGCCGGCATCGAGCAGCCGCTGCACGCCGCTGCCGGCGATCGTGGTCACCTCGCCGGTGGCCAGGGACAGGCCGCGGAGGCGGTGGTTCACGGAGTCGGCGACGACGACGTCGTAGCCCGCCTTCCCGCGGATTCCTTCCGGAAGCAAGGCCACGCCCTGGGGCTCGTTGAACTGCGCGGCATCGGCCGGCCCGTCCTGCCAGCCCTTCACGCCCGAACCGTAGGTCCTGAGCACGGTCGACAGGTCCGCGGCCAATTCCACCAGCCGGTGGTGGCCGGTGTCGCTGACCAGGAAGGACCCGCCGGCGGAACCGACACCGTCGGGCAGCGGAATGGCCTTGCCCGGGAAGCGCAGGTCGCCGGCGGTGGTTTCCGCGGGCACGTACGGCCCGTCGCCGCGGTGCAGCGTGCCCTTGGCTTCGTGTTCGGCCACCAGCTCTTCCACCAGCGACGCCAGGCCGCCCGAGTGGCCCTCTCCGGACAGGTGCGCCACGATGTAGCCCTCGGGGTCCACGACCACCAGCGTCGGCCACGCCCGGGCGGCGTAGGCCTGCCAGGTGTCCAGCTCCGGATCGTCGAGTACCGGGTGGTGGATTTCGTACCGCTCCACGGCCGCGGCCAGCGCCACGGGGTCGGCTTCGTGCTCGAACTTCGGGGAGTGCACCCCGACGGTGACCAGCACGTCCTTGTACTTTTCCTCCAACGGCCTCAGCTCGTCCAGCACGTGGAGGCAGTTGATGCAGCAGAAGGTCCAGAAGTCCAGCAGCACAATCTTGCCCCGCAGGTCTTCCAGCCCCAGCTGCTTGCCGCCGGTGTTCAGCCAGTTGCGCCCCACCAGGTCCGAGGCACGGACCCGGTAGTTGCTGCGGATGGTGTCGGCTGCCTCAGTCATCTGGTTTCTCCTTGTGTCCGGCCGGCGTCATCCGGTTCCGGAACGGGCGGCTGCCCGGTGGTGATTGTCGGAAGTTCATGGTCGCCGGAGTCCGTGCCGGGCCCCGCGGCAGGCCTTGCTGCCCCCGGCGGGACCAGGCGTGCATCCTGCCGGGCCATCTTGGCAAACATATCGTTATAAGCCGCCAGTTCGGCGTCGTTATTCCTATCGGCCGAACGATCTTTACGCTTTGTTTCCCGCGCGTCGGACCGCGACCAGGCAATGGCCACTCCGACGGCGATGCAGAGGGTGGGTATTTCCCCGATGCCCCACATGATGGCCCCGCCCAGCTGCTGGTCGTCCATGGCCGGCAGTCCCCACTCGCGTCCCATGCTGCCGAACCAGGAGGCCTGGATCAGGGCCGTGGAGCTGGTCAGGGCAACGCCGAAGAATGCGTGGAAGGCCATCGTCGCGAACAGCAGCAATAGCCGCAACGGGTAGGGCGCGCGCCGCGGCAGCGGATCCTGGCCGATCATCGAGAGGATGAACAGGTAGCCGGTGAGCAGGAAGTGCAGGTTCATCAGCTCGTGCCCCACGTGCTCGCGCAGGGCGAAGCCGAACAGCGGCGAGTAGTAGAAGATGATGATCGAACCGGCGAAGTTCGCCGCCGCGAAGAGCGGATGGGTGATGACCGCGGAATACTTCGAATGCACCAGCCAGAGGATCCATTCGCGAAGGCCCTTGCTGCCGTCGCGGCGCGGCGGCAGCGCCTTCAGCGCCAGCGTGACCGGCGAGCCCAGGACGAGGAACAGCGGCACCACCATGGTCAGGGCCATGTGGTCCAGCATGTGCGCGCTGAACAGCACCATCCCGTAGACTGCCGGCGCCCCCGACGTGACATAGGTGAGCGCCAGCAGGCCGACGATCCAGCTGATGGTCCGGGCCACCGGCCAGCCGTCGCCGCGCCGGCGCAGCCTGGCGGCCGCGACCAGGTAGGCGATGCCGGTGACCAGGGCGAACGTCACCCACAGCCAGTCCCACCGCCAGACGGTCAGCCAGCTGCTCCCGACCAGTTCCGGCGGCAGTTCGTAACCGGTCAGGATGCGCGCCGGGGACGCGTCCGGCGGCAGTTCCTCGGGCGTCGGCGGCGCCGTGCGGGCCAGGGCCGTCGCCACGCCGAAGACCGCCGCCATGATGAGGAGTTCGACGGTGATGAGCTGCCACAGGACGCGCTTGCCGGACTTCGTTGCGAGTTCGGGGATGATCCACTGCCGGTGCATGAAGCCGATGGCCCCCAGCAGCAGCGTGGCGAGGGCCTTGATCACCACGAGCACCCCGTAGGGGGTGGAAAGCTGGTCCAGCGAGGTGATCCGAATGGACGCGTTGATGATGCCGGAGAAGAACACCAGGCCGAAGCTGATCAGTGCCAGCGATGAGTAGCGACGCAGCACCTGCCCGGTGATGTCCCTGGTGCCCAGTGTCCCGGAAATGACCGCGAGGACGATGATTCCGCCCACCCAGAGGCAGGCACCCAGCAGGTGCAGCCCGATCGAGTTGACGGCCCCGTAGTGATCGTCGCCGCCGGCCGAGTGCCCGATCAGGGCCATCGGCAGCAGCCCGCCGATGGTGGCCAGCGCCAAGGTGGCGGCCAGCCCCGGGAGGGAGCGGAGGCCGAAGATCAGCGTGGCCACGACGGCGGCCACTATGGTGATGGCGAGCCAGGCCTGGCCGGTCCCGATGTCCGTCATGAAGCCGATGAATCCGGCGGTGTAGTTGGCGTCCCCGCTCACGGGCAGCCCGGCGACGTCGGAGAAACTGAAGACCAGCACGGCCATGGCCGCCAGCGTCCAGACGACGGCGGCGACCGCGGCCAGCCGCAGCGCGGCCGTGAAGGCGGGATGCTCGGGGCCCTGGTCGCCGTTGCCCGGCCTGCGGCCGGGACGCAACTGCCGGGGAAGGATGCCGACGGCGAAGAGCAGCGCTGCGATGACGGCTGCCAAAGCCGTGTTGTTGGCGGCCTTGGCCACTGGCAGCGCCCATCGGGTCAAGGCGCCGGGGTCGGAGAGCTGGCGGGTGGCGGCCGCCCCGGAGTACAGCAGGGCTGCCGCCAGCGCCAGGACCAGGACGACCGCACCGGCCAGGAGCCATCCCCTGCCGATCCCGTCGGCGGTGATTGCCGCAGGACGCCGGTCAGCCGCAGGGGTCAGCCGCTCAGCCACGACCGCCAGCGCCTCCGCCCCGCTTGCTCATCACGAAGGCGGCCAGTCCGGCCAGGATAGCCAGCGTGCCGGCGCCCAGCGCGAGGAACAGTCCGGCGCCGCCGGCACCGTCCTCTTCCCCGGCAGCCTCGGCGGTGCCGCCGGCCGCGGCTGCGGATGCCGGGGCCGAGGCCGTGCCGCCGGCCGCAAGGGAGAATTTTGTGGTTCCTTCGATCGGATGGCCGTCGCTGGAGACGACCCGCCAGCCCAGCTGGTAGTCGCCGTCGGGCATCCCGTCCTGCAGGGGAATGGTGACCTCACGGCCGCCGAGCACGGGTGCTCCGGCGGCCCAGTCGGTGCCGGCGCTGTCCAGGACCTGGGTGGTGGTGCCGATATCCATCACATTCGCGCTGAATTCCAGCACGATGCTCTCGGGCTGGACGTCGAGGACGGCGCCGTTTTCCGGGGTGGATCCGATCAGTTCGTCGTGGGCCGCGGCCGGGCGCGCCAGCGTCAGCGCCGCCGAAAGCCACAGCAGCATGGCGGCCAAGGCGGCCGCGAGCAGTCGGCGCAGGGCCGCCTGCCGGGCGAGGCGTCGGGCGTCGTCACGGCGCTGCCTGGCTGCCGAAGACCCGGAGGCGGCAACGCGGACGGGTGCAGGGGTGTTCATCAGGGGGTTCATCACGTTCTTTCGTCGGGGGATGCGCGGATGGCGCCGGTCAGAAAGCGTGATGCAGGGGCGGCCCCCGGTGCCGCAGCGAAAGCAGCGGCACTCCAAGCGCGGCGAGGGTACGGACAGTCCGTGCCCCGGGGCTGGCCAGCCTGGCCCGCGGTACCGGATGCCAGCCGTACAGCCGGCG
Source organism: Arthrobacter sp. MDT2-34-1 (assembly GCF_059091365.1). NCBI lineage: Bacteria > Bacillati > Actinomycetota > Actinomycetes > Micrococcales > Micrococcaceae > Arthrobacter > Arthrobacter sp. MDT2-34-1. The sequence goes on from NZ_JBNHGO010000001.1 coordinate 1,641,396, forward strand.
CGGGATTGCCAACAGCACCGTTCCGGCCAGGGCCGCTGCAGCTTGCTCGCCGCGGCGCAGCAGCAGGACCGTTGCAACGGCAGCGGCAAGGTGGGCTGCCAGCATCGCCGGATCCTCGGCCCCGGCCGGCGGGGCCGGTGCGGCCGCCACCCAGTCGCCGGGAGGCAGCGCCGGGCCGTGGCCGGCATGGGCTCCCGCGCCGGGGGTCATTCCCGCCGGGGCGCCGTGGCCCGCCCGGAAAAGCAGGTGGTAGATGGCCTGGCTGCCCCCCACCGCGGCCAGCAGGCGCGGCCAGGACAATGACTTGCCGGCCAGGCCCACGCAGACCAGCCCGGAGAGGGCGAGGGACAGGGACCAGACGGCCAGGGCGGGCGCATGTCCCCCGCCGGCCAGATGCGACAACGCGGCGGCGGAGGTGGCCACGGCAGCGCCGAGCCAGCCGCGCAGCAGCCGCGCTTCCCGCTGGACCATGCCGAGTCCTCCGTCCCGATGCTTCCGGGCGTGCCTGTGGCGCACGCCCCGCCCGGCTATTTTACCGCCGGTAGAAGTTAAGGCGTTAAAGAGCAGGACCGCCACCGGTTGCCGGTGACGGTCCTGCGGAAGCCTGGTGGGAAAACTACTTCTTGGCGACAGCAGCCTTCAGCTTGGAACCAGCGGTCAGCTTCACGCTGTGGCCGGCCGGAATCTGGATGGATTCGCCGGTCTGCGGGTTGCGGCCGGTGCGGGCCGCGCGGTCGGTGCGCTCGACGGCGAGCCAGCCCGGGATGGTGATCTTCTCGCCCTTGGCGACGGAGGTCGCGAAGATGTCGAACACGGCGTCCAGGACACCGTTCACTGCGGTCTGGCTGGTGCCGGCCTTCTCTGCAACAGCTGCAACAAGTTCACTGCGATTGATAGCCAATTTTTGTCCTCCTGGACTGCTTCGGTTTGGTCAGAGCCTCCGCAGGCTGCGGAAAAGCTACTGAGCGAAAACTTACCAGCTTGGCCGCCCCGATCCGGCAAAATCCGCGGAATCTGGCGGAATTTTTAGCGAAATACCCCGATTTCGGGCCGATTCAGCCCCGCGGGGTCCGCTTTTTGCGCCGAGAGCATATGATGGGCCGTTTCCGCGCGCCGCGGCTGCCCCGGTTTCGTGTGGCACGGCTGGCGCGACACGATCACCGCTTCAGCGTGGGAGCTACGGCGATGGACTGTTCCAGCGGTCGATCACGGCCCTCGTTCTCCCCGCTGCCTGCCGGAGCGCTCCGGGCATGGCAAAGGCGGCGGCCCTGCTGGACCGCCGCCTTGATGCAGCTTCACCGGGAAGCCGGCCGGATTTCTACCAGCTGGACTTCTTGATGCCCGGCAGTTCGCCGTTGTGCGCCATGGTACGGAAACGCACGCGCGAGATTCCGAACTTCTGGAGCGTGCCGCGGGGGCGGCCATCGATCTGGTCGCGGTTGCGGACGCGGACCGGGGACGCGTTGCGGGGCAGCTTCTGCAGGCCCAGGCGGGCCTCTTCGCGGGCCTCGTCGGTCGCGTTGGCGTCGACCAGGGTCTTCTTCAGCTCGGCACGCTTCGCGGCGTAACGCTCGACAACGACCTTGCGCTGCTCGTTGCGAGCAATCTTGGACTTCTTGGCCATGTTTAGCGCTCCTCTCGGAATTCGACGTGCTTGCGGATGACCGGGTCGTACTTCTTCAGGACAATGCGGTCCGGGTCGTTACGACGGTTCTTCCGGGTCACGTAGGTGAAGCCGGTGCCGGCGGTGGACTTCAGCTTGATGATGGGACGTACGTCCTTGTCCTTGGCCATTAAAGCTTCACACCCTTCGCGAGGAGCTCGGCGACGACAGCGTCGATGCCGCGGACGTCAATGGTCTTGATGCCGCGGGCCGAAACCTGCAGCGTCACGTTGCGGCGCAGGGACGGAACCCAGTAGCGCTTCTTCTGAATGTTCGGATCGAACCGGCGCTTGTTGCGGCGGTGCGAGTGCGAAATGCTGTGGCCAAAGCCGGGCTCGGCTCCGGTCACCTGGCAGTGTGCTGCCATGATCTCTCCTCCAGTTGTAGTAAATATTGACGGACTTGACGCAGAAACGTAAGTAAAGCGCCTGCGAATCTGCGTGTAAGAGCGCCCGCCACCAGTTGTGACACCGTTATTACTGCGACTTTCCGGAGGTGAACCTGGCGGGGTGAGATCCAGCCGAAGTGCCTCGCCGCGGGGAAGACGGTGAAGTCAGGTGCAATAAGCCGCTTGCCTCCCGGGGGAGGCGCGGCCTATCCGCGACCCTCAATTCTAGGTAAACACGGACGCCACACAACGTTGCCATCCCCCCGCCTGGGCAAGGGGGTGCCAAGTTGCGTGACTTAACGCCTTTCCATCTTAGGGGCAGCGGCGGTTTGGATCAAACCAACGGCCGGTCCCCGACGGCGACAGCGAACCGCGGCTCCGGGAGCAAGGCTCAGCTGTTCAGCCGCGGTTCGCGCAGCACCCAGCTGCTGGGCTCCAACTGCTGCACGATTTTCTTGCCGATGCGTTCCAGGTCCTGCACATCCCGGCGGTCCAGTCCGTCGAAAACCGCCTGCCGCACGGTTTCGACGTGCCCCGGCGCAAGGGCCACGATCGCGTCCATCCCCGCATCCGTGAGCAACGCCATGGTCACCCGGGCGTCATCGGCGCACTGCGCCCGGGTCACCCAGCCGCGGCCCTGAAGCTTCTTGACCACGTGCGAGAGCCGGGACAGCGAAGAATAGGTGCGGGAGGCCAGCTCGCTCATGGGCAGCGACCGGTCCGGAGCCTCGGACAACATGGCCAGCACGTTGTAGTCGAAGAGCGTCAGCTTGCCCTCCCGGTACAGCGGGGCGTCGAGGTTGCCCGGCAACAGGGTGGACACCGCCAGCAAGGCCAGCCAGGCCTGGCGTTCTTCGGGGTCGAGCCAGCGTGCAGAAGTCATGCCTCTATTCTGCCATAAAACTTGAGGCTTCAACTGTTAGGGCCGGCGGGCCGGCACTTCCGCTTCTGCCCGTACGGCACTAGACCCGTCCGGTGGTGTGGAGCCCCGTGAGTTGCGGGTACTTCGCGGTGAGCGAGTCCCCCGAGGACGTGCCGCGCAGCCGGCGTCCCATCCACGGGCCCAGGTGCTCCCGGGCCCACCGGACATTGGCGGCCATCGCGCGCCGGCGGGTCAGCGCCGCCAGGTCCGGCAGCGCCGGCAGGTCGATGATGTCCTCGGCCTGCAGCACTTCCAACACCTTCTTGGCCATCAGCGTGTGCCCGGCCGTGGACATGTGCAGGCGGTCGTCGTCCCAGTAACGCCAGTCGCGGAACTCGCGCATCCGCCAGTAGTCAACGATTTTCGCCCCGTGCAGGTCGGCGATCTCGCGCACCCACTCGTTGTAGATGGCGGTGCGGCCGCGGGTCTTGCTGAAGACCGCCGAGGCCACCGTGTCAAAGCCGGTGAACAGCACGACGTCGGCACCGGTGGCGGCCAGCTTGGCCACGCCGGCTTCGTACCCTGCCATCAGCGCGTCGATGTCCACCCGCGGGCGCAGGAGATCGTTGCCGCCGGCATAGAGGGTGACCAGGGTCGGTTGGAGCGCTACGGCGGCGTCGATCTGGTCGTTCAGTACCTGGGTGATCTTTTTGCCGCGGATGGCAAGGTTGGCATAGCCCCAGCCGGCATCGGCGAGCATCAGCTGCTCGGCTACCCGGTCGGCCCAGCCGCGTACACCATTGGGCAGGCTGGGATCCTTGTCTCCCACCCCCTCGGTGAACGAATCCCCCAAGGCCACAAAACGCTGCGCGAAAGTCACCGGACCAGATTAACAAAGAAACCGTTCCGGCAGCGGCCCGGCGCGGCGCTACGCGACGCTGCGCGGTGCGTACATGATGACGGCGACCCCGGCGAGCGCGAGGCCGGCGCCGATGAAATCCCAGCGGTCCGGCTGGAAACCGTCCAGCAGCATGCCCCAGGCCAGTGATCCGGCGATGAACACTCCGCCGTACGCGGCCAGCACCCGGCCGAAGTTCGCATCCGGCTGCTGGGCGGCGATGAAACCGTACAGGCCCAGGGCCATCACTCCCAAGCCGGCGAACCACCAGTCCCGGCCTTCGCGCACCGCCTGCCAGACCAGCCAGGCGCCGCCGATCTCCGCGACGGCGGCGAGGACAAACAGGATGGCGGATTTGGCGATCGTCATCCATCCAGTATCCCAAGCCGACGGCTCGGCGCCCGCCGCCTCAGCCGCCGGTCAGTTCCCGGACGGCTTCTTCGAAGACCTCGTGGTGCCGTTCGACGTCGGCGCTGGTGGTTTGCGGGCACATCAGGGCCATGTTGTGGAACGGGGTGAGCAGGATGCCGCGGTTGGCCAGGTATAGGTGCAGGAAGTCCTCCAACCCGCCGTCGTGGCTGGCCGCCGACTCCGTGCCGTTGCGGGGCGCCGGGTTGGCGAAGCGGTATTCGGCCCGCGCACCCAACCGGGACACCGACCACGGCAGCGAATACGTATCGATCACCCGCTGCACGCCGGTGGCGAACTCCGTGGCACGCGCGGTCATCGCGGCGAAGGCCTGGTCCGTCAGCACGTGTTCGAGCGTGGCCCGCATGGCCGCGACGGACAGCGGGTTTCCGGCCAGGGTGCCGCCCACGCCGCCCATGTCCACCAGGTCCAAATCGGCCCGGCCCAGTGCCCGTTCGGCCAGTTCCGCGCTGAGCCCGTAGGCGCCGCAGGGGATGCCGCCGCCGATGGATTTGCCGATCACCACCACGTCCGGCTCGAGCCCCCACGCCGCGGTCGCCCCGCCGGGGCCGGCGGAGAAGGTGTGCGTCTCGTCGATAATCAGCAGCGTGCCGTGCCGGCGGGTCAGTTCCCGCACGCCGTCCAGGTAGCCCGGCTCCGGCAGCACGATGCCGATGTTGGTCAGTGCCGGTTCCATCAGCACAGCTGCCACGTCTCCGTAGGCCAGCTGGCGCTCCAGGGCGGCAAGATCGTTGAACTCGGCGACCCTGCTGGTCTCCGTAACGTCCACCGGTGCCCCGACATTGCCCGGGCGGTTCATGCCCTCGCCGTCGGGTCCGGCCACGATCAGCGATTCGTCCACCGACCCGTGGTAGCAGTACGGGTTGAACAGGATCTTGCTCCGGCCGGTCAGGGCCCGGACCAGCCGGATGGCCCACCGGTTGGCATCGGTGGCGGTGAGCGAGAAGCTCCAGCGCTCCACGCCGAACCGGCGGGCCAGCTCCGCCCCCACCCACTCGGCGTCCGCGGTGGGCAGCATGGTGGCCAGTCCCCCGTCGTCGGCGGCACGCCGGATCATCGCCTCGACGGTGGGCTGCGGGGAGTGGCCGGCCATCGCGCCGGTGTCGCCCAGCGCGAAGTCCACGTATTCGAGTCCGTCCACGTCCCACACCCGGCAGCCGCGGGCCCGGGCGAGGTAGAGGGGGAAGCTGCCCGCCCTCTTGTTCATCCATGTCATCGGGACTTTCCCGAAGAGGTGGGACGCGCCGTCGTACAGTGCCTTGGACTGGGGATGCTTGGCCTCGAAGTCCTGTAGTTCGCGCGCGAACAGCACCGCCAGCCGGTTCCGGTCGATCATGAAGGGCTCCTAGTCAGCGAGTCGGGCGGGTCAGCGTGCCGCCAGCATCTTGGCGCGGCGGTGTGCGAGGATCTGCCCGCCGATCACGATCAGCAGCGCGATGATGAACATCGCCGAGCCGATCACGTTCGCCTGGGCGGGGATGCCGCGGGTGGCGGCCACGTAGATGAACTTCGGGAAGGTATCCACGTTGCCGGAGTTGAAGTTGGTGATGATGAAGTCGTCAAAGCTGATCGCGAAGCTCAGCAGGGCCGCCGCCACGATCCCCGGCAGCAGCAGCGGGAAGGTGACCCGCCAGAACGCCTGCATCGGGGAGGCATAGAGGTCGGCCGCCGCCTCCTCCAGCTTCGGGTCGAGGCTGGCGACCCGGGCCTTCACGGTGACCACGACGAAGGAAATGCAGAAGACGGTGTGGGCGATGATGATGGTGCCCTTGCCCAGCTCCGCGCCCACGTTCAGAAACTGCGCCAGCAACGAGGCGCCGAGGACTACTTCCGGGGTGGCCAGCGGAAGGAATATCAGCATGTTGGCGGTGGAATTGAACCGGAACCGGTAGCGGACCAGCCCGATGGCGATGGCCGTGCCCAGGAGGACGGCGATCACCGTGGCAACCGCGCCTATTTGGAGGCTGTTGCCCAGCGCCTGGCAGACTGCCGGGGCGCCGCACGGGTTGGTCCAGTTGTCCCACGTGAAGGCGCGCCAGGTGAGGTTGGTGCGCCCGGCGTCGTTGAAGGAGAACACGAAGACGTAGGCGATGGGGACCAGCAGGAAGACGAACGCCAGGCCGCCGAACACAGGGACCAGCCAGCGGCCGAAGGAGTTTTTCACGTCAGAGCCCCCTACAGCAGTTCTTTGGTGCCGAAACGGCGCACGTAGATGAAGACCAGGGCGAGGATGGCCAGCATCAGCACAAAGGACAGTGCCGAAGCGCCCGGATAGTCGACGATGCGGAAGAACCGGGAGTCGACGACCTGGCCGATCATGGTCGTGTTCTGGTTGTTGCCCAGCAGGGAGGCGTTGATGTAGTCCCCGGCAGCCGGAATGAAGGTCAGCAGCGTTCCGGCCATCACCCCGGGCATCGACAGCGGCAGCGTGACGGTCCTGAAGGTGGTGAAACCGTTCGCGTAGAGGTCGTTGCCGGCCTCGATCAGCCGGGTGTCCAGCCGCTCGAGGTTCGCGTAGATGGGCAGGGTCATGAAGGGCAGGAAGTTATAGGTCAGGCCGCAGACCACGGCGAAGGCGGTGGCCGTGAGCCGCCCGTCCTCCGGAAGCAAGGCGAACGCCCTGAGCACGGAGACCACCGGGCCCTCGTCGGCGAGAATCTGTTTCCAGGCCTGCGTGCGCAGGATGAAGCTGGTGAAGAACGGCGCGATGATCAGCACCAGCAGGATGCCCCGCAGCAGGCCGCGCCCGCGCAGCCTGACCGCGATCAGGTAGGCCATGGGATAGCCGATCAGCAGCGCCGCGGCGGTGGCGACCAGCGCGAACCCGAAGGAACGCAGCAACTCCGGCCAGTAGCTGCCCAGCACCCGCACGTAGTTGTTGAACTCCAGCGCCGGCACGAACTGGCCGATGTCGGCCCCCGGCGGCTTCGTGTAGAGCGAGGTCGCGAGCAGCGAGAACACCGGGAGCACAAAGAACAGCAGCAGGAAGAAGAAGCCGGGCAGGATCAGCCAATAGCCCATCCGCCCCCGGCGGCGTTCCTCCTTAAGCTCGCCGCTGCCGCGTCCCTGATCCGGCGCCGATGACGTGTCTGCGGTGGCCAGCGCACTCATCAGACACCGTCCTCGGGCGCCCCGTACTGCGGTTCCTCGTCGCCGTCGAGGCCGAAGGCGTGTTCCGTGTCCCAGCTGAGCACGACGGCGTCGCCCGGCTGGGCCAGCTGCTGGCCGTGGTTTTGGCTGAAGACGCCCACCGTGCCGATCCCGGCAACCTCTACCAGGTACTCGGTACTGACCCCGGTGAACGAGGTGTCGAGCACGGTGCCGCGCAGGACGTTGGCGGCTTCGGCCGGCGCATCGTCCGGCCACATCATCTTCAGCTTCTCCGGACGGATCCCGATCAGCGCCTTGCCCCGGTGCACGGTCGCGCGCTCCTTCAGCACGGCCAGCCGGTTGCCGTTGGCATTGACGACGACGGCGTCGCCCCGGTCCTCGATGATCTCCCCGGCGACCAGGTTGGATTTGCCCAGGAAGTTGGCCACGAACACGGTGCGCGGCAGTTCATACAGCTCGCGGGGAGCACCCATCTGCTCCACCTTGCCGGCGTTCATGACGGCCACGGTGTCCGCCATGGTCATGGCTTCTTCCTGGTCGTGGGTGACGTGGACAAAGGTCAGTCCGACCTCGGTCTGGATCTTCTTCAGTTCCACCTGCATTTGCCGGCGCAGCTTCATGTCCAGCGCGCCCAGCGGTTCGTCCAGCAACAGCACCGCCGGCTGGTTGACGATGGCCCGCGCCAGCGCCACGCGCTGCTGCTGACCGCCGGAGAGCTGGGCCGGCCGCCGTGCGCCCAGGTGCGACAGCTCCACCAGCGCCAGTGCCTTCTTCGCCTGCTCCTGGGCGTCGCGGACCTTGCGCCGGCGCAGCCCGAACGCCACGTTGTCCAGCACGCTCATGTGCGGAAACAGGGCGTAGTTCTGGAACACGGTGTTGACGGGCCGCTGGTGCGGGCTGGCCTTGCTGATGTCCTTGCCGCCGATGCTGATGCTGCCGGACGTGGGCTGTTCCAGCCCGGCTACCATCCGCAGGGTGGTGGTCTTGCCGCAGCCGGAGGGGCCGAGCAGGGCAAAGAACTGGCCCGCCGGAATGGTCAGGTCCAGGTCATCGACGGCCACGAAATCGCCGAACCGCTTGGTCACGGACGACAGCACCAGATCCGCGCCGCTGTCTTCGCCGACTGCGTGGGCGTGCTCTGTCCTCAGTGGTGCCTGGGTCATCAGTTGCCGATCGCCTGCTGGAAACGGTTGCCGAAGTCGGTTTCCTCGTCGGCCTCCAGGCTGCGGAAGACCTTGACCTTGGCCAGGTCTTCGTCCGTCGGGAAGATCAGCGGGTTGTCGACCAGTTCCGGGTCGATCTTCTCCATGGCTTCCTTGGCTCCCTGCACCGGGCAGATGTAGTTCACGTAGGCCGCTACGGTCGCCGCGTTTTCCGGATCGTAGTAGAAGTCCATCAGCGTTTCCGCGTTCTTCTTGTGCGGCGAGCCGATGGGCACCAGCAGGTTGTCGGACCACAGGGTTCCGCCGGCCTCGGGGAGCGCGAATTGCCACTTGTCGCCCTCCTCGAAGTTCAGCTGCGTGATGTCGCCGGACCAGCAGATCACCGCCAGCGCGTCGCCGGAGATCAGGTCTTCCTTGTAGGAGTTGCCCTTGACCTGACGGATCTGGCCGTCGGCGATCTGCTTTTGCAGCACCTCCAGGGCGGCGTCGTATTCGCTCGTGCCCCAGTCACCGGAAATGTCCACGCCGTTGTCCAGCATGAGCAGGCCCATGGTGTCGCGCATCTCGTCGAGCACTTCCACGCGTCCCTTGAGCTCGGGCTTCCACAAATCGGATACCGTCCGCAGCCCGCCCGGGACCGCTTCCTTGTTCCAGGCAATGCCCGCGTATCCGGACTGCCAGGTCAGGGAGTTCTTCCGGTCCGGGTCGAAGTCCACGTTCTTCAGGGTCTCCAACAGGTTGGCCGCGTTCGGGATGTTCGCGTGGTCCAGTTCCTGGGTGTAGCCGAGCCGGATCAGTCGTGCCGCCATCCAGTCGGTGAGCGTGATGATGTCCTGTCCAATGTCCTGCCCGGCGGCGAGCTGGCCCTGGACCTTTCCGAAGTACGTGTCGTTTCCGTCGATATCCTCGGAATAGTTGGCCTGGATCCCGGTTTTCTTGGTGAAGGCCTCCAGTGACGGGTAGGTCTGGCTGGAGTCGTCGTAGTCCAGGTACAGGGTCCAGTTGGCCCAGTTGACTTCCTTTTCCTGGTCCGACAGGTCTTCCGCCGGGGACAGCGCACCGGCCGAGCCGGTGTTCGACGAGCCGCCCGTGCCGCCCGTGCCACACGCAGCGAGCAGGCCGGCCAAAGTCAGTCCGCCGGCGCCCATCAGAACGTTCCGGCGGGACATTTGCGCAGCGATCAGGCGTCGCAGGCGTGGGTCTTCAGGTAGTCGTTTCGGCATCTGGTGCTCCTGTTGACGGATCGGGCCTCGCTGGTGCGTCGATACTTGCAGACCGCAGAGACCCCGACAATAGTTTCAGTTGTAAATTTTTGGTTACACGACGAAATCCGAAGCATGCCCCGCTGCCTGCACGTGGATTGTCCCCTCCCGGAGGGCGCATCCGCGAAGTATGCACCCGGCGGACGGAAGGGCCGCACGCGAAAGCTGAAGTGAGCTGCTTCACAAACAGATAGTAGCCTCTAGTTCTGCGTATATCGATAGCCTCCGCGGCGAATCTTTTCGGATTCAGCACTTGCGCTCTCATCACACAACGGATTCAATAGTCAGCAATCCCTGCCGGTGGCGGGTATTCGCTTAGGAGGTGGATACGCTTGACCTTGCTGCCCAGTGCCGGCCACGGCCTCATCGGCAACGGCCACAGCCCTGCGGTTGACGAGGTCTCCAAGGCCATCATCGAGCAACTGCAGGAAGACGGCCGGCGCTCCTACGCCGCCATCGGCAAGGCGGTCGGGCTCTCCGAAGCAGCCGTCAGGCAGCGGGTGCAGAAGCTGATCGACTCCGGCGTCGTGCAGATCGTCGCGGTCACCGACCCGCTGCAGCTGGGGTTTGCCCGGCAGGCCATGCTGGGCATCAAGACAGCTGCCGACCTGCTGGAAGTGTCGGACAAGATCGCCGAACTGGACCAGGTGCACTACTGCCTGGTCACCGCGGGCTCGTTCGACATTCTGGCCGAAATCATCTGCGAAAACGACCAGGATTTGTTGCGGCTGGTCAACCGGATCCGCGGCATTCCCGGTGTCCTGAGCACCGAAACATTCATGTATCTCTCTCTGCGCAAGCAGGAATACAACTGGGGAACCCGATGACACAGACATCAGCATCGCCAAGCACCAGCCTCCCGGGCCAAGGCACGCCCGCCGGCACCACGACCGACGCCCCGATGCGCCGGACCTACACCACTCCGATGGGAACGGACCGCCAGCAGGCGGCCCGCGACCACCTGTGGATGCACATGGCCCGACACTCACCACTGGTTGCCGGCGGCAACGTACCGGTGATAACCCGCGGCGAGGGCCACCTCATCTACGACGACCAGGGCCGCGAATACATCGACGGCCTGGCCGGGCTCTTCGTGGTCCAGGTGGGCCACGGCCGCGAGGAACTCGCGCAGGCGGCCGCCCGCCAGGCCAAGGAACTGGCCTTCATGCCGCTGTGGTCCTATGCCCACCCGGCGGCCATCGAACTGGCCGAACGCCTGGCGCACCACGCCCCGGGCGACCTGAACCGGGTCTTCTTCACCACCGGCGGTGGCGAAGCCGTGGAATCCGCGTGGAAGCTGGCCAAGCAGTACTTCAAGCTGAAGGGCAAGCCCAACAAGACCAAGGTGATCTCCCGCGCCGTCGCCTATCACGGCACCCCGCAGGGAGCGCTTTCGATCACCGGCATCCCGGACATGAAGGCACCCTTCGAACCGCTGGTGCCCGGCGCCTTCCGTGTCCCCAACACAAACCAGTACCGCGCGCCGGCGGGCCTGGAAGATCCGAAGGCCTTCGGCCGCTGGGCCGCGGACCGGATCGGCGAAGCCATCGAGTTCGAAGGCCCGGACACCGTGGCCGCGGTGTTCCTGGAACCGGTGCAGAATTCCGGCGGCTGTTTCCCGCCGCCGCCCGGGTACTTCGAGCGGGTGAGGGAAATCTGCGACGAGTACGACGTTCTGCTGGTTTCCGACGAGGTCATCTGCGCGTTCGGCCGGATCGGTTCCATGTTCGCCTCCACCGACTTCGACTACGTGCCGGACATGATCACCTGCGCCAAGGGCATGACCAGCGGCTACTCGCCGATCGGCGCGATGATCGCCTCGGACCGCCTGTTCGAACCGTTCAAGCATGGCGACACGACGTTCTACCACGGCTACACCTTCGGCGGGCACCCGGTCTCGGCCGCCGTTGCCATGGCCAACCTGGACATCTTCGAACGCGAGGGCCTGAACAACCACGTCAAGGAGAACGCCCCGGCCTTCCGCAAGACGCTGGAAAAGCTGCTGGACCTGCCGATCGTCGGCGATGTCCGCGGCGAGGGCTATTTCTACGGGATCGAACTTGTCAAGGACAAGGCCACCAAGGAGACGTTCAACGACGAAGAGTCGGAGCACCTGCTGCGCGGCTACCTGTCCAACGCGCTGTTCGACGCCGGCTTGTACTGCCGGGCGGACGACCGTGGAGACCCCGTAGTCCAGCTCGCTCCGCCGCTGACCATCGGACAGCGCGAATTCGACCAGATCGAGCAGATCCTGCGCTCCGTCCTCACGGAGGGCATGAACCACCTCTGACCGGCAGCAGGAATCCCGGGGAGGGGGCCTTCCCGGAAACGGCAGGGCGGTGGGTGGCGGGGCCACCCACCGCCCTCATTCGGCTTCGCCGCGGACCTGCCGCAGCCACTGACGCCGCGCGGCCAGGCAAGGCTCGATGTCGGCCACGCTTTCAAGCGCCACCGTCTGCGCCTCGAGCCCGGCCGCCTCGATGATGATGCCGTAACGCCCACGCTCGGCACCGGCCCACCATTTGCCGCCGTCCTGCCAGAGCGCGAATTCCACCCGTTCACCGTCGACGGCGATGCCCACCATGCGCGGTTCCTGGCGGTCCAACTCGTCCAGCTGCCGCAGGTAGGCGTCCTTGTCCTCCACCACGGCGCGGGCGCCCAGCCGCATGGTTCGAATCCTCTGGTTTACCTCGTGGGCCGTGGTCAGGACCTGCGCATACGGCGAACCAAGCCCCGGGTCGCCATGCAGCAGCCCGTGCGGGCCGCCGTCGAAAATCCATTCGCCGACCATGACGCCGCCGTCCCACCCGCGCAGGCCGAAACACGGCAACTCCGGAAAAGTCTCCCGAATGCGCTGCTCCCCTTCGGCTACGATGACCCAAAATCCGTCCTGGTCCCGCTGTCCCTCAACGCCCATGGAGCAAGTATGGCAGCGTCCCACCCGGTTTCGCCCGGGAATTTTGGCCGCGGGCGCCGCGGAGCCGGCGGGCCCGTGCACCACGCCCGTGTCCCCGGCCCGCGATGCCGCCGCCGGGCGGGACAGGCGGGTGCCGGCGCCCTACAGTTCGGCTTTGCCGGCCCGCCAGTAGCCCATGAACGCCACCTGTTTGCGGTCAACTCCCACGTCCCGGACCAGGTAACGGCGCAACCCGCGGATGACCGCCGCCTCCCCCGCAATCCAGGCGTAGAACGGCCGGGTGGAACCGGCGGTGGTTTCCCACAGGATCACCTGGTCAATGTCCACTTCTTCGGGGTCCTCCCCCGTCGCCGGCGTCAGGCCTGCTCCGGGCACAACGACGGCGGCGCGCACCGCTTCGTCCAGCAGTTCGCCGTGCGGGCGGCCGCCCCGCGCCAGCCAGGAGATCTGCACGTCCGCCGCAGACCGGATGTCCTGGAAGTCCGCCGGGTCGGGGACCTCGAGCACGGCGTGGCCCGTCATGTGACCCGGGAGGCTCTCCAGGATGGACGCGATGGCGGGAACGGCGGTTTCGTCGCCGGCGAGCAGCACGTGCGAAGCCAGCCCGGGCCGCCACTCAATGCCGCCGTAGCTCTTCGCCGTCGCGCAGTTGGCCGCCGCTGCGTTCGGGCCGATGATGGTGACCTCGTCGCCGGGGACGGCGGCGGCCGCCCAGCACGACGCCGGACCGCCGCTTCCGTCGGCGTCGAAATGCAGCACGAAGTCCACGTCCAGTTCGGGCCCCCGCCCGCCTTCCGCCGGCCGGAAGGCGCGGACGGTGTAGGTGCGCATGGAGCCGCGTCGGGCCGGGTCCATGGCCAGCCACTGCTGGTACCAGCCGCCGCCCAGCTCCACGGCGGTGTCCGTGCCGGCCGCCATGGTTTCCTGGTTGCCCGGCGTCACGGGAGGGGCCGGGCGCGCGGGGCCGCCGAATGCCGGCAGCGGCAGCGGACGCCCGTCGGCGCCGGTGGACGGGATCATCACCTTGATCCGCAGATCCAGCGTCGGCCCGTCCACGCCGAAACGGCGGAGCGACTCCCCGGAAAAGGTAACCCGCCGGTAGCTCGGCGAGAGGTCCTCCACCCGGGCGACGGCTACGCCGAAGGCCAGCACCGGCACTACGGCGGATGTTTCAGTTGCTACGGCGGTCATCGTGCTCCGTTCTCCATGTCCGTTCCTTCGGCGCGCCGGGTTTTCCTTCCGGCGCCGCCGGGCCCCTGTGCGGGCGGTTGTCGGCGCCGGCCGGCCTCGCTCACGCCGCGGGTTCTTCATGCTTGAGGTCCGTCGTGGACAGGACCGGGTCGGCGTCGTCTTCGGCCGGGGCGGGCGCCGCGCAGTGGTGGCGGCCGACCGGAACCACCATCGGCGTTCCGGACACCGGGTCCGCGATCACCCGCGATTCCAGTCCGAACACCGTCTGCACCAGCTCCTCGGTAACCACCTGCGCGGGGGCGCCCTCGGCCACCACCCGGCCATCCTTCATCGCCACGAGCTGGTCGGCGTAGCGGGCGGCCAGGTTCAGGTCGTGCAGCACGATGGCCACGGAGGTGCCGCGGCGCCGGTTCAGGTCGGTGATCAGGTCCAGCACCTCCACCTGGTGGGCCACGTCCAGGAACGTGGTCGGCTCGTCCAGCAGCAGCACGTCGGTCTCCTGGGCCAGCGCCATCGCGATCCACACCCGCTGGCGCTGGCCGCCGGAGAGTTCGTCCACGTTCCGGTCGCCGAGTTCCAGGGTGTCGGTGGCCGCCAAGGCCGCGCTGACGGCGTCGTCGTCCTCCCGGGTCCACTGCCGGAACCAGCCCTGGTGCGGATACCGGCCGCGGCCCACCAGTTCCGCGACGGTGATTCCGTCGGGGGCCGCCGGGCTTTGCGGCAGCAGGCCCAGCACCTTCGCCACGTCGCGGGTGGACTGCCGGTGGATGTCCTTGCCGTCCAGCAGCACGGACCCGGCACCCGGCTTGAGCAGCCGAGCCAGCCCGCGCAGCAGCGTCGACTTGCCGCAGGCGTTCGCCCCGACGATGATCGTCACCTTGCCTTCCGGCAGCCGGACGGTGAGGTCCTGCACCACGGTGCGCTGGTCGTATGCCAGCGTCAGGTTGCGGGATTCGAGCGTGCGCACTTAGCCTCCTTGGCCTCGGCGGTTGGTGGTGACCAGCAGCCAGAGCAGGAACGGCGCGCCCAGCGCGCCGGTCACCACCCCGACCGGCAGCGAGGCGCCGTCGGTCAGATACATCGGGATGAGGTTGGCCGCGGCGAAGTCGGCGGCCAGCACGATCAGGGCGCCCACCAGCGCGGCCGCCGGCAGCGATGCCGCGCCGCCCAGCAACCGGCGGGCAATCGGCCCGGACAGGAACGCGATAAACGCGACCGGACCTGCCGCCGCGGTGGCCGCGGCGGCCAGCAGCACCCCCACCGCCATCAGGCCCAGCCGGGCCGGGGCCACTCGGACACCCAGCGCGGCAGCGGCGTCGTCGCCCATTTCCAGGCCGTGCAGGCTGCGCGCCAACAGTGCCACGGCCACGAACAGCACGGCCAGCCCGGCCACCAGGACCGTGGCCCGGTCCCAATTGCTGGAGTTCAGCGACCCGTTCAGCCAGACCAGCGCGCCCTGGGCTGTGCGGATATCCGTGCGGGTCAGCAGGTAGCTGACCAGCGCCTGCATCACCGCGGCGAAGCCGATGCCCACCAGGATCAGCCGCGAGCCGGCCGCCCCGGACACCGTGCTGGAGCGGTACGAAATCGCGTAGATTCCCCCCGCCACCACCAGCGCCCCGGCCATGGCGGCTGCGGAGACCGCGGCGCCGGCCGCGCCGAACACGACGATCGCGGTCACGGCGGAGGCGCTGGCCCCGTAGCTGATGCCGATGATGTCCGGGCTGGCCAGCGGGTTCCGCAGCATGGTCTGGAAGATGCTGCCGGCCAGGCCGAACGCGAGCCCGACCAGCACGCCAATCACGGCACGCGGCAGTTTGTGCTCCATCACGATGAAGCTGGCCCCGGGGATCTGTTCGCCGGCCAGCAGCCGGAGGAAGTCCGGGATGGTCACGGTGTAGCTGCCCAGCAGGACGTTGACAAAAAACAGGACGACGACGATGCCAGCCAGGGCGGCGATGAGCGCCGCGCGCCGCCGGCTGCGTCGTCCGGCCCTGACGGAAGCCGCGGCTCGCTGGCCGCCGCCTCCGCGGGTGCGGGGTAATTCTTCGAGCGCACCGTCCATATACCCTGCCCTCGACGATAAACCCTGCACTGGCCGGTCCGAAGCCTGGGGCATGGCGGCCTCGGGCATGGCTGTCTGGGGCATGGCGGCCTCGGGCACGGCGGTCTGGGGCATGGCGGCCTGGGGCATGGCGGCCTGCTGCGCCGATTCCGGGCGCTTTCCGCGCGGGGTGTCCACCTTGCTCACAGCCCGGCCGCCTTCCGCCGCCGGACCAGCCAGATGAACACGGGCGCGCCGATCACTGCGGTGGTGATGCCGGCTTCGATCTCGCCGGGCGGCGCAAGGAAGCGGCCGGCCACGTCGGCGCCGACCAGCAGCACGGGGGCCAGCACCATGGAGTAGGGCAGGATCCAGCGGTAGTCGGGTCCGGTCAGGGCGCGGACCATGTGCGGGATGATCAGGCCCACGAAGGCGATCGGGCCGGCGATGGCGGTCGCCGCGCCGCACAGGATCACGACGCCGAGCGCCGTGATGGCACGGGACAGGCCCACCTTTTGGCCCAGGCCCCGGGCCACGTCGTCGCCCAGCGACAAGTTGTTCAGGATCCTCCCGGTGAACAGCGTGACCACCAGTCCGACGGCGATGAACGGGGCCACCTGGCCGATCAGGTCCCAGCCGCGGCCGGCCACCGATCCCACCTGCCAGTAGCGGAACCCCTCCAGCGTGTCCTGGTTGGTCACCAGCACCGAGTACATGAGCGAGCTCAGCCCCGCGGACAGGGCGGCTCCGGCCAGCGCCAGCTTGATCGGGGTGGCGCCTTCCCGTCCGATGCTGGCCACCCCGTAGACCAGCACGGCAGCGAGCGCGGCACCGGCGAACGCGAACCAGACGTAACCGGAAAGTTGCGTCACGCCGAACAGGAAGATGCCCGCCACGACCGCGAGCGCGGCCCCGGCGTTCACGCCCAGGATGCCGGGATCGCCCAGCGGGTTGCGCGCCACGCCCTGCATGGCGGCGCCGGCGACGCCCAAGGCCGCTCCCACCAGCAGCCCGGTGACGGTCCGCGGAATGCGCGAGTGGACCACGGCGTGGTCTCCGTTGGCGGGGTCGAAGGCAGCGAAGGCCTGGATGAACGTCTCCACGCCGATGGGGCGCGCCCCGAGGGCCAGCGAGGCACAGCAGATCAGCGCCAGCACCACCAGGGCGGCCGGGATACCCACCAGCACCCTGCGCGGCAGCCGTGCCGCACCGGAAGCAGTGGAGGACGGCCTGCCGGTCCCGTTGGCGCCGCCCGAAGCGCGGCCCAGCCGAGGCCCGGGCCCCGGATGGGAAGGCGCCGTCGCCGCCGGATCAGCTGGCATGCGCATACCCCCTCGGGCCGGAAAAAGCGACTCAAGTAAGGCTAACCTATGTTCTCCGCGATTAAGAACCGCTTTCCTGCCCTAATTGCTGCCGGACCCGCACGCAGGCCGCGCGCCCGGACAGCGCGGCACCCGCGTGCATCTCCCGCCCGCATCATCCGCCGCCCGGGGGCGCCCGGTTCAGGGCGGACTGCCGGGCATAATCGAGCCATGACGCATCCGATCGTCCTGCTGCACGGCTGGGCCTGCTCCGCCGGCTATTGGAAACCGCTGGCCGCCCGGCTCTCCGCCGGCGGCCGCGACGTCGCGGCCCCGGATCTTCCCGGCTACGGCAGCGGTCCGCCCGCCGGCTTCGACTGGACCGTGGAGAACGTCGCCGCGGCCCTGGTCGGCCGCTTCGGCGGCGGGCCGGTGCACTGGGTCGGTCACTCCCTGGGCGGCAACATCGCCGCCACCATCGCGGCGCGCTTCCCGCGGACGACGGCGTCGCTCACCGTGGTGGGGATGGTGCCGGTGCCGCCGTCGGCGGCAACCGTCGACAAGCTCAGCCGCCTGTTCGGCGGGGAATCTTCCGATCCGGCCGCGGACCTGGCCGCCGGCGAGGAGCTGATTCGCGGGTGGTTTAGCGGCGGCAACGAGCCGCAGGGCGCGGACCGCGAAACATTCCGGGCCCCCTTCAGGCGGCACCCCGACGTCGTGCGCCGTAGCCTGCCCGCGGGGCTGGCCGGGGCGGCACCCGAGGTCGCGGCGCTGGTGGCCGCTCCCGCCCTCGTGGTGACCGGCACCCGCGATTCCACCCGGCCGCCCGCCGCGGTCGCGGACTTCCTGGCCCGGCACCCGCACTGGCACCACGTAGCCGTGCAGGACGCCGGGCACATGGTGCATTGGGAGCAGCCCGCCGCCTGCGCCGACGCGGTCCTGCGGCACGCGGAGTCCGCCGAGCGCGGCGCCTGACCCCGGCCGCGCGGGGCCGGGCCCGTCGGCCGGGGCGCGCTAGGGCTGCTTGGCCGGATGCGTCTCCCGCTGGATGACCGGCATGATCTCGGTGGCCAGGAGTTCGATGGACCGGGCGGTGTCCGCGAACGGCAGCCCGCCGAGGCCCACCTGGGCCATGTAGCGGTCATGGCCGAACAGCTGGTACTGCTCCATGATCTTGTCGATCACTTCCTGCGGGCTGCCGGCGAGCAGGCCGCCGCCCGGGCCGGCCCACGCTTCGAAGGTCTCGCGGGGGAAGTGTCCGGCCGGCCGCGGCATGTTCTGCTCGAAGTATGCGCGGTAGTACGGGTAGAACGTGTCGCGTGCCTGTTGCGAGGTCGGAGCCACGAAGAAGTGGCCGCCCGTTCCCACCGGCAGCGCGGCCGGGTCGTGCCCGTGCGCCGCGGCGGACTCACGGTAGTACTCAATGTGCCGGACGAAGTGCTGCGGACCGGAGAGCAGCGCCAGGTACAGCGGCAGCCCCAGGCGTCCGGCCCGCTCGAAGGAAGAAGGCGTGCCGCCCACCCCGACCCAGACCGGAAGCCTCTCCTGCAGCGGCCGCGGCGACACGTCCATGCCCCGGATGCTGTGATGGTAGGTGCCGTTCCAGGTCAGGTTCTCCTGTCCGCGGGCGGCCAGCAGCAACTGAAGCTTCTCTTCGAACAGTCCGTCATAGTCGGCCGTGTCATACCCGAAAAGCGGGTAGGACTCGGTGAAGGCGCCGCGGCCGGCAATGACCTCGGCGCGTCCGCCGGAGAGCAGATCCAGCGTGGCGAACTGCTCGAACAGGCGCACCGGGTCCTGGGTGGACAGCACGGTCACCGCCGTGGCCAGACGCAGGTTGGTGGTCTCGCGGGCGATGGCAGCCAGGACGATTTCCGGCGCCGAAATGGCGAAGTCCTTGCGGTGGTGCTCGCCCAGCCCTAGGAACGAGATGCCCGCCTGGTCGGCAATCTTGGCCAGCTGGACCAGTTCCTCCAGGCGCCGGCGGGGCGACAGCGACTCCCCGCCCGGGCCGCGCGTTAATTCGCCGAAGGTAAAAATGCCGAAGTCCATGGTGCTCCCGGGGTTGCGTGCAATAACTAATTACTTGAAGCTTCAGCTATTCGCAGTTATTCCCGTTCTCAAAATCCTCCCTCGGCAAAAGCGCTACCGGGCAGTAACATGAGGGGACAGCACAGGGCCTGGCGCCCGCAGGCCCGCGTCGAAGGGGACTGCCATGAGCGCCGAGACCGACCAGACAACTGCCGCCCGCACAGCCGCTGCGGGAGCGAAGGCCGGGAACGCCGGCACGGCGCCCGACGCGGGACCATTGCCGGCCGAAGCAGGGACAGCCGGACCGGCCGAGACCGGCGAGCGCGAGGCGAGGGAACTCGCCGAGGCAGCCCGCGAAACCGAATGGAACCGGCCGAGTTTCGCCAAGGGCCTGTACATGGGCCGCTTCGACCTGGACCTGATCCATCCACATCCGCTGCCGACTCCGTCCGAGCGCGAGGCCGGCGAATCGTTCCTGGCGACGCTGGCGGAGTTCGTCCGGAGCATGGACGGGGCGCGGATCGAGCGTGACGCGAAAATCCCGGACGAGTACCTCGCCGGTCTGGCCAGGATCGGCGCGTTTGGCATCAAGATCCCGGTCGAATACGGCGGCCTCGGGCTGTCGTTGCTGTACTACGGCCGCGCCCTGATGCTGCTGGGCTCTGTGCACCCCTCGCTCGGCGCGCTGCTCTCGGCCCACCAGTCCATTGGCGTGCCCGAGCCGGTAAAAGTCTTCGGCACCGAGGCGCAAAAGCGCGAATACCTGCCCCGCTGCGCGGCCGGCGCCGTGACGGCGTTCCTGCTGACCGAGCCCGACGTCGGCTCCGACCCCGCCCGCCTGGGCACCACCGCGACCCTCACCGAGGACGGCGACGCGTACCTGCTCAACGGCAGCAAGCTGTGGACCACGAACGGCGTGATCGCGGAACTGGTAGTGGTGATGGCCAAGGTGCCGGAGCATGACGGCCAGCGCGGCGGCATCTCCGCTTTCGTGGTGGAAGCGGATTCCCCCGGGATCACGGTGGAAAACCGCAACGCCTTCATGGGCCTGAGGGGCATCGAAAACGGCGTGACCCGGTTCGACAACGTCCGCGTCCCCGCAGCCAACCGCCTGGGCCGTGAAGGCCAGGGCCTGAAGATCGCCCTGACCACGCTGAATACCGGGCGCCTGTCCATTCCCGCGCTCTGCGCCGCGAACGGCAAGTGGTCCCTGAAGATCGCCCGCGAATGGTCCAATGCGCGGGTCCAGTGGGGCAAACCCGTGGGCAAGCACGAAGCGGTCGGCAAGAAGATCGCCTTCATCGCCGCGGGCTCCTTCGCTCTCGACGCGGTTTTTGAGCTGTCTGCCGGGCTCGCGGATGCCGGCATGAAGGACATCCGGATTGAAGCGGCGCTGGCCAAGCTGTGGTCCAGCGAATCCGCCTTCAGGATTGCCGACGAACTGGTCCAGATCCGCGGTGGCCGGGGTTACGAGACCGCCGCGTCTCTGGCTGCCCGCGGCGAGCGCGCCGTTCCGGCGGAACAAGCGTTCCGCGACATGCGGATCAACCGGATCTTCGAAGGCTCTACCGAAATCATGCACCTGCTGATTGCCCGCGAGGCCGTCGACGCCCACCTGGCCGCGGCCGGCGACCTGGCCTCGCCCGACGCAGACGCCCGGGCCAAGGCGAAGGCGGCCCTGGGCGCCAGCGGCTTCTACGCCAGCTGGCTTCCCCGGCTGCTCGCCGGCCGCGGCATGAACCCGCGGTCGTACAGCGAGTTCGGCCTGCTGGCCCGGCACCTGCGGTTCATCGAACGGTCCTCCCGCCGGCTGGCCCGGCAGACGTTCCTCGGGATGGGCCGGTGGCAGGCCGGGTTGGAAAAGCGGCAGGCCTTTTTGGGCAGGATCGTGGATATCGGCGCCGAACTCTTTGCCATGGCCGCCTGCTGCAGCCACGCCGAAATGCTGCGCAGCCGGGACGCCGCCCAGGGCAGGTCGGCCTACCAGCTGGCCGACGCCTTCTGCCTGCAGGCCCGGCAACGGATCGGCCACCTCTTCGATGACCTCTGGCGCAATTCCGATTCCAGCGACGGCCGGCTGGCCTCGCACGTGCTCGCGGGCGACTACACCTGGCTGGAAACCGGCGTGCTGGACCCGTCCGAGGGCACCGGACCGTGGATTTCCGGGCGCCCGGGCGGCGCCTCCGCCAAGGAAAACCTGCACCGCTCCTACCGCTGATTCCCCGTCTGGGGTCAGAGCAAGGGCCACACCCGGCGCTCCCTGTCGAAAACGTCCCAGGCCCGCGGCACCAGGCCCAGCGACACCTCGCACATCCGCCGCAGCTGCTGCATGCTCCCTGGGCGGAACTCCTCGATCCCGGAGTCGCTGAACGGATCCGGGTACCGGACCCCCTGTGCGGATGCCCACTGAAGCCCGTGCGAATGCCCGCTGCAGAACTGCCAGACATACATCAACGACGGCGGCAGGTCCCCCTCCCGCAGGTCCTTCAGGATCGAAGTCTGCGTACGGTTCTTGGTGGCGTAGCCCCAAGAACCGTCGGCCTTGGCGGCGAAAATCGGCGGCAGCTGCAGCGACTCGGCGGCCTCGTTGACCGCGCCGCGGAGCCCGTCGAATTAATCCATGGCCCGGGCATGCCGCTCCGGCCGCAGGTCACCCAGATACGCATCCCAGAACGACGCGGCGTTGAAGACGTCGCGGGCAATGAGAACCAGGCCACGCCGCGCCCGCTCCGTGCCTTCTTCCGGCTGGAGTGCCCACAGCACCGTGGAGGTGCATTCGATGACCGTCCGCACCAGCGAGTACGGCGAGTGCGTGTGCACCCGGTACGACGTTGTTCCGTGCTCCCCCGGTTCCTCGAACAGCAGCCGGCGCAGCGCCAGCACATTGTCCGTCGCCGCGGCCAAGGACTGGTTCAGCAGGCTGCTCACGCTGTGGACCGCGGCGAATTGATCGTCCAGCAGCGCCAGCGCGGACCCCTGCTCGACGGCGGCCCCGTCCCGCAGCAGCCATGGCTCAAGGTCGCGCAGCATCTGCAGGACGGCCAGGGCCGCTCGGCTCTCCGGATCCGCTCCGAAGACCGAGCGCACCGGGCCGCAGGAGGCACCGCCGTCGTCCATTGGGCCATGGTAGCGCCGCCCACCGCCGGGCCGCCCGCGGCACCGGCCTTCCTGTCTTGCGTCGCCAGGCCGCCCGCGGCACCGGCCTTCCTGACGTGCGCTGCCGGTCCGCCCGCGGCGCCCGACCTACCTAGCGAACGCGGCCGGAACGGCGTGCGCGGCCGGAACGGGCAGCAATCAGCAGCCCGGCGCCCGTCAGCCCGATGCCCACCAGCGTCTGCGGCCCGACCGCGCTCCCCGCGGAGGGCCAGAAGAGATCCAACACCAGCGCACCCACCAGTTGCCCGCCGATCACCGTCAGTGTGGTCAGCAGCACGCCGGTGCTGGCCACCGCGACGGTGCCGGCGGCCAGGATCAAGGTTCCGAGCGGCCCGCCCAGGTACAGCCACCAGTCGCCGGTGATCAGGTCGGTTCGCCCGGTCATCAGCGCCTGGGCGGCCCAGACCGCCAGCAGGGCGACCGTCCCCACCCCGAAGTTCAGCAGCGTGGAAATCACCGGGCTGCCGTGTGCCGCGCCGACCTGGCCGAGAACGCCTTGCTGCACGCTCTGCATCAACCCGGCCACCAGCGGGATCAGCATGAACAGTACGAGCAGCCCCGCGGTCCTTGACGTTCCGAGGTGGGCGCTGGCGGCAATGAGCGAGGCCAGGAAAGCCAGCGCCGCGCCGGCGAACCTGGCGCCGCTGACCGCGATTTTCCGTCCGGCCCCGATCCCCCACCGGTCCATCAGGAGGCCGGAAGCCATTTGGCCGGACACAATGGCGATGGTGAACAGCGACAACCCGATCGGCCCGACGGTGGCCGCCTGGGCGAACACGTAGAAGGCGCCGACCAACCCGGCCCCCAGGTACCAGCGCGGATAGGCCCGCTGCCGCAGGAGCCGGGGAACGGCGCGCAGCTTGCCCCGCACCGACGGGTGCACGAGTGTGAAGAGCAGAACGGCCGCCAACCCGGTACCGAAACTGACCAGGGCCGCTCCCACCTGGTCCCCCAGCTCGATGCCCAACTGGCTGTTGAGGCGGCTCTGCATGGCCAGTCCGACCCCTGCCAACGACGCCAGGAACAACGCCAGCGGCGCTGATATCCGAATGCCTTGGCGGTGCGCCACGTTCTGCCCGCCGGGCGGGGAGGCACCGCCGCCGGGGCCTCGGGGAGAATCTGCGGGCCGGTCGGTGTGCACCTGCCGATGCTATCCCGGACGGCCAGGGAACCGCCGCACCGGACCACTTGACCTTGCCGCTGCGTCAAGCTCCATAGTGGTTGCCATGGGAACAGCACCGCAGGTTGGACGGGGCGAATACTCGATCCAGGAGGTCGCCAAGGCGGCGGGAACAACCAGCAGAACCCTCCGGCATTACCAGGACATTGGCCTGCTTGAGCCGAGCCGTATCGGCCACAACGGCTACCGCTATTACGACGACGGAGCCCTCCTTCGGTTGCAGCGCATTTTGCTGCTGCGGGAGCTCGGGTTGGGGCTGCCGGAGATCGGCAAGGTGTTCGAGGGCACCCGGGACGCGTCGGCCGCCCTGCGCGTTCACCTGGAACTGCTCCTGCAGGAGCGCGATCGCCTGGAACGGCAGATCGCCTCCGTCAAGACCACCATCGACAAGACAGAAAGGGGTGAGGATCTCGTGGCCAGTGAAATGTTCGACGGATTCGACCACACGCAGTACAAGCAGGAGGTCGAAGAGCGCTGGGGCAAGGATGCGTATGCCAAGGGCGACAAGTGGTGGCGCGGGATGTCCGACGCGGAGCGGAAGGCTTGGACGGAACGGTCCCGCCAGCTGATGGCCGACTGGGTCGCGGCCAGCCAGGCCGGGGTAGCCGCCCACAGCGCGGAGGCTCAGGCCCTGGCGCAGCGCCAGTTCGACTGGCTTTCCAGTGCCAACGGCGGCCAGCAGGTGTCCTACGGTTACTTCACCGGTCTGGGCGAGATGTACGTGGCCGACCCGCGGTTCGGCGCCAACTACGGCGGCGAGGCCGGCGCGTCTTTCGTGCGGGATGCCATGAAGGCCTACGCCGAGAGGCATTTGGCTTAGTGCCGGCCCCTGTCAGCCCAGGCCGGCGGTCGTCTTCCGGCACGCCTCGACGAAGGGCTTGAGCAGCGCCTGTAACTGCCCTTCGGGCGACCCGGGTTCTTCGGGGTGCCACTGGACCGCCAGCAGCCAGCCTTCATCGGGGCGGGCGAGTTCCACGGCTTCCACCACGCCGTCGGCCGCAGTGGCCACGACGCGGAGCCGGTCACCCAACCGGCGCACCGCTTGGTGATGGCCGGACTGGACCGCGACTTCGCCGGTGCCGAGCGCCGCCGCCAGCAGGCTGTCGGGGGCAATCCGCACCGGATGGCTGGCCATGGGCGGCTGCGGCCGATGTATCTTGTGGAACGACTCCGGGCCCAGATCCTCAAAGAGGGTGCCGGCGAAGGCGACGTTGATCAGCTGGAGTCCGCGGCAGATGCCGAGGACCGGCCGGCCGTTGGCAATAGCCCCCTTGACCAGGTCGATCTCGGTCTCGTCGGCGGCCGTGTCCACGCCGTGGACGGTTTTTTCGTCGGTGTCGCCGCCGTAGCGGGCCGGGTCCACGTCCCCGCCGCCCAGGATGACCACGCCGTCATAGTCGAGCGCGCTGAAGACGTGGCCCGACGCGGAATTCACGACGACGGGATTCGCGCCGGCGGCTTCCAGGCCTGCGGCCGCGTGCCGGGCCAGAGAGGCCAGGACGTCAGAGAACCAGACGGGATGCGACGCGGCGTCCCGGGCGTAGCTGACGGCAATGCGGGGCCGGGCGGTGCGGTGGCCGGAACGGCCGGCGTCGCGCGGCTCGGCGCGGGCTACGCCCGCGGGGCCGTCATCGAGGGCGCCCGCGTCGAGGCGGACGCCGCCCGCGGGGCGGTCCTCGACGGTCCCCGCGCCCAGGCGGGCACCGCCGTCGTCATGCACCCCGCGGGACATGCTGCTAAGCGGGGTAGAGCGGGTTGTGGCCGGCGGTGACACGTTCGGATTCGCGCACCGGACCCGGTGCGGTGCCGTCCCCGAAGGGGCTGCCGCCGAGGGCCTCGCGGCCGTGATCGGTCAGCCAGCCGGAGAGCTCGGGGCCCTGCGGGACGATCCGGGTGGGATTGATGTCCTCGTGCACGATGTAATAGTGCTGCTTGATCTGCACGAAGTCGGTGGTGTCGCCGAAGCCCGGGGTCTGGAAGAGGTCACGGGCGTAGCCCCACAGCGCGGGCATCTCGGTCAGCTTGTTCCGGTTGCACTTGAAGTGGCCGTGGTAGACCGCGTCGAAGCGGGCCAGCGTGGTGAAGAGGCGGACGTCGGCTTCGGTAATCGTGTCGCCCATCAGGTAGCGCCGGCTGGTGAGGCGCTCCTCGAGCCAGTCCATGGCCGCCCAGAGCCGGTCGTAGGCGGCGTTGTAGGCTTCCTGCGACCCGGCGAAACCGCAGCGGTAGACGCCATTGTTGACCTCGGTGTAGATGCGCTTGATGACCGGCTGCATCTCCTCGAGTTTGTCGGCCGGCAGCAGGTCCGGCGCGCCCTCGCGGTGGTGCTCCTTCCACTCGGTGGAGAAGTCCAGGGTCATCTGCGGGTAATCATTGGTGACGACGGCGCCGCTCGCCTCGTCCACGATGGCCGGCACGGTGATGCCGCGGGGGTAGTCCGGGAAGCGCTTGAAGTAGTTCTCCTGCAGGCGCTCGGTGCCCAAAACCGGGTCCCGGCCGCCGGGATCCAGGTCAAAGGTCCAGGAACGGGCGTCGTGGGTGGGGCCGGGCAGGCCGAGTGAAATGGCGTCCTCGAGCCCGAGCAGGCGCCGGACGATGATGGCGCGATTGGCCCAGGGGCAGGCGCGGGCGGCGACCAGGCGGTAGCGGCCGGCCTCAACCGGCCAGGCTTTGGCGCCGTCGCCGAGGCCGCCGTTCGGGTTGCCGATGGTGCCGCCGGTCGGCCCGTCCGAGGCACGCACGGCATCGGGATCGGCCACGATCCGGTCCTCGATGTAGTTCGTGTCCCGGTCGAACTCTTCGCCGCTGTGGACGTAGGCGCCCTTGGTGCTGAACTCCGCCGTGTCGCTGCTCTGGCTCATGCCTCCACCATATCGGCCGGTCGGCCACCGCTGGCAAGGGTTCGCTGCCGGCCTAGCCTGCGCCGGGCCGGTCGGTCATCCGCGCATCCTGTGCAGCAGCAGGGCCACGTGCAGCGACGTCCGCGACTCGGCGTCCTCGAGCGGGACGCCGAGCTGCTCCTGCAGGCGCGCCAGCCTCGCATAAAGCGTGGGGCGGCTGAGGTAACCGTCGCGCGCGAGCCGGGCCTTGTTGCCACCGGCCTCCAGGTACCGCTGCAGCAGGTCCAGGGCGTCGCGGTCGTGGGCGACGGCGGCGAGTTCGGCGTCGGCGAAGGCGGCCACGCGCGGATCGTCGCGCAGCAGGGAGAGCACGCCGCGCAACCGGACGTCCGAAGACCGGTAGAACCGTTTGCCGGTGCCGAGCCCGGCCGCGGCCTCGGCCACATGTGCCGCTTCGTCCATCCCCGCGGCAGCGGCCAGCAGCTCCTGCCGGCCGCGGCCAACCCCCACGGTCCAGTCGGGGCTGGTCTGCTCGGCCAACTGGCCGCACAGCCGTTCCAGCACGGGGTCTTCCAGCTGCCTGGCCGGCACCGAGACCAGCAGCCCGATGGAGCCGGCCTGCAGGCTGGCTGCCAGCACCGACACCCGGGCGGCCGCGGCCACACTGTTCAGCAAGTCCAGCAGCGCCCGCTCCCGCCGCTGCAGTTCGATCGGTTCTTCGGCGGCAGGCCGCGCCAGCTGGAACACCACCGGCAGGTAGACCGGAGCGGACGCCAGCCCCAGGGCCGCAGCTCGGGCCAGGGCCTCGGGCTCTTCCAGTGCGCCGGGCCGGCGGAGTTCGTGCAGCAGGCCGGAGCGGGCCTGATGGGCAAGTTCGCGCTGGTCCCGTTCCGCCATGCGGTTGATGGTCAGGGCCTGGCCGGCCCGTTCCAGCACCATGGCGGCGTCGGCGTCGGCGGTTTCGGCAGTCCCGTCCGCCCGCCCGCCGGCCAACGGTTCGCCTGCCACCGGCACCACGAGGCGGCCCCAGCGCTGGCCGCGCAGTCCCACCGGCGCCTGCAGCCAGCCTGCCGAGCCGGCACGGGCCGTCTCCTCGCGATAGTGCACCAGGCGCGAGCGTTCGGCCCAGCCGTCGAGCAGTTCCGAAGCAGGCATGCCGGCCGGGGCGAAAGCGAGCACCAGATGGGCCACGTCTTCCAGCACCACGGGAGCATTGATCAGTTCGGCGGCCCGGGCCACAATCTCCTCCGGCGGGGCGTTCTCCAGGCTGAGCATGGTGAAAACCTCGTGCACCTGGCGCGATCGCTCCAGCTGCGCCAGCTGTCCGGCCACCAGCATGCGGTGCACCACCTCGGTGACCTCCACAAATCGGATGCGGCGGGTCACCAGGATGACCGGCAGGCCGGCGGTGCGGCCGGCCTCGCGCAGTGCGGCGGCGGCCCGGGGCCTCTGGGCGGTGATTTCGACGATGACGGCGGCGGCCCCTGCCGCTGCCAGCTCGGCGAGGTAGCGGGTGGCTTCGGCGGCGGAGTCCTCGAACGCCAGGCCGGTGGTCAGGACCAGCTCGCCGCCCTCCAGGAGGCCGGCAAGGCTCCGCAACTCGGCCACGTGGACCCAGCGGACGGGCGAGGCCAAGGCGTCGGCGCCCGAGAGGACCTCGGGTTCGCCGGCCCGCACCACCTCGAGGTCGAGTACGTCCCGCACGCTCAGCTGCATTGACACAGTGTAAGCCCCAACGCGTATCTTCCGACAGAGTGTCAGTGGCACGGGCGGACGGGGCACCCGAGGATAGGGGAAGACCCATCGCACGTGTCCCCGTTCACTTCCTGGCCGGGGGCCAAGTGCGGGCAACAACTCGAAACAAGGAGAACCATGCAGACCATCCAGCACTGGATCCAGGGGACCTACACGGCCCCGCAGCCCGACAGCCGACTCGGCGACGTGAGCAACCCGGCCACCGGCAAAGTCTCCGCCCGCGTCGCCCTCGCCAGCACCGCCGTCGTCGATCAAGCGGTGCAGGCGGCGGCGGCAGCGTTCCCGGCCTGGCGCGACACGTCGCTGGCCCGCCGCATGCAGATCCTGTTCAACTTCCGCGAGCTGCTGAACGCGCGCAAGGGCGAACTGGCCGCCATCATCACCGCCGAACACGGCAAGGTGCTGGACGACGCGCTCGGCGAGGTGTCGCGCGGGCAGGAGGTTGTGGAATTCGCCTGCGGCATCCCGCACCTGCTGAAGGGCGGCTACACGGAGAACGCCTCCACCAAAGTGGACGTGCACTCGATCCGGCAGCCGGTGGGGCCGGCGGCGATCATCTCCCCCTTCAACTTCCCCGCGATGGTACCCATGTGGTTCTTCCCGGTGGCGATCGCCAGCGGCAACACCGTGGTTTTGAAGCCCAGCGAAAAGGACCCCACGGCCGCCAACTGGATGGCCGAGCTGTGGAAGGAAGCCGGGCTGCCCGACGGCGTCTTCAACGTGGTGCACGGCGACAAGGAAGCCGTGGACGCCCTGCTGGAGCACCCTGAGATCAAGTCCGTTTCCTTCGTCGGATCGACGCCGATCGCCCGCTACGTGTATGAGCGCGGCACGGCCTCCGGCAAGCGGGTGCAGGCGCTGGGCGGGGCCAAGAACCACATGCTCGTGCTCCCCGATGCCGACCTGGACCTTGCCGCGGATGCCGCGGTGAACGCCGGCTACGGCGCGGCCGGCGAGCGCTGCATGGCGATCTCCGCGGTGGTGGCAGTGGAATCCGTCGCGGACGAACTGGTGGCCAAGATCGCCGAGCGGACCGCAAAGCTGCGCGTGGGCGACGGCCTGCGCGGCACGGACATGGGCCCCCTGATCACGGCGGCTCACCGGGACAAGGTGGCCGGCTACATCACGGCAGGCGTTGAAGCAGGCGCCGAACTGGTGTTGGACGGGCGCAGCGTGGAGCCGGATGCGGAGGGCGACGGCTTCTTCCTGGCCCCGACGCTGTTCGACCGGGTGACACCGGAGATGTCCATCTACACGGATGAGATCTTCGGACCGGTCCTGTCGGTGGTGCGGGTGCCGGGCTACGACGAAGGGCTGGCGCTGATCAACGGGAATCAGTACGGCAACGGCACGGCGATTTTCACCAACGACGGCGGTGCCGCCCGCCGCTTCGAGAACGAGGTGCAGGTGGGTATGGTGGGGATCAATGTGCCGATCCCGGTGCCCATGGCGTACTACTCGTTCGGCGGCTGGAAGAACTCGCTGTTCGGTGACAGCCATGCGCATGGTTCCGAGGGCGTGCACTTCTTCACCCGCGGCAAGGTTGTGACCTCGCGCTGGCTGGATCCGAGCCACGGCGGCATCAACCTCGGCTTCCCGCAGAACATCTAGGAGGAGAGAGCCATGACCACCACCACAGGCACACCGTTGAGCCCGGCGGAACTGGAAGCCGGCCGCCGCGCCTATCAGCTGGACCGGCAGCATGTGTTCCATTCCTGGTCCGCCCAGGAACAGATCACGCCCATGGTTGTCACCCGGGCGGAGGGGTCCTGGGTCTGGGACGGCGAGGGCAACCGGCTGCTGGACTTCTCCTCGCAGCTGGTCAACACCAATATCGGCCACCAGCATCCCAAGGTGGTCGCGGCCATCCAGGAGCAGGCCGGGCTGCTGTGCACCGTGGCACCCCAGCATGCAAACGCCGCCCGGTCCGAGGCCGCGCGCCTGATCGCCGAGCTGACCCCCGGGGACCTGAACCGGGTCTTCTTCACGAACGGCGGCGCGGACGCCGTGGAGCACGCGGTCCGGATGGCCCGGCTCCACACCGGCCGCTACAAGGTGCTTTCCGCCTACCGCTCCTACCACGGCGGGACGGCGCTGGCGGTCAACATCACCGGCGACCCGCGGCGGGTGGCGAACGACTACGGCAACGCCGGCACGGTCCACTTCCACGCACCCTTCCTGTACCGCAGCCAGTTCCACTCCGCGGACGAGGCGCAGGAATGCCAGCGCGCGCTGGAACATCTGGAAACCACGATCCAGCTGGAGGGCGCCGACCGCTTTGCCGCGATCATTTTGGAGTCCATTCCGGGAACGGCGGGGATCATGGTGCCCCCGCCCGGCTACCTCCAGGGTGTCCGCGAGCTGGCGACCAAATACGGGATCGTGTTCATCGCCGACGAGGTGATGGCCGGGTTCGGCCGTGCCGGCAAGTGGTTCGCCATCGACCACGCCGGCGTGGTGCCGGACCTGCTCACCTTCGCCAAGGGCGTGAACTCCGGCTACGTGCCGCTGGGCGGCGTGGCGATCTCCGAGGAGATCTACGCGACCTTCGCCCACCGCGCGTACCCCGGCGGGTTGACCTATTCCGGGCACCCGCTGGCCTGCGCCGCGGCGGTGGCCACGATCAACGCGATGCGGGACGAGAAGATGGTCGAGCATGCAGCGGACCTGGGCACCACGGTGTTCGGCCCGGGGCTTGCCGAGCTGGCGGCCAAGCACCCGTCGGTCGGCGAGGTCCGCGGCGTCGGGGCCTTCTGGGCGGTGGAACTGGTGCGCGACCGGGCCACGCGCGAGCCGCTGGCGCCGTACGGTTCCTCCAGCCCGGAGATGAACGAGCTGATCGCGGCCTGCAAGTCCCGTGGGCTGCTGCCGTTCGCCAACTTCAACCGGATCCATGTGGTGCCGCCGCTGAACATCAGTGCGGAGGATGCGCGCACCGGCCTGGCCGTCCTGGACGAGGTGCTGGAGCTGGCGGACACGCACGCGGCGGGCTGAGCGGGCGCGGCGGGCGCGCCGGGGCTATGCGCGTTCGCCGCGGGCCTGCCGGGACGGGCCGCGGCCTGCGGTCCGCTCCCGGCATCCTGCGGATACGTTCCGCGGCCGCTGTCTTGGTAGGTTGTTCACTTACCGCATGAAGCTACCGCAGGAGAGCCAGGAGCATGGGCATGCATTGGGATCGGTTGGATGAGCAACTGCGCCCGCAGGTGGAAGCCAGCACGGCGCACTACGAGCGGGTTCGCCCGGCGTTGGAAACGGTCACCTCGCAGCTGCAGTCGGACATCCGCAACATCTTCCGCACCGCCGAACTCACGCCGCTGTTCGTCACGGCCCGGACCAAGAGCGTGGAGTCTTTCCGCGACAAGGCGTCGCGGATGCTCCAGCCGGCCGAACCCGGCGGCGCCCCGGCGCTGGAATTCCCCGATCCGCTGCGCGAAATCCAGGATCTGGTGGGCGTGCGGGTGATCGTCAGCCTGCCGCACCAGATCCGGCAGGCCGCAGCGTTGATCAAGCGCCAGCGCAGCGACTTCGACTGCCGTGCCGACCGGGAGAAGGATATCGGCTCGATCGAGTCAGGCACCTATGGGTACGCCAGCCGACACCTGATCCTGCGCACGCTGCAGAACAACGCGGTGAAGGCGTACCAGCAGGCCCTGGGTGAACCTGCCCGCGCCACCGGCAGCTACCTCTTCGAAGTACAAATCCGTACGATCCTTTCGCACGCCTGGTCGGAATTGGAGCACGATATCCGCTTCAAGTCCGCTGACCCGCGTGCCTGGAGCCCCTATTTCGACCGCCAGTTCACGGCCACGGCCGCCATGCTGGAAGCGGTCGAATCGGCCTTCGCCGAACTCCACGATCGCTACGAAACCGTCACCGGCTACTGGGACGAAGAGGGCGAAGGCGCCGCGCCGCTGACCCCCCGCCGGGTCCGCGAGGTCTGGCAGACCCTGCTGCCGCACGTGGACCGCAAGTCCGACGACGACTGGGGCTGGGCGGCGGAGCTGCTGGCGGCGCACGGCCTGAAGACCACGACCGAGCTGGCGGCCTTGCTGAATCCGGAAACCATCACGGATGTCCGCGCCGCCCTGGAACACCGCTACTCCCCCGGACCGGACCGCCTGCTGGACGATCTGCTGCTGTGGCGCTTCGGCCGCCGCCACATCGAGCTCACCGCCGGCGAGGACGAGCACCGGCGCGAGTCGCTGCAGCGCCGGTTCCGGCAGCTGGAGACCTACCGCCAGGGCATGTAGGCGGCCGCCCGACAGGTCGCTTGCCCGTTCACCCGGCCGGCGCTGCGGGGCTCAGGCGGCCGGCGCTGCGGGGCTCACGCGGCCGGCGCTGTGGGGCTCACCGGGGTGAAGGCGAAGCGGTCCCGTCCAACCAGCAGCCCGATGGCCGCCTGCGCCACGGCAATCAGGCACAGCAGCGCCAGGGAGGTTTCCCAAGCCCCGGTGGCGGCGAAGAGCCCGCCGAAAATCGGCGGACCGGCGGCGGCCAGCAGGTAGCCGATCGACTGGGCCATCCCGGAGAGGGCGCCGGCTTCGCGGTGGGTGCGGGTGCGCAAGCCGAAGAGCGAGAGCGCGGTGACCAGGGAACTGCCGCAGCCGAAGCCCGCCACCAGCACCCAGAACAGCATGACCTGCGGCATCAGCATCATGCCCAGGCCGCCTGCCACCACCACCAGGGGCGGCAGCGAGGCGGCCAGGCGCTGGGTCGGCCCGCGCAGGGCAACGGGGGTCAGCAGGCTGGATACCACGCCGATCAGCTGGAACAACATGAGGTCCCAGCCGGAGGCCAGGTCCCCGCGGCCGTGAAAACGTTCCAGAGTGGGCAGCCACGTGATGAGAATGTAGAAGGTCATCGACTGCAACCCCATGTACACCGTCACATGCCAGGCGAGGCCGGACTTCCACACCGAACCGCGCACCAGCGCCGGGGCCGCGGCGGCGGCACGGGCCCGCTCTTCGGCCGCGGTGCCGCCGCGCAGGCGGGGAAGCCACAGCAGCACGGCCGGCACCGCCAGCACCACGAACGCCGCCAGGGCGAAGCGCCAGCCGGCCGGTCCGCCGCCCACCGGAAGGAGCGCCAGCGGCACCGCCAGGCCGGCGCCGAGGGAGGCGCAGCCGCCCAGCACCGCCGAATAGGCGCCGGTCAGCGAGGCCATCCGTTCCGGGAAGTCCCGCTTGAGCAGCGCGGGCAGCATCACGTTGCAGACGGCGATGGCCGCACCGACCAGGAAGGTGCCGATCCACAAATTCGCGATGGCGCCCGGAACCGGCCGCAGGAACGTCCCGGCCACCAACAGCATCAGGGCCCCGAAAACCGTGCGCTCGACGCCGAACTTCTCGCTCAACCCGTGCGCCAGCGGGGACACCGCGCCGAAGGCCAGCAGCGGGATCGCGGCGAGCACGCCCAGGGCGGTGGTGCCCAGTCCCGTGTCCGCGCCGATCTGGTCCAGCAGCGGGCCCACGCTGGTCAGCACCGGGCGCAGGTTGGCTGCCACCAGCAGGATGCCGGCGATCAGCAGCCCGGCGGACAACGACTGGCTGGTCCCGCGGGTCTTCACCGCCCCACCCCTTCCGCGTTAGGCAATCTCCGGAAACCTTATGCGACGGGACAGGCAAAGGGGCACCCCCGGCACTGCTCACGCTGCGCGGAGCGTGGCCCCTCGCCGTCGTCCTGGGGATCGGCGGCCGCGGGCTACTTGGCGGCGGCGGCGTCAGCCGCGTCAGCGGCCTCGGCGAGCATGGGCAGGAAGGTATCCAGCGCCCACGGCAGGCTCAGCGGCGACGCGGCGGAAATGGACAGGGTCAGCGTATTGTCCGAGTCCGCCACCAGCGCGCCGTCCTTAATCGCCGGGATCTGGCCCAGCAGCGGGTCCTTGGTGATTTGCCGGGCGGTCTTGTCGTCCGGCACCCAGGTCACGAACACATCGGATTCCAGTTCGTTGGCCTTCTCGGCCGACCAGGGAATGAAGAACTCGTCGGAGCCGGCGGTGGCCTCGGTGACAACATCCGCCTGGACCATGCCGATGCTGGTGAGGAACTTGGGCCGGTTGTCGTTGGCGGTGTAGACGTTCACGCCGTCGCCCTTGGCCGGTTCCAGGTTGCCGTAAATAAAGCTCTTGCCAGCCAGCTGCGGGTACTCCGCGGCCTTGGCCACGATCGTCTGCTCGGTGTCGGCCACCAGATCCTCGGCAGCCGCACTGCGCCCGAGCGCCTGACCGATCAGCCGGGTGGAGTCCTGCCAGTCCGTGCCGTAGGGAGTCTCCGGGTAAGCGACGACCGGGGCAATCTTGCTGAGCGTGTCGTAGTCCTCCTGGGTCAACCCGGAGTAGGCGGCAAGGATGACGTCCGGGGCCAGCTCGGCAATCTCGTCAAAGGCGATGCCGTCCGCCTCGGAATACAGGGTGGGCGCATTCTCGCTGCCGATCGCGGTGCCCAGCTCCTCCAGCTTGGCGTCCCGCCACGGGGTGGACCCGTTCTCGTTTCCGCCCCAGTCTTCCTTGGGCATGCCGACCGGAACCACGCCCAGCGCCAGCGACACATCGGAATTAACCCAGGACACGGTGGCCACGCGTTCGGGCTGCTCCTCGATCACCGTCTCGCCGAAGGCGTGTTCCACCGTCACCGGGAACTGGTCCGACGCCGCGGCCGACGGGCCGCCCTCGGAACCTCCGCCCGCGGGACCGGTGGAACAGGCGGTCAGGGACATCAGGACGACGGCGGCGGCGGCAGCCAATCCGCGCATGCGTGAAAGGGCCAACTCGGGCCTCCTCGGATCAAGGAACGGGAACAAAAGTAAGGGTAGCCTACGCTCACGCGGATTAAGCAACTACTTCGTTGCGTATTTCGACGCCGGAGCTCCCGGGCTGCCGGCAAAGCCGGACCGGCGCCGTCACGTACCGGGGAACCGGGCCAAAACCGTTGACAAAGGGACCCGGCCACTGTGTCATAAGTGAAACCCATTCATTTCCGGCATCCGCCGGGTCAGAGGAGCGGCCATGGCGGCGGACTGGATCTTTCACTCCGGCAGGATCTTCGATGGACGCCGCCTGCTGCCCGGAACCCCGGCGGTTGCTGTCACGGGCGGGGTAATCACCGCCATCGGAACGGACGCCGAAGCCCGGGCGGCGGCGGGACCTCATGCCACCGTCGTGGACCTGCGCGGCCGACTGCTGGCGCCCGGCTTCACGGACGCCCACGTCCATGCCGTGATGGGCGGGATGGAACGGTTGGGGTGCGACCTGTCCCTGTGCGCGGGTGCCGACGAGGTGCTGGCCCGGATAGCCGCGTGCGCCTCCTCCACCGACGGGGGGTGGATCACCGGCGGCGGCTGGCACAAGGCGGATTTTCCGGGCGGCTATCCGACCCGGCAGGCGCTGGATGCGGTGGTCCCGAACCGCCCCGTCTATCTGGTCAACGCGGACCACCACAGCGCCTGGGTCAACAGCCGCGCGCTCGAGTTGGCCGGCATCGATGCCGCCACCCCCGACCCGACAGACGGCCTGCTGGAGCGCGATGCCTTCGGAAACCCGGCCGGAACCCTGCACGAAGGTGCCATGGACCTGGTCAACCGGGTCATCCCGCGGGCGACGGTCGAGGACATGCGGGCCGGCTTGCTGGAGGCCCAGCGCTACCTCCACTCGGTAGGCGTCACCGGATGGCAGGAAGCGATCCTGGGCGACTACGCCGGTTATCCGGAGGCCAGCGCCGCGTACCGGGCCTTGTTGGACGAGGGCCTGCTGACCGGCCGCGCCGCCGGAGCCCTTTGGGTGCCGCGGAGCACCAGCCTGGCCACGGTCCCCGCCTTGGTCGCAGACTTCATCGCCCGCCGGGAGCAAAATGCGGCGGCCGGTTTCCGCACCACCAGCGCCAAGATCATGGTGGACGGGGTGCCGGAGAACCGGACCGCCGCCATGTTGGAGCCGTACCTGCAGCCCTGCTCCTGTGCCGGCGCGGCGGGACACGAAGGCCCTGCCGCCGCGGGCAACGCGGCGGACGGTCCGTCGGCGGGCCGTGGGCTGACCTATCTTCCCGAGGACGTTCTGGTGG
This sequence comes from Arthrobacter sp. MDT2-34-1, assembly GCF_059091365.1. Lineage (NCBI taxonomy): Bacteria > Bacillati > Actinomycetota > Actinomycetes > Micrococcales > Micrococcaceae > Arthrobacter > Arthrobacter sp. MDT2-34-1. Next base: position 1,677,641 of record NZ_JBNHGO010000001.1, read on the forward strand.
CAGTGGTGACGGCGCTGGATGACGCCGGATTCGACCTGCATCTGCATGTAATCGGCGACCGTGCCGTGCGGGAGGGACTCGACGCCGTCGAGCATGCCCGGCGCGCGAACGGCCCCGGCAGCGGCCGGCACCACATGGCGCATCTGCAGATCATCCACCCAACCGACGTCGCCCGTTTCGGCGAACTCGACGTCACCGCGAACCTGCAGGCGCTCTGGGCCTGCAACGATGCCCAGATGCGCGAGCTGACCGTGCCGCTGATCGGCGAGGAACGGGCCGGCTGGCAGTACCCGTTCGCCTCCCTGGCCGCCTCCGGCGCCCGGCTCGCGATGGGCTCGGACTGGCCGGTGTCCAGCCCGGATCCTTGGCAGGCCATCCACGTGGCGGTGAACCGCCGGCACCCGGACGACGGCTCCGACGGGCCGCTGCTTCCGGGCGAGGCGCTGTCCCTGCAGGCCGCGCTGGCCGCCTATACCTCCGGCTCGGCGTGGCTGAACCGCGAGGACGACGCCGGCCGCATTGCTCCCGGAGCGCCGGCCGACCTGGCCGTGCTGACCCTCGACCCGTTCAGCCTGCCCCCGGAGGAACTGCACACCGTCGGCACCGATTTGACACTGGTGGCCGGCCAACCGGTTTTCGAACGGCAGGGGGCGCCGGCATGAAAACGTTCTACGACCGTGCCGAAGAGCAGATCCCGGCCGCACGCCTCGACGCCGCCTTGGCCGGGGCGTCCCCGACGCCGTTCTGGCTGGATGATCCCTCGCGCCCCGCACCGCTGTCGTCCTTGCGCGGCACGGTAACGGCGGACCTGGCGGTGGTCGGCGGCGGCTACACGGGCTTGTGGACCGCGCTGCTGGCCAAGGAGCGCGACCCGGACCGCTCGGTGGTGCTTTTGGAGGGCAATCGCATCGGCTGGGCCGCGTCCGGCCGCAACGGCGGCTTCTGCGAGGCCAGCCTGACCCATGGGAGCGCGAACGGGCAAAGACACCTCCCGGGCGAAAACGAACTGCTGGACAAGCTCGGTTTGCAGAACCTGGACGAGATCGAAGAGAGCCTGGCCCGGTACGGGATCGACGCCGGCTTTGAACGCACCGGCACGCTGTCCGTGGCCACCGAAGAGCACCACGTCGGCTGGCTTGCCGAGGAGGCCGCCGAGGACCCCTCGCTCGAGTTCCTCGACCAGGCCGCCGTCCAACAGCAGGTGGCCTCCCCCGCCTACCGGGCAGGGTTGCGGGACCGGCGGGGAACGGCGATGGTGCACCCCGCGAAACTCGCCTGGGGGCTGCGCGACGCCTGCCTGCGCGCCGGCGTCGAGATGTATGAACACACGCCGGCACGCTCCCTGTCCCGGCGGGCGGGGTCCATCCTGCTGCGCACCGACGCCGGCTCCGTGGCCGCCGGACGCGTCGCGCTGGCGACCAATGCCTTCCCGTCGCTGCTGGCGCGCACCCGGCTGCATACCGTCCCGGTGTACGACTACGCGTTGATGACGGAACCGCTGACCGGCGGGCAACGGGAATCGCTGGGCTGGTCCGAGCGGTTCGGCATCGCCGACAACGACAACCGTTTCCATTACTACCGGCTGACCACCGACGCCGACGGGCAGGACCGGATGCTGTTCGGCGGCTACGACGCCGTCTACCACTACGGCAGGTCGCTCCGGCACGGCTACGACCACCGCCCGGAAACGTACCGCCGCCTCGCCGCCCACTTCGCCGCCACTTTCCCGCAACTGGCCGACGTGCGCTTCAGCCACGCCTGGGGCGGTGCCATCGATACCTGCAGCCGCTTCTTCTCCTTCTTCGACACCGCCTACGCCGGCCGGGTGGCCTATTGCGCCGGCTTCACCGGCTTGGGCGTGGGAGCGTCGCGCTTCGGCGCCAACGTGATGCTGGACCTGCTGTCGGGCCGGCCGACCGAACGGACGGAGCTGGAGCTGGTGCGGCGGAAGCCGCTGCCGTTCCCGCCCGAGCCGCTCGCCTGGCTCGGCATCAAACTCACCACCGCCGCCCTGATCCGCGCCGACCGCAACCGGGGACGACGCGGCCCCTGGTTGAAAGCCATGGACGCCGCCGGCATGGGCTTCGACTCGTAAAGGAGACAAAGGATGCACCAGTACATTAACGGCGGACTTCGCGAGGGCCGCGGAGAACGCGTTACGCGCGTGAACCCGGCCACCGGCGAGGCTGCTGAGGCCATCGCCTATGCCTCCGGGGCCGACGTGGACGACGCCGTGGCGGCGGCCAAGACCGCCTTCCCGGCCTGGGCCGGCGCGACGCCCGCGGAACGTTCCGAGGCCCTGCTGAAGCTGGCGGCCGAACTGGACCGCAGGGCCGCGGAACTGGCGGCGGTGGAGACCGCGCAGACCGGCAAGAGCATCCGCCTGGCCACCGGATTCGACGTTCCCGGGACGGTCGACAACGCGGCGTTCTTCGCGGGCGCGGCGCGCCAGTTGCAGGGAGTGGCGGCCGGTGAATACGGCACCGGCGGCACCTCGATGATCCGGCGCGAGCCGATCGGCGTGGTGGGTTCCGTGGCGCCGTGGAACTACCCGCTGCAAATGGCCGCGTGGAAGATCCTTCCGGCGATCGCCGCCGGCAACACCATTGTGCTCAAGCCCTCCGAGCTCACGCCTGGCACCAGCCTGATCTTCGCCGAAGCCGCTGCCGCGGCCGGAATACCGGACGGCGTGGTCAACATTGTCACCGGCAGCGGCCGGGAAGCGGGCGAGGCTCTGGTGACCCACCCGGATGTGGCCATGACGTCCTTCACCGGCTCCACCGCCGTCGGACGCCGCATCATGGCGCTGGCCGCGGCGCGGGGGAACCGCGTGCACCTGGAGCTGGGCGGCAAGGCACCGTTCGTGGTGTTCGACGACGCGGACCTGGAAGCCGCCGCGCACGGGGCGGTGGCCGGCTGCACCATCAACGGCGGCCAGGACTGCACCGCCGCCACCCGGGCGTACATCCAGCGGCCGCTGTTCGACGCTTTCACCGCACGGGTCGCCGAGCTGATGGAACTGGTAGTGGTGGGCGACCCGACCGACGATGCCACCGACATGGGCTCCCTGATCAGCCGCGCGCACCGCGACAAGGTGGCTGGCTTCGTGGACCGGGCGCGGGACGCGGGGGCGAAGATCCTGGCCGGCGGCGCGGCTCCCGGCGCCGACCTGGCGGACGGCGCCTACTACCGGCCCACGCTGGTCAGCGGCATCGGGCAGGACGCGGAAATAGTCCGCGAGGAGGTCTTCGGCCCGGTGCTGACCGCGATCCCGTTCGACACCGACGGCGAGGGCCTCGCACTGGCCAATGACACCCAGTACGGGCTGGCTGCCTCCGCGTGGACCAGCAGCCTGGCCCGTTCGCTGCGCGCATCGGCCGAGATCCAGGCCGGCTGCGTCTGGATCAACGACCACATCCCGATCGTCTCCGAAATGCCGCACGGCGGGTACAAGGCGTCCGGTTTCGGCAAGGACATGTCCGCCTATTCGCTGGAGGACTACACGAACATTAAACACGTGAGCATGGGCAGCGACCCGGCCGCGCACAAGGAATGGCAGGACACCGTGTTCCGCTACCGCGGCTGATCGGCACCCGGCGGCACGCCGTCGCGGAGACACGTCGTCCTGGGCTGCCGCCGCCCGTAGGAAGCGGGAACAGTAGCGCGGGGCTCACCTTAACGCGCGCCGGAACGTCTGCACGGGAGAGAATGAAAGCGGACGAAGGAGCGCCATGACCCGCGTGCACACCCTCATCGACACCCCGCTTGGGGAACTGACGGCCGTCGCCGAGGACGGGTCGCTGACCGCGCTCTACTTCCCGGGCCACAAGCGGCTGCCGACTGCCGACACGTTCGGCGAGCGCACCGCCGTCGGCCGCGAAGCAGTCTTTGCAGCAGCCTCTGCGCAACTGGACGAATACTTTGCCGGCGGGCGCAGGGAGTTCGACCTGCCCCTGACGTTGAAGGGCGACCCTTTCAAGCAGAAGGTGTGGGCCCTGCTGCGTCACATCCCCTACGGCCAGGTCCGCTCCTACGGCCAGCTGGCGGCAGAGCTGGGCGACCCGCACCTGGCCCAGGCCGTCGGCCATGCCAACGGCCAGAACCCGCTGTCCATCGTGGTGCCGTGCCACCGGGTGGTCGGAGCGGACGGATCGCTGGTGGGTTATGCCGGCGGGCTGGAACGGAAACGCTTCCTGCTGGAGCTGGAAGAGCCGGCGGATAAGAAGGCGGGCAAGCTTTTCTGATGCCCGCCTCACGGAATGCGCCCCGCGGGCGTCTACAGGGTGTGCAGATGAAACCCTTCGAGCAACTGGTCAGCGACCACGGCGCCACGGTGCTGCGCGTCTGCCGGGTGGTGCTGGGCCCCGGGCCGGACGCCGAGGATGCCTGGTCGGAGACCTTCCTGTCCGCGCTCAGGGCCTATCCGGGGCTGCCCGCCGCCGCGAACCATGAGGCCTGGCTGGTCACCATCGCCCACCGCAAGGCCATCGACGTGGTCCGGCGGCGGGAGCGCGCTCCGGTGCCGGCAGGGTATCTGCCCGAGTCGCCGTCGACGTTGGGAATCCCCGGGAATGACGACGACGAACTGCACCAGGCCGTCGCTGCCCTGCCCCTGAGGCAGCGCGAAGCGGTCGCGCTGCATTACCTGGCCGGGTTGCCGTACGCCGAAGCCGCCGCACTGACCGGCTCCACCCCCGGAGCCGTCCGCCGCGCGGCCGCCGACGGCATCGCCAAGCTGCGGGCGTCGTACCGCGGCGGCCGGGAGCAGGACGCGGGAGCGGCCGCACACCACGCGAGTGAAGGAGTTCTGCGATGACCAACGCACAATCGGCGGCCCGGGATGCCGCGCCCGGACCCGGGCTCGACGTGCTGACCCGCCTGGATCCGACGCTGCTGGAGCGGCTGCACACCAGGCTGGAACATGAGGCCGCCGCCGAAGGCACCCTCGACCTGGCCTACGCAACCGCCGACACGCCGCTGGGGCAGCTGCTGCTGGCCGCCACGGAGGAAGGACTGGTCCGCGTGGCCTTCGATGGCGAAAACCACGATGCCGTGCTGGCCGGTCTGGCAGCCAGCGTCAGCCCCCGGATCCTGCATGCTCCGGCCCGGCTTGAGGCCGCCGCCCGGCAACTGGACGAGTATTTCGCGGGCCGGCGGCGCTCCTTCGACCTCCGGCTGGACCGCCGGCTGTCCAAGGGATTCCGGGCGGAAGTGCTCAGGCACCTGCCCGCGATCCCCTACGGCCGGACCGAAAGCTACGCGCAGGTGGCCGCCGCCGTCGGAAATCCCAAGGCAGTGCGCGCGGTGGGCAGCGCCTGCGCCACCAACCCGCTGCCCGTCGTCGTGCCCTGCCACCGCGTGTTGCGCTCGGACGGCGCCTTCGGCGGCTACCTCGGCGGGCCGGAGGCCAAGGCCTACCTGCTGGGACTGGAGGCAGCGGCGTGAGCACCCTGTTCGAGGACGCTCCGGCCGGCCCGCGCGAGATCGCGCCGGGCGCGGTGCATGTGCCCGGCTGGCTGACCGTGGAACAGCAGCGGGAACTGGTCCGGGCCTGCCGGGAATTCGGCCGCGGACCGGTCCCCTACCGCGCCGCCAAGCTGCCGGGCGGCCACGAAATGAGCGTGCGGACGCTGTGCCTGGGCTGGCACTGGGCGCCGTACAAGTACACCCGCACCGCCGACGACGTGAACGGCGCGCGCGTGCTGGAGTTCCCGGACTGGCTGGCCGAGTGGGGCCGTCGGGCGCTGGCCGACGCATCGGGGGATCCGGCCGCGGCGCAAGGCTACGAGCCGGACACGGCCCTGATCAACTTCTACGACGACACAGCGAAGATGGGCATGCACCAGGACAAGGACGAACAGGCGGACTTCCCGGTGGTTTCGCTCAGCGTGGGCGACGACTGCTTGTTCCGCTTCGGCAACACCGAAACGCGGACCAAGCCGTACACGGACGTCCGGTTGCGCTCCGGCGACCTGTTCGTCTTCGGCGGACCGGCCCGGTTTGCCTACCACGGCGTGCCCAGGATCTACCCGGGCACGGCCGATCCCGCCTGCGGGCTGACCGGCGGCCGGCTGAATCTGACCATGCGGGTGACCGGCCTGGCATAAGGGTTCGCGGTCTTCCACAGCATGTGGGGGCGGGCCTGCGGGCTGTGCCGCGGTAGGAGAGAATCGAATCATGGAGACAACCGCTTCCGGCGTAGTCCTCTGCGAGGACGGCCTGGCCCGGCCCACGTGGGCGGCGACGGATCCGTTGCTGCGCGAGTATTACGACACCGAATGGGGCATGCCCGTCCGGGGCGAGCAAGGCGTCTATGAGCGCATCACGTTGGAGGGCTTCCAGGCCGGGCTCTCCTGGGCCACGATCCTGCGCAAACGTCCCGCCTTCCGGCAAGCGTTCCATGATTTCGACGTGGATACCGTCGCCGCGTTCACCGAAGACGATGTCGAGGCGCTGATGCAGGACGCTGGAATCGTGCGGAACCGGGCCAAAATCCGCGCCGCCATCACCAACGCGAACGCCACCATCGACCTGCGCGCAGAAGGCGGCCTGAGCGACTTCGTCTGGTCGTTCCAGCCGAAGGAGACGCCCGCGCCGCGGCACATCCAGGACGTGCCCACCACATCGCCGGAGTCCGTCGCGCTGTCCAAGGCCCTGCGCAAGCGCGGCTTTGCCTTCGTCGGCCCCACCACCATGTTCGCCCTGATGGAAGCCATCGGCATGATCGACACCCACTTGGTGGACAGCCACCGCCGCGGCTCCTCCGGCGTCTGGAACTGACACCGGCTTTCACAATCACTTCACGCATCCGCCGCACCGTGGGATGCGTGCCACAATGATGTGCACCCGCTGGCTTCGGGGGAACCGGACGTGCATGTTCGACCTGGAGCCGGCACCGCAGGAGTTATCCGGTAAGGAGAGCACGTTGACGATTCTTGTTGCCTACGCCCCGCGTCCCGAGGGCCGTGCGGCCCTGAGCAAGGGCATTCAAATGGCCACGCAGAACAATGAGAAGCTGGTGGTCGTCAACGCCAGTCCGGGCGGGGCGCAGAAGGACGAGTCGTTCTCGGACACCCACGACGCGGCCTGGGTGCAGCAGGAACTGTACAATTCCGGCCTGCAGGCAGAGTTCAAGCAGTATGTCCGCGGCAAGGACGCCGTGGACGAGATCGTGGAACTGGTTGACGAGCTCTCGGTCTCGCTGCTGGTCATCGGCCTGCGCCGGCGCTCCCCGGTGGGCAAGCTGATCATGGGCAGCACCGCCCAGGAGATCCTGCTGACCGTCGACTGTCCGGTGCTGGCGGTCAAGGCCCGCTGACCCATGCAGGTCGGCCTGCCGCTGTTTCCGCCGTTCGACTCCCCGGCCGCGCTGGCTGCCCTGGCCGCCCATGCGGTACCCGGCCTGGAAACCGTCGACGTGGCCGCGGGCACCTGCACCCGCCTGTTCAACACCGGCACCGGACCGGTGCCGGTCACGGCCACCCTGTCGCCCGACGCCGTCGAGTTGGACGTCGGCAGCGACTCCCCCGCCGCCCTGAGGGAGATTACGACGGCGGTGCGCGGCTGGCTCGACCTGGACCTGGAACCGGAGCGGGTGGCGGCGGCCTTGGGCACCGGCCCGGTGCTCGGGCCCCTGCTCGCCGACCGCCCCGGGCTGCGGATCCTTGGGTACCCGGACGGCTTCGAAGGTGCCGTCTCCACCGTGATCGGCCAGCAGGTCTCGCTCGCCGCGGCCCGCACTTTCACGGCCCGGCTGGTCGCTGCCTTCGGCCCGCGGACGGTCACCGGCCTGGTGCTCTTCCCCACTCCGGAGGCCCTGGCCGCCGCCGGCCCCGACGCCCTCCGGGAGGCCGTCGGCCTGACCGGCGCCCGCGCCCGGACCGTCCAGGTCCTGGCCGAAGCCTGCGCGGACGGGCTGGACCTCTCTCCGGATGCGGACCACGCAGACACCCGCCGCCGCCTGCTGGCGCTGCCCGGCATCGGCCCGTGGACGGTCGAGTACCTCGCCATGCGGGCGCTGCACGACAGCGATGCCTATCCCGACGGCGATCTGGTGCTGCGGCGGGCCCTGGGAGTGAAAACCGCGGCCGAGGCCCGCGCGCTCGGCCGGCCCTGGTCGCCGATGCGGGCCTACGCCGTCTTCCATCTCTGGACCGCCTCGGCGTACCTGCCTTAGCAAAGCCCTGCACCGGCGGCCCGTGCAGGGGCGGCCCGTGCAGGGGCGAAAGCGGCGATTCCTTCCGGCCGCTTCGGCTCCGGGGCGTGCACCCTCATCCCCGGGCCGCAGAGCCTGCCTGCTCGATGCGTTCCAACAGCTCCGCCGGCAAACGGACCTGCGGCGCCTTGAGGTTGGAGCGCAGGTGTTCCGGTTTCACGGTGCCGATCACCGCACTGGAGACCCCTGGATGGCTGAGCACGAAGGCCAGGGCGATCTCGCTCGCGGAGAGGCCGTCGACGTCGTTGATGAACCGGTACTTCCGGCCTTGCACAAACTTGTGCCGGTGGTTCTTCAGCGCCCGCAACAGGTACCAGACGTCGCTGGGGCCGGTGATCTTGAAGATGTCGCGCGAGTAGAGGGTCTGGGCCAGCGGTGACTTCAGCTTGACGCCCACTCCGGCTTCCTGAGCCTCGGAGATCACCGGCGCCAGGGACCGGTCCACGATGTTGTATTCCAGCATGAGGGCGTCGAAAATGCCCAGCTTCAGCGCCTTCGCTGCCCCGCCGCGGCCGGTGGAGACGCCGAGCGCCCCGACCTTCCCCTGTTCCTTCAGCTTCAACACGGTGTCGATCGCGGGACCGGCCGGACGGGGGAAACCATGGAAGTGCAGCAAGGGCAGGTGGTCCAGCTGGAGCCGCCGCAGGCTGCCGTGCACGCTCTTTTCGATGGCCTGGGCCGAGTAATCCTTCACATTCCGGTTGTTGATCCAGTGGGATCCGACCTTTGTGGAGATCACCAGATTTTCGGTGCGACCCTTGAGAAGCCGGCCCAACCGCTCTTCGGCGTTGCCGCGGCTGTAATTCGGGCCGGTGTCGAAGGCGGTGATGCCGCCGTCGAGCGCCTGGCCGATCAGATGCGCCGCCTGCCGTTCGGGGAAAGCCTTCATGCCCCAGTACCCGCCGGCCCCAAAACTCAGTTCCGATACGTGCAATCCCGACCGTCCGAGCGCGCGCTTTTTCACCATGTGCCTTCCTGCAATTACAAATCTAACCATTCACCAAGCTACCCGAGGCGACTCGCCGGCCCTGCCCCGGACCGGTCGTGCCAGGCAGGTCAACGTACGACGCCGGCGCGGTTGCCGTAGGCGCGGAGGGCGACGGCCAGCCCCGAGCACAGCAGGTATCCGGCGCCCACCAGCAGCCAGCCGGTATCGAAGCTGCCGGTGGCCTCGAGCAACAGGCCCATGAGCAGCGGACCGGCGGCGAAACCGGCATACATCCCCATCGAGACAATCCCGGAGGCCGCTCCGACCCGTTCGGCCGGAACCACGCGCATCACCCCGGCGATCACCACCACGTTGGTGCCCAGCACGGTGGCCCCGTGCAGGACGACGCCCACCCAGAGCAACGCCGGGATTCCGAGCGACCCCGCGGCCAGGAACGCCCCCGCTCCGCCGAGCGCCCCGATGCCGAGCAGGATGAGCAGCGTGGAGGCCCGCACGCCCTTGGCCATGCGCCGCCCCCACAGCACCCGGGAGGTCACCCCGACGACGCCGGAGACGCCGGCTGCCACGCCGCCCATGACCAGGCTGAAGTCCAGCTCCCGGACGGTGAACAGCGGCAAGTAGACGTTGGTGGCCTGCATGCCCAGGCCGGACAGCAGTGCGTAGCCGGCGAACAGCCAGACCGAGAGCGGGAACCGGGCCGGCGCGCCGGTACCCTCGGTTTGCTTCGTGCGGCCCGCTGGGCCCGGCGGGGCGGCCGGGGTGCTTGCGCCAGGTGCGGCCGGGGCAACGGCCGCCGGGGTGGCGGAAGGCGCCGCGTGGGCGGGAGGCCCCTTCGCCGCCGTCGTTTCGGTGCCCCGTTCCGGGAGTTGGCGCAGGCCGTAGAGCAGCAGCCCGACGGCGACGACGGCCGCCAGGGCGGTGGCGCCTTGCCAGCCGGCCCAGAGCGCGGCGACGGGGAAGAACAAGCCCGAGAACAGCTGGCTGCCCTGAACGCCGGACTGCTTGACCCCGATCCAGCCCGGGCGCTTGGGTGCCGGAACCTGGGTCATGATGATCCGGTTCGTGGTCGGGTTGGAAATGGCCTGCGCGGGGCCGGCCAGCAGCGCGGCAATCACCAGGACCAGGTAGTGGTGGGACAGTGCGGCGACCACCAGGGCCACCGCTGTGCCGGCGAAGATCAGGATCAGCTGGGCGCGGCTGGAAATCCGGTCGCTGAGTTTGCCCAGCCACATGCTGGAGACCGCGGCGCTGGCGAAAATGGCCGTGGCCAGCAGGCCGAATTGGCCCTCGCTGATGCCCAGGTCGTCAATGACCAGCGGGCTGACGGTGCTCAGGCCGTAGTTCAGCAGCGGGCCGACGCCCATGGCGCAGGTCAGGACGAAAAGCAGTGCGCCACTGGGGTGTTTGGACATACTGCTCTCCTCGCTGCCCGGGTCGGGCTCCGTCCAGCAGGCTACTCCCCGCGCCGAACTTCCGGCGGCAGGCTTCGCAGCAGAAGGGTCTCCCGCCGTAACAATGGAGAGTTGGCTCACGTTTGGCGGCGCCGGCTGGGCTCGGCCGCCCCAGTGGTGCCAAGCCCGGGCGCGGGAGGGCGCGGCAGTGGGCTTCCACACCGCCGGCGGGCAGTCGCGGAGCTACCGGCGGCGACCCGGCACCAACTCAGCCGGCAGCCCGGGCCAGCGCCCTGCCGGCGGCCTGCCCCACACCCTGTCTTCTTGCGCGGGGCCCGCCTGCTTGCCCGGGGCCCGCCTGCTTGCCCGGGGGCCTACATCCGGCCCTTCTGCGTGCCGGCGTGCGCCTCCACGAAGGCGCGGCGCGGGTGCTGGGTCGCGCCCATCGATGTGATGTCCCGGCCGCCGAACACCAGCGGGCTCCAGCCTGCCAGCAGGCGCCACTTATGGATCCAGGTGGGCAGCGCCAGGGCGTGGTAGCCCATGGCGGCGTACCAGGCGGGCTTGCCCTTTAGCTCGTAGCCGAAGATCTTCGCGGCGCCCCGGCCGACGCCGTAGGTCGCGACCGTGCCCAGCGATTTGTGCCGGTACTCGGCCGGCGGCCGGCCTTGCACGGCGTTGACCACGTTTTGGGCGAGCAGCTTGGCCTGGCGCACCGCATGCTGGGCGTTCGGCGGGCAGTAGGCCGGCTGCTTCTCCGCTTCCAGATCGGGTACCTGGGCGCAGTCGCCGGCGGCCCATGCGCCGTGCACTACCTGGCCGGCATCGTCGATGACCTGCAGCCGGGCGTTGGCGTTCACGTGTCCCTTCGGGCCGCGCGGCACGTTTGTGTCGTCCAGCACGGGATTGGGCTTCATGCCGGCCGTCCAGATGATGAGACCAGCCGGAATGCGCTCGCCGGTACTGAGCTCGGCCACCGAGTCCTCGCAGGACGGCATGGTGGTGTTCAGCCGCACATCGATGCCGCGCTGGCGCAGCTGGCCCAGGGTCCACTCCGAGAGATTCGGTCCGACCTCGGGGGCAACCCGGTCCAGCGCCTCGACCAGCACCCAGCGCAACTGCGAACGGTCCAGCTCCGGATGCGCGTCCACGGCGAGCTTGGACAGGTCGCTCAACTCGGTCAGGGCCTCGACGCCGGTATACCCTCCGCCGACCACCACGAACGTGAGTGCCCTGGCCCGTTCCTCCGGGTCGCTCGTGCCGGCGGCCAGGGCCACGTTGTCGAGCACCTTGTCACGGCAGTAAACGGCCTCTTCCACGGTCTTGAACCCGATGCCGTGCTGCTCCAGCCCAGGCGTGGGGAAGGTCCTGGTGACCGCACCGACGGCGAAGACCACATGGTCGTAGGCCACCGAAAATTGGTCGCCGCCGAGCTCGAGCAGCCGGGCGTTCTTCGCCTGGACGTCGAGTGAAACCAGCTTGCCGCGGACGATGTCCACCTTCTTCAGCGCACTGCGGAGGTTGACCGTGACGATCCGCGGTTCGATTTCTCCGCCGCCCACCTCCGGCAGCAGCGGCTGGTACGTCATGTAGGAGTTGGGCTCAACCACCGTGATCCGTGCCGACGACGGTCCCAGCCGCTTGCGGATTCCCCAGGCAGTGTAGAGGCCGACGTAGCCGCCGCCCAGGATGAGTATGTGGGGCGTCGCTGAACTGGTCATGGTCCAGGTTTCCTCCCTGTTTGTCGACAGTGATTCGGTGGTCCTGGTGCATCCTTCGCCGGCAGGTGCGGGGCCGGTCTGCGGCCAGACTAGCACCGCCCCAGACGCAGCTGAACCCTCGGTCGGGCCCCGCTTCCGGCAGGGCCCGCATTCGCCGGCCCGCTCCCCCGGCGTGCCCTGCGCGCCCGGCGCACGCGGCTGCCTACAATGTGCTCAGGTGCCCCTATTCGTGGGGCTGTCGTTGGGGAGTAGGAAGCGTGGAGGCGGCTAAGCACACCGTGCACGGGCGGTCGCTCCGCACCTACCGCCGGGCCCGCACCACGCTCTGCGGCGTCATGGTTTTCTGGCTCTGGCTGCTGCTGGGAGCCGCGGCCTTCGTAACCGGCCTGTTTGATTCCCCCGCCAAGGTTTTCCTGGCCATGTATGCCGGCGCCGTTGCCGTGCTGGTCTCCATCCCGGTCGCCTTGCTCGCGGCCATCCTGATGGTACTCAACCGGCCCGAGGCGGGTGGCCGGCGCCGGGCTGGCGAACGGCTTTCGGCCGCGGCACGCGCCGCCGGCCCGGCGATCTCCGCCCTGCCATGGGCGGAGGCCGCAGGTCGTGCCAAGGAGCTGGGCGGCAAGATTGCTCCCGCTTCCCGCAGGATTGGCGCCGCTGCCAAGTCCGGTACGGGGCGGCTGCGCGCCGGTGCCGGACAGTGGCGCGGCGTCGCGGGCCACCGGCCGGGGACACCGCGTGCGCCGCAGCCCGCACCTACCCGGCCGCAGCCCGCCGAAACCTCGGCCGCCGACCTGCCGGGTGCCCGAAAGCCGGTCGTCCCGCGCCGGCCGCCGATGCCGCCGCGGCGTCCCGCGGGCCCGCCGGCCGTGCGCCCGTCAGGACAGGACCTGGAGGACGTGGCCTCCTAGCACTCCACGACGTTGACGGCGAGGCCGCCGGTGGCGGTTTCCTTGTACTTGTCGCTCATGTCGCGGCCGGTCTCGCGCATCGTGATGATGACCTCGTCCAGCGACACCCGGTGCGTGCCGTCCCCCATCAGCGCCATCTTGGCCGCGTTCACGGCCTTGGCGGCACCGATGGCGTTCCGTTCGATGCACGGGATCTGCACCAGCCCGCCGATCGGATCGCAAGTGAGCCCCAAGTTGTGCTCCATCGCAATTTCGGCCGCGTTTTCCACCTGGGCCGGGGTTCCGCCGAGGATTTCGGCCAGTCCCGCGGCAGCCATCGACGAGGCTGAGCCGACTTCGCCCTGGCAGCCGACCTCGGCGCCGGAGATGGAAGCCTGCTCCTTGTAGAGAACCCCGATGGCACCGGCGGTCAACAGGAACTTCACGACCACCTGCTCCTTGTCCTCGCGGGTGGCCTGTTCCATGCCGGGTGCGTAGTGCGTGGCGTAGAACAGCACGGCGGGGATGATGCCGGCGGCCCCGTTGGTGGGCGCGGTGACCACCCGCCCGCCCGAGGCGTTCTCCTCGTTCACCGCCAGCGCCACCAGGTTGACCCATTCCTGCCAGTACTTGTGGTCCCGGTCCGGGTCTTCCTTGCGCAGCCGCTCATGCCAGGCGGGGGCCCGACGGCGGACGTTGAGTCCGCCGGGCAGCTCGCCCTCGCGGCGGATGGCCGAGTCCTTGCACTCCTCCATCACGTTGTAAATGTGCACGAGTCCGGCCTCGATCTCTTCCCGCGGGCGGGAGGCCTCCTCGTTGAGCATCATGATGTCGCTGATGGCCAGGCCGGTGCTGCTGCAGTGCTCCAGCAGCCCCGCCGCCGTGCGGAACGGATAGGGCAGCTGCTGTTTGGAGGACTCCAGCTCATTCCGGGCGGCTTCCTCCTCGCCGCCGCGGACAATGAAGCCGCCGCCCACGGAGAAGAAGGTGGCTTCGTGCAGGATCCGTGCCTCGCCGTCGTCGTTCGATTCCAGCACCTGGAACCTCATGCCGTTGGTGTGCCGGGGCAGCACGGTCAGCGGGTGCAGCACCATGTCCTGCACCCCGTAGTCCAACGGCCGGGCGGCGGCGCCGGGCAGTTCCGCCCCCAGCCGCAGCCGACCGGAGGCGGCGATGTCCGCCAGCCGCTCCTCCACCTGGTCGGGCAGGATGTGCTCCGGTTCGAAGCCCTCCAGCCCCAGCAGCACGGCGGTGAACGTCCCGTGCCCGCGACCGGTGGCGGCGAGGGAGCCGTACAGGTCCACGCGCAGCCCGTTAACCCTGTCGAGCAGGCCGGCGTCGGCCACCTCCCGCACGAACGCGGAGGCGGCCCGCATCGGGCCGACCGTGTGCGAGCTGGAGGGACCGATGCCTACGGAGAAAAGGTCGAAAACGCCTACGGCCATGTCATCCCTTTCCTGTCTGTGTGGAGAGGTGCGGCGCCGCCGTCCCCGCGGCCGCGGGGACGGCGGCACCCTTGTAGCGGGTGAGGACTACTTCTCCCGCCGGTAGAACGGCAGCTCTACAACCTCGAACGGTTCGGGCTTGCCGCGCAGGTCAACGTCCACCCTGGTCCCGGGCTCGGCATGCTCGGCGTCCACGTAGGCCAGCGCCACCGGGTAGCCGAGGGTGGGGCTGGGCTGGCCGGAGGTGACCTCGCCGATGGTCCGGCCGTCTTTCAGCACCGGGTAGTGGGAGCGGCCGGCCCGCCGGCCAAGCCCCTTGAGCCCCACGAGCTTGCGGGCCGAGCCCTTCTCCTTCTGCGCCTCGAGGGCGCCGCGGCCCACGAAGTCGCCGTCCTTCTTCAGCGCCACCACGCCGCCCAGGCCGGCGTCGAACGGGCTGGTCTCGAGGCTGAGCTCGTTGCCGTACAGCGGCATGCCCGCCTCCAGCCGGAGCGAGTCGCGGCAGGCCAGCCCGGCCGGCAGCAGGTCGGCGCCCCGCCCGGCTTCCAGCAGGGCGTTCCAGAGCGCGGCAGCGTTGGCGTTCGGGACGTAGATCTCGAAGCCGTCCTCGCCGGTGTACCCGGTCCGGGCCAGCAGCAGCTTCAGCGGCGCCCCGGACACCGTGAAGTCCACCTCGTCGGCGGCGTAGTACTTCATGTCCCGCACCGTGCCATGCTGGTTGGCGGGCACCAGCTGGAGCAGGATTTCCACGGACTTCGGTCCCTGCACTGCCACCAGCGAGGTCTCGGCCGTGGCGTCCTCCACCGTGGCGTCGAAACCTTCGACCCGTGCGGCGAGTTCCGCGGCGACCGTCGGGGCGTTGCCGGCATTGGGCACCACCAGGTAACGGTCCCCGTGCTGGTCGGCGGGACGCCGGTAGATGATCAGGTCATCGATGATGCCGCCGTCGGCGTTGCAGATCAGCGAATACTTGGCCCGGCCCTCGGTGACGGCGGAGAGCTTGCCGACGAGCGCGTAGTCCAGGAACTTCCCGGCCTCCGGGCCGGTGACCCAGACTTCGCCCATGTGGGAGAGGTCGAACAGGCCGGCGCTGCTGCGCACGGCGCGGTGCTCGGCCAATTCGCTGCTGTACTTCAGCGGCATCATCCAGCCGCCGAAGTCGGTGAAGGAGGCACCCAGCCGCTCGTGTTCCTCGTAGAGCGCGGTGTGCCGGGGCATGGTGGTGGTCTCGGTAGTCATGCGGTGCTGACCTCTCTAGTTCTCGAAGGCTTCGGGCGGCGGGCAGCTGCAGATCAGGTTGCGGTCGCCGCCGGCGCCGTCGATCCGTCCGACCGGGGCGAAGTATTTGTCCACTTGCAGGCCCGGTACCGGGAAGGCGGCCTGCTCCCGGGTGTACGGCCGGTCCCAGTCGGAGCTGACCACGGCGGCGGCGGTGTGCGGGGCCAGGCGCAGCGGGCTGGCGTCGAGCGGGAAGTCGCCGGCGATCACCTGGTCGATTTCGCCCTTGATCGCGATCATCGCGTCGATAAACCGCTCAATCTCCCCCAGGTCCTCGGACTCGGTCGGCTCCACCATCAGGGTGCCGGCCACGGGGAAGGACAGGGTGGGCGCGTGGAAGCCGTAGTCGATCAGGCGCTTGGCCACGTCCTCGGCGGTCACCCCCGACTTGGCGGTGAGTTCGCGCAGGTCCAGGATGCACTCGTGCGCGACCAGCCCGTCGTTGCCGGTGTAGAGCACCGGGAAGTGCTCGTTCAGCCGGGCGGCGACGTAGTTCGCGGCCAGCAGGGCGCTCTTCGTTGCCTCGGTCAGGCCCTCGGCCCCCATCATGGCCACGTAGGCCCAGGAGATCGGCAGCACGCCGGCCGAGCCGTACTCGCTGGCCGAGACGGGCACGCCCTTGCCTTCGTGTTCGGCCAGCGCGGCGTTGCCCGGCAGGAACGGCACCAGGTGTTCGGCCACCGCTACCGGCCCGACGCCGGGGCCGCCGCCTCCGTGCGGGATGCAGAAGGTCTTGTGCAGGTTCAGGTGGGAGACGTCGCCGCCGAACTTGCCCGGCTGCGCGAGTCCTACCAGCGCGTTGAGGTTGGCCCCGTCGATGTACACCTGCCCGCCGGCGGCATGGACCGCCTCGCAGACGTCGCGCACGTCGGCGTCGTACACGCCGTGCGTTGACGGATAGGTGATCATGATGGCCGAAAGCGAGTCGGCGTTCTGGTCGATCTTCGCGCGCAGGTCGGCGTGGTCGATGGTGCCGTCCGGTGCCGTGGCGACCACGACAACCTTCATGCCGGCCAGCACGGCCGAGGCGGCGTTGGTGCCGTGCGCGGAGGCGGGGATCAGGCAGACGTCGCGCTGGTCGTCGCCGTTGGCCAAGTGGTAGCGGCGGATGGCGAGCAGGCCGGCGTATTCGCCCTGCGAACCGGCGTTGGGCTGGATGGAGACGCCGGCGTAGCCGGTGATCGCCGCGAGGCGTTCCTCCAGATCGGTGATCAGCTCGCGCCAGCCGGCGGTCTGGCTGGCCGGGGCGAACGGGTGGATGGACGCGAATTCCGGCCAGGTCATCGCCTCCATTTCCGCCGTCGCGTTCAGCTTCATGGTGCACGAGCCCAGCGGGATCATGGTCCGGTCCAGGGCCAGGTCTCGGTCAGACAGCCGGCGCAGGTAGCGCAGCATCTGGGTCTCGGAGCGATGGCTGTGGAACACCGGATGGTCCAGGTAGGAGGAGCTGCGCAGCAGCTCCTCCGGCAGCTCGAAGCCGGCGTTCCCGGCCGTTTCGGCGGTCTTGCCGGCGGCGTCCTCCACGCCGAAGGCCTCCGCGACCAGGGCGAGGTGCTCCGCCGTCGTCGTTTCATCGGCGGAAATGCCGACGTGGTCGGCGTCGATGCGGCGCAGGTTCACGCCCTTGGCCTCGGCGGCGGCGGCGATCTCGGCGGCCTTGCCCGGAGCCTTCACCGTGAGGGTGTCGAAGAACCGGTCTGCCGCCAGCGCGTACCCGGCGCCGGTGAGCACGCCTGCCAGCGTGCGGGCGGCCTCATTGGCGTGCAGCGCGATCGCCTTCAGGCCCTCGGGGCCGTGGTAGACGGCGTACATGCTGGCAACGACGGCCAGCAGTGCCTGCGCGGTGCAGATGTTGGAGGTGGCCTTCTCGCGGCGGATGTGCTGCTCGCGGGTCTGCAGCGCCAGGCGGTAGGCGGGGCGGCCGGCGTCGTCCTTCGAGACGCCCACCAGGCGGCCGGGCAAGGAACGCTCCAGCCCCTTGCGGACGGCCATGTAGGCCGCGTGCGGGCCGCCGAAGAAGAGCGGAACGCCAAAACGCTGTGTGTTGCCGACGGCGATGTCCGCGCCCTGCTCGCCCGGCGGCGTGATCAGGGTCAGCGCCAGCAGGTCGGCGGCCACGGTGACCAAGGCGCCGCGCTCCTTGGCCTGCGCGATGACCGGAGCCTGGTCAAACACCCGGCCGGAGGCTCCCGGCTGCTGCAGCACGATGCCCGAGATGTCGCCGTCCGGCAGGCCGGCGGAGAGGTCGGCAACCTCTACGTCGAAGTCCAGCGCCTCGGCCCGGCCCTTGACGACGGCGATGGTCTGCGGCAGCAGGTCCGCGTCCAGCACGGTCTTGCCGGCGGACTTGGACTTGTTGGACCGGCGCATCAACAGCACGGCTTCGGCCACTGCGGTGGCTTCGTCCAGCAGGGAGGCGTTGGCGATCGGCAGCGCGGTGAGGTCCTGGACCATGGTCTGGAAGTTCAGCAACGCCTCCAGCCGGCCCTGCGAAATCTCCGGCTGGTACGGGGTGTAGGCGGTGTACCAGGCCGGGTCTTCCACCACATTGCGGCGGATCACCGGCGGCGTGATGGTGTCGTAGTAGCCCTGGCCGATCATCTGCACGGCCGTCACGTTCTTCGCGGCGAGGGCGCGCAGGTCCCCCAGGACCTGGGACTCGCTGCGTGCGGCGGGCAGCGCCAGCGGTTCCTGCTGGCGGATGTCGGCGGGCACCGCCGCGTCCACCAGCTCGTCGATGCTGCCGTAGCCCAACTGCTTGAGCATGGTTTCCGCGTCGTTCCGGCGCGGGCCGATGTGTCGGTCGGTGAAGGAGGCGCTGCCGGGCCGGGTAGCGCTGGTGGACTTAGCCGTCATGTGAGGAACTCCAGTTATCCCCGGCTGGGCTGACCATGCCGGTAGTGAAGGGTTCCTCCCCACTCTGTGACTGAACCTGAGAGATTCCGCAGGCTGTGGCCCAAGGGGCCGCCTCCTGCTTGCACCGTCGGTGAGCCGGTCCTGAACGGTCCGGCTGCTTTCCAGAGTTGCCTCTTCGCGGCGGTACAGGTGCCTGAGAGATTCCTGGGGAGGTATTGCTCCTACGGCGCCTGCTGACTGGTACCCAGCAGGACTCTCCCGCCGCATGTCGAAGGCTGTATGCAGTTGTACTGACTCCTTGAATGGTAGTCCAGCGGCTGGCGCGCAACAAGGCGGCGACGCCCGACGGCGCGGCTTGCGGCCGCCGCGGGGGCGCCGGAACCCGCGTGGCCCGCCGCTAGGCTTCGGTGCGCGAGAGCATGCCCTTCACGTAGGCGGCCTGTCCGACGTGCTCCAGGCAGTCGTCCAGGACGCTGACCAGCCGCACCCCCAGGCTGACGTGCGGGTCCCACCGGGTGTCCACGATCCGGTCCAGATCATCCTCGCTCAGTCCGGCCAGATACTCGAGGGTGCCGGCATGGACGTCGTCGTAGTAGCCGCGCAGCAGGTCGGCCGATTCGACCCGAACGACCGCCACCTGCTGCGACGTGTGGCCGTAGCCATGGTCCTTCCGAGGCAGCGGCAGGTCGAACCGCTCCGCCCAGCCGGTCAGCCAGTACTGGTCCGTGCCGGCGACATCGGCAATATGGTCGTCCTGAATGCGCGTCAGATGCCAGATGAGCCAGGCGATCGAGTTGCTGTCACCGCCGGGCCGGTCGGCCAGTTGTCCGGCGTCCAGCCCGTCCAGCACGGAGTGGACGCGCTCCTGGATCCTGCCGTAGGCATCTGCGAGCAGGTCGTTGAACTTCATGGCGCCTCCCGCGGGTCGACTGTGGCGCCAGCTTACCGGGCGGGGCCGCGGCGAGGAATGCGTGCCTGCCTGCAGGCGCGGGGACGGTCACGCAGCCGCGCATCCGTCGCCCGGACCGCCTGCCACCGCGGTCAACTGTAATCGGCCGTGATGGTTCGCTCCCGGCCATTGAGCCGCATTGTCCCGCCGTAGGGCACGATCCATTGCGGACGGGTATGGCCGAACGGGACTCCGATGCAGACGACGGCGTGGTCGTTGTAGCGGTTCATCTCGGCGAGGACTGCATCGCGTTGCGCGGCGCGGAGCCGGTCACGCTCCTCCGCTGGCGCGACGGTACCGTGACTGCTCACCGGCGGCCGGGCGACGATCACTCCTTCCACCGCCGAGAGGACGCCCCGTTCCCCCAATGCCCGGACCCATCTCTTGACCCACGCTGCCGGAGGCAACTCCTCACTGGTTTCAAGGATCAGGATCGACCCCTCGAGGGCTCCCAGGGGCGGCAGCCGACCGGCCATGGCCAGCTGATCGATGACTTCCAGGCACCCGCCCCAGGTGCGGCCGGTCGCTTCCCGCTCGGGCCCCGCCCACGTCCACGGCTGCGTGGGTTCCCGTTCACCGAAGTCGACAAGGGCTTGTGGCGTCAGCCAGTCCGGCCCGAAGTCCTCGGACTCGCCTGGGTCAACAATCTCCAGCTCACCGCCCGTCAAGAGCGCCGCCTTCAGCGACGCGAGGTGCTGGTCGTCAATGTGCGGCCCGGCTCCGAGGTGCACCTGGGTCGAGCCCCCGTAGTAGCCTGCTATCCCGACCGACCACAGCCAGTTCAAGAGGTTCGTGTTGTCGCTGTAGCCCATGAAGATCTTGGGGTTCGCGGCGGCGAGACCGGCGTCCAGATGGGGAATGAGGGCTACCTGGTCGTCGCCGCCGATGGTCGCGAGGATGGCCCGGATGGTTGGGTCGGACAAAGCGGCGTGCAGATCAGCGGCGCGTTCCGCGGCGGAAGCGCCAAGCTTCCGGGTCGTCGGGTATTCCACAGGGACCAGTCCCGTTTCGGCGCTGAGTCGACGCATCGCCTGCTCGTGGACATCCGGCGCGAACCCGGGGGCAGCAAAGGAAGGGGAGAGAATCGCGACCCGGTCACCGGGCTCAAGCTTGGGCGGGGACACAAGGGCATGGCTCGGCATTCCCCCATCCAACCACGGGCTGTGCCTCAGCGGCCGCTATCCATCCCGGGCCGAATCCTCCAGATAGCGGGGCCGGCCCACGATGACCAGGCCCACCGCCAGGATGAGCAAGGCACCGCCCAGCAGGCCGAAGGAAGCACCCCAGCCGCCGCTGGCCTCGCGCAGCAGCCCGAACATCAGCGGGCCGGCGCAGGCGACCGTGTAGCCGATGCCTTGCGCGAACCCGGAGAGCAGCCCCGCGCCGGCCGTGGTGCGGGTCCTGAGGTTCACCAGCAGCAGGCCCAGCGCAAAGGTGCCCTGGCCGAGCCCCGCCAGGGTGATCCACAACCAGGTGCCGAACGAGGGTGACAGCAGCAGCCCGGCGTATCCGGCCGTGTAAAAGCCGATGAACAGCAGGCCCAAGCCCAGGGGACTGCGCAGCCGCCCCGCGATCAGCGGCACCAACAGACTGGTGGGCAGGCCCAGGATGGCGTAGTAGGCCAGCATGGTGCCCGCCGTCGGGGGCAGCATCCCGCTGTCCACCAGCAACGGCGGCAACCACGTGAACATGGCAAACGTGTTCGACAAGGTCCCGGCGAACACCAGGGCCAGGCCCCAGGCGACCGACGAGCGCCAGACGCGGACCGACGTCGTCCCGACGGAACCGGCCTCAGCTCCCGCTGCGGGCTCCGAGGCTTCCGCAACGGGCGGCCCGTCGGCTCCTGCGGGGCCGGCCGCAGGCCCGGGGACGGTTACCGCCCCGGGGACGGCAGCGCCGGGGCCGACTCCCGTACCGGGACTCACGGCAGGCCCGGAACCGGCCAGCTGCCGGGCGCTGCCCTCATCCGGCGGGAGGATGTCCAAGCCGCCGGGCCGGTAGGGCTGCAGCACCAGGCGCGCGGTGCGGCGGCGCCAATGTTCCGTCCACGCAGTCATCAGCCACGGCACGAGGGCGGCCGCGCTCACGGCCGCCCACACTCCGATCGAGAACCGCCAGCCGGCAGCCTGCTCAAGCGGCACGGCAAGCAGCGGGCTGAGCGCCGTACTGGCCGCCAGCAAGGTCACGTAAAGCGCGGTGATGAGGCCGATCCGGTCCGGGAAATAGCGCTTCACCAGCGGCGGCAGCAAAATGTTGCCGATCCCGTAGCCAACCATGGTGAGGCCGGACAGGACCAGGAACGCCGGCACGTCGGAGGCCAGCGCTCGGCCCAGTTGGCCGACGGCGGCCATGCCCAGTGCCACGAGCAGCAGTGCTTCCATGCCGATCCGGCGCATCAGCAACGGAACTGCGAACCCGGCAGCGGCGAAGGCGGCGGTCGGCAGCATGCCCAGCACACCGGCGGAGGCCGTGCCGAACGGCAGATCCGCGGCAATATCCGCCAGCACCGGCGACACGCCGGAGACGGCCAGCCGCAGGCTGAGCGCCAGCAGCAGGACGCCGACGAGCACGGTCAGCCGGCCGGCAAGCGGGGCAGGCCGCCGCGGGGCGGGGCTGGCACCCTGAGGCGGTGGGGAATCCGGGCTCGGTGGGGCGTCGGCGGTCAGTTGTGCGGGCGAGGGCAAGCGTGGTCCATGGGTCGAAAGGCCGGGCGGGCGGCCGGAATCAAAACCGGCCGGGAATCACTTTATCCCGTCGCGGCCCGGCTGCCCGGCAGGCGGGCTAGGAACCCTCCTGGCCCAGCCCTTCGGCGAGGATCCAGAATGTTTGGCGCAGCCGCTCCACCGCCGCCTCATGCTGGCCCCGCTGGAGGTACTGCACGGTCTCGCGCCAGCCGTCGGCCCAGAGAGGATAGGCGAGGGCGTGTTGGAACAGGTGCAACCGGGCCAGCGAACGGTCGAGGACGTGCATGTTTACGGCCCTCAGTTCCTGGTGATCCGCGGCCCCCAGGATGACGGTTACCAGGCTGCCGGCGGCGCGGTAGGCGCCCAGGATGTCCT
Organism: Arthrobacter sp. MDT2-34-1; assembly: GCF_059091365.1. Taxonomy (NCBI): domain Bacteria; kingdom Bacillati; phylum Actinomycetota; class Actinomycetes; order Micrococcales; family Micrococcaceae; genus Arthrobacter; species Arthrobacter sp. MDT2-34-1. Next base: position 1,700,391 of record NZ_JBNHGO010000001.1, read on the forward strand.
CCCGGTCGGTCGCCGCCCGAAGGTCGTCCGCCATCGTGGCCATGGTGTCGATCTCCTGAGGCGACAGCCGCGGGGCTGCCCGCTCGAACAGCGCTACCAACACCACGCCCATCACATCCAGGAGTTGGATGGCCTGCTGGGGACCGGGATTGGCGATCCGGTGTTCGTGCCCGGTGGCCTCGATCAGGCCTTCTTGCGTGAGATCGCCGACGGCGTCGCGCACCAAGGCTTCCTCCGCACCGATGCGGCCGGCGAGCCCCGCAACGGTCACCCTGGAGCCCGGCTCCAAACCGCCCGCCAGGATGTCCTCCCGCAGCCTGCGGACCGCTTCGTCGCGGCCCGCTCCCCCGGGACCGCTGCCCCTCATCATGACCCCCCTGCCGCGTATGACCGACGTCACATACGAGTAATGTACGCGAAAAGGTAGATCGGGGTCACTGGTGCTGGCTACTCTGATGGGACCTGCGGCACAGCGTCGTGCGGCAGGTTCTAAACGTGCAGTCAGGACGTGCGCAGAATGAACGCCACCTATACCGCCACCGCAACCGCCAACAGCAAGAACCACCAAGACTGGGGGCGGGCGATGGCGGCCGCGTTGGTCGATCTGGTCCAGCAAAGCGAAAGCGGCCCTTCCGGGCCCCGGGAGCTCTACGGCGACGAGCTGCGCTTGGTGATCGAAGAGACGACGGACGGGGTCCTGATCCACCTGTCCTGGACACCCGGCGGGCGGGACGCCTCCGGCACCGTCGCCTGAATCCATCCGGCCGGTGTCCGGCCGGCCGAAGATTGTTCCCGCGCAGCCGATGCTGCCAAGATGATTCCATGGTCTACCGCCAGCCGTACCTGCACGATCTCACGGGAGTATTTGCGGCACCCGTCCAAGCCTGGAGCGAGCCCCACGGGCAGATCCGGGGTACCGGGGCCCAAGGGGTCTACTGCGGGGACGACCGGGTGCTGGCCCGGTGCCTGCTGGCGGTGAACGGGCAGGAACCGGAGTGGATCTCCACCCAGTCGCGCTCGGCCGGGCGCGCCGACTTCTTCTCCTTCATCCGGACCGCCGAGGACGGGGCCGATCCGCTGGTCACCCTGAACCGCTCGCGGGCGGCAGAAGGCGGCCGACTGGCCGAGGCGCTGACGTTCACGTCGGCCCTCGAGGACGAGTTGGAACTCCAGGTCCGCGTCGACCTGGTGGCCGATGCCATTCCTCTGGAGCAGGTGCGCGCCGGGGCCGCGGGCGAGGCCGGCTCGGTGGCCCCCGGCGGCGCCATCTGGAGCTGGCGGGACAAGACACGCGCCGCGCTGACGGCCGAAGGCGCCCGGGTCAGCTTCGACGGCAGCTTGGTCCGGCTGGAGTGGACGGAACTGCTCAAGCCGGGCGCCGTCGTCGTCCTGTCCTGGAGCCTGGAGCTTGACGACGCCGAGGCTCCCCTGACCGGCGCGGCCGCGCCCCCGCTGCGCACGCCGTCGCTGGCCGGGGATCCCCGGCTGCAACGACTGATGAGCCGCTCCATGACCGACCTTAACAGCCTGCGGATGGCCGGGCGCCAAACCCCCGGCGACGTCTTCCTGGCCGCGGGGGCCCCATGGTTCCTGACGCTGTACGGCCGGGAGGCGCTGGTCGCCGCCAGGCTGCTGCTGCCGGTCGACGCCGCGGTAGCGGAAGGGACGCTGCGGGCAGTGGCAGCCTGGCAGGGCACGGCCGAGTCGGCGGAATCGGGCGAACAGCCCGGCCTGATGGTCCAGGAGGTGCGGCAGCGCCGCCTGTCGATGCCCGCGGACGCCGTGGTCCGGCAACTGCCCCCGGTCCTGTACGGGTCGCCCGACGCCACGCTGCTGTGGATCGTGCTGCTGCACGACGCCTGGCACTCGGGGATGCCGGAGGATGCCGTCCGGGACCTGCTGCCCCATTTGGAGGCCGCGCTGGACTGGCTGCGCATCGACGGCGACCCCGACGGCGACGGCTTCCTGGAGACGCCGGTTCCCGCCCTGCAGGGTCCGGGACACCAGGGGTCCGGCGACACGCGGGCCGCCTACCACTATCTGGACGGTAGGCCGGCCACCGGAACGGTCGCCTCGGCCGAACTCCAAGCCTACGCCTATGAGGCGGCCCGTGCCGCGGCCGTGCTGCTCGACTACTTCGGCGACATGAACGCCGGCGCCGAGTGGCGCGACTACGCGTCGCGGCTGGCGGAGAACTTCCGCAGCCGGTTCTGGTGCGCCGACGACGCCGGACCGTACCCGGCGATGGCACTCGACGAACGGAAGCAGCGGGTGGACGGCGTCGGGTCCGGCATGGGACACCTGCTGGGCACGGGGCTGCTGAACCCCGAGGAGACCCGGACGGTGGCCGCGCGGCTGATGGACCGGACCTTGTTCTCCGGCTACGGCGTCCGCACCCTGTCGACGGCGAACCCCGGGTTCTGGCCCACGCGCCGCCGCTCGGGGGCGGTCTGGACGCAGGAGACCGCGTGGATTGTGATGGGGCTGCTGCGCACCGGCTTCCAGGAACAGGCCGCACAGCTGGCGGCAGGACTGCTCGACGCGGCCGAGGGATTCGGCTACCGGTTGCCGGAACTCTTCAGCGGGCAGGCCGCGGTCGAGGTCCGGCCGGCGCTGCCGTATCCGTCCGCCTGCCGGCCGCACGCCGGGGCAGCCGCCGCCGCGGTGCCCGTGGCGCTGGCACTGGGCGGATTCAGCGCCTCGGCCGTCTAGCCGCCCGGCTGCCCGCTGGCCCCCTCGCCCGCTGGCCGGACCTTAGCCGCGCGGCACGTCGGGGCCGGTGGGCCAGCGCAGCAGCGCCGCTATGCTCTTGCCTCCCGGCAGGGCTCCTTCGGGGACCATGGTCACCCGCGCGTCGGTCAGCGCCGCTGCCCGGACCAGCGCCGCCGGGGCAGGCACCTTGGCCAGCAGGTCGCCATTGACGGCTTGCTCCCCCGCCGTAGCGATCCACGGTTCGGCCGTCAGGGCATGCACGTTGTGATCGGCGAGGGCGTCGTCGTTCATGAGCAGCGTGCCGACCTGCGCCTGCTGCAGAGCCCGGACGCACTCGCCCAGGCCCGCCGTCCACTCCGGATGGGCCTGCCCGGTTTGGTTGGCCAGGCGGTCGAGGATGGCTTTGCGCTGTTCCGTCCACACATGGGCCACCCGGGCGGCTATTTCGGCACGGAGCGCGTCCTTGTCCGCGCCGCCTGTGCGGGTGTGCGACTCGATGGTGACTTCGATCGCCCGGCTGGCTTCGGAAAGCTGGTCGACCACCAGTTCCCGGGCCCGTATATCGCCGGCCACAATCAGCAGCCGCGCCTTGCTGGCCTGCACCACGCGGTCGATCTCGGCGGCGATTTCATCGGCATTCTTGCGCCAGATTTCCTCGGTGCGGTGCTGATAGCGGCCCTGGGACCAGCCGCCGCCGGGAACCTTGGTCAGGTTCTCCCGCTCGCCCTCCACCGTCCTCGTTTCCACCACGCCGTTCCGGCGAGCGTACTGCAGGTGGACCTCGCCGCCGTCCCGGCCCACTTCGGCCACCACGTACGGGAAATCGTCGCCGCGGGCCTTTAACAGGGGCACCAGGTCCGGAATCGGGCCGGTGTGAACCACCTCCGGGCCGGACATTTCGCCCGGGAGCAGCTCGTTGATTTCGGCCTCACCGCCGCGCACCAGGACGAAGCGGGAGACCGGAGACGGAACGCCGGTGGCCGGCGAAACGGCGTCGATCACGGCCTCGATGTCCGCTTTCGCGGCGCCCTGCTTCCCGAGCGATTCCCGCAGCCTGTCCGGCAGCACATCGCCTGCCCGCAGGGAGTCCACGGTCCCCGTGCTGGCGTCCACGTAGACCGTGATCCAGGGTCCCGGCTTCTTGTACAGCTCGGCGTACCTCTTGTTGGCTGCGTGGGTCGTGTTGACCTGCTCGGTCATGGTGATCACCTTCCCTGCTATTGGAACTGCGGGTTTTCTTGATCAGTAGACTCACGGTAGCACCGGACGTTTTGCCCTTGAAGGGGGGCCGGTCCTGTCCCGACCGGCCCGGCGAATCAGTGCGCCGGGCCGGTCAGCCGACGTTTGTCCGACCGGCCCGGGCGGCCCGGGCGGCCTTAGCTCCGCTGGTATTCCGCGTGCTGGCGGTGGGCCTCGGCCACTTGTTCGCGGATGATGTCCACGTCCTTGGCCTTGTTGCGGTACTTCGGATCCATTTGCACGATCTGGCGCTCTTCTTCCACCAGCAGCCGGTAAATGCGTTCACGTTCTGCCGGGTCAGCGGTGTAGGAGAGATCCATGTAGTTGACCGCGTGCCGGCGTGCGTTGTTGATGGCGTTCTGTGCCTTGCCGGCCTTGCTCAGCAGCGAGGCGACGACGGTGACCACCAGGATGCCGATGATGACGGTGAGCGAAAGTCCGGTGGTGATCTCGACCACGGGAACCGGGTTGCCGTCATTGACGAAGGGCAGGTTGTTCTCGTGCAGTGCGTGCAGGATCAGCTTCACGCCGATGAAGGCCAGGATTGCTGCGAGGCCGTAGGACAGGTAGATCAGCCGGTCCAGCAGGCCGTCGATCAGGAAGTACAGCTGGCGCAGGCCCATCAGCGAGAATGCGGTGGCGGTGAAGACGATGAAGACGTTTTGCGTCAGGCCGAAGATCGCGGGAATGGAGTCGAGGGCGAACAGGATGTCCGTGCCGCCGATGGCCACCATGACCAGCAGCATCGGCGTCATCGCCTTTTTGCCGTCCTTGACGGTGAACAGCTTGTCGCCGTCGTAGTAATCCGTGGTGTGGAAGAAGCGCTTGGCCAGCCGGATGATGAAGTTGTCCGCCTCGCCGCCGTCGTGTCCGGGCTTGAGCAGGTTGCCCGCCGTGATGATCAGGATCAGGCCGAAGGCGTAGAACACCCAGGCGAACGTGTTGATCAGCGCCGCGCCCAGGAAGATGAACCCGGTGCGGGCGATCAGCGAGAACACAATGCCGAACAGCAACACTTTCTGCTGGTCTTCGCGCGGCACCTTGAAACTGGCGATGATGATGAGGAAGACAAACAGGTTGTCCACCGACAGCGCCTTCTCGGTGATGTAGCCCGCGAAGTACTCGGAGCCCATGTCCACGCCGCCGTAAATCAGCACCAGGATCCCGAAGACGATGGCGATGCCCACGTACAAGGCGGACCAGATGGCCGCTTCCTTCAGCGAGGGCACGTGCGCCTTGCGGATGTGGAAGAAATAGTCGAAGGCGAGCAACGCGAGGATCACGGCGATCGTGATGCCCCAAATCAGGGGAGAAACGCTCATGGGTTTCCTTCCGTAAGCGGGTAGCGGTGAGCCCGCAAGTCTCTCCTCCGGCACGGCCGGCCACTGCAACCGGCCGGGCGTCGGCGCCCTACGTGTTGACGGCTGCAGCGCATCTGGATACTCCCTTACGCAACTGCCAGTCTAACGACGACGACGCTGCACGGCTAACCGGCCGCGGGCGAATCCGGGGCGGCCGGGACGGGAACGCCCCGCCGGAGGGGGTTGGACTCCTGCGGCCTATGCACCGCATTTCGGCTGTGACAGGCTGGGGGCCCGGGCCGCCGCCGTGATTGACCGGCGGCCGACAGCGCCGAAAGGAGCACCGCCATGTCCTATTACCTGGAGTACACCATTCCGGCCGCGCCGGACGGGGAAAGCTTCGAGTTCCCGGTCAGCGACGAGCACCGCGGCTATACGGTCCCGCTCAGCGAAACCGATGCGGAAATCGTCCGCACCGACCAGTTGCCTGCCCGCAGCGAGGTGTTCGGGGCCTCGCTGGCCGAGGCCAAGGAAGCGGCGGAGTCCATCCTGTCCAACAGCAAGGCTGACGCGGCGCAGCTCTACGACGATCCCGACGACTCGATGCAGCCCGGGGCGGGCACGCTGGTCGCCAGCTACACGGTCGGCGGCGGGTGGCAGGAAGCGGGATAGGTTGCGCCGGGGCTAATCCCGCAGCACCACGTCCGCGGCTTCCGTGGAGCGATCGGTGACCGTGGTGGGCGATTCCAGGTGGACGGCGCCGGAGGGCAGGATGCCGGCACCGCCGTAGCGTTCCATGACCCTCAGCTGCGCCACCACGTCTTCCCCGGCGTGGGCCGGCGGCAGTTCCTGCCAGAATCCGAACCCGCCGCACTCCAGCAGCGCGCTCCGACGGTACAGCACGCAGCCGCCGGCCCACGCGATCTTGTACAGCCGCCAGCCACCGTCCGGAATGCCCAACCCGGCGGCGATATGCGTCAGGTTTGCCGCGTTATGCAGCTGCCAGCGGCCGAACCGGTGGTCCTCGCGGCGGATGCGCTCGGGCCGCACCGGGCCGTCCCACAGTTCGAAGGGTTCCTGCTCCCCCGGCCGCACGTCGTCCAGGTAGGACATGCCCTGCACCGCTGCACCGATAAATCCGCAGCCCGCCTCCCGAATGGCCGCCGTCATCCGGACCAGCATGCCCGGTTCCAGCCACACGTCGTTGTCCAGGAACAGCACGAGTTCAGCCGTGGCAAGCCGGAGCAGGAAGTCGCGCTGCTCGGCCAGCCCGCGCCGGGGCAGATTCCGCTCCAGCCGGACCGGGCGCCCCTGGGCTTCCAGCACCCGGATCATCGCCCCGGCGGCCGGGTGCTCCCAGGCGGGGGCGCCGTCGGTCTGGTCGCTGACGATGACCGAGAACTCCGGGCCGTCCTGCGCCGCCAACCCGGCGAGCGTCACCGCCAGCTCCGCTTCCCGGCCATAGCTGGGCACCAACACGTCCAGCTCCGGCCCTGTTTCCGGTGGAGCCAGGGCCCAGCTGGCTGAACTCCTGCGGCTCACGCCGAATCAAGTCCCGAGGCCGGATTCGCTCCCGCGGCCGGGGCGGGACCTGTTTCCGCCGGGGGCGCCGAGCCGCGGATCCGGCGGACCACCGCCGTGGTGGAGTGGTCGGACACATAGTCCAGGATGCAGACCTCGCCGCCGCAGGCTTCTACCACCGCCGTTTCCTCGAGCATCTCCGGAGAGTAGTCCCCGCCCTTGGCGTAGATGTCGGGCCGGATCGCTTCGATCAGCGGGATGGGCGTGTCCGTGTCGAACACGGTCACGTAGTCCACGCAGCTGAGCGCGGCGATGATGCCGGCCCGGTCGGCGGCCGGGTTGATCGGCCGGTCCGGCCCCTTCAGCCGCCGGGCAGATGCGTCGCTGTTCAGCGCCACGACCAACACGTCGCCCAGTTGCTTGGCTTGGTTCAGGTAGCGGGTGTGGCCGCGGTGCAACACGTCGAAACACCCGTTCGTCAGCACAATGCGCTTGCCCGAGGCCCGCTCGGCGGCGATCGCCTGCCCGAGCGCCTCCGCATCCAGGGCCGCATCGGAGAAGGTGCCCAGATGCGAGGCGAGGTCGGTGGTGCTGCAGACCGACGTGCCGCGCCGGCGCACCACGACGTCCGCGGCGGCCTGGGCCAGGTCCAGGCTGGTGCTCAGCTGCAGCCCCGCGGCCCGCGCCAGAGTCAGGCAGGCCACGTAGGTGTCGCCGGCGCCCGAAGCCTGCTTCTCGGTGACCGGGGTGGCCCACGTGCGGTGAGTCCCGCCGTCGGGCGTGAGCAGGAAGGAGCCGTCCTTGTCCAGGGTGACGACGGCGGCGCCCGCCCCGGTCGCCTCCAGCAGTTCCCCGGCGTGATCGGCTATGGCGGCCGCCCGGTCCGTGTCGGGATCCAGCGTCACGCCCAGCAGCGCGGCAGCTTCGGCGGCATTCGGCGTGACCAGGTCCGGCGCAACCTCCGACCAGGGCCGCGGGTCGTGGGCGTCGACCACCAACAGCCGGCCGCCGCGGTGACGGGCCAGCACGCTGCGCACGGCACCGCCCAACGCGCCGGAACCGTAGTCGCAGACCACCACGGCGTCGCTGCCGGCGAGCGCGTCCGGAACTGCTGCGGCCAGCCGCTCCTGCGCCGCTTCCGGCACCCGCTCCGTGCGCTCGTCCAGCCGCAGCATGATCTGGTCGCCGCCGATGATGCGGTACTTGGTGGTGGTCAGGACGTCTTCGTGTTCCACCAGCCCCGAAATGTCCACCCCCGCACCCTGCAGGAGGGCAGCGAGCCGCCGCCCGGCGTCGTCCCCGCCGACCAGGCCGAGAATGCGCACCCGGGCGCCGAGTGCGGCGAGGTTCATGGCCGTGTTGGCGGCGCCGCCCGGCGCGTACTCCCGCCTGGTCATATCCACTACCGGGGCCGGGGCTTCCCGGCAGAACCGTTCGATCCGGCCGCTGAACCAGCCGTCCAGCATCACGTCACCGACCACGGTGACCCGCGGGGCGGCCTCCGCCAGCCGGGACGGCAGCCAACCGGCCAGCCCGGAAACGTCCGACAGGGGCGTGCTCATGGCCGCACCCCGCCGGGCAGGCCCACGTGGACCACCTTCACCGCACAGAACTCGTCCAGCAGTTCGGGGCCGTAGCCGAAGCCATCGCCGCTGTCCCGGCGGGGCTGGGCGGAGCCGCCCGGGGCGCCCCCGAAGACGGCATTGACCTTGACCGTGCCCACCTGGAGCGCGGCAACGGCCCGGTGCGCATGCTCCAGGTCCGCGGTCAGCACCGTGGCCGCCAGGCCGTACCGGCCCTCCGCCGCCAGCTGAAGCCCGTCGTCAAAGCTGTCCACCACCCGGACCGGCGCCACCGGGCCGAAGGTCTCCTCCTGCATCACGGTCATGCGGTCCGTGCAGTCCAGCAGGACGGTGGCCGGATAATGGGCGCCCGGCCCCTCTGGCACCGAGCCGCCCTCGGCGGCCGTCGCCCCTAGCGCGAGCGCCTCGGCCACCTGGGCGTTGACGCTGTCCCGGAGCCTGCGGTCCACCAGCGGCGCCACCGCCCCGCCGTCGTTGCGTTTGCGGGCCTCGGCGGCGAGCGCCTCACAGAACGGGCCCGCGACGTCGCGGTGCACATAGATGCGCTCCACCGACGTGCAAATCTGGCCGCTGTTGGCGAACGCCCCGATGGCCGCCTGCTCCGCCGCCCACGCCGGATCCACGCCGGCGTCAACGATCAGCGGATCGTTTCCGCCGTTCTCGCGGATGACATGGGCGCCGGTGAGCGCCGCGGCCCGGGCAATCCTGGCGCCGGTCAGGCTCGATCCGACGTGCGCGATCACATCGACATCCGGGTGGCCGGCCAGCGCCGCCCCGACCGCCGGGCCGCCGGTCAGCGTGGTCATGACCTGCGGCGGCAGCACCTCCGAGAGAATCCGGCCGAGCAGCTCACCCAGATGCGGGCAGCGTTCGCTTGGCTTGTGCAACACCGTGTTTCCCGTCGCCAGCGCGGCACCCAGCAGCCCGGCGGCCACCGCCACCGGATCGTTCCAAGGCGTGAGCACAACGGCCACGCCCCGTGGTTCGTTCACGGTGTAGTCGGCGGCAAGCGAACCGCCGCGCAGGCTTCGGCCGCGGTGCACCGGGCCCAGCTGGGCGTACTGGCGCAGGGTCCCGGCCCCGGCCAGCACGCCCTCCAGGGCTTCATGTTCCGGCCGACCGGTCTCCCGCGCGTTCATCGCGGCCAGCTCCTGCGAGTGCTCCTGCAAGGCCGCCGCGGCCGCTTCCAGCAGTTCGCCGCGGGCGGCAGCGTCGGTGGCTGCCCAGCCTGCTTGGGCCGCCTTGGCGGCGGCGACGGCCGCCCGCACCTCGTCGGAGCTTGTTTCCTCCAGCACGCCCACCAGGCTGCCGTCCCGCGGGTCGTGCACCTCCAGTAAGGCAAGGTCCCGGGCGGTATCGGAATCGGTGGTCATATTGCTCCTCCCCTCCAAGGCGGCCTGGGCCTGCCCATTGGTGTCTGGCCAAAGTCCACTGTCACGCGGCGGCGGTGCAGTGCCCATCGCGGGCACGCAACACCGGCAACAATGCGTGGTACTGGTTCCCTACCCCCCATCGCGCGGTTTCAGACACGCCGCCGGTTTCAGACACGCTGCCGGTTTCAGGACGCCCGGTGCGGGCGGTTCCTGCGGGCCGGTTCCTGCCTCCGGTCCCGGTTCCGGCTCTGGCCAGCGGCTCGAATGCACCTTAGGGTGAAGTTCACGAGGGGCCCGCGGGGGCGGGCCCAGGGGGTTGCGGCAGGCACGGCACCCCCGCGCCGGGTGGCTGCGCCGCAGGCGGAACGTTAATCCAGGAGGTGGAGATGGCTGGTTCTCCCACAGGCGGCGCCGCTTTCGGTGGCCAGAGGCTCAGTACCGAGGCCCGGCATGGCCGGGGCATTGGGCCGGTGTTGGAGCCCTTCGAGGGGGTGCGGAAGATTGCGGTGCTCCGGGGCGGAGGGCTGGGCGACGTGCTTTTTTCGGTTCCGGCACTCGAGTCGCTGGCTGCCGCCTATCCCGAGGCCAGCGTGACCCTGCTGGGCACGGAGGCCCATGCCGCCCTGTTCCGCGGCCGGCCGGGCCCGGTGCACCGGGTGGAACCGCTGCCGTTCGCGCACGGGGTTCGCCCGGGGCCGGAGGATCCGCAGGCCATCGCCCGGTTCCACCAGCTGATGCGCGGCGAGCAGTTCGACCTGGCCGTGCAGCTGCACGGCGGCGGCCGGAACTCAAACCCGTTCCTGCTGGAACTGGGCGCACGGCACACGGTGGGCACCCGGACCCCGGACGCGGCCGCGCTCGAGCGGACCATCCCCTACCTGTACTACCAGCACGAGGTGTTGCGCGCGCTGGAGGTGGTGGGCCTGGCCGGCGCGGCTCCGGCCGCGCTGCAGCCGGAACTGCAGCCCCTCGCCGATGAAGAGGCATTGCTGGCCGGGCTCCTCGAGGAAGGCCGGCCGTCGCTGGTGACCATCCACCCGGGCGCCACGGACCCGCGGCGGCGGTGGCCGGCGTCGGAGTTCGCCCAGGTGGCCGCATGGGCGGCCGACGACGGATGCCAGGTCCTGGTGGTAGGCGATCAGTCCGACGTGGCGCTGGCCGAGGAGGTTGTGGGCCTGGCCCGCGGGGCGTCCGGTGCCGGCGGCGGGGGCAGCATCGAGTCCGTGGCCGGCCGGCTGGAACTGGATGAACTGTCCGCCGTGCTGCGCGCCAGTGACGTGATGGTCGGCAACGACAGCGGGCCGCGGCACCTGGCGCAGGCGGTGGGAACGCCCACGGTGGGCATCTACTGGGCCGGCAACATGATCATGGCCGGGGCGCTGGGCCGGACCCTGCACCGGATCCACATGTCCTGGATGACGCAGTGTCCGGCCTGCGGCTCCGACCTGACCCAGGTGGGCTGGACCGCCGGACGCTGCAGCCACGAATTCTCCCTGACGGACCAGGTCCGCGCAGAGGATGTCTACGCGGACCTGCGCGAGCTTAGGGCCACGAGTCTTCTTCTTCGTGGCAAATGACCATCTCGCGCACCTCGCAGCCCTTCGGCTGTGACAGCGCGAAGATGATGGCATCGGCCACCCGCTCGGGGTCGTTGAGCCGGGAGTCGTCCTGCGGCTTGTACTGTTCGGTCCGGTCGTCGAAGAACCTGGTCTTCATGCCGGCCGGAATCATGGTGGTCACTCCGACCTGACCGCGGGTTTCGGCCGCCAGCGCCCGGCTGAAGCCGACCACGCCGAACTTGGAGGCGCAGTAGGCGGTGGCGTCGGAGACGGCCTTGATCCCCAGCGACGAGGCGACCGTGATGACCCGCCCGTGGGAGGACATCAGATGCGGCAGGGCCGCGCGCACCACGGAGACGGTGCCCATCAGATTGACCCCGATGACCTTCTCCCATTCCTCGGCCGGCACGTCTTCCAGGCGCCCGCAGCGGTCGATCCCGGCCGCCGTCACGACGGCGTCCAGCCCGCCGAGGGTGTCGGCGGCCTGCTGCACGGCCGCCTCGACGGCGGCTCGGTCGGCGACGTCCACCTCGATGCTCTTGGCCCGACCCACCCGGCTGACGTCACGGTCCAGCACGACCGGCGTGCCGCCGGCGGCGAGGACCGCCTCCACGACGGCGGCTCCCAGGCCGGAGCCTCCGCCGGTGACCAGGACGCGGCCGGGGTTCGTTGGGGCAATGCTCATGGTTTCCTCCTCAGGTTCGGGATTCTTCAGTTCAGGGCGCGCCGGATCTGCGGAGCAGTCCGGCGTGTCAGCCGACCTTGGCCAGGGCGGCGGCCAGGCCGGTGGTGGAACGCGCCGGGTAGTAGGGCACGGTGACGGTTTGCCCGCCCCAGGATTGCAGCAGGCGTGCTTCCGGCAGCTGGTCCGCGGTGTAGTCCCCGCCCTTGACCCAGATGTCCGGCCGCAGCCTTTCCAGCGCTGCTTCAGGGGTGGCTTCGTCGAAGACCAGCACCGCATCCACGCACTCCAGCGCCAGCAGCAGTTCGGTGCGGTCCTCCTGGTTCATGATCGGACGCTCTTCGCCTTTGAGGCGGCGGACCGAATCGTCCGAGTTGAGACAGACGATCAGGCAGTCGCCCAGCTTCCGGGCGGCGGCCAGGGTTCTGGCGTGCCCGGCGTGCAGCAAGTCGAAGCAGCCTCCGGTGGCTACCACCGTGCCGCCGGCTTCGCGGGTCTGCGCGGCGATCCGCATGGCGTCTACCCCCGGACCGCGCAGCTGGACCGGGGCCGTTTCCCGACGAAGCGATGCCACCCCGCCTGCGGAGAGGAAGGCTGCAGCCTGCCCGACGGCCTCTTCCACCGCCTCGGCCAGCGGCCGTCCGGAGGCCAGCGCCACCGCCAGGGAGGCGGCAAACCGGTCCCCCGCGCCGCAGGTGTCGGCCGGGTCGAGCGTCGGGGCTGGTACGGCCTGCGGCAGGCCGCCGTCGGCCTGGATCAGGGCCCCTTCCCCGCCCAGCGTGACGACGACGGCGCGGCTGTTCCAGCGTGTACGCAGTTCCGCCGCGGCCAGCGCAGCCTCCCGGGTCCCGCTGTCCCGCAGGCCGGCGATCCGCAGGGCTTCGGGCAGGTTGGGCGTCGCCGCGGCCACGCCCTCGACCGGGACCGGGCCGGCCGGGTGCGGATCCCATACCACGGGGATCCGGTGCACGAGCGAGGCCAGGGCGTCGCGCAGCCCGGGTGCGGCCGCCAGGCCGCGGCCGTAGTCCGCCACGATGATGGCGTCGGCCGTTTCGAGCGCGTCGAGCATGTCCGGTGTCGGTACCGGCACCGGTGCCGGGGCGCAGCCTTCGTCGACCCTGACCACCGACTGCCCGCCGGCACGGATCCGGGTTTTCACCGGCGTGGGGGCGCCGGATGGCCCGGCCACCACGCGGACGCCGTCCAGGGCGTCGCGCAGCCGGGAGGAAGCGCCGTCGTCGGACAGTGCCGTGACCAGGAGGACGTCCCGGCCGTCGCGGGCCAGCATCCGTGCCACCAGCCCGGCTCCTCCGGCGCGGTAGGTCGTTTCGGCCGCGTCAACCACCGGCACCGGTCCGTCCGGGCTCAGCCGGGTTGCCGCACCCTCCACGTCCGCGTCCAGCAGTACGTCACCCACCACCACGATCCTCATGGCCGGCCTCCCTGCCCGCGCCCGCCCGCGGCGCCTCCCTCGAGGCGCGCCACCTCGGCGTCGAACGCCCGGCAGAGGGCATGCAGCGCCATCAGGTGCCCCTCCTGCACATTGGCCGGCAGCGCCTCCACTGCCACATAGTCGTCGCACAACTCGGTCAGCGGATTCGGCGCCTGGCCGGTCAGCGCCCAGCAGGTCACGCCGATGCTGCGGGCAGCTTCGGCCGCGCGCAGCAGGTTCCCGCTCTTGCCGCTGGTGGTCAGCAGGAGCAGCACGTCGCCGGCACGCCCGTGGCCCAGCACCTGCCGGGCAAACAGCTGGTCGAAGCCGTAGTCATTGGAGATGGCCGTGACCGCCGAGGTTTCCGCGTGCAGCGAGATGGCGGAGAAGGCCCGGCGTTCGCCGTCGAAGCGGCCCACCAGTTCGGCGGTGAGGTGCTGGGCTTCCGCCGCGGAGCCGCCGTTGCCGGCCGCCAGCAGGCGCGCGCCGCCCGTCAACCGCCGGGCCAGCTCCGTCCCCCAACCGGCCAGCTGGCCGGCCTGGGCGCGCAGCGACTCCACCGCCGGTGCCACCGCCTGCAGGTGCGCCAGGACTGCGTCCACCGCTTGGGTCCCAACCGGCTCCCGGCCGGTCGCGGGCACCGGGACGAGGGCGGGTCCCGGTGCGGGCGGCCGCAGGTAAGCCTCCGGGCCGGCCGGGCCGGCGGGGTCGGCTGGGGCAGCGGCGGTGGCGAGTGCCGTGGTCCGTGCTGCTGTCTTGGCCATGGCGGCTGGGCGCTTCACAGTGCTTCCCCTTCCAACTGCCGGACGCCGGCGGGGACGGCGCCCGCGCTCCTGCTGACCGCCAGGTGATAGGCCTTTTCGGTGTCGGCGGCCACCCGGTCCCAGGAGTAGCGGTTCCGCACGCGCTGCTGGCCGGCGCGGCCGAGGTCGCGGCGCAGCTGGGGATTCGCCAGCAGCTCGGCCACGGCTTCGGCCACCGCCTCCGGATCCCGCGGCGGCACGTGCAGGCCGGTCTTGCGGTCCACCACGGTGTCGATCAGCCCGCCGACCGAGGCCGCGACCACCGGAACGCCGCACGCCATTGCTTCCAGCGGAACAATCCCAAACGGTTCGTACCACGGCGCGCAGACGACGACGTCGGCGCTGCGCAGCACCGCAGGGATTTCTTCCCGGGGCAACTGGCCGCGCAGCACCAGTTGGTCTTCCACGCCGAGCTCACGGGCGAGGCCTCGCAGCCGCTGGGCCTCGGGGTCGGCCGCGAGCCCGGTGGCACCGGAGGCGCCGCCGACCACGATCAGTTCGACGTCGTCCAGTCCCCGGTCCTTGAGCAACCGCAGGGACTGGACGGCCAGGTCGATGCCCTTGCGCGGAACCAGGCGGCCCAGCGTGACGATGCGGTGGGTGCGGCCGCGCGGTTCGACCTCCCCGTCGGCCTTGAAAAGTCCCAGGTCCACGCCGCAGGGGGCAACGGAAATATTGCCGCGCGGGATGTCCATGGCCGCCAGTTCGAACACTTCGTCCGAGCACGTCGCGATGATCCGGTCCACGCTGCGGCCGACGGACGGTTCCAGCCAGGCCCGTTCGGCCGGGCTGGTGTCCTGCGCGCCCTGGTGCCGCCGTTTCACGGTGCCGAGCGCGTGGAAGGTCTGCAGCACCGGCACCTGGGGGCTTCCCGGGCGGCGGGCGGCGTCGAGGGCCGCCACCCCCGACATCCAGAAGTGCGCGTGTACGAGATCCGGCGGGCTGTCCGCCCAGTCGGCGCTGATCCCGTCGGCCAGCTGGCCCATGTAGGGCAGCAGCTCATCCTTGGCGACCGGTTCGGGCGGTCCGGCGTTGACGTGGACCACTTCCACTCCCGGCCGCATCGTGACGCGGGCGGGAAGCATCGGATCGTCGCGGCGGGTGTAGACGCTCACGCTGTGCCCCCGCCGGGCGAGGGCGGCGGAGAGGGCCGCTACATGCACGTTCTGGCCGCCGGCGTCCACACCACCCAGCGCCGCCAGCGGGCTGGCATGTTCGGAAACCATCGATATCCTCACGGCTCTCTCCTCTCGTTGGCGGCAATGACCCGTCCGGCGCCCGTGGTGGTCTCTGCCAGCAGGCTGTCCCAGTTGTCCAGGAAGGCCTGCACCCCGTAGTTCCGCAGCGCCGCCTCGCGCGCGACTGCTCCGCGCGCAGCGGCCTCGTCCGGGTCCTTCAGCAGCCGGGCCGCTTCGCGGCGCAGCTGGTCCACATCGGACGAGATGGCGCCGGCCTCCGGCGGCACGGCCCGGGCGGCCTCTGTGCTGGCCAGCACCACCACCGGCATGCCCAGATGCATGGCTTCCAGCAGCGCCAGGCCCAGCGAGGTCCAGCGCAGCGGGTGCAGGTAGAGGCGGCAGCGGGCCAGTTCGGCGTGCAGCAGCGGACCGGGCAGGTCGCCGCGCACGCGCAGCTTGTCCGGGCCCAGCCCGGTGGCCGCGCCCAGCTGCTCGGTGCCCATGCCGAACACGTCCAGCGGTCCTGCCTCGGCGAAGGCCGGCAGCAGGTCCGTTCCGGTCACCCGCCAGCGGCGGACCGGCTCGTTGACCACCACGCCCTGGCGTTCCAGTTCCCCGGTGTAGAGCGGACCGGGATCCACGATGCCGTGCTCGATCACGGTGGTCCGGGCTGTTCCGCAGTCCCAGAAGAGGCGATTGAAGTGGGTGACATGCACGACGGTCATGTCCTGCTGGTCGGCCAGCGGGTGAAGCGAGTTGGGCACGTCCCCCTTGGGGGTGTTGTGCTCCAGGAACACCGCCGGGATGTCCCGTCCCGGCCGGCGGCCCAGCAGCCGCTCGCATTCCTCGATTTCCTCGGGCCGCTGCAGCACCACGACGTCGGGTTCTTCGTCCCGCAGCCGGTCCGGGTGCACGTCCCGGACCGACGACGGCCAGTCGCGGCCGGCGCGGCCCAGGCCCCACGGCCCGCCCTCCGCCGTCGCGGGCAACAGGTATTCGTGGCGGCCGCGGACAAAAGCGTCGGTCCAGCCGCCGTGGACATGCCAAAGCAGGATCTTCATGCGTTCCTCGTCTTTCTCCTGGCGGACAAGTACGTCACGCCGCGGGTCAGCCGCTGTACAGCCTCGAGCACTTCCTCGGGGGCCACCTGGGACAGGCAGGGATGGCCGGGAACCGGACAGTTGCGCGCCCGGCTGAGCCGGCAGGGCGCCTGCTGGTCCCCGAGCAGCTCCACCGGGACCTTGTACGGTGCCCAGCGGACCGCCGGAACCACCGGCGCGAACAGGGACACGACCGGCGTGCCCACGGCCGCGGCCAGGTGCGCCGGCCCGGTGTTTCCGGTCACGACGGCGGACGCGCCGGCCAGGACCCCCGCCAGGCTCCGCAGGTCGGTCTGCCCGCCCAGGTCCAGCGCGCCGGGGACGGCGACGGTGGCCGTCAGTTCCTGCTCCTGCGGGCCCCCGGTGACCACCACCCGGTAGCCGGCGCCGATCAGCAGTTCGACGGCTGCGGCGTGGTGCAGGGGCGGCCACGCGCGCGCCGGGACGGAGGCGCCGGGGTGCACGGCGATGTACGGTTCGCCGCCGGTCAGGTCGGTGGTGTCCGGGATGCCTTGCACCTGCAGCCGGCCGTCGTCGTCGGGCGGAAGCCGGTACCCGGCGGCAGCGGCGATCTGCAGCGCCCGTTCGGCCTCCGGCTGGTCCTCCGGGAAGTCCTCGCCGGGGCGCAGCCGCTGATCCAGCAGCGACCCGGCGTAATCGACGGAAGCGCCGGTGATGCGCCCGACGCCGGCCAGCCGCAGCAGCAGCGCCAGCGGCAACGGCGACTGGTGGAAGGACGTGAGGATGACGGCCTCGGAGATCTCTGAGGCCCGGACCCAGTCCGCCAGCGCGGCCACGTGTTCCCGGGTCGCCGGTGGGGCGGGGTCGACGATCCACGGGCTGGCCCAGCTGAACACGCCTGTGACGCCGGGCAGCAATTCCGCGGCGGCTTTGCCCTGCGGGCCGCACAGCATCATGACGTCGCGCGGATTGCCGTCGTGGCCTGCCGCAACTGCCCGCACCGCCGGGCCCGCCAGCAGTACGTCTCCGACGCTGTCCAGCCGCGCCACCAGTACGCGGCTCATCGCCGGCCCTCCAGCAGCAGCGAGACCGCGGCAGTGAGGTCTTCGGCGACCATGGCGGCGGCCTCCACCTCTTCGCGCCGGGTCACCGGGGTCGGTACCAGGACACCGGTGGCGCCGGCGGCGGCAGCGGCCTCGACGTCGGCCCCAATGTCCCCGACGTAGGCCACCTCCGTCGGAGCGAACCCGAGCCGGCGGCAGGCCGCAAGGATCATCCCGGGCTGCGGTTTCCGGCAGGGGCATCCGTCGTCCGGGTTGTGCGGGCAGATCTCCCACACGTCAAACGGTCCCAGCAGCTCTTCCACCCGCCGGTTGACGGCGTCGACCTGTTCCCGGCTCAGCAAGCCCCGGCCGATGCCTGATTGATTGGTGAGCACCCCGCAGGGCAGCCCGGCGGTCCGGACCGCGTCAACGGCCGCGCGGGCGCCGGCTACCGGCCGGACCTTCGCGGGGTCCGGGTTGTAGGGCACGTCCGTGACCAGCGTGCCGTCCCGGTCGAAGAGGATGGCCCGCAGCGGGTGTGCAGCAGTTGTGCTCATACCAGCACTGTTCCCAGCGCGGCTCCGACCTAAACACTTCTCCTGCTACTACTTATGTGTCGCCCACTTCCCGCCACGGCAACCGCTGCCGCGGGAGGCGCACGCTGCGGGCATCTGGAAGGATGGGCAGAGCCGGAAGGAAGGATGGGTGCAGTGGCAGAAGCTGAAGGACTCGAACGGGACGGACGCCCGGAACTGCTGGTGCTCCGGGCGCTCAAACTGGGCGATCTGCTGGTCGCGGTTCCGGCGTTGCGGGCACTGCGCGCGGCCTACCCGGAACACCGGATTATCTACGCTGCCCAGGCCTGGCTGCGGCCCATCCTCGGACTTACCGGCTCGGTAGACGACCTGCTGGCCACCCACGGCCTCGATGTTCCCCTGGCGCTGGCGCCCGGCCGGGTAGAGATCGCCGTGAACCTGCACGGCAACGGGCCGGAGAGCCGCGGCCGGCTGGAAGCCCTGCAGCCCGCCAAACGCATTGGCCACCGCGCCCCCGGGTGGGACGGCCCCTCATGGCCGGAAGGCGCGCACGAACGCGAGCGCTGGACCCGGCTGCTGCAGTGGCACGGAATCGACGTGGATCCGCTCGACTACCGGCTGGACCAGCCCGCCGTCCAGAGCCCCTGCCCGGGAGCGACGGTACTCCATGTCGGTGCCGCCTACGGCAGCCGGCTGTGGCCCGCCGAGCGGTTTGCCGCGGTCGCCCGGGAACTGGCAGCCCAAGGGCACCGCATCGTGTTCACCGGCAGCGCGGCGGAACGGCCCCGGGCACAGGCCGTGGCCGAACTGGCCGGGCTGGGTCCTGACACCGTCGTCGCGGGGACGCTGCCACTGGCGGAGTTTGCCGCGGCGATCGCCGAGGCCGCGCTCGTCATTTCCGCCGATACAGGTGCCGCCCACCTGGCGTCGGCCTATGCCCGGCCGTCGGTGGTCATTTTCGGGCCGGCACCCGTCAGCGTATGGGGTCCGCCACCCGGACCCCATACGGTCCTGACCGACGAGAGCCTGCGCCTGGGCGACACGTTCTCCGCCGACCCCGACCCTGCCCTGCTGGCCGTCGGCCCGGACGACGTCCTGGCCGCCGTCGCACAACTGCCGGTCGCTACGCCGTCCGCATCCGCTGCCGCCCGGGGGTCTGCCGTTCCCCCAGCACCCGGTGCTGGAGCTTGACCAGGATCCTGGCGAGCGCGCGGGACACCTGCATCTGGGTCATGCCGATGCGTTCCCCGATGAGGCGCTGCGATTCTTCCTGGAAGTACCGGTAGAAGAGCAACTGCCGTTCCTGCGGCTCCAGCTCCCGAATGGCGCCGCGAAGCATCAACAGTTCCTCGGTCCGTTCGGTCCCGCCGTCGGAGGCAGCCAGCGTCTCCGCCAGGCCCTGTCCCTCGGGGGTCCCTTCCAGTGATTCCGGCCGCAGGCTGCCGTGGCAGTTGAGGGCTTCGGCGACCGTTTCCGGGTCTTCGGCGAGCGCGTCGGCCAGCTCCTGCAGCCCGGGCTCGCGGCCCAGCCGCTGCGCTAGTTCGGAGGTCATTTTGATCGCCGCCGTCCGCAGGTCCTGAAGGTGGCGCGGCGGGCGGATCATCCAGGAGCTGTCTCGAAGATAGCGCTTCAGTTCGCCGTGGACCGTGGGGGCCGCGTAGGCACGGAAATCGGCACCGTGGTCGGGGTCGAAGCCGCGGACCGCCTTGAGCAGCCCCAGCCGCGCAACCTGGTTCAGGTCATCGAGCTCCCTGCCCGGGCCCGAATAGTTGCGGGCGATCCCCTCCGCAATGCCCAGGTGCCCCAGCACCAGCTCCTCTTCCAAGGCGGCGCGCAGGGACCCCTTGGCGCGTCTCGCCCTGCGGAACAAGACCTGTATCTCTTTGTCATCCTTGTCGTTGTATTGCACCAGAGGCCCACTCTCTATCCGGGAAGCGCGGACCAGAAGCGCTTCTCCCCCAAGAGACCATAAGCATGCTGATTATGCAACAGGCGACCGGTGAAAAAATGCGCGAAAGTCTTTTCTTCTCCCGGGAGGAGAAGGTATAAGCAGCCGCCGTCCCGACCGCGGCCCGGGCCACCGGGAGGGCGGAGGAGAGCGGCAGCAGCCGAAATCATCCAGAGCGGCCGAGCCATGCGGGAACGGCCGTCCCTGACGTGCCCGCGTCGGGTATCAGCCGCTCTCGATGGCAGCGCGGGACCGGAGCGAAACGGGGGCGGAAATCACGACCAGGGCGTGTCGGGTTTCTCCTGGGGTTTGCCGTCGACCACGAGGTCCACCTTCTCGTTGTAGAAGCAGAAAAGATCGCGGATCTTGGGGTTTTCCGGGATCGGGTTCGGGTAGCTCCACACAACGTCGCGGACAACGTCTTCGCCTACCCGGACCGACCAGTAGCGGGCCTCGCCCTTGTAGGGGCAGCTCGTGACGGTGTCGCTGGACTCCAGCAGGTCGGTCCGCACGTCCTCGGCCGGCAAGTAGTAGCGGGTGGGCAGGTGGGTTTCGAACAGCAGCAGCGGCCGGATGCTGTCCGCCACTTTCTCGCCGGCGAGGTAGACCTGCACTCGCCGCGAACTGCGCAGGGTATCGACGCGCTTATAGGGATCACGGGCATGGACCAGCACCCGCTCGTCTTCCTCGTACCACTCCAGCTGCCGCCAGGAGAAAGTCACGTGGCCAGCCAGGTCGCTCATCGAACCGTGCGCTTCCGGATGCTCCCATGCCCCGGCCTCCGCGCGCTTCTTGCCGATGGCCACATCCCAGAGCTGCTGGCCCGCCGGCCCGGGGCGCGCATTGGCCAGCGCCCCTGCCGCGACGTCCTCCCGCGGCAGATAGTAGGTCGGCAGACCGTCCCGGCCATACTGGACCATCAGCTTGGCCCGCGTGCTGTCGGCCACCAGGCTTCCACCCAGCCGCACCCGGATCCGCCGTGCAGTGGGTTCCGTGAAGGGTGCATCGAATTCCATGGGGCACACGCTACTCCTCCGCGGCTCCCGTCGGCAGTGCTGAGAGAATGAAGGCCGACCAGCAACACAGGAGGCATGAGTGAGTTCCGACAATCGTCCCGCCAAGTTCTACATCGACAAGCAGACGCCGGCAGCCTATCGCGCGCTCAACGGACTGGCACTCAAGGTCGGCGAAGCGGCCGAAGCGGCAGGTTTGGACCGGAAGCTGGTGGAACTGCTGAACCTGCGCATCTCGCAGATCAACGGCTGTGCGTACTGCCTGAACATGCACACCCGGCTGGCCCTGGGCGAGGGCGAGACGGCCCAGCGGCTTTCCGTGCTTCCGTCCTGGCGGGACACCGAGGTTTTCACGGACAAGGAACGGGCCGCGCTGGCCCTGGCCGAGGCGCTGACCGAACTGCCGGACCACCACAGCCAGGAGCGAGCCTATTCCGCCGCCCGCGAGGAACTCACCGACGACGAGTTCTCCGCGGTCAGCTGGATCACCGTCGCGATGAACGCCTTCAACCGGGTCTCCATCGTCAGCAAGCACACGGTCCGCCCGCAGTAGGCAACCCGGGCCGGGCAGGCCGCCACCGCGCCAGGGCGGCAGGGCAGCGCACGACGGCGGTGGCTGCGGTCCCTGGCCGCGGCTACTCGGGCCGCGGCGGGACCTGGGCGAGCGCGTCGATCTCCACCAGCACGCCGGGCCGCGCGGACCCCACCTGCAGGACGGTGATTGCCGTCGGCACCGGCCCCCACACCTCCGCGGCCGCGGCGTACCCCGCGTTCGCGTCCTGCCCGGCAGCGAGGTAGATGTTCAGCTTGGCCACGTCCTGCTGCGTCGCGCCGGCCTCCTCGAGGACCGCGAGCACGTTGCGCATCGCCTGCCTGGTCTGGCCGGCAAGATCGTCACTGACCATCTCGCCGTCCGCGTTGATCCCGTTCTGGCCGCCGACGATCAGCAGCCGGCCCGGGCCGTCCACGAGCACGCCTTGGGAAAAGGCCGGACTGCGGAACATGCCCGCTGGATTGATGTGCGTGAGAGCCATTGGCTTTCCTCCGTTTTTCCGGTTCGGGGCGCACGGCACCGGCACCGCGTGCCGGTGCCGCTATGGGAGCGTAACCACGGTAGGCCGATGCAGCACCGGGCACCAGACCCGCGCAGTGGTGAAGCCCACATGAACGCCCGATGCACTCTGTGAAAAAATAGGGCATGCGTCCCATGCAACATTCCAGCAAACTCCAGAACGTCCGGTACGAACTTCGCGGCCCGATTTTGCACGCGGCCAAGAAGATGGAGGCGGAGGGCCACCGCATCCTGCGGATGAACCTCGGCGATCCGGCACCGTTCGGGTTGGAGGCGCCGGAGTCGATTGTGGTGGACATGATCCACCACCTGCGCGGCGCCCAAGGCTACAGCGATTCGAAGGGCATCTTTTCCGCCCGCACGGCCATTTCGCAGTACTACCAGACCAAGGGCCTGATGCAGATCGGCGTTGAGGACATCTTCATCGGCAACGGGGTGTCCGAGCTGATCTCCATGACGCTGCAAGCGTTCCTCGAAAACGGCGACGAGGTGCTGATCCCCGCGCCCGACTACCCCCTGTGGACCGCGTCGGTCACCCTCTCCGGCGGCAAGGCCGTGCACTACCTCTGCGACGAGGACAACCACTGGTGGCCGGACATGGCGGACGTCGAAGCCAAAATCACCGACCGGACACGGGCGATCGTGCTGATCAACCCGAACAACCCCACCGGCGCCGTCTACCCGCGGCACGTGCTGGAACAGTTCGCGGCCCTGGCTCGCAAGCACGATCTGGTGCTGTTCTCGGACGAAATTTACGAGAAGATCACCTACGACGGCGCCGTGCACGTCCACACCGCCTCGGTGGCCCCGGACCTGCCGGTGCTGACGTTCAGCGGGCTCTCCAAGGCGTACCGGATGCCCGGCTACCGCGCCGGCTGGGTGGCCATCAGCGGGCCGCGCGCCGAGACCGCGGCCTACCGCGAATCACTGGAACTGCTGGCCTCGCTCCGGCTGTGCTCGAACGTCCCGGCGCAGCACGCCATCCAGACCTCGCTGGGCGGCTACCAGTCCATCGGGGACCTGGTGAAGCCCGGGGGCCGGTTGCACGAACAGCGCGACCTGGCCTGCCGGCTGCTCAACCAGATCCCGGGCGTCAGCTGTGTGCCCGCGGCCGGGGCGATGTACCTGTTCCCCAAGCTGGATCCTGCCGTTTATCCGTTCGAGGACGACGAGAAGTTTGTCCTGGACCTGCTCGAGGAGGAGAAAATCCTGGTTTCGCACGGCAGCGCCTTCCACTGGCCCACGCCGGATCACTTCCGGTTCGTAATCCTGCCGTCGGTGGAGGATATCGAGGAGGCGGTCCGCAGGATTTCTTCCTTCCTGGCCATCCACCGGAAGAAGACGGCCGACGCCGCTGCTGCCGCAGCCGTCTAAAGCCCGGCTGGCCCGCCCGGCACGGCGGCAAGGCCCCGCGACGCAAGCCGGACCGATGGGTCCGCTAGCAGTGTGGCCGTGGGCGGGGCGCGCCCCGGCCCTCCGGCACACCCTGCTAGGCTGCTCACAATTCCAGCCGCCGGTCGGGCGGCTGCAGAGCCGGCATCGGGGGAACATGCGGAATAGGCCGATGGCCGCCCTCATGGCGCTATTCGCGCTGCTGCTCGCGGGCTGCACGGAACCGGGGGCGGAAGCTGGAGCGGCATCCCCGGCCACGGCTAGTGCCACTCCGCCAGCCTCCGGCGGCGGGTACGCCAGCGGCCCTGCCGCCGGCACATCCCGGGGACCCGTCCGGCTGGCCTCTCCCCCGCCGGGTCGCCCGACCATGGCACCCGCGGAGACCGTGGGAGCAGCGGATCCGGAGGGCACTAGTGCCTACATCGACGACTTCCTCGCCACGCAATGGTCTTCCGGCGTGGAGCCCTCGGCCCTGAGTGAGGCAGCCGTCGGCGACTGTGCGTTCTTCGATTGGGAGTATTCCTCCGGCCCCACGACCACCGCGTTGTTTCAGGTGCCCTGCCAGGAACCGCATGAAGGCGAGATATTCGGCACCATCACCCACGCCGGCGAGCTGTATCCGGGTCAGTCAGCACTGGAACGCGAGGCCGGACCCCGGTGCGGCGAGGTGATGTCCCAGTTTCTCGAAGCCCGGTTGATTCCGGACGGAACGCACCGGCTCTTGTTCCCTACGCAAGCGGATTGGGATTCGGGTGATCGCACGTCCGTTTGCCTGTACCACCCCGGCTCCCTGTTGGAGCGCGGCTATTTCGGGGATTAGCTGGCCGCGGCCGCCATCGGGTGCATCATCTCTGGCTGGCCACAGCTGCTCCCACCCGTGCCGCCTGGCTCCCACCCGCGGCCCCTGTTCGAAACGTCCGAGGGGTACCGGCTCCATCTGGTTGCGGACCGGGCCTGACCGCAGTCCCGCGCCAACCCCTACCGCCGGGCGCCCTGCCGGCGCTAGCGTGTCCGGCATGGAGATGAAACTCGAACTGGTGGCTGTGCCGGTCACCGACGTCGACCGGGCCAAACATTTTTACGTTGAGCAGGTCGGCTTCCACGCCGACCACGACCACCGGGTAAGCGACGGCCTGCGGTTCGTGCAGCTCACGCCGCCCGGCTCGGCCTGTTCCATCGTGATCGGCGAGGGCATCACGGAGATGGCACCCGGCTCGCAGCAGGGGCTCCAGATGGTCGTTGCCGATGCCCAAGCGGCCCGGGAAGAACTGCTCAGCCGCGGCGTCGCAGCGAGCGACGTGGACGCGCAGCCGTGGGGTAAGTTCGTCTACTTCAGCGACCCGGACGGCAACACCTGGGCGCTGCAGCAGCTGCCGCCCAGGGACTGAACCTGCCGCTCGCGTGCTGGCCCCTGAGGCTTCCGGGCCTGGCCAGTGGCGCCGCAGCGCCGCGGGAAACCGCCCGCCGTCTGCCGTGGACGCAGCCTGGCTCCGTTTGCGGCCACCGGCGAGGGCCCAAAAAACTTTTCCTGCTCCGGCGGAATAATCCGGCCCTCCAAAGGTGTTCCTTAAAGTGAGACTGCCAACGGACAGCTGAGGGACCACCAACAAGTTTGCAGCAGGGATCAGCGGAGAAGCTCTTTCCCGCGCCCTGCCGCCTCGCAGCCCCTGTCGTCAGCGCTCGCCGCCACCCGGCAGGAGCCGGCGCTTCACGCCTGACGAGCAGTCCCCGAACGATGCCACGGCAGGGTCGGCCCCACAGCTGATCCGCCTGGCACAGCACGCCCTTACCGCCACAACACAGGAGGTCACGGATGACACTATCCGCACCCGGTCAGTCCCCGCTGGTCAATTCCACCCCCACCCGTATCCGCAATCTCGGACATCTGCGCCGCGGCGATTCGGTCGAGGCCCGCATGGACAATGCCGTCCAGTACCGGGGCCGCGTCGACCGTACCGCGCCCGGCGTCGGCCTGGTGTGGATCCGTGATGAGTCGGACGGCTCGCGCCGCGCCATCAGCACGCAGGACTGCACGGTCTGGCGGCTGCCGCAGAAGGGCTGACATCAGCACGGGGCGGCACAGCCACCCCAACGGAGCGGACGGCTTCGGCGACCACACGGCGCCGGCGTCGTCCGTTGCTTCGTTAACCCGGACCTTCCCGGTTCTGCGCTTGTCCGGCGGGCCTGGCCGGAGTTGAATGGAGCCAGCATTGGGGCCGGCTTCCGTCCCGGCCACCGCCTTCGGAGCATGCCATGGCCGTCTCGTTCAACCACACCATCGTCTACGCCGCAGACAAAACGGCGTCGGCGGAATTCTTTGCGGAGATCTTCGGCCTCGATCCGCCGCAGCCCATGTTCGGACACTTCATGACGGTCCTGCTGGAGGGCGGCGTGGCACTCGACTACGCGGACACCGCCGGGAACGTGCAGCCCCAGCATTACGCCTTCCTGATCGCCGAGGACGACTTCGACGGGATCCTCACGCGCATCCGGTCGGCCGGAATCGCCTACTGGGCAGACCCGGGCCGCAGCCGACCCCAGCAAATCAACCGCAACGACGGCGGCCGCGGCGTGTACTTCACCGACCCGAACGGCCACTTTCTGGAGGCCATCACGCGCCCCTACGGTTCCGGCGCTGCCTGAAGCGAGGCGCCGTCGTACGCTGGACCGATGTTCGAACAGGAGCGAAGCATGCAACAGGAACCCACCGGGAACGTCCGCCTGAGCGCGACGGTGAGCGGCCGGGTCCAGGGAGTGGGCTTCCGGTACTGGGCACGGGAACGCGCCGAACGCCTGGGGCTGGTGGGCTC
Source organism: Arthrobacter sp. MDT2-34-1 (assembly GCF_059091365.1). Lineage (NCBI taxonomy): Bacteria > Bacillati > Actinomycetota > Actinomycetes > Micrococcales > Micrococcaceae > Arthrobacter > Arthrobacter sp. MDT2-34-1. The sequence continues at coordinate 1,726,649 of NZ_JBNHGO010000001.1, forward strand.
GGCCGTGAACCAGGCGGACGGCACCGTGGGCGTGGTGGCAGAGGGGCCGCGCGATGCGGTGCGGCAGTTCGCGGCCGCGTTCGAATCCGGCACGGCGCCGGGGCGGGTGGACGCGGTCGAAGCGACGTACGGCCCGCCCACCGGCGGGTTCAGGACCTTCGAAGTGGGCTGAAGGGGTCTGCACTGGGCTGCAGGGGCTGCAGGGGCGCCGGGGACGCCTGCGGGCGGCGCCTATGGTGTGACGTTTAAATCGAGCCGGCCCCGCGGTATGTTCACGCGGGACCGGCTCTTTGGGGGATCGCCGGCCCGGCAAAAACGTGGGGGTCCGAACCGGCTAATGCTGGAATTATGCCACTGGCCGCGCCTTTAAATTGCAGCACTGTGATTTATGTTACGAAACGTCGTAACACTTCTCCCCGCCGTGTTTGGTTACGGGCGGAGTGCGTTTCCGATTACCGAAGGATCAAGAAAAGCGTGCCCGGGCCGCGTGCCGTAACGGTTGCGGCGTTATCGCGGACGTGCCGGGTCCCGTCGCGGAAAACGCCCCTATCCTGAGTGCATCTGTCACCCCCATGAAAGGCGGTGTGCCATGCGCAAGCTCCCCACATGGCTGTCCGTAATCCTGTTGGTTCTCGGCCTGGGATTGGTGGCGCCCGGCCCCGCCACCGCGGCGCCCTACTGCGGCATCACCTGGGGCTCGACGCCGGAGTCCGCGCCGGGGACCACGACCGCACCCATTACCAACGTGCGCACCGGCCGGCACGCCTGTTTCGACCGCATGGTTGTGGACCTGCGCGGCGACGTGGCCGGCTACTCGGTGAGGTACGGGACGGTGCGGGCCCAAGGATCCGGCCATGTAATCCCCTTGCGCGGCGGCGCCGATCTGGCCGTGGTCGTGAAGGCTCCGGCGTATGACTCCAACGGGCGCGGCACCTACCGGCCTGCCAACCCGAAGGAGCTGGTGAACGTCACCGGCTACACCACCTTCCGCCAGCTCTCCTGGGGCGGCAGTTTCGAGGGGTACACCACCATCGGCCTCGGCGTGCGCGCCCGCCTGCCGTTCCGGGTCTTCACCCTGGACGGCCCGGGCAGCATGTCCCGCCTGGTGATTGACGTGGCCCACCGCTGGTAAGCCTGGAACTCTGCAGGCAGGCCGGCGGCTGGCGGGCGAAGGCCGGGCCTTGGCCGGCCGCTGGCGACGTCGGTGCCCGCCTTCGGTGCCTTCAGGCACCTTGGCGGGCGCCGGCGTCGTCGTCGTCGTTTGATGCCTAGCCGGCGGCGGCTTCCAGAAAAGCCTCGGCCAGCGGGCCCGCGGTTTCGGAGCCCAGCTCGCCGTCCTCCACGAACACCGCGATGGCAAGGTCCCCGTGGCCGGCGATCACCCAGGAGTGGGTCTGCGGCGGGTCCTGCGAGCCGTACTCTGCGGTGCCGGTCTTGCCGATGGCGGGCTTCCCGGGCAGGTCGGCCAGGTTGGCCAGATAGCCGTCCACCACGGCCGAGCGCATCATGCTGCGCAACTGCTTGGCTTCCCCGGCGGTCAGTTCAGGCACGTCCGGGAGCTCGGCCTTGGGGTCGTGACCGTCCACCAGCGTCGGCACGACCGAACCGCCTTCCACCACGGCCGCCATCATCGTGGCCAGCGCCAGCGGCGACGCCTGCACCCGTGACTGGCCGATCAGCGAGGCCGCGTGCGCGGTCCCCTTGGTGTCCTCCCGCGGCACGTCGCCCATGAAGGCCTCGATGCCGGGGTTCGCGGTCATGCCGATGCCCAGGACGCCGGCGGCATCAGCCAGCTGGTCCTGGGAAAGTTCCCGGTGCTCGGCGATGAACGCGGTGTTGCAGGAGTGCGCGATGGCCTCGGTCAAGGTGATCCGGCCGGTGAACTCGGCGGGGTAGCTGTCCGCGTTCTCAAAGCTTCGGCCGTCCACGACCAGTTCCGGGTCACAGGTGACGGCGGAATCGGGCGTCGCGCCGTTGCGCAGCATGCCCAGCGCGGTGGCGATCTTGAAGGCGGAACCGGGGGCGTACCGGCCCAGGAACGCGGTGTTGTAGCCTTCGCTGTCCGGACCGTTCGCGGCCGCCAGGACGGCACCGGTCGACGGCCGCAGCGCGACGATCGAACTCGGCGAGTCGATGTCGGCCAGGATGTCCTCGGCTGCCGACTGCAACTTCGGCACGAGCGTGGTTTTCACGTTTTCGCCGTCCACCGGGTCTTGGCGGAACAGCTGGCGGGACGGCGCTTCGCCGCCCTCTTCGGCGGGCTGCCCGACGGCGGAGACGGTGACTCCCGGCGTGCCGGAGAGCTCGGTGTTGAAGGCTTCCTGCAAGCCGGACGAGCCTACGGTCTCGCCCGCGGCCACGGTGCCCTTGGACTTCTCGATGTCTTCGGCCGTGGCCTCCCGGACCGATCCCAACACCGGCGCGGCGAAGGTGCGGTTGGGCGCCAACGGAATCTGGTCACCTACCGCCAGGAAGCCCTCGATGTCCTTCAGCTTCTTCTGGTCCAACTTGTCAAAGGCGTCCTCACGCAGCGTGATGGCGTCCACGAATGCCTTGGGCCCGTAGGCTTCAACCTTTTCCAGATAAGCGGCGGCATCGATGTTTACCAGCTTGGCCAGCGCGCGCGCGGAGTCCTCGGCGGTCGCTGTGTCCAGGCCTGTCTTGTCGATGCCAACGACCCTGACCGGGCGGTTCTTCACGATCGCCTCACCCTCGGCGTCGAGGATCTGGCCGCGCCGCGGTTCCTCGGTGGAGAGCACCAGCCGTTCGCCCTCGGCAAGCGAGGGCTCCAGGATTTCGGGCTTCCACCGCACGTGCCAGGTGTCCTCGGCGTAGTGCAGGTCGGCCCTGGTGGTGTAGCTCCAGCCCTGCTCCGCATCGGCCACCGGCCAGTCATAGGAAAGGGTGGCCCGGAAGAGGTTGGATTCGACCTCTTCGACGCCTTCCACGGTGACTTCGGGCTCCAAGGGGGCCATCCCCTCGGTCAGCGCGGCCAGTTGTTCCTGCACCTGGGCGCCGGTGGCATCGGCGAAGGCCACGTTCGACACGTCATTGGCAGCCAACGCTTCCGCCAGTGCCCGGGCGGTCGGATCCGGCGATTCCCGCTCCGGAGCGCAGGCAGAGACCGCTACCGTCAGCAGCAGGGCGGTGATTGATGCAAGTGCGCGCCGAAGCAATTCTTCTCCCGGATCCGAGGGTGTCCTGTTAGAACCTATAAGCGGCCAGCAGCGATGTCGAGCCGGGCGGCACCGGCGGGATGGTGCTTGAATGGGTTCGTCGGGACGTCGGCCTTCAGCCGGCAAACAGGACAGTAAGGACACCATGACCGAATCCGCTCCCCCAGCTTCCCGCCGTGCCGCGGTGGTCTGGAACCCGTCCAAGAAGTTCAACTTCGACCTGGTGGCGCTGGTCGAGGGCCTGTGCGCCGAGACCGGCTGGCAGCCGCCGCTCTGGCTCGAGACCACGCTCGAAGATCCGGGCGCCGGCCAGGCGCACCAGGCGCTGGAAGCGGGCGTCGATCTGGTCATCGCCGCCGGCGGTGACGGAACGGTGCGGCGGGTGGCCGGCCGGCTGGCGGCGACCGACATGCCGCTGGGCGTGATCCCGCTGGGCACCGGCAACCTGCTGGCCCGCAACCTGGACCTGCCGGTTGACGACCCGGAGACCGCTGCCGGCATCGCGTTGGCCGGCCGGGACCGGCGGATCGACGTGGTCCGGGCCACCGTGGACAGGTCGGGCGGTGACTCCGTGTTTTTGGTCATGGCCGGCCTCGGCTTCGACGCCGCCGTGATTGGCGGCACCGACGACGGCCTCAAGGACCGTATCGGGTGGCTGGCGTACGTGGAAGCCGGCCTGCGCAACCTTCCGGGCAAGCCGGTCCGTGCCACGGTCACCATAGACGGCGGCAAGCCCATGACCGTGCGGATGCGCAGCGTAATGGGCGGGAACTGCGGCAAGATCCAGGGCGGATTCGAGATGTTCCCCGGTGCGCAGCTCGACGACGGCCTGCTGGACGTCATGACCATCTCCCCGCGTGGCCGGCTGGGCTGGCTCGGCGTGCTGGCCGGGCTCGCCAAACGCGGCCGGAGCGTGGATCCTTCGGTTGACTACTACCAGGGCAAGCACGTGGAGATCCACGCCGGCCGGCCCCAGGAGATGCAGCTGGACGGCGACCATATTGGCATGGGGTCCCGTTTGATGATGCGCGTCGATCCGGGCGCACTCGTGGTGCGGGTGGCACCCGAATAGAACAATAACGACGCCGGTGCGCGCCGCCGGGAGTGCGGCTGCTCACATTGCCGACACAGTTCGGAACATATCTTGAGGTACCCGTTGTTGCACGTGGTAGCTTCAGCGTTTGCCGGCCACCCGCCGGTTGGCTCGTCGTCCCACATCACAAGGGGTTTTCCACCATGATTCGTCGTCGTTTGTCCGTCCTCGGTGCCGCCGCAGCCGCCGCCCTGGTGCTGGCCGGCTGCAGCACGTCCTCGCCGTCGGGGTCGGAGCCGGCGACCTCCTCCGCCGCGACCACGCTGCAGGAGATCCAGGACGCAGGCGTGATCACCGTGGGGACCGAGGGGACCTACCGCCCGTTCTCCTTCCACGAGAACGGCACCGGCGACCTGACCGGTTACGACGTAGAGGTCGTCACCGCGGTGGCGGACAAGCTCGGCGTCGACGTGCGGTTTGAAGAGACCCAGTGGGACGCCATCTTCGCGGGGCTGGAGGCGGGCCGTTTCGACGTAATCGCCAATCAGGTTTCGATCAACGAAGACCGCCTGGCCAAGTACGACTTCTCGGACCCGTACACGGTCAGCACCGGCGTCGTCGTCGTGAAGTCGGACAACAACGACATTTCCTCCCTGGCGGATCTGGAGGGCAAAACGTCCGCCCAGTCGCTGACCAGCAACTTCTACAAACTGGCCAAGGGCGCCGGAGCCAATGTCGAGGCCGTGGAGGGCTGGGCGCAGGCGGTTTCGCTGCTGGAGCAGGGCCGGGTGGACGCCACGGTCAACGACAAGCTGACCTACCTGGACTACCAGGCCACCAACGACAACAAAGACATCAAGGTAGCCGCCGAAACGGACGAAGAAACGCAGAGCGCCTTCGCCTTCCAGAAGGGCAGCGACGAGCTGGTGGAGGCCTTCAACACGGCGCTGGAGGAGCTGCGCGCCGACGGCACGCTGGCAAAGATCTCCGAGAAGTACTTCGGCGCGGACGTCAGCAAGTAAATCCGGCCGCTTCAAAGGGAGACGCTAACGTAACCGTATGGACATCGACTGGGAGCTCGTCGGCAGTTCACTCTGGCCTATAGTCCAGGGCGGGCTGACCGGCACCATCCCCCTCTCGCTGGCCAGCTTCGCCATCGGCCTGCTGCTGGCGCTCGTCGTGGCCCTGATGCGCTTGAGCCGCAACCGGATCCTGGCCGGCATCGCGCGCGCCTACGTCTCGGTGATCCGCGGCACCCCGCTGCTCGTCCAGCTGTTCGTGATCTTCTACGGTCTGCCGTCGATCGGCGTGGTGCTTGAACCGTGGCCGAGCGCCATCATCGCGTTCTCCCTGAACGTGGGCGGCTATGCGGCCGAAATTATCCGCGCCGCGATTCTGTCCGTCCCCAAGGGCCAGTGGGAAGCCGGCCACACCATCGGCATGGCCGGCACCACCACCCTGCGCCGCATCATCCTGCCGCAGGCCGCGCGGGTGTCGGTGCCGCCGCTGTCCAATACGTTCATCTCGCTGGTCAAGGACACCTCCCTCGCTTCCCTGATCCTGGTCACCGAGGCGTTCCGGGCCGCCCAGGAAATCGCGGCGTTCAGCCAGGAGTTCATGCTGCTCTACATTGAGGCCGCGGCGGTCTACTGGGTGTTCTGCCTGGTGCTCTCCGCCGGGCAGTCCCGACTGGAGAAGAGGCTGGACCGCTATGTCGCCCACTGACGTCCCCTCCGCCGCCGCTTCGCAGCCCGGCTCCGCCGCAGGGCCGGTGCTCTCCGTAGAGGGGCTGCGCAAGTCCTTCGGCAGCAACCAGGTGCTCAAGTCCATCGACCTCTCCGTCCAGACGGGCGGGGTACTGGCCCTGATCGGACCCTCCGGGTCGGGCAAAACCACCGTGCTGCGCTGCCTGAACGGCTTGGAAATCCCCGACGGCGGGCGGGTCGCCTTTTCGGGCGGGCCGGCCGTGGATTTCGGTTCGCCGGTGAACCGAAAACAGATCGCCGCCCTGCGCGACCGAAGCGCCATGGTGTTCCAGCACTACAACCTGTTCCCGCACATGACCGTGCTGCAGAACATCATCGAGGGCCCGGTCCAGGTGCAGAAGCGGTCCAAGGCCGAAGCGGTGCGCGAGGCCAGGTCGCTGCTGGACCGTGTCGGGCTCTCCGGCAAGGAAGACCAGTACCCGCATCAGCTCTCCGGCGGACAGCAGCAGCGGGTCGGCATTGTCCGGGCGCTGGCGCTCAAACCTTCGCTGCTGCTGTTCGACGAGCCCACGTCCGCACTGGATCCTGAACTGGTGGGCGACGTGCTGCACGTGATCAAGGAACTGGCTGACGAGGGCTGGACCATGGCCCTGGTCACCCACGAGCTGGCCTTCGCCCGTGAAGTGGCCAGCGAAGTGGTGTTCATGGACGGCGGCGTGGTGGTGGAACGCGGACACCCCGAACAGGTGCTGCGCGAACCGCGGGAGGAGCGCACCCGGCAGTTCGTCCACCGGCTGCTCAACCCGTTCTAGGACCGGGTTCACTTCCGGCTGCCCCCACCCTCCCCCCGACGGCTCCCTGCATCCGCGGGGGGGGTCCCGCCTGCACCGGTCCACAGCACCACGCCGCCACGCCGGGTGTGGCGCACGCCACGCCGGTGCGAAATTCATCTGATGTCATCTGGGATGGCAGAATGTAAAGTTCCATGCACCGTTCCGCATGGCAGGCTCGTTCCGGCCGGAAGCTTCCATCCCGCGTTTCTCCTGCGCGGAAACCTCCGGCCACGAAAGGCAGAACCATGGCCACTTCCCTGGCTACCAAGTCGTTGACCGCACAGACGGCTTCCGAAGCGCACGATCTCCTGAATGCTGCGGTCGAAGAGTTGCAAAAGCTCGCCGCCATCGACGGCGATTGCGGCATCTTGGTCACTCGCACCGGCCCCGGGCAGTTTACGGTGGAGCTGAGCGACGACGTGCCCTACGGCATCACCCAGGAATCGCATCTGTACTAAGCGGTTGGCGGGCCGGTCCCGGTTATATGACGCCGCCCGGTTGCCCGGAATGAAGCGCCGGCCCGCCCCGGTGGGATAATTTCGCCCATGGCTCCAGCGATTGCGTACCAAGGTGAACCCGGCTCGAACTCCCACATGGCTTGCCTGGAAGTGCGCCCCGGTTGGGAAGCGGTGCCGTGTGCCAGCTTCGAGGATGCGTTCGCTGCCGTCACCGGCGGCGAGGCGGAACTGGCCATGATCCCCATCGACAACTCGATCGCCGGGCGGGTGGCGGACATCCACGCCCTGCTGCCGAAGACCACCCTGCAGATCGTGGAGGAATTCTTCCTGCCCATCCGTTTCAGCCTGCTGGGCGTACGCGGGGCCACCGTGGAGCAGGCCCGGGAGGTGCACAGCCACATCCATGCTTTGGGCCAGTGCCGCAAGCTGATCCGCAGGCTCGGGCTCACTCCGGTCATCGCCGGCGACACCGCCGGTTCGGCCCGGGAGGTGGCCGAATGGAAGGACCCGACCAAGGTCTCCCTGGCGCCGCCGATGGCCGCCGAACTCTACGGCCTGGAGGTTTTCGCGGAAAAGGTCGAAGACGATCCGACGAACACCACACGGTTCGTGGTGCTGGCCGACCGCCGGCCGGTCCCGTCCCGCGAGGAACTTCCCGGTCCGGCCGTGACCAGCTTCGTGTTCCGCGTGCGGAACGTGCCGTCCGCGCTGTACAAGGCGCTGGGCGGTTTCGCCACCAACGGCATCAACATGACCCGGTTGGAGAGCTACATGGTGGGCGGCGAGTTTGCCGCCACCATGTTCATGGTGGACGTCGAAGGCCACCCGGACGATCCGGCCATGGTCCACGCCTTCGAGGAACTGGACTTCTTCACCACCGAAATCCGCATCCTGGGCGTCTACCCGGCGCATCCGTTCCGGCAGCAGACCGTGCGCCCGGGCGCCGCCGCGCAGTAGCCGTGGCGCCAGCAGTCGGACAGTAGCCTTCGGGGCAGCAGCCGTCGCACGGCCGCCCGTCGGGCAGCAGCCACCTCGCGTGGCCCGGGAGTAAAACGCTGCATTTGACGAACTGTTACCGGCGTTTGACCCAGGCCCTTCCCCGCTCTTAGCGTGGAGACGAATCAAGAGCGCCAACTTCACAGCCCTGGCTGGTTGGCCGGCAACCCTCTACCGTAGCGGGGTGCTCCAGGTGATGATTCGGCCCGCCGGGGATGTCGGCAGGCAAGTACGCGTATCCACCCGCAGCAGCTCGGCCGCAGCGGATGCGCCCAAGCCCCAAGGACGCCATGTCGCTACACCATGACCTGACCCCCCACACGTTGCGCTCCGCCTTCGGCCGGTTCCCCTCGGGCATCGCGGCGCTGTGCGCGACCGTCGACGGCGAGCCGCAGGGCATCGTCGCCTCCTCGTTCACCGTGGGCGTCTCCCTCGAGCCGCCGCTGGTGATGTTCGCCGTGCAAAACACCTCACGGACCTGGCCGCTGGTCCGGCGGGCCAACCGGATCGGCGTCTCGGTGCTCGGCACCGGGCACGACGGCGTCTGCCGCCAGATCGCGTCCAGGACCGGTGACCGCTTTGCCGGCCTGAGCCTGCACGGCACCGACGACGGCGCGCTTTTCCTCAACGACGCGGCGCTCTGGCTGGACTGCTCGGTGCACCAGGAAGTCCCGGCCGGGGACCACCACGTCGTGCTGCTGCAGGTGCACGGACTGTCCACGCACGACGGCACCCACGAGCCCCTGGTCTTCCACGATTCCGCGTTCCGCCGGTTGGAACAGCCGGCCTTCGTCTAGGACGCATGGTCCCGGCCCCGCCCGCAGCTGCGGGGCCGGGCGCGGGCAGCTAAGGCAGCGGCCTGCCTCGGGCCGCCACCCACAGGGAGTACCACTCCTCGCGGGTCATCGATGCTCCAACCGCTTCCGCCTCGGCACAGGCCCGGATCCGGTCCGGGCTGCTGGTACCGACGACCGGCCGGATGCCTGCCGGATGCCGCAGCAGCCAGCCCAGCACCACGGCCTCGGGCGGGCACCCCTTGTCCCGGGCAAGTTCCGTGACCAGGGCTGCCGCTGCTTGATCCGCCGGGGGAGAGGCATCCGCGGGCGCGGAAGCATCCGGTGTCGCGGCCTCCGCTGCCGCACGCCCGCTGTACCGGCCCTGGGCCAGCGCTCCCCAGGCCTGCAGCTCCACCCCGTGGGCGGCGCAGTATTCCAAGGTGCCGTGCGGGAAGCTGATCCCCGGTCCCTCCGGGTGGTTCACCAGCACCCCTGACTCCAGCCAGTCGCGTCGGTACAGGCTCATTTCCAGCTGGTTCACCGCCAGCGGTTCATCCAGCGCCGACTGCAGCCAGCGCATCTGTTCGCCGGACATGTTCGAGACACCAAGGCGGCGGACCTTCCCGGCCATCCGAAGCTCGTTGAACGCCGCGGCGATCTCTTCGGCCGGCGTCAGCGGATCGGGCCGGTGGATCAGCAGCGTATCCAGGTGATCGGTGTGCAGCCGGCGCAGGCTCTCGTCGGTGCGGGTCAGGATGGCTTTCCGCGAGGAGTCGTAGTGCCCGACCATGCCGGGGGCCGGCAGCCGGATGCCGCATTTGCCCTGCAGCCGGATCGAGTCGCGCAGCTCGGGACTTCCGGCCAACACCCGCCCGAACGCGGCCTCGGCCTTGCCGTGGGCGTAGATGTCGGCGTGGTCGAACGTCGTGATCCCGGCCTCCAGCGCCGCCGCCACGGCCGCGTGCGCGGCCGCCACATCGGCCGCTTCCAGCGGCCCGCTCCCCCAGCCACCACCCAACCCCATGCAGCCGAATATGAGGCGCGAGCCGGCGTCGTTCATTGAAAGTTCCCCCTTCGCTGGACAGGTTTCCAGCGTACGACGGCGGTGCCCGGGGAGGCGTCGGCGCCGGCCGGGTGATGCAGACACCGAAGAACACTCCTCGTAGCGGGGCGCCGATTCAACTCGGGCGGCATCAGCCGGTGTGGCGACGGAGGAACGCCACGCTGCGCTCCAGCACCTGCCACGCCGCTTCCAACTCCAGGTTGAACTGGAACTGGTGCCCTAGGCCGGCCTCCGTGTGGGGGAAGAACTCCTCCACGGCCGCGCCCTTGATCCGCAGCGCTTCGACCAGCCCGAGCGAGTGCGGCAGCAACGGGTCCGTGTTGCCCGCTGACACGAAAGCCGGCGGGTAATCGGCGCCCACGTGCTTGGCCACGGAGGCCAGCGCGACGTACGGACGCTCCAGATAGTCTTTGGCCCCGGTGTAGGACCACAGCACCGTGCGCAGGTAATTCTGGTTCCCGGCCTGGTCCGCCCCGGCGAGCGAGAGGTCGTACGCCCCGCAGTGCAGCAGCACCGCGCGCAGCCGCTCCGGCTTCATGGGCGAGGCAATGCCGAGCCTTTTGGCATAGTCGGGATCGGCGATGACGAGCGCCAGTTGCGCGGCAATTTGCGCGCCCGCCGAGTCCCCGGCCAGCACGATCCGCTCGGTATCGATGTGAAGCCGCTCGGCATTGTGTTCCAGGTAGCGCAGCGCGGCGGCCGTCTGGCGCACCGGCGCGGGGTAGCGGCGCACGTGGGCCAGCGAATAGTCCACCCCCACGGCGGTGAAGCCGTAGGAGGCGAGGATTCGAAGGTAATTGGCGACGTCGTTCTTGGTGCCGGAGATCCAGGCCCCGCCGTGGATCCAGACAATTGTCGGAAGACGCAGCGAATCCTCGGCCGCCTTGTCCGGGAAGAACACGTCCAGGCGGGTATGCCCGTGGTTGCTGAGGTATTCCTGATCCAATACTTCGCTGATTCCGTCCGGCACGTGCCGGGCCATCGCGCGGGCCGTGCGCCGGCCGTCCCGTTCCGACAGCACCCGCAGCAGCACCGCCAGCGGCCGGGGGCTGAAGCGCAGCCACAGGACCAGGCCGCCGGCAAGGGCCGCCGGGACGGTGACGAGCACGGCAACTGCTGTCAGTGCGCGGCGGATACGGACCTGCATGGCTTCCTCCGATCGGCCGGTAGTGAACCAATCGTGAGCCCGCCCCGCCCGCGGGGCAAGCCCCTCCCCTGCCTGACCGTCAATCGCCGGACCCCCCCCGCCCGCGAAGGGCCGTGAGGCCCGCAAACGGCTGGACGGCCACCGACGAAAAGCCTTGCAGCTCGCCCGCCAAGGGCGGGAAACCACGTCAACCGAGGGCAACCACCAGGCTCAGCGCGGCCAAGACCAGGGCGACCGGCGTCATGGTCCACCGCTCGGGCTTGCTGCGCGAGATGGCGTTCATCAGGACGCCGACGAACAGGTACGCGGTCAGGACCCAGCCAAGAACGAGCGACGCGGTCTCCGGCAACGCGTCGAGAAACTGCGCGCGGTCCATGATGACGAACACGAAGAACGCATACAGGAGCACCGAGACCGCGCTCCCGATGCGCAGCTTCGCCGGCAGGATGCGGTGGCTTCCTCCCCAGGCGAACCGGCCCAGCGGCAGGCCCGCGGCCAGCAGGATCTGGAAGACGGCCAACAGCGCGAAGACAAGGCACGCGGCGATGGCCGCAACGGTGATCATGGCGAGCAGTGTAGCGGTGCAGCCTTCAGCCGCGGTCAGGCGGTCAGCGGCTGGCGGTAAGGCGGCGGCCACGCGTGCCACGCGGTCAGCGGCCGGCGATCAGGCGGCCGCGCGGTCAGCGGCTCGTGACCTTGCCCGTCAGCGAGGCGATCGGGCGCAGGAAGATCGGCCGGGCCAGGAACCAAGCCGCCACGGTCACCGCGACGGAGGCGGCAAAGATCCAGAAACCGGTCCATCCGCCGTCGTCCGTGGCCGCATACATGTGGTTGAGGTTGCGCAGCGCGCCGGTGGCCAGCACCAGGGTCACGTGCACGATGATGAACAGCACGAAGTACACCATCACCGGGAAGTGGATGGCCCGGGCCGCCTCAATCGGGAAGTATTTGTTGACCGCGGCCCGCTTGGGCCAGGCGGCCGAGGTGCGCAGGCCGGAGACGATGGCCAGCGGGGCGGCGATGAAGACGGTGGCGAAGTAGGTCAGCAGCTGCAGCGCGTTGTAGTTCACCCACCCGTTCTCCAGCGGCCAGTCCAGCGAGGCGTACTGCAGCACCGCGGACAGCGCGTTCGGGAAGATGTCCCAACTGGTGGGCACAATCCGCATCCAGTGCCCGGTCGCGAAGATCAGCACCATGAAGACGATGCCGTTCAGCACCCACAACGCATCCAGCGTCAGGTGGAACCACAGGTTCAGGGTGATCTTGGTGGGCGCGTTCTTGGTCTTCACCAGGCCCTTGTTGTTGCGTGTCCAGTACGCCGGCGAGCGGGTACCGGCCCGTACCTGCAGGCCGGTGCGGATGATCAACACGATCAGGAAGAAGTTGAGGAAGTGCTGCCAGCCCAGCCAGGCGGGCAGCCCGACGGGCGCGGATTCGGGCAGTTCGGAACGGCCCGGGTAGGCGGCCAGGAAGTCCTGGACGCCCGGCATCGTGCGCATCCATTTGGCCAGCAACACCAACAGCAGGAGCACGACGACGGCGCCGGCCACCGCCGCGGTGATCTTCAGCCACGTCTTCCGGGTGCTCCCGGACGGTTTCGTCGAAGTGGACATCGCCAGCTTTCCTCGTTCCCTGCGTCCCGACAGTCCGGGCTTCGTGATTCAAGGTACCCCGGCGGGGCGGCATCATGCCACACGCGCGGCCGCGGCGGCCAGAGCCCGCCGCAGCACGGCGTGAGCATGGCGTTATTGGCCGTGCTGCGGCATCCATTTCAGGCAGTAGCGCAGGTTGGCGGTGACGGTCCGCACCGCGGCTTCTTCGTCTCCGGCCGCGATGGCGTCCGCGAGGTCCTCGTGTCCGGCGCGTAGGCATCCATCGAAGCCGTCCCGCAATCGCTGGGCCATCTTGGTCCCGTGGAACACATCGCCGAAGCTGCCGTACAGCTCGTGCAACAGCTGGTTGCCGGAGGCCTCGGCCACGGCCAGGTGGAAGTCCCAGTCCGCAGCGATCCAGCCTTCCAGGTCTTGTTCGGCCCACGCATGCCGGCGCCGGGCCAGCCTCTCCCGCAGCGCCTCCACGGCGCCGCCGGGGCCCGACGGCTCGGATCGCGACGATTGCGCCGCCAGCCGCGCCGCCTGGGTGTCGAGCGCGAAGCGCACCTGGAGCACGTCCTCGTCGTCGTACTCCCGGTAGGCGCGGCGGGCGGTGCCGCTGATCTCGCTGGTGGCGCGCACGTACGTGCCGTCGCCGCGGCGCACCTCGAGCATCCCGGCGTGGGCCAAAGCCTTGACCGCCTCGCGCAGCGTGCCGCGGGAGACGCCCAGACTCGCCATCAGTTCCGGCTCCGAAGGGATCCGGGCACCCAGCTGCCACCGCCCCGCCGCGATGGACTCCCGCAGCCTGGACGTCACTTCCTCCGCGAGCGGCGGCCGCTGGAGCGGGCCGGACCTCACGGCCGCGCCTCCCGCACCAGGCCGCTGACCGCATGGGCCAGCAGCAGTTGCATCGCCGCGCCGGCCACCAGGAGCACCAGCGGGATGGTCCAGTCGGCGAGTGCATCGTGCAGCAGGCCGAGCCCGAACGGGCCCAGTGCGGCGAAGAGGTAGCCGACCGATTGGGCCAGCGTGGACAGCGCGGTGGTCTCGGCCGCGTCCGAACCGCTGCGGCTGATCACCAGCATCAGCAGCGGGAAAACCCCGAAACCCAGTCCGATCAAAACCGCGGGCAGCACGGCGAGCTCGGCAGGCAGCACCAGCAAGGCGAGGTAGCCCACCAGCGACGCCGCGCAGGTCATCATGAAAGCCGGCCGCAGCAGGCCCGGCCGCGCCGCCATGGACAACAGCAGCACGACGGCGGGGATGGACACCAGCTGGACCAGCGCGAGCAGCTGCCCGGCGGCCGCGGCATCCACCCCGCGCGAGATCAGGATGTACGGCAGCCAGCCCATCACGGAATAGACGAGCAGCGCCTGGATGGTGAACAGGCCGGTGAGCAGCGCGCCCTTGCGCGTGAGCAGCAGCGGCCACGGCGACGAATGGACTCGCGTCGGTGTGCCCGACCCGCGCCTGCCGACCACGGCCATGGGAAGGAACACCGCGAGCCCGACGACGGCCAGCAGCGCCCAGACGGCCAGCGCGAGCGACGGCGAGTCCAACTGTGCGGCCAGCGGGACGCTGACGGCCGCGGCCAGGGTGGCGCCGACGGACATGGAGATGGTGTAGGCCCCGGTCATCGTCGACGGCCGGTGCGCGAAGTACTTGCGGATGAACGCCGGCAGCGCCACGTTGCAGACCGCCAGTCCGGACATGGACACCACCGTGCCGGCCAGCAGCATCCCGACGGATTCGACTCCGCGCAGGCCCAAGCCGGCAATCAGCAGTGTCAGCGCGAGTGCGATGGCGCGTTCCAGCCCCATGCGGCTGCTCAGCCAGGCGGTCGCGGCTCCGGCCACGGCGAAACACAACACGGGAACGGTGGGCAGCAGTGCGGCGACCAGCGGCCCGTACCCCAGCAGCTGCTGCAGGTCGTGGAAGAGCGCGGCCGCGCTGGCAATACCAGCCCGGAGGTTCAACCCGATGAGTATCACGGCGGCTACGGCCGCGGCAATGAACCAGCGGCGGTCCGCGGCGGCGGGCGCCGGGGCAGGCTCCTGCACGTTGAGCTCCGGCACCAGGGCCTCGGCGAACTCCCGCGGAGCCTCGTCGCTGCCCGGCGCATGGTCGCCGCCCGGCGCGTGGTCGCTGCCCAGCGCGTGGTCCCCGCTGCTGCCGCCGCTGGGCCGTCGCTCTAAAATCATTCTCTAAACGTTAGACGTTTGATGTCTGAGCACCAAAATGCCCGGTCCGCCAGGCAGGGCCGGCCGGAATGGCACGCGGCGAGAGCACAGCCGTCGGTACTTTGGGGGACGCCCGGTCCGTCCTCCCGCCGCCCGGCGAGAGCTTCGCCGTCGCAGCTTCGGGCGCACGTTTGGGCAACGCGATTAACGAGGCCCGCACCTCGGGCAAGGCCGCCCGAGGTGCCGGCGTCGGAGCTGCAGAACCTGCCGCCTAGTTGGCGAAGACGTCCTGCAGCGTGCCCTGCGGGGCCCACAGCGCAATGGAGTCGCCGGTGTTGTTCAGTACTGACGCGGTGCCATTGTTGTAGTAGGCCTCGGCGCTGTTGGTGCCGGGACCGGTGTAGACCCGCAACTCCGCGCCGGGGGCAAGCACGTAGCCCTCGCCCACAGCCAGGATATTGTTCGCCGCGTCGCGGATGATGTAGCCGCTGGCGTCGATGCTGTGGTTGGCGGTGTTGCGCAGCACCACGTGCTCGCCGGTCTCCGGCTGAACGTCGCTGCCGGCGGGGTCATTCACCGCGCCGGCGATTTCCAGGCCGGTGCCCGCGGGGAAGGGCTTCCGCCCGTCCAGGTAGCGCATGGTCTGGATCGGGAAGTCACCGGTGACGGCATCGACGCCGAGGTCGACGGAGTGCTGGACGGCCTCGGGCGAGTTGGCGGTGTAGACGCCGACGACCAGCCCGGCGGCCTTGGCGTCTGCAACATTTTGCGCCGTCAGGGTGCGGTAGTTGGTGCCGATTGAATCGGCAAAGGCCGCCCAGGATTCCAGCGTGGCCGGACCCGGGACGGTGCTCGAGAGCTGCTGCAGCGCGATCTCGGGGGCCAGGTCGGCGAAGGTGCGGTTGGAGGCCTCGTCGAAGCCGAGGACCTGGACCTTGTCGGCGGCAACAAGCTTCGTCCAGGCGGCATCGGTGCGGAGCTCGTCGGCGACGAGCTGTTCGATGCCCGGGGAGTTCTTCGGCGACTTGATTTCGATGTACACGCCGGTCTTCACCGTGGCGATCTTCGCCGCGTCATCCAGGTGCGGGATCCGCTCCCCCTGGTACTTGGCGCCGAAGTAGGATCCGGCGTCGAGCTGCTGCAATTCATCCCAAGTAAAGGACGTGATGGGGTCCCCGGCACGCTCGGGAAATACTTCCTCCACGTTGGTGGTCCGGGCCGGAGTGTCGTCGTGGAACAGGAACGGTACGCCATCGGCGCTGAGCTGGACGTCGATCTCGAAGAAGTCGGCGCCGGAGGCGCGCCCGTCCTTGAAGGCCGCAACCGTATTTTCGGGGGCGGTGCCGGCGGCCCCGCGGTGGCCGATCAGCAGCGGGGCTTCATCCTGCCCGCCCGGGTTGTTCTGCGCGCCGGCCGCCGGGGCGGCCACGAGGGTAGCGCCGACGGCGACGGCCGCGGCGGAGGTGGTCAATGTTTTGAGCAGGCGAGATGCCATGGGATATGACGCCCTTCGTAGTGGTTGTCCGGGTTTCCCCGCCATCGAGCTTCACAGCGCCAGTGGACCTGCGGGCCAACTGGCTGTGAACTCGCAGTGAAAGGAAACACCGCCCAAGGGCCGGGGCGCGGCGACGGCGCAATCGGACCGCCGCGGGATGCCGCCGCGGCGACGCTAGACTCGGAGTGGCATGAACACTTCCGCCAATACCCCGAGCTCGGTGCGCGTCGATGCGTGGCTGTGGGCCATCCGCGCCTACAAGACCCGTTCCGCGGCCACCGCCGCCTGCCGTGCCGGACACGTCCGGCTTAACGGCAACCCGGTCAAGGCCTCCCAGCCGGTGGTCCCGGGCGACACCCTGCGGGTGCGGCAGCCCGGCTACGAACGGATCCTGGAAGTGCGCCGGCTGATCGCCAAGCGGGTGGGAGCCGAGGCGGCCTCGCACTGCTTCACGGACCACACGCCGCCGCGCCCGGCGATGCCCTCGCTCGGAATCCCGCAGCGCGACCGGGGTGCCGGCCGGCCAACCAAGAAGGACCGGCGGGAGATGGACAGGCTGCGCGGCCCCCGCTAGGAACGGGAGCGCGGAAGCAGTTCGGTGGTTTCTTGGAACGGGAGCCCGGCGGCGCTTCGGCGGCCGCTGGGAACGGGAGCCCGGAAGCCGTTCGGCGGCCGCTCAGGACGGGAGCCCGGAAGCCGTTCGGCGGCCGCTCAGGACGGCCGGATGGCCCGATGCTGCACCGATCGGCCCGCGCTGCCCGTCAATTCACGCCGCGCCGGGCTTCTTACTTCCATGCCGTGAGCGTAACTCACTTCACATAACCGGCCGGACGGTACAAGATGGAAACCGGAGACGGCCGCGCCGCCGTCCCGCTGCTATGTCATTATCTGAAGGAGATCAGGGCTGTGACCACCACTTCCCACGCCGCTTCATCCACCCAGCCGGGCTACCGGGTCCAAAACCCGTCCACCGGCGAGGTGGTCGAGGAATTCCCCACTGCCACCGACGCCGAGGTCAAGGACGCCCTCGCCAGGTCCCAGGCTGCCTACACAGCGTGGAAGGCCACGCCGATCACGGACCGTGCCAAGGTGGTGTCCCGCATTGCGGAACTGTTCACCGAGCGGGCCGACGAGCTCGCCGCGATCATCACCGAGGAAATGGGCAAGCCCCTGTCCGAGTCCAAGGGCGAGGCCGAGTTCTGCACCGACATTTTCAGCTACTTCGCTACTGAGGGCCCCGACCTGGTGGCGGATCAGGAAATCAAGGCCATCGGCGGCGGCCGCGCCATGATCCAGAAGCTGCCGGTCGGCCCGCTGCTGGGCATCATGCCGTGGAACTACCCCTACTACCAGGTGGCCCGCTTCGCCGCGCCGAACCTGATGCTGGGCAACACCATCATCCTCAAGCACGCCGAAACCTGCCCCCGCTCCGCCCTGGCCATCCAGAAAATCATGGACGACGCCGGCGTGCCCGACGGCGTGTACATCAACCTCTTCGCCAGCCACGAGCAGATCGCGGACATCATTGCCGACCCGCGGGTGCAGGGTGTCTCGCTGACCGGCTCCGAGCGAGCCGGCGCCATCATCGGCGAGCTCGCCGGCAAGAACCTGAAGAAGGCCGTCCTGGAACTGGGCGGCTCCGATCCCTACGTGCTGCTGGACACCGACGACGTCAAGGCCGCGGCCGAGCAGGCGTGGGCCACGCGCATCGAGAACACCGGGCAGGCCTGCAACTCCAACAAGCGCATGATCGTCATGGAGGACATCTACGACGACTTCGTGGCCGAGCTGACCAACCTGGCAAAGGACCTTAAGCCCGGTGACCCGGCCGAAGAGGCCGAGGGAACCTACGCCCCGCTCTCCTCCCGGGCGGCGGCCGAAGGACTGCACGAGCAGCTCAAGGACGCCGTCAACAAGGGCGCCACGCTGCACGCCGGCGGAACCCTCCAGGATGGCCCCGGCGCCTACCTGGCCCCGGCCGTCCTGACCGGCGTCACTCCGGAAATGCGCGCCTACCGCGAAGAGCTGTTCGGCCCGGTGGCCGTGGTCTACAAGGTCAGCAGCGACGAGGAAGCCCTGGAACTGGCCAACGACACCGACTACGGGCTGGGCGGCGTCGTCTTCTCCAAGGACGAGGAGCGCGCCCGCAAGATTGCCCAGCAACTGGAGGTGGGCATGGCCAACGTCAACGGCGTCGGCGAAGGCGCCGACATCCCGTTCGGCGGCGTGAAGCGCTCCGGCTTCGGACGCGAGCTTGGCCCGCTGGGCATGGACGAATTCGTCAACAAGCGCCTGTTCTACATCGCCGACTAACAGGTCCGGCATCGACTGATCAGCAGGCGCCCTTCCCGCTCGCGGGAAGGGCGCCTGCTGATCTTTGCTTTCTGAGACGGCCAGGGTTTGGAATGGCGGCGTGCAACAGCGCCTCAAAGTGCAGCCGAGATCCGCCCGCGACAGCCCCTTGGTCCTCACAGCCTGCGAATTTGGTCCGGATGAAGGCCGGGGCGCCTCCTACCGGTGACAGCCTTGCGCGGCGCCGGTACATTCACAACAGATGGTGCTGAAGCTTGACGGCCGGCTGCACCGACTGTATTTACCCCGCCGGACGCAAGGCATGTCATGGACTTTCAGCCCAAGCCCCAGACCAATACGGCTCCCCAGCCCAATTCCGCCCGCGAACCGGATCGCCCGTCCCGGGCACCCAACAGTATTGCTGCCGGGTACCTGGCCCTCATGGCCCGCATGAAGTCGGCGGGCTTGCTGAGCCGCCGCAGGGGCTACTACATCACCCTCTTCGCCGTGCTCATGATGCTGCTGGCCGCGGCGTGGACCGGGTTCTCGTTGCTCGGGAGCAGTTGGTTCCAACTGCTGATCGCGGCCGGGATGGGGATACTGTTCACCCAATTCGCCTTCCTGGCGCACGAAGCGGCCCACTGGCAGGTCTTCGAGAACAAGCGTGTCAACGAATGGGCTGCCCGGCTGGTTGGCACCTGCCTGGTGGGCATCAGCTACGCCATGTGGATGCGCAAACACACCAAGCACCATGGGTTTCCCAACACCGTGGACAAGGACCCGGACATCAGGACCGGGTCCATCGCCTTCCATCCTGATGCCGCGGCCGGGCGCCGCGGCGCGATGGTCCGTGTCACCCGGCTCCAGGGCTACCTGCTGTTCCCGCTGCTGCCGTTCCTGGGCTTCAGCCTGTACGCGGATTCCTTCAAGTACCTGGTCCGGCAGGCCAAGGTGGAGCACCGCTGGCTGGAGCTGGGCATCCTCGCGGCCCGCGCCGCCGTGCTGCTCACCGTGGTCTTCTGGCTTCTGCCCTTGGGGCAGGCGTTCGCGTTCATCGGCGTGCAGATGGCGGTCTTCGGCTTTTACATGGGCGCGTCGTTTGCCCCGAACCACAAAGGCATGCCGATCTATTCGAAATCCAGCCGGCCGGACTTCGTCACCCGACAGGTGACGGCCTCCCGCAACATCCGCGGCGGCTGGATGATGGACCTGCTGATGGGCGGTCTGAACCGCCAGGTCGAACACCACCTGTTCCCCGACATGCCCCGTCCCTGCCTGAGCAAGGCGGCGCCGATGGTCCGCCAATACTGCCGCGAGCACTCGATCCCGTACACGGAGACCAGCCTGCTGGCCTCCTATGGGGCGATAGTCCGCTACCTGGGCGCCGTCGGAATAGCCGCCTCCGATCCCTTCCACTGTCCGGTGGCGGATATCTACCGCCGGGTCTAAGCCCGCGCGGGCCCGGATTCCTAGCGCCGGGGCGTCCTCCCTGTCTGCGCCGGCATGGACACCGGCTGGGCCAGCACAGAGAATGGGCGCATGGACCTGCCCGTGATGCCACCCGTTCCGCCCATGCTGGCCAAGAGCGTGGCCACGATCCCCGACGGCGGAATGACGTACGAGCCAAAATGGGACGGCTTTCGGTCAATCATCTTCCGCGATGGCGACGAGGTGGAGATCGGCAGCCGGAACGAGAAGCCCATGACTCGCTACTTCCCCGAACTGGTGGACGCGTTCCGTGAGCAGCTGCCCGAGCGCTGCGTCGTGGACGGGGAGATCATCCTGGTGGGCGAAGGCGGCGACCGGCTCGACTTCGAGATGCTGCAGCAGCGCATCCATCCGGCGGCCAGCCGGGTCAAGCTCCTCTCGGTGCAGACTCCCGCCCGATTTGTGGCCTTCGACCTGCTCGCCCTCGGCGACGACGATCTGACCTCGCGCCCCTTTGAGGAACGGCGGGCCGCGCTGGAGAAGGCGCTCTCCGCCGTCGTCAATCCCATCCATTTGACCCGGGCCACCACCGACCCGGTGGTGGCCGAGCGGTGGTTCGGAGAGTTTGAGGGGGCCGGGCTGGACGGCGTGGTGGCCAAGCCCTTGGACGGAAAGTACCAGCCGGACAAGCGGAGCATGTTCAAGATCAAGCACGAGCGCACCGCCGACTGCGTGGTCGCGGGCTACCGCGTGCATAAGAGCGGGCCGGGCCTGGTGGGCTCGCTGCTGCTGGGCCTGTACAACGACGGCGGAACCCTGGTGCACGTGGGCGTGGCCGGGGCGTTCAGCATGAAACGCCGCAAGGAATTGTTTGAGGAGCTGCAGCCGCTGATTGCCGATTCGGACGGCCATCCCTGGAACCGGGAACAGCACGAGGCCGGCGAGCGCACACCCCTGACCACGGAGGGCAGCCGCTGGAGCGGCGGCAAGGACCTGTCCTTCGTGCCGCTGCGCCCGGAAAGGGTGCTGGAGGTCAAATACGACCACATGGAGGGCGAGCGCTTCCGGCACACCGCGCAGTTTGTCCGCTGGCGGCCGGACCGTGATCCGGAGTCGTGCACCTACGGGCAACTGGACGAGCCGGTTTCCTACGACCTGAACGACGTGCTGCTGTAGCGCGCCGGGCCGGGACTCAGTCCCAGCGGCCCGCCGCCGTCGGCCAGCCACCCCGGCGACGAGCCGACGGCGGCCTGGTTTCTCAGCGCCAGCCGGCGGCCGGTGCCACGTGCTGCACGATGTTGCCCAGCATCTTCACGTTGTACTCCACGCCCAAGTAGTTCGGCACCGTCAGCAGCACGGTGTCCGCGGCCTGCACCGCCTGGTCCCGGACCAACTCGGCGCCGATTTTGTCCGGATCCCCGATGTAGCTCCTGCCGAACCGCGAGCGCGTACCGTCGAGCATGCCGACCTGGTCGTGCTGGTCGGCCTGGCCGCGGAGCCCGAAGTAGCGCTGGTCTTCGTCGTCGACAATCGGCATCACGCTGCGACTGACCGACACCCGCGGAACATGCGCGTGGCCGGCCTTCTGCCAAGCCTCGCGGAACAGGTGGATCTGCTCGGCCTGCAGTTGGTCGAAGGGCACGCCGGTGTCCTCGATCAGCAGGGTGCTGCTCATCAGGTTCATGCCCTGCTCCGCGGTCCACACGGCGGTGGCGCGGGAGCCCGCACCCCACCAGATCCGCTCCGGCAGCCCCGGGGACGTAGGCTCCACGGGAAGCATGCCGGCATGCCTGCCCTGGAGGTGGTTCGGGTCGGCGGGGACCATGCCCGTACCCGTGATGGCCCGGCGGAACACCGCGGTATGGCGCCGGGCCATGTCCGCATCGGTCTCGCCCTCGGCCGGCCGGTACCCGAAGGCCGCCGCACCGTTCAACGCCGGCTCGGGTGACCCGCGGCTGATCCCCAGTTGCAGCCGCCCGCCGCTGATCAGGTCCGTGGCCGCCGCCTCTTCGGCCATGTAGAGCGGGTTTTCATAGCGCATGTCGATCACGCCGGTGCCGATCTCGATCCGGTTGGTCCTCGCGGCGATGGCTGCCAGCAGCGGAAACGGCGAGGACTGCTGCCGCGCGAAGTGGTGCACGCGGAAATACGCGCCGTCCACCCCAACTTCCTCGGCCGCAACCGCGAGCTCGATGCTCTGCAGCAGCCCTTCAGCGGCGGTGGGAACCGGCGAGCCGACGGCGGGGCTCCAGTGGCCGAAGGACAGGAAACCGATGCGCTTCATATCCGCCACAACCCCGCCGCCGGTACTTCAATTCCCTAGCTCCCGTGCGGAACCACCACGGCTCGGCCGCTGAGCTCGCCGGCCTGTAGCTTGCGGTAGGCCTCCAGCGCATCGTCCATGCTGTAGCGCTCGATCTCCGGAACGATCTGCCCGGCCTTGTACATGTCCACCACTTCGTGCAGGTCCTCGATGGTGCCCCAGTAGGTGTTCGTGATGACGGACTCGTACGGGTTAGTGAAGAAGCTCCACTCCAGCGTGCCGCCGGCGATCCCCACCACCGTCAACCTGGACAGCCGGGCCATGGAAGCGGCGGCGGTCTTGACGGTCGGGCCCACGCCCACGAAGTCGAACGCGGCATCGACGCCCCGGCCGCCGGTGATGTCACGGATCCGCTCGGCCTGCCCCTCGCCGCCGGAAACGGTCACGGCGCCGGCCTCTTCGGCCTTGCGCATCGCTTCTTCCTTCATGTCGGTGGCGATGACGGTGGCGCCGGTTAGCGCCCTGAGGATCTGCACGGCGATCTGGCCCAGGCCGCCCAGCCCGATGACCAACGCGTACTTGCCGCCGCCGGCCAGGTGCGGCAGCGACTGCTTGATGGCGTGGTACGGAGTCAGCGCAGCGTCGGCCAGCGGCGCCGCGGCCACCGGATCGGCGTCGCCGAGCGGCACCAGGTTCCTGGCCGGGACGGTGACGTACTCGGCCATCCCGCCGTCGCGCCCCAGTCCCACACCGAGGTAGGGCATCTTGGCCGCGTTCTCGCAGTAAGTGTCCTGGCCGCGCGAACACGCCTTGCAGTGCCCGCAGCCAATCGGCCCATAGACCAGATAGGCATCGCCGATGTTGAAGCCTTCCACGCCCTCCCCGAGCTCTTCGACCCACCCGGAGTTTTCGTGGCCGAGCGTAAACGGCGGCGGCACCGCCCCCGGGCCGCCGGCCTCGAAGTCGTTGTAGATGGCAACATCGGAGTGGCAGGCTCCGGCGCCGGCGACCTTCAGCAGCACCTCGCCGGCCCGCGGCTTCGGCCGCTCCACGTCCTTGATGGTGGGAAAAGTCTTGAAGTCCTCGAACACTACAGCGCGCATGATTCACTCCTGCCGGTTGACTCTGCGATAGCTACACACGCCACCCTACGCACCGCGGAAAATGGTCAGCAAGCTGTCTATCGAGTTGTCACCTTTCACCAGCCTGTGTAGCGTAGGCCACGAGGCCACCTCGAGGGGCGCAACAGCGGCCCTGGCCCGATTCCAAAGGAGGCAACTGATGCAAACCGTGGAAGAAACCATTGATGTAGCCGTTCCGGTCCGCACTGCGTACGACCAGTGGACGCAGTTCGAATCCTTTCCGAACTTCATGTCCGGCGTTGAGTCCGTGACCCAGCTGACCGACACCACCAACCACTGGAGGACCAAGGTCGGCGGCGTGGAGCGCGAGTTCGACACCGAGATCGTGGAGCAGCAGCCGGACGAGCGCATCGCCTGGCGCAGCGTCGACGGCAAGTCCCACGCCGGCGTCGTCACGTTCAGCCCGCTCGGCGCCGACAGCACCAAGGTCTCGGTGCGCTTCGAGTGGGATCCGGAAACCTTCACCGAGAAGGTCGGCGCCGCCCTGAACATCGACGACAAGCAAGTGAAGTCGGACATGCGCAAGTTCAAGGAGTTCATTGAAACCCGCGGCGCCGAAACCGGCGCCTGGCGCGGAGAAGTGAACGACAGCGGCCCCATCGGCACGCAGCTCTAAACTTCCAAAACCACAAGCACGACGGCGGTGGGCCGGCTCTCGGAGCCAGCCCACCGCCGTCGTTTGCTCGCCCGCCTGACAGCGCTGTCGCAGCAGCCGGCCCTTCCAAGGCAACAAAAAATTCTCGGGATTCTCCCCATTCCCTGGTTATCCGGTTTACTCTAGGCCGCAGGGGATTAACTGAGCGGCGATGGGGGCCAATCATGCGGGAAAATCACAAACGACCGGAAGCCAATCCGGTGACGGACATGGAGCGGATGGGACCTAAGCCCGTCCACGGATCCGGGGACAGCACGGGAATGCCGAATCTGGCAGCGGCCCAGATACCCGGCCCCGGAACAGGGCACATTGTGGCCGGCGAGGATCGGCGTCTTCCGGATGATGCGGCTGATCCGCTGGAAAAGGAAGGCCACCTAAGCCGGCCGCGCCGCACCCGCAGTTGGCTTCCCTGGAGCCGTGGAACCGGCCGCCACCGCCTCGCTTAATCAGCACCGGCACCACACCATCAGCATCCGCGTCCAGCGAAGGAGCCCGCCATGGCCCGTCCCGTGCACTTTGAGATCCAGGCAGAAGACCTGGAACGAGCCAAAAACTTCTACGCGACCGTGTTCGGCTGGACGTTCGAGGACTATTCACAGGTCACCGGCACTCCCTACTACGGCGTCGTGACCGGCCCGGAGGACCAGCCCGGCATCAACGGGGGCCTCATGCAGCGCCCCGCCCCCACCCCGGACAGCGGCCAGGGCACCAACGCCTGGGTGGTCACCATGGAGGTGGATGACTACGACGCCACCGAACGGAAAATCCTGGAGGCCGGCGGCCGAACGGCCCTGCCGAAGTACGCACTGCCGGGAATGGCGTGGCAGGGCTACTACCTGGACACCGAAAACAACACCATCGGCATCCATCAGCCCGACGAACAGGCCGGGATGTCGTAACAACTTCAAGCGGCGGCGGACGGCCACAGTCCATCTCCGGCGGCGATCGTCTTAGGACAGCACGTCCTTGGTGCAGAAGCGGCCGTAGGCGAGGGCGCAGGCAACGGCGATGTAGCCGCCCTGCAGGACGGCGTTGGCGCCGAAGGCGTCCCAGGAGATGGGCTGGCGCAGCAGGTCGGCGAAGCTGAGCCAGTGGTGCGTGAACAGCCACGGGTGCAGCCACTCCAGCTGCGGCAGCGCGCCGACGATCTGGGTGACGACGGCGAGCACCGCCGTCGCCGCCATGGCCCCAACCGGAACATCGGTGAGCGTGGAGATGAAGAGCCCGATGGCGGCCAGCCCTGCCAGTGACAAGGCAACGTAGGCGGCCACAAGCAGCAGGCGAGCCAAGGACTCGCCGACGCCGATCGTGTCGCCGGACAGCAGGGTCACCGGCCCGACGCCGAAGAGCAGGCCGCCGATCAGCGCGCCGGTGACCGCGATGGCGAGCGCCGCCGCCATGCAGAAGGCCACGGCCGCACCGTACTTGACGGCCAGCAGCCGCAGCCGGCCGGCCGGGGCGCTGAGCAGGTAACGCAGCGTGCCGTGGCCCGCCTCGCCGGCGATCGTGTCCCCGGAAACGACGCTGACGGTCAGCGGCAGGAACAACGGGATGGACACCACCAGCCCGGTCAGCGCCACGAACAACCCGTTGTCCGTGATCCGGTTGAGGAACGGTGGACCGCCGCCGGGCCCTCCCTCGTCCGCGGCGAACCGGACCACCACCGCGATGAGCGTCGGTACGGCGGCCAGGGCCAGCAGCATGGCCCACGTCCGGCCACGTCGGAACAGCACGCTGAGCTCGGAACCGAAGAAGGCCCATCCGGCGGACTTCCCGTTTTCCCGTCCCTGGGCCGGAGCGGCCGCCGAGGCGCCGGGATTTTCCTCGTCGGCGGCCTCGACTTCCACGATTTCCGGCCCCGGCCGGCGGTCGCCACCCCTGCCCGGCTGCTGCTCACTGGACAACGTCGAATCCCTCCCCCGTCAGCTCCACGTACCGGTCCTCGAGGCTGCTTGCCTCCACGGCGAACCCGCGGATCCGGACGCCGTCCGCCACGAGGGCGGCGGCGATGTGCTCAGGCAACAGACCGCGTTGGTTCATCGGAGCGTTCACGTGTCCGTCGAGTGCGGCGTCCGGGACCTCGGGTTCCAGGCCCAACCGGCGCAGCACGCCGCGCGCGGCTTCGATGTCGGGCGTCTGGACGCTCACATGCGTGAGCCCCGCCCGGCGCACCTCGTCCAGGGCCCCCTGCGCCACCAGCCGGCCGGCGCGCATGACGGCCGCGTGCGTGCAGATCTGCTCCACCTCGGAGAGCAGGTGGCTGGAGACGAATACCGTGGTGCCCTCCCCCGCCAGCGAACGGACCAGGCTGCGGACTTCGCGGGTGCCCTGCGGGTCGAGCCCGTTGGTGGGTTCGTCCAGTACCAGGAGCTGGCGCGGCATCATCAGGGCGTTGGCGATGCCCAGCCGCTGCTTCATGCCCAGCGAGTAGGCGCGCACCTTCTTGTCCGCGGCGTGGGTCAGGCCGACCCGCTCCAGCGCTCTGTGGATCCTCGCCCGCCGGGTCTCTGACGGGGCATGGCGGTCCGCGGTGTCCAGCCGGTGCAGGTTCGCGGCGCCGGACAGGAAGGGGTAGAACGCCGGGCCTTCGATGAGGGCTCCGACCCGCGGAAGCACGTCCCGCAAAGACCCGGGCATGTCCTGCCCGAAGATCCGGACGCTCCCGCTGGTGGCGGCGGCCAGCCCGAGCATGACGCGGATGGTGGTGGTTTTTCCCGAGCCGTTGGGGCCCAGGAAGCCGAAGACGGAGCCGTGCGGGACGGCCAGGTCAAGGGAGTCGACGGCGGTTTGCCGGCCGAAGCGTTTGGTCAGTCCGGAGGTCTCGATGACCAGCGCGGCAGGGTTGCCGCTGCCGTTCACCGGGCCTCCGCGGCTGCCTGCAACGACTCGAACGGGACCGACCCGGCCAGAACGCGGCCGTCGTCGGTCAGGTACACGTTGACCAGGGCGGTGGAGATCAGCCTGCCGCCGTCCACCGCTTCGGTGGCCTGGGCCAGCAAGGGCGAGTCTTCCCAGCCCTCCGGCAGGGCCCCGGCGGGGACTTCCGCCACGGTCTCCCAGCCGGAGCCGTGGAGGGTGACGTCATCTCGCAGCGCGGCAGCGCCACCGCCGTGCCGGCCATGGCGTCCGGACGGTGACTGCTCTCCGTGCCGCGGCACGGCCTTTTCGGTGACGCTGGCACCGGCCGGCGGGGTGAACTCGAACAGGCCCTGGTCCGGGGCCTGGAGGCTCAGCTTGCTGAAACCCAGCTGGAACGCCGGATCCTGCTGTCCCCGGGCAGCGACCCGGAGGCTGAGCGGCAGGCCGGTCTCGGCGTCGACGGCGACGGTCACGGATCCCACGAGCGTGGCGGTGCTGTTCGGCTCCACCAGCAGCTGATAGGCGCTGCGGCCGGCGACCTCGGTGTCGGCGCCTACGGACACCTTCGTTTCCGGGCCGATCTTGGCCAGCAGGTGATCGGCGAGCTGTTCGGGGGTGTAGGCGCCGCCCGGGCGGGACGCACCGCCGTCGTGATTCTTGCCCGCGTCCGCGCAGGAGGGCAGCGTCAGGTGGACCGCCTCGTTCTCCTTGGAGCTGTAGACCCAGGCATCGGTGCCGTTGCGGATCACGTCGCGCTCCGCAAAGCGGTCGAAGAGCTGCAGCCGGGCCTGGTCCGGCCCGTCCAGGTAGACGCGCGCGGTGCGGGAACCGGTCAACAGTTCCAGCGCCTCGGCCACCTGTCCGCCCTCGTCCGCGGGCAGGTCCTCGGGAAGTTCCGGCAGCCCCAGCGCGGAGTCCTGTTCCAACGTGCCGGAGAGCTCTCGGACGTCGCTGTCCGCCACGAATTCCAGCAGCTGCTGCGGGGTCTTGTCCGGCAGATCGGTTGCGGCGTTGGCCTGCAGGGAACCGGTGAGCACTCCGCCGGCAATGACTGCGGGCACGACGGCGGCGGGCAGCCAGCGCTTCCACGTCCGGTCCATGGCACATCACCTTTTCTGCTGCTGCAGGACTCGCTTCCCAGCCTACGCTTCCCGCCTCGCCGGGTCACCAGTCACAGCAAAGCCGGCACTGGTGCCTGTGCCGACAGCCGCGCCGGCGCGAGGCTTCAGAGCGGCCGACGCAGGGTGCCTGCACTCCGCCGCGAGGCTCCAGAGCGGCCGACACAGTGTGCCGGCATTCCGCGCCAAGTTCCAGAGCGGCCGAAAGTCGACACAGGCCCGTCGCGGAAGACCGCTCTCGCACAGCTCGGCCGCTCTGGAGGACTGCGGCCGTCGCCGATGTCCAGCGACTGCTCCTGTTGCTCGGCAGTGCGGTCCGACCGGCCGCGACACCGGCCCCCACACCGGCCCCACACCGGCCCGCACACGCGCCGCGGATCATGCTTGTCAGGCCCCTGTTGCCGTGTTGTAGTTGACTCACGCAATGACATGGACGCACCGCAGCGTCCCGGCGAACCCGGCTTGGCTGCGGCAATCCAGGCGCCGGTCCGACACCCAGGCCGGTAGCCGGAGGGGTGAGTGGCGATGGTTGTGCAACGGTTGTTGCCGACGGAGGAAGCGCAGGACCTGATCGAGCTGGTCCGCGACATCGCGGACCGCGAGCTGCTGCCGCAGGCGGCCGAGGCCGAGGCAGCCGAACGCTTCCCGCGCGAGGTTTTCCGGATGCTGGGGGAAACCGGGCTGCTCAGCCTGCCGTACCCGGAGGAGTTTGGCGGCGGCGGCCAGCCGGCCGAGGTCTACCTGCAGGTTCTGGAGGAACTCGGCGCCGCCTGGGGCAGCGTGGCGGTGGGCGTCAGCGTCCATGCCCTCTCCTGCTTCCCGCTGGTGCATTTCGGCAGCGATGCGCAGCGCAAGACCTGGCTGCCGGACATGCTCTCGGGCGACACGCTGGGTGCTTACTGCCTCTCCGAGTCGCACGCGGGCTCCAACCCGGCGGCGATGCGCACCCGCGCCGTCCGGAAGGGCGATGGCTACGTGATCCGCGGTGCGAAGGCCTGGACCACGCACGCCGGCGAGGCCGATTTCTACACGGTGATGGCCAGGACGTCCGACGATCCCCGGCACGGGATCTCCTGCTTCCTGGTTCCGGCCGATGCCGAAGGACTGAGCGCGGCGCCGCCCGAGCACAAGATGGGGCTGACGGCCTCGACCACGGCGACGATGAACTTCGACGACGTGTACGTCCCGGCCAACCGCCTGATCGGCGAGGAAGGCCAGGGCCTGGCGATCGCCTTCGCGGCGCTGGACTCGGGCAGGCTGGGCATTGCGGCGGTGGCCGCCGGGCTGGCCCAGGCCGCGCTGGACCTGGCCGCCTCCTACGCCAACGAGCGCGAGGCCTTCGGCAAGCGGCTGATCGAGCACGAGGGGCTGGCCTTCCTGATCGCAGACATGGCGGTGGAGGTGGAAACCGCGCGGGCCATGTACCTGGCGGCGGCGCGGCTGAAGGACGCCGGCCTGCCCTACGGCCGGGAGGCCTCGATCGCCAAGCTGGTGGCCACCGACAACGCGATGAGCGTGACGACCAACGCTGTGCAGGTGCTCGGCGGGGCCGGCTACACCCGGGACTTCCCGGCCGAGCGGTACATGCGCGAGGCCAAGGTCATGCAGATCTTCGAGGGCACCAACCAGATCCAGCGGCTGCTCATCTCCCGCCACTTCATCCGCTGACTGGGACCCGCCGGACAAGACCCGCTGACGGCGGCAGTCCGCCCGGTCGGGGCGGCACGCGTCGGACCGTGGGCAACCGCCGGGGCGCGGCACCCGCCGGACCGTGCCGAACCGCCGGTCCGGCGCCCGGGCCAGGGCGGCACTGTCCGGCCGTTACCTCCGGTGCTTGGTCCGCGCGGTGGCGGGCGCGGTCCACGGGTCCTCCGGCCACGGGTGCTTCGGGTAGCGGCCTCGCATCTCGGCGCGGACCTGCGCGTAGGGACCGGACCAGAAAGACGCCAGGTCTTCGGTGACGGCCAGCGGCCTGCCCGCGGGCGAGAGCAGGTGGAACAGCACGGGGACGCGCCCGCCCACCAGACGGGGTGTGTCCGCCCAGCCGAAGCACTCCTGCAGTTTGACCGCCACTACCGGGCGCTCTCCCCCGTCCCGTTCCGGGTAGTCGATCCGCACCCGTGAGCCGCTGGGAACCTCCAGCCGCTCCGGCACGAGCTCATCGAACCTCGCCGCTTCCGGCCAGGGCAGCAGCCGGCGCAGCGGCTCGGCCAGGTCCACTGCGGCGGCCGGCTTCCCGCCGGCCAGTGCCTCCAGTTCCGGCGCCAGCCAATCGGCCAGCCGCCCCAGCAAGGCTGCGTCCGCGACGTCCGGCCAGGGAGCGCCCAGCTCGCGGTGCAGCAGGGCCAGCCGGCGGCGCAGCCCCTTGGCTGCCTCCGACCAGCCAAGGATGCCCAGCCCGCGCTCTTCCAGGGCCCGGGCTACCGCCTCCCGGCCCTCGTCCCGCGACGGCCGGACCGGTGCCGAGGAGAGCACGATGGCGCCAAGCCTGCGTTCCCGGCGGGCCGCGAGTTTGCCCGACTCGAAGCGAGCCTCCACCCGGTCGGTCACCAGATGCCGTGCCGCCGCGGCCGCCGTGTCGCCCGCCAACGGGGCGGCGGCGCGGATCACCGCCCCCGTGCCTGCCGCGTCGCGGCCCTGCGCACGGGACACCTCGGCCACAGCCAGCCACTCGTGCCCGGCCAAGGCACTGCCGGACGGAAGCCCGGCCCGGGTTCCGGACGCCAGCAGGTAGGTCTGCCCGGGACCGGGCACGCGGCGGGCGACCTGTTCGGGAAAGGCCAGCGCCACCACGAAGCCGGCATGCTCCGCCGGGACCACCTTACCGGTGGAAGGCACGACGGCGGCGGCCTCCTGCCGTGCGATGCCCTCCAGCCGTTGCGCCTCCTCCCGCCAGCGCCGCGCGGCGGGGTCGCCGCGGCCTGCCGAACGCAGCCGGGACAGCAGCACCGTGAGGTCGGCCCCGGGTGCCCGTTCCTCGCCGGAGACCAAGGCGACCACTTCCGCGGCCACCTGCCGGCCCACCACCGCCGCACCATCCAGCAGGGCCCGGCTCAGCCGGGGATCGGCCGGGACCCGGGAGAGGACGCGCCCCACATCGGTGGCCCGGCCGCCGTCGTCAATGGCGCCCAGCTCATGCAGCGTGCGCACGGCATCCGCCATGGCCGGCGCCGGCGGCGCGTCCGGAAGCCGCAGCCCCTCGCCGCCCGGGGCACCCCAGCAGGCCAGCACCAGGGCGGCGCCCGTGAGGTCGGCGACGGCGATCTCCGGGGTGGGATGGGCGGGCGCGGCGCCATAGGTTTTCGGTTCGTAGCAGCGCACCACGGTGCCCGGCCCCTGGCGGGCTGCGCGGCCGGCGCGCTGGTCGGCGGAAGCGCGCGAGGCCGACACCGTCACCAAACCGGACATGCCGCGGGCGGCGTCCCGGCGGGGTTCGCGCGACAGCCCGGAGTCGACGACCAACCGCACGCCCGGCACGGTGAGCGAGGACTCGGCCAGCGAGGTGGAGACGATGATGCGCGGCGGCCCGCCGGGTTCCCGGCCGGAAACGGCGCGGTCCTGCGTGGCCGGATCCGCCCGCCCGTGCAACTCCAGCACCTCGGTGCCGGTGCCGCCACCGCCCGTGCCGCCGCGGACCCTGTCTCGGATCGCCGCGGCCACCTGCTGCACTTCCCAGGCTCCCGGCACGAAGACCAGGGCGTCCACCGAGGGGTCGGCCGCGAGCGCCTCGGCGTGCGCGGCCGCCGCGGTGAACGCGACGTGGTCCAGGAAACCGCGGGCCACTCCCCGCCCGTCCAGCCGCGGCACCGAGGCGGGAGCCCACCGCACGTCCAGGGGATGCAGCGCCGAAGGGCAGTCGACCACCGGGGCCGGCCCTTCGCCGTCGTCCGCGCCGATCAAGGCGGCGAAGCGCGGCGCGTCCAGGGTGGCCGACATCGCCACCAACGTGAGATCCCCGCGCAGCTGGCGGACCTCGCCGAGCATGCCGACCAGCAGGTCGGTCTCCAGGCCGCGCTCATGCACTTCATCCAGGATCACCGCGTCCGTCCCGTCCAGGCCGGGATCGGTGAGCAGCCTGCGCAGCAGGATTCCCGGCGTGACGAACTCGATCAGCGTCTGCGGGCCCGCCCGGCGTTCCCCGCGCACCGTATAGCCGACGCGTTCGCCCAGCCGGCTCCCATCCAGCGCGGCCAGGCGCCTGGCGGCGGAACGGGCGGCGACCCGGCGGGGCTGGGTGACCACGATGCGCGGACGGCCGCCAGCCGCTGCAGCGGCCACGAGGTTGGCGACCAGCGGCGGAACCAGGGTGGTCTTGCCCGTGCCCGGCGGGGCCTGTACGACGGCGGTGCCCGTCCGGGTGCCTACGGTTGCGGGTTCCTCGTCCCCAGGGCTGCCCGTCAGGGCTGCGGCCAGGTCGTCCAGTGACTCGGCGAAGACCAGGCCTTCGCCCATCGCGGCCAGGTCGAAAAGGACGTGGCGGTGCGCGGGTTCCTGCGGGATTGGCTGGCTCACCCTTCCATTGTGCCGGTGCCTGTCGCGCCCTCCGGCATCGCCGCCACTCCCGTCGGCAGGCGGCCGTCCCGCCGTCCTTGTTCGCGCTTCCACACCCCGGCGTATCTCCCTTGGCAGCGCCCACGAACTGTGCCACGTTGGAGGTGGAATGGCGAACAATCCTTTCTGGAGGGACGTGGTTCAGATGCCGAAGACGACGAAGAGCGGCAAGCCGAAGCAGACCGAATTGCCCAGCACGCTGCAACGGTCGGGCAAGAAGGCCCAGGAGACGTTCGCGGAAGCCCATGATTCCGCCGCTGAGACGTACGGCGACGAGGAGCGTGCCCACCGCGTGGCCTACAGCGCGCTCAAGCACACGCACGAGAAGGTGGGCGACCACTGGGAACCGAAGGAAAAGAAGGGCCCCTCCGACCCGCAGGCCGAGGGCGGCGCCGGCACCTCTCGGGAAACCAAGGGCGGGGTGGACGCAAACGCCTCCAAGCAGCACCTCTACGATCTGGCCAAGAAGCTCGACGTCCCCGGCAGGTCGAGGATGGACAAGTCAGAGCTCGTCGAGGCGCTGCGCAAGGCCAACGACCGGGAGACCAGGAAGGCCCGGTAGCCGTTGACTGCCTCAGCTCCTGCCGCTAGCGTCTTGGCTGCGTCTTCCAGTATCCATCCGTGATCGAGGAGCACTCCATGGCACACGTCAGCGTTATCGGTACCGGAAACATGGGCCAGGCCATTTCCGGGGTCGTCACCAAGGGCGGCAACACCGTCGAGATGCTCGGCCACTCCGACGAGGACAAGCCGGTCACCGGTGACATCGTCGTGTTGGCCGTGCCCTATCCCGCCCTGGCCGACATCCTCGGCAAGCGCTCCGGGCAGCTGTCCGGCAAGGTGGTCGTCGACATCACCAACCCGGTGAACTTCGAGACCTTCGACTCCCTGACCGTGGCGGCGGACAGCTCCGCGGCCGCGGAACTAGCCGCGGCGCTGCCGGACTCGGCGGTGCTCAAGGCTTTCAACACCACCTTGGCCGCCACGCTGGCTGCCGGGACTGTCGGCGGGCTGACCACCACGGTGCTGGTGGCCGGCGACGACGCAGAGGCCAAGACCATGCTGGCCGAGGTGGTCGCCGCCGCCGGACTCCGTATTATCGACGCCGGTGCCTTGTCCCGGGCTCGGGAACTGGAAGCCATGGGCTTCCTGCAGATCACCCTGGCCGCCAGCGAGAAGATCGCCTGGAGCGGCGGCTTCGGCGTCGTGCCCTGACCTCAGCTGGTGCCGCCGCCATCGCGGCGCGTGGCCCGCGGACAGCTGCCGCCCGGACGGGGTTTGGATCGTCACTGTCCCGCCAGCCGAGCCCGATGACAACCGCGGACGGCCGCTCCTATTAGGCTGGGGCACATGGACCTGGAGAGCGCGGCACGAGAGCTGTACGCGCTGCTTCCCGGCGAATTCACCGCTGCCCGCAACGCTCGGGCCAAGGAGGCAGCCCAGGACGGCCACAAGGAGCTCGCCCGGCAAATCAAAGCGCTGGCAAAGCCGTCGGCCGCGGCCTGGCTGGTCAATCTCCTGAGCCGGCAGCGGAGCGCTGACATCGCGGGAATCGTGGAACTGGGCCACGCCATGAGCGAAGCCCAGGAACAGCTCGATCCGCAACTACTGCGCCGACTGGGTGACCAGCGCCGGGAACTGTTGGCCGCCGTGGCGGCGGAGGGCCGGAAGCTGGCCGATGAGCTCGGGCAAAAGGTGAGTGCCGCGGCGGTCGCCGAGGCGGAGCAGACGCTGCATGCGGCGATGGCGGATGCCGGTGCGGCGGCGGCCGTAACCAGCGGCCTGCTGACCGAGTCGCTGTCGTCGAACGGGATCGACCCGGTGGACCTGGACGGCCGGGTGGCCCTGCCCGGGGCAGGCGCTCCCCCGGATGCTGCTGCCGAGCCGGCGCCACGCCTCCAGCCGAAGCGGTCCTCGCGGGACGAACTCGCCGAGCGCCGGGCCGCCAAGGCCGAACGGGCTGCCAAGCAGGAAGCCGAAGAGGCCGAGCGGCGGCGCCGGCAGGCGAGGGCGGCGCTGGACAAGGCGGAGCAGCGCAAGGAAGACGCCGAAGCATCGGAACAGAAGGTGCTGGACAAGCTTGATCAACTGCAGAACCGGCGGGACGAACTCGTGGGCGAGCTCGCCGAACTGAAGCGGCGCATCGAGGACCTGGGACGGGAGGTCGCCTCGACCGATCGCAAGATGGAGGCTGCCGAGGAAGACCTGGTGTCCGCGGCCAAGACCGCGGATCGGACGCGCAAGGCCGCCGCAGCGGCACGGCGGGAGTTGGCCGAGCAGGAATAGTCTTCTCGCGGCAGCCGCCGCAGGGCAGCAAGTCAGCGGGGCAGCGAGACGCGAGGGAACATGTAGCCTAGGTCTCAAGTCCGGCCTGGGCGGAATGCCCGGACCGGCCGGAGCCGACAGGGGGCAAACATGTGGCGCATTGATGCGGCCAGGACCGCACTGCTGATGATCGACATGCAGAACGATTTCGTGCTGGAAGGCGCGCCGATGGAAGTGCCCATGGCACGCCACCGGCTGCCGGAAATGGTGACCGCCGCCGCGGCATGCCGGCAGGCAGGCATCCCGGTCATCTACACGCGCCACGTTCTGCTGGATACATTCGACGTTTCGCCGTTGGAGACTGCCTACAACCAGCGGCTGCGGGCGGCCGGGATGCGCCGCGGAACCAGCGGAGTTGAGATCGTCGAGGAACTCAAGCCCGAAGCCGCCGACTACGTGCTGGACAAGCACCGCTACGACGCGTTCCACAACACGCAACTGAAGAGTGTCCTGTCGACCATCTGCGGCTTGAACACGATAGACACGCTGGTCATCGCCGGCACGCTGACCGAGGTGTGCTGCGAATCGACCGCGCGCAGTGCCTTCATGAACGACTACAAGGTGGCGTTCCTCTCGGACGCCACTGGAGGCCGGTCGGAGGCTGCCCAGGCCGCCACCCTGGACGCTATCGGCACCTTCTTCGGCCGGGTGATGAGCGCCGCCGACATGGAAGCGGAACTCGGAACGACGGCGTAGGTGCAGCCCGGGGACTTTTCCGTCGTTGTGAAACGTTCGACTAGATGACACGTCAACATAGCCGGCAAGACCGTTAGGAGCATGGCAATGAAGATCAATGCGCTGGTAGTCGAAGAAAAGGATGCCCCGTTTGTCCCCGAGCAGCTGGAGCTGGACGAGCCCGGGCCCGGCGAAGTGCTGGTCAAGGTGGCCGCCGTCGGCCTCTGCCATACGGACTTGATCACCCAGGCCGGAGACATGCCGCTGCCGCTGCCCGGCGTGCTGGGCCATGAAGGCTCCGGCGTCGTGGAGGCCATCGGGGACGGCGTGACCAATGTCGCCGTGGGCGACCACGTCATCATGGGTTGGGCTTACTGCGGCGAATGCAAGAACTGCCTGCGCGGCGAGCACCGGTACTGCCTGCGCCTGGGCGAGGCGCTGGTGAGTGGTGCCCGGTTCAAGGGTCCCGACGCCGGCAAGTCCGCCTACACCCGGGCCGACGGAGGCAAGGTGTCCGGCCACTTCTTCGGCCAGTCGTCCTTCGCCGACTACTCGCTCGCACTGGCGTCGTCGCTGGTGAAGGTGGACAAGGAGATCCCGCTGGAACTGCTCGGGCCGCTGGCCTGCGGCATCACGACGGGTGCCGGCGCGGTGTTCAACACGGCCAAGCCCGAACCCGGCCAGTCGCTGGTCGTATATGGAGCCGGCGCCGTGGGCCTGGCCGCGATCATGGCCGCGAAGAACACGCCCGCGGCCACGATCATCGCCATCGACCTGCACGATTCGCGGCTGGAGCTGGCGCGCGAACTCGGTGCCACCCACACCATCAATTCCGGCAACACCAACGCCCTCGAGGAGATCCAGCGCATCTGCGGCGGCCCGGCCGACTACGTGCTCGAATGCACCGGCAACATCAAGGTGGTTGAAGAAGCCGCGGACGCCGTGGGCATGCTGGGCACGCTGATCCTGATTGGCGGGGCGCCGGCGCAGGCGCGGTTCTCGGTGGACCACCTGCGCACGCTCTGGGGCAAGCGGATCATCGGCACCCTCGGCGGTTCCAGCACCTCCGCCCAGCTGATTCCCGGACTGATCGCCCTGTTCAAGGCCGGACGGTTCCCCTTCGACAAGCTGGTGAAGTACTACGGGTTCGACCAGATCGACACGGCCATAGCCGATTCCACCGCCGGCGGGACCATCAAGGCCGTCTTGAAAGCCGCCGACTGAAAACCCTTCCCCGCCCGGCCGCCCCGCTGCGGCCCGCACAACCATGCACTCAACCTGAAAGGACGGGATATGTCCCTGCTTGATGCCTCCCTGTGGGAGGGCAAGATCCATGTCAATGGCTGGCGCGACGGCGGTGCCGGCACCGCCGCTTCGGTGGAGCCCGCCACCGGCGAGACTTTGGGTCGCTACGGGCTGGCCTCGGTCGAGGACGTGCAGGAAGCGGCAGCAGTAGCTGCCGCTGCCCAAAAGGACTGGGCCGCCCGCAAACCGGAAGAACGCGCCGCCGTGCTGCGCCGCGCCGGCGCGCTGTGGGAGGAACACGCCGAGGAAATCCAGTCCTGGATCGTGCGCGAATCCGGGGGCATCGGCCCCAAGGCCGGCCTGGAAACCCACATCGCCGCCAACGAATGCTACGAAGCCGCGGCGCTGCCCTCGCTGCCGGCCGGCGACGTGCTCACCTCCAACGAGGACCGCTGGTCCTTCGCCCGGCGCCGCCCCGTCGGCGTGGTCTCGGTCATCGCGCCGTTCAACTTCCCGCTGATCCTCTCCATCCGCGCCGTCGCCCCGGCGCTGGCGCTGGGCAACGCGGTGCTGCTCAAGCCCGACCCCCGCACCGCCGTCTGCGGCGGCGTCAGCCTGATGCGCGTCTTCGAAGAAGCCGGCCTGCCCGCCGGGCTGCTCTCCCTGCTGCCCGGCGGCGCCGACATCGGCGCGGCCGTGGTCGAAGCCCCCGAAGTCCGGGTCATCTCCTTCACCGGCTCCACCGCCGCCGGCCGGAAGATCGGCGAATCCGCCGCCCGGAACCTCAAGCGCGCGCACCTGGAACTCGGGGGCAACAACGCCATGATCGTGCTGCCCGGAGCGGACCTGGCCAAGGCCGCGTCCGCCGCCGCGTTCGGCTCGTTCATGCACCAGGGCCAGATCTGCATGACCACCGGCCGGCACATCGTCCACGAGGACATCTACGAGGACTACGTCGCCGCGCTGGCCGAGAAGGCGAAGAACCTGCCGGTCGGCGACCCCAAGACCGGCACCGTCGCGCTCGGCCCGATCATCGACGA
Organism: Arthrobacter sp. MDT2-34-1; assembly: GCF_059091365.1. Classification (NCBI taxonomy): domain Bacteria; kingdom Bacillati; phylum Actinomycetota; class Actinomycetes; order Micrococcales; family Micrococcaceae; genus Arthrobacter; species Arthrobacter sp. MDT2-34-1. The sequence goes on from NZ_JBNHGO010000001.1 coordinate 1,764,700, forward strand.
GCACCAGCTCAAGCGCATCGACTCGATCGTGCAGGACGCGGTCGCCGCCGGCGCCCGGCTGGCCGCCGGCGGCACCAACGACGGCCCGTTCTACTCCCCCACCGTGCTCGCCGACCTCGACCCGGAGAACACCGCGTGGAAGGACGAGATCTTCGGCCCGGTCGCCCCGGTGATGAAGTTCTCCACCGTGGACGAAGCCGTGGAACTGGCCAACGCCAACGAGTACGGGCTCTCCCTGTCCATCCTCGGCGACGTGGGCCTGGCCATGCAGATCGCCGACCGCGTCGATTCCGGCAAGGTCCACATCAACGAACAAACCGTCTCCGACGAGGCGAACTCCCCGTTCGGCGGCACGAAGAACTCCGGCAACGGCTCCCGCATCGGCGGCCACCAAGCCAACATGGACTCCTTCACCGAGACCCAATGGCTCACCGTCCGCCCGGACATCGCGCAGTACCCGTTCTGATCCCCTCCTGAGTCCCGCGACGGCGGCGGCCGGCAACCAGCCGGCCGCCCGCCGTCGCGTGGTTAACTCCCGGGTTCACTGAAGGCGTAGCGGCAGCCGGATTAAACCGGGCCATTCTGCGGTTCCATAGTGAGCAAGCCAAAGCTCCCGGAGGTGGGCCGTGAACACGATCCCGGAACCGCATGCCGACCCGCAGGCGGCGCACGCCGCCCAGGACCCGCTGGACTCGTATTCGGCGTCCGTGGTGCGCATAGCGGAGACCGTCACGCCGCACGTGGCGGGCATTCAGATGGACGTGCGACGCCGGGACAGGAGCTTCCCGTCCGGCGGCTCGGCCGTGGTGTTCACCGAGGACGGCTACCTGCTCACCAACGCGCACGTCGTGGCCAACTCCGACGGCGGCCATGCGGCCTTCGCGGACGGGTCACGCACGGACGTTGACGTGGTCGGCGCGGATCCGCTCTCCGACCTCGCCGTTCTGCGCGGCCGGCTCACGGTGCCGCGCCCGGTCGAGCTGGGCGATGCGTCCAAACTGCGCGTAGGCCAACTGGTCGTCGCCGTCGGCAGCCCGCTGGGCCTCTCCGGCTCGGTGACGGCCGGGGTGGTCAGCGCGCTGGGCCGCTCCATCCCCGTGGCCGCGGGCAGGAACCGGAGGGTGATTGAGGACGTCATCCAGACGGACGCCGCACTGAACCCGGGCAGTTCCGGCGGCGCCCTGGCCGACGCCTCCGGACGGGTGGTCGGGATCAACACGGCCGTCGCCGGGATCGGGCTCGGCCTGGCCGTGCCGATCAACGCCACGACCCGCCGGATCATCTCCGCGCTGCTGGCCGACGGGCGCGTGAGGCGCGCCTACCTCGGCCTGGTGAGTACGCCGCTGCCGTTGTCCCCGCGGGAGATCATGCGGACCGGCGAGCGGAACGCGCTGCGGGTGGTCGAGGTGCTGCCCGGCTCCCCCGCCGAGCAGGCCGGACTGCGGCCGGGCGACCTCGTGATCCGGGCCGCCGGGCAGCCGGTGGCCAGTGCGCAGAGCCTGCAACGGCTGCTTTTCGCGGATGCCATCGGCGTGGAGTTCCCGCTGGCCGTGCTGCGCGGCGGGTCCGTGGTGGAGCTGGCCGCCTGGCCGGTGGAAATGTCAGCCGGTTGAATCGCGAACCGCGGCCTTTGGCCCGCCGTGCGCGGCGCCCGTGCCTCGGATGCGGAATCGCAGGTGGCCGGGACACCGCCGTCGTCGTTGTGTCTGAACGGTCCAGGTCCTACCGTTGGAGGAAGCACGCCTAACCAGCCGGCCCCCACTTCGGCCGGCGGACCAGGAGGGCAACCATGGCGATCACGGACGGCCTCGCCGGCTCACTCGAGCGGGAGCTGGGCTGGCAGCGGGACCTGTACAAGGACCTGCACCGGAACCCCGAGCTCAGCATGGAAGAACACCACACCGCCGACCTGATCGCGCGGGAGCTGACCGGCTTCGGCTACGAGGTCCAGCGGATCGGCGGGACGGGCGTCGTCGGGGTCCTCACCAACGGTTCCGGCAGCACGGTGCTGGCACGGGCGGACATCGATGCGCTGCCGGTCGCCGAGGCCACCGGCCTGGACTACGCCGCAGAGACCACCGCGAAGCTTCCCGGAGGCGGGACCACCGGCGTCATGCACGCCTGCGGCCACGACATGCACATCGTGTCCCTGCTGGGTGCGGCAAAGCTGATGGCCGGACACAGGGACCGCTGGGCGGGCACCTACGTGGCGCTCTTCCAGCCGGGAGAGGAGACTGCCGCCGGAGCCCGGGCAATGGTCGACGACGGCCTGGCCGCCAGGATTCCTACACCGGACGTCGCCTTCGCCCAGCATGTGATGCCCACCGAGGCCGGGAAGATCGGCACCACGGCCGGCCCCATCCTCTCGGCCGGCGACTCCCTGAAAATTACGGTCTACGGGCGCGGCGCCCACGGCTCCATGCCGCACAACTCCGTGGACCCCGTGGTGCTGGCCGCATCGATCGTGCTGCGGCTGCAGACCATCGTTTCCCGCGAGACCAAGCCGGGCGAATTCGCGGTGGTGACTGTCGGCGCCTCCAACGCGGGCACCAAATCCAACATCATCCCGGACCGTGCCGAACTGCTGCTGAACCTGCGCACGTACGACCTGGGCCTGCGGGAACGGATCATGGCATCGATCGAACGGATTGTCCGCGGCGAGTGTGCGGCCGCCGGATCGCCCCGCGACCCTGAGTTCGAGTACTACGACCAGTTCCCGTTGACCAGCAACGACGCCGAAACGACCGAGCGCATCACGGCCGCCTTCAGCCGGCATTTTGGGGACGATCAGGTCTACCGCGCCGAACCCGTCACGGCCTCCGAGGACTTCAGCCGGATTCCGGATGCCCTCGGGGTGCCCTACACCTATTGGACGGTCGGCTCCGTTCCGACCGACGTCTACCGGGAAGCCGTGGAGAACGGCACTGTCTCCGAAGACATTCCGGCCAACCACTCACCGTTCTTCGCTCCCGCCATCGACCCGACGCTCTCCGTCGCCACCCAGGCGCAGGCCGTTGCAGCTCTGGAGTACCTGGCACAGTAAGGCAATGTAAGGGGTCGTTTGCCATGACCGAATCCACCACGACCACGGTCCGCACGGACTGGAAACCTACCGACAAGTGGCTGCTGGGCATCGTCCTGGCCGTCATCAATTTCTGGCTCTTCGCGCAGACTTTGCTCAACGTCATCCCGGGGATCCGGGACCAGCTTGGGGTCGAACAGACGCTGGCCAACCTGGCCGTCTCCATCACGTCGCTGTTTTCCGGGATCTTCATCGTCGTCGCGGGCGGACTCGCCGACCGGATCGGCCGGGCCAAGATCATGTACGCCGGGATCTACCTCAGCATTCTCGGTTCCCTGCTCATCGCGCTGACACCGGAAAACCTCGGCGGCCTCACCGACTTCATGCTGCTGGGCGGCCGCGCGATCCAAGGCCTGTCCGCCGCGTGCATCATGCCTTCGACCATGGCGCTGATCAAGAGCTACTACGAGGGCAAGGACCGGCAGCGGGCACTCTCCTATTGGTCCATCGGCTCCTGGGGCGGCTCGGGCTTCTGCGCCCTGTTCGGCGGCCTGATGGCCACCTCCTTCCTGGGCTGGCGGTCCATCTTCTGGATTTCGATCGTGCTGTCGGTGCTGGCGCTGTTCCTGCTCCGGGGCACGCCCGAGTCGCGGGCGGCGGCTGATCCGGAGGCCGCCGGGCACCGCTTCGACTGGGGCGGGCTGGCCTGCTTCATCGTCATGCTGGTGGCCATCAACGTGTACATCTCCCAGGGGCCGGCCATCGGCTGGTTCAGTTGGCCGGGGGTCGCGCTGGTGGCCGCTTTCGTGGTGTTCGGCCTGCTGTTCCTGCAGATCGAAAGCCGCCGCCACTTCGCGTTCGTGGACCTGAAGCTTTTCAGAAACGGCACCTTCACCGGCGCGACGCTGTCCAACTTCCTGCTCAACGGAGCCGCGGGCACGCTGATCGTTTCGCTGGGACTGGTGCAGGTGGCCGCCGGGTTGAGCTCGCTGCAATCGGGCCTGCTGACGCTCGGCTACCTGATCGCCATCCTCGCCACCATCCGGGTGGGCGAGAAGCTGCTGCAGCGCTTCGGCCCGAAGAAGCCGATGCTGTGGGGCAGCATGATCACCGGCGTCGGCATCCTGCTGTGCTCCACCACGTTCCTGCACATCGAAGAGTACATAGTGCTCACCGTCATCGGGTTCACCCTGTTCGGCGTCGGCCTGGGGTTCTACGCCACCCCGTCCACCGACGCCGCCCTGTCCAACGTCCCGGACGCCCAGGTGGGTGCGGCGTCCGGCATCTACAAGATGGCGTCCTCGCTGGGCAATGCCATCGGCGTGGCCATCTCCGCGGCACTGTATGTGGCCGCCCAGGCGGTGAACCCGGAACTCATCCAGTCCTGGGGCCTGTTCATCGGCCGGCAGGACAACGTGGCGCTGCGCTTCGGCGGGGCGGTCGGGCTGTTGTTTAACGTCTTCATGGTCGTGGTCGCCATCGCCTCGATTATCGTCACGGTCCCCGCCACCAGGAGCAAGGAGGAGGAAGAGGCCCGGCCGGACGTGGTCCCGCCGCCGGCCTTCGGCAACTAGGCATCGTTGACCCCACCGGCGTCGCGGAGTATAAATGGCCGTTCAAGGCGCCGGTCCCAAACCTTCCAGCGGAGGCACTGCCATGTCGGTCCATGCATCCAGCGGTTCAGACATCCCCGGCTACGAGTACGGCACGGTGGCGCATTCACCGGTCACGTTGGCCGAGCTCGATGAGCTCAAGGCCAGCGCCATGTTTGGCGAGGAGGACGCCACCCTGCTGCACCGGGCCGGCGAGATCCTTGACGGCCAGGTGGAGGACGTGCTCGACGTCTGGTACGGATTCGTCGGCGGCCAACCCCAGCTGGTCGCGCACTTCTCCCGGCCCGACGGCCCGCCCATTGCGGACTACCTGAATGCGGTCCGCCGCCGGTTTGGCCAGTGGATCAGGGATACCTGCACCAAGCCCTACGACCAGGAGTGGCTGGACTACCAAAACGAAATCGCCCTGCGGCACACCCCCGAACACAAGAACGAAACCGACCACGTGGGGTCCACTCAGGTCGTCCCGTTGCGCCACCTCATCGCGCTGATCGGGCCGGTGGTCACCACGATGCGGCCGTTCCTGGCCAGCGGCGGGGATCCCGTGGAGAAGGTCGACGCCATGATGCAGGCATGGCTGAAGGCAGTGGTCCTGCAGATCGCGCTCTGGTCCCGGCCCTACACGCTGCCGGGCGAGTGGTGACGGCGACCGGCGGAAGGATCAACGCCAGGGCAACTCCGGTTCTGCCCCGGCCGATACCCAGCCCCAGCGGAATGGTGATGCAGGGCGCCTGAAATTTCAGCGGCGCCTCGATCACCGACATGCCGACAATCAGGCCCAGTGGGCCGGCAGCACCAGCCGCGCCGCCATGCGCAGGCAAACCGTGTTGTGCCTCCCAGTCCACGCTCCGTCCTACGTTTCCGCGGGAGCGGCACGGCCAACCGCGCACGTTCCTCAAGATTTGCTCAGGGATGTTTGCTCACGACGGATTGCTATCGACACGCACCCGTGGTGTCCATACACTCCAAACTCTAGTAACTTACTAGTGTTTCGGGGGAAAGGCACTCACATGCGCAATCTGTTCCTCATGGCCATCGTCGGCCTCCTCGCCCAGATGGTCGACGGCTCGCTCGGCATGGGATACGGCGTGACTTCGTCCAGCCTCATGATTGCCGTGGGCATCGCTCCCGCTGCGGCCAGCGCAGCAGTCCACCTCTCCGAGGTCGGCACGGCGCTGATCTCCGGATTCGCCCACCACAAGTTCGGCAACGTCGACTGGCGCATCGTCGGGATCATGGCGGTTCCGGGGGGCATCGGCGCCTTCATGGGAGCCAACTTCCTGGTCAGCCTGCCGGCCGACGTCGCCAAGCCGTGGGTTGCCCTGCTGCTTTTCCTGCTCGGTGCCTACGTCCTGTTCCGGTTCCTGATCCTGTCCGGCCGCCGGCCGCAGTTCAAGGGCCAGGTCAAGGCCGTCGTCCTGATGCCGCTTGGCCTCGTCGCCGGCACGATGGACGCCATCGGCGGCGGCGGCTGGGGGCCGATCGGCACCACCTCGCTGCTGTCCACCGGCAAGATCGAACCCCGCAAGGTCATCGGCTCAATTTCCGCCACCGAGTTCATCGTTGCGGTCAGCGCCTCGGTGGGCTTCCTGCTCGCGCTCGGACGGGAGGGCACTAACTTCGCCTGGGTTCTGGCCCTGCTCGCCGGCGGCGTCATCGCGGCCCCCGTCTCGGCGTGGCTGGTTCGACACCTGGCCGCGGCGGTCCTCGGCGTAGCAGCCGGAAGCCTCATCATCCTGACCAACGCCAAGACCATGATGGAGACGTGGGGCGGGGCGGAAAAGAACTCCGCCCCGGTGTGGCTCACGCTGGCAGTCCTGGCGGTCGCGGCCGGCCTGTTGATCACGCAGGCCGTGCGCAGGGAGTTGCGCCGACGCCGCGAGGAGGAGCCCGAGCTGGAGCTCGCCGGCGCCTGAGACAATGGGCGGGTGCACATCACCGCCAAATCCGACTACGCCCTGCGCGCCCTGATCGTCATCGCCCGGTCGTCCGAAGCGCAGACCGGGACGCTGGCGGCCGAGGCCATAGCAGCCGCCCAGGGCATCCCGCACAACTACTTGCTGTCGATTCTCGCCGACCTGCGGCGCAGCGGCATTGTGCGCAGCCGCCGCGGCCAGGGCGGCGGTTGGCACCTTGCCCGCACCGCGGTGGAGATCACCGTCGCCGACATCATCCGCGCGGTGGACGGGCCGCTGGTGAGCGTGCACGGGGTGCGGCCCGAAGCGGTTCAATACGAGGACCCGGCGGCGGTTCTCCAGCCGGTCTGGATTGCCGCGCGCAGCAGCCTGCGCGAAGTTCTGGAGTCGGTTACCCTGGACCAGCTCGCCTCCGGTCAGCTGCCCGCAGAAGTCACCGGGCGCAGTTCGCGCGACGATGCGTGGGAGCCCAGGTAGACATGCCTCATCGCCTTGCCTTCCCGCGGCGGGGCGACGATCAGTGGCCGGCTTGAGCCGGGCCCGGCGAAGGCGGCCGCCCTCTAGCCTGCCCGCCCTGTTCCCCCGGTGCCGGCCGACGCAGCCTTCGACGGCACCCTGCCGTTGACGCGGTAGCGCGGGTTCCTGCGCCGGCCGCCGGCCGCGGGCGGGTCTTCGATGTTCCTGGGCCCGTTGATCATGACGGCGCCGACCAGCATGACCACGATGCAGGCGCCCAGCATGGCGAACGAAGCGGTCCAGGAGCCGGTGGCCTCGTGCACCACGCCGAACAGCAGCGGGGCGACGCCCGCGCCGGCGTAGCCGATGCCCTGGCTGAAGCCGGACAGGACCGCCGAGCCGTGCGTGGTGCGCGAGCGAAGGTTCACCATCAGCAGCGCGGTGGCGAAGGTGCCCTGGCCCAGCCCGGAGAGGGTCATCCACCACCAGGTGCCGCTCTCCGGCGAGAGCAGCAGGCCCAGATGCCCGCCCACCCAGCAGGCGGTGAACACCAGGATGGCGGCGATGGGGTGCCTCAGCCGCGGCACGATCAATGGCACGAGCAGGCTGGCGGGCAGCCCGAGGATGGCGAAGTACGCCAGCGCCGACCCCGCCGTCGCGGCGTCGATGCCGTGTTCGGTCAGGTACGGCGGCAGCCACGCGAAGTACACATACGTCTGCGCGGAGTTGCCGGCCAGGAAGATGGCCAGGCCCCAGGCCACCGGCGAACGCCACGGATTCAGCTTCACCGGCCCCGCCGCGGCTTCGCGGGCGCGAACGGCAGGCCCGTCGCCGCGGACCGGTCCGGGCGGGCCCTCGTCCGCACGGGGTCCAGGCGAGGCCGCCGCAGCCCGCCCGCCGGCGTCGTCCATCCGGCGCTTGCGGCGGTCCCGTGCCGCCTGCACCGCCCACGGGATGAGCACCACGGCGCTGACCGAGGCCCAGAGCGCGATCGATGTCCGCCAGCCCGCGGCGTCCGCCACCGGGACCGCCAGTTGCGGGCTCATCGCGGTGCTGACCGCCAGCAGGGTCACATAGCCCGCGGTCACCACGCCCACCCGGTCCGGGAAGTATTTCCGGACCAGCGGCGGCAGCACGACGTTGCCGATTCCGTACCCCGCCATCACCACCGCGCTCAGGGAAAGAAACGGCCACACGCCGTCGACGGCGGCGCGGCCTAACTGGCCGGCGACCGCCAGCAGCACGGCGGCCACCAGCACCTTTTCCAGCCCGAGCCAGCGGATCAGCGCCGGGGTGCCCAGGCCGGCGGCGGCGAACACCAGCGGCGGCAGCATCGCCAACACGCCGATGCTGGTGGCGTCGAAGCCGAGTTCGGGGCCAAGCCGGCCCAGCAGCGGACCGACGGCGGAGACCGCGGCGCGCAGGCTCAGCGCCATCAGCAGGATGCCCAGCAGCGCGCCGATCCGCCCGGTCCACGGCCTGCGGAGGAAGTAGTTCACCCGCCTACCCTAGCCGCGGCCCGCCCGCTTACCCGGCCGGATACGGTTCGCGGCGCAACAGCCGGGCCAGATGAACGGCATTGCGCGCCGCGGTGGCCGTCGTTGCCACGGTCACGTCCGGGGTTTCCGGCAAATCCTGGAAGTCGGTACCGTGCATCGCCTCCCCCACCCAATACGTGGCCCCCTGCGCCGGCAGGCTGAACCCGATATCGCCCAGGCCCTGGTACAGCTCGGCGGTCACGTGATGGGCGCCGTCCTCATTGCCGACGACGGCCACCAGCGCGACCTTGTTGAACATGCTGGGCCGGCCCTGCTCGTCGGTTTCGGACAGCTCCGCGTCCAGGCGTTCGAGCACGAGTTGCGCCTGGCTCGCGGCGTGGCCCAGCCAAATCGGTGTCGCCAGCACCAGGATGTCGGCGGCCAGGACTTTGGCGCGGATGGATGGCCAGGCGTCGCCGTTGCCCATGTCGGTCTGCACGCCGGGTTTGACGTCGTGGTCCACAACCCGCAAGAGGTTACACGTGACGCCGTGTCCCGATAATTGCGTGAGCACCTGCCGGGCCAGCAGTTCGCTGCTCGACGGCTTAGGCGACGGTGTCAGGGTGCAGACCAGTGCCAGTGCGTTAAGTTTTGTATCCTCCATAGCGCCATTCTGCGGCTTCGGGCAGTTAATGGACAGTCCGTCGGACACGCCACCGGCCGCCGGGGATCTTCCAAGACCCGATCCAGGCCGCCGCCGTTCGCTCCCCTTGTAACCAACTTCCGGGCGGTGACAGGCGCCGCCGTAAGATGGTGCTGGCGCCCTTCCCGTGCGGCGCCGCGGACTGCCGAACGCCCGCCCCGGGCGGCTGCGGCCTGCGAAGAACTAGGAAGTGGTGCCAAGGATGCTTGACCCGTCAACGATCGAGTCCATCGCCGACGAGCTGGTGGAGGCCGGCCGGACACGGACGCCGGTGAAACGGCTGACCGCCCGCTACCCGGAGATGACCATTGAGGACTCCTACAAGGTGCAGAACCTGTGGCGCGAGCGCAGCGAGGCCGCCGGCCGTACGCTGGCGGGCCGGAAGATCGGCCTGACGTCCAAGGCCATGCAGTACGCCACCGGCATCAGCGAGCCGGACTACGGGATCATCTTCGATGACATGATCCTGGAGAACGGCTGCACGGTGAAGTGGGACCAGTACACCCACCCGCGCATTGAAGTGGAACTGGCCTTCGTGCTCAACCGCGACGTCAAGGGCCCCAACGCCACCATTTTCGACGTTTTGAACGCCACCGAGTACGTGGTTCCCGCGCTCGAGATCCTGGACTCGCGGATCGAGATGGAAGGCCGCACCATCGTTGACACCATCTCCGACAACGCCGCCATGGGTGCCATGGTGATCGGCGGCAACCCGGTCCGCCCGCAGGACGTGGACCTGCGCTGGATCGCCGCCATCCTGTACAAGAACCAGACCGTGGAGGAGACCGGCGTCGCCGCCGGCGTGCTCAACCATCCGGCCGCCGGCGTCTACTGGCTGGCCAACAAGATTGCCCCGCACGGCGACCACCTCAAGGCCGGGGAAACCATCCTCGCCGGGTCCTTCACCCGCCCCATGTGGGTACACAAGGGGGACACCGTCTTCGCCGACTACGGGCAGTTGGGAACCATCACGTGCCGTTTCGAGTAGAGCCCGACCCGTCCTTCAAGGACGCCCTGTCCACCGCCGACCGGCCGCTGGCCGGCATCTGGGTCTGCTCCGGCTCGCCCCTGGTGGCCGAACTCTGTGCCGGGGCCGGCTTCGACTGGATCTTCATTGACGCCGAGCACTCCCCCAACGGGCTGGAGTCTGTGCTGGCGCAGTTGCAGGCCGTGCGCGGCTACCCCGGCATTCCCGTGGTCCGCCCGCCCGTCAACGACACCGTGCTGATCAAGCAGTACCTGGACCTGGGCGCGCAGTCACTGATCATTCCGATGGTGCACACGGCCGAACAGGCCCGCGCCGCCGTCGCGGCCACCCGCTACCCGCCGGCCGGCGTGCGCGGGGTCGGTTCCGCGCTGGCCCGCTCGGCCCGCTGGAACCGGATCCCGGACTACCTCACTCGCGCGGAGGAAACGCTCACGCTGATCGTGCAGATCGAGTCCGCCGAGGCCGTGGAGAACGCCGCGGAGATCGCCGCGGTGGACGGCGTGGACGGCGTGTTCATCGGCCCGTCCGACCTGGCCGCGTCGATCGGCGTGATTGGCCAGCAGGAGCACCCGGACGTGGTCGCCGGCGTGGAGAAGGCGCTGAAGGCCGCCAAGGCGGCCGGCAAGTTCGTGGGGGTCAACGCCTTCGCCGAAGCCTCCGCCCGCCGCTACATGGAGTGGGGCGCCGATTTCGTCGGCGTCGGGGCGGACGTGGCGCTGCTGGCCCGCGGCTCCGAGGCCCTGGCGGCCAAGTACATCCCCTCCGACGGGGACGGCACGGCCGGCACCCCGGCCAGTTACTGATCCTCCGCAGAACGACGGCGGTGCTTGGGCGGGTTTCGCAGCCCACCTGAAGCGCCGCCGTCATACGCGGTGAAGTGCAGCAACTGCTGGTTGGGGAAGCGTCCTTCGGCTAAAAATGCTAAGACTTGACCATGGCTGCTTCATTCAAGGTTGGGGATAGAGTGCGCTGGAATTCAGAGGCCGGCGAAATCCACGGCAGAGTCACCAAGATCCACACCAAGGACTTTGAATTCCGGGGCCGCACGAGGCGCTGCTCCGAGGATGAGCCACAGTACGAAGTCCAGAGCGACAAGACGGACCACTTGGCTGTCCACAAGGGCTCGGCGCTGCGCAAAACGGACTAACCGGCGACGCCGCCAAAGGCTCTCAGGGCTGGGACTCCACGGCCGTTTGAGGCTCCACAGAAGTTCGAGGAAACAAGACGTGGCAACTGTCTCCAGCAATCTTTCCGGCCGGCAACCGACCGTTCGGGCGCTGGCGCGGATTTCCCACACGCACGGGGGCGTCGGGCTGATCGACCACCTGCTGCGGGCGCCGACAGCGGACGAGGTGGAACTGCGGGTCAGCCTCTGCGGGCTGTGCGGCTCGGACGTTATCGTCTACCGTGCCGACGCGGCAGCGGCGCCGGTTCCGCTGGGCATGGTGCTCGGGCACGAGTCGGTCGGCACGGTGGTCCGCACCGGGCTGCTGGTTCCCGAATGGCTCGCGCCGGGCACCCGGGTAGTGCCCATTTCCACCGTGGGCTGCGGCGACTGCGAGGCGTGCCGGGCGGACCAGCCACATCTTTGCGCCGAGCGCTCCGGTCTGGGGCTGACCCAGCATGGCCAAGCCACTTCACGGGCTCTCGTTCCGTGGCGCAATCTGGTGCCGGTGCCGGAGTCGGTTCCGGACACCACGGCAGTTCTAGCAGAGCCCGCGTCCATCGCCTGGCGCGCGGTCTCTACTGTCGCCCGCATCCAGCCCGGCGAGCGCGTGGCAGTCTCGACCACCCGCAGCATCGGCCTGCTCGCCGGCCTGATGGCGCAGCACGCCGGCGCCGAGGTGACGATGATTGGCCGTGAAGGTCCCGGCCACGCGGCTCGGGTTGAGTTGGCCCAAGGCCTTGGCTTGGGCAGCACGACCGAGCAGCAACCCAACACCTACGATGTGTGGATTGAAGCGACCGGTGCTGGTATCAACCTGGCACGTGCCGTTCAGGAACTGCGGCCCTTGGGCCGCCTGGTCATGGTGGCGATGTACGCCACCGGGACCGCCCCTGCGCCCGTGGTCCGGACCAGCAAGAACCTTGCGGTCCTGAACAGCTTCATCTCCACCCGGCCGGATTTCGAGCAGGCCCTGGCGTTCCTTGCCACCAGTCCGGATTTGGGCGAGCGCCTCATTACGACCTACCCCATGGGCCGGGCCGTCGAAGCGCTGCGGCTGACAGCCGAAGCCAGCACCGACGCCGTCGGGCGGCCGCTGGTCAAAGCGGTCCTCATCCCCGATGCCTGAGCGGGCTCTCTCGACATGTGACTAAACAGTCACCTATTATGGGCGCATGGATGCCGTGTTCAAGGCCCTGGCGGATCCCACCCGGCGCGGGCTGCTGGACGAACTGTTCCGCGAGGACGGGCAGACCCTCACCGCACTCGAAGCGCGGTTCGGCATCACGCGCTTTGGCGTCATGAAGCACCTGAAGCAACTGGAAGAGGCCGGCCTGGTGGTGACCCGCCGCCGCGGCCGGGAGAAACTGCACTTCCTGAATCCGGTGCCCATCCGGCTCATCCACGACCGCTGGGTGAGCAAGTATGCACAACCATGGGCCGCTGCCCTCAGCGACCTCAAATCCCGATTGGAAAGTCCCATGGAGAAAATCTTCGAGATCTATATCCGCACCACCCCGGAACAGCTCTGGGAAGCCATCACGGACAGCGAGACCAGAAGCAAGTACCAGTTCGGCAACCGGATCGAGACGGACTGGACGCCGGGGTCCGGGTACGCGGTGACCAACCCGCGGGCCGATGCGCCGCTGAGCGAAGGCGAGAACCTGGAAGTCGACCCGCCGCGCCGGCTGGTCCAGACGATGCGCGCACTGTGGGGCGAGGACGTCGCGGCCGAAGGCACGTCCCGGGTGACGTGGGAGATCGAACAGGTGGAGGACTCCTGCCGCCTCACCGTGACGCACGATCAGCTGCGCGAGGGGGCCAACGAGCAGGTGTACGGCGGCTGGCCGATGGTCCTGTCCGGCCTCAAGACGTGGCTGGAGACCGGCGAGAAACTCACCACACCCGGCTCGCTGATGTACACCTGATACCGGCGAGAGAGCACTTCGGACATCAGAGCGCCCCGGAAGTTCTGTCCCGCCGGCGCTCTCACCCCCCTAGTCCCATCGAAGAATCAGCAGGCGCCCTTTTCACGACTGGAAAGGGCGCCTGCTGAATAGTCAGTCCGGAGTCAGTGTCCGGGAGCGGGATCGGAGCGGAATCAGGAGAGCTTGGACGCCACCAGCGAGGTCAGGTCCACCAGGCGGTTGGAGTAGCCCCATTCGTTGTCGTACCAGCCCACGACCTTGACCTGGTTGCCCATGACCTTGGTGAGGCCGGAGTCGAAGATGGCCGAGGCCGGGTCGGTGACAATGTCCGAGGAGACGATGGGATCCTCGGTGTAGGTCAGGATGCCGGCCAGGCGCGGATCCGCGGCTGCCGCCTTGAACGCGTCGTTGACTTCCTCGACCGTCACCTCGCGGCCGACCGTGACGGTGAGGTCCGTGGCGGAACCGGTGGGCACGGGCACGCGGATGGCGAAGCCGTCCAGCCGGCCCTTGAGCTCGGGCAGCACCTGCCCGATCGCCTTGGCGGCCCCGGTCGAGGTGGGAACCATGTTGATCGCGGCCGCCCGGGCCCGGCGCAGGTCGCGGTGCGGCCCGTCCTGCAGATTCTGATCCGCGGTGTAGGCGTGGATGGTGGTCATCAGGCCCTGCTCGATCCCGAAGTTCTCGTGCAGCACCTTCGCCAGCGGGGCCAGGCAGTTGGTGGTGCAGGAGGCGTTGGAGACGAGGTGGTGGGCGCCGTCGTCGTACTCGCCGTCGTTGACACCCATCACCACGCTGAGCACATCACCCTTCGCGGGAGCGGAAATGAGGACCTTGCGGGCGCCGGCGACCAAATGCTTCTCGGCATCCGTGGAGCTGGTGAAGCGCCCGGTGGACTCGATCACGATGTCTACGCCGAGCTCGCGCCAAGGGAGGTTTCCGGGGTCGCGTTCGGCCAGCACCTTGATGGTCCGTCCGTCGACCACCAGGTCGCCGTCGGCGACCGTGACGTCGGCGCCCAGCCGGCCGACCACGGAGTCGTACTTGAGCAGATGCGCCAGCGTCTCCGGCGAGCCGAGGTCATTGATCGCCACGATCTCGAGGTCTGCACCGATCTTGCCCTGCGCCATGGCCGCCCGGAAGTAGTTGCGGCCAATGCGCCCGAAACCGTTGATGCCAATCCGTACTGCCATGGGAACTCCTTTTATTTAGCCTCTAAATTTATGTTCCATTATTATTATCCTGATACTGCCGGACGAGGTCAAGGGGATCGATGTGAGCACCACCGCCACCACTCCGCAGGTCCTGCGGCTGACCAACCTGAAAGCCGTCCTGTCGGTGATGCGCGAGAACGGCGCAGTGACCGGGAGCGACCTGATCGAGGCGACCGGGCTGACGCGTGCCACGGTCATCGCGGTCTGCGACGACCTGGTGTCCCGGGGCTGGGCCCGCGAGGTGGCCGGCGAACGCGTGCTCGGCACGGCGAAGGGCAGGCCGGCGCGGCGGTTCCAGTTCAACCCCGGGGCGGGCTGCGTGCTGGGACTGGACGTCGGCATGGCCACCGCCACCGTGCTGGTGGCGGACCTGAACGGCCTGGTGCTGGCCCGCATCTCAGAGCGGTTCGAGAAGCCGCCGGCTCCGGCGGACTCGCGTCGCTCCACGATTAAGCGGGCAGTAGCCGCCGCCCTGGCCGAGGCCGGACTGCCGCCGGAATCGGTGCTGGCGACGGCCATCGGGGTGTCCACCGTCGTCGATCGCCACGGCAACGTGGCACCCGGACATGAACTTTCCGAGCACTTCGACATTGGCCTGCAGACCGAGGTCTTTGCCCGCTACGGCTGGCCGGTGCTGCTGGAGAACGACGCAAACCTGGCGGCCCTGGCGGAGCGCTGGAGCGGCGCCGGCAAGGGCGTCGACGACTTGGCCGTCATGCTGGCCGGCGAGCGGCTGGGCACCGGCCTGATCGAATCGGGCCGGCTGCTGCACGGCTGCAACGGCGGCGCGGGCGAAGTGGGCACCCTGGAACTGGTGGACGGGGTGGGCAGTCAGGACGGCATCGCGCGGCTGGCCCGCTACTGGGGCAACGAGGCCCTGGCCTCAGGCAGGCCCACCGTAATCCGCGAACTGGTGGGGCCGGGCACCACGCGCGTGTCGGCCCGTTTCGTCTTCGAGGCCGCGGCCCGGGGAGACGCGGTGGCGCAGGAAATCCTGGAGCGCATCGGCCAACGGATGGCCCGCGTGGTCGCGATACTGGGCACCTTCCTCAACCCGGAGCTCGTGGTGATCGGCGGTGCGGTGGCCGCCTCGGCGTCGGCCCTGCTGCCCACCATCAACCGGGAGCTCCCCAAGCTCACCGCGACGCCGCCGCGGGTGGCGGTCTCCGGGTTCGGCGATGCGATTGTGGCCACCGGAGCCGTGCGGCTGGCTCTGGACTACGTGGAGGAGCACGCCATGGAACTTGTCCCGGCCGGCATGGCGGCGAGCTAGGGGCGATTCGTAGGAGACTTCCCCGAAGCTCGCGACGGGCTCCCGCGTGCCGCCGCCGGTCAGGTGAGGACGTTAATGGGCGCCCCGTCGAGGTAGGCCAGGATGTCCTCGAGCATCTGCGTGTACCCCAGCCTGTGGGCCTCCTCGGTGACGAAGCCGACGTGCGGGCTGAGGATCAGGTTAGGCACGCCGCGCAGCGGGCTGTCCTGCCGCAGCGGCTCCACATCGTAGACGTCGAGCGCGGCGCCGGCGATCCGCCGTCCCGCCAGCGCAGCCACCAAGGCGTCCTCGTCCACCAGCGGTCCGCGCGAGGTGTTGACCAGCCGGCCGCCGGAACCGAGGAGGTCCAGCTCGGCGGCGCCGACAATCCCGCGGGTGGACTCCGCCAGCCTCAGGTGGACGCTGACGATGTCCGAGCGCCGGAACAGGTCCTGCTTGGACACCCACTCCGCCCCGTGGCCGGCCGCGCGCTCCCGGGTCAGGTGCGGGCTCCACGCCAGCACGTCCATCCCGAACGCCTGCGCGTAGCGGGCCATCAGCTGCCCCAGCCTGCCCAGGCCCAGCAGCCCGAGGGTGGACCCGGCCAGGTCGAGCCCCATCCGGGCCTGCCAGATCCCGGCCCGCACGTCCCTGTCGTTCTGTGGGATCTCCCGGGCCACAGCCATCACCAGCGCCCAGGCCAGCTCGGCCGGAGCCTGCGTCGTTTTCTGCGTTCCGCACACGGTCACCCCGCGGGCGCGCGCGGCGTCCAGGTCGATCGAGGCGTTGTGCATGCCGGTAGTGGTCACCAGCTCCAGGCCGGGCAGCAGGTCCATCAGCTCGGCGGTGATGGGCGTCCGCTCGCGCATGGTGACCACCACCTGCGACCCTTCCAAGCGCTCGGCGAGAGCGCCGACGTCGTCACAATGGTCCGTGAAGCGTTCGACGGCGATGCCCGCCGGCAGTTGCTCCCACGGGGCGCAGCCCAGTGCCACGTCCTGGTAGTCATCGAGGATGGCGATCTTCACGATGCCAGCGTATCCGCCCGGGACCCGGGGAGCCGCGGTGCCCCCGGCTTGGCGCGCGCGGTCCCGGGTCCCCGGACAGCTCCGCAGCAGCGCAGTTACGCCCGGGCGTTAACGCAGCAGGCAGGGCCCGGAACGGATCCGGGCCCTGCCTTTGGGTGTCGCGTGGGTTAGTTGGCCGGCAGCACGAAGGCCGAGTCAACCGTGATGGTGACCTTGTCGCCCACCAGCACGCCGCCGGCTTCCAGGGCGGCGTTCCAGGTGATGCCGAATTCCTTGCGGGAGATCTGCGTGGTGGCAGAGAAGCCGGCGCGGGTGGCGCCGAACGGGTCAACCGCCATGCCGCCGAATTCGACGTCGAAGACCACCGGCTTGGTGGTGTCCTTGATGGTCAGCTCGCCGGCCAGCCGGAACTCTTCCGGAGTGCCTTCGACGCTGGTGGCCTTGAAGGTCATCTCCGGATACTGCTCCACGTTGAAGAAGTCTTCGCCCTTGACGTGGGCGTCGCGGTTGTCATCGTTGGAGTCGAACGAGGCGGTCTTCACGACGGCTTCGACGGAGGAAGTGGCCAGGCTGTCGCCGACCACGAGGGTGGCGTCGGCGTCGGTGAATTGGCCGCGCACCTTGCTGATGCCGGCGTGGCGGACGGAGAAGCCGACCTCGGTGTGGGACTGGTCGAGATTCCAGGTTCCGGGGGTGAGCTGTACGGCCATTTAGTGCCTCCTGGTTGAAGTTAGGATGTGAAGCCCGGGTGAACTTCATGCTTATGCATCTACCGTAGCACCTGATAGTTGAAGAGTCAACTAATGGCCGGTGAACGGCAGGCAACATTGTTTCGCCCGGCGCGGGAGGCCGCCCTGCCAACACCCATGGTGGTTGTCCTGCGCCCTGCTTCGGGTAGATGATCGGAGCAGGGCACGATGCCACCCGTTCGGAGACATCCGGCCCGTCATCGAGCGAAGGACACGGCATGGCAGCACCGCCAGCCACGAAGGCCACGCTGACCGGGCGGTCGCCGGCCATGCTGGCGGGCGTCGCGTCCGCGGCCGCGCTCTTTGGCACGGCTGAACTGGCGGCAGCTTTTTTCGGCCCGGCCGCCTCCCCCTTCGGCTCGGTGGGCGCCGCCGTCGTGGAACTCTCCCCGACCTGGCTGACCGAATTCGCCATTTCGACTTTCGGGACGGCGGACAAACTCGTGCTGTTCATCGCGATGGCGATCGTTGCGGTACTGATCGCCGCCGCGGCCGGCCTGCTCGCGGCCCGGCGCTGGACCGCCGGCGCGCTGGTGGTGGTGATGCTCGCGGCGGGCATGGCGGCCTGCGTGCTCACCCGCGCCGGGGCTGTGCCGGCCGATGCCATTCCGACGGCGCTGGGAACCGCGGCTGGCCTGCTCTGCCTGCGCCGGCTGATCAGACTCCTGCCCAGGCCCGCGCCCTTGTCCGTGGGCGACGCGGCCGTCATGCCGGAGGTTCCGGACCGCCGCCGCTTCCTGGCGAACGCCGCGGCGATGGCGGGTGTCGCCGTCGTCATGGGGATCGCGGCCGGCGCAGTTTCGGCGGCGCGGAACAGCGCACGGCAGGTGCGCCAGGCATTGGGGCTGCCGGCCCCCGCGCGGCCTGCCGGGCCATTGCCGGAGGATGTGCAGGCACCGGTGGACGGGGTGGTTCCCTTCGTAACCCCCAACGAGGAGTTCTATCGCATCGACACTGCGCTCATCGTCCCGTCGGTAGATCCGGGGCAATGGCAGCTGCGCGTTCACGGACTGGTTGAGGAAGAGTTCAGCATTAACTTCCAGGAGTTGCTAAAGGCCGACCTTGTGGAGAGCTACACCACGCTGACGTGCGTTTCGAATCAGGTGGGCGGGAACCTGGCCGGCAACGCCCGCTGGCTAGGGTATCCGCTGCGCGACTTGCTGGCGCGTGCACGCCCCCTGCCGGAGGCGGACATGGTCCTGTCCACCAGCGTCGACGGCTTCACTGCTTCGACCCCCTTGGAAGTGCTCACCGACGGGAGGGACGCGCTGCTCGCGGTCGGGATGAACGGGGAGCCCCTGCCGCTGCAGCACGGTTTCCCCGTGCGGATGGTGGTGCCGGGGTTGTACGGATACGTGTCCGCGACCAAGTGGGTGGTTGACCTGGAGCTCACGCGGTTTGCGGACAAGGCCGCCTACTGGACCACCCGCGGCTGGTCGGACCGCGGTCCGATCAAGACGGCCTCGAGAATCGAGGTGCCTCGGCCCGGAGCCCGCCTGCCGGCCGGGACCCTGGCCTTTGGGGGAACGGCCTGGGCCCAACACCGGGGCCTTTCAAAAGTCCAGGTGCAATTGGACGACGGCGACTGGGTGGACGCCCAACTGGCGGCGGAGGCTTCCGTGGACACCTGGCGCCAGTGGTACTCGGTGCAGGACGAGGTTCCGGCCGGGCCGCACCGGCTCCGGGTGCGCGCCTGGGAGGCGGACGGAACGCTGCAGACCGAGGCGGCGGCACCGCCTGCTCCGGATGGCGCCACCGGCTGGCACAGCGTTGATTTCACCGTTGCTTAACCGCCGGGTCATCTTCGTCACAGGAGCCGCGCCCGATGCCCGGGATTCCGCCGCCGGTCTGCAGGAGGCGCCCAGCTTCGGTTGCTATGCTCAATAGCCGCCTCCCGTCGCCGCAGGCGGCTGCCCGTTCCCACGGCGGCACCGCCGTCGTTCCCCGGCGCACCGATTTCCTACCGTTCACCTTCCCTTCCCTCCAGGAGACCCGCACCCCGATGACCAGCCCGGCAGTATCCGATCAGCACAAGGACCTCATGGACCGCAGGTACGACTCTGGCGTCGCCGACATTAACCGTCTCTGCGACGAACTGCGGGACCTGAAGCCGGGTACCGAGGTTCCTTATGTGGATCCGATACACGACGCCGATGAATGCCGGATCGTCTCGCTCTACTCGAACATCGGGCACGCCTCGGACACGGGTTTCATCTGGCCGGGAGACCAGGAGGCAACGACGCGGATGCTCGGGCTGCAGTGGCAGCTCGGCCTGCGGCCCCAATACGTGATGCCGTGGAACGTGCATCCGTGGTTCACCCCGGGCGAGGCCAACGGCAAGCTCACCCCCGACCAGATCAACGCCGGCCTCAAGCCGCTGCTGAAGATGCTGACGCTGGTGCCGCGGGCCTCGGTGCTCGTGGCACACGGAACCGAAGCCCAGCGGCTCGCCGGCTTGCTGCTGAAGACCGAGAACCCGCTGCTCTGGCGGCGCGGCTTCAAGACCTACAAGGTTCGGGCGCTCAGCGGCCGGGCCTTCGCGGGTTCGCCTGCCCGCCAGCAGGAATGGCTGGACGCGATGCACGAAGCCTATGCCGACGCCATGGCGCGCACCGGATTGGGCCGGCCCGCCAAGTAGCACTGCGACCCGGCTCGCCGGCACCGCCAGCGCCCGGCCGTCCATCCCTCCCATCCGGCTAAACAATCCCTCTCCCGCCATGGCGGCTGCGCCTTCCCGCGGCTAGCCTGAGCCTGGACGGGAGGAACAGCCATGCCGTTGTGGATGACCGCGTTTTCCGTAGGGGCGATGGGCGGTGCCGCGCTGGTGCTCGGCTGTGCCGTCGCTTGGAAATGGGACATTCCCGTCAAGGTTGTCTCGACGGTCATGGCATTCGGCGCCGGCGTCCTTATTTCGGCGCTCGCCTTCGAACTGGTCGACGAAGCGGTAACGACCGGCGGGATCGGCGCGACCATCGGAGGTTTCCTCGTCGGCGCCTGTCTCTTCGTGGCAACGAACGCCCTGCTGGCCAGAAAAGGGGCCAGGCACCGCAAACGGTCCGGCAATCAGCAGCCCGCCGAAGGAGATACCCCGGGCAGCGGCCTGGCGATCGCCGCCGGCGCCCTGCTGGACGGTATCCCTGAATCCCTCGTGCTGGGCCTCGGCCTCGTCGCCGGGGGAACAGTCAGCCCCGCAATGTTGGGAGCCGTGTTCATTTCCAACATCCCCGAAGGGCTCTCCAGCAGCGCCGGCATGAAGAAGGCCGGGCGGGGCGCGGGCTATGTTTTTGGCGTGTGGGGCACCATCGCCGTGCTCTCCGGAGCCAGCGCCCTGGTCGGCTACCTTGCGCTGCAAGACGCACCGGAGGAGCTCTTGGCGTTCATCAACGCGCTGGCGGCGGGCGCCATCCTGGCCATGGTCGCTGACACCATGATCCCCGAGGCCTTCGAAGAGCATCACATCCTCACCGGCCTCACGGCAGCGCTCGGGTTCGTCACGGCCCTGAGCCTCGATGCGCTGTAACCCGGCCACTGCGGCAATCCCCCGGCCACGCTGAAACCAGGACCACTCACGGTGAAAATCAGCAGGCCCGCCATTGCGCGGAACCGGATGCGGAATCCACAAGATTCTCTCGTTCCCGGTCAATGACGGATCTATACTGTGGGAGCGCCCTGCGACAGGGCCCCGGGCAACGGGGCCCGCCCGGCCGGGGCGACAGGAGAAAATCGGTGCGCTGGTCGCTCGAACATACGGTCCCGGCTGTTGTCCCGAGGCCGGCTCCCCCGCCGCCGCTTCGCCGCGCGCTTAGCCGCTGGCTGTTGATGGACAAAGTTCCGCCGGTGGGCCGCGAAAGCGCAGCGCGCGGGACGCCCCATCCCTGGTGGAAGGTCGTGTGCCTGACCGGCGTTGACTACTTCTCCACGCTCTCCTACCTGCCCGGAATTGCCCTGATCGCTGCGGGACCGCTGTCGCCGCTGGCAACGCTGCTCATTGTGGGGCTCACCTTGCTGGGAATGCTCCCGCTCTACCGGCGCGTGGCGGCGGAGAGCCCGCACGGGGAAGGCTCGGTGGCCATGCTCGACCGGCTCCTGCCGTTTTGGAAGGGGAAGGTTGTTATCCTCGTCCTGCTCGGTTTCGTTGCCACATCGTGGATCATCACCATCACACTCTCGGCCGCCGACGCAACGGTGCATTTGCTCGAGAATCCCTACTCTCCCGGCTTCTTGCAGGGCCACCCGGTTCCAGTCACCGTCGTGCTGCTGTTGGTCCTCGGGGGCATCTTCCTGATCGGATTCGGCGAGGCTGTAGCCATTGCCGTGCCCCTGGTGACCGCGTTTGTGATCCTGAATGCGGCCGTCATCATGGCCGGCCTGTCGCTCATCGCGCGGGACCCCGGCCGCATCAGCGACTGGGCGCAGGCCATGGCCGTTGCCAGCCCCGGCCCCGGCAACCTGGCCTTGTCCCTGCTGCTGGCATTTCCTCTGCTGATCCTGGGCCTGTCTGGATTCGAGACCGGCGTGAGCATGATGCCGCTCGTGGCGTCCGAGGGGCACACTCCCGCACAACGCCTCGCCTCACGGGTCCGCAATACCCGGAAGATGCTGACCTGTGCTGCGGCTGTTATGAGCGGTTTCCTGATGGGCAGCAGCTTCGTGACGGCCGTCCTCATCCCGCCCGAGGCCTACGCCGCGGGCGGCCCCGCGGATGGCCGGGCCCTCTCCTATCTTGCGCACGCACTGCTCGGCGAGGGGTTCGGCACGATCTATGACGCGGCAACGGTCTTGATCCTGTGGTTCGCGGGAGCCTCGGCGATGGCCGGGCTGATCAACATCGTCCCGCGTTACCTGCCGCGCTTCGGAATGGCCCCCGAATGGACCAGTGCGATCCGGCCCGTCGTCCTGGTCTACACCGGGGTCAGCATCCTGCTCACCGTGGGTTTCGGGGCGGATGTCAACGCGCAGGCCGGAGCCTACGCCACAGGCATCCTGGCCATGATGGTGTCGGCGGCCGTCGCTGTCGCCGTCACGACTGCGCGCCGCCACAAACGCCGCACCGCTGCCGGGTACGGCGCCCTCAGTTTGGTGCTGCTCTACGCACTGCTGGCCAACGTGCTGGAAAAACCCGAGGGCATCGGCATCTGCGGGCTGTTCATCGTCGGCATGGTCGGCGTCTCGCTCGTCTCCCGCGTCGCCCGCACCATAGAACTCCGCGCCGAACGTATCGAATTCGACCAGACTGCCCGGCGGTTCATCAGCGATTCCTTGGACAACGACGGCTCGCTGAACATCATCGCCAAGCGCCGGCCCGGCAACCACGACGATTACAGTGCCAAGGAAGACGCGCAGCGGCACATGAATCCGGTCCCGGGGACGGCGGACGTCCTGTTCCTCGAAATCGACATCGTGGACCCTTCGGCCTTCGCCAAGGTGCTTCGCGTCCGCGGCATCGACGTCGGCGGGTACCGGGTGCTTCGTGCGGAAAGCCCCGCGGCCCCGAATGCTATTGCCGCCATCCTCCTGGCCGTGCGGGACGCAACGGGTGTTCGCCCCCATGCCTATTTCGAATGGTCTGAAGGCAATCCGCTCGGCCACCTCTTCCGCTATCTGCTCCTGGGAGAGGGAGACACGGCTCCCGTAGTGCGCGAAATCATCAGGCAGAATGAGCCTGACCCTGCCCACCGGCCCGGGATCCATGTGGGCGGATAGCGGCGGCGGAAGCCCGCCCTGACCGCTGAGATGCCGCACGCCGCCGTCGTCGTGGGCACGGCGGCCGGAGGGCGGTCACGCCCGGGCACGAGCATTGCGGTCGCTTTGGGTGGCGGCTAGATTATCTCCATGTCTCAGGAACCAGGGATGGGGGCGCCTGGAGCTCAGGGAACCGGGGGAATGTCCGGCGAACCGGAACGTCCCGCGCCACCGCGTCCGCAGATGTCCGACCTCACGCCGCCTCCGATCATCGGGACTTTGGTGCCGCCGCCTGCTGTCAAGAGGGTCCGCGCCTTGTGGATCCTCAGTTTTGTTTCGGGACTGATTGCGGGGATCTTCGCGTATTTCGCGCAGGAGGAGATCCTCAAGCACCTGCGCGGGCTCATCGACGGTTTGGAGCAGGGCGCCGACAAGGAGACCGTGGAAGCGCTCGCGGTCGTGGTTTTCTGGGGAACCCTGGGCGTGCTGGCGCTCGTCATGCTGATCGAGGCCGTGCTGCTGCGGGCCCTTATGCGCCGGCATGGCAAGGTGCGCTTCGTGCTGCTCGCCATGCTGTTCGTCCACGGGGCGGTGACCCTGCTGGCCGACGAATTCCTGGCCGCTCCCGGCGATCAGGAATTGGGCATCAGGATCATGCTGGTTCTGCAGCTGGTGCTAGCCGGCGCGGCGGTAATCGCCAGCGTCCTGAGCGGGGCCAACCAATGGTTCCGTGCCGAGCACCAGGGGCGGCGAGGCAGGCCGCCTGCCTGAAGCAGGCTGCATTCCGGCCAACAGTTCCTCGCAGCTGCGAATGACGGTCTGGCAGACCTCGGCGACGGCACGGCCGCGCAGCGGGTCGCCGGCCACGGCGTGCCAACGTCTCAGGCATGCCACGGCGTGCTCCCGCAGGACCTCGCCCGGGGCGTCACGCGGAAGCCCCAGGCGTTCGGGCGCCGAGACGCCTTCGCCGCCGATCATCCGTTCAGCTTCGGCGGCCAACTCCGGCTCCAGCGGCAGCCCGGTGGTGCGGGCGGCCGCCAGCAGACGCAGTTCACGGAAGGCGTGGGCGCTGGCGAGCAGCCGTTCCAAGCCGGCCGCGACTCCCGCGGCGCCCGGGCGGGGGTGGTCGTTCAGCAGCTTTTCGACGCCGACCAGGGCCGTCCGGGCTTTCAACTGTCCGGCCCGGGCTTGGAACTGCCCGGTCATCACAGCCAGCAATTCGTCCAGCCCGCTGCGGCGGGCCAGTTCGTGGGCCAGCGCGGTCGGCTCCGAGATGCCTCCACGGAGCAGCGCGGCTGCCAGCCGGAGCCCGAAGAGCCCGAACCTGTCCAGCAACTTGGCCCGCGCTTCCGGCGTGGCGGACAGCGGACCTCCCGGACGGACGAAGCGGTCGGCGGACAGCAGGAGCAGCTCCCGTTCCCGCCTGTCCAAGGAAGCGAGCTCGGCGAGGACGGCGTATTCCGCCTGCCGCAGGCTGCGCGCCGACTGGGCCAGCAGGCCGGCGATCGGCACTACCCCGAGGGCCAGTGAACGCAACGCCCCGTCACGGCGGTACCGCGCAGCGATGTCCCGGGCGGAGAGCATGGCGTCGATCCGGCCGGACCCAACCTCGTCCGCACGGGACAATACCGCCAGTGCGTTGACGGTACCGCTCTGGCCGGCCGCGGTATCACGGAAGGACTCCAAGAAACCCAGGTCGGACGCGTGCAGGTGCCGCAGCAGGTAGATGATCGCGTCGGCCTCCGAGGGCGCGTCGGCCGGCGTCAGGAAATCGGTGGAGCGGGCCGACACGTCCCGGGAGAGCGAGGCAATGCCCGGCGTGTCGATCAACGTCACGTCCCGCAGGGTTCGGGACGGCCAGTCCACCACGAGCCTGTCGACGTCCTCTGCCTGGACCCCGCCAAGCTCGAACACCAACCGGCCGTCGGTGCGCTTGGTCGGCAGGTCCCGGGGCGCTCCAGAACGCGGGTGCAGGGTAATCCGCGGAGTGTCGCCGAAGCGGTACCAGGTGACCACCCGGGTGCACTCTCCCGTGTCGGTCGGGGCAATCTCTTCGCCGATAATGGCGTTGAGCAGGGTTGACTTGCCCGCTTTGACCATGCCCGCAATGGCGATCCGCAGCGGCTCGTCGAGCCGGCGGGCATACTCCTCCAACACCTGACGCACGGCCGGTTCGTCGCGGTAGGCTGCAATCGCTTCCTGGACCAGCCCGCGCGCCGCTTCGACATCCGCTCCGGCTGCCGCGGTATTCATGCCTGTCCAGCCACTTGCGGTGCAGCGTCCAGCGCCAACGCCTGCTTGCGCAGCGACTCCACGAGCGCGAGGGACGCCTTAAGCTCCTTGATCCGCAGGTCGCGTTCCTGGTGGAACCGGCTTGCCGCCTTCTGTGCCGCCAGTACCGAATCCGCCAGCGAGCGATGGTGCTCTTCGGCCAGTTCGGTGAAGTGGTCGCGGGTGGCCCTCTGGACGATCCTGAGCCGGTCCTTGAGCTGCTTGCCCACCTGGAACACGACCTCATCGACTTGTTTCCGGACCAGGGCCTTGGCCTCCGATTGGCGGCGCTTCAACCGGGCTTCCTTGTCTTCGCGGTAGGCCTTGCCTCCCAGCAGCAGGCCGGCGCCGACCGAGATCGGGTTGATCAGCGCCATACCCGCGATCCCGGTGAGGAGGCCGAACATCAACACACCGCCGTACGAACCGCGCATGCCAATCAGTATTTTCTGGACCGTTCCAAGGCGTCCTGCATCCAGATCCGGGATTTCCTCGACCGGGTCGAGCACGTTCTCAGTGGAATCGACCTGCAGCAACGGCAGGGTCACGTCGTCCTGGTTGAAGTGCTCGGCGACCTTTTCCGCCAGCCACAACGACCGTTCGTTCGTCCACACGAAGGTGTCGGAGACGGCCGCGGCCACACGCTGTTCCAGCCAGTGCACAAACTGTTCCCACTGCGGACCGGGATCCCCGGCATCAATGGACTGCTCGGCGTCCCGCAAAATGCTGCGCAGCCGGTCTCGCAAGTCGTATTCCATATCGGCGATGAGATCGCTCATGCCGTCATTGAGCGTGACCTGCCAGCGGGAAGAACGACGGCGGAGCTCGTCGGCGCGTTCCTTGGCCGTTTCCAGCTCGGCCAGCATCTCCGGGGTGCCGTCCGGATTCTCCAGCGCGCTCAGTTCGGACTTCAGCGACAGCCGCAGATGGTCCATGGCGGAAATCAGGTCCTGCGCCACGGACCGCCGCTGGAGCCGCTCGGTCTGGCCCAGGATCTTCTGCCGGAGGTAGGCCACCAGCTCCGGAAATCCCGATTCGGCGTTCAGTTCGCTGTCACGCATTTCGGCCGCCCGGAGGCGAAGTTCCGAGGAGATCGGAATCAGCGGCACGTCTGCCCCGATCCGCTTCAAATGGCCCCTGTCCAGTTCGGCCACGCGGCGCCATTGCGGGTACAAATCCGTCTTGGACAGGACGCCGGCCACATTGGGGCAAATCCGTTGCGCCTGCCGCAGGAACCGGATCTCCGGTTCGGTGAACTCCTGGGATGCGTCCGAGACCAACAGCACGGCGTCCGCCGTCGGCAATGCCGTCAGCGTGGTGAGGGTATGGGCCGAGTCCAGTCCCCCGACCCCCGGCGAGTCCACCAGGGCGAGTCCGCCGTGCAGAACCTTCCGGGGCAGGGAGACTTCCGCAGCTGCCAGCCGGCGCTCGTTACCCGGATTCCCCCGTTCCGAGACGTGCTCGGCGAGCTCGTCCAAGGCGACCGGGCGACGCTCCAGTTCAACGTCCCCGTCGCTGGAGTCGGCGCGTTCCTTCGGAACCAGGATCACGGCTGAGGCAGGCTCCCCGTGCTTGACCACTGTCGGCACCGAGGTGGCGACGTCGTCGTCGATGGGACAAACCGGCGCATTTACCAGGGCGTTGATGAGCTGGCTTTTGCCCTGCTTGAATTCACCGACGACGATCACCCGGGTGGCCGGATCCTGCAATCGCTTGCGGGTCTGTTCCAGGCGCCGCTGCAAGTCTGCGCGCTCACCCTTCTTGGCCAATTCCTGGCCCTGATCCACCAGCTTGACGAGCTCGACCACCGTATCCCCTTTTGACTTCCGGCCCCGCGGCCGGACCGTGACACTGTCCAGCAGGAGGTCCCCCGGCCTCCTGCTGGACAGCTGATCTGTCGTGATTCAGTTATCGGGTCGGTTAGAAGTCGACCTCTTCGGCAACAACGCTGTCTTCGATGTCCACTTCGTTGTCCGCGACGATGACGGAGTCGTTGACGGAGTTGTCGGTGAACTCGGCGTTGATGTCGTCCACCTGCACGTCCGTGTTCGTGGAGCTGTCGTTGAACGAATCCTCGACCTCGACCTCGTTGAACGAATCCTCGACCTCGACCTCGTTGAAGGAATCCTCCACGTTGATATCGGTGGTGGAATTGTCCTCGTTGAACGAGTCCTCGACCTCGATCCCGGTGGTATTGCCGTTGTACGAGTCCTCGGTCTCCACGTTGGTGGAGTTGTCGGTCGAGTAATCCTTCGAATGGTCGGAGTTGTCGTTGAAGGAGTCTTCCACCTCGACGTCCAGGTCGACATCCGTGTTGTAGGAGTCCTCGTTGTAAGAGTCCTCGTTGTAGGAATCCTCATTGTAGGAATCCTCGACGTTGAAGGAGTCCTCGACGGAGATGTCGGTATCCCCGACGGTCACATCGCCCTCAATGTCACCGGTTGTCACGGTGGTGGAGTTGTCGGTCGAGTAATCCTTCGAGTAGTCGTTGGAGTTATCCGTCGAGTTATCCACGGTGGCGTCCCTGCCAGCCGCAACAGAGTCGTCGCCCGAGGCGATAACGGCGTCGTTGTCGAACCACTGATTCACGTCGCCGTCGGCCCAGATGTTCTGGTTGACGGACTGATCCGTGATGGTGTCCCGATCGTCGATCGTAGAGGTGTACGAGTAGTTGTTCACGATGTGCGTCAGTTGCTGCACAGCGTGGGCGTGGTCATCATGATCGTTGCCCCTGCCGCCGCCGTGACCGTGGTCATCGTCGTCATGGCCGCCACCCCCGTGGCCGCCTCCGCCGTGGCCGCCGCCACCGTGGCCGCCGCCACCGTGGCCGCCGCCCCAGCCACCGCCATTGTTGCCGGAGTTGTCGCTGGACCAGTCGCCGGTGTCGCCGCCGGAGTGGTTGCCGCCGGTGTTGTACTCGCGGTCGAAGGACGAGCTGGCATCCACGGGAGCGTAGTCGAGGATGACCGGCATGATGGCGTCCACATCATCGGAGCACACGTCGCCCAAGCCGGCCTCGGCGAGGGCGGCCTCCGGGTCTGCCTGGAATTCGGCGGCTGCGCGCGGATCACGGAGCAGATTCATGATGAATTCGAGAAGAGAGCTTGCGAGCGTAGGCATTATGTGAATCCCCATTCTTATTCCTACTGGATCTGGCCAAAATTATGGATGGTGGCCCGCCGAGCTGAGTTGCTTGGCTTGGTTCAAAGCTACGGCCGGGCTGCTGTCGCCCGCATCGGGGCTTCCTCCCCCGCCGCCCGCCCCCTCCAGGGGGATCGCGGTGGACGGGGACTAGGTAGGGAGGGGCCCCAGGCCCGGAAGTCCGCGAACTTACTGCGGGGAACTGTCTTCGCCGAGCGCAAGCCGCAACTGCGTCAGGAGTTCGGCGCGGTTCGAAGCCCCTAGCCGCCGTCGAATACGCGCTATGTGGTGCTCGGCGGTACGCGGCGAAATGAAAATCGCGGCCCCGATCTCCCGGTACGTCTTGCCCTCCAGTACCAACCGGGCGACTTCGCGCTCCCGCTCGCTCAAGACGGCGCTTTCTTGTCCCTGTGCTGCTCCGGCGGGGACCGCTGCCTGCCCGGCGTGCTCGGCGCCAGTGACCTCTGTCGGCGCGTCCATAGTCCCGCGCGTGCCGGGATGAAGGTCCCTGGCGCAAGCCAGGAGGCGGCTCATATCCTTGCGCTCGTCCGCGTGCGCTGCCGCGTGCCCGGCGAGGCGCGCCCCGTCCCAGGTGAGGCCTACGGATGCGAGCGCGCGGGCGGACTCCTCCACCAGCTTCGGATCGATCCTGCCGGCCAGCACCGTCACCCACGCCCTGCCGGCCGCCGCGAGCACGCCCGCCAGTCGGTACGTCCCCGAGGCCCGCACCAGCGCCGAGGCATGCGGGGCGAGCTCGCTGGGGCTGTCCGCCAACAGGGCCGCCTGGACCGCGTACCAATGCAGCGAGGTAGACCACAGCGCCGGTTCGCCCAGTCTCCCCAGCAGCGCCCACGCCTCCGTCAAATGCGGCTGCAGCCTCGCGGAATCACGCAGGCGGGCAGCGGCTACTGCCAGTTCGCCCAGCGGCAAAAGGCTGTAAAGATCCACGGCGACGTGCAGCAGCCGGCCCCGCGCCCGGTCCCAGGCGCGCACCAAGGCAGCGGTGTCATCGGTTCGCCGCGCCAGCCCGACCTGCAGGGCGTCCAGCAACAATTCGTCGCGCGGGGTGGGACGGATTCCGTTGGCGGTCGCCTCTGCGATGGCAGCCCCGGCGCTGTCCGGGTGGTCCTGCAGCATGGAGACCCAGGCCCGCAGGAGCAGCAGCCTCAACCGGGCCGCCGGGCCTCCCTGGCGTCCGCGCAGTGCGTCGTCGAGGACGGCTGCCGCTACGGGGAGCTCACCGCTGTGCAGGGCCACCAAGGCCGCGAGGGCTGCCGGGCTGTCCGGCAGCGGAATGGCGGCGCCGGAGGCCGTGAGCATGTCGGAAGCGCGTACCAGAGCCGGCAGCGCCTGCTCGGTGTGCTCGCCGGTGGACGCGGCGATGCCTTGTCCCATCAACGAGACGGCTACGTTCGTCAGGGTTGGCGAGTTGTCGGCTTGGTTGCCGGCAAGCAGGCTTCGAGCCCCGTCGGGGTCACCCGTACCGATCATGACGACGGCGGCCTGCGCCCGGGACGCCTCTATGGCGGGTGATCCTAGCCACCGGTAGACCTGGGCGCTGCGCGCCAGCATGCCCCGCTGCGCCCACAGCGACGCCGCCACGTCCGCTCCACGGAGCCTGTCCGGTGCCTCCGGCCGGGCCAGGAGACGGTCAAGGATGCGGCCGGCTGCTTCGAGGTCTCCGGAGGCCAGTGCCGCCTGGGCCCGGCGCGCCGCCGTTGCCGCTTCGTCGGCGCCGGCTGCCGCCGCTTCACCGTACAGTGTCGCGGCCACCCGGGGCTCGGAAGCCAGGGCGCCGTCGCCGGCGTCTTCAAGGACGCGGGCCACGCGTGGATCCTGGAGTCCGCCCCGAACCAGTCCGCGGGCCACGTCCACGGGCGCCGATGCGGTGTTGTTGGCTAAACAGTCGGCCAGGGCCCGCTGGAAGGCCCGGACGTGGTGCTGCGGGGTGACATGAACCAGGACGTTGCGCATGAGCGGAGCAAGGTTTCCCTCGGGCAACACCAACCCTGCGGCCGTGGCCTGCGACATCAGCGGCCCGATTCCGCCGGGCAGCTCCGGCAGTCCGGAAGGCAGCGGCCCGGCTGGATCGAAACCGATGGCCAGGGCCAGCAGCAGCTCCCGAAGGTTGGGTTCCAGCCGGTCGAGCTCGTGGCCCACATGGTTGACCAACCCGCCGAACTTCACCGGATCTGACGGTATTGGGCGGGCATCGTCGATCGCTTCCAACACATGCTGGACCAGCCAAGGCAGGCCCCCGGTCAGCCGGAAGACCTGATCAAGGACGGGAGCAGGAAGCCGGTCAGAGCGGACAGCTGCTGCGTGCCGGGCAATATCGTTACGGGTCCAGGGGCCCAACAACACCGGCCGCCGATGCGCCTCCATCACCGCCGTCAGCCGCTGCAGGGCGGGCAACTGCGGCCACGTCCGATACGCGACCACGAGGTTCACGTTCTGCCCTTCGGCCAATCGATGGACGCGCTCCAGTTCGGCGTCGTCCAACTGGTGGGCGTCGTCGATCAGTACCGTGGTGCCTTCGTCCACAGGGTCTTCCCCCAGTGCGGGCCTGCCCGAGCTGACGGGGACTCCTGCTTCCTCATAGGCCGCCGCCAAGTTTTCTAGCAGCAGGCTCTTGCCCGATCCTCCCGGACCGGACACGGTAGCCAGTAAACGCGACTCGGATTCCGTCGCGGCTTCCGTCAGCAGTTGCGCGGCATCCCGGTTCACCAAACGGCGTGCCGCCGGCTGCGCCGGTGTCGCACCTGTCATGCCGGCCCCGGAGCAGGCGCATCGGTGGGGTCACCCGACGGTGCCGGCGGCTGCGTCGGGTCCACCCAGGCTGGCGCGGTCGGCGGAGGATCGACAACCACCGTCTCTGACGGTGTTGATGAGGGCTCCGGCGCGGGCTCCGGAACAGGTTCCGGCGCAGGGTCGGGGGCCGGAGGCGGCGCGGGGTCGGTGGCCGGAGGCGGCAGCACCGGATCCGGTTCCGGTGTCGTTGTCGGCACAGCCGGAACACTCGGTTCCGGCTCGGGGGCGGGAGGTTGGGGAGTGGTGCCTGGCTGGGGAGCCGCGGGCGGCTCGGGGGTTCCCGTGGGTCCCGGGGCAGGAGTGTTGATGCCGTTGTCCGGCTTCGATCCCGGGCCCTGCCCGGAATCGCCGGCCGGCGTAGACACGCCCCCCGGGCGAGTCGACGATTGGCCGTTCGGCGTCGTCGTCGTCGCCCGGTCCTGCGCGTAGGTCACCTGGTCCTGAGCGAAGCCCGCGGTGCCGCCATAGCCCGGTGAGCCTTCCGTGCTCGGAGCCGCTGCGCCGGAGGACGTTGCAGCTGAGTTCTCCCAGAAAACCACGGGACTCATGCCCGGCTGCGCCGGTTCAGCCGCCATCACGGAATTGGCCGGCCCGGCCCCTTCGCTTTCCTCCGGAGCTCCCCCGGGTACGTAGCCGTTCCGCTCCCCGGCGCTGCCTTGGGCGACGCCCGGTTGGGAACCGAACAGGCCGAATTCGTGAGGGCTTTGGGCGGCGGTTGCCGTCAACGCCGTGAGGGCGGCGACCGCCACTGTTACGGCAGCGGCGCGCATGGCCAGCACGGGTTTCCGTGCGGTGCCGGCGCCTTCCACCGCGGACGCGGCGTGGGCGTGGACGTGTGGTTGCGGTAAGGCGCGGCCTTCGACTGCGACGGCTTCCGGCACCGGCCGGGGCTCCGGATCGGCAGCGTATTCGGATGGCACCGCGAGCCTGTTTCGGGCCGCGAAGTACGCTGCCCCCAGGCTGATGGCGGCCTTCGGGTCCGCATCCACGGCGAGGGGACGCTTCAGTTCGGCGGACAGCAATTGGGCAACCAAGGGGATGCGGGACGAGCCGCCGGTCAAGAGGACGGCGGTGAGGTCCTCGGCAGCCACTTGCGCTGTGTCGAGAGCCCGGCGCAGGGAGTGGAGCGTGTCCCGCACCAGCTCCTCGATCATGCCCTCAAATTCGGACCGCACTAGGCGGACGCCTGTCTGCAGCTCCGGCAGCAACACAGGGATTGTTGCCTCGGAATCGGCCGAAAGCGCTTCTTTGGCTTCCACGCATTCCCGCCGGATACGGTCCAGCGCCACGCGTGCTTGCGTGGAGGTGGGGTCCACCGCGCTCAGCCCGCCGTCCAGGCTGGCGACGACGTGCGCGAAGACGACGTCGTCGACATCAGCTCCACCCACCCGCTCCAAACCTTCCGGTTTGCCCAGCAGCGTGAATGAGGCTGCGTCACCCTTGTGCAGGACTGCCGCGTCGAAGGTACCGCCGCCGAAGTCATAGACGGCGACCAGGCTCCCCGTGCCCACGCGGTTCTGGGAGGCGTAATGGAGCGCGGCTGCTTCCGGCTCGCTCAACAACATGACGTCGGCGAGCCCGACGCCGGCCAAGGCGTCACGGATCAGTCCGGTCTTGTAGTCACCCCAGCTGGCCGGATGCGACACCACTACCGCTTCCGGAGCTTCGCCTTCACGTTCCTGGGCGCGGTCTACGACCCACCGGACCACGGCGGCGAAAATGTCCTCAGGTGCGACAAACAGGTCTCCGACCATCATCGGCACCGAGTCGCCGATCCGCCGCTTGAATTCTCGAACCACCCGGTCAGGGGACGTCGTGCCCCGCCGTTCGGCTGCCTCTCCGACCAGAACTGCGCCGTCTTCGCCTACATAGATCACCGACGGCACGGCCGCCGCACGTGAACCCAAGTGGACAGCCTGCGGCTGCTGAGGCTTTCGGTCTCCGCTCCCGTATCGCGCTGTCGCTGCTGCCGTGAAACTTGTGCCGACATCGACACTCAGTACATAAGCCATGAATCCCCTCAGGTACGTCCAGCAAGGAACGTCCCCCACCGCTTCTTTATACTGTCTCCAGAGTCATGCTCTGATTCCCCCTAGGCGGGCGGTATCCATCCGCCCGTGTCCCCATGAAGCCGCGCCCTCAGCCGCCGCCAACCGCAGTTCCCCACACTTGGATCCGGCGTCCTTCAGAAAGCCGTTCCGTTACATTCAGCCTAGGAGGGGTGACGTGCTTAGACAAGGGAATGGATCCCCCGTTTAACAAGCATGAGCAACACGAAATTTTGGTGAATGGTTTAGTCCTACGACGGCCTATTTCCTCGATTTTGCGCCTCCCTGGTGATACATATGCGAAATCGCGTACCTTGCTTCGCCTAGTCCCTCAATGGGTAGACCGTGAAGCGATCACGGCCGGTGCATACAATGATTTCCTGTCCATCCGACCGCGGAGCACCATGAAAAATAAATACGGCGAATCCGGTTCCTTACGGACTTATGGCGTCTTTTTGCGCGGCATCAACGTTGGAGGCGTCCGGATTGCCATGAAGGACTTGCAGCGGGTCCTCACCGAAGCCGGTTTCGGGCAGGTGGAGACCGTCCTCGCCTCGGGCAACGTCGTGCTGCGCGCGGAGACCCAAGACCCCGGCGTGGTCAAGCAAAGAGTCGAAGCGAGCTTGCGGGCGGCTTTCGGCTACGACGCCTGGGTTATCGTCAAGACTCCCAGCGAGCTGGCCGCCATCGTCGAGGGCTACCCGTTCACCCCGGCCGACGACGGCGTTCCCCGGCACGCTTACGCGGTGCTCACCACGGGTGAGGATGTTGTGGAACAACTGCTCGAGGACTGCCCGGAACTTTCGCCCGAAGAACGGGCGTCTCCGGGGGGCGACGTCCTGTACTGGGAGGTGCCCAAAGGCAACACTTTGGAGTCCAAACTGTCCAAGCAAATGGCCAAAACGATGTACAAGCCGGTGACGACCACCAGGAACCTCAACACGTTGCACAAGATGCTGGCCAGGTTCCGCACGGAGGGCTGAGGCGGCCCCTGCTACCGGGGGAGGAGTGGAACCGCCCGAACTCATCCTCCCGGCGGATAGCCGCGGCGCCGGTGCGCTTCTAGACTCGTGATTGTTGCGGCCTTTGTTATGGCCGGCGCCGGGCACGGCCAAGGAAGGGGGATCCTATGCTGTTCGACTCGGTCACGTGGATATCGGCTGCCGTCTGTGCCGGTCCATTTGCCCTCTTCCTGGCGGTCGGAGCGCTGGTCAGCATCGGGCGGAGCAAACGGCAGCGGTCGGCGAAAGCCGGCTGGTCCCTGCTGGTGCTCGCGGTGCCCATCCTTGGCCCCCTGGCGTGGTTCCGGACGGCATCGCGCCGGGCCGCCGCTCATACGGCCCAGCCGGACACCGGGCCGGTGAAGCAGGCGACGGGGCCCCTTGTTCCCTAAAGGCCCGCCCGCGAAAACGGCCAGCGGTTCCGCGGGACGGATGGAACGTGTCCCGCCGGGTATCGGTCCATGCAGTATCCGTGTTGGACGCGCCTCCGCGAAGGTCCTTACTCTTCTGGCATGACCACCCGTACGGCCGTGCGCGCCGCTGCTTCCACACCCTCCGACGGCCGGCAGGTCCTTCAGGTTGGACCGGTGAACCCCGTTGTCACCGCCGCCTTGGCGGATGAGTTCGACGCACTGTTGCTCCCGGACGGCCCGGAACGCGGCGAATTCCTGCTGCGGCACGCCCCCGGCATCCGCGTGGCGGTGTGCTCCGGCCGCCATGGTGTCGGCTCCGACCTGATGCGCCGGCTGTCGAACCTCGAAGCCATCGTAAACTTCGGCGCCGGCTACGACGCCACCGACGTCGAGCAGGCAAACGAACGCGGCATCCACGTCAGCAACACCCCGGATGTGCTCACCGATTGCGTGGCCGACACCGCGCTGGCCCTCTATCTGGATGTACTGCGCCGAACCAGCGCCGCCGACCGGTTCGTCCGCCTCGGCGGATGGGCCTCGACCACGTCCTACCCACTGACCACGCGGGCCTCCGGCAGAAAGGTCGGCATCCTCGGCCTGGGCCGGATCGGCCAGGCCATCGCCAAGCGGCTGGAAGCGTTTAACTGCGAGATCCACTACCACAGCCGCCGCGCCGTCGAAGACTCGGGCTACGCGTTCCACTCCTCCCCCGCCGAACTGGCCGAGGCCGTCGAGGTGCTCGTCATCGCGGCTGCCGGAGGACCGGAGACGGTGAACCTGGTCGACGCCGGGGTGCTGGCCAAGCTCGGCGCGGGAGGCTACCTGATCAACATCGCCCGCGGCACAATTGTGGACGAACATGCCCTGGTCTCCGCCTTGGCCGGAGGACGCCTGGCGGGCGCAGGGCTGGACGTCTTTGCCGACGAACCGCATGTGCCGGCCGAACTGATGGAGCTGGAGAACGTGGTCCTGTTACCGCACATCGGCAGCGGCACCCGTGAGACCCGCGCCGACATGGCCGCATTGACATTGGAGAACCTGCGCAGCTACCTGCGCGACGGCTCGTTGGTAACCCCGATCGGCTAACCCCGTGCCCGGCCCGGCGCCGGGACATCCGCAGGTCGACGCGGGGTAAAACCGGGGTTGGCTCTGGCAAGCGTCGCTATGGAGCAATACTTGTATGACAAGTGTCTGACTTGTACAATCAGTCTTAGTAGCCATCCCCGCGTAAGGACCGCCATGCCCTACACCGCCGATGCCATCCGGCACGTCAAGCTCTCCACTGCCACGCTGCCGCTGGCCACGCCCATCTCTGACGCCAAGGTCTTTACCGGGCGCCAGAAGCCCATGACGGAAGTCGTCTTCCTCTTTGCCGAAATCACCACCGTGCAGGGACACGAGGGCCTGGGCTTCAGCTATTCGAAACGGGCCGGCGGCCCGGCGCAATACGCCCACGCGACGGAAGTCGCCGAGGCGATGCTCGGCGAGGACCCCAACGACATCGCCAAGCTCTACAACAAGCTGCTCTGGGCAGGCGCGTCGGTGGGCCGGTCCGGCGTCGCCACCCAGGCCCTGGCCGCGCTGGACATTGCGCTCTACGACCTCAAGTCCAAGCGGGCAGGGCTCCCGCTGGCCAAGTTCCTCGGTGCGCATCGGGACTCGGTCCGGACCTACAACACCTCCGGTGGTTTCCTCAACGCCTCCATCGACGAGGTCAAGGACCGGGCGAGCCGTTCCCTTGCCGACGGCATTGGCGGCATCAAGATCAAGGTCGGCCTGCCGGACTCGGCCGAGGACCTGCGCCGTGTCGCCGCGGTCCGCGACCACATCGGCGACGGCGTGCCGCTGATGGTGGACGCGAACCAGCAGTGGGACCGGGCCACCGCCCTCCGGATGGGCCGCCGCCTGGAGCAGTTCGACCTGGTCTGGATCGAGGAACCGTTGGATGCCTACGACGCCGAAGGCCATGCCGCGCTGGCCGCTGCCCTGGACACCCCGATTGCCACCGGCGAGATGCTGGCCTCGGTGGCCGAACACGAACGCCTGATCGCCGCCCGCGCGTGCGACATCATCCAGCCCGACGCTCCCCGGGTCGGCGGCATCACGCAGTTCCTGCGCCTGGCCACGCTGGCGGACCAGGCCGGGCTGGACCTCGCGCCGCACTTCGCGATGGAGATCCACCTCCACCTGGCCGCCGCCTACCCGCGCGAGCCCTGGGTGGAGCACTTCGACTGGCTGGACCCGCTGTTCAACGAGCGCCTCGAGACCCGCGACGGCCGGATGATCGTCCCGGACCGTCCGGGCCTCGGCTTCACCTTCAGCGAACAGGCGCGCGCCTGGACCACGGACAGCGTGGAGTTCGGCCGCGCCTAGCCTTATCCCATGACGACGACGGGGCCGCGCACCGTCGTCGTTCCCCTCTCACCCTGCCCTGGAGAAAACGGGAGCGATTGTTGAAACCGAACCTGACGGTCACCTTGGTTGACGACCTGCGTCGGCGCATTGTCGACGGCGATATCGCTCCCGGCGACAAGCTGCCCAGCGAGAACACGCTGATCGCAGAGCACGGCGTGAGCCGCACAGTGGTGCGCGAGGCCATCACCCGGCTGCAGGCGGAGGGACTTGTGCATACCCGGCGCGGCAGCGGGAGTTTCGCGCTGACGCCACCGGCGGAAGCGGAAGGCCCCCGCGGCCTCCGGCCCGTGCGGACTCTGGAGGACCGGAGGGCGCTGGTGGAGTTCCGCACCGGCGTGGAAAGCGAAGCCGCTGCCTTGGCCGCCGTCCGGCGGACCGACCAGCAGTTGGCGGCCCTGCGCGCCGCAAACGCTGACTTCTCTCGCTCCGGTTCCAACCCGGCCGCGGCCTTATCCCACGACTTCGAGTTTCACCGCACCGTCGCCGAGGCCAGCGGCAACCCCTACTTTCTGGATGCGATCGCGGCCCTCGGCCCGGCCATGATTGCCATGCCCCGCTACCGGCTGGAGGCCAGCGGATCCGAAGCCGAAACGTCCCGCCTCTCGGCCGTGGCGTCCGAACATGCGGCGGTGCTGGCCGCAGTGGAAGCCGGCGATGCACTGGCCGCGGCTGCCGCCATGCGCACCCACCTGGTCAATTCGCGGCTGCGGTTGGAGAGCGAATCCGGGCACTGATTACCCCGTGAACTGCACCCGCCGTAAGGTCACTGGGTCCGGATACGGAAGCGGCAGCAGACCAAAGTCTGCTGCCGCTTCGCTGTTGCGGGGGTGAACCGGCTGTGGCTACTCGGCTGCCTTGACGGCCAACACCGGCCGGTCTGCCTGCAACAGGATGCGCTGAGCGTGCGAACCCATGATGAATTTGCCCACCTGCGTGCGCTGGCGCAGACCGATGACAATGAGCGAGACCTCGCGTTCGCTGGCGAGCTCAAGGATCTCGTCGGCCAGGTCGTCGCGGTGGGTGGGGCGAAGCACTTCTGCGGCCACGCCCGCCTCATTGGCTGCCGACTTAAGGCGGAGGAGGTCGTTCTCCGACGCCACGGTTTTATCCACCAGCACCCCTTCACGGGTGGAGTTGACGATCAGCAGGTCTTCACCGCGGAGCTTGGCTTCCGCGATGGCGGCGGACACGGCTGCCTCTCCCACGGGGGTGGGTACATAGCCGACGAGGATGCTCATGCGTTCTCCTTGGTTTCGGTGCGAGCTTGGGTACGGGAGTTTTTCCGGCGCTCTATGGCGGACTTGACCATCGGCCAGACAGCGACCAGCACGAACAGAACTACCAGCGTGCCGGAGATCGGCCGGCCCATGAATCCGGCGACGTCTCCGTCGAGCACCAACAGCGAACGCCGCAGGCTGGACTCGAGCAGCGCACCGAGCACGAAGGCCAACACCAGCGGTCCAGGCTCGAATCCGAATTTTTTCATCAGGTACCCGACGGCGCCGAAGAGGACCACCAGCAGCACGTCGAACATCGAGTTGCGGATGGTGTAGGCGCCAAGCAAGGTGATCAGTGCGGTGATCGGAGCGAGGATGGCGGCGCGCACCCGCAGGATGCGGACGAACAAGCCGACCAGCGGGATGGACATGATCAGCAGCAGGATGTTGCCGATGTACATCGAGTTGACCACACCCCAGAACAGATCCGGGTTCTCGACAATGAGCTGCGGGCCCGGGGTCACGCCCTGAATGAGCAGCGCGCCGAAGATGATCGCCATGGTGGCATTGGCGGGAATGCCCAAGGTCAGCAGCGGAATAAAGGAGCTTGTCGCCGCGGCGTTGTTGGCGGTCTCCGGACCGGCAACACCCTCCACGGCGCCCTTGCCGAAGCGTTCCGGGTTCTTGGCGCGCTTCTTCTCCACGGCGTAGGCGGCGAGCGAGGAGATCGTGGCGCCGCCGCCAGGCAGGATGCCCAGGAAGAAGCCGAGCACAGAGCCGCGCCCGATAGCCCCGGCCGACTGCTTGAGGTCCTTCTTGGACGGCCAAACGTTTGCCACTGTTGCCGGCGCCTGGGCCGCGCGGTGGCGTTCTTCCAGGTTGTAGAGAATCTCGCCGACGCCGAACAAGCCCATGGCCACCGGGACAAAGTCGATGCCGTCGGCCAGACTCAGGTTGCCAAACGTGAAGCGTTCGGCACCGGTGAAAATGTCGCGGCCCACGGTGGCCAGCAGAAGTCCGAAGGCGGCGGCGATCAATGCCTTGATTTTGGCGCCGTTGCTGATCGTGGCGACCAGCAGGATGCCGACCATGGCCAAGGCTGCGTACTCGGGCGGGCCGAAGTCCAATGCGAAACCTGCCACCAGCGGGGCGAGGAAGGTCAAACCGATGATGGCCACCGTGCCGCCGATGAAGGAGCCGATGGCGGCGATGCCCAGCGCCGTTCCGGCTTTGCCCTTCCTGGCGAGCTGGTAGCCGTCGAAGACGGTGACGACGGAGCTGGCTTCGCCCGGAAGTCGCAACAGCACCGAGGTGATAGTGCCGCCGTATTGTGCGCCGTAGAAGATGCCCGCCAACATGATGATGGCCGTGACGGGCTCGATCCCGTAGGTCAGCGGCAGCAGGATGGCGATGGTGGCTGCCGGACCGAGGCCAGGCAGTACGCCGATCAGCATGCCGATAACAACGCCCAGCAGGCAGTACAGCAGGTTGGAGGGCTCTAGGACGACGCCGAAGCCGTCCATGACCGGTTGCAGGAAATCCATGCGAGAACCTTTGGATCAGTGGGCGAGGGTGGGGCGCGAGGGTCCCACGTTGGCGGCAAAGCCGACACCGTGGGAGTGCACAACCCGCTAGAACAGGTGGGGAATCGACGTTCCCAGGGCAAGGATGAAGATGGCGTAGAACGCGGCAACAATCAGCAGCGAGTAGATGATGGCGCCACGCCAGGATTCACCGCCGAGGAACTTCATCCAGACCAGGCAGAGGAGCAGTGCAGGGACCTCGAAGCCGATCAGCGGCATCAGCAACACCATGATCAGCAGGGTCACAAACCCAATGGCCGCAAGCCAGGACAGTTTGGAGAATTTCTCCCCGTCGCGGCCCCCACGCCGCCCAACAACCAGTTGGGCGAGCGCGAGGACAGCGATGATCAGGCTGACCACGAACGGCCACATGCCGGGCCGGGGCTGGGAGGGCGTTCCCAGCCCCAGACCGAGCGACATGACGAGCCCCGCCACGCCCAGCGCGAGCACCACGAGGGATGATGCGAGGTTGGCAATGGGTCCTGCCGGCGGTGCGGCCTCGGCTTCCCATTGGGCAGCCAGTTCCTCCGGTGTCAGGTCATCGTCGACGACGTCGACTGACTCAGTGCCTTCTGCTGGCGTCTCGCGGTGGGGCGTCATGGTTTAACTCGATTCGCTGTGGAGGCCGGACGGCCTCACGTGGGTGTTGCTACTCGCCGGCCAGCGAGATGTCGTACTTCTCGGTGAGCTCCTTGTACTTGGCAGCCAAGTCGTTCCACTGCTGGACGACTTCCTCGCCGGAGATTTCCTTGGGGGTCAGCATGTTCTTCTCGTTGAAGGCCTTGTACGTGTCGGTGGCCTGGGCGGCCTCGACCGACTCGACCAGCTTGGCCTTCACATCCTCGGGCAGTCCCTTCGGGGCAGCCAGGGCGCGGTACTGGGAGACCGGGACTTCGTAGCCTTCTTCGATGGCGGTGGGGACGTCCGGCAGGAAGGTGTTGCGCTCGTCGGAGAAGACAACGATCGGCTTGACTTTGCCGGCGTCGATCTGCGGCTTGGCTTCACCCAGCTGGATGGTGGCCAGCTGGACCTGGTTGCCCATGACAGCGGTCAGCGCGGGGGAACCCGAATCGAACGGCACCGCGGTGCCCTTGATCTCGGCCTGGGCGAACAGGATGGCCTGGGACAGCTGCGAGCCGGTGCCCACGCCGGTGGTGCCGAAGGTCAGCTTCTTGGAGCTGTTCTTGATATCGTCCAGGTTTTCAAAACCGGATTCGGCGCTGGCAACCAACACGTAGTCGTCCTGAGAGAGGCCCTTGATGACATCCAGGTCGTCAAGGCTGACGGCTTCGTCTTCAGATACTGCCAGCGGAGTGATCGTGATCAGCGAGGCATTCAGCAGGACGAGGTTCTGTCCGTCGGGCTCCATTGCCGCGACTTCCTGCGTTGCCAGGGCGCCGTTGGCACCGGGCTTGTTCACCACCGGAACAGCGACGCCGAGCTCGTCGGCCATGCCTTCGGCCGCGGTGCGCGCGATCAGGTCCGTCGACCCGCCCGGAGCCTGGCCGACGGTCAGGGTAATGGGTCCGTTGGGGAAGGTGTCCCCCTCGGCGGCAGTGCCGCCCCCAACGTTGCCGCCGCAAGCGGTCAACGCCAGCGCAGCAGAGGCAGCGGTCAGACCTAGAACGGTCCGGCGGATGGAGAGTGCTTTCACTTCGGGCTCCTTGCTCGATGAACAGCGATGTTCGAACGGGTCTCGGCCGTGACCCGACTCATATGAGACAGGTCACTAGTGGCTCGGACATCGAGCTTAGAAAGAGACTACGATGCATGTCCAAGCCCATTAGTGCATTGAATGATACTTGAAAGGCATCATGTTCACCCTGGATCAGGCCCGAAGTTTCATCGCTGTCGCCGAAGAGTTGCATTTCGGCCGCGCCGCCGAACGGCTGAGCATGACCCAGCCCCCGCTCAGCAGGCAGATCCAGAAACTGGAGCGCAGCATCGGCGTCGAACTCTTGGAGCGGGACAACCGCAAGGTGGCATTGACCGCCGCCGGACACGCCTTTCTCTCCGAGGCGCGGAAGCTGGTGGTGTCGGCAGACCGGGCGCCCCGAACGGCACGCCGCATCGCCGCCGGCCGGGCGGGTGAGATCCGGATCGGCTTCACTGCCGCCACCGCCTTCAGCGTACTCGGACCCCTGCTCGCCGAGATTGCACTGGAACTGCCCGATGTCGACGTCGAACTCGAGGAACTGGTGACCGGGGAGCAGGTCCAGGCCATTATGGACGGCGACCTTGACCTGGGGCTGGCCCGCCCGCCCTTTGACACAGACCTCTTCGAATCGCACCTGATGCTGTCGGAAAACCTGATGCTCGCAGTTCCCAGCGGGCACCCGCTGGATCAACTGGCACGTCCGCTGGCCGTGGCCGACCTCAAAGACGTGCCGCTCATCATGCATTCACCGATCAAGGCGCGCTATTTCTACGATCTGGTGGTGCGCCAAATCCCGATCGAGCACGGCAACGTCGTGCACACCGTCAGCCAGATCCTGACCATGGTGGCGCTGGTGGCGGCCGGCCGAGGTGTGGCCTTCGTGCCCGAATCGGCACAACTGCTGGGAGTCGATGGCGTCAGCTACTTGCATCTGCCCGAACTCGCGCCGGACTCGGTGGAACTGCATGCCATTTGGAACCGGAACTCGCACAACCCCGCGCTACGCAGGATGCTGGAGAGCGTGTGGGCCAAAGCCTCCTAGCTGCCAGCCGACCACCACCGCGCCTCCGAATGTCAATACTCTTAGTGCATCAATCCATACAAAAGAGGGCTTGGACAGGCATCACGTTGTCTTCCTAGGGTGGAGCCAACGCATTCAACCCGCCGCCCGCGGCACCATCGCAAAGGAAGATGCACGTGGCCCAGTACACGCCCCATGAACTCGCAGACAAGCTCAAGGACGGGCTGTTGTCATTCCCAGTGACGGCGTTTGATGCGGAGTTGAACATCGACGAAGCCGCCTACCGCAACCACCTGGACTGGCAGTCCAGCTTCGATGTCGCAGGCCTGTTTGCCGCCGGCGGCACCGGCGAAGGCTTCAGCCTGACTCCGGCCGAGTCCGCCCGCGTGGTCCGGATGGCCGTTGAGGAAGCCGGCAGCCGGGTTCCGGTGCTTGCTTCGGCAGGCGGCTCCACCGCCCAAGCCATCCAGAACGCCAAGGACGCGGAGGCCGCGGGAGCCGAGGGCCTGCTGCTGCTGCCGCCGTACCTGACCGAATGCGACCAGGCCGGCCTGCTGGCGCACGTTTCGGCCGTATGCGCCGCCACGAACATCGGCGTCATCGTCTACAACAGGGCGAACGCCATCTACGCCGCGGACACGGTGGCGGCCCTGGCCGACCGGCACGCGAACTTCATCGGCTTCAAGGACGCCCTCGGCGACATCGAGCACCTCACCAAGGTCTACGCCAAGAACGGCGACCGGCTGTTCTACCTGGGCGGGCTGCCGACGGCGGAGACCTTTGCCCTGCCGCTGCTGCAGCTGGGCATGAGCACCTACTCCTCGGCGATGTACAACTTCGTGCCGGAGTTCGCCCTGGATTTTTACCGCGACGTCCGCAACCAAGACCGCGATGCCGTGACCGAGAAGCTCAACCGCTTCGTGCTCCCCTACCTGGACATCCGCGACCGGGTTAAGGGATACGGTGTTTCCATCGTCAAGGGCGGCCTGAAGGCCGTCGGCCGCGACGCAGGCTTCGTCCGCCCGCCGCTGCAGGACCTGACCGAGAAGGACATCGCCGACCTGTCGGCCCTGATTGAGGCCGCCGGCATCCGCCCGGCAGACGTCCGGCAGAACGCCTAGGTTCCGCGCCCGGGAAGCGGCCGCCCTGCACGGGGCGGCCGCTTTCCGCCCAGCAGCCACCGCAGACCATCCCCAGTCCAGAAGGAGCATCCGATGCCCAGCACGCAGACAACTCTGACAGGCCATTCGATCATCGCCGGTGAAGCCGTGACCGGTACCGGCGGCACTGTCAACGGCTTCGACCCTGCCACCAACGAAGTCCTCGAACCGGCCTACAGCCTGATCGACGCTGCCCAGCTGGCGACCGCCACTGCCGCGGCCGAGGAAGCTTTCGCCTCCTTCAGCACGCTGGATCCGGAAACGCATGCCGCCTTCCTGGAGAAGATCGCCGACAACATCGAAGCCGTCGGTGAAGAGCTGGTCGAACGCGCGATGGCCGAAACCGGCCTCCCCGCCGCGCGGCTGAACGGGGAACGCGGCCGCACCACCGGCCAGCTGCGCCTGTTCGCCGCGGTAGTGCGCCAGGGCGACCACCGCGGCGTGCGCATTGATCCGGCCCAGCCGGACCGCCGGCCGATGCCCCGGGCCGACATCCGCCAGCGCAAGGTCCCGCTGGGCCCGGTCGCCGTGTTCGGTGCCAGCAACTTTCCGTTGGCCTTTTCCACCGCCGGCGGCGACACCGCCTCCGCGCTGGCCGCGGGCTGCCCGGTGGTGTTCAAGGCCCACAACGCCCACCCCGGCACCAGCGAAATCGTCGGCCACGCCATTGCCGACGCCGTGGCCGAGGCCGGCCTGCATCCGGGCGTGTTCTCCCTGGTCTACGGCCCCGGCGCCAAGATCG
The DNA here is from genome assembly GCF_059091365.1 of Arthrobacter sp. MDT2-34-1. NCBI lineage: Bacteria > Bacillati > Actinomycetota > Actinomycetes > Micrococcales > Micrococcaceae > Arthrobacter > Arthrobacter sp. MDT2-34-1. The sequence goes on from NZ_JBNHGO010000001.1 coordinate 1,809,374, forward strand.
GGCAGGCCCTGGTCGCCGATCCGGTCATCAAGGCGGTCGGGTTCACCGGGTCCCGCTCCGGCGGCACCGCTCTGGTGGCGACCGCCGCGGCACGGCCGGAACCGATCCCCGTCTACGCGGAGATGAGCTCGATCAATCCGGTGTTCTTCTTCGACGGCGCGCTCAAGGGCGACCTGGACGCGCTGGCCGCGGCCTACGTCGGCTCGGTCACCGGTTCCAGCGGCCAGCTGTGCACCGCTCCCGGGCTTGCCTTCGTGCCCGCCGGGGAGGCCGGGGACGCGTTCGCGGCGGCCGTGAGCCGCGCCCTGGCTCCGGCCGCCGGCCAGACCATGCTGACCCGCGGCATCGCCGACTCCTGGACCGCCGGCGTCGACTCCCTCGGCCGGCAGGACGGGGTGGACCTGGTGGCCCGCGGCCAGGAAGGCGCCACGCAGAACGCCCCCGCGCCGGCGGTCTTCGGCACCGATGTCCGCACCTTCCTGACCAATGACGTGCTGCACGAGGAAATTTTCGGCGCCGCTTCGCTGCTGGTCCGCTACACCTCCGCCGAGGACCTGGTCACCGCCGCCAAGCGGCTCGAAGGGCAGCTGACCGCCACTCTGCACATGCGGGACGAGGACCACGCCACGGTGGCCCCGCTGCTGCCTGTCCTGGAGCGCAAGGCAGGCCGCATCCTGGCCAACGGCTGGCCGACCGGCGTCGAGGTCGGGCACGCGATGGTCCACGGCGGACCCTTCCCGGCCACCTCGGATACCCGCACCACCTCGGTCGGGACCCTGGCGATCGAGCGGTTCCTGCGCCCGGTGGCCTACCAGAACATCCCCGAAGCCCTGCTGCCGGCACCGGTGCAGCAGTCCAACCCCTGGAAGCTGAACCGCCGCATCGACGGCACCATGGAACTCGCAGGAGAATAACGCATGAGCAACCAACCCACCATCGCCGCCGTCGAGGTGGTCCCGGTCGCCGGACACGACTCGATGCTGCTGAACCTCTCCGGCGCGCACGGGCCGTTCTTCACCCGCAACGTGGTCATCGTGACCGACTCCGACGGCCGCACCGGCCTGGGCGAGGTCCCCGGCGGCGAGAAAATCCGCACCACCATCGAAGACGCCGGCGCCCTGATCACCGGCCGGCCGGTGGCCCGCTTCCGCAGCCTGCTGCGGGAAATCGCCGCGGCCTTCGCCGACCGCGACGCCGGCGGCCGCGGGCTGCAGACCTTCGACCTGCGCACCACCGTCCACGCCGTGACCGCCATCGAATCCGCTTTGCTGGATTTGCACGGCCAGTTCCTCGGTGTTCCCGTGGCCGAACTGCTCGGCGACGGCCAGCAGCGCGACGCGGTGCCGATGCTCGGCTACCTCTTCTACGTGGGCAACCCGGACGCCACCGACCTGCCGTACCTGCGCGAACCCCACGGCGCCGACGACTGGGAACGGGTGCGCCGGGAAGAGGTCATGACCCCGGAGGCCGTGGTCCGTTTGGCCGAGGCCGCGCAGGCCCGCTACGGCTTCCAGGACTTCAAGCTCAAGGGCGGGGTGCAGGCCGGCGACCTGGAAGTCGACGCGGTCATCGCGCTCAAGCAGCGCTTCTCCGACGCGCGGATCACGCTGGACCCGAACGGCGGCTGGCTGCTGCAGGACGCCATCCGGCTGGGCAAGCGCATGCAGGCCGTGGTGGCGTACGCCGAAGACCCCTGCGGCGCCGAAGGCAAGTTCTCCGGCCGCGAAGTGATGGCGGAGTTCCGCCGGGCCACCGGACTGCAGACCGCCACCAACATGATCGCCACCGACTGGCGCGAAATGGCCCACGCAGTGCGCACCAACGCCGTCGACATTCCGCTGGCCGATCCGCACTTCTGGACCATGGCCGGCTCCGTCCGCGTGGCACAACTGTGCAACGAGTTCGGTCTGACCTGGGGCTCGCACTCAAACAACCACTTCGACATCTCACTGGCCATGTTCACCCAGGTCGGCGCCGCCGCCCCGGGCGAAATCACCGCGCTGGACACGCACTGGATCTGGCAGGACGGCCAAGGCCTGACGAAGGAACCGCTGCTGATCCGCGACGGCCAGATCAAGGTGCCCCAGGCCCCGGGCCTGGGTGTGGAACTGGACCGCGAGCGGCTGGCCGAGGCGAACGCCCTGTACCTGGAGCACGGCCTCGGCGCGCGCGACGACGCCGTCTCCATGCAGTACCTGGTGCAGGGCTGGGAGTTCGATCCCAAACGCCCCTGCCTGGTCCGCTAGGACCTTCCGCCCGCTCCGCACGCTGCGGGGCGGGCGGATTTTTCCGTTCTACCGTGTGATGCTCTGTCCGGTCGGCCGTTTCTGGCCGGCCGGACATTGCCGTGATTTCAGGAGGTTCCGTGGAAGGAGTGCTGCTCGGCTTCGGCGTAGTGCTGGTGATCGTTGCGGTGGGCTTCGCGGCCGCGGCAATTTTGCCGCAGAAGGCGCCGGACATGCAGCGCGGGCTCACGCCGGTGATCTTCTACATCACGAATCCGGCGCTGATGCTGGTGTTGCTCGCGGACACTGATCTCGCGTCGGTGGTCGGCGTCTACACCCCCATTGCCTTGATCACGGCGGCCGTTGCAGGCACGGTGTATGCGCTGTTCAGCCGCTTCCTGCTGCGGCGGTCGGCCGCACAAACGGCCGGCGGTGCGATGGCTTCCACCTACGTGAACGCCGGGAACATCGGCGTACCGATCGCCCTCTATGCAGTGGGCAGCGCAGATCCGGTGGTTTCGGTGCTGCTGGCCCAACTGCTGGTCATCGCGCCGATCTACTTATCCATTTTTGCGTGGTGCCAACGGAAGACTGCTGCCGCTAAGCACCTTCATCCCGACGGCGGTGCTCCCGCGGCTGCCCCGCTGTGGCGCAGCGTAATGCGCTCCATCCTCAACCCCGTCACCGTTGCTACCGCCGCCGGGGCCCTGATGGCTTTGACCGGGCTGCACCTTCCGGAGGTGCTCTGGGCACCGATAGAAATGGTGGGCAACGCCTCCATCCCCCTACTGCTCATGCTGTTCGGCATGAGCCTGTACGGGCAGAAGCCACTGACCCAGCGGAGCCTGCGTGCGGACGTGGCACTGGGCACGGTGGTGAAACTTCTGCTGATGCCGGCCCTCGCGTGGGTGGTCGGGCACTTCCTCTTCCGACTGGACGGCACCCCGCTGCTCGGCGTTGTGGTCATGGCTGCCTTGCCCACTGCGCAGAACGTCTTTTTGTTCGCCAGCCAGTTCAGGATGCAGTCCACCCTGGTGCGGGACATCATCTTCCTGAGCTCCCTGCTCTCGCTGCCCGCCGTCCTGCTGGTCGCCCTGCTGCTGGGCTAGCGTTTCATGCGGCCGCCGCGCGGGCGACGGGCAGGGGGCGGCTGTCGGCCTCCAACTGCAGGGTGAGGTCCAGGAGAATACTCTCCTTCGACGTCAAAGTGTCCGCCAGGTATTCCGCCAGTCCACGCTCGGTGACTAAGCGGAGATCAGCCATGATCTCCCCTTGCAGGACCGCTTGTGTGCTGCTGATTTCGACCGGTGTGAAAATGGCGCCCCCGACGCCGTGTTCAACGATCAGGTCGATGCTGTCGCGGAAAACGCGTTCGTCGCCTTCGCGCGGTGACGCCGTCAGGGTGAAAACAATCTTGTCCTGTGTCACATTAACTCCTTCCAATCAATGCTCGACTGCGGCTCACGTCTATCGGCAGACTGTGCCCGCTATGCTGTTGTTATCGCCTATCCGGCTTTTCCCGGCTTCTTTCACGCGTGTTCCCCTGAGGTTTTTCGACACGTGAATTGCTGAAAACTCCGTAGGCTTTGGCCGCCACGAGAACGAATCCTATGAGGGCGACGCCAGCAAGCTTCGCAGCGACACCCACGGGCAGAGCCATAATCCCGACCAGCAGCATCAGCGGCACCCAGATACCCTTGACTGAAGTGCCATCAAACCCTGACCGCAATTTTCGTGCAAGATCAGGGTCCTCCAGGCCGAGGTAGTGCTCTATGGCCTCGAGCTGTTGTTGTTCTTCAGGGGATAGGGGCATCCACATCTCCTCACGGGCTGCACCGTCGAGAGCTTCCGTCATCGTGGTGGTCATAGTTGTCCGCCGCGATAAGACGGTTCCGAGTTTCATCACGGCGGCTGGCTTGGGCTTCCTGCAGTCGTAGCCTGATGGAAGGTGAAAACTATTTCGTGATCGGCGTCGGGAATGCAGGAATCTGGTTACCTACCCGGATGTGTATCCAGTGAAATCCTGAAAGGCCAATATTCCGATCGCCGCGGGCGAAGCAGAAACACTAAATGTTTATCTGCATTTATTTAACTGTTTGAGAAACCTTTTTTCCGATTGGAAAATGCATTCGGGAAAGCCGATCAACAGTCCGCATCAGGGCGCCCCGGCATGCCTCACGGATAGCCTCTGGAGGACGAGGAGTTAAATGCCGGCGGCGCCCGGGCTGGTCAAGACCAGAACCCGGGCGCCGCCGTCGTTAGTGTGGTGGTGGCTCAGCCCCAGGGGATGGCGCCCAGCAGGACACCGACGGCCAGCATCACCAGCGAAACGACGGTGGCACGCCACAGCACCTTCTTGTGGTGGTCGCCCAGTTCCACGCTGGCCAGCGACACCAGCAGCAGGATCGCAGGGACGAGCGGGCTCTGCATGTGTACGGGCTGGCCTGTGATGGAGGCCCGTGCCATCTCGGCGGGGGCGATGCCGAAGTGGGCGGCAGTTTCGCTCAGCACCGGCAGCACACCGAAGTAGAACGCGTCGTTGCTCATGAAGAAGGTCATGGGGATGCTGAGCACCCCGGTGATCACGGCCATGAACGGCCCCATCGAGTCCGGAATGATGTCCACCAGCCAGGCTGCCATGGCGTCGACCATGCCGGTGCCGTTCAGCACGCCGGTCAGGACCCCGGCTGCCATCACCATGGAGACGACGGCGACGATGCTCTTGCTGTGCGCGACCAACTGGTTGGCCTGTTCCTTGACGTTCGGGAAGTTGACCACCAAGGCAATGGCGGCCCCGACCATGAAGACGTAGGCCAGCGGAACGACGTCCAGCACCAGGATCACCATGACGGCCACGGTCAGGGCCAGATTGAACCAGAACAGATGCGGACGCAGGGTGGCCCGGTTGGGGTCCAGGGCGGAGTCGGTCAGGGATCCGCCCACCGGGCCTTCCTCTGGAGCCTCCAGAACAGCGACAGAGCCACCGGCCGGAGCGCCGACCGGCGAGGTACCCGGGACGGGCTTCCCGGACCCGGCTCCGCGCCTGCCGCGGCCCCTGCCAACGCCGGAGTTTCCAGCGGAGCTGCCGGCACCGCCGTCGTCGTCCCGGGCAGCATCCGCCCACAGATCGGGCTTGCCCTTGGCGGTGGCCTTGGGATTGCCGCCCGCCAACCGCTTGCGCTCGCTCAAACCGAGCGTCCAGGCGAAGACCATCACGACAAGGATGCCTGCCAGCAGGGATGGAATCATCGGCACAAACACGTCGGTCGGGGAGACATCCAGGGCGGCAGCAGCGCGTGCCGTCGGACCTCCCCATGGAACAATGTTCATGGTGCCGTTGGCTAGGCCGGCGACGCAGGTGAGCACCACCGGGCTCATGCCCAGCCGCAGGTAGATCGGCAGCATGGCCGCCGTCGTCAGAATGAAGGTGGTGGAACCATCGCCGTCCAGCGAGACGACGGCGGCCAGCACCGCGGTGCCGAGCACAACCTTGGCCGGGTCGTTGCCCAACGTGCGCAGGATGAAGCGCACCAGTGGGTCGAACAGTCCGACATCGATCATCAGGCCGAAGAAGATGATGGCGAACATCAGCAGCGCCGCTGTGGATGTCAACGACTTCATCGACTCGAGGATCATGTCGCCCAGGCCAAGGCCGGCCCCTGCGAAGAGGCCGAAAACAGTCGGCACAATGATCAGGGCTAAAACAGGCGTCAGTTTCTTGGTCATGATCAGCGCCATAAAGACCGCGATCATTGCGAAGCCGAGGAAAACCAGCACAGCAACTCCTTTGTCTAATGCAGCCGGTGTGACCGGCTTTACAGACATTAGGGTGGTCTGGGTCACGAATGGCGGTTAAACGCCCTTCAGGTGCATACTGCTTATTGAGCACGTTTTGCTCATTTAGCTCACAGGCCGAGGGCCGCACCCAGGAGGCACCATGGAGAACGGGGGCAGGCGACCGCCCCGGATGGGCTTTTCGGCCCGCATGCTGTTCCTCCAACTGGCCGTCGTGGCCGTGGTGCTCCTTCTCTCCGCCGCCGTTCTGGGCTGGCTGACCTACCAGCGGCTGGGCGAAGACGCCGAAGGCCAGGCCCTCGCCGCGGCACGGGCCGTCGCGGCGTCCGGCGACGTCCGCGCCGAGACCGCCGCGCTGGTCGATGCCGGGCCCGATCAGCTGTCCGCAAGGGCGCTGGAGAACGGACCGCTCCAAGCACTGGCCGAGGACGTCCGGCTCCGGACCGGAGCCCTGTTCGTTGTGATCACCGACGACACAGGCCTGCGGCTGGCCCACCCCAATCCGGCCGAGCTGGGCCGCATGGTCAGCACCGACCCATCGGAAGCACTGGCCGGCCGCGAGGTCACCGAACAGGAACAGGGCACGCTGGGGCATTCCGCGCGGGCCAAGGTTCCCGTGTACGCTCCCGGGTCCGCATCCGTGGTGGGCGAAGTCAGTGTGGGCTTCTCCAGCCAGGACGTGCTGCAGTCCCTGGCCCGGAGCATCCTGCCCATCGCGCTTACGACTGCCGGGGCTCTGGCGCTGGGGATGGCCGCTTCCCTGCTGCTGGGCCGCAGGCTCAAGCGCCTGACTCTCGGACTCGAACCGGAGGAGATCGCGGCGCTGGCCCAGGACCAGGAGGCGGTGCTTCGCGGCGTGGACGAGGGCGTCATCGGTGTTTCCGCGGACCGCAGGATCACCGTGTTCAACCGCGAGGCCAAACGGCTGCTGGGCTTTCCCATCGACGCGGACCTCGTCGGCCGGCCGCTGGCCGAGCTGGAGATCCCCGGCGCCGGGGCATCTGTGCTGCCCGATGCCTTGGCCGGGCTGCTGGACGCCGCCGATCCGCAATCGCCCACCGTGGAGCTGGTGGTTGGTTCCCGGGTGCTGATCCTATCCGCGCGCGAAGTCCAGGCCAGCCGCACCCCGGGCAGGCGCGGCTACCGTCCCGGAACGGGCACCGGCGCCGTAGTTCCGCGTGCACCCGAACTGGGCTGGGTGATCATGCTGCGCGACCGCACGGCCGTCCAGTCGCTGACCCGCCAGCTGGACGCCGTGGGCGCGTTGAGCACCGCGCTGCGGGCACAGCGGCACGAATTCGCCAACCGGCTGCACACCATTTCCGGCCTGCTCGCCACGGGGCACCCGGACCGCGCCCAGGAATACCTCACGTCCATCATGCAGACCGGACCGCTGAACTACCCGGCCGAACAGGCCGACCTGCTGCGGGACGCCTACCTGCAGGCTTTCATCGGAGCGAAGAGCATGGAGGCGGCCGAGCGCGGCGTGGTGCTCCGGGTCGGTCCCGAGACGCTGGTGCGCGGCCGGGTCACCGACCCGCAGGATGTCACCACGGTGATCGGGAACCTGGTGGACAACGCCGTCCGGGCCGCTGTGCTCGGGAGCAACCCGGACCGCTGGGTGGAAGTCGAGGTCATGGACGAGTTAACGGAAGACGGTGGAACGCTGCACCTGGTGGTGGCAGATTCAGGAGACGGGCTGTCCGGCCTCGCCGCCGACCACCCGGCCGCCGGAGAAGCGGCCGCCGGCATTGACCAGATCTTCGCCGAGGGCTACTCGACGGCAGACCCTTCGAGAGAACACCCATCGATCAAGACCGCGCCGCCGGACGACGTGTCGGGCCTGCCCGACATCCACGGCCAAGGCTTCGGGCTGTCGTTGAGCCGCCGGCTGGCTCGGCGCCGCGGCGGGGACGTCTGGGTGGCAGATCCAGGGCGCACGTTCGGGCCGGGAGCCGTATTCTGCGCGAGGCTGCCGGGCACGGTCGCACCTGTACCACCAGGAGGGAACCATGACTGATCTACAGGTGCTGATTGTCGACGACGATTTTCACGTGGGGCGCCTGCATGCCGGATACGTTGATTCCGTCCCCGGGTTCAGCGCGCTGGCGCCTGTCGGAAGCGCCGAGCAGGCGCTGCGCTCGGCTCACGGCCAGGCACCGGACCTGATGCTGCTGGATGTGTACCTTCCCGATGCGTTGGGACTGGACCTGCTGCGGAAAGTCGACGTGGACACGATCATGCTGACCGCCGCAGCTGACGCAGCGTCCATCCGCAAAGCACTGCGCCGCGGCGCGCTCGGCTACCTGATCAAGCCGTTCACGTCGGAGCAGCTGGCGAGAAAACTGCGTGCCTACGCGCGCTACCGCCGCCTCTTGGCTGAGCAGCCGGCCGTGGACCAAGATACGGTGGACCGCGCGCTGCACGCCCTGCACCCGGCCGAGGCCGCCGTGGCGGCCCGGACCCGGTCGGCCACGGAGGCCGCCGTACTGGAGTCGTTGGCACCCGGGCTGCAGCGGTCCGCGGCGGAAGTAGCGCAGACGGTTGGCATCTCCCGGGCCACTGCCCAGCGGTACCTGTCTGCTTTGGCGGACGACGGCGCCGTCGAAATCCATTTGCGCTATGGCAGCACCGGGCGCCCAGAGCACCGTTACGGCCGGGCCGGGTGACTCAGGGCGGGGCCGTCGGCCGGCCCGGGGCACCACCGGACTGGTTTTTGTGGCCGCGCAACGGCGGGCAAAGGCAGGAACAGGGGCGGGCAATGATTGGATGGCAGGCATGACCGTTGGCTTGGTACTGGATCTTTTCGGCACCTTCTTTTTTGCCATGTCCGGTTGCCTGTTGGCGGCCCGCCGGAAATTCGACATCATCGGTTCCGTGTTCCTTGGCTCCCTGGCCGGTCTGGGCGGCGGCATCATCAGGGACGTAATTCTGGATACCGTCCCCAGTGCCTTCAACAATCCGCTGTACTTCGTCCCGCCGGTGGTGGCAGCGCTGGTGGTCTTCTTCCTGTTCCGCAGCGTGGAACGCATGCAGCGTCCATTGCTGATCTTCGACGCCGGCGGGCTGGCACTGTTCTGCATCACCGGGACGGTCAAGGCCCTGAGCCTGGGCATGAACCCTGTCGCCTCGGCGCTGCTGGGCCTGACCACTGCCGTGGGCGGCGGCATACTGCGTGACGTCGTGGCCAACCGGGTGCCCCAACTGTTCAGCCCGGACGATCTGTATGCCGTGCCCGCCATGTTGGGTTCGGCCTTGGTGGTGGTGCTGTGGTTTGCCGGGGTCTACGGAACGCTGGCCGCCGTGGGCGTGGCCGCGGTGGTGTTCGGGCTCCGTGTGGTCTCCCTGCACTATGGCTGGCACATTCCGCACGCGGCCCCGGTATCGCGCCTGCCGCAGGACGACGGCTGATCAGGGAACACCCGCGGCTGGGCGGAAGCCGCGGCGGGACGGCTGCGGCGGCGGGACGGCTGCGGCGGCTGGACGGAAGCGGCGGCTGGACGGAAGCCGCGGGAGGGGGCCCACGGCCGCTCTGGGGCATCTTGTGTCGGCGCCGCTGCCCCGCCCTTATGTCCGGTTTTGCCGGTGGATCTCCTCGATGATGCGGATGGCTGCCACGGCGTCCGCGGGCTCGACGGGAACCGGGGCGCCCTCGTGGATGGCCGCGGCCAGCTGCCGGTAGTACTCCGGGTAGGCGCCGGCGACGGAGCGAACCCTGCGGGTGTGGCCCGGCGTGCCGAGGGTTCCCCAGCGCTCTTCGGGCTCCTCGCCGTATCCGGCTGCCCCGGGAACCGCGCCCGCCGCCAGCGCGGCCTCCTGGCTGTCCAGCCCCCAGGAGGTGAAGGCGGCGGCCGAGCCGAGCACATGGAACCGCGGCGCGGGCAGCGCTGAGATGAGGTTCATCGACAACCGCGAGCGCACCCCAGATTCGTGCAGCAGGGAGACGAAGGCATCCTCGTCGGCGGCGGATGCTGCGGGGGCGGTGTGGCGGGCGATTTCGCCGTAGACCGTGGCGGCCGGCCCGAAGAGCGTGAGCGCCTGGTCGATCAGGTGGACGCCAAGGTCGAAGAGGATGCCGCCGCCACCGGCGACGCCGGCCGTTGCCTTCCAGGCCCGCAGACCCTCCGGCTTCCAGCGCTCAAAGCGGGACTCGAAGGTGTGGACCCGGCCGAGTTCGCCGTCGCCGATCAGCTGTTTCAGGGTCAGGAAATCCGAATCCCAGCGGCGGTTGTGGAAGACGGAGAGCACCACGCCGGCCCGTCCGGCCTTGGCCAGCAGGGCGTCGCCCTGGGCGGATGCGGGGACGAAGGGCTTGTCCACCACCACGTGCAGGCCGCGGTCAATCGCGGCATCGGCGAGCGCGTAGTGGCTGGCCGGCGGGGTGGCCACCACCACGAGGTCAAGCGGCTCCGGCGCGTTGAAGAGTTCTTCCGCCGTTGACACGATCCGGGCGCGCGGGTGCCCGGCCGCCGCCTGTGCCGCCCGCTCGGGATTGGCCGTGACGATCGCGTCCAGCGAGTACCCGCTCGCGGCCTCCAGCAACGGCGCGTGGAAGACCCTGCCGGACAGTCCGTAGCCGATCACGGCGGTGCGCAGCGGGTTGTGCCCTGCCATCGTTGCTCCTAGGGTGTTCTGGTGCCGGTCCAAGGTGCCCGGCTGCCTCGAGCCTAACGGCGGACCTGGGGCTGTTCACGCAATTGCTGCGTGAGGATGTGCGCCTCCTCCAGGAGCAGCTTGCCGAGGAACTCCTGCCGGTCGGGCCGGAACCGTTGTTCGATGCCGGTCAGCGACAGCGCCCAGGCCGGCTGGCCGTGCCGGTCGAAGACGGCCGCACCCATCCCCCAACTGCCCTCCAGGATCAGCCCCGGGTTGACGGTATAGCCCCGCTGCCGGGTTTCGGCCAGGTTCGCGCGGATCTTGTCCGGCGCATGCGCCGGTCCGAAGCGCTCAACCCGGGCACCGCCGTCGTCGAGCAGCCGGTCGATCTCCCCATCCTCCAGAAAGGCCATGATGGCCAGCCCGGCCGAAGCGACGCCCAGCGGGAAGCGGACGCCTTCGTGCAGCACAAAGGAGCGGACCGGAAAGCTGCCTTCCACCCGGACCAGGCAGACGGTTTCGTCGCCCCGCCGGATGGACAGAAAGGCGCTCTCGCCCGTTTCGTCCGCCAACCGCTGCAGGCGCGGCCGGGCCAGGTCCTCGATCGCAAAGCGGCCGGCGGCCACCGACCCGAGCACATAAAGCTCCGGGCCCAGATGCCAGGTGCCGGTCTCAGCATGATGGTCCAGCAGGCCCTCGGCGGCGAGGGAGTTCAGTAGCCGGTAGACCGTGGGCCGGGTCAGGCCCGAGGCCCGGACGATGTCCGCCAGGGCCGCGCCCGTTTCCGGGGCGCGTCCGACGATCCGCAGCAGCTGGGCCACCCGGCCGACTACTTGAGCTCCTTGTACCTGCTTGTCCGGCAATTGTCCTCCTGGCGGTCTGGCGGCCGGGCCGGGTCGGTTATGCCGCCCCGCCGATCCACAATGTGGACAGTCTACCCGCCGCTGTCCACACTGTGAATGCAGTTCTTGGCCGCCCGTTGACGGTTGCGCGGCGGCCGCACTAGTCTGCCGGATAACAGCTGTCCACAAGATGGACAAGTTCCGCGCCAGGTCAGGACGAGTGGCTGCGGACGGCACTCAACGAGGAGGAAGCATATGTCCAAACTGACCGCAGGACCCGCCGCCGCTCTGGCAGGCGTGCTGCATGACGGCATGACCATTGCGGTGGGAGGATTCGGGCTCTCCGGCATCCCCGCGGACCTGATCGACCCGGTGCGCGATTCCGGCGTCAAGGACCTGACGGTGGTCTCCAACAACATGGGCGTCGACGGCAAGGGTCTGGGCGTGCTGATCGAGGCCGGGCAGGTCCGCAAGGTGCTGGCCTCCTACGTGGGCGAGAACAAGCTGTTCGCCCAGCAGTTCCTGGCCGGCACGCTGGAGGTCGAGTTCAACCCGCAGGGCACGCTCGCCGAGCGCCTCCGCGCCGGCGGCGCGGGCATCGCGGCCTTCTACACCAAGACCGGGGTGGGCACGGTGATCGCCGAAGGCAAGCCGCACGAGGAGTTCGACGGCGAGCTTTACGTGCAGGAGCGCGGGATCGTAGCTGACCTGTCCCTCGTCCACGCCCACACCGCCGACACGGACGGCAACCTGGTCTACCGCTACACCGCCCGCAACTTCAACCCGGTGGTGGCCACGGCCGGCCGCGTCACCATCGCCGAGGCCGAGGTGATCGTGGAGCCGGGTGCGCTGGACCCGAACCACATCGTCACCCCGGGCGTGTATGTCCAGCGCCTCGTGCAGGCCTCGGACCGCGCCAAGGACATCGAGCAGCGTACCGTCCGCCCCCGCCCCGCCGCCGTCGGCGCCTGAAATTTAAGACCAGAAGGAGCACATCATGGCTTGGACACGAGACGAGATGGCGGCCATCGCGGCCGCCGAACTGAACGACGGAGACTACGTCAACCTGGGCATCGGCATCCCCACGCTGGTGGCCAACAACCTGCCGGACGGCGTGCGGGTGGTGCTGCAGAGCGAAAACGGCCTGCTGGGGATGGGCCCGTTCCCGTACGAGGGCGATGAGGACGCGGATCTGATCAACGCCGGCAAGCAGACCGTGACGGTGCTGCCCGGCGGTTCCATCTTCGACTCGGCCACCAGTTTCGGCATGATCCGCGGCGGCCACGTGAAGACCGCCGTCCTGGGCGCCATGCAGGTCTCCGCCGCGGGCGACCTGGCCAACTGGACCATCCCGGGGAAGATGGTCAAGGGCATGGGCGGCGCCATGGACCTGGTCGCGGGCACCCCGCGCGTGGTGGTGCTCACCGAGCATGTCGCCAAGGACGGCACGCCCAAGATCGTCAACGAATGCTCGCTGCCGCTGACCGGAGTGAAGGTGGTCAACCGGATCATCACGGACCTCGCCGTCTTCGACATTGACGACGACGGCGGTGCCCTCCCGCTGCGGCTGGTCCGCCTGGCGCCGGGCGTCACCGTGGCCGAGGTGCGGGAGAAGACCGAGCCGGACTTCGCCGTCGCCCCTGAACTGGACGAAGCCGCCGCCGAACCGGCCGGCGCACGGGAAACAGCGCTGGAAGGAACTCACTGATGAGCCTGAAGCAACATTTCGGCCGGGACATCCTGCTGACCGGCTGGGGGCACTCCCCCTTCGGCAAGCTGGCCGACGAGACGCTGGAATCGCTGATTGTCGGGGTGGCCCGGGAGGCCATCGCCAACGCCGGGTTGGAGCCGGGGCAGATCGACGAGATCTACCTGGGCCAGTTCAACTCCGGCATGGTGCCGCTGGGCTTTGCGTCCTCGCTGGCCCTGCAGGTCTCCGACGATCTGGCGAACGTGCCGGCAACCCGGGTGGAGAACGCCTGCGCGTCCGGTTCGGCGGCCGTTCAGCAGGGTGCCAAGTCGCTGCTGGCCGGCACGGCGCACAACGTGCTGGTGATCGGCGCCGAGAAGATGACCCATGCCGGCGCCGACGTGGTGGGCGCTGCCCTGCTGGGCGCCGACTACGAGGCCGCCGGCAAGCCGAGCTCCACCGGGTTTGCCGGCCTGTTTGCCGAGACCGCCAAGCACTACCAGAAGCGCTACGGCGAGGTGGGCGACGTCCTCGGCTCGATTGCCGCGAAGAACCACCGCAACGGTGTGGCCAACCCCTACGCGCAGCTGCGCAAGGATCTCGGTGAGGAGTTTTGCCGGACGGTCTCGGACAAGAACCCCGTGGTCGCCGAGCCGCTGCGCCGCACGGACTGCTCTCCGGTCTCGGACGGTGCCGCCGCCGTGGTGCTCAGCACCGAGTCGCCGCGTTCCGGTGCCGCGGCGGCTGCAGTCCGGCTGGCAGGGTTCGGCCACGCGAACGACTTCATGCCGGCCGAAAAGCGCGATCCCACCGCCTTCGCCGGCAGCCGCGCCGCCTGGCAGCGCGCCCTGGATATGGCCGGGGTGGGGCTGGAGGACCTGGACCTGGCGGAGGTGCACGACTGCTTCACCATCGCCGAGCTGATCATGTATGAGGTCATGGGGCTGACCCCGGCCGGCGAGGGCCGCCGCGCCATCGAGGAAGGCTGGGTGTACCGGGACGGCAAGCTGCCGGTGAACCTGTCCGGCGGGCTGAAGGCCAAGGGCCACCCGGTCGGCGCCACCGGCGTCTCGCAGCACGTGGTGGCCGCCATGCAGCTGTCCGGCACTGCCGGCGACATGCAGTTGGCCGGCGCCCGGCGGGCGGCCGTGCACAACATGGGCGGCCTGGCGATCGCCAACTACGTCAGCGTGCTCGAGGCGGTGTAGTCCCTCTCTGGGTTGGCGGCAACGGGCGCCCGGCGACCGGCCGGGTGCCCGTTCGCGCCCCTGGCTGGTTTGCTTTCCGGCCCCCGTGGCTCCCGGTGCCGGAGACCGCGTTCGGAAAGCGGCCGTGCAGCCTTGCCGCCGGGCCGACCTGACGTCGGGCAGGCCCCCGGATGATCATAGTGACCTACGTCGCCGCGCCGTGGTTGATGCCGGCCTCCAGCAACTCCTGCAGCCCCCGGCGGAACAGCTCCCTGCCGCCGTGGGCCGGGTGGCGGACCTTCGGCACGTTGAGCCCGGCCGCCGCGACGCTGCGGTGCCCTATGTTCCCCACGGCAACGACCGTGTCGATGCCGAAAATGCGGGCCAATTCCTGCCAGAGCGGCAAGCCGGCCCGGATTTCGGCGCTCGAGGGCGTCCGGTTGGAGTGCGGCCGTCCGGGCTGGTGCGGGTGGAACGGGTACGCGCTCCAGAGCAATGGCAGGAAGTCCAGATCGGCCAGCACGTTCCACATCACCGTTGCCGTCGGCTCCGCCGGCACGGTCAGGACCTCCGGCGGAACCACGTAACCGTTGCCCGGGCCGAACATGCCGAACGGGTCACGGCCTGAAATCAGCGCCTTGTTGGTGAAGGGGACTCCGGTCACCGTCATGCCGCGGTACCCGGGCGCCTCCCCGACCAGCAGGACCTTGGGCCGGCGTTCCAGCATCTGTTCCAGGTACCTGGCGATGTTGTGCCGGCGCGCTGCGTTCGCCGGCACGGATGACGAGAAGAAGTTGCGGCTCGCCGGGCCCGTCTCGAACTCCCCCAGCCGCACCACAAAGTCCCTGATTTCCTGCTGCGCCGTCACCATCCCAACCTAAGCGATCAGCGCGGCGACGGTGGAACCTGAACCTGCGAACCCGGATCGCTCACCATCCAGTGGCGGGAAGATGCAGCGAAACGGCCCTGTTCGCTGCATCTTCTCACCACTCGAATGCGCAGGAGAATACGTGTCCCAGTGCGGGGGAATGCGTGTCGAGTGCGCATGGGAATCATGTCGGTGAACGCTGGTGGGACCAGGCGTGGGAGAGAGACAACCGGCGTCACCCGGCCCGCCGGCCGACACCACAGACAACGACGCCGGTGCCCGGGCGAGGAAGAATCCCCACCCGGGCACCGGCGTCGCGCTGTGAAGTTGTCAGGCTGCAGCGGGCGCGAAAGCCCGCCGCCCGCCGCCCAGGCGCTTAGCCACCCAGCCGCTAGGCGCGGGCGGAGTCCTTGGGCAGTCGGGCCGCCAGCTTCCACGCTGCCGGCATGGCGGCTGCCGCGATCAGCGACTTCACGATGCCGCCGATGATGAACGGGTACAGGCCCCACTCGAGCGTCTGCTGCAGGTCGGCGCCCAGGGAAATGGCCAGCCAGGCCATGCCGAAGACGAAGGTGATCACGGTGCCCGCCAAGAATGAAACGGTGGCGCCCAGGAACTTTTTGTCCCAGTTGCGCTTGGCCAGCCAGCCGGTCAGCCCCGCGGCGGCGATGAAGCCCACCAGGTAGCCGCCGGTCGGGCCAACGGCGGCGGCCAGGCCGGAGGAGGCGTCGCTGAACACCGGCATGCCGGCCACGCCGGCCACCCAGTACAGTGCCATCGACAGCATGCCGCGGACCGGGCCCAGCGTGCTGCCGACCAGCAGGACGGCCAGGGTCTGGCCGGTGATCGGGACCGGCCACAGCGGCACGGCCAGCTGCGCCATGACGGCGGTCAGGCCTGCCCCGCCCACAACCAGCGCGGTGTTGGCCAAGGCGGTGCTGGGGACCAGGGCGTCGGCCAGGACACCCTGTCGCGCAACGGCGGCTGAACTCATGTTTGCTCCTTCTTGGGGACATTTCCTTGCGGAAACTGTGGTCCGGTTTCGGCACCACTGTACCGGCAGCCCTCCGCTGCAAACCCGATTATGGCGATGATTACGCAGTTCCCTGCCGGCTGCGGGAGGACTACCCTGAAATGCAGGAGCGCTATGGAGCCAATCGAAACACTGCTGGCTACTGCACGCGATGCCTACGCGCGCGGGGAATGGCGCCCAGCCTATGACGGATTCGAGCAGGCCCGCAGCCTCTCGCCACTGGACGTGGAGGATCTGGCCCGGCTGGGCGACGCCGCCTGGTGGGTGGGGGATGTTCGCGAATCGGTAATGGACTCCGAGGAAGTCTTCCACCGCTACGAGAACGACGGCGAAAAACTCGCTGCCGCCATGAAGGCCCTGGATCTGGGACTGCTGTGGACGCTGCGCGGGGACCTGATGATCGCCTCCGGCTGGATCAACCGCGCCAGGCGCATGCTGCTGGATGCCCCGCAGAGCCCGGTCCACGGTTACCTGCTGTATCTGGACACCGTCAACGCGCTGCTGTTTGCCGAAGACCCGGAGCCGGCCTTGGCCGCCGCCGAGGAGCTGCAACAGATGGGGCGGAGGTTCAACGCGCCCGTGCTGCATTCCTTCAGCCTCACCCTGACAGGTTTGGCCGATCTGCGGGCCGGGCGGACGGCCTCGGGCTTCGCGGCCTTGGACGAGGCGATGCTCCCGGTCCTCGCCGGGCAGGTGCCCCCAACCTGGTCGGGAGACATCTATTGCACGGTACTCCACGCCTGCTACCAGCTGGCCGACCTGCCGCGGATGCGGGCATGGACCGAAGCTACCGAGCGCTGGTGCGAGCAATTGGCGGGCGGCATGGTCTTTTCCGGCGTGTGCCACATCCACCGGCTCCAAATCCGCAGCATAGAAGGCAATTGGGACGGAGTGGAACGCGAGATCGCCCAAAGCAGCTCGGAACTGGCGGACCGAAACGTGTGGGCCGCCGGTGAAGGGTACTACCAACTCGGCGAGCTGCGCCGGCTGCGCGGCGACCTGCAGGGCGCCACCGACTCCTACGCCAGGGCGCGGGACTTGGGTGTTGAGCCACAGCCCGGCGAGGCCAAACTGCTGGCCGCGCGCGGACATCTCGACGCCGCGTGGGCCGGCCTGTCGGCAGCGCTGGAGTCCGACGATCGGCTGACCCGGGCACAAATGCTGCTCCCCGCGGTAGAACTCGCCGTGCAGCTGAAGTTGACGGCGGAAGCCGAGGAATACTGCCGCGAACTGGAGCAATCTGCCGGTGACTTCAGCAGCCCCGGTTTCCTGGCCTGGGCACGGCATGCCCGCGGGGTCCTGCTGTTTTCCGGCGGCCAGGCCGCGCAGGCCCTCCCCGTGCTGAGGTCCGCGCTGCAGGGTTATCGTTCCCTGCATCACCGGCACGACACCGCGCGGGTGTACGAACTGCTCGCGGCCGTGCACCGCGAGCTGGGCCAGCCGGAGACCGCGGCGTCGGAAGAGGCGACGGCCGTGGCCATCTACCGGGAGCTCGGGGCGGAGCCGGATGTGCGCCGCCTGGACGGCCAAAAGTCCCCGGGCGGCCTGACGGATCGGGAAGCGGAGGTACTTGCCTGCATCGCCCGCGGTGCCACGAACAAGGAAACGGCAGCCGCACTGTTCATCAGCCAGAAGACGGTCGGCAGGCATCTGGCCAACATTTTCCTCAAGATCGGTGTCTCGTCCCGCACCGCGGCCGCCGCGTGGGCCCACGAGCACGGCATCACCGCTCCCTTGACCCGGCGCTGACACCTGCACCGTTGGCTGGACCCTGACGCCTGCCACGTAGGCAGGCACTGACGCCCGCATGGTTGGCCCGAGCCTGACGCCTGCATCTTTTGCCCCATCCGCGCCGCCCGAACCCACAGAACTTGCCCGATGTTGCCGGTGCCGCCGGCTCCCTACCGTGGGATTGAAGCAGGCAACAGGTGCCTGCTTCCAGACCACGGGAGAAGCCATGACCACCATCCAGGAAGCTGCCGGACAGTTCGATACCGAGACCGCCGAAGCCTTCGCGCAGCGCTGCCTGACCATCCTGAACGACGGCGCCTTGGCCATGCTGGCCAGCATCGGTCACCAGACCGGGCTGTTCGACACCCTGGCGGCGTTGCCGCCGGCCACCAGCCAGCAGATCGCGGACGCCGCGGAGCTGGACGAGCGCTACGTGCGCGAATGGCTCAACGGCCTGGCCGCGTCGCAAGTGGTGGTGTACGACCCGGTTGCGCGCACTTACCGGCTGCCGGCCGAACACGCCGCCTCGCTGACCAGGGCGGCCGGCCCGGACAACTTGGCGCGGCTGCTTCAGTACATCCCGCTGCTCGGCGGCGTGGAGGAGGGGGTCGTCGCCGCATTCCGCCAGGGCGGCGGGCTGTCCTACGCCGATTATCCGCGCTTCCACCAGCTGATGTCGGAGGAAAGCTCGGCGGTTTTCGACGCCGGACTGATCGAGGAGATCCTGCCGCTGGCCGACGGGTTGGTCGAACGCCTGCGCCGGGGCATCGACGTGGCCGACGTCGGCTGCGGCAGCGGGCACGCCATCAACCTGATGGCGCAGGCGTTTCCCGCCAGCCGGTTCACCGGCTACGACTTCTCGCCGGAGGGAATCGCCCGGGCACGGCAGGAAGCGGCGCGCATGGGCCTGCACAATGCCTCGTTCGAGGTCCGGGACGTCGCCGAGCTGAAGGAACCGGGACGGTTCGACCTGGTCACCGCTTTCGACACCATCCACGACCAGGCCCAGCCGGCGCGCGTGCTCGGCGAGATCCACGCGGCCCTGCGGTCCGGCGGAACCTTCCTCATGGTGGACATGAGGGCCTCCAGCAACGTGGAGGACAACGTGTCGCTGCCCTGGGCGGGCTTCCTCTACACCATTTCGGTGATGCACTGCATGAGCGTTTCGCTGGGCCAGGGGGGCGCGGGACTCGGCACCGCATGGGGCCAGCAGCTTGCCCTGTCCATGCTGGCGGATGCGGGCTTTTCCGGGACGGTCGTCAAGGACGTCGAGCAGGACCCGTTCAACGCCTACTACATCGCGGCCAAGCGGTAACCAAACGACGGCGGCTCAAGCGGCCAGCCCGGCGGCCTGGGCCGTCAGCTCCAGCGCGCGCAGCCGCTGCGCGACGGTCGGCGCCTGGAACGCCACAATCAGCTCGTCGGCGCCGGCATGCTTGGCGAAGCCTTCCAGGTACTCCGCCACCGCCTCGCGCGTCCCGACGGCCGAGTACTTGACCATCTGCTCCACGTGCTGGCCCTGCGGCGAGTCCAGGATGAGATCCGCTTCCTCGTCGGTAAAGGTCCGGTCGCGGCCGAACAGCAGCGAGACGCGGCTGCGCCGGACAACCCGGAACTGCTCCTGCGCTTCCTCGTTGCTGTCCGCGGCGATGGCGTTCACACCGGCGATCACGTACGGTTCGGCGAGTTGCTCCGACGGCTGGAACTCGCGGCGGTAGACGGACACGGCGTCCTGCAGCGCATTGGGCGCGAAGTGCGAGGCAAACGAGTACGGTAGCCCCAGCGCCGCGGCCAGCTTCGCGCCAAACAGCGAGGAGCCCAGGATGTACAGCGGCACGTTGGTGCCCTTGCCCGGTGTCGCATCCACGCCCTTGATGCGCGACTGTCCGGTCAGGTAGCCCTGCAGCTCCAGCACGTCCTGTGGGAAGGATTCGGCGCTCATCGGATCGCGGCGCAGCGCCCGCAAGGTGTTCTGATCGCTGCCCGGCGCGCGGCCCAGGCCAAGATCGATCCGTCCAGGATGGAGCGCCTCCAGCGTGCCGAACTGCTCGGCGATGGTCAGCGGGGCATGGTTCGGAAGCATGATGCCGCCGGCGCCCAGGCGGATGCTGTTGGTGTGCGCCGCCACGTGGGCAATCAGCACGCTGGTGGCCGAGGACGCGATCGACGCCATGTTGTGGTGTTCGGCGTACCACACCCGCCGGTAGCCCAGTTCCTCCGCCCGCTGCGCCAGGGACACACTGCCGGCCAGGCTTTCACCCACGGTTTCGTTCGTGCCGATGGTTGCCAGGTCAAGGATGGACAGAGGTACGTTCACGTCGGCGGGGCCTTTCGTCGCGGGACGCCCGGGGTGGTTGCCGCGGGCACACATCCTGCACAACGACGGCGGTGCCCGTCTTTATTTCTTCCCTTCCCGGCAGTGGGGGCCGGCTGCCGGGCCGTCGCCGCCGTCACCTCGCGGGCGTAGAGTCTGCAGGCATGGAGCATCATCACAACCGTAGGGAAGAGCCCGACCAGTTCTGGGAGTCCTTTTACAGCCAAAGGGACCAGGTGTGGAGCGGCCGGCCGAACGCCATGCTGGTCCGCGAGGTCTCCGGCCTGCCGTCCGGCACCGCCCTGGAGCTGGGTTGCGGCGAGGGCGCAGACGCCATCTGGCTCGCCGGCAAGGGGTGGACGGTCACCGGCCTCGACATGTCCGGGCTCGCGCTGCAACGGGCGGCCAAACACGCAGACGAAGCCGGTGTTGCGGACAGCATCCGGTGGCTCCAACAGGACCTGGCCCGCTGGGAACCGCAGGAAAGCTACGATCTGGTCTGCGCCCAATTCCTGCACTCGCCGGTCGAGCTGCCGCGGAACGCCATTCTCACCACGGCGGCCCGCGCGGTAGCACCCGGCGGCACGTTGCTGGTTGTCGGCCACGAATCGTTTCCGCCCTGGTCGGGACATCCGGAACCCGAGGAACCTCTGCCCACGGCCGGGGAGCTGGCCGATGCACTCGGACTAGGTTCCCCGGACTGGGCCCTCGACACGCTCGACTCCGTCCCCCGCGAGGTCACGGGCCCGGACGGGCAGACCGCCACGATCACGGACAGCGTCCTGCGCGCCCGCCGGCTGGCCGTTTAGCCGGCTCGGGCCTGACCTGCAGCGGGCTTCTGACCCGGCAGCGGCTTCTTACCCGGCAGCGTGCTCGATGCTGCAGTCCGTGCCGGGGAAGACGACACTCTCATGGCCGTCGTCGAACCTCACGTAGTAGGGCGGGGCTCCGCCGTCGCCCCTGACCTCGATGACTTCGCCGTGCCGGTCAGCCGAGTCCACCGTCCTGCCCCTGATGACGATGCGGTCTCCGGGTGCTGCGATCATGACCGCTCACCTCCTTTCCCATAGCCTAGGGGAACGGGCTGCGGCCGACCAGAGTCAGCGCACCCAGCGGTGCGGGGCGGGCCGGCGGGTGCTGGGCAGGGCGTTGTTCTCCCGCCACTCGTGCAGCCATTCGGGCAAAACCAGGTCCGCCGGCGGCCGCTGGCCGACGGCGGCGAAGATCTCCTCATTGGAGACCGGTCCCTGCTTGGAAACCAGCCGGGTGGCGATGTAGGCGCGGGCATGGATCTCGCCGTCGGCCACCATGCGCTGCTCGAAGAAGATGGCGCGGTCGTCAAATCCGATGATCCGGGTTTCGATGCTGTATTGCTGGCCGAGTGTGAGCGATTTACGGAAGGAAATGGTTTCCGCGCCGACCACCGGCGACCAGCCCTTGCGGCGGAAGGTGTCCCACACGCCGGCGCGCACCATCAGCTCGAAGCGGCCGAGGTCCATCAGCGAGAAATACATCCCGTTGTTGACGTGCATGGCGATGTCGATGTCGGTGGGCAGCACGCGCAGGGACAGCGTGGACGAATCCCATATGTCCAGGGCAGGACGGCGGCGGGCCGTCAGCAGCAGCAGGAGGGTGCGGAAGATCAGGTGCATGCCGCCATGTTACCCGGAGGTAACTTGCCGGGCGGGCGGGACCGGCTAAGCCGCGCCGGTCCCGCCACCTTCCAGCTAGTCCCGCTACGCGTGGTGTCCGTGTTTTTTGCCGTCCCCGAGGTCCTCCGGCAGTCCCCCCGCGGGATGGTCGGGGCCGCCGGAGCCGTTGATGCGCCCGGCTTGGCCAGGCTGGACGACCGGCGTCTCGGACGTCACCGGCACCGCGAACGGCACGGTGCTGGGGACGCTGACGGCTCCGCGCACCGGGCCCATGCGCCGCTGCCGCAGCGGATCCCGGCGCAAGTCCACGTACAGCGAGAGGCAAAGCCCCACCATGATCAGCACGAAGGGCGTTGACGCCAGGATGGTGAACGTCTGCAGCGCGTCGAGCCCCCCGACGAACAGCAGCACGGCCGCGACGGTACCGGTGAGAACGCCCCAGAGGATGACCAGCGGCTTCCACGGCTCCTTTCGGCCGCGGGAGGAAAGCGTTCCCAGCACGACGGCGCCGGCGTCGGCGCCGCTGACGAAAAACACCGCCGTCAGCACCATCACCACGATGGCCGCGCCGAAAAAGAACGGATAGTTTTGCAGGGTTGCGAAGAAACCGGCCGCCTCGTCTCCGGTCCCGGCAATATCTTCACCGCCCAGCTGGAGGTGGATGCCCGCACCGCCGAACACCGAGAACCAGACCACGCTCACGGCGGTGGGGACCAGCAGCACGCCCAGGACGAATTCCTTGATGGTCCGCCCGCGGGAGATCTTGGCGATGAACGTGCCCACGAAGGGGGTCCAGGAGATCCACCACGCCCAGTAGAAGATGGTCCAGTTGGCCAGCCACTCGGTGCCGCCGAAGACGGCCGAGTGGAAGCTCATGGGGACGATGTTGGCCAGGTAGTCGCCGATCGCGGCGGGGACCAGATCCAGGATGAAGACGGTGGGACCCACCACGAAGACGAACACCAGCAGCACCGCGGCCAGCACCATGTTCGTGTTGCTCAGCCACTTGATGCCGCGGGCAACGCCGCTGGCCGCCGAAATCACCACACCCACGGTCAGCACGCAGATGATCAGGATCGGAGCCACGACGCCGGGGTTCTCCTCGAACCGGCCGGTCCGCAGCAGTGCCAATCCGGCGGCAATCTGCAGCGCCCCCAGGCCCAGCGAGGTCGCTGAACCGAATTTCGTACAGATGATCGCCAGGATGTCGATCGGCTTGCCCCAGCCCTTTTCCTCAATCCGCTCCTTGCCGAAGATCGCCTGGAAGGGCGAACTCATCAGGTTGCCGCGGCCCATCCGGTACGTCGAATAGGCCAGGGCCAGGCCAACCACCGAGTAGATGGCCCACGGGTGCAGACCCCAGTGGAAGAGCGTGTAGGCCATCGCGCTGTTCGCGGCCTCGGGGGATCCCGGAGCGGCATCCACGAAGGGCGGCGGCGAGGCAAGATGAGTGACCGGTTCGTAGACGCCGAAGAACATCAGGCCGATGCCCATGCCGGCGCTGAACATCATGGCAATCCACGACAACGTGGAGAATTCGGTGGTTTCGCCCTCCTGCGCGAGCGGAATGTTGCCATACCGGCCGAAGGCCAGCACCAGCGAAAAGATTACGAAGCCGGTGGCGCCGAGGATGAACAACCAACCGAAGGAGTTGGTCACCCAGCCGAGAATTGATCCGGTTACTTCGGTCACCTGCTGGGTAAAGAAAACACCCAGCAGGCAGATGGCAACAATAATGCTGCCTGAAACGAAGAAAACCGTCTTGTCGACGGTATTCCAGCCCCGCTGCCCGTCATCACCCGTATCCCGGGAGACAGTCGGCAAGGGGCCGGTAAATTCGCTGCTCATCACTGATCCTCACTGTTGTCACCGGCTGTACGCGTGCGGCGCTCCGGGCTTGCTGCGGCTCTTCGATGTCAAACGTCCCGTCAGTATGATGGCAGGCATGAGTGGAGATGGCGACTTTCAAAGCGATGATCAGACCCGGATGGACCACTATGGCGACACCGGGTACACCGCCTTCGGCAGCCACGGCGAGGTGTCCAAGAACGACCCGAGGGTGGTCGCGCATGCCGAAGTGGATGCCGCCAACGCCGCTGTGGCCGTGGCCATGGCGAGCGGGGGTGTGTCCCCGGAGGTCAGCGCCATGCTGGTCAGCGTCCAAAACGACTTGTTCGACCTGATGGCCGACCTGCTGGTGCCGTATCGCGGCAATCAGGCGGCGGACGCCCGCATCATCCCCGAGCATGTGGAGCGGCTGGAACGCGCCATCGAACACTTCAGGCAGGAAGCCAAGGACCTCAGCGGCATGCTGCTGCCGGGCGGAACCCTCTCCGCTGCGCTGCTGTACCAGGCCCGCACGGCGGTGCGCCGCGCCGAACGCGTGGTCTGGGCGGCCCTGGATGAGTACGGCGACGTGGTGAATTCCGAGACCGGCCGCTACCTCAACCGGCTCTCCGGGCTGCTCTTCGTGATGGCCCGGGTGGCCAACGCCGAGCACGGGGACGTGATGTGGGTTCCCGAGTCCTCCGTCCGCGGCGTCCTCGAGGACCAATCCGGCACCACCGAGTAGCGCTGCGCAGGCAACCGCCGTCACGATCCGGCGGCCCGCCGGGTATCCTCGACGGTGATGAGCATCACCTCCGACGCGCCCGTGACCAGGGCCATGACAGAGCCGTCCGCACGCACCCTGGCGCGCGGCCTCTCGGTGTTAAGCGTCTTCGATGACGGTCATCCGCAGATGCGGGCGGCCGAGGTTGCCGCCCGCGCCGGCCTGAACCGTGCGGCTACCGCGCGGGTGCTCCGGACGCTGGTCAGCCTTGGCTATGTGCGCTGCCGGGATGACCTGTTCTCGCTGGCCCATCAGGCTCTGGAGTTGGGCCACGGCTACGTCGCGGGCTCTCCGCTCGTCCGGGCCTCCCGCGGGGCGGTTCAGTGGCTGACCGGGGAATTCAACGAACCGTGCACGGCGGGCGTGCTGGCCGGCGGCGACGTCATCTGCATCGCGGCCACCCGCGTGCCGCGCATGATCCGCGCGGGGCTGACCGTCGGCGCCAAGATTCCGGCGCACGCCTCGTCGATGGGCAAGGTGCTGGTGGCCGGGCTGTCCGAGGACGGCCTCCGGTCCGCCGTCGACGGCGGCCTCAGCAGGCTGACCGAGCAGACCATCGACAGCACCTGGCGTTTCCGCCAGGAGATCGAGCAGGTCCGGCGGCAGGGCTACGCGGTCAACAACAGCGAACTGCAGCAGGGCCACCGCACGCTGTCCGTGCCCGTGAGGGACAGCGGCGGCACGGTGCTCGCCGCCGTCGGCGTCAATATGCTGGCCACCCCCGACACGTTGGAGACGGCCATCGCCAGCCACCTCCCGCTGCTGCGCCGCGCGGCGGAGCGGATCGCCGAAAGCGCCTCGCGCTAAGAGCCCGACGGCGGTGCCTGCGCGCGGGGCCTGTGGGCGGGGCCTGTGGGCGGCGCTTGGCGGCGGTGCCTGCGCCTGAAACCTGGGGGCGGCGCCTCCGGGCGGGCCCGCACGCGGTGCGGGACCCGCCAAAGCGGGCGCCGCCCTCGTCGTCCTCCCGTTCAGGGGATCAGGACACCGGATCCGCGGCCGCCGCGAACTGCGACATGTAGAGCCGGAAGTACGGGCCTTCGGCCGCCAGCAGCTCCGTGTGGTTGCCCTGCTCCACGATCTTGCCGTCCTCCATCACCAGGATCACGTCGGCGTCCCGGATAGTGGAGAGCCGGTGCGCAATGACAAAGCTGGTGCGGTCCGTGCGCAGCGCTGCCATGGCGTGCTGGACGAGCAGTTCCGTGCGGGTGTCCACCGAGCTGGTCGCCTCATCCAGGATCAGGAGGGACGGGTTGGCCAGGAACGCGCGCGCGATGGTGATCAGCTGCTTCTCACCGGCGGAGACGTTGTTGCCCTCTTCGTCAATCACCGTGTCATAGCCGTCCGGAAGCGCCCGCACGAAGCGGTCCACGTAGGTGGCCTTGGCGGCCGCCATCACTTCTTCCTCGGTGGCGTTTAGGTTGCCGTAGCGGATGTTCTCGTAGATGGAGCCGCCGAACAACCAGGCGTCCTGCAGCACCATGCCCACCTTGGACCGCAGTTCGGCCCGGCTGAGGGCGGTGATGTCCACCCCGTCGAGGGTGATGCGGCCGGCATCCAGTTCGTAGAAGCGCATCACCAGGTTCACCAGGGTGGTCTTCCCCGCGCCCGTCGGCCCCACGATCGCCACCGTCTCGCCCGGCCGCGCGGCGAAGGAGAGGTCCTCGATCAGCGGCTTGTCGGGGCTGTAGCTGAAGCTGACGTTGTGGAACCGGACCTGCCCTTCGGTTTGGGCGGGCAGCGATTCGGTGGCGGTGTCCGGGGCCTGCTCGTCGGCGTCGAGCAGTTCGAAGACGCGCTCGGCCGAGGCGACGCCGGACTGCAGCATGTTGGCCATGCCCGCCATCTGGCCCAGCGGCTGGTTGAATTCACGCGAGTACTGGATGAACGCGGTGGCATCGCCCAGGGTCATGGAACCGGATGCCACGCGCAGGCCGCCCACCACGGCGATTCCGACGTAGCTCAGGTAGGAGATGAACTGCATGACCGGCATGATCATGCCGGAGACGAACTGCGCGCCGAACGAGGCCTTGTAGAGTTCCTCGTTCTTTTCGTCGAACTGTTCCACCGACTGCTGCTCGCGGCCGAAGGCGCGGACCAGATCATGGCCGCTGAACGATTCCTCGATGTGCCCGTTGAGCGCTCCGGTGTTCTTCCATTGCGCGGTGAACAACTTCTGGCTGCGGGTGCCGATGAGGCCGGCGCCCACGGCGGAAAGCGGCAGGGCGATCAAGGCGATCAGGGCCAGCTGCCAGGAGACGATGAACATCATGATGGTGATGCCCAGCAGGCTCAGCGCGGACATGATCAGCTGCGCGAACGCCTGCTGCAGCGCCTGCTGGATGTTGTCGACGTCGTTGGTCACCCGGGAGAGCATGTCGCCGCGCTGGCGGGTGTCGAAGTAGTTCAACGGCAGCCGGTTCAGCTTGGCTTCCACGTCGCGGCGCAGCCCGAAGACCACCCGCATGACGATTTGGTTCAGCAGCCAACCCTGCAGCCACATGAACAGCGACGCGACCACGTACATCCCCAGCACCAGCAGGATCAGGTTGCCCAGCAGTTGGAAGTCGATGCCGACCCCGGGAACCAGTTCCATGCCGCTGAGCATGTCGGCGAACTGGTCCTGGCCCTGGGCGCGGAGCCCGGCGATGACTTCTTCCTGGCTGGCGCCGGCGGGCAGGTTCGCGCCGATCGCGCCGCTGAAGATGACGTCCATGGCGTTGCCCAGCACCTTGGGCGCAATCACGTTAAGCACCACTGCCACCAGCACCATGGCCAGCACCAGGATGATCCCGGCCTTCTCCGGCTTCAGCAGCCCGAACAGGCGCTTGGCGGACGGCCAGAAGTGCTGGGCCTTGCGGACCGGCGTCCCGGTCATGAAGTCCTGGTCGGCCTCGCCCGGCTGGAACTGTTCGTCCAGCACCTCGGCCTCGGCTTCAGCGGCGGCTCCCGGCGTTGGCGCCGTCACGGGGTCCGGCCCGGTGGCCACCTCGGCCGGGGCTTCCTTGTCCGGCGTCATGCCGCTTCCTCCACCGCAGTCTGGGATTGAACAATTTCCTGGTAGGTCTCCGAGCTCTCCAGCAGCTGCCCGTGGGTGCCGCGGGCCACGATCTGTCCGTGCTCCATCACCAGGATCTGGTCCGCGTCGATGATGGTGGCGACGCGCTGGGCGACGATGATGACTGTCGCGTCGCCGGTGGTCCCCTTGAGGGCGGCCCGCAGCCTGGCGTCGGTTGCCACGTCCAGCGCGGAGAACGAGTCGTCGAACAGGAAGACCTTGGGCTTGGCCACCAGGGCGCGGGCGATGCACAGCCGCTGGCGCTGGCCGCCCGACACGTTGGTGCCGCCCTGCGAGAGCGCCGACTGAAGCCCCTTGTCCTTGGCACGGACGAAGTCCTCGCCCTGGGCCACGCGCAGCGCCTCCCAGAGTTCTTCATCCGTGGCGTCCGGATCGCCGAACCGCAGGTTGTGTGCCACCGTGCCGGAGAACAGGTACGGCCGCTGCGGCACCAGCGCCACGCGGTCCGTGATGTCGGTGCGCTCCATCCGGGTGACCGGAACGCCGTCGATGAGCACCTCACCGCTGTCGGCGTCGAACAGCCGCGGGAGCATGCTGATCAGGGTGGTCTTGCCCGCGCCGGTGCTGCCGATGATCGCCGTCGTCTGCCCAGGCCGGGCCGTGAAACTGACGTTGCGCAGCACGGGTTCCTCGGCGCCGGGATAGGAGTAGGTGACGTCGCGGAACTCGACGACGCCGGCCGGTTCCCGGGCTTGCTGCGGCTCGGCGGGTTCATGCACGGAGGGCTCGACGTCGAGCACCTCGCCGATGCGTTCGGCACAGACCGAGGCCCGGGGAATCATCATCGCCATGAAGGTGCCCATCATCACCGCCATGAGGATCTGCAGCAGGTACTGCAGGAACGCCGTCAGGGCACCGACCTGCATCTCGCCCGCGTCCACGCGAAGTCCGCCGAACCACAGCACCGCCGCCGTGGCCAGGTGAAGGATCATGCCGATCGAGGGGAACATCAAAACGAACAGGTTGCCGACCGAGACCGAGACATCGGTCAGTTCGCGGTTGGCCTTCTCGAAGCGCTTGGCCTCGTAGGGCTCGCGGACAAACGCCCGGACCACGCGGATGCCGGTGATCTGCTCACGGAGCACCCCGTTGATGTTGTCGATCTTCGTTTGCATCATGCGGAAGAGCGGCATCAGCTTCCAGACCAGCAAACCGACGACGACGAACAGCAGCGGCACCGATGCCCACACCAACCACGACAGTTGCAGGTCCTCGCGCAGTGCCATGATGATGCCGCCGACGCACATGATGGGTGCCATCACCATGAAGTTCAGGCCCATCAGCACGAGCATCTGCACCTGCTGGACGTCGTTGGTGCCGCGGGTGATGAGGCTCGGCGCGCCGAATCGTCCTACCTCCCGGGCGGAGAACCCGGTGACCTTGTGGAAAATGCCGCGGCGGAGGTCGCGGCCCAGGGCCATCGCTGCCTTCGAGCCGAAATAGACCCCGGCGATCGCGGCCGCCACCTGAATAAAGCTGACCACCAGCATGAGGCCGCCGGTGCCCCAGATGTAGTCGGTGTCGCCGCGGGCCACGCCCTCGTCGATGATCTGGGCGTTCAGGCTGGGCAGGTACAGCGCGGCGATGGTCGCGATCAGCTGCAGCACCACCACGGCGAACACGTAGGGAAGATAGGGGCGGCCGTAATGGCGGATGAGGCGGAGCAGCATCGGGACGTGACGCAACTTTCGGCGAAAAGGTGGATTGAGGCCAGATAGAGGCTACACCTTGGCCCGAGCCACTGTAACCCGCCGTAGATGAACTTCTCCCCCGGCCTTCAGCGGCCCGCCGGTTCCCCCGCTGTTCTTCGTCCCGGGTGACACAAAGCGGCGGCAATTGGCCACGCCTGTACCCCGCTGGAAGACTGAGGCGCACCAAACCGAGACACGGCGGAGGAAACCTCGTGAACGACCAGATGTTCCAAATCATCGCCATGCTGATTTACATGGCATGCATGCTGGCCATCGGCTGGTGGGCCTACCGGCGCACGAGCGATTTGGACGACTACATGCTTGCTGGCCGCGGCCTCAAGCCCGGCGTCGCGGCACTGAGCGCCGGCGCCTCGGACATGTCGGGCTGGCTGCTGATGGGCCTGCCCGGGGCGCTATACGTCGG
This sequence comes from Arthrobacter sp. MDT2-34-1, assembly GCF_059091365.1. Classification (NCBI taxonomy): domain Bacteria; kingdom Bacillati; phylum Actinomycetota; class Actinomycetes; order Micrococcales; family Micrococcaceae; genus Arthrobacter; species Arthrobacter sp. MDT2-34-1. The sequence continues at coordinate 1,839,109 of NZ_JBNHGO010000001.1, forward strand.
CGGATTGTTCGAAGCCTGGATTGCGATCGGCCTGACGATTGGCGCCTGGCTCAATTGGAAGTTCGTGGCCCCGCGGCTGCGCTCCTACACGGAGGTATCCAATGACTCCATCACCGTTCCCAGCTTCCTGGAGAACCGGCTCAAGGACCGCTCGCGGCTGCTGCGGATAGTCTCCGGCGTGATCATCCTGGTCTTTTTCACCTTCTACGTCTCCTCCGGCATGGTGGCCGGAGGCGTCTTCTTCGAATCCTCCTTCGGCTCCACCTATGGGGTCGGCATGCTCGTGGTCGGCGGCGTCACCGTCCTGTACACGTTGTTCGGCGGCTTCCTCGGCGCCAGCTATACCGACGTGGCCCAGGGGCTGTTGATGTTCGCGGCCCTGCTGCTGGTTCCGATCGTCGGTGTGTTCGCCACCGGCGGCCTGGCTGCGACCGTCGAATCCATCCGTGAAGTGGATCCGAGCCACCTCAGCCTGTTCACCGGGGGTGCGGTCGCCGGCATTTCGGCTGCGGCCTGGGGACTGGGCTACTTCGGGCAGCCGCACATCATCGTCCGCTTCATGGCCTTGCGCACGCCCGGCGAGGCCAAGGCCGCCCGCCGGATCGGCATCGGCTGGATGCTCATGACGGTATTCGGCGCCGTTGCCACCGCGCTGGTGGGCGTGGCCTACTTCCAGCAGAACCCGGGCGCCACCCTCACGGACGCCAAGTCTGCCGAATCGGTGTTCCTGGACCTCGCGCAGATCCTGTTCCACCCGTTCATCGCCGGCTTCGTGCTGGCCGCGGTGCTGGCGGCGATCATGAGCACCATCTCCTCCCAGTTGATCGTGTGCTCGTCTGCCCTAGTGGAGGACCTGTACAAGATCTTCGCCCGCAAGGACGCCCCGGCGAAGACCCAGGTGATGCTTGGCCGCCTGGGCGTGCTGGTCGTCGCCCTCGTGGCGGGCCTCCTGGCCTGGAGCCGCAACGACACCATCCTGGGGCTCGTGGCCTTCGCCTGGGCCGGCTTCGGTGCATCGTTCGGGCCGACCATCATCCTGTCGCTGTTCTGGCGCAAGCTCACCGTCGCCGGCGCGCTCTCCGGCATGCTGGCCGGCGCGGTCACGGTGTTCATCTGGGGCACCTCGGCGCTCTCGGCCACCATGTACGAGATCGTTCCGGGCTTCATCCTCAACGTTGCCGTCGCCGTCGTCGTCAGCCTCTTCACGCACAAGCCGCAGCCGGACATCGAGACAGAGTTCGCCGAAGCCGTCAGCCGCGCAACCGCGGGGAAGCCCTTCGTGGCTGCCGGAGAGCGCTGACCCACGTCCCGGTCAACGGACCGCAAAGGGTGCCCTTTCCGACGTCGGGAAGGGCACCCTTTCGCTTTGTACACCATGCGCTGCCCGGCAGGCTTGGCGCTCCGCCGCCCGGGCTCGTGATTTCCAGCGCCGGCGAGAACCAGCGGCCGGCAGCAGCCGTAGGGCCTTCAGCAAGAATTCCGCCCTCAACCGTCGACATAACTATCTCCATAGGTATAGAGTCGGAGTATCTTGGAAATGTGCAATGCGTCACACTCCGGCCCGCCATCGAGGAGGACAAGAACCCATGAGCGCCAAGAATCTTCAGGAAGTTTTGGACCAGTCCGGCAACACCGTCGAGATGCTGCGCAACTCGCAGATCGGCGCCTACATTTACCCCGTCGTCGCCCCGGAATTCACCAACTGGCGCAGCGAGCAGCGCGCCTGGCGCGAGTCCGCGGTCCTGTTCGACCAGTCGCACCACATGGACAACCTGTTCATCAGGGGCAAGGACGCCCTGAAGCTGATTTCGGACACCGCCATCAACTCGGTAGCCAATTTCCCCGTGAACAAGGCCAAGCAGTACGTGCCCACCACGCCCGCCGGGCACGTCATCGGCGACGGCATCCTGTTCCACGAAACGGAGGACCAGTACGTCTACGTGGGCCGCTCCCCCGCCGCCAACTGGCTGATCTATCACGGTGAGACCGGCGGCTACGACGTGGACATCGAGGTGGACCGGCGCTCCCCGTCGCGGCCCATGGGACAGCCGGTGAAGCGCAAGTACTGGCGCTTCCAGATCCAGGGCCCGAACGCCTGGAAGATCATCGAAAAGGTCAACGGCGGCCAGGTTGAACAGCTGAAGTTCTTTAACATGGACCAGATGCAGGTCGCCGGCCGGCAGGTCCAGACCCTGCGCCACGGCATGGCCGGCGCACCGGGGCTGGAGATTTGGGGACCATACGAGACGTACGACCAGGTACGAGACACCATCCTGGAGGCCGGCCAGGAGTTCGGCCTGCTGGCCGTCGGTTCGCGCGCCTACCCGTCCAACACCCTGGAATCGGGCTGGATCCCCTCCCCGCTGCCCGCCATTTACACCGGCGAGGAGCTGCGCCCCTACCGCGAATGGCTCGGCGCCGACAGTTACGAGGCGGTCAACGCGGTCGCCGGCAGCTTCGTTTCGGACAAGATCGAGGACTACTACCTCAACCCGTGGGAGCTTGGGTACGGCCACATGGTGAAGTTCGACCACGACTTCATTGGCCGCGAGGCCTTGGAGAAGATTGACCCGGCCGACCAGCGCAAGAAGGTCACGCTCGAATGGAATGCCGAGGACATGGCGAAGATCTTCGCCTCGCTCTTCGACACCGAGGGCACGCCGTACAAGTACTTTGACCTGCCGCTGGCCAACTACGGTTCGTCCAATTACGACGCGGTGCTCGATGCCGCCGGCGAGACGATCGGCCTGTCCATGTTCACCGGCTACTCCGCCAACGAGAACCGGGGGCTGTCCCTGGCCACGGTGGACGCCGACGTGCCGGAGGGCACCGAGGTCACGGTGCTCTGGGGCGAGCCCGACGGCGGTACCCGCAAGACCACCGTGGAGCCGCACCGGCAGCTGAACGTGCGGGCCATCGTAAGCCCGGTGCCGTACTCCCAGGCGGTCCGCCAGGACTACCCCGGCGGCTGGCGCTCCGGCCGGAAGGCCTGAGCCAGGCTGCGGTAGGCCGCGACGGCGGACGGCGGGGAAGGTGCCTGTGGCACTTTCCCCGCCGTTTGCCGCTCTCCTGGCGCCGCCGCTCAGGCGGGACGCTCGTCAGGCGCCGTTGTCCTGGCCGCCGGTCTCTTCCACGTACCGCTCGCCCGATTCGGTCTCGCCGACGCGGAAATTCTGCTCCATGTGCTCGATCGCCGCGGCGTCTTCGGGGCCGGGCGCGCTGACTGGATCGTCAATAGCCGTCCGGTCGGCATCGCCGTAGACGTTGGCCAGGCCCTTCTTGGCATCCGCAGGCAACTCACCCGGCGGGAGCAATTCCTCGTCCCGGGAGGTTTCGCCGCCTTGGTTCTCTTCCCGCTCCGTACGGTCGTAGCGGTCCGGGTTGTTGATTTCCTCGCTCATGAATCTCCTTCCCTCAAGCGCTGGTGCGCCCTGTCTTCACCTAATCACAGAGCGGCGGCGCGCAACAGGGCCGGGAACCGCGCACCACGCCCTCAAGGGCTCCATCAGCCAACCTCGGCGGGGCCACGCCGGTGGCCCGATCCGGCTCTGACTCCGGCCGGCGAGCGCCGCTCAGGGGCGGCGCTGTCCAGGTATTAAAACCTGCTCACGCATCGTCCCTTGTCAGGGCGCCATGGCGCACCAAAAGATGGACAATTCCGTCTGAACGTGGACAGCGCAGCCGCCGGAAGCCGGCTGCCATGGCCGCGGCGCGGAGTCACCGTCCCCGATGAACTTCCGTTCGCGCAGCGCTACCGTCCGGCGCGGAAGTCTTTGACCCAGTCGGCCGTGGCCTTCATTCCGCCGAACGTGTAGAAGTGAAGCTTCACCGTGCCGTGCACCGATGGGTCATAACGGCCGGCGAATTCCTCCAGGAACTTGTCCGGCCCGGCGGTCCCCAGCAGGTTGGTCAGGGAAAAGCCGTACTTGTGCACGATCCCGGCCGACGAGGCCACTCCGAACCGCTTGGCATAGTTCAGCAGCCTTTTGACCCCGGCCGGCCCGGGGATGCCGATGCGCACCGGCGCGTGGATCCCGCGGCGGCGGGCCTCCGCCAGCCAGTCGAAGACGGGATCCGTGTCGAAGCCGAACTGCGTGATGATGACCGCTTCAAGGTCTTGCCGCTGCAGTTCGGCATGCTTGTCTTCCAGCGCCTTCCACAACACCTCGCCGGAAATGTCCGGATGCCCCTCCGGGTAGCCACTGATGCCCACGCGGCGGATTCCGTACCGGGGCAGGAGCCCGCTGCGGATGACCTCGAGCGAGTCCGGATAAGGCCCCATCGGCTCGGCCGGGTCGCCGCCGACCACGAAGACGTCCTCCGGTGCCGCATCGGCGGACAACGCCTGCAGGAAGTCTTCCAACTCGGCCCGCGACGCCAACCGCCGGGCAGAGACATGGGGTACCGGCAAGAAGCCGTGCCGTTTGACGGCGGCCGCCGCCGCAACCCGCGTCGGCAGGTCCTCGTTCCCCAGGAAGGTGACGTTGATCCGCGTTCCCGCCGGAATCGTGCCGGCGGCATCTTCCAGCGCGGGAACATCCTTGCCGGTCATCTCGAGCGAGAAGTCGTCGAGCAATGTCCGGGCCGCCTGGGACGGCGCGTGCTTGGGGTCGACCATCGTCGGAATTCCTTCCTCGTGTGGCGCCGGTCACCCTTGACCGACCTGCAGCGAGTCTAGCCGGAAAGCCACTACCAACATAGGGGGTGATAAGTGGTTTGCATTTCTCAATCACTGGGTGGATACTATGTGAGCCTTTCCTTCTAATCCCAGGAACAACCATGTCCACGCCCCGCGCGCTGCGGCCCTTCGCCCATCGCAACTACCGCATCCTCATTTCGGCCCTGGCCATCTCGGTCTTCGGCGCCGGCATGTGGGCCGTGGCCATGGTGTATCAGGTCATCGCCCTGGGCGGCGGACCCATTCAGCTCTCGCTCGTCGCCACCTGTGCCAGCGTCGGCTTGTTGGCGTTCGTGCTGCTCGGCGGCATCGCGGCGGACCGTCTTCCGCGCCGCCGCCTGATTATCAGCGTGGAGGCGGCCAACCTGGTGGCCATCGGCGCGGTGGCCCTGCTGGCCATGACCGGGCTGCTGCAACTGTGGCACCTGGCCGCAGCCGCCTTCCTGCTGGGAGTCGGTGCCGCTTTCTTTTTTCCCGCCTACTCGGCCATCCTGCCGCGGATTTTGCCGGCCGAGGACCTGCTGGCGGCCAACGGCATGGAGGGCACCATGCGGCCGTTGCTGCAGCAGGCCGCCGGACCGGCTGCAGCTGGCATGATCGTCGCCTCCTTCTCCCCCGGGGCGGCCATCGGGTGGATCACGCTGTGCCACCTGTCCGCGTTGATCATCCTGAACTTCCTCGGACAGGAACTGGCTCCGGATGCAGGGACGACGGCGTCGGTCGCCGCTGCAGACGAGCCCCCGGGCAAGCGCGGCTCCGTGCTGGCGGATCTGCGCGAGGGCGTGGCCTACACGCTAAAGACTCCCTGGCTGCTCTGGACGCTGCTGTGGGCCGTCGTGAGCGTGCTCATCTTCATTGGCCCCATTGAGGTACTGCTGCCGTTTGCGGTTGCAGACCAACTGGGCGGGGACTCGCGCACGTTTGGCTTCCTGCTTGGCATCTTCGGCATCGGCGGCGCCACCGGGGCGATGGTGACTGCCTCGCTGCGGCTGCCCCGGCGCTACCTGACCATGATGCTGCTGTTCTGGGGCGCCGGCGCCCTGCCGATCGCCGTCATCGGCTTCACCGGCAGTTTTTGGTGGATGGCCGCGGCACTGTTCGTAGTCGGCGCGACCGGCAGCGCGGGCCAGGTCATCTGGGGCACGCTGCTGCAGCGCCGCGTGCCGCCGCACCTGCTCGGTCGGATCTCCAGCCTGGACTTCTTCGTCTCGCTGGCGTTGATGCCGGTCTCCATGGCGCTCGCCGGGCCGTTGGGCGAAGTCGTGCCTGTCTGGCTGATTTTCCTGCTGATCGGCCTCGCCCTGCCGCTCCTGGCTGTGCTGGCGCTTATTTTCGGCGGAATGCTGAAGGACGAGCTTGAGCACCCGCTGGACCGGACCTTGGAACCGGTTGGGCCGGCGCGCAATTAGCGCGGCCGACCACACGACGGGGCGGCCGCGGAGCCGGCGGGCGCGGAGAAGGCGGCTGCGGAGGGGCGGGCGCGGAGCCGGCGGGGCACGGAGGTCGGGCGGGCGGAGCGCCCGGCATCCCGTAAACGACGGCTTCGGGATCACGATCCACGATCAACATCGATTTTCGCGTGGCCATCCGACTACCGATGGATATAGTGATTGGCAACACAACACTGAAAAGGAAGTTGAATCAGTGAGTCTCCGCTACGCCTTGCTGGCGCTGCTCAGCGTCGAACCCATGACCGGTTACGACCTCTATAAGGAATTCGAGTCGTCCGTCGGGAATGTGTGGCACGCGCCCGACTCCCAGATCTATCCGGAACTGCGGCGGATGGAGCAGGAAGGGCTGCTCGACGGGGAGGAGGTCATCTGGGGCCAGCGCGGGAGGAAGCGCCGCTACCACATCACCGCCGCCGGGCTGCAGGCCTTCCGGGAGTGGATGAACACCACGCTCGACTACACCCGGGTGCGGGATCCAGCCCACCTGAAGGCGGCCTACCTGGAGTGGGCCGAACCGGACGCTGCGCGCGAACAGATGCGCGCGCACATTGAGCACCACACCGCGCTCCGGCAGCAGTGGGAGCAGCGGATCCGCGAGATCGACGACGACAGCAGCGAGATGCTCAATCGCCGGTTGGCCGGCACCCCGGCGAGCGAACGGACGCGGGTCAAGGCCTTCAAGCGCTTTACCTATGAAGGGCTCGTGGCCCGTGCGGAACAGGAGATTACCTGGGCCCGCCGCGGCCTCGCGCTCATCGACCGGCTTTCCGACCAGCCGGGCGTCCAGCAGCCGCAGTCGCCGCAGCCGGCCGGCGCCCGCAAGTAGCCCGGGCCCGCAGACAGGCCGGCGCCCGCAGGCAATTCGGCGCCCGGAAGTTGGCCGGCGCAGGCGGGCGCCCGCAAGCATCCCGGGCGCCCGGGGGCAGCCCCGTCTAGTTCGAGTATTCCTTCCGCAGGTCGGCCTTGCGGATCTTTCCGCTGGCCGTCCGCGGCAGGTCCTCCACGAACACCACGGACTTGGGGATCTTGTAGCGGGCCAACCGCCCGTCCAGGTGCTGCTGGATCTCCTCGGCGGACACCGAGAAGCCCTCGCGGAGCGTGACCACCGCACGCGGCACCTCCCCCCATTTCTCGTCCGGGACGCCGATGACGGCGGCACTGCTGACCGCCTCCAGCTCCAGGATGACCTGCTCCACCTCGGCCGGGTAGATGTTCTCGCCGCCGGAGATGATCATGTCCTTGAGCCGGTCGGAGATAAAGAGGAAGCCTTCGTCGTCCACGTAGCCCATGTCGCCGGACTTGAACCATACGCCGTCGGCATAGCTCTCGGCCGTGGCATCGGGCCGGTTCCAGTACTCGCGGATGACGTTGGGACCCGAAATCTGGATTTCACCGACCTCCCGCGGGGGCAGGACCTCGCCCAGCGGATCGGCGATCCGGATATCCGTGAAGAAGTGCGGGAGCCCGGCGGAACCGGCCTTCGAGCGGGACTTCTCCGCCGCCAGCGTGGTGGCTCCCGGCGCCGTTTCGGTCATCCCGTAGCCGTTGGTGAAGGACAGCCCGCGGGCCTCGTAGGCCTCCAGCACCCGCATGGGCACGGCCGATCCGCCGCAGGTCAGCTTGTTCAGGGAACTGATGTCCGTCTTGTCCCAGTCCGGGTGCTCGCACAGCAGCTGGTAGGTGGTCGGCACGCCGCTGATGCTGGTGGCCTTGTACTTCTCGATCAGCATCAGGGTCCGCCCCGGATCGAACTTGGGCTCCAGCACCACGGTGGCCCCCTTGAGCAGGGCTGGCAGCACGCCCATGCCCAGGGATGCCACGTGGAACATCGGGGCGATCATCAGGGCGACGTCGGTGCTGGCCATGTCGAAGTCCACGAGCACATTGATGCTGTTCCAGGTCATGTTGCCGTGCGTGAGCAGCGCCCCCTTAGGCCGGCCCGTGGTGCCGGATGTGTAGAGGATCATGGCCGGGTCATCCAGCGTCACTGCCTCATCACGGCGTTCTGTGCCGCCGGAGGCAATGACTTCCTCCAAAAGTTCGACGACGGTGCCCGGCTCGGCTGCCTCGGCAACGGTTCCCGCCGGGGTATCTTCCACCACGATCCGCCGGTTTAGCCCCAGCAGCGCACTGCCGCGGTCAGCCAGCGTCTGCAGGCTGCGGGCATGGACCAGGATGCGGCTGCCGGAGTCCTGCAGGGCGAACTGGACCTCGGGCGGGGCCAGCCGGGTGTTCAGCGGAACAAAGATGGCGCCCAGGGTCCCGCACGCAAAAAAGGTTTCCAGGAACGCCGGGTGGTTCTCCCCCAGGTAGGCCACCCGGTCGCCGCGGCCGACGCCGCGGTCCGCTAGGGCGTTCGCCAGGCGGTCCACACGGCCCGCGAACTCCCCGTAGCTCAGTTCACCCGCGCTGCTGATGACGGCGGTTTTCGCGGCGGACTTCATGCGGCGCTTGTGGATCCAGGCCCCAAGACCTTGATTATGCATGGCGACATACCTTCCGACGTACCCGGCGAGCGGGTCTGGACAGCCCCGCGAGCGGCCCCGACCCTCAAGCCCGCGGGCGGGGGCCGGACTCACGGCTCAGCGGTGAACCAGATCACACTGGACAACTCCAACCTAAGGCAATTTAGTTGAGAAAGTCAATAGTTGAAGATGCGGGTGTACCATCGGCCTTCGCCGCACCACAACCGGTGGTGCCCCGCCACAGAAGGAGCCGTTCGACCCGCCCGGGAACAGTGAAACGCCCCTCCGCGAGCGCGGAGAGGCGTTTACACCGACGGCCCGCCCCTAGCCGCACCGCCAGACCCTCAGCAACACGTCGGCCAACGCAGGCCGGTGGACGCCTATTGCCGCGGCAGGAGCGCCTCCATATCAGGGATCTCCTCGATCAGGCCGTTCTTCAGGGAGATGTCGGCGATCTCCTGGATGGACTCGGCATTGACCTCCTGCGGGAATTTCGGCAGGGTCAGCTTTTCGATAACCGCGGGGTCAAGCTGCGTGTACTCGGGCAGGATCTCGCGCACCCGGTCAGGATTCTCGTCGGCGAACGCCAACGACTTTTTCATCGCCCGAACAAAGGCCTGGGTGACGTCCGGTTTCTCCCCGGCAATGTCGTCCGAGGTGAAGTAGGTCGCGACCGTAAGGTTTTCCACCGGATAGGCATAGTTGGAGAACACCGGCACTGCACCATCGCCTTCGACAATGGTCACGAACGGCTCGACGGCGGCGATCGCGTCCACGTTGCCGTTGGCCAGCGCCGCGGGCATGTCCGGGAAGGGCATCTCGACGAAATTCAGGTCCGACGAGTCCGCGCCGGCCTGCTCCACCGCCTCACGGATCGTCGAGTCGCTGATGTTGTTCAGGGTATTCACGCCGATGCGCTTGCCGGTCAGGTCAGCAATCTCCTTGATCCCGCTGTCGGGCTTGACCATCACGGCCGCAAAATCCTCATCCTGGTTGCCGGTGGTTGAAGCGCCGTTGGCCACCATCTGCATGTTCAGCCCCTTGGAGCGGGCAATCACCAGCGACGTGACGTTGCTGAAGCCGAAATCCATCTGACCGCTGGTGATGGCCGGGATGATGGCCGCGCCGCCCTGTGCCGGGACGAGTTCGAGATCCAGCCCCTCTTCTTCGAAGAATCCCTCCTGGTCACCCAGATAGATGGGAGCCACGTCGACGATCGGGATGACCCCAACCTTGATGGGAGTCATTCCGCCGGCGGCTTCGGTGCCGCCGGTCGGGGCCGCATCACCGCCACCGGACGGGCTGCCCCCACCGCAGCCCGTTACCGCCAGCACTGCCGCCAGCGCAACCGCCGTTCCAATTCTCTTCACGGGTCCCTCTCCCACTCACCGCCCCATGCAGCAAGAGTGTGCCTTAGGTCACAGTATCTACGGACATAGTGGAGGCCGTCAACGACGGGAACCCCTGCAACAGGCCGCAGAGCGGCTCCCGCATCCCGGGAACCGCCCCGCCGCCTGAGGCCAAGAACGAAGGCTACTGGACGGCCATGGCCGGCACGTCCGGAGCCTTGTCCACGTACCCGTACTTGACCATCAGCTCGCCCATGTCGCTGAGAACATCCACCGGAAGCTCGGCGTCGAACGTTTCCATCTTCAGGCCCTTCGCCACTTCTTCGGGCATGCCCATGAAGTCCGGCAGGACGGCACGGACGCCGGCCGGATCCGCTTCCGCGGCCGTCAGGGTTTCCGAAACGGCTGCCTTGAAGTCGGCCACGATCTCCGCGTTCTGGTCGGCGTAGCTGCCGCTGGTGAAGGTCACCATGGTGGGCAGGCCCGGCAAGGCCTTCTGGTTCGGGTAGCCCAGCAGCTTGTAGTCCTTGTTGGCCAACGCCTTCGACTGGAAGGGTTCAGGCACCCAAATGGCATCAACGTTTCCGCGCTCCAGCTGGGCTTCCATGTCCGGGAACGGCATTTCGCTGAACTTCAGCTTGGACGGGTCGCCCCCGTCGATCGCCGCCGATTCCATGATGGTGAGGTCGCCCTGGGTCTTGAGTGTGTTGACGGCGGTGGTCTTGCCCTCCAGATCCGCGAAGTCCTCGATCCCGGAATCAGCCTTGACGATCACGGCGTTGATATCCTCGCCCTCGGCCTTGGAGTTGCTGTAGCCCGTGACGATATTCATATCCAGGCCCTTGTCCACCGCCGTCATCACCGACAGCGGATTGCCGACGGCGAAGTTCAGGGTGCCGGTGGAAACGGCGGGCAGCATGGCAGCGCCGCCCTGCCCTGCCTGCAACTCCAGTTCCAGGCCGTGCTTCTCGAAGATGCCCTCATCGATGCCGTACTGCATGGCTCCCGACGGGGCGATCGGCAGCACGCCTACGGTGAGCTTGGTGAGCCCGGAGCCGGCGGCGCCGGACTGTTCCGCCGGCGCTTCGTTCGACCCGGAGGGGGAACCGGAGCCGCAGCCGGTCAATGCCATCGCGGCAATCGCGCCACCGGCCAACAACTTCGCCAAGTGCTTCTTCATGAAATGCTCCTCGCGGTCCTAGGCGCCGCCGCCCCCGCCGTCGGGAGACTGACTGTGATCGGCGCCACACCTAAATACAATGTAGATACAATAGTTGAATAAATCAACAGTTAGGGCGGATTTGTGCAGCCGGCGCTCAGCAGGACAAGGAGCGGCCCGGCGTCAGGCGTAAAAGCGCGCCAAGAACTCCGCGATGACCGCGGGGCGCTCCGCGCCTTCGATCTCGATGGTGTTGTTGGTCTTGATCTGGACGCCGCCCTTCACCTCGGTGACCTCAGAAATCACCGAATGCAGGCGCACCTTGGAGCCGACCTTCACCGGGCTGGTGAACCGCACGCGGTCCAGGCCGTAGTTGACCTTGGTCGTGACGCCTTCCACGTCGAACAATTCGCTCCACAGCGGGATGACCAGCGACAGGGTCAGGAAGCCGTGGGCGATCGGCGCGCCGAACGGTCCTTCCTTGGCCTTTTCCGGGTCGGTGTGGATCCACTGGTGGTCATCGGTGGCATCGGCAAAGGTGTTGACCTGGTCCTGGGTAATTTCACGGTAGTCGGTGTAGCCCAGGTCCTTGCCGACCAGGTTGGGCAGTTCTTCGAGACTGACGACGGTGTTGCTCATAGAGGCTCCTTGGAAAGATGGATGGTTCTAGCGGAATGCGCCCGTGCCGGTGATTGCCCGGCCGACTATCAGGGCGTTGATCTCGTGCGTGCCTTCATAGGAATAGACGGCCTCGGCGTCGGCATGGAACCGCGCGACGTCGGTGTCCAGGGTGATGCCGTTGCCGCCCACGACTTCCCGGGCCAGGGCAACGGTCTCGCGCATGCGGGCGCTGCAGAACATCTTGGCCAACGCCGAGTTCTCGTCCTTGTAGATGCCGTCCTCCTGCTGCTGGGTCAGCCGCACCGCCATGCCGAGCGAGGCCGTGAGGTTGCCGAGCATGGTGGCCAGCTTCTCCTGAACCAGCTGGAATCCGGCCAGTGGCTTGCCGAACTGCCGCCGCTCCTTGGCGTAGCGCAGCGCAGCCTCATAGGCGCCGGCCTGGACGCCCGCGGCGATCCAGGCGACGTCGGAGCGCATGTTGCGCAGAAGCGAGGCCACGTCCGCGAACGAGTTGACGTTCTGCAGCCGCGCGGAGTCCGGTACGCGGACTCCGGCCAGGGCGATGTCGGCGTTCTGCATCATGCGCAGCGAGGTCTTTCGCAAGATCTTGGCGATGCCGACCCCGGGGGCATCGGTCGGGACGAGGAAGCACTTGACCTGTCCGTCGGCCTGGTTGCGGGCGAAGACGGCGAGCACGTCGGCAGCGGCGGCCCCGCCGATCCAGCGCTTGGCGCCGTCGATCACCCATTCGTCTCCCTCGCGGCGGGCGCTGGTCTCAAGCCCGCCGGCGATATCCGATCCGTGTTCCGGTTCAGTCAGCGCAAAGACGCCCTTCAACTCGAAGCTGCGGATCTTCGGGTCCAGCTCGGCAGCCTGCCTGGCGCTGCCGCCCAGAGTCACGGCCGTGCGGAACAGTCCTGACTGGGCGTTGTAGAAGGTGGCGACGGAGGCGTCTGTTCGGGCGAGCTCGAAGTTGCGGAAGCCCTCGTAGAGTCCGGAGGGCTTCCCGCCGCCGTCGGTCAGTTCGGACGGCGCCATCAGGTTCAGGTCATACAGCGGCTGGGCAATCTGATACGGAAACTCACCCTGTTCCCAGTAGTCCGCCAGCAGCGGCTGAACCTGCTCCTTGAGCACGCCGCGCAGCCGGCCGAGCACGGTGCGTTCGGCGTCGGTCAGCAGCGCGGCGTAGCCGTACTGGTCGGAGGGATAGAAGGGTCCGGCCGCGGTGCCGGCCTTCTCTTGGGCCACCGTGCTCATGCCTGCCCCCCGCCCAGCCCGAGCAGGCGCACCGCGTTGTCCTTGAGGATCTTCGGCCGGACTTCGTCCTTCATCGGCAGGTCCGCGAACCCGCCCAGCCACTTCTGCGGGGTGATCAGCGGGTAATCGGTGCCGAACAGCACCTTGTCCTGCAGGACGGAGTTGGAGAGTTTCACCAGGGATTCCGGGAAGTACTTTGGCGACCAGCCGGACAGGTCGATGAACACGTTCGACTTGTGCGTGGCAATCGAGTTGGCCTCGTCCTGCCAGGGCACCGAGGGGTGCGCCATGATGATCCGGAATCCCGGGAAGTCGGCGGCGATCTCGTCCAGCAGCAGCGGGTTCGAGTAGCCGAGTTTAATCCCGGAGCCGCCGGGGGTGCCGGCCCCCATGCCGTTCTGGCCGGTGTGGAACACCGCCGGCAGGCCCAGCGACTGCAGGGCTTCCCACAGGGGGTAGAACCGCTCGTGGGACGGGTTGAAGCCCTGCAGGCTGGGGTGGAACTTGAAGCCCCGCACCCCGTAGTCCTCGGCCAGGCGCTTGGCCCGGTTAATGGCCTCCGGACCCGTCAGCGGATCGACGGAGCCGAACGGGATCAGCACGTCGTTGTTGCGGGCGGCGCCCTCGGCGATGTCCTCGATGCTGTTCGGCTCGTGCTTCAGGCGGGTGCGGGCATCCACGGTGAACACCACGGCCGCCATCTTCAGTTCCCGGTACGTTTCGGCGATCGTATCCAGCGACGGCGTCCGCTCCTCCGCCTTGAAGTACGCGCTCGACGCGTCCATCAGTTCCTGCGGCAGCGAGAGGTGTCCGTGGCCGTCGATCTCGACGTGGACGTGCATATCGATCGCCGTCAGCGACGCGACGTCGAGCGCCGGTTCGTAACGCGTGGCAGGCATGGCTATTTCGCCGCCGACTCGGGCTGCAGGTCCGCCGGCAGCTCGGGGAACGTCTCGCCCACGCTCTGCAGCCGGCCGCCGAACAGGTCCTGGAAGCGCTCGCTCAGCGCTTCGTAGTTCCAGCCGCCGTCCAGGAACTCGGTCGCGACGGGCTCCGGATGGGACCACAACTGCAGCCGGTCGCCGCCCACCCCGATCGCCTGGCCGGTCACGTTGGCTGCCGCATCGGAGGCGAGGTAGGCAACCAGCCCGGCAACGTCGTCGGCCGTTCCAAAGCCCAGCTCCTTGCGGAAAAAGTCGGGCATGGCCTCGCCGCGCTCGTCCGCCTCCACGGCCTTCTGGAAAAACGGCACGGTCTTCGTCATGGCGGTGGCTGCCACCGGAATCACGGCGTTGGCGGTGACGCCGGCCTTCTTCATCTCCAGCGCCCAGGTCCGGACCATCCCGACGATGCCGGCCTTCGCCGCGGCGTAATTGGTCTGGCCGAAGTTGCCGCGCTGGCCGGTAGGCGAACCGATCGTGATGATCCGTCCCGCGACAGCGTTCTCCTTAAAGTAGGCGTAGGCCTCGCGCACGCAGGTGAAGGTGCCGCGCAGGTGCACGTTGATCACCAGATCGAAGTCCTCGTCGGTCATCTTCAGCAGCGACTTGTCCCGCAGCACTCCGGCGTTGGTCACCAGGATGTCCAGGCGGCCGAAGGTCTCGACGGCGGCGGCCACCAGCTGGCGGGCAGTTTCGGTGGGCCCCACCGGGGCCACGACGGCCGTGGCCTGGCCGCCGGCGCCGGTAATACTGGCGACGGCTTCCTCCGCGACCTGCGCGTCCACGTCATTGACCACAACGAAGGCACCCTGGCGGGCAAGCTCCTGCGCGTAGGCCAGGCCGAGGCCCCGGCCGCTTCCGGTGACGATCGCTGTTTTTCCGGCCAAAGACATCTGCTGCTCCTTCGTCCCGCACGGTGGAGGTGCGTTGCGGTTTATGCTGGTCTAGAACCCATGACAACCCATATGATTGAAAAAGTCAATCATTTTGGGCAGCACCTACTTCTAGCGAGGAACCATGTCCGCAGCAACAACGGCCGTCCGCCCGTCGGCGACCGCCGGCCTTGAACGGCTGTACGGCACCGATCTGGCCAACGAAATCGAGTTCCTCACGGCGCGGGCGCGTTCGCTGGGGTCCGGCCTGGCCAACAACATGCTGGCCGAGCTTGACCTGAAGGTGCGGTCCTACTCGGTGCTGTCGCTGGCGTGCAGCGGGGAGAACCCGTCGCAGCGCGAACTCGCCGACTTCCTGAGCCTGGACCCCAGCCAGATCGTGGCCCTGGTGGACCAGTTGGAGCGGCGCGGCGCCGTCACCCGTGAAGCCGACCCGCGCGACCGCCGCTCCAAGGTCATCGTTGCGACGGCATCGGGCCGGAAGCTGTACAAGCAGGCCGAAGCGATCATCCGCGAGGCGTCGGACGAGTCCTTGGCCCGGCTGAACGAACAGGAACGGGAAACGCTGCGCGACCTGCTGCGCCGCATCGCCTTCTGACCGGCCGAGACGGGCGCCGCGTTCTGCGCGACCTGCTGCGCCGCATCACCTTCCCGGCCGAGACGGGCGCCGCGCACCGGGCGCCGCAGGCCGGCTCTCCCCTCTCCCAAACCCCTCCCTCAACCCCACCCCAACCCCACCCAATCGGCTACTCAGATAAGGCCCTTTCAGCTGAGAAGGGCGTTATCTGAGCAGTCGATCTCGGAAGGCGGGCGGGACCGGGGAGCTGGTTGAGGATCGGAGCCGGCCGCACCCTTGGCCAGGATGCGGCCGGCGCCCCACTGCCTCCCGCTAGCCGGCGCTGCCGGCCTGGGTGGCGGCGGCGGGGCGGTGGCCCTGCTTGGCAAGCTGGATCTGTTCGTAGACGTGGTGGCGCAGTTCGGTGAACCGTGGCAGTGCCCGGGTGTTTAGCTGGTCGCGCTCGTCGGGCAGGTCGATCTCGAGGTCTTCCTGGATCACGGTCGGCGAGGAGGACAGGATAATCACGCGCTGGCCCAGGTAGACCGATTCGTCGATGTCGTGGGTGACGAACAGGACGGTGACGCCCAGTTTCTTCCAGACCGTGCGAATCAGGTCCTCCAGGTCGGCCCGGGTCTGGGCGTCGACCGCGGCGAACGGCTCATCCATGAGCAGCACCTCGGGCTGGTAGGCCACTGCCCGGGCGATGGCCACGCGCTGCTGCATGCCGCCGGAGAGCTGCCACGGGTAGGACTGCGGCACGTGGTCCAGGCCCACGGCCTCGAGGGCGTCGTCCACGAGCTTGTCGCGCTCGGCCTTGCCCATGCCGGCGTTCTTCAGCGGCAGCTCCACGTTCTCGCGCACCCGCATCCAGGGGAACAGCGAGCGGCCGTACTCCTGGAACACCACGGCCATCTTCTTGGGCGGGCCGGTCACCCGGGCGCCGTCCAGCAGCACCTCACCCTCGGTAGGGGCCAGCAGGCCGGAGATGCACTTGAGCAAGGTGGTCTTGCCGGACCCGGACGGGCCGACCAGGCAGGCCAGCTCCCCCGCCCGCAGGTCGAAGGTGAGGTTGCGCACCGCCTCGATGTCACCGCCGTCGGTGTGGTAGACCTTCTTGACGCCGCGCACCGAGAGCATGGCCTGGCCTTCGGGCAGGGTTTTGCCGGTCGGAACCGGGGTGGTTTCAGGCTGCATTTTCTACCTCTCGCAGGCCGTGGTACCAGCGCAGGATCTTGCGCTCGGTCCATTGGAAGATGAATGACATGGCAACACCGATCAGGCCCAGCACCACGATGCCGGACCACATTTCGGGGATCGCGAAGGAACGCTGGAACTGCACGATGGTAAAGCCCAGCCCCGAGGACGAGGCGAACATCTCGGAGATGACCATCAGGATCAGCCCGATCGACAGGCACTGGCGGACGCCGGCCATGATCTGCGGACCCGCAGAGGGCAGCACCAGGTGGCGCACGCGGGCCATGCCGCCGATGCCGTAGGTGTGCGCCGAATCCGAAAGCACCGAGTCGATGGCGCGGACGCCTTCGATGGTGTTCAGCAACACCGGCCAGATGCAGCCGGAGATGATAACCACAATCTTCATCGTGTCGGTGATGCCCATCAGCAGCATCAGTACCGGAATCAGCACCGGCGGCGGGATGGCGCGGAAGAACTCCAGCACCGGCTCGGTGAAGTCGCGCAGCCACTTGATCGAGCCGATCAGCAGGCCGGCGACGATGCCCAGGATGATCGCCGCGGCCACCCCGATGATCAGCCGCCCGATCGATGGCAGCACGTCGGACAAAAGCCGTTCTCCGAACCAGGTCTCGGCGAACGCGTCGACGAGCAGTGCCGGCGTGGGCACGAAGAAGTTTGTCGCGCCCAGCGTCGAGGCCCACCAGATCAGCACGAGGATGACCGGCAGCGCCAGCGCGTAGGCAATGCTTTTCAGGACTTTCACGCGATCACCTCGGAACGGATCGATTCATGCCACGACAAGGTCTTGCGCTCAATGAAGCGCATCACCAGGTTGACCAGCACGCCGATCAGCCCCGTGGCCAGCACCAACGCATACATGCCCGCGATCGCGCCGCCGGACTGCGCCAGCGCGATTTCCCGGCCCAGGCCCGGGGAACCGATCACCAGTTCGGCCGTGATGGCGAGGATCAGCGCCACCGCTGCGGCCAGGCGCACCCCGGTCATCAGGTACGGCAGGGCGGTGGGGAACACCACGTGGCGGACCCGGGCGAATCGGCCCAGGCCGTAGGACTTCGCCGTCTGCATCGCCACGTTGTCCACGTCGGCCACCCCGTACAGCACCTGGATGAAGACCTGCCAAAACGATGCGTAGACAATCAGCATCAGCGAGGACTCGATCTTCACGCCGAACAGCAGCACGGCCAGCGGAATCAACGCGACCGACGGGATGGGGCGCAAAAACTCCACCGTGGAGTTGGTGAACTTCCGCAGGAAGTTTGACGAACCGATGATGAAGCCAAGTACCACGGCCAGCAGCACCGCCATCAGCAGGCCAAGGAACCACGCGAGCATGGTCTCGCCCACCGCGAGCCAGAACGCCGCCAGGCCGAAATCGTTGAACAGCACGGCGAGCACCTCGGAGGCAGGAGGCAGGAAGCGGGCCTCAACAATCCCCACCCGCGGCACCAGTTCCCACACCAGCAGGAATGCAAGGATCCCGGCGAGGCCCAGCAGCTGCTTGGTGGGACGCTTCTTCGACGGGCGCCGGCGGGACCGGCTGGCCGCCGGCCCCTTGCTGTCAGTTGTCACCGCGGGGGCGCTCATGGGAGCATCCCGACGAGGTGCGGCGCCCTATACAGCGCACATTTCATTTCCACTCCTTCTGCCCCGAGGAGAACGGGGATACAGACCGCGCTGTTCGCTAGCCGAACATGCGTTCACTAGCTCAAGTGTGGTCGACGCCACTTGGTGACGTCAAACACTCTAGGCCATCGTTACGCGGGCAACACTGCGCGACGGTCATTAGCACCGCTGAATTGAATAGATCAACGGTTTGTGCTGAGGAGTTCAGCGCTTTCGCCCGAGCAGGAAGTAGGCCGCAGGGCCGATGAAGTTGAGGAAGGACGCGGCAAACCACACCGGCTTCGGCCCGTTGACCAGGGCTGCCGGGCGCTTCTTCAGGTCCTTCAGAGCGGCCGTCTGCAAGACAAACTGCAGCCCGGCCATGGTGGCGACACGCAGCCGCTGCCCCCCGCTCAAATCCCTCAAGGACTTCTTCTTCATGGCTTTCTTCATGGCGGCCTCCCGGTCGGTTGTGGCAGCAGGTGCCTCAAGTGTAGGCGTGCCGGGCCGGCGACGCAGGGGACTAACGGTTCCTTTCGTACCGCCAGGGCAGCGAGGCGGTGGAGAGCCGGTGCCTGGCCCCGGCGGCCGCCGCCGGCCCGGGACCGGGGTAGGCAGCGTCGCCCGCCCACACGATGACCTGTCCGCTGGCCGGGTCGTCAAGCACGTGGCTCTCATAGTTGAAGGGCTCCGTGTTCCAAGCGGCTTCCAGTGCGTCCGCAACGGTGTTGAAGCGGCCCAGTTCATGCAGGGTGACCCAGGTCGGCGGGACCAGCCGAAGCAGCCCCGTCTCATGCCGGCGGAGCGCTTCGCCGGGCCGCATCCAGGCGAAGCCGGCCAGCTCGCCGTCGTTGAGCACGACCTCGCCGACCGGGGCCACTGCCGTGAAAAACCATGTTTGGAAGCGGCGGACGAGGCTGTGGCGGGGGACCCAGTTGGACAGGTGTACCAGGTCCTGACCGGCGATCCGCAGGCCGGTCTCCTCGAAGGTCTCACGGGCCCCTGCGATCCTTGCCGCCGCCAGCTGCCGACCCTGGTCACGTTCGACGGCGCCGCCGGCCTCTGTGCCGGTGCCCGCTTCGGCGTCGACGTCGACGTCTGCTTCGGCTTCGGCTTCGGCGTCGGGTTTGGCTTCGGCTTCGGCTTCGGCTTCGGCGGCACGGTAGTCCCCCGGGTCCACCTTGCCGCCGGGGAATACCCAGGCCCCCGCGAAGGATCCACCGCCGGGGCGTTCCAGCATCAGGACTTCCAGTCCCTCCGGCCCGTCGCGCAGCAGGATGACTGTTGCCGCCAGCTCTGCCTGGTCCGATTGTCTGTCCACCGCTTTATCCACGCCCTTAGCTTAGGACGGCGGCGGAGGCGTCGCTTCGAGCCGCGGATCGACATGGCCAACGGGCGCGCCGGCGGCGTGTCGTGCCTACTTCCGGGACAGCAGCCGCTCAACCCGCGGCTTGACCTCGGTGGCCAGCAGCGTGATGGAGTCGATCAGGTGCTCGTGCGGCAGCCCGCCGATGTCGGTCTGCAGGAAGTGGCGCACATGTCCGAGGTATCCGTGCAGGTGGGCAATCCGCTCGGCCACGTCGTCCGGATCGCCGACGTAATAGGCGCCCGGGGCCTCGGCCTGGGCCAGGAAAGCGCGCTTGTCGGGCGCGGGCCAGCCGCGCAGCCGGCCCATTTCCACGTTGAGGTTGTGCCAGCCGGGGTAGAACCGGTCGAGGGCCTCCTGCTTGCTCGGCGCCACCAGCCCGAGGGCGGCAACGGAAACCTTGATCTGCGGACCGCTGTGGCCGGCCTGGGCCGCGGTGCGCCGGTAAAGCTCGGCCAGTGGAGCGAACCGGTGCGGGGCTCCGCCGATAATCCCGTAGGAGACGGGCAGTCCGAGCTGCCCGGCCCGGGCGGAAGAACCGGCGTTGCCCCCGGTGGCCAGCCAGATGGGCAGCGGCCCGACGGCAGGGCGCGGCACGACGGCCAGGTCCGCGATGGGCGGCCGCCGGGATCCGCTCCACGTCACTTCGGGGGCGCGGCTGTTGTTGATGGCCATCAGCAGATCCAGCTTCTGCGCATATAACTCGTCGTAGTCGCCCAGGTCGTAGCCGAACAGCGGAAACGTTTCCACCGAGGAACCGCGGCCCGCGGTGATCTCGACGCGGCCGCCCCCGGAAATCGCGTCCGCCGTGGAGAACTGCTGGAACACGCGAACGGGGTCGTCCGTGGAGATGATGCTGGCGGCGCTCCCGAGCCGGATCTGCTGCGTGGCGGCCGCGGCCGCGGCGACGATCGCGCCCGGCGAGGACGCGGGCATGCTGGTGGTGTGGTGCTCGCCGATCCCGAAGTAATCCAAGCCAACCTTGTCGGCGTGGAGGATCGCCTCAAAGAGGTTGTGGATGGCCTCCGACGTCTCCCGCTGGCTGCCGTCCGGATTGAGTTGCGTGTCGCCGAAGCTGTAGGCACCGATTTCCATGTCTTGTCCTGTTCTGCCTGTCGATGCCGTCATGAACGCGCCGGTTCGGTGGCCTCAGCCAAGAGGTTTCGAAGTTCGTCGGCGGCATGGGCGGCGTTGAAAATGCGGGTCCCCGGCTGGAAGGCGCGGCCGGCCGAGAGCGGGCCGGCATCGACCGGGTCGTAACCCAGGCGATCGATGAAGGCCGCGACCAGGGATTTGGCGTCGTCGTGATCGCCGGCAAGAGCCAAGGCTCGGCGGTCGGCGGAACCCGGATCGCGGCCCTCCTCTTCGAGTTCCCGGTACCCGATGTGGTTCAGGGTTTTCACCAGTCGCGCTCCCGCCAGGAAATCCTGGACGACCTCGCTGCTGCCGCGCGGGTCGTTCTCGAAATCGCTGATCACGCCGTCGGTCGGTGCCCAGTAGTTCATCGCATCGATCACGGTCTTGCCGGCCAACCGGCCCGGATCCAGCGTGCGGTAACGGTGCAGCGGGATCGCGGCGAGAACCAGGTCCGCCTCCCCCACTTCCGCGGCGTCGACCGGCTCCGCCCCCGGCGTGATGATTTCGGTCAGCAAGGCGATCTCTGCGGCCGGCTTGGACGTCGCGATCTTCACCCGGTAGCCGGCTGTGAGCGCCTGTCGGGCGACGGCGGTGCCCACCCGGCCAGCCCCCAGGATGCCAACGGTGCCACGCTTCATTCCAACTCCAGTCTGCAAATATGCTGTCCGACAGACTATATTCATTACAGATTATCTGTGCAACTTCGCATGATTCGTTATCATGAGAGTCATGACAGGAGAACGAGCCGCCACAGCGGACAGGACGCACAGCCCGGTTCCCGGCGACTTCGGCTGGAACCTCGGCATGGTCCTGCGCGGGTACCAGTCAAAATTCGAGGAGGCCGTCACCGGCATGCCGGAAGGCATCCGCGGCTACCAAATCCTCTCCGCCGTCGTTCATCGGGACCCGCCGAACCAGCAGGCCCTCGGGTCGCACTTGGCGATCGACCGCACTGTGCTGACCTACATCCTCGACAAACTCGTGGCCGCCCGGCTGGTGGAGCGCGTCCCCGCCGCGAACGACCGGCGTGCACGGAAAATCGTTCCCACCGCGCAGGGACGCGCCGCACTCTCGGAGCTCGAGGTCCGCGTCGCACGTGCCGAGCAGGACCTGCTCTCCGGCCTGTCGCCGGAGGACGTGCGCACGCTTTCTGCCCTGGTCGAGGTGTTGGCCATGGGAATCCACCGCGCGCAGCCGAACTCCAGCCCGTGCGAGGCGATGGACCACCTGCCCTAGACTCGTCAGCATGTGGATCGGCTGGATTGAGTTCGACCTGCTCCTGGGCGACGTGCATTCGCTCAAGGAAAAGCGATCCGTGCTGCGGCCGATCATCGCCGAGGTCCGGAAGCGGTTCGATGTCTCAGTGGCGGAAGTCGGTCAACAGAACCTCTACCGGCGGGCCGAACTGGGCATCGGGCTGGTAGGCGGCGACCGGGCCCATGTGGTCCAGGTGCTGGACACGGCCGAGAACTACATTGCCTACCGCCCCGGCGTGGACCTGCTCAGCACACGGCGGAAAATACACTCCAGCGACGACTGAGCCCGGCCCCGCGCCGCTGCAAACCGGTTTTGCAGGCCGCCGATGAGCATCGACCGGTGTGGATATTGGTAGCGTTGGTCACGCCCATGATCCGTGCCACATCCGGAGGCCCTGTTGACTACCCCCGCCACCGACGAGCAGTTTTCGACCGTCGAGGAGCTTGTCCGCCACCGCTATGCCTCGGACAAGGCGTCGCAGCACCTTGGCATCGAGGTGCTGGAGGCCGAAGAAGGCCGCGTAGTGATGACCATGGGCGTCCAGGATTACATGCTGAACGGTCACCACATCCTGCACGGCGGCTACCTGTTTACGCTCGGCGATACGTGCTTCGCGTTCGTTTGCGAGTCGCTGGGCCGGCCGTCGGTCTCCCGTCAGGCGGAAATAACGTACATCGCGCCCGGCGCGGCCGAAGCCCGCCTGGTGGCCACCGGCGTCGAACGCACTCGCTATGGCCGCAACAACATCGTGGATATCTCCATTCACGACCATGACGGCCAGCATCTGGCCGAGATGCGCGTCTACGGAGTGCTGGTCCCGAAGAAGTAGTTCCGCCCCCCCCTGCACCGAAGGAGCATTCCCGATGACCGTAGTGCCCGCGACGATCGATCTCAATAACGGCGTCAGCATCCCGCAGTTGGGCTTCGGCGTTTTCAAAGTGCCGCCGGCTGAAACGCAGCGGGCCGTTGAAGCTGCGCTGGAGGCCGGTTACCGCCACATCGACACCGCCGCCGCCTACCGCAACGAGTCCGGCGTGGGCGCGGCGATCAGATCCAGCGGGATCCCGCGCGAGGAGCTGTTCATCACCACCAAGCTCCGCAACGGCGAACAGGCCGACGCCCGCCGGGCTTTTGATAACAGCCTGCGCGAACTCGGCTTGGACTTCGTGGACCTGTACTTGATCCACTGGCCGGTGCCCTCGCAGAACCTGTACGTGCAGGCGTGGCAGGCGCTCGAAGAACTCTACGCCGAAGGCCTCAGCCGGGCCATCGGCGTCTCCAACTTCCTGTCCGAGCATCTGGAGACCCTGCTGGCCGCCGGAGGCACGGTGCCGGCGGTCAACCAGATCGAGATCCACCCGACCTTCCAGCAACGCGAAGTGGCGGCGCTCAGCCGCCGGCACGGCATCGCCGTCGAGGCCTACAGCCCTCTGGGCCAGGGCGCCGATTTGGAGAGCCGGACTGTCACCGCCATCGCGGCAAAGTATCTGGCGACCCCGGCCCAAGTGGTGCTCGCCTGGCATCTGGCCAACGGCAACATCGTGATCCCCAAGTCCGCCAACCCGGGCCGGATAGCGAAAAACCTGACCGCGGCACGGCTCACGCTCGATGCGGAGGACCTGGCCGCGATCACGGCGCTTGACGCCGGCGGTCGCATCGGCGCGGATCCGGCGACGGCCGCCTTCACCCAGCTCTAGAAACGACGGTTGCCGGTGTCCGCCTTGGACACCGGCAACTGTAGGGAACCTGCTGAGCGCTAGAGGCGGCGGTACTGCGAGACCATCGGGCAGTCGAACGGGTCCCGCGCCGACAGGCCAACCTTGTTCAGGTACCGGACCACGATGCCGTAGGACTTGGGCAGCGACGTTTCGGTGTACGGGATGCTGTGGTTGGCGCAGTATTCGCGCACTATCCGGGCGGCCTTGGCCAGGTTGGGCCGCGGCATGCTCGGGAACAGGTGGTGCTCGACCTGGTAGTTAAGCCCGCCCATGAGCGCGTTGATGGCGCCGCTTCCGGTAGGGGTCCGGCCGACGATGTTGCGGCTGGTCAGGACCTGGCGGCTGAGGAAGTCCACCTTCGAGTCCTTGGGGATCAACGGCATGCCCTTGTGGTTCGGCGCGAAGGACGCACCCATGTAGACCCCGAAGACGGCCAACTGCACTCCGAGGAACGCGAACGCGATGCCGGGCGGGAGGAAGAAGAAGATGGCCGCGATATAAAGAGTGAGCCGCGCGAACAGCACGGAAATTTCCCTCTTGCGGCCCTTGACGGGGCCGCGCGCAAACAGCGACCTGATGGAGGTGGCGTGCAGGTTGATGCCCTCGAGCATCAGCAGCGGGAAGAACAGGTAGCCCTGCCGGCGGGTGAACCAGGCCATCAGGCCGCGGCGTTCGGCAGCCTGTTCGGGCAGGAAGGAGACGGTGTCCTGCTCGATGTCCGGGTCTTTCCCGATGGTGTTCGGGTTGCCGTGGTGCCGGGTGTGTTTGTTCATCCACCACTGGTAGCTGATGCCCACGACGGCGTTGGCAAGGAACCTTCCGGCGCGGTCGTTGGCAGGACCGGTTTCGAAGACCTGCCGGTGGGCGGCCTCATGGGCCAGGAACGCCAGCTGCGTGAACAGGATGCCCAGTGCGCCGGCAATCAACAGCTGGAACCAGCTGTCGCCAAGCAGTACGAATCCGGTGACCGCGCCCGCCAGCCCCAGCGCCAGTGCAACAAAGAGGCTGATGTAGAACCCCCTGCGCTTTCGCAGCAGACCTGCATCCCGCACGGTGCTCAACAGCTGGGAGTAGCCGCTGGCGGCGGAAGAACCGCGCTTGCTACGGGTAGAAGTTGTCGGGGGAGATACAGATATGCTCATGCAGCCTTCAGTGGTTCGGGTCCGACTTCCCAGCCGCGGAATAGGGCGAGTGCCCCGTAGATGAAGATCACTTTACGATAACAACCTGAACGCGCCCTGAACAGGGGGTGCCGTGGTAGCGCCGTTCGGATTCCCGGCCAAAGTCCTGTACAGTAATTTTTGTAGTTGTTGTGTTGCGCATTTGATTTTGAGCAACAGGCCCTTCACCGAAGGGTTTGTGCTTCTCTGAACGGCGGACGAAAAACACCGCTGCAAGCGACCCGTGAAGTCCGCGGGCCGTGTAAATACTCGGAGGAGTACAAAATGGCAACTGGAACCGTCAAGTGGTTTAACTCTGAAAAGGGCTTCGGCTTCATCGCTCCGGACGACGGCTCGGCCGACGTCTTCGCTCACTACTCGGCTATCGAGAACAGTGGCGGATACCGCGAACTGCGTGAAGACCAGAAGGTCGAATTCGAAACCGTGCAGGGCCCCAAGGGCCTGCAGGCTGCCAACATCCGCGGCCTCTAAGACGGCAGCGGCAACGCCGCTCTAGTCTTTTCCAATGGAGCCGGTTCCCGTACGGGAGCCGGCTCCATTGTTGTGCCCGGCTGTTTTGCCCCGCCGTTTTGCCCGGCAATTCACTCCCACTGGCAGGAACCGCTCATCCGGGGGCAAACTTGAGGCATGCCCTTGACACCAGTGCCCGCCAGTACCGGAACTTTTTTGGCCGATATGGTCATGCAAATCCTGATGTTCACCGGCATCGCCGTGCTGTGCGTCGGGACGGCCGCGGCGGTGAGCGTTTGGCTGGTGATCCGCAGGATCCGGCGCTCCCGCCGGTTGCGGAACGGGCTGCGCCGGGGGTCGCTCACCGTCCGCAGTTTCAGCAAGGACGCCGCCGGCCGCCGCCTGGCCCGCCAGCGGCTCGGGTTGCAGCGCTCGGCGGAAGCGACGGAACGGACACTCGCCTCCGCCCGGGCGGAGGGCCGCCCCGTCGGGGAGCTGCCGCTGGTGGCCGCCAGGCTTGAAACGGCTTCCCGGTCCCTGGACGAACAGCTGAAGTTGGCGGAAGGCGAGCCGGTCCCGGAGGTCAAACGCTCCCTCGCCGCCAGCCTGGGCGGGCGGACCGAACAACTCACCCGGCTGTCGGGCCAACTGCGGCAACACCTGGTGGAAGCCGGGTACTCTGCCGACGCCGAACAGCTGGAACTGGCCGGGCGGCATTTGTCTCGGGAGATCGAGGCGCTGCACGCATGGTCCTCGGCCTACCGCGGTGTCCGCGACGGGCGCAGCCCCGCCGTCCCGCCCCACCCCCGGTCCGGCCCGCCGCGCCGCCGGCCCGCCCCGGTGCGGCGTCGGCCCGATCCCATGAGGAGCTAACGTGTCCATCAAGCACCGCCTTGGACGCATCATCCGCGCCAACCGCGCGGCCAGGGAGACTCCGGTCGATCCTTTGGCGGCCATAGAGGCCAGCCAGCAGCAGCAGTCCGATGCGGTGGACCAGGCCCGCCGCAGCGTCGCGGACATCGCGGCCGACTGCCGCCGCATCGGGCTGCTGTTGGATGAGGCTAAAGCAGAGCAGGCGTACTGCGACCGCCAGGCCGAAGAGTGCGTGGCCCGCGGCGACGACGACGGGGCCCGCGAGTTCCTGCACCGGAGCATTACGGCGTCGAAGCGCGTGGAAACCCTCGCCCGGCAATATGAGCGCATGGCCGATCAGTGGCGCCGGTTGGACGGGGAGCTCGCCCGCCTGTCCTCGCGGATAGACGAGAGCCGCCTGCGGTACCAGACCCTCCAGGCACGCCACAACGTCGCTCAGGCCACGCTCGGCATGCAGCAGGCCGCCTCGGCGGCAGCCGGCAGCGCAACCGGGATGCAGTCCGCTGCCCGGGATGCCGAGCGGGAGACCCGTCGCATCGAGGCCGAGGCATCCGCCCGCAACGAAATCGCATGGTCGGACCCGGACTCGCCGCAAGTGCAGGAGGCCTTCGAATGGCTGGAGGCCAGCACGGAAGTTGACGACCAGCTGGGCGCGCTGAAGTCGCGGCGCAACAAGGCGCCGGAAGCCTGATGGCCGCAGCCGCCAGACCCGTCGTCACCGTCCTGTACAAAGATCACCTGCCGCCGGGCATGGAGGACGTGGAGGCCGCCGCGGAGGTGCGTTATGCCACCGCGGACGGCTTGGAGGAGGCCCTGAAAGGCGCCCAGGTGCTGTTCCTCTGGGATTTTTTCTCCCCCGCGCTGGAGGATGCCTGGCATGCGGCCGGCTCGCTGGAGTGGATTCATGTGGCCGCCGCCGGCGTGGACAAGCTCCTGTTCCAGGAACTGCGGGATTCAGGCGTGGTGGTTACCAACGCCCGCGGCATCTTCGACCGGCCGATCGCCGAATTCGTCCTCGCCGGGATGCTCGCCTTCGCCAAGGACCTGCCCGGCCTGCTGTCTTTGCAGCGGGAGCGCACCTGGCGGCACCGTGAGACCGAACGACTGGAGTCCGGCCGCGCCCTCATCGTGGGCACCGGTGCCATCGGACGCGAGATCGCGCGTGTGCTCAAGGCCCTCGGCCTGCACGTTGCCGGGGCCGGGCGCACTGCCCGCAGCGATGACGCGGACTTCGGCGAGGTGTACGCGTCGTCGGAGCTCGCCGCCGTCGTCGGAACCTTCGACTGGGTGGTGATGGTGGCACCGCTGACCGAGGAGACCCGGCACCTCGTCGACGCAGCCGTGCTGGAGGCCATGAAGCCCACGGCCCGGCTGGTGAACGTGGGCCGCGGGGCGTGCGTGGACACCGACGCCCTGGTGGCGGCGCTGCGATCCGGCGCCATCGCCGGAGCCGCCCTGGACGTGTTTGAAACCGAGCCGCTGCCGGCCGACCACGCGCTCTGGAAGATGGACAACGTGATCATTTCGCCGCACCTCAGCGGCGACGCGCGGGGCTGGCTGCCCCAGCTGGCCGGGCAGTTCGCGGACAATTTCGCCCGCTACATCCAGCAGCAGCCGTTGGAGAACATCATCGACAAGACGCTGGGTTTCGCGGCGCCCGCAGCATCCTAAACGAGCAGGGCGTTACCCGGCTAAGCGGGCTTCAATGCCGTCAAGCAGCAGGTCCAGCGAGAATAGGAAGTTCTCGTCGTCGTCGATAGCTGACATGGAGGCTGCAGCAGCCGCAGCGTTCGGGAAGCGGCCGGCCGGAGCTTGGGCGTAGGCTTCTGCCCAAGCCCGAACGTCCGTTGCCGACTTCTCGCCCAGTAACTTCAGGGCAGCACTGAAACCTGTCCAGGCGAGCATAAAGTCGGCGCAAGCCCGGTAAATTTTGACAACGTCGTCACCCTCGAATCCTGCTTTTCGTAAGGTGGCGAGGATCGTCTCCACGAAGCGCATCTCGGACTCTTGCCGCGTCACACGCACGGCGGCGAGGGCAGCCACTTGGGGATGTGCCAGGTAGGCCCTGCGCCCGCGAATGAGCAACTCCCGGATGTCCTCTCGCCAGGATTGGGTTGGCTCAAAATCACGGAGGGCTTCGCCGATCAGACGGTCTGTCAGCGCCAGAAGCAGTTCGTCTTTGTCTTTAAAGTGTCTGTACAGTGCGGTGGGGTCCGCGCCCAGGGCTCGCCCGATGCGGCGGAACGTTAGTGCGGAAGCACCGGACTCGTCAGTCAGCTGCAGGCAGGCATCGATGATGATTTCGCGATTGAGCCCTTTTGCCCGCTGCCGGGGATTAGCGAGTTCCGCCTCTGCCCCCATTAGGTTTCCCGCCCCAAGATGTGCGCCACACCTGTAGCCTCGCACATCGGATGCCGTGGTGTCAGGTGGAGGAGGGCGGAGACGGATTCTCGCCGTTCACTGTTCCCCAGCTACACGACTGCGTCCTGTTGGGTCCTCACTGACTCGACGATTTCACCACCACGCTCCGCAACACCGCTGGCGCGGGATACTGCGTACAGCAGCACTCCGAAAATGAGGCTGGGAATACCGATGGCCAGTCCCAAAGCATCCGTGCTGATGATACCGATCAGGCTGCCGCCGACGACCGGTCCCAGTGCAACGCCCACGATGTAAACGCCCGTGACCAGGGTTGCCACGCGGCCTGATAGATCCATCCGCGCGGCCAGCGCGAAGACCAGCGCCAGCACGGCGCCGTACATCGTTCCAGCCACGACAATGCCTGCCGACATTGTGGTTGCTTCGTCGGCTGTCAAGACCAGGTATTTGCAGATGGATCCGATGGTGATTATCAGTCCGATGGCCAGCGATCGGCCCAGGAGCTTCAGGGCAAGCGGGGAAAGCAGCGCGCCCGCGAGACCGCCGACAACGCTGAGCGAAAGGACGAGGGAAAGGTCCTCGAGTGTCATCCCGGCATATTCAGTGCCAATCACACCGGAGATGGCGTAGACGAGGTCTTCGGTCATGCTCCAAAGCCCAAAAACCAACGCCAAAATGATGGCCTTGCTCCCGAACTGGCGCCCCGAGACGGGTTTCTGGGCCACCTCGATGGGCACGTTGGGCAATCCTCCAGCGGCGAGCAGTCCGACCAGCCCTACTGCCGTCAGGATGAGCAGAATCGTGCGGAGGTCGCTGCCGAGGACCGGCACGATAGCCAGAAGTGCCGCCGCAGCCAGGCGGTTGACGATCATGACTATGTTGACCGTCTTGTCCGGATCACGGGTAGCAGCGGAAGCTGCGGTACCGGCAGCCACCACTGTGCCGGCGCCGATACCCGCAAGCACAATACCGATGCCAACGGCGGTCTCGTTCAGAGTCGCGGCGCCCACACCGAAACCGAGGGCCATAACCAGCAGGCCTATTCGCGCAACTCTGGGACGGTCTCCCTTAGCGACCAACTTGGTACAGGCGAAAATGCTTGCTGCGGTGCCCAGTGACATTGCCGTGGCCAGCGCAGAGGCCGCAGTGATGGACATGCCGAGGTCCGCAATGAGCGCCCCGATCAGCACGGGTACAAGGTTGGCCGCAAGCAGAGCCATTACCCAGGTACCAAGAAATCCAATGACTACCCTGGGCGTGAGAGGTGGGATGGAACTGGTCGGAAGCATGTGTTTCCCTTCGAGGGGCTAAGGCTAATGGAGCGATCGACACCTGTCGGTAAAGTCAACGGCGTTGTCAACGGCGCTGACTGAAGAGTGGCATAGTGGCCCACCTCACCACAACAGTCCCGGCTGTGATCTGGATCACATTAGTGCCCCGGGCGCGCCGCGGGCCCGAGGGGTGTAAGGCAAGCAGAGTCAACGGTGTTGACTTTGCGGCTGATTGCCTGTCTCATGATGTGCACCTGCTCATCATTCGCACCTGACATCATCCCCGGCGGAGACGAGCAGCGGGTCGAGGAAAAGCCGCCGGCCCAGGAAAGGACCGCAAAGGAGCAGCATGACCGACTGGGTATTCCACTCCGGCAGGATCTTCGACGGGGTGCGCCTGCGACCGGACGTTACGGCAGTCGCCGTGACCGGCGGGCGGATCACGGACGTCGGCACGGACGATGAGGTGCGTGCCGCGGCCGGCAAAGCGGCGGAAACGGTAGATCTGCGCGGAAGGCTGCTGTGCCCGGGTTTCACCGACGCCCACGTACACGCCGTTTACGGCGGGATTGAACGACTCAGCTGTGACCTGTCGGAGGTCTCAGGGGCAAAGGCCGCGCTCGCCACTGTGCGGGAATACGCCGCAGCTAATCCCGACAAGGAGTGGATCACCGGGGGTGGTTGGTCCATGGCCGACTTCCACGGCGGCGCCCCTCGCAAGGAGCAGTTGGACGAGGTCGTTGCAGACCGGCCGGTGTTTCTCCTTAACCGAGACCACCACGGGGCCTGGGTCAACTCCCGGGCCCTTCAGCTGGCCGGCATCGATGCCCGAACACCGGACCCTGCTGATGGGCGGCTGGAGCGGGACAGCGACGGTAACCCCACCGGCACTCTGCATGAGGGCGCCATGGACCTTGTGGGCAAGCTGGTGCCGGAACCCACCGATGCGGAACTGGCCGAAGCACTGCTCGAGGCACAGCGATTCCTGCACGCGCAAGGCGTCACGGGCTGGCAGGAAGCGATCCTTGGGGACTATGCGGGCTACCCGGACGTCAGCCGGATATACCGGCAGCTGGCCGGAAACGGCATGCTCACCGCACGGGCCACAGGAGCTTTGTGGGTGCCGCGCACCACAACGTCGGGCAACCTCGCCGAGCTGGTGGAAGGATTCGAAGAACGGCGACGGGAGAACGGAGCTGCGGGCTTCACCACCACGAGCGCCAAGATCATGGTGGACGGGGTGGCTGAGAATCAGACAGCGGCGATGCTGGATCCCTACCTGCGCCCGTGCACCTGCACCGGAGGTTCCAACGACCACGGCGCAGCGGACTCCCGCGGCCTGACGTATATGCCCAGGGAAGTGCTCCTCGATGCGGTCGCAGCATTGGACGGTGCGGGCTTTGACCTGCACATGCACGTCATTGGAGACCGCGCGGTGCGCGACGGGCTCGATGCCATCGAGCACGCCCGCAACACCAACGCAGGCGGCACCGCCAGACGGCACCATATGGCACACATCCAGATCGTCCACCCGCAGGATGTGCCGCGCTTCGCCAGGCTCGGAGTCACAGCCAACGCCCAGGCCTTCTGGGCGCAGAATGACGAGCAGATGACCGAGTTGACCTTGCCGATCCTGGGACTCGAGAGGGCTGGCTGGCAATACCCCTTCAACTCCCTCGTCTCCTCCGGCGCCGCTCTGGCAATGGGATCGGATTGGCCGGTCTCCACCCCCGACCCTTGGCAGGCTATCCATGTAGCCGTCAGCCGCCGCGGCCCCGAAATGTCGGGGGAAGAGCCTCTCATACCAAGCGAGGCCCTGGCCTTGGAGATTGCCATGGCCGCCTATACTTCCGGTTCAGCAAGGCTGAACCGCCTTGATCAGGGCGGCCTGCTCCGGGTGGGCGCGTTGGCGGACCTGGTGGTACTGGACCGCCAGCCCTTCGATCTGGCTGCAGAAGACCTGCACACCGTGGCTGCCGCCATGACCATGGTGGGCGGACGCGCCGTGCACTACCGCCAGCAGGCATGGGCATAAGAGGTGGCCACCACGACAGATTCGGCCCCGGGTAAAAGGCCCGAGGGCAATGATGCACCCGAATGGCCTTCGAAAGGTTCGCCCTCTAGCGGATCTGCTCACCGGTGACGGCGTCGATCAACACGTCGGCGCTGGAGCCGTCTTCGCGGTCGATCTCGATCTCCCACACCGGGAGGCCGTCCTCATCCCCCAGCGTCACTTCGTCCACGTTCCCCGGTTCGGCTTCCGCGGCGGTGACAAGGGCCTCGGACATGGAAACCCTGGTTTGCTCCAACTCTCGGGCCTGCTCCGGTTCGGCACCCCCGGATTCCCGTTGCTCAAGCACCTCGCTGCCGTCCGGCGAGACCTGCACCTCGAGCTCGGCATCGACGTCGAAGACGTCCACCTCCCAGGCCTGAAGCCGGTCGCTGTAGTCGAGTTCGATCGCGGAACTGCCGCGGACGGCATTCACCGCGGTTTCGACCGCGGCCCGCGCATTGCGTTCACCGGGCATGGCAGATCCGGTGCCGCCAAGGCTCGGGTTGCCGGCCCCGGCCGGGGTTTCGGCCGGCTGCGCCTGGCCGGGTTCGGGCTGGGATATGTCGTCTCCGGTGGCGTCACAGGCCGACACTGTAACGGCCAGCCCGGCAGCAATCGAAAGGGCGGTGAAAGTCTTCCTCAGCTGTTCCATAGACCGATTCTCCGCCCCGACAACCGGCTTGGCCATGCCACGGGCCCTCCGCCGCCCGGCAAGCACGACAACATGCGCCGCTGTCCTAGACTGGCAACGAATGCCCCCGAGTGATCAGGAGTAGGACTTTGGCCGACAACCCGACGTACCAGAACGTCACCTTCGAATCCGCAGGCACCGAGGCCCATGGTTATCTGGCCGTGCCCGAGTCCGGGTCGGGCCCCGGCGTCATCGTCATCCAGGAGTGGTGGGGCCTGGTGGACCACATCCGCGATGTTGCCGACCGCCTCGCCGCCGAAGGTTTTGTCGCGCTGGCACCGGACCTCTACGGCGGACGCATCGCCCACGACGGCAAGGAAGCCGCCGCGATGATGTCCAAGCTGCCGGAAGAGGATGGCGCCCGGCTGCTGGCCGGCGCCGTGGACTACCTGCTGGCCCACGAGTCAGTCACCAGTTCCACGGTGGGTGCCATCGGTTTCTGCATGGGCGGCGGCTTTGTGCTAGCGCTGGCCGCGCAGCAGGGAGAGCGCATCAGCGCGGCCGTGCCGTTCTACGGTGTGGGCCAGGGCGTGCCCACATCGTACGAAGGGGTCCGCGCCGCCATCCAGGGCCACTACGGCGAACAGGATAAGTCCTACCCGGTGGAGAAGGCCAAGGCGCAGGAGGAGCAGATCCGCCGCGAGTCCGGCGCGGAAGTGACCTACTACTTCTACGACGCCCCGCACGCCTTCCACAACGACGAGAACCCGCAGGGCAACTACCGTCCCGAGGAGGCCAAGCTGGCCTGGAGCCGGTCCGTGCAGTTCCTCAAGGACAAGGTCAAGTAGCTTCGGGGATTATGGGACGACGTCGGCGCTCACCCGGGCACCGACGTCGCCTTCCTTCTCTCGCAAGGCTCGGACGGCCGCCGCACACTGCTTCAAGACCATCTTCGGCGGAGAAGCCGACCGGCTGGACGGAGCAGTCCGATACATCACTCCGCGTAGGATGACTCCCGCTCTGGCGTGAGATAGAGCTTCCGCAGGGTTTCGTGCACCGTCCACGTGGTGCGCATCCCTGCCGACAGCAGCATCAGCGAGCCTGGGGCCAACGGGACCGCCGTCCCGGCGGCGTCATGGGCGTCGTCGTGGTGGAATTCCACGGTGGCGCTGCCGGAGACGACCAGAAACAGTTCGTCGGCTTCCGTATCGTTCATGCTGCCGGTGGACATTTCCCAGACTCCAACGCCGAGGTCGCCCAGCCGGCCCAAGCCATGCAGGCCGGTAGTCGGCGCGCCCTCGGCCACTTGGGCAGCCGGCACGGGCAGATGGTCCAGTGTCAGGTCGGTAATATTCAGCGGCAATCCGGGAATCAGTGTCTTCATCAGGGCGCTCCGTTCGCGTGTTGGCCATAAGGTCCGGCATCGGTGGCTTCAACATGCTGCCCCGGCCGGGCCTCCCATCTCTGTGATCGCATTCACCCATTGTGACCGCCTTTGGCCACTTTTCCGCGGCGGCGGTCTCCGGCCACGACGTCGTGCCCGCCCAGCGCAGTCCTTCGGTTCCCCTCCCCGAGCGGGGCGGGGCGCGGAGGCCATGTTGTTCTTTTACGGGGGCCGCTACTCTGTTGATCATGAAGCCCGAGGCGGCGTTGGTCGGCTGGCTGCTCGACTCCGATCCGGCACTGCGCTGGCAGGTCGAACGGGACCTCGCACATGCGCCCCCCGAACGGTGGGCCGCGACAAAAGCGAAGGTGGCCACAGAGAGCTTCGGCGCGCGGCTGCTCGCGCACCAAGACCCCGATGGCCAGTGGGCCGGCGGGGCCTATTTCCCCAGCGACTTCGA
The DNA here is from genome assembly GCF_059091365.1 of Arthrobacter sp. MDT2-34-1. Taxonomy (NCBI): domain Bacteria; kingdom Bacillati; phylum Actinomycetota; class Actinomycetes; order Micrococcales; family Micrococcaceae; genus Arthrobacter; species Arthrobacter sp. MDT2-34-1. The sequence goes on from NZ_JBNHGO010000001.1 coordinate 1,873,459, forward strand.
CTTCCAGGGGCCGGAAGCGGCCGAGGGCGCCGGACAGCCGTGGACGGCCACAACCTGGTCGCTCAATTACCTCCGGGACTGGGGCCTCGACGCAACAGCGCTTGCCGGCACGGCGGACCTGCTCGCCGCCAATAGCCGCTGGGAATACGAGAACCTGCCCTACTGGGACGGCGAGGTGGACTGCTGCATCAACGCCTTCACCCTGGCCAACGGCGCCTGGCTGGGTGCGGACGTGGGCGGGATCGCCACCTGGTTCATCGAGCACCAACTGCCCGACGGCGGCTGGAACTGCGAATGGATCGAAGATTCCACCCGCTCGTCCTTCCATTCCACACTCAACACCTTGAAAGGGCTGCTGTACTACGAGTCCGTCGCCGGGGGCTCGGACGATCTCCGCGCCGCCCGCCACGCCGGCGAAGAGTACCTGCTGGAACGCCGGCTGCTGTACACCCGGTCGACCGGTGAACTCGTCGGGCCTTGGGCCGTGCATTTCGCCTACCCGTTCCGCTGGCTCTACAGCGCACTGAATGCCGTGGATTACTTCAGGTCGGCCACGCTCCACGACGGCACGGCTCCCGATCCCCGGCTCGCCGACGCCGTGGAGGTGATCCGTGCCGCGCGCCAGCCGGACAGCACCTGGCTGCAGGAACGCCGCCACCCCGGCCGCGTATGGTTCGACGTCGACGTGCCGCCGGGTGAGCCGTCCAAGTGGCTTACGTTCTACGCCACGCGCGCGCTCGCTTGGTGGGACGGGGCGGAAGTCCTTCCGCCTGCTCCGGGCTACCGGTCCGAGACCGTGTGACCTTGGTCGCGGTCGCTTCAGCAGGACGAGCCGACCGGGTGTGAAGGACACAGGGAAGCTCGATGTCAAGCAATTGTGAGGCGGTGATGCCACCGGATTCCCACCAATTTGCCGGGTGCGATCTCCGTGGCTATCCTTGCCTTATCCACGGGCCTCCCGGTCTAGTCTCTGACCGGTTGTAGATAACGGGTGGACACTTCTTTTTGTTACGGACTAGGGAGTTCTACATGCATTTAACGCCCCGTGAGCACGAAAAACTCATGATTGTGGTCGCCGCCGACCTTGCCCGAAGGCGCCAGCAGCGCGGCCTGAAACTCAACCATCCCGAAGCGGTGGCCCTGATCACCTATGAACTGATCGAGGGCGCCCGCGACGGCCGGACCGTCGCGGACCTGATGAGCTACGGGACCACGATCCTCTCCCGCGGCGACGTCATGGATGGCGTGGCGGAGATGATCGCCGATGTGCAGGTCGAGGCCACTTTCCCCGACGGCACCAAGCTGGTCACCGTCCATAACCCGATCCGCTGAGCCTGAGGAGAGACCCATGAAACCGGGAGAATACATCCTGCGCGGCGAGCCCATCATCTGCAACGAGGGCGCCGAGACCCGCATCATGAACGTGACCAACCGGGGCGACCGGCCGGTCCAGGTCGGTTCGCATTACCACTTCGCCGAGGTTAATCCGGCGCTCGATATGGACCGGGTCGCCGCGCGCGGCTTTCGGCTGGACATTCCGGCGGGCACGGCCGTGCGATTCGAGCCCGGCGATGCGCGCAGTGTGCACCTGGTGGAGATCGCCGGGAACCGCGAGGTCTACGGCTTCCGGAACCACATGAACGGGTCGCTGGGCGCCAGCGTCCCCCCGGCCTACACCGACGCCATCGGCGGCACCGCCGGCATCAACGCCGAGGCTGAGCCCGAACTGGCGGCCGAATACGACATCGACCTGCCCAACGTCGGCGTCGAGGCGGCCGGCTTCCACACCACGTACGGCATGGACCTGGTCGACGAATCCCGCGGCCCGAAGGCCGGCGGCGCCGCCAAGAAGGCGGGCGGACGCGGCGAGGCCGCGGAGCAGACCGAGCAAAATGCTGCGGAGAAGACCGACGGCGGCGGGGAGGAACAGCGATGAGCTTCGAGATGAACCGCAGGCACTATGCGGAGATGTACGGGCCGACTACCGGCGATGCGATTCGGCTGGCGGACACCGACCTGCTGCTGGAGATCGAACACGACTACACCCGCTACGGCGAGGAAGTTGTCTTTGGCGGCGGGAAGGTCATCCGGGACGGCATGGGCCAGAACGGACAGCGCACCCGCGACCAGGATATTCCGGACACGGTCATCACCAACGTCGTCGTGCTGGATTACAGCGGCATCTACAAGGCCGACGTGGCACTGCGGGACGGGCACATCTTCAAGATCGGCAAGGCCGGCAACCCGGACATCTCCGACGGCGTCGACATCACCATTGGTGCCGCGACGGACGTGATCGCCGGGGAGCACAAGATCCTCACCGCCGGCGGCATCGATACGCACGTGCACTTCATCAGCCCCGACCAGGTGCCGGTGGCCCTGGCGAACGGCGTCACCACCCTGATCGGCGGCGGCGCCGGGCCGTCGGATGCCTCCAAGGCGACCACCGTGACGCCGGGGCCGTGGCACATCGGCCGGATGCTGCAGGCGGTGGACGACCTGCCGATCAACATCGGACTGCTTGCCAAGGGCCACGCCAGCGCGCGCGGTCCGCTGGCCGAGCAAATCCGGGCCGGGGCCATCGGCTTCAAGGTGCACGAGGACTGGGGCGCCACAACCTCCTCGATCGACATGTCGCTGCGGATCGCCGACGAGTTCGACGTGCAGGTCGCCATCCACGCGGACACCCTCAACGAATGCGGTTTCGTGGAGGACACCATCCGCGCCATCGACGGCCGCGTGATCCACACCTTCCATACCGAAGGCGCCGGCGGCGGGCACGCCCCGGACATCATCCGCGTCGCCGGGCTGCCCAACGTCCTGCCGGCTTCGACCAACCCGACCCTGCCCTACACCACCAACACCCTCGACGAGCATCTGGACATGCTCATGGTCGCCCACCACCTGAACCCTGACATCCCCGAAGACGTAGCCTTCGCCGACTCCCGGATCCGCAAGGAGACCATCGCCGCCGAAGACGTGCTGCACGACCTCGGCGTCTTCTCAATCACCAGCTCGGACGCCCAGGCCATGGGCCGCGTCGGCGAGATGGTGCTGCGGACCTGGCAGGTGGCGGATGCTATGAAGCGCCAGCGGGGCAAGTTCGAGCAAGACCCGGAAATCGGCGACAACTTCCGGCTCAAGCGCTACGTCGCCAAGTACACCATCAACCCCGCGCTCGCCCACGGCATCGCCGACTCCGTCGGCAGCGTCGAGGTGGGTAAGTTCGCCGACCTGGTGCTTTGGGACCCGGCCTTCTTCGGCGTCAAACCGGAAATGGTGATCAAGGGCGGACAAATCGTGCAGTCCATCATGGGCGACGCGAACGGTTCCATCCCTACCCCGCAGCCGCGGACCCTGCGGCACAACTTCGGGGCGTTGGGCAGCGCCGTGCACTCGTCCTCGATCACGTTCATGCCGAAGATCGCCATCGACGAGGGCATCCCGGACCGGTTGAACCTGCGCCGGACCGTCCGCGCGGCCCACGGCATCCGCACCCTGACCAAGGCCGACCTGAAGTACAACGGGGAGACGCCGGACATCCAGGTCGACCCGCAAACCTACACCGTCACGGTCAACGGTGAAGTAGCCACCTGCGAGCCCTCGACCGTGCTCCCCATGGCCCAGCGCTACTTCCTGTTCTAAACCGAGCCATACCCGAAAGGACGTAGTCAATGATTATTGAGCGCGTCATCGCCAACCGGCACGATCTTCCGCACACGGAGCTTGCCGGCCTGCACGAGGAGAAGGTAGCACTTCCCAGCAGCGACCTGGTCAAACGCGTCCAGCGCGTGACCACCGATCACGGCCGCGAAATCGGCATACGCCTGGCCACCCCGGGAGACCTGCGCGACGGCGACATCCTGTTCCGCGACGAGTCGAACGTCATCGTCGTCAGCGTCCTGCCCACGGACGTGCTGGTGATCGCCCCGCGCACCATCCGGGAAATGGGCGTGGTGGCCCACAGCCTGGGCAACCGGCACCTGCAGGCGCAATTTTTCGACGCCGGAAGCGACTACCGGGCGGAGGTCATGGTGGTGCAGTACGACCACACCGTCGAAGACTACCTGCAGCACATGCAGGTGCCCTACTCCCGGCAGGAGCGGGTCATGCCCGTGCCGTTTCGACATGCCGAACACACGCACTGAGGCACCCGGGCGCCACCCGTCGTCGTACCTGCTGCCCCTGCTGCAGCTGGCCGACTCCGCCCTGCCCACGGGCGCCTTCAGCCACTCGTTCGGGCTGGAGACGTTCCTGTCACGCGGGCTGGTCCACGGCGAGAAGACCTTTGCGGTCTGGCTCGGCCAGTTCATCCACACCCAGCTGACGTACAGCGACGGCCTTGCCATCCGGCTGGCCCTGGAAGCCCGCTCGACGGCGGAACTGCGGGAGCTGGACGCGATGCTGGCGGCGCAGGCCCTGCCGCGGCAGGTGCGCGAGGCGGGCGTGAAAATGGGTGCGCGGATGCTCCAGATTGCCTCGGTCATCCTCGACAGCGACGAGATCGAGCAGTACCGCGAAGACGTCGAGAGCGGCGAATGCAGCGGACATCCGGCGCTGGCGTTCGCCATCGCCGGGCGAAGCCTGCACGTTCCGCTGCCGGAGCTGCTGGGCACCTACCTGTTTTCGACGGCGACCTCGCTGACGCAGAATGCCATCCGCGGCATCCCGATCGGCCAGGACGCCGGGCAGCGGGTGCTGCGCCAGGCCCATCCGGAGATCACCGTTGCAACGGCGAGGATCGCCGGACTGGGACGCGGCGACTTCGGCGCCGCCGCCCCGGGACTGGAAATCGCCCAAATGCGCCACGAGCGGCAGCGCGCCCGGATGTTCATGTCCTGACCCGCCGTCGCACGCAACAGACCCGGCCGCACCGCGGCCGGCCCACGGAACAAGGAGTAAGACAATGGAACCCATCAAGATCGGTATCGGCGGCCCCGTCGGCGCCGGCAAGACCCAGCTGGTCGAACGCCTCACCCGGCACCTGTCCGGCGAAATCTCCATGGCCGCCATCACCAACGACATCTACACCATTGAAGACGCGAAGATTCTGGCCGCCAACGGCGTGCTGCCGCTGGACCGGATCATCGGCATCGAAACCGGCGGCTGCCCCCACACCGCCATCCGCGAGGACACCTCGATGAACTCCTCCGCCGTGGAGGAATTGATCAAGCGGCACCCGGACCTGCAGGTCGTGTTCATCGAAAGCGGGGGCGACAACCTCTCGGCGACGTTCAGTCCGGAACTGGTGGACTTTTCCATCTACATCATCGACGTGGCGCAGGGCGAAAAGATCCCGCGCAAGGCCGGCCAGGGCATGATCAAGTCGGACCTGTTCATCATCAACAAGACCGATTTGGCGCCGCACGTGGGTGCAGATCTGTCGGTAATGGAGTCCGACTCGAAGGAATTCCGTGGAGACAAGCCGTTCTGCTTCACCAACCTGAAGACGGACGAAGGCCTGGACAAGGTCATCGACTGGCTGCGCCGCGACGTGCTCATGCAGGACCTGGCGCAGTGAGCGCGGCCCAGCCGGCGGGCGTGCAGCTTCCCACCGGTGAGCTGCGCCTGACGGTGGGCCTGCGCGGCGGCCGCGGCGTCGCCACCTCGCAATACCACCAGGGCGCGCTGCGGGTTATCCGACCGCATTACCTGGACGCGTCCGCGCAGGTCGCTTACACGATCGTGAATCCGGGCGGCGGCTACCTTGGCGGGGATGTCTACGAGGTCGACGTCCAGGTCGAGGACCAGGCCCGCCTGTTGCTGACCACCCAGTCCGCCACCAAGATCTATCGGACGCCGGGCGAACCGGCCGTGCAGCGCACCCGGTTCCGCCTCGGCCCCGGCGCCAGCCTGGAGTACCTGCCCGACCAGCTCATCGCGTACCGGGAGGCCACCTACCGCCAGGAGACCGTCGTCGAGCTCGCCGCGGACTCCTCCCTGGTGATGTGTGACGTGGTCACTCCCGGCTGGTCCCCGGACGGCAGGCCCTTCCGGTACGAGGAGGTGCGCATCCGCAACGACATCTACCGCGACGGCCGCCTGCTCGCCCTGGACAACCTGCTGATCCGCCCCGGCGATCCGGACGCGCCGCTCTCCAGCATGCTCTTCCTCGAAGACTATTCGCACCTGGGCTCGATGCTCGTGGTGGACCCGCGGGTGGACGGCGACCTGGTGCGCGAGTTGCAGGACCGGTTGGCCCCCATGGATCCCGGCGGGCAGCTCGGCCTGTCTCTGCTCAACGGCCCCGGATTCGCCCTGCGCGCCCTGTCCCGCAGCACCGACACGCTGAACGCCATGCTGCACGCCGCCGTCGACCTGCTCCGCCACCGCTGGTTCGGCCAGCAACCACTGAATCTTCGCAAGTACTGACCCAGCCTTGTTGGAGGCACTGATCATCTTTCCGTCATCGGCCCCTACCCCACGCGCACGCGACGTGCGCGACGGCCAGACCCCACGCGGCGGGGACCCGCTGCTGCGGGCAAGGCTCCGGCGTCGTCATCTCTTCTGGGTAGTGGCGCTGGCCGCGCTTCTCGTCGCCGGAATGGTGCTGTCTGTGGCGACCGGGCCTGTCATGCTGAATACCGCGACCGTGGTCCAAGTGATCCTGTCGCATATGCCGGGCCAGCCGTCCGGGTATCAGCCCGATCCGACAGCCTCGACGATCGTCTGGGACGTCAGGATGCCTCGCGTGCTGCTCGGATGCGTCGTAGGTGCCGGATTGGCGGTGTGCGGAGCAGCGCTGCAGGCAATGGTGCGCAACGTGCTGGCCGACCCCTACCTGCTCGGCATCAATTCCGGAGCCTCCAGCGGTGCGGCAGCCATGATCCTGTTCGGCGTCGGTCTGGGGGTGGGCGAACACGCTCTGCCCGCCAGCGCCTTCATCGGCGCGCTGGCCGCGTCGATGATGGTCTTCCTTATCGCGCGCTCGGCCGGACGGGTGACCTCAATGCGGCTGCTGCTGGCCGGCGTTGCGATCGGATACGCGCTGACCGCCGTGACCAGCTTTCTGGTCTTCGCCTCCGGCTCGGCAGAGGGCGCCCGGTCCGTCATGTTCTGGTTGCTTGGGTCCCTGGCTTTGGCCCAGTGGGGAAGCACCTTGGCCATCGTCGTCGTGGTGGTCCTGATTGCCAGCTGCCTGCTGACCCTTGCCGGAAGGCGCTTGGACGCGCTGGCCATCGGCGACGAAACCGCTCACATCGTCGGCGTTGCACCCGGCCGGTTCCGCACCCAGCTGCTGATCGTCATCTCCCTGTGCATCGGTGTGGTCGTCGCTGCCTCCGGATCTATCGGCTTCGTTGGACTGGTAGTTCCGCATCTCGCCCGCAGGCTGGTCGGTGCCGCCCACTCCCGGGTCATCCCGGTCTCTGCCCTGCTCGGTGCCATCTTCCTGATCTGGGCCGACCTGCTCGCACGGATGCTGCTGCAGCCGCAGGAGTTGCCGATCGGGATCATCACGGCTTTCATCGGCGCTCCCTTCCTGCTCTACCTCATCCGCAGGATGCGCCCGGCGGGCTGAGTGTCACCCCACGTCCGCGTTATCGCCCACATCCACTAGCCCGAGGAGAATTCATGAAAGCTGCCGCCCACCTGCTGTCCGCTGCAGCCGCGGCGGCATTCGCCCTCGGTCTGGCCGGCTGCGCCGACACTTTCGGGAACGCCGGGAACGCCGGAACACCTGCGGCACCCGAGGCCGATGGCTACCCGCTGACCATCACCAATTGCGGCGCCGCGGTCACCCTGGACGCGCCGCCGGAACGGGTTGTCATGCTGGACAGTTCACCGGTCTCCTACTTGGCCGCACTCGGTGTCATGGACACAGTAGTGGCCCGCGCAGGCGTCTACCCGGCCGAATACTTCGACCCGGCCACGCAAGGCGAACTCGCCCGCATTCCGCTCTTGACCGACCGCCTGGACACCACGGGCCACCTGCAGATTTCGCAGGAAGTCGTGTTGGCGCAACAACCGGATCTGGTCCTCGGCACGGCCGAAAACCTTAACCGTGAAACACTAGCCGCCGCGGGCATCCCCATGCTGCAGGAACCGTCCTTTTGCCCCAACGCCTCGGAAACCCCGGAATTCAGCACCGTTGCGGATCAGCTGCGCACCTACGGCAAGATCTTCGGCGTCGAAAAACGGGCCGAAGAAGCAGCCCGCGAGCTCAAGGCCCAGGTGGAGCAGATCACCTCCGAGACGGCCAACACCGGCCGCCGCACTGCGGCCGTCCTTTACCCGACGGTCGGCGGCGGAAGCACCTACGCCTACGGCACAAGGTCCATGGCCCAACCGCAGTTGGAGGCCGCCGGGCTGAAAAACGTTTTCGACGACGTCGACCAGCGGGTCTTCGAGGTCACCCGCGAGGAACTCATCGGCCGCAACCCCGATGTCCTGATCCTGCTCCACTCCGCCGGGGACCCAAGCAGAGTGGCCGACGCCGTCACATCTTTGAAGGGAGCCTCCTCCATGACCGCGGTGGCCAACGACGACATCCTCGTGCAACTGTTCAACTTCACCGAGCCGCCGTCACCGCTGTCGGTCACCGGACTCGAGCGGATCGTCGAGCGGTTCGGCCAGTGATTTCCGGCTCCGGCATCTCCTTCTCCTACGGCTCCCGCGACGTCCTGGACCGCGTTGACCTCCACGCCCGGCACGGCGAAGTCCTGGGCCTGGTGGGACCGAACGGCAGCGGCAAGAGCACCCTGCTGCGGATCCTGTACGGATCGCTGGCCCCGCACACCGGAACGGTCATGCTGGACCATAAGGAACTGCGCCAGCTCAACGCGCAGGAGCGCGCCCGGACGGTCTCAGTGGTCGTGCAGGAGACACCGGGCGACCTGCCCCTGCTGGTTTCCGACATGGTGCTGCTCGGCCGCACCCCGCACCAACCGCGGCTGGGCCGGCGTAAGGCGCGGGACGAACAGGCCGCGGCCCGGGCACTGGAACGGGTCGGCATGCTGGGCCGGGCGGACCAGAGCTTCGACCTGCTCTCCGGCGGGGAACGGCAGCGTGTTTTGATCGCCCGGGCGCTGGCGCAGGAAGCGACGCACCTGCTGTTCGATGAACCGACCAACCATCTGGACATCCGCTATCAGCACGAGATCCTCAGGCTGGTGCGCGACCTGGCGGGGACCAGCAACCATGCCGTCGTCGTGGTCCTGCACGACCTCAACCTCGCCGCTGCCTACTGCGACCGCGTCCTGCTACTCCACGAAAGCCGGGTGGTCGCAGCCGGCACACCGTCCGAGGTGCTGGTCCCGGAGAACCTTGAGCCGGTGTACAAGATCGGGGTCAGCCGTTTCCAGTTCGACGACGGCTTTCAACTGGTATTCAGACCATTCCCTTCAGCTAATCCGCCAGGCTGAGGGCGTCCCTGCTCCACGGCCATCGGTCAAGATCATCGGAGGCCCAACCACACCAGCCACGGAAAAGGTTCCGTCGTTGGTCCGCCGGTTTAGCCGGGGCGCAATGGCCTCTTGGTGCCGAACCTGTCGTTGCCGAGGTCCCGGACGACACCGATGAGTTGATTCTTGAGTTGCTCGGTCTCGTCGTCCTCGCCCAGAAGCTCTCGTCCCAATTTCACCACCTGGTGGAAGGTCTCCTTGCCGCGTTCGGAGATGTTGACCCGTTGCTCGCGCCGGTCGTTCTCGCCGCGGACGCGGGATATGTGACCAGTCGCTTCCAGCCGTGCCAGGGTCTTGCCCACGGTCTGTGGCTGCACCCGCACCCGCTTCGCCAGTTGTGCTTGGGCCATCGCCCCCTCCGCGGCAAGGATCTCCAGGACAGTCGCACCCGCATGGGTCAAGCCGAGGGAGGCCAGCCGCTCGTTCCACTCGTATTCGACAAGCCTCGCTGCTGTGGAGAGAAGCCGGGGCATGTGCCACTTGGATAGATCAGGCATGCAGAATTATAAGCAAACTGATCTTCCTAAGGTCAATGGTTTATCCACAGCGGAGAGCAGAATAGGCCTTTATTTCTGCCCAGCGCGATGCCGGCGACCCAGTCGGCACCGCGCTGCCCCGTCGAAAGGCCAACCCGTACGACCCCTGAAGGATAAGCCGCGGTCAGGTTGCCGTGGAGCCGCTCTGCCCGGGCCAAGCCCGGCCCCGGCATCTGTCGTATTGCAACGGTGCTGTAGGCTTCGATTTAGGAGGCAGGTCTGTCTGTCTCCAGAACGCAGCACGCGCTCTCTCACCGAGCGACCAAGCGCTGCCTTTTTCCCTTGGAAAGGGACATCGATGGATTCCGTGACCGATACCAATACGCTGCCCCTGTCGATCGCGGAGTTGGACTCCACGATCTATACCGGACGGCCAGCTGCAACGGCGGCACTGCCTGGAGGGCAGGTCCAGACAGTTTCCGACCTGACCCCGGGGCAGAAGAAAGCGCTGGAGGCCGTTACTGTCCGCGCGGGACAGGTCGAGGCGGCGGAATGGGCCCTGGACCAGGCGAAGGCCGTCTTCCACGAGCAGACAGCCGCGGCGCTGGCCTCCGGAGTGCCTGCCGAGCTGGTTGCCGCAGCTGCCGGAACATGCGCCTCCGCCCTCCCGGCACCGACCGACGGGGCGGCAGCGAACCCGCCGGATCTGGTGGCCGTCGGCTGACCTGCTTCACCCGCGTCCCGCCCTCATGGCGCGCCGCTACACCGTCCCGTCATAACACTGTCGTGGGCGGCCCGGATTGGCTCCGAGGCGCCATCCCCTACCCGTTCTCCGGGCTGTTCGCCCCCTCAGCCCCGGGTGGGGTTTTCGGGGTAGTCCATCCTGAGAATACTGGTCCCATGAGCCTCTTTCGGACCAAGTCAATCGAGCAGTCCATTGCGGACATGACGGAGCCAGGGCGGGAGCTGAAGCGCACGCTGAGCACCTTCGACCTGATGGTCCTCGGTGTGGCAGTCGCCGTCGGGGCGGGCATCTTCTCCGTCGGCGCGAAGGCCGCCGGCAGCTACGCAGGCCCGGCCGTGACCGTGTCCTTCGTGCTGGCGGCCATCACCTGCGCGCTGGCCATCATGTGTTACGCCGAGTTCGCGTCAGCCATTCCCGTGGCCGGCAGCGCCTACACCTATACCTACGCGACCCTGGGCGAACTGCTGGCCTGGATCATCGGCTGGGACCTGATTCTGGAGCTGTTCACGGCGGGGGCCGTCATTGCGAAGTATTGGGGGATCTATCTCAGCAACGTCTTCCTGCTCTTCGACATTAATGTCCCGACCACGGTGAATGTCTTCGGTCTGGAGCTCACCTGGGGTCCGCTGCTGATCGTTGCCGTCTTCACGACCCTGCTGGTTCTTGGCACCGAGCTGTCGGCGCGGGTAAACAATGTCTTCACCATCATCAAGGTTGCCATTGTCCTGTTCGTGATCGTTGTCGGCTTCACGTACGTACGGGCAGAAAACTACACGCCGTTCGTGCCGGAGCCGGTCGCCACGGCGAGCGCCGGGGGGAACGTCTGGACGCAGTCGCTGTTCTCCTTCCTCAGCGGCGCCGAGCCCCAGCAGTACGGCGTGGTGGGCATCCTGGCGGGTGCGGCATTGGTGTTCTTCGCCTTCATTGGATTCGACGTCGTGGCTACGAGCGCCGAAGAGGTGCGCAACCCGCAAAAGACGCTGCCGCGGGGCATTTTCGGCGGCCTGGCGATCGTGACCGTGCTGTACATCCTGGTCACCCTGGCCCTGACGGGCATGGTGTCCTACCGGGAGCTGGCGGAAGCCGACGAGGCCTCGCTGGCCACGGCGTTCATCGGAGTCGGGGCGGACTGGGCCGCGCAGGTCATTTCGATCGGCATCCTGATCGGGCTCACCACCGTCATCATGGTCCTGTTGATGGGCCTCGCCCGGGTTGCCTTCGCGATGAGCCGTGACGGCCTGCTGCCGCGATGGCTCAGCCACACCACCGAGCACCAAAAGACTCCGGCTCGGGTGCAAATCCTGGCCGGGGCCCTGGTTGCCCTGGTGGCGGGGTTCACCAACGTGGACGTTCTGGAAGAAATGATCAACATCGGCACCCTCTCGGCCTTCGTGCTGGTGAGCATCGGCATCGTCGTGCTCAGGAGGAAGCGGCCGGATCTGCCCCGCGCCTACCGTGTCCCGGGCTCGCCCGTGGTGCCAATTCTCTCCGCGGTGCTGTGCTTCTGGCTGATGCTGAACCTGACCACGCTCACGTGGGTGCGCTTCGTTATCTGGCTGCTCATCGGCTTCGCCATCTACTTCCTCTACGGCCGCCAGCATTCGCGGCTCAACCATCCGGAACTCATATCACTCGAACACGAGCGCGAGGAACACCGCCGACTGGAGCACGAGCAGCGTGTCCGCGGCCGAAAGGACCACCGGCACAACCCGGAGCCCTAGCTCCGGGCTGCCGGAGCATGGATAGTCGCTCCCGCTGTCCGGGCCCGGGGTCCGTTCGTCTATGTGCTCCACCCCGGACACCCCGTGGCTATGATGCGAGAAGTCCAGGATTTCGGAGAATGGAGCAACACATGCAACTCGGCGCTTTTTCGCTCAGCCTCGCAGTGAAGGACATTGCGGCTTCCGCCGCGTTTTACGAAAAGCTCGGGTTCAGCAAGCACGGCGGTGATATCACGCAGAACTGGCTGATCCTGAAAAACGGTGAGGCCGTCATCGGGCTCTTCCAGGGAATGTTCGACAAGAACGCCTTGACCTTCAACCCGGGCTGGAATCAGGACGCCCAGACCCTCGACTCATTCGCAGATGTGCGCGACCTCCAGCGGCAGCTGAAAGCGGAGGGCGTGGAATTCCTGTCGGAAGCAGACGAGGCAACCACCGGTCCTGCCAGCTTTGTTCTGCAGGACCCGGACGGCAACCCGGTCATCGTCGACCAGCACGTTTGATGGCCGACACGAGCAGGCGGCGTCGGCGTCCGCCTGGGCACCGACGCCGCCTGTCGATTTGCTAGCTGCTGGCTTCGCCGGTGCGGGAACCGAGCTGCTCGTCCAGGCGCAGCAGGCCGGGCCCGTCGTCGTTGACCAGCTTGACCCGGCCGATGATCTCACCGACCGTGGCTTCTTCCTCCAACTGCTCGTCGACGAACCAGTTGAGCAGCGGGATGGAGTCGATGTCGCCCTCCTGCTGGGCGAGCCGGTACAGGTCGCGGATCGACTCGGAGACCTTCTTCTCGTGTGCCAGCGAGGCTTCGAACGCCTGCAGTACAGTCTCGGCGAAAATTGTCGGAGCCGTGATGGCCTGGATCTTGGGGTGGGCGCCGCGGTCCATCATGTGCTCGATGAACTTGTTCGCGTGGACCACCTCTTCCTCGGCCTGGGCGCGGAACCAGCCGGCGATCCCGGGCAGGTCGATGGCATCCATCTCGATGGCGAGCTGGCGGTAGACCACGGAGGCCTGGAGTTCCAGCGTGACCTGGTCGTTAAACGCTTCTGCGAGTTTTCCTGTGAGTCCCATGGCACCAGATTAGGCGCCGGCCTGTATCCCCGCCAGCAAGGTAAGGCAAGCCAAGATTAGGGAAGCCTCTGCTACCCGTTCCCTGAACTGTCGGTGGCGCTGAGCGGCACGCCGGGCTTCGCCAGCCCTTCAATCACGACGGCGAGGGGCAGCTTGGCCAGCTCCTCCGGCTTGAGCAGCAGCTTGCTGGAGCGGTTGCCGCCGCCCATCACCACGCGTTCATGGTCCAGCACGGCCGCGTCGATGTAGATCGGGTGGCCGGAGGTCCCGACGGCTGTCACTCCCCCAATCTCCATGCCGGTCACCGCCTGCGTGGTCTCCGCGTCGGCGAAGGACGCGCGCTTGACGCCCATCAGTTCGCGGACCGTCTTGTTCACATCCAGCCGGGCGGTCCCCAGCACCACGCACACCGCGTACCTGGCCGGTTCCACCTTTTTCGACGCCACCAAGATGGTGTTGGCCGACTGCTCCAGGGCGAAGCCGTAATGCGCACAAAACGCCGCCGTGTCCGCCAGATCCGGGTCGCAGTCGAGGACCTCGTAAGCGAGCCCGTTCCCGGCGAGCGCTGCCTCGACGGCGGGCAGCAGTTTGGCCGTGCTCACTGCGCCCCGGTTGCCTCAACGGTCTTGGTCACGGCGGCCAGGATGGCTTCGCCGAGCTCGGCCGGTTTGGTGAACTGAGGCCAGTGCCCCGTGGGCAGGTGCACGTACTCCACGTCCCGGATTCTGGCCAGTTCAACCACCTGAAGTGCGCCGGCGTCGATCCAGCCCTGCAACTGTTCGGGCGTGAACTCGCAGGTGATCATCGTGACCGGCACGTTAAAACGCCGCTCGTCAAAGAGGTGCTGCGGATCGGAGGCGACGCCCCTTGGCTGCGGGATGGCCCGGGCACGGAACGCGGCGCGGAGCTCCTCGTCGAGGTCCACCAGGTCTTCCTCCTCGAAGAGGCTCCAGTCCGGCAACGGCACCTCGTCCCCTTCGGCGGGCAGCTCGTCATTAATCACGCCGCCTTCGCCCAGCGGGCCGCTGTCCACGTAGACGGCACGGGCGATCCTGTCCGGCCGCTGGTCCACCACGCCGTGGATGATGGCCCCGCCGCCGGAGTGGCCCACGAGGGCCACCGGCCCGTCCAAGCCGTCCACTGCCTTGACGGTCGCGTCGATGTGGTCGCGCAGTCCGATCCCCGCGCGCGGCGCATCCGGCGCTTCCAGTCCGGGCAGGGTCAGCGGGTGTACCCGGTGCCCGGCGGAGACCAACGGCGGGGTCACCTCCGCCCACGAGGATGCGTCCAACCAGAATCCGGGTACCAGGATGATGTCCATGTCAGGTGACTCTAGTGCCCGACCGTGACCCCGAACACCCTTGAGGCGGAATTCAGGACAGCCACGGTCCCTGAGACGGCACACGGAGGAGCACGGCGGCGGCCCGCCTGCCCGAAGAGCCATAGGCTGGCTTCGGAAAGCTTATTGGCCCGACCCGGAGGACCGCATGGGAATCATGAACGACCTGCTGGGGCCGGCCGCCGTCGAGCAACTGGGCACTTGCCTGGCCGGAACCGGTGACCAATCTGCGTGGCCGGCGCTTCGGGAAGCGGGAGGTCGGCTTGAGCCGCTGCCCCTGCGGGCCCGCGCCGACGTGCTGGCGGAAGCGCTCCTCGTCGACCTGGCTGCCGGTTACGAACCGGCCGCCGCCGTGATCCGCGCGGCGCTGGACGACGGCGCCTTCACCGGCTGGATGCTCTGGCCGGTGGGTGAGGCGGCCGTGACCCGCGCCTTGGAAGACGGGAGTCAGCGGGCCTTCGACGACGCGATGGCGCTGCTCGCGGAACTGACTCCGCGGATGACGAGCGAGTTCGCCATCCGCCGGCTGTTGATCCGAGACCTGGACCGGGCGCTGGGAATCATCCGGGACTGGACGGCCCACCCGGATGACCAGGTGCGGCGGCTGGCCAGCGAAGGGACGCGGCCGTACCTGCCGTGGGCCGTCCGGGTTCCCGGTATCGTCGCCCGGCCGGCGGCCACCTTGCCGATCCTCGACGAGCTGTTCCAGGACGAGAGCGGCGCCGTCCGCCGCTCGGTGGCCAACCACCTGAACGATGTCTCGCGCCACGCCCCGGAGGACGTGGTGGCGACCGCGGCCCGGTGGAACGCCGCGCCGGGTGCCCACACCGCCCGGGTCGTACGGCACGGGCTGCGCACGCTCGTGAAGAAGGCCCACCCCGGTGCCCTCGCAGCGCTGGGTTACACCTCCGACGCCCTCTCGGTGGCCGTCCCGCAACTCGACCGGGACACTGTCCACCTGCCCGGGGAGCTCGGCTTCGCCGTCGAGATCCGCAATGAAGCGGCCACCCCGGCTCGGGTTGCGGTGGACTATGTGGTCCGCTACGTCAAGGCCAACGGTTCGCTGGCTCCGAAGGTCTTCAAGCTGGCGGTGGCCGACCTCGCCGCGGGCGAGGCCCGGCAGTTCCGCAAAGCCCACGCCTTCCGCCAGATGACCACGCGCGTGCATTACCCCGGCCGGCACCTCGTCCAAGTGCAGGCCAACGGCACGCTGTCGCCCGAGGCGGGCTTCGACGTCGTGCTCTGACACATGCGCCGTGCGCACACGTTGGAATTCGCTCTCGGCATGGTGCGCCCGCATCTACCGGCTTGGGCCGGTGGCATCCGGTAATCTTGCTCCAACGTTTCTCCGGGGTGCAGGCCCTGACGGCACACCCGGAGGCTCCGACCCGTCCCACAAGGAAAAGCGCATGAAGTTTGACTTGCCCTTGCCGCAAAGCACGTGCAGCGCGGCGCGCATCCGTCCGGGCGGACTCATCCGACAGACAGGACTCCTATGAACCCGCTGGCCGAGCAGGAACGCAAGCTCCAGGTTTCGCACCACGGCGCTGAAGACATCGGCGCGTTGGCCGCCGACATCGTCGCCGACCTCGTCGAAGAGCTGCCCCGCGCCGTCATCGGGCTGGCCACCGGGTCATCGCCGCTGCCGCTGTATCAGTCCTTGGCACGGCGCCGACTCAATCTGTCCGGGGTCCGCTGGTTCGCGCTGGACGAATACGTGGGACTTCCGGCCGGGCACCCGGAGAGCTACGCGCAGGTGATCGACCGGGAAGTGATCCGCCCGCTGGGGCTCGACCGGGCGTCGGTCCTGCTGCCGGACGCCGACCGGGCCGATGTGGACCGGGCGGCAGCGGACTATGAAGCGGCCATCGCGTCGGCGGGCGGAATCGACCTGCAGATTTTGGGCATCGGCCACAACGGCCACCTTGCCTTCAACGAACCCGGCTCGGCGCTGGATTCCCGGACCCGGGTCGAGGAGCTGACGATGACGACGCGCCGGGCCAATGCCCGGTTCTTCCCGTCGCTCGACGACGTCCCCACCCGCTGCATCACGCAGGGCCTGGGGACCATCCTGGATGCCAGGCGGCTGCTGTTGATGGTGCAGGGCCGGGACAAGGCTGACATCCTTCACCGGGCGCTAACCGGGCCCATCGACCCCGACTGCCCGGCCTCGGTGCTCCAGCTGCACCCGGACGTCACCGTCCTCACGGATGTCGAGGCAGGCTCCCGGTTTTCCGCCGGATAGGCCTCGATTCCGCCATGACACGCCACGGCGCCGGCAGCACCAACGGCTCCCCCGGCCCGTTCCGCGAAGCGGAACGGGTTCCGCTGCCGGGCGGCCGGACAATCCTCAGGGGCAGAATCCACACTGGCGAGGTTGAACTGCGGGACGGAGCCGTTGCGGTGTCCGGCGCGGAGATCAGCTACGTCGGCCCGGCGGAGGCCCTGCCGCCTGGCGAGGCGGACACCGTCGTGGACGTTCCCGCCGGCCAGCGGGTGATCCCCGGGTTGGTCGACCTGCACTGCCACGGTGCCTTCGGCGTCGATTTCACCACCGCCCCCGAAGCGGACGCGCGCCGCGCGGCGGCCGGCATCCATGCTGTTGGCACCACCACCCTGCTGGCGAGCCTGGTGACCGCTCCGCCCCGGGATCTGCTCGGCGGACTCGACATCCTCGCGCGGATCGCCGCCGACGGCGAGATAGCGGGCATCCACGTGGAGGGGCCGTTCCTGTCACCTGCACGCTGCGGCGCCCAGGACCCGCGCTGGCTGCTGGAACCGGACATCGGCCTGGCACGGGAGCTGCTCGCTGGCGGCCGCGGCTTCCTGCGCACCATGACGTACGCGCCGGAGCTGCCCGGCGCCGACGAACTCGTGGAACTGCTCGCCGGCCACGGCGTGGTCCCCTCGCTGGGACACACGGCGGCGGAGACCGCGGTCGCGGCCGGCTCCCTGCGCCACGCACGGACTGCCCTCGCCCGGAGGTCTGGCGAGGGGCCGGCGGTGCCCACGGTGACGCACCTGTTCAACGGAATGGAGCCGCTGCACCACCGCTCCCCCGGCGCCGTGAGCGCGTGCCTCCGGGCCGCCCGGGCCGGCGACGCCGTCGTGGAGCTCATCGCGGACAACATCCATCTGCACCCCGACCTCGTCGTGACCATGTTCGAACTGCTGGGCGCCGACAACATCGCCTTGGTCACCGATTCAATGGCGGCCGCCGGATTATCCGACGGCGTGTACTCCCTGGGACCGGCGGAGACGCGGGTGCACGCGGGAGTGGCCCGCCTGGCCTCCGGAGCCATCGCCGGGGGCACCGCCGGCATGATGGACGTGGTGCGGAACGCCGTCGAGGCCGGAGTGCCCTTCGACCGGGCCCTCCGGTCAGCCACCGTGGTCCCGGCCCGGACCATCGGCCTGGCCGGCAGCGTCGGCACCCTCGCTCACGGCAGGTTGGCCGACCTCGTGATCATCGATGAAGCCCTGGCGGTCACCGGCGTCATGCGCCGGGGCCGGTGGCTGAACCGTCACTGAGCGCGGCGGGACCGGCGCGGATGGAATACCAGCCTGCCGGCCACGTTGTGACTGGTATGCAGCCTGCCTCCCTTCCGGTCTCCATCCTGGACCGCGCCAACGCCCGTGAGGGCACCTCGGCGTCGGCGGCCCTGGGCGCCACCATCTGCCGGGCCCGGCATGCCGAGCAGTTGGGCTACCACCGCTTCTGGGTGGCCGAGCACCACGGTGTGGCGGGGATCGCCGGTTCGGCTCCGACGGTGCTGATGGCCGCGGTGGCATCGCAGACCGAACGCATCCGCGTCGGCTCCGGCGGAGTGATGCTGCCCAACCACCAACCGCTGGTGGTGGCCGAACAGGCCGCCACCCTGCAGGCACTTTTTCCCGGCCGGATCGATCTCGGGATAGGACGTTCGGTCGGATTCACGCCGGCGGTACGCTCCGCGCTGCGGCAGGAGAAGAACGCCGCGGACCGCTTCGGCGAGGACCTGGCAGAACTCATGGCCTATCTCGACGGCAGCGCCCCCGTCACTGCCCGCCCGGACGACGGCGGTGCGACGCCCCTTTTCGTGTTGGCCACCGGCAAGGGGGTGGAGTTTGCCGCCCAGGCCGGCCTCGCCGTCGTGGTGGGCGGTCCTGCCTTTACCGGTAGCAATCCGGAACTGGCCCGCGGAGTTCTGGGGCGCTACCGGAAAAATTTTCGGCCCTCCGCCTCTTGCCCCGAACCGTACGTCATCGCCTCCGTGGCCGTGGCCGTTGCCGAAACCGCCGACGAGGCGCGGGACCTGCTGCTGCCCGAGGCGTGGGCAATGGCGCAGTCACGCACCCGCGGGGAATTTCCGCCGCTGGCGCCCGCCGACTCCGTCCGGTCAGCTCCGATGACCTCCCGGCAGGAGCGCCTGGTGGCCGAATCCCTGGCCGCCTCGGTGCACGGAACCGCCGACCAGGTGGGCCGGCGGCTCGGACGCTTGCTGGAGGTGACCGGTGCCGACGAGCTCATGGTCACCACCAACACCTTCGATACGGCCGCGCTGGCCGACACCGACCGGCGGCTTGCCGCGCTGTTAGGCCTCGGCCGATCGCTCAGGTGAACCGCCCGGCGGCGGCGGGTGCGGGTCAGGCTCCGGACACGGTTTCGACTTCCACGCGGACGACGTCGAGGAAGTTCTGGAACCCCGGTTCTTCCACTGGAAAATGACCGCATCCCTCGAGTTCGACCAGCCGATGGTTCCCGGCAAGCCGGCTCAGGAACCGGCTGCTGATCCCTGAGGGGGTCCACCGATCCTCGCCCGGATGGACCAGCAGGACGGGCGGTCCGCCGTATGACTCCGGCGGCACTGCCGGGCCGGCCTCCAGGAACGACCGGAACCAACTCAGCGGCATGGAGCCTCCCCCGCCGCGCGGATCGCGCAGGACCTGGGCGGATAGCCCAGGGTCGTTGGAAATCTTCCGCATCGGGGCGACCCACCGCAGCGGGAAAGGTATCCGCTGAAGCGGCCCGCTGATGGTCTTGAGGAAGGGCGCCGCGAGACGGGCCATCCACGGGGCACGCACGACGGCCGATTGAACGCCGGGGTCGGTGCCGTCGAGCAGGCACGTCACGATCACCCGGTCACCCCTGCCGCTCAAGGCAGCCGCATCCAGCGCCAGCATGCCGCCCATACTGGCGCCCAGGAGCAGCAGCGGCCTCTGGTCGGCGATCCGCGCCGCAAGGTCCGCCAGAAGCCGCTGCCAATCCTGGTACGAAATGTGCACGCTTCCGCGGGGACGCGTACGTCCATAGCCCGGAAGGTCAACGAGCGTGACGACGGATCCCAGTTGCGACAGATGCGCCGCAACGGGCCACATGGCCGCAGCGTTCCCTCCCCCGCCGTGCACCAGAAGCATCCGCACCGGCGCTTCAGGGGCCCCGACGTGTTCCAGGTGTACGTCCCACCCGCGCCAGGCCCAGGTTTCTGCGCGCCGTTCCACCGACGGATCGATTGGACGGACGTAGGGCTCGTACCTGCGGTCGGCCGATGTGAAACCCACGCCCTGCTCCTTCCCGCCGACACTCATTTACGCCTGCCCGCTGAACCCGGAGCCCGGGCGGAGGGCTTCGGCGGGTGTAGGCGTCAAAGACAGATAGCCGATTCCGGGAAGCGCCTCGCGGAGTCCGGCGGTCAGTCGTCGCCGGAGAAGATGGTAACTGTCGATGTTCATGGCCGGGTCCACCACAAGCGTGGCGGAAACATTGAGCCGATGGCCATTCCAGCGAAGCCGCACGTCCGACAGTCCCTCGACTTCGCTCTCGGCCAGCAGGATCTGTTCGGCACGGTCGACGAGCTCAGGCTCCACACCGTCGAGCAGGCGGCGGCCGATGTCCCGGGCGGTGCCCCAGAGCAGGACAATGATCGCGGCGGTGATGACCAGGCCAACGATGGGGTCGGCCAGCGGGAAACCGAGCCAGACCCCAATGACACCCAGAACCACGGCCAGCGACGTGAAGCCGTCGGTGCGGGCGTGGATGCCGTCGGCCACCAAGGCGGCCGAGCCGATGCTCCGCCCGACCCTGATCCGGTAGATGGCCACCAACTCGTTGCCGGCAAAACCGACGAGCCCTGCCGCGAGGACCCAGCCCAGGTTGTGCAGGGGCTGCGGGTTCAACAGCCGGTCACTGGACTGCCAGCCGGCGCCCAGGGCCGAAAGCGCGATCATGGCCACGATGAACAGTCCGGCAAGGTCCTCGGCCCGGCCGAAGCCAAACGTATAGCGGCGGGTGGGCCGCCGCGTCCCCAGGATGAAGGCGATCCACAGCGGGATGGCGGTCAGCGCATCGGAGAAATTATGGATCGTGTCGGCCAACAGGGCGACCGAGCCGCTGATCACCACGACAACCAGCTGCAGCACGGCGGTGGCGCCGAGCCCTGCCAGGCTCAGCTTTACCGCGCGGATGCCCTTTGCACTGGATTCCAGCGCATCGTCGATGGAGTCGGCGGTGTCGTGGCTATGCGGGACAAAAAGCCCGTGAAAAAACCCTTTTAGCCCCTTCGGATGAGCGTGGTCATGGCCGTGCTGGTGCTCGCCGTGGCTGTGGACGTGCCCGTGGTTGCCGTGGTCGTGGTCATCGTCGCTGGGCCCGTGACCGCCGTGGTCGCGCCCGTGCTCGTCTGCGGCCTCTCCGCCCTCTCCGGCCTCTCCGGCCTCTCCTGCCTCTCCGGCTGAAGAGTGTCCGGCCTGCGGATGCGCGCTCATGATGCCTGCGGCCCGGGGGTGCTGTGATGTGCCGGAAGACCACCGAGGGAGTGCTCCGCCTGGAAAACAGCATCGGCAACCAACTGCCGGGCATGTTCGTTCTCCAGCCGGTAGTACACCTTGGTGCCCTCATGCCGCGTCGCCACGATGCGTCCCAGGCGCAGTTTCGCCAGATGCTGCGATACCGCGGCCGGCGGCTTTCCCACCGTCTCGGCCAGTTCGTTCACCGGCAGCTCCGTATCCCGCAGGGCCAGGATGATGCGCACGCGGGTGGCGTCGGCCAGCATCGCAAAGACCTCGACGGCCAGCTCAACATACTGGCTGTCTACGTCGAGCCTGCAACCCTTGTTACCTGCATGCATACGCAGATAATTGCACAACCAGCCCCGGACGGCAATGGTTCACCGCGGGAGAGTGGTCAGAGGCTGGCGAGGAGGTCCTGCATTTCCTGGATTTCGCCTTCCTGGTCTTCAATGATGGTCTGTGCCAGTTCCTTGGCCTGCGGGTACCCTATTTCACTTCCTGCTCGGCCTATTTCACGTTTCCGCGCAAGCAGAGGCTTTGGCTACTGGATTCGCTCCGGGTCCAGGTCAATCCGCCGCAGCACCTGGGCGTTGAGGGCGACCACGATGGTGGAAACGGACATCAGGATCGCCGCGATGGCCGGGGAGATGGCGACTCCGGCGAAGGCAAGCACACCGGCGGCCAGCGGCACGGCGATGATGTTGTAGCCGGTAGCCCAGATCAGGTTCTGAATCATCTTTCGGTAGCTGGCCCGGGACAGGTCGATCATCGACAGCACGGACCGGGGGTCGTTGCCCGCCAACACGACGCCGGCAGATTCCATCGCCACGTCTGTACCGGCTCCGATGGCGATGCCCACTTCGGAGCGGGCCAAAGCTGGCGAGTCGTTGACGCCGTCGCCGACCATCGCCACTTTCAGACCGCGTTGCTGCAGTTCGGTGACCTTCTTGTCCTTGTCCTGCGGCAGGACCTCGGCGAAGACCTCGTCGATGCCCAGATCGCGACCCACGGAGTTTGCGACCTGGCGGGCGTCCCCGGTGATCATGGCGACCTTGAGCCCACGCTCCTGCAAGGCCCTGACTGCCGCCCGAGACTCGGGACGCACCCTGTCTTCCAGGGCCAGCGCCCCGATAATCTTGCCGTCGCGGACCACGTGCAGAACACCAGCACCCCGATCCATCCAGGCCGAGGTTTCTTGGGCTACGTCCGCCGCCTCGGCTAGATGCAACTCCCGGAGCATGTTCGGCCCGCCCACGGAGATGTCGGCCCCGCCCACCACGGCGCGCACGCCCCGGCCAGTGCTGGAGGTGAAGTTGCGGCCGGTCAGACCCAGTCGTGCCGCCTCGGCGTGTTCGGCGGCAGCCCGGACGATCGCGCGGGCGACGGGGTGTTCGCTGTCGGATTCGGCGGCAGCAGCCAGGGCCAGCAGCTCGCCTTCAGTCACGCCCTCCACTGCGGCGACGGCGGTGACCGCGTGTTCGCCTTCGGTCAGCGTGCCGGTCTTGTCGAACAGGACGACGTCGATGGTGCGCATCCGCTCCAGAGCGATGCGGTTCTTGATCAGCACGCCAGAGCGGGCGGCGCGTTCGGTGGAGATAGCGATGACCAGCGGGATCGCGAGGCCCAGCGCATGCGGGCAGGCGATGACCAGAACGGTCACCGTGCGAACGACGGCCTCGTCAGGACTTCCGAGCAGCAGCCAGGCGCCAAAGGTGATGATGCCGGCCACCAGCGCGAAGTAGAACAGCAGGGCAGCAGCCCGATCGGCCAGGGCCTGCGCCCGGGACGACGATGCCTGGGCCTCGGCCACGAGGCGTTGGATGCCCGCCAGCGCCGTGTCGGAGCCAACGGCAGTGATTTGGACCCGCACCGAGTTGTCCGTGGCGACCGTACCGGCCACCACCGTATCGTTGGTCGCCCGGCCGACGGCTTTGGATTCCCCGGTGATCATCGATTCGTCGAACTCGGCCCCGCCGTCGATGATCCGCCCGTCTGCGGGCACGCGGGCACCTGAGCGCACCAGCACGATATCGCCGGTGGCGAGGGACCCGACCGGCACGGTTCGGACACTTCCATCGCTGTTGACCACGTCCGCCTCGTCCGGCAGCAGGGCAGCCAGCGCGTCGAGCGCTCCCTGCGCGGAGCCCAGGGCACGCATTTCCATCCAGTGGCCCAACAGCATGATCACGATCAGCAGGGCCAGTTCCCACCAAAAGTCCAGGTCGAACCCGCCGATGCCGAGGGTCGTGATCCAAGAGGCGGCGAAGGCGACCGTGATGGCCATCCCAATCAGCAGCATCATGCCCGGCTGCCGGGACCGCAGTTCCTTCATTGCGCCCTTCAGGAAGGGGGTGCCGCCATAGAAGAAAATAATGGTGCCAAGTACCGGCGGGACCCACGCCGCCCCTGGGAACCCCGGAACGGTGTACCCCAGGAGCATGGCAAACATCGGGCTGAAGAACACCACCGGGACCGCAAGGACCAGGGACAGCCAGAACTTGTTCTTGAACATGGCCGTGCTGTGCCCGGCGTGCTGGCCATGCGTATGGACGGCATGTTCTTCGTCCATCGCCGAATGTGCGGGCACGTCCGGCATGGCCTGCCCGTGCGTTTCATGGTCGGTCATCATCGGACCCTGGCCCTGATGCCGGTGCTCCGGGCCAGGTCCTTGGGTGTGCTGGCCGGAATTGTCGAGGTGCTGCGAATGCTCGCTTTTCATGGCTCTTCTTTCGCGGGCGCCCCTGCCTTCAAAGGCGGGGCGGCCCTTCGCGGGAAACCTGATCTTCAAGAGGCAATAAGCTCGTAGCCGGCGTCGGCGATGGCCGACCGAACGGCGGAGTCGCTGACGAGCGATACCGCCAGAAGGGTGACGGTGGAAATGCCGCCGGGAACGAGGGCGACCTGAACGTCCCTCACGTCGTCGAGAGCGCCCAACGCGTCCGTAACGCTGGAGGCGCAGTGTCCGCAGGTCATGCCGGCCACCCGGTACTCTGCCTGAACGGCCGGCACCATCGACGAAGCCTCCGGCTCGCGGCGCGCGGTCCGTTCTTTCGAGACGCCGGTCGGGGCGCAGCAGGAGCATCCTTGGGCGGACTTGGCGGTCAGGGACAGTTCCCGGTTTAGGGACTCGGCCATGGTGTTCTCCTCACACATCATCGGTGCTGGCTGCGGGAAGTGGGAACGCCAGACCGTTGGAATGACGCTCCGCCGCCGAAGCCGGTGAGGACCTTCACTGCGTTGAAGCCCTGTCGGGCTCGTGACGCTTGTTCCGGTGAGACTGAAGTTATACCCCCCGGGGGTATCTGTCAAGGTAACGTAACATGTGCCTTTCGGAGGACATGGTTGCCGACCTCACCAAGTGCATCCGCACCAATCTGGACTGCGCCGACATCTGCGCAGCCGCCGGCCGCGTCCTCTCGCGCCACACCGGCTACGACGCCAATATCACCAAGGCACTTCTGGAGGCCTGCCGGACTGCCTGCAAGGCGTGCGCCGACGAATGCGGGCAGCACGCGGAGATGCACGAACACTGCAAGGTCTGCGCGGAGGCCTGCCGCCGGTGTGAACGCGCCTGTGACGAACTCTTGGCCTCGCTGGGAAGCGGCGCTTCCAAATAGGCCGGCCCACCTCCTGTCTCGCTGCAGGCGGCAGCCGCCTGTCGCCGGCCCGGGACTCGGGGCCCGGGGCACTCCCAGCTAGGAGCCGATCTTCAGGCCGTTCCAGCCGCCTACACCTACAGTGATTCGCTGTTGGATTTTCTTCGAGGAGACCGGGTAAAAGTGCAGGTTGCCTTTCCTGTCGCGGGCGAGGATGCCGGACTGACCGGCGGTCACATGATCCTCGACAGCGGACAGGTGCGTCATGGCATTCCAACCTGACTTGGCGATCACCTTCCGGGTCTCGCTGATGAGGTTACCTTTGCCGTTGGAACGGTAGAGCTTCAACTGCCCGGCCGCGGTGCGGGCGATCAGATCCATCTTCTGGTCCGCGTCGAAGTCCAGAGCCATCACGTCCATGCCCTTCCAGTTGCCGGAGCTCAGCAACTTCCGCCGCTCGGGCTTTGTGCCGGCGGGATTCGCGTAGGAGTACAGCTTGCCGTCACGGTTCTTGGCGATGATGCCCGGGTACTTGTCGGCGGTCCTCCACCTGGTGACGAGGATGGTGTTGTGCTGCCATCCGCTCGTGCCCACAGTGGAGCGTTTGAAGCCACCGTTCTTCTGCCCGTAGTCGACGGTGAGCCGGCCGTCCTTCCAGTTGGCGATCAGGTCCTGGATGCCGTCGCCGTTCCAGTCGGCGATCTCCACCGCTCGCGCTGCTCCCCATCCGGCCGAAACGTAGGAGCGCTTGTTCAAGTCCCTCCCCTTGGCTGAGGGGTATAGGTAGAGCTTGCCTGCGGAGTCCACGGCTGCGACATCGCCGGAGTTGGCCTTGGCTGGGGCGACGGCGGCCGGCATGGCCTTCAGGTCGTTGGCGATCAACTTCGGCATGTCATAGGTGTAGTGCGTGACACCCGGGAGGATGGTCATCTTCGTATTGATGAACCCGAGGCTCTTGTATTTTTTCTCCGCGCTCTTGGCGGCGCCCAGGGCTGACCAGGTTTTCAGGCTGGTGCCGCCGCGTCCGTCGCGGCTGCCGCAGATCCAGTGCAGCTTCATCTTCTTCACCGCCGCGGGAGCGGCTGTCTCCATGCCCGTGTATCCGCCGCCGCCGACGATGGTGGCCCCGCCGCCCTTTATCCACTCCTGGCGGTCTGTGAGGAGCTCATAGGTGATGAACTCGGCTCCGCCGGAGTAGCCGTGGAACCAGATGCGGCGGGCATCGAGCTTGTATCCGGCGATCAGTGTTCCGGCCAGGGCCCGGAAGTAGTCACCGTTGCGGTCGGTGTCCTCCCACCAAGTGATGCCGCCCTTCTTGTCGGGGGTGATGACGGGAACCATGATCATGTTCTTCTTGACGGCCTCGGCCGCCATCTTCTTCATGATGGACCCATTGGGGTGGTGGACATAGGACTGCGCCGGGTAGGAGTAGTCGCCGTGGAAGACGAATAGGACGCCGACCGGCTTCTTCGTATCGATGCCGTTGGCGTAGACGTGGTATTTGCTGCTGACACCGTTTGGAGCGGTGTAGGTCTGGTAGGTCGCGCTGCGCGGTGCCGCGGCTTGGGCCGGAGTGCTGACAACCAGGGCTGATGCGAGCATAGTCGTCCCGAGGACTGCTCCCAGAAGCGCGCGGATGAGGGCCTTCATCAAACTGGATCCGTTCATAGTGCTGCCGCACTGCGCGAATGCGGGCACGGGTGCTAAGGGATGCAATCGGACGTAAGGGCTCATCCGTAAGGAATCTCGGCAAAGCGTGCCAGTTGCCGCTATCGAACCGCTCTAGCCGAACGTCATAAAGACGCTGGCTCGCAAAAACCGGCCAGAACCGCTCCGTCCTGTCGGCAGCGGTCCGGCCGCCTGTATCCTGCCTCGCTGCGAGATACTCAGGCCCGTCCCTTCAGGATCAGATGCCAGTAGACCTGCGGTAGAATCCGCCGGTCCATCACCCACTGCCAGCGCCGCTCCTTGGCCATCCTCAGGCCCGGGTAGCTCGGTTGGGGGCGATATTGGTCGTCGAACTCAGCAAAGAACGCGGTGCGGCGGCTCAGCGTGAACGGGCAGACTGAGTAGCCGTTGTAACGCGCGTCAGGCGCGCGCCCGCCCAGAACAGCGGTGAGGTTCTTCGCCAGTACCGTGGTCTGTTTGCGGAGCGCCCCGCCGGACTTGGAGTTCCGTGTTCCGGCGGCGTCGCCGAGGGACCAGACGTTGGGAAATCGCGGATGGCGCAGGGTCTCCGGATCCACCTCGACGAAGCCGCCACTGCTCCCTTTCTGCGGCAGCGACGTGGCCTTCAACCAGTTCGGCGCCGACTGCGGCGGAACCGCGTGCAGCAGGTCGTACCGGATCTCCCGGTTCCCCGACCCGCCGTCCAGCACCAGGGTCTGCGCCGCGGGGTTGACCGAGGCGACGGTGGTGGAGGTCCTCAACGTGATTCCGTACTCGTCGATCTTGCGCTGCAGCTCCCGGTCCACCTCCGGCATCCCGAAGACGGTAGGAGTCGGGACCACCATTTGGACGTCGATGTCCTTTAGCACGCCCTCTTGGCGCCAGTAGTCACAGGCCATGTAGGCAATTTTTTGGGCGGCGCCTGCGCACTTTGCGGCCCCCGGCGGCTGGGTGAATACCGCCGTGCCGGAGCGCAGCCCTCGCACCAGGTCCCATGTCTTGGGGGCAAGTGCGGCGTCGTAGTTGGACGAGCCGTGCGGCGAAACCATGGCCTCGGCCAGCCCCGGGACATCGCCCCAGTCCAACTGCAGGCCCGGGCAGACCACCAAGTGCTCGTAGCCAACGCGATCGCCTCCGGCCAGGACGACGTCGTTCTCCTCCGGCCGCACATCGGCCGCCTCCCCGCGGATCCAGTCAACCCCCTGCGGCATGACATCTGCCTGGGGTCGGACCGCTTCGGCCATCCGTGCAGCCCCGGCTCCTATATGGGAGAACAGCGGTTGGAAGTAGTGCTGATCCCGAGGTTCGATGATTGCGATGTCCTCGACCTTCCACCGGCGAAGCCGCGCGGCCAGTGAGATTCCCGCATTGCCGCCGCCGACAACCACTATTTGATGGTGCTTGTCCATGTTTCGGCCTTCCGTCGTTGGCGGCCGCGCCCCCGCTGCTGCCGCATCCGCCCAGTCCACAGCGCCCAGGGCCGTCCGTCAAGGCTGGAGCGAGCAGGGACCGGGTCATGAAACGTCGAACGTCGATCTCCAAATCCACATGTCCGCGCAGGATGTGGCTGGGAGATGGATGCTGCTGCCAAAGCCGAGGTGTCCGTTGGCGCCCTAATCCTGCGGCGTGACAAGAGAAAGCGTTGGCCTCGAGGCGCTTATCGCTGCCAAGGCGCGTGTGGAAAGTGTCTTGTCTGGGAACCGGGACCAAACAAGTCCCGAATCTTCAGTGGAGCTTAGGGGAATCGAACCCCTGACCTTTTCATTGCGAACGAAACGCTCTACCAACTGAGCTAAAGCCCCGGATGCGCGTGTTACCTGCGCATTCACACGTGTGTAAGGGTAGCGCATGGACCCGCGTGCACACCAAATGATCCCAAGCTATTTGAGGCGCCAGCCGCGTCGAGCTCGGACTACTACTTCTCCTGCAAAACGGAGAGTACGTTCCCTGACGGGTCCTTGAACCATGCGATGTAGGGGCCTTCTTCGCGGAAGATGCCCTTGTCGTCCTGGGCAAAACCCTCATAACGTTCGAAACGCACTCCCTGCGAGGCCAGTCCGGTCACGGCCGTATCGATGTCATCCACTTGAAAGTTGAGGATCGTGAAGCTCGCCGGAAGGGCGTCAGGCTGTTCATAGACAAGCGTGTCCCGGCCGCCGGCCAGATGCAGCCACATCAGCCCGTACTCCTCGGACGTTTTCAGGCCGAGAGTCTCACCGTAAAAGCGTTGCGCCTCCTGCAGATCATGAACGGCGATACCGCTGTATGCCTTGCTGTTGGTTAGCTTCATGGCTACCTCTCCAAGGTTGACCCGGCCGTGAATTTGCAGGGCTTGTCCCCACGTTCTGGGGGTCGACGCCGCCGGGGGGCGATCCATCACAGCGAAAGTCCTGCCCAACAGTGTTGCAGGCCCGGGGAGCTCGTGGAAGACGCTACCAACTCAAGTTCGGGAAGCCGGCGTCGAACCCACGGTCGTTTACCTGCCTGCGACGTCCGTGGCGCCCGCGCGAAGTACTCTCGAAGCGGTCAAATAATCACTGAAGCAGTTGACGAACCTGACTAATGGGCTTGCCGATAGTACTGGTGAGAACATCTCGCCCAAGAGGACGACAAAACGTCTGCAGTAGGCGCTAGCTTCAGAGTCATTGACATCTACACATTTGGGGACAACATGAAAAGAGCCTTTGTAACTTCCTCGATTTTGCTTGCTGCGGTAAGCCTAGTGTCTTGCGGGAGTACGTCAATCGAAGCGCAACCACCCACCGTGGTTCCGGTTCCCGAGGATCAGGAAACATCGGCCGCGCCCCTAAAACCGAGTCCGGAGTCCCCCGCTCCTGCGACGAAGGAGTCCGCTGAGAAGCGGACTAGCGTCCGCGGAAACCTTATCAAGGAGGTCGGAGAACCAGCTGGTTTGACAGCTCCAGATCAGAAGACGCAACTAGTGAACTTCGTCATCAAGAAAATCGACGTAGAAGTTGATTGCACCGAACCGTACGCCGAGAATTCGGAGAACGGGCACCTCATCGCCCTCCACATGGACGTGGAAACGATGGCCGAACTTAAGAACGAGCAACCGCCGACCTATTGGGTCACCGCTAATGACTTCAAATTCATCAGCACCGAGGGGACTACGTTCAACGGCCATCTCAGCACGATTGCGACGAGTATGTGTCTGCCTCAAGCAAAACTGCTCCCCAATGAAATGGGTCCAGCGGAAAAGGCAACTGGCCTGGTCCTGCTGGATGTTCCAGAAACGCAGGGGACATTGGTCATGTCCGTTTATGGGCAGGATGCTTGGGAATGGGAACTACCGTCGCCTGGTGATAAGGCCTGAAGCTTTAGTGGGAAACAGCAAGACCCCTGGCGGTCCGGCATCCGGACTGGCAGGGGTCTTCAGCTGTGTGAACAACAAGGTCGGGGCTTCGCGGGCCCGCAGACACTGCTCCGGCTTCGTGGGCCTGAACCGTGCACCTCAACGGACTAACAGCTTGTGGCTTCGCCCGATCTGATAGGTATCAGAGCACCTTTCCGACAATTCGTGCAAGCGCTCGGCCTACAATTGATCAGACTGTTCAAGCAGGAGTACGGCATTCGACAGGAAGTGGTCATTTTGCAGCAACTCGATGCGACGGACCGGCGGATCCTGCTGGCGCTGGATGAGGACCCGCGTATTCCGGTGATGATGCTGGCCCAGCGGCTCGGCTTGGCCCGGGCACGGTCCACTCGCGGCTGGAGCGCCTGGCGGCCTCGGGTTGCCTGCGCACGCACTCGGCCCGAGTGCTGCCGGAAGCCTTGAACCGCGGGGTGATGGCGATGGTGAGTGCGGAACTGGATCAGAGCAAGCTCAACGATGCGGTGCAAGCGCTCCGGAAGATTCCGGAAGTGCTGGAGTGCCACGCCCCTGCGGGCGATACGGACTTGCTGATCCGGGTGGTGGCCAGCAGCCCGGACGATCTGTACCGGGTAAGCGAAGAAATCCGCTTCTGCCCGGGCATCACCCGCACCTCCACGCAGATGTTCCTGCGCGAGGTGATCCCCTACCGCACCACGGGCCTGTTAAAGCAGGACTGATCGCCTGAAGCCAGAGCGGCACCGCCGCACCGCCGCGCCGGCCTAAACGAGCCGGTGGCTCGGATAGCCGGCCCGGGGCCCGCTAGAAGAAGAAATGCGCCAGCACACCGATCACCCAGACGGCGCCGGCGGCAAACGCACAGCCGAGCTCCACCAGCATGCCCAGGCCCACGGCCTTGAGCGCAGCCCAGCTGGCCCCGATCGCCTGGCCGAAGTCCCGCCGTCGTGCGTATTCGCTGAGCAGGAGCCCGGCGGCAAACCCGATGAACAGCCCGACGACGGGAATTACGAACATCCCGACCACACCAACCAGCACGCCCGCCAGGATTGACCAGTTGGGCACCTGCCTTTGTTTCAGCCGGCGCCCGGTGAGTACCAGGCTGGCCAGCATGCCGGCGGCCACGAAAACCATGCCGATCGCGAAGACCACCCAGCCCAAAGTGCTCTGCAGGACGATGGCCCAGACCAGCAGGCTGATGCCGATGGTGATGGTGCCGGGCAGCACGGGGACGACGATGCCGGCAATGCCGACGGCGATGAGCAGGCCGCAAAAGACGGTCGCGAGTATCTGGGCTTCCACCCACCCAGCCTACTGGGGTGCGGCGGGTGGATTCGGACGGGCACACGTGTGGGCGGCGCTTGCGCGGCTGGCTGGGCGTGGCTGGCTGTGCGTGTCACTAAAACGTGGCGCGCACCTCGTTTCCCCTTCGATCCCCGTTCATTCACACGGGCAACAGTTGAGGGGCCGGCCACCTCCAACGGCCGGCCATCACTCAACCGGAGGTCCAATTCGTGCACGCGTCCCCAACTCCGAAACCAGCCGGGCTGTCCCGGCCCCTGCGCCTGACCGGCGGGGCTCTGGCTCTGCTGGCTGCCGGCTCCATGCTCGGCCCCGCCGCCACCGCCGCTCCCGCCCCCGTCGATACTGACTGGGCCGCCTCGGCCTACCGGGGAGGCATCGACGTCGTTGATGCTCCGGATGCCAACCAGCAGACCCTCGACGGCACCGTCTTTGATGACAAGAACAAGAACTCCAGGCAAGACGTCAACGAACCGGGCCTGCGCGGTGTCACCGTCTCCAACGGCCGCGACGTTGTCCCCACGGACAGCCATGGCCGCTACGAACTGCCGGCGTTCGACAACATGACCGTCTTCGTTACCCAGCCCCGCGGCTACCAGGTGCCGGTGGACGACGACAACGTCGCCCAGTTCTTCTACCACCACCTGCCGGAGGGATCCCCCGACCTGAAGTTCGGCGGCATCGCCCCGACCGGGTCGCTGCCTGACAGGGTTAACTTCCCGCTGGCCAAGAGCAAGCTCACCCAGTCCCCGGAGCAACACTGCGCATTCGGGGCCGACGTACAAACCTATAACCAAAAAGAGGTGGAGTTCGCGCAGAACGGTGCCTTCGCCGACTTGGCCGCCCGCTCAGACTATGCCGGCTGCGGCGCGCTCTTCATCGGCGACATTGTCGGCGATGACTTGTCCCTCTTCGAGCAGACCCGGGAACTGACCGCCAAGCTCAACGGCCCGGCCCGCTTTCTGCCCGGCAACCACGACCTCGACTTCGACGCCCTCGACGGAGAGCACGAGTTTGACACTTACCGCAGCCAGTTCGGCCCGGAATACTACTCGTACGACGCCGGCAAGGCCCACGTCGTCGCCATGAGCAACATCGAATATCCGACGGCGATCCCCGCGAAGAAGAGCAATTACACGTACGCCCTCGGCGAGCGCCAGCTTGAATGGCTGCGCCAGGACATCGCGAAGGTGCCCAAGGACCGGGTGATCGTGCTGGCCGGCCACAGCCCGCTGCTCGAGTTCTACTACAGCGACTCTCACACCACGAAGCAGCTCCAGGCGATTTACGGGATACTCGAGGGCCGCGAAGTCGTTTCTTTGGGCGGGCACACCCATATGTCGGAGAACCTCCGGGAGGGCGACCTCATGGCCGGCTGGCGCGACGAGCTCGGCGACACGGGCCTGCCGTTCACCCACTTGACCGTCCCGGCAGTGTCCGGCCATTGGTACAACGGCCGGGTGCTCGCGGAGGGCTTCCCCACCGCCATCCAGCGTGACGGGACCCCTCCCGGCATCCTGACCCTGGATATCAAGAACACGGAGGTCCGCGAGCGTTTCACAGCCACAGGCGACGACGGCTCCGACCAGATGGCTCTGGGCATCAACTCCCCCGCCTACCGTGCCTGGTTCGACGAATACAAGAACCAGCGTGGCAAAGCCCCGTCCCCGGAGAACCCGAACGCGGTGGCCCAGGGCGAACTCGGGGAGACCTGGCTAACCACCAACTTCTGGATGGGCTCCACCGGCTCCACCGTGAAGGTCTCCATCGATGGCGGCGAAAGCACTGAAGCCGCGCGCACCCAGTCGATGACCGCCGACGACGTCCCGCTGATTGGTGCCGAGTACACCGATCCCACCGCCACCATCGAGCAGTTTGTGCACGGCGGCGGCCTGCACGACCGCACCTCCCACCTGTGGCGACTCGAACTTCCGGCCGGCCTGGCCGTCGGCGAGCACACCGCCACGGTCACCGCGACCGATGTGCACGGCCGCGAGTTCACCGAGACCATCACCTTTGAGGTCGTCGAGTAACCCTGCCTCACATCCGACGGCGGGTGGTCGCCTCACGCAGCCACCCGCCGTCGCTGGTTTCCGCTGGTCGGAGAGGGCCCTCAGGCGGTCGCGGCCTTGACGAGCGCCCCGACCTTTTCTTCCACTGCCGGGGTCCACTCAACTATTGCAAACGAGACCGGCCACATCGGTCCGTCGTCGAGCGAGGCCGCATCGTTGAATCCGAAGGTCGCGTAGCGGGCCTGGAACTTGGCCGCGCCCTGGAAGAAGCAGACGACCTTGCCGTCCGTGTTGGCGTATGCAGGCATCCCGTACCAGGTCTTGGGAAGAAGCTCCGGCGCGTTCGCGGTGACGAGCGCGTGAATGCGTTCCGCGAGGACACGGTCGGCGTCGGGCATTTCGGCGATCGCGTCGAGCACGGCGCGCTCGTTGTCGGCCTTCTTCTGGCCGCTGCGGCCCTGTGCCCTCAGCTCCTGGGCCCGCTCCTTCATGGCGGCACGCTCGGCCTCCGAGAAGCCGCCCGCATCGGACTTCTGATTGGTGCTCATCTCGATCTCCCTCGTACGAATCACGACCGACAGTAGCAGCCACGCGGGGCCGCGGGCTTCTCGAATCCTGCTCGGTCCGCGAAAAAAACGTAGCCGTCGGCGGGCAATCTGATATACGGTGCAGCGATACCTCGCGGCTACGGGGCGGGGCTGGTTAACGGAAGGCGCGGGGACATCATGGACGACGCACAGAACCGCCAGGACCTGACCCGGCAAATCGACCAGCGCCGTGATGACATCAGGGCTTTTCTTCGCCGCGCGCGTCCCAAACGCAACCGCCTGACCAATGTCAGCATCGTCGGGAGCTCGGTCGTCGCCGCGTTGACGGCGGGACCGGGCTTCGGCCAGAACAATTTCAACACGGCCGTGGCGGGCGCTTTCTCGCTATCCAGCACGTCGATCGTCTGGCAGGTCATCTGTATCCTGGCGTCGATCCTCTCCCTTATCGCCGCGATTGCGTCCGGCCTTGCCAACTCCCGCAACAGCGCGGAGCAGATCTCGACGGCCGAGTCCGCCAGCGCGCAGCTCGACGGGCTGCTGACGGCCCTGAAGTACGGCCAGCTGCCGGTCGGCGACGCTGCGCGGCTCTACCAGGAGTACAGCTCAAAAGCGGCCTTCATCGACTAGCCGCTCCCGCGGCCACCCGCCGGCCCGGCCCCGAGCGGCGCCGTCTGAGCCCGGAGCGGCGACGGGGTCAGCGCGTCGACGTGCGCATCGGGCTACCGCACGCCTTTGATTTTGACCACGAAGACCGCGCCTAGCAGGCCGATCACCGCGGAGAGCGCGAACAGCGCGGTGTAGCCGCCGAGGTAGAGCACGGTGGGGGCGGCGATCAAGGGGGCGATGACCTGCGGCGACGAGGCCGCGATGTTGATGACGCCCATGTCCTTGCCCCGGTCGGCGGCGCTCGGCAGCACTTCCGTGAGCAGGGCGAAGTCGACGGCCAGGAACATGCCGAAGCCCGCGCCGAGGACCATGGCCGCGCCGACCACGGCCGGCCACGCGGGCGTGATCGCCACGATGACCGACGCCGTCGCGATGGTGATCGAGGACGCGATGACGAACGGTTTGCGGCGCCCCACCCGGTCGCTGAGA
The DNA here is from genome assembly GCF_059091365.1 of Arthrobacter sp. MDT2-34-1. NCBI lineage: Bacteria > Bacillati > Actinomycetota > Actinomycetes > Micrococcales > Micrococcaceae > Arthrobacter > Arthrobacter sp. MDT2-34-1. The sequence goes on from NZ_JBNHGO010000001.1 coordinate 1,908,550, forward strand.
GGTCCGCCCACCACCGCCATCACCACCACCGCGGCCGCATAGACGCCGGTCAGCAGCAGCACGCCGCCGGCCGGGTCCGGATGCCCCACGGCGTCCTGGAGGAAGAAGAACAGGTAGAGGGTGAAGATGTTGTTGCCCAGATTGACCAGGAAGCGGGTCAGCCACGCCCAACCGAAGTCGGGGTGCTTGGCCGGGGAGATCCAGAAGCCCTTCAGGAAGCCGGGCCAGGCGAAGGGCGGGCGGTCGGCCTTGCGCAACGGGGTGTCCCGGCCCGCAATCACGAACGGAATGATGCTGGCCAGCAGGAATACGGCGCAGTAGATGTAGCCGAGGACGAAGCCGCCGGCCAGGTTGGCCAGCACCGCGCCCATCACAATGCCCAACGTCTGCCCGATCGCCGCCAACCCGCCGATCTGGCCGCGCTGCCGCCGCGGCACGCGGTCCGGGATGCTGGCCGTCACGGCCGCGTAGGCACCGTTGCAACCCGCCTGCACCAGGCACCAGCCGATCACCATCACCGCGATGTTGGGGGCGCCGGACAGCAGCAGCAGCGCGGCGAAGCCCAGGACGCCGCCGGCCAGGGCCCACGGCACCCGTCGTCCGAACCGGGAGGTGGTGCGGTCGCTCAGCGCCCCGAAGACCGGATTGGCGACGAGGGACACGGCGGCGCCGAAGCCGGTGGCCATCGCCAGGACGGCTTCCTTGTTCACGGCATCGAACGCCTGCGACTGCTGGGCCAACAAGACCTGCAGCGGGCCGAAAAAGGCCGCGTTGATGCCGAGGTTGGTCAGCAGGACGGCGGTGACCCAGCCGGCCCGGACCTTGATGGTGGGTTCCCGGAACGCCGCCGGAAGGTCGAGCGCCGGCACGGGATCGCGCGGTTCCTGGACGGACATGGCCACAACCCTCCTCACCGACGGCGCGGCCTGGCCGCGGTCCCCTGTTGTTGCAACAGCGTACAGCCGCCGCCGCGCAGGCCGGTAAGAACTGCGGGGAGGTCAGCCGTAGGTCAGCCGGGCCAGAGCCCTGCCGGGACGTCAGCCGGCGGAAGCAGCGGCACGCTGTCTGGCCAGCTTTTTCAGCCCGTGCGAGACCTGGACCGGCTCCGGCCAGCGCGGCGCCAGATTGTCCCCCAGCGTGACGCCCCTGAGCTTGCGGCCGAACATCGGGACCACCCACTCCTGCAGCCAGTCGCGCTCGCGCCGGAGTGCCGCGCGCCAGCCCGCCCGCACCGGAGCCTCCGGCCGCTTCAGCCTGAGTGTGTGCTCCACGCCGAGGGCCTCCAAGACCCTGGCCGCCATGTACTTGTGCCCCAGCGCGGACATATGCAGCCGGTCCGTGTCCCACATCCTCCGGTCCTGATAGAGGTCGAACGCCCAGTGGTCCACCAGCACCGCCCCGTAACGCCGGGACAGGTCCCGGACGGCCTCGTTGAACACCCAGTTGCGCCGCCGCATCGGCTCTAGGACGGGCGGGAGCATGACCTCAAAGCCGGTGAAAAGGATCAACCGCGCACCCGTTTCGGCCAGCCGGCGGACGGCGGATTCGTACTCCGCCAGGAGTTCCGGCATGCTCCGCTTAAGCTCCAAAATGTCGTTGCCGCCGGCATAAAAGGAGACCAGGGTTGGCTGCATCTCGATGGCCGGTTCCAGCTGGTCCGCGATGATCTGGTGGAGCCGCTTGCTGCGTACCGCCAGGTTGGCGTAGCGGAAGTCCGGGTCCTGCTTGCCCAGCTGCTTGGCCACCCGGTCGGCCCAGCCGCGCACGCCATTGGGAAAATTGGCGTTGTAGTCCCCCACGCCCTCGGTAAAGCTGTCGCCCAGCGCCACGAATAGTCCGCCCATCTGCCGAAGACTAGCGGCGCCGGGCGACGCACCGGCAAACACGCGGTGAAGTCCGCCGCTGTGCCGGCCAGGTTGTCCGCGGTTATGAGTCCCGGGCGAGCGGGCAGCTTCCCGCCTGCCGTCAGGTGGGGTCGGGAACCAGCTCCGGCGGCTCGAAGATCCACGGCTGAAGCGGCACTGCGTCCGGACCGAACTCGGACAGCAGCTTGGCCAGCGGAACGTCCGGCAAGCCCAGCGAGGCCAGCAACAGACCGCGCACCGCGGCCGCGTCCAGCCCGGCCAGCTCGAGTGCGCCCAGGGTCACCGCGCCATCGCGCTTGGCCAGGCGCCGCCGTCGTTCGTTGAGGACCAGCGGCACGTGGACGTATTCGACCGGCGGCAGCCCCAGCAGCGACCCGAGGTATGCCTGCCGCGGGGCGGAGGTCAGGAGGTCGTCACCGCGCACCACCTGGTCCACGCCCTGTGCGGCGTCGTCCACCACCACCGCGAGGTTGTAGGCGGGTACGCCGTCGTTCCGCCGCAGCACGAAGTCGTCAACGACGCCGGTGTAGTCGCCGTGCAGCCGGTCGGGCACCGTGTAGCTGGCGGTGGAAGCGCGCAGCCGCAGGGCCGCGGGGCGGAGTTGGCGGCGTTCCTCGCGTTCGGCGTCGGTGAGGTTGCGGCAGGTTCCCGGATACGCCCCCTCCGGAGCATGCGGCGCGCTGGGAGCCTCGGCGATTTCGCGCCGCGTGCAGAAGCATTCGTAGAGCAGGCCGGCCTCAGCCAGCTGTCCGAGCGCGTGGCGGTAGACCGCCGCGCGGTCGGTCTGGCGCACCACCTCGCCGTCCCAGTCCAGGCCGATGGCCGCGAGATCCGCCAGCTGCCGGGCCTCGAACCCGGCCCGCGCACGGTCAAGGTCCTCCACCCGGATGAGGAAGCGGCGGCCGGTGCTGCGGGCAAAGAGCCAGGCGAGCAGCGCGGTGCGCAGGTTGCCGACGTGCAGTTCCCCCGAGGGGCTGGGCGCGAACCGACCGGCGGGACTATGGGCTGCTGGCACGTCCCCACGGTAGCAAACGCCTCCCCGCCCGCGCGGGTGTTGCCGCGCCTATTAGGCTGGTGCTATGAGCACACCCGTCTCCCCCATGGAAACCCCCATTGCCGTCACCGGCGCCACCGGCGAGGTGGGCGGCATGGTCGCCAGGATGCTGGCGGAGCAAAACCTTCCACAGCGGCTGATTGTCCGCGACCCGTCGCGTGCACCGCAGCTGCCCGGGACGACGACGGCGACTGCCGGCTATGGCGACAAGGCCGCCGTCGCCGCCGCGCTGCAAGGCATCGAGACAGTATTCATGGTGTCCGCCGCCGAAGCCGAGGACCGGCTGCAGCAGCATTTCACCTTCATCGACGCCGCCATTGATGCCGGCGTGCAGCACATTGTCTACACCTCGTTCATCGGTGCGACCGAGGACGCAACGTTCACGCTGGCCAGGGACCACTACGCCACCGAGGAGAAACTGCGCGGAACCGGGCTGAAGCACACGCTGCTGCGCAACAACTTCTACGCAGACGTCCTGCCGTCGTTCGCCGACGAATCGGGCGTGATCCGTGGTCCGGCGGGCGACGGGAAGGCGGGCTTCGTGGCCCGCGAGGACGTAGCCCGGGCGGCCGCGACCATCCTGGCCGAACCGATGCCCCATGCCGGCTTCACCTATGAGCTGACCGGCCCGGAGTCGGTGACCCTGGCCGAGGCGGCGGCGGCCATCGCGGAGGCAACGGGCCGTCCGACGTCGTTCCTCAACGAAACGGTGGAGGAGGCCTACGCGAGCCGGGCGCACTACGGCGCCCCGGACTGGCAGCTGGATGCCTGGGTCAGCACCTACACGGCAATTGCCGCCGGGGAACTGGACCTGGTGACCCACGACGTGGACCTGCTCACCGGGCGGCCGGCGCTGAGCCTGCGGGAGCTGTTCGGCGTCCGGGGCTGAGCTGCGGGAGCTGTTTTGCACGACTGAACCGGCGTCCGCGACTGAACCAACACCCGGGCCGGCGCCGACGGTGCCGCCCGGAACCCTGCGCGCCCCGAACGTGGAGCGTGAACGAGGAGCTTAGGCGTTCCAGAGTCCGTAGGAGTCCGCGAGCGATGAAATCTTTTCGGCGCGGGCGAGCCGGGGAAGGTAGGAACCGTCGCCCACCACCGCGCCGGCGGCGTGCGCGTCGAGGAGTTCGTGCGCCCACTTGATCTCCGACTCGCTGGGTGAGAGTCCCTTGTTGATGGTGTCGGCGGCGTCGGTGAGCAGGCAGAGCTTGCCCGTCATGCCCATGGACGCTGTCACCTTGCACGCTTCCAGCAGTTCCTCGCCGAGCGCGCCGACGGTCGGGCCATCGATGGGGCCCGGCAGCTGGCCCACGCGGGAGGCGACCACCAGCCGGGAGCGGGCATACGCCAGGGCCATCGGAGAATCGCTGGCCCCGGTGTCGCGGCGGAAGTCGCCCACGCCGAAGGCGAGGCGGAAGGTGCCCGGCGCGCGGGCGATGTCGGTGGCGTTCTCAATGCCGACGGCGGATTCGATCAGGGCGAGCACCGGGGTGCCGGCCTGCAGCCGCATGGCCGTGTGCGTGACCTGCTCGGGCCTTTCCGTCATCGCCAGCATGACGCCGCGCAGGCCCGGCGCCTTGGACAGGGCGGCCAGGTCGTCCGCCCAGTAGTCGGTTTCCATGCCGTTCACGCGTACCCAAGCGGTCATGCCGGTGGACAGGGCCTCCACCACCCGTTCCCGCGCCGCGGCCTTGCCCTCCGCCGGCACGGCATCTTCCATGTCGAAAATGACGGAGTCTGCTTCAGAGGCGAGCGCCGGCCCGAAATTCGCTTCGTCCGCCGCCGAAGCCAAAAGCCAGGAGCGAGACAATTTTGCGGGAAGGGCGGCAGCACGGCGGTTTCTTAAAGCGGACATACCCCTAGCCTAATGTTTCCGCCGCCGGGGCCACCAATGCAGGGGCGAATGCCGATGAGGCAGGCGCCACGTGCGTCCGCGCCGGAGGTTAACCGCCGTCAGAGAGAGCCGGGCGGCGTCCGCGCCGCCGGCGGGCCAGAACGATGACGGCGACCACCGCTGCTGCCAGCAGCACTACGACGGCGATGCCCAGCGGGGACCCGGCGGCCGCGGCCAGCCAGGCGTTGAGGGCGGCCAGGCCCACGGTGGCGTACAGCACCGCCCACAGCACCGAGCCGACCACGACGGCCGGCAAATACCTGCGCAGCGGCATCCGGCCAAGGCCGGCCGTCGCGTTTACCGCGGTCTGGACGCCCACCGTCAGGAAGCAGAGCGCGACGGCGAGGGCTCCCCAGCGGGCGATGAAAGCCTCCGCGCGGCGCATGGCCGGCGAATCCAACTGCCGGACCAGACGGGTGTGCCGCCCGCCGGCGGCCACTCCCCTGCCGGCCCAGTACGTGGCGTTGGCGCGCAGCATCACGATCACGAACAGCGCGCTGACCGCGTATCCGAAGGGGAGGCTGGCGATGTGCTCCATGTCAGGCCGCAGGCACCGACCGGTGCGCGGCGTGCACAGCGCCCTTCAATTCGGCGTAGAACGGTCTGCCCACGATGGTCTCCTCGGGAGTCGGCGGATGTTCACTTCCGCGGACGGCGCACGCTGTCCGTCGCGAACAGCAGTTTACGCTTACCTGGCGCCGGGCAGTCGGGGAATGTCCATGGCCGCAGCCGGGGTCGTCGGGGGGAAGGTCAACGCCCGCCGCCGGGCCGCCGGGGAATCCCGACGGCTGCCGCCGGACACGTCCACGCCAACAACGACGGCGCCGCACGCCTTCCCCGGTGCGGGCCGGGAAGTGTCTTACGCTGTCCCCATGGCCCAGCTGACTCCCCGCACCACCGATGCCCTCCCGGCCGCCCAGGCGCAGCGGCTGCAGCGGGCGCTCGACGAGAGCGCCGACGTGACCGTCTTCGTGAACGGCACCACGGTGAAGCTGCCCGCCCAAGCCGCGGACGCCGTCGTCGATATGCTCCGCCGCTTTGCCCACGGCGATGCGGTGATGGTCAGTTCCGCCGTCGAACTGTTGAACACCTCTCAGGCGGCGGAGGTGGCAGGCGTGTCGCTGACCTACATGCGGCGCCTGACCGACGCCGGGACCATTCCGGTCCAGTACCGCGGAACCCACCGGCGGATCCTGCTCTCCGACGTGTTGGCCTGGCTGGAGACCCGGACCGCCGCACCCGACGCAGGTTCGGCGGACACCGCCTCCGCTGCCGGTTAGGGGACTCTTCCCGCCTGGCCCGGGGAATCCGCGCCCTGCGGCATCCTCTTCTCCGTCGGCCGCCGGCTGCGGCCGGCACCCGGGGTGCACAGCCGGCACGATCACCCCTAGGCTGGGTGCCACGGGCCCGGGACCGGGTCCTGAAGGACAACCAGAGGAGACTGTGACCGTGGCCGACCTGCTTGCTCCGCTCGTGACCCTCCGCAACGGGGCCAAGATGCCGCTGCTGGGACTGGGAACCTGGCCCCTGGACAATGCGGAAGCCGCCCGGACGGTCGAAACTGCGCTCAACCTGGGCTACCGGCTGTTCGACACCGCGGAAAATTACCGGAATGAGGAAGGTGTCGGCGAGGGGTTCCGCCGCAGCGGGCTTGACCGCTCGGAAGTCTTCATCACCACCAAGTTCAATAAGCAGTGGCACAGCGTCGACGGCGCGCGGCAGGCCTGCGAGGCCAGCGCCCGCCGGCTGGGCGTCGACTACGTGGACCTGCTGCTGATCCACTGGCCGAACCCCGGGCAGGACCGCTACGTAGAGGCCTTCGAGGGGCTCACCACTTTGCTGGAGGACGGGAGCGTGCGGGCCATCGGCACGTCCAACTTCAAACCAGCGCACCTGCAACGGCTGTTCGACGCCGGGCTGGTACCCGAGGTCAACCAGATCCAACTGGATCCCCGACACACCCGCGGGGATCTGGTGGAGCTACACCGCCAGCGCGGCATCGTCACGGAGTCCTGGAGCCCGCTCGGGAAAGGCGGGGACCTGCTGCGGGAGCCGGCGGTTCAGTCGCTGGCCGGCAAGTACGGCAAGAGCCCGGCCCAGATCGTGCTCCGCTGGCACACCCAGCTGGGGCATGTGCCCATCCCCAAGTCCGCGCACCCGGACCGGCTGGCCGAGAACTTCGCCATCTTCGACTTCATGCTGGAGGCCGGCGAGCTGGCGCGGATCTCCGCCTTGGACCGGGGCACCGCGGACATCACCGACGCGGACATTTTCGGCCACTAGGCGGCCGCTGGACGGGCGCGGCGGCGCTGCTTCGGCTCGGCCTGCCCCCGCCCGCAATAATATGCAAAGGAATGAATCCTGACGGGTCTGTGTTGCGCGTAGTGACACCGGTTGTAATTCGACGGTGTCCACCGCAGCCGGTCGTCGCGCTGGGATAAGCGCAACGGCGGGCTGGAAGCAGTACAAAGGAGACATTAATGACTGTGCAGGACAAGGTCGCTCTCGTAACCGGCGCCGGCCAAGGCATCGGGCGGGCCATCGCTCTTCGTTTGGCCGAAGACGGCTTCAACGTCGCCATCGCCGACATCGAACCGCAGCGCGCCAAGGGCGAGGCGGTCGCGGCGGAGATCAAAGGCCTCGGGCGCAAGTCCGTTTTCGTGGCAGCCGACGTTGCCAAGAGGGACGACGTCGTCGCGGCTGTCGACACGGCAGCCGACCAGCTCGGCGGATTCGACGTCATCGTCAACAACGCAGGCATTGCCCAGGTCAAGCCGGTTCTTGAAATCAGCGAGCAGGAACTCGACCAGATTTTCAACGTGAACGTCAACAGCGTGGTCTGGGGCATCCAGGCTGCGGCCGCCAAGTTCGAAGAGCTCGGCCACGGAGGCAAGATCATTTCGGCTGCCTCCATCGCGGCCATCCAGGGCTTCCCGATCCTCAGCGCCTACTCCGCCTCCAAGTTCGCCGTGCGCGGCTTCACGCAGGCGGCGGCACAGGAGCTGGCACCCAAGGGGATCACGGTCAACGCCTACGCGCCCGGCATTGTCGGAACGGGCATGTGGGAGCTCATCGACAAGGAACTCAGCAAGATCAACGGAAAGCCGATCGGCCAGAACCTCAAGGAGAACGTGGAGGGCATCGCCCTCGGCCGGATCGAGACGCCCGAAGACGTGGCAAAGATCGTGTCCTTCTTCGCCGGCCCCGACTCCGACTACGTCACCGGCCAGGTGCTGCTGGTAGACGGCGGCATGCTCTACAACTGATTAGGGCATGCGGGCGTGCCGTCCGCATCACGGCGTGATGGGTGGAAACAGCCCAACCGCGAAGAAAGGATCAGGCCGGAGCGTTGGGGGTCGCTCCGGCCTGATCCTGTTGGGGGAGGAATGATGTGGGCACCGACGCAGATGCCGGCGGACGTTCTCCTATTGCCACGCCTGGTCTGCCCACGCGGCGTCGCGCGAGTAGTTGCTGCCGGTGAGGTTCCAGAGGTCATCATCCTGGGCGTGCGCACCCAGCACCCCGACCTGATCCAGTGATGATGCTGTTCCTTCGTTCTTGACATCCGGATCCTTGATGGATTCGGGTCCAATCGACGAGAAACCGAACGGGCTCATTTTGTCCTCTTCTCCAACAACGAGGATTCGACTTCCGGCGACCAGGCCCTGGCGTAGACGCCGAGTGCCGCCTCTTCCCACGTCGTGAACCCCAACCGGTTCATCAGCAGGTGGGCTTGGGAAAACGTCAATTGCTGCGCGCTGCGGCTAACGCGCGCCCGGTCCGCCCGGTACAGGTACGAGTCAAGGGTCCTGATCCAGCGGCGGCGCCAGTTCTGGACGCTGCTTTCGTCCGCTGTCGCTGCCATCAGGCGGTGCATCGGTGCGGTGCGGGCAACCAGTCCTGCGGTGAGGCTGTGCCGCGCCTTGGGAGCCGAACGGCCCAGCTCGGCAGTGGATACCCGAAGATGGTTGTCCCAGCAGTAGTCCCAGGACAGCCTGCCGCGGTCCGGCCACTGTTGCGCCTTCGGCCCATACATCATGGCCCACGCCGCGTCGCAGAGGAGCAGGGAGGCGAGCGCCGAACGTCCTTGGGCCTTGCTGAAACGCTGCGTGGCCCACATGGCCAGTTCGGAGGAAAGTTCGAATACCTCCTCCGCGAGCTCCAGCCCATCGGGTCCCCCAAAACGGTCCAGGTCCGCTTCGGGCACGGGGACGGCGGCATCGGCCGGCGAGAGCTGAATGGAATCCCCGCTGCCGAAAGGCAATACGAAGCTTTCCTGGGTCGTGATGCCTGGAAGGATGTCGAGGACCCGGTCCCGGGCCGCCAACTCGAACCTTTGAAGGCTGTCGAGGATTGGGCGGCGGCCCAGGAACCGGACCTTCAGGTGAGGCCCCATCTGGTCGGCACTGTGGTTGAAGTACCAGCGGCCCACGCCTTCGCGGCGAGCGTGGGCGACCAGCGGTGTAACCAGTTCTCCTATGACTGCGTCGACTACGTCCTGCCTACCCGTGTAAATAGACAGAACCCACCAGTACGATTTAACGTTCACCGAACTTGTTGGGCGGATGGCTGTCAGCTGGCTCATGCGCTACTCCTGGTTCGATGTTCTGGTGGTTGGGGAGGGATAGCCGGCGTCATCCTGGTTACGGAATCAGCACAATGCCGATGAGATGGGGCGGCTTTTTACCAGTCCCAGATATAGGCGGAAGCGGTGGCGTTTTCAGAATGGGGAACCGGTCCTAGATCGGCGGCTACTGCCGGAGTGGCCGCAGAGACCGCCCCCAAAGCAACCAGCAGACCTGCCGCGATGCTTGCGATCTTCTTGAACATGTCATTCCCTTCACATGGCTTAGGTTCGTACAGTGACAAATCCAGCCGGGTTGCTCGCCCCCGACATGTTCAAGAGTTCCGTGCTTCTGCTCCGCCTGTCCAGCCAAACTCGTTGCAACATCCGGACATGCCATGATCGTGCCTCACGGCTTGTGCTGTCACGTTCCGGACAGGTGGTCAAAACCGCCTGCCGCCCCGAAAATCCGGGGAAAGGAGCGCCTCCCAAAGATCGTCACTCAAAGGCCGCGAGGTGATGGCATAATGTGGCCATGGCAGGAAGTGGCCGGTCATGAAGGACGCAAGATGGGCCGAAGAAGTGCTTTAGACTGGCCAAAGAGCGGCCGCACCGCACATGAAACAGCAGGCCCTGCGTGATACGTAAATGGATCAACCGGAGGAGCGCCCTATGCTGAGCGGGACGGCATTCGAGGTCTATGAATACGCCGTGGCCCACCCCGGCTGGACCAAAGAAAGCATGTCCACGGCGCTCGGCTACACCATCCGCGACCTAAACATCGCCATCGGCGAACTGGTCAGCAGGCAATTGCTGCAGCAGCCGGCACCGAATGTCGAATGCTATGTCGCCATCTCCCCCGACGTCGCCCTGTCGCAACTGGTAGATTCCGACGAGCGGCTGCTAATTGACCTGCGCACCAAGATCAGCGGGCACCGTGCGGACATGGCGGCCCTCGTGCCCACGTACCTTGCAGCCCGCAAACGGGTGTCGCTGGACTCCTCCGTGGAGGTCCTCGAAGACCCGGGGGTAATCCGCAAGCTGCTGGTGGACTACGGCCGGGACGTTTCCGAGCAGGTGCTGATCAGCCAGCCGGGCTCCGGGGCCTCCGCCGATGTTCACGAAGAGGGCATTCAAAAGGACATCGAACTGCTCAACCGCGGGGTCGTGCGCAAGAACATCAGCCACGCCAGCACCCTGGACCACGTGCCCACACGCAAGGCGGTCGCCGCGATCTCGCCGGCCGGCGGCGAGTACCGAACCCTGCCCTACGTTCCGCTCAAGATCATGATCTTCGACCGCAACCTGGCCCTAATCGGGCGCCAACTGCATCCGGAAGACCGCGGCGCGCTGGTGGTGCGCGACTTCAACCTGATCCAGGTCTTCATCAACCTGTTCCACGTGGCCTGGGAGCTGGCCGATCCCTACGTCTTGGACGGGCAGGAAAACGGCGCCTCGGATCTCAACGGCATCCAGCACTCCATCCTGAACGCCATGGCCGCCGGGTACTCGGACGAGGTGATCGCCCGGAGGCTGGACATCAGCGTCCGCACCTGCCGGCGCCACATTGCCTGGATGCTGGAGCAGCTCGGCGCGGAAAGCCGATTCCAGGCCGCACTCAAGGCCCGGGACGCGGGCTGGCTCTAGCCCCGGGCAGCACTAATAGAAAACTTCTGTTTCCTATTCCGTAACGCCCCGGGCTATCCTGTGTGAGTGACTTCACAGGATGCAGACCTTTCCGAAACCCTGCCCACCGAAACGGAAGTGGCGCTGGAACGCGCCACTGCGGCGCACCGGCACCAGCACCTGTTCTCCCAGCGCGCCGCCAACATCAAACAATCAGCCGTCCGCGACGTCTTCGACATCTCGATGCGCCCCGGGTTGGTTTCCTTGGCCGGCGGCAACCCCTACCTGCAGTCTCTGCCGTTGGAGAAGATCGCCGGCATGGCGCAGCGGCTGATCTCCGAGCATGGGATGACCGCCCTGCAATACGGCGGCGGCCAGGGTACCCAGGACCTGCGGCGGAAGATCTGCGAGGTCATGGCGCGCGAAGGCATTACGGGCGTGGATCCGGAGAACGTCGTCGTCACGGCGGGTTCCCAGTCCGCCCAGGACGTGGCCGCCAAAGTCTTCTGCAACCCCGGCGACGTGGTGCTGTGCGAGGATCCCACCTACGTGGGCGCGCTGAACACCTTCGAGGCCTACGAGGTCCAGGTGGAGCCGGTGTTGATGGACGAACACGGTCTCGTCCCCTCGGAACTCCAGCGCCGCATCGAAGAGCTGCAGGGCGAGGGCCGCAGCATCAAATTCCTCTACACCATCCCCAGCTTCAACAATCCCTCCGGCATCACGCTGGCCGCCGAGCGCCGGCAGCAGATCGTGGACATCTGCCGCGAGGCCGGCGTCCTGGTGCTTGAGGACAACCCCTACGGCCTGCTGCGCTTCGACGGCGAGCCCTTGCGGCCGCTGCGCGCGGACAATCCCGACGACGTGGTCTACCTGGGTTCCTTCTCCAAGATTCTGGCACCGGGCCTGCGGATCGGCTGGGCGCTGCTGCCCGACCACCTGCAGCGGAGCTTCTACCTGGCCAACGAGGCCGTCACCCTGTGCCCGCCGACCCTGAACCAGATGCTGATTTCCGCTTACCTGGACGAACACGACTGGGTGGGGCAGATCGATACCTACCGCCGGTTGTACGCCACCCGATGCGCCGCCATGTTGTCGGCGCTGGACGAATTCATGCCCGACGGGGCCACCTGGACCGAACCCGACGGCGGCTTCTTCGTCTGGATCACCCTTCCGGAGGGCGTCGACACCTACCCGCTGCTCTACGACGCGATCGAGGCGGGCGTGGTCTTCATCCCGGGGGCGGCGTTCAGCCCCTCCGAGGAGCCGTCACGCCAGCTGCGGCTGGCTTTCAGCGCCGTGCCCGAAGAGGCCATTCGCGAGGGCGTGCGGCGGCTTGCGCCCGTCCTCGCAAAGGCTATGGCCGGCGCCGGTTCTTGAAATAGCGGTAGTACGCGTAGCGGCCGGCAAAATACAGGCCGATCACGATGAGGATCCGCAGGATGGGGTGCAGTCCCGGCATCAGCCAGATCATGACGTAGCTGAGCAGGAAGACGGCCGCCATGGCCCACAGGGTGCCCTTCCAGTCGATCCTGGGCACGCCTGAGTCGTTGCGCTGACCCGAGGGCCTGTTGTTACTCATGCTCCCAGTCTTTCACAGCCGGAACGCCACCCTTGGTGGTCCGTCAGGGCAGGAGGTCGTTAATCGCTGCAGAGCGGATCCCGGACGCCGTCCTCCGAGTAAACACCACGGCCGCGGTCAGGCGCCGACCAGGATGCCGTCCAGGTCGGCGTGGACCGTGGCGCCCGGCCGGAACAGCACGCCACCGATCTCGACGGGAACGTCTGCTTCCCCGCTGGCGTCCTTGGCACTCTTCCGCGGGTTGCTGCCGAGCGCCTTGACGCCGAGCGGCAGCCGCGCGAGGGCCGCCCGGTCCCGGATCGCCCCGTTGATAATTACCCCTGACCAGCCGTTGGCCACGGCGGCCGCCGCGATCATGTCCCCCATCAGGGCCGTCTCCAGCGAACCGCCGCCGTCGACCACCAACACGGCGCCGTAACCCGGGGAGTTGAGGACGGATTTCACCAGCCCGTTGTCCTGGTAACACCTGATGGTGCGGACCGGCCCGCTGAACGACGCCCGGCCGCCGAAGTTGCCGAACTGGAGCGACAGCGACGCCAGTTCGTCGCCGAACTGGTCGTACAGATCCGCCGTCGGGATCACTGTAGGTTCTGCCCCGTGGGTCGCTGCGTTGTTCGCTGTCTTAATCACCTGATGGTGCTCCTCCTCGCCACACCGCGATCATAACCAACCGCGGCCCGGCGGGCATCCGCGCGCGGGACAGAGTCCCTCCGGCATGCGGCGGCGGCGCCGTTAACCCAGCATGCCGCGGCGCACCGTCAATCCAGCAGCAGCGCCGGTTCTTCCATGATCGCGGCGACGTCTGCCATGAACCTGGCGGAAAGGTCGCCGTCCACCACGCGGTGGTCGAACGACCCGCCCAGCGTGGTGATCCAGCGGGGAATGACTTCGCCGGAGACGACCCACGGTTTCTGACGGATGGTGCCGAACGCGACGATGGCGACTTCGCCCGGGTTGATGATCGGGGTGCCGATGTCGATTCCCAGCGCGCCGATGTTGGTGATGGAGAGGGTGCCGTTCTGCATGTCGGCGGGCTTGGTTTTGCCGGCACGGGCCGTGGTCGCCAGGTCGTTGAGGGCTACCGCAAGCTCCTTGAGCGAGAGGTCCTGGGCGTCCTTGATGTTCGGAACCAGCAGGCCGCGGGGGGTGGCGGCGGCAATGCCGAGGTTCATGAAGTGCTTGACGTGGATCTCGTCGCCGGACTCCGTCTCCACCCAGCTGGCGTTGACGTTCGGGTTGCGCGCGGCGGCCCAGATGACGGCCTTGGCCAGGATGAGCAGCGGCGAGACCCTGACGCCTTCGAAGTCGCGGGACTTCTTCAGCCGCTGGACGAACTCCATGGTCCGCGAGGCATCCACATCCACGAAGATGCTCACGTGGGGGGCGCTGAAGGCCGACTCGACCATGGCCTTGGCGGTCGCCTTGCGCACGCCCCTGACCGGGACCCGCTCGATCCGGTTGTCCAGTCCCTTGCGCGGGGCCCAGAACGTCGGCGCAGCCGCCTGCTCGGCCTCGCGCTGGGCCTGGTAGCTGAGCAGATCCTGCTTGGTGACCTCGCCCCCCTTGCCGGTGGGGGTGATGTCCGCCAGGTTGATGCCCAGGTCCTTGGCGGCCTTGCGCACCGGCGGCTTGGCGAGCACCCGGGTCAGCAGCCGGGTGACGGCTGCCTGGACGGCTTCGCCTCGGGCATGCCCGGCACCGGCGGCGGGAGCGGCCCCGGGAACCGCGGAGTCGTCGTCGGCGGGAACCGGGGGCACGTGCTGGGCCTGGCCGTGCGGCTCGGGCAGCTGGATCTCCGCGGCGGGTGCGTCCCCGCCGCCCGAGCGAGCCGCGGAAGGGCGCGCCGCCGTCGTCGTTGTGGGAGGGGACGCGGACGCACTGCCGCGGCGCGGGCGCCGCCGTACCGGATCAGCCTTTGGGCCGGAGCCGACCAACGGCCCGCCCTCGGCGGTGGCCTCGGGCACGGGCTGATCCGGAACGGGGGCCGCGGGGCGCGCCGGAGCGGCAGGCTGCTCCGGGACGGCCGACTGCCGGGCGGCGCCTTCGGCGGCGACGGCGAAGATCGGGGTGCCGACCTCCACGGTCTGACCCTCCGGCACGAGCAGCTCCGACACCACGCCCGCGTAGGGGCTGGGCAGCTCGACCAGTGACTTGGCCGTCTCGATCTCCACGATGACGTCGTTGACCGCCACGGTGTCCCCCGGCTTGACCTTCCAGGACACGATTTCGGCTTCGACCAGTCCCTCGCCGACATCCGGGAGGTTGAAAATCTGCGTGTTCGACATGGAAACTCCGATATCAGTAGGCGAGCGAACGGTCGAGGGCCTCGAGCAGGCGGTCGATGTCCGGCAGGTACTGTTCCTCCACCTTCGCCACCGGGTAAGGCATATGGAAGCCGCCGACGCGGAGCACCGGCGCCTCCAGGCTCAGGAAGGCGCGTTCGCCGACGCGCGCGGCGATTTCCCCGCCGATGCCGCCGAAGGTCGGGGCTTCGTGGGTAACGATCAGGCGCCCGGTCTTCTCCGCCGACGCGGTGATGGTGTCGAAGTCGATCGGGGAGATGGAGCGCAGGTCGATGACCTCCACGCTGTTGCCGTCCTCTTCCGCCGCCTTCGCCGCGGCCAGGGCGACCGGTACCAGCGGGCCGTAGGCGACGATCGTCGCGTCAGTGCCTTCGCGGACCACCTGCGCGCTGAAGGCGTCGCGGCCGGCCGATTCGGTGTCCACCTCGCCCTTGAGCCAGTAGCGGCGCTTGGGTTCGAAGATGATGACCGGGTCCTGGCTCGCCACTGCCTGCTGGGTCATCCAGTAGGCATCGTGCGCGTTCGAGGGGGTGATGATGCGCAGGCCGGGAGTGTGCGCGAAGAGCGCCTCCGGGGACTCCGAGTGGTGCTCGATGGATCCGATGCCGCCGCCGTAGGGGATGCGGACGACGACGGGGGCCGACAGGAGTCCGGAGCTGCGGGTCCGGATCTTGGCCAACTGGGTGGTGATCTGGTTGAACGCCGGGAAGACGAAGCCGTCGAACTGGATCTCGCAGATCGGCCGGTAGCCGCGGAAGCACAGCCCGATGGCGGTGCCGAGGATGCCGGACTCGGCCAGCGGGGTGTCGACCACGCGGTCGGCGCCGAACTCGGCCAGGAGTCCTTCGGTGACCCGGTAGACCCCGCCGAGCTTGCCGATGTCCTCGCCCATGACCAGCGTCTTCGGATCATTGGCCAGGGCCTCGCGCAGCCCGCTGGTGATGGCCTTCGCGATCGTCATGGTGGTCATCAGCGGGCCTCCCCGGCGGCGTTGTCTTCGGTGGCGTAATCGGCGAAACCGGCCTGGTACTGCCGGTGCCATTCCAGTTCCTCGCGGACCAGCGGGTGCGGATCGGCATAGACGTTGGCGAAGTGGTCCTCGAAGTCCGGGGCCTCCATGGCCAGGACGTCGGCGCGGGTGGTTGCGGCGAGCTTGTCGCCTTCGGCGGAGACCTCGTCGAAAAATTCGTCGCCGGCAGTGTTGGTGCTGCGCAGGTACCGTTCCAGCCGGAGCAACGGGTCGCGTTCCCGCCAGCCCTCTTCCTCGGCGGCCTCACGGTATTTGGTCGGGTCGTCGGCGGTGGTGTGGGCGCTCATCCGGTACGTGAACGCCTCGATCAGCACGGGCCCGTTGCCCGAGCGGGCATGTTCAGCGGCCCAACGGGTGACCGCGTGGACGGCCACGACGTCGTTGCCGTCCACCCGGACGCCCGGGAAGCCGTAGCCGGTGGCACGGTTGGAGAGCGGAACGCGGGACTGAACTTCCGTCGGCACGGAGATGGCCCAGTGGTTGTTCTGGCAGAAGAACACCACCGGCGACTGGTTGGAGGCGGCGAACACCATTGATTCGTGGACGTCGCCTTCCGAGCTGGCCCCGTCGCCAAAGTACGCAACGGCCACGCCGTCGTCGCCGTCGCGCTGGATGCCCATGGCGTAGCCAACCGCATGCAGGGACTGGGCGGCCAGCACCAGCGTGTAGAGGTGGAAGTTCGTCTCCCGCGGGTCCCAGCCGCCCTGGCTGACGCCTCGGAAGAGCTTGAGCACGCGGGACAGGTCCAGGCCACGGGTGAGGGCGACGCCGTGCTCCCGGTAGGTCGGAAACACATAGTCCTGCGGTTGCAGCGCGCGGCCGGAGCCGATCTGTGCCGCTTCCTGCCCGAGCAGGGGTGGCCAGAGCAGCAGCTGGCCCTGCCGCTGCAGGGCGGTGGCTTCCTGGTCGAACCGGCGGACCAGCGCCATATCGCGGTACATGCCGCGCAGCGTCTCGCCGTCGAGGTGGGCTGCGTAGGGGCTGTACTTCGCATCGTCCCGGACGGTTCCGTCTGGGGCCATCAGCTGCACCAGCGCGGGCGCGTCCGAGGGGTCGCTGGATACCAGCGACTGTTCCAGTTCTTCGATGTCGAATTCCGAGGCGGGCAGGTGCTCAGCGCCCATACGAACTCCTCGCCGATCCGCTGCCCTGCGGCAGAGATCTTCGCTGTTCATATATGCCGGGCCGGGAATACATTCCTGACCCGGCATATATCTGTCGTTTATCTCGTCCTAGCCTAATGGCAGGTGCCGTTCGGACCGGTCACATTACCGTCAGGAAACGCCCGGGCCGTTTGTATAGTTCTCACAGAGCGCCAGGAAGCGGCTGTTGGCTTCGACTTCACCGATGCTGACCCGCACGCCCTCGCCCGCGAAGGCCCGCACGGACAGTGCCTGCCGGCCCGCCAGCTCCGCGAACTCCTGCGCCCGATCGCCCAGCGGCAGCCAGACGAAGTTGCCCTGCGTCTCCGGGATCTTCCAGCCGAGCATGTTCAGCCCGGCGACCACGCGGTCCCGTTCGTCGACGAGGCTTTGTACCCTTTCTACAACTTCGTCGTAGTGGCGCAGCGAGGTGATGGCCGCATGCTCGGCCAGGCTCGATACGGCGAACGGGGTGGCAGCCACGCGCAGGTGCCGGGTGATCTCCGGCTGCGAGATGGAATAGCCCACCCGGAGGCCGGCCAGACCGTGGGCCTTGGAGAAGGTCCGGAGCACCACCACATTGGGGTACTTCTTGTACATGGCCACGCCGTCCACCACCTCCGGGTCGCGGACGAACTCCGTGTAGGCCTCGTCGATGACCACGATGATGTCGTCCCGCACGTTGCGGACAAAGCCTTCCACTTCCGCCGCCGTCAGGGCCGGTCCGGTCGGGTTGTTCGGCGTGCACAGCAGGATGACCTTGGTCCGGTCGGTCACGGCATCCAACATGGCGTCCAAGTCATGCGAGCCGTCGGATTGGTTGGGAATCTGCACGCTGCGGGCACCGGAGAGTCCGACCATGATCGGGTAGGCCTCGAAGGACCGCCACGCGTAAATTACCTCGTCTTCGGTGCCGTCCTCGTGCTGTCCGGCAAACGTCTGCAGGATCTGCACCAGGGCGCCCAGGCTTCCGGCGCCGGTGACCACGTCGTCGGCGGGGACATTCAGGAACCGGCCGAGTTCGGTCCGCAACGCGGTGCACAACGGATCGGGGTAGCGCATGATGCCCGTCGTCTGCGCGTTCACGGCTTCCAGCACGGCTGGCAACGGAGGCAGCGGGTTTTCGTTGGAGGACAATTTGTAGGACTGCAGTCCTTGGATCGCAGCCGGCGGTTTGCCGGCAGCATATTTGGGCAGCCTGTCGAGCACGGGCCGGGGGTGGATTTGGCCCGACGCACCTGCTGCCGGAACCGCAGCTTCCTTGATGGGGTTCTCAGGAGGAGTCATGCCTTAAAGGATACGTGCGCCGTTGACCGGGTTTTCCGCGCCGCTGCGGCCTGGATGTGGCAGCATACACGCATGGGAAAGTTCATTGTGCGGGTCCTCGTCAACGCGTTGGCGCTGTGGGTGGCGAGCTGGATCCTGCCCGGCCTGGCCATCGAGGCCTCCGCAGCGGCCGACGTCGCCGGCAACGAGTCCCTGGGCACGGTGCTGGCCTACCTTTTCGTCGGTCTGATCTTCGGCCTGGTCAACGCTATTGTCCGGCCGATAATTTCCTTCCTCTCGCTGCCCGTCACCATCCTGACGCTCGGCCTGTTCACCATCGTGATTAACGCGCTGATGCTGGTGTTGACGGCCTGGCTGTCCAGCTTCACGCCCGTCGAATTCGTCGTCGACTCCTTCTTCTGGACGGCGATCCTCGGCTCGCTGATCATCAGCCTGGTCTCGCTGGTAGTGGGCACCCTGACCCGCACCCGCTGACTCGCCGCTGACTCCGGTGCGGCACCTACCCCTGCCCGCCCCGGCCTGCCGGCAGCGGTCCCTTCCGGCGGCCCGGTATGGCCGCGCGGGACGGCTTTGACCCGTCAGGCTGCGACCGGCGCAGGCTGAACAGATGCTGCCGGGCGGTGCCGCCAACGAGCGCAGCGCCCAGGAATGCTGTCGCCTCGCGCACCGACGGATCCGGGCTCGCGTCGATGTTGCGGGCCGCCCGCACGTAGTTCCCGAGGTCATGCCCGGGTCCCAGCCCGGCGCCCTCGCCGGCAGGGGTGGCCGCGGGATTGGTCAGGGTCACGGTGACCCGTTCGCGCCGGTCCGGATTCGGCCTGGCGTCGGTGCCCGGCACCCAGTCCTGGACGTGTTCCAGGTGAACGCTCCGGACGCCCGGGCCGGGGTTGATGCCGGCCACCGGCGAGCCGGCCGTCAGGACGAAGCCCACGTTGTGGTTGGCCAGGAAGGCCGGATCGGCGGCCAGGTTCATGGCGTGGATGCCGCCCTGGCTGTAGCCGACCAGCATCACCAAATCCTCTGCGTCGGCGCCGGCCTCCCCGAGCGCCTGCGACACGGCGGCCGAGACGAACGCGCTCCTGCCTGCGACAGCTTCGGCGATGCCGGTCTCATCGAACGGGTTGGCGGTTGCCTCGGCCGAGCCCGCGGCCTGGGTGCCCGGCAAAGCGACCACCCACCGCTTCCGGCCGCCGGGGGCGGACACTTCGAGCACCTCCACGGTGCCGTCGCCGGCGCGGTCCGCGCTGGCCGTCCGGTGGAGCAGCCCGGCCAGGGAAGCCGGCGCGGGATCGATCTCTTCGGCCGCCGGGGCCGCGCGTGCAACCTCGATGGCGCCGGCCCGGAGCAGCCCCGCCTGCCGTGCCGCGGCGACCAGCAGCGGGGCCAGGTGTTCGGTGGCCGGGTTGTTCCACGGACCGCCCTGCCGGCCGTCCCGGAGCAGGATCCCCGCTGCCGGGCCGCCCAGGGCTCCTGCCACCGCTGCCGGGAACTGGCCGAGCAGCCGGTCGCCGCCCGCCCGGGTCGGCAGCCCCTCGTTGGCGGCCATGCCGAGCGGAACCGTCGCCCACCAGGTGGCCGAGTCGACCGCCTGCAGCGCGGCGGAGACGGCCTGCTCGGTTGCCAGGTAGGTTCCGTGTGCCAACCGCACCTTTCCGGCCAAAACCCCGGCGCTGTCCGCAAGGGCCGCCAACGATCCCGCTGCAGCCTGGACTGCCGTTTCGGCCGCCCACCGCTCCGGCAGCAGCGTCCAGCGCGGATCGGCCAGCGGCAGTTGCACCGACAGGAGCTGGCGCCACAGGTCCCCGATGGTGGCGGCGGCCGACTCCAGCCGGACGGCTGCCGAAGCCAGCTCCTGCCACTCAAACGTGACCCCGCCGATGCCGCCCGTAACCCGATAGCCGGCGTACCGGCGATACCCGGCGCCGCCTTCCCACCACCGGGCTCCGCCGGGCAGCCAGTCGTCGTCAGCCACCGTGCATCTCCGGGACAGGCCGTCCGGGTCCCGGACGTCACGGGCGGGGGCCGTACATGGCGGCCGCCGCTGTTTGGGCCGCGTCGGCAGCCGCCTCTGCCGCACCGACCGCCGCTGCCGCGAGCCTGAGCAGTTCTGCCGCTTCCGCCATCCCGGTGCGGTACTCGTGCAGCCGCTCCCGGAAGGCCTTGCCGGCTGGCGAGACCCAGGCCGCGGCCGCGCCGGCCAGGTCCGCCCGCACGGCCAGCAGTTCCTGCTCACAGGAAAGCAGCCGGCCGGGGGCCGGCCCCCATCCCGGGTCCGCCGGGTCGCCCGGCCCGGCCTCCGCCGTCGCCGTTTGCCAAAACATCACCGTGGCCTCCTTTGCGCCTCGACTTCCTCCGAGGCTAGGGCGGCGTCGTCCGCGGGGCCTGACGCAGACCGGCCATGTGCATGAGGGAGGACGCGGCGCTTCTGTGCAGGCGAAGTCACCCGGGAAGCGGCGGCATGGGACATGAAAGAATAGGGCCATGGCTGAAACTTCCCGTGTTCCCTTGGCAGAAGTCACCCCCGCTATCGCGCTCGGTCCGTTGGACGGGCGGTACCACCAGGCGGTTGCGCCGCTGGTTGACTACCTCTCCGAAGCCGCGCTGAACCGCGACCGCGTGCATGTGGAGGTGGAGTGGCTGATCCACCTGGCCAACCAGTCCGTACTGCCCGGGGCGGGACCGCTGACCGGGGAGCAGCAGTCGGCGCTGCGCAAGATCGTCACCGACTTCGACGGAAATGCCGTGCGCGAACTGGCGGAGATCGAAGCCGTCACCGTCCACGACGTGAAGGCCGTGGAGTACTTCATCGGCCGCCGGCTCGGCCAGCTGGGCATCGAGAACCTCACCGCCATGGTGCACTTCGGCTGCACCTCGGAGGACATCAACAACCTCTCCTACGCGGTGGGAGTGAAGGGGGCCGTGGAACACGCCTGGCTGCCGGCCGCCCGCGCCCTGGTCGAGCAGTTCGCGTCGATGGCCCGCGAGCACCGCGACGTGGCGATGCTCTCGCGCACCCACGGACAGCCCGCCACCCCCACCACGCTTGGCAAGGAGCTGGCGGTCATCGCCCACCGCCTCACCCGCCAGCTGGACCGGATCGCCCGCACCGAGTACCTGGGCAAGATCAATGGAGCCACCGGCACGTATGCGGCGCACTACGCTTCTGTTCCCTCGGCGGACTGGCAGGCCGTCTCGAAGAGCTTCGTCGAGGGCCTCGGCCTGACCTGGAACCCGTTGACCACCCAGATCGAGTCGCACGACTGGCAGGCCGAGCTCTACTCCGACATCGCCCGCTTCAACCGGATCCTGCACAACGCCTGCACGGACATCTGGAGCTACATCTCCATCGGTTATTTCGCGCAGATCCCCGTCGAAGGAGCCACCGGCTCGTCCACGATGCCGCACAAGGTCAACCCGATCCGCTTCGAGAACGCCGAGGCGAACCTGGAAATCTCCAACGGCCTGCTGGACACCCTGGCGGCCACCCTGGTCACCTCCCGCTGGCAGCGCGACCTCACCGACTCGTCCTCCCAGCGGAACATCGGCGTCGCCTTCGGGCACTCGCTGCTGGCCATCTCCAACGTTGCCAAGGGCCTGGACCGACTCAGCGTTCCCGCCGAGGTGCTGGCGGCGGACCTGGACCAGAACTGGGAGGTGCTCGGCGAGGCCATCCAAATGGTCATGCGTGCCGAGGCCATCGCGGGGGTCGAAGGCATGGAGAACCCGTACGAGCGGTTGAAGGAGCTCACCCGCGGCCACCGCGTCGACGCCGAGCGCATGAAGGAGTTCGTCTCCGGCCTCGGCCTGTCCCCGGACGCCGAGAACCGCCTGCTCGCGCTCACCCCGGCCAACTACAACGGCATTGCCGGCAAGCTGGTGGACCACCTGCGCTGACCCTCCCATGGTTCTGCCGACGACGGCGGCCGGTCACCTTCCGCGGGGAAGGCGACCGCCGCCGTCGTCGTCTGCAGGACCATGGCCATGGCCCGGATCAGTGACCCCACTCACCAAATTCGTCGTTTGGCCATGGGTGGGTCTAGAGTCATTACTACGCCGCGGGGTGGAGCAGTTCGGTAGCTCGCCGGGCTCATAACCCGGAGGTCGTAGGTTCAAATCCTACCCCCGCAACGAAAAAGGCCCTCTGACTAGGGATTATCCCGGTCAGAGGGCCTTTGTTTTTGTTGGATACTATTCGGCTCCGTTCTAGACTCCGGTCTAGCTTTTAGCAATCCAGCAAGACCCTATCGTCCGCAGTCGAAGGAAGCTCAACGGCGGATAGCTGGTTGGAGGCCTGAAGCGGTTCCTCGCTAACCTTGTGCGGGGCTTGTGAGCACCGACGCTGATGTCTTAGATGAGCAGCAGTCTCTTGGGCGTAGGGCCCAAGCGTCACCGCCAGATCTGCCACGGCCATGTGGGTTGCCCTCGCGACACTAAGCCCGCCTTCGGCACTCACTGCGCTAGTTGAACTGGAAAGTCCGGTACGAAGACCTCACGCTGAAACGGTGTCCTTCCTTCCGGCGGTGAAGAAACCCAGAGATTGTGTCAACGTCATCGGGGCGCATCCCAAGCTGGCGACACTTAACTCGCACTTGCTCGACTGTGATGGCAGCCCAGCGGTCCGGACGATTCATCATGTCTGCCTTGAGTTTGTCCTCCTCGTTCCACTTCAACCCGGATGAGCAGCCTGCCGTCATGCTCGCGATGTGCTCTAATATCCCGTCGACTCCGTTCGGCAACGGCTCAAGCTTCTCCTCGCGTCTGTGAGGCGCGACAATTCGGCCTGGGAAGAGTTGGAGCGGTTCGGTGTCTTCAATCCATTCGGCGGTCTCATTCTTGTTCCACTCAATGACTGCGATTGCATCAGCTTCGCTGTTCCAGATGTGGTTCAGACGCTTGCGGTCAGGCCATGCGTAGAGCACGCGCTGGCCGTCAAATGACCTGCTAATAAACCCTCGCCACGCATAGTGCGTAACCCCCGGCCGTGCAATCAGTCGCTTCAGACTTTCACCCTCAAAAGCACGCTGCGGAGTTACGACCACGATGGGACCGCCGGGCTGCTTTAGCAGCCAGTCCACCGCCCGAACATCTTGCGATTCGCGCGAATCGCCATCGCCAAGTCGCGACACTGCGATGGGGACTGATGACATGCGGTGACTCCTCTAATTGATTTGCTGGCATCAGGCTATCGGTGACTTCAGACACTTTCGCTGAAAGACAATCGGTCGCAACCGCATCTGAGTACGTGATGACGCACTGCTCAGTGAGCGCTTCGACGCGATGACAGTAAAGGAAAGCCCCGGAATTCCGGGGCTTTGGTGACTTCCGACCGGCGTCGACCCGGTGGCCTTTCGAGTAAGAATACGGTTCTATCAGGCGTTTCTGCGGGGTACCACACCTTTGATCATCCCTAGTCCACGGCGCTTTCTGCTGTCATCGGCTTTCGTCGACTGTCATTGAATGTGCGGAATAGATGCGAGGTTTGGTTACCGTCTCAGGCTCGCGCACAGTCAAAGATCGAGTATTCTGTCCGGTCGCCGGTACCTTGGGATGTGACCCGAGAAGAACTCAACACGTGCCGTTGGCGCGAAGGAGAGCCGGCACATGTTTTCGGACAGAAGTGGCATACCTGGAACCATCACTTGGCGTGATGCGCAACTGATGGTGGCGGCAGCTCGATGAGCGGCGCCGTTCTGCCGCTCTCATTGATGAATCGCGATCGATTCTTAGCACTCTTCTACGACCCCGAGCGGTTCGACATACACCTGAAGACAATCCTGCGCCTTCATGTGCTTCGCGTCGACGGCGGGGATTTCGCGGTAAAGCCTCTCTTCAAGGAACTGGTGAATAACAGCATCAGTTATGTGCTTTCCCGTCAGAATCTGGAGAAGATGCTCGACGATCCGAGCCGCATGGGCGAGTTCTTCAGGAAAACACAAACGCAGTTCAAAGCCCCTGACTCCACCGCCGGTGAGGGCGGCGAACTCCTCCTTTACTCCTTCCTTGAAGGACATCTGGGCGCGCCGAAGATCCTCTCAAAAATGGAACTCAAGACCTCGTCGGAGCACTACGTCCACGGCACCGATGGCGTGCACCTGCTTGAGGTCTCGGAAGGTAACTACCAGCTAATATTTGGCGAGTCGAAGATGTACGGGGATACCGCGGGCAAGGTCGGATCGAGCGCGCGGCGCGGTGTGAAGGCTGCCTTCGAATCTATAGGGAAGGTCCAGGAAGACGACTTCGACTTCGATACCTGGCTAGTGGAGTCAGAACTCTTGAAGGAGAGCCTCAACGGCGAGAAGGTTGACCTCCTCGCGTCGATTCTTTTGCCACCCGCATCAGAGACGCCAGCGATTAAGAAGTCGAACGCGTTCGGAGTATTCATTGGCTTCGAGCTCGACGTGACGGCCTACGCTTTCGCAGATCACACGGCCGAGGAAATCGAGGCTCATCTGCGTAAGCTCGCGCTATCGACGATAACCGCTGAAGTGGAGACCATCAAGACCGAGATCCAGAACCGCGGGCTTGGCGGATACCAGTTTCACATCTATGCAGTTCCCTTCTTGAAGCGGAACATTAATGGCGCTGTGCGGGGAATCGAGGACATTCGCATCGATCTCGCTTCTGAGCTGAGTGGCAAGAACCTGCGCCCGCCAAAGGAGAAGAAAAAGAAGTGACGTCGCGTACCGCCGCTGACCGACTCAGCGAGATGATCGTCGAGCGCGAGGACTTCCGGGCTGCGTATGAAAACCTTGAACGCGCAGTCGCCGAGTCTTTCCTTTCGGGCGAGGTAGCCCAAGCTATTGACCCGATCCAGGCAAAGCACCTGCTCCGCTACGCGGACGTGCTCTCCCACTCAGGCGACCCTCGGCATCGAGAACTCGCCTACACTACTATCGCCCTCCTTCGGGAGTATGACTCCTCCACAGGCTTCGGCCAGGAGCTGAGCGACCGAGTGCTCGCAGTTGCCGAGGCGGTCCTCGTGCAGCTCGGCAATTTCCCCGGGATCCGCACGCTTCAGAAGGGTGTGGGCAGCCGCTACGCGTTGCCGCTTTCGCGGGGCACACTGCGCATCGCGAAGGAGGTGTTGCAGCGCACCAGCAAGGTGATCAACGGCAACCCGTTGTCAGGGATGTCGATAGATCTGAGGAGTTCGAAGCGGGTCAGCAGCAAGAGAGGCGGTCAGGCCCTGACGAAGGATCAGTACGCCGCAGTCCTCGACTACCTCCTGGCGCTCGATCCAGCCGAGGGCCAGACCAAGCCGAGACGAGGACGCTGGTCGCTCGCGGACCGTATCGCCAAAAGACGAAATGCCATTGAGCTCACCCTGTTGCAAGCGACCACGGGTCTACGCGTATCGGAAGCCAATGCACTTACCTGGCAGCACATCGACACCGACGACGACACTCTCCACGTGACGGTGACGGAGTCCGTCTCCAAGACACATAGGCCTCGCCGGGTGCCCGTCCTGGACACTCGGGTCGCAGAGCGCCTGCTGGCACGGCAGAACGCAGCAGTAAACGATTCGGCGCACGTCATTGGTGCGCCGACGGACCAGATGATTGCCTGGCACCGCGACAACTGTCAGAAGGCAACCACGCCGCTCTACATCGAGCTGGGCGAGTCGCTCATATCGAGCTTCTGCAGACGGCCCGGACGCATGTCTGGCGTGCGACGCTGAACTCGCTGCTGCTCGATCAGGTGCCTGAGGTGGTCCGGGCGGCCTTCTTTGGACACGACACGGCGGTGAACCGGGCCGCGTACACCGACCTCGCGGACACCTCCAGCATGGTCAACGCCGCACGGAGGCTCCGGGCAGTCTAGTTTTCCGCGCAAAGAAACTGTTGGCACCGGTGTGGAGCACCAACTGCCCGATCAGCATGTGTCACTTAGTGACAGGGCAGTTGGAGTCTCGCCATTCGTCAACTCCGGTGTCTCCAGCGTTTTACAGCCGCTTCGGCGGCGTGCAGTGCGCCTCAGTGCTGGATAGATGCAGGGGTTCGGTAGCAGTCTCAAACGCGTCAAATATATCGTGTGACTTCTCCGCGTCCATCTGAAGTCCGTCAGTACAATCATCGCCGAGCCCTGCCGGAGGCGGAGCGGCGGGAACTTCCTTCGCTCGAACCAATTGCCACAGCACCCGAACCGAGGGCGTCGAGTGAAGGGCGAAAATCGTGCAGACAGTGTCTGCACGGGCGCCTGAGACAATTAATTTGCATAATCACGGTAATCGGCGTGAAAAGCAGTGGAGTTGAAGCAGTTGCGAGGCAATGATGGCCACGGGCGCGAGCTTGTACATCGCAGCAGCAACAACCTCCCGGCAAAACACGCCGCGTGTCTAACAGTCATTCGGTCCCCGAAGCCGGAACATTCCATGGGCTCTAAGAGGGTCTTATAGGAACCCACGGCCGCCTACTTGCGGCCCGTCCATGAAAGATAAGCAGAACGGACTACCAACCGGACTAGACTTCTGCTGTGCAGAAAATGAGCATCGTGAAGAAGCCCGGCTATGCCGTGGACTCCGTCGACCGGGCGCTGCAGTTGATCATGCTTCTCCAGGAGCGGGACTGGCTGCGGATCACCGACGCGGCCAAGGCTCTGGACGTGGCCCCGTCCACTGCCCACCGGCTCATGGCCATGCTGGTGTACCGGGGTTTCGCCTTGCAGGATGACCAGCGGCGCTATTGCGCCGGTCCGACCCTGCGCGCCGACCCCGCCGCCGACCCTGCCCGGAGCGCCGTCTCGATCGCCCGCCCACACCTTGAGGCGTTGGCACACTCGGTGCGCGAAACTGTGAACCTCGTTGAGTGGGTCGGCGTCACCGCTCGCTACCTGTTCACGGCCGAGGGCCCTCAGTTGCTCCGGGTCGGCAACCGCACCGGCACGGTCCTTCCGGCGCACCTCTCCTCCGGCGGCAAGGCCATCCTGGCCACACTGCCGGAGCCGTCGGTCGCGCAGCTCTACACCGGCCGGCAGGCGCAAAAAACCGGCGGCAGCCTCGCAGCGGCGGAACTGGAAGGCCTGCAGCGCGAACTGGCGGAAGCACGGACGCAGGGGTATGCCGTCAATCTCGGGCGCACCGAAGCGGACCTCGCTGCCGTCGGCGCACCGCTGGCAACCGCAGGCCGGCCCGCCGCCTTGGCCGTATCGATCAGCTCGCCGTTGTCCCGCGCCGGCGCTATCCAGAAACCGCAGGTCATCCAGGCCCTCCAGGCCAGCTGCGAAGCAGTGTTGCGCGAACTTCAGGACGACGGCGTACTGCCCACCACATAGCATTCTGCTGCACAGAATCTCTTGGCTGATCCGTGGCGCCAATCACTACGATGTGATGCGACACGACAACATCCGGTCCCGGGCACGGCCCGACAAACCACCAGGAGCATCATGCAGTTTTATCTAGACGGCTACCATCCGGGCGATCCTGAACTCCGGCCGGCTGCGGAAAACCGCACGGAAAGCCAAGGCGGAATGCCGGAAGAAGTGGATATCCTGGTGGTCGGCACCGGACCGGCCGGGGTTGTGCTGGCCGCCCAGCTGGCCGAGTTCCCGGGCATCACCACCCGCGTGGTGGAACGGCGGGAAGGCCCGCTGGCGCTGGGGCAGGCCGACGGCGTGGCCTGCCGGACAGTCGAAATGTTCAACGCCTTCGGTCTGGCCGAGCGCTTGGTCCGGGAAGGCTATTGGGTCAACGAAACGGTGTTCTGGCGGCCGGATGACCAGGACCGCTCGGGGATCGTTCGCAGCGGACGGGTCCAGGACGTTGCGGACGGGCTGTCCGAGTACCCGCACGTGATCGTCAATCAGGCCCGGATGCAGGACTACCTGCTGGAGCACATGCGCAAGTCCCCCAGCCGGTTGGAACCGGACTACGGTCTGGAAGTCACCGGCGTCGAGGTCGAGGGATTGGGCGACTACCCGGTGCGGGTGACCATGCGCCGGACCGACGCCGACAACCCGTCGGAAGAGGTGACCGTCCGCGCCAAGTACGTGGTGGGATGCGACGGCGCACGCAGCTCCGTGCGTCGGTCGATCGGCTTGGAACTGCGTGGCGACGCCCGCAACCATGCCTGGGGCGTGGCGGACGTCCTGGTCGTCACGGATTTCCCCGACGTACGTTTCAAGGCCGCCATCCAGTCGGCCCAGGATGGCAACATCCTGCTTATCCCGCGCGAAGGCGGCTACCTGATCCGGCTCTACGTGGACTTGGGCGACCTCGATCCGGCCGACCGTGAGGCCCGGCAGCGGTTCACCTCGGACATGATCATCGAGGCGGCGCAGCGGATCCTGCATCCCTACACGTTGGAGGTCAAGGACATTGCTTGGTGGTCGGTCTACGAGGTGGGCCAACGCATTGCCGACCGGTTCGACGACGTCATGCCGGAAGAGCGCGGCCAGCGTACCCCGCGCGTCTTCATCGCCGGCGACGCCTGCCACACGCACAGCGCCAAGGCGGGCCAGGGCATGAACGTCTCGATGCAGGACGGCTTCAACCTGGGCTGGAAGCTCGCGGCCGTTTTGGAAGGCCGCAGCCCCGAGTCCCTGCTGGACACGTACTCCGGCGAGCGCCACGCCGTGGCCCAGGAACTAATCGACTTCGACATCCGCTGGTCCAAGACCGTCAGTTCCCGCCCGAAAGACCCGAACCGGCCCGACGACGAAGGCCTGGAACCGGCCGAGCTGGAACGGCAATTCGTTGAGGCCGGCCGCTTTACCGCCGGCTTCGCCACCGACTACACGCCGTCAATGATCACCGGCGAGGACACCCACGAGCATCTGGCCAAGGGCTTCCCGATCGGCGAGCGGTTCCACTCGGCCCCGGTTGTCCGCCTGGCCGACGCCAAACCCGTGGGGTTGGGCCACGTCGCACAGGCAGACGGCCGCTGGCGGATCTACGCCTTCGCCGACTCCGCCCACCCCGGCGAGGCAGACTCACGGCTGGCCGAACTGTGCCGGTTCCTGGCCGACTCCGAAGACTCTCCGGTCCGGCGATACACTCCCGCCGACGCCGACGCCGACGCCGTCTTCGATGTCCGCGCCGTCTTCCAGCAGAACCACCGGGAACTGGACGCCAACGACGTGCCATCCTTCCTGTTCCCGCAGAAGGCTCCCTTTGGGCTGAAGGACTACGAGAAAGTCTTCACCCCCGACCTGAAGTCCGGGGATGACATCTTCGACCAGCGCGGCATCGACCGCCAGCAGGGCGCCATGGTGGTGGTCCGCCCAGACCAGTACGTCGCCCATGTCCTGCCGCTCGACGCACATCGGGAACTGGCAGACTTCTTCGCCGGGCTCATGCTGGGCTAGCCCGGGGTATTCATGAGTGAGGCGCTATAGACAAGGAAAGGGTGCTCTGGGCCGGGAAATGTGGTTTTCTAGACCCTTACCCTGCCGAGCGAAAAAGCACCTTCCGGTGGCCAGTCATACCCGTGCTTCTCGTCCGTGCCGGTCGGATTCACTGGCCAACCGCTGACCTCCCAGCAGAGCTCGGTGTCCTGACCGGCTTCATGGATGCCTTACAATTCGGCAGGCTCTGCCAGGTCACTGCCTGGATTCTGCTAGCCCTTTGAGCCTCATCGTTTCGAACCGTCATGCCGTTGAGCTGCCCCGAAAATTGGCGAGCAGCTCAACAGCAAATTAGTTTACCGGGCCTGGGACCAGACGCCGTCGCAGGGGTTGCACTGGTATCTGGAGGCGAGCCTAGGACAGCAAGAACCTAGCGTTCGAGTCCTCCGTGTTCCAGCGTCCTGCCTTGCCGCCCTTGCTTGGCCATCTTTGACGTCTTGGCCATTGATGGTTTCTGTGCGACGGCGGCTGAGGGGTGGGCGCCTTGGGGACTGCAGGAGCCGAGAGTTGACGGCTTCCCGGTCGCCCTTGTCGTCCAGGCTTTACGCGAGTTACTGGCGCCGTTCGGCGGTATCCCAGGCCGGTTCGCTTCTGTCTGCCGGTCCCGGCGGTTGGTGGCGGCAACCGCTGCGCCGGCCACCGCCTCATCGATGCTAGCCGCCAAAGACTTAGTTCGCACTGCTTGTTCCAACGAAAGAGGATATTCGTGTCCCAGCTCCAGCCCGGCATGCCCGCTCCGGAGTTCACCCTCTCCGATGCCGACGGCAAGAAGGTCTCACTGTCCGACTACGCGGACCGGAATCTTGTGGTCTACCTCCGCACCAAGGCCGCCACTTCCGCCTGCACCACTGAGGCCTGCGACTTCCGCGACAACCTCAACTTGCTGCAGGCCGCCAACTACGACGGTATCGGCATCTCGCCGATGCCATCCAGGCCTTCAGCGACGCCGAGGGCCTGACCTTCCTGCTGCCTTCCGATCCGGATTTTGCCGTAGCTCAGGCGTACGGCTCCTACGGCGACAAGACACTCGGCGACAAGGTCCTCCAGCCGCAGGGTGGCGATTTCGCGCAGCTGTGGCCCTACCACCGCGATCTCTTCTTCCGGCGAGTGGTCCAGCCGGCTGGTGAGCTGCGCCAGGATCTCCCCGCGCTGCGGCCCGCGGCTCGGATCAGAAAGACGCGCCCAAACTTTTCCTCGCAGGCCAGGTTCATCCGGCGCAGTTCCTCTTAGATTGCGGCGTCATGTGAGACTCCGGTGTTGAGTAGCGAACCCGTGAACGCTAGCCACATCACCACCCACGTCCTCGACACCGACGCCGGCAGGCCCGCGGCCAGCGTCAAAGCCGTGCTGGATGCGCAGAGGGCGTCAGGATGCAGGAGATCGCGGCAGGGCGCACGGACAGCGGCGGCCGGATCAAGAACCTTGGCCCCGAGGCCGTCGACGCCGACGTCTACCGGATCAAGTTCGAGACCGGGGCCTACTTCCCGGCGGCGGAAACGGAGACTTTCTATCCGTCCGTGGAGGTGGTCTTCGAGGTCAAGGACCCGGCTATCCGTTCAACCTGCGGCGACCGCCCTTCGAATGCTCTGCGCTGCGGCACACGAGGTGGTCTTCGGCCAGAGCCACTGCTCGGCGTCTCGGTGACTGTCGGACCGTCGGTTGCCACGTGGCCGGTTGCGCCAGGGACGGTGTCGAGCCAGGCGGCGCGGTTGCCATAGCGGTTCACTTACGGGCCGTGACCCACCGGTAGGAGCCATGTTCCCAGTGTTTCAGCCGACGTTGGGATGTCACGGCTGTGAAAGTGAAAACCAGCCAAATCGCACCCGAATCGTGTGAGACCGTCAGGACCGGTCCTTGCCGGAAATCCAAAAGGTCATTCACCTGGAGACCGGTTTCTTCGAATAACTCTTGACGAGCTGGCTGTTCCAGGCTAGCACCGTCTTTTACGAATCCCGTGATGCAGCCCCAGAGACCGCTATCGTGACCAAGACGTGAACTCCTTTGGAATAGTGCAATCCGGCCCCGCCACTCGATTACTGTGGCGATAACGGCGTTTCCTATGAGGACGCCGGCGGCTGCGGCGGGAGGAGCCCCGGGCCCCAGGACTGATTGACTCTGCTCATTTTCCTATCCTTTAATTCTAATCTGCCATCCGCCCTGCTACTGGAACGGGCTGCCTCCAGTGCACCAGCGCTGGGGTGAGTCCCGCATGGCCAAGTTGTCCGCAACCAGAGAGGACGGAGCGTCCAGACGGCCATGTAAATCGCGTCGGGCGTTCGAGACGTTTCCTTCATCCGCCCGGAGGTAGCCATCCTCTCCTTTGCAGTATGGGAAGTCATGGATGAGCGAGAGTCGCTCACGTGTCGAAGGTAGATGGGAGCAGAACTTCTGGGTAATTTGGCGGTCGGCCGTAGGACATTTGGAGCCGGAAGGGCCGGTCCGGGTGGAGATTGATGCGTATCCGACGGTGCACGGCGACCCACCCTAGGAGGATGATGACCACGAGGAAGCCGCCAAAAGCCGCAGCTGCCAGCGTCCACCGCGGACCGATGGTATCGGCGATCCAGCCCGACAATGGTGCGCCGATCGGCGTTGCGCCCATGAAGAAGGCGAGGTAGAGGGCAAGAATGCGGCCCCGGTATGCCCCTTCCGTCGCGACCTGCATGTACGACATCGCGTTCGAGACCAGCAGCATGGTCGAAAAGCCCACGGAAACCAGCGCGACGCCGAACCATAAGACAGTGGGTGTGACCGCTGTGATGCCGGCCGATCCTGCGACGAGCAGGCCGGCGATGACGAGATTACGCAACCGCACGGACTCCTGCTTCGCGACCGCGAGGGACCCCACTATGGATCCGACCGCCACCGATGAGTTGATGAGTCCAAAGACCTCGGCATTTTGTTGGAACTCGGTGCCCGTCATAGTCACGGTGATCACGGGAAGGTTCATCCCGAGCATTCCAAAGACAAACATCACGATCATCACCACACACAGATCGGGGCGACCCAATAGATACTGCAACCCCGAACGAAAATGACCGCCCCGTCGCGGTATTGACTGGACCGTATTGATCTCACTCCGACGTAGTGCGGCAAGTGAGATCAGGACCGCGATGAAGCTCGCGGCGTTGAGCGCGAACACCCAGCCTGCGCCGATCCCCGCCACTAGCAGCCCTGCCACCGCGGGTCCAAGCAGACGTGCGAGATTGAACGACGCGGCATTGAGCGCCACCGCGTTGGTTAGATCATCCTTTGGCACGATCTCACCAATGAAGGCCTGGCGAGCAGGATTGTCGAAGGCGCTTGCGACTCCCAAGGCAAGCGAGAAGGCCAGCAGCAGGGCGAGGTCGAGCACGCCAGAAGCCACGCAAAGGGCCAGGCCAGCTGCTAGGATCGCCATGACAGCCTGGGTGATGGCGACCAGCGTACGGCGATTCACACGGTCGGCCACCGTGCCGGTTATTGTCACCAGCAGCACTTGGGGAAGGAATTGCAGGGCCGTGGCTAAACCGACGGCAGTAGCGTTGTGGTCAGTGAGCTGGGTGAGCACAAGCCAGTCCTGGGTGATGCGCTGCATCCACACGCCGAGATTGGATACGAGCAGACCGACGACCCACAGCCGAAAGTTGAAGTGCCGCAGGGAACGGAACATGTGTTTACTCCTCGCCGAGGAGACGACGGAGCACGGGGGCGGCAGCCTCAAGCACCGCACGGTCGTGCGCATCCAAAGCCGACAGCCTCTCCATGAACCATTCGGTACGCATCTGACGGGTGCTTGCGACGAGTCTCATACCCGCCTCGGTGATAGTGACCTCCACTCGTCGGGCATCTTCCCGATGGGCGCGGCGCTGGACGTACCCATCCTTTTCGAGGGAGTTGATGGTGCGGATCATCGACGGCGCCCGCACCCCTTCGAGGGCAGCGAGTTGAACCGGCCCCAGCGCTCCGCCGGAGAGACGGAACAGCACGCTCAGTTTTCCGTCGGGGAGGGACTCATCGCTCCGCTGACTTCGTACCCGGCGCGCGAGACGCTGAATCAGGATACGGAGCTCCGCGCCCGAACTCATGTCAGATTCCATGTAGTTAGCATGGCTCACTAGCTTCGCTAACACAAGACTTGGGCGCCAGCGAGGCTGCCTTATCAACTCGCCAGCAAATTGGGGAGGCTTGAGCAGCACCTCGATGTCGAAGGGGTATCTGTCGACCTGGGAGTGAAACCTTAACATTGTGCCAAGAGCGCGGTCACGAAATGGAGCGTGCTGCGGCGAATGGGATCACTACATGCACCTGCATATGCCTGTCCAGGGAGTAGTTCAGGGCCGAGATGTCGGACGAACTGGTCACCGCATTGACCCGGCCCGGCCGTTGGAAATCAGGTCGAGCGATCCGATGAGCCCTGGCCTCGTTGTAGGAATCATAGAAGGTGGTGGACATCGTTGCGATCAACCCGAGGTGCCTGGTCACCGCGGCGATGGGCTTCGTCGGGGAAGGTCGGCGGAGCCAGGGCAGATCAGCAGAACGAAAGACTTGAAGCAGCGGAAGGACTTCCCCACGTAGGCCAAGGACTTGCAGGCCCGCACAGCGGCGGGGCCATCGTGCGCCCATCACCAACTGTCTCAACGCATGAGGAAGCACGCCCCAATCCCGCTTGCCGACTATCCGGTTTGCCGCTGGATCGCCGTTACCTCGGGTCTTCTACGAGTTCCGAGGGGGTTGTTTGCGGCATCCCTCGCGCGTCGGGATCCGCCGAAGGTTAAGGCCAGCCCGATGCCCGCGACGGCGAGCAATAGAGCGCCCCACGCCGTAGGGCTTTGGCCGATGGCTGCGCCGCCGAGTGGGGTGGCCAGGGCACTGAGGGCATACTGAATGGTTCCCATAACTGCTGAGTGGACGCCGATATGTGTGGATGCCGCTCCCATGGCGGCACTGACCAACGGGGGCTCGGCCATGCCGACTCCCACGAGGAGGATGATCAAGCCGATTAAGACGAGCCAGATGGATGCTCCTGCAGCGAGGGATCCCGCGGTGACCACGCTTCCAAGCAGGACGAGGACCGCGCCGGTTCGTGCTGCCCGGTCGAGGCCCCGGTGCCCGGACAACCATCCGGAAAACGGGGCGCCCACCGCCATGCTGATGGACAGGACCCCGAAGACCAGACCATAGGTCAGGGCGTCGAGCCCGTAAGTATTTTGGAGGAGGAAAGGGGCGCCGCCGATCACAAGGAACAGCATCGCGTAGAAGACCGATAGCCCAAGGGCCGGGATAATGAAGCGGTGATTCCGCAACACCGCGGCGTAACCAGGCGCCAGGCTGCGGAAGTTCAGGGGTGTGCGGTCCCCGCCGGCGAGGGATTCGGGCATGCCTTTCGCTGCAATAGCTGCGACGACGAATGCTGCGAGGGCCATGGAGGCGAAGGACCAGCGCCATCCGTGACTGTCGATAATGAGGCCTCCTACGGCGGGAGCCACGACGGGGGCGATTGCGCCGAGCGCCACGACGACGGAGTAGAGACGAGCGGCCCGAGCCCCTTGGACGCGGTCGCGGATCGTGGAGTACATGACGACGATGGTGGCCGATCCGCCGAGCCCCTGCAGGAACCGGAAGATGACCATGAGCCAGAAGTTGGTTGTGGTCGCCGTGAGGAGTGCGCCGATGAAAAAGAGAACAAGCCCGGCAAAAAGAGGGAGGCGGCGCCCGCGTGCGTCCGACAGCGGCCCGAAGGCTAGCTGGCCGAGGGACATCGCGAGCAGGTAGGAGGCGAGGGAAAGCTGGATCTGGGCGTCCCCGACCTCGAACTCGCTGGCCATGAGGGGCATTCCGGGCACGTAAAGATCGATCGCCAAAGGCACGATGACGGCGATGAGTGTCAGGGACAGGATGAAGGAAGCCAGACGGGCGGGCGCCGTCGGGGTTGCGGGTGCGGTGTTCATGGTGGATGGGATTCTTTGTTCGAGCGGCCGCTTCTTTAGGTACTCGGAGGTGAAACATCGCCCGCGGCATGATGCGGGAAGGATGCTGGCCCGGCAGGTCCGAGGCCGCGACGCAGGGCTGGTCAAGATTGTATGCACATTTGATGGATCTTGCGGAACATCATTCCGTTTTCAAGAACAGGATGCTATCCTGCGCAGGAAGCCCGAGGAGGACATGGTGCCTCACGTCAATATGCTCGCGAAACGTTCCCTGCGTGCCTCACCTAATGTGCTCGCGAGACCTGGTCCCTGAACGCGAGGGTTTTGACTTTGGCCGCTTTGATGAGTTCTTGCTGGACCCTGACGATGTTTCTGGTCAGTTCCGCAGGTTTGGTGTTCCTGCGCAGTTCTTCGATCTGTGCGGTCTTCTCCGCAGCGAGAACGCCGCTGTCGATGACGCGTTGGAAGGGGTGTTTTCGGAGCGTCGTAGGTGCGTGTACTTCGGCCTGATTTCGTGGTGCCCCAGCCGTTGGCTTTCTTCGTCGGCAGGAACAGGTTCTTGCGCAGGTTCACATATCCCCAGAGCTCGTTGAGCACTCGTTGGGCTGGGCGGCAAATCACACACCGGACGCTTGTGTTTCCGTGGCGACGGCGGGATAGTCGCCGAGTGCCCACATGCCCGGTGCTTTGCTTTGATCTCCGCATTAACTGATGGATTGCTCATTGCATTGCCCCCTGCTGTTGAAGGCTCCTCGTTAGTGGTTCTACAAGGATGAGTGCGGGCCGGATTAATTTCCCGTGGCTTGGCTCCGAGGGTCTGCTCAAAGCGGCCTCCTCTGGCCGCCGCACCTTAAGTTCTGGGGTGCCGCTGCTCCCAGGCGGCCGGGGCGGTGAGAGGTGAGGCGACCATGAGGACGGCGCCAGTCCCCTAACTCCGCGGCTGCGTCGTTCACGGGTCGCGGGGCATCGGAACGGGATGGAGCTCGCGCCCGACCTCACATGAAAGTCTCTGCGGTGTTAGACCACGGTAGTACCGTTGGAGCGTGGAAAATGACTCAACCAGGGCGGGACTCATGCACGTGAAGGAAAGTGCACAAGGGGCCAAACACCCGGCTGGCGCTCGTTCTCTTGTCGCAGCAACGGCGGTGCGGCTTTACGCGACCAACGGCTTCGAGGCGACCAGCGTTGAGCAAATAGCCCACGCCGCCGGTCTATCCCGCAGCACTTTCTTCCGCCAGTTTCATTCCAAGGAGGACGTGGTTTTCGCCGACCATGACGAATTGGTGGACCAGACGGAGGCCTTCTTAAATAGGGGGCACCAGGATCCCTGGCTGGCCGTCTGTGAGGCTGCCGCCTTGGTGTTCGAGCATTACGAACAACAGGGCGAGCTTGCCAGACAGCGATACGCGGTGGTCAATGCCATCCCCGCGCTGCGAAACAAGGAGTTGGTCACCGTCTTCCGCTACGAGCGGTTGTTCAACTTATACCTGAACCGGACGTTGCCGGGATTGGCCCCATTGGACGGGATCCGTTTCGCCTCCGCGGTCGTCAGCACTAACAATTACTTCCTCCGCGCCTTAATGAGGGGCGACGACGGCCCTTCCACTGTTACGGAACTGTGGGCGGAACTCAACAAGGTGCGACGGCTGCATGGCGTCTTACCAGGTGTCCCCGGAAGCGCTGACGACGTTGTTGTTGCGGTCTTTCCTCGCTCGACTCCTGGGGTCGAGATCGCCCGCGAAATCCAGCGGCGGCTTCAGCAAGAGTAACGCATTGACACGCAGTATCACTTGACGTGAAACCTAATTTCACATCAGACTGGCTAGCAGTCGACATGTGAGGAAGCACCATGAGCGAAAAGCCAGCAGGCGCCGAAGGCAAGTCAGAACATTCTGTAACAAACGCCGAGATATTCACCGGGACCGATACTGCGTATGTCGATCATGCTGGTTTCCGCTTCGCCATTCTGACTCTGGCGACTCCCGGCGCCCGCCCTGCGACGCTGAGTCCGGCCTCACTAGCCGAGTTGGAAGCGGCAGTTTTGGCCTTGGATTTGTCCGCTGTCGATGCGGTGGCCGTGACCGGTACGGGATCCGTATTCTGTGCCGGAGCTGACCTGAAGAAAATGGTCGAGGCCGCCACGCGAGAACAGACCGAGGAAGTGGCCCGGCAAGGTTTGGAAACGTTTGGCCGATTGGCCGCCCTACCGGTTCCCACCTTTGCCTTCGTCAACGGAATCGCGCTGGGCGGCGGACTGGAACTGGCACTTCACGCGGACTATCGCACTGCGGCGGACTCGGCCCGCGCTCTGGGATTCCCAGAAGTCCGGCTCGGCCTTATCCCCGGCTGGGGTGGGATCTCCCGCACATCCGCGCTGCTCGGTCCCACGAAGACCGCCAACCTAGTGGTCACCGACTCGTTGGCAGGCAGGAATCTCTCCGCCCATGCCGCAGCTGTTCTCGGCTTGATCGATGCCGTGCTCCCGGAGACCGGCTTCCTGGCTGCTTCTTTGGATTTCGCGGCAGGTATTCTCTCGGGCGCAATCCGGGAGCCCTCCCGAGCCGACCATACCCCGGAGCCCGGGGTTGCGAGCACTGATGATGGGCACTTGGAGACCATCCGGGCGAAACTCGATGCGCGGTTGCACGGCGCCGTTCCCGCTCCCTACCAAGCGTTGGAACTGATTGCCGCTACGGCTGGATCTGCGCGCGGTTTCGGGCAGCAGTCGGAGATCAGGGCCTTCGGCGAACTGTTGCTCTCGGATCAGGCCCGCGCCAGCATCTACGCCTTTCACCTCACCCAGTCGCTGGCGAAGAAACCGGCCGGCAGGCCCGCGGTTGAACCTCGACCAGTGGATTCGGTCGGCGTTGTCGGCGCCGGACTGATGGCAAGCCAACTCGCCCTCGTCTTTGCGCAACGACTGCGTGTCCCTGTGCGGATCACTGACCTGTCGCAGGAGCGCATCGACGCGGCGATCACGTGGATTCTCGGACAGCTGGAGAAGCAGGTGGCTCGCGGTCACATGCAAAGCGCGGATGCCCAAGCCGTAGGCGCCCTGATTAGCGGGGACACCGACAAGGCCGCCTTCGCGGATTGCGACGTGGTGATTGAAGCTGTCTTCGAGGAGCTGGAAGTAAAGCGCGCTGTGTTCGCCGAGCTGGAACCGCTGCTGCGGCCGGAGACGCTGCTGCTGACCAACACCTCCTCGCTATCGATTGAGGCGATGGGCGCGTCTCTGACCAGGCCAGAGCGGCTGATCGGCTTCCACTTCTTCAATCCGGTGGCCGTGCTGCCCCTGGTGGAAATCATCTCCGCGCCGAAGACGGACGAAACGACTCTTTCAACAGCATTTGAACTTGCCAAACGGCTGGGCAAGACGCCCGTGCTGGTCAAAGACAGGGCGGGGTTTGTGGTGAACCGCCTTTTGACACGGCTCTTTGACGAGGTCCTCTCGCTGCTTGACGACGGCGGGGATCCGGTTGGAGTGGACCATGCCTTGGATCCGCTGGGTTTGCCCATGACGCCGCTGGAATTGCTCCAGTTCATTGGACCGGCAGTGCAGTTGCATATCTGTGAGACCATGCACCGGGCCTATCCTCAGCGCTTCGGTGTGAGCCGGAGTTTGGCTGCGCTCGTCTCAGCGGGGCTGCCTGGCTATCTGGACAACGAGGGGCGGCTCTCCCCCGCCGCGGCGCCCTTGCTGCCGGCATCGCAGCCCATTGATCCCGACAGAGTCCGCGGCAGAATTCTGGCTGCACTCGCTGAGGAAGTCCGGGAAATGCTGGACGAGTCAGTCGTTGCGGGACCGGAACAGATAGACCTGTGCATGATCTTGGGCGCCAATTATCCCTTCCACACCGGCGGGCTGACCCCGCTATTGGATCGCGAAACAGGCACCGCATTCCATCCGAGGTTGCGCGCTCCTATCCCCGCCGCCTCATAATCCCACCTCGGGTGGCTGGCGGCTGATGAACCCATTCCGCCTGCACCCCCCTTTCTTCCCAGGAGAAGCATATGACCCGCGCTGAAGATGTTGTCATTGTCGGAGCCGCCCGAACGCCTCAGGGCAGGCTGATGGGACAACTTGCCCCTTTGACCGCCGTCGAACTGGGTGGGGCGGCGATCGCCGCTGCCGTTGACCGGGCGCGCATCGGGACGGCCGCCGTTGATGCCGTCATCATGGGACATGTTCTTCAGGCTGGTGCCGGACAAAACCCTGCTCGGCAGGCAGCCGTCGCCGCGGGAATCCCGCTCACGGCCCACGCCGCCACGGTTAATAAGGTGTGTCTATCGGGACTGAGCGCGATCATTGAGGCGAGCCGGATGCTGCGGTTGGAAGAAGCCGCAGTGGTCGTCGCCGGTGGACAGGAATCGATGAGCAACGCCCCGCATCTGTTGCTTGGTTCTCGCGCCGGCCACCTGTACGGGAACGCTGCGCTGGTAGATTCTGCTGCCCACGATGGGCTCACCGACGCCTTTGACCAAGCGGCCATGGGCCTGGCCACTGACCGCGCAAATAGAAACCTCAACATCTCACGCAGCGAACAAGATGAGGTCGCTGCGAGCTCCCATCGCCGCGCAGCCGCCGCCCAAAGCACCGGCATTTTCGACGCCGAGATCGTCCAGATCAAGTTGTCAAAACGCCGCGGAGAGACAGTGTTGCTGGCCACAGACGAGGGTGTGCGACGGGACAGCAATGAGGAGTCCCTGGCCAAGCTCAGGCCGGCTTTCTCCCCCGACGGATCGATAACCGCCGGCAACGCCTCGCCTCTGAACGACGGCGCTGCTGCCACGGTGCTGACCACACGCGGCTACGCCGAAGCCCACGGGCTAGAAATTCTGGCGATAGTTGGCGTTCCGGGACAGACAGCAGGACCGGATACTTCACTGCCGGACAAACCCGCCCGGGCCATTAACAAGGCACTTGATACGGCCGGCTGGTCGGTGGAAGATCTGGACTTCATTGAGATCAACGAAGCATTCGCGTCTGTAGCCCTGCACTCGACCAACCAGCTCGGAATCAGCTTGGACATGGTCAACGTCAATGGTGGAGCGATTGCCCTGGGCCATCCGATCGGTGCCTCAGGAGCGCGTGTTGTTGTCACCGCCGTCTACGAACTCCAACGCCGCGGCACAGGCAAGGCGGCCGTAGCTCTGTGCGGTGGAGGCGGCCAAGGGGAAGCACTGCTACTTTCACGATGACTCAACAAGGATTGGTTGCGTGCGGGCAATCCCAGGGTCAGCCCAGCTGCCCCTGAAACTATTGTTAAAGAGCTGGGCAGATGCCGACGCTCCTTCGCGACGTAGCTAGGATCAACCACGAATGCGTCCCTCGAGTAACCCAACTAATCCTCGCAGATGTTCTTCTACGGGGGCCATGGACACAATAATGTTCGCAATCTTGATCCGGCCGCAACTGTCAATGCGCTACCGCCTCGGCCAAGAAGGAGGGCCGGCGCCGACGCGCACGGCTGATAGGCATGGGGAAGCTTGTTAGTTGTACTGACCTCTGGCTATGAAGGGAAGGGCGACGATGGAGTACAGACACCTAGGCAGGAGCGGCCTGCAAGCTTCTCGTCTGTGCCTCGGAGCAATGATGTTCGGTGGGCAGACCAATGAGGAAACGTCGGCAAACATCATCGCCAGTGCACGTAGTCACGGCGTGAACTTCATCGATACGGCGGACGCATACAATGACGGCCGATCAGAGACGGTGATCGGTGCGGCGATAGCGGCAGATCGTGACGACTGGGTGTTGGCCACCAAGCTGGGCAACGCTAGGGGCACGGGGGTCAACAAGCGCGGCCAGTCGCGCAAATGGATTTTTGAGGCCGTCCATGCAAGCCTCGGCCGTCTCGGCACCGACTACATCGACGTCCTGTACCTTCATCGGCCGTTCGAAGAAGCGGGGCTACCCGAGGCCG
This sequence comes from Arthrobacter sp. MDT2-34-1, assembly GCF_059091365.1. NCBI lineage: Bacteria > Bacillati > Actinomycetota > Actinomycetes > Micrococcales > Micrococcaceae > Arthrobacter > Arthrobacter sp. MDT2-34-1. Next base: position 1,950,070 of record NZ_JBNHGO010000001.1, read on the forward strand.
TACGGGCGATCGGGGACCTGATCCGCCAAGGCAAAATACGTTACTTCGGCGTCTCCAACTTTCGTGCCTGGCAGGTCGGGCTGGTTTGCCAGATTGCGGACGATCTGGGCATCGATCGGCCAATCGCGACGCAGCCGGTGTACAGCATCGTCGAGCGCAGCGTTGAACGCGAGCACCTCCCCGCGGCACGACATTACCGCGTGGGCGTGGTCACCTACAGCCCCCTCGCCCGAGGCATACTCACGGGCAAGTACTCGCCCACCGAGCCTCCCGCCCCTGACACTCGGGCAGGGCGGAATGACGTACGAATCATGCAAAGCGAATGGCGACCGGAGTCGATCGCGATCGCTCAAGAACTAGCGAGCCATGCCGCGGAACGTGGACTTACGCTGACCGAGTTCGCTATTGCATGGGTACTGCGCAGCAGAGACGTCACGTCCGTCATCGCGGGCCCCCGCACGTTTGCCCAGTGGGAGTCATACCTTTCAGCTTTCGCGACCCGGCTTGACGCCAGCGACGAGGCCCTGGTCGATCGTCTCGTCTCGCCGGGTCATCCGTCCACCCCTGGTTACAACGACCCGGCGTACCCAGTACAACGTCGGATCACCGACGACGCGTAGACAGCGCGAACGGATGCCGATCAGTCGTGGCGTGGAACGCTCGTGACCAAGGCGTCGAAGGCTTCAGCACTGAAGTGCAGATACTCAAGGCAATGACCGAGCGTCGGGTTCGCATCAAGATACGCGAAGGACATGTCACCCGCTGTTTCCATTACCACCCTGGCAGGATCCAGTGTTTCACGGAAGTCATACCACTTGACTTCGGGTCTCACGACATAACCGAAGTGGTGAAATGCAATACCAAAGCCGCTGTCGGGGAGGCGATCGGTAAAGATTTTATCGCCCGAGACCGCCTCGATGATCTCGATCATCGAGTCCCCCATGAAGGCCATGGCGAGGCGAAGGGAGATCGACGTTGCTTCGCCCTGCGAGGTGACCTGTAGCTCGCGCTCGGAGCGACGGAACTTCGACAGACCCAGTTCCCGCTCGTACCCGGCGACCGCCCTGTCGATATCCGTAGTCACGTAGGCGAGCTGGAACGGTTGCCTAGTGAGGAGCATGCTTGTTTCCCCCATCATGAGAAGCGCTCCCGCAGGGAGCGAGTGTCTTGCGTTGACCGGTAGTACCCGCGGTCGATCAGTCGGGGCACCACTTCCTCGACGACATCGCGCATGGACGGCACTCCGAGCGCAGGGATCACGGTGAAGCCATCCACCGCACCGGATGCGAACCAGCCGATCAACTCATCGGCGAACTCGTCGTAAGACCCAACGAACTTACGGTGGCTGAAGCCACCTGCAGTTTGTGAAACGACTTGGCGTACAGTCACACCCGGGTTCTCGCGGAGCCACAGGTAAAGGCCGAGGTAGTTACCGTACGCACTCTTGATGCGGTCCACGATCTCTTCGGGATGAGGAAGCGTCTTGGTGGGAAACGGATCGTCGAGATCGTCATACTCGAAGCTGAGACCGAACCCGCGAAGAACGAAGGGAGCAAGGGCAGCGTGATCGAGATGGGAATCTAGCTCGTCCTTGCGCTGCTGCGCCTCTTCCCGTGTGTTCCCCAAGAACGGAGTGATTCCCGGGAGGATCGGCACACTGTTCTCAGCACGCCCCACGGCACGCAGCTCAGCGTTTAGTTGTTCGCGGTACTCGAGAGCACCGGCTTGCGTGTTCGCGTTGGTGAAGACGATATTCGCGTGCTTGGCGGCAAGTTTGATTCCAGGCCCCGACGCACCCGCTTGAGCGATCATAGGCGCGCCTTGGCGACTGGGAGCGACGTTCAAGGGCCCCCGCACCGAGAAATGCTTGCCCTTGTGGTCGATAGGGTCGCCGAACAGCTCAAGGTTGCCAAACTCATTGTGCCGAACCTCACGGTTGCGGAATAGGGCATTGGCCACGGTGAGGAATTCATCCGCACGCTCGTAACGAGCCGTGCGGTCGGGCAGGGCCTCCATCGAGTAGTTGAGCGCCGGAAGATCGACGCCGCTCGTTACCGCATTCGCCCCCGCCCTTCCATTCGAAATGAGGTCGAGCGAACCGACCAGACGGGCGAAATTGTACGGGTCATAGAAAGTTGTCGACATCGTCGCGACGAGACCGAGGGTCTGCGTAACTGCAGCGATTGCCGCGAGCGCTGTGAGGGGTTCTGGAGAACCGGCATCGGCGATGGGCCTTCCTGCCGCACCGGGTACGTCGGCCAGGAAGAGCGTCGTGAACCCGCCCTTCTCCGCCAGCTTCGCGTACTCGAGATAGAGCTCCATAGTGTCGACGGGGTTCTCTGACTCCGTACCGCGTGCCTGGTGGTACCTGCCGAGCCCGTTGTGGAGCAGGTTCGTGTTAGGTATGAGGTTCAGATGGATGTGACGCGAGTTCTCGACCACTTAGGTTCACTTTCTCGTTGAATTACGAAATTGCACGCGACACGGCAAGCTTTTCCCGCTAGCCGTGTCTAGCGCCGCGAGCGGTATCGGTCTGTGAGGCAGAATCTAGGTCTGGAGGACGCAACGTCACCAACCTAGCAGGTGCGAAATGCGCCCACAATGCTTTTCATCCAAAGATGGAGGGGCTCTTGCCCATCCTGCCTCAGACCTCAACCGACTGGACGAATCGCGTGCTCTTCATGGCAGGAACAGGTACTCCCATCGCATACTGCGAGGCCCCGCCAAGGCCTCCCCGGACTGGGGTTACTTGGAGACCCCTGATCGCCGCAGCACGCTCGCCGGATGCGTACCCACGGAGACTTACGCCAAGGCAGACCAAATGAGTAAACCCCCTAAAAAGCATCGCTACAGCGCGTTCCTCAGCACCGGCCTCGATCAGCTCCTGGGTTCAAATGGGGTGCGCGTTCTCCAAACCTCCCTGACCTTCGGTGCTGCGGTCAGAGTGAGTGAGCTCGCAGACGTGTGGAACGCGGCTCATTAGGTCGCGCTGCCGCGGGTAACATCTTGACTACCGTTCCCTCCAGTGGAACGATGGTCTGCATAGAGCATCGTTGCGCACGACCCTGTCGTCTGCGGCTCGAACTGGCTCAACTCATCGGCTCACGCGAAAGGTCCGCGCAATGTCGCCCACCACAACGGTACCCACAATGAATATGGTGCTCGACGGCAAGTCCGTCGAAGGAGAGGACTTCTTCGACGTTCTAAACCCCGCCAACGAAGAGGTCGTGGCTCGCGCTCCGATCTGCACCCGTAAACAACTCGACGAAGCGTTTGCCGCTGCAGAGCGCGCGTTTCCGGCATGGGCACGCACACCAATCGATGAGCGTGCCAACATCCTGCACAAAGCAGCGGAGCGCATCAGCGGGGCTAGGCAAGAACTCGGCGAACTCGTTGCCAAGGAACTCGGCAAGCCGATAGACCTCGCCCTCTTCGAGGTTGACAGCCTGGCCAACTACATACACCACTTCGCCGACATGCGCCTTGAGGACGTGGTGATCGAAGATAACGAAAAGGAACGAGTCGTCGCGACGAGGGCGCCCATCGGAGTCATCTCGGCGATCACGCCGTGGAACGGGCCAATGTTCATGTTCGCGCTCAAGCTCGCGCCGGGGCTGATCACCGGCAACACGCTCGTCGTGAAGCCCTCTCCGTTCACCCCGTCAGGTACCCTGCGCGCCGCTGAACTCATCATGGACCTCCTTCCGGCCGGTGTGCTTAACGTGGTTTCTGGTCCTGAGCCGCTTGGTGCCTGGATGGTGTCGCACCCAACACCTCGCAAGGTGACCTTCACCGGGTCGATCCCCGTGGGCAAGGCGATTGCCTCCGCTGCTGGTCAAGACCTAAAGAAGGTCACTCTTGAACTCGGTGGTAACGACGCTGCAATCGTTCTACCTGACGTTGATGTCGAGGCAATCGCCGACAAGCTTTTCACCGCTGCATTCGCCAACACAGGCCAAGCTTGCCTCGCACTTAAGCGCCTCTACGTGGTTGGCGACATCTACGACCGCGTCGTCAACGCTTTGGCCGAGCGTGCAAACGCTGCAGTGGTCGGCGACCCGCTTGATCCTGCGACAACCATTGGACCACTGGCCACCCCGATGCAGCGCGAACACGTTGAGAGCCTCATCGCCGACGCTCGCGAGCATGGTGCGCGGATCGTGGCCGGCGGTAACCGAATTGACCGCCGGGGCTACTTCCACGAGATCACTGTCATCGCCGACGTGGCCGACGGCGTGCGCGTCGTGGACGAGGAGCAATTCGGGCCCGTACTACCGGTAGTCCGCTGCGCCAGCGTCGAAGAAGCACTCGAAAAGGCGAACGGCACGATGTTCGGCCTCGGCGCATCCGTCTGGAGCAACGACGTCGAGAAGGCGCGTGAAATCGCCAACCAACTCGACGCAGGAACCGTCTGGATCAACGGGCACCGAACCTCCGGGCTCACTCGTCCGCTCACCGGGTGGAAGTGGAGCGGAATTGGCATCGAGAAGGGGCCGTGGGGCCTAGAGGCAATGACCGAGCTCAAGGTCATCAACGAGATGAAGATTAAGTGACGAACCGCGAGCGTCCCCGCCTCACACTCGCAGTCAATGACTCGGACCAGGTCCGCGACCTGATCTCGGGCACGGTGGACGTCAACGGCGTCGACCTTCACTGCATGCTGCACCCAGTGGAGGAGATTTTCTATCGCCTCACGAAGTTCCGCGAGTGGGACATCTCCGAGATGTCCCTCGGCAAGTACAGCACTCTCGTCGGACGCGGAGACAAGTCCCTTGTCGGGCTACCGATCTTCCTGTCCCGGTCGTTCCGCCAGTCGGGCATATTCGTGCCCGCTGGCGGTGCCGTTGACGCGCCTGAGAAGCTGGCCGGAGCTCGGATCGGCATACCCGAGTGGACGGTGACGGCGACGATCTACCAGCGGGCGATGCTCCAGCACGAGTGGGGGCTCGACCTGACTGAGATCGATTGGGTGCAGGGCGGAATCAACGCCCCTGGGCGGATCGAGACGCTCCCTGTGGATCTCCCCGAGGGCATCCGCATTCGCGCGGAGCGAGAACGCTCCCTCAACCAGCTCATGCTGGACGGCGAACTCGACGCCATGCTCGTTCCCCACCAGCCCGACGCTTTCGCGGATGGCTCCGGTCGCATCGTTCAACTCTTCTCCGACACGCAGAAGGTTGAACAGGAGTACTACTCACGCACCGGGATCTTCCCCATCATGCACCTCGTCGTCGTGCAGGCTGCGGTATTGGAAGAGCATCCGTGGCTCGCACCCAATCTCGTGGACGCCTTCGCCGAAGCGAAGGACCGGAGCCTTGAGCGGATGACCGACTACACGGCGCCGCATACGCCGGTCCCGTGGGCGGTCGATCGCGCCCTCGAGGCGCGTCGGGTGTTCGGTGACGACCTCTGGCCATACGGACTCGCAGCCAACCGAGTGACGCTCAGCGCGTTCCTCGGATACGCCTTCGAGCAGGGACTCACCTCGAAGCGCCTTCAACCCGAAGAGCTGTTCCCGGAGTCGGTGCACGAGCGCTTCCTCATCTAAGCAGGGCCAAAGGCGAAGGGCGCCATCCGTATGTTGCGGATGGCGCCCTTTCTTATGAGCTGGTAGAGAAGCCTCAGCTGACCTTTTGCGCAGCGTGCAACGCCGCGAGGTACCCGAACGTCATTGGTATTGGAAGAGCATCCGTGGCTCGCATCCAATCTCGTGGACGCCTTCGCCGAAGCGAAGGACCCGAGCCTTGAGCGGATGACCGACTACACGGCGCCGCATACGCCGGTCCCGTGGGCGGTCGATCGCGCCCTCGAGGCGCGTCGGGTGTTCGGTGACGACCTCTGGCCATACGGACTCGCAGCCAACCGAGTGACGCTCAGCGCGTTCCTCGGATACGCCTTCGAGCAGGGACTCACCTCGAAGCGCCTTCAACCCGAAGAGCTGTTCCCGGAGTCGGTGCACGAGCGCTTCCTCATCTAAGCAGGGCCAAAGGCGAAGGGCGCCATCCGTATGTTGCGGATGGCGCCCTTTCTTATGAGCTGGTAGAGAAGCCTCAGCTGACCTTTTGCGCAGCGTGCAACGCCGCGAGGTACCCGAACGTCATTGCCGGACCGATGGTTCCACCAGGGCCTGGGTAGCCATTACCAACGACAGCCGACGCAGCGTTGCCGGTGGCGTAGAAACCCTCGATCGGCGCCCCGGTGTCAGCCGAGAGCACACGACCGTGCTCGTCGGTTAGCAACCCACCCTTAGTACCCAGGTCGCCGGGAACAACCTTGAACGCAAGGTAGGGCCCGTCATCCATGACTCGCAGATTCGGGTTCTTGAGACGTGGGTCACCATAGTAGTTGTCATAGGCGCTCTCGCCCCGGTGGAAGTCCTCGTCTACACCCTTTGACGCAAACTCGTTAAAGCGCTCGAAAGTCGCCTGAAGTTTGTCTGCAGGCACTCCGATCTCCTGGGCGAGCTCACGGAGGGTGCGGGCCGACTTGACCGCGCCCGATTCACTCCATGCCTTCGGCACGGAGTACCCGGTAGGCACCGGCGCAAACGGGATCTTCGGGAGCGGGAGGTGAGTCGAGAACATGTTCTTGCGCCACGATGTCTTGTCGATGATGAGCCACGACGGGTTGTGCTGCACGCCAGACTCCTCACCGGCAATCATGTCGTGGATGAAGTCCGTGTACGGCGCGGACTCGTTCGTGTAGCGCTCACCAGCACCGTTTACGATGAACTGTCCCGGCATCTGCCGCTCAAAGAGCAACACGCCCATGCGACCATTTCCCCAAGGGATTGCGGGCATCCACCAAGCATCGTCCATGTAGTCGGTAGCGGCGCCCAGCTTCTGCCCGGCGACAATGCCGTCGCCCGTGTTCTCCGGAGCTCCGGACGTCCACTTCTCAGTGACGATTGGCTGGTACTGCTTACGCATTTCAAGGTTCTGCTCGAACCCGCCCGATGCGATCACAACGCCGCGACGAGCCCGGATGCGGGAGGGACGGCCGTCGCGCGTCACGACAGCACCGACCACCTTGCCGTCCTCCATGATCAACGACTCCATTGGCGTGCGCAGCCATACCGGCACACCAGCATCGCGGAGAGCGAGGCGGAGTCGTCCGATAAGCGCCTCGCCTCGCGTGGTGATCTTCGCACCGGTGAGGAGCGCGTGAATGTAGCGGAACAGCAACCGCACGAACATCGCCTTGCCCTTCCAGCTGCGACGCAGCCCGAGGAAGGCGTGGAGATCGTTCGAGCCGATCCACATACCTCGGGGCGTACGCAGGGTCGGTTCACGCATCTCCGCCCCGAGCTCACGAAGCTCTCGTCGGTCGAAGGGCTTGACCTCCACAGAGCGCCCGATTTTCGAACCTCCGGGTGCATCAGGGTGATAGTCCGGGTATCCGGGTCGCCACTCGAAGACCATGTGGGGGCTGAGCTGCTCCAGGAACTCGAGCATCTCCGGCCCACCATCGACGACAGCTTCGATTCGCGCAGGTGCGATTTCACCGTTGCTGATGTACGTGAGGTAGTCGATTACGCTCTGCCGGCTGACGTTCAGACCATTTCGAACAATCTCGGGCGCGTTCGGAACCCAGATAGATCCGCCCGACAAGACGGTCGATCCACCGTAGAACTCGGCCTTCTCCACGAGGAGGGTGTCGAGGCCAGCGTCCTTAGCAGCGAGCGCGCTGACGAACCCGCCCGCACCGGACCCGACCACCAGCAGGTCGACTTCATGTTCGAACTCTTCAGTGTCGTTCACATGTTCCCTTTTCCGTGATGTTGGATGCCCCGCGAATTTGTCGGCTGCGCGGGCTACCGTTGCAAGGCCGGCATGAGGTCTTTCAGGGGTCGCGACGCATCCGCGACGACGGCGGGGTCGACGGCGACCGCCTGGCTAATGAGCGCCTTGGCATGGGTGAAATCGCCAATCCGGTTGACGGCATCGATCGCGATGATGCGGTTGTCGCGGAGATACACCGCGCTGAAGCCCTCAACGGTCGGCTCTCCGCGAAGAACCACTTCGTACCTGCCGCGCAGGAGGCCCGCGGTCTTGAGCTTCGCGTCGAACTGGTCGGACCAGAACCACGGCAAGACATCGTAGGGCTTGCCAACTCCCGCGATGTGATTGGCAACCACCTTCGCCTGTTCCGTAGCGTTCTGGACGGACTCCAGACGAACCTGGTCGCCACCAGCATACCGATTCACATGGGTGGCGCAGTCACCAATTGCGTAGACTCCATCGATCGCCGTGCGACAGAACTCATCGACGACGATGCCCCCGAACCCAACTTCTGCTCCGGCTGCCTGCACCGGCTCGATATTGGCGACGAGACCGACGCCGACGATTACGGCATCTGCGGGCAGTGCGCGGCCGTCATCGAGGATCACGCCGGCGACCCTTCCGCCCTCGCCCCGCAGTTCAGTTACTCCGGTTTCGAACACGAATTGCGTGCCGTGTTCGCGGTGCAGTTGGAGATAAAAATCCGAGATGGGCTGGGACGTCACGCGCGCCAAGAGGCGCTCTTGCATCTCCACGACGGTGACGTTTCGTCCCATGGATCTGAGCACTGCAGCCGCTTCGAGACCAATATATCCTCCACCGATTATGACGACATTCGCCACGTTCGGGAGCTCTGCCTCGATCCGCTGAGCGTCCACGAGGGTGCGAACGCTGTGCACCCCGGCTAGGTCACCGCCCGGTACGGGCAGAGTCCGCGCGCGGCCCCCCGCCGCCCAGACCAGCTTACCGAAGCCCACTGTTTCGCCCTTGGCTGTGGTGAGGGTCTTATCGCGGGCGTTCACTGTGACGACTCGGGTATCCAGATGGAGGTCGACCGGAGAATTTTCCCAGTACTCGGGCTTACGGAACAAAAGTTCTGCTTCGGTCGCTTCGCCCTTCAAGTACGCCTTCGACAGCGGGGGGCGCTCATAAGGTAACGACGCCTCGTCGCTAAAAAGAGCGATGCGGCCGGCGAAGGCAGCCTTCACCAGCGACGTTGCAGCGATGACGCCTCCGTGACCAGCACCGACGATAATGACATCGTAATGATTCTGCATGGTCGTGTCAGTCCGTGACTACCGTGACGCGGATGCCGGACAGGTTAGCCGCCATCCGGATCTGGCATCCGAGACGACTGTTCGGCTGGGGATCATCGAGAAATTCGATCATCTCCTGCTCAGACTGGCTCGGTTCGTGTAGCTTCGATGCCCACGCCTCGTCCACCACCACGTGGCATGTACCGCAGTTCATCTCGCCGCCGCACTCACCCTCGATGCCGGGCACATCATTGTTGACCGCAATGGTCATGAGCGACTCATCGTCGCCCGCTTCAATCGTGTAATCACCGTTTTCAGCCACGATGTATGTAACTTCGCTCATGGTGACGCAGCCCTTCCTGTAGGCAGTCTCGCGCTCTAATAGAACGCAATTCCAATGGGAAGAATGTTAGCACGGCTAACTCCACCTGCATAGGGCTTTGATTAGCGCCGCTAATTACCTATAGTAAGCTCATGCTCGATCACAACGAAGCCGTCTCCGTTCACGAGCTCAGGCTGTCTATTTCGCGTCTAGGACGCCGGATGCGCATCGAGCAACTGGATGAGCAGATTTCTTACGGTCACCTTTCCGTGCTGCTCCTTCTTATGAAGTTCGGGCCCCTCTCCCCGAGCGAACTCAGTGAACTTGAGCGCGTCACCCCTCCTTCCATGAACCGCACGCTAAACGCCCTCGTGCGGGCGTCCCTCGTCTCCCGCGAGCCGACCCCCGAAGATCGGAGACGGGTGGCGGTGTCCCTCACTGAACGTGGTCGCGAGGCGGCCGACCAGGCGCGCAGAAAAAGAGAGGCGTGGTTTTTTCAGCAGATCGAAGCACTCGACCCTGCTGAACGGGAAGCCCTCTTCACCGCAACACCGATCATGGCCCGGCTCGCTGACTCGTAACCTTGCACTACGACAACAGAAGGACGTAAATCATGAGCACTCAAGCCAAGCGGCTACGCGACGTATTCGAATCCCCGACAACCACTCTTGTCCCGTTCGGCGTCATGCCCTATGAGGCGCTGATGGCCCAGAAGCTCGGGTTCGAGGCATTTCAGATCTCAGGTGCCGCCACGGCCGCACTCTACGGTTACCCAGACACCGGGTTCCTCACGCTCAGTGAGATGGTCGACCACGCGGCGAAAGTGGCGAAGGTCGTCGACATCCCCGTATTCTGTGACGCGGATGCCGGGTACGGCAGTATCGTGAGCATGTGGCGAGCAACCGAAGACTTCATTCGGGCGGGAGTAGCCGGGATTCACATCGAGGACCAGGTCGAACCGAAGAAGGCCGGAAGTGTCGCTGGTCGCCGCATTGTCTCTGATGCGGAAGCCATCGGCCGGCTAAGCGCCGCAGTCGACGCCCGCGACGCTCTCGATCCTGACTTCGTGCTCGTCGCACGCACCGACGCGCGAGGTGCTGAAGGGGGAAGCCTTGACGAGGCCATTCGACGCGGACGTCTCTACCGAGAAGAAACAGGCGTTGATGTCATCTTCTACGAGGGACTAACCACCTGGGATGAATGCCGCGAAGCACTGGCGGCCACGGAAGGACCAGCCTTCTGCATCGCGAGTTCGGCCACCGCTGGCCCCGCGCCAAGCGTCGCTGAGATGAGCGCAATGGGTCAAGCAATCAATATTCTGCGCTTCACTTTCCCCCTGAACATGCACTACAGCTGGCAGTTGCTTTCAGCCGTCAAAGAAACCGGCGAACTAGAACCGGTAGAAAAAGCCCTCGCGTCGATGGACAGCCGTTTCGACCGCAACGAGTTCCTGGTGAAGAGCTACGCCGACGTGCGCCGCATGGAGGAAGCCTACCTGCCAACTGAATTCCACCGCGATTACGCCAACAGCATCGGTATCGGAGGGATCGACGGACGCGCCACCTGATTGCTCGGGGAGCCTTTCAGGCTCCCCGAGCAATCAATCGCGTCGAACTACCTAATTAGTGATGAAAGACGCTGAACTCGTCCAGCCCCACCCGCGGTGAGCCCACGAGGTTCACGGGCGACGTCGTGACTGCGTACCCGAACGAAACACCGCACAGGAGTAATTGATCACCATCAACGTTGAGTACATCACGTACCACCGGGGCGTGTCGCGCGATTGACGTCTGCGGGATGCTACCGACCCCGCGCACCTCTAGTCCAAGCAGAAACGTCTGAAGGAACATCCCGAGGTCGGCGGCCACGCGCACGTTGTCACCTACGGCAGGCATGAAGAACAGCGCGACGTGAGGCGCGTCGTAGAACGTTAGATTTCGCGACGCGGCGCGAGCTCGACCCTCTTTGTCACCGCGCTCTACTCCCTGCGGTTCGTAGATTCGCCGACCGTTGTCCTGGATGCGCGGCAGAAATCTACTCGGATACTCAGCGGTATCAAACGAGAAATCGTACGACTCTCCCGCGTTGTCCCGGTCGCGAAGCAACGCCGCGCTCAGGCGATCGCGCGTCTGCCCCGATGCGATGTGCACCAGCCACGGTTGAGTGTTGCAGTTCGACGGCGCATGTCTGGCGTCATCAAGTGCGGCTTCAATGATTCCTCTGGAGACAGGCATGGATTCGAAGTCCCGAATCGACCGTCTGCCGCGAACGACGGCGGAAAAATTCGTCGTCGCGGTGTCCACATCAATCACTCGCCTTGCTCCATTCGATGCCCGGCAGCCGGGTGACGCTCGTTCAGTCGCGGGCCCGCGGTCTGAGGACCAGCGTTAAACAACTTCTCGCGCATGGTTCCGGGTGCATATTCGCGCTGCATGAGTCCGCGATCCTGCAGCACCGGTACGACATGCTCCAGGAAGTCGTACATGTCAGTCGCTCCCGGATGGTTGGTAATGTTGATGCCGCTGATGCCCGCGTCACGCCACTCTTCCAAGTGGTCAGCGACCTGCTCCGGGGTGCCAACGAAGCGGTCGACGCCGAGCTCCATGACGACCTGCCGGAAGGTCCAGTTCTTGTCGGGAGCACTTTCGGCGAGAGCCCGGAACTTGCCCTGCAGCGCGTCGCCTGTGAAATCGCCGATCGGGGTGTCGAGGTCAATCGTCGCAAGGTCGGTGTCCATCATGGAGCTCTGCATTACGAGGCTAGTAGCGGAGTTGAGGTACTCCTGGACCTCGCGGTCCTTACGTTTGGCTTCCTCCTCAGTCGAGCCCGTGACAACGCGCACAGCCTGGAAGTAGAGGAGGTCGGATGCGGCACGGCCGTTCTCGGCCAGACGGCGCTCCATGTCATCAATCAGTACACGCGCACCACTGGGGTTGAACGCCTTGACGAAGATGGCTTCGGCATTGCGCGCGGAGAACTGGCGACCGTTTTCAGATGTTCCCGCTTGGAACAGAACCGGTGTGCGCTGGGGGGACGGTTCGTTCGTGTGGATTCCCGGAACCGTGTAGTACTGCCCCTGGTGGTTGATTTCGCGGACTCGGCGTGGGTCAGCGAAAGTGCGCGAAGCGAGGTCACGCACGACCGCGTCATCTGCCCACGAACCTTCGAGGAGCTTGTAGAGCACTTGAAGGTATTCCTCAGCTCGTTCATAACGCTCGGCGTGAACACCGCGGTTCTCGTGGCCAAGGTTGCGCCAAGCAGACTCTTGGAACGACGTCACGATGTTCCAGGCGATGCGACCCCGCGTGAGGTGGTCGAGCGTCGAGAGCTTGCGCGCAAAGGAGTATGGGTGGTCCTGAATTACGTTGGCGCTGAAAGCTAGTCCGATATCCGTCGTCGAGCTAGCGAGAGCGGCGGACAATAGTCCTGGGTCAGCAACAGGGAACTGGACAGCGCTTTCAACAGCCGCTTCCCAGGAGCCCTCATAGCGATCGTGAACGCCGCTGTGGTCGGCCCAAAAGACTGCATCAAACTTTGCCTTTTCGAGAGCCTGAACTAGATCGATCCAATGCTGCAGATTCAAATAATCGAAATCCCTCTGGCCCGGCTGGTCCCAGTTGACCATCGGCGAGCCGCCAGGATCGAAAGCTGTGAAGTAGGCAAACCGCAGTCTGCCCTTAGCGTCATGCGACATTGCTTGCCCGTGTAAGCATTGAGGAGTCACGGCGCTCAGCCGCGTCCGTAAGTGAGAGGTGTGTACCGTACTGGCGTTGGAAGTACATGAGGGGTTCGCCTTCGCCCACGTCGGCGCTGACTACGTTACCGAGGACGATCTCGTGGTCGCCGCCCGGCACGATCGTCGCGACCGTGCAGGATACCCATCCAAGGCTCTCGAGGATGCGCGGCATGCCTTCATCGAGGCGCCACGGAACGCCGGCAAACTTGTCAACACCCTTGCGAGCGAAGCCATTCGAGTGCGACGACTGCGTCGAGTTGAGGATGTTGACGCCGAAACCGCCGGTGCGTTTGATGACGCCGAGGAGGTTCGATGAGCGATCGAGCGAAACCATTACCATCGGCGGGTTCATCGAGAGCGAACCAAAAGCCGTTACGGTCGTGCCGTGAGGAACGCCCTCCTCGATGCTCGTAATGATAGTGACCGGGGCGGACAAGGCTGCCATGGCATCGCGAAAACTTGTTGTGATGTGTGTCTCCATGTCCTAAGTACAGCGCAGCGCCCATGCCTGCGTCCAATGCATATTTTGCGTGTTTACATGCATCGTACGCATACTTGGTCGCAAGGGGACACATCCAAGACCCCGCACATAGTGAGAGGATCCTAATGCTCGATCTCCACAAACTGAGGCACGCGGCGCTCGTGGCCGAACTGGGAAGCTTTAGTGCTGCGGCCGAAGCCATACCGATGTCGCAGTCCGCTCTGACGAGAAGCATTCAATCGCTCGAGGCCGAATACTCGGTTGTGCTTTTTGAGCGTGGACGCGGAGGTGCCCGTCTAACGACCGCAGGTGCACGTTTCGTCGCTCACGCCGAACAGCTTCTCCAAAGGGCTTATCTCACCGACGAGAATCTGCACGCGGTCGCCACGGGTCGTGGCGACTCAGTAGCCTTCGGCGTTGCTCCCATGACGGCCGCGATGTTTATGTCGGACTTCGGTCGGTCATTTCTTACCGAATCCGCGGGGACTCGTCTACGCGTGATCCGTGACTCGAACAAGAACCTTCTCAATCTGCTTCTCGCGAGCGAAATCGAGTTCTACGTGGGCAGCGTCCCGCATGACCCTGCTGGGTTCACCATCGTCGAAAGTCTTAGCGGTGACTGGCTTCCAGATATCCGCCCCGCCGTTCTCGTGCGTCAGGGCCACCCTCTGCTCGGGCGACCCATCAGGCCGTCTGAGTTGCGAAACTACCCAGTCATTACAGGTTCGTTCGTTCGCGATCCCGACAAGGCGTCATCCTACTCCCTCATCGGCCTTCAGCTCCCAACGATTGAGATAGACGACTACGACGTCCTCGGACGCATTGCGGCTTCTACGGATGCCCTTTTTTACGCAACAGAAGCCTTCGTTCGCCTGCGCCCGGACCTCAATTTAGCCAGCCTGCCCGTGGAGTTGGACAACACGGGTGCGCGCTACGCGGTGATCCGGCGTAAGGATGCAGCGCTGTCGCCAGCCGCTGAACTCGTGTCTCAGAAAGTCAGGGGTCTGATAACCCGCGAGGACATCCTGGGTGCCGCTCCCGATCGACAACTGCGCGGTGAAGACCTCGGCACATTGGGCTCGGGGTAGGTGGGAGCTCCCTTGTACTCGGGCTGGCTAGCCAATAGTGTTCCCCATGTGGGAAGCCTGTTCTACAGAGAAAACCGATCAGTGCCGCTTGCACGCACGCCCGGAAAAGGTGAATGACATCAATAAACGAAGTGACTACCTGATCCTCGCGGCGTTTGCGTCCGCATCGGTCACGAAATCGTCTACAGCATCGTGGCTCAACACTGGTACTGATACACAAATTCTCAGCGCCCGCCACTACATCTCTCTCGCGCAAGAGCTTGAGCAAGCCGGGTTCGACCTGCTCTTTTTTGACGACCGACAGGCGATGCCAGCGGCATACGGCGGTTCGATCGACGATGCTGTCGAGCGTGGCTCCCGCACGGTCAAACTCGATCTTCTCGCGCTCATGGGAGCCATCGCCGCCACGACATCTCGCATCGGACTCGGTGCCACCTATTCGACGACCTACGGCTCGCC
Source organism: Arthrobacter sp. MDT2-34-1 (assembly GCF_059091365.1). Taxonomy (NCBI): domain Bacteria; kingdom Bacillati; phylum Actinomycetota; class Actinomycetes; order Micrococcales; family Micrococcaceae; genus Arthrobacter; species Arthrobacter sp. MDT2-34-1. The sequence goes on from NZ_JBNHGO010000001.1 coordinate 1,965,193, forward strand.
GTACGATGTCGCCCGAGCATTCGCAACAATCGATCACCTGTCAGGCGGACGTGCCGTCTGGAACATTGTCACGTCCCTGAATAGCGATGAAGCTGCGAACTACGGTTCTGCTTACCTAAACCCCGACTCCAGGTACGAGCGTGCCGATGAGTTTCTACGACTGGTGACACAGCTATGGGAAAGCTGGGCTCCCGACGCTTTGGAAATCGATCGAGGAACCGGAGTTTTCGCCCGGCGGGGAAGCGTTAGACCGATAAATTTCGAGGGGGAATTTTTCTCCTCTCGCGGGCCTCTGACGGTGCCTCGCCCCCCTCAGGGATGGCCTGTGCTCTTGCAGGCTGGCCAATCACCACGCGGCAGAGAGTTCGCGGCCAAGTGGGCCGACCTCGTGTTCACGTCGCCGCACGGGGTAGATGCCGCCCGAGAGCATTACAGCAGCCATGAAGAGGCACTGCAGAAGAACGGTCGGGATGCGGACTCGTCGAAGATTCTGCCCGCCCTGCCCGTCGTCGTTGCTGAAACAGTCGAACAGGTCGCATCGAAGGTGGAGTACATCAACGGCCTGATAGATCCAGTCGAGCAGTTAATCTTCCTTTCCGAGCAGGGGAACGTCGATTTCAAGAAGCTCCCACTCGATGAACCGCTGAGCGACGACCTGCTCGAGTCTGTCGCGGGTTCCCGCGGGATGCTGGGCTCTCAGATCGAGGGAGCGCGAAGAATTTTCGGCGACTCACTCACACTGAGACAGCTCGTGCAGTCGCGAGCGGAGCAGCGGGGTCGACGGCTGGAGGGAACACCTTCTCAAGTAGCCGACACCATGGAGGAGTGGTTCACCACGGGCGCGTGCGATGGATTCGCAATTCTGCCAGCTTCAGTGCCTGGGTCGTTTGAAGATGTCGCCGAGCTCCTCATTCCCGAACTGAGACGCCGAGGTCTTGTTCCGGAGGAGACGCCAGAAGGCCTAACCGTGCGCCAGCGTCTCGGGTTATCGCACCCGGCAGAGCCTGGACGGTACCCAGACACCGAGTAAGAGCGGGACAACTGAACTCTGGACCCGGCGGGCCTGCTAGCTATAGGCGATAAACTCCAAGAGGTTCCCGTCCGGGTCTCGAGTGTAAACGCTTACTCCGGTTTCGGTCCCCGCGGTTCGACCGCCACGCCGGGTCACGGGACCTTCAATGAGTTCACCGCCAGCCGCGGCGATCACCGCCATCGCGTCGCTGACGGATCCCGTCCAAACGAAGCAGAAGTCCCCGCATCCGGGAGTCGCGGTCGACCCCCGCAGAGTAGATCGAGGATCCTGCCACACCTCGGGTGGGTGGACATTTATCTTCGAATCACCGCAAGCGAACGAAAAGGCCCGAGCTTCCCCGCGTCGCCATCCATCCACTCCCATTAGAACGAAGCCCAGTCTCTCGTAGAACTGGATGAGTTCTTCCGGGCGCTCTGTAGGTAGCACGACGTGGTCGAGGGACGACACAGACATCCGTCGCTCACTCTCTAGCAGCCGCGGTGGGCACGACCATGCATCTTTCGAGCTCGGCAAGAGACCCGACACCCATGAGCGTCAGAGTCCTCGCAATCTCTTCTCGGAAAATTTCGAGCACATGAGCCACTCCCTCGGCTCCGCTCGTCGCCAAACCATAAAGGAAGGGACGCCCGATCCCTACGGCGGTTGCCCCTAGGCAGAGCGCCTTCACGACGTCGCTTCCCCGTCGCACTCCGCTGTCGAAATAGATAGGCACTCTGCCATTCACCCGGTCGGCGATCGCCGGTAATGCATCAAGAGCGCTTTGTGCCCCGTCCAACTGGCGGCCACCATGGTTCGATACGACTACCCCGTCGGCACCCAGTTCGACGGCTTTGGCTGCGTCATCCGGATGCATCACGCCCTTGACGATGAGAGGACGGTCTTTCCACTGGTCGCGCATCCATTCGAAGTCGCTCCAACGCAGGTCGGGTCGGCTGAGTTGCAACTGAACGCGAGCCGCCTCGACAGCATTCGTGGTTCCGCGGACCTCGGCAAGCATTCTCGCTGCTGAACGCTGACGGCCTGCGAAGCCTAGGACCCACCCGGGCTTGAGCGCCGCATCAATCATGCGTCGCGGGGTGAGTGTCGGTGCTGTCCTCGCTGTTCCCATCCCGTGTCGGCGTTCCGCTTCACGGTTCCCCGGGACCGGGACATCGACTGTGACGAACAACCCCTGGAAGCCTGCGTTGTATGCGCGGTTCATGAACTCTTCAGTGATGCCACGCTCACCAGTTGCGTCACTCCGATATGGGTAGAGCTGAAAGAAATGGTCTTCGCGCGTACCCTTGGCAATTTCTTCGACCGTGTAGCTCGCAGCGGTGCTGAGCACCAGCCGCGTTCCGGCCATCTCGGCGGCGCGCGCGCCGCCGAGTTCACCTTTCCAGTGGACCAAACCCGTCATTCCGGTGGGAGAAATATAGACAGGCAAAGATATGTCCGTGCTGCCGAGCTTGGCAGAAAGATCACTGGCGCGCCGACCAGTAAACACTCTCGGCCGCAGGGCCCATGTGGAAAAGGCGTCGCGATTTGCACGGAGAGTGATCATATCTTCTGCGCCGTCTTCGATGTGGGCCCAGACCATACCGGGCAGACGTCGTCGAGCGGCTCTTCGATAATCCTCGACCGAGGCGGGATCCAGCCGCGACGTCAACCGGAACCTTACGCCGGCGAAGGGGTTGGCCAAGGTGTCCTCCCATACTGTCGTAGCAGCGGCGCCACGACGCTTGATCATGCTACCGTCCCCACGCCGCAAAACGTTATGTTAATCAGACGTCCATTCTGCTATCCGGTCATTTCGAACGTCGGAAGGATACGCTCGTGAAGACATCCGAGAACGCCACCCTCCTAGCGCACATCGATTGCCCGGGCGGCGGCCAAGTGCGAACCGAAGGCAACCTGCTCTTCGTGGGTCACATAGACGCACCAGCTGGCACAAGCATCTACGACATTTCGAACCCGAGCGATCCGGCTCTCCTCGCTCGCACGGAAATGCCCGAGGGATGGCACTCCCACAAGGTCAGGGCAATGGGAAACATCATGCTGGTGAATCATGAACGGAACGGCGCTCCCGCGTCTGACCCCTTCGTCGGCGGCCTTGTCGCCTACGACATCTCGGACCCCACGAAGCCACAACTGCTTGGCAAGTGGAAGGCTCCCGGTCGAGGAGTGCACCGCTTTGATTTCGACGGACGCTACGCGTATGTCTCGGCAACTTTGAACGGGTATAGAGGAAACATCGTCGTCATCCTGGATTTCCGTGACCCCACGCAGCCCACCGAGGTCTCCCGTTGGTGGCTGCCAGGCCAATGGGAAGAGGGTGGTGAACCGTATCCGTGGGACGACTTCCCACCCCCACGCTGCCACCATCCGCTACGTCGAGGAGACCACCTCTACGTGAGCTACTGGCACCACGGTCTCGTCATCCTGGACATTTCGGACATTAAGACCCCGTTCGCAGTCGGCGAATCTCGCCGCAGCCCCACCTTCCCGCATCCAACCCATACCGCCCTCCCGCTCCATGAACCCATCAGGGGTCGCGACTACATGATCGTCGCAGACGAGGATGCGGCGAAGCTTTACCCAGCACCGCCCTCGTTCGCCGTGGTCTACGACATAACGAACGAGTCACTTCCCGTGCCCGTCTCTGTGATCAACGTTCCGGGGATCGATGTCGACGGCTCCCCGCAAGAAAAGTTCACCGGCTGCCACCAACCGTCCGAGCGCTTTACCGGGACCATCGTCCCGTTCGCGTGGTTCTCGTCTGGATTGCAGGTATTCGATCTTGCCGAGCCATAGGCACCGAAACGTGTCGCTTGGCACATACCCGCCGCTCCAGCCGGGGAAGCGCGCGCATCATCCAACGATGTGACGATCGATGATCGCGGGATTGTTTATCTGCTCGATCGCGTTCGGGGGGTGGACGTCATTCAACTCGGGATCTGATGCGGGATAACCGACCTGCGCGCATTTGTTATCAGTGACGCTTGAACTTTCCCTGCCCACTCGTTAGCCTCATGTTCTAATCATCGGATCGGTGTTCCCTACTGTGGAATCGGCTGTGTAGAGATCGAGGCGCGAAGGAGCGCAACAAATGACCGAACATGTGCTCACAGAACGTGAGCGATTCGTCCAGGAAAAAAGCCCCTCGAGCAAACTTGGCCGCAACTCCAACCGCCCGTTTCGCGGGTGGGGTTGGCTGATCCTCTTTGCTGCCATTGTCGTCCTGATTGCCTGGCCCTTGGTTGTGTTTGAAGGACGACTTCTTTTCGAACCTGAGGCCTTCGGGTCCGCGCTCAGCTTCCCCGGTGTTGGGGCCGCCCTGCGAAACACCTTCCTGTTATCGCTTGCGTCCTCGGCCATCGCGGTCGTGCTCGGAGTCTTTCTTGCATGGTGCGCCATGCGAGTACCGCCGCGGGTAGCGGGAATCGTCTCGGTAGTCCCCCTTATCCCCCTCATCGTTCCGCAGGTCGCGGCCGTCGTGGGGTGGACCTACTTGCTTTCGCCTCGCAACGGGTTAATCAACCAGCTCCTTCGCTCCACCGGCTGGTTCGAGGGAACCACCGGCCCCATCGACATCTTCACCTTGCCGGCGATCATTCTCATCACCGCGTTCTCGTTGACGTCGTTTGTCTATCTCTTCGTGCGGTCGGCACTCCAGCAGCGCGGCAACGAGTTGGAGGTGGCCGCAGAAGCCGCGGGCGCCACACCCTGGCGCGTGTTCTGGACGGTAACACTCCCTCTGCTTCGGCCCGCGATCACCTTCTCTGGCGGGATGGTGTTCCTAATCGGCCTGGGTCAGTTCACTGCCCCCCTCATCTTGGGCGCACGAAACGACATCGCCGTAGTGACCACGCTCTTGTTCCGCATCTCGCAGGATTACCCGATCGATTACGCGCTCGGCGCCGCGCTGTCGCTCCCCCTCCTTGTTGGAGGTCTATTGGTTGTCATCTTGCAGCGCCTGTCACTTCGGGATGAGGTTCGCTACCGCTCCGTCGTGGGCAAGAGCAGGCTCGGCCACGCACGCACTAGCTGGCTCGCGGTCATCCCGATCGCCTTATATGCCTTCATCACGGCGGTGCTTCCGGTGCTTGTACTGGTATTCGTTTCGCTGTCGCCGTTCTGGTCGGGACGACTGCAGCCGGGCACCTGGTCGTTCAACGGGTGGACCTCCGCCCTGGGAAGCCCCATCGTGCTGGATGCCCTACGGGTAACCGCCTTGACCATTGGCCTAGCCACGATAATCGTCGTGCCGCTCGCATACCTCGTCTCGGTTGCGCTTTTGAATCGGACCCACACCCCACGGTTTGTAAAGTCAACGATCGAACTTTTGATCAACGTGCCGCTCGCGCTGCCCGGGTCGGTCTTCGCGTTGGCGCTGCTATTCACCTATAGCGGACCGCCGTTCAATCTGTACGGCACATGGGGAATGCTGGTAATCGCGTTCATCACAGTGATTCTGCCGTTCGCGGTAAGGCCTCAGCTGTCGTCGATGATGCTCACGGGCGATGAGTACGCCGAAGCATCTCGCGCAAGCGGCGCTGGCCCTCTGCGAACAGCCCTTCGAGTCGATGTTCCGCTCGCGCGACGCGGTATCAGCGTTGCATTCGCGCTCGTGCTGATTTTGCTCCTGCACGAGTTCTCGACCGCCGCTCTTGTGGTTACGGCGAAGACTAACGTCCTCGCAACCCTCCTTTACGACCGGTGGGTGTCGGGAACGACGGCAGAAGTTTCCGTCCTCGCCCTGCTGATCGTCATCGTGACGCTGGTGGCGTTCGCTATAACTGCCACTGTTGCCGGTGTCCGATCCCTGAGGAACATGCTGTGACCCGGCCAACCGAAATTCAGAAAGAACTAGAAATGACAGAACCGAAGGTAAAAGCATGAGCGCGGTCACCATCTCTCACATATCGAAGACTTTTCCGAAGCAGGCAGAGCCAGCGGTCAACGACTTCAATTTGGAAGTAGCCGCCGGTGAACTTGTCGTGCTCTTGGGACCCAGTGGCTGCGGAAAAACAACGCTATTGCGGTCTGTAGCAGGTCTTGAACGACCCGACGGGGGGCGCATTTCCTTCGGAGACATGACGGTATTTGATCACTCAGGTAAGACCAAGGATGTTCCGACGCACAAGCGCCCGATTGGGATGGTGTTCCAGAACTACGCCCTCTGGCCGCACATGACCGTTGGTCAGAACGTCGCGTATCCGATGAAGTCCAAGGGCTGGTCGAAGAGCACGATGAGGGAGAAAGTACTGGCGACGCTACGACTCGTCGAGTGCGACCCGTACGTCGACCGCTACCCGGCGGACCTCAGCGGTGGCCAACAGCAGCGGATCGCTCTAGCACGCGCTATGGCTGCGTCGCCCGAGGTAATGCTGTTTGACGAGCCCCTCAGTAACCTCGACTTCCGGTTGCGTGCACAACTGCGGCAAGACATCCGGGCGCTTCACCGCAGCGAGAACTTCACCGGTCTCTATGTGACGCATGACCAGACAGAAGCACTCCAGATCGGCGACACGGTCGTCGTGATGCGACTCGGCAAGCGGGTACAGGTGGGCCCACCGGTCGAAGTATTCTCTCGGCCAGCCACTCCTTACGTTGCTCGGTTCCTCGGCATAACCAATGAGGTCGCTCTGGACCATTTGCCTGCCGACTCGACCTGGCGAGTTAGCGATTCATCACAAGACCTCCCCCTCGATCTCGGTCGAACTACGGGCGGCCAGCACGACCTTTTCGTGCGCTCCTCCGATATCGAATTGATGACACCGGCCGAAGCCGGATCCCCCGGCGCCCACCGCACCGTGCTGTCGTACGGGACCGTTGAGGATGTGATCTACAGCGGTGAGCACAGCGAGTGGACCGTGGACCTCGGGTTTGGCGTATGGTCTGCCGTCGCGCCGGCGCGCACGTGGGACTTCAAGGCTGGGGACAAGGTGGCGGTGACGTTCCGGAAGGAAGCTGCGCTGCTGTATTCCAGGGACTCGGGGACCCTGCGAAACAACAGAGATCTACAGCTAACGCAGTGAAGCCCGTCCCCTCGCACCGACTCAATAGAAAGACACAGCATGAAACTTATGAAACGACGCGCCGCGGCGGGCTTATTCGTCGCGGGGATGACCGCCCTGGCTCTGGTCGGGTGCAGCACGGGCGGCAATACGGAGAGCCCTTCAGAGAATCCGTCGTTGACCGAAGCCGGTGATCCGAACGCCGGCGGCGGCGCCGAGTGGGAGGCGATCGTCGAGGCCGCCAACGAGGAAGGCGAGGTCGTGCTCTACCTCGTCTACCCCGGCTTCGAGGACCGGCTCAAGGAGGGATTCGCTCAGCACTACCCCGACATCACCCTCACCATCCTGCGACAGCCGAACGCTGAGACTGTGGCGAAGCTCGAGCAGGAAAAACTTCACGATGCTCCGGGTGCGGATGTCGCGGCACTCCTTCTGACGGCCTGGTATGAAGACAACGCGGCTGACCTCGTCATGAGCGAAGGCCCGATGCGTGAAAAATACTGGGCTGGGACCGAAGGCGAATACAACGATGGCCTTACGCAATTCGTAGTAGGAAACGGCGTAGGCGCTGGAGTCAACACTGAACTCGTCGAGGAGCTCGGAGCTGATCCGATCGAAAACGCCGAATCGGACGTTCTCCAGCCCGAACTCGCGGGTGCAATCGGCTTAATACGACCCAGCTCCGACACAGGGCGGCTGGTTTCCGCGTTCAACACCTTCCGCGGGATGGGTGGTGAGTCGGCTCTGGAGAAGCTCGCAGAGCTAGACCCGATCTACTACGAGAGCACCGCTCAGATGGCAGATGCCCTCACCTCGGGCGAGATTGCTGTCGGTCTCATGATGAACTACTCGTCTGTCGGACCGGGCATTAGTGCAGGTGCTCCGGTTACATGGGTGATGAACGAGCCGCGCGTCGCGTCGGTCGTGTCGTCAAGCATTGTTGGTTGGGCACAGCACCCTTACGCGGCGCAGGTACTTCAGAACTGGCTCTTATCGCCAGCTGGGCAGCTCGCGCTCACCGCCCCTGATGATGGCGTCATCAGCCCGCTGCCACCGGGAGTCCTTGAGAGCGTTATCCCCGACAAGCACACATTGCCAACAGACGCCGCTATCAACACGGGGTCAGCCACCGATGAAATGCACGAGTGGTACGACTCAATTTATTTGAAGCACATGCCGCAATAGAGCGCGTCACGTTGCACCGAGCACCCTTAAAAAGAAAGGCACAGCATGAAACCTATGAAACGACGCGCCGCGGCGGGCTTATTCGTCGCGGGGATGACCGCCCTGGCTCTGGTCGGGTGCAGCACGGGCGGCAATACGGAGAGCCCTTCAGAGAATCCGTCGTTGGCCGAAGCCGGTGATCCGAACGCCGGCGGCGGCGCCGAGTGGGAGGCGATCGTCGAGGCCGCCAACGAGGAGGGCGAGGTCGTGCTCTACCTCGTCTACCCCGGCTTCGAGGACCGGCTCAAGGAGGGATTCGCTCAGCACTACCCCGACATCACCCTCACCATCCTGCGCCAGCCAACGGCAGAGACTGTTGCGAAGCTTGAGCAGGAAAAGGCCAACAATGCACCCGGTGCAGATGTGGCAGCCTTGCTCTCCACGCAATGGTTCGAAGACAACGCCTCGAATCTCGTCATGAGTGAAGGCCCCATGCGGTCCGAGTACTGGGAGGGTACGGACTCGGAATTCAACGACGGTCTCAGCCAGTTCGTGATCGCTAACGCGACCGGCGTTGCTGTGAATACGCAACTCGTAGAAGAGCTCGGCGCTGACCCCATCGAGGACCCGGCGGTGGACATCTTCCAGCCGGAATTGGCTGGGGCCATCGGCGGGGTACCCCCCACAACCGACTCGACTGCTCCCGTAGTCGCCTGGTATAACACCTTCGAAGTAACGGGTGACAATGGCGATCTTGAGAAGTACGCCGATCTGAACCCGATCCGTTACGAGAGCGCAGCTCAGATGGCAGATGCTCTCGCCTCTGGCGAGATCGCCGCCAGCGCGGTTGTCAACTACTCGTCAGTGGGCCCGCTCATTGAGGCAGGGGCGCCGATTGAGTGGATTGAAAGCCAGCCGCCCGTCGTTTCAGTGGTGTCGTCGAGCATCGTTGGGTGGGCACAACACCCCAATGCCGCGCAAGTGTTCCAGAACTGGCTCCTGTCGCCGGCAGGCCAGCTAGCCATCACTGCTCCGGATGACGGCGTGCTCAGCCCGCTCCCCCCGGGCACGTTTGGCGACCTCATCCCCGAGCGGCACACGCTTCCCACCGATGCCGCTATCTCCCGAGGAGTGCCAAGCCAGGAGATGAAGGACTGGTATAACAACGTCCTCGCTCCGACGCTGCGGTAACCGGTACTCGATAACTAGTACTGGACAACCGGATGCCATGGTTCCGAACGGACCATGGCATCCGGTCATTTAGTCCAACCGCACCAGTGGAACCGTGACATTTTGCGCGACCTTAATGTCGACAAGCACGGGACCGGTGACAGCGGAGAGCAGGTCTTGAGTTTCACGGAGTTCGGCAAGCGTGCGGACTGTACGCGTGGTGCTAAACCCCATCGCGCTTGCGATGGGCGCAAAGTCCATGTCGTCTAGGTGCGCTTCTGTCGTGGGCATCCCGTCCTGCTCGAGAAAGACACGTTCAGACCCGTAGCCCTGGTCGTTCAACACGACGATCGCGAGTGGGAGCCGGTATCGCGCGACGGTCTCGAGATCCGCAAGTGACATACTCATTCCGCCGTCACCAGCAATGAGGACCGTACTGCGATTCGGACGTGCAAGACAGTGACCAATGGCGACGCCAATTCCAATCCCGATCCGAAATGAGTCGGGCCCGGATACTCGCATCGTGCGCACTGTCGAGCGCATGTACCGGCCTCTGTCGAAGATGAGTACCCTATCCTCAGGGAGGGGCTCATCGAGAAAAGCGCCCACGTCCCGCGGGTCGAGCGGCATCACGTCGGCTTGGGGCTGTGGAACCCCGGGGTGGCACCGCTAGTTACTCCTCCGCATCCCGCTCTCGGACCCGGGCGATCAGTTGGTCAACGACCTCCCGCACGTCGCCCGCCCGCCGCCGAGCCCGACGGACGCTCCCTCGCATGGTGTTCGACATGGTCGATGGGGGCACAGATGGTGAAGTGATGCTGCGCGCGAACCGCGAGGTCTTCCATGACGTGTCGATACGGGCCCGGATGGCGACGCACGTCCCCTCCCCGGACGTGTCGACGACAGTGTTCGGCACCCCTGTCTCGATGCCGGTTCTGCTGTCCCCCACCGGACTCAACAGCATGGTGCATCCCGCCGCGGAGACTGCGGTTGCGGCGGCAGCAGCTCGGGCCGACACAATTTATACATTGGCAATCGGCTCGTCGCGCACACTCGAGGATGTACATGAGTCCTCTCCCTAGACGCAAAACTGTGGTTTCAGTTGTACTTCTACAGCGGTCGGCCGGGCGCTGAGGCTCTCATTCAGCGCGCCGAGCGAGCCGAGTACGGTGCTCTCGTCGTCACGGTGGATACGCCGTTCGTGGGCAACCGCGAGCGCGACACTCGAAACGAAGCAACACCGCCGTATGATGTCGATGTCGCAAACATGGTGAAATTTGCGCCGCAGGTCGTATGGCGGCCGCGGTGGTTGTACCGCTTCGTACGCGGGGGCATGAATGTCATTCTCGCGCACGGCATCAGGCCGGGCGCGGACCGGAGGGAAACACTGGCGCTTGATGACATGGCCGAGGCCGTGGTCAATCATTCACCGACCTGGGATGACATCACCTGGATACGCGGTTTGTGGATGCGGCCCTTGCTTGTGAAAGGAATTCTGACCGCCGAGGAGGCACGAAAGGCGGTGGAGAGTGGCGCGGATGCGGTCATCGTTTCCAACCACGGGGGCAGACAGTTGGACTCCGGACGCGCAACCTTTCGCGCCCTTCGAGAAGTCGTCGCCGAAGTTGACACCGAGGTTGAAGTCATCCTGGATGGCCGAGTACGGCGCGCCACGGAAGTCATAAAGGCCCTCGCACTCGGCGCGAAGGCTGTGATGTCTGGACGCCCATATCTCTATGGCCTTGGTTATGCCGGCGGCCCCGGTTCGACCGGATACTCGAACTCACCCGCGCTGACCGCCTCCGTACGATGTCGCTAATGGGGTGCCCGTCCGTGACCGACCTGGATCCGACGTGGGTCCAAGATGGGCCCGGCATAACGGCTCGGGCTTGAGATCTAGGATTTATGTCTCGCCGCGCGTTGACGCCGCCGCTGCTAAGCTCTACGCTCATACTATGCATTCTGTAAGCCAGATCGATCGTCGAGAGAGCGGAACGCTTAGCGAGGGCGTTGACATTCAGCGCGTAGCCATAGTCACCGGGTCCGGGCAGGGAATCGGCAAGTCCATGGCCACCGATTTCGCAGCAGCCGGATACGCGGTTGTCATTGCCGACCGCGACGCGGACGGCGCAAAGCGCACTGCCGCCGAGCTAGCCAACGCGGGGCACACCACTCTCGCCGTTACGGTCGACGTTGCCGAGGCCGAGAGCGTCGAAAAGATGGTGTCCTCGACGATGGAAGCGTACGGACGCATCGACGTTCTAATCAATAACGCGGCGATCTTTTCCACCATCACAATGCGCCCGTTCGACGAGATTCCACTAGACGAATGGCAGCAGGTGATCGACGTCAACCTCACCGGCGTCTTCCTGTGCTGCCGCGCAGTAGCGGCTCCCATGCGCAAGCAGGGCTTTGGCCGGATCATCAACATGTCATCGTCGACCGTGCTGTTCGGTCGACCCAACTACCTTCACTACGTCGCATCGAAATCCGGAGTGGTTGGCATTACCCGCGGCCTAGCCCGCGAACTCGGAGCCGACGGCATTACCGTGAACAGCGTCATGCCGGGATCCGTAGACACAGGCATTGAACGGGACTCCGGATCACCGGAGAAGGCGGCGAAGATTGTTGCGGGGCAGTCTGTGCCGCGTCGTCTGGTGCCCGACGATATCGTAGGCGCCACGCTCTTCCTCGCATCCGAGGCTGCTGGCGCTATCACCGGACAGACGATCGTCGCCGATGGTGGAGCGAACTTCCTTTAGAGGGCTCAACCCTCAAGCCGAGACAGAGACGAGAAACCGCATCATGACCACCGCCGACTCCTCCCTCGTCACGTACGAGGTGGTCGACCGCGTTGCGCTGATCACGCTGAACAACCCAGATCGCCTGAACGTAATCGACCACGGGCCGGGCTCCATGGCTGACAGACTTCTTGCCGCCATGGACCGCGCAGAAGCCGACGACGAAGTCCGGTGTCTCGTACTGACCGGTGCCGGACGAGCCTTCTCCGCTGGAGGGGACATCGGAGGGTTGAAGCTCGAAACACCTCTCGATTTCTACCGATTCCTCGAAGCGAACGTTCGCGAGACAGACCGCATCCGCGGTGGCACCAAACCCACGATTGGAGCCATTAACGGGCTCTGCTACGGCTTTGGCCTCATCATCGCCACCCACCTCGACATGATCATCGCATCCGACCAGGCAAGGTTCGGTCTCCTCGAAACACGATTTGGCTCTAGTGGCGCACAGACGCTTGCTTATCACGTTGGACCGCAGTGGGCGAAGTTCCTCGCACTTAGCGGCGAACTCATCACAGCCCAGAAGGCTCAGCAGATCGGCCTGGTGATGGAGGTCTTCGCGCACGACGAAATGATGACCAAGGTTCTCGATCTGGCCCGACGCGTTGCAGCTATGCCGCGAGAAGCCGTCGCCCTCAACCGTCAAGTTATCAACGGCGCGATGAACCTCATGGGCTGGGAGCACCAGCGTGAACTGGCGCTCGCACTCAACACCGTCACAAACCAGATGTCGTCGCGCGCCCAGGCGCACGACGGTCGCGTGCTCAATGACGTGCTCAAGAATGACGGCTGGAAGGCCTACAAGGAAGCCCGAGACAATGCGTTCGAGCCTCCGTGGCTTGACTGAGCGACGGAAGCTCGAACACAGTTAGCTGGTCGTGAACTGCTCCCCGGAAGTTGGACTGAGAAATTGTGTTCCGACTCCTGGGGAGCAGTTTTATGCAGCCACGTAGTTCGTTATCCGAGGATCAACGCGAGGCCGCTGTAGCGTGGTTCGAAAAAGGGCCTCGCAGATAGTGCAACGGCCAGATTCCTGGGTGTGCCGCGAAACCCGGTCAACCGGCTGCGTCGGCGATGGAGGATTTACGGCCGGGGAGCGTTGATGACCAAACCGACAAAACGTTCGTACTCGTTCGAGTTCAAGCTCGCATCGCTCGAACGGTTCCGGTGAGACTGGCCCAGGATCTCGCAGCTGAAGCCGGCTTGCCCTCACCCGCACTACTGAGAACGTGGGTAGCGGCGTATCGCCGTGAGGGCGCGGATGCGTTGCGTCCACGGCCTAAAGGCAGACCCAAGAGGCCTGACGCGCCATCGGCGAAGTTGCCCGAACTGGAGCGGTGCGGCGCGAGCGGGCGGGCGGGCGGAGGTAGCTTACCTGGGAAAATTGCGGGCTTTGAGGGCGCAGGAACGACGGTGAAGGTTCAGGCCATCATCGCCCTCAAGGCTGAACTTGCCCCTCCCTGTTTTGCTGCAGGTCCCGGACGACGTTCTTCTATCACCAGGCCCGCCTCCAGGCCCCGGAGCCGAAGGAGGCACTCAAGGCCGCGGTGACGGAGATCTTCGCAAAGAACCACGGCCGGTACCGGCATCGCCGCATCCACACAGAGCTGGCCAAGCAGGGGTGGTCGGTCGCGAAGAATACCGAACGGAAACTCTACCTCTCGCCGGTCATGGACCTCTTCGACCGGCAGATCATCTCCTACGCGCTGGGCCCGTCCCCGAACCTGGAGCTCACCAACACCTCTCTGCGTCAGGCTTGGGCAACGCTCGAGTGCGGGCAGAAACCGCTCGTGCATTCCGACCAGGGATTTCAGTACCAGCACATCTCCTGGCGGCATCTTCTGCAAGGCGCCGACGCCGCCCAATCGATGTCACGCAAAGGCAACTGCTTCGACAACGCCCTGATGGAGAACTTTTTCGGACACCTCAAGGAAGAGCTCTTCCACCGAGTCCGGTTCCTCAACACCGAAGCGTTGGAAGCGTCACTGCACGAGTACATCCGCTTGGTACAACACCGAAAGAATCTCAACAAAGCTTAAGGGCCTGAGTCCGGTGCAATACCGTGCTCAGGCCCTCGCGGCCTAGGCTCTTACTTAGCCGGTCCAACTTTTGGGGACCAGTTCATTGCTGACCCCGGGCTATCGCAGGTCGGTCGCAGCAGCGGTTCCAGCTCGTTCTCCGAACAGCATGGCGGCCCCGATAGTCGCGCCGGCGCCAGGGTAGGCGAGGCCGAAGCAACTCGACGAGGAGTTGCCGGCCGCGTATAGCCCCGGAATCGACTCGCCACGGTAGTTCTGCACGCGCCCCTCGGTGTCGGTCTTAGCCCCGCCCTTAGTGCCGAGAAGTCCAGAGCGGAGTTCTATCGCGTAGATAGGACGCGAGTCGAGCGGACGGAGGTTGGGGTGCTCCGTCTTACGATCACCAACGAACCGGTCGTAAACATAGTCGCCTCTGCCGAAATCCGGATCAACACCTTTCGCCGCATTTTCATTAAAGGTGGCGATTGTGTTCTTGAGATTATCTGCGGGTAGTCCGATCTTCTCCGCCAGTTCTTCCGGCGAGGTGGCAGTAACCCACCAGGAAGGTACGGGCTCACCGGGCAAGACAGGCCCGAGAGGGTAACGCAAGCGGTAGTCTTCGTCGAAGACAAGCCACGACGGGTCTCGGTCGAACTTGCTCGTGTGCGGGTTAAAGGAATGCATAGCGCGCCCGACGTCACTGTAGTTCTGCGCTTCGTTGCAATAACGGCGTCCGTTCTGATCGACCATGATGGATCCTGGCCGGGACCGTTCGTGGTACACGATGCGCCAAATCTCCTCACCGTCGATCGAATCCCCCGGAATCCGCATTGCGGGCGACCACCAGGCTTCGCTCATGTTGCCGACCCTGGCGCCAATTTCGAGCGCCATCCGCAGCCCGTCTCCCTTTGCCCCGGGCGATCCAATGAAGCCTGCAATTGGCGCGCGGAGGAACGCCTTCGCCAGTTCCTTGTCGCGTTCGAAGCCGCCCGTCGCGATGACCACGCGACCTTCGACGAACCCGTCTGCGGTGTCGACGCCGGTGACCTGACCGTCCTCGACGTGTAATCCGAGGACGCGGGTGTCGACCAGCGTTTTCACTCCGGCCTTCCATGCGCCTTCGATAAGGAACGCTGCAAGAGCATTGCCTGCGGTCTGAATGTTCTTCTCGTCGCGCTCCGCAAGCACGGCAGGATCGAACGACTGGTGAATACCTTCCTCATGCGTAGCCCGAAGCCGCCAGACAAGCGCGCTACGGATAACCGCCGCAACCTCGGGCGACAACTGGATAGGGCGGGTCTCGAACGACCTTCCAGCTGATCGGCCGCCGGGCCGGTCCGCGTGATAGTCGGGATAGGGCACGGGCATCCACTCAATGCCTGCCCATTCGGAGAGCTTCTCCATCAGCTTCGGCCCCTCCTCGACATATGTGACGAGGAGATCATCGTCAACATCGCCGTCGATGAAGCTGCGCAAGTAGGTTAGACCGTCTTCCTTGCTGTCTGAGGGCACGTCGCCCGTGCCCTCTCTGTCGCCCGGGAACCAGACCACTCCGCCCGACAGTGCGGTCGTGCCACCTAGATAGGGAGTGGACTCGAACAGAGTTACAGAGGCCCCCGCATGAGCTGCAGCGATGGACGCTGTCAGACCCGCCGCGCCGGAACCCAGGACTATGACATTGTTCTGGTTCATTGCAAGTCTTTCGCTAATCGATTCTGTTGGCTATCCGACCGTGGAAGAGTCAGTCGCTGCTCGGGAGCAGTTCACGGAGTTTCTGCGCGTAGGAATCCCAATCAATTTCGTCCACCGAGATCATGTATGCCTCGCGAATGGCGTCTGGGGTGCGCGGTGATAGCTCAAGCCCCATGTCTTCCACGACCATCGCGCTCCACTCCTCGGAGATGGCGCTCCACTTGTCCAGGACGGACTGCGGGTCGGAGAGGTTCGCCGGCGCAGACTCAGACAGAGCCTCAAAACGCCCCACGTGGAAGTCGTTCAGTGCGCTGTCCAGTTCGCTCGGGTTGACGAAGGTGACGCCGAGTTCGTCGGCCTTTTCTACGAACTTATTAGTTGCGAGGATGTGCTGTTGCGCGTAGGCGACCTGCCAATCGACAGTCGCGTCGAGGATTATGTCTCGTGCTTCGGCAGGCAGAGAGTCCCACCGGCCGACGCCCATAACGTAACCTGCTCCCATCTGGTGCCCAAGCGTCACGGGCAGGTAGTGCTTGGCGACCTCCAGGAGGCCCGTGTCGGCGTAGTACATCGCCGTGACAGAGACGCAGTCCATGATGCCGCGCTGGAGTCCCTCATAGAGCTCCGTGGACTGCGCGAACATCGAAGTCATACCCAGTGACTCGACTTCAGCCGCGGCGAAGTCGTTGTTCGTTCGTGCGCGGATGCCATCCGCTTGCTCCGGACTTTCCACTTCTTCTGTGCACAGCATGTCGAAGGGCTGTGAGCCGCTGAGGTAGAGCGGAACAAGGCCGATTTCCTCGAGTTCCGCCAAGAGAGGTTCGCTCTGGCGATACAGCTGTGTGGTCGCTCCATAACCTTCCAGCATGTTCTGCGGATAGGACTGGTCTGTGAGCACACCAGCCGCCGTAAGCCACGAAGAAATTGGCACATCTTGCGGCGCGAATCCCGGCGAGAAGAACGAGATGTCGACCGCGCCGGACTGCAGGTTGCTCAGCGCCTCAGTGGGCGGGAACAGCGATCCACCCCAGTACGGTTCGAAAGTGATTTTCCCGTCGGTCTGTGACTCGACTGTGTCCATAAACGTCTGAGCAGCGCGACCGATGGCCGAGTCGGCACCGCTCAGGTCGGCGAATGTCAGTGTGATCGGCTCCATCGAATCAAGCGTGCCCTCGGCGGAGCCTTCCGTAGCCGAGCCGGCAGGGGAGCACGCAGTTAGACCTAACCCCGCGATGAGCGAGAGTGCGATTACACGCTGGATGGTGTGTTTGAACATAAATACTCCTTTGTATCCCCTGTGGACCATCGGCTCGGCCCTGCGCGTTATTAGGATAGCAGGAATGGTGTTCTATCTCACAGAACTCCAGACGGGCCCTGATCGCTGTCTCGGTCGGAGCATCATGCCCTTGATGCCTACTCACTTCAGGGTTATAGGCCATTTATGTGTGTCCGGTGGCCCCTGCTTCGCCGTGTTGGTGCCGCTGAATCCGGTCCGGCATACTCCGGGTCCTTATTCGTAGAGGGTCCTTGATTATCCGGAAGAGTGTGCTCTCTGCGGCGGGACGCTAAAACGCAACGGAAAAACCACTGCCGGCTCGGCCCGGTGGCGGTGCAAGGACTGCAGGGCCAGCACGTCGGTGCGCAGAGCTCGCTCGCCCGGACGTGGCACGCCGGCACGACCTCGAGGCGTTCCTGTGCTGGCTGTTGGGCAAGTATTCCCGCGCCCGGGCCGATGGGACTGCTACCGGTAGGACCCTGCGCCGGCAGATCGCGTGGTGTTGGAAGGTGGTCCCGCAGATACCGGCCACGGGTCAGATCCACGACGAAGTCCAGCTCGACGGGATCTATCTCTCCGGCGGCTGGTGCTGCCTGATCGCGATCGCTGGCGGGCACGTGATCGGCTGGCAGTGGTGCGATACCGAGAAGGCCGCGGTCTGGACCGCGCTGCTGGAGCAGTTTCCTGCCCCGCGCGCCTTGATCGTCGATGGAGGCTCCGGGTCTCGCCTCAGCGCTCAAGCGGGTTGGCGCGGTAATGGACTTCGGCGGCCTTCACATCCGGGCCATAGGACAATTCGGTTCTGGTGCGCGGCGCATCCGTCAGGGCGGACAGCCGCCCGTGGTGAAGTCTTCGAAGCCGGCGGACGCATCACTGAGCCTGAGAGCGCTGGACAAGATCGACGGCTAGTCACCATGCACGCATCTGGCATGTACTCGGAGAGTCAGAAAAGATCAAGTAATCTGTTTTTAGGGTTGCCTCTGGACCGATTGTGTACGGCTTACAAGAAGAAGTCTGAAGGTCGCTCCGAACTTTCACTGTGCGGTTCGGCGCCCATTCGAATGAAAGCTCGCAGGCTCGAGTGTATTAGCGGCTTCCCACCCCGCTGCGAAAGGATCATGTATGAGCACGCAACCCATATTCTCCGCCCTGCACAGGGTGGGGAGCATTGCAAACATTGCGGGAGCGACGTTTCTAGTTGGAGGCGCCGCTGCCTGGTTACTAGTTACGAAGCAACTGCGAGAGGAGAGAATCGCAGTGCCGGCAAATGCGCCTGCATTCCCCGGCAAGAGCGTGCAGGACCCGGTGACGGCATACGTGCAGGCTCTGGTTATAAAGGACAACGCTGAGCGTGGCGCGGGCGGACGCACATTCGCCGATATCAGTGACGCTTTGCGAAGCGTTGAGAAGGATAGCGAGGAGGAGCGCGAACTCCGGAAGCAGAGCGCATCGCTTGCGACAGCCGCGTCCCTCCGCACCTCACTAATGACGTCGGTGCTCGCATATGGTGTGAGTGCGTTCGTGGCAGGCGTCGGAGCGGTATTCGCGATCTTTGGAACACAACTTCGCCGCATGGACAAGAAGTAGCGCTGAACTGGGCCTCTCGCGCTCTGGTTTAGGCGACAAGTCGAGGTACTTCAAAATCTACCGGCTGGCAAGTAATTCCGGATATTTCAAACGCGTGAATCCTTTGCGAGTTCAACTATGAATACCGTACCCAGAGAAGCTCTCCGGCATCCGCAGTTTGATCAACGGTCGCCTCCTGCACGTAGCCGGAGAGCTATCTGATCAAGATTCGGTCATCTGGAAGCAGGGCGGTCCCACTCAAAAACTGGGAAGTTTTCGGCGAAGGCAAGGGTCTTGTGACTCATACTTCTCCTCATCTACGGGGAAATCACGATTCCGAGATCCGTCTGTTGACGAGTTGCTGAAAAGGGCGACGACCCGGCGGCCCAGGATCGTACGCACGCCGCGTCGTCGCGGATCTGGGTTACAAGATCCTTGGTTCCGTGGAATCTGCGTTGAGGACGTATGTAAACGTGCAGGGTCACCAGAACGGTGCGGCGGTACAAGTTCCCGCTGTAATCCAGAAGGTGTGCTTCCAGAAGCCGGGTCCCTTTGCGGTAATACGTCGCGCGGCGCCCCACCGAGACTGCGGCAGCATAGGACTTGCCAGCCCCTTGAGGCCAAAGGTGGACGGTGCCCGCCCAGACACCGTCCCGAATTTCCCCGTCTGGCACGGAGATGTTGGCCGTAGGGTAACCCAGCTCGCGCCCGCGGGCGTCGCCATGCTCCACCACGCCTTCTAGTCGTACTGTGTCGCTGGCTTGAGCCCCGGCGCTGGCGACCTGCTGTTCACGACTGGCGTCGCCTTTGCCCATGGCTTCCACTGACTCGCTCACTGGTTTAGCTGCTGTGACGGTTGTGGTGCCCGCCCAAGGTTGGAGTGGCGGGAAGGTCAGGGGCAATGGCCGGTCGCGTGGAGCACGTTGTCCAGCCAGATAACGCGATTAGTGAATCGCTTCGCCTTGTGCGGGGCGGCCCACCGATAGGAGTCGTGTTCCCAGTTGGTTTTCAATCTCCGGCGGGATGTCAGGGCAGTGAAAGTGTGAATGAGCCAGGGAGTTCCCGAGCCGTCGGGGATCACCAGGTCCGGTCCTTGCCGGAGGGCTAAAAGGTCTTTGGCCTGCAGCCCCGTTTTTCATACAGCTCTTCAAGAGTCTGCTGTTCGGGCGTTGCCCCGGCTTCCACATAACCGGTAATGCAGTGCCAACGGCCGCTGTCGTGGCCAGAGCTGCGCCTTCTTCTAAACAAGGCAATCCTCCCCCGCCATTCGACGACGGCAGCGATGGTGATGCGGCCGAAAGGGATGTTATATGGCGTGTCAGAGGTAACCCTGATGCCAGGGGAAGCATTGATCGTGCTCATTTTCCTGTCCTTAAAGTCTGCTCCGACGTTCCGGGGCGGTGCCGCTGTGGGCACTAGGCAGCTCCCGAGTCGGGATCATTGATTACAGTTTCATCCTTTGAAGGATGGTGGCGGAGATTTCCTCCACTGACATGGATGCCGAGTTCACGAACGGGATTCGGTTGACCGCGTATAGGTCCTCGGCGTTTCGCAGTTCCCAACTGCACTGGGACAACGAGGAGTAGGTGCTGTCCGGCCGGCGCTCCTGGCGGATCTGGCTCAGCCGCACCGGCAGGGAGGTCAGCCCGAAGCATTTGCGGGCGAAGGGGCGCAGCGGTTCCGGCAGGGCCCGGCTGGTGAAGTCCTCGTCGATCAGCGGGAAGTTGGCGGCCAGGATGCCGTGCTGCAGGGCCAGATACATTGTCGTCGGAGTTTTACCGCACCGCGAGGGGGCGATCAAGATCAGCTCCGCCCGCTCCAGGGCGCGGATGGACTGCCCGTCGTCATGCTCGATGGCGTACTCGACGGCGGTCATGCGGGACTGGTAGCGGATGGCGTCACCAAGTCCGTGGGCCTTGCCAGGTTCCGCGCTGGCCCTGGTCTGCAGGGCGTCCTCCAGCTGGGCGATGTGGGTGCCGAGCAGGTCAATGAAATGCCCGCTGCTCTGCGAGAGAAGCGCCCGGATCTCCGGATTAACTACCGTGGAGAAGACGATCGGCCGCCTGTCAGCCGCGGCGACGGCGTCGATAGCCTTCACCACGTTTTCCGCTTCCCCAACGGAGGCGATGAAGGGAATGGTGCGGCGTTCGAACCGCCGGCCGGGAAACTGGGTCAGCAGGGTGTTGCCCAGCGTCTCTGCGGTGATGCCGGTGCTGTCCGATAGGAAGAACACTGCGGGGGCGGGGTGCTGTCCGGCTCCCGCGATGCCCTGCCTCTGCATGTCGGCCACTCAGACCGCGGAGCGGTTGCAGGCCTTCGCGAGGCGCAGCCAGGTGTCAGTCACGGCGTCGGGGTTGAGTGAGATCGAGCTGATGCCCTGCTGCAGCAGCCATTCGGCGAAGTCCGGGTGGTCGCTGGGTCCCTGGCCGCAGATGCCCACGTACTTCCCGCGGGCGCGGCAGGCTGCAATGGCCATTTCCAAGAGCTTGGTGACCGCCGGGTTGCGTTCGTCAAACGCCCCAGCGACCAGCGCCGAGTCCCGGTCCAGGCCGAGGGTGAGCTGGGTCAGGTCGTTGGATCCGATGGAGAAGCCGTCGAAGTACTCCAAAAACTCATCGGCCAGCAGGGCGTTGGAGGGCACCTCGCACATCATGACGATTTCCAAGTTGTCCTCGCCGCGGCTCAGCCCGTTGGCGGCGAGCAGTTCGGTCACGCCACGCGCCTCGTCCAAGGTGCGCACGAAGGGGACCATGAGCTTGATGTTGGTCAGGCCCATCTTGCTGCGGGCGAACTTCAGTGCCTCGCACTCGAGCTCGAAGGCCTGCCGGAACGAGTCCGAGAGATACCGGGAGGCGCCCCGGTAGCCGATCATTGGGTTCTCTTCGGCCGGCTCGAAGGCGGGGCCGCCGAGCAGGTTGGCGTACTCGTTGGACTTGAAATCCGAGAGCCGGATGATCACCGGTTCCGGGGCGAACGCCGCCGCGATGGTGGCGATGCCCTCGGCCAGGCGCCTCACGTAGTAGTCCCGCGGACCGTCATAGGCGGCGATTATTTCCCGGATTTCCTCCACGGTGCCATCCGAGAGCGTGGCCGGGCGCTCGATCTCGCCGGCCACGGCCAGCAAGGCGTTGGGGTGGATGCCGATCTGACGGTTGATGATGAATTCCAGGCGGGCCAGCCCGACACCGCTGTGCGGGAGCCGGGAAAAGCTGAAGGCCTGTTCGGGGGTGCCGACGTTCATCATGATCTTCACCGGTGCCGGCGGCATCGTCTCCAGGCTGGTCTCCTGCAGTGAGTAATCGAGCAGCCCCTCGTAGACGAAGCCGGACTCGCCCTCGGCGCAGGAGACGGTCACGGGCGCACCATCGACCAGAACCTTCGAGGCGTTCCCGGTGCCAACTAAGGCAGGGACGCCCAGTTCCCGCGCGATGATGGCCGCGTGGCAGGTACGCCCGCCACGGTCGGTGACGATGGCAGCGGCTTTCTTCATGATCGGTTCCCAGTCCGGGTCCGTCATGTTGGCCACTAGGACGTCGCCGGGCTGGAACGAGGCCATCTGATCGATCGAGGTCAGCACGCGCACCTGGCCGGCGCCGATGCGCTGGCCGATGGCCCGGCCCTCGGCCAGGACCGCCGAGCGCTCGTTGAGCGTGTAGCGGGAGATAGTGCCGGTGGCCTTGCGGGACTCGACGGTCTCGGGCCGGGCCTGCAGGATGTATAGTTCCCCGTCCACCCCGTCCTTGCCCCATTCGATGTCCATGGGCCGGCCGTAGTGTGTCTCGATCGCCACCGCCTGCCGGGCCAACTTTTGGACTTCCTCGTCCGTAAGGCTGAAGCGGCGGCGCTGCGCCGGGGGCACGGGAACGAAATCGACGGTCCGGCCGACCTCCCGGGACTCGGTGTAGGTCATCTGCACAGCCTTTTCGCCAAGCCCGCGCTTCAGGATCGCTGGACGGCCCGCGGCCAGGGCAGGCTTGTGAACGTAGAACTCGTCCGGATTCACCGCGCCCTGGACCACCGATTCCCCCAGGCCGTAGGAGGAGGTGATGAATACCGCGTCGGTAAACCCTGACTCGGTGTCCATCGTGAACATGACGCCGGAGGCGCCGAGGTCGGAGCGGACCATGCGCTGGATACCGGCCGAAAGGGCGACCTCGGAGTGAGTGAAGCCGTGGTGAACCCGGTAGGCGATGGCCCGATCGTTGTAGAGCGAGGCAAAGACGTCCTTGATCGCGCGCAGGACGTTCTCCACGCCCCGGATGTTCAGGAAGGTCTCCTGCTGGCCGGCAAAGGAGGCGTCAGGCAGGTCCTCGGCCGTGGCGCTGGAGCGCACCGCCCAGGAAGCCTCGGCATCCCCACCGTGCTTATCCACCAGGGTGGCGTAGGCGGTGCGGATCTGCTTCTCGAAACCGGCCGGGAACGGGGTCTGGCCGATCAGGTCCCGGATCTGCGCTCCGGCTGCGGTAAGGTCGGCTACGTCGTCGCTGTCCAGGCCCTCGAGAATCCCCGCGATACGCCTGTCAAGGCCGGACTCTCGCAGAAAGCGCCAGTAGGCGTCTGCCGTAGTGGCAAAACCGTCCGGGACCCTGACCCCGGCCGCGCTCAGGCTGCGGATCATCTCGCCAAGCGAGGCGTTTTTGCCCCCGACCCGGTCAAGGTCGTTCAGGCCAAGTTCGGAAATCCAAAGAACGTCGGTCATATTGGTGCTCCTTGTGGGGCACGCTCATAAAAGCGCGGTGGACAAAACGTGTTGATGCTCAAGGCGGTACAATGTGGCCCTGCGGAGGCAACCAATCGTGATGCACGCAACAAAGCATGAAGGGCGGCTCCCGTAGCGTACTTCTGCCTCACCGACCGGCCTGAAGAGACGAAGTGGCTGCCCGAACAGCCGAAGCAGCGCTCAATGACTTCGAGATCTCGCCCCTGGGAACGAAATTTCCGGCCACGGTTGCCTCCTGGCGTAACAGCTGGGAAAAGTTTCATCCCTTTCCTGGCCTTTCCTCCGGTGCTTCGCCGGATCGTCTACACCACCAAGGCGATCGAATCGCTGAACTACCAGCTGCGCAAAATCATCAAAAACTTCATGAGGTCCGCCTTCACACTTTGTTGCTTTTTACCGCAGGTAGATGAGGGCGTCGACCGCGGTAAAGCCCTGCTCCGTGTTCAGCAGCGGGTTGATGTCGAGAGACTGCATCCAATCGCGGGCCCCGTCGACGAGCCGCGAAGCGGCCAGCACCGCCTGCGTGGCGCTCTCGCGGTCCCAGGGCCGCTGCCCGCGGTTGCCCGCGAAGTTGCCGAGACGGTCGATTTCGGTGAGTAGCGCATCCGCGTCGCTCGACGAGATGGGAGCAACTCGCCCACTCACGGCGCCAAGCGCTTCGACGTAGATCCCGCCGAGGCCAGCGACGACCATCGGCCCGAGTTCACCGTCAGCCTTACCGCCGATGAACAGCTCACCGTCGCCCTTCACGAGCGGCTGAATGGCGATATCGAGCGGGTAGGAGTGCTCCTCAGCAATACTGCGCAGCTCCTGCACGACCGTCGCGACGTCACCGGCCTGGACACCCACACGCACGCCACCGATGTCAGAACGGTGCGGGCAGTCCGCAATTTTCACTACGAACGGCCCATCAAACGGCAACTGCACCGACGCGGGATCATCACTCTCGCCGACAACCACGAACGGAGAAACCGGGATGCCCGCCTTCTCGAAGATCCGCATCGCCTCGCCGAAACGGACAAGCATACCCTCACTCGTCTCAAGTAGGTCAGTCGGGCGCTCCACCTTGGCAGCGCGCTGCTCATCGCCAAGGGGTGAACCGTCAAACTGGGCGAACGCTGCCATCGCCGACAGCCCGCGCATCGTGCCCCGGATGCCGTGGCCGACAGCCAATGCGCCGTCACGCAGGTTCTGCGCCCACGGGCTAACGCGGGCAGCCGCGACAGCGGAGAGAACGATCGGCTTGTTAGTCGCGGCAGCCGCGTTAGCGAAGGGTTGCGTGAACGATTTCGCGAATCCCTCGCTCTCGACACCCAAAGTCCACAGGGCGACGATTGCGTCGACATCCGGTGACTCGATGTACTGATCTACAATCGAGCGGATCAAGTCTGGCTTACCCATCACGAACCCGGTCAAGTCGATCGGGTTCATGGTGCCAGCGCCCGGAAGAAGAGTGGTCACTGATTCCGTTAGCGAATCCATGGCTTCCAATGCCATGCCTTCTGCCTCGGCTATGTCACTCGCGAGAGACGCTGAGCCGCCCGACACCGTCAACACAGCCGTGCGTGCCGCGGCTGACCAGCGGTCCACGGGTAGCTGGTCGAAGAGCATCGCCCGGTCGATGAGGTCATCCAGGTCACGCGCGGCGATGATGCCGTGCTGCTTGAACGCGGCATCGTAGACCCAGCCGTCGCCAAGGATCGAGCCCGTGTGTGACTTGGCGACCTCGCGGCCACGCTCGCTTCGTCCGAGTTTCAGGGCGATGACCGGCTTGCCGGCAGCGCGAGCCCGAGCGATCGCGGCAAAGAACGCCTCCGGTCGCTTGATGCTCTCGATGACCAGCGTTATCACCTTTGTGGCGGTGTCATCGACCAGATAGTTGAGGTAGTCGACCATGTCAGTCAACGCCTCGTTGCCTGTCGAGATGAGGGACGAGAAACCCACGAGACGATCTACGGATGACACCGCCACGTCGGTGATGAACCCACCACTGTGAGTAATCATCCCGACGCCGCCCGGCTTGAGCGGAAGCTTGGGCGCACCGGCGAGGAAGGCGCCAGAGGGGACCGTGACGAAGCCATTACAGTTCGGTCCCAGCACGGGCATGTCGCCTGCAGCGGCTACGAGCCGCTCCTGAAGCTCCACGCCTGCGCCGCCGACCTCCGCGAAGCCGGCGGCGTTGATTGCCACGCCGCCGACTCCGCGCTTAGCTGCTTGCTCGACCACCTCGACCGCAACCTTCGCGTTGACGAGTGTGAGCACCGCATCAATGTCTCCTTCGATGGCCTCCAGCGAGTTGTACGCCTTATGCCCAAACACGGTGTCGCGGTTCGGGTTCACGAAGTAAACCTCGAGACCGCTCTCCATGAGCGCATGAACCGCGTGCCTCGGGGAGGACTCGCTAGCGCCAATGACGGCGACTGATCGAGGGTTGATGAAGCGGGCGATTCTCTCGGGATCGATGTGGCCGAGCTTACGCATACTCAGATCACTCATTCTCGCGAATCGACTGCAGAGCGGCCCTAGCATCAACGGGCGTCCACCACGGCTTCATGCCGAGGTCTTCCGTGATGATCTTCGAGGCGATGTAGCCTGCGCCACCCGAGATAGCACCGCCCGGGTGAGTCGGGGAGCCAGCCATGTACAGGCCCTCGATCGGGGTGCGGTAGCCGAAGTGGTTGTACATCGACTGGTCGCCAGCGAACGAGGCCATGAAGATGTCACCGTTGACCATGTTCGTGATGTCACGGCTGTAGTCATGCGCGGTGTGCACGTATGTGTGAAGAACGTTCTTGTCCGTAAGGTTCGGAGCGTACTCGCGCCACTTCTCCATCACGTTGTGGGTGACCTCATCCTGCATGTGGTTCACATTCGCGGAATCTCCGCCCGGCGCAAACGGCATGGCGAGCCACGCGTAGGCGGTCGCGTTGCCCTTCGGAGCCTGAAGGGCGTCGAATTGGGTGATGTGGCCGGTTCCGAACGACATCGGATTAGGAACTTCTCCGCGAGCGACCTGCTTGTGGAGTTCGAAAAGCTCATCTACCGACGAAGCGCCCACGTTGTACTTGAGTGAGTGGTTGATGTTCGGGTCGAAATCGGACCCGATGTACTGCGGGGATTCCTTCAATGCCAGATGCACGCCGAAAAGGGTCCAGGCCGTCTGCTTGAACTTTGCGACCTTCTCCTGATAGTCCGGTGGCAGCTGTTCCGTACCAACCAGGTTATTGAACGTCTGTGGGACATCAATCGTGCTGGCGACGAATTTGCCATTCAGCACCCTGCCATCGTGGAGGGTCACACCGGTGGCCTTACCCGCTTCTATGTTGATGCGATCGACCTCGGCGTGGTTATAGAACGTACCGCCGGCAGCGATGAAAGTCTCCATCAGTCCGCGGGCAAGATTCCAACTGCCGCCGACGGCAACTTGATAGCCAGCATTCAGGTCGAACCCACGCAGTGCCTGACCGCCGGGGCTCTTCTCCGACAGTGCGTCGTAGAGGACGGTCCCGAAGATCGACAGCTTGAAGAGGAGGAGGAGCTTGACGCGTTCGTCCTCGAAGAGCTCGTTGATGAGGTTGAGGGGCTGGTGGTCCAGGATTGTCTGGAAGTCGCGGCCCATGGCACTCTGCGAGAGCAGCTCGTTCCGCTCGGCCTCGGGGATCGGTTCGGAGTAGCGCTCGGGGAGGAAGATAGCCTCGGAAATCGCGTCGGCGCGTCGGTTCCACTCGCGGAAAGTCTGTGCATCCTTCTTCGAGAAGCGCGCGATGGATGCCACCGTCTCCTCGAGGTCGCGTGAGAACACGAGGGCTGTTCCGTCCGCGTGGGGCTGTGCAAAGTCGTAACGAGGGGTTACGTACTGGACTTTGGCACTCAGCCCGAGGTCCTTGTACCAAGGGGTCTCGGTGATGTGGAAGTGGTTGATTGAATGCGGGTTTTGATAAAAGCCGGGAGGGCCGGGCTGAATTGTGCTCAGACCGCCGCCGTACATCATCCGACGCTCAAGGACAGCGACCTTCAGTCCCTGCTTTGCGAGATATGACCCGAGGATGAGGCCGTGATGGCCAGAACCGATAATGATTCCATCGAATGTTTCACTAATTTCGATCACCGCTTTCGCTGAAGTTGATGTAGACGTTTTTCTGCTGTGTGAAGGAGTAGTACTCCTCCAGCCCTTCTTCTCGGCCGATGCCGCTGTTCTTCTGGCCCCCGTATGACGCACCGGGAATGTGCATCGAACTCTCGTTGACCCAGACATATCCGGCCTCGAGGTCGCGCGATGCGCTCATGGCAATGCCAAGGTCGCGCGTCCAGACACTGGCGGTGAGTCCGACGTCTAGTCGGTTCGCCTCAGTTATTACTTCGTCGTATGTGTCGAAGGGTATTGCGACGACGATCGGCCCGAAGATCTCTTCATTGACCAGACGCGATCCGTCTGTGCCGTTGTCGTAAGCGAAGAGAGTGGGGCGCATGAAGCAGCCGGACGGTCCGTCTACAGGGGACCCGCCGCTGACGAGACGCGCAGAGCGATCTGCCAGTCCTTCTTCGAGGTACGTGTTCACAGTGTCGAACTGCCGCTGCGAAACTATTGCGCCCACGTCAGTGTTCGGATCAAGTGGGTCACCAACGACAAGCTCGTCGAGACGCTCCCCCATACGTCCAATGAATTCTGTCCAGATACTGCGGTGAACGTAGATTCGAGACGTCGAACCGCACGACTGGCCTTGCCAGGTGAAGTTCATCCCGCGAACAGCGCCGCTTACCGCGGCGTCAACATCCGCGTCTCCGAAGACGATGAGCGGGTTCTTGCCGCCCAGTTCAAGCGTGACGACCTTGACGGTGTCAGTCGCCGCCGTGCGCTGAATTTCGAGACCCACACCGACGCTGCCGATAAACGCAATACGAGGTACCTGCGGATGCGCGACAAGATGGTTACCGACCACTGATCCCCGGCCCGTCACAACGTTGAGTACTCCCGGAGGCAGTACGCCAGCGGCAATTTCGGCGAAACGGAGTGCGGAGAGGGACGTCTCCATCGACGGCTTGAGAACGACCGTGTTACCCGTGATGAGCGGAACCACTGTCTTTGTGATCGCGAACATGAGGGGGTGGTTGAACGGGATGATTCGGCCCACCACTCCATACGGCTGGTGTTGGGTGAAATCGACGCTGTCGAAGTTATCGGTGGGGATAGTTTCGCCGCGGAGTTCCAGTGAGAGTCCGGCCATGTAGCGCAGCTGTCGCAACGCGAGGTCGACGTCCCCCCGCATCATCGTCAGAGGACTACCGTTGTCGATCGAATCCAGGAGCGCGAGTTCTTCGGCGTGCTCCTCGATCAGCTCTGCGACCTTGAGCATGAGGTTAGCCCGCTGACGATTTCCCAGACGCGCCCACTGCTTCTGGGCTGACACGGCGACTGATACGGCTCGGTCGACATCCTCGAGGGTGCCGTCCACAATCGTTCCGATGACCTCCTGCGTCGCGGGACTCGTGACCGATACGCGCGCACCCTTGGTCTCGCGGTCGAACTCATTGCCGATGAAGTGGGACCAGTCTCGCTGAAGCAGCGGAGCCACGACGATCTGATCCGTCCCGGGATCTGTTTGCACTGGGGATGTCACGATCATCCACTCCTCTATCCGGTGTTCTTTCAGTTAGAATCATAGCCCATAGTCGAGAACAGAATACATGGCTGGAGATGGCCGGTCAAGCAAAGTGCAAGCTACAAATTCTGGAGCGTGGAACTTCGCAATAGCTGCCGTCGTATTCGGTTGAGGAGAATGCAGTTCCGTTAAACAGACTACGCGAGATAGCCTGCAGACATGATGCCATCGGACGATGCGAGACGGAAGCGGCTAACCCGGGCGACACCGCAGTGGGCGGTAGTGACAGTGCTCGCCACAGCCGGAGTGTGCGCGTCGTTCATGTTCACGCTGGTGGTTCCTATACAGGCCAAGCTCCCAGAGCTACTGGGTGCCAGCCGCGCAGACACCGCGTGGGTGTTGACCGCGACTCTCCTCGCCGCCACAGTAATCACGCCCATCGCGGGTCGACTCGGCGACATGTATGGAAAGCGCCGAGTCGTGTTGGTGCTTCTTGGGGTAATGGTCGCAGGCTCGATAATTGCTGCACTCTCTTCAGGCATCATTGGCGTTATCGTCGGTCGCGCGCTTCAAGGCGCGATGACTGGCGTCATCCCTCTTGCGATCTCAATCCTGCGAGATGTCCTCCACCCCGACCGAGTTGATTCGGCGGTCGCCCTCATGAGCGCGACGCTCGGCGTCGGTTCAGCCACCGGCCTGCCCGTCAGTGCCATCATCACTCAGACCAGCGACTGGCACTTTTTGTTTTGGATGTCGGGCGGTCTGGGAGCACTCGTCTTCATACTCACTGCATGCGTAGTGCCGGCGAGCACGCTGCGGACCGGTGGCAAGTTCGATTACATCGGTGCGGTCGGCCTGACGATCGCGCTCGTCTGTCTCCTTTTGGTAATCTCTCAAGGAAACGAGTGGGGATGGACTTCATCGCCCACCATCGCGCTCGGCCTAGGCGGCCTCGGTGTCATGGTCCTATGGGTGTGGTTCGAACTCCGCAGTTCCGCCCCGCTAGTCAACCTGCGCGTCGCAAAAAGACGCCCGGTTTTGTTGACAAACCTTGCCTCGATCACCATGGGCTTCGCGCTCTTCTCATCACACGTCATCTTTCCGCAAATGCTCGAACTCCCGGCGGGGTCCGGACCTGGCTACGGGCTCTCGCTCCTAGAGGCGAGTCTCGTCGTCATGCCGTCCGGCCTGGTCATGATGGTCCTCTCCCCCGTTGCGGGACGCATTGCTGGCAAATTCGGTCCTAAGCTCCTTCTGATTATCGGGGCAATTGCTCTCATCGTGGCATTCACGTGGGCCTTGTTCTTCGCATCCGAGGTATGGCACCTGGTCGTTACGAATTTGATCATCGGCGTGGGAATCGGGTTCGGCTACGGCTCTATGCCGATGCTGATCATGCGCTCCGTACCTCAGAGCGAAACCGGGGCCTCCAACGGCTTGAACACACTGTTCCGGTCCATCGGGACCTCAAGCGCCGGTGCGGCTATCGGGGCCGTGCTCGCGGCATACACATCCACGTACAACGGAGTCCCGATTCCCACCTCGGCAGGGTTTGACATTGCCCTCATACTGGGCGCGGGGGGCGCGGTCATAACGCTGGTTGTGGGCTGCTTCATACCGTCCAGGAGAGACCCGCATGAACTTCACCCCGCTCTCACAACTGATGTTCATGCGCGAGGAGGGACTCCGATGGTCGGCCGCCCCGAGTTGCCCGTGACGAAACACGAGACTGGTTGGCCTTCTGTCTGAATGGAGCGCTATCGCCACTGTGGGCGCATGTCCTTCTTCCCTGAATGCCCGAACCGGAAGTTCCTGACGAGATCGAGGACTGGGCACCTCCGGAGTGGCACCAGCCTCCCGATGACCAAATTCCTGCACAGCTGCCACCCTATGTGCCCCTGTTTGCCTCGAGCGCCTCGTCATCACGATGCCGCGCGCCGAAATCTTATCCAAGCGAGGAGCGCCTCCGTAATCGGCTGCCCCGGGTTGTGTGGCATGAAACACCAGTAGCCGCGGTCGCCGTCAGCCCGCTCGGTGACGGTCGGGGCGTAGGTGATGTGCGCCTGCAGGTCGGCGCACCCGGATGCGACAGCCGTGTCGAGCAACTCCCCGCAACGCCGAACTCACCGGTCCTGGCCGCCCAGCGGGTTGATGCCGAAGCCCTCGCCCACGACGCCGAGCGACGATGATGGGTCGCAGAAGCCTAAAGACCAAGCAGCTCATCGTCCGGCTCGACAACTTGAAAAACAGGATGACCGATACGAACTCCCTGAACCGCGTCGAGCGGGTATGCGGCAATCTCCGCCGGAACGGAAACGCCGTGACCTTCACTGCCGTTGCCCCTCTAACCGGCCTCGGCCGCACCACCCTCTATCGAGAGCCCGCGATCCGCGCACTCAACGAGGAGCACCGCCGCCGCACCGCCAACAACGGCAACCTCGCCGGCCTGACCGACGGAATCGCCACCCTCCGCGCCGGCCGCTGCCCTCGCCGCCCATCAAACCCGCGATCCAGAACCTCTGGCCGCGTAATCGGAATCAACGATGGATTGTCTCAAAACTTGACGAGCGCACCGTCTCGGAACTCAGGCTCTCCACCCCCATTGGTGGGGGCTATGACGAGTTTAAAATGGGCGGGGGTCGAAAAGCTCATCGGTCACTGCCGCTTAGTCTTGGCCCGAACCGTGCACCACGGAGCGGCCGTTATCTTACGTGCACGCGAACGGCACCGGACTCATCCGTCCAGCCCTTCTGCGTGGCATAGCTCACCATGCCCTCGAACTGCTGCTGCCATTCGGGGTCAGAAGCAAGGTCCCCGGCGAGGTGGCGCAGTTTCGCCTCGGGGATGAAAATGTGCCCGTCATCTGTGTGGAGGCAGTCGCTTAGCGCTGCCGCGTCTTTGACGTCGGACCGGGCAGAGAGACTGAGCTGCTTGAAGTTGTGGGCGTCATCCATGCGCAGAGACGTTCCGTCGGGTGAAAGCACTAACAGCATGATTGCCTACTCTCCGCTCAAGGTGGCGGTCAGTCCGCCAGGGTCATGGTCAGACGGATGGGATCGAGCTCCGTCTGCGGCGCATACTGAAACTCAAACATGCCCGCACCGTCGGCCGTCAATTTCAGCGCACCCTCCCAGGTGAAGGAGCTGCCATCGATAGTCACCGCAGAAGTGTTGGCCCGCGCCTCCTGCGCCAAGTCGATCCGGTAGTCACCGCCGAGCCGGTTGGAGACTGAAAGGGTGACGGCGTCCACACCAAAGGTGACTCGCGGGTCGCATAGCTGCACTCTCATGATGCCCCGATGGGCTTCCAACTCGATGGACCCACCGAATTCGAGCGAACCCTCCTCGGTGTTGAGGTCGAAGCTTCGCGCAAAATTGAGGGGAAAGCGAAACTCCCCCGAATCGAGAATGGAGGCTCCGCCGTCTGGCACATACGTACCGTCGGCCAGAGCGTTCACGTACTCACGCAGGCTCGCCTTAACGCCCCAGTCAAGGTAGCCGGATGCGCCAGCCTTTGATTCTGTCACGTTGCTACCACTTCCATCTGCATGTCGAGGACGACTTTTACCGGGCGTTCCTCCGTCTTGTAACCGGCCACGGCGAGCGCTTCTGCAGCATTCGCCAGTGGGAAACGGTGGCTCACCCACGAACCAATGTCGAACCCCTTGGCCGCGAGAGCGACCGCAAGGTCCATGCCGTCGCCCACCTTGTGTGGATGCGAGACCGGGTTCACGAGGAGGGTCTCCTTCCGGCGAACCTTGTTCCAGTCGAGCGGTTGCGCGGACGGATTGGTGACGGCGACGTTGACGACGACACCAATGGGGCGCACTAAGTCCAGAGCCAGGTTCTTCGCAGACGGGACTCCGGCGGCATCGATGACGATATCCACCTCGCCCACAGCCTCATGAACCCGTTGCTTCGTTTCTTCATTGTCGTCAGAGACGGTGATGGCCGAGTCGACTCCGAGCCGTGTCCCCATCTTCAGTCGCGCCGCGTCGTCGGCGGTACCGAGTAAGGTAACTCGGGCGCCGGCTTCGATCGCTGCCAGCGCACACGCGAGCCCCTGTGGCCCGGGGCCAACGACCGCAAGGTGCTTGCCCGGACCGACACCGCCCACCTCAGTCCATCGGATTCCGTTGGCGAGAGCCGAGCATCCGACCAATGCCGCTTCGTTGCTGAGGGTCTCGGGGACCTTGTAGACGAGGGCTTTCGCCGGCACAAACACGTGCGTGCTGTAGCCGCCCCAGAGGTGCGGCGGCTCACCACAGGAGAGAGTGCCGTAGCCGTCGTAGCGCTTGCGGTTCTCGCAGAGATAGTACTGCCCAAGATCACACGAGCGGCAACCAGCGCAGGGCCACCGGGACTCGACAACGACGCGGTCGCCGAGGCTAAGGCCGCGCGTACGAGCGGCGCCAGCCCCGATCTGGACGACGCGTCCAATGATCTCGTCGCCGAGAATCACAGGAACTCGCTCGTTGAGCCAGTCGTACTCCCCGTTCAGCATGTGAACCTCAGAGCCATCCACACCGCACATGATCACTTCGAGGAGAAGGTCATCGTCGCCGATCGTCGGCAGGGGGAAGTTTCTGTACGCAATCTGCTGGGGTGCGGTGTAGACCGCGGCAAAAGCCGTGCTGGCTGTCTCGTTACTCATGTCGTACGAATCCTTAAGCTTAGGCCGACCACGTGCAGCGTTCGGTGAAGGGAAGAGCGAGACCCGGCCGCGGCCAGTCGTAGGCAAAGACAGCACCGCGGTCTGCAGTCGTCACATAGGCCGTGCGAAGATCCGGACCACCAAAGCACACGTTCGTCACTCGGGTGTCGGCGACCGGCGGCTCAATGAACTCTTCGCCACGGCCGTCGGGACTGATGATCGTCACGCCACCGCGGCGCAATGTGGCAACCGCGAGGTATCCCTCACCGTCGACCGCCATCGAGTCGAAGAGGTGGTAGCCCGCTTGGGCGTTGAGGAGACGTGCTCCCGTCCCCGGCACCGCTTCATCCGGTGCGGCGAGTACGCCAGGAGCCGTTATGGCCCACTCCCAGACGCGACCTGTCGGCGTCTCGGCAACGTAGAGCTTCGTTCCATCCGGTGACAGCGCAATCCCGTTGGGGCTCGTGACCGGCTGAGAAACGCGCGGCTCGTGAATGAGTTCGGTCGCGGTGCCATCGGCGGCGACGTAGTAAACGCCACCAAGTTCTGCAGTCCGCGCAAGCGTCGCGCCGTGGTCGGTGAAGTAGAAACCACCGTGTTCGTCGAAGACAAGGTCGTTGGGGGCGACGAGGGGGTGACCGTTCACCTCGGTGAGGTATTCGCGGATCGTACCCGACGCATCCATGGTGTAAATGCCGGGAGTGCCGACATTGTCGGGCACTGTACCGCGGGGCGCTGGCGCGTTCTTGCCTTCCGTGTTCTTCATGAAGGCAATAGCGATTCCGGAGCAGATGTAGATCAGACCGTCGGGCCCGACCGCCAGAGCGCTCGGGCCGCCGGGCACGCGTGCGACGTCCTTCACCGCACCCGTCTCCGTGTTGACCGCGTGGATCCACCCGGAGGCCACATCGGTCACCAGCAGGGTCCCATCGTTCAATGCGAGCGGGCCCTCCAGGAATCCGAGCCCGGATACGATTTCTCTCGCTATATACTCAGCCACTAATCTTCTCCGAATTCTTGAGCGCTCTGAGATACCGCCTTAAAGCTGGCCTCCTGCGCATCCGCCCGCTCCCGCAAATGGGTCAGATCGCCTTTATGGGTAAGGCAATAGTCGAGACCTGTTTCAACCGCCGCCAGCACCATCTCACCGACTACCGCTGGGTGGAGAGGGGCGTTCTTCACGGGTCGCACGCGTTTGTAGGGGTACGCCACGACCTCGCGTTCGGAGGATCGTTCCTCGGGCGTGCGCAGGCGTTCGCCCGTGGAAATGCGGGTGCGGACGTTGCTCGGGTGCACCACCGTAACCCCGATGTCGTCGCCATGATCGGCGAATTCTTCGCGCAAAAGCTCCGAGAGTGCGTCTACCGCCGCCTTGGATGCGATGTACATTCCGTGCCCAGGCACCATGGCGAGCGACGACATGGACGAGGTGTTGACGATGTGCCGTCGTCCAGTCTGGAGGCGCATCCGGGGAAGGAATGCCAGTAGGCCATTCACCACGCCGAAATAGTTGACCCGCATCGCCCATTCGAAGTCCTGAGCGGATGCTTCCCAAATCGCCCGAAATGGACGGAGGGTTGTGCCGGCGTTGTTGCACAGGATGTCGACCTGCCCGTATGTCGCGTAAGCCGTGTCGGCGAGAGCCTGGATGGATTCGAGTGACGTGACGTCGGCCTGGACTGCGACGGCGGCGCCGCCCTCCTCCGTGATGTGAGCGGCGACGCGTTCCGCTGCATCCAGTTCAATGTCGGACACGACAACCCGAGCACCGCGACGGGCGAAGGAAACGGCGATAGCCTCGCCGATTCCTCCGCCCGCCCCGGTGATCACCAAGACGGATCCGTCGACAGTCAGCGCATGGCAGCCTGTCTTATCGCTCATGATTCGGGACGGTATTCGGTCGGCGTGAACTCCACCTGCATGGCGCTGAACCCACCTGCGGCTGCGTCAGGGATCCAGCGCGGCGTCTCTTCCTTCGTGTGCAGGTCGGGGAATGCGCGGAGCAGCTTGGGCAGCAGTGCCGCCATCTCCAGACGGACGAGAGCGCGGCCCAGGCACATGTGAACTCCGGCGCCGAGGGACAGGTGCGGGTTCGGGTCACGTGTGATGTCGAACCTCTCGGGGCTCTCGAAGACGCGCTCGTCCCAGTTAGCAGAGGGAATGATTCCGACGACCCAGTCGCCTTGGCGGAACCGCGTACCGTGGAAGTCGATGTCTTCATTGACAACACGAAGCCGATTTCGGGCTGGTGCGTTCCAGCGGAGAATCTCTTCCGTGGCGGGCTTGATGAGCTTCGGGTTGTCGAGAAGGAGCTTTCGCTGGTCAGGGTTCTCCATGAACAGCCACGTGCCAACGCCAATCGCGTTTCGTGTCGTTGCGAGGCCACCGCTAACGATAGAAACGAACCACGTTGCCATCTCATGGATGCTGAGCTTGTCTCCGTCGACTTCGACCTCGCCGACCAGTGTGGCGAAGTCGTCCTTCGGTGACTTACGGCGCTCAAGCGCGAGCTGAGTGCAGTACTCAATCAGCCGCTCGCGTCCATGAATCGAGGTGGCCACAGGGTCATTGTCAATCGTGAAACGAGGGTCAGCTGCGGCAAGGAACTGCCAGGCCGCTTCGCGGAGGATGGGCCAGTCCTCTTCAGGAACACCGAGCAGACGCAGGACGACTCGCACGGGAAGCTCCGCCGCGATGTCTTCGATGAGGTCGGCGGAACCCTTAGGAGCGAGTTCGGTGAGCAGTTCATCAACGAAGCTGTCGATATCGTGACCCATACGGCCAACCGCTGGAGCGCTGAAGTGCTTGTTCATCGGGCGGCGGTACACGCCGTGAAGCGGCTCGTCGAGGTGCGAGATCTGAACGATCTGGTGCAACTGGTAACGCTCTTCTGGCGTCGTGCGCTTCGGACTGCGCGGCACACGCGTGCCCACGCGCGAGCTGAAGTCATCGTTGGCCATGAGCAGGTCACGCAGGTGCTCGTGGCGCGTAAGGAGCCAGTAGTCCTTACCGAACGCTTCGTCGTTGACCTTGCGAATCGGGTCTTCGTCACGCATCTGCTTGAATGCCGCGTGATAGTCCGCGGTGACATACCAGTTCGGGTCGAGAATTAGGTTGTCGTACTCCGACAGATCCGTGCTGGTTGTGGTGTTCATGCTGGTATCCATCCTGTTCAGTCGCGCATCCGCGCGCGTAGGTCGTTGAGTTGACGCTCTATCGCTCCCCGAAGCGAGCCCAGGTCACCAGCACCCGTACCGAAATCGGTGCCTTCGAGGCCAAAGTTAAGGGAGCAACCCACGTACTTTCCTACAGCGTGAGCTGCATCGCGCACGGCATTCCAGTGCTCTCGGAGTTGGTCCCGGTCAGCGTCGAGGTCGATCTCCAAGTCCTGCGACAGGTCGGCAGGTCCAAAGAATATGAAGTCGACGCCGTCCACGGCAGCGATTTCCGCGATGTTCTCGACCCCACGCTGCGTCTCAATAAGAGGAATGACGAGACCATTCGAATTTGCATGAGAAGAGTATTCATCCCAGTGGCGACGCGACCAATCGGCAGCGGGCACACTCGGGCAGAACCCACGACCACCAGACTCATAGCGGCTGCCGCGAACCAAGGCCGAGAGCTGCTCGGCGCTCTCTACCTTCGGAATGATCACCCCAGAGGCGCCCAAGTCGAAGGCCTGCTGCACCAGCGCCGGGGACGCCTCCAGCAGTCGCACCAGCGGAACTAGACCGCTGTTCTGAGCAGCCCGCACGTGCTCCAAGATCTCTCTCAGACCGAGGATGCCGTGCTCCGCGTCAATGATGACGTAGTCATAACCGACGGCGCCGAACAATGAAGTCACGTTCGGGTCCGAGGACGTAACAAAGGCCCCGATGGGTTGTGTCTTGTCAGAGATCAACTCCATGAAGCGAGAGCGGGCTTCGACGCGACTGGTCCTCATACTGATCCTCTCCGATCCGCTACGCGACCTTAGGTCCAAAATTGGCTGAACCACGCTGGGCGATCGTCTACATAGCAGAATCCAAGTCTGCTGTGGCTAACTTTACGCGAGCCGCGTGTTCTGGTCAACATAGGCCTGTGCAAACAGAAAGGGGCCTGATGGTAGAAATCGCCACCAGGCCCCGGTCCTGGACCTACTGAGCAGCAGAGATGCTCGGGAGCCAGCTAATGATGTCTGGGAAGAAAATCATCAGCACCAGGAACCCGAGACTCACTGCGATGAATGGCAAGACGCCGATGAAGACGTCACCCAGAGTTACCTTCTTCCCGAGGTTGACCTCGGGATTCTGCGCCATTCGATGCACGATGTAACCGAGCACTCCGACAGGCGGCGTCACGATCGCGATTTCCGCGAGGATCACGAGGAACACACCAAACCACAGCATGTCCACGCCGAGAACTTCGAGAGGGGCCTGAAGCAGCGGCACCGTCAGCAGCATCATCGACAGGGGGTCGAGGAACATGCCGAGAATGAGGTAAAGCACGATCAGCACGAGCAGCATGCTTACGCGGCTCAGATCCCAGCTAATCAGGAGGTCCGACAGACTCTGCGCTACACCGCTGAGAGCCATGACACGCGTGAGCACCGAGACACCGATCAGCAGCAGGAAGATACTGCCGGTCGAAATCACGCTCTCGCGGACTGTGCTTCCGACGAACTTTGCGGTCGTCTTCCAGCCGCGGCTGCCCTTCTTGAAGGAAAGCCAACTCACCAAGAGTGCGGCAATCGCTCCGAATGCGGCCGATTCCGTCGCAGTGAAGATACCCGCCATCAGGCCGCCGATGACGACCAGCACTACAAAGGCGATGGGAATGACGCCGAGGAACGACCGGAATCGCGTGCCCCATGTGACGCCTTCGAGCTGAACCTTGGGAGCGATCGAGGGATTGATCATTGATCGCACGATGATCATCACGCCGTAGCCGATAGCGAGCAGCACTCCGGGAACGATACCGGCGAGCAGCTGAGGGCCCACCGGAGTCTGCGCAATGCCGGCGAAGATCACCAGCATCACGCTGGGCGGAATGATCCCGCCGAGCGTTCCCGCCATTGCGACAGAACCAGTCGCCAGCCGCGGACTATACCCGGCTTTGAGCATCTCGGGCAGCGACATCTTTCCGAGTGCGTACGAGATACCGATCGTGCTGCCGCTGCCGGCGGCGAGGCCGGCGCCGGCGAAGTTCGTCGCGACAGCCAATCCGCCCGGGATTCCGCCGAGCCACTGATGAGCGGCGCCATAGGCCTTGGTGGCAAGCCCGCCGCGCCAGAAGGCGATGCCCATGAGCACGAATAGCGGGATAACGCTGAGCGACCAACTGGCCACCGAGCTGAAGGCGATCTCCTTCAACGACCCTTCAAGGACGCGGGTGCCACCGAGGGCCAGCAGGCCGATGCTCGACGCGATAATCATGGCGACGCTGATGTAGATGCGCAGTGCAAGCATCAGAAGCATGAGCAGGATCACGAGATATCCGATAGTGACTCGGCTCAGGTCAGCAAAGAACATCAGGCCGATGATTACAACCGCCGCGGCGAGAATGCCGAGAGCGAGCATGGATGGGGTCTTGCCCTTCGCAGGCTCGGGCCTGGTCGCTACGGGCGTGGTTAAGGAGAGCTCAGTCATTTGTGGTGCCTTCCGGAGTACGCCAAGCGCGGTATGCCCGAGCTAGGCCAGCGAGCGCGAGAAGCACGAATCCCACTACGAGTACCCACTTGATGGGCCAGACTTCAAGCCAAGTGGTTCCACGCGCGGTCTCGCCTTTCGCCGTGGAATTCATGGCAGCGTCGGCGCACAGGAACGCGAGCCAAATCGACATGCCGGCGAGGGAAATGGACGTGAACGAGTCGATGATCCGTCTCGGCAGCCCGTGCATCCGGTCGGAGACAATAGTTACGTTGATGTGTTCGCCAGCCACCTCGGTGCCTGCAAACGCCAAGAGAGCGATCGTCGGCATCCACCAGTTACTCACCCACTCGAGGGTTCCGGGTAGTGGCTGGTTGAAGAGGTAGCGGCCTGTGACATCGGCTGCGATCTGGAGCGCCATCACGGCGAGCACTATGCCCGCAATGACCGCTGCGACTCCGGAAAGCCGTTCGATTAGCCGCACGAACGCCGGCGGCTGCCACGGCGCCGCAGAACGTTCGCCGACAGCGACGCTGCTTTCGGTCATGTTGATACCTTTCGTATCGGTTTTGTGTTTGATCAGTTCGGGGCTCCTGACCGAGGATTTCCGGCCAAGAGCCCCAACTGATGGGAGCGTAACCCCTTATTTCGGAAGGGTCGCGCGGAGCGCCTCTGCGAAAGTGTCCCAGTCGATTTTGTCGTGCGGGGCGCTGTAAGAGGCACGCACCTGCTCGACGCTGGTGCCCGTCAGGGGAAGGTCCATTTCTTCGACAACGATCTGCTTCCACTCTTCAGTCAGCTCGGAGAACTGATCGAGGATTTCCTGAGCCTCTGCGGCGTCGACCGGCGCACTATCCGCCATCTTCGCGAAGCGAGCGTCTTGGAACTCGGTAAGAACCTCATTTAGCTCCGACGCGTCAACAATCTCTACGTCCATGCTGTCGATGTTTTCGATCGCCTCGGCGTACTGCTGAAGTACCTGCTTGGCGTACTCGACCTGCCAGTCCACCGTCGCATCGATGAGGATCTCCTGAACCTCGGCGGGGAGCGACTCGAACCGCTCGGTGTTCATGATGTAACCGGCGCCGGGCGTTGCGTTGAGGGTCGCTGGCACGTAGAACTTGCCAACCTCATACAGGCCGGTGTCGGAGTAGTAGGGGGCTGAGACGGAAACGCAATCCATGATGCCGCGCTGCATGCCCTCGTAGAGCTCGGTTGCCTGCGCGAACATGGACGTCATTCCCAGAGCCTCGACCTCGGCGGCCGAGTTACTGCTGTTGGTGCGTGTCACCTTGCCAGCCGCCTTGTCAAGCGTCGAAACGTCGGACGTGCACAGCATGTCGAAGTACTGCGAGCCGGCCATGTAAAGAGGCATGACGCCATGCGAGGCATATTCTTCCTGGAGCGTCTCGTTCTGCCGGTTGAGTGCCGTCGTAGCGCCGTAGCTCTCCAGGATGCCCTGGGGAAACGACTTATCGGCAAGGTTTCCGGCCTGGAGCAGCCACGCGCCGAGCGGAATATCCTGCGGGGAGAAGCTGGTCGAGTAGAACGCGATGTCTGCGACGCCGTTCGAGACGCTGTCGAGCGCCTCCGTGGCTGGGAACAATGACCCCGCCCAGTACGGCTCAAAAGTTACTTTGCCGTCCGTTCGCTCTTCTACTACTTCGAAGTACTTTTCCGCGGCGTTGGCAGCGAATCCACCCAGAGGCTGTAGGTCTGCGAACGTGAGGACGACCGGCTCCATCGCGTCAAGACCTTCACCGGACGACCCTGCATCATTTGCACCTGCGGAAGCGCACCCGGCAAGAATGGCGCCGACGCCAGCGATGGCCAGGACGGCCGCGCTTGTCCGCTTTGCGCGGCTGGTTGTTGTGAACATGTTTCTCCTCTTTGAGAATGGTTCGGGATTTGGAGAACCGCGTAATACGTACGGCGTTACAAGCCTCTCGAAACCGTAGGCGCGGGTCGGTCCATATCAGCACACGGAGAGTCTACGGTCAAGAACTACGTTCTGCTAGAATAATGACGCAGCGACGTGGCCGCTTCCTGCAGCGGTCCATGCGAGAACAATGACGTTAGGAAAGCAATGCGAATCGACCTTTCCGGTGCCATTCAAGCTCCGCCCACAGTGCCTCCCGTGCTGGCGAGCGACCCGGGAAAAATGGCCGAACGTTCTTCTGAGGTCTTCGAAATTTTGCACCAGGCATGGGCCGCCGTGAGGAATGAGTTCACACCAGAAGTTGTGCATTTCATTCATGCTCGAATACTCAACTTGCTTACCGATAGCGACTATGCAGAAGACGGCCGCGCCGTCCCCGGTGGGGAGCACCTCGGCGCGGTGATCGATCAGTTCGTGGACTACGTACCGGAACTTGATGACAACTTGCTCGACCCCGTTCGCGAGGCATTCGGCGCCGATCGCATCCGCGATGTGCTGGAAGCCATCTATGTAACGGACCAACTGACCCGCCTTCACATCACCCACAGCAAACTGTTCGGTACGAAGCCGGGACTACCAGTTTCTGCTCCTGAGCTGCCTTTAATGGGTCTGCAGAAGGCCGGCATGGTGTGGCATGACAAGGCACTCAAGCTCGTCAATCTCGACTCACGGACAGCCGAGGTCACGCGACTCCGCGGCGCGTTCTACCACACCTGCCGCATGTGTATGACTGTGCGCGTCATGGAAAACGACGCAGTGATCGCAGAGCCGGAGTTGGTCGCGGCGGTCCGCAACAACGAGCTCGAATGGCTCACTGAGCGCGAGCGGTTAGCTCTTCGCTACGCAGACGCTCACATGATCGACCCGCAAGAGCAACTCGACGACGAGCTCCTCGCAGGCCTCCGAAATGAGTTCTCAGAGGAAGAGCTCCTTGAAATGACCCTGGACGTGACGGCGTGGAACCACCAAAAAGTCGCGGTTCCACTTAAGACAGACACCCCGTTCCGAGACGGTGAACTCAGCGCGCTTCTCATCGACTCCCAGGGGCGAGTGAAGTTCGGCCGTTCACTCGGACCCGTACCAAACTTCGCATCAAACTAGAAAGGAACCCACATGGGACGCATGGACGGCAAAGTTGCCATCATCACGGGAGCAGCAAGCGGGATGGGGCTGGCTGCAGCCCAACTGTTCGCCGAAGAAGGCGGAAATATTGTCGCTGCCGATGTCAACCTTGAGGCGCTCGAGCGCGAAATAGAGGCTTTTAGCGGAGTCGAAGGCCGGGTAGCGCCGGTAAAGCTTGATGTTTCCTCGGAGGACGATTGGGCTGCCGGCGTAGAGTTCGCGGTCGAGAAGTTTGGGCACGTTGATGTACTCGTCAACAACGCCGGAGTTCAGCGATTCAAGGGTGTCGTCGACTCAACGATGGACGACTGGAACTTCGTACTCTCGGTGAACCTAACGGGGACTTGGCTCGGCATGAGAGCTGTCATCCCGGAGATGCAGAAGCGTGGCGGCGGTTCCATCGTGAACGTGTCTTCGATAGCAGCGATCGTCGGCGGGCCCTCCGACGGAGGAAGCGCGGCTTACAGCGCTTCGAAGGGCGGGGTTCGGTCACTTACGAAGCACGCTGCGCAGTGGTTTGCCAAAGACAACATCCGCGTAAACTCCATCCACCCGGGAGCCGTTTACACGGCAATGGCCCGTGGGACCCGGGAAGAGATCGAGGCTCGCCTCGTCGAGATGGTTCCGCTCCCCCCGCATTTGGGTGAGGCATCTGACATTGCTTACGGCATGCTCTACCTGGCTTCGAGGGAGTCCAAGTATGTGACAGGCGAAGAGCTGGTTATCGACGGAGGCTGGACCACCCGGTAAATTCCCCCCGCTTGTACAAAAAACGGGGCCCTGTTCGTTCAACTCGAACAGGGCCCCGTTTCTAATAGCTGCGTCGGCTATACGCGGACATGTAGGGGATCGAACAACGTGCCCGGCGCGTACACGCCGCCAAAAAAGTCCACGGCGGCCGGTGCGAGCGTAACCTGGGGAACCACAAACCCCGTGACGCCCTCAGGTGCTGGCGCCGCCAGAGCACCGCTTAGCTCGGCCAGCAAGAGACGGTCCGGCGCGCCGTCCACTCCTGCGATGGTGAGCGTTCCCTCTCCGTTCTCGTCGAGCACCAGCCACGGGTCTTTTACTATGACGTCCAAGAAGCCCATGTGGGCGCTGAAGCGCACCTGCCCGGTTAGGCGAAGGGGCCCGCGTAAGTCAGAAGCGCTAAAGTCCGTTGCCTCCGCGACGGAAAAGTAGAACTGGCCGTTCGGCAGAACTCCGCTGCCTTCGGCCAACTCTACTTCTCCCCCGCTTCGCCGAACATATTTAGTGAAAGTCGACTTGACTGCCCACGTCATTCCGGTGGTTTCGACCTGCGCCCGCATCCGAAGTGCTATTTTGCTCTTTGACCCAGCGTGACTGGGAGCGAGGTCGGCCCGTAGATCATCGCGTTCAAGAAGGTCAAGTCCTCGAAAGGAACCGCGAGCTTCATGTCGGGGTATGCCTCGAAGAGACGGCGGAATGCGATCTGCAACTCGAGTCGCGCCAGCCCCTGTCCGAGGCACTGGTGGATTCCGAATCCCAACGCAAGCTGGTTCTTGCCACCCCGTTTCAGGTCTAACTTGTGAGGATTTGCGTAAACCTTGGGGTCACGGTTGGCGATCGCGGACCACAACAGCAGACCTTCCCCTTCCTTGATGACCTTGCCACCGACCTCGATGTCGGCAGTGGCCTGGCGGAAGTGGACGGTCTGGTTCACGCTCGTGTAGCGCAGGATTTCCT
The DNA here is from genome assembly GCF_059091365.1 of Arthrobacter sp. MDT2-34-1. Taxonomy (NCBI): domain Bacteria; kingdom Bacillati; phylum Actinomycetota; class Actinomycetes; order Micrococcales; family Micrococcaceae; genus Arthrobacter; species Arthrobacter sp. MDT2-34-1. The sequence goes on from NZ_JBNHGO010000001.1 coordinate 2,009,277, forward strand.
CAACAGCAGCTGGCCAGCGCTCAGGATCTTGGGTGACCCACTCAAGCTGCTCCGGGTTCTCCAGTAGCAAACCCGTTCCCATGGCGATCACACTCGCCGTCGAGTCGAATCCAGCGAGCACAAGCAGGACCAGCAGGTGCTGCAGATCCTCCTTGGAGATTTCCCCAGTGCGGAGGCTGTCTTTGACGATGCGCCCCATCAGCCCATCGCTGGGGTTGGCGTCTTCTTCGTCGATCTTGCGCGAGAAATACTCGAGCATTTCCATGCTGTCCCGTCGCGCATCCACCGGGTCTGCGGTGTGGCTGAGGGCACTGGCAGCTCGCGCGTTCATGTACGGCCCATCCTCCTCAGGGAGGCCGAGGAACTCCAGCGTGACCGTAGTTGGTATCTTCTTACCGAACTCGGCGAGAAGATCAACCTCTCCCTTGCCTTCCATTTCGTCTAGAAATCCATCGACAAGCGCCTCGATCCTGGGACGAAGCTTTTCAATGTGCACCGGCATGAAGTCCTTAACAAGGATCTTCCGGATGGCCGTGTGGCGGGGCGGGTCCATCCGGGTCAGCGACGTACGTCCGCCTCGCGTTGCCGCCTGAGTTGCACTGGTGATGGGGAAGCCGGGTCGGTTCATGTCGGATGAGAGGTTCTTGTTCGCCAGCGTCCGACGCACGTCCTCATACTTCGTGACGACCCATACGGGGACGTCGTCCCAAACCTGCATGCGAGGCATCTCGCCGGACTCGAGCGCGTCAAGGCCCCACTTGGGCGGATTTAGTGGGCTTTCGCGGGGGAATGGCCACTTGGGCAGCAGCTCTACCTCAGCCGTTGCGCCCTGCTCAGCAGTCATGTTCTGAACGTCATTGTTAGACACGTTTACCTCTTTCGTACCAAGTTAAGGCCATATGAAGAATGCGGTTCCGACATACAGTACAGGACAGCCCGAGGAGCGCGCTAGAGGATGCGGTAGCGTTCCTCACGAAGCCCAACGAGGCCTCGTTAGGAACGCCCAGCGATCCATATCAGAAGCGTTCGCCTGCATCCTGAACACTCCTTGGGAGGGTATTGATTTGCTTGACGGACCTGAAACAATCCCGTAGCCTTCTTGTGTTCCGCTGTGAGGAAGATCATTCTTTATAGAAATGTGAAATTCCTGTCGCCTACCCGGTGCGAGGAACATCTAATCCAAATACGTATGTAGACGAGGGAACAAATGAAGTTCACTGACCCGGATCGACTCAAGTTCGGCATCTTCACCGCGCCGTACCACAAGCCGACGCTCAACCCCACTGTCTCGTTCGAGCAGGACATCGAACTGATTCAGCACCTGGACCGCCTCGGTTATGACGAAGCATGGATCGGCGAGCACCACTCCGGTGGCGTCGAGAACATCGGCGCACCGGAACTCGTGATCGCTGTTGCCGCTGAGCGCACCAAACACATCAAGCTCGGCACGGGTGTGCAGACGCTCCCGCTCCACAACCCTTTCATGGTCGCCGAGCGCATCACCACTCTGGACCACCTCACCCGCGGCCGCGTCATGTTCGGCGTGGGCCCCGGCCAGATGGCCACGGACGCACGCATGATCGGACGCGACCTGCGCGACAGCCGTCCGCGCCTGCAGGACGCGCTTGACGCCATCCTTCAGCTGTTCCGCGGCGAGACCGTCAACATGAAGACGGACTGGTTCGAACTCGTCGACGCAAAGCTCCAGATCCGCCCCTATTCCGACATTGACGTCGCGGTGGTCAGCGTTATGTCGCCTTCCGGCCCCCAGGTCGCTGGCAAGTTCGGTACCGGTCTCCTGTCCGTTGCCGCAACCGACCCCGCCGGTATCGAGCGTCTCGCAGGTCACTGGTCGATCGTCGAAGAAGAGGCTGCGGCGCACGGACACACCGTGTCGCGCAAGGACTGGCGCATGGTCGGCAAGGTCCACCTCGCCGACAGCTACGAGCAGGCTCGCGAAGACCTGAAGTACGGCCTGCAGTGGTTTGTCGACTACGGCACGCGCGTCAACCCGGCGCCGGCGCAGGACCTGAGCGACTTCGACGCCCTCCTGGACCGCATGATCGCGTCCGGCAACTTCGTCGTTGGTACGCCGGACCAGGCCATCGCCCAAATCGAGCGCCTCATCGAGAAGTCGGGCGGGGGCTTCGGAAGCTTCCTTATCCAGGATGCGGACTTCGCCCGGTTCCGTGCTCGTATGCACAGCTTCGAACTGTTCGCGCAGGAGGTTATCCCGCACTTCACCGGCGCCAGCAAGAGTCTGATTACCTCCTACGACGAGGTCATCGAAGGTGGAAACTTTAACGCGCAGGAAACCGCCGACGCGCAGAAGGTCTTCATCGAAAAGTTCAACGCAGAGCACGAGCACGCCTGATCTAACACTATGCAGAAAAAGGCCCCCAGCCAGAGGCAATATGCCTCGGAACGAGACTGGGGGCCTTTCGCTGTATTGAGGCGCAAGGAGGCGCCGCATCAGCACAAGAATTCGAAAAGATATGAGGTCCTGTCTATGGACAATTTGAAACGTCTCCTCGCGATAGAGGAAATCAAGAATCTGAAAGCAAATTACTTCAGGTTTATGGATACGCGGCAATGGGACGAGCTCGAAACCCTCTTTACCCCTGACGCCGTGTGCGACGTCAGTGTCGCGGCCGTCGTGCTTCCACCGGGATCGACCGATGACCCGTGGAATAGTCCTGCTCGGCGTGCTGATGGCGTATACCGGCGGCCGGAACTTCCGCGAGTACATCGAGTCGCTTCTCAAGTCTGATCGTTCTGTGCACCACGGTCACATGCCGGAGGTCTCGTTCGAGTCGCCGACTGAGGCGAGGGGCATATGGGCAATGGAGGACATCCTTGAGTTCCCCGAGGGTCATATCGTTCGGGGAACGCCGATCAGGCGGGTGAACGGGCATGGCCACTATCACGAGACCTACCAAAAGATAGACGGCGAATGGAAAATCTCGAGCTTGGCCATTACCCGCCTGCGCGAAACGCGCTACTGAACCACGTAAGGAATAGAACTGATGACACTCACTACCGTTCAAGCATCCGATGGCTTCGCCGAAGCGTGGCTCGCTACACCCGATGCCGGCACCAGCCGCGGTGCAGTGCTCCTATACATGGATGCGATCGGGTTGCGCCCAAGAATCTGGCAGATAGCGGATCGCATAGCCTCGTGGGGATACACGGTGCTGGCACCAAACATCTTCTACCGGTCCGGCGATATGAAAGAGACCTCACCGTCGGGTGACCTCCACGCGCCCGGCGCCCGCGAAGCGTACTTCGCGGAAGCAGTCCCGCGGATGCAAGCCCTGACAAGTGACCTGTCGCGCGCGGATACCCGCCTCTACATCAAGGCGCTGCAAGAGCACAGCGGCTCGCAGACCATCGCGACGCTCGGCTACTGCATGGGGGTTCGTATCGCGATGCGGGCCGCTGGCGACCACCCCGAGGTGGTGGATGCTATGGCTGGGTTCCACGGCGGGGGACTTGTCACCGAAGAGGCAGACAGTCCGCACCTGAGCCTGGCCGACGCTCGGGCACGGCTGATGTTCCGGCACGCAGACGAGGACCCGTCGATGACACCGTCGGGGATGACCGAGATCAGCCGCGTGTGCGAGACCTCCGGGGTGCCCCTGTCACAGGAGGTATACGCCGGTGCCCCGCACGGGTACAGCATGAGCGACACCCCGGTGTACGACGAAGCCGCAGCGGAACGGCATTTCCGCGACCTCGAAAGCCACTTGGGCGCGGGGCTTGAGCCGTACTGAGACAGCACGTTGGTTACAGGGTGAGAGGGTGAAAACCTCTTAGGTTGGTGGTTACCACAACTGCCAAGTGAATCTACGAGGTCTTCATGGTCCACGGTAACTCCCGTCTAGCCCTTGCCGGTAGGCGGATACTCGTTGAGCGTATTTTGTCCGGCCGGCCGGCAGCACACGTGGCTAAGGAGATGGGCGTCTCCCGCACCTGTGCCTACCGGTGGTTCAACCGCTACCGGGAGCATGGCTGGGACGGGCTGGAAGACCGCTCCTCCAAGCCCCGCTCGTGCCCGCAAGCTACGGAGGAAAAGCTCGTCGCGGACGTGCTCAGGCAACGTGCCGAGCACCGTGAAGGCCTACTCGAACTGGGCATGCGCTGCGGCGTGCATCCGCGCACTGTCTCGCGGATCCTTGCCCGGGCAGACATGCCCAGGCTTTGGGAGCTGGACCCGGTCACCAAGGTGAGGATCCGCGCCGGTCGGGCCACGAAACACCGGTACGAACGCGAAGCCGCCGGTGAACTGCTGCACGTGGGCGTGAAAAAACTTGGTAGTATCCCCGCCGGCGGCGGGTGGTGTGCCCACGGACGCAGCGAGTCAGTGTGCGGGCGCGGCATCGGTTTCGCTACATGCATGTGGCCGTTGACGATCATTCCCGGCCGGCCTATGCCGAGGTCCTGACTGATGAGAAAGGCGCTACCTGCGCCGCTTTCCTGCCCCGGGCCCTGGCCTTCAAGGCAAGGCACGGAGCACCGATGGAAAGTGTCATGACCGATAACGCGCTGGCTTATCGGCGCTCTCGCAACTTACATTCCGTCCCTAAGAACCTAGGCGCAAGCACAAGATTATTAAACCCAGGCATCCGTGGCAGAACGGCAAGGCAGAACGCTTCAACCGCGCGCTTCAGGAAGGTTGGGCCTACCGGCCTCACCGGGTGGCCAAACTTCTACAATAACCACCGCGCTCACAGCGCCCTCGGGGGACAACCACCCGTCAGCAGGTGTCAACAACTTGCTATCTAAGTACAGCCGGCTCGCCATGGGGCCGCACAGAACGAATGAGCCGAGGGGATGCACGATCCCCTCGGCTCATTGGTTCTAGCAACTCTGCAACAGAGATTATCGCCTGATGCGGGATTTACTTAGCTGGTGACGCGCGTCTCCAGACCCATGCGTTCGCGGAACGTGCCCTCACGGTCGGCCGAGTTCAGCGTGATGCCGCGACGGCGCAACTCCGGCACAACAAGGCGCGCGAAGTCCTCAAACGACCCAGGAGAAGTAGCAGCAGTGATCACGAAGCCATCACACGCTTCGGACTGGAACCATTCCTCCAGCTGATCAGCCACTGTCTCGGCGCTACCTACGAATCGCGTACCACTTTTCTGAGCCTTCGAGATAGCGATGTCTCGAAGAGTCGCTTCGCCTCCGAAGTCCTTCCGCGCCGCCTTAATGTAGCCAAGTACTGATCCGCGCACGCCTCTGACAGAAGCCAGAAGTTCGTCCGTCAGCGGTTCGTCCAGCGGCAGAGAACCGAAGTCGAAGTTGGCCTGCTCAGATAGGTAGACCAGGGATTCGATGGGGTCCAAGAGGCTGTTGAAATAGGCTTCCTTGGCCTTCGCTATCTCGTCGGTTTCTCCCACGATCGGCAGGATGGCGGGCATGATGCGGGTGCGAGTGGCCTCGCGCCCGGCGGCGGTCATGAGGGCCTTTTGGCCTCGGTAGTGCTCTTGCGCCACGGACATGTCGTATTGACTGGTGAAGATTAGATCAGCCCACCGCGCTGCAAACTCCTGGCCGGTTTGAGATTGACCCGCTTGCAGAAGTGTCGGCCACCCTTGCGGAGGTCGAGGCACGGATAGGGGGCCATCCGACGAGAAGAACTCGCCCTGATAGTCAATGCGATGCACCGCGTCCGGGTCTGCGAACTCGCCGCTCAGCTTGTCAAGCTTGAGCGCATCCGGACCCCACGATTCCCACAGACGAGTGACCACTTCGAGATGTTCGTGAGCGCGTGCATAGCGGTCCTCAGCAGCCTTGAAGTCGACACCAAAGTTGGCCGCCTCATCGGAGTTTCGCGACGTCACCACGTTCCAAAGGGCGCGCCCCTCTGAGAGATGATCCAAGGTAGCGAAAGCTCGAGCCACCGCGTACGGCATCGAATATGTGGTGGAGTATGTTCCGCCGAGTCCGATTGTGGATGTCTGGGCGCTCAGCATCCCCAGCATGATCAAGAGATCCAACTTGATCGGCTTAGCTCCGCGTTCAACCGAGGCTTTGTGGCTGCCCTGATACGCCGATGGGGTAGCGAGCCGGTCGTCAAAGAAAATGAAGTCGAAGCCGTTGCGCTCTAACATCTGCACGAGCGAGATGTAGTACTGAGCGCTCAGGGTGCGCGTGTCCGTCGAAGCGTGCGTCCAGGCCCCCATCTGCGTTTTCGTCATCGCCGTGGACACGAAGGCGGCTATCGCCATCCCATCGGTGCGGGTCATTGCTAGTTCACCTCGGAGTCGGGAAATACCTTTGCAACCTGGTCGCGCAGGGTGAAGTCGGGCACGGCGCGCATCGTCACGATCTTGCCGTTCTCGTCGAACTGCATGATCTCGTGGATGTAGACGTGCACGGACTTGTCTTCCATCTGCAGCTCGATGTGGAATTGGAAGCCTGCGTAGAGGCCGGTGACCGCAACGACGCCGAGTCGCTCGATGAACTTAAAGTTTCGCGGGCGCGAGTAGAACTCGCGGATGGCTGCGCCGGTCTTTAGCTCGGAACCCATCGGGTCTTCGATGGAGCCGTTCTCAGCGTACAGGGCTGCCATAGCGTCCGCATCGTTCTTTCCCAGCGTCTCGAGGTAGTTGTCGACTAAGTCGGTAATCTGTTCGGGAGTCAGTGACATCGGCGTCTCATTTCTGTGGGCGCGTAACTAGCGGAACAGCAATCTTCTATTCAGAACACTATCGCCGATAGCTGCGTGGGACGTCAAGATGCAACGACGTCCTAGGGCACCCGACTTCGGGCAGGGGACTTGTTCCGAGAGGCAGAACCGAGTTACGATGTCCGGATCATGGAAATGTTCATCGGCGACATGCGCATCGACCCGCTCATCGACGGAGAAATCCTTTCTTCCCCGACGGGTGCCTACACAAACGTGACAGAGGAGGATTGGGAACCGCACCGCCACTTCCTCTGCGGCGACCACGTCCTCAACACTCTCGGCGGCTACCTGGTCCGGACAGGCGACCGCACCGTGCTTGTCGACGCTGGCATCGGGCCCGACGCAATGCGACCCCTCAGCGGCGGTGGACTGCGCTCGTCCCTCATCGCACTGAACGTTCAGCCGTCCGACATCACGGACGTGATTTTCTCGCACCTCCACTTCGACCACATCGGCTGGGCGAGCTTCGACGGCATGCCGTTCTTCCCGAACGCCACCTATCACTGCGACCGGCGCGACTGGAATCACTACGTCACGGCGGACTATGAGCCACCGGCCTTCGAGGTCAGGTACATCAACGTCGAGACGGACTCCGCCTACGCCAAGATGAACCCCCTCGCCGATCGCATGGAGTTTTTCACGGGCGATGACGAAGTGCTTCCAGGCATCACCTCGCTCGACGCCAAAGGCCACACTCCGGGGTCCGTCGTCTTCCAGCTGACCTCCGGAGTTGAGAGCGGGCTCCTGTTGGGGGATCTCGTGCACTCCCAGCCCGAACTCTTCGAAGAGAACTGGGACTTCAGGAACCACGCGGATCACCAGGATGCGATTGCCTCAATTGAGCGCATCCGCCGCAAAATTCAAGACGAAGACCTGCCCTTTGCTGCAGCCCACTTCCCAGGGCTCCACTGGGGACGCCTCGTCACCGAGAAGAACAGGCTCACGGTCGAACAAATAACGTGACCCACGATTTCAAATACCAGCAAGCAAAGGCAGACATAGACACATGGGCAGATTCGACGGACAGATCGCGGCAGTAATCGGCGGCGGCTCGGGCATGGGACGATCCATCAGCCATCGGCTTGCAAGCGACGGCGCGCACGCTTACGTAGTGGACCTCAATGCCGAGTCCGCCGAACGTGTGGCCGGTGAGATTACCGCTGAGGGCCACACGGCAACCCCGTACGCTCTCGACGCCTCCGACGTGGACGGCGTGGAGAAGTTTTACAGCATGCTGGATGCGACCCACGGGCGCGTCGACATCGTTCACCACCAGGTCGGCATCCCCGGCCCCGCGGGCATTGAAGTCGATGAAGAAACCTTCGACCGCATCACAACGGTGAACACCAAGAGTGCGTTCTACACGACAACCCTCGCAATGCCACTCCTCAAACGGTCGACCGGGAGCAAGTCCATCACCATCACCTCGTCGGTTTCCGGCATTGTCGGGTCGCGCTTCAGCCCGCTGTACTCCCTTACTAAGGGCTCCCTCATTCCGTTCGTGAAGGCCATGGCCCTCACCGGCGCGCCTGACGGTATCCGGGTGAACGCAGTGTGCCCCGGGCTCTTCGACACGCCCATGCTGCCCTCGTTCCTCGGGGCAAAGCCGGACACCAGCTTTGAGCAAGAGAAAGAAACCTCTACCTCGAAGATTCCGCTGGGCCGCGCCGGTCAACCGGATGAGATTGCTGGCGTCGTAGCATTCCTAGCGAGTCAGGATGCGAGTTACATCACCGGTGTGGCTCTACCCGTAGACGGGGGCGTGCTCGCGCGCTAGTTCACCAGTACCCTGAGTGGAGTCGACGATGAGTCCACCAATGAATGAAAATGGGGGACAGCACTATGTCAAGCCCGCAGATACAAGGAGATACCGTGCCGAAAGCCGCGCGCGAGACGGCGAGCCTGCCCGAGGGGGAGCTACCCAGCTACCCCATCGGTTCAGTCGACAACGCCCTGCGACTACTCAGCCTTTTTAGCGAGCACAAGAGCGTGCGCATCGCAGACGCTAGCCGCACGCTGGGAGTAGCTCGGTCTACGGCACATCGGATGGTGCAGATGTTGCAATATCGCGGATTCGTGAGCCAGAATCCCGAGACCAAAGCCTATGTTGCTGGGCCCGAACTAATCCGTATGTCCCTGGCCGTAGTGCAGCAGGTAGACCTGCGCACGATTGCGCAGCCGGTAATGGAGCACGTTCTCAGTAGCCTCAACGAGACGGTCCACCTTGCCGAGCTTCGAGGTTCCGACATCTTCTTCATCGACTCGATCGAAAGCACTCGGTCAGTCCGTGTCGGCAAGAGGACAGGGATGATCATGCCCGCTCACTCGACTGCCGCTGGCAAAGCGATGCTCGCGGAATTGGATACGGCGACTCTCCACAGCCTCTACCCGACGGGGAAGCTGCGTAATTTGACGGACTCCACCCTCAAGACGCGAAAGGACCTCGAAGCAGCGCTAGAGACGATCCGGGAGCGCGGTTATGCAGCAAACTTCGGCGAGAGCGAGGCAGACGTTCACTCGGTTGCCGTAGCCATTCACGACGTAACCGGACGAGTCCGTGCCGCCCTCGCGGTCGCTGCGCCCCCGTCGCGTCTTGCACCTGAGGACGTAGAGCACTTCGCGGCAGTTCTCACAGACGGCGCTCGTTCTATCGGCGGATCGCTCGGGGGCTGAGCGAGATACCAACCCTCAAGGCTCGTGCGAGAGGTTCGCTGTCACGCTGTAGTGGTGACGATCTCTTTAGCGCCACCCGGAGGTCGGCGACGAGCGCGTCGGGTTGCTCCGACGCCGGGAAGTGCCCGCCTTTTTCCTGGGGAGTCCACCGGACCACGATGAAGTGGTGTTCGGCCAAGCGCCGGGTTGACCGGTACAGCTCCTTCGGGAAGATCGCCACGGATGTCGGCACCTCAACCTTGGTCGCGGTCGGGCCGAGCTGGCCTGCTGCACCCGCCTCAATGTAGAGACGACCGGCGGACCCACCGGTTGCCTGCGTGAGAAGCCGGACGCCAGCATGCTCTCCCAATTCACCAGCATGCCGTTCCCCATCGAGTCCATCCGCGCAAACATCAACATCACCCTCGGCGGTGGCCTCAACGAACCGCGCGACGCGCCATCGGCACCACCACTTTGGGCCCTCCTGTCCAACCCGGAGCAGCTCGCCCAGGTGCTGGCAGACAGCCGCTGGTCGGATGCCTTCGAAGAATCGGTCCGCTGGGTGGCTCCCACAGCATGTACCCGCGCGAGGCCACGCAGGACACCACGCTCGAAGGCGTCTTCGTGCCCAAGGGTGCGCGCCTCGGCGTCGTAGTCGGCGCCGCCAACCGGGATCCCGCGGTCTTCGAAAACCCCGAGATATACGACATCAACAGGCCTAAGAAACCACATCTGGCTTTTGGCGGCGGCGTCCACTTCTGCGCCGGTTCGTGGTAGCCCGCTCCTCCGTAGTCGGCGTGGCGCTCCCGGGACTCTTTAAGGAGCTGCCAAATCTTCGCCTCAGCCCCGAAGACCCGGCCGTCGACGGAGGCTACGTGTTCCGCGGAATTCTGCACCTACCCGTCCTATGGGACTGAACACGACCAAAACAGCCGATCACCATTTAGGCCATGCCCCTGGGCGGCATGGCCGTTGAAGGAGTGTACGAAATGCCAAAAGTGACCTACAACCACAGCGGCGGCACCGGCGATGTCCTCGATGTAGAAGCAGGGACCAACCTGATGCGCGCCGCAGTCCAAAACGGCGTCGCGGGGATCGTCGGAGAATGCGGCGGCCAGGCGATGTGCGCCACCTGCCACGTCTACGTCCGCGAAGATCATCTGGAAGGACTGCCTGAAGTCAGCGCCGACGAGGACGAAATGCTCGACTGCACCGCCGCAGAACGCACCCACCGCTCCCGCCTGGGCTGCCAAATCATCGTGGGAGACGGCTTGGAAGCAATTGAAGTCGACGTGCCGGAAAGCCAGATCTGACGCGGATGACACGCCCACACGCCTGAATGCCGGCCGCATCGTAATTGTCGGCAACGGCCAGGCCGGCATCCGGGTCGTGGAGTCCCTGCGGAAGGAGGGTTACACCGGTTCTATCACCGTCATCGGCGAGGAGACAGCGTCCCCTATCAGCGGCGTCGTGTGGCCAGGGACAAGGCTGGGCACGAAAGCGCTGAAACAATCCAGAACGCTGTTCACCCACTGAGTTGATCCCAGTCATCGACGGACCTCCGGTCTGAACGCTCTGGCGTGCCTGTAACTCGGCGCTGACTAGGGGAAATACCCTTCGTTACCGGCCTGTTAGGATTGAACTGATCCGAACCCGGAGGTCGTAGGTTCAAATCCTACCCCCGCACCGAATGAAGGCCCTCTGACTAGGAATTTATCCCGGTCGGAGGGCCTTTCTTTTTGGTTGGATACCATTCGGAAACTAGGGGGCGTTCAGAGACTCCTCCCAGTCAGGTCCTTGGCCGCGCTTGCGCCGAGGGCCCATGGTCGACGACGGTTTGGTCGCCAAGGTGCCGCGTCCCGACGTGGCTCATCGTTGAGCTGATGCTGGTTCTGCTGGTTGCAGTGGCACTCCCGGTGTCGAAAACCACCTGGAAGTTCTTCGGGCTTTTCACCACCGATGGATGAGGTGGTCGCGGCCTGCAAGAAGCGCGGACGGCTTCAGTCGGGGCGCCGCGGACGTGCGCAGACACAGCCGAGTGGAGCCCCAGCGCCGTACAAACCCGACGCACCCCCCCAGGAGCCGCCACGAGGATGCGTGCCTACCCGCCCTGGTTAGCCTTTCGCTCGCGTTCCTCGTAGACCTCGTCGCCGGGACCGGTGAACGCCTGGTTGCGCTCGATGGCGTCGATGGAGCCGGTGAACAGCTGGGAGTCGCCTGCGCCGGTCATCGCCGCGGCCGCGGGACGACGGCGGCCAGCGACGGAGGTCTCGCCACTGTTCACCGGGCCGACGGCTTCCCACCGCTGCCGGGGCAGCGCCTGCGGGTATTCGCGCTGCAGGAAGGTAACCATGGATTCCCGCACGAGGCAGCGAAGGTCGAACAGCGTGCCGCTGTCCACGGCACTGACCAGGATGCGCACGCGGACCAGCGAGTTGACGGCGTCGGTGACCTGCAGGATGGCGGTGCGTCCGTCCCAGATCTCGGCCGCCTCCACCACGGCCTTGAGGTGCTCGCGCAGCTCGTCCAGGGGAACCCGCCAGTCCACGTCCAGCTCCACCGTTCCCAGCAGGGCGGCGGTCCGGCGGGTCCAGTTCTCGAAGGGGGTGCTGGTGAAGTAGGTGGAGGGCAGGATCAGCCGCCGGTCATCCCAAATGTGGACCACCACGTACGTCATCGTGATCTCCTCCACCGTGCCCCATTGGTTCTCGACCACGACGACGTCATCCACTCTGATGGCATCCGTGAAGGCCAGCTGCATGCCGGCAAAGACGTTGGTCAGGGAGCTCTGCACCGCGAGGCCGGCGACCACGGACAGGACGCCGGCGGAGGCCAGGATACCGGCACCGAGGGCTCGGACCTGGGGAATGGTTAACAGCACACAGGCGACCGCGATCGTCACGATCAGCGCCACTGCCACACGGCGCCCCAGGATCACCTGCGTCTTGAGCCGGCGCAGTCGTCGGTTGTCCTTGGTGTCCGTGCGGTACTTGGCCAGGATGGCCGCCTCAATGACCAGGAGTACGACGACGGCGAACCAGGCCAGCGCAGCTATGAGCACCACGATCAGGACGAAGTCCACGGCGGTGTGCCACGGCTCATCGGCGGAAGTGATACGCAATCCCACCCGGATTCCGACGACGGCCAGCGCCACCCGGAAGGGGCTGCGCCCGCGGGCCGAGACATCCCGGATGTTCGGCACACGCCGGAAGAGCTGGTTCACTGCAACCCGCAAGAGCGCGGTGATCACCAGTGCTGAGGCAACGGCGATCAGAACTACTGTCGCCGGCTGGATCAGGTAGAGATAATCATCCATATTTTCGATGGTGCAGATCCGGCGCGGAGCCTGTCCAGTCGGGTTGCGCGACGGGCCCGGACAGATACTGGGGCTGGAGTGCTTGGAGTTTCCTGCTCAGGACCACGCAGCCCCAGCCTAACGAAAAACAGTTCGGTTAGGCGAACCGAACCGATTTTGCTAGGTTGGTTTCATGTCAGATTTTTCCAGAGGCAATGAGACCGGCGGTGAGCAGCCCACACCAGGGGTGCAGGTCCGCCACGGCTTCGCCTTGCTGCTCCAATGGGCCAGCAGGAAAAAGATCCGCCGATACGTCTTCGGCCCCGAAGCGGAGGACCTCTCGCCCACCGACACGGCACTGCTGGAACACCTGACCAGGAGCGGCCCGATGCGGCTATCCGACCTGGCCGCGCAGTGGGGAGTGAACAAATCCACCATGACCCCGCAAATCCGCCGCCTCGAAGCCAGGGAATTGATCGACCGCCGGCCGGACCCCGCCGACCGGCGGGCAACCCTCCTACAGACATCCGCCGCCGGTATTCAACTGCAACAGCAGATCGGCGCCGCCGGCGCGGCAGCGTTCGATGAAATACTCTCCAGCTGGTCACCGGAAGACAGGGAAATCCTCGGAGCCATGCTGGTCCGCTTCGCCAACGAACTCTCCGCCGCCACGCCCCGGCTCTTCCAAAACACCGCGTCAGCCCCCACCGACGTTCCTCCGGCCCACGACCCGGAAAGAACCCCCAACCCCTAGAGCAACCCCCCGGGCCGAGATTTCCGCGACGTCTTCCACTCGCGTCGGGGAGGTGTCCCGCGCTCTCAAACTGCTGTCCTCGCCGGAGGGCACTGCCGTGCCTTTCGGCACCGCACCCAAATCGCTCCCATGAACTTTGTGAAGGTTGACTGAATGAGTGAAAGCAACGACATACAAGAAACGGTGACGTCCAGCGGCACGCTCAGGCGCCACGCCCCACTGATCGCGGCCGAAGCCCTCTTCGCATTCTCTGCACTCAGCGCGCTCATGCGCGGCGAGCCCACGGCAGCCGTCATCCCCGTCGCACTGCTACTGGCCTCGTTCCCGGTTCTGCTGGTGGAGCGGTGGGCGCACGTTGAGATCCCCGCACGCCTACAGGGGCTCTACGCAGTGCTGCTGCTCGGCGGCCCGTACCTGGGAAGCCAACTGGGTTTCTACGCCATATGGACACCGTGGGACACGGTCGTGCACTTCTACTCCGGGTTCGTCGTCGCGCTCGGGATCGTTTTTGCCCTGGGCATCACCGGCCGCCGTTACGGGTTTTCGATGCCGCCCTGGCTCGCAGTGGTGATGATCGTCGCGTTCAGCGGTTTCGTCGCCCTGCTGTGGGAGATCGCGGAGTTCGCCTCCGATGCCGTGCTCGGCACCGAAGCCCAGATCACCAACTTCGACACCATGACGGACCTGATCGCCGGAACCGCGTCGGCGATCATCGTGGCGGCCATGCGGATCCTCGTCCGGCACAAGGGACAGTTCCCCTCCGCCGAGGTCCTGACGCAGGGCCCACCACCTCGGCAGGTACCCAGTGCGCACACCCCGGCCGCGGGGCACCCTGGGAGTGCTCCGGTGACCCAGGGCGCCATGCGATAAGACCCGAACCACCGGGCCGACGTGGCCCGGCCGCCGTCGCACTTGAATCACAGGTTTCCCCGGAGCGTGCGGTGACGCTCCTCACCAAATTCGCCATTTGGCCACTGGGGGGTCTACAGTCAGAAACGCCGCAGGGTGGAGCAGTTCGGCAGCTCGCCGGGTTCACAACCCGGAGGTCGTAGGTTCAAATCCTACCCCCGCAACTACTAGTGGGACCCTTGCCTGTTTCAGGCCGGGGTCCCACTTTTTTGGCCTACTCCCCTGCCGGAGCGCAGCCCGGAACCAGCCGGCAGCGCCCGAAGACGGACCCGAACGACCACGGGCAGCAGCCCGGCCGCCGACCAACGGCGGGCAGCAGCGCGCGGCCAGGAGCACCGCATGGCGGAGCCGCGCCGCGGGTTTGTCCCCAGCGGCGTCCGGGCGGGGAGACGGAGGCGGGGCCCGGAAAAATTGCTCCCCCGCAGGTGGGCACGGACAGGCTTGGGAGGTCTACGCTGTTCACCGCCACGGTTTTTTGGGCGACGTGCCGCTGACAAAAGCGGCAGGCGCCGCCCGCGAGAGAAGGAGAATCCGATGGCTAACGCCGAAGACGACAGCATCTCGAACAATGAGGCGCTGAAACCACTCGTCGAACGCAGTCGCTTCGGCGTGGCGGAACGGCGCAAGCCCGCCGATGCCGATTCCGAGGCCAAGCGCCCGCCCATATCCAGCACGGAACTGAGCAAGGGGCCCGCCGAACTCACCGAGAACCGCGGCCCCCGGGTCAACTGGCGGGTTTTCATCATCTCGTCCGTGATCGTCCTGGCCTTCTCCATTTGGGCCATCATGGCCCCGGGCAACGCGGCCGGCACGATGCACACCATGGTCGGCTGGATCGCCACCAACCTGGGCTGGTTCTACGTCCTGACTGTCACCCTCGTCATTCTTTTCGTCCTGTGGGTGGCCCTCTCCAAGGAAGGCAGCGTCAGGCTCGGCCCCGACCACTCACGCCCCCAGTACAACCTCTTCACCTGGGTCGCCATGCTCTTCGCCGCCGGCGTGGGCATCGACATGCTCTTCTACTCCGTCACCGGCCCGATCACGCAATACATCAACCCTCCCACCGCCGCACCCGAATCGGCGGAAGCCGCGCAGGACGCCGTCGTCTGGACCATGTTCCACTACGGGGTGGCCGGCTGGTCGATGTATGCCCTTCTCGGCATGGCGATGGGGTATTTCGCCTACCGCTGGGGCATGCCGCTGTCCATCAGGGCCGCGCTCTACCCGCTGCTGGGTAAGCGCGTGCGCGGGGCGACCGGCGACGTCATCGACATTTTCGCCTTGGTCGGCACCGTCTTCGGCGTCGCCACGTCGATGGGCATCGGCGTCGTCCTGCTCAACGTCGGCTTCAGCTGGTTGTTCGGCCTGCCGGAGGGCCTGGCCCTGCAGATTGCCCTGGTGCTCGTCGCCGTCGTCATGACCGTGGCGGCCTGTACCTCCGGCGTCGACAAGGGGATCCGGTGGATCTCCGAACTGAACCTGTGGGCGGCCGGAGCGATGATGCTCTACATCCTGGTCACGGGCAAGACCTCGTTCCTGCTGAACGCCATGGTCGAGAACATCGGCCGCTTCATCTTCTCGCTGCCGGAGCGCACCCTGCAGACCCTGGCCTACGAGGAAGACGGTTCGGCGTGGATGGCCGGCTGGACCCTCTTCTTCTGGGCCTTCTGGCTGGCCTGGGGCCCGTTCGTCGGCCTCTTCCTGGCACGGATCTCGCGCGGCCGGACCCTGCGGGAATTCGTCATCGCGGCCATCACCGCCCCGGTCCTCTGCGACTTCTTCATCGTCTCAATCTTCGGCAACAGCGCCATGAGCGAGGTGCTCGCCGGCAATACCGAGTTCGCCCAGGAAGCCATCAACAGCCCCGAGCACGGGTGGTATGCGCTGCTGGAAATGTTCCCGGGCGCGCCGTTCCTGATCGGTCTGGCCACCCTCTCGGGCCTGCTGTTCTACCTCACCAGCGCCAATTCCGGTGCGATGGTGATGTCGAACTTCTCCTCCATGATTCCCGATCCGGCGATGGACGGCGCCAAGTGGCTGCGCATCTTCTGGGCCCTGGTCACCGCGTTCCTCACGGTGGCCATGCTGGTGGCCGGCGGCGTGACAACCATGGAATACGCAACCCTGATCTTCGCGTTGCCGGTGACCGTCATCGCGTATCTGGTGATGGCCTCCTTCTCGAAGGTGCTCAGGATGGAACGGGCCGAGCGCGAGGGGCAGGTGCTGCGACGGCGCACTGCTGCCGCCCATGGCGGGCAGATACCGGAGAAGACCTGGCGGCAGCGCCTGGCGCGGCTGCGGTCCTACCCGTCGAACAAGGCCGTGGCACAGTTCGCCGAGAGGGTCGTGCAGCCCGCGCTGCAGGACGTCGCCAAGGAATTCACCGAACTCGGCTACGAGGCAGAAATGACGACGACGCCGAACCCGAAGACCGGCATCGACGAGCACATCCTCGTGGTGAATATGGACGACCACCGCGACTTCCACTACCAAGTGGCCGCGGTCGAGGCCCCCGTTCCGACCTTCGGCGGCCGCAGCATGCCCCGCGAGATCGACACGTACTACCGGCTCGAGGTGTTCACCCAGACCGGCAGCGAGGGCTACGACCTCATGGGCTTGACCCAGCAACAGGTCATCAACGACGTCCTCGACCGGTACGAGGCGCACCTGGCGTTCCTCAAGTACTCCAGCGAACACGCCTACGCCTCCGTCCTCACCCCCGTGGTGCCGCCGACGACCGAGTCGATTCCCCACGTGCCCAAGAAGGCCGACGACGTCGAGAAGCTCGACGAATCCTAGGAGCGCCGGCCGGCGTCTCGGCGGGCACAATGACTCCCGACGAGCCGCCGGCCCCGTTCCGATACAGTCGTTGCATGGGCACCGACGACACTTCCTTCCATACCCGCAAGTGGGTGCGCCCCGAAGACCTCAACGCCAACGGCACCCTTTTTGGCGGCAGCTTGCTGCGGTGGATCGACGAACAGGCGGCCATCTACGCCATCGTCCAGCTGGGCAACGGCAAGGCAGTCACCAAGTACATGTCGGAGATCAACTTCGTCAGCTCCGCCCGCCAGGGCGATCTGATCGAGATGGGCCTGAAGGCCACGCATTTCGGCCGGACGTCCCTGACGATGCGGGCCGAGGTGCGGAACATGTTCACGCGCCAATCGATCCTGACCATCGAGAAGATCGTGTTCGTGAACCTGGGCGAGGACGGCAAACCCGCACCGCACGGCTTCACCGAGATCACGTACAGCCGCGACAGGGTTCCCCGGCAGCACCTGGACTCGGTACCCGAC
Organism: Arthrobacter sp. MDT2-34-1; assembly: GCF_059091365.1. Lineage (NCBI taxonomy): Bacteria > Bacillati > Actinomycetota > Actinomycetes > Micrococcales > Micrococcaceae > Arthrobacter > Arthrobacter sp. MDT2-34-1. The sequence goes on from NZ_JBNHGO010000001.1 coordinate 2,026,880, forward strand.
AGCAGCCCTTAAGGCCGGGTGCACCGGCACAAGGAACGCGGGTGCACAGTTCCGGACGGGTGCGGCGAACGCGCATCTGTGGAGGACAACCGGCAGCGGGGATCCGGGCCTGTTCGTTCCCCGCATGCGGTGGAACAATGACGGCCATGACCGATTACATGCACGTCATCGCCGACGAGTCGGACCGCTTCATTGACACCCTGCGGAACAGCGATCCGCATGCGGCGGTGCCGACGTGCCCCGGGTGGACCTCGGACGATCTGTTGTGGCACCTGACCACGGTGCATGCGTTTTGGGCGGCAATACTTCGCGACGAGGCCCAGACGGATGCCGACTCCGAACGCCTCGAGGCGCAGGAACCGCAGCATCCCGGCAGCCGTGGCGCCGTACTGGGCTTGTTCGGGCAGCACACGGCCGATCTTCTCGCCGAACTCCACAAACGCCGCGACAGTGATCCGGCATGGTTTTGGCTGGAGCCGGCCAAAACGGTGGGTTCCATTCGGCGCATGCAGGCTCACGAGGCCACGATGCACCGCATCGACGCCGAGCTCACCACCGGCGCAGACTCAGCACCGGTCGATCCCCATATGGCCGCCGACGGGATTGCCCATGCAGTGGAGGTGATGTGGGCCTGGTGGGGAACCCTGCCCGGCTTCGAGTTCACGCCGGTGGCGGATGTGGTTGAACTGGCAGCCTCCGACAATGCCTCCGTCTGGCGTCTGCAGCCCGGCCGCTGGAGAGGCAGGGGTGAATCCGGAACGTCCTACGACAAGCCCGGCGTCGTTCTCACGTCCGGCGGCGCGGTCGGGGCAAGGGTCAGCGGGTCTGCGGAAGCTATCTATCGCTGGTTGTGGGGCCGCGCCCCGGAACCGGACACGACGGGCGACCCCACCAGCCTGGCCGCGCTCCGCGAGGCTCAATCCGAAGGGATGCAGTAGGCGGACGGGTCCGAGGACCCGGCCCGCCGCCGTCGTTGTTTGTGAGGGGTTACTCCGTCGCCGCCAGCTGGCCGCAGGCGCCGTCGATCTCCTTGCCGCGGGTGTCGCGCAGCGTGGTGGGGACGCCGGCGTCGTTGAGCCGGGCCACGAACTCGCGGGTGACGTCCGGGTCGGACGAGGTCCAGATGGAACCCGGGGTCGGGTTCAGCGGGATGGGGTTGACGTGCACCCAGCCGCGGCCGCGTTTGTTGAGCTTCTTGGCCAGCAGGTCGGCCCGCCACGCGTGGTCGTTCATATCCTTGATCAGCGCGTACTCGATGGAGACGCGCCGGCCGGTGCGCTGGTAGTAGCCGTAGGCGGCGTCCAGTGCTTCGTCGACCTTCCAGCGGGAGTTCACCGGGATCAGTTCGTCGCGCAGTTCGTCGTCCGGGGCGTGCAGGCTGAGCGCGAAGGTGAAGGGAAGGTTCTCGTCGGCCAGCTTGTTGATCGCCGGCACCAGGCCCACGGTGGAGACGGTGATGCCGCGGGCGCTCATGCCCAGGCCCTCGGGCGCCTCGTCCACCATGCGGTGCACGGCATTCATCACGCGCTTGTAGTTGGCCAGCGGCTCGCCCATGCCCATGAAAACGATGTTGGTAACCCGCCCCGCGTCCGGGCCGGCGTCCTTGCGCTTGCCGCCGAGGCCGCCCTCGGCGATGACCCGGTTGGCCTTAACGATCTGGTCCAGAATTTCCGCGGTGGACATGTTGCGGGTCAGGCCGGCCTGGCCGGTGGCGCAGAACGGGCAGTTCATGCCGCAGCCACACTGGCTGGAAACGCAGAGCGTGACCCGGCCCGGGTAGCGCATCAGGACCGATTCGACCAGCGAGCCGTCGAAGAGCCGCCACAGGAACTTGATCGTGTCGCCGTTGTCGGTGGTCAGGCGCTTGACCTCGGTGAGGAGGGTGGGGAAGAAGGTCTCGGCCAGTTCCGCGCGCCGCTCCTTGGGCAGGTCGCTCATGCGCTCGGGGTCGGTGGTGTAGTGCTGGAAGTAATGCGTGGACAGCTGCTTGGCGCGAAACGCCGGCAGTCCCAGCTCCTTCATTTTTTCCTGCCGCTCGACCAGCGTCATGTCGGCGAGATGGACCGGCGGCTGCGTGACCCGCGGGGACTTGAACTGCAGCAGCGGACGGCCCTCGCTGGTGACGGCCTGGTTCCAGCCCTCGGCGGCGGGACGCACCTGGGGCCGGTCGGAAGTTTTTTGGGGGGAAGAAATCTGCGAAGACATTGCCACCTATTGTCTCACAGACACGATATAGTTCTCCCTCCCCCGCCGGCCGGCCCGGACCGCGGCTGGTGCCGTCCGCTCGGCCGCCGCCCCGGACGGGCGAGGTGTGCTTATTCTGGTCCAATGCGGATATGGAGCCTGCACCCCCGGCTGCTCGACCGGAGGGGTCTGGTGGCCTGCTGGCGGGAGGCCCTGCTGGCGCAAAAGGTTCTCGCAGGCGAAACCAAGGGCTACCGCAACCACCCGCAGCTGCAGCGGTTCCGTGCCGCGGAGGACCCGATGGCGGCCATCGGCGCCTACCTGGAGGGGCTGGCAGCCGAGGCTGCGGCCCGCGGATATGCCTTCAACACCAGCCTGATCCGGTGTCCGGGAACCTCGGCGGCCGGTGCTGCCGCAAGGCAGCGGCAGCCTCGCCTGCCGGTCCATTCGGAACAGCTCAGCTTCGAACTGAAGCATCTGATCGCCAAACTCGCGGTGCGGGACCCGGCCCACGCCGTGGTCCTGAACCAGGGGCTGGAGCGGCAAAGCCCCGGCCGGGTCCCCGACCCGCATCCGCTGTTCACCACGGTCGAGGGACCGGTGGAGGATTGGGAACGGCCGGTGTGACGCCTTCCGGCCCGCCCGCGTGAACGCGGCCGGCCCGGACATGGCCGAGTCGGAGGCCAGTTGTATCGAGCGGAGAGGTTGATTGAGTGGCTCACTCGCCCCGGCCGTGCACCGGCCTGGCGTTCGTCGGGGGTTCTCCGACCTCCTGGATGGTGTGGCCGCCGCAAGCCGCCGTGAGTACGCTGGCCCGCTCGATGCGTGACACGGTAAACCATCGCATGGCGTTGCGCAGCCGGCACCACCCGACCAGGTACCACTGGCCGTTCGTGGAGGCGAACAGCACTGGCTCAACGTCGCGGGTAGTCGTGGTCTCGTCTCCCGACGTGTAGCGAATGCGGATCACGCGCTGCTCGGCCATCGCTTCCTCCAGTGCCGACTTGATGGAACGCGACGAGGAGGGAAGCGCGTTGACCCAGACGCGGTGGGCCAGCTCGTCGGCCCGTGCTCGTGTTTTGGGATCGAGGACGTCCAGGATCTTCTGGATACCTGCTGCTGCCAGATCGGCGTAGGGGGCATCGGGTGCAGCGGACACGGCTGCCATGAGCGCCACGGCCTGCGCCGGGGACAGGCTGACGGGCGGCAGCGACGCGCCTGTAGCCAAGCCGTAGCCACCGCCGGGGCCCGGGCGAGACCACACAGGCGCACCGCTGTTCTCTAACGCGTCGAGGTCTCTCTTAATAGTGCGCACGGACACCGCGAACTCTCTCGCCAACCGGTCGGCGGAAACCCCCCGTGCACCGCTGCGGCGCAAAATCTCGGACAGGGCATGGAGCCGCTCGACCCGCTTCACAGTTCAGGCGCCGACAGAATCATGACATAAATAGTGACATACCCTTGTCCGCAGTGCCTGCGAGGGTAGGGCCATGACAACTACCACGAGCACTCCGACCATCATTCTCATCGCCGGCCACTGGCTGGGCGCTTGGGCGTGGGATGAAGTCCTTGAACACCTGACGACCGACCGCTCCCGCGCAATCGCGATGACGCTGCCCGGTCTCGACGGGGACGATCCCGAGCGTGCGGCGAAGACTCTCGACGATCAAGCCGCGGCGGTCCTGGACGTCTTCACTGAACTCGGGGTCTCCGAGGATCTGCCCGCGACTCTCGTCGCCCACAGCGGGGCGAACGCCCCCGTCAGCCTCGTCCTCGACCGTCACCCTGAGCTTGTCCATCGAGTGGTGTGGGTCGACTCCGGCCCCGTGGCGACGGGAAGCGCCTTCGCCCCGGACCTCCCGGAGGAGTTGGAGGAGCTTCCGCTGCCGCCCCTCGACGTCCTCGCGCAGCAGGCGAGCCTCGAAGGCCTGAGCGCAGAGGTCCTTGAGCGTTTTCAGGCCCGGGCCGTCCCTGAGCCCGGACCCGTGCTGCGTCAGCCCGTCGAGCTCACGAACGATGCCCGCCGCACGGTCCGGACCACCCTGGTGTGCTGCTCGATCCCGAGCGCGCAGGTGCTGGAACTGGCCCGCGCAGGCCATGCCATGTTTGCCGAAGTCGCGAACATCGAGCACCTCGACGTCCTTGACCTCCCGACGGGGCACTGGCCTATGTGGAGCCGTCCCCGCGACCTCGCCACGGCCATCCGGTCAGCGGCTTCTCGAACCAACTGAACTGCACGTACAACCTGAAGGGGTCGGCCGCATCCGTGGCGCATGCGGCTGCCAGCCGCCCTTCCCACGCTTGATCAACGTGCCCGGTCAGTAGAGCCAGGGGCCGGCCCTGGGCGTGCCCGGCCGGGAGCTAGCGGCTCCGGCCCTCCTGGAAGCGCACAATGCGCTCGATGGCCGTGGCCACGGCGTCGGCACCGGCGGCAAAGGACAGCCGGACGGAGCGGGTGCCGTTGACGGCATCGAAGTCGGCGCCGGGGACCAGTGCCACGCCCTCTTCCTCCAGGAGCGCCCGGCAGTATTCGGCCGAATCGGCGAAGCCCTCCAACTGCCGCCCGAGGTCGGCGTACAGGTAGAAGGCCCCGTCGGCCGGTGCCGCGCTCCCCCACTCGAGCCGGCTCAGGTTCTGCAGCAACAGGGCGCGCACCTCGGCGAACGCGGCCACCGCGGCCTCCGCCTCCCTGTAGGAGTCCGCCTCGAACGCCGCCAGTGCCGCCAGCTGGGCCGGGGCCGGCGGGCACAGCGCCACGTTTCCGGCGAGCGCATCGAAGGCCGGCGCGAGGTCGCGCGGCATCAGCGCCCAGCCCAGCCGCCACCCCGTCATCCCCCAGTACTTGGAGAAGGAAGAAATAACGACGGCGGTGCGGTCCAGTTCCCAGGCGCAGGTTCCGCGGGCATCCGGTTCCGCGGGATCGGCCGGATACGTGATGCCCTGGTAGATCTCGTCGCTGACCAGGCGAACCCCATGCTCGGCGCACCAGGCCGTGAGCGCGGCGAGCTCGCTCCGCGACACCATGGTGCCGGTGGGGTTGGCCGGCGACGCCAGCACGAGGCCGGCCAGCGGCCCATGGGCCGCCGCCGCTGCGGCCAGCAGTTCCGGCGTCGGCTGGTAGCGGGCTTCCGGACCGCAGTCGATCTCCACCACCTCGCAGCCGAGCGCTCGCAGAATGTTCCGGTAGGCCGGATAGCCCGGCCGCGCCAGCGCCACCCGGTCGCCCGCATTGAACGCGCTCAGGAACGCCAACATGAAGGCCCCGGATGACCCCGTGGTCACGGCCACTTCCTCCGCCGCCACGTCCAACCCGTACCAGCGCCGGTAGTGGCCCGCGATCGCTGCCCTCAGCTCCTGGATGCCAAGCGCGCTGGTGTAGGTCAGCGGCCGGCCGGAGGCGTGGATCTCGGCGGCCCGCTCGGACACTGCCCGCGGGGCGCCGCCCGCAGGTTCCCCCGCGCACAACGACACCACGTCCCGGCCGGCAGCGCGCATCTGCGCGACCCGGTCTAGGATGCTCATCACTTGGAACGGCGGCACCTGGGAACGGCCGGCCACCTGCAGTTCGTTCACGATCCTCAGAATCAGCCGGCGGTACCGGCGGTCTTGGCGATGTAGACGTCGCAGGCGGCCTTGTGGGTCACGGAACTGGCCACGCTGCCGAGCACCCGGCCCAGCCCCTGCATGCCCACGTTGCCGACCACGATCAGGCGGGCGTTGACGCGTTCCGCCTCTGCCACCAGCGCGTCTTGGGGCTTGCCGAGCACCGCCGTGTAGCTGGTCCTCAGGCCCTCCGCGCCCAGTTCTGCCGCGACGTCCCTGGCTACCTTCTCGGCCCGCTCCGACTCGTGGATGAACCACTTGTCGTTGCCGATCTCCACGACTTCGGTCGCATCGGATTCGTGGGCGGTAACCACCCGGAGCTCGGCGCCCATCGACGCGGCGAGTTTAGCCGCGGTGCGCGCCGCCTTCATGGCGGTATCGCTGCCGTCTACTCCTACGATGATGATTCCGGCCATCGGGCCACCCCTTCGAGCACGTCGTCTGGCGGCCACGTGGGCCGTTTCACACCAACTTACCCGCCGCGTGGGCGATCCGCCGGGAGCCGCGGGTCGCCGTCGTCGTTATCAGTCCACGAACTCCGACTGGGTCTCGATGAACTCCCAATCTTCTTCCGGCAGCGTTGCTTCCTTCAGGTCCGGGCCGCCCGCCTCGTAGACCGCCGCCGCCGCATCTGCGTCCACGACGTCTGCCCTCAGGTTTTCCCGGAACCACTGCTTGTGGCCGGTTGGCAGCTTCAGCCACCACTGTTCAATCCGCAATTCCGCCATCTCGCGCCTCCTTGTGCCTCGCCGCTACTACTTCCACCGTAGGTCTGTGGTTTCCCGCGGACAAGTGAGGCCTGCACGCGGGTGCCGCCGGCAGCGGCGACAACTACCTCTGCCGGTAGCTGTTGGCTCGTACCGGCCGGAGTGCCACAGTGGACCTCGTCCGCACTCCCGTTGCGCCGCGCCGGCCGCGGGCCCGCCTGGAAGGAACAGCCAATGGACCGCATGGTTTTCATCAACTTGCCCGTCAGCGACCTGAAGAAGGCCACGGACTTCTACACCGGTCTGGGTTATACGCTGAATCCGGACTTCTCCTCGCCGGATGCCTCGTCGGTGGTCATTTCCGACACAATCGTGGTGATGCTGCTGACCCAGGAGCATTTCGGCAAGTTCCTCCGGAACGGCACTCCGCATCTGGGCTCGGCTGCCAAGGAAGTGCTGGTGGCCCTCAGCGCCGAGTCGCCCGAGGAGGTGGACCGGTTCGTGGCCAACGCGAGGTCGGGCGGCGGCACCATCTACCGGCCGGCGGAAGAAGAGATGCCGGGCATGTACGGGGCCGCCATTGCGGACCCGGACGGACACGTCTGGGAGATTATGCACATGTCACCGGAGGCGATGCAGGCAGTCGCGGAGCAGAACGCCGCGGCGGGCAACGCCGACGGGGCACAGTAGCTTCTGCGCGGCCCGGTTGCCCTGCCGGCCGGCCGCATCCCGAAAATGCCTGGATGCGACCCCGGGAGTTCCCGGGACCGGCGGTTGGCTCCCGCTGCCGGCGCTCGGCTTTCTTGCCCGGCGAACCTATGGGTCGGCTCGAAGTTCTGGCACAGTGAAGAGAAGCAGCCGGCACGGGCAGCGGGCCGGGAGCCGATCGACGCGGAGGTCCGCCATGACAGCCTCAACAACGGGCACCACCCGCCCGACCGTCCTGTTCGTGGGCGTGCGGGATGCCGGCCGCTCACAGATGGCCGCCGCCTACCTCTCCCAGCTCGCCGAGGGCGGCATCGAGGCCCGGTCGGCCGGAACCCGGCCAAGGGGACGGCTGGACGCCGCCGTCGTCGAGGCCATGGCCGAAGAGGGCATCGACCTGTCCGCCGTGCGTCCCACGGCAGTCACCCACGAATCGGTCAACAAGGCGCAGATGGTGGTCACGTTGGGTTCCGGCGACGAATGCCCGGTGGTCCCCGGCCGGCGCTATGAAGACTGGGACGTGGACGACCCCGCAGGCCGGGACGCTGCCGGCGTGCGGGCGATCCGTGACGACATCAAGCACCGGGTCCAGCACTTGCTATCAGAACTGCAGCCGGCCCTGCACCCGGACGCGCAGTAGAGCACGCAGGGCAGTAGAGCCCGCACGGGGACGTCAGGCTGGATGCCGGAGCCTTTCCTCGGCCGGGCTCAGGTCCCCGGCGCCTCGGCAGGCGCCTCACTCGCCGCCTCGGCGTACGAGGCCGAGATCCGACGATAGACCGGGGTCAGGAAGGCCAGCAGGGCGGCCACGATCATGACGATCCCGGCCACGAGAAACACCAGGGCGATGCCGCGGGACGTGCCCTCGCCCAGGAGCGGTGCGAGGGTGGCGGCGCCGTCACCCGAGCGCGCGTACGGGATGATCCAGACTTGCGCGATCGGCGCGATAAGGAACGCGGTGACCGGCGCAGCCGCGGATTCGAAGGCCATGGCGAATCCGAACACCCTGCCCTGCCGCTGCAGCGGAACCACCTGCTGGATGACCGTCTGCTCGGCGGCCTCCACGAGAGGCACCAGCGCCAGGTAGAGCCAGATCCCGGCAATGTACAGCCAGGCCCACTCGCGAATTGTGAACACCGCGCCGATGGCCCCCATCACGATCACCGCGATGAGCATGGTGCGCAGCGGATTACGCCCGAGCCCGAACTTGCCGATCACCGCGCCGCCCACGATGAATCCGGTGGAGCCGAGCGCGAGGTACGCGCCCCACAGTTCCACGGGGAACAGTTCCAGCCCGTAGGGATCCATGAGCGCCATGTAAACCCCGCCGATGAAATTGTTGAAGGTGGAGAACAGGATCAGCGCGAACAGTCCGGCGATGGCCAGCACGGCGGCGACGGAACCGCGCACGTCGAAGCTGCCGCGAGCGTCCGTGGCGGCCGCGCGCACCTCCTCCGGCATGCGCAGGGTGAGCAGGTGCAGGAAGGCGAGCGCCGTGAGCACCAAGGAGACCGCGATCGTCCCGCCCATACCGAGCAGGCCGACCGACAGCCCCGATAGCACCGAGGTAACGATGAACGCCAGGCCCTGCACCATGCCCACAAGACCGTTGGCATTGGCCCGCCGCTCCGGGTCGACGAGGATGGTCACCGTGGTGGAGAGGGCAATGTTGCGCATGTTCTCCACCACCGCGCCGATCAGAATGATCAGGGAGAAGACCCAGAACCACGGCCGGGTGAGGTCCAAAAGCCAGGCCTGCGGGGTCAGCAGGAACATGGCCCCGGACAGAAGGAACATCGCCAAGGTGAATACGGCGGCGAAGCGCATCACGGCCAGCTTGCGGTAGCGGTCCACGAACGTGCCGAAGCTGATGCTGGAAAGCGCAATCAGCAGCATGTATGCCCCGCCGATCACCCCGGTGGCGATCACGTTGCGCGTCTCCAAATACACCCAAAACGTCAACGCGAACCACAGGTAGCTGGTGGTGATGTTGGCCAGGGCCGTATTCACCAGGATTCCCCTGAACGTGCGGTACCGCTGTGCAGTGCTGCGCACGGTCGTGTCGACTGCGGCTGGATCGACGAGGTTCGGTGCTTCACCGTCCCCGATCGGCACCGAAGCACCGGCCGCCCCCGCGGTAAGACCCGCACCCTCCTGATGAGCCGGGGCCCCGGTAAATCCCGGTTCCTGCTCGGTCATGCGTCCCAGTGTACTGACCAGGCCCAGGCACGGTCACGGCAAAATTTTGCTCAACCGTGCCAACTCCCGGCACCGGAATGTGGCGGGGTAACTACAGGTGCAGGTGACTAACTGCAGGTGTAGGTGACGCCGTCCACGACGTGCGTGCCCGGTCCCAGCTCGCCACAGGCTTCCATGAGGTAACCGACGCCTGCCAGCGCGATGATGATGAACAGCATCAGCAGCACCGTGCCCACGGCGCCGATGATGATGCCGGCGAGCGCAAAGCCGTTTTTGGCACCCGCGCGCTTGGACTGCACCATGCCGATGATGCTGACGATCAGCCCGGCCACCGTCAGCGGTCCGAGCAGGGACAGGATAAAGCCGACGATCCCCATGGTCCTGCCGGGAACGGGTTGCCCGGGACCGGGCTGTCCCGGGTACCCGTAAGGCTCGTTTGGTTGCTGGTATGCCTGGCCGGCGCCCTGTTGCGGGTAGGCGGGGTAGGCGTCCTGTTGCGGGTGGGCGGGGTAGGCGGGGTAGGCGCCCTGCGTGGACGGCGGCTGCTGGGAAGCCGCGGGCTCGGGATGCTCCCCGTGGCCAGTGGGAGTAGACATGTGGTTCCTCTCATCGGTGCGTAAACGATTTATCGTCCCCACGAACACCCTATGTCCGGCGGCCGCGGATCAGCCCCGGCCCACCAGCGTGTCGACCTGTTCCAGCAAGGCGTCCATCTCGCCGTCGGCCAATTGGTATTGCTGCGCATCCGGCGAGAAGAAGGTCGCGCTGTAGTAGAGGCCGTCGCCGATCAGCTTCACGGCCTGCGCCAGCGGCCGGCTGCCAAGCGCCTGCTCCAAGGCATCCAGCCAGAGTTCCTGGATCCCGGCAAAGGTCCTCGCCGCGGACGGGTGGCCTTGCTGGACCAGGCGCGCCACGGCCACGATGGCCCGGTCCAGCGGCGAATCGACGAACCTGGACGTGCGCACGTAGTAGCGGGCCGCTCCTTCCGGGGCACTGATGATCTGCTCCGCGTCGGCGGCGGTCAGCGCGGAGAGCCGCTCGCACAGGGCGTCCACCATCGCCTCCTTGGACGGAAAGTGGTACAGCAGCCCGCCCTTCGACACCCCGGCCGCCGCCGCGACGGCGTCCATCGTGGCGGCTCGCTCGCCCTCTTTGATCAGGATGTCCTCGAAGTTGTCGAGGATCCGGTCTCTCGCACTGGCCATTCACCCATCCTAGGACTCCCCCCGCCCGCGGAGCTGCCGCTTTGCAGGTAAACCGTCCAGACGGTACAGTAGATCCGACTTCCCCGATTCCGAAAGACCCACCATGCTTACCGTCACCCAGCGCGCCGGGCGCCGAGAATGGACCGCCCTGGCGGTCTTGATGCTTCCCGTCCTGCTGGTCGCCGTCGACAACACGGTGCTCAGCTTCGCGCTGCCCGCGATTTCCCTGGCGTTCAGCACCAGCGGCACCACCCTCCTGTGGATCATCGACATCTACCCCCTGGTACTTGCCGGCCTGCTGGTGGCCATGGGCAGCCTGGGCGACCGGTTTGGCAGGCGCCGGATGCTGATGATCGGCGCGGCCGGTTTCGCCGCACTGTCCGCGCTGGCCGCGTTCTCCCCCAGCGCCGAACTGCTGGTTGCCGCACGCGCCGGCCTGGGCATCTTCGGGGCCATGCTGATGCCGGCCACCCTGTCCCTGATCCGGAACATCTTCACGGACCGGGCGCAGCGGCGCCTGGCGATCGCCATCTGGGCCGCCGGCTTCTCCGCCGGCGCCGCCCTCGGCCCGCTGCTGGGCGGCCTGCTGCTGGAGCACTTCTGGTGGGGTTCGGTCTTTCTGCTCGCGGTCCCCATGCTGCTGCCCATGCTGGTGCTGACGCCGGCGTTCGTGCCCGAGTCGCGCGATCCCGAGCCCGGCCCTATCGATGCGGCCAGCATCCTGCTCTCCGTCGCCGCCCTGCTCCCCGTGGTATACGCCATCAAGCAGCTGGCCGGCGGCGGAAATCCCGCCGTTGCGGCAGCAACGTTCACCCTCGGCATCCTGGCCGGCTGGCTGTTCGTCCGCCGCCAGCTGGTCCGCGCGAACCCGATGCTGGATGTCCGGCTGTTCCGCCACCGCCCATTCACCGGCGCCGTGCTGGTCAACCTGTTGGCCGTGTTCTCCCTGGTCGGCTTCCTGTACTTCGTCTCCCAGCATCTCCAGTTGGTCCTCGGACTCAGCCCGCTGCGGGCCGGCCTGGTACTGCTGCCCGGCCTGGCGGTCACCATCACGGCCGGCCTGCTCGCGGTGCCGCTGGTGCGCCGGATTGCCCCGCACCGGCTCGTGGCCTGCGCCCTGTTGCTGTCCGCGGCGGCCTACGCCCTGGTGGCGTCGTCCCCGGACGCCTCGGCGGTGACCCTGATGGCGGCCTTCGCGCTGCTCGGTGCCGGGGTCGGCGCCTCCGAGACGCTCTCGAACGACCTCATTTTGTCCAGCGTCCCCGCGGCCAAGGCCGGCGCCGCCTCCGCCGTGTCGGAGACGGCCTACGAAGTGGGCTCTGTCTTCGGGACCGCCGTGCTCGGCAGCATTCTGGTCGGTGCCTACCGGCGGAACATCGCCCTGCCCGCCGGGCTGGACGCCGAACAGCAGCATGCCGCCGGCGAGACCCTCGGCGGCGCCATCACCGTCGCCGGTCAGTTGCCCGAACGCACCGGGACCGCCCTGCTGGATTCCGCGGTCCATGCTTTCGACAGCGGTGTGACCGTCACCGCCGGGCTGGCCGCGGTTCTCATGGTCGCGGCAGCCTGGCTCGCCTTCCGAACGCTGCGCGTCCCGCAGCACCAGTGACTCGCGGCCCAGCCGGCGCCCTTGCGTGATACCCCTAGGGGGTATAGATTGGTGGCGTAGCCCACCGAATGAGGAAGCCATGAGCCACACAGCACTGCCCGCGGAAACCGAACCCGTCACCTCCCCCGCCGACGAGCACATCGGGCACGCCTACACGTCGGACAAGGAAGCGTACCTGCGCCGGCTCAAGCGCGTTGAGGGCCAGGTCCGCGGCATCGCCCGCATGGTGGAGGACGACAAGTACTGCATCGACATCCTGACCCAGGTCGCCGCCGTCAACAAGGCCCTGCACGCGGTGAGCGTTGGCCTGCTCGAAGACCATATCGGACACTGCGTCATCGGCGCCGCCAAGGAATCCGAACTCAGCGGCGACCCGCAAATCGTCGAGGACAAGGTCAAGGAAGCCTCGGACGCCATCGGCCGACTGCTGCGCTGACCTTCCCCGCGAACCCAACCCCAAGGAGACAGTCATGAGCACCACCACCATCAGCATCGACGGCATGACCTGCGGCCACTGCGTGGACGCCGTCACGGAAGAACTGCAGGCCCTCGACGGCGTCCGCGGCGTCAGCATCGAACTCAACAAGGGCGGAATTTCCACGGCGACGGTCAGTTCCGAGGCGGATCTTGACCCGGCCCAGATTGGCGAGGCCGTCGCCGAAGCCGGGTACACCGTCGTCGCGCAGAACGCCTAGCTCCAGATCGCTTCAGGCCAGACGGCCTTTGGCCAGTGCGACGACGGTGCCCTCCGGCCGCCGTCGGCCCCCCCTTTTTTCGCGAACCAGCGGACGCGCTGCCCCCGCACCGTCCCACGCAGAATTGAGACAACCAACCGATGTCCTCCCATCCCGGCACCATGGATCCTGAAGCAAAACCGAACCCGACCAGAACCGTCGAACTGGCGATCGAGGGCATGACGTGCGCCTCCTGCGTGAACCGGGTGGAACGCAAGCTCGGCAAGATCGAAGGAGTCCGGGCAAGCGTCAATCTTCCGCTGGAGTCCGCCGTCGTGCTCGTCCCGGACGGCGTCACGAACCAGCAGCTGGTGGACACGGTGAAGGCCACCGGCTACAAGGCCCGGGTGAAGCCGCAGCCGCACTCCGCGCCCGCCCCACGGCACGGGGATAGGGGCCACGGGCGCGACGGGAACCCGGAGGCGGACCACGGCACCGGCCCCGGCGGCCAGGACCACCACGACCACTCCGGGGGCGGCGGACACGGTGACGACGGCGAGCACGCCGCCCACGCCGATCACGTGGAGGGTGAGGACCACATGGCCCACGGCGGCACAGCCGGCCAGCTGCGTCCGCGCCTCTGGACGGCCGCCGTCCTGACCTTGCCGATCTTCATCATTTCGATGATCCCCGGCGCGCAGTTCCCGCACTGGGGCTGGGTGGCATTCGCGCTCAGCATCCCGGTGGTGTTCTGGGCGGCCTGGCCGTTCCACCGCGCCGCGGCGATCAACGCCCGGCATTTCGCCTCCACGATGGACACGCTGGTGTCCCTCGGCGTGCTGGCCGCCTTCTTCTTCTCCGCCTGGCAGCTGGTCATGGACCCAATGCTGACCGAACACGTGGGCGGCAACATGTCCGAGCACGAACTGTACTTCGAGGTGGCCGTCGTAGTGGTCACCTTCCTGCTGCTGGGCCGCTACCTGGAAGCCAACGCCAAGCAGCGGGCCGGCGACGCCCTGAAGTCGCTGCTCAACCTGGGCGCGAAGGACGCTACCGTGCTGCGGGACGGCGCCGAGGTGAAGGTGGCGGCCGCCGACCTGGTCCCGGGCGACATCATGGTGGTCCGGCCGGGCGAAAAGATCCCCACCGACGGCTACGTGGTGGACGGGCACTCCGCCGTCGACACGTCGCTGCTCACCGGCGAATCCGTGCCGGTGGAAGTGGATGTGGACGACACGGTCACCGGTGCCACCATCAACACCTCCGGCCGGCTGCTGGTCCGCGCCACCCGGGTCGGCTCGGACACCACGCTGGCGCAAATGGGCCGCCTGGTCAGCCAGGCGCAGGCCGGCAAGGCCCCGATTGCCCGGCTGGCCGACCGGATCAGCTCCGTCTTTGTCCCGGTGGTGCTGGTCATCGCCGTCGTCACTTTCATCCTCTGGATGGTTTTCACCGGCGACCTCCAGGCGGCATTCACCGCGGCCGTGACGGTGCTGGTGATTGCCTGCCCCTGTGCGCTCGGGCTCGCCACGCCTACCGCACTGCTCACCGGCACCGGCCGGGCTTCCCAGCTGGGCATCCTGATCAAGGGGCCGCAGATCCTCGAGGACACCCGGCACGTGGACACCATCGTGCTGGACAAGACCGGCACCGTGACCACCGGGCGGCAAGCGGTGGAGGGCGTGCTGGCCCTGGCGGACCGCGGCGAAGACGAGGTCCTGCTGCTGGCCGGCGCGGTCGAGGCCGGCTCCGAACACCCGATCGCGCTGGCCATCGTTGAAGCGGCCCGCAAGGTCGCGGCCCGCACCGCCACGCCGTCCGGCGCGACAGCCGGCGAGGATGCGCTGCCCGCCCTCTCCGACTTCCACAGCACGGCGGGCGGCGGAGTCCGCGGCACCATCACCGAACGCGACGGACGCGCGAGCACCGTCGTCGTCGGCCGCAACAACTGGATGGACGAGAACGGTATCGCCCTCACCGACACCCACCGCCGAACCCTGCGGGAGCAGCAGCAGGCCGGGTCCACGGCGGTCTGGGTCGCCGTCGACGGCACCATCGCCGGAATAGTCAGCCTGCAGGACACCGTGAAGGAGAACTCGGCGGCCGCCATCGCACGGTTCAAGGACCTGGGGCTGCACCCCATCCTGCTCACCGGCGACAACGCAGCGGTGGCCGCCGAGGTGGCCGCCGAGGTCGGCATCGCCCCCGGGGACGTCTTCGCCGACGTACTCCCCGAGGAGAAGGTGGCCGCGATCAAGCGGCTGCAGGACGAGGGCAAGACGGTGGCAATGGTGGGCGACGGCGTGAACGACGCCGCCGCGCTGGCCCAGGCCGACCTGGGCATCGCCATGGGCGCCGGAACCGACGTGGCGATCGAGGCCGCGGACCTGACCGTGATGGGCAGCGACCTCGGCCAGGTGGTGCAGTCCATCGAGCTCAGCCGCCGGACGCTCTCCACCATCAAGTCGAACCTGTTCTGGGCCTTCGCCTACAACACGCTCGGGATCCCGGTGGCCGCGCTCGGGCTGCTCAACCCGATGATCGCCGGGGCCGCGATGGCCGCCAGCTCCGTGCTGGTGGTGGCCAACTCCCTGCGCCTGCGCCGCTTCGGACGGTAGCGGGCGGGGGCGGCAACCCGCCAGGCGGCTCAGCAGCCTCCCGGCTCACCAGCCTCCCCGCGGGCCGCCTCACGGCGCCGGGCCTAGACGGCGGCCCCGTAGCGAACGGCGGCGCGGGCACGGGCCTTCGCGGCTTCTTCCTCACGGTTCTTCGGCGGCGCCGCGGTCACCAGGTCGTCGAGCAGGTGGGCGGTGATGTGTGCGATCTCGTGAACGGCCCGGTTGAAAGCTTCCTCGTTCGCCTTCGACGGCTTGTTGCTGCCGCTGACCTTGCGCACGTACTGCAAGGCGGCAGCCTCAATTTCGGCGTTCGTGGCGGCGGGCTCGAAGTTATGGAGCTGGCGGATATTCCGGCACATGTCGGGCCTCCGGTTCGGATCGTGGATGCTGGCTGATTCCAGTTTGCTCCCCCGCCGGGGCATCGCACCACCCCGGCAGGGCACCGCCTCCGACTTCCTCGACCACTGGCCCGCCACCCTCGGAAGGAGCACAGTATGTGGTGAGGGAGTCCCACTCGACCGGGGCAACCCGAGCTGGACAGGAGACCATCATGAAAACAGCAGTCCTCGGAACCGGCAGGGTAGGCCAAACCATCGCGGCCCGCCTGGCCGAGCTCGGCCACACCGTCACCATCGGAACCCGCGATCCCGAAGCCACGCTGTCCAGGACCGAGACAGATGCCATGGGTACCCCGCCCTTCACCGTCTGGGCCGCCGATAACCCCGGCATCGGAGTCACCCGCTTCGCCGACGCCGCAGCCGGGGCCGAGCTGATCATCAACGCCACCAACGGCAGCGCCTCCCTGGACGTGCTGACCCAGGCCGGGGCCGAAAACCTCGACGGCAAAGTCGTGCTCGACATCGCCAACCCCTTGGACCCCAGCACCGGGATGCCCCCGACCCTCTTCGTCAAGGACACTGACTCCCTCGGCGAACAGATTCAGCGCGCCTTCCCGGCCGCGCGCGTCGTGAAGTCCCTCAACACACTCACCGCCGACCTCCAGGCGCGCCCCGGGCTGCTCTCCGACCCCGGAACGGTCTTCGTGTCCGGCAACGACGCCGACGCCAAGAATACGGTCACCGAGCTCCTAAAGGCCTTCGGACATCAGGACGTGATCGACCTCGGCGACATCACGACCGCCCGCGGCGCCGAAATGCTCCTGCCGGCCTGGCTCCGCCTCTGGAGCGCGCTCGGCACGCCCCGCTTCAACTTCAAGATCGTTCGCTAGCCCGCTGGAGATACTTCCGGTTCACCGCCGGTTTAGGGCCGCGCAGCTCGTCCGCCCGGACCAGCACCACGCCCGCCACGATCAGAGCCCCGCCGACCAACTGGATGGCCGCGGGCAGCTCGCCCAGCAGCAGCCAGGCCCAGATGACGGCGAAGAGCACCTCGGTCAGCGAGACGAAGGAAGCCACCTTGGTACCGAGCGCCCGGGCGGCCATGATGCCGGTGACATAGGACAGCACCGTGGACAGCAGCACCAGTCCGACCAGCGGCACCCACCACTGGGTCTGCCAACCGGCCAGCTCGACGCCGGCCGTGCTGAAGGACATCGGCAGGATCTGCACCGCGCCCAGGACGACGATGGCCACACCGCCCACCAGCAGGCCGCCGGCGGCCAGCACCAGCGGCGGCAGCGAGTCGTTTTGCTTGGCGGTGATGAAGAAGTAGACCACCAGGCACACGGCGGCACCCAGCCCCCACAGTACGCCGGCAACGTCCAGCTTGACCGGCCCAAAGACGTCGAGGACGAGCATGAGGCCGGCCACCGCAAGCACGGTACCGGCGATGGTCGCGGGCCGCGGCAGCCGGCGGCTGGTCAGCCAGAGCCACAACACAATCAGCACAGGCGCCAAAAACTCCAGCAGCAGCGCCACCCCCACTGAGAGGCTGGCAACGGCATTGAAGTAGAAAAGCTGGCAGCCGGCCACGCCGATTAGCCCGAACAGCCCGATGGTCTTCCAGTTTTGCCGCAGTTGGTCCCACCGGCCGCGCAGCATGAACGCGGCGGGCAGGGACAGCACCAGCGCCGCGGCCACCATGCGCACAGCCACCGCCGAGCCCGGCGTCCAGCCGGCCTCAAGAAGCGACTTGGCGAAGGGTCCCGAGAGTCCGAAGATCGCCGAAGAGGCCAGGGCGATGCCGACGCCGGCCACGGCGGAGCCGGGGCGCGGCGGGGCTGTCTGGGTACGCTGTTCGGCGGCGGTGGAGGCCATGACGGATCCTTGGGGAAGTGCGGGTTCGCTCCCGGCGCAGAACAGGTCTGTCAGGAGTCATGAGCGGTATACTACTGACAATATCGCCGCCACTGTCAGGGGTCAATGTGGTCTTTGCTCATGACACCGAGCACTCGCTGGTGGATGCGGCCCGGCTGATCAATACGGCCGAGGTCTTCCCGGACACCCTCGCCAGCGTAGCGGATCTCGATGCCCTCGTGGCGGACTTCGGCTTCACCGGCTCGCGCACGCATACGACGGCGGAGCTGGAGGCGGTCCGCGCCCTGCGCCCCGTGCTCAAGGAGGTCTGGTCCGCGACGGAGGACCGCGCCGTCGTCGTTGTCAATACGATCTTGGCCGACGCCGGCGCCATCCCGCAGCTGGTCAAACACGACCAGTGGGACTACCACCTGCATGCCACCAGCCCGGACGCGCCGCTGGAGGTCCGCATGGCCGTGGAGGCGGCGATGGCGCTGGTGGACGTGATCCGCGAGAAGCAGCTGGACCGGCTGCGGATCTGCGCCGCGGACGACTGCACCGCGGTGCTGGTGGACCTGTCGAAGAACCGGTCGAAGCGTTTTTGCGATACCGGCAACTGCGCCAACCGCACACACGTGGCCGCCTATCGGGCCCGCAAGTCGGCCGCCAACGGTTGACCGGAGGACGGTACTAGCGGCTGCCGGCGGAGTAGGGCGGGCCGGGATCGAGGTCGATGACCGTCCGCAGCGGCGGCAGCAGCGAATCTTCCCAGCTGGCGGTGAACACCAGGTCGTCCGGGCCGTTCAGCCGGCTGTTGGATTCGATGACCGGCCCGTGTTCGTAAAGGTACGCTGCCACGTTGAAGGCCAGTTCCACCATCTGGTTCGGATCCTTGTCGCGGAAGTGCACCTGCACGTCCGGCAGGCCCAGCTGGTACATGCCCAGGCTGTCCACCACCATGGCGCCCTCGTCGTTGCTGACCAGGAAGAACCGCATGTTCACCGGGCCCGCCAGCGGGTGGGCCGCCTCAAGCTCCAGGGGGTCCCGCCAGTGCGAGTTGTGCAGCCACCGGACCGCCGCCGGCCGCGTCTCGGCGGCCAGCAGGCGCAGCACCCGCTGGAAAGACTCGACCCGCGGCTTGGGTTCGAAGCCGCTGGCCACCACCTCCGTGACCAGGATGCGGTGCGTGCAGCCGGGAACCTGCTGCTCGGCGTCCGGCCAGGACCAGCTTTGGTCCGCGGGGGTTGCCGCCAGCGCCTCGGCCGCGGACAGCGGCCCGCGGGGAACGGCCACTCCGGTGCTCAGCCGGATCGTTTTCACACCGGAGACGCCGTTGATGTCGAAGGAGTGCGCGGCGTGCGGCAGCAGGGCTACGCCGTCGGAAAAGGAGGCGCCGGGGAATTCCTCCGCCAACCGCGACTGGAGTTCCTCACTGAAGAGCAGGGGATCCGACCGGTACCACAGCTCCGCGGCCACCGTGGTCTTGGCCTCGGGCGGTTGTCCGCCGCCGGTCGCCGCGGTGTCGCCGGGATCTGCCGGGACGGGCAGGTGCGGGGAAGGCTGGCCGGAAGTCATGCTGCCATGCTCGTCGGGTCCGGCCGGGCCGGCGCCAGGCATTAGCGGCGCGCGTCGCCGTCGTCGTCGTTCCCCGAAAGGCGGTTGGTGGCCTCGGGGTTCGCGGCGGCCTCCGCCGCCTGCTGTTCTTCCACCTGGGCCCGGCTCTGCGGCGTACCTGGGGCCGGAACGGTGCCCGCGCCGCCGGGGATCTTCGAGGAGACCCGATGGATCCCGGAGCCCTCGCTGAGGTGGCTCGGGTTTTCCTTGGTGGACATGGTCAGCACCGCAACGATCAGCAGCGAGGCGATGAAGGCGATGCCGGCCGCCGTCACGCCAAGGTCCCAGCGCAGCAGGTTTCCGGACCCGCCGGTGGCAAAGACCATGGTCAGCGTGCCGGCGATCACGGCCAGTACAGCCGAGAAGATCAGCGGGCCCTTGACGGACATCCGTCCTTCGCCCGGACGGCCAGACGCATTCTTGCCCACGATGATTTCCTCCTGCTGACGGGTAAAGCCTGCATCCAGTCTACCGGCCGTAGAAGTTGCCGCGCAGGCACCAGTGGCGCCGGCCACACCCGCGGGCGATATTCAGCCGGCCGTGGGATGTCTGGCGTCGTGGCGCAGGCTGAGGGCGGCGATCAGCAGGACGACGGCGATGATGATCGCCGCCCCGCCCAGCACCCCCAGCAGCGCATGCGGGCCCAAGTGTGCGAAGAAGGGCAGCGCGACGCCGAAGCCCACGGACACGGCACCGGTGATCAGCCAGTCGCGGGCCAGCACGGACCCGGCCTCACCGGCCGCGGCAGCCGCCGGGTTCCCGGGAACCTCGTGGCAGCGGGTCGGTCGATTGCTCCACCAGAGCATCAGCTCGGCCCCGCCGGAGACCAGCAGCGCCGCGGTGGCCAGCACGGTGAACATCGGCACCGTCTGCAGGGCGCAGGTCAGGATGCCGGCCACCGCGAGTACGGCGGCCTGCAGGAGCAGCAGCTGGCGGTGGGCCGCAGCGGCCGGCTTGCGCGCCAGCAGCCAGACCGCCCCGCCGCTGAGCAACAGGAACAGCCCGCCGGCCAGTGCCATCACGGTGCGGTCGGGTTCCTGCCAGAAGATGGTGGTGGCGCCAAAGGCTGCGGCCACCAGGGCGCGGATCAGGACCGGCTGCCAGAACACGGCCGCCTGGGTAGTACTCGGGATCGTCACGGTTCAAGCCTAGTGTGCCCCGGTTACCATCCACGCATCGTTGCGGACCCGCCAGCCGAGCGTGACCGCGCGGGCCGCGGTGTAGCCGAGCCCGAAGGCCGCCCACAGCCAGACGAGTCCCGCCGTGCCGGTCAGCCCGGCCGTGGCCACCCACACCAGCAGGGGCGCGTACGCCAGCAGGTTCACCACGCCGGCAATGGCCAGGTACCGCGCGTCGCCGGCGCCGATCAGCACGCCGTCGAGGACGAAGACGAGACCGCAGATCGGCTGGCTCAGGGCCAGCAGCCAGATCGCGGCCGTGAACGCCTGATGGACGGCCGGGTCGGATGTGAACACCCAGCCGAGCACCGGCGCCACCGCCGCCAGCAGCAGGCCGGTCACCACGCCGAATCCCACTCCCCAGACGATCATCCGGCGGGTCAGCGAGTGTGCCAGCGCCTTGTTCGAGGCCCCCAGTTCCTTCCCGATCAGGGCCTGCGCGGCGATCGCGATGGCGTCCAGCGCGAAGGCCAGGAAACTGTACATCGTCATCACGAGCTGGTGGCCGGCCAGGCTTACCGGGCCCTGCGAGGTGGCCACAAAAACGGTGGCGAGTACCGCAATTCGCATGCTCAAGGTCCGGAGCATCAGCCAGGATCCCACCTGGGTGGTGGCCTTCAGGCCGACCCAGGTGGGCCGCAGCCGCACGCGGTGCCTGACGGCTCCGCGGTAGACGATGACGAGGTAGACCGCCGCCATGGCCCACTGGACCAGGCTGGTGCCCATGGCGGACCCGGCCACCGAAAGCCCCATCCCGTAGACCAGCAGGAAGTTCAGTCCGATGTTGGCGAGGAAGCCGATGCCGGCGACCAGCAGCGGGGTCTTGGTGTCCTGCAGGCCGCGCAACACCCCGGTGGCCGCCAGCACGATCAGCATGCCCGGCAAGCCGGGCATCGACCAGCGCAGGTAGTCCACCGCGAACCCCTGCACCTGCCCGTTGGCCCCCATGGCCGCGGTCAGGTCCGGGGCGAAAGCCCAGCCCGCGGCGGCCAGCACCACGCCGACGGCCAGCGCCAGCCAGATGCCGTCCCGCCCGACCCCGTATGCATCCGCCATCCGGCCGGCGCCCAGCAGCCGCGCCACCGCCGGCGTGGTGGAGTAGGCGAGGAAGATCATCAGTCCGACGACGGTCTGCACCACGGTGGCGGCCAGCCCCATTCCGGCCAGTTCCGCCACCCCGAGGTGTCCCACGATGGCCGAATCGGCCGCCAAAAACAGCGGCTCGGCGATCAGGGCGCCGAAGGCGGGGATGGCGAGTGCAAGGATTTGCCGGTTCAGGCTCCGTCCCTGCCGCTGTACGGCTGTCTTCTCCGGGTTCACGCCCACCAGCTTAGGCCCCTTGCAGCCCGGATTCCGGCGTGACGAACCGGCAACGCGGCCCTGGAGCTTTTAGCCACCGTGCATGCATTATGCATGCACTTGTACAAGGCTTCCTGGCGTTCCCGTTATCCGGCGCCTCGCGTACGCAGGGCGAGCACCGCCGTCGTACCGGCGATGACGGCGAGCGCGGCGGTAAACGCGACGACGCCGGTCCACCCGAACCGGCCGAAGAAGAGGCCGCCGGCCCAGCCGAACAGGCTGGAACCGGCGTAGTAGAAGAGGTTGTACAGGCTGGACGCCTGGGCCGCGCCGACCGTCGCCAGCCGCGGCGTCCAGCCCGACGCGACCGAATGCGCGGCGAAGAATCCGGCCGTGAATACCACCAGCCCCAGCAGGATCAGCGCGAGCGAATCGGCGAGGGTGACCGCCAGCCCGGCAATGCTGACCACGATCCCGCCCAGCAGCACGGGCAGCCGGCCGGTCCGCGCCGTCAGGCCGCCGGCCACCCGGGAACTCACGGTGCCGGCCAGATAGGCCAGGAACAGCAGGGAGGCCAGCGACGCGGGCAGGGAAAACGGCGGTGCCTCCAACCGGAAGCCCAGATAGTTGTAGACGGCGACGAATCCGCCCATCAGCAGGAATCCCTGGGCATAGAGCGCCAGCAGCGGTCCCGAGCGCAGGTTGGCCAGGATCCGCTGCCCCAACCCGGGCCCCTGCCCGCGCACGATCGGCCGGAAACCGCGCGGGGCCGGTGCCAGCCGCACGAACAGCACGGCGGCGAGCGCGGCGGCGGCGCTGACCGCCAGCACGCCGGCGCGCCAATCGGCCCACTCCCCTACCGGCCCGGCGATGAGGCGGCCGGCCAGGCCGCCCACGGTAGTGCCCGCCACGTAGGTGCCGGCCGCGACCGCCGCGTGCAGCCGCTGCACCTCCTCGTTCAGGTAGACGAGTGCGACGGCGGGGATGCCGCCCAGTGCGGCGCCCTCCAGGAAGCGCAGCGCCAGCAAGGCGGGAAAATTCGGCGCCAGCGGCAGCGCCAGGCCCAGGATCACGGCGGCGCCGATCGCCCACGTCATGGTGCGCTTGCGGCCGGCCCGGTCCGCCACCGCGGACCAGGGCATGACGGCCAGGGCCAGGCCGATGGTGGCGGCGGAAAGACTGAGCGCCGCGTCGGCCGCGCTGACCTGGAAGGTTCGGGCGATGCCGGGCAGCACCGCCTGCACCGAATACAGCTGGGCGAACGTGGCGAAGCCGCCGAAGAGCAGGGCCAGGAGCCTGTTGCGGTATCCCCGGCTGCCTTTCGGGTGGCCTGCCCAGGGTTGTTCCGCGTCGCTCACGCCTTCGATGCTATGCCGGGTGCCACCGCCGTCGGGAATTGGGCGGTCCCTCCCCAGGTTGCAGTCCGCCTCAGCCGCCCCCTAGGCCGGAATGATGCGCACGGGGATGGATTGCCAGCCTCGCAGCGTGTTGTGCAGGAAGGGCACGGGTTCGGCGGTTAACTCGATGGTCTTCACACGTTTGGCCAGGGTGGTCAGCAGCACGTCCATTTCCAGCCGCGAGATAGGCTGGCCGACGCATTGGTGGATTCCCATGCCGAATCCCAAATGACCGCCGGCCTGCCGGTCAATCCGGTACTCGTGGGCGTCGGGTCCCCAGTGCTCCGGATCGCGGTTGGCCGCGCCGACGAAGACCGCCACCTTGGTATCGGCCGCCAGCTCGAGACCGTGCAAGACAGTATCGCGGCTGGTGGTGCGGAAGAAGGACTGGAAGGGTGACTCGTACCGGAAGGCCTCGTCGATGGCGAATTTGGTTAGCCGGGGATTCTCGTGGACCTTGGTCCACTCCCCCGGATGCTGTGCCAGCGCAGCCAGCGTGTTGCCGATCGAGAAGATGGTGGTGTCCAGCCCGGCCGAGAGCATGGCCCGCACGAGCAGCGCGGCCTGGGCTTCGGTGATCTCGCCGCGGTCGGCGTAGTCCCAGATCTGTGCCCCCAAGCTTCCCTCCGCCAGTCGCTCCCGGGCTGTATTGGCCATGGCCCAGTCATTAGTGCCGGCGCCCAGGCGGAAGAACTCCTTGGACCGCTCGTCGTCCGGGCCGAAAGTGCTGAAGTTCATCGCACCGAGCGCGAGCAGGTTCTCGGCCCGCCCCGCGCGGGGAATTCCCACCGCGTCGCCGAATACCCGCAGCGGGAAGACCTGTGCGAAGTCGGTCACGGCGTCGAACTCGCGTAGCTGCAGCACCTGCTCCACCAGCTCGTCGGCGAATTCCTGGAACTGCCCGCGCAGGGCCCGGGTCCCCTTGGGGGAGATCACGCCGGCCATCGCCTGGCGCATGGCGGTGTGGAGGGGCGGGTCGGACTCCATGATGCCCTGCGGACGCCATGACGGTTCGTGGTGCAGGTTTTTCGGCCCCGCGCCGGCACCGGAAATAAAGGTGGCGTAGTCGTCGAGGATGTCCTTGCACGCACCGAAACGGGTGAACGCCGGCACACCGTACTTGTCCAGCCACACCCCAGGTCCGGCTTGGCGCATCCGCTCGAACAGCGGATACGGGTCGGTCAGGTTCGCGTCCGAATACGGATCGTCGGAAATGGCGGGGGCTGCTGCCACCGGCAAGTCGGTTGTCATTGGAGGCCTCACTCATCGTTGCGGCAGGGAATGGCCTCAACGTAGCGGTGTTTTGAGACTGAAGCGGAATCCCATTCTCATTCTGTGAGAATGGCAATTGCCGGTGCGGCCAGCCTCGGTGGAGCATCTCTGGAGTGCCCCGGATGCCGGAAGGTTTGTGAGGAGGTTGGGTTGACATCATTCGAGCGCGGACTGGCCATTTTGGCCGAGGTCGCTGCCGACGGCGATGCCACCATCGACGCGGTGGCCACCAAGCTGGGCATCCCGCAAAGCACCGCCTACCGGTACTTCAAAACGCTCAAGGACCGCGGCTTCGTCCAGGAAGACGGGGGGCGCTACCGGCCCGGGCGGGCCCTGCTGGAACTCACCGGGCGGCACCACGTTCAGTCCCACCTCGCAGAGGTGGGCACGGCAGTGCTCAAAGATGTGGTTGATGCGGTGGGCGAGACGGCCGTCTTGATCATCCGGGTAGGCACCCAGGCCATGTGCCTGCGACGGGTCGAGCCGGATAAGTCGCTCAAATACACCTTCGCAATTAACGAAATGCTGCCGCTGCATGCCGGGGCCGGGCAGCGGATCCTGTTGGCCTGGGCGCCGCAGGACGTCGTCCGCCAAGTGCTGGACCGCCAGCTGCCGCGCTTCACGGACCACACTCCGACGGCCGAGCAGGTTCAGGCGGCCTTGCCGCAGATCCGCGCCGCGGGCCGCGCCGTCTCACGCGGCGAGCTCGATTCGGGCTCGGTATCCGTCGCAGTGCCGGTCTTCTGCCGCGGCGAGGTGGTTAGTTCGCTCAACGTCGCCGGCCCCGAAAGCCGTTGCGGCACCACAGCCTGGATCAATTCCGCGCTCAATGCCTTGGGCTGCGCCGCCCGGAACCTCACCGAATCGCTCGAGTCCACGACCAGTTTTCAATCAACCAGGGAGATCGCCGATGAACACCCAGACCGTCACTGAAACCCCCGTCGTAGTGGGGATCAGCCGCACTACGCTCGAAGATGTGATCCAGGTGGCGCGGTTCCGCCGGCCGGTGGAGATCTCCGACGAGGCGCTGGCCCGGATGGAACCAAGCCGGGCCTGGCTCGGATCGGTGGTGGAGCAGATGGAAGCCGGCCACCCTACCGCGCCGATCTACAGCATCAATACCGGTTTCGGTTCCCTCGCCGGACGCAGGGCCTTCGACGAGGCTTCCGACACTGCGGAGCTGTCCCGCCGGCTGGTCCTGTCAAACGCCGCCGGCGTCGGCCGCTATGTGGACGAGGAAGTGGTGCGGGCGACCATGTTCATCCGGATCGTGAGCCTGGTTCAGGGCCACTCCGGCATCCGGGCGGAGATCGTCACCACCTTGGCTGAAATGCTCAACCGCGGTGTCTGCCCTGCCATCCCCGAGTACGGCTCGCTGGGTGCCTCGGGGGACCTGATTCCGCTGGCGCACGTGGCCATTGTGATGACCCGCCCGCACACCGGCGAAGACGAGGAACTGGACTCCGGCGAGGCTTTCCTGGACGGCGCCATAACCAGCGGCAAGAACGCGATGGCCGCCGCCGGGTTGGACCGGCTGCCTCTGGGCGCCAAGGACGGCCTGGCACTGCTCAACGGCACCTCCTTCTCCTGCGCCCAGGCGGCTCTTGCCCTGTTCGACGCACACAACCTGCTGGAAACCGCGCAGATTACGGCCGCCATGACCATCGAGGCGCTGATGGGCTTCGGCGACGCCTTCATCGCCGAACTGCATGAAGCCCGCGGCCAAAAGGGCCAGATCGAGGTGGCCGCCCGAATCCGGGAACTGCTGGCCGGCAGTTCCCTGGTCGATGGCAGCGCCGAGGCCGACCCTGTGCGCCAGCCGCCCCAGGACGCGTACTCGCTGCGCTGCGTGCCGCAGGTCTTCGGCCCGGTCAAGGACACTTTGGAGTTCGCTGCCGGGATCATCGGCAACGAAATCAACGCCGCCACCGACAATCCGCTGATCTTTCCGGCGCTTCCGGCCAGCCGCTCCCTCAAGGCAGTCTCCGGCGGCAACTTCCACGCCGAATACGTGGCCTTCGCCGCGGACTTTATCTCCATTGTGGTCACCGAGATCGGGAACATCACCGAGCGCCGGCTCTTCCGGCTTGACGACGGCACCCTCAACCGCGGGCTGCCGGACATGCTGATCGACAGCGAGCAGACCGGCATGGACTGCGGCTACATGCTTCCGCAGTACCTGGCCGCTGCTCTCGTCTCGGACTCGAAGACCCTCTCGCATCCGGACAGTGTGGATTCGATCCCCACCTGCGCCAACCAGGAGGACCATGTCTCCATGGCCAACAACGCCGGCAGGCACGCCCGGCAGGTCGTGGCGAACATCGAGACTGTGGTGGGGATCGAACTTCTCATGGCCTGCCAGGCCCTGGAACTGCGGTTGGCCAAGCCGGAGACCGCGTCCGCCACGCTGGCACCGGCCAGTCGGGCAGTGCTGGAGATGGTCCGTTCGTCCAGGTCGGCCGACGGCCGGGCGGTGGACCACATCAACAGGGACGTGGTGATGTACCCGCGCGTCCGCACCGCCCGGGAACTCGTCCACGGCGGCGCCGTCGTCACTGCGGTCAATGAGGTGCTGTCCGGCTCGGCCTAGGTTGGGAAGCCGTTCGGCCCGGCGGTGGGAACAGGCCGCCGGAGCCGGCCATTTCGGAACACAGCAAGCGCCCGCTAGCCCCCTGCCACGGGCGTTCGCCGGGCACAATACAAGGAGACACCTGCATGGAAACCGCACCGCACGACGGCTTCTTCGACGTCGAGGTCACCCGGATCGAGCCCGCCTCCGACTCGGTGGTGGCACTGCGGCTACAGCATCCCCGCGGCGAGGCATTGCCTGCGTGGCAGGCCGGCGCGCACGTGGATGTGCTGCTGCCCAACGGGCTGCTGCGGCAGTACTCGCTCTGCTCCCGGCCGGAGGACGACTTCTGGCGCCTGGGCGTGCTGCGGGAACCGGCCGGACGCGGAGGCTCGGCCTGGATCCATGACGAGCTGCGGCCCGGCACCAAGCTGCAGGTGCGCGGCCCGCGGAACAACTTCGCCCTGGAACCGGCCGGCAGCTACCTGTTCATCGCCGGCGGCATCGGCATCACCCCGATCCTGGCGATGGTCCGGCAGGCCGAGGCCGCCGGCGCGGACTGGACGTTGGTTTACCTAGGCCGCAGCCGCACCTCGATGGCCTTCAAGGACGAACTGGCCGCTTACGGCGAGCGCGTCCGCTTCCACGCCGACGACGAGTCCGGCCTCTTCCCGCTCGAACCGCTGCTGGCCGAACTCGACGCCGACGCCCACGTCTATGCGTGCGGACCCGCTCCGCTGCTGGGCGCGCTCGAACAACTGACCGCGGACTGGGCGGATCCGGCCAGGTACCACTTTGAGCGCTTTGCTGCCGGTCCCGCCCCCGTCCCGGCCGCGGCGGAAGCAGACAGCGAATTTGTGGTCGAGACCGCTGACGGCACCGAGGTCACCGTCCCCGCCGGCACCACCATCCTGCAGGCTTTGATGGACATTGGCATTCCCGTGCTGAACTCCTGCCGCGAGGGCATCTGCGGCACCTGCGAATCCCCGGTCATATCCGGCGAACCCGACCACCGGGACAGCCTGCTCTCGGACGAGGAGCGCGCGGCCGGGGACACCATGATGATCTGCGTCTCGCGCTGCAAGGGCGGGCGCTTGGTATTGGATATCTGAGCCGGCCCCGAGCTTCCGCCCCTCCCTGGCCGGCGTCCAACACTTGACCATATCCGGAGCGCTCGATGCCTCACGCATTGATGGGGCAGCGGCATGCTCCGGCCGGCCTCGCCATTAGACTCGGTGACGAAAGCACGGTTTCCACTGTTACCTCCCACGAAAGAGGATCTTCTTGTCCCAGCTCCAGCCCGGCATGTCCGCCCCCGAGTTCACCCTCTCCGACGCCGACGGCAAGAAGGTCTCGCTGTCCGACTACGCCGGCGGGAACGTGGTGGTCTACTTCTACCCCAAGGCCGCCACCCCCGGCTGCACCACCGAGGCCTGCGACTTCCGCGACAGCCTCAACTCCCTGCAGGCCGCCAACTACGACGTCATCGGCATTTCGCCGGACGGCCCCGAGGCCATCCAGGCGTTCAGCGACGCCGAGGGCCTGACGTTTTCGCTGCTCTCCGACCCAGACTTCGCCGTGGCCAAGGCGTACGGCTCCTACGGCGACAAGACGTTCGGCGACAAGGTCTTCACCGGCACGCTCCGCAGCACCTTCGTGATCGGTCCGGACGGAACCATCAAGCACGCCGAGTACGACGTGGACGCCAAGGGCCACGTCGCCCGCCTGCGCGAGACGCTCGGGGTCTAGTCCCGGGGACTTCCCAACATCCCAAGCACGACGGCGGCGCTTGGCTGGCGCCGTCGTCGCTCCGTTTTGGGCGCCTGCTCCACTAAACAACCGGAGCAGGCGCCCGAACCGGAGCGTGCGCCCGAACCGGAGCCGTCTGGCCGGCTTCAGTCGGCCGGCTGCCGGCCGCCGCCGCCACCGCCGGTGCGCACCGTCAACCGTGCCGCGGCGGCGGCCCCCAGCACCGCGCAGGAGAACCAGATGGCGCCGCCGGGGCCTAGTGGGGCGGCCACCAGACCCGCCGCCAGCGGCAGCACGACCTGCCCCACCCGGTTGCCCAGCAGCCGCAGCGCCAGCGCCGACCCCCGGGACTCCGGCCGCACCGCGTGGCTAATCAGCGTCATGGTCAGCGGCTGGCCCAGGCCCAGGAGGAAGCCGCCCACGAACAGCGCCGCCGCGGCCACCCAGAACGGCTCCAGAACGAACGGCGTCACCGCGATCGCCGCGCCGGAGCCCAGCAGGCTGACCACCAGCAGTTGGATCCGGGTCCAGCGGTGGACCAACCAGGGCAGCAGGATCCGCGAGATGATCGACGCGCCGGCGCGCACCGCCAGCAGGACGCCCACCCAGAGCGGCGGCACCCCGAGCTCCTCGCCGACCAGCGGCAGGAACGCCACCAGGATATCGATCACCGAGAGCAGCGCCATGGACGCGAGCATGTTCCAGGCCACGCCGGGCCGCCGCAGGATCTGGCTCACCGGCTCCTTCACCACCAGCTCCCGCGCGGCGCCGCCGTCGTTCTTGCCGCGGCGGAGCCGCCGGGCCGCGGCGCCGGGATGCGCGCCGATCAGCATCACGGGCGCCCCGGCTGCGGCAATGCCGGCCGCCAGCAGCAGGGTCAGGTCGATGGCGCCAAGCCAGCTCGGCCCCACTCCCGCGGTCTCGCTGCCCAGCAGCAGCCCGGCCAACAGCGGGCCGACCAACTGGCCCAGCGAAAACGCTGCGGTGAACCAGCCGAAACCGCTGTCCATCTGGTTCAGCGGCGCATAGCGCCCGATGGCGGACTGGCCGGCAATGGTGAACACGAGGTGCCCCACCCCGAGCAGGGCCATGGAGATCGCGATGACCGCGAACCCCTGCGCCAGGGCCAGCCCCAGCGTGGCCACCGCCAGCAGGGCCGCACCCAACGCGACCATGCCCTTGAGCGACGGAATCCGGTCGCTCACCCGCCCCAGCCACAGCGCCGCCACCACGGGCAGCACGGCGTAGACGGCGGTGACCACGCCGATGACTGCGGCGTCTCCGCCCAGGGCCAGCAGCTTGTAGGAAACCACCGGCCGCGACACGTTCAGGGACGTCTGGGTCAGCACGGCGGCCGCCATCAGGACCCAAAGCCAGAGGCGGGACCCTGGCTGGTTCGGCGGATGCGTGCTCATGTCCTCGTTCCTGAAGTACGGCCGGCCTCCCCATTCTGCCCCGAGCCCGGCCGTTCGTCGCAAAACCGTTGCGCAGCCGGTGGCCCGGTGGTCGAATGGGTGGCATGGCTACTGGGGAGACGGTCCTGGCGATCGGGACCAAGAAAGGGCTGTGGCTGGCTACCAGCCGCGACCGGACCAATTGGTCCCTGTCCGGCCCGCACTTTTTGATGAACGAGATCCCCAGCATCGGGATCGACCAGCGCGGCGGCTCGACCCGCCTGCTGGTGGGAGCCCGTTCCGAACACTGGGGGCCCACGATCTTCCGCTCGGAGGACCTCGGCGAGACCTGGACCGAACCGGAGAACGGCGCCATCCGCTTCGGCGACAACGACGGCGCCGCGGTGGAGCGGATCTGGCAGATCCAGCCCGACGCCGCGGACCGGCCGGGCGTAGTCTGGGCGGGCTGCGAACCGATTTCGGTCTGGAAGTCCACCGACGGCGGCGAGCACTTCGAGCTCAACCGCAGCCTGTGGGAACACCCGGACAAGGACCAGTGGGGGGCCGGTTACGGCGGAGCGGCGGTCCATTCGGTGCTGCCGAGCCCCAAGGATCCGGACACCGTGCACGTGGCCATGAGCACCGGGGGCGTCTACCGGACCACCGACGGCGGCGCCAGCTGGCAGGCACGCAACCACGGCATCAGCGCCTACTTCATGCCCGATCCGAATCCCGAGGTGGGCCAATGCGTCCACAAGATCGCGCGGGATGCCGCCGACCCGTCCACGCTCTTCGCGCAGAACCACCACGGCGTCTACCGCTCGGACGATTCCGGCGACAACTGGCAGTCCATTGCCGACGGGCTGCCCACCGATTTCGGCTTCGTCATGCTCACCCATCCGCGCAGGTCCCGGACCGCGTGGGTGGTCCCGATCAAGGCCGACGGCGAGCGGATCCCGCCGGACGGGCATCTCGCCGTGCACCGGACCGACGACGGCGGCGCCACCTGGGCGCGTTTCGCCACCGGGCTGCCGGACCAGGATTACAACGTGGTGCTGCGCGACGCGGCCGCCGTGGACACCGGCGATCCGGCCGGCGTCTACTTCGGCACCCGCGGCGGCTCGGTATACGCCAGTGCCGACGAGGGCGAAGTCTTCGTGGAAGTGGCCTCGGGGCTGCCGGACGTCCTGTGCGTCCGCGCGGCCACCCTGTAAGGAGGAATCCCGTGGTGGGTGTGGCAGAAAAAGCGGTCACTGTCGTCGTGCCCAGCCTGCTGGCCAAGGTGACCGGCGAGCAGCGTGAGCTGACCGTGCCGGCATCCGGCCCGCGATCAGTGGCGGAGATCCTGGACGCCTTGGCCGGCGATTACCCGGTCTTCAACCGCCGGGTCCGCAACGAAACCGGTGCCATCCGCCGCTACGTCAATCTGTATCTCGACGGCGAGGACATCCGCACGCTGCAGGGACCGGCGACGCTCGTGGAACCGGGTCAGGAACTGCTGATTATCCAGTCCGTCGCCGGTGGATAGGATTCACGATTAAGCCGACAATGTGTACCAATAGCCACCGCAACTTGGAGGAGGGACCCGATGACCAGCAACAGCCAGCACGAAGCGGACATCACGGAAGCCAACGAGGCGGACGTGCAGGAACAGGCCCTTCCAGTCCGCAGTGACGACCTGGAACACGAAGCGTCGCCGGCGATGACCTCCACCTGGGAGGCGAACGAGGCCGACCTGCAGGAGCAGCTCGAACCGGTCAAGTCCGACGAGGACGACGAGTATCCGCGCGGGGAAGCCGAGTAGCAGCGGGACCGCTACTCCCCGACCAGTCCGTCCACTGCCTCGCGCAGCAGGTCGGCATGCCCGTTGTGCCGCGAGTACTCCTCGATCATGTGGACCAAGATCCACCGCAAGCCGGGAACCCCGGTAGTGGACCCGGCCGCCGAGCCGGTCCCGTCCAGGCCGCCGTCGGCCAGGGCTTCAGCGGTCAGGGAGCGGGAGCGTGCCACGGCGGCTTTCCACATGCGGCGGAGCTGTTCCGGTGTGTCTTCACCCGCGGACTGCCAGTCCCAGTCCGGGCTGGCCTTCCAGTCCACAGTGTCCCAGGGTGGCTGCGGGTCCTGCCCGTGCAACCGCACGGAGAACCAGTAGTCTTCGACGAACGCCAGATGCTTGAGCATCCCGCCCAACGTCATGCTCGACGGAGCCAGCCGCGCCGCCAACTCCTTGGCACCCAGGCCGGCGCACTTCCATTCGAAGGTGGCGCGGTGGAACTCCAGGAAACCCAGCAGGGTCTCCGCCTCCCCCGCCGCCAGCGGAGGGTCGGTGCGGCCTTGCTCGTCCACGTCGCTCATGGTCAGCGAGTCTAGCGGCGCTGGAATAATGGCCGCATGCGACTTGCAGTTTTCACGGGATCGGCCAGCGGCAGGGACGACATCTACGCGCGGGAGGCGGAGCGCTTCGCCACGGAACTGGCCTCGCGCGGCATCGGTATCGTGTACGGCGGCGGGCAGGTAGGCCTGATGGGCGTCGTCGCGGACAGTGCGGTGGCAGCCGGCGGCGACGTGGTGGGCGTGATCCCCGAATCGTTGGACAAGACCGAAGTGGGGCACGTCGGGCTGAGCACCCTGCACGTGGTGGACTCCATGCACGAGCGCAAACAAATGATGGCGGACCTGGCCGACGCCTTCGTGGCGCTGCCGGGCGGCATCGGGACGCTGGAGGAGATCTTCGAGGCCTGGACGTGGCTTCAGCTCGGGATCCACGAGAAGCCGGTGGCCTTCCTGAACATCAACGGTTTCTGGGACCAGCTGCTGGCGACCATCGACGGCCTGGTCGCAGGCGGCTTCCTCAAGCAGGACTACCGGGATGCGGTCATCGTGGCAGGCTCCGCCGCCGAACTGCTGGACGCCATCGAGGACTGGACGCCGCCGGTGCGCAAGTGGCGGGACCCCGGCGAGCGCAGCCGCATCTAGCGGCCTCAGCGGAATGCAGACAGCGCCCCTCCCGTCCGGGAGAGGCGCTGTCGTGGGCAGCAGACGGCCGGGAGGTCCCGCCGTCGTACCGGGGTAAGACGTTGAAGCCTACGGGAAGAACTTGTCCAGTTCCGCCGGCTTCTGCAGCGTGCCGTACTTCAGGGCGGCGTCGGCGAGCTTCTGCGCCGCCTCCATGTTGAAGTCCTTGCGGAACGTGGGCAGGGCCATCTCCGCGCGGGCGTCTTCGTCGATCTTGGTGTAGGTGCCCACAATCTCGCGGACCTCGTCCGGGTTCTCCTGCGCGTACTCCAGCGAGCGGTTCATCGCGGCCTGGAACTTCTTGACCAGCTCCGGATCGCCGGAAACCGTCTCGCCGGTAGCGAAGTAGCCGGAAATGTCCAGGTTCTTGTCGAAGTCGGCGAAGTTGTAGGAGACCACGCGGCCGCCGTCCTCGACGGACTGGGACAGGAACGGGTCCAGGATCCACGCGGCGTCAACCTGACCGTTGGCCAGCGCGGCCGGGGCGTCCGGGAAACCGATCTCGACGAACTTCACGCTCTCGGGGTCGCCGCCGTCGGCCTCGATCACGCTGCGGATCGTGGTGTCGCCGATGTTGGAGAGAGTATTCACGGACACGGTCTTGCCGGCCAGGTCCTTGGGCGACTTGATGTCCGAATCGCCCTTCACCACCACCCCGCCGAAGTCGTGCGAGGTGTCTCCCGAGGTGGAGTTGCCGTTGGCCACCAGCTGGATGTCCAGGCCCTTGTCGTTGGCGACCATGACCGAGACGACGTTGCCGAAGGCGAAGTCGAACCCGCCGCTGACCACGGCGGGGATGGCCGCCGCGCCGCCGGCGACGTTCTGGATGTCCAGGTCCAGGCCCTCTTCTTCGAAGAAACCCTTCGAGTCACCGAGCCACAGCGGGGCGGTGTCCACAATCGGGATCACGCCAACGGTCACCTTGGTCAGGTCGCCGGCGCCGGCGGATTCGTTCCCCCCGGCCTCGTTGCCTTCGCCGCCGCTGGGCGATCCGGATCCACAAGCCGCCAGGCCAAGCGCCGAGACACCGGCCAGCAGCGTCAGGAATGTTCGCTTCATGTCACTTCCTCAGTTCGAAAAAATCAAGTGACAGCGCCCGCGGATCTCCCCCAACCGGAGAGCGCGGTCATTGCGCTGCCACCGGTGACCACTATGTCACGGCTCACACCGCGCGCCTGCCGCGCGCACGAAATGTGACGCGTCACCCACTTGTTGGCGTCACCCCTTGTTCGCGTCACCCCCGCCCCCGCTGGTTCCACCCATTCTGCTCGTCGTCGCCCCCTTGTTGCCGGGCCCGCCAGCACGCCCCCTCACCGGGCGGCGAGTTGCTCCTTGACCTGCTTGCGCAGCACCTTGCCCAGGATCGACTTGGGCAGCTCCTGAACCGCGACGATTTGGCGCGGGACCTTGTACGCGGCCAACCGGCCGCGGCAGTAGTCCCGCAACCCCTGTTCGTCCAGCTGGACGGCGCCTCCGGGGCGAAGCACGACGGCGGCCGCCACCTCCTCGCCGCCCTCCGGGCGCGGAAGGCCGACCGCCGCGGCCTCCACGACGTCGGGGTGTGAGCGGAGGGCGTCTTCGACTTCGGACGGCGAGACGTTGAAGCCGCCGGTGATGATCAGTTCCTTCACCCGGTCGACGATGCGGACGTTGTGCTGCGCGTCCACGGTGACGATGTCGCCGGTGCGCACCCAGCCGCCGTCGAGCAGGACCTCCGCCGTTTCCTCCGGCTTGCCGCAGTACCCCTGGAAAACCTGCGGGCCGCGGATCAGCAGTTCGCCCGGCTGTCCCGTCGCCACGTCGCGCGCCGGGTCCTCCGGGTCAACCACCCGCATCTCCGTGCTGGGGAACGGGACACCGATCGTGCCGTTCTGCCGCGTCGGCGCGAACGGGTTGCCCAGGGCCACCGGCGAGGTCTCCGTCATACCGTAACCCTCCACCAGCAGGCCGCCGGCGGTCTCCTCCCACAGGTCCACGGTGGCCTGCGGCAGGTCCATGGCACCCGAGATGGCGAACCGCACGGACCCCAAATCCACCCGGCGCTTCCTGGCCTCCCGGGCGGTGCGCTCGTAGATGGGCGGCACCGCGCAGAAGATGGTGGGCGGGGTCTTCTTCGCCGCTGCCAGCACCAGGTCCACGTCAAACTTGGGAAACAGGACCACCCGGGAGCCGATGAGCACCCCGAACGTCAGGTGCAGGGTCATCCCGAAGGCGTGGAACATCGGCAGGATCGCGTACATGACCTCCTTGCCCTCGGACACGCCGTGCATCCACGCGCGGCCCTGCTCCGCGTTGGCCCGCAGGTTCCGGTGCGTGAGCATGGCGCCCTTGGGTTTGCCGGTGGTGCCGGAGGTGTACTGGATGGCCGCCAGGTCGGTCACCGCCGGCCGGGGGTGCGACTTCTTCAGCGGCCTGGCCTGCAGCAGCCTCTCCCACGTCACGGTTCCCTTAACCCGGGTGGTCAGCGCCTTCCGCGCGGTCCTGGCCGCCGGGACGGGCAGTCGCAGGGCCAGGCGCTTGGCCCGGGGCATCGCACGGGCGAGGTCCACTGACACGATCGACTTAACCTCGATGTCCGGCGGAAACGCCTGCACCTTGGCCACCACGTTGTTCCAGACAACGGCAACCGTCGCCCCGTGGTCCTCGAACTGGTGGCGGAGTTCTCGCTCGGTGTACAGCGGATTATGTTCGACGACGACGGCGCCCAGACGCAGCACGGCGTAGAAGGCCACCACGTGCTGGGGGCAGTTCGGCAGGATCAAGGCCACGCGGCTGCCCGGGCCTACGCCAAGCCGGCGCAGGCCTTCCGCCGCCCGGTCGATCTGGCGGCCCAGCTCGCGATAGCTGGTCGTGGCGCCGAAAAAGTCGAGGGCCGTCTTCCTCCGGAACCGGCGGACCGAGTCTTCCAGCATGTGCGACAGGGATTCTGTCGGTACATCGATCTCGGCCGGCACGCCTGGCTGGTAGTTCTGCAGCCACGGGCGATTCTCAACGGTGGACACAGCAGCGGCCCGTCCTC
The DNA here is from genome assembly GCF_059091365.1 of Arthrobacter sp. MDT2-34-1. NCBI lineage: Bacteria > Bacillati > Actinomycetota > Actinomycetes > Micrococcales > Micrococcaceae > Arthrobacter > Arthrobacter sp. MDT2-34-1. Next base: position 2,063,085 of record NZ_JBNHGO010000001.1, read on the forward strand.
TCACTCGGTTGCTACCAGTCTAGGGCGCGTCTTTTGGGCCCAACCCGCAGCGCCCCGTCCTCCTGACGGAGAACGGGGCGCTGCGGGTCATGCCGGTTACTGCGCGGGCAGCTGCAGAACCTGGTCCACGAAGATCAGGTTCGGATCGGAAACGGTGTCCACATTGGCGGCGAACAGCTCCTGCCATCCGCCCTGAAGGCCCAGGGACTGGGCGATCTTGCCCAGGGTGTCGCCGGGCTGCACGGTGTAGGTTTCGCCGCTGACCGCCGGTGCCTGGACCGCGGGTGCGGCCGGTGCCGGGGCCGGAGCCTGGGCGACCGGGGCCTGCTGGACCGGCGCCTGGGCGACCGGTGCCTGCTGGACGGGTGCCTGCTGGATCTGGGCCGACTGGCTGCTCACCTGCGACCCTCCGCCGCCGCCGGCCAGGCCCAGCTTGGACGAGCAGGCGGGCCAGGCGCCCCAGCCCTGGCTGTCCAGGACGTTCTCGGCCACGGCAATTTGCTCGGCGCGGCTTGCATCAGCGGCAGAACCGCTGCCGCCGTTAGCCGCCCACGTCCCCGGGGCGAACTGCAGGCCGCCGGAGTAGCCGTTGCCGGTGTTGATGTTCCAGTCGCCGCCGGATTCGCACTGGGCCAGTGCGTCCCAGGTTGCCCCATCGGCGGCGTTCGCGGCCGGTCCGACCAGCGCAACGCTGGCTCCTGTCAGGGCGACGGCGGCGAGGCCGCCACGCAGGGCACGGCTGAGGTTCAGGTTTTTGTTTGGATTCACAATGCTCCGTTGAGGCCGCCTTGTGCTCAGTCCGTCCCCGAACGTCTCCGCACCGCCGTCAGCCACTCGCATAATCGAGGTCATGTGGACGTCTGCCATTCTGACGGCGAAAGGCGTGGGCAGCGTCCGGGCATTCCATGGGTAGTTCATGCCGGAAGTTCCGGCATCCCCTGGCACGGTCATCTCGCCCGCGCACGAACTGCACGTTACCGTAAAGTAACCAACGTTGCAAAACCGTGATCTGACACAAGCGTGTCGGTGCGCGCGGCGGCTCGAATTACGGCTATGCGCGCCCGCGCCCCTATGGGCCCTTCCCACTGCCCGGCCCAGCACGTAGCGTGGGGATTCCTATTCGATCGGAAGGATTTCCCATGGCAGAGAATCCCAGTCCCATTGACATCCAGAAGGCCCTGGGCGGCGTGGACTACCCGGCATCCGCCGCCGACCTGGTGAAGAAGGCGGAACAATCCGGAGCCGGGGACGACGTCCTCTCGGCGCTCAAGAATCTCCCCGACAAGCAGTACGAAAGCCCGGCCGAGGTCAGCAAAGCGGTAGCCGGCAACTAGCGCCCTCGGCCGGCAGCCCTGTCCACCGGCACCACCTCGACGTCGAAGAGGCGGCCGCCGTCGGCCGTCCCGGTCATGTACGTGCAGACCGGCTGGCGGCGGCGGTCCGTGGGCGAACCCGGGTTCAGCAGCCGCAGGCCGCCGGGCGTCGTGGTGTCCCAGGGGATGTGGCTGTGGCCAAACACCAGCACGTCGGCATCGGGGAAGCGAGCTTGGCAGCGCTGTTCGCGCCCCTTTGCCGACCCGGTTTCGTGCACCATGGCGAACCGGACCCCGGCGATCGTCGCCCGGGCAATCTCCGGCAGCCGCGCGCGCAGGTCATCGCCGTCGTTGTTGCCGTACACCCCGACCAGCCGCCGGCTCCGCTCTTCCAGGTCGTTAAGCAGCCCGGCGGTGACCCAGTCGCCGGCGTGGAAGACGACGTCGGCCGCCTCCACCGCGTCCCACACTTGGTCCGGGAGGTGCCGCGCCCGCTTCGGCACGTGGGTGTCCGCCAGCAGCAGCAATGAGGTGGCCATACCGGCATCCTCGCATATCGGGTCAGAGGCCGAAGGCCATCCGCAGCCCGAGCGCCAGCATGACGACGGCGATCAGCCCGTCGAGCAGGCGCCAGGAGCCCGGCCGGGCGAAGAAGGGACGCAGCAGCCGGGCGCCGAAGCCGAGGGCGCCGAACCAGATGAGGCTGCCCGCCACGGCACCGGCGCCGAAATACCAGCGCAGTTCCGGCCCCTGGGTGTTGGCGATGGAACCAAGCAAGAGCACCGTGTCCAGATAGACGTGCGGGTTCAGCCAGGTCAGGGCCAGCGCCGTGGCAGCCGTTGCGGCCAGTCCCCCGCCGGAGCGATTGGCCGAGGCGGTCAGCACGCCCGGCCGGATTGCCCGTTTGGCGGCGAACACCGCGTAGGCCAGCAGGAACGCCGCCCCGCCCAGACGGATGACGTCCACAACCGCCGGAGCGGCCTGGATCACGGCACCGATGCCGGCAATGCCGGCGGTGATCAGCACTGCATCGGACACCGCGCAGATGAGAACGACGACGCCGATGTGCTCGCCGCGGATGCCCTGGCGCAGCACGAAGGCGTTTTGCGCCCCGATGGCGACGATCAGGGCCAGCCCGGTTCCCAGGCCCAACAAAACGGTGGGAGCAATAGCGGTGGTCACAACAGTCGACGCTACTGACAACCCGAGCATCAGTACAGCTAAAGAAACTTGCGTTACGTAAGCTGACCTTATGCAACCCTTCCAATTCGACCACCTGGCGACCTTCGCCGTCGTCGTTCAGGAGGGCAGCTTCGATGCCGCCTCCCGCGTGCTCCACGTCACGCCGTCGGCCGTGTCCCAACGGATCAAGGCGATGGAGCAAGCGGCGGGGCAGGTCCTGTTGCAGCGAACCGCCCCGGTGCGGCCGACGGCGGCCGGAGACGTGGTCCTGCGGCTGGCGCGGCAGGTGCGGGTCCTGCAGGCCGATGCGCAGCGCGAACTCGGCGGCGACGGTGACGGCGTGGCCCTGCCGCTCGTGGTGAACGCGGATTCGCTGGCCACCTGGTTCATGGGCGCGCTGGCCCGCATGCCGCGCGGCCGCGGGGTGTTTTTCGAAGTCCACCGCGAAGACGAGCAGCATTCGACCTCGTTGCTGCGGGCAGGACGGGTGACGGCGGCGGTGACGGCGACGCCGGAACCGGTCCAGGGCTGCTCGGTGGAGGCCCTCGGCGCGCTGCGCTACCGGGCGGTGGCCAGCCCGGCCTACCTGGAGCACTGGCGGCCCGCCGGGACAGCGGACGACGACCTGGCGTGGCTTGCGGCCGCGCCGGTGCTGGATTTTGACCGTAAGGACGACCTGCAGGAGCGCTTCTACCGAGAACTGACCGGCGTTGCGCTGGGGGCGCCGCGCCATTATCTGCCCGCCTCGGCGGAGTTTGCCGCTGCGGTCCGGCTGGGCCTTGGCTGGGCCCTGCTGCCGGAGCAACAGTGCCTGGCGGACGTCCGCGACGGGACGCTGCACGAACTGGCCCCCGACCTGCCGGTGGACGTGCCGTTGTACTGGCAACGCTGGAAAATCAGCTCGCCGGTCTTGGACGAACTGACTTCATGCGTTCGGCTGACCGCCCGGGAACAGCTGCGGCAGCACTAGCCCGGCCCGGAAATCCCGCCGCGCGCGGCGCCTCCGCCCGCCGCCAAAGGCGCCGTTTTCTCGGCCCCGAGCCCCGGCACCGGTGCCCGGCCCCTACAGTGGAGGGGGAGATCCAGACGAAGGGGCACGATGCAAGACCGCATTCGCAATGCCCGCCTGCTCGAGCGCGTGATGAGCGCGGAGCAGGCGGCTGAACTGATTAAACCCGGGATGACCGTGGCCATGAGCGGCTTCACCGGCGCCGGTTATCCGAAGGCGGTGCCGCAGGCGCTCGCGGCACGGATGGAAACCGCGCACGCGGCCGGGGAGGAGTTCAAGATCCGCGTACTCACCGGCGCTTCGACGGCCCCCGAGCTGGACGGCGCCCTCGCCAAGGTCGACGGGATGCAGCTGCGCCTGCCCTACCAGTCGGACCCGGCGCTGCGCGAACGGATCAATGCCGGCGAGCTGGACTACATCGACATGCACCTCAGCCACGTCGCCCAGCACACCTGGTTCGGGTTTTTCGGCGACGTCGACCTGGCCGTGGTCGAGGCGGTGGGCATCCTCGAGGACGGACGGCTCATCCCGTCCAGCTCGGTGGGCAACAACATGACCTGGCTCCGGCAGGCCAGCCAGGTCATCGTGGAGATCAACAACGCCCAGCCGGTGGGTCTCGAGGGCATGCACGACGTCTACTACGGCACCGCCCTGCCGCCTGAGCGCAGGCCGATCCCGCTCGAGCATCCCGATGACCGGATCGGTGAACCCTACCTGCAGGTGGATCCGGACAAGATCGTGGCCGTCGTGCACACCGACGCGCCCGACCGGAACTCCCCCTTCAACCCGCCCGACGACGCGTCGCAGCAGATCGCGGGCCACCTGCTGGACTTCCTGGACCACGAGGTCCGGCGCGGGCGCCTGACCGAGCAGCTGCTCCCGCTGCAGTCCGGCGTCGGCAATATCCCCAACGCCGTGCTGGAGGGCCTGGCGGCCGGCGGCTACCGCGGCCTGACCGCCTACACCGAGGTCATCCAGGACGGCATGCTGCAGCTGCTCAAGGAGGGTGTGCTGCGCATGGCCTCCGCCACGTCCTTCTCGCTTAGCCGCACCGGCCTGGAGGAGTTCAACGCCAACGTCGACTACTACCGCGAGCGCATCATCCTGCGCACCCAGGAGATCTCCAACCACCCCGAGCTGGTCCGCCGGCTGGGCTGCATCTCGCTCAACGGGATGATCGAGGCGGACATCTACGGCAACATCAACTCCACGCACGTGGCCGGCACCAAGGTCATGAACGGCATCGGCGGCTCCGGCGACTTCGCCCGGAACAGCTACCTGTCCGTCTTCATGTCCCCCAGCATGGCCAAGGGCGGGAAGGTCTCCAGCATCGTGCCGATGGCCAGCCACGTCGACCACACCGAGCACGACACGATGATCGTGATCACCGAGCAGGGGCTGGCCGACCTGCGCGGCCTCGCGCCGAAGCAGCGGGCGCGCAAGATCATCGAGACCTGCTCGCACCCGGACTACCGCCCGATGCTGCAGGACTACTTCGACCGCGCCTGCCGGGACAGCTTCGGCAAGCACACCCCGCACCTGCTCGGGGAGGCCTTGTCCTGGCACCAGCGCTTCGTGGAGACGGGCAGCATGCTCCCCGCAGAGCAGTAACGGTCCGCATCCCCCACCCAAGGCTGCGAGGCGCAGGCTCAGCGCTGGTAGATTCTGGTGAGCACGGCGTCGAAGACCCGGTCGGGCAGCAGCCGGCGGGCGCCCATGATCGTCCGCGCGCCCCTCCCGACCGGGTACCGGCTGCGCGTGCGCCGCGCGCCCGCCACCCGGGCAATGCGGCGGCCAACGACCTCCGGCCGCGTTCCCGTGCGTTCCGTGTAGGCCCCGCCAATCGCCCGCGCCACGCTCTCCGCCTGCTGCGCATACGCCGTGCCTTCGGAACTCCGCTGCAGACTCTCCACCGCGATGGCGTCCCACTCGGTCAGGATCGGCCCGGGCTCGACGATCACCACGTCGATGCCGAAGGGCTTGAGCTCCACGCGAAGGCAGTCCGACAAACCTTCGACCGCGAATTTCGCCGCGTGGTACCAGCCGCCGAGGGGTTCGTAGAACACGCCGCCGATCGAGGAGACGTTGATGATCCGCCCGCTGCCCTGGGCCCGCATGGCCGGGGCCGCCAGTTGGATAAGCCGCCCCAGCCCGAACAGGTTCACCTCGAACTGCTGCCGGGCGTCCTCCAGCGGCACGTTCTCGATGGCGCCGTAGGAGGCGTACCCGGCATTGTTGACCAGCACGTCCAGCCGTCCCTGCTCCGACAGGATCTGCTCCACCCCGCGCACCATCGACGCGTCGTCGGTCAGGTCCATCTCGAGGACGCGGATCCCGTGCGCTTCCAGCGGGCGCATCCGCTCCACGCGGCGCGCGGCGGCGTAGACGGTGAAGCCGCCGCGTGCCAGTTCCCGGCAGGTGTGTTCCCCGATGCCGGAAGACGCTCCGGTTACCAGTGCCGTTTTGTCCATCGCCATCGCGCCGTCCGCCTCACTTCGTCAATGCCATCGCGACGGCGGTGCCCTGCTCGTCCGGCGACGTCCGGGCGCCGCCGTCGGCACCAAAGACCCGCCGGCAACCGTCGATGGCGCCAGTGTAGCGGCCCCGAGTGGAGAGCAGCGGATGCCGACCCGGCTTGTCCTGTGGCCCTCTGAACGTCCCTTGCGGGCACCCTACCGCTGCCGCTCCCGCCGTCTCGACAAGTGCCGAAGTCCGGAGCACACTGTTGGCAATACGAGGGCTTTACCCCGTTGCATAGTGGCGGCCCAAGGCTGACCCCTCAAGACAGCAGACGCAGCCGGGCCGCCGTCGGGAGGCGGATCATGGATCAAGACGGCGTCGTCCGGCCCACTCGCGCAGATGAGCAGGATTCACCAGTGCCCACCCGCTCGCGGTTGCGGCTGGCCGCAACTCTGCTCTTTGCCGGGGTGCTGGTCTCCTTGCTGGCCGGAATATTCCACCCTGGCGCTGCCAACGCCAATGATCATGCAGCAGCCTTCTCCGAGTACGCGAACAGTGCTGCCTGGACCGGGATTCATGTGGGCCAGTTCGCGGGGATGACAATCCTGATTGCCGGGCTGCTGGTCCTGTTCGCGGCCCTGGACCTCCACCGCGGCGCGACTTCCTGGGTGTCCAGGTTCGCCGGCGTCGCCGCTGCAGCCGCGCTGCCGCTTTATGCGGTCCTCCAAGCCGTTGACGGCGTTGCCCTGAAGCAGGCAGTGGATGCCTGGGCAGCCGCGCCGGAGGCGGAAAAGGCCGCCCGCTTCGATGTCGCGGAAGGGATTCGTTGGCTGGAATGGGGCGCCCGCAGTTACCAAAGTCTGTTGCTGGGGCTCTCGTTTGTGCTGTTTGCCGTCGCTATCATCTGGAGCGGCCGGGTATCAAGGTTCGTGGGCTCCTTGCTGGGGCTGACCGGTTTGGCTTACCTGGTGCAGGGCTGGGTCATTGGTGCCGAAGGATTTTCGCCGAATAACGCCCTGCCGACCCTGGTTGGCATCGCGGCGAGCCTCGTCTGGAGTATCTGGCTTTTGATCAGTGCTTGGCGGCGCCGGCCGGCGGCTTCGCGCTGGACCTAGCCGATGTCGATAGCACTCAGACGGCGTGAGGAATTCAGGAAAGGCGGCGGAACTCTCCCGCCGCAAGCTGGACATAGATCGGCAGTGTCATTTGGATCGGTGCAACGCCGACCGGCTCGTCAAGCAACTCGTTGATCGTCGTCTGCCCTTCCAGTTCGGTCGCTTGGTGCCCATCCATGACTCGACCCTACGTGGACAGGCCGCTCCCGGTGCCAAGACACGCGCCATCTGCCGCTTGGTGCCGGCCTGCTCAGCTTCGGTCACGCTCTGGATGTTCATCTACCGTCCCGGTTCTATGGCGACAGTCGCTGCCGGTGGTTAGAGTCTTCGACATGGAAGGGGTTCCGTGGGCAGCACCGTCCGGTTCCTGATCCTGCCGCTGATGCTGTTGGCGCTGCTTGCTCTGCCTGGATCCGTCGCCCCGCGATCGTATCCAAGTGCCATTGCGGGACTCGGAGATTCCATTACCCAAGCCGCAAACACCTGTTGCCGGCCCGGCAACTACCCGGCCAAGTCCTGGTCAACCGGCGACGGGCGGTCCGACGACATCCGCAGCCACTACGAGCGGCTGGCGGCGCTGCACCCCCAGATCAACAACAACAACTTCAACGACTCGGCAAGCGGCGCCAAGGCGGCAGATCTTCCTGGACAGGCGTCCATGGCCGTGGCCCAGAAGGCGGACTACATCACCCTGCTCATCGGAGCCAACGACCTGTGCGCCTCGTCGGCATCAGCGATGACGTCCACCGCCGATTTCGCCAGGCACGTCGCGGCTGCCCTCGATTCGCTGCAACGCGGGCTGCCGCGGGCCCGCATCTACGTCAGCAGCATTCCCGACCTTCATCGCCTGTGGTCCGTTTTGCGCACCGATCAGGAGGCCAGACGGGTCTGGGCGGCCAATGGAACCTGCCCCTCCGTGCTTGGCGCCGAGCTCACCGAGAACCAGCGGCAGGAAGTGGTTGCCCGCGAGCGGGCCTTCAATGAGATCCTCGCGGAGACGTGTGCACGGTACGGGAACTGCCACTGGGACCGGGGCGCCGTGTACGCCTACAAGTTCTCCGCCACCGAGATCAGCACCCTGGACTACTTTCACCCCGGCCCCGCCGGCCAGGCCGCCCTGGCCGAGCTGACATGGCAGGCCTTCCAGGGACACCGCTGAACCTGCATGTCAGCCATTGGGCATCCAGCACTGGCCCCTACCAGATGAACAAGAGACATCTACCCAAAAGCGCGACCGGATTAGCAACTCTGCTGCTTTTCGTGCGGGGACGCCGGTACTCGTAAGATTTTGAAGTTCTTGTCAGCAACATCCGCCCTGCTTAATGACTCATTTTCTGCGCGTGTTAGCTTGATCACCGTCCTTTCCGGCGGCCCGCCCGGAAAGCTGAACCACCGCTGCTACCTTCCGGAGGCACAATGGGACTCAGCTCCCCCACGCATACAGACGACAGTGCTGTGGCGCCCACACCAGCTGCAGAAACACGACGCGGATCTTTTCCAGGGACAGGGGCGGGCCGCACCTCCGGCAGGGCCGACAACGAACTCAAGCGCGGGCTGAGCAGCCGCCACCTGCAAATGATCGCCATCGGCGGTGCGATCGGCACGGGGCTGTTCGTGGCCTCGGGCGGCACGATTTCCCAAGCGGGTCCCGGCGGAGCCTTGGCCGCCTATGCGTTGGTCGGACTGATGGTGTTCCTGCTGATGCAGTCGCTGGGCGAAATGTCGGCCAAGATTCCGGTCGCCGGCTCCTTCCAGACCTTTGCCACCCGTTTTGTCTCGCCGTCCTTCGGGTTCGCGATCGGCTGGAACTACTGGTTCAACTGGGCCATCACGGTGGCCGCCGAGCTGGTCGCCGCCGGAATCATTATGGATTTCTGGTTCCCGGGAGTCCCGGGCTGGGTGTGGGCCGGGATCTTTCTGCTCGTCTTGACCGGGCTCAACGCCCTCTCCGCCAAGTCCTTCGGGGAGTCGGAGTTCTGGCTCTCCCTGATCAAGGTCGCCGCAGTCGTGCTCTTCCTGATCGCCGGCGTGCTGATGATCTTCGGCATCCTCGGGGATAATTCGCCAGGCCTGAGCAACTGGGAAAACCGCGATGAAGTTTTCCACGGCGGTTGGGTCTCGATCATCTCGGTCTTCATGATCGCCGGGTTCTCCTTCCAGGGCACCGAGCTGGTGGGCGTCGCCGCGGGCGAAGCCAAGAACCCGCGCCGCGAAGTGCCCAAGGCCATCCGCACGGTCTTCTGGCGCATCATGCTCTTCTACATTGGCGCCATCTTCATCATCGGCTGCCTCATCCCGTTCACCGATCCGAGTCTGCTGGCCTCCGGCGAGGCCGATGTCGCAGTATCCCCGTTCACGCTCGTCTTCTCGCGCGCCGGGATTGCCTTCGCGGCGGCTCTGATGAACGCGGTGATCCTGACCGCCATCCTCTCGGCGGGCAACTCCGGACTGTATGCCTCCACGCGCATGCTTTATGCCATGGCCCATGACGGCAAGGCCCCGAAAATCTTCCAACGTACCAATGCGCGCGGCGTGCCGATTCCGGCGCTCCTGGCCACCGCGGCCGTGGGACTCTTCGGGTTCCTCTCAGCGATCGTCGGTCAGGGCGCGGCCTACTCCTGGCTGCTGAACATGTCCGGCCTGTGCGGCTTCATCGTGTGGGCGGGAATCGCGATCTCCCACTATCGCTTCAGGCGCGGCTTTCTGGCGCAGGGCAATAAGGTCAGCGACTTGCCGTACAAGGCCTCCCTGTTCCCCGTCGGCCCGCTGCTGGCCTTCGCCATGCTGGTCCTGGTGATCGCCGGACAGAATTACGAGGCCGTGCTGGCCGGGCGGGGCATGGAGGTGCTTTCCTCCTACATCGGGCTGCCGGTCTTCATCGCCCTATGGCTGGCCCACCGCTTCATCACCAAGTCCAAGATGGTGCCGCTGCTCGAGATGGACCTTCGGTCACCGGAGGACCTCGAGGAGGAACCCGCCCACGCCACCCGGTGACCCTGCTGCCCCCGGGCTACCCAGACGGAGCGGGGCACCGGCGGTACTCAAGCGCTGCGGGGCCCCGGCCGTAGCCGCTCGCCACGTTATGGCGGCAACCTGCCCGGTGTCACCCGCTCGGCGCCGGAGCGGGCTCGTCGGCGGGAGTGGGTGCGGGGGCAGGCTCCTGCACGGGGGCGGGTTCGGGCTGCGGCGTACCGGTGGGCATGGGTGCGGGGGATGTTGTCGCCGTTCCGGGCTCGGGTTCACCGGCGGGTGCCTCTGCCGGGGCGGGCGGCAATCCGCTGCCGGTGTCCGCCGGAGGTGTTGCCTCGGGAGACGAGCCAGTGTCGGCGGTCTCGTCTGTTTCGGACGCCGCGTCGGTGCCTGTGTCGGCGTTGCCGTCACTGATGGCGGCGTCCTGTTCGATGATGCCGAGGATGCGCATCTTGTAGTCGTTCAGGCGGGCCTGGATTTGGTCCAGGGGAACGTCTTCGAGCGACCGGCCGTAGGCCGCGATCTCTTCCCACAGGGTTGCCAATTTCTCCATGCCTGCGTCGCTGAGCGGGCCGTCGAGGGTGAGGACAAGCTGGCTGGCGAGGGCGTAGGTGAGGCACTCGACGCAGTTGTAGTTGGCCGCCGCCGAAAGGTTTTGGGGGACGACGACGTCGGCCTGGCCGAGGATCAGGACAACCTGGAAGCCGACGGCGACGGCGGTGCAGTCCCGGCAGGAAGCGAAGGCGTAGGCCTCGTTCGTGGCGTCTACCGGCCCGCCTTCGGCCCACACCAGGGCGAAGGCGACGTCGTAAACCACGGATCCGTCCTCAACGTTCACGGCAAGGGCCTGGTTACCATCCTCCTCGGGGGCCAGCGGCCGGTCGAACGGGAAGACCCAGGCCGGCGGTGTGCCGGCGCCGGCCTCAGTAACGGTGGTGCCGGAACCGCCGTCGTGCTGTAAAGCCTCGGCGGTGTCCGCCGTAGCGGTCTCCTGATGCCCGGCCTGCAGCTCGCGGGGAACGAGGACCATCGCCAGTTGCGGTTCCTCCGCCGTGGGCAGGTCGGTGCCGGAGGGCCATGCCGCCACCGTTTGTCCTGCGCCGCCTTCTGCCAGCCCTGGCGGTGACATCGGGGCGAAGAAAGCCGCCGCATCGAACAGGGTTCCGCGTTCGTAGGGCTGCACCGGGCGGTAGGCGCCGTCGTCGGGCCACCAGGCCCAGGCCAGGCCGGCAAGAACGGCGGCGGCGGCGGCCATGGCGGTCACCCGCCGGAGCGGCCGGCCACGGGTTTTCGCCCAGGCCGCCGTGCCAAGCTGGCGGGCCAGGCGCAGCAGGATGTAGGCCATCCCGAGAACGGGAAGCGCGACGGCGGTGATCGCCAGGACACGCACGGCCATGCCGGCGACATCGCCGTCCGCACCGGCATCGGCCAGCAGCCTGTGTTGGTCCATGATGCTGGCCCAGGCCGTCCCCAGGACCCGGGGAAGCGAGACCACCATCATGGCCAGGCAAAACAGGAGCAGCGGCACCGTGGTCAGGACCCAGGCGGTCACGACGGCCCTGGCCCAGGGCTTGAGCAGCTTGGGTTCGGGGTCGGACCACCGCCAGGGCAGCAGCCCCAGCAGGGTGGGCTTGATCCGTTGGAACAGGTCGGGAACCCCGGTGGCGTCGGCGAGGATGTGGTAGCCGTCGAAGCGGACCAGGGGCAGCAGTTGGCGCACCATCTGCAGGATCTGGGTCACCACCACCAGCAGCAGCGCGTCGAAGCCGGTGAGCCACCAGGCGCCTATCGTGCCCACCACGACGATGGCGTTGAAGTAAAGGCCGCCCAGGTCCGTGCGGAGCCGGCCGCCGCGTCCCAGGCGGTAGGAGTCGGTGACGTCGGTGTAGAAGGCCGGCCAGATCAGGTACAGGCCCACGCCCATGGCTCCCGGCGTTGCGCCGCCGCGGCGCGCCCCGGCCGCATGGCCGAACTCGTGGAAGCCGGCCGAGAGGATGGTGATGGCGAAGACCAGGAGCAGCAACCCCGGGTTGGCGAAGGCCTGGTGCGTTGCCGAGCCGAGGCCCTTGACCATGAGCACCCACCAGCACGCCGCCAGGAAGGCCAGGGTTACGGGCAGGGCGATCAGCGGATGGAACAGGACAGCGAACGGAGCCGTCAGCTTCCGGGTCAGCGCGGGATCCGTGACCGTGTAGCGGAAGCGCATGCCCAGGAGCGGGCTCGCCTTTTTGACGTCGGGCTGCGAGCCGTCGGCGAGCCGCAGCAGGCCCAGCGGCAGCAGTTGTTTGTCGATCAGGGTCTGCACGTTTCCGGCAGTGATCAGCCTGCCGGACTTCTCGCCGGCGTGCTCGGCAATCTGGTCGAGGCTCCGGGAGCCGTCGACGCCCTCCAGAATGGCATACAGGAGCGGGGTGAGCTGGAGCGTCTGGCCGTCCGCGCGCCGGACTAGCGCGGGCGGCTCCCGGTAGCCGGATCCCCGCGCCGGTCCGAGGAGCTGCACCCCGTCGGCCAGCGCCGGGACGTCAATCAAAGGGGCAGCCGACCGGCCGCCGGGCAACGGGTCACTCGTGGCCGGCGGCCGGCTCGGACTGATGCTCATTCAGGGGCTATTGTTCGAGATCGGACTGCTGGCCGGCGCTGGCCTCGGCGCTGCCGTCAATCTGCTGGTTGATGATGGCGTCCTGCTGCGCCACCGCGACGGCGTTGCTGTCGATCGAGCCGATATTCGCCGCCACCGCGGCGTCGATCGGCGCGGCAACGTTGGCGTTGGCTGCCACGGCGCCGTTGATCGGGGCGGCAATATCGGCGTCCGCGGCCAGATCGACGTTGACGTTGAGCAGGTTCCCGTCGAGGGTCGACCCGAGGCCGTCCGTGACGGATCCGGTGTCGGGCAGGGTCCCGTCCGGCAACGTGCCGTCGGGCAGGGTGCCATCGGGAAGGGTACCGTCGGGCAGCAGCGCCGGAGCAGTTTCCTCCTGCCCGGCGGCGCCCTCCTGGGCAAGGCCGGAAGCGCCGACGGCGGCGCCCGTCCCGGCAGCGGAACCGGCCGTTGCCCCGGCGTCCTCTACGGTGTCATTGCCCTGGTCGATGGTGCTGTCCTGGGTCGACTCGGCGGTCGCGTCGGCCGTGATGCCCTGATTGATGATGACGCCCTGGTCGGACAGGGCCTGCGCCGTGGAGCCGGACGAGAGGAGGTTCGCCGAGGCGGCGGCATCGATGGGGGCCGCCACGTTGGCGTTAGCCGCGACGGCCAGGTCGATCGGCGCGGCCGCATCGATGGCCAGGTCGAGATCGGCATTCAGATCCAGGATGGACGCGACTTCCTTGTCCGGCAGCGCGGTCCCGGACTGGGATTCGAGTTCCTCCGGCGATAGCGGCGTGCGTCCTATGTCGTTGCTCATCAAAATCTCCGTTTCCGGCGCAAAGCGCCATTCGTTCCAACCCGTTGTCGCAACCTGTCGATTCTTGTCAACGGCCCGGCGGTACCGGCGCCTCGGTCATCAGCCTTCCTCTCGACGACATCAACGCAAAGCATACTGATGAATCCATTCATTGTGTAGGCGTCGGCGTTCGGCCGCACGCGCAGCGGCGGACACTGCCCTGAACTGGACCGGCGGAGGCGGACGTGGCCCTGAACTGGACCGGCGGGACCGGAGAACGACGGCCGGCGGGACGCGACCTTGAATTGGCGGCCGGCGCAACCCTGGAGCGGCGACGGGGCCTGACGTCTGGTGGCGGAAATTTGGGATCGCACCGGCACTGTGTGTAGGGTGTGAGGCGAATCACCCACAACTGAATGCCTTTTGAACCGTGGCGGGAGAGTCCTCTCCGCACACCATTCGGGCAGGCGCCGTAGGAGCAAATCCTCCCCAGGAATCTCTCAGGCCCATGTACCGCCGCGGCTAGGCAACTCTGGAAAGCAGTCAGGCAGCAGCCTGGCTCACCGACGGTGCAAGCGGAACACACTCCGCGGAATCTCTCAGGTCAAATACAGAGCGGGGAGGAACCCAAATCCCAGCCGAGCCCTCGGGCCGGCCCAATCTTGGAGTTCCTCATGACTTCCTACCTGCAGCGGCGCGTCCTCCGCAGCCATCGCTCAAAGACTTGGTTGCCGGCCCTCGCCCCACCTTAATCCCGCCCCGTCGTTCCCGGTGCCCGCGCCCTGATCCTCGAGCCAAGGAGTCCGGGGATCTGGCGACCAGCGACCGCTTCATCGAAGCCATGATCGCCGTCCGCACGTGCTTCCGCCCCGAAGCGTCAAGGCGAACACAACGGGTGCACTAAAGGGGCCGAGGCGACCTCCTCTCATCTCCTCAACAAAAAGCGTGTTTAAGAAAGGCATCACAGTGAGCAAAGTCAACGCCGAACTACGATACTCCGCGGAGCACGAATGGGTGGCCGCCGACGGTTCCGGCCCGTCCAAAATCGGCGTTTCTGCCGTGGCAACCGAGGCGCTGGGCGACATCGTGTACGTGGATCTCCCCGAGGTCGGTACCGTCGTGACGGCCGGCGAGACCTGCGGTGAAATCGAGTCCACCAAATCCGTTTCAGACCTCTACTCCCCGGTGACCGGTGAGGTCATCGAAGTCAACGGCGACGCCGTGGCCGACCCCGCCGTGATCAACAACGACCCCTACGGTGCCGGCTGGCTGTTCACCGTCCAGGTGTCGGAGGAGGGCCCGCTGCTCTCCGCCGAGGAGTACGCCTCCGCCAACGGTGGTGAAGTAGCGTGAGCGCGGCAATGACGGCGGTCGCCAGCACCAGCCTGAACGCGGACCTGGGTGTCCTCGATCCGGAAATTGCCGCCCAGATCGACAACGAGCTGCGCCGCCAACAGTCCGGGCTGGAAATGATCGCCTCCGAGAACCACACCCCCGTCGCCGTCATGCAGGCCCAGGGCTCGGTGCTGACCAACAAATACGCCGAGGGTTACCCGGGGCGCCGGTACTACGGCGGCTGCGAGCACGTCGACGTGATCGAGCAGCTGGCCATCGACCGGGTCAAGGAGCTGTTCGGCGCCGGCTTCGCCAACGTCCAGCCGCACTCCGGCGCGCAGGCCAACGCCTCGGTAATGCACGCCCTGATCAAGCCCGGCGACATCATCCTGGGACTGAACCTGGCCCACGGCGGACACCTGACCCACGGCATGAAGATCAACTTCTCCGGCAAGCTCTACAGCGTGGCCGCCTATGGCGTCTCCGAGGAGGACCACCGGGTCGACATGGCCGAGGTGGAGCGGCTGGCGCACGAGCACCGGCCGCAGCTGATCATCGCCGGCTGGTCCGCCTACCCGCGCGAGCTCGACTTCGCGGAATTCCGCCGGATCGCCGACGACGTCGGGGCGTACCTGATGGTGGACATGGCGCACATCGCCGGCCTGGTGGCCGCCGGCCTGCACGCCAGCCCGGTGCCGCACGCCCACGTTGTCACGTCCACCACGCACAAGACGTTGGCGGGGCCGCGCGGCGGCATCATCCTGACCAACGAGGCGGACATCGCCAAGAAGATCAATTCCGCGGTGTTCCCCGGCCAGCAGGGCGGGCCGCTCGAACATGTCATCGCGGGCAAGGCCGTGGCGTTCAAGGTTGCCGCCTCCAAGGAATTCGCCGACCGCCAGCAGCGTACGCTGGCGGGCGCACGGATCCTGGCCGAGCGGCTGTCGCAGCACGACGTCGCGGAGAAGGGCATCACGGTGCTGACCGGCGGCACGGACGTGCACCTGGTCCTGGTCGACCTGCGCAATTCCGAGCTGGACGGACAGCAGGGCGAGGACCTGCTGGCGGCCATCGACATCACGGTGAACCGCAACGCGGTGCCGTTCGACCCGCGGCCGCCCATGGTCACCTCCGGCCTGCGCATCGGCACGCCGGCGCTGGCCACCCGCGGCTTCGGCGACGAGGCGTTCCGCCAGGTCGCGGACATCATCGCCGAGGCCCTCATCGCCGGGCCGGCCGCGGACCTGTCCGGTTTGAAGGCCCGGGTGGAGGCACTGGCCCAGGCGCACCCGCTCTACCCGGACCTGGCACCGGTTTCCGCAACCGAAGGGCGCTGAGGAGCCATCATGGCCGTCGGCGTCTTCGACCTCTTTACCGTGGGCATCGGTCCGTCCAGTTCGCACACCGTCGGTCCGATGCGGGCGGCCGCGGTCTTTGCCGGGGAACTGGTGTCAAGCGGCGTGCTGGACCGGGTGGCCGGGCTGCGGGTGGACCTGTACGGGTCCCTCGCGGCCACCGGCCGCGGCCACGGCACGTTCACGGCGGTGATGCTCGGGCTGGAAGGTTTCCAGCCCGAGCAGATCCTGCCCGACGACGTCGAATCCCGCCTGGCGGAGATGGCCTCGACCGGCGAGCTGCAGATGTGCGCGCGGGTCGAAGGCTCGGCCGGGCGGGTCCTGGCCTACCGGGTCGAGGACATGGTGCAGCACCCGCTCACCGTGCTGCCCCGGCACACCAACGGGATGAAATTCCAGGTGACCGACGACGCCGGCTCGGTCCTTCACGAGGCGACGTTCTTTTCCGTGGGCGGCGGCTTCGTGGTCCGCGACGGCGAGGAAGGTGCCGCCGCCCGGGAGCCGGATGCCGCCCAGGCGACGCTCCCCTACCCCTTCCGGACGGCGGCGGAACTGCTCGAACACTGCCGCAACACCGGCCTGGGCATCAGCGACATCATGATGCTCAACGAGAAGGCCTCGCGCTCCGAGGCGGACATCCGCGCAGGCCTGATCCACATCTGGCAGGTGATGGAGGAATGCAAGGACTCCGCCATCAGGCGCGAAGGTGTCCTGCCCGGCGGGCTGAACGTCCGGCGCCGGGCCCCCGCCTGGCATGAGCGGCTGCGCAAGGAAGACAAGGACCGGGACCACAAATACTGGCAGGAATGGGTCAACCTGGTGGCCCTGGCCGTAAACGAGGAGAACGCCTCGGGCGGCCGCGTCGTCACCGCACCGACCAACGGAGCGGCCGGCATCATCCCCGCGGTCATGTTCTACGCCACGCACTACGCGCCCGGCATGGACAAGGCGACGCAGGCGGACAAGGAAGACGTCATCGTCAAGTTCCTGCTGGCTGCCGCCGCCGTCGGGGTCCTCTACAAGGAGCAGGCCTCCATCTCCGGCGCCGAGGTCGGCTGCCAGGGCGAGGTGGGTTCCGCGTCCTCGATGGCCGCAGCGGGACTGGCCGAGGTGATGGGCGGCAGTCCCGCGCAGGTGGAAAATGCCGCCGAGATCGCCATGGAGCACAATCTGGGACTGACCTGCGACCCGATCGGCGGCCTGGTGCAGATCCCCTGCATCGAACGCAACGCCATCGGCGCCGCCAAGGCCGTGAACGCGGCCAAGATGGCGCTCTGGGGCGACGGGACGCACCGCGTCTCGCTGGACGAAGTCATCATCACCATGCGTGAAACCGGCAAGGACATGAGCTCCAAGTACAAGGAAACCGCGATGGGAGGCCTGGCCGTCAACGTCGTCGAGTGCTAACCGCGCGCCGGTCCGGCTAAGCCTCGCGGGCGGCGGTATTGCCCCGTATTCACTGTCCCTTTTCGGTGTGGCCCTTGATGTCGATCAGGTGCTCCTCCATGGCATCGAAGGCCCCGTCTCCGTCGCGCGCCAAAACAGCCTCAAAAATGCGGCCGTGCCACATCACAGAGCTTCGGACACGCTCCAGCGTCAGGAATTCGTCGGCACGTGAGGGGGCCATCAGGTCATTGGACATCGCCAACAATTCGGTCAGCAGCGGGTTCAGGGAGAGCCGGGCCAGTTCCGCATGGAAATCCAAATCCAGTTTTCTTAATTCCGCGTTCGAAGGCTGGGGGCGGGCCGCCTCTTTGGTGGCGGCATCGAGGATCGACCGCAATTTGGAGACCTGGCCCCGTGCCCTGATGGCCGCCCGCTTGGCGATCCCCGGTTCGATGACAAGGCGGAGATCCATGACGTGATTCATCGGGTCTCCGGCACCGGTACTGCCGGTCAGCGACGAGGAGCCGAAGGCCAAAAGCGGTTCGTCGGCTACGTAGGTGCCGCTGCCGGGGCGGCGGTACAGCAGGCCGACGGCCTCGAGCTCACGCAGGGCTTCCCGCACCGTATTTCTGGACAAGCGGTAATTCTCGGCAATTTCCCGTTCGCTCGGAAGTTTAGCTCCGGGGCTCAGGGTACCGTCCTCAATCCGGGTCCGAATTGCCTCGGCGAGGACGTCTACGCGATCGCTGAATACCAATAAAGGCTCCTGCCTCAGGCTCCGCATATTCGTCCTCTCTATGGGTACCGGCTAGCGGGTCTCCCCCCTGACCGCACAAGTTCCCGGCAATTAAAAGTGTATTTCCCGGCACCACACCTTGTGGTTTAGTGACTCACCTCACTATGCTACCCAAAGTGGTCCAACCACCCTACCGGTTCTGTGAACTAGCAGAGGAAGCCCCCGCAATGAATCAAGCAGCAATCTCAACACCGCACCACTTGGCCACGGAGGCCGGGTGGGCCGTTCTCCAGGAAGGCGGGAGCGCCGTCGACGCGGCCATCGCCGCGGCCGCCGTCCTGTCCGTCGTCTATCCGCACAACTGTTCCATCGGCGGCGATCTGGTGGCGCTGGTGAAGGAACCCGATGCAGAGCCTGAGTGCGTGCTTGCCGTAGGCCGGGCCCCCGGTGCCGGCCGCCTGGCGGACATGAGGGATCGGTTTGGCGAGAAGATGCCGGCCCGGGGACCGGCGACCCTCACGGTTCCCGGAGCCCCCGCCGGCTGGCAGCACCTGCACGAGCGGTACGGGCGTCTGGATCCCTCGACCCTGCTCGAAAGGGCGGCCGAACTCGCCGGCGGCTATCAGCTGTCCCGGTCGGTGACGATGGCAGCGGTCAAAGCAGCAGCTGCCGGAGGAATAAGTGCCGAACTCGTCTCCGCCTTGTTTGGTTCCTCGTTTGAGCCGGGCAAGCGCGTGTCGAACCCGGCGCTGGCGGAAACGCTGCGCCGCATGGGTTCGGCGGGGTTCCAGGAGTTCTACCGGGGCACGACGGGCGAGTCACTGCTCTCGTTTATGCAGGGCCATCGCGCCGAATTCAGCGCCGACGACTTCGCATCGGTCGTCCCGGTCACGGCCGCGCCGCTGTCCCATCGCGGCGAAAGCCACACCGTGTACACCAGCCCGCCGCCCACCCAGGGCTTCGCACTGATCCGGCTACTGGAGAACCTGTCCGCGGCGACGGGCCATGCGGTGACCTCGCCGGATGTCGTCGAGGCCATGCAGGTCAATGCCCGGATCTGCAACCACCTGCGGGACAACATCCTCAGCGAAGACTCCGAACCGTACTTCTACCGCAATTACGGCCTGGAGGACCTGCCGTCGTCGGGAACCCCCGCACTGGCCTCGGCCCGGGCCGACGGAGACACGGTCGGAATTTCGTGCGTGGACAGCACGGGATTGAGCGTGTCCTGGATCCAGAGCCTGTATTCGGCCTTCGGCTCGTACCTGATGGATCCGGCTACCGGCGTCATCCTGCAGTGCCGGGGCTCAATGTTCTCGCTGAACGACTCGCAGCCGAACGCCTTCCGGGGCGGAGCCATGCCGCCGCACACGCTGATGCCGGTCATGGTGACCGACGAGCACGAGCGCATCCGCTACATCCAGTCGACCATGGGCGGCAAGGCCCAGCCGCAGATCCACGCCCAGGTATTGCTGAGGCAGTGGGCGGGCGAATCGCCGGCGTCTGCGCTGCTGGGCCCGCGCTGGATGATCGTGCAGGACGACCAGGGTGCCGATGTGGCCGTCATTGAACAGTCCGTGGATGCCGGGACGCGGGAGCAGTTGGCCGCGAGCCTCGGCAGGACCCGCATGGAGCCGGACTTCACCGACGGGCTGGGGCACATGCAGCTGGTCACGGTGGATTCCGCCGGCGCTCCGGTGGCGGCCAGCGATCCCCGATCGGACGGATCCGGACGCTATGGACCGCTCGGATGACGCTGACGGAAAGGCGTCCGGCAAAGAGTGCCCGGCGCGGCTGGCTGCTTCCCGATCCGCTCCTCTTGACGGTGCTCTCGTTCGGCACGGGCTTCCTTGATGCCCTGACCTACCTCGGACTGGACCGCATTTTCGGCGCCAACATGACCGGAAACCTGATCCTGGTGGGAATCGGACTGAGCGGGGACTGGGCCGAATTGATCCACCCGCTGGTCGCCCTCCTCGCGTTCTGCGTCGGATGCATGGTGGCGGGCCTGTGCAACAGGCTGCTGGAGGCAACAAAGCGGGGATCCCCGGCCCCACGGATGCTGTTCCTCACCACCGGGGTGCTCCTGGCCGCGAGCACCGCCCTCGCTTTCATGAACGGGGGCGGATCTTTGGGACTGGTCATCACCGCCCTCATCGGGGTGGCCATGGGTTGCCAGAGCCTCGCCGCGAGACTTCTGGCGGTCCCCGAGATCAACACCGTGGTCGTCACCTCCACGCTCTCGCAATTCTTCGCCGAGGCCGGAGCGGGCCGAACCTGGCGCAAACGGCGTGTTTCGGCGCGCCAGCTGGCAGCCGTTGGAAGCATGCTGGGCGGCGCCATCGTCGGTGCGGCCGTCGTACCCTTTGCCGGCCTCACGGCCCTCGCCGTTCCCACCGCCCTGGTTCTCCTGATGGCTCTTTTCTGCCGGCGGCTGGAACCCCAGGCGTCCTGACACCTGCCCGCTGCGAGCCCGATCGAGAAAGGGGAAAGAACCAGAGGCTGCCCTGACGGAACAAGCCTCACGTCGATTGCACCAATTCTTCCAAGAACAGGAAATCCAAATGTCTGAGTACAACGCGCCAACCGGAGCGGTGAACCACGCCGACCGGATTGACGACGACGGCGGCAAGCCCGCCAAATGGAAAATTGTCGGCCCCGGGCTCGTCGTAGCGGCCACCGGCGTGGGGGCTGGGGACATGGTCGCCACCCTGGTGGCCGGCACCCAATTCGGTTACCAGCTCTTCTGGGCCGTCATCGTCGGTGTCGTCATGAAGATCGTCCTGGTCGAAGGCGCCGGACGCTACACCCTGGCCACCGGCAAGACCATCTTCGAAGGCTGGCTGACACTCGGCCGCTGGACCACGTGGTACTTCGGCCCGTACATCATCATCTGGGGCTTCGTCTACGGCGCCACCGCCACCTCCGCGGCAGCGCTGCCGCTGGCCGCCATGTTCCCGGTGCTCCCGCTGTGGGCGTGGGCCATCCTGAACAGCCTGGCCGGCTTCGTCATGATCTGGTTCGGCAAATATGCCACCTTCGAGAAAATCACCGCAGCGCTGGTCGGCATCATGTTCGTCACCGTCGTGGGCCTGGCCATCATTGCCGTTCCCAACATCCCCGAAATGCTCAAGGGGCTGATCCCCTCGATCCCGGCAGAAGGCGGCCTCCTGTCCACCCTGGCCCTCGCCGGCGGCGTCGGCGGCACCATCACGCTGGCAGCCTACGGCTACTGGCTGCGTGAAAAGGGCTGGTACACCCCCAAGTGGATGCGTGTCATGCGCATCGATAACTCCATGGCCTACGTCATGACCGGCATCTTCGTCATTGCCATGCTGATCGTCGGCGCGGAGGTCGTCCGCTCGGCCGGAGTCTCCATCAGCGGAAGCGATGAGGGCCTGCTGGATCTGGGCAACGTCCTCAACGATCGCTACGGCGAGGTCGTCGGCACCGCCTTCCTGGTCGGCTTCTGGGCGGCGTCGTTCTCCTCCATCATCGGCGTCTGGAACGGCGTGTCCCTGATGTTCGCCGACTTCTGGGGCCACATGCGCAAGAAGCCCTCCGGCCATCCGGACACCCGCGTGGGGGGCAAGTACTTCAAGTTCTATGTGCTCTGGCTGACCTTCCCGCCCATGCTGCTGTTCATCATGGGCAAGCCGATCGCGCTGATCCTGGCCTACGGCGTCCTCGGCTCGCTGTTCATGCCGTTCCTTGCCCTGACCCTGCTCGGCCTCCTCAACGGCAAGCGGATCCCGAAGGCGTGGGCCAACCGGCTGCACACGAACATCGCACTGGGCATCTGTGCCCTGCTGTTCGGCGTCCTCGGTATCCAGCAGCTGGTCAAGTCGATCGCCCCGCTCTTCGGCGGCTGACACGCAGGGCGAGGTGGCCCAGCGGCTGCCCAGCCCCGCCGGCGCTCCCGGCAGGGTAGCTGGTTTGGCCACCACTGCGGTCCCGGGGCAAAGACGCCTCGGCAGCCATGGGGAGAAGTTATAAGGTACGGAAGGCCCGCAACGTCGCGGGCCTTCCGTCTCCCTTTGGTGATGCTCCGGCAGCTGGTTGTTCGGATCGCAACCGCTGTTTGCCGGTTAGGCCAGCCAGCGCCGCCAGCGTGACTGCTCCGGTTCCGGCGTTGGTTCCGGTTCCGGCTCCTCGCCCAAGGCCAGCGCGGCCTCGACGATGTCGTCTTCGGTGAGCGTCATGACGGCTTCACGATCGAGCGCATCGAGACTTCGTTCCTCGTCCAGCGACAGCCGCAGCGCCTGGCGGTTGAGCGACTGCTCGAACAGCGTGCGGGCGAACCGTGCGTTGCCGGAGTCCTCGCCCGCGTGGAGGCCGGTGAAAATGCGGCGCAGCATCTGGTCCGCACCCGGCTCCAGCGTGTACTCGTGTTGGGCCAGCATCCGGTGGAAGATCGTCTGGAGTTCGTCGATGGAGTAGTCGGGGAACGTGATCTCGCGGGCGAATCGGGAGCGCAGTCCGGGGTTCGAGAGCAGGAAGGACTCCATCAGCTGCGGATACCCGGCCACGATCACGACCAGGCGGTGGCGGTAGTCCTCCATCCGCTTGAGCAGGACCTCGATCGCCTCGGGGCCGAAGTCCGCCCGGCCGTCCTCTGGGGCCAGCGCGTAGGCCTCATCGATGAACAGGACGCCGTCCAGCGCACGCCGGATCACCCGGTCCGTCTTGATGGCGGTCGCGCCGACGTACTGCCCCACCAGGCCCGAACGATCGACCTCGACCAGGTGGCCTTTCTGCAGTAGACCGACCGCGCGGTACATCTCGGCCAGAAGCCGCGCCACGGTGGTCTTGCCCGTGCCCGGGTTTCCGAGGAACACCAGATGCTGTGATGTGGCCACCTCCGGCAGGCCGTGCGCCTTACGGCGGGCCTGGACCTGGAGCAGTGCGACGAGGGCCCGCACCTGTTCCTTCACGGTCCCCAGTCCGACCAGTGTGTCGAGCTCGGCCTGCACCTCGGACAGCGGCCGGGCCGGCCCGGGCCTCGCACCGATGCGATCGCCGACCAAGTCGTCGACGCGCTCCGAACCGTGCAGCTTGAGCTGATCGGCCAGATGGCCGATTGTTTCGCGCAGGTCGTCGAGGGGATTGCGGCTGGGAGCCATGCACTCACTGTAGTACCCGGTTCCCGACCGGGGAGCGGTTGGCCTCACGAGTATCCCCCTTTGGCCGTAGTTCACGCGACACCGGGTCTCCGTTTGATATGCGGGCACTGGCCGGAGAACAATGAGCAGTGCCATACAAGTGTCCGCAATGGAGGAGCATGGTTGTCTAAGTCGCATTCCTTCCCTGCTCAGGGCCGAACCCTGCGCGCCTCGGCCTGACAGTCTCGCAAGCCGGCCGCACACCGCGACAAAGATGAGCGGGAACTTAGGAACGCCTGTGAACGGCCCCAGCGCGATGGGATTCATGTCCACCAAGGTTCATGTATGTCCCGTTAGCGGATGCTTCATCGAGACACTGCCGGGACATACTCACGGTTATCGGCGTAGATAATGTGATTCAGGTAGTTCAGTCGTTGGTCCGCGTGCTTTTTACAACCGAGGCTGTCAGGTTAGGCCAACCATAGATTTACCGCCTCATGTGAGAGCGGCAGTTCCGCTGCTAGCTTCGCGCGGATGACCGGTCCTTCGACCCCGCAGTCAGAAACGCTTCAGCGCTGTGTTGAACGGCAAGGCCACAAGTACACTCCCAAGCCCGTCCCCGAACGTTATGCAGGGCAATACAAACTGACCGACGCTGCAGGCTTTACCCGCGCGTGGGAGTTTATTTCATTAGCAGCCCACCATTGACGTGAATCGTCTCACCCGTTATGTAGCTGGCCTGCTTCGAGCATAAGAAGCCGATGACAGAGGCTACTTCTGACGGCTCGCCTCGGCGGCCGAGCGGAATCGGGGGCTCTCCGGCGGCACCGGCAGCGGTATCTCCCATTGACGTGGCGATGATTCCGGGGGCCACGGCATTGACCCGAGTCCGGGGTGAGAGTTCGCGCGCGATCGACCGCGTCAGGCTTTCGACTGCACCCTTGGAAGCGGAATAGGACGACACTCCGGCGTTGCTCCGGCTACCGGCCATGGAGCTGAGATTCACGACGGCGCTGCCCTCGCCCAGGTGCGGAATGCAGGCCTGAAGCGTATTGACGACGCCCATCACATTGACTTCCATGATCTGCCGCCATTGCTTCAGGTCCGCTCCGTCCAAGGGACCGTGGCCGAATATGCCTGCCGAAGGCACCACGAAGTCGATGGTTCCAAAGCTGGATGCGCATTGCTCTACCGCCCTTACGCAGGCTTCGGCCGAGGTGACGTCGGCCGAAGCAAAACCAGCCGTGCGTTGGCCAGGGTCTAGCGAAGTCGCTACTTCCTTGGCCGCTTCTGCGTCGTAGTCGATTACAAACACGTTGCTTCCCCGGCTATGGAAATATTCGGCTGTGCTCCTGCCGATGCCGCCGAAACCTCCGGTTACAAGCAGGGTCCGCCCCTTGAAATCATCCAACTTCTTCCTCCACTTCTGTGAGCGCCGCCTCGATCCGGCGGCAGGTATTGTCTAGTTCCCGCAGAAAATAGACATGAGACTCCGGGTCATGCCTGAAGGTCGGAATCGCGACGCTGACGGCCATGACCGTCTCCGCCTGGACCAGGAGCCCTCTACTTATTGCCGTGATGCCTGGTTGTGTTTCATCCTTGTTGACGGCGAATCTCTGGCTCCGGATGACTGGCAGTTCAGCCTTGAACCGGGAATATGCTGGGTCGGCCTCTGCCAGGACAGCTACCTGTTCCAGCACTGCTTCTGAGGCAGGATGAGCGAGGATTGCCCGGCCGCCTGCTGAACTGAAAAGCGGCAGCACATGGCCGGTACGGTCGCCCACTCGGTTCCCTCGCCGAGCCTCGACGCAGAGAACAAACCGGATTTCGTCGTGTTCCAGCGCTTGGAGATTGACCGTCTCATTGGTCCGTTCCGCCAGCTGTTCGAGGAACGGCTGGGATGCGTCCTTGACCTTTGCATACAGGTCATGGCGAAGACTCGGCCGCTGCAGTACGCGCCCCACCGAATAAGCATGGTCGGAGTTTTTTTGGGCGTATCCTCTCCCCACCAACGTCGTCAGCAAGCGATGGGCTGTGGACGGGGCCACACCCAGAAAATTTGCCGCATCGGTAACCCGCACCCGGTCCTGGCTCAGCAACAGCTTGGCCAGCCGGAGCGCATTACGAACCGAAGTGTTCTCTGTTCCCACCGGATTACTGTATGTCAGGCCCCCACACTCTCCCGGTGATCGGACGGGCGTTCGGCAGGCCGGGCAGCAGCGAACCGGTAACCGGTCAAAGGCGCGTAACGTGTGAGGAGTCGGTAGGCATAGGTGTGCGACGGCCAGTTGTTGGTGATCTTGCCGCTTTCCGTCTTATACCAAGCGGTGCAGCCAGACGCCCAAGCGGTCTTGTCCAGCTTTTGCTGCGCCCAAATCTCAAACTTTTCCGCAGCCGTTTGCTTGACCTCTACCTCGGCTGCGCCCAGTACCCTCCTGGCTTTTAGGAGTCGGACGATGTGACTTGCCTGTGATTCAAGCATATACACCACTGAGTTGAACCCCAGGTTTGTATTAGGCCCGTACATGATGGACATATTTGGGAACTCCGGGACAGAGATGCCCAAGTACGCGCTGGCGCCCTTGTCCCAGACCGAGTGCAGGGACCGGCCGCCGCGGCCGGTGATGTGGATTGAGCCAAGGAACTCCGTGGCCTTGAACCCAGTGCAGAAGACGATCACGTCTGCCTCGTGCTCAATTCCGTCCGCGGTCATGACACCCGATTCCGACACCCGGACAATCTTGTCGCTGACCAAATCGACATTCGCGCGGTTGAACGTCTGCAAATAATGATTTGAGATCAAAATCCTCTTGCACCCGAGCTTATAGTCGGGAATCATACGCGAACGCAACGTGTCATCTTGAACGGATTGTTCGAAGTACTGCCGCGACGCTTCGGTCATCTTCGCGTTGGCTTCGTCGTCGGTCATGACGGCAATGCGGCGCTCACGCTGGGTGTACAACCAGCCCCGAATGAGCTTTCGGCCTGCCTTGGACTTTTCGAGCCGGTCATACAACGGGTTTCGGGGACGTACCGGCTTGGGAATGATCCAATTGGCCGAACGTTGAAAAACCTTCAGATCCCCAACCGAATCTGCGATGGCGGGAGCCAGCTGAATAACTGTTGCACCGTTGCCGACAATGGCAACCTTTCTACCAGTCAAGTCCACAGAATCGTCCCAGCGCGCCGAATGGAAGTACGTGCCACTGAAACCTTCAAGGCCGTCAATCGCTGGAATGTGGGGCTCACTGAGTTGGCCGACGGCGAAAACTACATGCTCGTACTCAAGCTGTTCACCGGTGCCCGTGGTGAGCGTCCACGCGGACGCTTCCTCATCAAAGGCCGCTTTAATGACTGAAGTGTCGTAGCGGATGTGGCGGTCAATACCGAGCGCCTGGCAGGACTCGTTGATGTAGTTGTGGATATCTGCCTGTGTACCAAAGAAATCCCGCCAGTCCTTCTTGTCGTAGAACGAAAAGGAATAGAGCAGCGAAGGGACGTCGCACGCCGCCCCGGGGTACTTATTGTCACGCCAGGTGCCACCGGGGCTAGAGGCCCGCTCCAAGACATCAAAGTCGTGGATACCGGCCTGTTGCAGATAGTGGGCCATGGCCACCCCTGCAAACCCGGCACCAATAATCGCTACCTGGCGCCGGGGATAACCCGGGGCTTTCGAAGGCGACATTTTCGTGCTCCTTAGTAGTCTGGTGATCGCTCGGATCGGAAAATTTAGTAGAAAATGCTGATTGTTCGCGGTGCGATGAAGCTGTTTGGCGCGCCGTACGTCTGGGCGTACTGGACGTCGATTGTGTTGGAGTGATGATTGACGCAGACTGACCGCAGGCGAGTGCCTGCCGCTGTGGCCGCCGCAGCATCGGGCTCGTCGGTCCATAGGGATGTCGTAAATGAACCGGCCTCCCGGCCAAGCCTCTCCAATAGGTCTGCGGCTGAACGGTACGGCACCACCGGAAGCGCGCAGCCGGTCTGGGTGTGAGTAACCAGGGGTTCATCGCCATTGGGGCAGAACAGAAGTGCGGGAGCCACAAAGTAACCGGGCAAATCCGTGCCCGGCATGCCGCCCGCCACCATCCGGCCACCGTAGCGCAAAGTTTCCTCAACCAGACCGTTAACCCGGTCAAGCGCCTTGAGGGAATGCAGTGGGCCGACAGTGACCTCGGGATGGAGCCCGTGGCCAACGACATGGTCCTCACAGAATGAGCTGGCTGCCTGGAGAAACTCATCCAGCCGGGATTCCGGTACGTAGACCCGCCTAACTGAGTAATCGGCCTGCCCCGAGTTCCGAAAGGCCGAAGCACTTATTCCGGCGGCGGCAGCGAAGATATCGGCATCTGGCATAACCACGGCTGCGTCGTTGCTACTGATCTGGAACTGAACCTTTTCCACCGCTGCGCCCAGGCTCCGTGCCACGGCTCCTGCGGTGCGTACGGACCCGCCGATAGACACTCGTCGCACCAGGCTATGGCCCAGCAGGACTTCACCCACAGTCCGGTCACCAGTCACCACTTGAAACACGTCTGCAGGCAGGATGTCAGCGAATAACTCTGCCACTCTGCGAGTCGTCAGGGGCGTGGAGAGCGCTGGCTTGGCGATGACGACGTTTCCCCCAAGCAGCGCCGGCGCCATCCGGGACGCCAGCGACAGCAGAGGAAAGTTCGATGGGCAAATTGCTGCGACCACCCCGAACGGCTCAAGTGAGCGTCGGACGACCTGATTTCCACCTCTTGCCGATCTAACAACGGGAACTTCCGGAGCGTTGCTGCCGGAAAGCATCTCTGCCGCGTTGAGCACCTCTGCCAGCGCCATGGGCAGGGGTTTACCCTGCTCGCGGGTCAGCAAATCACTCAACGGCACCGCCCCGCTACGCAATTCCTCTGCAGCTAGGTTCAGGAGCCTCGCCCGTTCTTCGCCAGGAGTTTTGCTCCATTGTTCAAAGGCCGAGGAACCCCGAGCGACGGTGTTTTCCACCGCCTCAGGGGCATCAAAGGTGATGGCGTCAATCTCCTGCAGAGTCGCGGGATCGGAGACAACGGCTAGTTGTGCAATATTCATGCGCTCACAAGAGACCTGAGCTCATTGAAGATGAGGTCGGCATCAGATGTCTGTCCGCGCATCCACATCAGGCCATGTACCTGGCCAGGGAGGTTAACCGCGCCTGCGAGCCGCCCAGCCTGCGCGAGACGTTCAGCCAGAGCCTGTCCCTCATCACGGAGGGGATCTAGGTCGACAGTGATGACCGTGGTCATCGGCAGGCTCTCCAGGGGCGATTGAGGCGAGGCAGCGTCCAAAGCCGACTTACGGGCCGCCGGATTGGGCTCGTACAGATTCCAGAACATCTCCATACGGTTGGCTGTAAGCGTGCCCCCGTCGGAATTGGTCCGGTAGCTGTCATGCTGGTGAGGAGGATCTACCACCGGGTAAACCAGTGCCATGGAATCTACGGCCACCCGCTCATCCGGATTAATGCTCAGCACCCCGCAGAGAGCGAGATATCCGCCTGCGCTGTCGCCAACGATCACCAAACGCCGTGCTCCATCAACATACGCGCCGGGCTCTGCACAGATCCTGCGCAGTTGGGCGGTCACGTCCTCCTGAGCCGCAGGGCTGCGGTGCTCAGGCGCGAGCCGGTAGCTGATAGACAGCACACGGCAGCCGGTGGCCATACTCATGTATGCCGCGGTATCAGCGACGAAGTCCGCGTTGCCGTAGGCCCATCCGCCACCGTGAATGTAGATCAGAAGCGTTTCCTGGCTACCGGCCTGAGGAGTGTAGAGCCGTCCCGTCAGTTCACGATCTTCCAGTCGGAGGATGGAAACCTCGTCGATCTGGCAGCCCAGGGAGTAGGAGCCCATTAAGGCCTTCAGATTAGGCGTATTCTTCCGCAGGCCGTCGACGGTGAAGACATGTTCGGCCGGCCGATTTTCGAGTACCTTCTCTACAATCGGGCGTACTCCGGCCGCCACCTGCGGAACGAGATGAGTGTTCATGGATATCCTCGAATCTTGCTGGGACTTCGGTCTTTAGGCGCTTGCCAAGCGATAGGCAGAGAGCCCACCGTCCACCGGCAGGTCAATCCCGTTGACCCATCCCGCAGCGGGGCTCGCAGTGAACAGCGCCGCGGCTGCAACGTCCTCAGGCGTGGCCAGGCGGCCCAAAACGGCTGCGGATCCATCAATGACCCGGTCTCCGATGGTCTGGCGGAAATCAGCCAAGATGGGGGTATCCACAGGCCCTGGGCTGATTGAGTTAACTCGGATTCCATCAGGCAAGAAGTCCACAGCCAGTTGTGAACTGAGGAGAATGACACACTCCTTGGTGAAGGAGTACATCGCCGCGCCAGCGATTCCCTGTTCGGCGAGCCATACCAGCTGCGCTACCGGATCTCCAAGGATCAGAAAGTCGCGGATCAGCTCCGCCCTGTTCCGCCATCCGGAGCCTGCGAGCGAAGCGATGTTGGTGATTGACCCACCTCGCTCAATCCGCGGGCGACACAGCTCCGTCATGAGCCGACAGCCCTCAATGTTTACCATCAGTTGAGTTTCCACAGGAGCTGTACCTGGAACCCCTGCGACATTGAAGAGGCCAGAGAGCTGATCTGGTAGTTCTCGGCCAATGTGCTCACGGGCATCGGCATCGGTCAGATCGGCCTCGATGAAATCAGTCAGTTCGTCCGCCGGCGCCTGTCGGTCGATGCCCACTACCCGCGCCCCCGCCGCGACCAGCAGCCGCCCGAGGGCCTGCCCAATACCTGATGAAACGCCGGTCACGACAAAGGTCGAACCGGCCATTTCGTAGTTTTCCGAGAGGCTCAACTGGATCTCCATATTTTCGGGACATGGGTAGGCTGCGCGAAGTACATCACGCCAGTGCTCCCCAACTCTCGGACACAGGATCACTCATCATCAACAAGATTCTGCTATGTGAAACGTCAATTCGGTTTCCAGGCTCCAAAAAGATACTGTGCGTTCCATATAGAAGAAAAGATTTGAACCTTGTGAGTTGGACCCCAAGGCTTAGGTGAGTCGCCGAACCGCCTATCGGAAAAGGCCGGCCGAAATGCACAACGGGCAAACGCCCTCCTTCCAAATGGAAGGAAAACCTTCCAAAGGAGATGACATGTCCAATCGGAACCTGCGGCTCACCGCCGTCGCTGCCGCCGTCAGTGTTGCCGCTCTCACTGGCTGTTCTGGTGCCGCCTCTTCATCAGCCGCGGAAGGTGCCGACGGCTTGACGCCGGTTTCGGTGGCGATGGTTCCCGGCCAGGAAGCCGCGGTAGTCGCGCTCGGCGATAAGCAGGGTTTCTTCAAAGCAGAAGGATTGAAGCTCGAGTCCAGCTTGGTCGATGCAGGTTCTTCGATTGTCACCGGCGTTCTACAGGGCAGCTACATGATCGGGGAGGCCTCCCCTGTTCCCGTCCTGAAAGGTGTGAGTCAAGGGACTCCATTGAAGTTCGTCGCCACTGCCGCCGCAGTGAGCAAGGAAGCACCGTACAACGGTGCTGTCGTGACCGATGGTTCCATCTCAAGCATCAAGGACTTGGCCGGCAAAGTGGTCGGAGTCAATGCCCTTAAAGGAGGCATAGACATGTGCCTCCAGGCCGCCCTGATCAAGAACGGCCTCGGACCCACCGCAGCTGCCTCCCTCGAACTGCCGCCGCCGCAGGCCGCCGCCTCCATCGAGCAGGGCCAAATCGACGCTGCCGTGCTCTTCGAGCCGTTCGGCAGCGCGGCCCAGGAGGCCGGTCTAGAAAAGATCGGCGATGCCTGTGTCGAGGGTCTGCCGGAAAATTCACCTTTCGGCATCTTCTTCACGAGCGATTCAGCCAAGAACCAGAATCCCGAACTCATGGAAAAGTTCACAGCCGGTTTGAAGGAGTCTATTGACTTCGCAGAGGAAAACCCCGACTTGCTCAGGACACAGATGTCCGAGCTGACGAAGGGCGCGACCGCCCCCGAGGACATCAACCTCTATAAGAACTCCTACGAAACCCCCGACGCCGTCTGGGACGAGTTCATCGAACTGATGACTAAGTTCGAGATCCTCGAGTCGTCGGAATCGGTTCAAGGATTCTTCGAGTAATGACCGTCACCACCGCAACCGTGCAGAGTCGCCGGAAACCGGCTGGCGGCCCTCCGCGGCAACCAGAGCGCAGCGGTTCCTCACGCCGCTTCAGCTGGAGGATTCCCGTTCTCGGGGCAACAGGTGTTCTGGCCGCGCTGGCGGCCTGGGAACTATTCAGCCGCGCTGACATTCTTCCCCGCCGGTATTTCCCTCCCGCTTCGGAGGTCCTGGTAGTCGCCGCCAGCCAAATGGGCGATGGGACGTTCTGGACTTCGATGTTGCAGACAATCCAAGGATGGTTTCTCGGACTCATCATTGCTATTTCCATTGCGCTGGTTCTGGGGGTCCTATGCGGCTCCAACCGCTACGTCAACGAATTCTTCCGGCTCGGCATCGAACTGCTGCGTCCAATCCCTCCGGTGGTTCTGATCCCGTTGGCCATTCTGCTCTTTGGTGTCAACCAGCAGCTGAAAATTGTCTTGGTGGTCTACGGCGCCCTCTGGCCACTGCTGGTCCAGACCATCGCCGGGGCCAGAGCGCTGGACAAGGTGACAGCCGAAATGACCCGCTCCTATCGGCTAAGGCAAACTCAAGTTTTCGGCATTCGCCTTATGTCCGCATCCCCGTACATTGCCACCGGAATGCGGATCGCCGCGACCATCGCCCTCGTCGTCACGATCGTCGCCGAAATGGTCGGCGGCGCCCCAGGGCTGGGCCGAGACATTCTCCAGGCCCAGGCGAACAACAACCAGACCTTAATGTACGCACTCATTCTCATAGCGGGAATCCTCGGCGTCGCCGTCAACTTCGTTTTTCAGAAGCTGGAAGCAAAGCTTCTCTTCTGGCACCCGACACATCGCGGGAGAGAGAAATAGCCGTGAAGAAAATTGCTTGGACCGGTTGGCAGCTCCTTCTGCCCGTGGCAGCAGTTATCGCCTGGGCCGCGTGGACCTCGTCAAGCCCGAACATGTTCTTCCCAACCCCGGCACGCATCTGGGAGGCCTTTCTGGAGGCCTTCCTTGGTGCTGGCCTCCAGACACACATCCTTCCAAGCCTGTCCAACTTGGCAGTGGGATATGTCCTGGGGGTGGTAGCCGGCGTAGTACTTGGTGTGGCTTTGGGGATGTCCTCTACCATCGACGCACTGCTGCAACCGCTGCTGGACTTTGGCAGGGCGATGCCCCCGCCTGCCCTGCTGCCTTTCGCCATCCTCCTGCTCGGCGTCGGGCCGGAGATGAAAATGGGCGTAATTGCCTTCGGCGTGCTTTTCCCCGTGCTGCTGAACACCATCGACGGGATCCGGGGGCTGGATGTGACCATGCGGGAAATGACCGAAGTCTACCGCTTTCCTAAACACATGAAGCTTTTCAAAGTCTGGCTGCCGGCTGCCAGTCCCCAAATTATGGCAGGCTGCCGAACCAGTCTTAGCCTCGGGGTCCTGCTCATGGTCGTCAGCGAGATGGTGGCTTCCACTCAGGGGATCGGATTCTTCACTCTCCAATCCCAACGGACTTTCGCTATCCCGGAGATGTGGGCTGGGATGCTCCTGCTGGCCATTATCGGCGTGCTCCTGACAGCGGTCTTTGCCGCCTTGGAATCCCGAATCCTCCACTGGCACATCAAGTCCACAGCCGCATAACCACAGCTCATCTAGGAAAGATTAGGGAACAGCGACCATGACATCAGAAAAGGTCGTGCTGGACATCCAGCATGTTAAGAAGGTCTATGGGAAAGGCAACGACTCCTTCACCGCCGTCGAGGACGCCACCTTCCAAGTACGACACGGACAGTTCACCTGTGTTGTCGGACCCTCAGGTGCAGGCAAAACCACCCTGCTTAAGTGCATCGCCGGACTACTGACGCCCACATCAGGCAAGGTGCTGGTGGATGGCGTTCAGGTGGTCTCGCCTCCGCCAACGCTCGCTATGGTCTTCCAGGACTACCACCGCTCGCTCCTGCCATGGATGAAGATCGACGCCAACGTTGCCCAGCCTCTCCTCGCTCGCGGCATGTCCAAAAGGGAGGCGCTCAAGACCGCACACGACACACTGGAGGCAGTGGGCCTGGGCGCCGCGTTCAAGAAGTACCCTTGGCAGCTCTCCGGTGGAATGCAACAGCGCGTAGCCATTGCCCGAGGACTGGCGTACAAACCGGATGTGCTGCTGATGGACGAACCGTTCGCGGCAGTGGACGCGCAAACCCGGATGGAGCTCGAGGACCTCGTCCTGAGACTGCGGGACCAGTTTGACGTGACCGTACTGCTAGTAACCCACGACATCGATGAAGCCGTCTATCTGGCCGACCAGGTAGTAGTGCTATCAAAGTCCCCGACGGTCATCCTAGACATCGTCGAAGTGCCGTTTGGCAACGTCAGGAACCAAATCGAAACCAAGGACGACCACCGTTTCGCAGAGCTCCGGGGCCGAGTCCTGGGCATGATCTCCCACTGAAGCACGACGCAAGGACAATCAGATGATGACCTATCAGGCAATGGATCCGGCGCTGCTGGAATCAATCGGGGACGTTCGCAACTTTACTGAGGCGGAAGTCAACCAGGCAGTTTCGGTGGCACGTGAAGCCCAAGCAGGTTGGGCGGCGGATTTGCCGGGGCGTCGGGAAGCAGTGCTGGAAATCAGCCGTCGGATCCGTGCACGCAGCGACTATTTCGCCGGCTTGGTCAGCCGGGAACAGGGCAAGAACCTCGCCCTGGCCCGAGTCGAGGTGGGCATGACCGCAGACCTATTCGAGTATTACTCTTCGCTCGACTGGGGCGACCAGCAGTTGCCGGACCGCGACGGCCGTTCGGTGAGTGTGCAGCTAAGACCCTACGGTGTTGTCGCTGCTATCACCCCCTGGAACTATCCGCTCTCGCTGCTGGCGCCCAAGGTCGCTCCGGCCCTCGTTGCCGGTAATGCGGTGATTGCTAAACCCGCGTCGTCGACGGCGCTCTGCACTGTTGCCCTGGTCGACCTGATGAACGAGGTGCTTCCGGCTGGCGTCATGCAGTGCGTCACCTCCAACACCGGAGCTGGCCACGCCCTCAGCTATCACCCCGGTGTCGCGAAGGTTTCCTTTACTGGGTCCGGTCCGGCCGGGCAGCAGATCATGCGCCGCGGGGCTGACACCCTGAAGCGGCTGACCTTGGAACTGGGCGGCAACGACCCTGCGCTGGTCACTGAAGACGTGAATATTCCGGTCGCCGCCGAACGCATCGTCCGCTCGGCGTTCCGGAATGCGGGCCAGACATGCATCGCCGTCAAGCGCGTCTTCGTCCCGCGCAGCATTGCTCGGGAGGTGGTCGACGCCATGGCCTCGGTCGTGCAGCAAATGCAGGTTGGGCACGGCATCGAGGAAGGCACGGACATGGGTCCGCTGCACACCGCCGGCCAGCGGGACTTCGTCGGCGGCCTGCTGGAGGAAGCCGTCCGCTCCGGCGCCCGGGTCGCCTGCGGCGGCGGCAAGGGCAGCGAGCTGCCCGGCTACTTCATGGAACCGACCATTGTGACCGACATCGACCCGCAGGCGCGTCTGGTGGCCGAGGAGCAGTTCGGCCCGGTGCTTCCGGTAGTTGCCTACGATTCCCTCGATGAAGCCGTCATGCTCGCCAACGAAGGTCCGTTCGGGCTCGGTTCATCCGTCTGGAGCAACGACTTAGGCCTCGCCCGCCGCTTGGCCGAGCGGATTGAGGCAGGAACTGTCTGGGTAAACCAGCACACCGTCAATGAGCTCGACGCCCCCTTCGGCGGCTGGAAGCAAAGCGGCCTGGGCCGGGAACGCGGTGTCTGGGGCCTGAACGAATACCTGCAGACCCGTACCTTGAATGTGACTGCGCTGTGAACGCGACAGGCAGAGAGGGTAATCGAGTAGTAGTTGTCAGCGGCGGTGCCTCCGGCATCGGGCGGGCGTGTGTAGAGCGTTTTGCCCGCGAGCCGGACTGCACCGTCTATGCCGCGGATCTCCAGGCCCCGAAGTCGGCGCTGGACGGAGCCGGCAATATTCGTGCATTAGATCTGGACGTCACCGATGTCGCCGGTATGGAGGCCGCCTTCGCTGGCATCTCAGCCGAACATGGCGGGATCGACGGTTTTGTGCATTGCGCAGGGATCAAAGGTGAACGCACGTCAGTAGTGGAGTACCCGCTGGAGCGGTGGAACAGCGTCATCCATACAAACCTCTCCGGCACCTTCTTCGCAATGCGCGCAATGATTCCGCACCTGGTCAGGACACAGGGAGCCGCCGTGATGCTGGCGTCCACCCTCGGCTTGGTTGGTGCCCGGCATTCTTCCGCCTACGTGGCCGCCAAGCACGGCGTAGTCGGCCTGACTAAGGCCGCTGCCCTGGACTACGCTGACCACGGGGTACGCATAAACGCCATCGCCCCTGGGCACATCAATACGCCGTTCCTGCAGATTGCCTCGGGAACCGATTCCCTCGACGGTGTCTTGGCCAAGCACCCGATGGGACGTCTGGGCACCCCCGGTGAAATCGCAGAACTGGCGTACTTCCTCATCTCGCCAGCGGCCTCATTTACCACCGGCAGCGTGTTCAGCGCCGATGGCGGCTACACCAGCCAGTGAACCGTCCCATGGCCGCCACCCAAGACGTCGGTACCCGCTCGGCAAGCGGCGCCGCCTACCCGTTGCAGTCAGTGGACCGCGCTCTGGCGATCCCCATCTTGCTCCAGCAGGAGGGACAGATGAGCTTGGCTGAGATCGCTTCGCGCCTAGCCGTTCCGAAAAGCAGCACCCTGCGGCTACTCAGGCAGCTGGTCGAAGAAGGGTTCGTCGAACGTGGGGGCAACAAGCAGTACGTGGCTGGTCAACTGCTGCGCGAACTGGCACTGACCGGTGCCTCGACCCGTGAACTGGTGCGTCTGGCGGCTCCGGCCATGCAAGACACCGTGAACCATTGCGGTGCAACGGTGCACCTGCAGGTGGCCAGCATTCCGTTCGTCCGGGTGGTGCAGTCGGTCCTCTCCGGGCGGGAGATGGCCGAAGGCAGCCTGCAGGGGCGCGAACTGCCCATGGCTGGCACCGCTGGCGGTATGGCGGTGCTGGCTCAGATGGACCAGGACTACCTGGACCGCGTACTGACCGATCCTAGAACGCCGCCGGTCCCGCCCGGCAAGACACGTCTGGCCCTAGACCAGATCCGCCTCCAGGGCTACGCGCATGAACCCCGGACCCGTAACGTCTTCGACCTGGCTCTGCCGATCCGGGATGCGGTGGGGATGGTGTTCGGGGCATTGTCCCTGCGCGGCCTTGCTACCCGGGAGGGCGCCACTTTGCAGGCCTGCATCCGCAGGCTGGCTAGGGGGCGCGACCGGATCGAAGACATCTTAAAGAACAACCGCTGGGAATACCACCAGTCACCCGGGTCATCTGAACCCACTACCTGACGAAGGACTGAGTAAGCATGAAGGTCATACTCCTGGGCACTAACGGCGGCCCGCGCCCCAACCCGAATCGTGCCGCGCCAGCCAACGCCGTCGTCGTCGGCGGCCGCATCTACATCGTGGACTGCGGTGACGGCGCCGCCCGGCAGTTGGCCTTGTCCGGGCACCACGCGAAAGATATCCATGCGTTGTTCATCAGCCACCACCACATCGACCACACCGCCAGTCTGGGCTCGCTTCCGGTGCTGGCCTGGACGGATGGACTCAGCCGCGGGATCAAGGTTTTCGGCCCCGCCCCCACTCAGGAGATCATTGACCTCAGCTTCCAGGTGTTCGCCACGGAGATCGAGGCACGTATTGCCACCACCGGCCGCAAGGACATTCGCCGGATGGTCGAGGCGACAGACCTCGTCGAGGTGCCGGGGATCTTCGACGTTTACGAGGACGACCGGGTTAGGGTCACCGCCACGGCGGTGGACCACAAGCCCATGGCTGCGCTGGCCTTCCGCTTCGACAGCGACGAGGGCAGCGCAGTGTTCTCGGGTGATACCACCTATTCAGAGTCACTGGTTGCTCTGGCTCAAGACTGCGACGTGCTGGTCCATGAAGCCATCTATCCGGAAAAGCTGCACACGATGGCCAACGGTAACGCGCCCCAGTTCGTGGACCATATGCTAAGCAGCCACACCACCGCTGCGGAGACGGGGCTGGTGGCTCTGCGTTCCGGGACCCGCCACTTGGTCCTGTCGCACCTGGCGCCGGGCGCCGCCGATGTCACCGACCAGATGTGGGCCAGCGAAGTGCGCCGCGATTACCAGGGCAGGCTCACCGTCGGCCAGGATCTCATGGAGTTCGACTTGGTTGCCGACAGGCAGCGCCTCACCCACAAGGGGCACTAGCTTGATTTAGCCGATTATGGCTACGGCTCCCCCCTTCCGACATTCCGGAACAGGCGGGGGAAGGGGAAGCCGCAGCCTTCCTGTCCCATTAGCCCGTCCCCCAGCGCACCACTTATGGGCCGCTTCCTTGCCGGCAAAAATCCCATACAGGTACTGACTTCTTGGAATCGCGTATATCCAGCCCACAAAAAAGCCCGGCGAAGGTAGCCTGAACGCTACAGTGGGCGGATATCCGCACACATCATCTATTACGCGTGATGTGTGCGCCGCCTTCAGACACCGGACTTATTTGTTGCCTTAATCCCGTGGAATCTTCTCAAGTTGGGCGCGTCTATGGGATCGAGCCACCTTAAGGCGTCCGTTGGCACTGTTCCGTGAGGGACCTTCACCGGACGTGTTCTAGCCTCGAGCAACCACGGAACCGGTCTCAAACCTTCCGCCCGAGCCAGCCGATAGACACCCCTCCGCAGTGTCGGTCCCGTAACTGTCGTCTGATAGGTTTCTCAAAAAATCGCGGAAGCTCACAAAGAAATTACGAAACTTGGCCCGAGTCTCCCTGTCCAAGTCGTCGCGCTGCGTCATCGAGCGCAGCGAGTCCCATTTGTTGGACAAAGAAAATCATAAGCAAGGCTACCAACTATCCGCGGCAGGATTGCTCCAAGCGCGCCTTCTAGCTGACGTATGGTCGATATGGCCACCGCATATCGGCCAAGACGAAGTACACATAATCTCCTGCCCGCGCGTCTGCTGGGGAAGTATCACGTTCCTAGGCCATTATGGGTTCTTGGGCGCTACGAAGCGCATGAGATTGGGAGAGTAATGATTCAGGTCATCGAGAAGATTGATCGCGTAGGAGTGCTGAATGGTTTCGATGGCTCAGAGCATCCTCTCACCAGACTGTCACTGATTTACGCAGGAAATGGGAGGGGCAAATCTACGCTCGCTGCTGTACTCGCGGCCGCTGGTTCTGGCGATGCTGATTCTCTTAGTGAGCGTCAGTCCCTGGGTACGTCCGGTCCTGCACATGTCAGATTACAACCTTTTGGAGCATCTAAGCGAGTGCTGAACAGTGGGTCGTGGACGGGTGGCCCCCTCCGAACTCGTGTATTTGATACTCAGTTTGTGGATCAGAATGTCCATACTGGTGGGGAAGTCGGCCCCTCACACCGGCAAGGCCTACTCGCCATAGCCATCGGAGCCACGGCAGTCAATCAGCAAGAGAAGCTAGAAGCCGCTCAGGAACTGGTGGCTGCGGCAAAAGCCGAGAAAACGCGTATTGAGGCCGAAGTCCTCGCAATGGCCCATGCAGTGGATCGGACCTGCTCATTCTCGACGTTCCAACAGCTACGAGTCCCTGAGGAGGCTGACTCGCTAGTGAGCCAGGCTGAAACCTCACTTAATGACGGTAAAAATGTATCCGGAATCTTTGCCCTGCCACTGCCGGCCGAGTTGAAACCCATCAATCTAGACCTTTCTGGCTTATTCGAGGCGCTGGGCGAGGCATTGTCTGACCTCCATGGTGAGGCCCGGCTTCGGGTGGCGGAACATATCAGTCACCTAGGAGCGGAGTCCTCGGAGAGCGGAGTCGAAGCGTGGTTGAGCGCGGGAGTTGACCATGCTCTTGAAGATGAATGTCCGTTCTGCGGGCAGAGCACGAAGGGCATCGATCTTGTCGACATGTACGCCGAGTTCTTTGACTCCGCATACGACGATCTTCGCGGCCGGCTCGATCGGTTGAAAGATCGTCTTGGGAACGCAGCACGAGAGCTTCTTCAGACCCGTTTGACCAACGAATATGAGCGTGCCGCTACGTTCATGGCCGCGTGGAAAACCCATGTGGACGTGCCTGAACTGCCCAAGTTGACGCCCGTCACGGAGAAACTGAAAGATTTCGGCAAGGTCTTTGATTCTCTACTCGCTCAGAAGATGAATCGTTTTGGGAATTCTGTCGATGCAGGACCTGATCGCTATGCTCTTGAAGAATCCACGCTCGCCCTTACTGTTCTGGTTGAGGAAGTGAACGTGACCATTCGGAAAGCAGTCAGTGACATCGACGCCTACAAAAACTCACTATCGGTGTCGAGTGTGCCTGAGCTCGGAACAAAGCTTGTCGCAGCCCGGTTGGCACAGTTAAGAGGAAAAACTGAAGTACAGGACCTTTTTGCTGCATGGACAGAAGCGAAAACTGAGATAACAAATAAAGAGGCAGAGGCAGCCGCAGCTAGGACCGCCAGCAAAGCCGCCATGAATGCGACGCTTGCCGCTTTTGAGGATACCATCAATGCTCACCTGAAAAAGATGGAAGCTCAATTTCGTATTGAAAAAGTCCTCCCCACATATACGGGTGGAACAAGTCGGGCAAACTATGGCTTAAGGCTGCGGGAAACGTCGATTAGCATTACCGGCGGAAAACCGCCCTTCCGCATTGCGCTCAGCGAGGGAGATAAGAGAGCCCTTGCATTTGCTTTCTTCTGCGCAACAGTGCTGACAGAGCAGGACCTGCGTGGGCAGGTCATTGTCGTCGACGACCCCGTCACCAGCTTGGATAAGCATCGCCGAACGCACACGACCAACACGCTCAACGAATTTTCCATGCGAGGCGCCCAGGTGATTATTTTGGCTCATGACGCGACCTATCTCCGTGAAGTCCGTGAGAAGTTTGGGCGGAAACAAGTTGATAATCATGGTGATCTGCGGCCACCCACTGAGCTGAAACTTTACCGCAACGGTAGTGGGGATACGTCTCTCGACAAGCACGACCTTGATCGAGAATGCGAGAGCAAGTACTTCCGTAACCACCGCCGAATTCGGGCATTCGTGGCGGATGAAGCAATAGACGGCGCTTTGATCAGTCACACTGCCGCGGGCGAAGCCATTCGGCCGTTGGTCGAATCCTACCTTCACCGGCGATTCCCTGGGCGCATACCTCAAGAGAACAAGACCCTGGGCTCAGTCATTGTTCTTATCAACTCTGCAACGCAGGGCGACGTTCTTTCTTATGCAAAGGGCCTTGTTTCGGAACTGACGGAAATCAACGAGTTCGGCATGCGCTACCACCACGACACAGAGTCGGACATAGATTTGCCGGAACCCGACGCCGACGAGGTCAAGGCTTTCGCTCAGCGCGCCCTGAGGGTTGTGTTAGGGGACCCCTCACTGTAGTCGCAGAGCCGCTTCTGTGTCCGGTAACGGTTCCGCCTACTGGACACCCGGTATGGACATGCTGAAACGGCCCTCGCAGAATGGCATGAAACAAGAACGCACATGTTTCTGGAGTCGCGGGCGCCTCCGTGTCACGGTTGCGATGGCAAGATCCATGCAGCAAAAAGTCTCACCGAATACTCTGCACGCCAAAACAACGACAGTCCTACCCTGCCCAAGAACGCATAAGGAAACACCGATAACAGCGCATATGTTCGTTGGGGTGACCGCACAGTGGCATTCCACCGCGCGCACGAAGAGCCGACTCTTGCGCGGCGGAACGGGGCCGCAGCCACAAGTGTGATGCAATTCAGCGGTAAGACTGCACAGGGATGGTTGTTATTTGGCGGGCAACTCGTCCAGGCGGCAGTGAGCTTGTCTTCCCCCAAACCCGCAGACGACGTACGGCGCGTTCGGCGGGTGACCTGGGTGTGGGCCTCAGCTGTGCGGCGGAACGATCAGGTACGGAACACAGCAGTGCGAGACAGGGCCGCACAGGCCAATGAGGGCGTTACTGAACCAACGAGCGAAAGCGGTGCTGCGGGGGCTAATTCTCCGCCCCGGTGCGCACCTGTGCAGGCCAGGCTTCGCCGCCCGTTCACCCGGGCGTGGCGGAACAGGGACCGGTCCGTCATACAGAAGTCCTAGCTTGAGGGATTGCTTCCAACAGCAATCACCCTGGCGAAAGGAACCTGTATGTCTTCCCCTGTCTCCCGGCGTCGTCGTGCCCTGACGGGCGGCACCGCCCTGGCCTTGCTGGCACCGCTGGCGTTTTTCGGCATGCAGATCGCTGCGGCGGATCCGCCGAAGCACTCGAGCGCGGAGGGCAGCCCGTCGGCTCATGCCGCTGCCAAGGGCCGCGGGGACAAGCCCGTTGATGATGGGGTGGACCCCACGACGTACGTCGGCGGTCCCGAAGTCGTCACCGAGGGCGAGACCGGACGGGATGTCCTGGATGGTGTGGTCTTCGATGACGCCAACCGGAACTCGGTCCGGGATAAGGGCGAGAAGGGCATCGAGGGGGTGACGGTGTCCAACGGCCGCGAGGTGGTCCAGACCGATGCCAAGGGCCGCTACGAGCTGCCGGCGCAGGACAAGGACATCTTCTTCGTCACCAAGCCCGCCGGCTGGGACACCCCGGTTGATGAGAACAACGTCGCGCAGTTCTCCTACACCCACGCCCCCAAGGGCACCACGGAGCAGGAGTTGCGCTTCGGCGGCCTGGAGCCCACCGGGGAACTGCCCGCCGCGGTGAACTTTCCGCTGACCAAGAATCCCTCCTCGGCCGGCGCGGACATTCGGTGCCTGGTGCTGGCCGACCCGCAGGCCTACTCCAACCAGGAGATCTCCCATGCGCGCAACGGCGCCCTGCGCGAGGCCGCGGCCTATGATGCCGCCGACTGTGGCGCCCTGTTGCTGGGCGATATCGCCGGCGATGACCTGGGCATGTATGACCGGGCGAAGGAGGCGTTGGGCCTGATGGGCATGCCCGTGCGCGCGATCCCCGGCAACCACGACCTGGACTTTGATGCCACGGACGCCCGGTGGTCGTTCGATACCTACCGGCAGCACTGGGGACCGGAGAACTACTCCTACGATGTCGGTGAGGTGCACGTGCTGGCGCTGAACAACGTGAAATACCCGTGCACGCCCGAGGACGACAACGCCGACGGCAAGCGGCCGGCCTGCGAGGACCCGGCCGGCGCCCCGGCGTACAACGGCCGCCTCGGGGAAGATACCCTGGCCTGGATCAAGAAGGATCTGGCCACCGTGCCCAAGGACAAGCGCGTCGTGGTCGCCACGCACATCCCGCTGGTGTCCCACTCCGGCGCGGACAGTGCCCAGCACCAGACCGACGACGTGCGCACACTCTACGAACTCCTCGAAGGACGCGAGGCTTTGTCCCTGTCCGGTCATTCGCACTGGGTCGAGTCGATGGCCGAAGGTGATTCCCTCGGGGCGTGGGAGGAGGCCGTGGGAGTGAAGGCCGTGCCGTTCGACCACATCGTCGCCGGCGCCGTGTCGGGCGACTGGTACGCCGGGGACTACGACGTCGACGGCCAGCCGATGAGCTTCCAGGGCGACGGCGCGCTTCCGGGCTTCTGGACCTTCGACTTCTCCGGCACAGACTATCGGCACGCCTTCCACGCCACCGGCCGCGACGGCGACCAGATGGGCCTGGGCTTGAGCTCCCCGCACTACCGCGACTGGGCACAGACCCTGATCGACTGGCGCGACGAACACCCGGTCACATGGGAGAACAAGCACAAGGACGCGGTGCCCCCGCTCACCCTGGGAGATCTCGGGGACCAGAACATGATCACCCGAGAGGACCTTGACGGAGGCACCTACCTGACCGCCAACGTCTGGGCCGGCACCACCGACTCCACCGTCACCGTCTCGATCGACGGTGCCGAACCCGTCACCGCGGAGATCACCCAGCCCGCGGCGGGTGAAGAGGTCCGGCGCGGCGTCGAGTGGTCCGACCCGTCCGCGCTGATCCGCCAGCTCACCAGCGCCCGGATGTCCTACCAGTCGACCTCGGGGAACCCGGCGGCCCAGGGCCTGCACCTGTACAACGGCCAGGTCTACGGACCCTCCGCACCGCGCCCGGTGGAAGGCAACCTCGCCGATGGGTCCCCGCACCTGTGGCGCATCCCGCTTTCGGCCGACCTCGAGAACGGCATGCACCTGGCCGAGGTGGTCTGGACCGACCGCTACGGCAACAAACACACCGAGACCCTCGCCTTCGAGGTCGTCGACGAACGGCCACAGCAGAGCTTCCGGCTGGACACCTTCGGCGAGGACGTCGTGTGGTGATAGTTTGAATGCCGCTTGCGCTAGTCCCGCGGGTGCCTGCCAGCCGTGCTCACAGGAACGCGGGGGCCACGGCGAAGACGGCGGTCAGGACGTGCCGTCGGCGGCGGGAGACGTCGTGCATTAGCAGCGGCGCGTCTTCGTAGGGTACGACGTCGGAGATCAGGTGCTTGCGGATTGTGTCACCGTGGGTGCCGAGCAGCTTGATGGTTTCGGCCGAGAGCCGCGCCCGGTCCCACTG
Source organism: Arthrobacter sp. MDT2-34-1 (assembly GCF_059091365.1). Classification (NCBI taxonomy): domain Bacteria; kingdom Bacillati; phylum Actinomycetota; class Actinomycetes; order Micrococcales; family Micrococcaceae; genus Arthrobacter; species Arthrobacter sp. MDT2-34-1. The sequence goes on from NZ_JBNHGO010000001.1 coordinate 2,107,060, forward strand.
TCCCGTGAGTCCGCGCGGCACCCTGCCGATCTGCGCGCAGCGCAGGTTGAGCCCGTTGTGGTGGAATTCCTCGCCCAGCCGCACGGCGTCGGCCCCGCTGGTGTAGAAGGCCAGGTCGATGATGCTTCCCTGCGGGCGGGCCGCGCGGAGGGCGGCGTGGAGCGCTTCGGGGCGACCCCGGCATTGAAAGACGACGTCGGCGCCACGGTCCCCGGGACCGTGGCGCCATCGTGTTTTCAAGATTTTGCCGGGGTCGTCATTCAGGTCGAGGGCCAGGAAGCCCAGCTCTTCGGCCAGCTGCCGGCGGCGGGGGTCGGAGTCAGCGACGGCGACTTCGCGCGCGCCGAGAGACCGGGCGAACAGGGCGGTGACCAGCCCGATGGGCCCGGCGCCGGTGACGAGCACCAGCCGGCCGTCCACGCCGTCGCCGAGCGCGCGGACCTGGCCGCCGGTTTCATCTGCCGCCGCGTGCAGCACGCCGTTGGCACAGATGGGCCCGAAGTGTGCGACGAAGACGCCCAGCAGCGGGTCAAGGTCGTCGGGCAGCGGCACCAGATGCTCGCGCAGCGGGTCGGCCACATGCGCGGTGGCGTGGCCATAGGCGGTGGCGAGGATGTCCCCTTCGGCGAAGGCCGGAGTGCGCGATTGGGCGACCCGGGCGACTTCCATGTAGCCCAGCCGGCGGATTGGATAGGCGGCCTCGGCCGAGTCCTGCAGGAACAGGCCGAGCTCGTGATCCAGGCGGGACCGCAACCCGGGGTGGTCGCCCTTGACGAAGGCCAGTTCCGTGCCGGCCGACAGGCCGGTGACGAGGGTTTCGAGCAGCAGCCCGCCGTCGGGGACTTCGGGCAGCTGCTCCTCCACAATCTCCAAGGCTCCTGCCGCAGGAATGACGAGATTGCGCCGGTTCCTCATCGCGCTGCCCCTGCCGTGGCCGGCCGCTCTTCGGGCAGCTTCACCGGCAGCCCCGTGCGGGCCGATTCGGCAATGGCACAGCCGAGCCGGTGGCTGCGCAGGGCCTCGGCATAGGGTGCGCGGGTGCTTTCCCGTTCGCCGCGGACTGCCTGGATGAATTCCCGGTCGACCGCGATGCGGGGGTCCTCGGCACAGCCCAGGTCCGTGCGCGACGTGCCGTCGAAACTGCTCAAGCCGGCCTCGGACAGCTCAAGGTACAGGCCTCGGCTCACGATGTGCAGAGCCGCGCGGTGTTTGGCGGCCAGCACCGAGGTCGCCGCCAGCGTGGCCACGGTCCCGCTGGCAAAGCGGACGGTGGCCGCGGTGGCGTCGTCGACGTCGTCCGGCTCCGGCCCAGATCCGTCGACCGGCGGATGCCCGGTCTCCGTCCCGCGCACCCCGGCGGCGTAGACCTCCACGGCTTCGCCGAGCAGGAAGCGCGCGGTGTCCAGGACGTGGGTGAGCTGCTCGACCACCTGACCGCCGGAGCGGTCCATGCGCCCCCACCACGGGACCGGCGGCCGTTTGTCCAGCCAGTAGCCGTTGGCCAGCAGGGCCGGGGCCTCCGCAAGCAGGCCACGGGCATGTCCGACGGCGTCCATGCAGCGCCAGTGGTAGCCGGTGCCGGTGACGACGCCGGCCGCTTCCACGAGCGCTCCAATTTCCTCCGCGGTTTCCCGGCCCAGGCCCACCGGCTTTTCCACGAACAGCGGCAGTCCCCTGGAAAGCGCGGCCCGTTCACCGGGCCCGTGCGCGAACGGCGGAACGCACACGTAGACGGCGTCCGCTTCCGTGTGGTCGAGGGCCGTCTCGGGGTCGGTGAAGGCCGGGGCGTCCACTTCACGCCCCAGCTTCTCCGCCGCAGCCGCATGCGCGTCGGTGACGCTGGTGATCCGGGCGCCAAGCTCCTGCAGGACGCCGACGTGCCGCCGCCCGACGGAGCCGGCCCCGATCAAGGCTACTTTCACGATCATGTGGCCTCCTGGATGAGTTGGTCGTACAGGCGCAGGTAACTGGCAGCCATCGCCTCGGGTGTCCATGCCGCTGCCGCGTCGATGCAGTCCTGTGGGCGGATATTGTCCAGTTCCTGCAGGAACCGGGCCATGTCCTGCTCATCGGCGGCGAGGAAACCGGTGCGGCCGTGGTCCACCAGCGAGGGCAACACTCCCAGCGGCGTCCCCACCACGGGTATGCCGCGGGAGAGGGCTTCCACTACCCCGGTGGCTCCGGGTTCGGCCCACCGGTTGGGGGCCAGCAGCACCCGGGCCGAGCGAAGGACGTGTTCCTTCGCCTCCCCTTCGACCCCGCCGATCCAGCGGTACCGGCCGCCGTCGAGCAGCGGACGGACCTCCTCCCGGAAGTACCTGGCGTCCGGGTGGGAGGCCAGGTGCGGGTCCCCTGCGGCCAGCCGGCGGTCCAGCTCGGCCGGGTCGTTGATTCCGGCGACCGGGCCGGCGAGTACCAGCGGCAGGCCGGCCAGGCGGCAGATCCTGAGTGCGGTGTCCTGCCCCTTGTCGCGGGTGATGCGGGCCAGCACCAGGGCGTGCCCGGCTTTCTGTGCGTGGACATCCATGGCGGGCGGAGCGGCCAGCGGGACGACGCCGATCGTCTGGCGTCGCAGCGCTAGTGGTGCGCGCTCCAGTTGGGACTGCGAGACCGCCGCGAACCGGATGCGGCCGCGGCCGTTAAAGGACGAATAGAACGCGCTGTGCTTGGCCAGATCCCAGTGCAGGGTCTGCAGCACCGGCGGCGCAGCCGATCCCATGGCGGCGAACACAGCCGGTCCCACCACCTCGAGGTGGTCGTGCACCAGGTCCCAGGCGCCGCCGTCGTACATGGCCTGCACAACGCCGTGCATATGCGCGTGGGCGATGCCCGAGACCTGGTTATAGGGCAGGGCGATCGAGGCGAACTGGGGTTCGTCGAGCGGGCACAGGTAGGCGTCGGCCTCGATGGTGCTCGGACCCACCGTGGCGAGGGTGACATGCACCCCGGCGCGGCGCAACTCCGGAATCAGGGTGGCGACCACCGTTTCGATGCCCCCGTACCCGTGGGGCGGAACAGGCAACCAGGGGCCGGCGTTGATGAGGATCCGCACGGCTTAGGCCACGTGCCCGGTCGCGAGCCGGTACTGGCCCAAGTCCAGCATCGCCGGACGTTCGGACACTTCAACGGTGCAGGTTTGCCCGACGTAGTCCTCCCCCTGGCGCATGAACTGTGTCAGTTCGACGGCGGGAGGGGCAGCCGGGGCCAGGCCTCGGCGGTGCAGCCGGGCCTGCACGGTGAGCTGGATCTGCAGGGCCATCCGGGCCAGCTCGGCGTCTGTGGAGTTGCGGTGGCAGCGCTCGCCCAGGTCCACCTGGGCCATCCCGTCCAGGCCCACGGCTTCCAACACGTCGATCAGCATGCCGGTTTCCACCCCGTAGCCGGAGACGAAGGGTATGCGTTCGAGCAGGCTGCGCCGGCCGGCATATTCGCCGGCCAGCGGCTGGACGATCCCGGCCAGTTCGGGCCAGTACAGGTTCAGCAGGGGGCGTGCCACCAGTTCCGTGACCCGGCCTCCGCCCGCCGGCATGATTTTGACCCCGTCGTCGAGCGGCCGGTCATAGTAGCTCTTGACGAAGTGGGTCCGCGGATCGGTTAGCAGGGGGCCGATCAATCCGACGGCAAACTGTGCATCGAACCGGCGCAGGTCCGAGTCCATGAACACCAAGAGGTCGCCGCTGGAGATGGCCAGGGATTTCCACAAGGCTTCGCCCTTGCCCGGAGTGCATCCGGTGCCGGGCAGAATCAGGTCCTGGTGGGCAACCTTCGCGCCGGCGGCCGCGGCCACGGCGGAGGTGTCGTCGGTGGAGTTGGAGTCGATCACGATGATCTCGTCCAGCAGCGGTACCGCCTCGACAAGTTCCCTGCGCAAAGCGGTCACGATCGACCCGACCGTCGCCGACTCGTTCTTGGCCGGAAGCACCACGCTGATCCGCTGGCCGGCCTTGCGCTTCACGAGGTCGTGCCGGTCGAAGCTTTTGCCTTGATAATTTTTCGCGGAGAACCACTCCAGAACGTCTGCCCGCATTCCGGCTTCCTCTCATCGAGCGCCGGTTCATCCCCCAAGGCCGGCTGTCGGTAGGATCAAGTCGAAGCCTACGGGTCCGGATCCTGCCCTGTGAATAGTTTCCGCGAGATTGGCAGGGACGGCCGGCCCCCGGAAAGGGCTGCGGATGCCGGTGCAGACGGGTCCGCAAAGTCTGCGCGAGGCAGCGGCAGTGAGGAGAATTGATGCAGCAGCAGGTCCCCGCCGGCGGCCGTGTCCATCGACCCCGCCTGGTGCTGTGGCGGCACGGCCAGACCGACTGGAACGTGTTGGAAAAGGCCCAGGGCCATGCCGACATCCCGCTCAATGCGACCGGCCGGGTCCAGGCCAAGCAGGCTGCCCGGCTGCTGGCAACGTTCCAACCCGATTTCATCTGGTCCAGCGACCTGGAACGCGCCCGTCACACTGCTGCAGAGCTGGCCGCGTTAACCGGGCTGGAACCGGTGCTGGACAAGCGGCTGCGTGAGTACCATGTGGGCATCAGGCAAGGCACCACCTTTGCGGAGTTCCGGGAACAGCATCCGAGCATCTACGAGAAGTTTTTCAGCGAGGAGAACTACCGGGTTCCCGGAGCCGAGCTGCCCTCCGAAGTCAACGGGCGGATGAAGTCGGTCTTGCAGGACGCCGCCGCGGAGCTTGCCCGGGGCGGCACGGGCGTCCTGGTGGGGCACGGTGCCGCGCTCCGAAGCGGGCTGTTGGCCTTCTTCGATGCACCGGCCCACATGCGCGACATGTTTGCCGGCATGGCAAACTGCGCCTGGACGGTGCTGGAAAAGCACCCGGACCGCGGGTGGCAGGTCGTCGACTACAACGCCCAAACCCTGCCCGATCCCTCCTCGGCACTGGCAGACGAAATGCCGGCCGAACACGATGGCCAGGGGTAGGATTCCGGCCGAGCCGAATCGCACCATCCGGCGTCTTTGCGCAACTGCGGCACGCTGGTTGGCCGATGGTGCCTCCGCGTAACTGTTGCCTGTATGTGGAATAGCTTTCTCGGCGCAGCATCCAGCAAGTCCCGCTGGCCTCCGCAGGCTTCCCTTTGGACGGGGTGAATGCTGGAACAAGCTTTTTATAAGAGGGCCAGCGGAGAATACGCCCTACGCCGCGCATCATGCCGGCACGTCCACGGCCGGTGTGACCGGCGAACCGAGGGAGACGGTAAGAATGGCACGCACAACCGGGGTTTACGCAGTGCTCCTGTCCGCAATGCTGATGCTCACAGCCTGCGGAGGTGAAGCAGCCCCGGAAGGGACCGCCGAGCCGGCCACGTCCCCGACCGCCCAATCACCGCAGACCACCTCGGCGGCCAAAACATACACCAACGACGACCTCAAGGAAGTGATCGCGGGTCTGGAAGACGCGCAGGGCCAACAACTTTCAGTCGTTCCGGCGGCACAAATGGATCAGGGACTCACGGCCGCGAAGGAATTGCTGGCGAACGCGACCATTACCCCTGAAGCCTGTTCCATGTTCGCGACCGAACAGACCCGGATACCCGATGGCAGCACCTACGCCGCCGGAGCCAGCCACTCAGCCGAAGAAAAGTCTCAGACCGTCATCACCCTCGTCGCCGTCAAAGACCCGCAAGTCGTCGCCGAGCAGCTCGAACAAGCACAAGAATCCATGCAGCAGTGCGCCGACTTCGAAATCGAAGCGGAAGGACAGAAAATCAGCAGCAAGATCACCCCACTGGACGTGATCACAGACGGTGAGCAGTCCCTCGGCTCCATCACCACCCAGAAGTTGCCGAACGGGCAAAGCCAGAAGGTCATGTCCGTAGCTGGAACGCAAGGATCCCTCGCGGCCACCGCAGTGAAAATCGGAGTCGACATCGAGGAAGAAGCACAGGACGAACTCATCAAACTCGTCAACGACGCGCTTGCCCAAAGCGAGTAACCAACCATCTGCATAAAGGAGAATATGACCTGAATGGGCCACCTTAACCTAACGACGGGCTCCGAATATCGTTACACAGCAAACCCGGTGACGAGGTCAGAACGGCACCCAAGCAGATTTGGAAAGCGCGCCCTCCGGCATTCCAGATACCTTGGATGGTCTCACGCTCTAACTCGAAACGCGGAGGAAAAATCATGCCAGCAAGAGATGTCCTAAGCCAGGAGCAAATCCAAGCAAATCTGCTCCAGTTGCCCGAATGGCGCTATGGTTTGGGTGCTTTGCGGACCGCAGTGAGATGCGAATCATCCGCAGCTGCCTTGGACTTGCTTTCCGCCATTGGCCGGCTGGCACAGGAATCCGACCACCACCCTGATGTGGACTGGCGGTACGACACATTGTTCATCACGCTCACTTCGCATGATGCCGGCGACAGGGTGACGGCGCGTGACGTAACGCTGGCCCGTTCAATATCGCAGCAGGCCCAAGCCACTGGCGTCACGCCCCTCCCGGAACTCTTGCGAACAGTGGAGATAGCCATAGACACAGATGCCCCGGAAGCCATTTCGGAAGTCTGGCGGACGGCACTGGGCTACAAGAGGCACGAAGACGGAAGCCTGATCGATCCCTATGGCAGGGGTCCGGCCATTTGGTTCCAGGAGTCCCAGCGTCCGAGCGTGAATCGTTTTCACCTGGACGTCACCGTCCCCTTCAGCGAAAGCAGCTCGACTCTGGATGCCCTGGTAAGCGTTGGTGCAACACTCGATGATGAACATGCGCCCATGTGGGTAGTTGCCACTGATGCCCAAGGCAACCGGCTATGCATCAGTACTGAAGCCGGACGCGGCGACTAGACGCGTAAATTCAGGCTGCCTCGGCAAAGGGCGGCAGCCTGACCTTCCTGTCAGCCGCAGTCGCCGCCACCGCCCCCGACATCTCCGCCGTAGGCAGTGGCTCCGAAAGCCCCCGTGCTGGCTGCATCCGTGCTAGCAGGAGCCCGGGCACCCTTTACTGGTCGGCGGTCGGCGCGGGCACCCAATACCACCCAGGCGATACATGCCGCACAAAGGATGCCAACAATGATGGCGAATTCCATACTTGTCTCCTGTCGTTGAGCTCAGAGTATGGGCGGAATAGGCTTAGGGCAACAGTTCCAGGGCAACGCAATTCAGTGACTGGTGCGCCCGCGGGATGAGGCCAACGTCGGGGGCAGCATTCGGTCGGCCACCATTCCGGTCACCATTGAAAATAGCGTTTTGTGGAGGACGTCCACGGCTTTCTCCTCGGCGGGCCAGGTCTTTGGTGGTGACCCGGCACCGGTGGCGTTCTCAATTGTTTGGTCAAGGCCCAGTCGCATCACGGTGTGCCATATATTGGCGTGCAGTCCGCGAATGCCCGTGGCGGCCCACACTCCTCTCAGGGCGCCGAGGCTGGCACCGGTGCAGTAATGCATCAGGTGGTTCCACAGGAAGGGCTTGGCATCGTTGGCGGGCCGTTGTCCGAGCAGGGTCAGCAGGGCGCGGGCAGGTACGTAGGAGTTCCGACGGCCGGTGATCGCCTGCTCAACCTTCTCTCCTACCGTCATCACCCCCGCTCCGATGAGTCCGGCCAAAGCACCGGTGCCGGCCGCGCGGCAGATGTCACTGAATCGGTGCGAGGCGGCCATTGGTGTCCTCCAGGCTTCTCTTCGCCGAATGGGCAAAAAATTGTCAGGGCTGGGCCATGCCTGCTCTGGCCCGGCATGGCCTCAGCTTAGACGGTGCGCCTGGAGCCGGCGACCCTCTTGGTTGGCGGACCCCGCAGATTGCCGTTGCTGGTCTGCCCCTTCCCGTGGAAGCGCAACAAGAGGCAGCCAGCATCACACCACGCCCGGCCCTCAAGGGGCTTCCGCCACCCTTGCCATGACCCCGCCGCGGGCCACACCAAAAGTCCGATAATCAGGGCCTCCCCTGCGGACCGCGAAAGCCATGGCTAGCGAGTTACCGAAACCGTAAGCATACTTATAAACACAGGCTTTGGAACCCAGAGTTGCCCATAGTGGGCATCGGGCCTACATCGAGGAGGAGCTTCGATGCGCATCAAGGATTCCGTCGTTGTGATTACCGGCGCGTCAAGCGGAATAGGCCGCGCCGCTGCCCTGCGTTTCGCCCGGAAGGGCGCCCGCGTCGTGCTCGCGGCCCGCCGGACTCAGGCTTTGGAAACGCTTGCCGCCGAATGCGAACGTCGCGGGGCGCAAGCACTGGCAGTGCCGACCGATGTCAGCGACGCAACCGCCGTGCAGGAACTCGCGGACCGCGCGGTAGCACGCTTCGGCAGAATCGACGTCTGGGTCAATAACGCCGCGGTTAGCTTTTTCGCTCCATTCCTGAAGGCACCTGTCGAGGACTTCCGGCGCCTCATCGACGTCAACGTGATGGGCTACGTGCACGGGTGCCGGGCCGCGCTAGCGCAGATGCAGCAGCAGGGCGCGGGCGTGGTCATCAACGTTTCCTCCGTCGTGGGGGAAATCGCCCAGCCTTACACCTCCGCCTATTCGATGTCCAAGGCCGCCATCCGCGCCCTGGGCGTTAGCCTGCGCTCGGAACTGCGGCTCACCGGCAGGAAAAACCTCAGGGTCTGCACGCTTCTGCCGGCAACCATCGACACCCCGTTCTTCCAGCACGCCGGTAACTACACCGGCCGCAAGGCCCTGGCCATGCCGCCGGTGTACACGGCGGAACGGGTTGCCAAAGCCATCACCGCGCTGGCGGTCTCCCCTCGCGCGGAAGCCGTCGTCGGACCGCTTGGACGGGTCATGGCCTTGCAGCACAGGCTCACCCCGCGCTTGATGGAAGGCGCCATGGCGGCCCAGGTTAACAGGACACATCTTTCGCGCAGCGAGCCGGCGCCCACGACCGCGGGAAACCTCTACTCGCCGCAGCCCTCGCACCCAAAGCCAGCAACGGGAGGCGGCTGGCACGGAAGAAGAAAAACCGCGCTGCGCAGGACAGGCGCCACCCTGCTCGTCCTCACCGCCGCCGGAAAGCTCACCAGCACGCTTGCCCGGCGCTACCTTGGTTCCGGTGGACCAGGAACGCGGATCCCTTAAGTTCACCCTCGCATCGGCAGGCGGCCGCCTCGACGCGGAACTCAGGGCGAGGACCGCGATTCAAGTGTGTGTTGAAAAGCCGCAGGCGGAAGGGGCGGGCGTTCGGTCAAGGCTGGTCTTCGGTGATGGGTCGGAACGGTGGCGGGCAGTTGCCAGCACGTTCAGCCCTTGTCCCCCGCGTCTGGGATGGCGGCGATGAGTTTCCCGTAGGCAACAAGGTTGTCCTCGAACCTGCCGCTTTGCGGGTTGTACCCGTCGCAGGTGATGAGCCGGATCTCTGCCTGCTTGGTATTCCCGTACACCTGCAGGGCCGGGAAGTTGTCTTTGGCATATCGCTTGATGACCGTCAGTCGGAAGACCGCCGTCGTGCCATCCTCGCGCTCCACCCTGACTTCGTCTCCGGGTACCAGTTCCTGCAGTCTGGCGAAAACGCCCGGGCCCCCGCCCAAGGCGTTGACGTGACCCAGGAGGATCGAGGGCCCCCTTTCCCCCGGCGTCGGGGAATTGATGTACCACCCTGCCGGGGAACCGGCCTCTTCGGGCGGCACCTCCAAGGTGCGATCCTCCTGCTGTGCGAGGTCGATGATGTTGCTGCTAAGCCCGATCCGGGGAATGCTCAACGCTGTAGGCCTGGCTTTCTCCATCACGAGGGAATCGCCGCCGGCAGCGGGAACCGCGGCTTGGGGCGCGGCTGTTTTCTTGTCAGCCTGTTCCGGCTTTTCCCCCGGGTCACGCCCTTGGGCCGGGCGGGGGGCCTGCTCGACGGCGGCGCCCGAGGGTGCGGAGGTCGAGGGTGCTGAGGCCGAGGGTGCGGAGGGTGGGGGTGGTGACCCGGTAGCGGAGGGTGCAGCGCACCCCGCATTCATGGCCAGGACAAGGGCCAGCCCGGCGAAGAAGGGTGGCCCTGTCCGTGCCGTCTTCACGCCGGTCAGTCCTTGGGAGCGGAACGCCTGCGTGCGACGGCCACCGAAGCGCCTGCAGCAAGCAGAACCCCCAGACCTGCGGCGAGGGACATCGCGCTTCCGTCTGTTTGCGCGGGGGTCTCGACGCCTGTGTCGGGGGCACCGCCTGGCATCGGCCCGGTCATCTGGGAAGCAACCAAGGTTCCGCAGGCCGCGGAAAGTGTGGCGGCCAGCGGCAGCCCGGGGGCTTCAGGGCTCATTTGTTGCTGGGCAGCCGGAGGGAGCCTGTTCGGGTCTACGCCGTGGACCTCCACCGTTGCAGTTCCGGCCTGGATCGCCTGTATTGTTGCCGGATCCAGGGTCAGGGTCCGTTCATAGGTGTAGGCTCCGCCGGCGGGGAAGCGGTCGGTTGCCACCATCGAGGCCGGGCTGGTGTCCCCCTGGACTGTCAGCGAGGTACTGACGGCACCGGCATAAGGTTCGCCCTCGGGTGAACTGACGACGCCGTCGCCGTCGGTGTCTGCTGCCGGCCCGGGGCACAACCCCTGGCCGCCGATGTGAATATGCTGGCCGTGCGGGAACGGCGCGTTCATCCAGATTTCCGCGGCGCCCGAGACGTTCATGCTGACCGTTGCCTGCTGACCGTGTATCTCGATCATCGCCTGTCCGGCGGTTCCGCTGTTGTTGGCCGGCGCAAGGTCAGCCTGCCACACGCCGTCCTGGGCTACGGCCGGCCCGGCCGCGAAAGCCATCGCGCCAATCGCGACGGCAGGGGCAATGAGAAGAGTCTGTGCCTTCATGATGTAGGCCTCTCAGAAAATAGTAAGGGTGCTTACGGTTCTCCCGTGCGTCACACCCTAATCCAATGCCGTCGATCTGAAAAGTCTTTACTCAGCCTGCGTCGCCGAGCAGGTGGTACCAGCTTTCGGCGAGGACCCCGAGCGCCTGGCCACGGTTTGGTTCTGAGGCGCGGCTCGTCCAGAGCGTGGAGACGTAGTTGAGCTGGGTGAACGCGAGCGTTCCGCGGACGTGGTGCGTCTCCTCCGAGAAGCGGCCGGCCTGCTGCATGCCGCGGACGAGGTCGGAGACTACTTCCTCACGCCAGCCCATGACCAGGGCCCGCACTTCGCGGTCGACGGCGGCAGCCTCGTCGAGGACATCCAGGTAGGGGCGGAAGACGGGCCAAAGTGCCGCGCGCGACTCGAGCCAGTCGAGGATGCCCGCTGGCTCGCCCACGCGGATTACGTCCACGAGCTCGGGGGCCGTCGATGCGTGGTCAGGTCCGGCGGCGCGGTCAAGGACCGCATTCACCCGGGCCATGAAGTCCCTCATCAGATCGCTCCGCGAGGGGTAGTACGCGTAGAAGGTCACCCGGGTGGTGCCGGCAGCGGCGGCGATATCGTCGATCGTCGTGGCGGCGTATCCCTTGTCGATGAAGAGTTCGAGCGCCCGTTCGACGATACGGTCGCGGGTCAGCTGTTTCTGGGCTTCGCGCAGCGACGGCATCAAGACTTCGCCGGCGTAGCCGGTTGCAGCGCCGACGAACCTACATTGGCGAGGCGGCGCAATTTGGGAATGGGGATGCGGTAGTTGATCGCCGCCGCGGTTCCGGGGCCGCCGTCCGCGTTGTCCCAGCGCAGCAGCATCGAGTCGGGTTCGCCGCCCGGCTCCAAGTAGTCCGGCGCCCCGGTCACGGGTGTGAAGCCGATCGCCTTGAGGGACAGTCCGAATCCTTCGGTCCAGAAGTACGGTTGGAAGTCGAGCTCCGGCGCCGCGTCGCCGTTGAGCAGGCCGGCAGCCGCGACCTTGGCCTGATCGATGGCGCTGGTCCACAACGGCACCCGCCCCACGCCGCGGCCGGTCGGGAAGTACGCCACATCGCCGGCGGCAACGACGTCCGGCCGGACCCGACCGCGTGAATCGACGCGCAGCGCCCCGTCGACAAGGAGACCCGAACCGGTCAGCCACTCGATGTTCGGTTCGTCGCCGATGGCCGTGACGACGAGGTCCGCCTCAAGCCGAGTGCCGTCGGCAAGGGCAACCCGCGCCCCCGAGCCGGAGTCAATGAGTCGCGCCCTGCTGCCGCTGACGAACCGCAGCCCGCGCCGGGCGGCGGCGGCAGTGAAGATCCCGGACAGGTGGTCCCCGAGTTGCCGCGAGAGGGGCTGCACGTCGGAGACCAGCTTGACGTCGCAGCCGACGTGCAGGCAGCCGGACGCGATCTCCATGCCCAAGGGTCCGCCGCCGACCACGATCACCGAGGGGCGGCCCGAGACCCACTGTTTGAGCGCCACCGCGTCCTCGAGCGTGCGCAGGGTGAGCTCCCGGGGAGCGCCCTCTGACAGCGGACTCGGGCTAAGCCGCTTGGCCCGTGAACCGGAGGCGATGACCAGGCCGTCGTAGGGCAGCTCATCGCCGCCGTCGGTCCGGACGACTTTCGCCTCCGGGTCGATGCCTGTGGCGCTGACCCCGAGGAGGTCTGTCGCTTCGTGGGTTGGCTCGGGCAGCTCGTGGGCTTGCAGCCCGCCGTCGCCGTGCAGCAGCGCCTTTGAGAGGGCCGGGCGGCTGTACGGGTGGCGCGGCTCGGCCCCGACGACGGTCAACTCGCCGTCGAACCCATTCGAACGCAGCGAGTCGCACGCGGTGAGCCCGGCGATGCCGTTGCCGACGACGACGATCCGCCGCAGGGTCATTTTTCCGCCAACCGCAGCGCGGCCACCGGGCACACCCGTACCGCGGCTTTCGCAGCGGCCAGCTCCGCCTCGTCGACCATGGGGACGTCGATCACCAATTCGCCGTCGTCGTCGAGGTGCATGAGTTGGGGCGCGGCTTCCTCGCAGAGTCCGTGTCCTTCGCAGCGGGGGCGGTCAAGCTCGATCCTCACACTGCCACCGCCTTCACGACGTCGAGGCGTTCGTGGCTGCGCGTGATGTTGCTGGGCACGCGGACCTCGTCTCCAATCTCCAACACCTTCGCCCGGCGGGCCAGGGCCTCGATGATCGCGTGGGCCTCAAGCTTCGCCAGGCCTTGGCCGGCGCACCCGTGCGGCCCGTAGCCGAAGCTGAGATGGTCCACCGGGTTGCGCGTGACGTCGAAGACGTCGGGATTCTCATAGTGCCGCGGGTCGCGGTTGCCGGCACCGAACAGGATGCCCAGCTGGGCTCCTGCGGGAACGGTTGCTCCATCGATCTCGACGTCGCGGGTCGCCGTCCGGCCCCAGATGTGGATCGGGGGCCAGTAGCGCAGCACCTCGGCGAACGCTGCGGGCACGAGCTCCGGGTTCTGGCGGACGAGTTCCAGCTGCTCAGGGTAGCGGCCGAAGAGTGCGACGATGTTCCCGATGGAGGCGATCGTGGTGTCGACGCCGGCGCCCAGGTACTGGTGGATGATGTGCCCGGCGGCTCCTTGCGGGATGTCGCCGCGGGTCTCGGCGTCGAAGATGCCGCGACCGATCGACCCCGGTACAAGGTCCTCGGCGGTGACCGAGGAGCACCAGCCGTAGAGCTCGCCGGCGATCGGGAAGTTCTCCTGGGTGCGGTGGTTCATCGGTCCGAGGACCTGCATCGCGGCCTGCCCCCAGCGAAGCATGTTGTCCTTGACATGGCCGCTGAAGCCGATGAGGTCGGCGACGATTTCGAGCGGGAAGGCACGTGCCAGCGAGTCGATGGCTTCGAAGCTGCCGCTGGCGACGAGCTCGGCGACGAGCTTGTCCGCTTTTTCGTCAATGGTGACCTTCAGTCCGCGCAGGGCGCGCGGCGTGAGGTTCTCCGACAGGGTCGCGCGCAGCTGCGTGTGCGTCGGCGGGTCCGAGGCGAGCGAGGTGCCCTGCAGCGCCTCGTTCACCATCGGGTTAAAGCCAAGGCTGGTGGAGGAGAACGTCTCTGGATCGGCGAGTGCGTCGCGGATGATGTCGTAGCGGGTCAGGACGTAGAGGTCATTCTTCGGCAGGCGGACGACGCCGGCCTGTTCGCGCAGGGCGGCGTAGGTGGGGTACGGGTCGACGAGGACGTCATCGTCCCAGATGTCGATGTCTGCTTCGATCGGTGTGGTCACGGTGTGCTCCTTTTGATCGTCCTGGGTGCGGGTTCGGAAGCGGACGATGCGGACGCCTAGCTTCGAGAGCCGCGCCTCGGCAGTGAGGCGTGGAACACAGTCTGCCCGTTATCTTTACAGCGTGTCAAGTGAAATTATGTTGTGCATCACGGAGAGGAGGGTAGACTGCCGTCTCCGGGTCGTACTGGATAGGACGATATGAAGCTGAGCCGGCGCTTGAGATCAGGCCTCGTGATCCCACCGGGCAAGGTTCCCGCCGCCTACGAGCATCTAGAGGAGTTCCAGGTTCTGGCCGAGGAGCACGGCGACCGCGCGACCGGCACCTCCGGGTACGAGGCCGCGGCCCAGTACGTCGAACGCCAACTCGCGAGTGCCGGCTACCGCAGCACGCGCCAGTACTTCACCTTCAAACACCGCGGCGAGCAGATCGAGACCTTCAATGTCCTCGCCGAGACCGCATCCGGCAGCGACGAGAACGTGATCATGCTCGGGGCCCACCTCGACGGGGTGCCCGGCTGTCCGGCGATCAATGACAACGGCTCCGGGGTGGCGGCCGTGCTGGAGGCCGCCAAAGCACTCGGGCGGCAGGAGGGCCTCAGCAACAAGGTGCGTTTCGCCTGGTGGGGCGCCGAGGAGTACAAGAAGGAATACGGGTCACGGCACTACGTCAAGCAGCTGGCCAAGCGCGACAGCGAGGCACTCGACAGGATCGCCGCCTACTTGAACTTCGACATGATCGCCTCGCCCAACCCCATCATCGGCGTCTATGACGCACGGGACGCCAAGCACCATCACGAGGTGCCCGAAGGTTCGACCGAGATCATGGACGTCTTCACTGACTACTTCGACACCCGGGACCAGCCCTGGGTCGCCACCGATTGGGACATGGACTCGGATCAGTTGTCTTTCGTCAAAAAGGGTGTCGCCGTGGGCGGGCTGTACACCGGAGACGACGAGAAGAAAACCACCAAACAGGCCCGCCTTTTCGGCGGCACCGCCAAGCGGCCCTGCGATCCGAACTATCACCGGCCAGGCGACGACCTCAGCAACGTCGATCTGAAGGTGCTCAGCCTGATGACCGAGGCGATCACCCACGCCGCCACCCGCCTGGCCCACGACCACCGCGCCCTCAAGCCAGCGGGCACCGATAGAACCCCTCCCCAAAGGTCGCAAACGGCAAGTGGGCTGAGACCCTACGGCTGCTAGCCGTGCTCGACCGCCATGTTGGCGAAGCGTGAGTAGTGGCCCTGGAAGCCGACCACGATGGTCTTGGTCGGGCCGTTACG
Organism: Arthrobacter sp. MDT2-34-1; assembly: GCF_059091365.1. Taxonomy (NCBI): domain Bacteria; kingdom Bacillati; phylum Actinomycetota; class Actinomycetes; order Micrococcales; family Micrococcaceae; genus Arthrobacter; species Arthrobacter sp. MDT2-34-1. The sequence continues at coordinate 2,122,327 of NZ_JBNHGO010000001.1, forward strand.
GTGCTTGGCCACAATGACGTCGGCTTCGCCGGCGCGCGGGGATTCCTTGTCGTAGATGTCCTCGCGGTGGAGCAGGATGACCATGTCGGCGTCCTGCTCGATCGAACCGGATTCGCGAAGGTCGGAAACCATCGGCTTCTTGTCCGTACGCTGCTCGGAGCCACGGTTCAGCTGGGAGAGCGCGATGACGGGGACTTCGAGTTCCTTGGCGAGCAGCTTGAGGGCACGGGAGAACTCCGAGACTTCCTGCTGGCGGGATTCGACGCGCTTGCCGGAGGACATCAGCTGGAGGTAGTCGAGCACCACCAGCTTCAGGTCGTGCCGCTGCTTGAGCCGCCGGCACTTGGCGCGGATTTCCATCAGCGACATGTTGGGGCTGTCGTCGATGAACAGGGGCGCGTCATTCATCCGGCCCATGGTGGTGGCAATCTTGCCCCATTGCTCGTCCTTGATGGTGCCCTTGCGCAGGTCCTGCAGGCCGATGGTGGCTTCCGCGGAGAGGAGGCGCATGGCGATTTCGTTCCGGCCCATTTCCAGGGAGAAGAAGACCGTGGTCATGTTGTTCTTGATCGCGGCAGACCGCGCAAAATCCAGTGCGAAGGTGGATTTGCCAACGGCCGGCCGGGCCGCGATGACGATCATCTGCCCGCCGTGCAGGCCCTGGGTGAGCTCGTCGAGTTCATAGAAGCCGGTGGGCACGCCGGTCATGCCTTCGCCGCGGTGTCCGGCGGATTCGATCTCGTCGACGGTGCCTTCGATGATGTCCTTGAGCGGGACGTAGTCTTCAGCGGTGCGGCGCTCGGCGACGGCGTAGATCTCGGCCTGGGCCTGGTTGACGATGGCGTCGACTTCGCCGTCCTGCGAGTAACCCAGCTGAACGATCTTGGTGCCGGCGTCGACCAGGCGGCGGAGCACGGCACGTTCCCGGACGATCTCCGCGTAGAAGCCTGCGTTGGCGGCCGTGGGCACGGACTGGATCAGGGTATGCAGATAGGCGGGTCCGCCGATGCGGGAAATCTCGCCGCGCTTGGTCAACAGGTCGGAAACGGTGACGGCGTCGGCCGGTTCGCCGCGGCCGTAGAGGTCGATGATGGCCTCGTAGACGCTTTCGTGGGCGGGGCGGTAGAAGTCCACGCCGCGGAGCACTTCAACGCAGTCGGCGATGGCGTCTTTGGAGAGCATCATGCCGCCCAGGACCGATTGCTCGGCCACGAGGTCTTGCGGCGGCGTGCGGCCGAATTCGGAGTCCCGACCTGTTGCCGAATCCGCGTGCGCTAACGACACCGCTGCCTGCTTTCTTTGCTCCTCGAACCGGATACCGCATCCCCCTCAGATTTAGAACTACCAGCCGGATCGGACGATTTCGTCGGACCGCCAAGGGCGCGCAGACTCCAATTCAGCGCGCGGGCCGCGAGTGGGATACTCCGCAACGGTAACCCCCTTCCCCCTTCCCACCAAGCGAGTTATCCACTCCCCCTGTGGATAAAATGTGGATCAGTGGGCGTGTCTTGTGCACAGGCTGTGCGCAGAGCTGTGGAAACAATAGTTGACTCGCGAGTAACCCCACTCTGACCTGCGAAAACGCTATCCACGGGCTGTGGACAAAAAGAAGTTTGCTGTTGATTTCCCCGCCATTTTTGCGGTTGACAGATTCGGAATAGACGCGTAAGGCAAAAGTTATCCACGGGTTATCCACAGCCTGGAATTACAGGGCTGTGATGCCCTCTTTCGAAGGCTGTTGGCGCGCGGGCCATGGTCCGGGACGTACGATTCAAGTATGGAATTTGTGGTGCCGTTGCTCATCGCCGTACTGGTGGTCGTGATCGGCCTGGTAATTATGCGGTTGCTTGCGCGTAACAAAGCCCGCGGGCCCCGCCCGGGGAGCGGCTCGTCGGCGAGGCCGGCAGCTGCCACGACCCGGGAGGCCGCCGCGGCGGCCAGCGGGCGCTTGAACCAGCAGCAACACACAGCCGTCTACGCGCTGATCGCGCAGGGGCAGGCTTTTGCTGCGATCCGGGAATACCGCACCGCCACCGGTGCCGGGCTCCGGGAGGCTACCTCCGCCGTCGCGCAGATGTCCGCGCACCCGCAGCCCTACACGGCACCCCGCCAGGATGCCGCCCCTACACTCCGCCCGGAGGACGAGGGGCACCTGGAGGCGCACCCGGCGCGCCCGGAGGACGAGGGGCACCTGGAGGCGCACCCGGCTCACCCGGAGGACGAGGCACCGCGTCAGGCAGCCGCTGCGGACCTGCCGGAGGACGAGGAGCCACGAGCGACGGCCCCCGCATACCCCGCGGACAAGGTCGTGCCGCCGGCGGATACCGCTCCCGCACCGCTTCCCGAGCCGGCCGGATACCGGTACCGGGCCATCGTGTCCAAGGGCGACACCATCAGGGAGGTGGCCAGCACCCGCCTGAACGACGCCGTGTTCCAGCGCATCCGCACCGCTGCCCTGGGCGGCGATCGCGACGGCGCCGTCCGTCTGCTATTAGAGCACTCGGAGGCGACCGAGGCGGAGGCCCATGAATTCGTGGATTTGATCGAGCCCGACGAGGAGCCCTAGCTACAGGCCCGCACCCAACCCCTAGCGGCGCCGCAACGATCCCGGACCCCTGGCGGTGCTGGCAGCGGGCAGGGCTTTCTGGAACACTTCAGCCATGGCCGAGAACAAGACTGCACCCACGGATGTACCCGTCGACGTGTTCCTTGCGTCGGTAGAACACCCCGTGCGGCGCCGGGACGGCGAGACCGTGTTGCGCCTCATGCGGGAGGTGACCGGAGAGGAGCCGGTCATGTGGGGCCCCTCGATCATCGGCTTCGGCAGCTACCACTACAAATATGCCAGCGGCCGCGAGGGTGACGCCGCCGCCGTGGGCTTCTCGCCGCGGAAGGCCAATCTGGCCCTCTACGGCCTGACGTACGCGCCCGGCTCCGCGCCGCTGCTGGAGCGCCTGGGCAAGCACAAAACCGGCGCCGCGTGCCTGTACATTAACAAGCTCGCTGACATCGACCTCGACGTGCTGAGGGAACTGGTCCAGCTCGGCTACAGGCACATGACCACCACCGACCACGAGTCCCTGCAGGGCCAGCGTTAGGGCGGGCGGGTCAGAGCTCCACTGTCCCGCTGATCACGGTCTCTACCGTCCCGCCGACCCAGACCTCCCCGCCGTCGGAGTCGATGTAGACCCGGGCGTCCCGGCCGAGCGCCGTTCCCTGCCGAACGGTGTACGCAGCGGGTGCCGCTCCCTCGTCGATCAGCCACTGCGCCAGCGCGGCATTCAGGCTGCCGGTCGCCGGATCCTCCGCCGGCAGGTCTTCGAAGCCCATGAGCCCGCGGACTTCGAAGTCGACGGCGGAGCCGCCGGGATGGGCGCCGATCAGTCCGACGCCGAACGGTGACAGGGCGGCATAGTCGGGCACGACGTCGAGGACGGCCTGGGCGTCCCGCAACTGCAGGGCCTGCCACTCGGGGCCGTTGTCCGCCCACTGGTGGCGGATCACGTCGTCGCGTCCAATCCCCAGCGCGGCACAGATCTTCGCGACGTTCTCCTCGGGAAGCGGCCCGGTCCGCCGCCGGGGCGGCGCAGCGAAAGCCAGCCGTCCGCCGTCGTGCTTGACCTTGACCAAGCCGGCGCCGCATTCCTGCACAATCTCTCCGACCGCCTCCGGCTGCCCGCCGGCGGCGAGCCAGACGTAGGCCGTGCCCAGCGTCGGGTGGCCCGCGAAGGGCAGCTCGCCGCTGGGCGTGAAGATCCGGACCAGATAGTCGGCTGCAGCGTTTTCGGGCGGCAGGAGGAAGGTTGTCTCGGAAAGGTTGGTCCAGTTGGCAAAGCGCTGCATCTGCTCTTCGCTGAGGCCGCCGGCACCCGAGACGACCGCCAGCGGATTGCCCGTGCAGGGGCCGGTGGCGAAGACGTCTACCTGGCTGAACTGATGTGTGCTCACGTCCTCCAGCGTACCGGGCGTTAAACGCTGCAGGCCGGGTCCTGGACGGACCCGGCCTGCAGCGACAGCTAGGCTGTTAGCCTGCAACGACCTTCAGGTCGATGACGGCGGAGACCTCTTCGTGCAGACGCACGGTGGCCTGGTAGTCGCCCACCGACTTGATGTGCTCGGTCAGTTCGACCTTGCGCTTGTCGATGGCGCCGAGGCCGGCGGCCTCGACAGCGGAAGCAACGTCGGCCTGCTTGACGGTGCCGAACAGGCGTCCCGACTCGCCGGCCTTGACGGTCAGCGTGACCGGCTTGGCGGACAGCTGGGCAGCCAGCTGCTGCGCGTCTTCCAGGGATGCGATCTCGCGAGCGGCACGTGCAGCCTTGATGGACTCCACCTGCTTCTCGCCGCCCTTGGTCCAGGTCAGGGCGAAGCCGCGGGGCAGAAGGTAGTTACGGGCGTAACCGTTCTTTACCTCGACGACATCGCCAGCAGTGCCGAGACCGGTCACTTCGTGGGTCAGAATGAGCTTTGCCATGTCAGTACTCTCTCCTCTTCGCTTCGCTTAGCCGCGGCCAGCGCCGGAGTAGGGCAGCAGGGCAACTTCGCGGGCATTCTTGATTGCCAGTGCGATCTTGCGCTGCTCCTGCACGGTGACGCCAGTCACGCGGCGGGCGCGGATCTTTCCGCGGTCAGAGATGAACTTGCGCAGCAAAGCTACGTCCTTGTAGTCGATGACGGTGACGTCAGCGGCCTTCAAGGGATTGGACTTTGGTTTGGGCTTACGAATTTCAGCCTTAGCCATCGTGGAGCTCCTTTATCTTGTGGAGCCCGTGGATCTTTTCCACGGGATGGGGTTTGTTTTAGAAGGGCGGTTCGTTGGAGTCCGGACCGTTGCCCCAGCCGCCGGAGGTGCCGCCGGCCGGTGCTCCCCAGGGGTCGTCCTGGGGTGCGGGCTGCTGGCCGGACTGCTGTCCGCCCCAGCCGCCCTGGTTCTGGCCGCCGCCGAAGCCACCGCCGCCAAAGCCGCCGCCTTGGCCGCCGCCGAAGCCGCCCTGGCCACCGCCGGAGCGCTGGGTACGGGTGACCTTGGCAGAGGCGTAGCGCAGCGAGGGGCCGATTTCGTCGACCTCAAGCTCCAAGACGGTACGCTTTTCGCCCTCTTTGGTTTCATACGAACGGGACTTCAGCCGGCCCTGAACGATCACGCGCATGCCCTTGGTCAGGGTTTCGGCGACGTTCTCGGCAGCTTCGCGCCACACCGACGCCCGGAGGAACAGGGTTTCCCCGTCCTTCCATTCGTTGGACTGGCGGTCGAAGGTCCGCGGCGTGGATGCAACGGTGAAGTTCGCTACCGCGGACCCGGACGGGGTAAACCGCAGCTCGGGATCGTTGGTGAGATTACCGACGAGCGTGATAACGGTTTCGCCTGCCATGTTGCCTCCTGATGTCCTGGTCCCGGTTGCCGGCGGCGCGCGGGAATGTCTTCGTCAATGCCGCTCCCGGAAAGGGGGCGGCGATCACAGCTGATTACTCAGCGGAGATCTTCTGCTCCTCCGGGCGGATGATCTTGGTGCGCAGGATGGTCTCGTTCAGACCAAGCTGGCGGTCAAGCTCAGCAGCAGTGGCGGGAGTGGCGGTGAAATTGACCACCGCGTAGATGCCTTCGGACTTCTTCTTGATGTCGTAGGCGAGCCGGCGGCGTCCCCAGATGTCCACCTTGTCGATGGTTCCACCATCGTTGCGGACAACGTTGAGGAACTTGTCGAGCGAGGACTCTACGGTACGCTCTTCGACCTCGGGGTCGATGATTACCATCAGTTCATAAGCACGCATTGTGAACCCACCTCCTTCGGGCTAAGCGGTCACGGTCTTTCCGTAACAGGAGGTTCTGTTGCGTTGCCTGCCTGCCACCGCGCGGCGACTTCCGTGTGTTTTGGCTATTGTCACAGGAAATACCGGCCGGCGCCGACAGCACAGACTTACCAATGGTACCGGACGGCGGTCCGGGCTCGTGAATCCGCCGGCCGGACCTGTCCTCCACAGGGCGGGAGGCCGGGAGCGCCGTCCTCCACAGGGCGGCAGGCCGGGAGCGCCGTCCTCCACAGGCCGGGAGCCAGCACCTTGCGGCACAAGGCTCCCGAGCGCCCCGCCCCGGGGATCGGCGGTGTCAGTAGTCCAGCCCCAGGCTGGGCACCACCAGCCCGGTCTCGTAGGCGTACACCACGGCCTGCACCCGGTCGCGCAGGTGCAGCTTGGCGAGGATCCGCCGGACGTGCGTCTTGACGGTCGCCTCCGAGAGGAAGAACCGGTGGGCGATCTCCGCGTTGGAAAGACCCTCGGCGATGGTCCGCAGCACTTCCAGTTCGCGCGGGGTCAGGTCATCCAGCAACGGGTCGCGCTGCGGCGGCGCGGCCGGGCTGCCGCCCGGGGCCAGGCCGCGCACATAGGTCTCCAGCAGGCGCGCCGTCACCCGCGGCGCCACCACGGCGTCGCCGGTGGCGACCAGGCGCACCGCCTGGACCAGTTCCGCTGGTGCCACATCCTTGAGCAGGAAGGCGCTGGCCCCGGCCTGCAGCCCGGCAAAGGCATACTCGTCCAGATCGAAGGTGGTCAGGATGATCACCCGCGCGCACAAGCCGGCAGCCACGATCTGCCGGGTGGCCTCGATGCCGTCCATGACCGGCATCCGCACGTCCATCAGCACCACGTCGGGCGCAAGGTCATGCGCCAGCCGCAGGGCCTCCCCGCCGTCGGACGCCTCCCCCACCACCGCGACGTCGTCTTCGCCCTCCAGGATGAGCTTGAACCCCATCCGCAGCAGCGGCTGGTCGTCCACCAGCAGCACTTTTACCGGCCCGGCCTCGCTGCCGTCCGCGCTCTCAGACACTCGTGTTTTCCTCTCCGGGCCAATACAGGGTTGCCTCCACCATCCAACCACCGCCGGACCGCGGACCGGCGGCAACGCGGCCGCCGTAGATGGCGGTCCGCTCCCGCATGCCGTGCAGGCCCTGCCCCGCGCCGAGTGAATCGGCCGGCCCGTCCGGCCGGCCGTCGTCGGCCACCGTGATGTGCACGGCGTCGCCGTCGCGGATCAGGGCAACGTCCACCCTGGACGCGTCCTTGGCGTAGCGCAGCACGTTGGTCAACGACTCCTGCACGATGCGGAACACGGTGAGCCGGAAATTCTGGTCCTCGGGCAACGCTGGTCCTGCCATGACCGTGCGGAGCGGCAAGCCCGCGGCCCGGAAGCCGTCCAGCAGCCCGGTCAACTGGTCCCCGGACGGCGCCGGCGCCAGCGGGGCCGCGTCGGATCCGTTTTCGCTGCGCAACACCCCCAGCACCCTGCGCATGTCGGCCAGCGCCGACCGGCCGGTCGCCGACAGCCGGTCCAGGACCTGGCCGGCGCGTTCCGGGTCCTTGCGCGCGACGACGGCGGCGCCATCCGAGAGCGCGATCATCACCGAGAGCGAGTGTGCCACGACGTCGTGCATCTCCCGGGCGATCCGGGTGCGTTCGGTCGCCGACGCCAGGCGGGCGTTGTCAGTGGCCCAGCGCTGGAGTTCGGCGTCGTGGAGCCGGTCCCGGCGCACCGTGACCCCGATGCCCGCGGCGATGACGTTGGCCAGGACCAGCACCAGGCCGGTGACCAGTCCGACGTAGCTCGGGACCTGTCCGAGGGCAATCTGCTTGACGATCTCCGGCGGCATCCGGACGCCCATCCCCACCAACATGGGCACGGCGGCGAGGACCGCTGCGATGATGGCCTGGACCGCCGGCCGGGCGGTGGCGACCGTGTAGACGGCGAACCACATGGCAAAGGATCCGCTGCCGGTACTGGTCAGCACCACGATCAGAAAGTCCACCAGGGCGATGGCGGCCAGCACCAGCAGCGGTGACCGGCGCCGCCAGATCAGCGCGGCGCCGCCGGCCAGCAGCAAAAGCAACGGCGGCCATTCGCCGGCGACCGCCGTGATCAGGGCATTAGGCAGGCCGAACAGCACGTGGATGCCGACCAGCACCCAGTCCATCACCACGGGGTGGGTGTGGAAGTAGCGCCGGATCGGTCCCCGGCGCCTGGACGATATTTCGGTGAAGGAGACGGCGGCCGTTCGTTCCGCCGCCTCCTTCACCGAGGCTTCTTGATTCACGCGTTAGTCCCGGCTGCGCCTAGACGTCCCGTGTCTTGGTGGTCACGGCCGCCCCGGTCAGCAGTACTGCCGCCCAGGCCGCCATGACCAGCCCGCCCTGCCACTGGGTAAAGTCGCCCTCGGCCGTTTCGAGCATGAGCATTTGGCGTCCCGCGTTGGAGGGCAAGTAGGGCATCACGCCGTCCTGGACCCAGTCGAAGGGGATGATCTGGGCGACGATGGGCAGCACCAGCAGCAGCACGACCAGCGTGACGATGCCGCCGGCGCTGTTGCGCAGCAAGGATCCGAGCGCCAGCGCCATCAACGCCACCACCGCCAGGTAGAGGCCGGACAGCAACATGGACTGGACGAGGTTTTCCACGTCGAGCCCGAATTCTTTGCCGTAATTGGCCAGGATCGGCTGCAGCAGGAAATAGGTGGCAAAGCTGGACGCGATTCCGACGACGGCTGCGACGACGGCGACGACCAGCGCCTTGGCGAACAGCGGCGACAGCCGGGACGGCACGGCCGTCATGGTGGAGCGGATCATGCCGGTGGAGTATTCGGAGGCGATCAGCAGCACGCCCAGTGACCCGATGATCAGCTGGCCGAAGTCGATCCCGCCGCTGGTCATGAGGTACAGGATGGACTCATCCATGCCGGCGGCCGCCGGATCCTGGCCGGCTGCCTCCATCTGCTCCATCCCGGTGGCCACGCCCCAGCCGCCGAGCAGCCCGATGCCGACCATCACCACGACGGTGGTGGCCAGCAGGACCCAGGTGGAACGCAGCGTGGTGAACTTGATCCACTCGCTCTTCAAGGTCCGGGGGAAGCTCACGCCGGGGCCGGTGACACGGCCCGCCTGCGGGGTCAGGGTTGCAGCGCTCATGGTCACTTTCCTTCCTGGCCGACGCCGGCGGCGACGGCAGCATGCCGTCCCGAGCCTGCACTGCCGGCGTTGTCGTGTACATCGGCCACCGGGCCGGAATGGTATTCAACTTCGTCCTTGGTCAGGTCCATGTAGGCCTCCTCCAGGGACGCCTGCAACGGGGTCAACTCATAGACGAGCACCTGCTGGGCGAGGGCCGTCTCGGCGATGTCCCGCGCCGGGACGCCGCTGACCTCCAGCAGTTCCGGTTCGCGGGCTTCGACGGTGACCCCCTCCCCGGCCAGCGCGCGGGTGAGGATGTCGGGCCGGTCGGTGCGTACGCGCACCCGCTGCGCCCGGTTGTTGAGGATGTCCTGGATGGGCGCATCGGCGATGATCCGGCCGCGCCCGATGACGATCAGGTGGTCTGCGGTGACCGACATTTCGCTCATCAGGTGCGAGGAGAGGAACACGGTCCGACCCTCTGCCGCAAGTGCCTTGACCAGGTTGCGCACCCAGAGGACGCCTTCCGGGTCCAGCCCGTTCACCGGTTCGTCCAGGATGACGGTCTGCGGATCGCCGAGCAGGGCGGCCGCGATGCCCAGCCGCTGCCCCATGCCGAGCGAGAATCCGCCGACACGTTTCTTGGCCACCGCGCCGAGTCCGGTCAGCTCGATCACGTCGCGCACCCGCTTGGTGGGGATGCTGTGGGTCGCGGCCATGGCCCGGAGGTGGTTGTACGCGGTCCGGGAGGTGTGCACCGCCTTGGCGTCGAGCAGGGCGCCGACTTCCCGGAGCGGGGCCCGGTGCTTGGCGTAGTGCTTGCCGTTGACCAGGACGTCACCGGAGGTGGGACGGTCCAGGCCCATGATCATGCGCATGGTGGTGGACTTGCCGGCGCCGTTCGGACCTAGGAAACCGGTCACCCGGCCCGGCTGCACGGTGAAGGAGACGCCCTGCACTGCCGGTTTGTTTCCGTAGACCTTGACCAGGCCCTGTGCCTCGATCATCTGAACCGTCCTTCGTGGATTGGAGTAGCGCCCGGATTCCCGGGGCCAATGAATACGTTACGGAGTGCCGGCCGGCCGCACACCGCACTGCGGGATGATCTTCGCGTCCGGCCGGGTCGTCCTTACGGATGACGCTACGTGCCGCGGGCAGGCGGGCGTTACCGGGGGAAGCCCTGAGCGGCCCCTGACCGTTCCCGGAACGCTGCTGTGTACCGGAAAAGGTGCCAGCACTAAGCCCAGAGGTCGCTGGGCCGCTCGAACTGGCGGGCCATCGCGGACCGTACGCTGCGCAGGTGGCTGCGCATTGCGTCGGCCGCACCCGCGGCGTCGCCGGCGGCCACGGCCGTAAAGATGGCCTCGTGTTCCACGAGTTCCTGCTCGGCCGCCAGGTGGGCGTGCAGGCCGGGCAGCACGCGGTAGGCGCGGGAGGTCTCGTCGAGGCAACGGGCCAGGAACTCGTCAAGCCGGCGGTTCCGGCCGCCACGCGCCAAGGCCCGGTGGAACGAGTAGGCGTGCTCCATGCTCACGAGCGGTTCAGCAGCGGCCTTCTCGCGCTGATTGTCCAAAAGGTCCCGCAGCGTGGCCAGCAGGGCGTGGTCGGCATAGTCGGCGGCACTCGCGCAGGCATGCGGCTCCAGGAGCATGCGGAGGTCGAGGACCTCGGCGACGTCATGCGAGCTCATGGTCATCACCAGGTAGCCCTTTTTGGGGAGCACTGTCAGGAGTCCCTCCGTGGTGAGCAGGCGCAGCGCCTCCCGCACAGGGGTTTTCGAGACGCCGAACTCCTCGGCGAGCCGTGGCTCGACCACGAGGGATCCCGGGGCCAGGTTCCCCGCAAGGATCTGCCGGCGCAAGGCGCCGGCGACCCGATCGGTCATCGACTCGGCCACGGAACCCCCTCAAGAAACATTCTTGTGAAGCATATCACTGCGTGCTAGAAATATCTTTCAGATATACCATTGCTCGCGTCCGCCCTTAGGAGGAACCATGACTAGCAACACCGCCGTTGCCAGCAGTCCCGCAAGGCTTACCCCGGGCGCTCGTCGCGCGCTCTTCGCCGCGACCCTCGGCACGCTCATCGAGTGGTATGACTACGCACTGTACGGCGCAGCGGCCGGCCTCGTCATCGGGCCGCTCTTCTTCGCGGAGACCGGGTCCGGGGCGTCGCTGGCGGCGTTTGCGACCTTTGCCGTGGGCTTCGTGGCCCGGCCTTTGGGCGGGGTGTTGATCGGGCATCTGGGCGACCGGCACGGCCGCCGACCGGCGATGCTCCTGACGATCCTGCTCATGGGTGCCGCGACCGTGGGCATCGGCCTGCTGCCGACCGCGGCCGCCATCGGGGCTGCTGCACCCCTCCTTCTCGTCGTGTTCCGGCTCCTGCAGGGCCTCGGCGCGGGCGCCGAGCTCGCGGGGGCCATGACGCTCGTCGCCGAGTTCGCCCCCGCCAAACGGCGCGGCTACTTCACTGCCATCGTGCTGGCGACGCCACCCGCCGGCATCGCCCTCGCGACCGTCGCCTTCCTCTGGGCCTCTTCCGCAGGCGACGCCGCGCTGCTCGATTGGGCCTGGCGCATCCCGTTCCTCGCCTCCGCCGTCCTGTTCTTCGTGGCGCTGTTCATCCGCTCCAAACTCGAGGAGACGCCGGAATACCGCCAGGCGAGCGAGCACGCCGACGAGGCCCGCAAGCGCAGGCGGCCCGTGGTCGAACTCCTGCGCAAGGACCCGATGGCCGTGGTGATCGGGTTCTTCTCCATCACTGGCCACAATGCGCTGAACTACATCATGGCGGTGTTTGCGATCGGTTTCATGGCCTCCCCCGCCGTCGGGATGAGCCGTCCCGAGGCGCTGCTGGCCGTCACGATCGGATCGCTGGCGGGCGTGGTCGCGACACCCGCGGGCGGATGGGTTTCCGACCGCTTCGGAGCTGGCCGGATTCTCGCGATCGGTTCCGCGGCCGGCGCGCTGTTCGCGTTCCCGCTGTTCGCCGCCCTGGCGAGCGGGTCGGTCGCTGTTGCGACGGCCACGATCGGAGTGGGGTACGGCGTCGTCGTCGCGATGACCAGCGGCGCCCAGGGCGCATTCCTCACCAACCTTTTCCCGCCCGAGCGACGCTTCTCCGGCGTCGGGCTCGCGCGCGAACTCAATGGCGCGATCGTGGCGGGCCTGAGCCCCCTCATCGCAGGCGCGCTCATCGCCGCTGCGCAGGGCAGTACGTGGCCGGCGGCACTGTTCCTTGCGGCCTGCTGCGCGTCCTCGGTGATCGCTGTGCTGCTGGCCCGCGGCCGCGGCACCACCGCACCGTGATTTCCACAACCTTGGAGGTAGCACCATGAAGCGCAGATTCCCCCGTGTGAGCGAACTTCGCCCGCTGCTGAAGTTCGACCTGCCGACCCTGGATCGCCGGACTGCGCGGCTCGCGCACGCCGCGGATGTGTGGGATCTTCGCGCGATCGCACAGCGCCGCACGCCCACGGCCGCGTTCGACTACGTGGACGGCGCGGCCCAGCGGGAGCTCACGGCGAGACGCACGCGCGAGGCGTTCGACGCCGTCGAGCTTCTCCCCCGCATCCTGCACGGCACCGCGAACGTGGACCTCTCGACCTCGATCGCGGGCAGGACTTCATCGCTGCCGTTCGGGATTGCGCCGACCGGCTTTACCCGGCTCATGCACGCCGAAGGCGAGGACGGGGGCGCGGCTGCTGCCGCTGGGGCGGGCATCCCGTTCTCGCTGTCCACCATGGGCACGCGCTCGATCGAGGAGGTTGCCGCCACCGCCCCCGAATGCCGGCGCTGGTTCCAGTTGTACCTGTGGAAGGACCGGCAGAAATCGCTGGACCTCCTGGGCCGCGCGGAGGCCTCGGGCTTCGACACGCTGCTCGTCACCGTGGACACACCGGTCGCCGGGCAGCGTCTCCGGGACGCCCGAAACGGCATGACAATGCCGCCCAGACTCACGCTCAAGACCGTGCTCGATGCCTCCTACCGGCCCGAGTGGTGGTTCAACTTCCTCACCACCGACCCGCTCACGTTCGCGTCGCTGTCCGGGACCAGCCAGGACCTGCCCACGCTGATCAACTCGATGTTCGATCCGTCGCTCTCGATCGAGGACCTTGAATGGATCCGGTCGGAGTGGGGCGGGAAGCTGTTCGTCAAGGGCGTGCTGACGGCCGAGGACACGCGCCGTGCGCTCGACGCCGGAGCAGACGGACTCATCGTCTCAAACCACGGGGGGCGGCAACTCGACCGCGCGCCGGTCTCGCTCCGCGCGCTGCCCGAAGTGCGGGCCGAAGCCGGGGAAGGGGTGGAGATCATCCTCGATTCCGGCATCATGTCCGGGGCGGACATCGTCGCTGCGCTGTGCGCGGGCGCCGACTTCACCCTCATCGGGCGCGCCTACTTGTACGGGCTCATGGCCGGCGGGCGCGAGGGCGTCGAGCGGGTGATCACCCTGCTCGCGAAAGAGATCGAGGTGACAATGCAGCTCATCGGCGCAGCGACTATCGCGGACCTGAAACCACACCTGCTGCGCACCTAAGCGGGCCTCGCCACGGAGTGCTCAGACCGCCACAGCGGCAGGGGGCGACTGGTACCGGCGGCTTTCCAAGCGCAACTCCAAGTCGTCCATGACCAGGGCCGCCAAGTCCTCCAACGTCTGAGTATCTTCGTCGCTGAAGTCGCGCGCTTCGAAGTCCAGTACGCAGAGGGTGCCCAGGTTGAATCCGTCCCGGGTTCTCAGCGGGACGCCGGCATAAAACTTCAACCCGAAGTCGCTGGCCACCAGCGGGTTGGCAAACGCCCGGGGATCCGCGGGCGCATTATTGATGACCCAGGGTCCGTGCTGCAGGATGGCCGAGGCGCAGAGTCCGGGTTCCCGGTCGATCTGCTCGACGTCCAGGCCGTGGTGTGACTTGAACCAGATGCGATCGTGGTCCACCACGCTGACAATGGCAATCGGGGCGGCGAGAAGGCGGGAGGCCAGTGCGGTGATGCGGTCGTACGCTCCGTCCGGCGGGGTGTTCAGGATCTCGTAGCGTCGAACCGCTTCCATACGTTGAGCTTCGTCTACGGGGATTATGGATGCGTCCACCCTGTGCCGGCCCCGGAGTGCGAGCCCCACATCAGCCAATGCCAGTGCCACCTCCCGCCCCGTGGGCCGTTCCCCTGGTTCACGTGCCATCATGGCGGTCAGCAACCCTGCCCACTCCGGCCCGAATCCGGCGGGGACGTCCGGATCACGCAGCAAACGGGCAACAGCCGACTCCAGCGGCGGGCCGGGAAAGGCAGCCTGGCCGGTAAGGCATTCCAGCAGAACCAGGCCCAGCGAATAAATGTCGCTGGGCGGGCCTATCGGTTCGCCCCTCGCTTGCTCCGGGCTGAGGTAGGCAGCCGTCCCGTAGACCCCCGGAACATGGGCATCATCGGAAACCACCACGGCGACTCCGAAATCGGCGAGCTTGGCGCGCAGGCGCGACCCGTCGTCGTCGTAATTAAAGAGCATGATGTTGCCCGGTTTTACGTCGCGGTGGACCACCGAGGTGTTGTGGATGTAGGCCAGTCCCTCGGCCAATTCGCGGCCGATTTGGGCAACGTGGCGGGGCGGGAGGGCACCTTCGGCCAGCCGCACCCTCAGGTCGGCGCCTTCAATCAGTTCCATCACCAGATAAATTTGCGGATGTCCGGCTTCCATCTTGTCGATGCCTGCGTCCAGCAGGGTCACCAGATTCGGGTGGTTTAGCCGGGCCAAAAGCTTGATCTCCGCGTTGTCGCGCTGGAATTCTTCCTCGTTCATCGTGGGCCGCTGAATAACCTTGACGGCTACCTCCCGCCCCAAAACCTCATCCCGAGCCCGGTAAACCTTGGCGTTCGCTCCGGTACCTGCCAACTCCTTGAGCAGGTAGCGCCCGTCGAGCAGCATTCCGGATCGATCTAAATGAGGCGCCAACGTCTCCTGCTTCCCGGCTGCCTGTTTAACAGCACCCTTAGTATCCTACGGTGCAGCGGCGGCCCGCCGTGCTAGCGCTTGGGCTTTCTGCCGTGTTCGACCGGCGTACGGAGCTTTGCCCGCTCCACCGGACAGCAGAAGGAGTCCGTTGAGCGAGTCCGCTTTGCTGCCTGATAGGAGCTCATCCGCGACGCGGGGTCACGGTCACGAGTCGCGCGAGGTCGGTGCCCGGGGCGGCGAGTCGCTCCACGGTTTCAAAGACGAACTGTTGCATGGCCGCTGCCGCGGCCGAAGGTGGTACGTCGGTCCGCCGGGCCAAGTTGACGGTTCGGGTCAGCTGGGGGCTCACCAGGCGGGTGCTGTCCAGCGAGGGGCGGTCGATGACCACCATGGCCGGAACCACGGCAACTCCCAGCCCCCGTTCCACGAATCGGAGCACTGCGTCCATCTCCGCACCCTCGACGGCGATCGTCGGGGTAAGTCCTGCGGCGGAAAAGGCCGCGTCGGTGGCCACGCGCAGGTCGTAGCTGCGGTTGAACGCGACTTGGGGGATCTCCGCCAGCTCCGCCAGGGTGAGCTCGGCCCGGGTCGCGCGTCCGCCCCGTTGCTCCTGCTTGTGTCCTGCCAACGGGGAGCCCGCGGCTGAGATCACCACCAGTTCCTCGGAAAGCAGGGGAATCAGCTCGGTGCCGGGTACGGATGGTTCGGCACCGCGGGTGACCATCAGGGCAAGGTCCAGTGCGTTCTCGTTCAGAGCTTCCACCAGGGAGCGCGAACCGCCCTCCGTGATGTGCAGGTCCACTCCGGGGTGCGCGGCCCGGAACGCCGCCAGCACGTCGGCAACCAGTGAGACGCACAGGGTCGGCGGGGCGCCGAGCCGGACGTGGCCGCGGCGAAGCCCGGCCAGTTCGTCCATCTGCTCGCGGGCGAACCGCGCGTCACCCAGCATCCGCCGCGCGATGGGCAACAGCACGTCGCCTGCGTCGGTCAGTGTCACCCCGGCCGGTCCGCGGCGGAACAGCTTGGTGCCCAGGTCGGCCTCCAACGCGGCGATTTGCCGGCTCAGGGACGGTTGGGCGAGGAAGAGCTCCTCGGCGGCACGGGTGAAGTGGCCGTTCCGGGCCACGGCCTCAAAGGAGGACAACTGCTCGAGCTTCATCATAGCCTTTTTGCATCAGGTTCACTCAGATAATGTATTGGACTCATCATACCCGCGTTCCTAGCATGGAGATATGACCCCAAAGCACGCCGCCGAGCGGCTGATGTCCACCTCTGTCCTCGTCATCGGCACCGGTGGTGCCGGATTGCGCGCCTCGATCGAACTGGCACAGCGCGGGGTCCAGGTGCTGGCGGTGGGCAAGCGGCGCAAGCACGACGCCCACACCACGCTGGCGGCCGGCGGCATCAACGCGGCGCTGGCCACCATGGATCCCGAGGACAGCTGGCAGCAGCACGCCGCCGACACCTTGCGCGAGTCCTATTTCCTGGCCGATCCGGCCATTGTGGAAACCGTGGCGCGCAATGCGGCCGGCGGCATCGAGGACCTGGAGAGGTGGGGAATGCCCTTCGCCCGGGAGGAAGACGGGCGGATTTCCCAGCGCTTCTTCGGCGCCCATAAGTACCGCCGCACTGCCTACGCCGGCGACTACACCGGCCTGGAGATCCAGCGCACCCTGATACGCCGCGCCGCCGAACTGAACGTGCAAATCATCGACAGCATCTACATCACCCGCCTGTTGGTGGCGGACGGCACCATCTTCGGCGCGTACGGGTTCGACGTCGTGGACGGCACGCCCGTGCAGATCCACGCCGACGCGGTGATCCTGGCCGCCGGTGGGCACACCCGCATCTGGCGCCACACCTCCTCCCGGCGGGACGAGAACACCGGCGACTCCTTCCGCCTGGCGGCCCTGGCCGGAGCCCGGATCCGTGACGCCGAGCTGGTCCAGTTCCACCCTTCCGGACTGCTGGAGCCCGACGACGCTGCCGGCACCCTCGTCTCCGAGGCAGCACGCGGCGAAGGCGGCATCCTCACCAACGCGCTCGGTGAGCGCTACATGGAGCGCTACGATCCCGAACGCATGGAGCTGTCCACCCGCGACCGGGTGGCCCTCGCCGGGTATACCGAGATCGCCTCGGGCCGGGGGACGGAGAAGGGCGGGGTCTATCTGGACGTGTCCCATCTGCCGCGGGAGGTCATCCTGCAGAAGCTGCCCCGGGTCTACCGCACCTTGATCGACCTGCAGATGGTGGACATCACGACCACCAAGATGGAGATCGCCCCGACCGCTCACTACTCCATGGGCGGGGTCTGGGTGGCCCCGGAGGACCACGGCACCGGCGTGGACGGGCTGTACGCGATCGGCGAGGCGTCCTCGGGCCTGCACGGGGCGAACCGCCTGGGCGGGAACTCGCTGATCGAGCTGCTCGTCTACGGGCGCATCACCGGCGAGCACGCCGCAGAGTACGCGGCCTCCCGCACCAATGTTCGCCGGGACCCCTCCGCCGTCGAGTCGGCCCGCGCCGAGATGCAGGCCCTGCTCAGCGAGCGCGGGACGGAGTCAGCCCGGCGGCTGCAGCGCGAAGTGCGCAACCTGATGACCGAGCACGCCGGCGTCGTGCGCACCGGGCATGGGCTGCAGGACGGCCTGCAACGGCTTGCCGCCCTCGAAGAACGCGCGCGGCACGTCACCGCGCACCCGGACATCGCCGGGTTCGACGACCTGGCGCACGCCTACGATCTGCTGGGCTCGCTCCTCGCGGCCCGGGCCACGCTCGAATGCGCCCTTGAGCGGCGTGAGACGCGGGGCTGCCACAACCGTGCGGACTTCCCAGAGATGGATCCGTCACTGCAGGGCAACTTCGTCTGGTCGCCGACCGAGGGAGTCAGCTTCGAGGCCCTGCCCCCTGCCCCGGACTCCTTCCGGTCCCTGGCCGAGGCCGACGTCGACGACTCGCTAGCGGGCAAGCTCGTCGAGTAGCGCTGACCTGCCAGCAAGCCGGCGGTCTGTCCTCACTGAAGCTGCTTCGGTTTGGGCATCGCGCCCTCCCTCGCCCGCTGAAACTCGCTCGTCAGGTGTAGAGGTGCATGGCGTCGGCAGCGGCTCCGACGTCCGCAAAGCCGCGTGACTCGTAGAGTCTGCGACCGGGTGGGTCTGCGGTGAGGCTGACGTAGGCACCGCGTGGCGCGCGCGTGCGGATGTCTTCGAGCAGGCTATCGAGCACGGCGCCGCCGACGCCGCGCTGTTGATGTTCCGGCAGGGTAGCCATGTCGGCGATGACGAAGTACCAGCCGCCGTCTCCTACGACGCGGCCCATTCCCACGGGCTCGCCGGCCGGACCAATGACATGCCTGAACGACCATGAACCCGCAATCGCGGCTTCTCCCTGCTCGCGGGTCCTCCGTGACAGCCCGCTGCCGGTCCGCAACTTGAGGTAGTCATGGACGGAGGGAGCGGCCGGAACAAGTTGGTACGGAAAGCGAAGCGACACCATCCCACTCTAGGTGATCTGGAGCCCCGCCCGGTGAGGAAGACTGGCAGGCCCGGCCTGTGCAGCGGCCCGAAGCCTACACCTGGGCCTTGGGGATCATGATCCACAGCGCGATGTACACCAGTTCCCCGATACCGACCAGTCCGAAGATCACGAACCCGAGACGCACCAGCACTTTCGGCAGGCCGAAACGGGCGGCCAAGGCGGCGCAGACACCGGCAATCAGCTTGCCGTTCCGGGGACGAACCAATGCAGCAGCCATGGCCTCAGTCTAGTAACCCGGACCGGTTTCCGAACAGCATCCCGGGACGGAAACGGGTTCTCAGGCCCCGATCTGCTTCCCGGCCGCTAGTCCGGCACGGTCACTTCTTGCGGGCCGTGAACAACAGATACTCCCATTCCATCCGACCGCCGCCGAGATCGTACCGGCTGGCCAGTTCTTCGAGTTCCTCATCGAGGGCTTGGACCCGGTCGGGTTGGTCCGCGATGTAGCGGTAGGTGTTGATCGTGGGACCGTAGGTGGCCTTGAAGAAGTCGCGGAACTCCCCGGCGGTGGCGAACCTTTCGACCGTCAGCTTTTCGCGCCGGGCGACGACGTCGGTGGCCCGATCCCCGAGCAGGTCCTGCACGTGCTGCTGTTTGCCCCACAGCGGCGGTGGTTGCGCCCCCGGAGGCGGCGGGGGCGCGTAAGGCCTCATGGTCGCAAACATCTGGCCAATGAAGCCTTCCGGAGTCCAGTTGGCGAGGGCGATCGTGCCGCCGGGCCGCAGCACGCGGACGAGCTCGTCGGCACTCGCCTGATGGTTGGGAGCGAACATGATCCCCACACAGGAGATCGCGGCATCGAAAGTACCATCGCCGAACGGAAGGTTCTCCGCGTCGGCCTCCTGCCAGTCCACGGAAACCCCTGCCTCCTCGGCCAACCGGCGCCCTCTCTCAAACAGCTCGGGAGTAAGGTCGGCCGCGGTAACCTGTGCCCCTGCCTGCGCGGCGGGGATGGCCGCGTTGCCGGAACCGGCGGCAATGTCCAAAACACGGTCGCCCTTCCCGATGCCGCTGGCCTTGACGAGTGCGGTGCCCAGCGCCGGGATCACCTCTGTGGCGACGGCGGGATAATCGCCGAGGGCCCACATGGCCCGGTGCTTTGCCTTGATCCCCGAATTGTCCGGTTGATTGCTCATGGCCCTTGCCTCCTGCGATTGAGGCCCTCGTTTTGGGGTTCTTCAAGGATGGGTCCGGGCTCGAATAATTTCCAGTAGAAGATCCGCACACCGGGGCCGCTGGCCGAACCTGCGCTGCCTGCCGCGCCTAGGTCCGGGGCCGGTGCTGTTCGCGGGCGGCCGGGGCGGTCAGCAGGGAGGCGACCATCACCGCGGCCACGGCGAGCAGGGCGTTGCGGAGGCCCACCTGTTCGCCCAGGAAGCCGAGGAACGGCGGTCCGGCCAGGAACGCGACATAGCCCAGGGTCGAGACCACCGACACCCGTCCCGCGGCCCGCGCCGGGTCGTCCGCGGCCGCGGACATGCCCATGGGAAAGCCCAGCGCCGCGCCGGCGCCCCAGAGCACGGCCCCGGCGAAGGCCAGCGGAAGGTTCGGAGCCAGCACGAAGAGCAGCAGGCCGGCCAGGGCCGTGCCGAGGCTGACCCGCAGCACGGCCACGCGTCCCCAGCGGTCGATGAACCGCCCGCCGGCCAGGCGCAGCAGCGTCATGGCGGCCACGAAGACCCCGAACATGACCGCACCCGTCGCCTCGGTGGCACCGAGCCCGACGACGGTGGCCTGGGCGATCCAGTCGTTGGCGGCGCCCTCGGTCAGGGCGGCCCCGAGGACGACGACGCCGATCAGCACCGTGCGCCGTTCCCGCCAGGCGGCGAAGCGGCCGGGGCGGGCCGCGCCGTCGTCGTCATGCTGGGGCCGGTGGGGCAGGAAGGCCCGCGGCACCACCCACGTGGCGGCCGCGACCACGACCGCGAGCACCGCCAGATGCGCGGCCAGCGAAACCCCGAGCACGGAGAGCCAGGCGCCGACCATGGCTCCGGCGAACGCGCCAAGGCTGAAGGCGGCGTGGAACTTCGGCATGATCGTGCGCAGCAGTTTCCGCTCCACGTCGGCGCCTTCGATGTTCTGCGCCACGTCCCACCAGGCCACGCCCACGCCGTAGCAGAACAGCGCCGCGGCGGCGGCGGGAAAGGAGCCGGACGCCAGCGCGGCGGCGAGTCCGGCCGCGCTGACGGCCGCGATCAGCCCGCCGGCCCGGACGCTGTTGGCCGTGCCGATCCTGGCGGCAAGCGGACCGGCCAGGGGCAGCGAGATGACCGAGCCGAGGCCGAGGGCCAGCAGCAGCGCGCCGATGCTGCCGGCGCTGATGTCCAGCGTCGCCGCGGCCGCCGGGATGCGGGCCGCCCAGCTGGCGAAGACCAGCCCGTTGAGCCCGAAGATGGCGAAGGTCGCGTAGGTGGCGGCCCGGAGCGGGCGGGTCGGATCGCTGGCCGGGCGCTGTCTTGCCTCGCCGCGCGGTGCACCGGGCCGGCGCTTCGCGGCCTCGCCCTCCTCGACGTTCTCCCCGACGCCGGGCGGTTCAGCGCTCCCGGACAACGCGTTCCTCGTCCCACACCGGGGTTTCGCTCTCGTAGACTCGGCCGTCGGAGCCGAACACCAGGAACCGGTCGAAGCTGCGCGCGAACCAGCGGTCGTGGGTGACGGCCAGCACCGTGCCTTCGAACGCGTCGATGGCCCGCTCCAACGCTTCCGCGGAATGCAGGTCCAGGTTGTCGGTCGGCTCGTCGAGCAGCAGCAGGGTGGCGCCCGAAAGTTCCAGCAACAGGATCTGCAGCCGGGCCTGCTGCCCGCCGGAGAGCGAGTCGTACAGCTGTTCCGCCTGCCGGGCCAGGCCGTAGCGGTCCAGGACGGCGGCCGCGGCCTCGCGTCCCAGGCCGGAGCGGTGGTCGTCGCCGCGGTGCAGGATGTCCACCAGGGAACGGCCCAGCAGGTCGGGGCGGATGTGGGTCTGGGCAAAGAAGCCGGGACGGATCCTGGCCCCTAGCTTGACGGTGCCGGCGTGCGGCACGTGGGCGATCCGGACCTCGGAGACCGGCAGGTGCTCTTTCTCCGGGTCGGTGCCGCCGCCGGCGAGCAGGCGCAGGAAGTGGGACTTGCCGGAACCGTTGGAGCCCAGCACCCCCACCCGGTCGCCGAACCAGATCTCGGTGCTGAACGGCTTCATCAGGCCGGTCAGCTCCAGCTTGGTGGCCACCACCGCCCGTTTGGCCGTCCGCCCGCCCTTGAGCCGCATCTGCACGTTCTGTTCGATCGGCACGGCCTCCGGCGGCCCGGCCTCCAGGAACTTCTCCAGCCGGGTCTGGGCGGCGTGGTACCGATTGGCCATGTCGGAGCGGAACGCGGCCTTGTTCTTGTACATGTTCACCAGCTCCTTGAGCTTGGCGTGCTCCTCGTCCCACCGCTTGCGCAGTTCTTCGAAGCGGGCGTTGCGGTCGTCCCGGGCCTGCAGGTAGCTCTCGAAGCCGCCGCCGTGGACCCAGGCGGTGGCGCCAAGGGCGCCGGGTTCGAGCGTGACGATCCTGGTGGCGGCATTGGCCAGCAGTTCACGGTCGTGGCTGACGAACAGCACCGACTTCCGCGATTCCCGCAGCTTCTCCTCCAGCCAGCGCTTGCCGGGCACGTCCAGATAGTTGTCCGGTTCGTCCAGCAGCAGCAACTCGTCCGGGCCGGCGAAGAGCGCTTCCAGCACCAGGCGCTTTTGTTCGCCGCCGGACAGCGTCGATGCGGTGCGGTGCTGCGCGCGGTCGAAGGGCACGCCCAGGGCGGCCGTGGTGACCTCGTCCCAGACGGTCTCCTGCTCGTAGCCGCCGGCGTCGCCCCAGTCCGCGAGCGCCTGCGCGTACCGCATCTGGGTGGGCTCGTCGTCGTGCTCCATCATGGCCAGTTCGGCTTCATCCACTGCCCGTGCCGCGGCGGCGAGGGCCGGCGGGGCGGCGCCGACCAGAAGGTCGCGTACCGTGGTCCCGTCCCGGACCTGGCCGACGAACTGCCGCATGATGCCCATGGCGCCGGAGCGTGCCACGGCGCCTTCGTCCGGGGCGATGTCGCCGGCGATGATCCGCAGCAGGGTGGTCTTGCCGGTGCCGTTGGGTCCGATCAGCGCGGTTTTGGCACCGTCGCCGACCTTGAAGCCGACGCCGTTGAGCAGCTGGCGGCCGTCGGACAGGAAATAGGCGATGTTGGAGACGTCGAGATGGGCCACGGATCCAGTCTGTCATGGTCGCGGACATACGAAATGGCCCAAAGTCAGGCCTCCCCATTAGCCAACTCACTTCGAGCCATTTCGTGTGCGGCATCGGATCCACCGCCCTAAGGCATGTCCCCCCAACTCGGATCCGGGGTGCCGCCGCCTCCGGTGTGGTCTCCCGTTCCGGTTGCTGACACCTTCAATCATGGTCCCGGCGGCTTCCGTTTGCCAGATCAATCCACCCTAGTTAGGAAAACCTAGGGTGTGCCGCTGCGCTAACCCTGGCGCGGCTCAGTCCTGCCTGTCCAGCACGGCCGCCAGTTCCTTGCGGGAGGCAATCCCGAGCTTGGCGAACGACCGGGACAGGTGCCACTCCACCGCCTTGATGGTGATGAACAGTTCGGCCGCGATCTTGCGGTTCGTGAGTCCCCTGGCCGCCAAGGAGCAGACCCGGTACTCGGCCGGCGTCAGCCGGTCGGCCTTGTTCTCGGCGATCAGCGGCAGGTGAAGATCCTGCTGCGCGAGCAGGCGGGTCATGCGCCGGGCCACCGCGGCGGCCCCGATCCGGTTCCCCAGGACCAGCGCCTTGCGGGCCGCCGCCAGCGCTTCCGTCCGGAACACCGACAGCGCGTCGCCCCGCGCCGGCTGCAGGCAGATCTCGGCCAGGTCGGCCAGGGCCAGCGCCAGCTGGTAGCGGCCCTCGTGGGCTTCGAGCAGCGAGATGGCTTCGCGCAGCATGACGACGGCGCTCGGCCCGGGCTGCGCCAGGGCCGCGGCCCGCAGCACGGTGCCGGTCAGGCGCGGAGCGCCGAAGGAACGGACCTCTTGAAGCAGGTCGGCGGCAACCGCGGAGGCGTATTCGGTCTGCCCCGCACGGGCGGCGGATTCGATGGCGCTGCGCGTCCACAGGTTCAATGTCGGGCCCAGGCCGGCGTCGAGGTCCATGGCGGTGGCGAAGTATTCCAGCGCCAGCTGGTGGTCGCCGTGTCCGGCGGCCACCACTCCGTGCAGCTGGAGCGCCATCGCCTGGACCAGCGGCACGCGTTCTTCCGCCAGCGGGACCCGTTTGAGCAGGGCGTCGGCGGCGGCCAGGTCATCCCGGGCAAGGTAGACCTCGGCCAGCGTCACGCACGCTACCTCCAGGTACGTCCGCCAGCCGGTGTCTGCCGCCTGCATGCTCGTTTCCAGGTCCATTTGGGCCAACCGCAGCCGACCCCGGTTCAAGTGGATGGCGCCGCGGCAATAGGTCAGGGTGGCGTTCGCCATCGGCGAGGAGTTGGCCCGCGCCTCCGCGATGGCCGCGTCCAGCAGCTCGAGGGCCGCGGCGTCCTGTTCCGAGCCGTTGAGCGCACCGGTCGCGTAGTTAATGATGTTGGATTCCGCGCCGACCTCCGCCAGCAGTTTTCCGCCGGCACACGCCCGCAGGGCCAGTTCCCCGCTGCGCTGGGCATTGGTTCCGGTCACGGTCAGGCGCAGCGCCTCCTGCACCAGCAACAGCCGGTCGCTCGGGCCGTCCCGGGCCGGGTCCTGCGCCAGGATGCTCGCCAGCTCCTGACGGTACTCCTCCGAGAACTGCAGCTGCTGGAACCCCGCCCCTGTTGCCAGCGCAACCACCCGCCGCCTGAGCTCGGTGTGCGGGTCGCCGTCGTTGTCCAGTTCGTTCAGGGCCTGGCTGTAGTAACGCGAACTTTCCTCTATCCGGTTGATCGAATACCGTGCCTCGGCGAACTCCAGCAGCAGCTCCACGCGCGCCTGCGTGCCGTGGGTCATGGCCAGCGCCCGCCGTCCCAGCACCTCCGCCTGCGTGAGGTGGCCGGCGGCCTGATGGGCCAGCGACGCTTCAATCGCGATCCGGCGCTGCAGCTCCGGCGCCAGCCCGTTCTCCGCCATGGCCCGTTCGATGAGCCGGACGGCGAGTTCCGCTGCGCCGATCCGGCGGGCTCCCCCGGCGGCATCAAGCAGGACTTCGGCCGAGGCAGGGTCGGCGCCCGGTTTGGTGGCCAGAAGGTGGCCCGCCACCACGGCGCTTTCGCTGCCCTGTGCCGTCAGGGCGGCAGCCGCCCGGCCGTGCAGTTCGGCCTGCCGTTCGGGCTCCAGCGCGGCGAGCACCGCTTCGGCCACCAGGGCATGCTGGATCCGCGGGCGCGGAAGCAGGGCGCTGAAGAACCGCGCGGCGGCAAGGCGTTTCAACACCCGGGTCAGGTCGGCCGGCGGCAGCCCCGTCATACGCGCCAAGAGCTGGTGGCTTGCGTCCTCCCCGAGGACGACGACGGCGTCCAGCACCGCCCGCTCGTCCGCCGAGAGCCGGTCGAGGCGGTCTTGGAGCACCGCGGCTTCCGCCTGGGCCTTACCGGTTCCGGCGGCATCGAGACCTGCCCCCGCGCCGCCCTCCAGGAGCTCGTGGACGTAGAACGGCGTTCCCCCGGCCGCCGCATGGATGCGTGCCGCCACGACGTGGTCCGCGGCGGGCCTCCGGCTGGCCGTCCACTCGGTCACGGCCTGGCGGTCCAGCGGTTGCAGCGGCCAGTGCACGCGGCCGTCGGCGCGGGAGGCATTGCCCCGGGCACCGCCGTCGTCGGCCCCCAGCAGCAAGGAGTCCGCCAGGATCCCGTCGCCGCGCTCGGCGCCCCGGCCGGTTCGCACCCCGCGCAGCAGCAGCAAAGGGACGTCGATCAGCAGGCCCGCCATGTCCGACAGCGACTGGAGCGAGAGTTCGTCGAGCCACTGGGCGTCGTCCACCACGGCGGCCACCGGTCCCTCCTGGGCCAGCGAACGCAGGACCCAGGAGGCGGAATAGGTCAGGGCGTCCTTGTGCAGCGGACCGCCCGCGTAGGTCAGGAAGGAATGCAGCACCCGGCCCTGCCCGTCGAAGGGCGGGCCGTGGTCCGGCACCTGCTGGGCCAGCGGCGCGAACCACTGCCAGAACATGGATCCGGGCAGCGAACGGCGGGCGGCACCGGCCGCCCGCAACAGTTTCCAGCCGCGCGCGGCGGCCTCCGCGCACACCGTCTCCAGCAGGGATGTCTTGCCGATTCCGGACGGGCCGCTGACGGTCAGTTCGATGCTGCGGCCCGATTCCACGGCAGTGGCGAGGTCGCGCCACTGCGCCACCTCCCGGTCACGCCCAAACAGCCGTGTTTGTGCCACTCCTTGATCCTAGGACGCCGGAGGGAGAAATTCGACGTTTCAGCGCGGCTCTTCGGCCACGCAGCGGTTGTGCAGCTCGCCGATTCCCTCGATCCTCGTCACCAGCCGCGCCCCGGCGGGAATCCATTCGCGCGGTTTCCGGGCCAGTCCCACGCCGGCCGGGGTGCCGGTGGCCAGCAGGTCACCGGGTTCCAGGGTCATGAACTGGCTGACGTAGGACACCAGTTGCGCGCAGGAGAAGATCAGGTCCGACGTGTTGCCCGACTGCTTGGTCACGCCGTCCAGCTCGCATTCCACCGCCAGCCCCGCCTCCGGATCCAGCTCGTCGGCCGTGACGACGACGGGGCCCACCGGAGTCATGCGGTCCCAGTTCTTGCCCTGGAACCATTCCGAGGTGCGGCCTTGCCAGTCACGGACGGAGACGTCGTTCATCACCGTGTAGCCGGCGATCGCGTCCCGCGCGGCGGCGTCGTCGGCGTACCGGATCCGGGAACCGATCACCACGGTCAGCTCGGCCTCCCAGTCGATCTTCGTGCTGGCCGCGGGCAGCACCACGTCGTCCACCGGGCCGACCAGCGCGTTCGGGTACTTGGTGAAGATGGTGGGGTATTTGGGAACCTCCTGGCCCACTTCTTCGGCGTGCGCGTAATAGTTCAGGCCGGCGCAGAGGATCTTGCCCGGATGCAGGATCGGCATGTCCAGCTCCGACGCCGCCGGCGCAGGGCCCCGCTCGCCGGGCAGGGTCCGCCAGTCCCCACCCCTTATCAGTTCGCCGACATCCCTGGCCGGCAGGTAGTCGGTGGCACCGCCATCCTGCCGGAACGCCTGCGTGGTCCCGTTCCGCCGTACTGTCCCCAGACGCATCTGTACCTCCTTGCGGCAGCCGTGCACCGCCGTCGTGATGTTGTCAGGCCCTGGCAGCAGGGCCTCCTTGCACGATATATGGTGGGGCGCGCCGCACGGGGAGCGCTCAGAGGTTCCTCTCGGACTGGCGCTCCGATGCTCCGCCTGCTTCCTCGGGCAGTTCGGAGACCGGCACCAGAACCGTGTCGTGGATCATCCAGTGCAGATCGATGCAGCCGTCCCGCGCCTCTTCGAGGACATCGACCGCGGGGACACGTCCGTCGCGGGGGACGACGAAGGCCTCAACGTGCAGCACGTGGCCCTGGTCGCGGACACGCGAGCCCGCTTCTTCTACCCATTCCAGTTGGCGCAGATAATCATCGATGCGTTCGATCAGCGGGTGGGGCTCCGAGTCGTCGAAGGTGGTGGCCCGGGTGTCCATCAGGTCGGTGACGGAGCTCCGCATGTTTTTGTAGCCGTCGCGCAGAATTCCCCCGGCGATGAACAGCGCGGCGGCGGCATCGGCCCACCACAGACCGATTCCGATGCCGGCGACCCCGACGATGGAGCCGGCGGCGGTCTTCCAGTCCGCCTTGTTCATGTCCGCATCCGCATAGAGGACCTTGTCATGCAGCTGCTCGGCGAGTTTTTCCTTGGCCCGGCCGAGCAGGACCGGAGGGACGGCGGTCGCTGCCATGACGGCGATCATGAGCCAGCCGAGCCAGATGGTGTGGCCGAGCAGCTGGACCGATCCGATGGGCGGGTGCTCCCCCTTCAGCAGGCCCATGCCTGAGTCGACGACCAGGAAAGCGCCCATGGTGCAGAGGGCCACCGCGGCCACCAGATGCGCGATCCCGGTCGACCGGTGGTACCCGTAGGGGTACTTCCGGTTGGGGGGCCGGTTAATGATCTTCATCGCCAGCAGGAACGCAATGGGAGGGGCGAGGGAGAGCATGTCTTCGATCCAGGCCGCCTTCATCGCCTGCGAATTACCCATAACCAAAAAGACCAGCGTGACCGACACGGCCAGGACCGCGATGGTGATCCACTGGATCTTGATGGCCCGCCGAAGGGCCTTTTCCTGCTCATCGGGCAGCTCGGTGCGGCCGAATTTGGTATTCATCCCTGTTCCTTCCGATCAAGAAGAAACTTTTCCAGTTCCCGCAGGAAGGCATTTTCGCCCATCTTCGACGCCATGACGTATTCTTCCTTGCCTCCGTCGGGGGCCCGGCCCTCGGCGTAGGGCTGGGTCAGGGCTGCCTTGTCCGACCAGGGCGACTTTTTCGTCAGGCCGCCGATGACAAGGTCAAGTTCGCCGCGTTCCAGCTGCCCTATCAGGGATTCCTCGCCGGCCGCCGCCCATTCGATGGTCGCGTCGCGGGTCGCCGCGAATTGCCTCACCAGGTCCGCCTCGGAGCCCGTGGGCTCCGCGCCGTCCCGGATTTCCGTCCAGGGCGGGTTGTGCGAGACACCCACCCTCAGAGTTCCGCCGCTGATGCGGTCCAAGGTCCCTTCCGGGTCCGCAGGCACCTGCAGCCCGCAGGAGGTCATCAGCAGCATGACCAGCACCGCAAAGGCCGCCTTGGAAAAATTGTTCAGCATACTTCAGGACCATAGCTAAACCGGCGGCGTTTTGGGGAAGCCCGGGTCCCCCCTGCAGGCGGGCTACCGGCCCTCGCGGCACCACTCGAGCAGGCGCTCCACCGGCCAGGTCGTGATAATCCGTTCGGCCGGGACGCCGTTTGCGGCCGCCCGTTCGGCTCCGTAGTGGAGGAAATCGAGCTGCCCCGGCGCGTGGGCGTCGCTGTCGATGCTGAACAGGCAGCCGGCGTCGAGGGCCAGTTGGATGAGCTCGTCCGGAGGGTCCTGCCGCTCGGGCCGGGAGTTGATTTCGACGGCGACGTTGTTCGCCGCGCAGGCTGCGAACACTCGCCCGGCGTCGAACTCCGACTGCGGGCGGGTGCCGCGCGATCCCTTGACCAGCCGCCCGGTGCAGTGGCCGAGCACGTTGGTGCGCGGGTTCTCGATGGCGCCGAGCATCCTGCGGGTCATGGTGCCCCGGTCCGACCGCAGCTTCGAATGCACGCTGGCGACCACCACGTCCAACCGGTCGAGCATCTCCGGTGACTGGTCCAGCTCGCCGCTCTCCAGGATGTCGGCTTCGATCCCGGTCAGCACCCGGAAGCCGTCCGCTGAAGCGTTGAGCTCTTCGACCAGCTCGAGCTGCCTGGCCAGCCGCTCCGCGCTGAGGCCGTTGGCGACCGTGAGGTTGGGCGAGTGGTCGGTCAGGGCAAGGTAGTCGCGGCCGAGCCAGCGGGCGGCATCGGCCATGGCTTCCGGCGGCGAGCCGCCGTCGGACCAGTCGCTGTGGCTGTGCAAATCGCCGCGGAGGGCCTGGTGCAGCTCGCGGCCGCCCTCGGCCAGGGGCGCGGCGGCGCGCTCCCGCACCTTCGCCAGATAGTCCGGGACCTCGCCGTCGACCGCCTGCTGGATCACCACGAAGGTGCTGGCACCGATCCCCTTCATGCTCTTTAACCGACCGGTGCGCGCCCGCTCGGCCAGTTCGGCGGGCTCCAGCCCGCCGGCGACGGCGGCCGCCCGCCGGAACGCCTGCACTTTGTACGTGGGCGCGAGTTCACGCTCCAGCCAGAAGGCGATTTCGTTCAGGGCCGCGACAGGATCCATGTGACCATCTTCCACCGGCACCACCCGCTGATCCATGGCTTACGGCCTCAGGGACGGCACAGCGAGACCGAACTGCTCCCGCAGGGCCAGCTCGGCGGCGCGGTAGCCGGCCATGCCGTGCACGCCGGGGCCGGGCGGCGTCCCGGCCGAGCACAAATAGACGCCGTGCAGCGGGGTCTGCCAGGGCCTCCGGCTCAGCACCGGACGCGCCGCGAGCTGCGGCAGGCTGACGGCCCCGGTTCCGAAGTCGCCGCCGACGTAGTTGGGATTGTAGGCCTCGTAGTCGGCCGCGGACATGCTGGCCGAATCCACCACCAGGTCGGTGAAGCCGGGGGCGGCGCGTTCCAGCGCAGCGGTGATGACCGGCTCCATGTCCCGGGTGGAACCGCCGGGGACATGACAATAGGTCCAGAGCACGTGCCGCCCGGCGGGCGCCCGGGACGGATCGACCACGGCGGGCTGCGCCGTCAGGATCACCGGGTCTTCCGAGTGCCGGCCGCGGGCAATGTCCCGTTCCGAGGCTGCCATCTGTTCCCGTGTGCCGCCCAGATGAACGGTGCCGGCCAGGCGCAGGTCCGGATGGGCCCACGGAACCGGTCCGGACAGGATGTAGTCGACCTTGGCCGCGCCCGGTCCGTAGCGGAAGCGCTGCAGGGCGCGCGCATAGCGGGACGGGAGCCGGCCACCGGCCAGCCGCAGGAGTTCCGTGGGCGAGGTATCCAGCATCACCGCCTCGGCGTCGGTCAGCTCGGCGAGCGACGCGACCCGGTGCCCGGTCTCGAGCCGGCCGCCGTGGGCCTGCAGGTCCTCGACCATGGCCTCGATGATGGCCTGCGAGCCCCGGGCGGGCAGGGGGAAGCCCACGGCATGGGCGAGCGCGCCAAGCATCAACCCCGCGCCCGCGGAGGAGAGGCGGCGCACCCCGCCGGGGGTGTGCGCGGCGACGCCGGTCAGCAGCGCCGGTGCGAACTGTTCCTTGAAGCGCAGGTTCCAGGCGGGAGAGCCCTGCTCCAGGGTGCGGAGCCCGTAGCGGAAGGCCGTCACCGGGCTCGCGGGCACCTGGAGGAGCTGGTCCATGGTGAACTCCAGCAGCGCATCGGTCCGCGCGACGAGCGGTTCCATCAACTGCCGGTACGCGCCGCCGTCGGCTCCCAGCCCGGCCACGGTCCGGTCGAGGTCGCGGTGGGCCACCGCCGCGGCGGCCCCGTCGATCACCTGCCCGTAGGAAACCTCCGGCACCAGCAGTTCGATCCGCTGGTCCAGCCCGAAGTCCCGGAAAAACGGCGAGGCCGCGGCCATCGGATGGACCGCGGAACAGACGTCGTGCCAGTGGCCCGGCTCCATCAATTCCACGGTGCGGGAGCCCCCGCCGGGCGTGGCTGCCGCCTCGAAGACCGTGACTCCGAGGCCCGCCCGCGCCATGATCACGGCCGCCGCCAACCCGTTCGGCCCGGCGCCGACTACCGCTACGTCCGTCACGTTGGATCTCCTTCCCGCTGGGGCTTCAACCTTGTGGCCTGCGCCGCCTCACCGGCAAGGCCCGGCCAAGTCGAGGGCCGCCGCACGGCATCTATGCCCGACGATGAATGTTCGGCCCGCGCGTTCCCCTCGGCGGCCGCCGGTCCGGCGCCCCTCCCCGTGGCGCCACCCGGCAGCCCCAGCGTGAACCTGTCGGGCGCGCCGTCGTAGTCCCCGCCCTCCGGGTCGTCGGTGTCCACGCGGCGGACCGGATCATGCTCCGGCAGCCAGATGCCGCGGACAACCTTCCCCGCTATGTATGCCGTTGCTGTTATATGTGCGACGACGGCGAGCACGTAGTACGGCGTGTCCAGGTTGCGTGCCGCTTCGCCGCCGCTCGTCACCTGGCCCAGGTGCATCCAGGTGGCCCACCAGTGCATCGCCTCGAAGAACTGCCAGATCAGGAAGTCGCGCCAGCGGGGATGGGCCAGCACGGCCAGCGGGACCAGCCACACCACGAACTGCGGCGAGTAGACCTTGTTGGTGAGCACGAAGGCGGCCACCACGAGGAACACCAGCGACGCCATCCGCGGGCGCCGCGGCGCCGTCCAAGCCAGGAGCGCGATGCCCGCGCAGGCGGCCGCGAACAGCAGGAGGGAGGCGGCGTTGATGAATTCGGGGCTGAGGACGGGCAGTTGCTGCCGCTGCGCCGTCAGGTTGTAGGCGTACCAGAGGGACGAATAACCGGCTTCGCGCTGCCGGCTGTAGTCCAGGAAGTGGAACCAGCCCCCGAGGTCGCGCAGCATGAACGGCAGGTTGACCGCCATCCATGCCGCGGCCGCCGCCAGCGCAACCCGGGCCAGGGGGCGGTAGCTGCCGGTCCGCACCGCCAGCAGCAGGATGGGACCGATGATCAGCACCGGATACACCTTGAACGCGGCGCCGAGACCGACCAGCGCGCCGGCCAGGACCGGGCGGCGCCGGGCGAAGGCGAGCATCGAAAGCGCCGCCAGCATTGCCGCCCAGAGATCCCAGTTGATAGTCCCGGCGAGCACGATGCCCGGTGCCAGCGCCACCATCGCCGCGTCCCAGGGCCGCCGGTGGCTCATCCGCGCCGTCGCGATGACGGTGACCAGCCAGACCACGGCCACCAGGGTGGCGTTGATATCGAAATAGGCCAGGGCCCGCTCCGGAGACGTGCCCTCGCCGGGAACCAGCCACGCGGTGGCCCCGGCCACCAGTCCCAGCAGCACGGGGTACTCGAAGGAGCTTCCCGCGGTGACGAACGGCATCACGCCGCCGGCAAGCCCGCGGGACTCGAAGAGCACCGGCCAGTCCGAGTAGCAGCCCATGTAGAAATAGTCCGGCAGCTCCCACCCGGCCAGCCGGCACGGCGTCTTGACCAGGACGGAAAGCAGCGCCGCGAGCGTGGTCAAGATGATCAGCACCCGCTCCACGGTGAAAAATCCGGGCGACACCAGGCCCGGGGCGCTGTGCCGGCCCAACGGACCGCCCACCATTTCGGTGAACTGCTTCAGGAACGGGTCGTTGCGGCTGGGCACCACGATGCGCAGCGGCGTGCGGCGCGAAGAGCGGGACCCGGGCATGGTCCAAGACTACTGTCGGTGGCCCACCGGCCACAGATCCGGGCCCGGGCGGCAGGTTACCCGTTTCGTCCGCTGCTGCACGCCTTCCCGTAACCTGCTCCACCCCGGGCCGTTACCGGTGCTTCCTACCGTGGCTCCAATGAGTTACAACGATCCCCGGGAAGTTTTGGTCGTCATCCCGGCCCGCGGCGGTTCCAAGGGAATCCCGTTCAAGAACCTGATGCCCGTGGCCGGCCGCAGCCTGGTGGCCCGCGCCATCGACAGCGCGCTGGCGGCCGCGTCGGTGACCGACGTCGTGGTCAGCACCGATCATCCGGACATCGCTGCCGAAGCCGAACGCTGCGGCGCCCGCGTCATCGTCCGCCCCGCGGAGCTTTCCGGAGACACCGCCAGCAGCGAATCCGCCGTGCTCCACGTGCTCGCCGCGCTGCCCCGTCAGCCGGCGGTCACCGTCCTGCTGCAGTGCACCTCGCCGTTCATCGAGCCGGAGCACCTGGACCGGGCCGTCCAGGACGTGCTGGAGGACCGCGCCGACGTCGCCTTCTCCGTCACCGCGAGCCATGCGTTTCATTGGTCGCTTGACGACGACGGCGCCGTCACCGCCGTCGGGCACCGCGCCGACGTGCGGCCCCGCCGCCAGGACCGCCGGCCGCAGTACCGCGAAACAGGCGCGTTCTACGCCATGCGCACCGAGGGCTTCCTTGACCGCGGGCACCGTTTCTTCGGTCGGCTGAAGCTGCAGGAAGTGCCCGCGGGGCAGGCCGTCGAAATCGACTCGCCCGAAGACCTGGCCGTGGTCCGGGCACTGGCCGGTCCGGACCGCGCCGCGGAGGCCGGCGCCGTCGACGTTGACGCCCTGGTCATGGACTTCGACGGCGTCCACACCGACGACCACGCCTTCGTGAACGCCGACGGCGAAGAGTTCGTCCGCGTCAGCCGCGAAGACGGCATGGGAATCTCCCGGCTGCGCAGCACCGGAATTCCGCAACTGATTTTGTCCACCGAACGCAACAAGGTGGTCAGCGCCCGGGCCGGGAAACTCGGCATCGACGTCCTCCAGGACGTCTCGGACAAGGCCGGAGCGGTCCGCCAATGGATGGCCGTGAACCGGTTGGATCCCGACCGGGTTGCCTACGTGGGCAACGACGTCAACGACCTGCCCGCCATGGGCGTCGTTGGTTGGCCGGTGGCTGTGGGCGACGCCCGCGCCGAGATCAAAGCCGCGGCACGGATCGTGCTGCAGCATCACGGCGGCGAGGGCGCGGTCCGCGAGATCTGCGAACTCATCCTCGCCGCCCACAGCGGTGCCGGCGGCCCGCGCCGCCTTCAACAAGCCACCACAGCAACAACCAGAGAGAGTGCACAGATGACTACCGAAGCTACCGTTTCCGTCAATGTTCCCGCCGGTTCCCCGGCGCCCGTCGCGATTGGCGACGTGCAGGTCGGTGCCGGCCAGCCGGTTTACGTGATCGGCGAGATCGGCATCAACCACAACGGCGACATCGAGATCGCCAAGCAGCTGATCGACGTCGCCGCCGAGGCCGGCGCCAACGCGGTGAAGTTCCAGAAGCGCACCCCGGAGATTTCCACCCCCGCGGATATGCGGGACAAGATGCGCTCCACCCCGTGGGGCGAGATGACCTACCTGGACTACCGGTACCGGGTCGAGTTCGACATGCCGATCTACCAGAAGCTCATCTCCCACGCCGCCGACCGGGGCCTGCACTGCTTCGCCTCGCCGTGGGACGTGCCCTCGGTCGCGTTCATGGAGGAAGCCGGCGCGCTGACCCACAAGGTCGCCTCCGCCTCCGTGACCGACCTTGATCTGCTCACCGCGCTGCGCGAGACCGGCAAGCCGGTGATCCTGTCCACCGGCATGTCCACGATCGAGCAGATCGACAAGGCCGTGGAGGTCCTGGGCACGGACAAGCTGATCCTGATGCACGCCACCTCCACCTACCCGCTGCCGCCGGAAGAGGCGAACCTGCGGATGATCACCACGCTGCAGGAGCGCTACCAGGTGCCGGTGGGCTACTCCGGGCACGAACGCGGCCTGCAGATCTCACTGGCCGCCGTGGCCCTGGGCGCGGTGACGGTGGAACGGCACATCACCCTGGACCGGACCATGTGGGGCTCGGACCAGGCCTCCTCGCTGGAGCCGAAGGGCTTCGAGGCGCTGATCCGCGACATCCGGATCCTGGAAGAAGCCATGGGCGACGGCGTCAAGCGCGTCTTCCCGGGCGAGCTGGCACCGCTGTCCCGCCTGCGCCGGGTGGACGGCTAAGCACACGCCATGAACCAGCCATTACTGAGCGTCATCATCCCGGCGAAAGACCAGGCCCCTTTCATCCGCGACGCGATGACCAGCCTGACCCGCCAGTTCGATGATCCCTCGGTCATGGAAATCATCGTCGTCGATGACGGTTCCACCGACGGGACCGGGGAGCTGGCCGACGCCTTCACCGGCCGGCTCCCCGGCCTGCACATCCTTCGAAACGACGCCCCGACCGGCCTGGCGGCGGCCCGCAACAAGGGGCTGGACGCCGCCACGGGACGCTATATCGCCTTCCTTGACCCGGATGACTGGTACGCGCCCGGCCACCTGTCACGCATCACGGCCGAGATCGGGGAGCTGGGGGTGGACTTCCTGCGGGTGGACCACGTGCGGCACGCCGGGGGAATCCGAACCATTCACCGGGCGCCGCAGGCCGTGCGCGGCGTCGCCCTCGATCCCCGCCAGGACATCGGACCCATGGACGCCTCATCCATGGTGGACTATCCGTTCGCGCCCTTCGGCATCTTCGACGGCGCGCTGAGGGAGGCCGGGCTGCTGCACTTTGTGGACGGCCTGCATACCGCCGAGGACCGTCCCTGGATTTGGCGCCTGCACCTGGAGGCAACCTCCTACGCGGTTTCGGACCAGTTGGGTGCCTTCTACCGCCGCGGCGTAGCGACGTCCCTGAGCCAGATCTTCGACCGCCGGCAGTTGGATTTCCTGCGCAGCTACGCCGAGGTCTTCCGGCTGGTGGCCGAGGACCGCGAGGCAGACCGCTTCCGGCCGAAGGCGATCCGGCAATTCCTGGCCATCGCCTGCCATCACCTCGAGCGGTCGGAGAAGATGACCAGGGCTGTCCGCCGCGAACTGACGTCCGGGATCCGGGCCGTTGTGGCCGCCCTCCCGGCCCCCGCCGTCGGCAGCTGTTTGGCGGGCATGGACAAGAACCGGCGCCAGAAGTTGGAATCAGCGATCGGACCACTGCAGTGAAAGAACTTTTCGTCGTCTCGACCCTCTACCAGGTCGTCTCGCTGGCGGCGGCCGTCGACGACGGGACCCTGCCGGCCACCGGTGCCGAACGCATCCTGGTGTTGACGAACAACGCCTTGATTCCGGAAATCACCGTCCCGTTCCACGAGTCGCCGGGCTTCACCGAGGCCGCCCGCAGGTTCGACCGCGTGGTCGACCTCAGCGAGCTGCTCTGGCCCCGCCGGCCGGGACAGTTCAATCCCCGCGAACAAGACCTGGATCTGTGGCAAAGGCTGCTGCGCTCGGAATGGGACCTGGGCAGCGACCCGGTCCACCTCTACGTCGAGTCCATCCAGGTCAACCCTGCGATTGCCCTGGCCCGGACCTTCGCCCAGGCCGCCGTCTCGGTACACTCGGACGGCCTGATGAGCTACGGGCCCACCCGGAACCCCGTCCCGCTGGCCGTGGCCCAGCGGCTCGATTCCCTGCTGTATGTGGACCTCGTCCCCGGGCTTCGCCCGCAGTTGCTGCGCGAGCATGAACCCAAGCTGCTGCCGGTGGATCCGGCCTCCCTGCGTCGCGCGATGGAGGAGTTGGACCGGTCGGTGCCGCCCCTGGTGATTCCGGCGTCCCAGCCCGGTGCCGCCGCCGGCAGCGCGCTGCTGCTCGGCCAATACCTGTCCGAGCTCGGGATCCTGTCGGCCGAGGAAGAAGTGGCGCTGCACCGAGGGATGATCGAAAAGGCCCTGGAGCGGGGGATCCGGCACTGCATCTTCAAGCCCCATCCCAACGCCGGACCGGCAGCTCTGCGCTCCGTCCAGTCGGCGGCGGTGGAGCTCGGGGTACGGCTGGAGATCCTGGAGTCCCCGGTGCCTGCGGAAGTAGTGATGCAGCGCCTGCAGCCCCGGCTGGTGGTCAGCTGTTTCTCCACCGCCCTCATGACCGCCAGGTACCTGTTCGGCATCGACGCGGCGGCCGTAGGAACCGAACTGCTGCTGGAGCGCCTGACCCCGTACGAAAACAGCAACCGCGTGCCGGTCACCATCATCGACGCTATTCTGGAACGGAACTTCCACGCCCCGGACCAGGAGGCGGCAGACACTCCCCCTGCCGGCCGCCTGCAGCAACTGGTCGACGCCGTCTCCTACTGCATGCAGGCCGATACGCTGGCAGCAGGCCGCCCGAGCGCGGAAACGTATCTGCTGCACATCCAGGACGCACCCCACATGCGCTACTTCAAGCGGCGACGGCTGACCAAGCTTCAACTGCCGGGCGGATTGCCGGCTGCCGTGGCCGCCCGCCCGCTGGCCAAAGTCCGGCGGCTGGGCCGGCGTGCGGTCCGCAAGCTCCGGTCCCGGGCAGCATCGTGAGGCGGGCGCCATGACGGAAACGGCGATCACCGCGGCCTTCCTTCCCCAGCTGGGACCGGCGGCGGAGGGTTATCAGACCCGTCCACCCGTCGGGTCCAAGACGCAGCGCGGGCGCCGGAGCGAACTGGTGCGCCGCCCCCGCTTTGGCAGGGCCGCCGTCTGGGCCGAGTCCCCGTTGCAGTTGCTCAGCGCCGTCGAGGCGCACGGTGCCGGCCTGCTCGGCCGGGACACGCTCATCTACCCGCGCAGCGATGCGGTCGGCATGGACAGCACCCTGCGGTCGCTGATGGAACAAGTGCCAAGCGGCGTCCGGTTCGCGCCGCCGGCGGCCACCCTCCCGGCGGTGCGCAATAAAAAGCTCGACCGCTGGGTCACCGGCGATGCCTACTCCGGCAAGGTCCAGGCGGAACTGTTGCGCGGCGTGGGCGCGGACGAACTGGTCATCGTGGACGACGGCCTGGCGACGCTGAGCCTGCTGCACATGCTCGTCAGCGTGCGGCCCGTCCCGCTGATCCGGCCGCGGGCTGTGCCGACCGCCCGCCGCAAGGCGCTGGGCCTGGCCACCTGGTGGACCCTGCGGAGGATGGCCTCCCAGGGCCGGCTGCTGGTATTTACAGCCTTGACCGTGCAGCCGGCAGTGGAAAAGAAGTTCCGGGCCCTCGGCGGGCATCTGGAACGGCACCGCTTCGAGTGGCTGGGCACCCAGCCGGTCACCGAGAACATCAGTGAGCCGACCATCGTGGTGGGCTCGGCGATGCCCGCCGACGGGTTAATCCGGGCGGAGCCCTATGTGGAGTGGGTCCGGTCGCTGACCGACGATGGCCCGGTGGCGTATTTCCCGCACCGCCGCGAACGACCGGAACTCCTCGGCGCCTTGGCGGAGCATCCGCTGATCAGCGTCAAGCAGCACACCATTCCGGTGGAAATGCGCCTGCGCGGCCTCCGGCCCGGGCAGGCAGTCCGCGCCCTGCCCTCCACGGTGCTGGCCTCGCTGCGCCTGATCCTGGCCCCTTCCGGCGTGCCGCTGAAGGGGCAGCCGGTACCGGACGACTGGTGGCTGCCCGGGACGACGGTAGAACTGCGCCGGCACCTGAGCAGCTCCCTGCGGGACGGAGGCGAGCGATGAACCCGGAGCAGTGGCAACCCGCCGCGCCCGCGGCCGACGGGCGGCAAACGGTCCGGCCCTTCCGTCTGCTGGCAGTCGCCGACAGCGACTCCTACCTGAAGTTCGCCTGCGCCACGCTGGAGTCCGTCGGCGCCGGGTGGGAGCGCGAGGTGCTGCTGGTGCGCTCCCCCATCCTTCCGACCCTGGAACAGACCCAGGCGGCCACCGCCGGGACCTTCCTGGCCGGCAAGGCACCGCGGGTGATCCCCGCCTCCGGCCTGCGGGCCGCGCTGGCGGGCGCCGACGTCGTGCTCGCGGCAGCCACCGGGCCCATCGTGGAAGAAATCTTCACCCAGGCGTCCCGGATGCCGCGGCGGCCCGCCCTGGTATCCGCGCTGCCGGGAGTGGCCTTCCCGGCCACCCGCAAGGCGCTGAACTACCGGGCGCTCGGGGACGCGTTCATCACCCACAGCCACGCCGAGTGCCGGGCGTTCAGCGACTTGGCCGACGCCATGGGGCTGCCGCAGCGGATCCTGGTGTCGCGGCTGCCGTTCCTGGCCTCCGCCGGGCGCCCGGAGCCACAGCAGAAGCCGCTGGACTCGGTGGTGTTCGCGCCGCAGGCCAAGGTTCCGGTGGAGCGGGAGCAGCGCGTCGCGATCCTGCAGGCCCTCGCGGCGTTGGCCAGGCGCCGGCCGGAGCTGTCGGTGCGGGTGAAGCTGCGGGCCTGGGCGGGCGAGCCGCAGACGCACACGGAGCAGTACCCGTTCGACCAGTTGTGGTCTGACCTGGTGGCGGCGCGGGCGGTGGCCGGACACGAACTGCAGTTCTGCACCGGCCCCATGTCCGACCAGCTCACCCCGGGAGCGGCCATGGTGACCGTCAGCTCCACCGCGGCCCTGGAAGCGCTCGACGCCGGCCTGCCGGTGCTCATCCTGGACGACTTCGGACTCTCCGAGCAGATGTTGAACAAGGTGTTCGACGGTTCCGGGCTGGTCGGCAACCTGCAAGACCTGGTGGCAGGCCGGTTCGGGCATCCCGACCCGCGCTGGTTGCGGGACAACTATTTCCACGCCCAGCCGGTGCGGCTGGACGAAGTGCTGGCCAACTTCGCGGCACGCGCCAGGGCCGGAAAGCTGGCGACCGATCCGGATCGCCTGGCCGCGGTGCAGCGGCGCAAGCTGCGCTCCAGGCTGCGCACGGTCCTGCCCGCGCCGGCCTTGAGGCTGGTGCGGCGGCTGCGCAACGCCCGGCGGCTGCCCGCCTGAGCGATTAACCCGCGCCGCGTGCCGTCCCGGGAATGGGCGCGCCCGGCAATGTGTTGAAACACGGCGTAGACTGGATAGGCTGCCCGCCATCGGCGCGGCGGCCCTACAGAAGTGTTTCGAAGGAGAACCGTGGCAGAGAACCCCATCCGGGTAGCGATCGTCGGTGTTGGAAACTGTGCGGCCTCGCTGGTCCAGGGCGTCCACTACTATCGTGGCGCCGACCCGAGCGCAACGATCCCCGGACTGATGCACGTTAAGTTCGGCGCCTACCACGTCGACGACGTGCAGTTCGTCGCCGCGTTCGACGTTGACGGCAAGAAGGTGGGGCTGGATCTTGCCGACGCTATCGGCGCCAGCGAGAACAACACCATCAAGATCGCCGATGTTCCGGCCACCGGCGTCAAGGTCCAGCGCGGCCACACCCTGGACGGCCTGGGCAAGTACTACCGCGAGACCATCGTGGAGTCCGACTACGAGCCCGTGGACGTGGTCGCTGCCTTGCGCAAGGCCGAAGTGGACGTCATGGTCTGCTACCTGCCGGTCGGCTCCGAGAAGGCCGCCAAGTTCTACGCGCAGTGCGCCATCGACGCCGGCGTCGCCTTCGTGAACGCCCTTCCGGTCTTCATCGCCGGCACCCAGGAATGGGCCGACAAGTTCACCGCGGCCGGAGTTCCGATCGTCGGCGACGACATCAAGAGCCAGATCGGTGCCACCATCACCCACCGCGTGATGGCCAAGCTGTTCGAAGACCGCGGCGTGGTGCTGGACCGCACCTACCAGTTGAACGTCGGCGGCAACATGGACTTCAAGAACATGCTCGAGCGCGAGCGCCTGGAATCCAAGAAGATCTCCAAGACCCAGGCCGTGACCTCCAACACGTCGGCCGTGCTCGGCGACGACGACGTGCACATCGGCCCCTCGGACTACGTGTCCTGGCTCGATGACCGCAAGTGGGCGTTCGTCCGCCTGGAGGGCCGCAACTTCGGTGACGCCCCGGTCTCGCTTGAATACAAGCTCGAGGTCTGGGACTCCCCCAACTCTGCCGGCGTGATCATCGACGCCATCCGTGCCGCCAAGATTGCCCTGGACCGCGGCGTCGGCGGGCCGATCCTCTCGGCGTCCAGCTACTTCATGAAGTCCCCGCCGGAGCAGTACGACGACGACACCGCCCGCGCGAAGGTCGAAGCCTTCATCCGCGGCGACTCCGACCGCTAAGACGCACCGCAAGAACCGGGGCCGGCCCAGTGGGCCGCCCCGGTTCTTCTGTTGCCAGCCGGCGGCGGCTTCCGGGTAGATTGGCCTCATGGCCGTCCCCTCCCTGTCCCCCGCCGGGGAGCTCCGAGGACCGACCCCCCTCCCCCGCCGCAACTACGCGCTGGACATCCTGCGCATCATCAGCATCGTGGGCGTGGTTGCCATCCACTCGTTCGGCGAGCTGGCCGGCGACGACGACCGCCGGCACCAGCCGGACTGGATCTGGGCCGCGATCATCGACATAGCCTTCATCTGGGTGGTGCCGGTCTTCGTCATCATCTCGGGCGCCCTGGTGCTGGCGCCGCGGACGCACAAGGAAGGCGCACTGGCGTTCTACCGCAAACGCGCCCTGCGGCTGCTGCCCGCCCTCGTGG
The DNA here is from genome assembly GCF_059091365.1 of Arthrobacter sp. MDT2-34-1. Taxonomy (NCBI): domain Bacteria; kingdom Bacillati; phylum Actinomycetota; class Actinomycetes; order Micrococcales; family Micrococcaceae; genus Arthrobacter; species Arthrobacter sp. MDT2-34-1. The sequence continues at coordinate 2,163,303 of NZ_JBNHGO010000001.1, forward strand.
CCTGGCACCTGGCCTACATCTTCCTGGGCAGCCACCTGATGCTCGGTCGCGAACTCGAACCGGCCGCAGTGCTGGTGTCCGTCTTCGACACCCACGTGTACCCGCACCTGTACTTCCTGTGGCTGATCCTGGGCCTGTACCTGGTGGCACCGCCGCTTGCCCGCTACCTGCAGCGGGTGACGCTACGGCGGGCCGCCGCCGCAACCGGCGGGGTGCTGGTCCTGACCCTCGCGCTGTTCAGCCTCCAGGCCGCCAGCATCCAGTACGAGTGGGGCTGGCAGTACCCGTGGAACATCCTGACCCAATGGTTTCCCTACCTGGGGTACTTCATGGCCGGCTGGGTGCTCACCCAGGTGCGCTTCCCGCGCGGTGCCGCCGCGGCGGCGGGAGGCGCCGCCGTCGTGCTCTCCGTTTTCAATATCTGGCACTGGATCAACCAGGATTCCACGCCGCTGCTCAACGTCATCACCCCGTCCAGCTACGTGGGGCTCGGTGTCACCGCGGCGGCGCTGTGCATCTTTGCCGCCGTGTACCACCTGCTGGCCGGATGGCAGCCGCCGGCCTTGCTGGGCCGGTTGCTCGTCCAGCTGTCCAACGCCTCGTTCGGCGTGTTCCTGTGCCACTACCTGTTCCTGACGTGGCTCACCTTCCAAGTCTTCCCGGACCGCGAGCCGACGCTGCCGCTCCTGTTCCTGAAGTTCTCGGTGGCCACGGCCTGCGCCTTCGTCCTGACCCTGGTTGCGTTGCGGATCCCCGTGCTGCGGCGGCTGTTTTAAGCCGCAGCTAACCGCAGCGGTGCAGGGCTAGAAGAGTCCCGTGATGACGCCGTCGTCGTCCACATCCATCCGGCCGGCCGCCGGTTCCTTCGGCAGGCCCGGCATGGTCATGACGTCGCCGGTCAGCGCCACGATGAAACCCGCGCCGGTCTTCGGGATCAGGTCGCGCACGGTGATGCTGAATCCGCTCGGGGCGCCCAGGACCGCGGGGTTGTCGGTGAAGGAATACTGCGTCTTGGCCATGCACACCGGCAGTTTGCCCCACCCGTTCGCCTCGATCTCCGCCAACCGCCTGCGGGCCGGGCTGGTGAACTCAACATGGTCCGCCCCGTAGATTTGCTGGGCGATGGTCTCGATTTTCTTCTCCACGGTCAGGTCAAGGTCGTACAACGGGGAGAATGATTGCGGCTGCTGCAGGACGTCCGCCACCTTCGCCGCCAGCGCGTCTCCGCCGGGGCCGCCGCCGCCCTGGCCCCAGACATCGGCAATAGCCGCCTCGACGCCCTTCTGCCGGCACCAGTCCAGCACCCAGTCGAGTTCTTCGGGGCTGTCGGTGGTGAATTTGTTGATGCCCACCACGGGCGTGACGCCGAATTTGAGCGCGTTGTCCACGTGGCGCTCAAGGTTGGCGATGCCGGCCTGCACGGCTTCCAGATTCGGTTCCTTCAGCTGCTCCTTCGGAATGCCGCCGTGCATTTTCAGCGCCCGGATGGTGGCCAGCACCACGATGGCGGACGGGGCGAAACCGCCGGCGCGCGCCTTGATGTCCATGAACTTCTCGGCGCCGAGATCGGACCCGAACCCGGCTTCGGTGACGACGACGTCGGCGAGCCGGCGGGCGGTCTGCGTGGCCAGCAGCGAGTTGCAGCCGTGGGCGATATTGGCGAAGGGGCCGCCGTGCACAAAGGCGGGCGTGCCGGCGATGGTCTGGACCAGGTTCGGCTTGATGGCGTCTTTCAGCAGCATGGCTAGCGCGCCCTGCACACCCAGGTCCGCCACGGTGACCGGCTTGCGGTCGTAGGTGTAGCCCACCGTGATGCGGGACAGCCGGGCTTTCAGGTCGGCGAGGTCGGACGAGAGGCAAAAAACCGCCATGACCTCGGAGGCGACGGTGATATCGAAGCCCGCCTCCCGCGGCACTCCCTGCGTCGGCCCGCCCAGACCGATCACCACCTGGCGCAGCGCCCGGTCGTTCATGTCCAGCACCCGCCGGAACGTCAGCCGGCGCGGGTCGATGCCCAGCGCGTTGCCCTGATAGATATGGTTGTCCACCAGCGCCATCAACGCGTTGTTCGCCGAGGTGATGGCGTGGAAGTCCCCGGTGAAATGCAGGTTGATGTCATCCATCGGGAGCACCTGCGAATAGCCGCCGCCGGTTGCCCCGCCCTTCATGCCCAAGATCGGTCCGAGGGAAGGTTCACGGATGGCCACCATGGTCTTGTGCCCTGCCCTCGACAGGGCGTCCGCCAGGCCCACCGTCAGGGTGGATTTGCCCTCACCGGCCGGGGTGGGCGACATGGCGGTCACCAGAACCACCTGGCCGCGCGGTTCCTGGTGGCCCTCCCCCAACTTGGCGGGATCAACCTTCGCCTTGTAGCTGCCGTACAGCTCGAGAGCCTCCGCCGGGATGCCGGCGGCGTCGGCAATGGCGGTAATGGCCCGCAAAGTGGCGCGGCGGGCAATCTCCAGGTCGGTCAGCGGAGCCGGTTCAGACATCGTCGTCCTTCTTCCTCGCATAGGGCCATGGCGGCAGTACCGCCACAGCCAACGTATCAGCCAAGAAGGCCGCCGTCACCGGTCCCTTCCGGGGAGAAGAGAAGCGCAGAACGAGGCCTGGTGAGCTGGCTGGAAGCACCTATGCGAATGGCCGCCTCGAAGCGTCCGGCTCTTCGTCCGAGGAACAAAAATGGCCTGCCGCGCGATAAGCACGCGGCAGGCCATCTTCGTGTTTATTTGCAGCCGTTAGCGGCGCACCGCCCGACGACCGGACAGGCTTTCTGCCACACCGATCAGAAGTACCGCGGCAATCACGGCGACGATGAATCCGAGCACGTTCAGCTCAAAGATGTCGCCTGTGCCCAGCAGGTTTGCGATGACACCACCGATGATTGCTCCGACGATGCCAAGCAGGAGCGTGGCCACGAGCCCCAGATTCTGCTTTCCGGGCTTGATAAGGCGGGCGAGTGCTCCGATAACCAGCCCTGCAATGATGAAACCGATCATGTTGCCTCCTCAGGTTGCGATGGAACCACAATAAGCATACTTAGTGATCGGACGCAAAACGTTTCATCTGGGTGATGTCGGTTTGGCGCCACTGAGACGGCGTCGGCGCGCGGCCTCCGGAACGCCGCTTAGCGATGAAACACCACGGCACTGGAGCGGCGACTAATACTTGAAGGCGGAGGTGCTTAAAGGCCGAGGCCCGCGCCTGGAGCAACCCGGGCGCGGGCCTGAAGCTACATGGGGTCCAATGCGACTCATCGGATCCTCCTCGCGGATGTGTCCCCTACAGGACGGCGTATTTATTTGCACGTGCGGGCTGGAACTCAGCGGATGAGCTGGCGGTGCGACAGCAATTCATCGCGCACCTGTTCCAGGCGCTGTTCGTCAACACCCACGTTCTGTATTCGTTCCCACAGCGAGACGCTCTGGCGGAGCTTGCGGATCATGGCATTCACCTCCTGCCTGGCCAAGAAATTCGGCATGTCCGCTGCTGCGGAGCGTTTTTGGCTTGCCGGAGTCGGCCCGGCAAGGTCCGAACCCCCGCTCAGGGCACCGGCGTCGCCGGAACTGTCGCTGCCGGCGTCAAGGCCGCGCAGGCTTCCGGCGGTGATCACGTCGCCGTGACCGCGCCGCTCCGTTTCCCGGGCCTGCACCGGCCCGGGCGGACGGATGGATCGTTCCGGTGCAGGCAATACGGCTGCATCGAGCGGTTTCATGAGGGGTTCCTCTCTGGGGTGGGCGGGGTTTTCTCCGGATCGGGCTGGATTTCGGGCAGGAAGCATGGCGGTATCCATGGGGGTTGCCGTTGCCGGGGCGGGGCCGGTGTCCGTGCTCGAAGCAGCAGCGGGGGCCGCCGCGGCGGCAGCAGGTAATGCGGTAAGGGTGCTCATTAGCGAAGTCCTCAGGGCAGAAAGTGAGGCCTCCGCGCGGGAGAGCTAGAGAAGAGCGGTGATTGAGAAACGGCAGCGGTTCAAGAGTTGAACCGGCCCAATCAGCAGGGTTCTACTGCGCAGAAATGGCGGAGGCGGGTCGTCGGAGCGCGGCGAAGGAGTTAAACACTCCGCCCGGCGTCTTGGTCATATTCACGATTCCCACCTCCCTTTCCTGATAGCGCCAATAGATACCGTCCGGGTTGAAGCTCCTGATTGAGAAAGTTCAATCGGACTCATCCAACGTACCCGATTGCTCCCGCTTCTGCCTAGCCACGCCCGGGAACTTATTGAACTTTTTCCCGCTGCACCGGCGTGTCGCCAGCAACACGCCGGATAACGACGGCGGCGCCACCCCTTGACGAGCGTGGGCTCCCCCTTTAGGCGACCACTTTGTTCGCGTCCCGTCCGCCTGACGCCCGGTTGACCGCCCGTTCCAGTAGCCAGGCAGGGTCCCTAGACTGGACCCGGATGTCAGCACCCACCCCCGGACGGGACGACGACATGGAAGCTGGAGCTCCGCCGGGACCCGTGCCCGGACCTGCGGCCCCAAAGGCCCCGGCCCGCATCGACGAGCTTGACGCCCTGCGGGCCTTCGCGCTGTTGGGCATCCTGTGCGTGAACATCTGGTACTTCGCCGACCCGTATGCCGTAACCGGTGGCTCGGACCCGGCGTTCCAATCCGGCGCGGACACCGCGGTCCGCTTCGCGGTCAGCCTCCTGTTCGAGGCCAAGTTCTACATCCTGTTCTCGTTCCTGTTCGGCTACAGCTTCGTTCTGCAGTGGGCTTCCGCCGTGGCGGACGGCCAGCCGGTCGTCGTCAGGACCATGCGCCGGGCAGCAGGTCTCGTGGTGCTCGGGGTGCTCCACGGCCTGCTCCTCTTCCACGGGGACATCCTGCTGGCCTACGGCCTGCTGAGCCTGGTGTTGCTAGGTACCCGCTCGCTCTCCGCGCGGGCCGCCGCCGCGGCCGGAGTGGCAGTGATCGGCTGCATGGGCGTGTTCATCCTGTTGCTGGGACTCATCGCGGCGGCCGCGGGACCCTTCGACGGCAGCGCCGCCGCGGGGCCCGCGCCGGCGTTCGGGCTGGCCGGCTGTCCCGCCGACGTTCTGGCCCAGAACGCGTCGCTGTATCCGCTGACGCAGCCCAATGCCGTGCTCCTCCAGGGCCCGATTGCCCTCGGCGCGTTCTACCTCGGCCTGGCGTGTGCCAAGGGACGGCTGCTCGAGCGGGGCATCTCAGCAAGCACGCTCCGCCGCCTGGCTTTCACGGCGCTGCCGGCCGGGCTGGCCGCTTCAGCGTTGCAGGCGTGGTTACAACACGGCGTTGGCGGTCCTGCCGTGACCGTAGTCGCCTTCGGCATTTCCACGTTGACCGCGCCGCTGCTGACGGCCGGTTACGCCGCTGTGCTGCTGCTGTCCTTCCGCACTCCGGCCGGCGGTGCCCTGTGCGCCGCGCTGGCGCCCGCAGGCCGCCTCGCGCTGACCAACTATCTGGGACAGTCCGTGCTGATGGTCCTGGTCTTCACCGGTTTCGGGCTGGCGTTGACCGGCCGATTGGCCCCGCCCGCGGTGCTTGGCGTGGCGGTGCTCCTCTTTGTGGCGCAACTGCTGGCCAGCAAGTGGTGGGTGCAGAGGTTCCGGTACGGGCCGCTGGAGTGGCTGCTGCGCTGGCTCACCTACTGGCGGCGTCCGGCCATGCTCCGTTAGCCGCTAGAGGTTCCAACCCGCGATAGCGGGCGTCTTCTTGTCCCACCCCAGCCGGCAGACGGCAGCGGTGTCCAGCACGAAGTGCCGGCCCTCGATGGCTTCCAGGCCGAGCCAACGGGCCGCAAGCACTCGGAGGAAGTGCCCGTGTGCCACCAGCAAGACCTGGCGTGGCCCTGGCGGTTCGGACGAAGGGCCGTCCAGCACCTTGGCGATCACATGGTCGGCCCGGTCGGCCACCTCTTGCAGGGACTCGCCGCCGCGTACGCCGTGGGTCCAGATCAGGTAGGAGGGATCCTTGGCCCGGATGGCCGCGCTCTGCAGGCCTTCATAGTCTCCGTAGTCCCATTCATGCGCTTCGGCCACCACCTCCGCTTCGGGGTAGCCGGCCAGTTCGGCCGTCCGGCGGGCACGCGCCAAGGGGGAGGTCAAGACGGTGTGGAAACGGACTCCCGCCAGCTTCGCCGCGGCGTCGCGGGCCTGCTGGACCCCGGCGGGAGTCAGCTCAAGGTCGGCCAACCCGGTGTACCGGTGGTCGCGCGACCACTCGGTTTCGCCGTGGCGCATCAGCCACAACACCGGGAAATCATGCGGTTCGGCCGCGGCCATGCTATGCCTGCTCCGCGTATTCCGGCTGCGTCCGCCACCAGGCCAGCAGTTTCGCTTCTGCCTCTTCCTGCGCCGCCGGACCGTTCTCCAGCCGCTCTTCCAGCAGGAACTTGTAGGCCCGGCCGACCAGCGGGCCGGGCTGGATCCCGAGCAACGCCATGATCTGGGCGCCGTCCAAATCCGGCCGGACGGCGTCCATTTGCTCCTGCTCCTTCAGCGTGGCGATCCGCTGCTCCAGGTCGTCGTAGGCGAAGGCGAGCCGCTCCGCCTTGCGCTTGTTCCGCGTGGTCACGTCGGAGCGGGTCAGCCGGTGCAGCCGCTCCAGCAGCGGTCCGGCGTCGTTGACGTAGCGGCGCACGGCCGAATCCGTCCATCCCGCCTCCCCGTAGCCGTAGAAGCGCATGTGCAGTTCCACCAGCCGGGACACCGCCTTGATGGTGTCGTTGTCGAATCGCAGCTTCTTCATCCGCTTGGCGGTGAGCTTGGAACCCACCACGTCGTGGTGGCGGAAGCTGACCGCACCGGAGGGTTCGAACCGGCGGGTAGCCGGCTTGCCGACGTCGTGCATCAGGGCCGCGAACCGCAGGACGAAGTCCGGACCCGGCACCGCGCCGTCGTCGTCCGTCTCCAAGGCACAGGCCTGCTCCAACACGGTGAGCGAGTGCTGGTAGACGTCCTTGTGCCGGTGGTGCTCATCGATCTCCAGCCGCAGCGCCGCGACCTCCGGCAGCACGTAATCCGCCAGGCCGGTGTCCACCAGCAGGTCCACGCCGGCGCGCGGGTCCTTGCCGTTGATCAGCTTGGTCAGTTCGTCGCGGACGCGTTCGGCGGAGATGATCTCGATCCGCGCGGCCATGTCCGTCATGGCCTCCTCCACCTCGGGTGCCACGGCCACGTTGAGCTGGGAGGCGAACCGCGCGGCACGCATCATCCGGAGGGGGTCATCGGAGAACGACGCCGACGGCGCGCCCGGGGTGCGGAGCACGCCCGCGTGGAGGTCCTTGACGCCGCCGTGCGGATCCACCAGTTCCAGCGACGGCAGCCGCAGCGCCATGGCGTTCATGGTGAAGTCGCGGCGGAACAGGTCGTCCTCCAGGGACGTCCCAAAAGCCACCACCGGCTTGCGGGAATCCGGGTCGTAGGCCTCGGCCCGGTAGGTGGTCACCTCGATCATGTGCTGGCCCTTGCGCAGGCCGATGGTCCCGAAATCGCGGCCAATCTCCCAGAACTTGTCCGCCCATTTCCCGACGACGGCGATGGTGGCATCCGGATCGGCGTCGGTGGTGAAATCGAGGTCCGGGGAGATCCGGCCCAGGAACAGGTCGCGCACCGGTCCGCCGACCAGCGAGAGTTCGTGGCCCGCTGCCGCAAACAGTTCTCCCAGTTCGATCACGACGTCCGGCAACGGCAGGGACGGGACGCTGGAACCGGGTGCTGATGCGAACTGCGAACCAAAAAGGTGAACCATAGTGACTTAAGCGTGCCAGATGCGGGGCGCGATGTTTAACAAAGTCCCGGCGGCTCGGCCCCGGCATCATCGGCCCCTAACAAAAATCGTTAGAGTGGACTGCATGGCACACCCGGTTCCGAGCGCCCCGAAGCGCACCCCGCTGACAGCGTCAGTGGGCAGCGCCGCGCCCGGACACCATTCCCTGCCCACCGTCGAGGAGATCTCGGCCGGCGGCGTGGTGGTCGATACGTCGACCCCGGACCTGAACGTGGCGATCATCGCCCGCTTCAACCGCGGTGGCCGGCTCGAGTGGTGCCTGCCCAAGGGCCACCCCGAGGGCCGGGAGACCAATGAAGAGGCCGCCGTCCGGGAAGTCGAAGAAGAAACAGGGATCAAGGGCCGCGTGCTGGCCACGCTGGGCAGCATCGATTACTGGTTCACCGTCAGCGGCCACCGCGTCCACAAGACCGTGCACCATTTCCTGCTTGAGGCCACCGGCGGCCTGTTGACGATCGAGAATGATCCGGACCATGAGGCAGTGGACGTGGCCTGGGTTCCGCTGGCGGAGCTGGGCCGGAAGCTGTCCTTCCCCAACGAGCGGCGGATCGTGGACCTGGCCCGGGAAGTCCTGCCCGGGCACCTTTGAGCCCGGCCGGATCCGGCAATCCCGCCGTTTTCAGGTGAGAACATAGAGGACGATGTCCGAGACCCAGACCCCCTCCCCCAGCCCGTCCGTGCAGCAGCACAGTACAGCCAAGTCCAGTGCCATCATGGCGGCCGGGACCATGGTGTCCCGCGTTTTGGGGTTTGTCCGCACCGCCTTGCTGGCGGTCGCGATCGGCGCCAACACGACGATGGGCGACATCTTCGAGAAGGCCAACACCATCCCGAACATCATCTACCTGCTGCTGGCGGGCGGGGTGTTCAACGTGGTGCTGGTGCCGCAGATCATCAAGGCCAGCCAGAAGAGCGACGGCGGGGCGGACTTCGTCAGCCGGCTGCTGAGCCTGACGCTGCTGGTGCTGGCCGGGATCGCGCTGCTGGCGACCCTGCTGGCCGCGCCGATCATCTCCGTCCTGACCCGCGGCTGGACGCCGGTCATGCTGGAACTCGGCACCGTCTTCGCCGTGTGGTGCCTGCCGCAGATCTTTTTCTACGGGCTGTATGCCGTGGTGGGCCAGGTGCTCAACGCCCACGGCCGGTTCGGCTGGTACATGTGGGCCCCCGCCCTGAACAACGTCGTCGCCATCGGCACGCTGGCGCTGTACATCGCACTGTACGGCCGCTACCTGCCCGGCAAGGACAACCCGGAGCTCTGGACCGGCGCCCAGACGATGGTGCTGGCCGGCGGCACCACGCTGGGCATCGTGCTGCAGGCGCTGATCCTGTTGTGGCCGCTGGGACGGCTGGGGATGGGCCTCAAGCTCAAGCTCGGCTGGCGCGGCATGGGCTTCGCCGCCACCGGAAGAGTGGCAATGTGGAGCCTGGCCACCATGGTCATCGCCAACACCGCCTACCTCTTCTACGGGTCCATCGCCTCCGGCGCCACGGCCGCGCGCGCCGAGCTGGCGGGGCCCGGCGCCTCGGTCCCCGGCGAGTACGCCCTGAATACCGCCCAACTGATCGCCATGCTGCCGCACTCGGTCTTCGTCCTCTCGGTGGCCACGGTGCTGTTCAACCAGTTGTCCCGCCAGCAATCGATCGGGGCGGTGGACGACGTGCGGCACACCGTGAACTCGGGGCTGCGCACTATCGGCGTCGCCACCGTCTTCGGGGCCGCCTCCGTGGTGGTGCTGGCCGGCCCCCTGGCCCGGTTGTTTGCCGGGTCAGGCCCCACCGCGGCGGCTTCCGCGGCGTCGATGGGCCAGGTGCTGACCATCCTCGCGGCCGGCATGCCCTTCATGAGCATCTACTTCTTCCTGGGCCGGGTGTTCTATGCGGAGGAAGACGCCAAAACGCCATTGATCATGCAGGCGATCTGCTCCGGCGCGTCGGTGGTGCTGGCCGTGCTGATCGCCTGGTTGATCGATCCCACCCTGGTGGTCTACGCGCTGGCGCTGCTGTTCACGGTGTTCCACGTGGTCTCGGCGGTCCTTGCCCACCACTTTGCCCGCCGCCGGCTGGGCGACTACGGCGCGGGCCGCGTCGTGGATACCTACATCCGGCTCGGTTATGCCGGCCTGGGCTCCGGATTGGTGGGCGCAGCGGTCCTGTGGCTGCTCGGCGGTTACGCCAACGGCGGATTCGCCTGGCAGTCCATCGCCACCGCCATGGTGACCATCGCCGTCGTCGGGCTGGTCATGGCCGCGGTATACCTGCTGCTCCTGCGCGCGCTTCGGGTCGAGGAGCTGCAGGACTTCCTGCGGCCGTTACTTAAACGGTTGCCTGGACGCGCCTGACAGAAGCGGGTATCGGGCCCGGCAGCGGATAGCATGGAAACCAAATTATCCAGTCACGGGCACCCGCCCAGGACATTTCGCCGGGAGGAACTAGTGCCGCAGCCAGTTGATGTGGGCATGCTGCTTGGTGGCCGTTACAAGGTCACTGCCCAAGTGCTTGCGTCCGCCGAAAACGATCTGGTCCTGGACGGCATTGACCAGGTGCTCAACCGGCCGGTCAGCATCCTGGTGGCAGCGCCGGAGAATGCCAGCCAGGTCGCCATGAGCGCCCGCGAGATCGCCACCGGCGAACGGGCGGGCAACGTCCAGGTGCTGGACCTCGGCAATGCCGACGGGTTCACCTACCTGGTGACCAACGGGGCCCAGGCGGCCGACCTCCTGGACCTGGTCATACAGCAGGACGGGCCGTATGTAGAGCCCTTCTTCACCGACACACTCGGTTCGGAAATCTTCGGCCAGGCCCGTTCCACGGAGCCGGAGCCGTATGAGGACGAATACGAGTACGAGGACTACGACGAAGAGCCTCGGCAGAGCCTGCGCGAGAGGCTGAACAAGCTCGACCTGCCCAAATTGGGCCGGAACGGCACTGACGGGACGTCCAAGCCCCGGTTCGGCGCCCGTCCTGGAACCCCGGCCTCCGGCGCCGGGCCCGCTGCGGGAGCTGCGGCCGCCGCAGCATCTGCCGGGGCGCACGTGCCGCCGCCGCCCTCCGCTCCCCCGGCTCCGCGGGCCGCGAGCCCCGCCACGGCGCCGGTGTCGCAGGCTCCGGCGGCCGGCCGGCCGGCTGCGGCTCCGGCTCCGGCAGACAAGCCCAAAGTCAGCTTGTGGCCCGGGGACGACGACACGACCGGTGTGCGGTCGGCCGGCATGTTCCCGTCCGCCGCACGCAGCAGCAGCGAACCCGCGGTCGATGACTACGAGTACGACGAATACGACGACGAGGAACGCAACAGCCCGAGGTCTTCCAGGTTGCTGGTGGGCGGGCTGCTCGCCGTCTTGCTGGTGATCGCGATCGTGGTGGCGGTGAGCCAGCTGAATCTGTTCCGCGGCGGCCCCGTCGCCGGCGGCTCTCAGGGCGGAAACGAAACCGCGGCCGCATCCGGCCCCGCAGAGACCGGTGCGGCAGAAGAAACGTCGGCTCCGGCCGATGAAGTCGTCGAGCCGGTCATCGCCGGTCTCACCCGTCAGGTTCCGGACTTGCCGGAACTCGACGTGGAGAACGACGGCAAACTGCCCGAAGCCATCGACGGCAACCCCGCCACTTACTGGGCAAGTTACCAGTACGCGTCGGACCAGTTCGGCGGCTACGCCGGAAACATGGCGCTGGTTGTCGAGCTGGAAGAGTCCTCAAGCATCAGCTCGGTAGTGTTGACCCAACTGAGCGGCACCGGAGGGAACTTCTCCGTGCTCCTGAACGATGAACCGACGCTGGACGGCGCCGACCAGGTCGCGCAGGGAAGCTTCACGGCACAGAAGACCACTATTCCGGTGCCTGAACAGGACGGCGCGGCGCCCAAAGCGCAGTACGTCCTGATCAACTTCACGCAGTTGCCGAGGCTGTCCAACCCCATGGGCGGCATGCCCTTCGGCATCCGCATGGCCGAGATCGAAGTCTCCTAGCCCGTTCAGGAGCGGCTGCTCAATAACCTCCCCGGAATAAGCCGGGGGCACCGGCCGTTGAGACAAGTGCCGGGCTAACCGCTCCTTTGGGGTGGCCGGCCCTTAGGGTTACATCAACATCAGAGGAAGAGGTTCGCAGGCAGTGAGCACAGATACCACACCGTCCGTCCGCGACGTCATCATCGTTGGGTCCGGTCCGGCCGGCTACACGGCAGCTGTTTACACCGCGCGTGCCAATCTCAAGCCACTGCTCATCGCCAGCTCCGTAGAGGCAGGCGGCGAGCTGATGAACACCACCGACGTGGAAAACTACCCCGGGTTCCCTGACGGCATCCTGGGTCCCGAGCTGATGGAGAACTTCCAGAAGCAGGCCGAGCGCTTCGGCACCGAAATCCTGTTTGAAGACGTCACGAGCCTTGAACTGGAAGGTCCGGTCAAGAAGGTCACCATCGGCTCCGGCGAAACCTTCCTGGCCCGGTCCGTGATTATCTCCACCGGTTCCGCTTACCGGGAACTGGGGCTGCCCGACGAAAAGCGCCTGGCCGGCCACGGCGTCAGCTGGTGCGCAACCTGTGACGGTTTCTTCTTCAAGGGCCAGAACATCGCCGTCATCGGCGGCGGCGACTCCGCGATGGAAGAGGCCCTCTTCCTGACCAAGTTCGCGGAGTCTGTCACTGTGGTCCACCGGCGGGACACCCTGCGTGCCTCGAAGATCATGCAGGACCGTGCCCTGGCCCACGAGAAGATCAAGTTCGTGTGGAACTCGGAAGTCGTCGGGCTTGAAGGCGACACCAAGGTCAGCGCGCTGAAGCTCAAGAACACGGTCGACGGTTCCGAGTCGGTGCTGCCGGTAACCGGCGTGTTTGTCGCCATCGGCAACGATCCTCGGGTCTCCCTGGTCAAGGACCAGCTGGAACTGACCCCCGAGGGCACGATCGCCGTCGAGGGCCGGTCGTCCCGCACCTCCCTGCCGGGCGTCTTCGCTGCCGGCGACGTTATTGACCCCACCTACCGCCAGGCCATCACCGCCTCGGGCAGCGGCTGTGCGGCTGCCATCGATGTGGAACACTATCTCGCTGAGCGCGCAGACACCTTGGCCGACGTCGCCGAACCCGCAACAGTCTGAACCGGTTGTAAAAGGAGAAAAGCATGAGCAACGCAAAAGATGTCACTGACGCTACTTTCGACGCGGATGTCCTGCAGTCCGCGAAGCCCGTGATCGTCGATTTCTGGGCGGAGTGGTGCGGTCCCTGCCGCATGCTCTCGCCGATTCTCGATGACATCGCTGCTGAGCATTCGGACAAGGTAGAGGTCGTCAAGCTCAACGTGGACGACAACCCGGCCACCGCAGCCCAATACGGCATCACCTCCATCCCAGCCGTCTATGTCTTCAAGGACGGTGCGGTGGCCGCGACATCCATCGGCGCCAAGCCGAAGCAGGTCATTGAGCAGGAATTCGCAGAATTCCTTAACTAGCCAGATGGAAAACGACGCTGCAGACCAGAGCCTGCGCCGTTCAGACAATAGTCGACGCGTAGTAGCCCTTCGTGAAGGGCTACTACGCGCTGGCATTTCCATGGCCTATTTAGCGCCGGATCAAGTAAACAACCCCACGGTCTTTGACGACCATGTAGATGCGGCCGTACGCACCTTCCAGCAGGCCCGGGGGCTGATGGTTGATGGCGTGGTCGGTCAGGAGACCGAACGAGCCCTGGCTGAGGCACAGTTCAAGCTCGGGGACCGTCCGCTGATATTCACGCTGGACGCGTTGCCTCTTCGTGGCGACGATGTCACCGAGCTCCAGCGCCAATTGTCGTTCCTCGGCTTCTACTACGGTCACATCGATGGCGAGTATGGGGAGCGGACCTACCACGCGGTCCGCGAGCTGCAGCTGAATCTAGGGCTCGAACCTTCCGGCGTCGCGGATCAACAGTTGACTGCCTCGATGGAACGCATTAATAGGACGATCAGTCCGAGCCAGGCGTTCTCGCTCCGGGATTACGAACGGCTCAACCAAGCCTCTGCGGCACTGCGCGGCCGGACTATCACCCTCGCTCCCGGCGCCGGCGCAGCGCACTGGGCAGACAGCCCCGACGTTGCCTCCGGCAGTCGTCTGACCGAGAAACTCGTCGCCGGCGACGTCGCCAGCCGCGTAAAGAAGATCCTGACCGAGCTCGGTGCCAGCGTGGAAATCATTGACAAGCCAACCGACGGCGGTGGTTTAGACCGAACTTTGCTTATCAAAAGGTCTTCTCCGAGCTTGAGCATTGCCCTCCACTGTGACTGGTTGCCGCAAGAGGCAGCCAACGGCGTCAGCGCCTTTTTTTGGGGCCGTCCTGAATCGGGTGAAGTGCGTTCTCCCATTGGGCACCGCGCCGGCGAACTTATCCTGAAGGAGATCGTGGCCCGCACAGGGTCTACCAACCTGGGTATCCACGGTCGCAGCTGGGATATCCTGCGCCTGCCCAGCACCCCCTCGGTGCAGCTGGATCTCGGTTATTTGAGCAGCCCGTTCGACTCCCGCCGGCTCGCTGATCCTATCTACCGGCAGGTCTTGGCCGATTCCATTGTCATCGCCATCCAGCGGCTTTATCTGCTGGAAGAGGACGACGAGCCGACAGGCACCTTGGCGCTCGACGACGTTCTCCGCTTCAATCCAGGTACCTGACTCCCGGGCGCCTCACTCCCCTGTTTCATGTGGAACAGGCGCGGCAGGTTTTCATTGTCGGCCGTTTCACGTGAAACGAAACGTACCGCTAACCGTGCCCTCGCCCCGTCTCCCCGCTGCACCCGGGGGGAGGATCCAGAGGCCATTGCCTCCGACGGACCGGGAAGCACGACAATGTGGGTACTACTGGATATCCGTCTGGCACTATCGTTCTTGTTGGACTCGAAAGTGGATAGTCTACGTGGGCGAGTCGCTGTCGTCCCTGCTCCTGTAGGTGTCTGGCAGCGAATACGCGGGTAATGGAAGCCTGTGACCGAAGTTCGCCTCTCCCCCGCTATCGGCCTGTCGACTGTAAGAACCGGTTGTCTTTTCCCCCATGCCCGGACTGTCCGCCTCGGATCCCGCCTATCCCGCGTCAGACAAAGCATCTAGAAACGGCTGCACCGGGCGGACCCGGATTGTGCATCGTTCCACGTGAAACTTACAGCAAGGGCCATTTCGGTGTCCAAATTGCTCAGCGATCGCGCTGAAGACCGCACGCCGCTCATCGTGCGCGTTTGGTGGACGCTAGGACTGCGACTGCACGACTTTCAAAGGCTAGGGCTTCTGCTTGCTTCTACATGCGACGAGGAGCGGCATCCAGGGCCCCTTCACTGCGTTGCCTCATCCGCCTCCCTCGCATGGCGGTGCGAGAGCGCTCGCCCACGCCGCCGAGGAAGGATGCGGAAAGCTTTTTGATTTGAATTAGCGCGATAAGGGCCTATAAGTATGGGAGCGCCGAGGACCGACGGTTCCGCGTGAGCATTCCCCGCTCGGGGGTTAGCTTCAGTTGCGGGGCTGGCCCCTTGGTGTCGCTACTCCAGGATGAGGCGCCCCGAGCTCTCTCGGAAGACATACTGGAGTGCGACCGCTTCATCCTCTGCGGGGCGGTGGTGCACGCTCAATCTCCGGTCCGACCTGCTATGCAGCTCAGCCAGTCGACGACAATTCCGTCGCTGAGACGACCGGCGTCCACGCCCTAGCGCTCGGGACAATCGAGCCCTTCGCCAGGTTCGAGTGCGCTGACCGTCTTTTGGCGAGCGTTCTTGGGTTTCATGCGGCAAACCGCCCGCCGTCGGGCCTGGATCATTGATGCTTAGGTCCTCCCACTTGGCCGAACCCAGCGTGGTTCGTTCCACGTGAAACATGTGGGGTCGCTTTGTGGGCCGAGCGATGCTGCACACTAGAATCGATTGTCTGCTGGCCACTCCGACGAGCGCTATTGCGCCGGCCGACGCCCTGCGAACGCCTCGGAATTTTGGATAGGAAAGCAACCGAACGCGTCAGCCCTCCCGGCTCTTTCGGAAAGGGCAGTGGGAGAGCCATGTCTACCCCTTCCATCTGGCTGTCCGCAGCTACGGTCACGGACTAGAGCCGATACCATCCAGAATTTCTTCCCGTTTAACGGCTGCCTGGCAAGGCAAGATGCTGCTAGCGCGGCGGCTACTGTCGCCGTGAAATGCGGTGCTCGGGAGGGGCTTCTGGCCAACCGTTGCTCCAGAGAGCAACTGGCGAACACCGACGCCTCGCTAGTCCACTTTCCGGTTCTGCTCTGCCGCTCGGGGGTTTCACGTGAAACACGCTTTTTCTCCTTGGGGGTTGGCGTTATGCGGTGCCAGCCCTCCCCTATAGTCGGACTTTAGCTCCAGGGACTACGCGAAGTATGCATGCCCCGAAAGGGCAGGGAGGCTGGCCGGACAACAGTTGAACAACCGGCGCGTATGGGATCTGTCCAACTGCCCCCGCCACGTCGTACGTCGAGGATGAGATCCCAACTACTGCCCAAGTTTCACGTGAAACACTTCCCGCGTTTATCCGAGCATCCACCGCCCTTGCTGAAGCTCTACTTCCACAGCACATTCGGGAAGAGCATCTGCCCATTTGCCACCGCTGAACACTCCTGCGAAGCGGAGCTGAAGCTACATCTCCAACACATGAGGTCGCTGCTCACCGCCGGCAACGTACGACATGGGGGTTCAGTGTGGGTGAGGCTCATGTCTAGAACTTATGCCTCAAGCGCCGCGCACTATTCTCGGACGCTAGATGTCCAGGTGACACAATTGCTTGGTGCCTGAAGGGGCGACGCTAGGCGGATCAGACATGATCCAGCGGCTGCACCCGGAGTTTCACGTGAAACTAACCTCTCCCCTGCTCGGCTGAGCCTGCTCACCTTCTTGTTGCTCGGAGCGGTCGGATGTCAGCGTCGCCCTCCGGGAGAAGAGACAGAGCCTGGCCGCTGAGGCTCAGCCCCAAGAAAGGCGACGTTGAAGTGCGAGCTAGGACTACACCTGCTCGTCCCGAACACGCTTTCCGAGGTCGAACCCGTGCGGCCTACCGATTCTGCAAGCTCACCTATCGGCCCGTGCCCGTAGCGGCCAGGATTTGATGTGCGTATCTCATACTCCTGGCGTTTTGGGATGTCGCTTTCAGCCATCCCCAAACCTACTTTGCGGCAGGTGCAAATGCGCGGGGCGCAGTGGCTACTACGCACCTGGCGCTTCCTTCACCTTTTGCAGGTCGAGGATGCCACGTGCCGTTGCTCCCGGGCGCCGGAGTTTCACGTGAAACACCTAGTAACAGACCCGGCTTGCTAGCGCCACGCCGACGAGCTAGCAGAACGCGCCAAACAGACGTCCAAGTCGGAAACAGAGTTCTCGCAAGAGCGGTGGTCCCGATCCCTAATGGGAGGAGGGGAACCGACACTCCCCCTGTCCCTTCCCACACTCCGCACTGGGTGCAGCTGCCAAAAGTTCAGGCGAGACCGGAATTCGACCGCGGGTTCTACAAACTAGGTCAATAGGCTTGCTTAAGCGATGTGCACCAAGCATGTCCGCGAACCCGAACCAACCCGGACTTGCACCTCGGGGCAAAGCAATGGGCTCCGTCCTTGTGGAACGGAGCCCATTGTTTCACGTGGAACGAAGGCTATGGCGTCGCCGGGTTCAGCACGTCCATGATGCGGTTCAAGTCATCAACACTGGCGAACTCGATGCTTACTCGGCCCTTCTTGGCACCCAAGGTGATCTTAACGCTGGTGTCAAGGCGGTCCGACAGGGAACTAGCCAGATAGTCTAGCCGTTCGTGCCGAGCTCCCTCACGGGGCTTGCTTTCGCGTTTGGGCCGTCGCACGCCGTCGCTCAGGGAAACGATTTCCTCGGTCGCCCGAACGGAAAGGCCCTCGGCGACAATCTTTTGCGCCAGCTTCTCCATTTCTCCAGGATCAGTGAGTCCAAGGAGGGCGCGCGCATGGCCAGCGCTCAACACGCCTGCCGCAACCCGCCGCTGAACCAGCGGAGGGAGCTTCATCAACCGCAAAGTGTTGGAGACCTGCGGCCTTGACCGACCGATCCGATCCGCAAGCTCATCATGCGTGCAACCGAAATCATCAAGCAACTGCTGATAGGCCGCAGCCTCTTCCAGCGGATTCAGCTGGCTGCGGTGCAGGTTCTCGAGCAGGGCGTCCCGTAACAGGTCATCGTCGGAGGTTGACCTGATGATCGCCGGAATCGTTTCCAGGCCGGCAGCCTTGGTGGCCCGCCAGCGGCGTTCGCCCATAACCAGCTCGTACTGCGCGCCGCCATCATCGGAAGGTCGCACAACGATCGGCTGGAGGACGCCGATCTCACGGATCGAATGCACCAGCTCCGCCATGTCTTCCTCATCGAAGACGGTGCGAGGCTGTTTGCGGTTTGGCTGGATCGCAGTAACGAGGACTTCGGCAAAAGTGGCACCGGGAACCTCGACTAGGTCGGCCCCCGACGTTTCACGTGGAACTGAAACTTCGGTAGGAGCCGAGGGAGCTCCGGCGCTGTCCCTGCCAACCGGTTCGGCCGAGTCCTTGGCGGAAGCGTGCGATTCGCCGGCAGCGCCATTGCCATTCGCTCGGGAAGAATCGTCCTTCACAGACTTCTTTGCCGCCGGCTTCTTGCTGCCAGTAGTCGCAAGCTTTCGCGGGGCCCGCAACACTTCGGCTACCTGCGCGGCGCTCGATCCGGTTACGGTCTCGGAGTCAGTCGTCGTGAGGACGGCGGCGTCCCCTTCTTCCCTCCGACTGGAAGCGGGAAAGAAAACGTCTACGGGTCGCTGAGTCCGACGTTTGGCGGAGGCTTCCTGCCCCTCGGTGGACTCGGTCTCCGCTGGGGCCGGAGCACTGGGTATCAATGCGCCCAGGCCTCTTCCCAAGCCGCGACGTTTTTCACTCATCTGGACCCTCTTCCGTCATGCGCCGAGCTAGCATGCACATGCTCGCTTAAGGCGTAATTCTACCGTTGCAGTACGCCTTCACAGTTACTTGCCGCGCTCGGCGATTTCGGCTGCGGCCTCCTGATAGGAAAGGGCCCCGCTGGACGACGGATCATAGGTGATCACTGTCTGCTGGTAACTCGGAGCCTCCGAGATGCGGACCGAGCGCGGTACGACCGCACTTAAAACCTCATTCGGGAAATGTTCCCGCACTTCTGCTGCAACCTGAGCTGCGAGGTTTGTTCGTCCGTCGTACATCGTCAGCAGGATCGTAGAAACAACCAATCCAGCATTGAGGTGCTTCTGAATCATTTCGATGTTCTTGAGGAGCTGGCTCAGCCCCTCCAAGGCGTAGTACTCGCACTGGATGGGAATCAGTACCTCTTGGGCGGCGACGAAAGCGTTAACTGTTAGTAGGCCCAGGCTGGGCGGGCAGTCGATAAAGACGTAATCCAGCCGGGGCAGTCCTGCCGTCTCACGTTCCTGCGCGTAAACCTCGATGGCGCGGCGCAGGCGCTGTTCACGGGCCACCAACGACACCAATTCGATCTCGGCCCCGGCCAGGTGAATCGTGGCGGGTGCGACGACGAGGTGGGCTATATCGGGGCATTGTGCGATCACGTCCCCGAGCGGCATATCGTTGATCAGCACGTCGTAGATACTGTCGACGTCAGCGTGGTGCTCGACCCCGAGCGCTGTTGACGCGTTCCCCTGCGGGTCGATATCGATGACCAGGACGTTCAGGCCGGCCGTAGCAAGGGCAGCAGCGATATTGACCGTTGTCGTGGTCTTGCCGACCCCACCCTTTTGGTTGCTGACCGTCAACACCCTGGTCTGGGCGGGCCTGGGAAGCTCCTTGGCCTTCAGCCTCTCACGCCGGCGGTTTTCGCTCGCCAATTCCTGCGCGAGCGGTGTGCTTTCGTCAATCGAATCCATAACGTTTGAAACCGTAGCCTCTATCTTCATGTTGGAGTTGGCTATCTCAGCCTCGTTCCCAGGGGAAGTTTCACGTGAAACAGGACCGCTAGGGGGTATGAGCGCAACCATGTTCGGTTGTTCAGCCACTCCGAGGTGCGACGACTCTTCGGCTTTGGTCCCGGTGAAACCCGACACCGTGTTGTTGATCGCCACTTGGATTCCGCCCGCTTTCACTGTCCGCCACCGACCTCTCCTAGCCTATCGTTGCGCGGCCGGATTCACGGGGCGCTGCATGGGTGTGTGGGGGACCAGGTCAAGCATCAACACGGATGCGGACTACCGTCGTCGGCTCTTCCAAGAGATCGTCCCCGACGGTCAAGACCTCTGTTTCTCGGCCACCGAGCTTCCTGATGACCTTTTCGGCCTTCTGAACCTCGTCAGCTGCGCTGCGGCCCTTGATTGCCAGCATTTCGCCCGTGCCATGCAGCAGTGGAATTGAGAGGCGGGCGAGCTTGTCGAGTGCCGACACCGCTCGAGACGTCACGACGTCAGCTGTGACGTCGTCCCCCGCCAGCTCTGCCCGCGTCCGCAGCACCGTGACGTTGTCCAGCGCGAGATCCTCAATGACTTCGTTGAGCCAGGCAACCCTTCGTTCCAACGGCTCGATCAGGGTCAAACGCAAGTCCGGTCGCGCCAACGCGAACGTCAGTCCTGGCAGGCCGGCCCCGCTTCCGACATCCGCGACCGCGGCGTCGCGCCCTATCAGGTGTGCGACGACGGCGCAGTTGAGGACGTGCCTGTTCCACAATCTCGGAACTTCCCGGGGGCCCAGCAAACCCCGTTCGATGCCTGAGGTGGCCAAATGCGCAACGTATCGCTCCGCCAGGCCCAGGCGTTCACCGAAAACCGCGTGGGCAGCCCTGGACTCTGCCACAGTCATTTCAACTACCGACATACCTCTGCCTATCAGACCATTCCGCCGGACAAGATCAGGACTCCACCGACACCACGATGTGGCGGTTGGATCCTTCGCCCTCGGATTCGCTGATCAGGCCGAGCTCGGCAACCGCGTCATGGACGATCTTTCGCTCGTACGCGCTCATCGGCTCGAGCGCTACATCGCGGCCCGTTTCCTTGGCTTCGGCGACGGCGTCTTCAGCGATCTTCTGTAGTTCTTCGCTGCGTCCTTCGCGGTAGCCAGTGATGTCCAAAACAAGGCGGGAACGGTTGCCGGTCGTCGTGAGAACCGACAACCGGGCCAGCTCCTGCAAGGCTTCGAGGACTTCGCCATCCGGTCCCACGAGCGCCTTGAGCGCGTCGTTGTCTTCCTCTTCGGAGACGATCGAGATGTAGGTGCGGCCGTTGCGGACCTCGATGTCGATGTCCCCATCGATATCGGCGATGTCGAGCAGCTCTTCCAGGTAGTCCGCAGCCACGTCTCCTTCTTCTTCCAGACGTTTGGCAGAATTCGAAACAGCTTCCTCCTGCTGTTCGTCCGCTGCAGCCTCTTCGTCGGGAAGTTCTTCAGTCACTTCGGATACGCTTTCGCTGCTCATTTTTTCTTCCTGTTCTTCCGCTGTGGCTGCTGGCGCTGGCCTTTCACCTCTGCCGGGGAATCGGCCGCCGGCGCCTCGGTCTTCCGCTCGCCCAGCAGCGGTACCATCGGCAGGCCCTTCTTTGCACGGCGTTCTGCCAGTTCGCGGGCAGCCTGCGAACCCGGAGTGGGCATGCGCCGGATCACGAAGAACTGCTGTGCCATGGTCCACACGTTGGTGGTTGTCCAGTAGATCAGCACACCGATGGGGAAGTTGATGCCGCCGATGCCGAACACGAGAGGCAGGATGTAGAGCATCATCTGCTGCTGCTTCATGAACGGTGACTGCATTGCTTCGGCGGACATGTTCTTCGCCATGATCTGCTTCTGCGTGATGAACTGCGAGGCAGTCATCGCCAAGATCATGATGATCGACAGGATGACCACGGCGACCTGCTGCTCGCCCCCGCCGCCGTGCAGGAGGGATGCGGAAAGCGGCGCACCGAAAATGGACGAGTCGTCGAACTGACGGATGAGTTCGGGCGACAGGGCGCCAATGCCCTCGCCGTTCTCGCTGGCGCGCGAAGCGTTGTTCAGCACGCTGAACAACGCGAAGAAGAACGGCATCTGCACCAGCATCGGCAGGCAGGCCGAGAACGGGTTGGTGCCGTGCTTCTTGTACAGCGCCATCTGCTCCTGCGTCATGGCCTGACGCGACAGCTGGTCGGTCTTTCCCTTGTACTTCTGCTGCAGCTTCCGGAGGTCGGGCTGCAGTGCCTGCATCCCCCGCTGGGCCTTGATCTGCTTGACGAAGACCGGAATGAGGGCCGCGCGGATCACCAGCACCAGCCCGATGATTGAGAACGTCCACGTCCAGCCGTTGGCCGGGTCCATCCCAAGCCAGGAGAAGCCGGCGTGGAAGGCCCACAGGATCCCGGAGACGACCCACGTGAACGGGGTCAGGATGGTGTTTAAGAAGTCCATTACTGATTTGCTCCTCGGGCCGCGCCGCGGCCTTCATCGTCGGCCGGAATGAGTGGGTGGTTAAGCTCCACGATCCGGGGGATTCTGGAAGGGTTCTCCTGCAGCCACAGGTTGAAGGATACAGACGCCGGAACATGATCCACGCCGCCGGGGTTCCATGGGTGGCATCGGAGCAGGCGGCGGGCGGCCAGCCAGCTGCCCTTGGCGGCCCCGTGGACCGTCACTGCTTCCAATGCGTACGCGGAACAGGACGGGAAGAAACGGCACACCTGGCCGTACAGGGGCGAAACGAGTTTGCGGTACACGCGCAGCACGCCGATCAGCGCATACTGCAGGGGACTCGTGGTCCTCCTGGGCACGGCGGCATGGGCGGGAACCGGTACGGCACGGGCACTCATTCGGCTCTCCCCTTCTCTCCGTGCGCAGCTTCCGTCGTTGCGGTGCGCGTTAAGGTCAACTTGCCGAGGGCGGCCTTGAGAGCCTTCCGGTAATCCAGTTCCAAAGCGTTGAAGTCTGCGTCGGCAGCTGCCGGAAGGGCCCGCACAACCACGGTGATCCCTCGGGAATACCCATTCTCCCTTAAGCCGGCTGCTGCCAGTTCCCGCAGTCTCCTTTTAACGCGGTTGCGCATGACGGCGTTCCCGACGGCCTTCGAGACGATAAAGCCGAAAGATGCCGGTCGGGCCGGGTCTGCTGCCGCCGCATATAACACTAAGTTCCGGCGCCCTGAGCGGGCGCCGGAACGTACAGTTGTTGAGAAGTCCGCCGAGGTGCGCATCCGGTGCTGGCTGGGAAGCATGTGCTACCCAGCCCGCCGAAACACGCCGCTGCGGGAACTGAACCTCACAGCCGAGTCGACAAACTGGCTATTTAGGCCGACAGTTCGGTGCGGCCCTTGCTGCGGCGTGCGGCCAGAATGGCGCGGCCGGCGCGAGTGCGCATGCGAAGGCGGAAGCCGTGCTTCTTGGCACGACGGCGGTTATTCGGCTGAAAAGTCCGCTTGCTCACGGTGGTTACTCCAAGACGATCGACAGATGCGGTTGGACCCATTGCAACAAGGGGGAAGAACAGGTCGGCGCTCTATATGGGGTCTATTCCATTGCCAGGGCGTTGGACGCACAAGGACAACAAAGTAGACATGAAGGACTAGTCAACGTTAGGCGATGCCGGCGAGTACCGTCAAACCGGCCTTCTCCGCACCCGGGCGTTTCCGTGGATAACCCCTGTGGACAACTCCACGCCAAAGCCGCTTTGAGCGGCCGGAGCGCCTCTCGAAAGCGACGTCCACAGGGGCCTGCATCCCAACTGTCGTCCAGCAGATTCATGCTCTACTCTTGGCAGGAGCCCCTTATCCACCGTCTGTGAATAAGTCTGTGGATTTCGGGCTGGCTGTCGGCAAATGCCGAAGCATGCTGAGCATTTCTGAGGGGTACTACGTGGACACGGACCAGATAAATGACGTCGGAAGTTCCTGGCGCAAAGTGGTCCGGACGCTGGAACAGGACGATCGTGTCTCCCCCCGGCAGCGCGGCTTCATCGTGTTGGCGCAGGCCAAAGGCCTGATCGGCACAACCCTGCTGGTGGCCGTGCCCAACGAACTGACACGCGAAGTCTTCCAGTCGCAACAGCTCAAAGACCCTCTGCACGACGCCCTGTTCGAAGTCTTCAAGGACGACATCCTCTGCGCTTTCAGCGTCGACACGGATATGGCTCCGCAGGCGGAACCGGAACCTGAACAGGAGCCCCGCCCGGCCCCGGCGGTCGTGCGCAGCGAGTCACTTCCCCAGCCGGCGGCGCAAGCCGCTTCCCCTGAACTGGGCAGGCTCAACCCGAAATACATTTTTGACACCTTCGTCATCGGTTCATCCAACCGCTTTGCCCACGCGGCGGCCGTCGCGGTGGCCGAAGCGCCGGCCAAGGCGTACAACCCGCTATTCATCTATGGCGACTCGGGCCTGGGAAAAACCCACCTGCTGCACGCCATCGGGCACTATGCGCGCCATCTCTACAACAGCATCCGCGTCCGGTACGTGAATTCGGAAGAGTTCACGAACGATTTCATCAACTCCATCCGCGACGATGAGGGCGCCAGCTTCAAGCAGCTGTACCGCAACGTCGACATCCTGCTGATCGACGACATCCAGTTCCTGGCCAACAAGGACGCGACGCAGGAGGAGTTCTTCCATACCTTCAACGCCCTCCACAACCACAGCAAGCAAGTGGTCATCACTTCCGACCTGCCGCCGAAACAGCTCTCCGGCTTCGAGGAGCGCATGCGGTCCCGGTTCGAGTGGGGACTGCTGACCGATATCCAGCCGCCGGAGCTGGAGACCCGTATTGCGATTCTGCGCAAGAAGGCCATCAGCGAGGGGCTGTCCGTCCCCGACGAGGTCCTCGAGTACATCGCCTCGAAGATCTCCACCAACATCCGTGAGCTCGAGGGCGCGCTCATCCGCGTCACCGCGTTCGCCAGCCTGAACCAGCAGGCAGTGGACATGGGTCTCGCCGAGATAGTTCTGAAAGACCTGATCACCGACGAAGGGGCACAGGAGATCACATCGGCCACGATCCTTGGCCAGACCGCCGCGTACTTCAAGCTCAGCATGGAGGAGCTGACCAGCAAGTCCCGGACCAGGACGCTGGTAACTGCGCGCCAGATTGCCATGTACTTGTGCCGTGAACTGACCGACATGTCCCTGCCGAAGATCGGCCAGGAACTCGGCGGCCGCGACCACACGACCGTCATCCACGCCGACCGGAAGATCCGTGAGTTGATGGCCGAGCGTCGAGCCATCTACAACCAGGTCACGGAGCTGACCAACCGCATCAAGCAGCAACAGCGCGAAAGCTAGCTTCCCGGGCGGCTGCGGCCGAGGCTGCGGCTGCGGCGGCCCCCGCCCGGAACTACACCGGTGAAATTAACAGGTGTGGATAAGGTTGTGGATTCTTAAGTGGACAACCCGAGTCCTTAAGAGGAAAAGTGCCCTGTCCCCTGTGGACGCCCGAAATTACAAGGATCTGCATCCACAGGCTGCCAGTGCTTGCGACGACCGCCCTGCACATCTTGTGAACACCCAACTTCGGCTCAGGCGCAGGCCGTACCGAGGTTTTCCACAGTATCCACAGCAGTTATTAACACTACGAATCCCATTTATTGATGTTCTTCCAAATAACATTTGACCCTGTTCCGGTTCCCATGCATCGTGCCGAATCGGCCGAACAGGACCTCCGCGCACTCTCGGTGCGCAATGACGGTTGCTGCGGCTAAGCTTGCACAGAGAATCGTTGCCATCTGCTTCAACCTGGTGTTCGCAGTCCCATTCGCTGCACCCCGGCCAGACGCAGGCGGTCTTCCCCGGCATGTTCGTTGTGAAAGGTGGCTTACTTCAGTGAAGTTCAGAGTTGATCGGGATGTTCTGGCGGAAGCCGTGACATGGACAGCCCGTTCCCTGTCACCACGTCCGCCTGTCCCCGTTCTGTCGGGCCTGCTCATCCGGGCCGAAGGCGGCATGGTGAGCCTTGCCAGCTTCGACTACGAGATTTCCGCCCGTCTCCAGATCCCGGCGGACGTCACTGAAGAAGGCACCATCCTGGTCTCCGGACGCCTCTTGGCAGACATCTGCCGAAGCTTGCCGTCGGCGCCTGTCGACATCGAAACCGACGGTTCGAAGGTTGCCCTCACCTGCCGCAACAGCCGGTTCAACCTCGCCACCATGCCCGAGGGCGATTATCCGGAACTCCCTGCGCTGCCGGAAGTCAGCGGGGTCGTGGACGGCGAAGCATTCGCCCAGGCTGTCAGCCAGGTCATCATTGCGGCCAGCCGCGATGACACCCTGCCCATCCTGACCGGCGTCCGGATGGAAATCGAAGACGACCTGATTACTCTGCTCTCCACCGACCGCTACCGCCTGGCCCTCCGGGAGCTGTCCTGGCGTCCGGCCACACCGGGCATTTCCACGAGCGCGCTGGTCAAAGCCAAGACTTTGAGCGAAGTAGCCAAGACGTTGGGTGGTTCCGGCGACCTGAACATCGCGCTTTCGGACAATAGCGAACTGATCGGTTTCGAAAGCGGCGGACGCCGCACGACGTCGCTCCTGGTGGACGGTGACTATCCCAAGATCCGCTCACTGTTCCCGGACAACACCCCGATCCATGCGACAGTCGAAACGACCACACTGATCGAAGCCGTCCGCCGCGTGTCGCTCGTGGCCGAGCGCAACACCCCGGTCCGGTTGGCCTTCACCGACGGCCTCCTGACCTTGGACGCGGGAACCGGCGAAGACGCCCAAGCGTCGGAGGCGATCGAAGCGTCGCTCTCCGGGGATGAAATCACCGTCGCCTTCAACCCGCACTACCTGTCCGAAGGCTTGAGCGCCTTTGACAGCAAGTACGTCCGGTTTTCCTTTACCACGCCGCCGAAGCCTGCGGTCATATCCGCCCAGGACGACCTTGAGGGCGACGACAAGGAAGACTACCGGTACCTGCTCATGCCGGTGAGGTTGCCCAACCAGTAATACCCGCCGACCCATGGACGAGAGGAAAGAGTGACTCGGATGCACATCGGACTGATCGGCTTGGGCCGGATGGGTTTCAACATGCGGCAGCGTCTTCGGGACGGCGGCATCGAGGTAACCGGCTTTGACCGGAACCCGGAGGTCAGTGACACCGGGACCGTTGACGAAATGATCCGGGCCTTGCCGGTTCCGCGCACCGTGTGGGTCATGGTGCCCGCCGGCGAGGTCACCGACACGGTCATCACAGAGCTGGCCGGCAAGCTCTCCGCCGGAGACGTGGTGATCGACGGCGGCAACTCGAAGTTCACCGAAGACCAAAAGCACGAAGCCCTCCTGGCCGAAGGCGGGATAGGTTTCATTGATGTCGGCGTGTCCGGCGGCGTCTGGGGCCTGGCGAACGGTTATGGCCTGATGGCCGGCGGAAGCGCCGACCTTATCCAGGCAGCGATGCCGGTCTTCGACGCGTTGCGGCCGGAGGGCCCCCGGGAGGAAAGCTTCGCCCACGTGGGCGACGTCGGCGCCGGCCACTACGCCAAGATGGTGCACAACGGGATCGAATACGGGCTGATGCAGGCGTACGCCGAAGGGTACGAACTGCTGGAAGCCAAGGACATTATCAAGGATGTTCCGGGGACTTTCCGGGCCTGGCAAAAGGGGACGGTGGTCCGCTCCTGGCTGCTGGACCTGATGGTGAAGGCCCTCGACGAGGACCCGGGATTGAGCCAGGTCAGCGGTTACGTCGAGGATTCCGGTGAAGGCCGGTGGACTGTCGAGGAGGCGATCGGACACGGTGTCCCGGCCCCGGCCATCACCGCCGCGCTGTTCGCACGGTTCGCGTCGCGCCAAGACGACGCGCCCGCCATGAAGATGGTGGCCGCCCTCCGTAACCAGTTTGGCGGCCACGCAGTCAGAAAGCCTGCACAAGACCAGGCCGGCCGAAGCAACGAGTCGAAGTAGCTGTAACGCATTGTTTGTTGAATACCTGTCCCTGACCGATTTCCGCACCTACCCGCAGCTCGACATCGCCCTGAAGCCCGGCATTACGGTGTTTGTCGGAGCCAACGGGGTCGGCAAGACCAACATTGTCGAGGCCATCGGCTACCTCGCGTCGCTCTCGTCGCACCGGGTCAGCAATGACGCACCCCTCATCCGCTTCGACCAACCGCGTTCGTTGGTGCGGGCACGGGTGGACCGGGGCGGGCGCAGCACCTCGCTGGAACTGGAAATCACCCCGGGCAAGGCCAACCGGGCCCGGATTAACCGCGCCAACCCTGTGCGCGCGCGGGAAATCCTCGGGCACCTGCGCACGGTGCTCTTCGCCCCCGAAGACCTCGCGCTGGTCAAAGGCGACCCGTCCAACCGGCGCCGCTTCCTCGATGAGCTGCTGGCCAGTTTGGTCCCGCACCATGCGGCCACCCGCAGCGATTTTGAACGCGTCCTCAAACAGCGCAATGCCCTGCTCAAATCGGCGCGCGCCAGCGGACGGTTTACCGCCGCCCATGAAGCTACCTTGGAGGTGTGGGATCAGCACATGGCACAGGCAGGGGCCGCCCTGCTGAAGGCCCGGCTGGAACTGGTGGACCTGCTGCAGCCGCACCTGGACGCGGCGTACGCCGCCCTTACCGATGGCTCCAAACATGCGGCCGCCGTCTACCGCTCCACCATCCACAGCCAGCTGTCGGATGACGGCGAGGTGGAGAACGACGGCGGGGCGGGCCTTCCCCCGCTGGCAAGCCTGGGAACGGCCGAACTGGCGGAACTCTACCTTGCCGCCTTCAAACAGCAGCGCAAGCGGGAAACGGAGCGGGGCATCTCGCTGGTGGGGCCGCATCGCGATGAGTTGGAGCTGCTGCTGGGACAGGCACCGGCCAAGGGCTACGCCTCGCACGGCGAAACCTGGTCTCTGGCGTTGGCCCTCCGGCTGGCCTCGTACTACGTCTTCTGCGACGACGACGCTGCGCCCGGCGCGACTCCCGTCCTGATCCTGGACGATGTCTTCGCCGAACTGGACAACCAGCGCCGGTCAAAACTCGCGGACATCGTGGCCGGCGCCGAGCAGGTGATCGTCACAGCCGCGGTGGCCGAAGACATCCCCGACGCGTTGGCGGGGGAACAGTTCATGGTAGTGCCGGGAGGCGTGGCCAATGGCCACTAAACCACCTGACCGGGCCCGGCCGCAGGAGCCGGCAGCGCCTGCGGGACGGCGGCCGGGCCTGCCCGATCCGGCGGTGCCTCCCCCGCCCGCGGGACCGGCGGGAGCGGAGCCGTCCCGTGACGAAGGAGCTGTCGAAGACCTGGACGCCGCGAAAGCCGTCCTGAACCGGGTACGCCTTGCAGCGGCGGCCCGCGGCGACGTGCGCACGAGGGCCAACAGCCGCCGCCGCGCATCCCGGGGGGCGCGGCCGTCCGCCGGCCCGCAGGATTTCGGCCGCGACCCCCAGGGCTTGGGGCGCGTGTTCGACCGGTTCGTCGCAGAACGCGGCTGGAACTCCCCGGTGGCCGTCGGCTCGGTCATTTCGCGGTGGGATGAATTGGTCGGCGCGGACATCGCCGCCCACTGCCGTCCGGAGAGCTTCGAGGAAACCACGGTGCAGGTCCGCTGCGACTCAACGGCTTGGGCCACGCAGCTGCGATTGCTCAGCACCGCCCTGCTGAAGCGGTTCGACGAAAAGCTGGGCCCCGGCGTCGTCACTAAAATCCAGGTGCTGGCGCCGGCAGCGCCCAATTGGCGCAAGGGCAAGAGGTCCGTGAGCGGCCGCGGACCGCGGGACACCTACGGCTGATTTCGCCCCTCGCGGGAGGCCGGCCGGAAGCAGCCGGCACCGGCTCGCTTAGACGGCGTGTAGGACGCTGGAGACGTCCGCGGACATACACGGTCCCATCGGGCACCCGGCGGCGGCGTCAAAACCCGGTTTCCGTGCCGCATAGAGCCATGTTCGTGCAGGATTCACCGCCCTGACACGGTAGAATTGACTAGGCGGCGCCCGTCCTCTATCCGGAAGGGCGCCGACACACGAGTCCCCCGGACGGAACACAAGGAGTCAACGGCAACTGTGGCAGAGGACAATGAGCTGGAAAACACCGGCGCAGAACCCCAAATGACAGAGGGCAACGACGGCAAGCACTACGACGCCAGCGACATCACCGTCCTTGAAGGCCTGGAAGCCGTCCGCAAGCGCCCGGGCATGTACATCGGTTCCACCGGTCCGCGCGGGCTGCACCACCTCGTGTACGAGGTGGTGGACAACTCCGTCGACGAAGCGCTGGCCGGCTACTGCGACACCATCAACGTCACGCTGCTGGCCGACGGCGGCGTCCGGGTGGTGGACAACGGCCGCGGCATTCCCGTGGACATGCACCCAACCGAGGGCAAACCGACCGTACAGGTCGTGATGACCATCCTGCACGCAGGCGGCAAGTTCGGCGGCGGCGGTTACGCGGTCTCCGGCGGCCTGCACGGCGTAGGCATCTCGGTGGTCAACGCGCTGTCCGCGCGGGTGGAGACCGAGATCCGCCGGCAGGGCTACGTGTGGCACCAGTCGTTCGCCAACGGCGGCCTCCCGGTGGGCGACCTGCGCCGCGGCGAGGAGACCACCAAGACCGGGACCTCGCAGACCTTCTGGGCGGACCCCGAGATTTTCGAATCCACGGAATTCGACTTCGAGACGCTGCGCGCCCGCTTCCAGCAGATGGCCTTCTTGAACAAGGGCCTCAAAATTGTCCTGACCGATGAGCGCCGTCCGGAAGTCCACGCACCGGACGCCGAGGACGTGGACCTGGACACGACGCCCGGCACCGAGGTCGAAACCACCGCGGAACACCGCCAGGTGGTCTACAAGTACGACAACGGCCTGCTGGACTACGTCACGCACCTGAACTCCTCCAAGAAGGTGGAGGTCATCCACCCCGAGGTCATCGCGTTCGAGACCGAGGACACGGAGCGCAAGCTCTCGGTGGAAGTCGCGATGCAGTGGACCACCTCCTACTCGGAGAGCGTCCACACCTACGCGAACACCATCAACACGCACGAAGGCGGCACGCACGAAGAAGGCTTCCGCGCCGCGATGACCTCGTTGATCAACCGTTACGCGCGCGAGAAAAACCTGATCAAGGAGAAGGAAGAAAACCTCACCGGCGACGACATCCGCGAGGGCCTCACCGCCGTCATCTCCATGAAGCTGGGCGAGCCCCAGTTCGAGGGCCAGACCAAGACCAAGCTGGGCAACTCCGAGGCCAAGGGCTTTGTGCAGCGTGTGGTCACGGACGAACTCGGCGACTGGCTGGAGCGCAATCCCGGCCCGGCCCGCGACGTGATCCGCAAGTCGATCCAAGCCTCGCAGGCCCGGCTGGCCGCCCGGAAAGCGCGCGAATCCACCCGGCGCAAGGGGCTGCTCGAATCCGGCGGCATGCCGGGCAAGCTCAAGGACTGCTCGTCCCGCGATCCATCCAAGTCGGAAATCTACATCGTGGAGGGCGACTCCGCAGGCGGTTCGGCCGTCCGCGGCCGGAACCCGGAGACCCAGGCCATCCTGCCGCTGCGGGGCAAAATCCTGAACGTGGAGCGGGCCCGGCTGGACCGCGCGCTGGGTAACGCCGAGGTCCAGGCCATGATCACCGCGTTCGGCGCCGGCATCGGCGAGGACTTCGACGTGGAGAAGGCCCGGTACCACAAGATCGTGCTGATGGCCGACGCCGATGTGGACGGCCAGCACATCACCACGCTGCTCCTGACCCTGCTGTTCCGCTACATGCGCCCGCTGATCGAGAACGGTTACGTCTACCTGGCGCAGCCGCCGCTCTACCGGATCAAATGGTCCAACCACCCCCACGACTATGTCTTCAGCGACCGTGAGCGGGACGAGACCGTCCGCCGCGGCCTGGCGAACAACCAGCGGCTGCCCAAGGAAAACGGCATTCAGCGGTACAAGGGCCTCGGTGAAATGGACTACACGGAGCTGTGGGACACCACCATGGACCCCGACCACCGGACGCTGCTGCAGGTGACGATGGAGGATGCCGCCGCCGCGGACCAGACCTTCTCGATCCTGATGGGCGAAGACGTCGAATCCAGGCGCACCTTCATCCAGCAGAACGCCAAGGATGTCCGCTTCCTCGACATTTAGTCCCGCCGCAGCCGGCCGGCCGCCGGCCGCTGACCGGGCCGCACCAAGGTTTTGACGCAAAGGAAACTTAAACGATGAGCGACGAAGAGACGCCCGACCTGCCCGCAGGCACCGGCGATGAGCCGATCGAGGGCGAAATCCTGACCGACCGGGTGGAGCAGGTCGACCTCCAGACCGAAATGCAGCGGTCCTACCTGGACTATGCCATGGCGGTCATCGTCGGGCGCGCCCTGCCGGACGTCCGCGACGGCCTCAAGCCGGTGCACCGGCGGGTGCTGTACGCGATGTTCGACGGCGGCTACCGCCCCGAGCGATCCTTCAACAAGTGCGCCCGCGTGGTGGGCGAGGTCATGGGCCAGTACCACCCGCACGGCGACATGGCCATCTACGATGCCCTGGTCCGCCTGATCCAGGACTGGACCATGCGCTACCCGCTGGCGCTGGGGCAGGGCAACTTCGGCTCGCCCGGCAACGACGGCGCGGCCGCCCCCAGGTACACGGAAACCAAGATGGCGCCGCTGGCGCTGGAAATGGTCCGCGACATCGACGAGGACACCGTCGATTTCCAGGACAACTACGACGGCAAGAACCAGGAACCGACCGTACTGCCGGCCCGCTTCCCGAACCTGCTGGTCAACGGCTCCTCGGGCATCGCCGTCGGCATGGCCACCAACATCCCGCCGCACAACCTGCGCGAAGTGGCCGACGGCGTCCAGTGGTACCTGGACAATCCCACCGCCAGCCGTGAAGAACTCCTCGAAGCGCTGATCCAGCGGATCAAGGGGCCCGACTTCCCCACCGGCGCTCAGATCCTGGGCCACAAGGGCATCGAGGACGCCTACCGCACCGGCCGCGGCTCCATCACCATGCGCGCCGTGGTCAACGTGGAGGAAATCCAGGGCCGGACCTGCCTGGTGGTCACGGAACTTCCGTACCAGGCGAACCCGGACAACCTGGCCATGAAGATCGCCGAGCTGGCCAAGGAAGGCAGGGTCGCCGGCATCGCCGACCTGCGCGACGAGACCTCCGGCCGCACGGGACAGCGCCTGGTCATCGTGCTCAAGCGCGACGCCGTGGCCAAGGTGGTGCTGAACAACCTCTACAAGCACACCTCCCTGCAGGAGAACTTCGCGGCCAACATGCTCGCGATCGTCGACGGGGTGCCCCGCACCCTGACCCTCGACGCCTTTATCCGCCACTGGGTCACCCACCAGCTGGAAGTCATCGTCCGGCGCACCCGCTTCAGGCTGCGCAAGGCCGAGGAAGAAGCGCATATCCTGCGTGGCCTGCTCAAGGCCCTGGATGCGCTCGATGAAGTCATCGCCCTGATCCGCGCCTCGTCCACCACGGAAGAAGCCCGCGACGGCCTGATGCAGCTGCTGGACATCGACACGGACCAGGCCTCGGCCATCCTGAACATGCAGTTGCGCCGGCTGGCCGCCTTGGAACGGCAGAAGATCCAGGACCGCCACGCCGAGCTCGAGCGGATGATCCAGGAGTTCAACCGCATCCTCGCGTCCGAAGAAGCCCAGCGCAGCATCGTCAGCGAGGAACTCGCCGAGATCACCGGCAAGTACGGTGACGACCGCCGGACCCAGATCATGATGGGCTACGGCGGGGACATGAGCATGGAAGACCTCATCCCCGAAGAGGAGATGGTGGTGACCATCACCCGCGGCGGATACGTCAAGCGCACCCGCAGCGACAACTACCGGTCCCAGCAGCGAGGCGGCAAGGGAGTACGCGGCGCCCAGCTCCGCGGCGACGACGTGGTCGAGCACTTCTTCGTCACCACGACGCACCACTGGCTGCTGTTCTTCACCAACCTGGGCCGGGTGTACCGGGCCAAGACGTACGAGCTGGCCGAAGGCGGCCGCGACGCCAAGGGCCAGCACGTGGCGAACCTGCTGGCCTTCCAGCCGGACGAGCACATTGCCCAGGTCATGGACCTGAAGGACTACCAGCAGGCCCCCTACCTGGTGCTGGCCACCAAACGCGGCCTGATCAAGAAGACCCGGCTGGAGGACTACGACACGAACCGTTCCGCCGGCGTCATCGCGATCAACCTGCGCGACGGAGACGAGCTCGTTTCGGCGCGGCTGGTCGCCGAGACCGACGACATGATGCTGGTTTCCCGGCGCGGCCAGTCCCTGCGCTTCACCGCGACGGACGAGGCACTGCGGCCGATGGGACGCGCCACGTCCGGTGTGACCGGCATGAAGTTCCGCGAGGACGACGAACTGCTGGTGGCCGGCGTGCTGCGCGAGGACTCCTACGTCTTCATCGTGACCGCCGGCGGTTACGCCAAGCGGACCAAGGCAGACGAATACCGGGTCCAGGGGCGCGGCGGCCTGGGCATCAAGGTGGGCAAGTACCAGGAAGAACGCGGGCATCTGGTCGGCGCACTCATTGTGCAGGAGGAAGACGAGGTGCTGGTGGTGATGGAAAGCGGCAAGGTGGTCCGCTCCTCCGTCGCCGGTGTCCCCGTCAGGGGCCGCGACACCATGGGCGTCATCTTCGCCAAGCCGGACAAGAAAGACCGCATCATCGCCGTCGCCCGGAACTCCGAACGAGGCCTGGCCGCGGACGAGGAAGGCACCGACACGCCGGACGCGCCCCAAGGTCCCGAAACCGGCGGCACAACCGGCGCCGAATCTGCGCAGCAGGCAACCGATGAAGTACCGTTGAACGCAGACATGACGCAGTCCGCAGCCGAAACGCCGGCGCCGGAAATCGGAGGTAACGAGTGAGTACACCTAAAACGCCACGGCCGGGCACGCGCCCGCAGCCGGCCAACGCGCCCCGGGCTACCACTCGCAGCGGCGGCACGCCGGCACGCCCGGCCCAGCGCCCGGCGAACAGCGGACAGCGTCCGGCCAACGGCGCCCAGCGCCCCGCCGGCCAGCCCGCCCGCCCAGGACTCGTGCGCCCGGCCCCGAAGGCCAAGGTCCGCCGTGCCCGCCTGCTGGTCAGCAAGGTAGACCCGTGGTCGGTGCTGAAGATGGCCTTCCTGCTGTCCGTCGCCCTCGGCATCGTCACCGTGGTGGCCTCCATCGTCCTGTGGACGACGCTGGACATCACGGGCATCTTTGACCGGGTCAACGGGCTGCTGACGGAAGTCGCGGGCACCGAGGGCGGCGGATTCGACCTGCGGTCCTACGCCTCGCTGGGACAGGTAGCGTCCTTCGCCACCATCATCGCCGTCGTGAACGTGGTCCTGCTGACCGCACTGGCCATGCTGTCCGCGGTGCTTTACAACATCTCGGCGACGCTGGTCGGCGGCATCGGGGTCACGCTGACAGACGACTGAGCGGATTTGAAGTTCCGGCCCGGCGTACTGTAAAGTCGTATCTCGGCCCGCAAGGGCAGGGGGCGTATAGCTCAGGCGGTTAGAGCGCTTCGCTGATAACGAAGAGGTCCCAGGTTCAAGTCCTGGTACGCCCACGGATGACTGATCCCACCGATGTCGGGAGGACACCGTGAAGAAGTTGCTGCTGATGGCGGCCGCGGCCGCGGGTGTCTTCGCGTACAAGAAGTGGCAGGAATCCGAAGCGGAGAAATCCGCTTGGAGCCGCGCGACCGACAAGGTCGAGTGACTCAAAGCATCGGCCGGTCCGACCGGCCGGACCCTCCGGGGGCATGGCGCAATTGGTAGCGCACCTGCTTTGCAAGCAGGGGGTTAGGGGTTCGAGTCCCCTTGCCTCCACCGGAAACGCGAGGCCCCGATCTACGGATCGGGGCCTCGCTGCGTTCGCTCCCCTCCTAGGGCCGCGGCGGGATGGGGGTTGGCCGGGTTCACCCCTAGGCTGAAGGTGTGATCATCTTCCTGGCCACACTGGCTGTGCTCGGCATCTCCGCGTCCGGTCCCATCATGGCTGCCACTGCCGCCCCCGCCCTGGCCATCGCATTCTGGCGGAACATCATCGGCGCCGTCGTGATGGGAGTACCCTCGGCGATCGGCCGGCGCCAGGAGTTCCGGAAGCTGACGACGTCGGACATCGGCTTCAGCGCGGTGGCGGCCGTCGCGTTGGCGCTCCACTTCGCGTGTTTCATCACCGCGTTGCAGCTGACCTCGGTTGCGGCGGCGACTGCTTTGGTCTGCCTGCAGTCGGCCTGGATCGTCCTGTTCAACCGGCTGCGCGGCATCAAGGCGTCCCGGCTGATCTTGTGCGGTGTCGGGCTCGCGTTCGCCGGCGTACTGGTGATCTCCGGGTTCGACCTGCGGCTCTCCAGGGAGGCACTGCTGGGCGACCTGCTCGGCCTGGTCGGCGGGGCCATGGCAGGGGTGTATACGATGGCCGGCGGCCGGGTACGGCGCCGGCTGTCCACCGGACCGTACACCACCATCTGTTACGGATTGTGCGCACTCATCCTGCTGGCTATGGCGCTGGCTTTCGGACAGCCGCTCGCCGGGTTCCCGCCCCAAGCCTGGGCCGGGATCCTGGCCGTGACCGTGGTGGCCCAGTTGCTGGGCCACTCGGTGCTGAACCACCTGCTGGCTGTCCTGAGTCCGCTGGTGGTTTCAATGATCATCCTGCTGGAAATCCCCGGAGCCGCCGCCCTGGCGGCCCTGTTCCTCGGCGAGACCCTTCCGTGGGGCACCTACGCGGGGCTGGCACTGATCCTGGCGGGCCTGGCCGCCGTCGTGCTTTCCCAGAACAGGTCGAAGGTGCAGGGACGCAACCCGGTGCCGGAAGCCAGCGGACCCGGGAGGGACTAACGGCTACAGCCCGCCGCGCGTCACGCGGACCTGCGTGCGGGCCTGGTGGACCCGGCGCAGCAGCTTTGCGGGGTAGTAGACGCTCATGAAGATCAGCATCGGCACCCGCGCCATGCGGCGGTCGATCTTGTGGACGTTATAGGTGCGCTCGAAGCGCGTGACGTAGTACCGGTAGTCCTTGGGCGAATCTTCCAGCCTCCGGGCCGACATGCCGCTGATCATTTCCGGCACGTATTGGATCCTGAGCGCGTGGTCGGCCAGATGAACGGAGATATCGATGTCCTCGTGCATCTCGTCCGCCTCATCACGGCAAACCTCGTTGCGGATAATGTCCCAGGCTCCGCGGCGGATGGCCATGTTGGATCCGAAGAGGAAGTGGTACTGCTTCTTGGCCAGTTTCAGAACGAAGCGGCGCAGGCGGTCGTCGGCCTGGAGGCCGAAGCGCCGCAGCGGCATGTCGTAGTACAGCACCGGACCGGTGCACGCCATCACTTCCGGGTCGGCGAAAGCCGCTTGCACGCGCTCAACCCAGTCGGGCTCCAGGACGGAATCAGCGTCGATCCTGCCCAGGACTTCTCCGGTGGCATGGTCCAGGCCGAAGTTGCGCGTGGGGATCAGGCCTTGCTCCGCATCCTGCTCGAGCAGGATCAGGGGAACATCGGGGTATTCGGCCTGCATGGCCCGGACCAGGTCGGCTGTCCCGTCGGTCGATTTGTTGTCCACGACGATGATTTCCCAGGGTGCCACGGACTGGCATACCGCGGCGTAGACGCATTGGCGGATAACCGACTCTTCATTGAAGGCCGGGATGACGATCGACACGCTGGGCGCAGCACTTCTCACGGCATGAAATCTACCAGCAGGCTTGCCGGGAGTCCGGGAAGCCGGTCGTGAAGGGGATCGGCCGGGAGAGCACAATGGGAGCTCCCCCATCGGGGAGCTCCCATTACGGCGTGTGCTGAAGGAAAACTACTTCTTGGTGTCCTTCTCGGCGGCAGCGTCGGCAGCTTCGGCAGCCTTCTGGCCGGCCGCCCGCGCGGAGCGGGTGGGGCCGTTGCCGGTCGTCTTGGCCGTGGCTGCTGCGGCGTCGGAACCCTTATCGGAGACAGAGGTACCCGCTGCGGCATCCGAGGTGGCCGGGGCTGCAGCATGTTTGGCTGTTGCGGTCTCGGCAGCCGCGGCGGTACCTGTCGAGGTGGAAGTTGTGGAAGTCGAGGCGGAGCTCGAGCTCGACGGACTGGTGGTGGTGGAAACCTGACCCGGTGACGGAGTCGCACTCGTCGGCTGGACCGGCGTCTTCCACGGATCTTCGACCGGCCGGGCAGCCCGCCATGCGGCCACTCCCGCCGTCGCCGCGGCCGCGAGGATGCCCACGATCAGCCAACCCTTGCCGCCCCCGGACTTCTGCTGGTTTTTCAGCTCCTTGGCAGCCTTCCTGGCATGCCCGGCGGCTGCCTTTTGGGCTTTCTTGAGGGCGCGCTTGGATCCGCCCGCCTTGACGACGGCGGCCTGCACCGAAACGGGCAGCGCGGTCTTGTCCAGTGTCTTCGCGACCTGGTCTGCGGTAGCGGCGAGCCGTGCTGAGACGGTCGGGATGTACTCGTCGACTACTTTGTCCCGGGCATGTGTGATGGCGGGGGCCGCCCGGTCCAGGGTCTCCTGGATGCGCGGAGCAGCCTCATCCACAACGTGGGAAATCTTCGGGGCCAGGCTGTCCAATCCCTCCTGGATCCTCGGCGTCACAGTTACTACGGAGTGGGAAAGATCCTTGGCGGCCTTCTGCAGCCCCCCCTGGATGCGCGGTGAAGCGGTCTCAATGCTCTTTTCGATCCGCGGGACGGCCCAATTCCGCGCGGCTGCCATCTTGGGAGAGGCCCAGTCCTTGGCTGTTCCCACGAGGACAAAAACATTGCCTTCTGCGTCGTGAGCTATTCGTTTGGTCTTCTTCACTACTACCTCCCGGAAATGGTGACGGTCGTTCATCAGCCTACTTCCTGCACTTGCAGACGGCTATGCCGGCGATGAAACGCGCGGGATTTTCACTCATCGCGGAACCGGCCGCCGGCGGGAACCCAGGGGAATCGCCGTGGAAGAATGGTGCCATGACTGCTATTGCTACAGCTAAGGCCACTATCCACACCAACCACGGCGACATCGTGGTGAACCTGTTCGGCAACCACGCCCCGAAAACCGTGAAGAATTTCATCGGGCTGGCCACCGGCGAGATCACCTGGAAGCACCCGCAGACCGGCGAAGAGACGAACGCACCGCTCTACGACGGCGTCATCTTCCACCGCATCATTAAGGACTTCATGCTCCAGGGCGGCGATCCGCTGGGCCAGGGCATCGGCGGCCCGGGCTACCAGTTCGACGACGAAATCAACCCCGACCTGAACTTTAACGAGCCCTACAAGCTGGCCATGGCCAACGCCGGCATCCAGGGGGGCCGCGGCACCAACGGCTCGCAGTTCTTCATCACCACCGTTCCCACCACCTGGCTGCAGGGCAAGCACACGATCTTCGGCGACGTCACGGACGAAGCTTCGCGCGCCGTCGTCGATTCCCTCAACGCGGTGGCTACCGACCAGCGGGACAAGCCGCTGGAAGACGTGGTCATCAAGAACATCACGGTCGAGCAGCTCTAAGTTGCCTAATGTCCCCGCCCGGAACCCGGGCGGGGACCTTTTCCCAGCAGGAGCGCCTCCATGTCCTACGGAATGCCGGCCGAACCGCCGCAGACCGATGTCCCCGTCTGCCCGCGGCATCCGGACCGCGTCTCCTACGTGCGCTGCCAGCGTTGCGGACGCCCGGCCTGTCCGGAATGCCAGCGCACGGCGTCGGTTGGCGTCCAGTGCGTCGACTGCGTCAACGAAGCGGCGCGCAGCATGCCGACTGTCCGTACCGTCTATGGCGGGGTGGCCGCGGTCGGCCGTCCCGTGGTCACGCTGACACTGATCGGCATCTGCGCCGTTGCCTATCTGCTGCAGTGGGTCGTTCCCGGCTTCACCGAAAGGTTCCTGTACGCGCCGGTCTACACCCTTCCAAATCCGTTCTACGCGCCGGAACCGTGGCGGATGATCACCTCGGCTTTCCTGCATTCGCCGAATTTCCTCCTGCACATTGCCTTCAACCTCTACGCCTTGTGGATCCTGGGCCGGCACCTGGAGCCCCTGTTGGGGCGGCTGAGGTTCCTTGCGCTGTACCTGCTTTCCGGCTTCGGCGGCTCGGTCGGCGTACTCCTGCTCTCCGCTCCCAACATTCCCGTGGTCGGCGCCTCAGGGGCCATTTTCGGCCTCTTCGGCGCACTGTTCATCGTGCAGCGGCAACGCGGCGGCGAGGTCAGATCGCTGTTGGTGCTGATCGGCATCAACGCGGTGCTCGGATTCGTGGTCTCCGGCATTGCCTGGCAGGCGCACTTGGGCGGACTGCTGGTTGGTGCCTTGTCCGCTGTGGTGCTGGCCTACGCGCCGAAGGGAAAGAATCGAAGCGTCGTCCAGTTCACCGGGCTGGCTGCCATACTCCTGGTGCTGGTGGCGGTCACTGCCCTGAAGGCGATGACGTAACCCCGGCCGGCTTCCGCCAAGGCGGGCAGGAAAAGTGTCCTGGAGGACGCGGTTCCTGCCCGCCTTTCCTGTGTGGTCCCGTTGGCCGGACCGGCAATCTCCGGGCAACCCCGCCCGGGGGCTGGCTGTAGGCGCACGCTGTGCCCGAGCCCCTCTCACTCCCTCCGGCGCGCGTGCCGTGCAACTGCGCGTTTTCCCCAACCTGCTTTCCCCATCCTGTGGGCTGGCTGTGGAAAGTTCCGCGGCCCTCCCTGAGGTGAAAGGATGTTATCCACAGGAGTTATGCACAGTGAGGATAAGTTACACACATGTAATTCCACAGCTGTGGATAACGCGATGGCGGGGGACAGAAGGGGTGGACGGAAGTAATCCCCAAAGTTATGCACGCCTGTGGATAACTTCGGTCTACAACTGTGAAAACGTGGACAACTAAGCCTGCAGCCCCTGCAATTAGCCGAGCACTGCAGCGGAAAAGGCGAAACATTCCTCCGGCCGAAGACATATGCAGACCCTGCAAACCGGCCTTCAGGTAGCCTTGAAATCCGGTCCCCTCGCTCGACCAGCCACGGGGCCCACGCGGCCGTCCCGGACCCAGGCGATAGTCGGATCGAATGCGCCGCGCCCCATGCCTTGTGAACGGCCAGCCGCGGCCTCTCGGAGGATCTGCTTCCTGCCGGCCTGTCGCAGGCCGGGCCGTCCAAGCTCCCTCCCGTGAAGGGAAGGAACAACAGAAGGAATCTACGTGACTACCGAAACCGGCAACTCCACACGAATCGACCTCACCCGCGAGGAGATCTTCAGCGCCCATGAGGGCGGCAAGCTGCAGATTGGCCTCACCGCACCGCTGGAAACCAAGCGCGATCTCTCCATCGCCTACACGCCGGGTGTGGCCCAAGTCAGCCGCGCCATCAACGCCGACCCGGAAATGGCCGGGAAGTACACGTGGGCCGCCCGATTGGTGGCAGTGGTCTCCGACGGCACCGCGGTGCTGGGGTTGGGCAACATCGGGGCGGCTGCCTCACTGCCGGTGATGGAGGGGAAGGCTGCCCTCTTCAAGCAGTTTGCCGGACTGGACTCCATCCCGCTGGTACTCGAGACCACCGACGTCGACG
Source organism: Arthrobacter sp. MDT2-34-1 (assembly GCF_059091365.1). Lineage (NCBI taxonomy): Bacteria > Bacillati > Actinomycetota > Actinomycetes > Micrococcales > Micrococcaceae > Arthrobacter > Arthrobacter sp. MDT2-34-1. The sequence continues at coordinate 2,204,433 of NZ_JBNHGO010000001.1, forward strand.
AGATCATTGAGACCCTGGTGCGGCTGCGGTCGAGCTTCGGCGCCGTCAACCTTGAAGACATTTCGGCGCCACGCTGCTTCGAGCTCGAAGCCCGCCTCATCGAGGCCCTGGACATGCCGGTCATGCACGACGACCAGCACGGCACCGCCGTCGTAGCCCTTGCGGCGCTGACCAATGCCGCCCAGGTGGTCAACCGCGAGCTGGCGTCGCTCAAGGTGGTTATTTCCGGTGCGGGCGCGGCGGGCATCGCCGTCGCCGAAATCCTCCTGGCAGCCGGCGTTGCCGACGTGATCCTGCTGGATTCGCGCGGCATCATCCACAGCGACCGCGGCGATTTGACCGAGGTCAAGGCCGCCTATGCTGCCCGCACCAACCCGCGCGGAGTCACCGGCGGCAGCGCGCAGGCACTCGACGGGGCAGACGTGCTGATCGGGGTTTCCTCCGGCACGATCCCGGAAGAGACCCTGGAGAAGATGTCCGACGACGCCATCATCTTCGCGCTGTCCAACCCGGATCCGGAAGTACACCCGGAGACCGCCGCGAAGTTCGCGAAGGTTGTGGCCACCGGCCGCAGCGATTTCCCCAACCAGATCAACAACGTCCTGGCTTTCCCGGGCATCTTCCGCGGCGCACTGGACGCGGGCGCCCGCCGCATCACCCCGGCCATGAAGGTTGCCGCGGCCGAGGCAATCGCGGGAATCGTTGGGGAAGACCTCGCGGCCGATTACATCATCCCCAGCCCGCTGGACCCCCGGGTGGCCCCGGCCGTTACCGCTGCCGTGATGGCCGCCGCAGACGTCGGCTGAGCCTACCCTGGCAGCCGCCCTGCCGGGGCCCGTTCCCGTATCCCGGGAGCGGGCTTCCGGCGCACCTGCCCGGTCAGGCGGGCTTTAGAGCCATCGGTTGCGCCTGAAGAACCAGTAAAGCCCGAGGGCCGTCAGGAACATCAGAACCAGCGACATCGGGTAGCCGAACGCCCAGTCCAGTTCCGGCATCACCGTGAAGTTCATCCCGTAGACGGCGGCCACCAAAGTCGGGGCGAAGAGTATGGCCGCCCAGGACGAGATGCGCTTGACCTGTTCGTTCTGGGCAACACTGGTTTCGGTGAGTTTCTGGGCCTGCAGAGTGGAGCTGAGGCTCAGGGCGTTCTGCAGGACGGCACGGAAGGCGTCGACACGCTCGTTCAGCCGGATCACATGGTCCTCGACGTCACGCAGGCCGCGGGCCACCTCAAGGTCCAGGTCAGGGTTTTTGGTGCCTCGTTCGAGGACGGCGATCATCCCCTCCAGCGGGTGCAGGGCACGCTGGAACTCGATGACTTCGCGCAGCAGCTCGTAGATCCGTCGGGAAACGTCGGGATCGCCGCCGAAGAGCTGGTCTTCGATCTCATCGATGTCGTTCTCCAGGCCGAGCACCACGGGTTCGTACTCGTCGACGACCTGGTCCAGGACCGCGTAGAGCGCCGCCTGCGGTCCCGTCGCCAGCAGGTCGGGCACGGACTCCATACGCTGCCGCACGTGGGCCAGATCCGGCGACTCCGCGTGCCTGACGGTGATCAGGAAGTCCCGGCCCATGAAGACATGCAGTTCGCCGAACTCCACCTTCTCCGTTTCGTCGATGTAGCGCGCGGGCCGGAGGACGGTGAACAGCGTGCGGCCGTACTGTTCCAGCTTGGCCCGCTGATGGCCGCGCAAGGCGTCCTCCACGGCCAGGTGGTGAAGATCGAACTCCGCTGCCACGGCGGCCAGCTCCGGCTCGCTCGGCCGGTAGAGGCCTATCCACGCCATGCCCGAGTACCGGTGCAGCTCGCTGAACGTCTGCTCCAGGGTTTCGGGCGTGGCGGCACGGACGCCGTCGACGTAGATGCCGTTATCAACCAGCATGACTGCCTACGAGCGCCACCTGGTCGTCATCAGGAAGCCCGCGATGGCGATGCCGAACCCGATCATGATGTTCCAGGACCCTGCTGCCGGCAGCGGCCACGCTCCCTGCGTGATGTAGAAAACGATGATCCACAGCAGGCCGATGATCATGAGGCCGAACATGACCGGTTTGAACCACACGGGGTTGGGCTTATTGCCCTTGGCGGTCAATTCCTCGGGACGCCGTTCGGTCCTCTTGCGGCGCTTCGACTCGGGCACAGATCCTCCGGGGCATCAAGGGGTGGTTGGCACTGGCTGGCCGGGGCCGCGATCTTCACGCGAGTCCGCCGCCGCCGACCGTCTAGCTGTTTAGTCTAGCCAATGTATGTGACGTTCGCCGCCGCGCATTTGCCGGGATCACCGCGCGGGACCGATCATAGTGTGAGTGCTGCTGTTGCCGCCTTGGCTCCCGTTCCCCCGACGGAGTGCCGACCGGCTCCCGCAGTCCCCCGTCCCGGAACAACTCCACGATTGGCACGACCGTCACATGAGCAAGACTCCGCGCATCCTCGTCATCGACAACTATGACAGCTTCGTCTACACCCTGGTCGGCTACCTTCAGGAACTCGGCGCGGAAACGACTGTGGTGCGCAACGATGACGTCACCCTCGAGGAAGCTGTTGAACTGGCCGGAGTCCGCGACGGGGTCTTGGTCTCCCCCGGCCCGGGAACGCCGTCCGAGGCGGGCATCTGCATCGAGCTGATCCGTTGGTGCGGCCGGGAAGCAAAGCCGATGTTCGGCGTGTGCCTGGGCCACCAGGCGCTGGCCGAGGCCTACGGCGCCACCGTCACCCATGCCCCCGAATTGATGCACGGGAAGACCTCGCACGTGACTCACGGCGACCAGAACGCCTTCCTGGGCGTGCCGAACCCGTTCACGGCCACCCGCTACCACTCGCTGGCGGCCGTGCGCAGTACCATCCCGGCCGAACTCGAAATCACCGCAGAGACCGACAGCGGAGTCGTGATGGGGCTGGCCCATCGGAGCGCGCCGCTGTGGGGCGTGCAGTTCCATCCCGAATCGGTGCTGACCGAAGGCGGCTACCTGATGCTCGGTAACTGGCTGGAGTCGCTCGGTGCGGAGGGAACGGCCGAACGCGCCGCCACGCTCAGCCCGCTCATTACCCACTGAACCGCTCCAGGGGCGGGACCACCCGGGGGGCCACCGAGGCGGGACCGCTCCGGAACGCGGAACCAACCCGAACACGGGACCGGCCCGAACGCGGATGCCGGTCGCGGGACCGGCTGCCACGGATGCTGTCAGTCGTCGCTGTTCCCGTTGCCCCGGCCGTTCCCGTTGCCGCGGCCGTTCCCGTTGCCGGAGTTGTTGCCTCTGTCGGAGCCCTCATCCGGGTCGGGCGCAGGCGTTTCGGAGGGCTCGGGCGGCGGCGGTGCAACCGCAACGGTCAGGACTATCTCAGTCCCCTGTTCGACGTCCGTTCCCGCTTTAACGCTCTGGCCGACGACGGTGCCGGGTGCGACCACCTCGTTGTCGACCTCTTGTACCCGGTAGGGCAGGGCAACGGCCGCGTCTTCCAGCATCGTGCCGGCTTCTTCAACAGTTTTGTTCATCAGGGCCGGAACGCGCACCATGCCGTTCGAGATGACCAGGTCCACCGTGGAACCGGTCTTGACCTTCTCGCCGGGGGCGGGCTTGGTGGTCACCACATTCCCGCGCGGCATGGAGGCACTGTTCGCCGGGACGTTTTCCCCCGGTTCCAGGCCCAGATTCCGGAGCTTGTCCCGGACCTCCGCCTCGGTGCGGCCGGCCAGGTCCTTGGGAATGGTAGCAAATTCGCTACCCTCGGAGATGTAGACCACGACCTGGCTGCCCGGTTCCAGCTGTTCTCCGACGTCCGGATCGGTTCGGGTTGCCATGCCCGCCTCGACGTCGTCGCTGAACTCCTGTTCAACCCGTGGCTTGAGATCCGCTGCCCAGATGGCGTTGGTGGCGGCGTTCTGGTCCATCCCCGCCACAGCCGGAACGGCAACCGTATCCGGGACGGCGTTATGCACCAGCATGTTGTAGACGTAGTAGCCTCCGCCCACCAGGACCAGCAGCAAGGCAATGATCAGCGTAACGATCCATGCCCGGCGCTTGGCCCGGCGCTCGGGTTCGATGTCGTCTTCACTGCCCACGGCCAAGGCGGTGGGAAACTGCCCGCGGTCGTAGGAGGCCGTTTCCGGCCCGGCGTCGTCATCAGGCGAGTAGGCGGTGTGGGACAGGTCAGGAGTTTCCCCGGCCACGGCGTGGGCCGGCTGGGTGATTAGTTCGGTGGCGGGAGCCAGTGCGGGAAACGCTTCCGTCGCCGGCCCGGCCGCCTGGTGCGGCGTCCCGCCCAGCGCCGCACGCAGTGCGTCCGCGAAGGCAGCGGCCGTCTGGAACCGGTCCGCCTTGTCTTTTTGCAGCGCATGTTCCAGCACGGAATCCAAGGCAGGCGTAACGTCAGGATTGAAGCGGCTCGCCGGTTCGGGGAGTTCGCGGACGTGCTGGTAGGCCACGGACACCGGGCTGTCACCGATGAAGGGCGGACGACCGGCAAGCATTTCGTAGAGCAGGCAGGCGGCCGAGTACAAGTCGCTGCGCGCGTCCACGGCTTCACCCCGGGCCTGCTCCGGGGAAAGGTACTGTGCGGTCCCCAGAACCGCCTGGGTCTGCGTCATCGTCGCGGCCGAATCGGCCAGCGCACGCGCGATGCCGAAGTCCATCACCTTCACGTTGCCCTCGGGCGTGACCATGACGTTGGCCGGCTTGATGTCGCGGTGCACAATGCCCGAGCGGTGGCTGTATTCGAGCGCGGCCAGGACGCCGAGGGCATAGCGGACCGAGTCCTCGATGCCCAGCTCGCGGCCCTTGATGAATTCACGCAGCGTCCGGCCCCGGACGTACTCCATCACGATGAACGGGACCTTGACGTCGTGCTCCGCCGCGCCGGGAAGATCCATGTCCCCCGTGTCGTACACGGCAACGATTGCCGGGTGGTTCAGCCCGGCCACGGCCTGGGCTTCGCGCCGAAACCGGGACTGGAGCATCGGGTCGCGGGCCAGGTCGGTCCGCAGCTGCTTGACCGCCACCGAGCGGCCCAGGCGGATGTCACGGCCCAGCAGCACATCGGCCATCCCGCCGCGTCCGATGAGTTCCCCCACCTCGTAGCGGCCAGCCAGGATGTGCGGCGAGTCCACTGGTTGTCGTCCTTCCATCAGGCCGACCAGGATTCGGTCACGGCTTACCGCCGCGCGTGTCGGGAGCGGAGGTCGGCAGGCCCTTGGCATCCGGCGAGCCCGTCTCTGTCGGGGCCGGAGTTTCTTCTTCTTCTTCCGGCCCACTGGAGACAACGTAGCTGACGGTCGACCCGACCGGAACGTCACCGCCGTCGGGAGACAGGCTGAGCACGGTGCCAGGCTCTTCATCGCTCGGCTGCTCGCCCGACTTCTGCGGTACCAGGTTCAGTCCGATCAGGGCCTCGCGAACCCGCTGCTCGGACTGCCCGGCCAGACCGTTGGGAATGGTGACGGTTCCGGGGCCGGTGGAGTAGGTGACGGTGATTGCTTCGCCAACGACGACGGCGCCGGTCGGCGCGATGTCGATGACGGTATTCTCGGCTTCGCCGCTCTCCACCGGGTTGGGAACCACCTGGTAGCCCATGTTTTCGAGCTCGGCCCGGACCTCGCTGAAGGGTCGGCCCAGGAACGCATTCGCCGCCAGCTGGTTCGTCTCCGGGGTTGCCGTTTCGCGCGGTTCCTCGGTCTCTTCTTCCGTTGGCGTTGCGGAGGTGGTCTTCGGCGCCGCCCGTGTCGTCGAGCTCGATGCCGACGACGACGACTCCGCAACGCCGGTGGGGGTCAGCATGGGCAGCAGGATCGCGCCGGCCACGGCGAACAGAATCAACAGGATCAAACCGACCAGCGGCCAGGTCCAGGGACTGCGTTTCTTCTGCTGGCGGCGCGGTGTTTCTTCAGGCTCATCGCTGTCCAGATCCTGATCGGTCCAGTCCCGTTCGGCGCCGAGGCCCGCTGCTGCTGCTGCACCGCCGACGGCGGGCAGCTGGGAGGTCCCGGCGCTGACGGCGCGCGTCGGAGCGGTTCCGGGGGCGGGCACCGGAGCAGTCATCAAACCGGTGCTGTCGTCCCCACCGAACAGCAACATTCCCGGGACAGCTGCCTCGGCGGCACGGATATTGCCGGCACGGATGGCGTCGGCCGCCTCGGCGAGCTTTTCCGCGTTGGCCGGCCGGTCGGCCGGGTCCTTGGCCAGCATGGACATCAGCAGAGCGCGGACCGGCCGGGGCAGGGATTCGGGCAGTGGCGGGGGAGTGTCGTTGACCTGGGCCAGGGCAATGGCTATCTGCGATTCACCGGAGAAGGGCCGGGAACCGGAGAGGCACTCGTAGCCGATGACGCCGAGCGAATAGATGTCGCTTTGTCCGGTAGCAGTCTGTCCCGTCGCCTGCTCCGGCGCCAGATACTGGGCGGTGCCCATGACCTGCCCGGTCGCGGTCAGCGGAACCTGATCGGCCAGCCGCGCAATGCCGAAGTCGGTGATCTTGACCCGGCCCTCTGGCGTGATCAGCAGGTTTCCGGGCTTGACGTCGCGATGCACCAGGCCCTGGGCATGGGCGACGGCCAGCGCCTTGGCCGTCTGGGTGATGATGGACAGCGTCCGGTCGGGCGAGAGCACGCGCTCGCGCTCGATGATCGCCGAGAGCGGATGCCCGGGCACGAGTTCCATCACGAGGTAGGCGGATCCGGCCTCTTCGCCGTAATCAAAGACATTGGCAATACCGGTGTGGTTCAGCAGCGCGGTGTGCCGGGCCTCTGCGCGGAAGCGGTTGAGGAAGCCCGGGTCGCCCGTGTACTCCTCTTTGAGGACCTTGATGGCGACGATGCGGCCCAGGACCTGGTCCTGCGCCTTCCAGACCTCACCCATGCCGCCGATGGCGATACGTTCAGTGAGCTGGTACCTGCCGCCTAAGGTGATACCCGAGGTAGGTCTCACTTATTTAACACCGCCTCTAGGAGTTGCCGAGCACTTGGACTTGAGAGTGAAGAACCGGTCGTTACATCGACGTCCTCGAAGACGACGGATACGACGGCCTGGGGGTCATCCGCCGGTGCGAATCCGGTGAACCACGAGTTGTTTCCTGCTTCGCCGGCCAGCAGTTCTGCCGTACCGGTCTTGCCGGCCACCTCGACGCCCGGAATGGCGGCTCCGCCGCCGATGCCCCTGCTGACCACATTGACCATCCAGTCCTGAATCAGCCGGGCGTTGTCTGCGGAAAGGGAACGTTGCAGTTCCTGGGGTTTGGGGCTGTCCATGACGCGCAGGTCGGGCGCGCGCACGGTGCGCACGAGGTTCGGCTTCATCAAGACGCCGTCGTTGGCGATCGCACCGGTCATCATGGCCACCTGCAGGGGGGTCACGCGGACGTCGTACTGGCCGATGGCCGACTGGGCGAGCAGGTCATCGCTCATGCCGGTCGGGAACTGGCTCGCGGTGACGTGGGTGGGGATCTGGTAGGACTCGCCGAATCCGAACTTGGCGGCCTGTTCCGCAATGGCGTCTTCCCCCAGGTCCATGGCGATCTGCGCGAAGGGCGTGTTGCAGGATTGCTCCAGGGCAAAGGAGAAGCCGACGGTGGTCCGCGCCGCACAGCCGCCGTTAACGTAGTTCGGCAACTCGACGTTGGTGCCGGGAAGCGGCAGCGTCGGGGGATTGTCGAGCTTGCTGTCGGCGTCGTACTGGCCGGATTCCAGGGCGGCAGCCGTCACCGCGAGCTTGAACACGGAGCCCGGAGCCAACAGGCTCTCGGTGGCGGGGTTGGTGAACGGAGACAGGCCCGGCACCTTCTCCAATTCGGCCATGTTCTGCGTGACCTCTTCGGTGTTGTGCCCCGCCAGGTCATTCGGATCGAAGCTGGGCTTGGAGACCATCGCGAGGATGTTGCCGGTGTCCGGTTCCATCACCACGATCGAGCCCTTCACGCCGTCGGGAATCAGGTCCCAGGCCAACTGCTGCAGCTCGGCGTCCAGGGTCAGCTCCACCGAGGCGCCCTCGACCTGGCCGCCGGAGAACATCTGCACGATCTGTTCGTAGAAGAACTCGTCGCCGGAACCGGAGAGCTGATCGTTCATCGCAGACTCCATCTGGGTGGAGCCGTATACCAACGAGTAGAAACCGGTTATCGGCGCGTAGAGAGCGGGCTCGTTGTAGACGCGCTGGTAGGCGAACTCGTCGTCCGAGGGAACCGACTCGGCGATCGGCTCGCCGCCCACCAGGATGGCGCCCCGGTTCTTGTCGAAGTCTTTGTAGATGGTCCGGCTGTTCCACGGGTTGGCGTTGAGGTTTTCGGCCTCGAAGAATTGCACGACCGTGAGCGATCCAAACAGCAGCGCGAACATCGCGATGGCGACGATCCAGGTATTGCGGATGGCCTGGTTCATGGTTGGATCACCTCCGTGGATCCGGTGTTCCGTGCTTGGGTCTGGTTGCGTCGCGCCGGCCGGTCACCCGGCGGCCGCCGGCCGGCGGCCGGGCCAGTCAGGGCCGGACGGCGCGCGGCGTCGGAAATCAGCAGCAGCAGGGCGACGATCAGCCAGTTGGCCAGGAGGGAAGACCCTCCGGCGGCCAGGAAGGGTGTGGTCAGGCCGGTCAGCGGAATCAGGCGGGTGACGCCCCCGATCACCACGAAGCACTGCAGCGCCAGGGTGAAGGAGAGTCCCGTGGCCAGGAGCTTGCCGAAGGCGTCCCGGCTGCCCAGCGCCGCCCGGATGCCGCGGCTGACCAAGAGGATGTAGAGCATCACGATGGCGCTGAGTCCGATGAGCCCCAGCTCCTCGCCGAGTGCGGCGATGATCATGTCGCTGTTCGCGTAGGTCACCAGGTCCGGCCGGCCCTGCCCGAGCCCGGTGCCGGTCAGAGCGCCGCTGGCCAGGCCGAACAGCCCTTGGACGATCTGGTGGCTGCCGCCGATCCGGTTGTAAACCTCGGGGTCGAACGCGTTGATCCAGCCGTCGATACGTGCGGTGACGTGCGGGAACAGCTGGAAAGCCACGACGCCGCCCACGGCGATCATGAGCAGGCCGATCAGAACCCAGCTGACGCGGCTGGTGGCCACATAGATCATGGCCATGAACAGGCCAAAGAACAGTATCGAGGAACCCAAATCGCGCTGGAAGACCAGGACCCCGATGCTGACCAGCCAGGCCACCACCATGGGGCCCATGTCCTGCCAGCGGGGCAGCTGCAGCGGGCCGATCTTCTTGCCCGCGAGCAGGATGAGGTCGCGGTTCGTCGATAAATACCCGGCAAAGAATATAGCCAGGGTGATCTTCGCGATTTCGCCCGGCTGGAAGGTGGCGAACCCCAGGCTCACCCAAATCCGGGCGCCGTTGATTTCCATCCCGATGAACGGCAGCAGCGGAAGGATGAGCAGGATGGCGCTGGTGATCAACGATATGTAGGTAAAGCGGCGCAGGACGCGGTGGTCGGGCAGCAGCCAGATGACGGCGACCACGGCGGCGATGGCCACGCCGGTCCATAGGAGCTGGCGCCCCGCGGCGGAGTCGTTGTTGGCGATGTCCAGCCGGTGGATCATCGCCAGCCCCACCCCGTTCAGGGCGGTGACGATCGGAAGTATTACCGGGTCGGCATATTTGGCGCGAAGGCGCAGGACCACGTGTACGACGAGGACCAGCACCACCAAGGTGCCGCCCTGGGTGAAGAAGTCGCTGTCGAAGGCCCGGTCCTGGTCGAGCCCGACCAGCATGTTGGCTCCGATGCCGACGATCAAGGCCAGCAGGAGCAGGAGCAGTTCGGTGTTGCGCCGGGAACGCGGCACTGTCTGGATGTTACTCATGGCTTATCCACCTACACATTCCGGCGGCACGGTGGGCTGGGGGCTGGCAGCAGGCCCCGGCGTCGCCCCCGGCGAGGCGCTGGGCCGATCCGTCGGAACGATACTGGGGCTGGGTTCGGGTTCCGGACAGTTCAGCTGGCTGCTGATCCGCAACTGTTCCACGATCTCCTCGGCATGCCCGAGATCGCGGGCGGAAATGCTGGAATCCAGCCGCTGCTGTTGGTACGCGGGCAGGCTTTCCAGCGGGATGTTGTAGACCGTGTCCACGTGGGAAAGCGCGATCGGCCCGAAGTTCTGGGAGACGCCGTTGAAGATGGCCACCCGTCCGTCCGCCGAACCCACGAAATACTGGGTCTGCGTCCAGAGGTAGCCGAACCACATGACCGCCACCAACAGCAACGACATGACGGTCAGGAACGCCGGGATCAGCCAGGGCTTGCGGGCCGGGGCCGAGGTCTCGTTCTCGGGTGTCTCCGGTTCGTCCGGGGCCTTGTGGGTCAGCAATGCCGCCGCCCGGCGCTTGTTGGAGTGGGCCGTGACGATGGGAATCTGTCCGGTCTCGGTGGCCAATGCCGCGGCGCCCACCAGCACATGCGGGCGGGTCTCCAGCTCGCGGCGGATGGCATCGGCGCGGATCGCCTCGTGCGGCTGAAGCTGTTCGTCGTCGGCGCCCGCGGCCACCTGTGCCCCGAGGGAGGCTCCGTCGGCGGGCATCGCCGCGACAGGGGAGGCGGCGCCGTCGTGCTTCAAGGCCGATGCCTTCGGTCGTTCCGGGGCGAGGCCGAGGGAGGCGGTGTCAGCCGCCTCCGGCGCCGTTTCGGCGACTTCGATCATCACGATGGTCACGTTGTCCGGGGAACCGCCGTCAAGCGTCAGTTCCACCAGCTGATCGACGGCGTCCTGCAGGGTGGGCGCGTTGCGCACCACGGATTCCACCACACTGTCCGGCACGACGGCGTTGAGTCCATCTGAGCAGAGCAGCCATTTCTCCCCCGGCTCGGCCTGATGGCTGGCCAGGTCGAGTTCGGGACTGGCATCGACGTCGCCCAAGACGCGCATCAGCACGTTGCGGTGCGGGTGGATTTCGGCTTCCGCGGGAAGGAGCCGCCCTTCGTCGATGAGCCGCTGGACGAAAGTGTGGTCCACGCTGATCTGCTCGAAGATGCCGTTTTTCAGCCGATAGGCACGGGAATCGCCGATGTGGGCGAATTCGAGCTTGTCGTCATGCAGCAGCAAGGCGGTGACGGTGGTGCCCATGCCGGCCAGCTTGGGACTGGTCTGCACCAGCTCCGAAAGGATGGAATTGGCGGTCTGGATCTCGTCGGCCAATACGTTGGCCGGGTCCTGATGGCCCGAGCGGTCCAGATGGACCAGGTCCAGCACCGTGGACGCCGAGGCCACGTCACCGCCGGCATGGCCGCCCATGCCGTCGGCCACCACGGCAAGATAACGCCCGGCGTAGGCGGAATCGTCGTTTTTAGACCGTGCCTTACCCACGTCAGACCGCGCCGCATAGCGCAGAACCAGAGCCACCGTCAGGGCCTCAACTCAATGACCGTCTTGCCGATCCGGATGGGAACGCCGGGATCAACGGGCAGCGCCCGCGTCAGCTGGTTCTCGGCCAGGTAGGTGCCGTTGGTGGAGCCGAGGTCCTCGATGAACCAGCGGCTGCCCTGCGGAAAGAGGCGGGCGTGCCGGCCGGAGGCGTAATCGTCCTCCAGCACCAGCGTTGCTTCCTGGGCCCGGCCCAACAGGATGGGGCTCGCGGCCAGTTCCAGCGAGTGGCCGGCCAGCGGCCCTTCCGTGACCACCAGGCGGCGCGGAGCCACCCGGGGTGCCGGAGCGTCCGCCAGGTCGGGATTCTTCCGGACTTCGCGCGCAGTGGGGGATCCGGTGCGGCTGCGCTTGCCGATCTGCAGGTCCCGCCGCAGTGCGGAGACGATGCTGATGATCATGATCCAGAGCAGGATCAGGAAACCGAACCGCAGCGCGGTGACGACAAGCTCGCCCATTAGGCCCCGCCGCCCCGTGTCGGCAGCAGGCGGAAGGTAATGCGGGTGCGGCCCATCGTGATGACGGAGCCGTCGGTGAGGTCAATCCGGCCGTCGATCTTCTGGCCATTGACATAGCTGCCGTTGGTGGAACCGAGATCCACGGCCACGGCCGACCCGCCGTCGGTGCGGATCTCCAGATGGCGCCGCGAGACCCCGGTGTCGTCCACCATGATGTCGGCCTCGGAGGAGCGTCCGAGCACGATGGACGGCGCGTTGAGCGAGTAGCGCTGCCCGTTGATTTCCAGCACGGGCGTCAGCAGGGTGGGCTGGCGCGACGGCGCCGCGGGGGCACTGCGCTGCAGGGGCTGCGGCTGGTGGCCGTCGGACTTCACGACGGTGGCCTCGACTTCGAAGTCGCCGCCCTTGAGTGCGTCGTCCTTGGTGAAGGAAACGCGCACCGGGCCCTGCAGGGTGTACTTCTGGCTGTTGACGTGGCGGATGACCACGTCGCACAGTTCTTCGGCCAGGGTGGCGCCCCATTGTTCAGCCATCGCGTAGTCGGAATCGCCCAGCCTGACGTCGAAGACGTTGGGAGCCAACGTGCGGCCCTGGGCCAAGGTGATGGAACCGTTGTCCAGTTCGCGGCGCAGGCGGCTTGCGATCTCCACCGGCTGCACCTGGCCCTTGCCGCCGACAGAGAAGGCGCCGCGGACCATCTTCTCGATGCCGCGCTCCATACTGTCCAGAATGCCCATCGGGCCGCCTCCTCCCAGAGTTGTGGTCAGGTCTGCCCCCGCTGCGACAGCGGACAGGGCACACCTGTCTGGCGATTCTTCCCTTCGATACTACTTGGGCGTGTCCCAAAAGGCCCCATTCGGCAACGATCGCCGCGGGCGCGGCGGCGCCGGGGCGTGGTGAAGCTCACCATCGCGGAATCACGACGGCGGGGCGTGCGGCCCGCGGCGCAGGCCCTCCGATCCCCGTCGTTGCGCGGTATCCAAGGGGGCCGGCGCCCCGATTGGGAATTTGGGACTGTTTCACGCTACTATTGATCTCGCTGTTCTTGAGGAAAGCGAACCGGGAAACAGGTTGGCACGCCGAGAGGGCAGGAACAATGCGCGCGAGTGGCGGAACGGCAGACGCGCTGGCTTCAGGTGCCAGTGTCCGAAAGGGCGTGGGGGTTCAAATCCCCCCTCGCGCACGCAGAGCAAGAGCCCCGGTCTTCGGACCGGGGCTCTTGGCGTTAACGGGCACCCGGCCCCCGCTGACCGCTTGGTCAGCGGGGGAGGGGCCCGCCTCGCTCACCGCTTGATCAGCGAGGAGGGGGGCCCGCGGCGCGCTCGGCGGCTGCTGATCAGCCCTGCTTGCCGGCGGCCTTCACGCGCTGCTCCTCGGCACGCACGGCGGCGAACGAGGCACGTTCCGCCACCAGCCATTCCGGCGGATCCTGCAGTAAAGCGGTGATTTCGGCCGTCGTCAGCGGCTCCGTGATGCCGCCGCGTGCCAGGCCGGAGATGGAGACGTTGAGTTTACGGGCCACCTCCGGCCGCGGATGCGGACCGTTGCGGCGCAGCTCCGCCAGCCATTCCGGCGGATCGGATTGCAGCTGGTTGAATTCCTCCCGCGAGATCAGGCTGTCCTGGAACTCCTGCGGGGCCGCGGGCAAGTAGATGCCCAGTTTCTTGGCGGCCGTGGCCGGTTTCATGGATTGTGCCGATTTCGCGCTCATAAGCCCAGCCTAGCCGCCCTGCGCTACGGTGATGAAGTGCAGGATGCAGACCAGGAGCCGACGACCACGGCCCAATTGGCCGGACTGAAGGTCGGCTATGTCCCGGGCGTGACACCGGGGAAGTGGACCCGCCGGTGGGCGGAGCGGCTGCCCGACGTCCCGCTGACCGCTTTCCAGTGCGGCGAGGAGGAGCAGACGGCCATCCTGCGCGACGGCCGTGCCGACCTGAGCTTCGTCCGGCTGCCCGTGGACCGCGAGGGGCTGAGCGTGATCCCGCTGTATGCGGAACTGCCCGTGGTGGTCGCGCCGAAGGAACACGATGTTGCCCTCTACGACGAGGAAGTCCCGTATCGGGAGATCGCGCACGAGAACTTCCTGGACCCCGGGGAAATGGGCGGCGCCAAGACCGGCATCGAGGTAGTGGCGTCCGGGGCGGGACTGATGATCCTGCCGATGTCCGTGGCCCGGCTCTACAACCGCAAGGACGTGGTGTACCGCACGGTCACCGATCACCCCGAGACGCAGATCGGCCTCGCGTGGCTCACCGACCGGACCGAGGCCGCAATCGAGGAGTTCATCGGAATTGTCCGCGGCCGCACGGCGCGCAGTTCGCGCCAGCCCTCGGTGCAGGAACAACAGGGCAAGGGCAAGACCCGCAAGAACACGGGGAAGAACGACGGCGGAGGCTCCGGCGCGGGGAAGGGCACCGCTGCGGGAAAGGGCTCCGCACCGGGCCGGACGCCGGCATCGGGCAAGGGCGCGAACAAGCCGTCCGGCCAGGGCAAGGGCAGGCCGGGTGGCGGCCGCACCCCGAAGGGCCGCGGGCCGCGGCGGGGCCGCCGGTAGCAACTGCCCCTGCATGCCGCGTTCGCCCCGCCGTTGGCTAGGCTTCAGATATGACCGTGAGCAGCCCTGACCATCTGGACGACACCGAACTCGCGGCCTGGCTGGTGCGCGCCGCCGGAACGCTGGCCAACGGCATGCGGTCGGGGGTGACCACGGTCGAGGAGAAGACCAGCATCTCCGACGTCGTCACCGCCGCCGACCACGCCGCGGAGAAACTGGTAGTAGATACGCTGCGCGAACTGCGGCCGGAGGACGCGATCCTGGGCGAGGAAGGCTCCAGCCACGAGGGAACCTCGGGCCGTACCTGGGTCATCGACCCGGTGGACGGCACCTACAACTTCTTCACCGGCGGGCACTACTGGTGCTCCGCGCTGGCGCTGACGGATGGAGCGGGAAGCCGGCTGGGGGCGGTTTACCACCCCGCCGAGGACGTCCTGTGGATCGGCGGACGCGACCTGCCCACTACCCGGAACGGCTTGCGCGTGGGCGAAATCGCCAGCGCTCCCTTGGCGGCCAGTTGCGCGGCGGCGTACCTGCACCACACGTATTTGCGCGACAACGCAGCGGGCGAGCCGTACCTGCGCACCCTGCTCGGTTCGGCCACCTACCGTAGCTGGGGGTCGGCGTCGTGTGAGCTGGCGGCAACCTCCGCCGGGATCTTCGGCGTCTGGTACCAACAGGGGCTGCCGGACTGGGACTGGCTTCCGGGCAAGACCCTGGTCGAAGCGGCCGGAGGTTCCACCGCCGTCGTGGAGGTCGACGGCTACCGCTGGTCGGTAGCCGGGGGACACCGTCAGGTGGCCGACGTGGTCGCCCTGCTGGGGGGATGACCACGTCCGATCTGGGGCCCGGCGTGGCATAGTGGGGCTGTGGAAAAGACTTACGAAACGATTCAGCTTGAATGCCTCGGCGAATTGGCCACCGTCGTCATCAACCGTCCCGAGTCGCTCAACTCCCTGAACACCCAGGTCGTGGCAGACCTGGCACAGTTCGTCACGGACATCCGTTCGCCGGAAGGCCGGGAAGTTCGGAGCATCCTGATCACGGGTGCCGGCGGGAAGGCCTTCGCGGCCGGCGCCGACATCCGGGAACTGGCCTCCATGGGACCGGCCGAAGCGGAAGCACACAGTGCCGCCATGCAGGACCTGACCCGATTGCTGGAGACCCTGGACCTTCCGGTGATCGCCTGCGTCAACGGTTTTGCCCTGGGCGGAGGCTTGGAATTGGCGTTGGCCTGCGACTTCATCTACGCGACGGCCAACGCGAAGTTCGGCCTGCCGGAAGTCGGACTGGGCCTCATTCCGGGCTTCGGCGGGACGGTCCGGCTGCCGCAGCGGGTCGGCCCCGGAATGGCCAGGGAACTGATTTTCACGGGCCGCAGCATCGGCGCCGAGGAAGCCCTGCGGATCGGGCTGGCCAACGCCGTCTTCGCCAGCAAGGACGACATGCTCGACGCCGCCGCCGCCACCTGCCGGGAGATCTCCGCAAAGTCCCCCGCCGCCGTCGCAAACGCGAAACGAACGCTCGATGCGGCGCTGGGCCGTCCCACCGCCGACGGGCTGCAGGTGGAGCGCCGGGCCTTCGGGCAGGCCTTCACCACTGAAGACTCGCGCATCGGCCGGGATGCCTTCCTGGCCAAGGAGGCGCCCGCCTTCACCGGGCACTGAAGGCGGGCGCGGGCAGGGTATTGATCAGCGACGGCGGTGCCACGCCGGATCGTACTGGGTGGCCAGCCGAGCCAGTGTCAGTCCCGCCAGCAGCAAGCCGACGTCACGCAGCGCCACGTCGTAGAACCCCGACAGCGTCAGCAGGTTGACGATGATGCCCGCCAGCCAGAGGGAAACAATGTACGCGCCGTACCGCGGCTTGAACCAGACCACGATGCCGGCGGCTACTTCCACCACGCCGACGATCAGCATGGCGGTGTGCGCGCTGAAGGGCAGCAGGTTAACGACCCAAGGGGCCAGATACTGTTCCCAGTCAGTGAGCAGATTGAAGAACTTGTCCAGCCCCATCAAAATCGGCAGGACGGAAAAGCCCAGCCTGAGCATCCAGAAAGCACCGTAGGCGGGCTCGGTCCGGACCCGTTGCAGCGCAGGAGTGGTGGTTGCCATGGGAACCTCCGGTAAATTCTAAAAACCGAATAAGTAGTTTTAGAATGCTCCGCTGCGGCGGGAAAGTCAATGGTCTTGCTGCTGCTGGTCAGGATCCCAGGATTCGGTCTGGGTCAGCCTCTTGACCAGGGCACGGCCGCCCACCCTTGTGATGGCCGATCTTTCGCCCACGATGACCAGCAGGCTGCGCGCGCGGGAGAAGCCTGAATAGAGCATCTCGCGCGCCCGCTCGGGATCGCCGAAGCCGTTGACCGCCAGGACCACCACCGAGCGTTCGAGTCCCTTGAAGCCGAGCACGTCGCCGTAGAACACGTCGTCGTCGTCAAAAAAGGCGTCCCAGTATCCGCGCCAGCCCAGTGCGTCCACCGCTTGCTGATGCGCCGGATGCTTGCGCTTTGTGGTCAGCAGCGCCACTTGCTGTGGGGCCCAGCCTTCACGCTCGACCAGCTGCGCCACCGCATCGCCGGCCCGCTGGATGACGTTCCCGGCCGTCGCCTCCACCAGCCGGATGCGCGGGCCGGAGAGGCCCCGCGGAATCGCCAGCTCGGTGGACAGCGCGCCGCAGAACGCCGCGATCTGCTTCGTATTCCGCAGGTTTTCATTCAGCACCAAGGGAGGCACTTCAATCGGCGGCCAGCCGTCGCGGCCGAAAAGGCGCTGGTCTTCGTCCATAAACACATACAGGCCGCCGGCAGCAGGTTCCTTCAGGCACTCCAAGACGGCCTCCCACCACAGCGTGCCAAAGTCCTGGCCCTCGTCCACGACGATCGCGTCGAAGAGTTCGCGGACCGGCTGGTTCTTGGCCAGCCGTTTGAGTGTCCGGGGGAGGTAGTGCTCGTAGTACTGGTTGGTGAGCAACCGGGGGTCCAGCGGATGGTGCGCGGCCCAGCGGACCGGCAGGTCATAGAACATGCCCACGTGTGCCGGGCGTTCGGCCGGCTTCCACCCGGCCGTCTCGGTCTCGAAGTACCGGGCCAGGCCGCGGCTGGAGCACAGCAGCGCCACCCGCTTTCCGTCGCGCGCCAGCCGCCGGGCCTGTTCCAATGCGAGCCAGGTCTTGCCAGTGCCCGCGCCGCCGATGACGCGTGCCCGCGGCTGGTCCTTCAAAACATCAAGGATCGCCGATTGGTCCCGCGTCATCTGCTCGGCGCGGCCTTCGTGCTCGGCCGCTGCGGAGAGCGCCCCGTCGCCCGGCCGGGGGCGCGTCAACCATGCCACGATGCGGTCGGCGATATCCGGCGCGGTTTCGCCGTCCCCGTCGCCGCAGAAGTTGATGGCTTCCCTGACCGTGTCGTCCGGGTACTTCAGGTCCTCGCTGCCGATCACCATGGAACGCCTGAGGCCGGGGATGTCCCAATGCCGCGGAAGCCGCGTCTCCGGAAAGGCCAGCAGGTGGGCGAAGCGGACCCTGCGGCTGAGCCCCAACTGGGAGCCGAGGTAGCGCTGGAGCATGTGCCGGGCGTCCTGGGCGTGGACCAATGGATCCTTGATGCGGTGCTGCCGGCCGTTGGCGGACTGGTACCACTGGCCCGCGTCGTAGCTGATCTGCCCGCCTCTAACCTCGATGGCGGCGATGCCGACGCCGGGCCAGACAACGAGCAGATCCATCCGACGGGCGGCACCGTTTTCGACGATGTCGACCGAATGCAGCAGGGCGGCGGACGGCGGCAGGGTACGCTTCAGCGCCTCCCAGACCTGCCGTTCGGCAGGCTGGTCCCGGCCGAACTCAGGCTGTTCCGGAAAACAGCGCGGCATACCGCCCCCTCAACTTCAACGCAGTGGTTTACCACACAGACTACCAATGCAGGACATCGTCCCTTCTCGTCCCGGAACGCGGGCCCGGTTGCAGCCAACCCTCCCGCGCGTTCGGGCGTGGCCGTTCATTGCCGCGCCCCAGGCCGTTCTGTAGCGTTAACTGCAGGTGGCAACTCATGAAGGCGGTGCCTGCGGCGCCGTTCCGCGGCGGAATGAGGATGATCATGGCAACCATCGAAGAAACAGTCGAGATCTCGCTGCCCGCCGCAAAGGTTTATGACGAGTGGCTGCGCTTCGAGTACTTTCCCTCCTTTATGCACGGCGTGAAATCGGTGATCCGGACGTCCGACACCACGCACCATTGGGTCACGAAAGTCGGCGGCGTGCAGCGCGAATTCGATACGGCCGTGACCGAGGACGAGCCCGGAGAGCGGATCGTGTGGAGGAGCGAAGGCGGAATCAGGCACAGCGGCACCGTGACGTTCGGGAGCATCGACGCCGACACCACGTCGATGCACGTGCACCTCGATTGGGAGCCGCATTCCCTGCTGGAAAAGGCCGGTTCCGGACTGGGATCGGACCACCGGGAGGTGCGCAACGAGTTGTGGCGCTTCAAGACCTTCGTCGAGTCCGGAGGATCGGAAACGCACGAGCCGGGCAACCAGCAGTTCTACGGCGGAACCTTCGCCGGCGGATTTCCTCCGGCAGCCTCGGCCCAGCCGGACATCCCCCAGAACGAGGATGACAACGCCTACAACCGGGAGCCGGACGTCCGGGAGCCCGAGGACCGGGAGAACCGGAGGCGGGGTCCCGGCAGCTAATCTGCTACTCGGGGCCTGCGGCCGCTGTCAGGAACGGGCGCTGATCCGCTCCACGGAAGCCACGGCACGCTTCGACAGCTCCTCGGACAGCGGCGCGCTCTTGGCCGAGTCCGCCGCGTCCTTCTGGCCCTCGGGGCTCAGGACATACTGCGCGAACGCCTTGACCAGGTCCACCTTCTCCTGGTCCTCGTACGTGGTGCAGTAGATGTGGTAGGAGACCAGCATCAGCGGATAGGCGCCGGCGGCGGTAGTCGTCCGGTCCACTTCCAGGGCCAGGTCGTATTCCGGCCGCCCCTCGACGGGTTTGGCTTCGTCCAATGCCTTCGCTGCCGCTTCTGCGCTCACCGGGACATAGTCCTGGCCAACCTTGAGGTTGACCTTGCCCAGGGGATCCCCGACGGCGGAATCGTCCGCATAGGTGACGGCGCCCGCCGTGCCGGCGACCATGCTCACAACGCCCGTTGTACCCTGTGCGTTTTCCCCGGCATACTCTCCGGGCCAGGTGTCGCTGGGTTCCGGCGTCCAGACCTCTGGGACCACGGCGTGCAGGTACTCGGTGAAGGTCTCGGTGGTGCCGGAATCCTCGGAACGGTTGACGGGAGTGACCGCAAAATCGGGCAACTCCACGCCCGGGTTGTGCTCCGCGATGGCGGGGTCGTCCCAAGACCGGATTTCGCCCTGGAAGATCCTGGCAATGGTTTCGGCGTCCAGGTTCAGTTCGGTGATGCCCGGAAGGTTGAACGCCACGGTGATGGGGGAGATGTAGGACGGGACGTTGAAGGCGCCCTCGGGGCCGCACACCTTGCGTGACTGGTCAACTTCTTCGTCGTCCAGGTAGGCATCCGAGCCGGCGAACTCGACGGCGCCGGCCAGGAAGGCGGTGCGTCCTGCGCCGGAGCCGTCCGGCGAATACTGGACCTGCGCGTCGGAATGGAGCAGGCCGAAGCCGGCCACCCACGCGTCCATCGCCGCGTTCTGGGATGATGCTCCGGCCCCTGTCAGCGTGCCCGACAGGGAGGAGCCCTGCCGGGCGGCGGCTTCCTGGGCCGGACCCAGCGGGTAGTCGGAGCCGCAGGCGGCCAGGGACAAGGACATCAAGGCGGCGGTACCAAGGGCGGCCGCGCGGCGTTTCAACTGAGGCATCCGCACTAGACTACCGGTGCGGCGGCGTCAGTCCCAAGGGGGCTACCGTGCCTCGAGGTCCTTGACGGCGGGGCCTTCCAGCACTTTGCCGTCGGCGCTGAAGCGGGACCCGTGCAGGGGGCAGTCCCAGCTGCCCTCCGCGTCGTTCCAGGACAGCACGCCGCCCAGATGCGTGCAGACCGCGCTGACCCGGTGCGTGGCGGAGTCCACGGTACAAATGCCCACCGGCCGCGAATTTTCCCGCACCACAGTGCCCTGACCCTCCGGCGGTGCCGCATGCGTGGTCCGGGTCAATCCGCCCAGCCAGCCGGACAGCAATTCCAACCCGACGGACAAATTGGTGCCGGCGGTGCTGGCGGCGTCCCGTCCGGAGATGCGTGACTTATAGAGGTCCTTGGCCCAATGATTGTCGCCGCCCAGGATGGAGGCCGACAGCGCCAGTGCCGCCGCCACCCCGTTGGTCATGCCCCACTTGTTGAATCCGGTGGCCACCATGATGCGCTTTTCCCCGGGCAGGATCGGACCCACGTACGGCACCGCACCGGCGGGTTCATAGTCCTGCGCAGACCAGGTGTGCGTGGGCTCGGCACCCGGAAAGTGCTGTTGGGTCCAACGGAGCAGGTCATCGACCAGGCCCCGGGTATGGCCGTGGCGGCCGACAACGTGGCCGTTGCCGCCGACCAGCAAGACCTCCCGGTCGCCGTGGCGCGCGGTCCGCAGCGAGCGGGTCGGCCCGTCGATGGACAAATACATCCCCGACGGGATGCGCCCGGGCACCGTCAAGGCGGCGGCGTAGGAACGCATGGGCTTGAGCACGCTGAAGTGTCCGCCGCGGTTGAGCATGGGCGTGCCGGTCGCCAGCACCAGGATGCCGGTCTTAATGTCGCCCAGCCCCGTGCGCACGGTAAGGTTTCGCGGCCCCGCCCCGTCACCGCCGTCGTCCGCGCGGCCGATGCCCGTGACCCGCATGCCCTCGAAGACCAGGCCTCCGCGGCTGCGCAGTTCTGCAACGAGCGCCGCCAGGAGGTGCATCGGATGGATCTGGGCCTGGTCGGCCAACCGCAGCATCCCGGCGACCTCGAACGGCAGCTCGCCGGCACCGGAGACTTTTTCGACCGGCAGGCCGGCGGATTCGCTGGCGCGCTGCTCCGCCGCCAGGTCCTCGGCGCCCTCGGGGGTGGTGGCGTAGGTGAAGGCGTCCCGCCGGTCGTATCCCACCCGGTGTTCGTCGCAGTACCGCAGGATCCACGCCTGGGCTTCCCGCTGGGCGGCCACATAGGCCGCGGCGGTGCCGGAATCGTGATGGTTCGCGATGCGCGAAAGCTGGCTGCCCTGCAGCAGGGATACCTTGGCGGTCGTGTTGCCGGTGGTGGCGGCCCCGACCGACCGCGCCTCCGCCACGGCAACCCGGTGCCCGGCCCGCGCCAGCAGGACAGCAGTGGTGAGGCCGGTCAGCCCGGCTCCGGCGACGACCGAGTCGAACCCGGTTTGGCCGGAGTACGTGTCAACCGGAATCTGTTGGGCGGTATCGAGCCAGAGTGAATGCATGACGCTGTCCTTTCGGCCGGATGGTAGTACACACCACACCCTGTCGCTGCTGGCGCGTCAAGACCCAAACTGCGGGTGCACCTGACAGGATGGAAGCGAGGACGACCGGCGGAAGGCGGAGGGCATGAAAACTGCGGTGCTGATGATCGACTTGCAGAACGCGTACTTCGAGGACCCTGCCTTGGCCAAGCGGCAGGAAGCCGTGGTGGAGTCAGCCAATCTGTTGATCAGGACCGCGACGGCGGCGCAGGTGCCGGTGCTGCTTGTTTACACGCAGCACCTCAGGGACCGTTCAACCTGGACCCTCAGCATGCTCGACGATGACCAGGGATTCCTGTTCGAGGGGACCGAGCAGGCCGAATTCCTGCCCGGGCTGCAAACAGAGGGCCTCGAGCGCGTCGTCAAGACACGCGACAGCGCGTTTTTTGGTACGGGCCTGGCCGAGCGGCTGCGGGACGCCGGGGTGGAACGGCTGGTCCTGGCAGGCGTGGCGACCCACAACTGCGTGGCGCAGACGGCGGCTGATGCGTTCGCCCACAACTTCCGCGTGGTCTTCGCCAAGGACATGATTGCCTCGACCAATGAGGACTATGCCGGTTCCATGCTGCAGATCCTCAGCGATGAGTACCGCCAGCCCGTGCTGGGCCGCGGGGCGCTGGCCGAATTGCTGGCGGGCGCGCGCCAAGGGTGATCCAGCTGGAGGCTTACCCCTCCGAGAGCAGATGGCACCAGGAATCCGTCAGGGTTTCCAGGCACATCTCCCGATCCATAATCCAGCCCGTGCGGATCCACCGCTGCGAGAGGTATTCCAGCTGGCCAAAGGCGAGGACGCAGCGGACCTGGCGGCTGGCCGGGTCGAACCGCCCCGACCGATCCAGCCCGGATGTCATGTCCGCCGCAACATCGCGGAACCAGTCCTCCATGACCTTTGCAACCTCGGGCTCGACCGGGGCCGCCTGATAGACGGCATGCAGATAGGGGCGGGTTGCTTCCCATTGGTCGAATTTCCGGCTGATCCAGGCGCGGATCAAGTCGCGGGTACCCAGTTCCACCACGGTGGATAGGGCCGGGTCGTCCACGCTGGTGAGAATGGAGTCCACCGTCTTCACCACGTCGCCCATCAGCTGCGCCTTCGACGCGAAGTGCAGGTAGAAGGTCGTCCTCGTGGTGCCGGCACGGGCGGCAATGTCGTCGATCGTGGTGGCCGCGTAGCCCTTGGACTCAAAGAGGTCCAGGCCGGTGTCCAAGAGAAGTTGCCTGGTCTGCTGTTTTTGAGCCTCGCGGAGTGTTGCCATGCCACACAGGATAGCCGGTGTCCGCGGCTCCCCCGGACCAGCCGAGGCTGCCCTCCGGATTTCCGCGCACCGGCTGTAACACTTCAGCCCGGCGGCTCTTGGAGCGGAAACCCTCTCAAATGACACGTCGAATGTTCACTTGACACCATGTATTGTGAATCACTACTGTTAGCCCCATCACGATGGGCCTGTCGCCTGCGTCACAGGGTGCCGCAGACAGCACAGAGCATTGCGGCAGCGTCTCGTCTACCACCGGTTCCAGCGAGTGCGGACGAATGCGGCCGCCATGCCCGGACCGGTTCCGCCGAGCACCACCCGTTCACCACACCGCTCACACCATGACAAGGAAGTTCATATGAGCCAGGATCAGGGGACCCACACGTCATCGCCGCAGTCCGATCCGCCGCCCCAGGCGCCGCCCGTGCAGGTCACACCCGCGCGCACCAGGGGCACATTGGTCGCTGCATCATTGGCGGTCATGGTGGCGCAGATCGCCAACGCTCTGCCAGGCGCGCTCAATGGCGAATTCCAGGTCACCTTTAACACGTTCGGTTCCCAGCTGACCTGGATCACCGCCGCGTTCATGATTCCGGTGGTGGTTTTCGAGCTGACCTTCGGTGTGCTCGGTGACAAGTACGGCCACCGCAAGCTCGTCGTGGGCGGCGCCGTGCTGGTCATGATCGGCTCGCTGGTCTGCGCCATATCCCCGACGGTCCAGGCCATGTGGATTGGCTCCGCCCTTAACGGCCTGGGTGCGGGTGCGATTTTCCCCGCATCGTTGGCCCTGGTTGCTTCGGTGGCGCGCTCCATGCAGGAGCGCGTGCGAGGCATCGCCATCTGGGCAGGCTTCCTTTCGGCGGGTTCGGCCCTGTCGCCCTTGCTCGGCGGCGTATTTGCCGGCTTCGGCTGGTGGCGCGGGGCCTATGCGGTGGTGGTATTGACGGCCCTCGCCGCACTGCTGCTGACCGCCCTGCGCTCCGCCGAGGCCAAGGTGGCCCGGGAGCGCCGGATGGATATCTGGGGCCAAATCACCTTCGCACTGGGCCTGATCCTGGTTCTCTTCGGGCTGGTACAGGGTCCCGAAGACGGCTGGACCAGCGCCCACGTGGTAGCCGCCCTCGCCTCCGGTGTGGTGCTGTTGGCGATCTTTGTGGCCATCGAACTGCGAGTCGAGTCCCCGCTGCTGGAGCTGAGGCTGTTTCTGAACCGCCAGTTCGCCATCGCGTCGATCGTGGCCGTGGTCGGCATGTTCGCCTTCCTGGGTGCCTGCTTCTCCACAAGCATGTGGCTAGGGCCGGTCCAGCACCAGAACCCGCTGTACCTCGGCCTGCTGTTCCTGCTGCTGCAGGGGCCCGCCTTCGTGCTGATCCCCGTGCTGTCCCGGCTGCAGGCCCGCGTCTCATCCCGCTGGTTGATGACGTTCGGATTCCTGGCCATGGCTGCCGGCGCATTGATCAACTCCACTGCCGATGTCACCAGCCGCGACGTGACCGCTTTCATCCTGCCGTCCCTGCTGGTCGGACTTGGTTTCGCCTTCACGCTGAGCCCGATGACCGCTATTGCCGTTAACTCGGTGCCTCGGGAGATGACCGGCATGGCCAGCGCCACCACCAACCTCCTGCGCGACCTCGGGTTTGCGCTCGGACCGGTGCTGGTGGGCGCCATTGCCCTCTCCACCGCCGGCGGAAAACTCATGACCTCCCTGCAGACCTCCGGTTTGGCTCCGGACCAGTTGGGTCCGGCGATGGGCATTGCGGAAGCGGGCGGTCCGATCGCGCTCAACAGCATCCCCGAGGGCGTTCCCGGATCGGGCGGCAGCCAGTTCGCCCTCGAGGCCCTGGGCAGCGGATTCACGCAGGCCTTCCTGGTGGTTGCCATCGCGGCCCTGGCCGCGGCATTGCTCAGCTTCTTTGGGTTGCACGGCGTCAAGGAAACCGAACCGGAAGCAGCGGCATCGCGCACGGCCGGGTAGCATCCCGCAGCGCCGCGACCGAGACAGAGGAAGCCGGCCATCCCTTGGGGTGGCCGGCTTCCTCTTTGCGTGCGGGCGGGGCAACCGGGCCTTAGTGGCCGGTGTTCTCCTGCAGGCGCCGAACGAACGGTGCGCACACGACGGCCACGAGGCCGAGGATGCCGCCGACCGTGAAGGCGACCCGGACGCCGTCAACCAGGGCGACGTTCGCCGCGATGCCGCCGGCGGCTGCCGCCGCCGTGCCGATGGTCATGGCGGCAACGAGAACCGCGGTACCCGCGGCGCCGGCCAACTGCTGCAGGGTATTCATGATCGCGCTGCCATGGCCGTACTGCTCACGCGGCAGGGCGCCCAGGGCCACGGTCATCAGCGGAGTCATCAGCATGGCCATGCCGACGCAGAACACAGTATGGAAGACGACGATCGTCGGCACCGGGGTATCAATATGGACGCTGCCCAGCAGCCACTGCCCGCCGGCCAGCAGGAAGGCGCCGGGAATGACGATGGGCCGGGGGCCCACCTTGTCGTAAAGGCGGCCGACGAGCGGGGACACGATCCCTTGGATCAGGCCGCCGGGCAGGAGGGCCAGGCCGATGGTCAACGTGCTCAGGCCCATGCCGTTCTGCATGAAGATCGGCATCACCATGACCGTGCCCAGCATGGTGGCCATGGCGATCATCACGATGATGACCGAGATGCGGAAGTTGTGCACCTTGAACGGACGAAGGTCCAGCAGGTCCGACTCTGTCTTGCGCAGGGCACGCTGGCGCTGAATAAAAAGGACCAGCGCGACGGCGCCGACGACCAATGCCACGCCCGGGGCCCAGGAACCTGCCATCAGGTCGGCGATCGAGGACAGCGCATAGACGATGCCGCCGAAGGCGAAGGCGGAGAGGATGACCGAGAGGACATCCAGCGGAGCCTTGCGCGTCTCCTTGCCGGTCTTGATGGCAATGACGCCGAAGAGGAAGACGATGATGGCCACCGGCACCATCAGGCCGAAGACCCAGCGCCACGTCAAGGAGTTGATGACGGCGCCGGAGAGGGTGGGGCCGATGGCCGGAGCCACGGAGATGACCACGGAGTTGAGGCCCATGACGGTGCCGCGGTGCCGGACCGGCACGGAGGTGAGCGTGGTGGTCATCAGCAGCGGCAGAATGATGGCCGTGCCGGCCGCTTGGACGATGCGCGCGATGAGCAGCACCGCGAACGTCGGGGCGATGGTCGCCAGCGCCGTGCCGAGGATGAAGAGCAGCATCGCACTGATGAAGAGGCTCTTCGTGGTGAACCGCTGAAGCATGAAGCCGGTGGTCGGAATGACAACGGCCATCGTGAGCATGAAGCCCGTGGTCAACCACTGCGCCGTGGTGGCCTGGACGCCCAGGTCCGCCATCAGGTCGGGCAGTGCGACCGTCAGCACGGTCTCGTTGAGGATCATGATCAGCGCTGACAGCACCAAGGCGGTGATCACGGCGGCGATGCGCTTGGGCGAGATCCTCTCGGGCTCCACGGCCTCTGCCGCCTCCACCTCTCCGGGCGGAATTTTCTCCTCTAGGACGTCTTTCATGGCCACCTTTTCTGTTTGTGGGGTGCGGCAGACAGGTGCGCCGCTAATACTTACAAAAGTATAAGTATACCGAAAAAGAAAAGCGCGGCTGGCCGACGGTTCAGCGCTGGTCCGGCTCGTTGATCAGCGCCGCCAGGCGCTGGAGGGCGGGCAGGCTCGCCGCGATCTGTTCCTGTTCCCCGGGGTGTAGCCTGGCGGCCGCCGTCCCCAGGGTTTCCGCCCACGCGGTTTCCAGCATGATCCTGATCCGCTGGGACTCGTCGGTGGGGTGCAGCGTCACGTAGCGCTTGTCCGCCTCGTCGCGCCTGCGCGTCACGAGCCCGCGGGCCACCAGTTCACGCAGTTGGGTGCTCACGTTGCTGAACTGGCGGTCAAGCCTGGAAGCGACCTCGGCCACGGTTATGCCCGGGTGCGCTTCGATGACCCGCATGATGTCCACCATGCCGTTGGGCAGCAACGGGACGCCGGAATTCTCGTGGGATTTTCGGCGGACATCGGAGGAGATGTCGATCAAGGCCACCGCCAGATCGCGGTTGTCCTCGACGGCTTTCCGGGCCGTGCCGCCCTCGGTTGTTTCCATTACCCAAGGATAAGAGGTGCGCCGGGCACCTCCGGCCGTGACGTTCAGGATCGCTGATCACCACGGCCGGGGAAGCCTCGGGGGCACCTCGAGGGCGCCCGGCCGCCGGTCGGGGCTGCCGTCGCGTTAGTTCGCCCCATCCTCGGCCTTGCGGGCGGTGAAGGGCAGGACCAGCCGGGACCGGTGTGCGGCGTCGCGGTAAATCTTGTGCGTCACCGGGCGTCCCACCGGGAGGTGGAAGGCGTCCGGAGGCAGCAGTGCGTTGTGCTCGTCGGCCAGCGGCTCGCCGTTGGAAAGCTCGGCCACCAGCCGGTGTCCCGGCCTGAAGGTGTTGGCGAACGGGTAGAGGCGCAGGACATACTCCTCGATCTTCCCCGGCTCCACCGGCACGGCACGGGTGTGCGGGTGGATCGGGCTGCCCTCGCTGGTGCGCTCCTCGTCCAGCTCGCGGTGCGAGGCCTTGAGGTAGCCGGTGGTGATCAGTTGGCGCTTGCCATTCGGGGCGTAGTCCCACAGGCGCAGGATGAAGTTCGAGTCCGGCTGGTCGATCTCGGCGAAGATGTGCGCGGCGCCGGTGCCGATCATCTCCGTGTCCTCTTCGAACGGCCCGGTGCTCCAGCTGAGGATCTCCACCTTGTCGGTCACCGTCAGGGGCGCCTGGTAGAAGCCGTCCGGGGCCGCATACTCCACGCCCATCAACTCCGGCTCGGCGGACAGCTTGTGGCGCGGACGAAGGTAGAGGGAGGTGTACTCGATCTCCTTCGGCGGCCACTGGTCCGCCTCGACGGTCTCGCGGGAACCTTCGACGAAAACGCTCACGGCCGGCTCGTCCATCACGCCGTTGTCGATGCCCTTGATCCAGTAGTCGTACCAGCGGAACATCTTGTCGTGCTCCTCGATGAACGGGCGCGACTGCATGGGCGGGTAGGGGCCGATGGTCAGCTTCTTGGGTCCCTTGAGCGAGTTGTACAGCTCGATGGTGCCGTCCATGGTCCAGCCGCGGCCCTGGTCGATTTGGAGCCAGACCGGGATGTCGATGTTCGGAGCGAGCGTGATGGGGTTGCGCTCCTCGTACCACTCGCCGTCCAGCTCGTTCATAACGATGTCGAACCAGGCTTCGTGGTTCTTGGGGTAATGCAGCACGTGGACCAGGTTCGGCCAGGCGGCAACGTCCGGGTCCTCGAGGCGCTTGGCGACCAGCTTCTTGAGCTCCTCGGGCGAGTACTTTTCGATCATGCGGGACTTGACGCCGTCGGTGAAGGCCCAACCGGAGTCTCCGCCGCGGCCTTCGCGGGCGGCGCGGGGCATGAACCACATGATGCCGCCGTGGTAGGTGGTTTCGTAAAAGTCGTAGTGGCCGCCGCTGACGAAAATCGCCTTCAGGTGGGGCGGGCGTTCGGCCGCGGCCAGTACCTGCATGGAGCCGAAGTAGGAGATGCCGACCATGCCGACGTTGCCGTCGCACCACGGCTGTTCGGCAACCCATTCGATGAAGTCGTACGCATCCTGGCCCAGCGATACGCCGCCGGCGTTGTAGTTGCCGATGTGTTCGCCGCCGGAGTCGCCGGACCCCCGCAGGTCGCCGATCACGTGGACGTAGTCCTCCTTGACGATGCGGGCGATGTCGCCGGCCTCGATGCAGCCGTCCCACATCGGGCTCGGACGCCGCTGCGGGGGAGTGGTCAGCGCCAGCGCCTGCAGCTCCTTGCCGTACGGGCTCAGGGCCACCAGCGCCGGCCGGGGCTTGTCCTCCAGGCCCTGGTAGGTGTCCGCGGCGAGCTCAACGCCGTCCCGCATTGGGATCCGCAGGTCCTTGCGGATCTTGATCGTCTCCCCACCGGCATTCCACGTCGTGAAATCAGTCATGTGTGCACTTCCTTGTTGACGTTCGAGTGCCAGGTGTCCCGCTGGCAGGCGCGCTCTCCGGAGCCACGCTCAATTATATTATTATAATAAAGTGCCGTGCAAACGATGGTGACCAGGCCCGGGCCGCGGCGCGGAAAGGCCGCGCGAGGGCAAGGGTCCGCGCTGTCGAGCCGTACCATCAGGACCGGGAACGGGTCCCGGAGCCGAGGAGAGAACAATGACGCAAGAAGTGACCATCCATCCGCTGGTCTCGCCCTGGGGCCGCTTCGGTCTCTACAGCTTCTTCATCGACGCGCCCGAGCCGGCCATCGTCGACACGGGCATCACCACGTCACCGGTCGAGGGCATGGCGCCGGAGCTGGAGAAGCTGGGCCGGCGCATCGAGGACGTCAAGTGGATCCTGCTGACCCACGGCCACATCGACCACCTCGGCGGTGCCCACGCCCTCTGGGAGCTCACCGGCCGGAAGGCGAGGGTCGTCATCCACCGGGCGGACGCCCCGTTGCTGCGCTCCCGGCAGGCGCACGTGCAGAACTACCTCGACGTCCGCCGGCAGTACCTCGACAACCCGAACGCCGTCGAGGAGCAGACGAAGGCGGCCGGGCATGCCATCTCGGGCGAGATGGAACCGGACATGCTCCTGGAGGGCGGCGAAACCCTCAGCCTTGGCGGGGACGTCACGGTCTCCGTGCACCACATCCCCGGCCACACCGCCGGCTCCGTGGCCTACGTGGTGGACGGGCAGGACGCCGTGTTCGTCGGCGACTCCGTCCAGGTCCACGGCGCCGCCAACCACTTCCCGGGGTATGAGGATCCGGACGCCTACCGTGCCAGCCTCCGCTACCTGCGCGACGAAATCCGTCCCAACCGCCTGTACCTTGGCCACCCCTACCGCAACACCGAGGGCGTGCCCTTCGACATCGGGATGGACGCCGGCACGGCCCGACAGGCCCTGCAGGAGAGCCTGGACATCGAGGCCCGGGTCCGCGCCGCCGCGCGCCGCTCCGTGGAGGGCGGCCTGCAGGAGAGCGACTCGCCCTATTCGCCGTTCGCCTCGGTGGCCGAGGAACTCGGCTATACCGGAGATCCGACGCTGGAGCCTTCCCCGTTCTTCACGACCCTGCACGGCTACCGCAAGCTGTACGGCAAGAGCGCCTGACCGGCCCCACACCCCAGACGACGACGGCGGCGCGCACCTATTGGGGCGCGCCCCCCCGGCGGGGGGGGGGGGGGGGGTGCGCCCCCGGGAAAGTAAACGGCCCGTTGGAGGTGGGCCC